>NZ_JBSVRP010000001.1:0-2323615 GCF_054072715.1 Luteimonas sp. A611
CGGCGCGACAGGTCGTCGTTGCCGGCGGCGATTTCCGAGGCCGAGGCGTTGATCGCATCGCTGCCCTGGCGGATCTGGCCGACGATCTCGGCCAGGCGCTCGACGGTCCGGTTGGCGTCGTCGCGCATGGTCGCGAACACGCCCTGGAATTCGCCTTCCATGCGCGTGGTCAGGTTGCCATCGGCCAGCGCCGTCAGCACCTGCGACACCTGCTCCAGGCTCGAGGCATTGGCATCGAGCAGGCCGTTGAGTTGGCCGGCAAGCTGCAGGTAGAAGCCCTTCTTGCCTTCCAGCGCGATGCGCTGCGACAGGTCGCCGGTGGCGGCCGCCTCGACCACGCGGCCCAGTTCCACTTCAACGTGCACCTGCGGCGTGCGGTCGCGCCATTCGACCACGTAGCCGAGCAGCGCGCCGTCGGTGTCGTCGACCCGGGCCACGCTCTGGCCGAAGTGGGCGCCGCCCAGCGAGATCTCGCTCTGGTGCACGTCCTGCAGCTGCTCGAGCAGCCCGGCGAGGGCAGGCGGGTCCTCGTGGTAGGCATCGATGCTGGTGCCGATGATGCGATCGGTCTCGAACTCGGGCAGCGCCGAACGGATCTCGTCGTCGTAGTGGCGCAGCAGTTCGATGACCGCGGCGTTGGCGTAGATGATGCTGCGGCCGGGGTCGGTGATCATCACGCTGGTGCCGGAGCTGTCGAGCGCGGTGCGGATGCGCAGGTTCTCGCTGGCGATCGCCTGGTCGCGCTCGATGCGCTCGCGCAGGTCGCGCTGCATGCGCTGCATGGCCTTGAGCAGGTCGCCGATCTCGTCGGCGCGACGGGTGTCGATGTGGCTGTCGAGCTTGCCGCCGGCGACGTCGTTGGCCACGCTGGCCGCCTCGCGCGCGGCGCGGGTGAGGCTGCGCGCAATCAGCCAGGCCACCGCCAGGCCAGCGCCGATGCCGGCCAGCAGCAACACCACCAGCAGCATGCTGGACGCGGCGTAGGTCCTGTTGGCGTCCGCCGTGGATGCGGCCGCGATGCGGTTGCCCTCGTCGGCCAGCGCGGCGAGCGCGGCGCTGGTGGCGTCGTGCAGGCCGCTGGTTTCGCCGATGAAGGTGTCGGTGGCGTCATCGGGCAGCTCGAGGTCGAGCATCTCGTTGACCGAGGCATACGAGACCTTGGCTGCGTCCCAGGCCGTGACCAGCTCGGCGAGCATGCGCTGCTCTTCGGGCGAGGACGCGAAGCGGCCGTAAGCCTCGAAGTTCTCCGCGAGCTGGGCTTCGATCTGCACCGCGCGCTGGCGCGCCTCGCGCTTGGAGGCTTCGCTGGCGCGCACCAGGCCGCGGTACGAAGCGGTCCGGTATTCGCCGAGCAATGCCCGCGTCTCACCGACGAGGGTGACGCTGGGCAGCACGTTGTCGGCCAGGCCCCTGGTCACCCGGTCCATCGAGCGCATGCCGCTGTACGCGCCGATGCCCTGGACGAGCATGATGAGCAGGACCACGCCAAAGGCCAGCATCAGCTTGGGCGCGAGCTTGAGATTCGAGAACCACTGCATGGGTCATTCCCCGGTGACGGAACGAAACGGCCCGGTCGCATCTGCGCCGGGCCGGGGCATCACTTGATGGTGGCGAGCTTGACGTCGCCCGGCGAGCGGACCGCGATCTCGGCGCGGCTGGCGTCGCGCTGGATCATGCCGACGACGCAGATGTCACGTCCTTCCAGTTCCTCGGGCGAAGGACGGAACTTGTCGCGCTGGTCCTGCGGGATGCGCGCGGAGAAGGTGTGGCGCGGGAACGAACCGCCCATGTGCAGGAACGTGGGCTGGCCTTCGGAATTCTCGGCGTAGCGGGTCTTCTCGACCTTGCCGCAGACCATGCCGCTCTGGCCGACGTGGCGCGAGGCCTGTTCAGGGCGGATGGCGTCCTGGGCGAGGGCGGCGAACGCGCAGCCGCCCAGCAGCAGGGCGGTCACGAGGCGGGTGGTCGTGGGGATCATCTGAATTACTCCGGTGGGGTCTGATGGCGCGCCGTCGCGTACGCCTGTTGCACCGATAGCGGCCGCGCGGGCGCGGACTTTAGGGCTGGCGCCCGCAGGCCAGGCGGCGCGGCACCGCGTCAGCCGCCGCGGCGCAGGCGCGCATTGCGCTGGCGCTCGACCTGGAAGATGTACTGCATGACCTGCTGTTCGATCGCCGCGGGCAGGTCCACGAACCGGCAGCCCGCACGCCAGCGCACGACGCCGCGGACTTCCTGGGAGCGGGTGTAGACCACCTCGAGCGCGACGGCGACGGGCGACGCGTCGGCCAGCCGCAACAGGCACGGCGCGATGCGGGCGGGCGGCTCGAACCGGGCCAGTTCACCCTCGGGGACCGCGATCGCGATGCCGCCGCCGCTGATGTCGAGGACGCGCAGGCCCGGTGTCGCAGGATCGGGCGCGTGCCCGGCGTCGCCCACGTGCACCATGGCCGACGTGGTGGCCGGGCACGCCAGCCGGTAAAGCTCGCGCCGCTGCATGCGCAGCAGCGCGGCCGGCAGGGCCGTGGTGAACGCCACGTAGTCCTCGTGCATGATCCGGGTCGGCGCGGACAGGCGGAAGCGGATCGGCACCAGGTCCAGCTGCGCCATGCAGATCATGCGGCTGGCGGCCGCCATGCGCAGGTTCATGGATTCGTCGCGGTTGCCGTCGAGCACCACGGTGCCGTCGTCGTGCACCGCCAGCAGCGCGGTCGGGCAGGCGAATCCGTCCGGCACCAGGCTGGCGCTGATCAGCGACCGCGCCTCGACCAGTCCGCGCAGGACCGACGCGATCTCGCCCGGTTCGCGCAGGGCGAAAGGCGACTGTTCCTCGTCGTCCAGCAGGTGCGAAGTTTGGTCGGCGACAGGCATCATCCAGGCCGCAGGGGTCCGTCCCTGTGGATAACGGCCGCTTGCCTGGAGAGTTGAATCGCTGCCGGGATTGGCGCCTGCGGGCGCCGCGGAAGGACCGCCGGAGATCAGAACTCCTGCCAGTCGCCAGCGGTCTCGACGGCCATCGCGGCGACGCGCCTGGCCGCAACGCGCGGCGCAGGCGTCGCACGGCCTGCGGCCGGCTTCGGCCGGGGCAGGGTCGCCACGCTGGCCGGTGCGGACGCGGAGGGCGCCGCGGCCCCGGTGCCCTGGACCGGCTCGCCGTCCTGCACCCGGAACACCGCGACCGTCTGCACCAGCTGTCCGGCCTGCTGCTCCATGCTGCGTGCGGCCGCCGTGGCTTCCTCGACGAGCGCGGCGTTCTGCTGCGTGCCCTCGTCCATCTGCGTGATCGCCTGGTTGACCTGCTCGATACCCGCGCTCTGCTCCTGCGAGGCGGCCGAGATGTCGGCGATGATGTCGGTCACCCGCTTCACGCTGGTCACGATCTCGCCCATGGTGCGGCCGGCCTGGTCGACCAGTTCGTTGCCGTGGCGGACCTTGTCGGCCGAGTCGGTGATCAGGGTCTTGATCTCCTTGGCCGCGCCGGCCGAACGCTGCGCCAGCGAGCGCACCTCGGCGGCCACGACGGCGAAGCCACGACCCTGTTCACCGGCGCGCGCGGCTTCGACCGCGGCATTGAGCGCCAGGATATTGGTCTGGAAGGCGATGCCGTCGATCACGCCGATGATGTCGGCGATGCGGTTGGACGATTCGGAGATCGCGGACATGGTCTCGACCACGCGCCCGACCACCTCGCCACCCTGCGAGGCGACGTCGACCGCGCCGATGGCCAACTGGTTGGCCTGGCGGGCGCTGTCGGCGTTCTGGCGCACGGTGGAGGTGAGTTCCTCCATCGACGAGGCGGTCTCTTCCAGCGCGGCCGCCTGCTGCTCGGTGCGGCGCGAGAGGTCCTCATTGCCGGCCGCGATTTCCGACGCCGAGGCGTTGATGGCGTCGCTGCCCTGGCGGATCTGGCTGACGATTTCGGCCAGGCGATCGACGGTGCGGTTGGCGTCTTCCGCCACGTCGCCAAAGCGCCCGGCGAGCCCGGCGTCGATGCGCCGCGACAGGTCGCCCTCGGCCACGGCCGAAAGCAGGCTGCCGATCTCGTCCAGGCCGGCATCGGTGGCCGCCATCAGCCGGTTGAGCTCTTCGATCAGCTCGCGGTAGGCAAATTCGAAGCGGGCGCTGTCGCCACGCAGCGAGAAGTCGCCGGCCACCGCCGCCTCGACCAGGCGCCTGACCTCGCTGTTGCTGTCAAGCATCGAGCGCTTCACCGCGTCGATGGCGTCCGTGATCTTCGCCTTCTCCCCCGGCAGGCGCTCGATGTCGCGCGACAGGTCGCCGCGCGCGTAGCGCGCGACCGTATCGACCACCTGGGCGTTCATGGCGATATGCGATGCGACCAGGTCGTTGAGGCCGGTGGCCATGGTGCCGTAGGCGCCGGGGAACGCCGCCGCCTGCATCACGTGGCTCGTGGTGCCGGCATCGTGCGCGGCCTTCATCTCGCGCTGTGCGCCCGTGTAGGCCTTCAGCGTGGTGACCATCTCGCGCATCGACGAGGCCAGCGCGCCCAGTTCGCTGCGCTCGGCCACGGTGATCGGGCGATCGAGGTCGCCGCGCGAGACCGCATCGGCCGCTGCCATGACCTCGGCCAGCGGACGCACGATGGAGCGGGTGATCAGCACCGCCGCGGCAACCGCGATCATCAGTGCGACCGCCAGCAGCAGGGCGATCGCCCACAGGTTGGAGACATGGCCTGCTTCCTGCCTGGCCACCGCGGCGTCGAGCGCCGCAAGCTTGTTCTGCAGCAACGCGGCGACCGCGTCGGCGGCGGCCTGGCGCAGGTCGCCAGCCGCGGCTGCCGGCCCGGTGTCGCCGACTTCCAGCGCCGCCACCAGCTGTGCACTGTTGTCGAAGTAGGCCGCGGCCCTGGAGAGCACTTCCTCGTAGGCCTGCCGCGCGTCCTCGCCCTGGACCCGCGCGGCGAAGTCGCCGGTCATCTGCTCGAAGGCCTTGCGCCCGGCGATGAGTTCCCCGCCGTATTCCTGCATCTTCGCCGCGTCGCCGACGCTGCCGACCAGGCCGCGTTCGCTGACCCGGTACTCGGCCAGCGCGGTGGCCATCGCGCCCAGTTCGCGCACGGCCGGGACCGACTCATGGGTCAGTTCCAGCACCATCTCCTGGGCGACGCCCATCCGGTCGACGGCAAAGCCGCCCATGACCACGATGAGCAGGGCGAGCGCGGCAAAGCCGATCCCGAGGCGCTTGCCGATGTTGAGTGAGCTGAACATCTTGGATCCTGGTGGTGGAGGTGCTGGCCCACATAACGGCGCCACGCGGAGCGGCTTGAGGCCGTGGCACGGGACGGCCGCGCCGGCGGTTGACGCAGGCGTGCGCGGGATGCGTTGCGGCAGCGTGCGCCAGCCGGGTAGCGGGGTGCCGCGCGCGGCGATCAGAAATGGAACTGGGCGCGCAGTCCGAAGGCTTCCGGATCGCGCAGCACGCCGGCACGGCGGGCATGGGCCAGCACATAGTTGGCCTGCAGCTTGAAGTTGCGGCCCAGATACCAGTTCGCGCCGATGGTCCAGTTCGACTGGCGGCCGCCAGTCACCTGGCCATCGTCGAGGTCGAGCTGGCTGTAGCGCAGCAGCAGTTCGAGCGCGGTGGTCGAGGCGGGAACGACGTTGGTGGCGTAGCCGTTGTAGCCGCGCGATTCACCGGTCAACACCCAGCTGCCGAACAGGTAGGCACCGTGCCCGGACACCGCCTCGAGGCCATCGCCACGTCGTGCGCGTACGTCCAGAACTTCGCCCTGCAGCGACCAGGGGCCCTGGATCCACAGACCCTCGAGTCCGGTGCGCCGGATCGCGTCGACCCCGGCGATGGTGCCGGTGTCCACCAGGCGCACGTCGGTCAGGCCCAGCTCGGGGCGCGCGCGCATGCGTAGCGTTGCGCTGTCGGGACGCTCGCGGCTGCCGGCGATGCCCAGGTGCAGCACGTCCCCCGGCGCGTTGCGCGGCACCCACGCCGCGCGCGCGGCCAGGGTGTCGCCCTCGTTGTCGCCTTCCAGGTCGCTGCCGTCGAACCAGGCGACACTGGCCAGGTAGGCTGGCCGCTGCAGCGCCCACTCCGCCCCGACGCGGCGCCCGGCGTAGGTCACCTGCACCGGCAGGGCAGATTCCAGGAAGGGCGTGTTGCGCGATGAGCCCACCCCGTCGAATCCGACCGGGGTCTTGAACTGGCCCAGGCGCAGCGTGCCGATGTCGAGGCCGAGCAGGCCCTTCGAATCGAGCTTCAGCGCGACGTCCATCCAGGTTCCCGATTCCAGGTCGCGCTGCACGCCCAGCTCGTAGCTGCCCTTGCGGCGCAGCGACAGGCCCACTTCGCGGCGACGGAAGCGACTATCGTCGGCAAACGCGGCCGCGCCGATGCCCTGCCCGGTATGCCCGAAGGCGTTGTGGTCGTAGGCCCAGTTGCCGCTGAACACGAGTTCGTCGCGCTCGCCCACCGGTGCCTTGAGCGAGATGTCGCGCCAGTCGGCGGCGTGCGCGCCGGCGGCGAGGGCGAACGAGGACAAGATCAGGAACGTCTGGATGTGCACGGCAGCTCCTTCGCCGGGCGCAGCCGCGCGGCGGAGTCATGGGTGGGTGAAAGACAATGCGCCGACAGCGGGCGATGTCACGTCGGTCAACACGTCGGGAGGACGGAAGGCTTGCCCGTTGTCGGCAGCGGCAGGCAGAGCTTTAGGAAAGGATCGCGGCTTCAGCAGGGCCGGGCTTTCGGGCGCGCGTGCCTAGGCAGTGCGCGGAACGCGGGGTGGTACGCGTTTCGACTGTCCGGACAGAACAGGATCCCGCGGCACACCAGCGCCGCGGGATTGACGCGAGTCGTACCGGCTTCGGCCGCGGGGCTCAGGCGGCCTCGGCGGCAACCAGGCCCATGATCTCGTGGCCCATCAGGCGCTCGATGTCGAGCAGGATCAGCATGCGTTCGTCGAGCGTGCCGATGCCGGTCAGGAACTGGCGGTCGATGGTGGCGCCGATCTCCGGCACCGCGCGCACCTGCTCGCCCGACAGGCGCACCACGTCGGACACGCTGTCGACCACCATGCCGACCACGCGGCCGCCCACGCTGAGCACGATCATCACCGTGAGCGCGTTGTACTCGGCCTTGGCCAGGCGGAACTTCAGGCGCATGTCGATCACCGGCACGATGATGCCGCGCAGGTTGATCACGCCCTTGATGTAGTCGGGCGCGTCGGGCAGGCGGGTCACCGCGTCGTAGCTGCGGATCTCCTGCACGCGCAGGATGTCGACGCCGTACTCCTCCTCGCCGAGCACGAAGGTGAGGAACTCGGCGGTGTCGGCATCGCCGTTGGTGGAGGCGGGGGAATCGTGGCGGGCCTGGGCGGGCTGGGACATGGCGCGGTCCTTCGGAAAGTCGATAGGGGGTGGGAGTTGCAAAGCGTCAGGCGGCAGCCGCGAGCGGCACGGCCTGGGCGAGGCCGCCCGCGTCGACGATCAGGGCGACGCGGCCGTCGCCGAGGATGGTGGCGCCGGACACGCCGGCGATGCGCTTGTAGTTGCTTTCGAGATTCTTGACCACGACCTGCTGCTGGCCGAGCAGTTCGTCGACCTCCAGCGCCAGCCGGCGGCCGTCGGCCTCGACCACCACGGCGATGCGTGGCGGCGCGTCCTCGCCCTGGCTGCGCGCGGAAGGCGGCAGGCCGTACTGCTTGGCGAGGTCGATCAGCGGCAGGTAGTCGTCGCGCACGCGCAGCACGCGCGCCTCGCCGACGATGGTGCGCACGTCGGCCGGCGTCGGCAGCAGCGATTCGACCACCATGCTCAGCGGCACGATGAACACCTCGTCGCCGACCGCCACCGACATGCCGTCGACGATGGCCATGGTCAGTGGCAGGCGGATCACGACCGTCGTGCCGTTGCCGGGACGGCTGCGGATCTCGACCTGGCCGCCCAGCGCTGCGATGTTCTTCTTGACCACGTCCATGCCCACGCCGCGGCCGGACAGGTCGGTGAGCGTGTCGGCGGTGGAGAAACCGGGCGCGAACACCAGGTCCCAGACCTGCGCGTCGGTCGGGTTTTCGGGCATCGCGATGCCGCGTTCGGCGGCCTTGCGCAGGATGCGATCGCGGTCGAGGCCGCGGCCGTCGTCCTCGATCTCGATGACGATGTTCGCGCCCTGGTGGGCGGCGCTCAGGCTCAGCGTGCCGGTCTCGTCCTTGCCTGCAGCGCTGCGCTCGTGCGGCAGCTCCAGGCCGTGATCGATGGCGTTGCGCACCAGGTGCACCAGCGGATCGACGATCTTCTCGATCACGCCCTTGTCCAGCTCGGTGGCCTCGCCGTGGGTGCGCAGCTGCACCTTCTTGCCCAGGCGCGTGGCGATATCGCGGACCATGCGCGGGAAGCGGCTGAAGGCGAAGTCGACCGGCAGCATGCGCACGCCCATGACCGACTCCTGCAGGTCGCGGGTGTTGCGCTCGAGCTGCACCAGGCCCGACATCAGCGCCTCGTTGAGCACGGGGTCGAGGTGTTCGGAGCGCTGGCGCAGCATGGCCTGGGTGATGACCAGTTCGCCGACCAGGTTGATCAGCGCGTCGACCTTGGCGACCGCGACGCGGATCGAATTGTCGACCTCGCCGCCACGGCGCGCGGCGGGGGTGGCAATGTCGGTGGCCGCAGCGGCCGGCGACGCGACAGCTGCGGGCACGAGCTGGAGGTCGTCGACGGCAGGCGCGGGCACGGCCAGCACGGCGTTGTCGATGCCAAGCTCGCACTCGTCGGCGACCCAGGCGAAGGCCTCGTCAATCACGGTGCGCGGCACGCTGCCGGGCAAGGTCAGGTTCCAGGCCAGGTAGGCCTCGAACGGATCCATCTCGGTAAACGCCGGCAGCCGCGCGTCGACGCATTCCACGCCCAGCTCGCCGTGAGTGGCGAGTTCGCGCAGGATCCGCAGCGGATCGTTGCCGGTCATGAACAGCGACGGGCCGGGGCTGAAGGCGATGCGCCAGTCGCCGCTGGCGGGCGCGGGCGCCGCAGCGTTGGCGGTAGCGTCAGTGGCCGGCGCAGCGGCGCTTTCGCCAGCGAGCAGCGCATCCAGACCGGCACGCGCCTCGGCCAGCGCGGCCGCATCGATGGTACCGCCGTGTTCGCAGGCCGCGAGCAGGCTGCGCAGCACGTCCACCGACATCAGCAGGACGCCGACGGCGATCGGGTCCAGGGCGCGGTGGCCGGCGCGGGCCTCGTCGAGCAGGGTTTCAAGCAGGTGGGTCAGGTCGGTGACGCTGGAGAAGCCGAACGTCGCCGCGCCGCCCTTGATCGAGTGCGCGGCGCGGAAGATGACGTTGATGGTCTCGGGGTCGCCGCCGCCGGACTCGAGCGCCAGCAGGCCGCCCTCCATCGCATCGAGGCCTTCGCGGCTTTCTTCGAAGAACGCGGCATGGAAGCGGGTGATGTCCATGGCGTCAGCTCAGGACCTTGCGCACGGTGGCGAGCAGCTGCTCGGGATCGAAGGGCTTCACCAGCCAGCCGGTCGCGCCAGCGGCCTTGCCTTCCATCTTCTTGTCGCCACCCGATTCGGTGGTGAGCATCAGCAGCGGGGTGAAGCGGTAGTCGGGCAGCTGGCGCAGCTCGCGGATCAGCGAGATGCCGTCCATGCGCGGCATGTTGACGTCGGTCACCACCGCGTGGAACGAGCGCGTGCGCGCCATCTCCAGCGCGACCTGCCCGTCCTCGGCCTCGCTGACCTCGAAGCCGCCCGATGTCAGGGCGAAGGCAACCATCTGGCGCATCGAGGTCGAGTCGTCGACGACGAGCAGTTGCTTGGTGCTCATGCAGAGGCTCCGGTATTGATGTGGGTGTCGGCGGGCTGCACGGCGGAGGGCTCCGAATCGGCATCGGCATCGTCGACGCCGAGGCTGACGGCAAGCGCAAGCTGGCGCGCGGCTGCGGCCAGCGTCGGCGAGGCGTGGGTGATGGTGGTGCGCTGGCCGCGCGCGGCACGGTCGCGGACGAAGGCGTGCAGCAGCTGCAGCCCGGCGGCGTGCACGCGCTCGACCTGGTCGCCGGAAAGCTCCAGCGGAACGTCGGCGTCCAGGTGGGGCTGCAGCGCCGCCTGCAGGTCGGCGACGCGTTCGATCCCGAGGTCGGTTTGGAGCGTCAGATGGTTCATGGGGTGGGCACGTGGATGCAGTCCTGAGGATTAACGGCGTGCGCGCCTGTGACTTGAGCGCCTTGGCTCAGCCGTAGAGCGCGTAGGCGTCGAACAGCACGGTCGGGCAGGCACCGACGCGCGCGACGCCGAGGATCACGCCGGGCGAGCTGCCCTGCAGCGGCGGCTCGATGCGGTCGCGGCCCAGGGTCACCACGTCCTCGACGGCGCTGACCAGCACGCCGATCAGTTCGTCGTCGCGTTCGACCACCACGATCCGGCTGTGCTCGTCGGGCGCCACCTGGCCGGCACGCAGCCACCGGCCCAGGTCGTACACCGGCACGATGCGACCGCGCAGGTTCATCACGCCGAGCACGGCCGGCGCCGCGCCGCGCATCGGCACGATCGGGACCACGCGCACGACCTCCTGCACGCGCAGCAGCTCCAGCGCGTAGCTGTCGGCGCCAACCACGACCCGCAGCCAGCGCGCGGCCTGCGCGATCGCGATGGCCGGCGGCTGCACGGCGGCGAGCGGCGGCGGGGGCGGTGTCATGTCCTGCGTGGTGAATGCGGGGACGGGTACGGGTGCGGACACCGGTGCAGGCACAAGTGCAGTCGCAGGGGCAAGGACAGGCACAGGCTCGGGCGCAAGCGCTGGCCCCGGCGCGAATGCAGGCGCAGGATCGAGCGCAGGTGCGGCTGGCGCCGTCATCGCCATCACAACCGCGTCCGCGGCCACGGACTGCGAGTCGTCGAGCAGGGCCTCGAGGTAGTCGATCACGTCGTTGGCGCCGCCGTCGGGGCTCATGCCGCCCGTCTCTGCGACGCTTCCCCCTGCGCCAGCAGCCAGGCCAGCGCGCGCGCGTAGGCGTCGACGCCGCGGCCACTGCAGCCGGCTTCGCTGGTCAGGCCCTGCGCGTCGCGCAGGCGGGTATCCATCGGCACCGCGTCGGGCCAGACGCAGCCCTCGTACTGCGCGTGCAGCTGCTCCAGGCTCTGCACGCCCGAGCGCGTGCGCTTGTCGTACAGGGTGGGCAACACGTGCTGCGGCAGGGGGCGGCGGCGCGAGCGCTCCACCATGGCGGCGGTGCGCAGCATGTCGGCCAGGCCGTGCAGGGCCAGCGGATCGGTCTGGGTCGGCACTACCAGCCGGTCGGCGGCGGCCAGCGCGTTGACCATCAGCAGGCCCAGGGTTGGCGGGCAGTCGAGCAGCACGTGGTCGTAGCTGGCGTGCACCGCATGCAGCGCGCGGCCCAGCGCCAGGCCAAGGCCGGGCTGGCCCGAACTGCGCCGCTCCAGGGTGGCCAGGGCCGGCTGCGCGGCGACCAGCTGCAGGCCGGGCACCTCGGTGCGCCGGGCCAGCGTCGCCAGCGAAGCGCCGCTGCCGACGAACAGATCGTGGGTGCCGGCCGGCGGCGGGTCGGTCGGTACGGAAAACGCGCGCGTGAGCGAGGCGTGCGGATCAAGGTCGACCAGCAGCACGCGGCCGCCGTCCTGCGCCAGTCCGCGCGCAAGGCACAGGCTGGTGGTGGTCTTGCCCACTCCGCCCTTCTGGTTGGCGATGGCCCAGACCTGCATGTCAGCGAGCTCCCGGTTGGGTGGTGGACGGGGTGAACGCTGCCGCGGTGGCGGCCTGGATCGCGGCGGCGGCGTCGTTGGCGCGGGCCGGTTCGGCAGGCGCGGCGGGCGCCGCATCCATCGCGATCTCCAGGCCGGATTCGGGCACCGCGTCGACGCCGTCCGGCGCGGCCAGGATCACCAGCAGCACGCGGCGGTTGGCATTGCGTCCCTCGGGCGTGTCGTTGCCGGCCACCGGCTGGTGCTCGCCGTAGCCGACCACCGCCAGGCGGCCGGGGTCGACGCCTTCGTCCGCCAGCACGTGGACCACGCTGGCCGCGCGCGCCGTCGACAGTTCCCAGTTGGAGGGGAACGTGGCGGTGCGGATCGGCATGTCGTCGGTGTAGCCCTCCACGCGTACCGCGTTGGGTTCGTCGCGCAGCACCTCGCCGAGCTTGCGCACGGTCGAGGTTGCCACCGCGCTGGGCGCGGCCACGCCGCTGGCGAACAGGATGTCGCTCTGGATCTCCACTTCCAGGAAGGTGCGCGCGCGGCGCACCGTGACCAGCTCCTGGCGCACCAGCTCCGACAGCGCGTGCTGGATGCGGCGGCCAAGCGTGCTGAGCTGCGAATTGCCGCGCAGGCTGGCGTCCATCGCCGCGGCCTCCGCCGCCTGCCGCGCGGCCAGCGCGTTCTGGCCGCCCAGCGGCGCATCCAGCATCTGCCGCACGCGCACGTTGCTCACCGGACTGGTGGCGGTCGGTCCGGTCTTGGCGCCGGGCGTGAGCAGCGAGGGCCGGTCGAAGGAGGAGCCGCGCAGCTGGGTCTGTCCCAGCTGGATCGGGGTGATCGAACGCGGCGGACCGCCGAAGGCCGACGACAGCGCGTCGGACACCGCGCGGTACTTGCCCTCGTTGATCGAGGAAATCGCGTACATGACCACGAAGAAGGCCAGCAGCAGGGTCATCAGGTCACCGTAGGGCACGGCCCAGGCCTCGTGGTTCTGGTGTTCTTCCTGGTGGCGACGGCGTGCCATGGCGATCAGTGCACATAGCCGTTGAGGCGGGCTTCGATGTTGCGCGGGTTCTCGCCCTGCGCGATCGCGATCAGGCCCTCGATGATCATCTCGCGCTCGAGCGCCTGCGCGTTGACCAGGGTCTTGAGCTTGTTGCCGATCGGCAACAGCGCGAGGTTGGCCGAGCCGATGCCGTAGATGGTCGCGGTGAACGCCGCGGCGATGCCGTGTCCGAGCTTGCTCGGGTCGGCGAGGTTCTTCATCACCGCCATCAGCCCCAGCACCGCGCCGACGATGCCGAGCGTCGGCGCGTAGATGCCCATGCCCTCGAACACCTTGGCCGCGGCCAGGTCGCGCGCGCTCTGTCCGTGCAGGTCGATCTCCAGCATCTGCCGGATCGATTCGGGCTCCACGCCGTCGACCACCATCTGCAGGCCCTTGCCCAGGAACGGGTCGGACTGCAGCGCCACCTGCGCCTCCAGGCCGAGCAGGCCCTGCTTGCGCGCGGTGGTCGACCAGTCGACGATCTGCGCGATCACCGCGGCGTGGTCGTGCGCGGGCGGCCTGTAGATCCAGGCGACCATCTTCAGCGCGCGCAGGAAGGTGGGCAGCGAGGTCTGCAGCAGGATCGCGGCGATGGTGCCGACGACCACGATCAGGAACGCGGCCGGCGACCACAGGCCCGACAGGCCCGCGCCCTTGAGGATGCTGCCGCCGATCAGGGCGACCACCGCGAGCACGGTGCCGATGACACTGAGTCTGTCCATTGCCAGTTTAACGGTCCGTGGCCGGGTTACTTGAACGCACGCCCGTCGCGCGCAGCCCGCTGCCGAGCAGCGCGTCGACGTCCAGGATCAGGGCCATGCGGCCATCGCCGATCAGGCTGGCGCCGGCATAGCCGGGCAGGCCGCGCAGGGTCGGCGGCAGCGCCTTGATCACCACTTCCTCGCGACCACGCACCTGGTCCACCGCCAGGCAGTAGCGCGCCTCGCCCGACTGCAGCACCACGCAGGTCGAGTCCGGCAGCGGCGCCGGCTCCATGCCCAGCCATTCGCGCAGGCCCAGCAGCGGCAGCGGCTGCTGGCGCAGGTCGAGCACGCGCTGGCCGTCGATCCACAGCGCCTTGCCCGGATCGTGCGAGAGCACTTCGATCACGCGCACCAGCGGCAGCGCGTAGACATCGCCCGCCACTTCCACCAGCAGCGTCGGCAGGATCGCCAGGGTCAGCGGCACCCGGATCGCGAACCGCGACCCGGCGCCCACTTCGGAATGGATCTGCACCGTGCCCGACAGTTCGCGGATGCGCGACTGCACCACGTCCATGCCGACGCCGCGGCCGGACAGGTCGCTGACCGCGTCGCGCGTGGAGAAGCCGGGCAGGAACAGCAGCTGCAGGCATTCCTCGCTGGACAGGCGCGCGGCGGCATCGTCGTCGATCAGGCCCTTCTCCACCGCCTTGCGGCGGATCCTGTCGGGATCGATGCCGGCGCCGTCGTCGCGCACCTCGATGGCGACATGGTCGCCCTCCTGCTGCGCGCTGATCCGCACCTGGCCCTGCTCGGGCTTGCCGGCGCGGCGGCGCGCTTCGGGCGCCTCGATGCCGTGGTCGATGGCGTTGCGCACCAGGTGCACCAGCGGATCGGCCAGCGCTTCGACCAGGTTGCGGTCGAGTTCGGTGTCGGCGCCCGACACCTCCAGCTGCACCTGCTTGTCGAGCTGGCGGGCGACGTCGCGGGCGAGCTTGGGGAAGCGTGCGAACACGCGCCCCACCGGTTGCATTCGCGCAGTCATCACCGCGGCCTGCAGGCGCGCGGTGGCCACGTCGAGCGAGGCCACCGCACGGTCGAGGTCGTCGTCGCGCAGGCGCGGACGCAGGGTCTTGAGGCGGTTGCGCGCCAGCACCAGCTCGCCGACCAGGTTGACCATGGCGTCGAGCCGGCGCACGTCCACGCGCACGGTGATGTCGGCAGGTTCTGCCGGTGCGGCCGCGCGTTCGGGCGGTGCGGGACGAGGTGGAGGTGGCGTAGGCGCAGGCGGAGTCGGCGCAGGCGGCGCAGGCGCTTCTCCGGGTGCGCCGCCTGCACCGTGCAGGCTGTCGAGCAGGGCTTCGAAGTCGAGGTCGTCGAGCGAATCGCTGGCCGGCGCTACCATCGCCGCCAGCGGCGTCGTGGCCTTCGGCGCGGCGCCGGCGCCTTCGCGCAGCGCGGCCAGCACCGATTCGGGCGCCGGCACGGGTTCGACGCCGCCGGAGATGCAGTGGAGCATGTCCACCAGCAGGTCGATGCCCTGCTGCACGCTGTCGAAGGCGGGCGGGTCGAGCGGCGCGCTGCCGTCGCGCGCGGCGTTGAGGCGGTCCTCGACCGCGTGGCAGACCGACACCATGGTGCTGAAGTCGAGGAAACCGGCGCCACCCTTGATGGTGTGGAAGCCGCGGAACACCGAGTTCAGGCACTCGCGGTCGGCGGGCGCGCGTTCGAGCGCGACCATCTGCTCGCCCAGCTGGTCGAGGATCTCGCCGACCTCGACCAGGAAGTCGGCGCAGATGTCGGAAGCGGCAGACGACATCGCGCTACAGCCCCAGCGACGACAGCAGGCTGTTGGCGTCGTCCTGGCTCGCCGCAGGCGCGTCCAGGCCGTGGACCGAGGGGCCGTAGCCGTGGCTGGACAGCTGCAGCGGGCGATCATTGCTGGGCGCGTACTCGCCCAGGCCTGCATCGACGGTGCGCACCAGGTCGACCACGCGGCGGATGATCTGGCCGGTGAGGTCCTGGTAGCCCTGCGCCGCGGTCATCTCCGACAGCCGCGAACGGACCGCGGCCACCACCGTCGCCTGCGCACCGGCGTCGGCGGCGGCCAGGCTGCCGAGCAGGGTGCCGCACTCCTGGATCAGGTCCAGGGTGTGGTGGCTGGCGTCTTCGCTGACCTTGACCACGTGCTCCAGGCGCAGGCAGGCCTCGCCCAGCGAGGCTCCGCCGGTGCCGGTGCCCAGGGTCTGTTCGAGCTCGCGTGCAAGCCGCACCAGCCCCTGCACCAGCGGCTGGCTGCGCCACTGGATGAGCTCGTCGACATTGCTGCGCCAGGCGTCGTCATCGGCGTCCTCGAGCGCGGCCAGGGCCGCGTGCAGGCACTCGATCAGCGCAGCGCGCTCGGCGCCCGGCACGATGGCGGCGGGCGCCGTGCTCATGCGGTGGCCCCGAGGCGTTCGAACACCTTGCCCAGCTTGTCGCCCAGCGTGGCGGCGGTAAACGGCTTGATCACGTAGCCGTTCACGCCGGCCTGCGCCGCTTCGATGATCTGCTCGCGCTTGGCTTCGGCGGTCACCATCAGCACCGGCGTCTTGGCCAGGGTGGCGTCGGCGCGGATCGCCTTGAGCAGGTCGATGCCGGGCATGCCGGGCATGTTCCAGTCGGTGATCACCAGGTCGAACGGACCCTTGCGCAGTTCGACCAGCGCGGTGGTGCCGTCGTCGGCCTCGGTGGTGTTGAAAAAGCCCAGGTCGTTGAGCAGGTTCTTGACGATGCGGCGCATCGTCGAGAAGTCGTCGACGATCAGGATGCGGATGTTCTTGTCCATGCGGACCTCATGTGGTGCGTGTGTGGGGGTTGCGTGCCCGATGGCTCAGGGCAGATAGTCGTCTTCGTCGTCGCCGGCGTCGCGGCGCCAGTCGGCCAGGCGCGCGCGCAGGCGCACCGCGGCCTGGCCGTGGATCTGGCAGGCGCGCGATTCGCTCACGCCCAGCACCGCGCCGATCTCGCGCAGGTTCAGCTCCTGCTCGTAGTACAGCGACAGCACCAGCCGCTCGCGCTCGGGCAGGCCGTCGATGGCACCGGCCAGCGCGTCGCGGAAGGCGCCCTGTTCGAACTCGCGCGCCGGATTGGCACTGCCGTCGCCGGCCAGCCGCGGCTCGCCATCGTGTTCGTCCATGTGCGCGTCCAGGCTGACCAGCTGCCCGCGCGCGGCGTTCTCGACCATGGCGTGGTATTCGTCCAGGCCCACGCCGAGTTCGGCGGCGACCTGCTGCGCGGTGGCGGGCTGGCCGGTCCCCTGCTCGATCCGGCGGGTGGCCGCGACGATGTCGCGATAGCGCCGGTGCACCGAGCGCGGCACCCAGTCGCCGCGGCGGATCTCGTCGATCATCGCGCCGCGGATGCGGATCGAGGCATAGGTCTCGAAGGCCGCGCCCTGGTCGGACTGGAAATTGCGCGCCGCGTCGATCAGGCCGAGCATGCCGGCCTGGATCAGGTCGTCGATCTCGACGCTGGCCGGCAGGCGTGCGGCGAGATGGTGGGCGATGCGGCGCACGAGTTCGCCGTGCTTCTCGACGACCTCGGCGGCCGATCCCTGCTGGTTGGCACGGTAGCGCGCGGTCGCGATGGCGTTCATGCGGCGGCCCCCCGCGCGGCGGATCCCGGCGTCGACACCAGGCGCTCGAGGAAGAACTCGACGTGGCCGCGCGCGCCGGGCGGCGACTGCCACTGGCGCGAGCGCCGGGCGATGTCGCGGAAGGCGATCGCCGAGGGCGCCGACGGGAAGGCGTCGACCACCGCGGCCTGGCGCTGCACCGCACGCCGCAGCCATTCATCGCGCGGGATCGCGCCGAGGTAGTTGAGGGTCACGTCGAGGAAGCGCGCACTCACGCGCTGCAGCTTTTCGAACAGCAGCCGGCCCTCGGCCGGATCCTGCACCTGGTTGGCCAACACCTGCACCCGGCTCACGCCGCGCTCGCGGCTGAGCACCTTGATCAGGGCGTAGGCGTCGGTGACCGAGGCCGGCTCGTCGCAGACCACGACGATCACGTCCTGCGCGGCCTGGCAGAAGGTCAGCACGCCATCGGCGATGCCGGCGGCGTTGTCGACCACCATCACGTCCAGGTCCAGGTCGAGCTGCGAGAACGCATGCACCAGGCCCACGTGCTGGCGCGGCTGCAGTTCGGTCATGTGGCGCTTGCCGGACGCGGCCGGCACCACCAGCAGGCCGTTGCCGGCATCCATGACGGTATCGCGCAGTTCGCAGCGGTCGGCGAACACGTCGGCCAGGGTGAAGCGCGGCGACAGGCCGAGCATCACGTCGACGTTGGCCAGGCCCAGGTCGGTGTCGAGCAGCAGGGTGCGCTGGCCGGCATTGGCCAGGGCGGTGGCCAGGTTGACCGAAACCGAGGTCTTGCCGACGCCGCCCTTGCCGCTGGCGACGGCGATCACCCGCACCGGGCCGCGGGCACTGTCGGTGGTGGAAACGGGCAGGGTGGGGTCAGGCGACTGCATGGCGATCCTCGGTGGCGAGGGGGTTATCGGCAGCACGGTGGGATTTCTCCAGTGACTGGACGAGGCGGGTGGCGTCGGCGGCGTCGATATCCGACGGCACCTGCTGCCCCTGGGTGGTATAGGCAAGTCCCAGGCCATGGCGGGCCAGGACCGAAAGCGCGGAGCCGAGCTGGCCGGCCTCGTCGAGCTTGGTCAGCACCACGCCCTCGGGCTTGGCCGGGCGATAGCGGCGGATCACTTCGCCCAGGTCGTGCGGATGGGCATTGGCGGGCAGCACCAGCAGGCTGCGCACCCGCTGCGAGGCGCGCAGCCACAGGATCTGGCTGAACACCGCGCGGTCGCGGGGGGCGTGGCCGGTGGTGTCGACCAGCACCAGCGGGTAGTCGACCAGCTGCGCGAGCGTGTCCTGCAGCCGCTCCGGGCCTTCGGCCTCGCACACCGTGATGCCCAGGCGTCGGCCATGGGCCTGCAGCTGCTCGCGCGCGCCGGGGCGCTGGCAGTCGGTGGTGACCAGGGCGACGTCGCGGGCGCGATGGCGGGCGGCAAAGCGGGCGGCCAGCTTGGCGATCGTCGTCGTCTTGCCGGCGCCGGTCGGCCCGACCAGCGCGATCACGCCGCCGTCGTCCAGCGGTTCGCTGCGCAACACGGTAAGCATGCGCGCCAGCTCGGCCAGCATCGGCGCCTGCACCTCGCTCGGCGGCAGGCGTGGATCGATGCGCTCGGCCACGGCCTGGGCCAGCGATTCCTCGCAGCCGTAGCCGATCAGCGCGTCCAGCACCGCCGCGCGCGCCGGCGAACCGCGCAGCCGCTCCAGCGACAGCTGCTCCATCTGGGTTTCCATCATCTGCCGCATCCGCGCCATCTCGTCGCGCATCGCGACGATGGCCGGATTGGCTTCGGGCGTGGCGACCGCCTGCAGCGCGCGCGGCGCTGGGGCTTCTACTTCGGCTGCGACGTCGGCGGCGGCGGTGGCCTGCGCGATGGGTGCCGGAATCCAGGCGGGGAGGTCGGGCACGAAGCTCGCGGCGATGCGCGGCGCGGCCACCGGCTCAGCCGGCGCCTCGTCATCGGCACCGGGCCTGCGCGGCATCGGAATGTTGTCGGGCAGCAGCGGCACGAAGTCCGCGGCGTCGCTCTCCATCGCGGCCGCGCGTGCGTCGTGTGTGTCGTTGGTCGGGACTGCAGCCGGCGAACGGCGCGGGCCGGCGTCGAGCGCGGCCATCATCGCGTCGAAGCGGCTCGGAGTTGCCGCGGACGGCACCTCACTTACCGGCGCAGCGGCGACGGCGTGGATCGAAGCAGCCGCCGAGACGGGTTCGGGCCAGGCGTGAACCGGAGCGGGAGCCGCCACAGGCGCGGGAGTTGGAACAGAGATTGCTGCCGCAGCCTGAGCCAACGCCTGCACGGGCGCTTGCATCGACGCAGCAAACGCCTGGGCGGGGCCTGGCATCGCCGCCGCAGCCGGAACCTCGGCGCCTTGTGCAGCGGTGAGTTCCGCCAGCGTGGGACCCTCGCCGATCCGGAACACGGCGCGTGCCCGCGAGATCAGCGTCTCGCGCGGTGCCGCCGGAATTCCGGCAACCGCCGGCGCGGCGGGTGCCGCGGCAGCGGTTGCTGCGCCGCGAACCGCGTCAGCAGGCGCCTGGACCGTCGCGCGCGCAGGCTGCGGACGGGCCACTGCTTCGTCGGCCGCAGGCGCCGCGGCGCGCAGCGCCTGCGCCACCAGGGCCTCGTCGTAATCGGTGGCTGCAACCACCTCGATGCCAACGCCGCCGGCGCTGGTGCGGGTGGACAGGATCACCGCATCGGGACCCTGTTCGTCGCGGACCATGCGCAGCGCGGTACGCATGTCGGGAGCGGTGAAACGCTTGATTCGCATATCGGAAAGCCCGGTCGGTTGGCGTTGGGAGTGGCCTGCCCTCTCCCTGCAAGACCCGGGCCTGAGCGTTCCCGGGGTCGCGTCGGAAGCTTGGCGCGGCAGGCGCTGTGGCCCCATTCCGAGCCTGCGTCTCTTCGAGGGGATGGATCCGGGCTTGCGGATCGAGGCCGTCCCGAGCCGGGGGTTGCTACTCGGCTCGGTCAGCCATCCATGGCTGACTCGCCGCCGCAGCGCATCCATGCGCTGCTTTCCGCAACCCCCGGCCCGAGACGGCCCTTGGCCATTCCCAGCAGCCACTTCGATCAGCAGAAAGCAGTTGGCGACCGAAGTGTCGAAACCAACAGATCCGGCAAGCCGTGCACTGACGGTGCGGGATCGCGCCAAGCAAGACATGGATGTCTTGCGCGCGAGTCAGGACAGGATGTCCTGACCGAGCGAAGAGCGACCCCGCACCGGCAGGGCGCGGCGTCCATCCGAAGTCCGGATCGCCGGTGCTGGAACGAACGGCGCAGTGCCTCTCAATCGACGAGGAACTTCAAGAAACCCGTCAGCCCACTGCACCCACCAACCGCAGGCGCTTGTCTTCCGGCACCTCGGCGTAGGCCAGCACCGCCAGCGAAGGCACGCTGTGGCGGACCAGGCGCGCGACCGACGCGCGCACGCCGCCGGGCACCAGCAGCACCGCCGGTTCGCCCCGGCTTTCCTGGCGGCTCACGCAGTCGCCCAGGTTCTGGTGCAGGCGCTCGGCCAGGCCCGGCTCCAGCGCCGCACCCTGACCGCTCACCGAATCCTGCAGCACCCGCTCCAGCGCCGGCGCCAGCGTGTACACCGGCAGCTCCGGCGCCATGCCGTTGAGCTCCTGCACGATGAAACGGCCCAGCGCGACCCGCACCGCCGCCGTCAGCGACGCCGGGTCCTGCGTCTGCGCCCCGTGCTCGAGCAGGGTCTCGACGATCTGCCGCATCTGCCGCACCGGCACCCGGTCGGCCAGCAGCGACTGCAGCACCTTGACCACCACCGACAGCGGCAGCAGTTTCGGCACCAGGTCCTCGACCAGCTTGGGCACGCTGCGCCCGAGCGCCGCGAGCAGGTTCTGCACCTCGTCGTGGCCGAGCAGCTCGGACGCGCGCTCGCGCACCACGTGCGACAGGTGCGTGGCCGCGACCGTGGATGCGTCGACCACGGTGTAGCCCAGCGACTCGGCGTGCGCGCGCTGGCCCGGCACGATCCACACCGCGTCCAGGCCGAACGCCGGATCCTTGCCCGGGATGCCCTCGAGCGGGCCGAACACCCGGCCCGGATCCAGCGCCAGCTCGCGATCCGGCACCAGCTCGCCCGTCGCCACCGGCACCCCGTGCACCAGCAGCCGGTACTGGCCCGGCGCCAGCTCGAGGTTGTCGCGCACGTGCACGGCCGGGATCAGGAAACCCAGGTCCTGGGTGAGCTTGCGGCGCACGCCCTTGAGGCGCGCCAGCAGCTGCCCGCCCTGGGTCTGGTCGACCAGCGCGATCAGCTTGTAGCCGACCTCCAGCGCCAGCGGCTCGACCGGGCGGATTTCGTCCCAGCTCAGTTCGGCCATTGCAGCTGGCGCCGCGTCGGCACTGGCGCGGCTCGCGTCGGCGGCGTCGGCGGCGTCCGTCGTGCCCTTGCGCAGCTTCCACGCCGTGCCGCCGAGGATCGCCGACAGCAGCAGGAACGGCACGTTGGGCATGCCCGGCACGATGCCGATCAGGCCCATCAGCACCGCGGCGACGGTGAGCGCGCGCTGGTGGCCGAAGACCTGCCTGGACATCGTCTCGCCCATCTCCTGCTCGCCGGTCGAGCGGGTGACGAGCATGGCGGTGGCGACCGCGATCAGCAGCGCCGGCAGCTGCGCCACCAGGCCGTCGCCGATGGCGAGGGTGGTGTAGGTCTGCGCCGCGTCGGCGAAGGACATGCCGTGCGACAGCAACCCGATCAGGATGCCGCCGACCAGGTTGATCACCAGGATCAGGATGCCGGCGATGGCGTCGCCGCGCACGAACTTGCTGGCGCCGTCCATCGAGCCGTAGAAATCGGCCTCCTCGCGCACTTCCTGGCGCCGCGCCTTGGCCTCCTCGCGCGTGAGCAGGCCGGCGTTGAGGTCGGCGTCGATCGCCATCTGCTTGCCGGGCAACGCGTCGAGGATGAAGCGCGCCGACACCTCGGAGATGCGGCCGGCGCCCTTGGTGACGACGATGAAGTTGACGATGGTCAGGATCGCGAACACCACGATGCCGACCGCGTAGCTGCCGCCGATCACGAACTGGGCGAAGGACTCGATCACGTGGCCGGCGGCGGCCGCGCCCTCGTGGCCGTGCATCAGCACCACGCGGGTGGAGGCGACGTTGAGCGCCAGCCGCAGCAGGGTGACCATCAGCAGCACGCTGGGGAAGATCGAGAATTCCAGCGGCCGCCGCACGTAGACCACCGCCAGCAGCACCACCAGCGACAGCGCGATGTTGATGGTGAACAGCGCGTCCAGCACGATCGGCGCCAGCGGCACGATCACCATCGCCAGGATCGCGAGCACCACCACCGGCGCGGCGGCGCCGTTGCGCAGGCTGGACAGGATCAGGGCGCCGCGGCCGGGCACGCTGCTCATCGTGCCGGGCTTCCGTCGCCGTCGGCAGGCGCGCCGTCGACCGGGTCAGGCGCGCCGTCGGCGCCGACGTCGAACTCGGCCATGGCCGGCATCGGCCCGCGGCCGGGCGCCCAGGTCCGCAGCTGGTAGACGTAGGACAGCACTTGCGCGACGGCGGCGTACAGTTTCACCGGGATTTCCTGATCGACCTGCGACTGCCTATACAAGGCCCGTGCCAGCGGCGGCGCCTCGATGATCGGGACCCGGTGTTTCTCGGCCAGCGCGCGGATCGCCAGCGCCATCTCGTCGACGCCCTTGGCGACCACGGTGGGCGCATGCATGCCCGGCTTGTACTTCATGGCGACGGCGTAATGGGTGGGGTTCATCACCACCACGTCGGCCGCGGGCACGGCATCCATCATCCGCCGCTGCGACATCTGCCGCGCGATCTGGCGCACGCGCGCCTTGACCTCCTGGTTGCCCTCGGCCTCCTTGGCCTCGTCGCGCAGCTCCTGCTTGGTCATCTTCAGCTTGCTGCGGTGCTGGTGGTGCTGCCAGGGCACGTCGATCGCCGCCAGCAGCGCCAGCGCACCGACCATCGCCATCAGCGCGCCGAGCGCCAGGTCCACGCCGCCGGCGACCGAGGCTTCCAGCGACGCCTGCGGCATGGTCAGCAGGGTCGAGAACGCACGCCACACCACCCAGCCGCCGATGCCGCCGATCAGCGCCACGCGCAGCAGCGAACGCAGCAGTTCGGCCACGCTCTCGCTGCTGTACAGGCGGGCGATGCCCTTGAGCGGGTTGAGCCGGTTGAAGTCCGGCGCCAGCGCCTTGCTGGCGAAGCGCAGCCCGCCCATCGCCGCCGGCGCGATCGCGCAGGCGACCAGCGCCGCCAGCAGCAGCGGCAGCAGCGGCAGCGCCAGGTCGACGATCAGCCCGATGGCGTGCGGCAGCAGCCGGTCGGGGGCGCCGAGCAGCTCGGGCTCGATCGTCAGCGCGCCGCGCATCCAGTCGCGCGAAGCGGCGCCGACGTTGCCGCCGGTCGCCTTCAGCGCCAGCACCGCGCAGCCGAGCACGGCGACGTTGCCAAGCTCGCGCGAACGCGGCACCTGGCCCTTCTCGCGGGCCTCGCGCAGCCTTTTTTCGCTGGGTTGTTCGGTGCGGTCTTCCTTCTGCGCCTGCTCGCTCATCGCCGTCTCATCCGGTCAGCGCGCGCGCGGCGGTGAAGGCCTGCTCGAACAGCTGCCCGACCGGCGTGGCGAGCTGGCGCATCAGCAGCATCAGCAGGGTCAGGCCGACCAGCAGCGACATCGGCAGGCCGATCGCCATCGGGTTGAGCTGGGCGGCGGCGCGGGCGAGCACGCCGAAGGCGATGTTCACCGACAGCAGCGCCATCATCACCGGCAGCGCCAGCAGCGCGCCTGCGCGCAGGCACGCGGCGAAGAACGTCGGCACCGCCGACAGCAGCGCCTGCACGTCCGGCAACGCGGCACCGATCGGCAGCCCGCCGTAGCTGTCGGCCAGCAGGCTGATCAGCGCCAGGTGCCCATCGGTGATGAAGAACAGCAGCGCGAAGGCCAGGTAGAACCACTGCGACAGCACCGCCGAGGAGGCGCCGCTGAGCGGGTCGGCCATGGTCGCGAACGACAGGCCCATGCCCTGGCTGACCAGTTCGCCGGCCAGGCGCCCGGCCTCGAACGCCATCCGCAGCATCATGCCGATGGCGATGCCGACGCTGAACTCGCGCAGCACGCCAAGCGCCGTCGCCGCGTCCACGGCCATCGGCGGCGGCGCCGGCAGCACCGCCGCCAGCGACGCCGACAGGGCCAGCGTCACGATCAGCCGCGCCTGCGCCGGCATGCCGCGCCCGGCGATCACCGGCAGCACCTGCAGCGCCGCACCGATGCGCAGCGCGTACCAGAGCACGGCGGCGAGCATGCCGAACAGGTCGACGCCGGCCATCGATGCGAGCGAGACGGTGTCCACGCGCGCTTCAGCCGATCAGGTGCGGGATGCGGTGGAACAGGTCGATGGTGAAGGCGACCATGCGCCCGAGCAGGAAATGCCCGGTCATCGCCATCACCACCACCAGGCCGACCACCTTGACCACGAACGGGATGGTCGGCTCGTTGATCTGGGTGGCGGCCTGCAGCACGCCGACCGCGACGCCGACCACCAGCACCGCGACCAGGGCCGGGCCGCCGAGGGTGAGCGCCATCTGCAGGCCGCGGGAGATTTCGCCAAGGGCGGTTTCGGGGGTCATGGCGGATCAGACCGGATTGAAGCTGGCGGCGAGCGAGCCGACGATCAGGATCCAGCCGTCCACCAGCACGAACAGCAGGATCTTGAACGGCGCCGAGATCAGCATCGGCGAGAGCATCATCATGCCCATCGACATCAGCACGCTGGCAACCACCAGGTCGATGATCACGAACGGGATGTAGACCAGGAACGCGATCTCGAACGCGGTCTTGAGCTCGCTGGTCAGGAAGGACGCGGCCAGCACGCTGAACGGCACGTCCTCCGGCGTGGCATACGGGCCCGTCTGCGACAGGCCGGCGAAGGTCATCAGGTCGGTCTCGCGCACCTGCGCCAGCATGAAGCCGCGGAACGGCTCGGACGCGGCGGCCCAGGCCGCGCGGAAGTCGAGCGAACCGTCGAGGTAGGGCGCGATGCCGGTGGCCCAGGCCTGGTCGAACACCGGCATCATCACCATCGCGGTGAGGAACAGCGCCAGCGCCAGCAGCACCTGGTTGCTCGGCGTCTGGCCGGTGCCCAGCGCCTGCCGCAGCAGCGCCAGCACGATGATGATGCGGGTGAACGCGGTCAGGCCCAGCAGCGCCGCCGGCAGCAGGGTGATGCCGGTCATCAGCGCCAGCACCTGCAGCGGCATGCTGACCGGCTGGCCGCCGATGTTGCCGAGCTCGACCGAGGGCAACGGCTGCGCCGGCGCGGCGGGCGCGCTCACCGGCGCGGCGGCCGGCGCGGCCTGCGCAAAGGCGTCGGACGGAGCCAGCGCGAACGCCAGGCAGGCGCCCAGCAGCCAGGCCGGCAGGGTGGCGCGGCAGGCGCTGGCGGCGCGGAGCAGCGCGCGCAGGAAGGTCATGGTTTCTTTCCGAAGTGCTGCGCAAGCAGCTGCGCGAAGGCGGGCGTGGTTTTCGCCTCGGCGCTGGGCAGGGGCTGGTCGAGGGTGTGCAGGGTGCGGGTGCCGCCGGCGCCGACGCCGAGCAGCAGCTGGGTCTGGCCAACCTCGACCACCACCAGACGGTCGCGCGGGCCCAGCGCCAGCGAGCCGACGATGCGCAGCGCCGGATTGGCCACGCCGCCGCCGCCCAGGCCAGGCACGCGCTTGGCCAGCCACGACAGCAGCAGGATCAGCCCGACCACCAGCACCAGCGCGAACACCGCCCCGCCGAGGCTGCCTGCGGTGGACGACTGCGTCGCCGGCGTCGCGATGCCGGTGTGGGCGGTCGTGGTTGTGGCGGCCGCAGTCGGCGCAACGGTCGTCGCCTGGGCACGCGCGGCAAATGCATCGGCGGCGGATGCGGGCGGGGCGTCGGTGGCGGTCGCGATCGTGGCGTCCGCGATGCCGCCGGAACTGGCGGGCACGGCTGCGCCGGCACTGTCGATCACGGCCGCAGGCGTCACCACGGCTTCGCCTGCCGGTACGCCGGCATTGGTCATCGCCGGCGCCGCCGGCGCGGCCACGGTGGCGCCGGCAACGCCGGCCACCGACAGCGGCAGCGACACCGCGCTCATCGCAGCCTCTTGATCCGTTCGGCCGGGCTGACGACGTCGGTCAGGCGCACGCCGAAGCGGTCGTTGACCACCACCACCTCGCCCTGCGCGATCAGGGTGCCGTTGACGTACACGTCCAGCGGTTCGCCCGCGCCGCGCTCGAGCTCGACCACCGAACCCTGGTTGAGCTGCAGCAGGTTGCGGATCGGGATGCGCGCGCGACCGACCTCGAGCGACAGCGACACCGGAACGTCCAGGATCACATCCAGGTTGAGATCGGCGCCGAGGCCGAGGCCGGCGCCGGCGCTGACGCCGGCTTCTGCGGTGAGCGGGTCGAAGGCGGCCAGGGCCGCGGCGTCGTTGGTGGTCATGGCATGTCCGTCAGGGAATCGAGGGTGGGAATGGTCCGCGCGGCATGCACCTGCGTGACCTTGATGGCGTTCTTGCCGTTGTGGATGCCGAACTCGCCGGTGAACAGCGGCATCTGCTCCACCCGCAGCTGCACGTGGCGTGCCAGCTCGATCGGGATCACGTCGCCCACGCGCAGCCGCGACAGTTCGCGCAGGCTGATCTGGCGATGGGCGATGGCCGAGCTCAGCTCGACCTCGGCGTCCTGCAGCTGGGTGCGCATGGCGCGGGTCCAGCCTTCGTCCTTCTCGATGCGGTCGCTCTGCACGCCGGCGTCGAGCTGCTCGCGGATCGGCTCGAGCATCGCGTAGGGGATGGCCACGTGCAGCTCGCCGCCGCCACCTTCCAGCTCCACGTTGAAGCGGCTGACCACGATGTAGTCGCGCGGGCTGATGATGTTGGCGAAGTGCGGGTTGACCTCGGAGTTCATGTACTCGAACTCCACCGGCATCACCGGCGCCCAGGCATCGACCAGGTCGGCGAAGGTCTGCTTGAGCAGCAGCTGGATCACGCGCATCTCGGTCGGGGTGAACTCGCGGCCCTCGATGCGGGTGTGGTACTTGCCGTTGCCGCCGAAGAAGTTGTCGACCACGGTGAACACCAGCCGCGGTTCGAAGGTGACGATGGCGGTGCCGCGCAGCGGCTTCATCTTCACCAGGTTGAGGTTGGTCGGTACCTGCAGCGAGTGCATGTACTCGCCGAAGCGGACCAGGTCGATGCCGCGCACCGACAGGTCGGCCGAGCGCCGCAGCAGGTTGAACAGGCCGATGCGCAGGGTGCGCGCGAAGCGCTCGTTGATCATCTCCAGCGTCGGCAGCTTGCCGCGGACGATGCGGTCCTGGCTGGCGAAATCGTAGGTGCGCGCCTCGCCCGGCGCGGGCGGCGGCTCGGTCTCGACCACGCCGCTGTCGACGCCGTGCAGCAGGGCGTCGATCTCGTCCTGGGACAGCAGGTCGGCGCTCATTACTGGGTCACCAGGCTGGTGAAGATCACCGCTTCGACCTTGTCGGCGGCGCCCTCGGCCTTGAGCAGGGCGCGCACTTCGTCGCGCGCGGCCTGCTGCAGGCGCTCCTTGCCGGCGCGCTGGGTCAGATGGCGCGCCTCCTGCTGGCCGAACAGCAGCAGCAGGCGGTTGCGGATCGAGGGCAGGTGGGCGTTCAGCGCGGCGAGCGTGGCCGTGTCGCGGGTCACCACCTGCACGTCGGCCTGCAGGTAGCGGACCGCGTCGACGTCGGCGAGGTTGACCACGAACGAGGGCTCGAGCGCGATGTACTGGGCCGGCAGGCGCGAGGGCTGGGCCGGCTTGGCCTCACCGTCGGCCGCAGGCTGCTGCCGGCCCTGCCACCACCACCAGCCGCCACCGGCGGCACCGGCCACCACGACGAGGATCAGGAGCCACAGCCACAGGCGCCGGGACTTGGCGGGCGTGGCGGGCTGGAGAGCAGGGGCGGGGGCTGGCACGAACGTCGACTCCGGCGGTGGATGCAGAAGGGATGCAATCCGTGTGCCGGAGCGATGACGGGGTTTTGACGGCACGCCGTGCGCGCGTGCGCCGGCGCCTTGACGCGGGCCTGGCTCCGACAGCTGTCACTGCACCAAGCCTGTCATTTCGACCGAAGCCTGTCATTTCGCCCAAGCCTGTCATTCCGACCAAGCCCGTCATTCCGCCCAAGCCTGTCATTTCAACCAAGCCTGTCATTTCGACCGAAGGGAGAAATCTGGAGTCGCCCCGACGGCCACTCGACCGGAGGGAGAAGCGCTCTTCAACAGCGCAGCCGTAAATCCTGGACCGTCGGCGGGAGATTTCTCCCTGCGGTCGAAATGACAGACGGGTTGCCGCCGTGCCTCAGGCGTATTCGTCCAGCAGTCCACGTGTTCGCAGCGCGGCCGGAGGCGTGGGTGTCTGGCCGGGATCGCCCGGCTCCCCACCTTGCCCGCGGCGCGCCGTGGCACCCGCGCGTGCGGCATCACCGTCGCGTCCGGCCTGGCCCTGGCCGACGTCGGCCTGGCCGAGCTGCAGGCCGTGCTGGGCCAGCAGTTCGCGCAGGCGCGGCAGGCTGGCTTCGATCGCCTGCCGGACTTCGGCATGGGCGCTGTGGAACTCGGCACGGACCTGCTCGCCGTCGAGCTGCACGCGTACCTCGATCGGGCCCACGTGCTCGGGATTGAGCCGGATCTCGGCGTGGCCGACGCGTTGTTCGGCCATCCACACCAGGCGCGTGCCGAAGCCCTCGTCGAAGCCGGCGTCCGGATTGGCCGGCATCGGCAGCGGCGGCAGGGCCGGGGCGGCCTGCGGGCGCGGGGTGGCCAGCGGCGTGGTCCCGGCGATGCCCGCAGTCGCGGCTTCGATGGCGGGGCCGGCCTGTGTGGCGGCGCTGGCGTCGCGCGCGGTCGCGGCGGCTTCCAGCGCGGGCGACGCCGCCAGGGTCGATGGCGCATCGCCGTCGGCGGCCAGCAGCGGCAGCGCGTGGTCGGCGCCGGCGCTGGCAGGCTCGCCGTCGAGCGTGGGCGCCGCGGCGGCAGTGCCCGTGACGGTGGCGGACGCGGACAGGCCCGCAGCGGGCTGCGCGATCACCGCTGTGGCGGCCGTCGCGCCAGGCGCGCTGGCGGCCGCAGCCGTGCCCGACCAGGACCCGTCGAGCAGGGCAAGCAGCTGTTCGGGCGAGGTGGCGTCGGACTCCGAGCCGGCTGCGGGAGCGTCGGCCGCCGGTGCCGGAGGAGGCGCTGCCGGCGGAGCCTGGAGGAGGAACTGTGCGAACGATTGTGCGGGTGCCGGCGCTGCGTCCTCGGCCTGTTCACCCGACTTGGCCACGCCTTCTGCGGCCTTGCCGCGGTCGGCGCGGGCCGATGCGTCTGGCGCGGACGCGTCCGCAGGCGGCTGCGCGGCGCCGTCGCTGCGCGCGGCGCCACGGGTCGGCGGCGCCGGGGCCGGGCTGGCCGAGGCAAGCGACATCGCACCGGCGCCGGTCATGGGGTCTGGCCTTCGTCCGCGGCCAGCGCGGCAACGCGGGCGCGACGGCCGCCGAGTTCGTCCATCTCGCGCTGCACGCGCTGCTCGGCGACCTTCGACTCCTGCGCCCGGTAGCTGTCGGCCAGCTGCTCGAGCACCTTGGTCTCGCGGCTGGCGAGCATCAGCCGCGCGCGCTCGACGTCGGTCAGCTGGCGGCTGTGGTCGACGATCCCGGCCTGCTGCACGACGGCCGCGTTCAGGCGCTCGCGGAAGGCGAGCCGGTTGACCAGCAGCGCCGGCGAAATCGAACTCTGGGCCGGCGCCGCGGCGTACTCCTCGGCGTAGCGGCGCAGCGCTTCGAGGCGCTGCTCCTGCTCGCCGAGCGTGCGGTCGCGGTCGGCGACGTCGCGTGCGGCCGCGTCCTGGCGCTGTTGCATGATCTTGAGCAGCGGATCGAGCCGTTGCGAACGCATCTGGATCAGTCCTGGGTGGGAATGGGGGCGGCGGCAGGGGCGGGGCCGTCGTCGAGCAGGGCGGCCAGCGCGGCGCGGCTGGCCTCGACGTCCGCGGCTTCGGTCACGTCCTGGCCGAGGAAGGCCTGGATCGCGGGCCAGCGCGCCACCGCTTCGTCGACGGTCGGGTCGCTGCCGCGCTGGTAGGCGCCGATCGCGATCAGGTCGCGCTGCGCCGAGTGCGCGGCCATCAGCCGCTTGAGCTTGCGGATGCGCTCGCGCCAGGGCGCATCGGTGATGTCCTGCATGACGCGGCTGACCGAGACCTCGACGTCGATCGCCGGGTACTGGCCGGCGTCGGCGATGCGGCGGGTGAGCACGATGTGGCCGTCCAGGATCGCGCGCGCGGCGTCGGCGATCGGCTCCTGTTGGTCGTCGCCCTCGGTGAGCACGGTGTAGAACGCGGTGATCGAGCCGCACCCGTTGGCGCCGTTGCCGGCGCGCTCGACCAGCTGCGGCAGCTTGGCGAACACCGATGGCGGATAGCCGCGGGTGGTTGGCGGTTCGCCCACCGACAGGCCGATCTCGCGCTGCGCGTGCGCGAAGCGGGTCAGCGAATCCATCAGCAGCAGCACGTGCAGGCCCTGGTCGCGGTAGTACTCGGCGATCGCGGTGGCGCGCAGCGCGCCGTGCAGGCGTGCCAGCGGCGGCCGGTCGGCGGGCGTGGCCACCACGACCGAGCGGCGCAGGCCTTCCTCGCCCAGCGTGCTGTCGACGAAATCGCGCACTTCGCGGCCACGCTCGCCGATCAGGCCGACCACGATGATGTCGGCGGCGGTGTAGCGGGTCATCATCCCCAGCAGGGTCGACTTGCCCACGCCGGAGCCTGCGAACAGGCCGATGCGCTGGCCGCGGCCGATCGGCAGCAGCGCGTTGATCGCGCGCACGCCGACGTCGAGCGACTGCGTGATCGGCTCGCGCATCAGCGGGTTGATCGCGGTGCCGGCCAGGCCGACCCACTGTTCGGCGCGGATCGGGCCGCGCCCGTCCAGCGGCACGCCGTCGCTGTCGACGACGCGGCCCAGCAGGCCCTCGCCAACCGCGACTTCGCCGCGGCGGCGCAATGGCACCACGCGCGCATTCGGAAGCAGGCCTTCGAGGTCGGCGGTGGGCATCAGGTAGGTGCGGTCGCCGGAGAAGCCGACCACCTCGGTGTCGACCCAGCGTCCGCCCGCGGTCTCGACCCGGCAGCGCGAACCCAGTGGCGCGCTGCAGCCCGAGGCTTCCAAAGTCAGCCCGACCGCGCGCCGCAGCACGCCCTCGCGCGCCAGCCCCAGCGAGGACGGATGCGGATCGGCGGCCTGCAGGCGCGCGGCCAGGCGCAGGTTGCGCGCTTCCAGCCAGTTGGCGGCGGCAACGGTGGTCATGCGCTGGCCTCGCTGCTGGCCAGGGTGGCGGCAAGCACCGACTGCAGGCGCGAGGCGATGGTGCCGTCGATGCGCACGCTCTCGCTGTGCAGGCGCAGCTCGCCGCGGCCGAGCGCGCTGTCGATGGTCAGGCGCACACCGTCCAGGCCGGCCAGGTGCGGGGCGAGTACCCCGAAATCGTCGTTGTGCAGGCGCAGCTCGAGCTCGCGGCTGTCGCTGCCCACCGCCTCCAGTGCTTCGCGCACCAGGTCGGCCAGCAGGGTCGGGTCGACCTGGTAGGCGCGTCCGAGCAGGCTGCCGGCGATGCGCACGGCCAGGTCGGCCAGCGCTTCGGCCACTTCGCCATCGAGCCGGGCAAGCGGGCGGGTGAAGCCATCGAGCACGCCCTCGATCTGCGCCACCATGCGCCGCACGTCGGCCTGGCCGGCAGCAAGGCCCTCGGCGTGTCCGCGCGCGTAGCCGTCCTCGTGCGCCGCACGCTCCAGCGCCTGCAGGTCTTCCACGCTGGGCAGTGCGGGCGCGGGCGCCTCGGGCTCCGGCTCCGGCGCGACCGCAACCAGCCCCGGCGCATTCCAGCGCACCACGCCGCTGGCCAGGCGCGGATCGTCGGCCGACAGCGCGGCCATGCCGTTCAAATCAGCACCTCGGCCTTGACCGCGATCTGGATGTCACCGTTGTCGGCCATGCGCCGCACCACGGCCAGGATTTCCTTCTGCGCGGTTTCCACCTCGGCCAGGCGCACCGGGCCGCGTGCCTCCATGTCCTCGACCAGGATCTCGGCGGCGCGCTGCGACATGTTGCCGGTGATCTTCTCGCGCACCCTGGTTTCGGCGCCGCGCAGGGCCAGCGCCAGCTGCTCGCTGGAAATCTCGCGCAGCACCGCCTGCATCGCGCGGTCGTCGAGTTCGGCCAGGTTGTCGAACACGAACATCAGGTCGCGGATGCGGGTGCCGAGTTCGCCATCGACCTCGCCGATCGCGCCCAGCAGCGCCTCGTCCTGGCCCGAATCCATGAAGTTGAGGATGTTGGCCGCGACCTTGACCCCGCCTACCGACGAGGACTTGATGTTCTGGCTGCCGGCGAACTGCCGCGCCATCACGTCGTTGAGTTCGTTGAGCGCATGCGGCGGGATGCCGTCGAGCGTGGCCAGCCGCAGCAGCACGTCCACGCGCGCGCGCTCGGGCAGGCACTTGAGTACCTCGGCGGCCTGGTCGCCGTCCAGGTGCGCCAGCACGATGGCGATGATCTGCGGATGCTCGTTGCGCACCAGCTCGGCGATCGCGCGCGGATCCATCCACTTCAGGGTGTCCAGGCCAGTGGTGTTGCGGCCCAGCAGGATGCGGTCGATCAGGCCGCTGGCGCGGTCCTCGCCCAGCGCCTGGGTCAGCACCGCGCGCACGTAGTCGTCGGCACCGCTGCCGATTCCGCAGGGACGGGCCAGCACGTCGATGAACTCGTCGAACACGCGCGTCACCGAATCGCGGCCGACCTCGCCCAGCGAGGTCATCGCCACGCCCAGCTTCTGCACTTCCTTGGCGCCCATGTGCTTGAGCACTTCGGCCGCCTGCGCCTCGCCCAGCGAGAGCAGCACGATGGCGGCGCGCTGCACGCCGGTCAGCGCGATCCCGGGGTCAGCCATCGGAGGCCACCATGTCGCGGACCACCTGCGCCACGCGCTTGGGATCGGTGCTGACCGCGGTGCGCGCGATCTCGAGCTTGTCGTCGAGGTCCATCGCGGCCGCCGGTGCCCCGATGGCCTCCGCCCTCGCCTGCGACGGACCCGACAGGCTCACCGGCAGCTCGTCGTCGACATCGGCGGGCGGCAGCACGGTGGCGGTCACGGTCCTGGGGGCGAGCAGCTGGCGCGTGGCCGGGCGCAGCACGGTGAAGATCAGCAGCAGCACCGCCAGCCCGCCCAGCACCAGGCGCACCAGTTCGCGCGCACGCGGGTGCTGCCAGATTGGCGGTCCGTCCATGGGCGTTTCCATCGCGCCGCGGGCGAACGGTGCGTTCACCACCGACACCACGTCGCCGCGCGCGCCATCGAAGCCGATTGCCTGCTGCACCAGGGTTTGGATGCGGGTGAGTTCCTCGGCGCTGAGCGGCCGGCCCGGGCTGGGCGCGGCGGTGCCGACGGTCGCGGCCGGCGCGGCGTTGTCGACCAGCACCGCGGCGGTGACGCGGCGGATCCGGCCCGGCGCCTGGCGGGTATGGGTGAGGGTGCGGTCGATCTCGTAGTTGCGCACCGCGCTGCGGCTGCCGGGGCCGCTGGTGGCCGCGGCTGCAACCGGGGCCGGCTCGGCGGCCGCCTCGGGTGTGTTGCTGGCGCTGCCGGGCACGCCCTGCGCGACGGCGTCGCCGCCGCCACCGAGCGTGCCGGATTCGGAAATCTGTTCGCTGCGCACCATCGCCGGCTGCGGGCCGTAGCGCTCGCTCGCCTCCTCGGTCTGGGCGAAGTCCATGTCGACGCTGACCTTGGCGCTGATGCGGCCGGGGCCGGTCATCGGCTCGAGCAGCTCTTCGATGCGCTGCACGTACACCGATTCCTGCCGGCGCTGCTGCTCGAACTGCTTGGCGCCGATCGCGTCGTCGCTCTGCGGGTCGGCGTTGGAGAGCATGCGGCCGAACTGGTCGACCACGGTCACGCCTTCCGGCGGCAGGCCCGGGATGCTGGACGCCACCAGGTGCACGATCGCGTTGACCTGTCCCTGCTCGAGCGCACTGCCGGCGCGCAGCTGCAGCACCACCGAGGCGCTGGCCGGGTCGCGCTGGCGGGTGAAGGCGCTCGGCTTGGGCAGTGCCAGGTGCACACGCGCCTCGCGCACCGGGCGCAGGTTGGCGATGGTGCGGGCCAGTTCGATCTCCTGCGCGTGCTGGTAGCGCGCGCTTTCGATGAACTGGCTGGTGCCGAAGCCCTGGTCGCCCTGGATCGTTTCGAAGCCGTTGCCCTGCGAGGCCGGCAGGCCGGCCGCGGCCAGCGCCATGCGCGCCTCGGCGACCTGGTCGAGCGACACCGCCAGCGCACCGGTGGCCGGGTCGATCTTGAACGGGATGCGCGCGCTGCGCAGCAGCTCGGAGGCCTCGGCGGTGGACTTGGCGTCCAGCCCGGCCTGGACCGGCACGAAGTCCGGCTTCTGGCTCCAGAAGAACAGCCACAGCCCGAGCGCGATGGCCACCGCCAGCAGCGCCAGCAAGCCGAGCTGGCGCACCGCAGGGATGTCCTGCAGGCGGCCCAGGTCGCGCAGGCTGGCGGTGGCCTTGGGAAGTGCGATCACGCTCATGGTCGGTGCCGGAAGGAGGGTCGGTGGAAGGGAGTTCGAAGTTCGGGGCGCCGGATCAGATCGGCATGTTCATCACGTCCTGGTACGCCTGGACGAGGCGGTTGCGCACTTCGACCGTGGCCCGGAACGCGACCTGCGACTGCTGCATCGCCACCATCACCCGGGCGAGGTCGGCGCGCGGGTCGCCCAGTTCGAAGGCCTGCTGCAGGGCGCCGGCGTTGGCTTGGGTCGCGCTGACCTTGTCGATGGTGTTGGACAGGGTCTGCGCGAATCCCGGCGCCTCGACGGCCTTGCCTGCGCCGCCGACGTCGATCGCGTTCGAGGGCGCGACATCGCCATGCACCGAACCGGCGCGCATCTCGTGCGCGCGGATCTGGGAAAGGATCGATGAAATGGCGTCAGTCATCGCGTCGGCTGCAGGTCGGTCTGCATGGACTCAGGCAATTCCCGTGCCACGGGCGCGTCAGAAACTCGCCGCCTGCCTGTCCGCGCCGGCGGCGGGCGTGGCCGCCTGGTCGCGGTCGATGCCGTACTTGCGCAGCTTCTCCACCAGGGTGGTGCGGCGCAGGCCCAGCAGCGGCGCGGCATGGGCAACCACGCCGTTGGATTGTTCCAGCGCCGCGCGCAGCAGCTCCAGCTCGATGCCGGCCATGTGCCCGCGCAGGTCGATGCCCTGCGGCGGCAGGGTGGTGGTGGCCGACAGCTGCGCCGGGTCGGTGGACGCGGCGGCAGCGGCTTTCGGCGTTGTTGCCGGCGGGTCGAACGCTTCGCCGGCGGCCGCGGCCGCGGCGCGGTAGCGCGCCGGCAGGTCGAGGGCGCGCACGGTGCCGCCCGGGTGCAGCACGGCCAGGCGCTCGAGCAGGTTGCTCAGCTCGCGCACGTTGCCCGGCCAGGCGTAGTGGCGCAGCGCGGCGATGGCGTCGGAGGCCAGGGTCACCTGGCCGCGGCCGGCCTCGGCCAGCTGGCGGGTGATCGCGGCGACCAGGTCGGGCAGGTCCTCGCCGCGCTCGCGCAGCGCCGGCATCTCGATGGGGAACACGTTGAGGCGGTAGAACAGGTCCTCGCGGAACTCGCCGTTGGCGATGCGCTCCTCGAGGTCGCGGTGCGTGGCCGCGATCACACGCACGTCGCACTTGATGGTGACGGTGCCGCCGACGCGCTCGAAGCAGCGCTCCTGCAGCACGCGCAGCAGCTTGACCTGCATCGGCAGGCTCATGTCGCCGATCTCGTCGAGCAGCAGGGTGCCGCCCTCGGCCATCTCGAAGCGGCCCTTGCGCTGGGTCAGCGCGCCGGTGAAGGCGCCCTTCTCGTGGCCGAACAGCTCGCTTTCGAGCAGGTCGGGCGGGATCGCGCCGCAGTTGATCGCCACGAACGGCTTGTCGCGGCGCGACGAGCGCGCGTGCAGGGCGCGCGCGGCGACCTCCTTGCCGGTGCCCGACTCGCCCAGCACCAGCACCGTGGTGTCGTGCGGGGCGACCTGGTCGATCATGCGGTTGAGCTCGAGCACGCAGGTGCTGCGCCCGGTCGGGCCGAAGGTGGGCACGTCGCGGCGGGCGTCGTCGTCGATGCGCTTGAGGCTGGCGCGGCGCAGCGCTTCCTGCAGCTGGGTGCGGCGGATCGGGAACGACAGCGGCCACACCGACTGCGGGTGCAGGCTGGCGCGCCAGCCTGCATCGGCAGCATGGCCCGGCAGCTCCAGCACCGGCGGGTGCAGGGCCTGGGTGGCCAGCCACGCGGCAAACGCGTTCCAGCTCTCGCCGTCGCCGACGTCGCCGACCACGACCGCGACCCAGTCGCTGCCGCGGGCGCGCGACAGGTCGATGTCGTCGGCGTCGTCGACGATGCGCGGCGAGAAGTCCATGAATTCGAGCAGGGTGGCCACGCGCTCAGCGCGGGCCTCGTCGCGGTCGAGGACCAGGATGCGGGACTCGCTCATGCCAAGGCCTCCGTGTTGTTGCCATCGCCCACGCCGGCGAGCGCTTCCAGCAGCGGCAGCACCTCGTGGATGTAGGCCAGCTTGCTGACGAAGGCGTCGGCACCGGCGCGCAGCGCGTGCTCGCGATGCTCGCCGTCGTCGAAGTGGCTGGCGATGACGATGTAGGGCGGGTTGTCCTGGGCCTTGATCAGGCGCGTGGCCTGCAGCCCGCCCATCTCGGGCATGGCCAGGTCCATCAGCACCACGTCCGGGCGCAGCACCTCGCACTGGGCGATGGCCTCGACGCCGTTGCCGGCGGTGCCGGCGACGGTCAGCCAGGGCAGGCGGCGCAGGTGGCGCATGGCCGCGGAGATGAAGCCGGCATGGTCGTCGACCAGCAGCACGGAAATCTGGCGCATCACACGCACTCCTGTCGGGCCTGGCGCGGGGCCAGGCGCTGGCGCGCCCGCGCCGGCCCGATCGCCAGCTGGTCGCGGTACTTGGCCACGGTGCGGCGCGCGATGCGCACGCCCTGGCGCGCGAGCAGGCCGGCGATCACGTCGTCGGCAAGCGGCGCGGCGGCCGGTTCGGAATCGATCAGTCGCTTGACCATCGCCTTGATCGCGCTGCCGGCGACCTCGGCGCCCTCCAGCCGCACCGCGAACAGGCGCTTGAGCTCGAAGGTGCCGCGCGGGGTCTGGATGTACTTGCCGCTGACGATGCGCGAGACCGTGGATTCGTGCACGCCGATGGTGTCGGCGACTTCGCGCAGGGTCAGCGGCAGGATCGCCTCCGGGCCCTGGTCGAGGAAGCCGCTCTGGCGCTCGACCAGCACCTGCGCGGTGCGCAGCAGGGTGTCGTTGCGCATGGCCACGCCGCGCACCAGCCAGCGCGCCTCGTCGAGCAGGCCGCGCAGCGCGGCGTGCTGGCTGCCGGCGAGCGCGCGCTCGCAGTGCGCGGCCAGGCGCAGCTGCGGGGCGCCGCGGCGGTTGAGCGCCACGCGCCAGGCGCCGCCGCCGTGCCAGGCGACCACGTCCGGGACGATGTGCGCGTCGCTGTCGACCGTCGGCGCCTGCACCGGATGCGGGCGCAGGCCCCGGATCATCGACAGTGCGGAACTGACGGTCTCCGGCTTGGCGCCGGTGGCGGCGGCGATCGCGGCCTCGTCGCGCGCGGCCAGCAGGTCCAGGTGGCCGGCGACGATGCGCAGCGCGCAGGCGCGGGCGTCGCATTCGGGCAGGGCGCGCAGCTGCGCGGACAGGCATTCGGCCGGGTCGGCGGCGGCCATGCCCGGCCAGTCGCCGTGCAGCAGGCGCGTGCGCAGCACCCCGACATCGCCGGCGCGCGTCGGGAAGGCGGCGCGCGCGGCGGCCAGCAGCGCGTCCAGCGGCTGCTCGAGGTAGCCGCGGTCGTCGCAGTGGTCGAGCCACCAGGCGGCGACTTCGAGGTCTTCTGGATTCCAGTGCAGGGACAGCAGGCGCAGCAGGCGCAGGCGCGGGTCGCTGGACTCGCCGTCGGCGATGCGCAGCGTCGCGTCGTCATCGCCGCCGCCAATGCCGCCGCCGGACAGGAACGCCGGTTCCGGCAGTTCGTCCCAGGCCGCGGCTTCGAGCGTTGCTTCGGGCGCGTCGGCCTCGGTCTCGTCGGCCTCCTCGTCCTGCTCCAGCAGCGGATTGCGCTCCAGCGCCTGGCGCAGCTCCTGTTCCAGCTGCGGTGCGGTGAGCTGCAGCAGCCGGATCGACTGCAGCAGCTGTGGCGTCAGGTTGACGCCCTGGACCATCCCGACGCGCATGCTGGTTTTCATCGCCGCTGACTCCCTGTGCCGGCATGTCGCCGGCCATGGAATCCATCGTGATGGGCGCGTGACGTAACTCGAATCAGGGCGAACCCGGGTCCGGCTCAGGGCATCCCTGTCGGGGTGTCGGGGATTCCCCTACATCGCGTCGTGTTTCCGACGCGGCGCTGCATCGAAGTGACGCGACGCGGCGCTTTGTGCCGACCGGCTCAGGGCCGGTCGTGCAGGCGCATGGCGATGCGCAGCAGTTCGCCGGCATTGCGGCAGCCCAGCGTCTCCATGATCCGCGCGCGGTGGGTTTCCACGGTCTTGATGCTGATCCCCAGGTCGCCGGCGATCTGCTTGGTGGTGCGGCCGGCGCCCAGCGCGTCGAGGATCTCGCGCTGGCGCCGCGGCAGCGCGTCGACGTTGCCCTCGCCAGGGGCTCCGCTGCGGTAGCCCTGCAATTGCGGTGCCGAAACCTGCGGGCTGAGGTAGGTGCGTCCGGCGGCGGCGGCGCGGATCGCGATTTCCAGCTCGGCCGGCGCGGCCTCCTTGACCACGAAGCCGATCGCGCCGCGCGCCAGCGCCTCGCGCACGTGCAGCGCGTCGTCATGCATCGACATGATCACCACCGCGCACTCGGGGCTGGTCTGGCGCAGCTCGGCCAGGGCGTCGAAGCCGCTGCGGCCGGGCATCGACAGGTCGAGCAGGATGATGTCGGGCAGCGACTCGCGGGCACGGAGCACCGCTTCGTCGGCATTGCTGGCCTCGGCCACCACTTCGATGTCGGTGAAGGAGTCCAGCAGCCGGCGCAGGCCGGCGCGCACCAGCGTGTGGTCATCGCAGATCAATACTTTCAGCAACGCATCGCACCCTCTGCCTCGCCAACGCCACCATAGCGGGGCCGCGCGGCGACTTGCGCGCAGGCCGGGTAGAAGTGTGACAGGTTGCTCAGAAGCCCTGGCGCGGGCGCCGGCTTTCCGCCACGGCGCGGCGGTGGATGCGGAACAGGTGGCGCTCCAGCGCGGCCTCCAGCACCGCCGGCAGCGCGTCGAAGCGCAGCCAGACGCGCACGCCGCCCTCGGCGGGTTCGTGCGCGATCGCGGTGGCGGGCAGCAGCAGGGTCGAGGGCAGCCAGTCGGCCGGACGCACCCGGAACAGGCCGGGGCTGCCGATCGGCGGCGGGTCGTCCAGCACCAGACAGGCGCCGCGCGCCGACCACTGCAGCGCAAGCACCGGGTCGTCGTCGATCCGGCACAGGCCGGCCACCAGGGTGGTCAGCAGGTCGAGTTTGGCTTCGATGCGGGGCAGGGCGTGGTCGCCGGATTCGGGTTCTTCGGGTCGGGGGCCGTCCTCGACCACGGCCAGCGCGCGCAGCAGCGCCTCGCCGCTGGCGGCCAGCATCGGGCCGGTGTGCGCGGACCCCGACACGAAGGCGGCCGGGCGCAGTTCCTCGCAGGCGAGCGTGTCGTCAAACAGGAGCCGGGCCGCGTCCGCCGGGGTGGTCATGCCAGCGCCTGCTGCCAGGCGCGCGCGCCGCGCTGGTCCTGGCCGAGCTTGCCGATGGCGCGCATCACCTCGTCGCGCGCCTGGCGGATTTCATCGGTGAGCGCCTGCTGGGCGTCGAGCAGTTCCAGCCAGGGCGCGTGTGGCGTTTTGTTGAAATCGACCGTGGCCAGCGCGGCGGCCACGGCGGCACCGTGCGCCTGCAGCAGCGCGGTGGCCAGCGTCCAGTCCTCGGCCGCGATCGCGGCGCGGACTTCGACGACGGGCAGGACCGGGGTCATGCCGTCTCCGGTGGCGCGATCGCCAGCCAGGCCGATTCGATGTCGCCGAGCAGGTCGTCGACCTCCTGCAGCGGCGCGGCATCGTTCTCGGCGTTGGCCGCGAGCAGGCGCCGCTGCGCGTAGTCGTACAGCGCCTGCAGCCCATCGGCGATCTCGCCGCCGGCTTCCAGGTTCAGTGCGCCATTGAGGCCACCGATGATGGCGCTGGCATCGCTGATCGCCTGCGACTTGCGCGGCAGGTCGCCGCGCTTGAGGCAGGCGGCGGCCAGGCGCGCGCGTTCACGCGCGCCGGCGAGCATCAGCGCGATCAGCCGGTGCGGGCTGGCGTCGAGCGCCGCGCTGGACACGCCGGTTTGCCGGTACTGGTTGGCGAGGTTGCGGGCGTTCATGTCAGTCCGTTGAGCTGCGCGTGGCGAGCTGCTGGGTGAGGAAGTCGCTGCTGCTCTGGAGCGAGCTCAGCAGCACGTCGAGCGCGGTGAACTGTGTGCGGTAGCGCGATTCGGCCTGGCTCATGCGGAAGTCGAGCGAGCTGCGCTGGCTGGCCAGCGTCTTGCTGCGTGCATTCAGGCTCTCGCTGCGGCCGGCCAGCAGTCCGTCCGGGTCGATCAGGCGGTCGACCACCGCATCGACCTTGCCGGCCAGGCCGCCGGCGGCGAACAGGCGCGACGCAGCCTCGGGGCTGGCAGCCATGCCCTGGTCGAAGGCGGCCTCATCGAGCTTGAGCGTGCCGTCCTTGTTGATCGTGATGCCGATCGCCTTGAGGTCCATGACGTTGTCGCCAAGGATGTCGCGCAGTTCGCGCGTGGCGTTGCGCACCATCGCATCGCCGTTGAGCGCGGCCGCGGTCTTGGCCTCGACGTTGTAGGCGGTGACCTGCCCGATCGCGCCGAGCGCGGCGTTGTAGGCGCTGACGAAGCCCTTGACCGAATTCCGCTGCAGGCTGGCGTCGCCCTCGATGCGCAGCTCGCGGACCGCGCCCGGCTCGGCCTTGGTGAAGGTCAGGCTGACCTTGTCGATCAGGTCGGTCACGGTGTTGGACGAGCTGGTGCGCTCGATGCCATCGACCCGGATGCGGGCATCGGCGGCGGGCAGCAGCTGCGACAGGCCGGAGGCACCGTCGGGATCGTAGCTGAGCGCGGACAGGCCACCGTCGCCGCCGCTGGCGCTGATCTTCAGCGCGCCGGCGCTGCCGGTGTCGACCGCGTTGAGCACCAGGTGCGGGCCGTCGTCGCCGGTGACGATGCTGGCGGTGACGGTCTTGCCGCCGGCAGCGGCGTTGATCGCGTCGCGGATGCCGGCCAGGGTGTTGTCGGGCGCGGCAATCTCGATGCTGAGCGTGGTGTCGCCGGCGCTGATGGTGAGCGTGCCCGTGCCCACCGCCGCGTCGGCGGCGAAGGCGCCGGAGGTGAGCTTCTGCGCGCTGGCCAGGGCCAGCACTTCGATCTGGTAGCGGCCGGCGGCGGCGCCGGCGCTGGTGGTCGCGGCAAAATTGGCATCGGCCGGCAGGATCGCCTTGCGTGCCTGCAGGTTGTCGGTCGAGCTGAGTGCGTTGACGGCGGTGCCGAGCGCGGAAAACGCGCTGCGCAGCGTGCCGATCGCGGAAATCTGGGAGTTGACCTGGCGCTCGCCGCGCGCGATGCGGGCGTCGGGCTGGGCGCGGTCGGCGGCAACCAGCTGAGCGACCATGGTCGCCACGTCGAGCTTGCCGGCGGTGCCGATGGTGGTGCTCATCGCGCTGCCTGCCGGCAGGCGTGCGTCGAGGCGGCGGCATGGACCTGGCGTTCAGTGCGCTGGCGATGCATGGCGGGCTCCTCGAGCAAGGGGATTGGGGGGGTGCTGCGTTGGAAAAAGCGCCCCGCAGGCGCTGCGCAAGCCGCGGCTGGCGGCATGGTGCGCGGCTTGCGCAGCGCCTGCGGGGAAAAGGTATGGCTGGAGAGACTTGAAGACTGGCCCGGCGAGCGCAATGCCGCCGTGCCCGTGAAAGCGCGGGCGCGGCCTGGGCCGCACCCGCTTGGAGCATCAGCGCAGCAGGCTGAGCACGTTCTGCGTGGACTGGTTGGCCTGGGCCAGCATGGCGGTACCGGCCTGCTGCAGGATCTGGTTGCGGCTGAGCTGCGCCGATTCCTTGGCGAAGTCGGCGTCCTGGATCCGGCTGCGCGCGGCCGACAGGTTCTCGGAAGAGGTCGACAGGTTGGCCACGACCGAGGTGAAGCGGTTCTGGATGGCACCCATGTCGGCGCGCGCGGTGTTGATCGCCGTCAGTGCGCCGTCCATCGCGCGCATCGCGTTGTCGGCACCTGCCGCGGTGGAGATGTCGAGGCCGGTGAAGCCGTTCCGCGCCGTGCCCGGGACGGTCGTCGCGGCGCCGGCGGTGGTGCCCGCGGTGACGCCGCTGACGTTGGTCAGGTTGGTCAGGGCCAGGTTCTGGTCGGTCGAGGTGAGCGCGCCCGAGGCGGCCATGGTCACGTTGGCCAGGCCGGGATTGGCGGCCGTGTCGGCCTTGGCGGTGTTGAACGCTGCCAGCAGTGCGGCGGCAGCGGCCGGCGCGTCGGCAGCGCCGGCGGCAGTGCTGATCGTCGCGCCATTGATGGTCATGGACACGCCGGTCGCGAAGGCCGTGGCAGTCGCCGCGGCAGTCGTCTGCGTATAGGTGGTGGTGCCCACCTCGGTCCAGCTGCCCAGTGCGCCCGACGTCGCGTTGACGATGCTTGCGATGTCGATCGTCTCGCCCTGGTTGGCGCCGACCTGGAAGCTCTGGTTTGCGAACGAGCCGTCGAGCAGCTTGACGTCGTTGAAGTTGGTGGTGCCGGCGACGCGGTCGATCTCGGCCAGCAGCTGCTGCGCTTCGGCGTTCAGCGCGCCGCGGTCGGAGGCGGAGTTGGTGGCGTTGCGCGACTGCACGGCCAGCTCGCGGATGCGCTGCAGGTTGTTGCCGATCTCGGCCATCGCGCCTTCGGCGGTCTGCGACAGCGAGATGCCGTCGTTGGCGTTGCGGGCAGCCTGGTCCATGCCGCGGATCTGGGTGGTGAAGCGCTGCGAGATGGCGAGGCCGGCGGCGTCGTCCTTGGCGCTGTTGATGCGCATGCCGGACGACAGGCGCTGCAGGCTGGTGGCGAGGTCGGCGCCGGACGCGGTCAGGTTGCGCTGGGCGTTGAGCGACATCACGTTGGTGTTGATGACTGACGACATGGAAGCTTCTCCTGGAAGGTTGGGTCCGGCGGCGACGAGAAGGCTGGGCCGGTGTTCGCAGGGTGCTGACCGGGATTGGTCCTCGCCGCTGCTGAAATGGGTAACGGCAGGCTGCTGTCAAGCTTTAGGGCAACGCTGAGAAAGTCCGGTTTGTCATTCCGAACGCAGTGAGAAGAGCTTTGCAACGGCGAAGCCGGTCAATCTCGGAAACTGCAAGAGCATGGATTGACCAGCTTCGCTGTTGTAAAAGTGCTTCTCGCTACGCTCGAAATGACAGTTTTTCAGCGTTGCTCTAGCGCCGCCCCGCAAAGTCCGCTGCCGCCTACAGCCGGTCGAACAGCGACATTCCCTGCACGCGCAGCATCGTCTTCTGCGCCGCTTCCAGCGCGGTGAGCTGCAGCGACAGGCGGCTTGCGGCTTCGGCGAAATCCACGTCGCGCAGTTCCGACAGCGACTCCTGCAGGCTGAGGTCGCTGGCGCTGCGGGTATCGCTGGCGCCGTCCAGCGCAGCCAGGCGCGTGCCGGTGCCCGAGCGCAGCGCCAGCATGTGGTCCTGCGCGGTGGCGATGTCGCCCAGCGCGCCGCCGATCAGGTTGTCGCGCCGTGCGCGCTCGGCGGCGGTGGACACCGGCGCCTCCAGCGCATCGGCCAGGCCCTGCAGGGTGGCGAACACGTCGCGCGTGGGCGCAGGTTCGATGGCGAAGCTGTCGCCCGGCGCGGGCGTGCCGGTCAGGGTGAGCTGCATGCCGCCGGCGCTGATGGTGGCGCCGTCGGTGTAGCTGCCGGTGGCCAGCTCGTTGCCGGTGCCGTCGAGCACGCGCCAGGCGTCGGCGGCGGTGAACTCCACGCGCAGCGACTGCCCGGCCCAGGCCGCGTGGTCGGTGACCCCGCTGGACTGCAGCACGCCGCTGCCGGTGTTGGCCGCCGCGGCGCTGCCGCGCAGGATGCCGTCGCCGGTGCGCACGCGCAGGAACACGTCGCTGCCGGCGTCACCGTCGGACACCCAGTGGTCGGGGCCGACCTCGACGCTGTTGCGTCCGCCGTCGCCGGCATAGGTCACCGTGCCGGCGTTGTCGGCAAAGGGAATGACACCGTCGCGCGTGCCGGCGAACAGGCGCCGGCCGTTGCCGTCGTCGCGGTTGGCGATCGCCAGCAGCTCGCTGCGCACGGCGCGCAGCTCGGCCGCGATCGAGACGCGGTCCTGGTCCGACAGCGCGCCGCTGTTGGCCTGCACCGCCAGCACGCGCGCGCGATCGAGCTGGCTGCCGACATCGGTCAGTGCGCCTTCCTGCGTGCGCAGGCGGTGCTCGACCAGGTTGGCGTTGCTGCCCTGCTGCTGCAGCGAGGCCAGCGCGTGATCCAGGCCCTGTGCGCGCGCCATCCCGGAGGGGTTGTCGGCCGCGCGCAGCAGCTTGCTGTCACTGACCAGCTCCTGCTGGGTGCGCGCCACGCGCTGCTGTTGCTGCAGCATCCCCTGCAGGCCCTGGGCGTGCAGCGCGGCGGTGGACATTCTTAGAGCGCTCATGATCGATCCTCAGCGGCGCACGGCCGACAGCAGCGTCTGGAACATGGTGTCGGCGGTGGCGATGATCTGCGCCGCGGCCTGGTAGGCCTGCTGGTAGCGCAGCAGGTCGGCCGCTTCCTCGTCGAGGTTCACGCCGCTCACCGATTCGCGCTCGGCGGTCACCTGCGCGTGGATCGCGCTCTGCGCCTCATGGCTCAGGTTGGCGTGGCGCGCGTCGGTGCCCACGCGCGCGGTCAGCTGGGTCAGGCCGGCGGTCAACGAGAGGTTGCCGCCGTCGAGGATGCCCTGCTGGTCGAGCCCGCCCAGCGCGCGCGCATTGCCGTTGTCGGTCGAGCGCGGCGGGGTGCGGGCCAGGCTGAAGCTGTCGCCGGCCGCGGGCGCGCCTTCCAGCGTTAGCGACCAGCCGCCCGCGGCATCGGCGATCGGGCTGCCGGGGGTGTAGGCATAGGGTCCGTTGCCGTCGATGGTGTACTGGTTGGCGTCGATGAACTCGATGGTCGCACCGGTGAAGCCTGCGAACGCCGCGGTATTGGTGACCTGGGCCGAGGCCGCGCGGGCGTCGCCGAGGTTGCCGGCATCGGCGCTGGCCTGCAGCGGCGAGGCCGCGGCGATCTGCGCGCCATCGGTCAGTGCCACGCGCAGGCTGGCGGCGGCATCGGCCGAGGGGCGCAGTGCGAAACGATCGCCCGCCGCGGGCGTGCCGCCGACCTCGAAGGCCATGCCCGCGACGCGGAACGGATCGGCCGCGGTGCCGCTGCCGGTCATCGGCACCGCCTCGCCGGTGTCGGCGCGGGTGGCCGACCAGGCGCCGTCGAAGCGCAGCACCAGGTCGTGGCCCTTGAGCGCGGAGGCGTCGTCGATGCGCGGGCTGATCGTCGCGTTGCCACCGTTGCCGGTATGCGCATCCACGCGCGGCGGCGACAGTGCGAAGAAGTCCGCGCCGGGCGCGCCGTTGTAGTCCACGCCGGCGCTTTGCGCGGCATTGAACGAGGTCGCGAACACGGTGGCCAGGCGGCCGAGTTCGGCGCGCGCGGGGTCGAGCACGCGCGCGCGGAATTCGAGTACGCCGCCCATCTCGCCCGAGACGCTCGACGAGGGCAGGCGCACGCTGCCGCCGGGGCTGTCCACGGCGAGCAACTGGCGGTCGGGTCGCAGCGGATCGACCACGGTGCTGAGCTTCATCGACTGCGCGCCCAGCACCAGCGGCTGGCCGCCGGCGGTGAACACGTTGAGCATGCCGCCGTCCTGCTCCACCGCCGTGGCGCCGACCAGGCCGGCCAGGCGCTCGATGCGCAGGGCGCGGGCGTCGAGCAGGTCGGGCGCGACCTTGCTGCCGCCGGCGTGGATGGCGCGGTTGAGGTCGGCGATCTCCAGCGACAGCTGGTTGGCATCGGACACGGTGCCCTGCAGGCGCTGCCCGGCCTCCTGCTCGAGCGCGGACAGCTGGCCGTCGAGCGAGCGCCAGCGCCCGGCCAACTGCTCGCCGCTGGCCAGCAGCTGGCCGCGGGCGACGCTGGAGCCGGGATCGGCGGCCAGCGCGTCGGCGGCGTTGAAGAACGCCGACCACTGCGCGGTCATGCCCGTCGCCGGATCCGAGACCAGGGCATCGACGCGGCCGGACAGCGAGGACAGCTGCCCGAGCCTGCCGAGTTCGCCGCTGCTGTCGACCTGGCGCGCGAACACCAGGCCGTCGGCGAGCCGCTGCAGGCTGGTCGCGCTGACGCCCTGTCCGACCCAGTTGGCGCCCTCGGGCTGGCCCGGGCGCGAAGCCAGTTCGACCCGCTGGCGGCTGTAGCCGGGGGTCGAGGCGTTGGCGACGTTGTGGCTGACGGTGCCCAGCGCGCGCTGGAACGCGAGCAGCGCGGAGGTGCCGGAGCTGAGCATGCCGGACATGGTTTATCCCCTGGGGCCGACGGCGAGCGCCGCGACGGTGTTGGTGGCGGTCGTCGCCGGCGCTGGTGCCGGTGCGGACGCGTACTGCACCGCCGCGTCGCCGCGTGCGGGCATCGCGGCGAGGGCGCGGTTGAGCGTGGCGCCATTGGCGATCGCGGTGATCTTGGCGGCGTAGGACGGATCGGTGGCGTAGCCGGCCTTCTGCAGTGCGCTGGCGAAGCGCTGCACGTCGCCGCCGGTGCCGCGCGCGGCGGCGTAGCGGTCCTTGCCGATCAGGCGGGTGTAGTCGGCGAAGCTTTCGGCCACCGAGCCGTAGGCGCGGAAGTCGGCGCGCTCGTCGACGCGCTTGCCGGCGACGAACTCGTGGGTGCGCGAACTCATGCGCTCGCCCTTCCAGCTGCCGGTGGCCTTGATGCCGAACAGGTTCAGCGACGAGGCGTCCTTGCGGCCGGCCAGGCGCCGGCCCCAGCCGGTTTCAAGCGCAGCCTGGGCGACCAGCGCCTTGGCCGGCACGCCGAGTTCGGCCGCGGCCTTCTGCGCCTGCGGCCAGATCGACTGCACGAAGGCTTCCGGCGAGCTCGCATCCAGCGGGGCGTCCTCGGCGCCGGCAAACGCGGCATGGTTGAAATCCGGTGTGGGCGACGGCGCCGGCATGGCGTAGGCCTGCAGGTCCATGCCCGGCATCGACACGCCCGAGCGCGTGGGCGCGAGCGGCAGCATTGCCGGCATCGCGGCGCCGGGCGCCAGCGGCATCGCCGCCGCAGGCGCGCCGGTACCGCGCAGTGGCAAGGCGCCAGCGGCCGCCTCGGTCGTGGCGCCGGTGCTGCGTTCGAGCTGGCGCATGATCATCGGCGCCAGGCCCAGCCCGCGGCCCTTGCCCAGCTCGCGCGCCAGCTGCTGGTCGTACATGTCGCGGTAGCGGGTGTCGCCGCCCAGGCCGCCGTCGGGCGAGGCGCTGCGCATCGACTTGATCAGCATCTGCGCGAACTGCGTTTCCAGCTCGCGCGCCGCCTTCTCGATGTCCGCGCGCGGCGTGGCCTGCGCGGATGCGAGATCGATCGGGCTGGCGGCGGGCAGGCGCATGGCGTACTCAGATCACCTCGAGCTCGGCGCGGAGCGCACCGGCACGCTTGAGCGCCTCGAGGATCGCGACAATGTCGCCCGGCGCGGCGCCGACGGCGTTGACCGCGCGCACGATCGCCTCCAGCGACGATCCACCTTCGAACAGGAACATGCGGCCGCCGTCCTGGCTCACTTCCAGCGAGGACTGCGGCGCGACCACGGTGCCCCCGCGGCCGAACGCGCCGGGCTGGCTGACCTGCACGCTCTCGGTGACCGAGACGGTGAGCGAGCCGTGCGACACCGCCGCCGGCATCACCTTGACCTCGCCGCCCATGACCACGGTGCCGGTGCGGGCGTTGACGATGACCTTGGCCGCGGCCGCGCCGGGGGTGATGTCCAGCGTCTCGAGCCGCGCCAGGAAACCGATGCGGTCGCCGGCCGGCGGCGTGACCTCGATGGTGACGCCGTCGAGCGCGCGCGCGCGGCCCGGGCCGAAGGCGCTGTCGATGGCCGTGACGATGCGCGAGGCGGTGGTGAAGTCGTATTCGTGCAGGTTGAGCGTGACCACGTCGCTCGGCGCCGCGCCGGGCACGGCGCGCTCGACGATGGCGCCGTTGGGAATGCTGCCGCCGTTGGGCGCGTTGGTGGAAATGCGCGAGCCGTCGCGGCCCGAGGCGCCGAAGCCGCTGACCACCAGCGTGCCCTGCGCGATCGCATAGACCTGGCCGTCGGCGCCCTTGAGCGGCGCCATCAGCAGGCTGCCGCCGCGCAGCGAGCCGGCGTTGCCGATCGAGGAAACGGTGACGTTGATGGTCTGGCCCGGCTTGGCGAACGGCGGCAGTTCGGCCTGGATCGCCACCGCGGCCACGTTCTTGAGCTGCGGGTTGACGCCCGGCGGAATGGTGACGCCAAGCTGGTCGAGCATGGTCTTCAGGCTCTGCACCGTGAAGGGCGTCTGGCTGGTGCGGTCGCCGCTGCCGTCCAGGCCCACCACCAGGCCGTAGCCGACCAGCGGGTTGCCGCGCACGCCGGCCACCTGGGCCAGGTCCTTGATGCGCTCGGCCTGCGCCGGCGCAGGCGCCGTCGACAGCAGGGCCGCCAGCAGGCAGGTGGCCAGGGCGGGAAACAGGCGGCGCGCGATGGTCGGTGTCATGTCGCGGCCCTCAGTACGGGAATGCAGCGGAATTGAAGAACCGGCCAAGCCAGCCCATCGCGTTGGAACGCGCCAGCGTGCCGCGACCCCCGTAGAGGATCTCGGCCTGGCCGACGCGATCGGAGCTGATCCGGTTGTCGGGTCCGATATCGGCCGCCCGCACCAGCCCTTGAATCTGCACCAGCTCGTCGCCCTGGTTCAGGCGCATGCGCTTCTCGCCGGCCACGCGCAGGTTGCCGTTGCCGAGGTCCTCGACGACGCTGACGGTGATGTTGCCGGCCAGCTGGTTGCTCTGGGCGCTGTCGCCGCGACCGGCGAAGTCGCGCGTGCCCTCGATCCCGGCCTGCAGCAGCGGGCGGCCGTTGTAGGTGATGTCCTGGCCGAAGATGGTTGGCGCAGCGATGTCCACGCCGCTTTCCTTGCTGACCGCGGTGGTGGCATTGGTGCGGGCGCGGGTGTTCTCGACCAGCACGATGGTCAGCAGGTCGCCGACGCTGCGCGCCTTGTTGTCCTGGAACAGGGACATGGCGCGGTTGCCGCCGCCGGCCGAGGCATAGATCGAGCCGCCGCCGTTGCCGGCCACCGCGGCTGCCGGCACCGCCGCATAGCCCAACGGCGCCGCGGCCCCGTGCACGGGCGCGGCATGCGCGGCGAAGGGACGCGCGTCGCCCATGGTGGCGGCGCAGCCGCCTAGGACGAGCACGAGGCCGCAGGCGAGGAGCGCTTTCATCGGCGTGCTCACAGCTTGTTGTTGAGGTAGGCGAGCATCGAATCGATGGTCGAGATCGCCTTGGCGTTGGTTTCGTAGGCGCGCTGGGTCTCGATCATCGACACCAGCTCCTCGACCACGTTGACGTTGGAGCCTTCCAGCGAGCCCTGCACCACCAGGCCGGTGCCGTTCTCGCCGGGCGCGCCGCTCTGCGCCGGGCCGCTGGCGCCGGTCTCGACAAACAGGTTCTCGCCCTTGGCCTGCAGGCCGGCGGGATTGACGAAATCGGCGATGGTCAGCGCGCCGACCTGCACCGGCTCGGCCTGGCCGGCCAGCTGCACGCTGACCGTGCCGTCGGCGCCGATGGTGATCGACTGCGCGCCCTCGGGCAGCTGCAGGCCCGGCTGCACCGGGAAGCCGGAGTTGGTGACCAGTTCGGCCTGGGCGTTGATCTTGAAGCTGCCGTCGCGGGTGTAGGCGGTGCTGCCGTCGGGCAGCAGCACCTCGAAGAAGCCGCGGCCGTTGATCGCCACATCCAGCGCGCCGCCGGTCTGGCCGAGGCTGCCCTGGGCAAACTCCTTGGCCGTCGCGGCCACGCGCACGCCGGTGCCGGTCGACAGGCCGGTGGGCAGGCTGGTCTGCTCGGAGGTGGCGCCGCCGGGCTGGCGGGTGGTCTGGTAGAGCAGGTCCTCGAAGCTGGCGCGGTCGCGCTTGAAACCGGTGGTGTTGGTGTTGGCGAGGTTGTTGGAAATGACCGCCATGCGCGTCTGCTGCGCGTCGAGGCCGGTCTTGGCGATCCATAGAGCCTGGGTCATGGCGGGATTCCGTCAGTGAAGTGGTCGCGCTCAGCGCGTGGACAGCAGGGTGTTGGCGCTGCGGGCGGTTTCATCACCGCTCTGCAAGACCCGTACCTGCATCTCGAACTGGCGCGCCAGCTCGATCATCGACACCAGCATTCCGGCCGCATCGACGTTGCTGCCTTCGCGCACGCCGGCGACCAGCACGTTGCCGGCGGCGGGCGGTGGCGGTTCGGCGCCCGGCGGCAGCCGCATCAGTCCGTCGTCGCCGCGGGCCATGTCGCGGGTTGCCACTGCCACCACCTGCAGGCGGCCGACCGCGGCCATGGTCGCCATCGGCTGTCCCTGCGGCACCACCGAGATGGTGCCGTCGCCGCCGATCTCGATCGCATCGCTGGGCGGCAGCGCCATCGGCGCGCCGCCTTCGTCCAGCACCTGCAGCCCGCTGGCGGTGGTCAGCAGGCCGTTCTGGTTGAGCTGGAGGTCGCCGGCGCGGGTATAGGCCACGCCGCCGTTGCGGTCCTGCACCGCCAGCCAGTGGCCGGGTGCGAGCGCGACATCCAGTGGATTGCCGGTGGTGGTGCGCGCGCCGGCGGCGTCGCTCACGCCCAGCGTGCGCTGCGAGGCCGCGACCCGCGAGGCGAGCCCCGGGCCTTCGACTGGCGCGGCAACGGTGCCGCTCAGGGTGGCCTGGAAGCCGGTGGTGTCGACGTTGGCCAGGTTGTGCGCGACCGAGGCCTGGCCGCGCAGCGTGGCGCTGGCGCCGGTCATCGCGATGTAGAGGGACTTGTCCATGCGGACCTCGCTGTGGCGGTCGGGCGGGCGCGTCGCGCCCTTGCCCACTGCCGCTGCAACATCCGTGCCGCGGCGGCGCGCGGATCGGCGCCAGCGGGCCGCAGCCGCTGGCGCCGCGTGGTCAGCGGATGTTGATGACCGTCTGGGTCAGCGCGTCCTGGGCCTGGATCATCTGTGCGTTGGCCTGGAAGTTGCGCTGCGCGGTGATCATGTTCACCAGCTGCTCGGTGAGGTTGACGTTGGAGGCTTCCAGCGCGCCGCCCTGGACCGCGCCGAACTCGGCGCTGCCGGCCGCGCCGCGCCGGGCCAGGCCGGAGCCGTGGGTTTCGGCCCAGGCGTTGTCGCCCACCGGCTGCAGGCCCTGCGGATTGGCGAAGTTGGTCAGCGCCACCTGGCCCAGCGGCGTGGACACGCCGTTGCTGTAGCGCGCGCTGACCACGCCCTCGGCCGAGACCTCGATGTTGCTCAGGCGACCGGTCGAATGGCCGTCCTGGATCAGCGCGGAGACGCCGAATCGGTCGCCGTACTGGGTGGTGCGTTCCAGGTCCAGGGTCAGGTCCAGCGCCGCGGCGCCGCCCGGGATGGTGTGGGTCGGCAGGGCAATCTCGCCGTTGGCCGGCGTGATCAGGGTGCCGGTATTGGAATACTGCAGCGTCTGCGCACCGCCCACGTCGACGCCGTCGACCTGGGTGTGCACCTGCCATTCGTTGGCATTGGCGGTGCGCACGAAGTACATCGACTGCGAATGCGGCGCACCCAGCGAGTCGTACACGGTCACCGAGGTGGTGTGGTTGTAGGTCTCCGGGTCGCTGGCGGCAAACGGCGCCATCGCCGGCGCGGCGGCGTTGCCCGGCAGGTTCAGGCCCAGCGAGACGTGCTCGGTGGCGCGCGGCGGCGCATCGCCGGTGGCCAGGCGCAGGTCGCCCATGCGGCCGGTGTCGAAGCCGTCGCCGCTGGCATTGGGCATGAACACCTGCAGGCGCTGGCCGGTCGGGTTGACCACGTAGCCCTCGCGGTCGGCGCCGAAGTTGCCGGCGCGCGAATACGAGATGCCGCCGCCGCCTGCCAGGGTGAAGAAGCCCTCACCGCTCAGCGCCATGTCCAGCGACTTGCCGGTGTGGTCGACGTTGCCCTGGGCGAACTGCTGGGCCACGCGCTGCAGGCGCACGCCGGCGCCGATGGTGTTGCTCGACAGGCCGTGCGCGGAGGCCGCGAACACGTCGCCGAACTCGCCGCGCGATTGCTTGAAGCCGGTGCTGTTGGAGTTGGCGATGTTGTTGGAGGTGATGTTGAGGTCGGCCGACGCTGCGTTCATGCCGCTCAGCGAGATCAGGAAACTCATGGTGTGCTCCTTGGAAGGAAGGTCCGCACGTCGCGCGGACGCGCGGCGGTCAGCCGATGCGGTGGATCGCCGACAGCGGGACGCTGCCCATGCCGGCGAGGTTGAGGAACAGTCCGTTGGGTTCGATCGAAACGCTGTCCACGCGCGCGCTGGCGCGGATCGGCAGCAGCTCGGCGTCCTTGGCCGATGGATCGCTGGCGCCGGTGACGGCGCGGAAGCTGTAGCTGCCGGCGGCGACGGTGTTGCCGGTCTCGTCGCGGCCGTCCCATTCGAAGGACGCGGCGCCTGCAGCGGTGGCGTCCACCGTCATGCGGCGCACGCGCACCCCGTTGGCGTCGACCACGTCGAGCGTGACCGGTCCGGCCGAAGCCGCCACGACTTCGCCGCGCAGGCCCGCGCCCGCGGCCAGCGGCACCGAGTCGATCGCGACCAGGGCGTCGTGGCCGACCAGCGAAGCCGCGCGCAGGGTCTGGTCGGACTCCATCACGCTGGCCATCGCCGCCATCGCGCCCTGCATCCCTTCGATGCCCTGCACGGTGGAAAACTGCGCCAGCTGGCCGAGGAACTGGTTGTTGTCCAGCGGTTTGAGCGGGTCCTGGTTCTTGAGCTGTTCGGTCATCAGGTGCAGGAAATCGGCCTGGCCGAGCGCGCTGCTGCGCGTGGCCTGCTGCTGGCCGAGGCCGAGCGAGGCGTAGTCGCTGCCATTGGCAATCGTGGTCATGGTGGATCCTCGGGCGGGCGCGCTCAGCGGCCCATGTTCAGGGTGGCCATCGCCAGTTCCTTGGCGGCGTTGAAGACCTCGACGTTGGCCTGGTAGCTGCGCGAGGCGGAAATCAGATCGACCATCTGCGCCACCGGGTCGATGTCGGGCGCGTACACGTAGCCCTCGCCGTCGGCGAGCGGGTGGCCGGGTTCGTAGCGCCGCAGCGGCGCGGCGTTGCTGTCCAGCACTTCGTCCACGCGCACGCCGGCCAGCGCCGGGTTACCCTCGATGGTCGTGGCCGAAAACACCGGCTGCTTGGCGCGGAACACCTCGTCGGGGTTGCCCGACACCGAGTTGGCGTTGGCCAGGTTGGAGGCGATGGTGCTCAGTCGCACCGACTGCGCGTTCATCGCCGAACCGGCGACGTCGAAGATCGGCAGGTTGCTCATGGGCGGGCTCCGGTCATGGCGCTCACTGGCCGGTGATCGCGGTCAGCATTCCGCGCACCTTGGACTCGACGAAGGACATCGAGGCGCGGTATTCGAGGGTGGCCTGGGCGAACACCGCGTTCTCGCGGTCGCCGTCGACGGTGTTGCCGTCGAGGCTGGGCTGCGACGAGGCCCGGGTGTAGCGCGCGGCCTCGCTGGCGGCGGTGATCGCATCGCCGCCGGCCGCACTGGCCGGGTGCAGCGCCGCGGACAGCGCGCTGTTGAAATCCAGGTCCTGGGCCTTGTAGCCCGGGGTGTCGGCGTTGGCGATGTTGGCGCTGAGCAACTGCAGGCGCTGCTCGCGCAGGGCAAGCGCGGTGCCGTGGATGCCAAGGAAATCGGACATGGGCCCTCCGGGGGCGGATACGCCCTGGAGGACAGGCAAGCGGTGTGCCAGCGGTGCCCCGCGAGCGCCGCCGGAGCTCAGCCCAGGGCGCTGACCCGGGCGGTGACCCGTTGCGCCAGCTCGCGTTCGGAGTACTTGGGCACGAAGTCGTCGGCGCCCACGCGCTCGACCATGGCCTGGTTGAACACCCCCGACAGCGAGGTGTGCAGCAGCACGAACAGGCCGCGCAGGGCCGGGTCGCGACGGATTTCCGTCGTCAGGGTGTAGCCGTCCATCGCCGGCATCTCGATGTCGGAGATCACCATCGCGTAGCGCTCGCCCGGCGGCTCGCCGTTGCGGGCCAGCGCCTGCAGGTGGTCCAGCGCCTGGCGGCCATCCGAGAGCAGCACCGCCTCCAGCCCCAGCTGTTCGAGCACCGCGCGGATCTGGTTGCGGGCCACGCGCGAGTCGTCGACCACCAGCACTTCGCGCGGGCCGCCGTTCATCGGCACCGGCGCGAGCGTGCCCAGGTCGCTGCCGCGCGGGGCCGACTCGGCCAGCACGCTTTCCACGTCGATCAGCTGGATCAGCTCGCCCTGGTGGCGGGCGACGCCGGTCAGGTAGTTGCAGTCGCCGCCGAGGTCGGGCGGGGGCTGGATGTGTTCGACGGCGATGTTGACGATCCGGTCCACGCCGGCCACCAGGAAGCCCTGCACGGTGCGGTTGAACTCGGTCACGACCAGGTAGTTGGGCTCGCCGACGTCCTCGCCGTCATGTCCGATCGCGCGCGCCAGGTCGAGCACCGGCACGCTGCGGCCGCGCACGTCGGCGGCGCCGGCAAAGGCCTTGGGCAGCTGCGGCAGGGTGAACAGCGGCGGCCGCTGCAGCACTTCCTTGACCTTGAACACGTTGACGCCAAAAAGCTGACGGCTGCCCAGCCGGAACAGCAGCAGCGCCAGCCGGTTGTGGCCGGCCAGCCGGGTGCGCTGGTCGATGCGGTCAAGCAGGTCCTGGCTCATGGAACAGGGTGTCGGCCGCGCGGGCCGGATCTTGAGGTGGCCGAGGCGCTGGATCCCGGTGATCTGGGCGCTGTGACGGAAAGCCACGTCATCCCTGCGGGACCGAGATCGCCTCAAGCAGACTCCCCGCCTGCGGACCGACGCCACGTCCTGTCGGCCGGGGGTCGCTTTTCCCTCGGTCAGGGCTTCCTGCCCTGACTCGGGCGCGCGCCATCCATGGCGCGCTTGTCGCGACCCCCGACCGCCAGTACGCGGCTCCCGGCTCATTGCGTTCGAACGCTTCGGCAAGCAACTGCCCGCTTTGCGGTGCCGGCTGGTCGGCCAGCTCTCCCGATACCCGTGTAAGACCCCCGCGCCCGCAGAGATTCAGACCTCACCGCGGCTCTGAGCCGAAGGCTTGGACCGGGGGCAGCGACGCCGCAGCGACGCGGGGGGAGGTGGTGCAAGCGGCACATGGATGTGCCGCGGCCGCGAGTGCGGACATGGACGTCTGCCCGAGCGGTGCACCACCTCCCCCCGTGGCGCTGTGGCCCATCCGAAGCCCCGTTTTCCCACCAGACAAGGGCGCTCAGGCCGGAAACCCAGGCACAGCACTTGCAGCAAGCGATCCAGAAGGTCCCGTCACACAGGAGCAATCCGTGCCCGTTGTCGAATCCAAGGCGCTGCGTCACGCCCGGCGATCGTGCCATCGCGCCGTGCTCGGGCTGTTGCTGGCCGTCGTCGGAGTGGCCGGCCCTGCGATGGCGATATCGATGCAGCCACTGGAATCGATCGCCGAGGCCGCCGTCGCCGCCGTCGGCGCCGGCGATGCCCAGTCTGCCGAAGCGGTGCTGGCGCACTCGCTGCGGCTGCGGCGCTGCACGCAGCCGCTGCAGGCGGTGGCCACCGGTCCGACCACCGCCCAGGTGCGCTGCGACGACAGTCCGGGCTGGAAACTGTATGTACCGGTGCGCGTGCGCCGCGAGGCCGAGGTGGTGGTGCTGCGCACGCCCGCCGCCAGCGGGGTGCCGATCACCGCCGAGCAGTTGGTGGTGCAGCGCCGGGATGTCGGCGCCGCGGGCGGGGAGACTTTCCAGGACCCTGTGGCGCTGGTGGGCCGCGTGCCCAGCCGCGCCCTCGCGCCCGGCGTGGTGCCGACCGAAAACGACCTGTCGCTGGGCGCCCCGCTGCGCCGCGGCGACCCGGTGGTGCTGGTCTCGCGCACCGGCGGGGTCGAGGTGCGGATGCCTGGGCGCGCGCTGGGGCCGGCCCAGACCGGTGGCCGCATCGGGGTGGAGAACGTCTCCTCGCGCCGCGTCCTGCGCGGGCGCCTGGTCGCCGAGGGGTTGGTCGAACTGCTGCCATGACCTGCCTGGAGGCCGATTCAAGCTCGGGTTCAAGTTCCCGCGACGGGCGCCGTTACAGTGCCCGACAGGGAACCCCCAGGAGCGAGCCATGACCCACAAGATCGAAGGCACCGGGCCAATCGCACGGCCCGCCGAAACGGCCAGTCGGCCAGTGCCGACGGTGCGTGCCGGCGCCGAGCGCGGCCCCGTTGCCGCCACCGAAAGCGTCCGCCTCACCGGCGAGGCCGAAGGCCTGCAGGCGCTGGAGCGCGAGCTCGGCACCGGCCCGGCCGGCATCGACGTGGCGCGCGTCAACGCGCTGCGTGCCGCGATTGCCGACGGCAGTTACCAGGTCGACGCGCAGGCGGTGGCCTCGCGCATGCTCGACCTCGATCGGCAACTGGGCGGCTGACGATGCACGCCGTCGCCGTTGCCGACCATCCGCTCGAAGCGCTCGAACGCGCCCTCGACGCCGAGCGCCGGGCGCTGCTGGAGAACGACGTCGACGCATTGCTCAGCTCCACTGCCGCCAAGCTCGACGCGCTGCGGCGCGCCGAGTCGGCGCAACCGGGCGTGATCGCCGCCGAACGCCTCGAAGCGCTGCGCCAGCAGAACCAGGCCAACGGCGTGCTGCTGTCGCGGCGCCGGCGCGAGGTGGGCTGGGCGCTGCGCCATATCGGCCGCGTCGAATCCACCGGCGTGTACGATTCGCGTGGACAGCCGGGCGCCCGTCCCCAGGCGCGCTGTCTCGGAGTGGGATGAGCGGACACGGCAGCGACAGGCAGGACGACCCCGGCATCGCGCAGGCCTGCGGCGACCTCGACTGGGCGTTCCGCACCTCCGAGAACGCGGTGATCCTGCTCGACGGTGATCGCCGCCCGCTGCTTGCCAATGCCTCGGCCCATGCGCTGGCCGAGCGCGCCCTGCCGGGCCAGGGCCCCGACGATCTTTTGGCGCTGCTGCCGGCGAGCGCCTGGGAGCATGCGCGCAGCAGCGGCCGCTGGGCGGGCGAAGTCACCGCGCCCTCGGGCATGGTGCTCGAGATCGTGGTGCGCGGCGGCCAGCGTGACGGCGTCGATCGCCACCTGGTCACCCTCGAGGACGTGTCCCAGCGCAATGCCGGACAGGCCGAGCTGCAGCGTCGCCACGACGAGCTGCAGGCCGCGCATCGCCGCCTCGCCGGCACCCAGGAACAGCTGCTGCAGTCGGAGAAGATGGCCTCGATCGGCCTGCTCGCCGCCGGCGTCGCGCACGAGATCAACAACCCGATCGGCTACGTGCACTCCAACCTGGGCACGCTGCAGGAATACATCGGCGCGCTGTTCGCGCTGATCGAATGCCACGACGAGGCGCTGCAGGCGCCCGACCCGGCCGCAGCGCAGCAGGACGTGCGCGCCCAGCGCGAGCGCCTGGACATCGACTTCATCCTCGGCGACCTGCCCAAGCTGCTGGCGGAGTCGCGCGAGGGCATCGAGCGCGTGACCAAGATCGTGCAGGACCTGAAGGAGTTCTCCTACGTCGGCCGCGGCGATCCGATGCGGCCCTCGGACCTGCACAAGGGCCTGGAATCCACCCTCAACATCGTCTGGAACGACCTCAAGTACAAGGTGCGGGTGGAGAAGCACTACGGCGATCTGCCGCTGGTGGAATGCCACCTGTCGGAGATCAACCAGGTACTGATGAGCCTGCTGATCAACGCCGGCCAGTCGATCGACAACCGCGGCACCATCGTACTCACCACCGGCGCAGAGGACGGCGAGGCCTGGGTCAGCATTGCCGACAGCGGCTGCGGGATCCCGGCCGAGGCGCTGCCGCGCATCTTCGATCCGTTCTTCACCAGCAAGCCGATCGGCCGCGGCACCGGCCTGGGGCTGGCGATCGCCTACAGCATCGTGTCCAAGCACCACGGCCGCATCGAGGTGGCCAGCGAAATCGGCGTGGGCAGCACCTTCCGCGTGGTGCTGCCGGTCACGCAGCCGGCCGCCAGCGACGCGCAGGATCAGTAGCCGGGGTAGCTGCCGTCTGCGTTGCGCTCGTGCGAGCGGAACGCGGCCTCGATGTGGCCGCGCAGCTCGTCGTCGTTCCAGGGCTTGGTCAGGAAGCGGTAGATCGCGCCGCGGTTGATCGCCTCGGTGATGGTGGCCAGGTCGGTGTAGCCCGACAGCACCATCCGCACCGTGTCCGGATACAGGTCGCGCACCTTGGCCAGGAACTCGGTGCCGCTCATGTCGGGCATGCGCTGGTCGGACACGATCACCTGCACGGTGTTGCTGGCCAGCAGGTCGAACGCCTCGCGCACGGTGTTGGCGGTGAGCACCTTGTAGCCGTCGCGGCGGAACAGGCGCACCAGCGAGCGCAGCATGTTCTCCTCGTCGTCGAGCAGCAGCAGGGTGCGCTCGGGATGGGTGGCGGCGAACGCGGAGGGCAGCAGGAAGCGGCGCTGCACCAGCGGGTCGAGCAGCTCCGCCGGCAGCGGCGGGCTGAACAGGTGGCCGATGAAGAAGTCGCAGTGGTTGCGGCGCAGGAAGCCCAGTTCGGCCTCGGTCTCCACGCCCTTGGCGGTGAGCTTCATGCCCAGCCGGTGGGCCATGGCGATGATGCCGCGCACGATCGCGGCGCTGCGCGGATCGCTGTCGACGTTGCGGATGAAGCTGCGGCCGATCTTGAGCCGGTCCAGCGGGTACTGCGCCAGCGCCGCGAAGCTCAGCCCGCCCATGCCGAAATCCTGCACCGCCAGCGTCGCGCCCAGCGCGCGCAGCCCGCCGAGGGTGTCGTGGATGCGGTGCGCATCCAGCGCGAGCGCGCTTTCGGGCACTTCGAACTCGAACGAGGCCGCGCGCAGCTGGTGCCGGTGCAGGCGTTCGCCGATGACGTCCAGGCAGTCGGGCTGCGACAGCAGCATGCTGTCCAGGTGCACCGACAGCATCAGGTAGTCCAGGCCGCGTTCGCGCCACGCCACCAGCTGCCGCATCGCCGCATCGATCACCCACAGCCCGAGCCGGTTGGACAGGCCGGCGCGTTCCACCCGGGCCAGGAAGCGGTTCGGGCGCAGCAGGCCATGGTGGGCCGAATCCCAGCGCAGCAGCGCGCTGAAGCCAACCAGCCCGCCGTCCTGCGCCGCGACCTGCGGCTGGTAGTACAGCCGCATCTCGTCGTTGCCGAGCGCCTCGACGAAGCGCCCGGCAAACGCGCCCTCCGAGGCGACCTTGCCCGACGCACCGGAGTACAGCCCGACGTTGTTGTGGCCGCCGCGCTTGATCTCCAGCAGCGCGCGCTCGGCGCTGGCCAGCAGCGCGGCGGCGTCGGCGCCGTGCTCGGGGAACACCGCGATGCCGATCGACACGGTCACCGGCAGCGTATACGGCGGGATCGACAGCGGCGCCTCCAGCGCGTCGCGGAACAGCTCGGCCAGTGCCTCGCCGCTGGGCTCGCCGTCGCGGTAGGCGATGCAGGCGATGAACTCGTCGCTCGACAGCCGCCACAGCGACGCCCCATGCGGCATCGCCTTGCGCAGCCGCTGAGCGACCGCGGCCAGCACCTGGTCGCCGACCGCCTCGCCCATGTTGGCGTTGACCAGCTGCAGCATGTCGATGTCGACGTGCAGCATGGCCAGGCTGCGCTTGCTGGCGCGCGCCCCGGCCAGCGACGCGGTCAGGCTGGGCCCGCCTGCGCCAAGCCGGTACAGCGAGGTCACCGGATCGACCGGGACGCCGCTGGGTTCGTGGTAGCCGAGATTCATGCCCGAAGGGTATCCCGTCGACGCGACCGCTTCATCGCGGGCATGCCGCGCCGGCGCGGTGGTGCGCGGCAGGGCCATGGGTCATGCGGCCTGCGGTGGCTGCGATGTGCCCCTGGCGTACGGACGCGTCGCCCGCGCGGACGCCGCGACGGCCGATCCGCGGCTGCGGTCGTCAGGGAGCGCCGGCGCTGGTGATCGGCCCGGGCGCTTCACCCGGCATCGCGGCTGGCAAGCCGGTGGCCCGCGCCACGCTGATCCGGATACGGGTCAGGTCCGCGCTGCCCAGGGCCTGCTCCAGCTGCAGCACCACGCGCCCGCGCCCGTCGCCCCAGACCTGCTGCATCGCCTGCCCCTGGCCACGGCGCGCCAGCGCCCGGTATCCGCGCTGCGGCAGTTCCACCTCGAAAAAGGCCGCCGCGGCTGCGGGCGTGCCCGGCCAGACATAGCTGCGCACATGGCCGTTGCTGTCGAACACCCGCGCCTGCGGCGGCACGGGGATTGCATCGAGCAGGGCCGATGCGGGCCGGCGGTCGACCACCTGTACGCCGACGGCGAACGAGCCGTCGCGGGCGAGGGCGATGCCGGCGATTCCGCCAACGAGGAGGAGGAACGCCAGGGTCTGACAGGTGCGCATGCCTGGACTAACGGCACGCTGCCCCCGCGGCTGTTGCCCGGCCGTGAACGAAAACCCGGATCTGCCAAGGGCATCACGCCCGGAGTGGCGCCTGGGTCGCGTTCCTGCGTCAGAACCGGCCCCGGCGTGACGCCTGGGGTCAGGAGTTGACCTGCCCGACGCTCCAGGAATGATTACGGTTAAAAGTGAACGTACGTCATGCTTTGCAATGACTTTGCGATGCGTTACAACACTTTGCGAAGGTGGTCACGGATCGATGCCTCAGGTTCTGCTGGGGATAGCCGTTAACGTCAGGTTTGGCATCCCGTTTGCTTCGCTGCTACGGCGTTGCAGGTCAAGTGATGGGCAACGCCCGACTGCACGGCACTCCGCATCCTTTCCCTTGCCCGAGACCACACGACCATGTCCAAGAACACCCGCCTCTTCCTCGCCCTGTGCGGCACCGCCTTCGCCGGCAGCGCTTTCGCCGGCCCGTCGCCGCAGACCGCAAACTTCCAGGTCACCGCCACCGTTGCGTCCAGCTGCACGGTCACCGCCACCAACATCGCGTTCGGCGCCTATGACCCGGCCGACGTCAACGCCACCGTGGCGCGCGATGCCAACGGCGCGGTCAACGTGCGCTGCACGCGCGGCACCTCCACCGCGGTGGCTGCCCTCAACCAGGGCCTGAACGCGGCTACCGGCTCGACCTGCGCCAGCCCGCTGCGTCAGATGGCCGGCGCCGCCACCGAACGCCTCCGCTACGACATCTATCAGGACGGCGCCCGGAACACGCCCTGGGGCTGCGCCGCTGCCAACACGCAGGCGATCCCGACCTTCACCTCTTCGCTGACCCCGGCCTCGCTGGTGACCTACGGCCGCATCCCGGCCGGCCAGGACGCGGCGATCGGCAGCTACACCGACACGGTGCAGGTCTCGGTCACGTTCTGAGTGCCCGCGGGGCTGCCGCCGGCAGTCCCGCACCGCTTCGGAGTCGACAGTGAGCTTCTTTCTCCATCGCGCCCCGCGCGCGGTCGTCTGTGCCTGCGCGGTGTTCGCCGCGCTCGCCGGCAGCGCGGCCGCCGCCGAGTTCAGCCTCAACCCCACCCGGGTCCACCTCGATCGCGCGCGCGCGGTCGAGACCCTGGTGCTGGGCAACGCCGACCCGCTGCCGCTGAGTTTCGAGGCTTCGGTCAAGCGCTGGACCATGGCCGCCGACGGCAGCTGGGAGCTGCAGCCCAGCGACGACCTGGTGGTGCATCCGCTGGTGTTCACCGTGCAGCCGGGCCAACAGGCGCGCCTGCGCGTGGGCACGCTAAAGCCCGAGACCGGCGCCGAGCGCGCCTATCGGGTCGAACTGCAGCAGCTGCCGCGCGGCAGCGTCGATGGCGTGGCGATCGAGGTGTTGACCCGGGTCAGCGTGCCGGTGTTCATCCAGGCCGCGTCGCCGGCGCCGGAAGCGGGGCTCTCGGCCGCGTCGTTCGGCAGCGAGGGCCTGCAGCTGACCCTGGCCAACACCGGCAGCCAGTACCTGCCGCCACAGGACGCACGCCTGCGCCTGCTCGATGCCAGCGGCCGCATCCTGGCCGAGTCGCCGCTCACGATCGGCTACGTGCTGGCCGGGGCGCAGCTGCCGCTGCCCGTGCAGTCCGTGTCGGTGGCCACCTGCACGCAGGCGGCACGGGTGGAACTCGAACTTCCCGAATCCGCTGCAACCCTCGTTGCGCCGCTGCCGGCCAGTCCCCGGCGATGCGGCGGTTGAAGCGCGGCCTCTCGTTGCGGCCGATCTCCGCCGCGCTGGCGCTGCTGCTGGCGTCCGCGGCCGCGGCGCAGGCGCCTGACGAGGTGATGCTGCTGGACCTGTGCCTCAACGCGCGCTGCAGCGGCATCGCGGCGGTGGTGGTGCGCGGCGAGGCCGTGCTGGTCGACCGCGAGGCGCTGCTGGCCGCCGGCCTGGACCCGACCCCGCTGACCGCGCAGCAGATCGACGGCCGCGCCTACGTCGATCCCGCGCAGCTGGGGCAGGGGATCGAGGTGGTGCTCGACCGCGCCAACCTGCGCGTGGACCTGGTGCAGCGCGCCTCGGACATGCCGGCGCAGACCATCGACCTGCGTACGCGTGGGCGCGCCGATCCGGCGACCCGGCCGTGGACCGCCTTCGTCAATTACGCCGCCGCCGTTGGCGACGGCCGCAGCGACGGCGAGGTGGGCCTGGAAACCCTGTTCCTGGACGCGGCCGCGGGCCGCGGTCCCGCCGCCCTGCGCAGCACCGGCTACTGGGACCCGGACAACGGCTGGCGCCGCGGCCTGACCCGCCTCGAGATCGACCAGCCCGACCATCTGCGCCGCTGGACCGTGGGCGACCAGGTGGCGGTGGCGCGCGACCCACTTGGCGGCGGCGCCCTGCTCGGCGGCGTCGGCATGGAGCGTGCCTTCGACCAGGATCCCTACCTGGTGACCTTCCCGCAGCCGTTCTACCAGGGCGTGATCGAAACTCCGGGCGTGGTCGAGGTGTACGCCAACGGCGCGCTCATCGGCCGCCGCGAGGTTGGCGCCGGCCCGTTCAACCTGCAGAACCTGGGCGTGCCGCCCGGACGCAGCGACGTGCGGGTGGTGCTGCGCGACCCGTTCGGCAACCGCCGCGACCTCGCCGTCGCGAGCTACTACGGCGGCAGCGCGCTGCTCGCGCCGGGCCTGTCCGACTACGCCCTGCGCCTGGGCCGGGTGCGCGGCGGCAGCCTGGACGGCGACTACGGCGACGACACCGCCTGGCAGGCCTGGTACCGGCGCGGCGTCAGCGACCGCATCACCCTGGGCGTGCGCAGCGAGGGCGACGACGACTTCGCCAACGCCGGCGCCGATGCGGCGCTGCGCACCAACCTGGGCGAGTTCGGTTTCGCCCTGGCGCGCAGCCGCGACGACGACGCCGGCAGCGGCCACGCGGCTTCGATCAGCTACAGCTACGGCGGTCCGCGCGCGGGCCTGTCGCTGGGCAGCCGCCGTTTCAGCAGCGGCTACCGCATGCTCGGCACGACCTTCGAGCTGTTCGGCGCGCGCCTGCGCGAGGACGCCTACGCCAACCTGTCGTGGTCGCCGACCAGGCGCCTGTCGATGCAGCTGGGCTATGGCCGCCAGCGGCGCGAAGGCCTGCCCGCCGAACGCACCGCCAGCCTCTCGTCCACCTGGCGGCTGTCGCCGGCCGCGCAGCTGCTGCTGAGCGTGCAGCGCAGCGACGGCCTGTTCGAGGACACCTCGGCACTGCTGAGCCTCAATGTCGCGCTCGACCGCGACAGCCTCGCCTTCAGCGTGCGCGACCGGCGCAGTCCGGGCGACGACGGCACCGACGGCGACAGCCGCGGCTACGGCTTCGACGCACGCCGCTCGCGCCCGGTGGGCATCGGCTGGGGCTACGACGCCAGCGTGCAGCACGACGACTTCGGCACCAGCGGCTTTGGCCAGCTGGAATACGAGGGTCGGCACGGCCGCTACGCCGTGCAGGCCGACCGCTTCGGCGGCCGCAGCGGCGCGCGTGTGCTGCTCAACGGCGCCTTGGTGGGCATCGGCGGGCGTGCCTATGCCACCCCGCCGCTGGACAGCGGCTTCGCCCTGGTGCGCGTGCCCGGCGTGGCCGGCGTGCCGATCCTGCGCGAAAACCTCGAGGTCGGCCGCACCGATGCGCGCGGCGACCTGCTGGTGCGCGACCTGGTGCCCTACTACGCCAACCAGATCGCGCTCGACCCCTCGCAGGTGCCGCTCGACCACGAGATCGTGCGCGGCGCGGCGCAGCTGGCGGTATTCCGCAACACCGGCAGCGTGGCGACCCTGGACGCGCACCCGCTGCGCGCCTTCTCCGGTCGCCTGCGGCTGCGCGACGGCGACGGCGCGCGACCGGCTGTGTTCGGCAATCTGCGCCTGCAGCACGGCGACGCCAGCCAGACCAGCCCGCTCGGTGCGGACGGGCGCTTCTACTTCGAACAGCTGCCTGCCGGCCGCCACCAGGCCATCGTCGACAGCGACGGCCGCCGCGCCCACTGCGCCATCGACATCCCCGAACCGCTGCAGTCCGGCATCCACGAACTGGGCGAGATCGAATGCGCGGTGACGACACAGGGGGAACCATGAGCCGGATCCGACGCGCGTTTGCCGTCATCGCACCACCGCCGCCTTGCGCGCCAATCGCTCGCTGCAGCCGTGCACGCCACGTGGCCGCGCTGGCCGGCCTGCTCGCCTGCACCAGCCTCTCGGTCCAGGCCGGCGACTGCACGATCACCACCACCCCGATCAACTTCGGCGTCTACGACCCGATCACCAACAGCGCCCCGGTCGACAGCACCGGCACCGTGCGCCTGCAGTGCAGCGCGACCGACTTCGGCGAACTGCTGGGCGGCGTGAACGTCTCCATCGCCCTCAGCCAGGGCAGCTCCGGCACCTACGCCGCCCGCACCCTGCGCCAGCCGCCCAGCTCGGTGCTGCAGTACAACCTCTACACCACCGCTGCCCGCAACACCGTCTGGGGCAACGGCAGCGGCGGCACCAGCACCGCCGGCGGCGCCGTCGGCGGCCTGTTCAGCGGCCAGCCCAACCCCCGCAGCTTCACCATCTTCGGCCGCATACCCGCCGGCCAGGATCCCAACCTCGGTTTGCACAGCGACACGATCACGGTGACCGTGGTGTTTTGAGCGCAGGCGCACGAACTCGCCAGCTCTGTTCCGCGCCTGCGGGAGCAGGCAGAACCCGCAGGCATTCCCGCAGGCCGGTGGTCCACAACTGCCCTATATTGGTGCAATGCGCCCGCCCCCCACCTTCGATCCCGCGCTCGACGCCCTGGTCACGCCGGTGCTGCGGGCCGATCGGCACGGGCGGGTCAGCGCCTGCAACCAGGCCTTCGCGCGCTGGCTGGGGGTGAGCCAGAAGCGCCTGCCCGACCAGCCGCTGGTCGCGCTGGAAGCCGAGGGCGATAGCCTGCGCAATGCGCTGCAGGCGCTGGACGAGGCCGAGGGGCCGCGCCGGCTGCGGCGGGTTGCGCTGGCTTTCCTGGGCGGGGAGCCGCGCTTTGCCGACGTGTGGCTGACCCGCGAGGCCGATGGCGCGATCCTGCTCGAGGCGCATCCGGTGGACGAGTTCCCGGGCGAGGATCCGGCGCAGGCACTGCCGCTGGCGCTGTCGGCCGCGCTCAAGGGCCTGGCGCACGAGCTGCGCAATCCGCTCGCCGGCCTGCGTGGCGCTGCACAGTTGCTCGGGCGCCGCGCCGGCGATGCCGAGTCGCGCGAGCTGGTCGACCTGATCGCCTCGGAAGTGCAGCGCCTGACCCACCTGGTCGACCAGCTGCTGTCGCCGGCGCCGCCGCGCCCGCACCAGCCGCTCAACATCCATGGCGTGCTCGAACAGGTGGTGCGCCTGGCCGAGCAGGAGGCCGGCTGGGCGGTGCGTCTGGTGCGCGACTACGACCCCAGCCTGCCGCCGCTGCGCGGCGATCCCGATCGCCTCACCCAGGCGGTGTGGAACCTGGTGCGCAATGCGATCCAGGCCGGCGCGGCCAATGTCAGCCTGCGCACGCGGGTCGAGTTCGGGGCGCGCATCGGCGAGCAGGTGCATGCGCTGGCGCTGCGCATGGAAATCGGCGACGACGGCCGCGGCGTGCCCGAGACGCTGGCCGAGCAGATCTTCCTGCCGCTGGTGTCGGGCCGCGCCGACGGCAGCGGCCTGGGGCTGGCGATGGCGCAGCAGGTGGCGCGCGAGCACGGCGGCTCGCTGGGCTACCGGTCGCGCCCGGGCCATACCGTGTTCACCCTGCTGCTGCCGCTGTCGGAAGACACCCGCGGCGAACCGCAACCCGCCACCGACGATGTGGCCGTGCAATGAGGTCTGGCGATGTCGGCTGACGGCGATACGGTGTGGGTGGTCGACGACGACCGCTCGGTGCGGTTCGTGCTGGCCACTGCGCTCAGCGATGCCGGCTACCAGGTGGCGGGCTTCGATTCGGCCGATGCGGCGCTGTCGGCGCTGGGCACGCGGCCGCCGCCGCAGCTGCTGTTCACCGACGTGCGCATGCCCGGCGACGATGGCCTGGTGCTGCTGGAGAAGATCAAGCAGGCGCATCCGGCGCTGCCGGTGGTGGTGATGTCGGCTTATACCGACGTCACCAGCACCGCCGGTGCATTCCGCGGCGGCGCCTACGAGTTCCTGTCCAAGCCCTTCGACTTGGACGAGGCGGTGGACCTGGCGGCGCGCGTGCTGGGCCAGCGCGCCGAGCAGGACGCGGGGGCCGCGCCCGAGGTCGAGCCGGCCGGCGACGTACTGGTCGGCGATTCGCCGGCGATGCGCCAGCTGTTCCGCGCCATCGGCCGCCTGGCGCAGGCGCCGCTGACGGTGCTGGTCACCGGCGAGACCGGCACGGGCAAGGAGCTGGTGGCGCGCGCGCTGCACCGCGAGTCGCCGCGCGCGCGGCAGTCGTTCGTGGCGCTCAACACCGCCGCGATCCCGGCCGAACTGCTGGAAAGCGAACTGTTCGGCCACGAGGCCGGCGCCTTCACCGGCGCCGCGCGCCGCCACATCGGCCGCTTCGAACAGGCCCACGGCGGCACCCTGTTCCTCGACGAGATCGGCGACATGCCGGCCTCGCTGCAGACGCGGCTGCTGCGCGTGCTGGCCGAAGGCGAGTTCTTCCGCGTTGGCGGGCGCGAGCTGATCCGGGTGGACGTGCGCGTGGTCGCGGCCACCCACCAGGACCTGGAGACGCTGGTGCTCGAAGGCCGCTTCCGCGCCGACCTGCTGCACCGCCTGGACGTGGTGCGCCTGCGCCTGCCGCCGCTGCGCGAGCGTCGCGGCGACGTGCCGGCGCTGGCCGAGCGCTTCCTGCACGGCGCCGCGGAGAAGTTCGACGCCACGCCCAAGCGCCTGTCGAAGGCGGCCGTCGAGCGTCTGCTCGCGCACGACTGGCCGGGCAACGTGCGTGAACTGGAGAACCTGTGCTGGCGGCTGGCGGCACTGGCGCCGGCCGACACCATCACCACGGCCGACCTGGACGACATGCTGCAGGCCGGCCAGCGCGGCGCCGGAACCGACTGGGACGGCGCGCTGCGCAGCTGGACGCGCGAGCAATTGGCCGCCGGCACCAGCGACCTGCATGCGCTGGCCCGCGAACGCTTCGACCGGGCCCTGCTCGAGGCCGCGCTGGAGCACACCGGCGGCCGCCGCACCGAGGCCGCGACCCGGCTTGGACTCGGCCGCAACACCGTCACCCGCAAACTCGGCACCAGCCGCCGCCCGCGCCGCAGTTGAACCAGCCGCAGCGCCGGCAGTCCCAATCCGTCCCTCGAGCTCCCCGAACATGTCCCCCGCCATGTCCCGATCCCCGAATTCCCGGCGCGCCCTGCTTCCGCTGGCCGCCGCCGTGCTGTTGGCCGCCTGCGCCTCCGCGCCCCCATCCCCGCGCGGGACACCGCCGCCGCCGCGCCAGATCGCCGAGGCCGGCACCATGGCCAGCGCCATCGCCAACCTCGCCTCCGCCTCGGGCACCCTGGTCAGCGGCCGCATGGTGATGGTGCAGGCCGCCGATGGCGTGCGCGTGCGCGGACAGGTCGGCGGACTGGTGCGCAACGGCGCGCACGGCCTGCAGGTGCACGAGCGCGGCGACTGCAGCGCGGTCGACGCGCGCAGCGCCGGGCGCTACTACGATCCGCTGGCCGGCGCACGCCAGGATGGCGCGGTCGGCGAGGCCCCGGGCCGCATCGTGGCCGGGCCTGATGGCGTGGCGACGGTCGACCTGCTGCTGCGCGGCGCGGTGCTCGGCGGCGGCGCCGACAACGACATCGTCGGCCGCTCGCTGCTGGTGCTGGGCGCGACCCCCGGCGCGATCAGCGCGCGCGTCGCCTGCGGGGTCATCACTGCCAGCAAATGACGACCGGGCTAGGCTCGATCCCCCGCTTTCTAGGAGATCCCGCCATGCGCAACGTCCGGCTCCTGCTGTTGCCCGCCGCCCTGATGCTCGCCGCCTGCCAGCCGAAGGCGCCTGTGGAAGACCCCGCAGCCACGCCCGCGCCGGATGCGACGACGGCATCGCCCGACGCCACCGCGATGCCCACGGCGCCGGGAGCCGGCCTTGATCCGGGCACGATGCCGGAGGGAATGGCAGCCGCGCCGGGGACCGTATCGGCGACTGCGCAACTGCAGGCGACCGAAGGCAACGCAACCGCAGGCACGCTGACCTTCGCCGCGGTCGACGGCGGCATTCGGGTGACCGGCCAGGTCACCGGCCTGCGGGGCGGCAGCGAACACGGCTTCCACGTGCACGAGAACGGCGACTGCAGCGCCCCCGACGGCAGCAGCGCCGGCGGCCACTTCAACCCGGCTTCGACCGCGCATGGCCGCGTCGGGCAGGGCGAACACCATGGCGGCGACAGCGACAACATCAGCGCCAACGACCAGGGCGTTGCCACCGTGGATACCCTGCTCCGCGGCGTGAGCCTCGGCGATGCGACCGGCACCGACATCCTCGGCAAGGGCGTGATCGTGCACGCTGATCCCGACGACTACACCACCCAGCCCACCGGCAATGCCGGCAGCCGCCTTGCCTGCGGTGTGATCGCGGCGCAGTAGTCGCCGCGCCTTCGGCGGCCCCCACCCCAACCCTCCCCCGCGAGCGGGGGAGGGCTGGGGTGGGGGCCTGTCCGCGAGGCGCCGCTTCCCCGCTACAGCGCGCGCGCGTCCACCGCCGCGTCCGCTTCCACGAACACCACGTCGATCCCGTGCGCGCCCAGCACCGCGGCCATCTGGCGCTGGCGTGTCTCGAAGTGACCGAACATCCGCCGCAGCGGCTCCACGTCGTCGCTGTCGGGGCGATAGCGCTCGCGCCACGCCGCCGGCGCGAACAGCGCCATCCGCACCTCGCCGTCCACGTAGCGCAGCAGCGGCTCGGGCGCTGAATCCAGCAGCGCCTCGTGCTGCGGCGACAGCAGCGCGGTCTCGATCAGCGGCCACAGCGGCGCCAGGCCGAGGTGCTCGTACTGCAGCGCGACCATGGCTGCCAGATCGTGCAGGGTCAGGCAGCGCGCGTGCTCGACGCGCGCGCCGAACGCGTCCTGCAGCAGCAGGGCGGTATCGGCCTGGGCCATGCCCGTCTCCAGCAGCTGCGCCTCGAACGCCTCGCCGACTTCCCGCGCGATGGCGGCATCCCCGTGCAGCAGGAACGGCAGCACCCGCAGGCTGCCGCCGCGCAGCGCCGGGTCCGCCACCAGCGGCTGCGGCACCGCGCCGTCCGCATCCGTGCCGAAGGCGATGATGCGCGGGCCACCACCGCGTCCCGGCGCGCGTGCATGCAGTTCCGCCAGCCGCCGGTGCAGTGGCCAGCCGGGGCGCAGCGCTTCGGCAGGGTCGAAGTGCGCCGCCGCCAGGCACAGGTCGAGACCGCGTGCGTCGGGGAACAGCGCGGCGAGGTCGCGCCCCAGCAGTGAGGCCAGTCGCGCCGCCTCCTCCTGCGCCAATGCGCCGCGTTCGACGACGCTGCCCGGCGCCAGCTCCAGCGCCATCAGGCCGGCGACGGTGTTCTCGGGCAAGTGCGCGGCAATGTGATGCTCGTTCATCGGGCCATTCGCAACGGTACGTTAGACTCGCCGATTATGCCTGTCGCCGCCGACGGGCCCGCACCGAAGAGGTCCCTCCCGATGCTGCAAGGTCGTCCCGTCGCCGTGCTGGGCGGCGTCCGCATCCCGTTCTGCCGCCAGAACACCGCCTACTCGGACGTGGGCAACCTGGGCATGTCGGTGCGCACCCTTGGCGCGCTGGTGGAGAAGTTCGGCCTGCACGGCCAGCAGCTGGGCGAAGTGGCGATGGGCGCGGTGATCAAGCACGCCTCGGACTGGAACCTCGGCCGCGAGGCCGCTCTGTCCTCCGGCCTGTCCGCGCTCACGCCCGGCATCACCCTGCAGCGCGCCTGCGGCACCTCGCTGGACACGCTCAACCTGATCGCCATGAAGATCGCGACCGGGCAGATCGAGTCGGGCATCGGCGGCGGCTCGGACACCACCTCGGACGTGCCGATCGTCTACGGCAAGTCACTGCGCCGGCGCCTGCTGGCGGCGAATGCGGCGAAGACGACGAAGGACAAGCTGGCCGCGTTCTCCGGCTTTCGCCTGCGCGAACTCAAGCCCGATTTCCCCGGCGTGGCCGAGCCGCGCACCGGCAAGTCGATGGGCGAGCACTGCGAGGACATGGCCAAGGAGTGGAATATCTCGCGCGATTCGCAGGACGAGCTGGCGGTGTCCTCGCACCACAAGCTGGCCGCCGCCTACGACCGCGGCTTCTTCGACGACCTGGTGGTCAGTTTCCGCGGCGTCTCGCGCGACAACATCCTGCGTCCCGACACCTCGCTCGAGAAGCTCGCCACGCTCAAGCCCGCCTTCGACCGCAGCAGCGGCCGCGGCACGCTCACCGCCGCCAACTCCACCCCGCTCACCGACGGCGCGTCCGCCTGCCTGCTGGCCAGCGACCAGTGGGCCGCCGCGCACGGGCACGAGGTGCTGTGCCACATCCGCGACGTGCACGTGTCGGCGGTGGACTTCGTGCACGGCGAAGGCCTGCTGATGGCGCCGACCATCGCCGTGGCCGAAATGCTGGCGCGCAACGGCCTGGCCCTGCAGGACTTCGATTTCTACGAGATCCACGAAGCCTTCGCCGCGCAGGTGCTGTGCACCCTGCGCGCCTGGGAGAGCGAGGACTACTGCCGCAGCCGCCTCGGCCTGGATGCGCCGCTGGGTCGCATCGACCCGGCCAGGATCAATCCGGTGGGTTCCTCGCTCGCCGCCGGCCATCCCTTCGCCGCCACCGGCGCGCGCATCGTCGCCACCGCCGCCAAGCAGCTCAAGGAGCGCGGCGGCGGCCGCGCCCTGGTCTCGATCTGCACCGCCGGCGGCATGGGCGTGGTGGCGATCCTCGAGCGCTGATCCGGCCGCAACCTTGGCCTGCGCCGGGAGAAGCTCCCCGCAACGGCGAAGCCGGTAAAATCCCGGGCCGCAGGTGCGCGCGGCGACCGAAACCTTGACCCTTGGCGCCGGTCGCATCCCCGCCCTGCAGACCCGCCCGGTAGAATTACCCCATGTCCCTCCTCCAATTCCAGGGCGTCGACTTCAGCGTCGGCGGCCCGCTGCTGCTTCAAGATGTCGACCTGTCCATCGAAACCGGCGAGCGCGTATGCATCGTCGGCCGCAATGGCGCCGGCAAGTCCACCCTGATGCGGCTGATGGCCGGCGAGCTGCGGGCCGACGACGGCGAGATCCGCGTCCAGCGCGGCGTGGTCGTCGCGCGCATGGCGCAGGAAGTGCCGCTGGACACGCAGGGCACGGTGTTCGACGTGGTCGCGGAGGGCCTGGGCGACCTCGGCCGCGTGCTCGCGCGCTACCACCATGCGCTGCACGAGGGCGACATGGAGGCCATGGGCGAGGCCCAGGCGGAAATCGAGGCGCAGCACGGCTGGGATCTCGACCGCCGCGTGCAGCAGGTGCTCGACCGGCTGGAGCTGCCCGAGGATGCCGACTTCGCCGCGCTCTCGGGCGGCATGAAGCGGCGCGTGCTGCTGGGGCAGGCGCTGGTGCGCAACCCCGACATCCTGCTGCTGGACGAACCCACCAACCACCTCGACATCGAGGCCATCGCCTGGCTCGAAGGCTTCCTCAAGCAGTTCGCCGGCAGCATCGTGTTCGTCACCCACGACCGCAGCTTCCTGCGCGCGCTGGCGACGCGCATCGTCGAGATCGACCGCGGCCGCCTCAGCAGCTGGCCGGGCGACTATGAAAACTACCTGCGCCGGCGCGAAGAGCGCCTGCACGCCGAGGCGCAGGAAAATGCACGCTTCGACAAGCTGCTGGCGCAGGAGGAGATCTGGATCCGGCAGGGGATCAAGGCGCGCCGCACCCGCAACGAGGGCCGCGTGACCGCGCTCAAGGCGATGCGCAGCGAGCGCGCGCAGCGGCGCGAGCTGGCGGGCAACGTGAAGATGGAAGTGGCCGGCACACGCAACTCGGGCAAGCGGGTCATCGAGGCCAGGCACGTGACCCAGGGCTACGACGGGCGCGTGCTGCTGGACGATGTGTCCGCCACCGTCCTGCGCGGCGACCGCATCGGCGTCATCGGCCCCAACGGTTCGGGCAAGTCCACGCTGCTGAAGATCCTGCTGGGCGAACTGGTGCCCGAGCGCGGTGAGGTCAAGCTGGGTACCGGCCTGCAAATCGCGTACTTCGACCAGCACCGCAGCAAGCTGGACGACACGCGCAATGCGTTGGAGAACGTCGCCGAAGGCCAGGACTTCATCGAGGTCAACGGCAGTCGCAAGCACGTGGTCGGCTACCTGCAGGACTTCCTGTTCTCGCCCGAACGCGCGCGCGCGCCGATCACCCGGCTCTCGGGCGGCGAGCGCAACCGCCTGCTGCTGGCCAAGCTGTTCGCGCAGCCGTCCAACCTGCTGGTGATGGACGAACCGACCAACGACCTGGACGTGGAGACGCTGGAGCTGCTCGAGGAACTGCTGGCCGACTACCCCGGCACCCTGCTGCTGGTCAGCCACGACCGCGACTTCCTCGACAACGTGGTGACCAGCACGCTCGTGCTCGAAGGCGATGGCCGCCTGGGTGAATACGTAGGCGGGTATTCGGACTGGCTGCGGCAGCGCCCGTCGCCTGCAGCCGCCGCGGCCGCCGCAGCAAGGGCCGAAGCTGCCAGGGAAGCGGCGCAGGCCGCGACGGCTGCTGCAGGGCCGGCGGAGCCGCCGAAGGCAAAGCGCAGCTTCCGCGACACGCGCGAACTGGAGCAACTGCCTGCGCGCATCGAACAGCTGGAAACCGAGATTGCCCGCCGCGGCGCAGCGATGAACGATCCCGCCTTCTTCCGCCAGGACGCCGACGCGATCACTGCCGCCAACCAGTCGCTGGCCGAACTCCAGCAAGAACTGGATGTCGCCTATGCACGCTGGGAGAAGCTGGAGGCGGGCTGAGCTGCCGGCCACCGTGGCATCAAGCCCGACCAGTCCCTGTAGGAGCGGCTTCAGCCGCGAACACGGGCAACTGCGATGTCCCTTGGGGCGACGATCGCGGCTGAAGCCGCTCCTACACGGGTGGCCGACGGATCAGCTGTGCATGCCAGCTATCTACTCGCGCAATCGCGGCACACCATGCTCGTCGCGGTCCTCGAACACCGCCTGGTCGGCGACCTGCTGGTGCTGCTCGCGCGGGGACACGGGGATGACCACCTGGCCCCGGTTTGCCGCCAGCGCGTTGGCGTAGCACTGCCAGGCGCGGCCGTCGTCGCCGCTGCGGGCGTAGCCCTCGCCCAGGGCTTCCCAGGCGTCACTGCCGCCGCCCTGTGCCAGCGCGCTGTGCAGCGAGGCTTCGGCCCGCGGCCAGTCACCGCTGGCCTGTGCAAAGCGTGACTGGGTCAGCAGCAGTGACGGGCTGCCCGGGTGCGCCTTGAGCCAGCGCTCGACCTGCGCCTGGCGATGGTCCATGCGCCCGACCGGCAGCAGCCCGTAGCGGGTGGCCAGGCCCTCGTCCCAGCGGGTGTCCAGCGCGTGCTCGATGCTCTTGTTCGCCGCGTCCTCCCAGCCGAAGGCGGCGGCGCGGCTGGCATAGGCGTCGACGACCGCGGGGTCCGTCTTCAGCGTCTTGGGCAGCGCATCCCAGCGTTCGGCCAGCGCATTGGTGTCGGCAGCCTCGAGCAGCGAAGCCTCGGCCCAGCGCGATTCGCGCTCGTCCAGCAGCGCCTGCGGCCAGGCTTGCTGCTGTCGCAGCGCCCCGAGCAGGCCCCAGGCTTCCGCGGCCTGGCCGTTGGCGGCCAGGGCTTCGGCACGCAGGGCCAGGCCGCGCGGCGGGAGCGGCTGCGCGGCCGGTGCGTCGAGCGCGACCAGGGCGTCGGTCGGCCGCTGTTCGCGCAGGGCCAGCTCGGCCGTGGTGATCGCGCGCAGCGCCGGATGACGGTCACCGAAGCCGGCCAGGTGCTCGCGTGCGGCTGCGTGGTCGCCGCGGCCCACGGCGGCCTCGGCCGCGCCAATGCGTGCGGCCGATTCCACGTGCTCGTCGTTGGCGGCCTGGGCCAGCAGCTTTTCCGCGCGCGACCAGTGTCCGTGCTGCAGCGCCTCCAGGCCTTCGCCGATGCGCGCGCGGGCGCGGGTGTCGCGATGCCGGCCCCAGGCGCGGAACGGCAGCGCCAGCAGCGTCCACAGCAGCCATAGCGCGAAGGCGGCGGCAAACAGCAGCGCTGCCCCCACCAGGACGGTGGTGGTGTAGTCATAGCCGCGCCAGCGCACGAGGACCTGGCCCGGGTCCTGGGCCAGCAGCAGTTGCGCAAGCAGGGCGCCGGCCAGGGCCAGCACGAGCCACAGCAGCAGGGTACGGAACAGGTTCATGGCAGATTTCCTTTCCAGTCGTTCCGGGTCAGGCGCCAGACTCGCGCCTGGGGTGTTGCCGTGGCGTCGACGCGCTGAACGTGCCGCTCAGCCGGCGCCGCGCTGCCGGCGCAGCTGCGCCAGCGTGCTGCCCAGCGCGGGCAACTCCAGCGCCAGCGTGGCTTCGCCCAGCGCCTGCAGCATCGCGCGCTGGCGGCGACGCTCGGCCGAATCCGGCCACAGCCGCAGGAGCCAGCCGTCGGCGCGGGCCAGGGCCAGGCGATAGCCATCGCGGTCGCGGCGCTCGATGGCGGCCCGGGCGAGCCCGAACTCCAGCTGCAGCGCGGCCAGGCCGGCGGCGCGGTCGGCGGGCTCCGCCGCCACCGTGTCCGCGCTCGGACGCACCTCCACCAGCTTCGAAAACGCGCGTGTCCACCACGCCTGCGTGGCCTCGGGCGACGTCGGCTGGATCGGCAGCGCCGGCAGGGCGGCGGCGAAGGCGTCCAGGCGGCTGGCGGCGAGTGTTTTGGGATCCTGTCCCAGCGCGTCGAGCGCGTCGCGCTCCTGCGCCAGCGCCTGGCGCAGGTCGAGCCAGTCGTGGCCGTCGACGTCTTCCAGCAGCTGCGCGGCCAGCGCGTAGGCGCGGCGCGCGCTGTCGAGGTCGCCCGACAGCAGCAGCCGCTGCTGGCCCTGGGCGAGCAGCAGCTCCACTTCGTCCAGGCGCAGGGCTTGGCCGGGGTGCAGTGCGGAATCGGCCTGCCTGCGCACGCTGTCCTCGAGCAGGGCGGCGCGCTGGCCCAGGCCGATCAGTTCCTCGCGCAGCAGGCGGTTGGTCGCTTCGGCCTGCTGCAGGCGCGCGGTCTGCGCGCGCTGGTCGAGCCGCAGGGCGTCCATGCGCTGGCCCAGTGCGTCGATGTGCTGTCGGTCGGACTCTGCAGCCTGGGCGCGCGCGACCTGGGCGATGTTCCACCGGTATGCCGCCCATGCGCCCAGGACGAGCAGGACGGCCAGGCCGGGCAGCAGCCATGCGACGACGGCGCCACGGCGCGGCCGGGGCGTGGAGGGGGAGGTGGCGGTGTTGCTCATCGACGGTGCGGACGTAGGGGGCTGCGCATGCTATCGGAGCTTGAACGTCAGGCGCGGTCGGCGGCGGACGCGGCCAGCAGCGACGCCGGGCGCGCATCGGCGGCCACGCGTACATCGCCGAAACCGGCCGCGCGCGCCATCTGCGCAAGCCGTTCGCTGGCGGCCAGCACGCGCGCGCCGCGCAGCCGCGGCAGCAGGTCGTCAGGCAGGGCTTCGAGGATCCGCTGCAGGGCCTCGCCGCTGCTCAACGCCAGGCACAGCGGCCCGGGCAGCGCCCGCAGCCTCGCCAGCGCCTGCGGCGCAAGCGTGACCGGGACGCGTGCATACACCTCGGCACGCAGGACCCGCGCACCGCGTGCAGCGAGCGTCGGCGCGATCAGTCCGCGCCCGCCGGGCGCGGTGACCATGCCGACGCTGCGGCCTTGCACTTGCGCGAGCGCCGGCAGCGACAGCAGTCCTTCACTGTCCATCCGCGTCGGCGCGGTTACCCGCTCGACGCCGGCGCGACCCAAGGCCGCCGCTGTGCCCGCGCCCACCGCCAGCCAGGCCTGCGCCGGGCTGGCGCGCAGGGGCTGCAGCGCCGCCGCGGCGCGCGCGGCAGCCGGACTGGTGAACAGCACCACGTCCGCGCGCAGCGCCGTGGCCAGCGCCTCGCGGGTGGCGGCGTCATCGCGCATCTCGATTCGCCAGGGCGACAGCGCCAGCACGCGCGCGCCATGCGCGGCGGCGGCGCGGCGTATTGGCGCATGGCCACCGACCGGCCGCAGCGAGATCACGTAGCATGCGCGCTGCTTCGGTGCGGTGGTGTCCTGCGACATGCCAGCAAGCTTGGTCCCTGGCCACGCACGCCGCAAGCACCCCTCACGTTTCCGGAAGCTTCCACGCATGACCGATTTTCCCGACGCGGCCCTGCGTGGGCTGGAGTCGCAGCTGCTGGCGATGCCGCCGGCGCGCGCGCTGCAGCCGCGCGTGGCTGGATATTCCGACGGGCGACTGCGGCTGCACGCACCGCTCGCGGCCAACGTCAACGACAAGGGTTCGGCGTTCGGCGGCAGCCTGGCCTCGCTGATGACGCTGGCGGCGTGGGGCCTGACCGCGCTTACGGTCGAACAGGCCGGACTGGACGCCGAGGTCTACGTCGCCGACACGCAGTTGCGCTACCTGGCGCCGCTGCGCGCGGACCTGCAGGCCGAAGCCTGGCTGGACGGCGACGCGGGCTGGGACATTTTCCTGTCCACCTTGCGCAGTCGCGGCCGCGCCCGTGCAAACCTGCAAGCGCAGGTGCTGCTGCCCGACGGCGGCATCGCCACGCAGGCATCTTCACGCTACGCCGCGATCCTCAGGCGTAGCTGAGAGCGCGGCCCGGCGTACGCCGCGGCTGCTAGCATGGGCGCAAAAAACCGGGAGCAGGGCGATGCGTGGATGGCGGCAGCTGTGGATGGTTTGCGTGGTGCTGCTGCTGGCCGGCTGCGCCAGCTCCGGCAAGGAGATGTCGGCCCTGCAGGGCGCGCAGTACGCGTGGTCGGCGGCGATCCGCTGGGGTGATTTCGAGGGCGCCTGGAGCATGGTCGATCCGGCCTGGCGCGAGGCCAATCCGATCGGCGACCTGGAGTTCGAACGCTACCGGCAGGTGCAGGTCTCGCACTACCGCGACCTGGCCTCGCGGCCCGGCGAGTCCGAGGCGATGCGCGAGATCGAGATCGGCGTGATCAACCGCCACACCATGGCCGAGCGCACCCTGCGCTACACCGAGCAGTGGCGCTACGACCCGGCGCAGAAGACCTGGTGGATCACCGGCGGGCTGCCGGACTTCTGGGCGGGCGAATAGCCGGGCGCCGTGCCGGCGCCCCTATGCGACAATCCCGTCCCCTCCCGTACAGCCGATCCGACGTGGACTTCCAGGAACTGATGGCCTTCGCTGGCCGCAACCAGATGCTCGCACTGGCCTTCGCCGGCCTGACCGGCGCGATCATCGTGACCGAGATCGCGCGGCTGCTGCGCAACTTCAAGGTGGTGCGTCCGGCCGAGGTGACCGCCCTGGTCAACCGCGACAACGCCCTGGTCGTCGACCTGCGCCCGATCGCCGATTTCGACAAGGGCCACATCCCCGGCTCCAAGAACGTGCAAATGAGCCAGTTCGATCCGGAAAACAAGCGCCTGGCCGCGGCCAAGGCGCTGCCGGTGGTGCTGGTGTGCAAGACCGGGCAGAGCGCAGGCGAGGCCGCGAAGCGGCTCAAGAAGGCCGGATTCGAGCGCGTGTTCGTGCTCGATGGCGGCATCGGCGGCTGGCAACATGCCGACCTGCCGCTGGCCAAGGGCCGCGGCTGAGCGCCCGAAGTGCGATAATCGCCCTCTTTTCCGACCCAGATAACCGGAGCAGCATCAGGATGTCCGAGCAAGCCCTCAACGGCGGCACCGAACCCGCGCAGGCCACGGGCCCGCAGTTCAGCGTCGAGAAGATCTACGTCAAGGACGTCTCGTTCGAGTCGCCGAAGGCGCCACTCGTGTTCAACGAGCAGAACCAGCCGCAGATCAACATGAATCTCAACCAGCGCGTGCAGCGCCTGGGCGAGAACGCGTACGAAGTGGTGCTGGGCGTGACCCTGACCTGCACCGCCGGCGAAGGCGAAGGCAATTCGGTGTACATGGTCGAAGTGCAGCAGGCTGGCGTGTTCGGCCTGGCCGGCTTCGAGCCGAACGTGCTCGATGCGCTGCTCGGCACCCAGTGCCCGAACGTGCTGTATCCGTATGCGCGCCAGATCATCGGCGAACTCATCCAGGCCGGCGGCTTCGCCCCGTTCCTGCTGCAGCCGATCAACTTCGACGCGCTGTATGCCGAAAGCCTGCGCCAGCGCCAGGCCCAGCAGCCCGGCGGCGACCTGGCCAGCAGCGAGACTGCTGGCAACGCCTGATCGATGGCGAGCCCGACCGTCCGCGTCGCGGTGCTTGGCGCGGGCTCGTGGGGCACCGCGCTCGCCTCGCTGATCGCGCGCCACGGCCACCCCACGATCCTGTGGGGCCGTGACGCGGCGATCGCCGAGTCGATCGACCAGCGCCACGAAAACCCCCGTTACCTGCCCGGCATCCCCCTGCCCGAACCGCTGCGTGCCACCACCGACCTCGCCGCTGCGGTGCGCGAGGCCGACCTGGTGCTGGTGGTGGTGCCTTCGCACGCCTTCACCGAAACCCTGCACGCGCTGGCGCCGCTGCGCCCGGCGCATGCCGGCGTGGCGTGGGCGGCCAAGGGCTTCGAACCCGGCTCGGGCCGCTTCCTGCACGAGGTCGCGGCCGATGTGCTGGGCGAGGACGTGCCGCTGGCGGTGGTCACCGGGCCTTCGTTCGCGAAGGAAGTCACGCTCGGGCTGCCCACCGCGGTGACCGTGCAGGGCGAGGACGCGGGCTTCGTGCAGCAGGTGGCCGACGTGCTGCATGGCCCGGGCTTCCGCGCCTATACCGGCAGCGACATGCGCGGCGCCGAACTCGGCGGCGCGATGAAGAACGTCCTGGCCGTGGCCACCGGGGTGGCCGACGGCATGGAGCTGGGCCTCAACGCCCGCACCGGCCTGATCACCCGCGGCCTCAACGAGATGCTGCGGCTCAATGCCGCGATCGGCGGCCGCCCGGAAACGTTGATGGGCCTGGCCGGGCTGGGCGACCTGGTGTTGACCTGCACCGGCGACCTGTCGCGCAACCGCCGCCTTGGCCTGGCCCTGGGCCGCGGCAAGAGCGTGGCCGAGGCGGTGCGCGAGATCGGCCAGGTGGTCGAATCGGTGCAGACCGCCGATGAAGTGATGCGCCTGGCCGACCGCTACGGCCTGGAGCTGCCGATTTCCAGCAACGTCCGCGACGTGCTGCACGGCGACATCACCCCGGCCGAAGGCCTTGCGCGCCTGATGGCCCGCGAGCGCAAGCCCGAATATTCCGGGTCGCTGTTCGAACAGCCCGAGCGCTGATCCGACTCGCGTGCGACGGCGGGATGACCCGACGTCACCCCGACGAAGTGCCTTTCAACAGCCGCAGGCTGGTCAAGCCGGAGGCGCTTCTCAACAGCCGAATGGCTGGTCATCCATTTTGACGGCGCTCCGGCAGAGCGGAATGGCGACGGCCATCGCCGCGCCCCTGGCCGGCAATCGCGCACAAAAAAACCCGGCCGTTTCCGGCCGGGTCATAGCTGCGACGCCGGGAGAGAGGGCGACGTCGCTACTTGCTGGATGGGGGCGCGAACGCCGCGCGGCGACATCTCATCTTGTTCGGTTCGATGCGTCGAGAAAAAGTGCCGCCCCGGTGGGAGGGGGAGGGAGTCCAACCGTCGGGGAAAACGGTTCCACCGGGGCAGCAGGGCAATTCTGTGTGCCGGGACGCAACGCCGGCTGAATATTGAACCGCAGGGTTCAGGAAAGCTTACGCTTCGATCCGGCCCGCGCGCAGACGATCAGCGCCGCACCATCGCCCGGTAGTCCCGTGGCGGCATGCCAACCGTGGACTTGAACTGCCGCGCGAAGGCGCTCTGGTCGGAAAAGCCGCAGATCTGGCCGATCTCGGCAATGCTGGCGTCGCTGTGCAGCATGCGCATCGCCGCCTCGATGCGCAGCTTGGTCAGCATCTGCTGCGGGGTGATCTGGAACACGCGCTTGAACAGGCGCTCCAGCTGTGACACCGAAACCCCGGCGATGTCGGCCAGCATTCCCACCCGCAGCGGGTCGTTGAAGTGGGCCTGCATGTGGTTCACCGCCCGCTGCAGGCGACTGAACGAGGAATGCTGGCTGTCGGGCTGGCCCAGGTCGCGGGAGATGCCGGTCAGGCCGACGATGCGGCCATCCTTCCAGATCGGCTGTTTCAGGGTCAGGCACCAGCCGCGCGTGCGGTTGGGATAGAGCTGCAGCTCCAGCAGGTTCTCGATCACCTCGCCGGCGAGCACGCGCCGGTCCTGCATGATGTAGGCGGCCGACAGGCTGGCCGGATACAGCTCCAGCACGCTCTTGCCGATGATGTCCTCGCGCCGGCGCAGGCCCAGCCGCTGGATCAGCGTCTGGTTCACGTGCGCATAGCGGCATTCGGTGTCCTTGACGAAGAACACCACGTCCGGCAGCGGGTCGAACAGGCTCTGCAGTTGCCCGGCTTGCAGCGTGACGTCGATGGGGGTCTCCGGGTCGGCGTGAGGCGGGGCGCGCGCAGCGCTCGCGCGATGCCGCCAAATTATGCATGTTTCCGCCTGGGAGCACTGATGCCGATTAGGCTGATTGGTTGCCGGCCATGAGCCAGGGGCTCTGGATCGCAATGGCTGTGCGGATCACCGCATCGACACGGATCAGTGATCCCGGTCGCTCAACCTATGCGCAGCCATCGAACTCCAGCTGCCGCCACGCCTCGAACGCCACCACCGCCACCGCGTTGGAGAGGTTGAGGCTGCGGTTGTGCGGGCGCATCGGCAGGCGCAGGCGCTGTCCGTCGGGGATCCGCGCCAGCACCTCATCGGGCAGCCCGCGCGTTTCAGGACCGAACACGAAGGCATCGCCGGCGGCGTAGCGCGGCTGGTCGTAGCGCACGCTGTTGCGCGTGCTCAGTGCGAACAGACGCAGTGGCGCAATCGCGGCGAGCGCGGCATCGAGCGAATCGTGCACCCGCAGCGTCGCGTACTCGTGGTAATCCAGGCCGGCGCGGCGCAGGTTGCGATCATCCATGTCGAAGCCGAGCGGCCGGATCAGGTGCAGGCGCGCGCCGGTATTGGCGCACAGCCGGATCACGTTGCCGGTGTTGGGCGGAATCTCGGGCTGGTACAGCAGCAGATCGAACACGGCGGGGCCGATGGACGCGGGGCGTCATTGTCGTTCGGGCGGGCTGGTCACCAGGGTACGACGCGGCCGCGCCAGTCCAGGAACTGCCCGCTGTCGCCGGGCTCCAGGCCGCCGACCACGCGCAGGATGCCGGCCACGGCTTCGGCAGGGTCGAGTTCAGCGCCTTCGCCGCCCATGTCGGTGCGCACCCAGCCCGGGCTGATTGCCACCACCACGATGCCGCGGCTTTCCAGCGCCTGTGCCAGCAGCGCCGTTGCCATGTTCTGCGCGGCCTTGCTGAGGTTGTAGCTGGGCGTGCCGAAGCGCCTGGTGGCGTCGATCGAGCCCAGCTCCGAGGACAGGTTGACCACGCGCGCGCGCCCTCGGCCCTGCTCGGGGCAGGCGTCGGCCAGCAAAGGCGCCAGCGCCTGTGTCAGCAGCAGCGGGCCGGCCGCGTTGATGCGGAAGCTGTCCTCGAAGTTGGGCAGGCTCAGGTGGCCGAAGCGTTCGCCCGAGTGCAGCACACCGGCGTTGTTGAGCAGCAGGTCGAGGCGTCCGTCGTCGCCGAGCACCAGCGGCAGTTCGCGTGCAAGTTCGGCTTGCGATTTTGGCGAGGCGACGTCCAGCGGCAGCACGTGCAGGCGGCCGGGATGTTCGCCGGCCAGGGTGTTGAGCGCGGTGGCCTTGCCGGGCTGGCGGCAGGCGGCGATCACGTGGTCACCGCCTGTCAGCAGCTGGCGGACGAACTCGAGGCCGAGGCCGCGATTGGCGCCGGTGACCAGGATGTGGCGGACGGACATCACCCAAGACTGCACCGCGCCCGGTGCAGGCGGCGTCATCGGCGGGACTTCCGGCCCGGGAGGCGCCGGAAGGCGGAGGGCTAAGATGGCAGGTCATTTGTTGCAAGGAACAAGCATGTCGTCGACCGCCCCATCCCGCCCCGTGCGCCGCGCCCTGCTGACCACTGCCCTCGGCCTCGCGCTTGGGGCCGGCCTGGTTGCGCTGCCCGCCGCCGCTGCGGCCGATGCCCCGGTCGTCGATATCGCCCACGAGAGCTTCGTCCTGCCCAACGGCCTGCGCGTGGTGGTGCACACCGACCGCAAGGCGCCGATCGTCGCGGTCAACATCTGGTACCACGTCGGCAGCAAGGACGAGCCGGCCGGGCGCAGCGGCTTTGCCCACCTGTTCGAGCACCTGATGTTCCAGTCCAGCGAGAACCATCCGGGCGAGTTCTTCGATCCGTTCCGCGCGGTCGGCGCAACCAGCCAGAACGGCACCACCAACACCGACCGCACCAACTACTTCCAGAACGTGCCCACCACCGCGCTCGACATGGCGCTGTGGATGGAATCCGATCGCATGGGCCACCTGCTGGGCGCGATCGACCAGGCTGCGCTGGACGAACAGCGCGGCGTGGTCCAGAACGAGAAGCGCCAGCGCGAGAACCAGCCCTACGGCCAGGTCTGGGAGAAGCTGACCAGCGCGCTGTACGCCAAGGGCCATCCCTACGGCCACAGCGTGATCGGCTCGATGAACGACCTCAACGCGGCCTCGCTGGAGGACGTGAAGCAGTGGTTCCACGCCTGGTACGGCCCCAACAACGCGGTGCTGGTGCTGGCCGGCGACATCGACATGGCCACGGCGAAGGACAAGGTGGCGAAATACTTCGGCCACATCCCGGCTGGGCCGAGCATGTCGCAGCCGGCGGTGGACGTGGCGCGCCGCGCGCAGTCCACCCGCGAGGTGATGCACGACAAGGTGCCGCAGCCGCGCATCTACCGCGCCTGGAACATCCCCGAGACCGGCAGCGTCGAGCTCGACCAGCTGCAGGTGCTGGGCTACGTGCTGGGCGGCGCCAAGTCCTCGCGCCTGGACACGCGCCTGCTGCACGGCGAGAAGCTGGTCGACAACATCAGCGCCATGGCCGGCGGCTCGCAGCTGGGCTCCAATTTCTACATCGTGGCCACGGTCAAGGAAGGCGTGGCCCCGGCGCGGGTGGAGGCCATCATCGACGAGGAGATCGCCAGGCTGGTCGTCGACGGCCCCACCGACGAGGAACTCGAGCGCGCGCGCAGCATGATCCGCGCCGGCTTCATCCGCGGCGTCGAGCGCATCGGCGGCTTCGGCGGCAAGGCCGACGTGCTGGCCGAATGCACCGTGTTCGAAGGCGACCCGGGCTGCTTCCGCACCCAGCTGGCGAACTTCGCGTCCACCACCGCCGCCGATGTCCGCGCGGTCGGCGCGAAGTGGCTCGGGCAGGGCAGCCACACCATCGTGGTCGAGCCCGGCGAGCGGACCGCACTGGTCGAGGCGCCGGCGGCGGTGCCCGCGCCGTTCGACCCGCCCGCGCCCGATCCGAAGTACCGCACCACGCCTGCTGCGGTGGACCGCAGCCTCGGCGTGCCGCAGACAACGAGCTTCCCGGAGCTGAAGTTCCCGACGCTGCAGCGCGCGTCGCTGGGCAACGGCACGCAGGTGGTGCTGGCCGAGCGCCACGACATTCCGGTGGTGCAGTTCAGCTATGAATTCCACGGCGGCTACAGCAGCGATCCGGCCGGCCGGGAAGGCGTGGCCGACTTCGCAATGGACCTGCTCGACGAGGGCGCGACGGGCATCGGCTCGCTGGACTTCGCCAACCGCGCCGAAGCCCTCGGCGCCAGCCTCGGTGCCGGCGCCTCGCAGGACGGCGGCAACGCCTGGCTGTCGGCGCTGAAGGAAAACCTCGACCCGTCGCTGGCCCTGTTCGCCGACATGGTGCAGCGCCCGAACTACGACCAAGCCGAGATCGACCGCATCCAGGCGACCTGGATCGCCGGCATCCGCCAGCAGAAGGCGCAGCCGGCCGGCATGGCGATGCGGGTGCTGCCGGCGCTGCTGTACGGCGCGGGCCATCCCTACGGCGCGCCCGGCAGCGGCACCGAGGATTCGATCGCGGCGCTGGGTCGCGACGACCTGCTCGACTTCCACCGCCGCTGGGTGCAGCCGGAGAACGCGACCCTGATCGTGGTCGGCGATACCACGCTGGCCGAGGTGGTGCCGCAGCTCGAGCGCCACTTCGGCAACTGGAAGGGCGGCGCGGGCGCGCCTGAGCAGGTCGAAGTGGCGCAGGTCGCGCTGCCGACCGCGCCGCGCGTGTTCCTGATCGACCAGCCCGGCGCGGTGCAGGCCAACATCTTCGCCGCCCAGGTCGTCCCGGGCAGCCGCGACCCCGACGCGACCACGCTTGAGCTCGCCAACGGCGTGATCGGCGGCGACTTCACCGCGCGCCTGAACATGAACCTGCGCGAGGACAAGCACTGGTCCTACGGCGCCAGCAGCGCGCTAGGCGGTGCGCTCGGCCAGCGCCGCTGGATGGTGTCGGCGCCGGTGCAGATCGACCGCACCGCCGAGTCGATCGCCGAGATTCAGCGCGAGGTCGCCGAGTTCGCCAGCGGCGAGCGCCCGCCGAGCCAGGCCGAGGTCGAGCGGGTCAAGGCGATCCAGACCCTGAGCCTGCCCGGTGCCTACGAAACCGCGTGGTCGGTGATGTCCGCGATCGGCGGCATCGTCCGCTACGGCCGCCCCGACGACCACGTGCTGCGGCGCAAGGCCGAGGTCGAGTCCGCCACCGCGGCGCAGCTGGCCGAGGCCGCGAAGACCATCCGCCCCGGTGCGCTGACCTGGGTGGTGGTCGGCGACCTGGCCCAGACCGAAGCCGCGGTGCGCGCGCTGGAGCTGGGGCCGGTGCAGGTGATCGACGTCGACGGCAAGCCCGTCGGCGAGTGATCGCAGGCCACGTCGGCGGCCCGCAAGCATGAACCGCGGCGCTACCTGTCGTTGCCGCCGCGACCGCTGAACCCGTGACGCCCGCCACAATGGCGGGCATCGCGTTCCACCGACACCGAGAGGATCCCCCCGATGCGCATGTTGCTGATCGTTCCGCTGGCCGTGGCCCTGTCCGCCTGCACCTGGGTGCACATGGCGCCGGGTGCCAGCGCGGTGAAAGTGGTCAGCGGGGTGCCGGGCGGCTGCGAGAAGCGGGGCGAGGTCGAGGTTTCGGTCAAGCACTCGATCGCCTTCATCGAGCGCAATGCGCTCAAGGTCCGCGACGAGCTTGAGACCCTGGCCCGCAACGAGGCTCCCGGGCTCGGGGCCGATACCATCCATCCCATCGCCGGTCCCACCGGCGGCAGCCAGCGCTTCGCGGCCTGGCGCTGCGGCCGCTGAGGGGCGGGGCCGCCCAGGCCCCGCTTTGCTCCCTCCCCCGCCTGCGGGGAGGGCTCCAGGCCCGCTTTGCTCCCTCCTCCGCCTGCGGGGGAGGGCTGGGGTGGGGGCCACCGGTCGCCACGATTCCCCTGCCCGTTCAGCCAGCGCCATGCGCCGGGGGACCGAAGGGGCTACTCTATACGGCTCCGTATCCGTTACCGGCGCCCGCCCATGCTTTTCCAACACGTCGCCATCGCCGGTCTCGCCCATATCGATGCGCCCCGTCGCCTGTCATCCGCGGCGATCAATGAGCGGTTGAGGCCGACCCTCGACCGCCTCGGGATCAAGATCGACGTGCTCGGCGACGTTGCCGGCATCCACTCGCGCTACCTCTGGGAAGAGGGCGTGCAGGCGTCCGAAGTGGCGACCCTGGCCGGGGTCAAGGCGCTGGCCGATGCAGGCATCGACCCGAACAAGGTCGGCCTGCTGGTCAACACCTCGGTCAGCCGCGACTACCTGGAGCCGTCGACGGCGAGCATCGTGAGCGGCAACCTCGGCCTGCCCGACACCTGCCAGAACTTCGACGTCGCCAACGCCTGCCTGGCCTTCATCAACGGCATGGACATCGCCAGCCGCATGATCGAGCGCGGCGAGATCGACTACGCCCTGATCGTCGACGGCGAAACCGCCGACCTGGCCTACGAAAAGACCCTCGAGCGCCTGTCCAGCGTCGACGCCACCGAGGAGCAGTTCCGCAACGAACTGGCCACGCTCACCCTGGGCTCCGGCGCCGCCGCCATGGTCATGGCCCGCGCCGAGCTTGTCCCCGGCGCACCGCGCTACCGCGGTGGCGTCACCCGCGCGGCCACCGAGTGGAACAAGCTCTGCCGCGGCAACCTCGACGGCATGGTCACCGACACCCGCACCCTGCTGATCGAAGGCATCAAGCTGTCGCAGAAGACATTCATCGCCGCCAAGCTGGCGCTGGGCTGGGTGGCCGAGGAACTCGACCAGTTCGTCATCCACCAGGTCAGCAAGGTCCACACCGCCGCCTTCACCAAGGCCATCGGCATCGACCCGAAGAAGGTGCTGACCATCTTTGAAGAGTACGGCAACATCGGCCCGGCCTCGGTGCCGATCGTGCTCAGCAAGCTGCGCGAGATGGGCCGCCTGAAGAAGGGCGACCGCGTGGCCCTGCTCGGCATTGGCTCGGGTCTGAACTGCTCGATGGCTGAAGTGGTCTGGTGAACCCCGCCACCAGCGGGTGAAGCAAGGGCCGGCCTGTCCGGCCCTTGTCGTTTTTGGGGGGGCGTCCACGGGAACATGCATCAGAATCCGGGCCGATTGAACATGCCGCCCTGAACGTGTATAAGAAATTCGATTTTCTATACATGTCGAGCGTGCAATGCCATTGCCCCCGCTGCACGCCCTCGTCCCGGAGCGGTTCGAAACAGTCGCGATCCTCAAGCGACTCGCCGTGGCGAGTCGCGCCCTGGCCGAACTCAAGGGCGTCGCCGCCAGCATCCCCAATCAGGACATCCTGATCAGCACGCTGACCCTGCAGGAAGCCAGGGACAGCTCGGCCATCGAGAACATCGTCACCACCCAGGACGACCTGTACCGGGCGGAAGACGCCGCCGATGCCGCGGGCACCGCCGTCAAGGAAGTGCTGCGTTATCGGCAGGCCCTGCGTGCCGGCTACCAGCAGGTCCGCGCGAATGGCCTGCTGACCCTCAACACCATCCTCGGCATCCAGCAGCAGCTTGAATGCAACCGCGCCGGCTTCCGCAGGCTGCCGGGTACGGCCCTGCGCGACGGGGCGGGCAATCTGGTCTACGAACCCCCGCAGGACGCGGACGAGGTCCGGCAGCTGATGGCGGACCTGGAACGCTTCATCCACGACGATCCTCCGTTCGCGGCCGACCCGCTGGTGAAGATGGCGCTGATCCACCACCAGTTCGAAAGCATCCATCCCTTCTACGACGGCAACGGCCGTACCGGCCGCATCGTCAACGTGCTGTACCTGGTCAAGGAAGGTCTGCTCGACATTCCCGTGCTTTACCTCAGCCGCCACATCGTGCGCACCAAGCCCGACTACTACCGGCTGCTGCAAGCCGTGCGCGACGACGATGCCTGGGAGGACTGGGTGCTGTACATGCTCGACGCCGTGGCCAATACCGCAGTCGAAACCATCGCCACCGTGCAGGCCATCAAACAGTTGCTGCAGGACACCAAGCAGCGCATCCGCGACAACTACAGGTTCTACAGCCAGGACCTGATCAACAACCTGTTCAACCACCCCTATACGCGGGTGGAGTTCGCGCAACGCGAGCTGGGCGTGTCGCGGCTCACCGCTACCCGCTACCTGGACACGCTGGCGGCGGACGGCCTGCTCGACAAGATCAAGGTGGGCCGCAACAACTACTACGTGAATCGGCCCCTGTTCGACCTGTTGCGACGCGGCGACGCGGCGACGCGGCGAAGCAGCCGTGAGCAACCGGGGAAATAGCCAGTGCCGCTGAGCCTCAACGAAATCCGCGACCGCGCACGCGCCTTCGCGCGCGAGTGGGAAGGCGAGACCTCCGAGCGCGCCGAGGCGCAGAGCTTCTGGAACGACTTCTTCCACGTCTTCGGCAAGAAGCGCCGCAGCGTGGCCGTCTACGAGCAGAAGGCGAAACGCTTCACGGGTACGGCCAGCGGCCGCATCGACCTGTTCTGGCCGGGCGTGATCCTCTCCTGATTGCGGGCGGAGCGGGCGCTGTCGGACGAAGACGGACGTCGGCCTGCCGGATGCGCGCCGCGTCCTGTCGGCCGGAATCCCGAGGTTGTAGGAGCGGCTTCAGCCGCGATGGATGCGCGCGGATGTGGCCGGCGTGCGCCGAGGCTGGAAGGGGCGTTCGCGGCTGAAGCCGCTCCTACAGTTCAAGGGCGTGCGGTTGTCCGCGAGCTGGCGCGCCAGCCCTGATCATCGGGTCGCTGCGGGCGCTCAATGCGCCCCGCAGCACTTCTTGTGCTTCTTGCCGCTGCCGCAGGGGCAGGGGTCGTTGCGGCCTGGGGAGGGGTCGTTGCGGATCGGCTCGCGCGGGGTCAGGGCGTCGACGCGGTGGTGGTTGAGGTCGGCCAGCATCCCGGGCAGCGAGACGACGATCGCCAGGCGATCGCTGTAGCCGAGCGGCGTGGCCTCGGCGGTGGGATCTTCCGGGTTGAGCACTTCGCCGGTGGCGAGGCGATCGAGCAGGTCGAACAGCTCCTCCATCCAGTCGTTCTCGTCCAGCCAGGTGTCCCACTCGGCTTCACGCAGCGCCACGCCGTCGAAGAAGCCCAGGGCCCAGTCGCTGCCGACGTCGAGCTCGTCTTCGTGCAGCGCCTCCTCGCCGGTCAGCTCGGGATCCTCGGGCAGCCACATCAGCGGCGCGAGGTGATCGGGCACCTCTTCTTCGCCGTGCTGCGCGCGGGCGGCGCACATGTTCCAGTGGCCCATCAGCAGTTGCTGCACGTCGGTGGCCTCTTCGACGCTGTCCCAGCGCGGCGGCTTGCCGCCCCACACCAGCGGCTGCCATTCGCTTGGCAGCACGATCGAAGGCGACACCACCAGCGCCGACAGAAAGCCGTCCAGCGCTTCCAAGTTGAAGCCCTTGAACGGCACCGCGCGCTGCTCCAGCAGCTCGGCCAGGCGTTCGATCTGGGCGTCGTCGAGGTAGGGCGGGGGCGTGGACATGGCGGCGGCATCCGGCGGGAAGGCGTGCATGGTAGTCCTTGCCGCCGGCCTTGGCCCCTTCAGCTACGGTGACCCGCTACAGCACCCAGCCGCCGTCCACCGTCAGTTCGGCGGCAGGAGCCAGTTGCAGGGCGCGGCGGCGCGTCCAGTGGAGATGGTTGCGCAGGTCTATCTGGCGCCACGCAGGTCGCGGCGGGAGACTCCTCGGCGATGCGTCGGGCAATCGGGGACCCCGAAAACGCGTGCTATCGTCCGCCTTCGCGACCGGCACAACAGTAAGGAGCGCACGAATGCCCGAACGTCTACCCACCCACCTCCAACTCGCCCTCGCTGCGGTGCCGATCTTCACCAATGACGGCAAACTCGACCTGGCCGAGCTGGATTCGCTGCTGGCGAAGGCGCTTGCCGACCACCAGCTCGACGACGAGGAAAAGCGGGTGCTGGCCAACGTGATCGACCGGGCCGAAGCCGACGGAGTGGATGCGGACGTGCAGGCGCGCATTGCGCAGATCCGTGGGGAGCACCTGGCGGTCTGACCGTCGCGACACCCCTTGCCACCATCGCGTCCCGCGCACGCGATCGGCCGTCTACGCGAGCGATGACGCACGCTGCAGGGGGGCTGCGGCAGGGAGCGTGGCATGCGCCGCCTCGCCCAGTGCCGGGCCGACGAGGATCACGCCGGGTGCGCCCGCAACGAGACCGGCGGCATCCAGCGCAAGCGCTTGCAGCGTGGTGAGCAGGCGGCATTCGCCCGGCTGGCTTGCGGCCTGCACCACGGCGACGGGCGTGTGCGCGGGCAGGTGCTGCAGCAGCGACTGCGCGAGCGATTCGATGCGGCGCATGCCCATGTAGATCGCAAGCGTGGTGCCGGTGGCGCAGAGTGCGGCCCAGTCCGGTTCGCCGTGGTCGGCGGTGTGCGCGGTGACGAAGCTGATGCCGTGGCAGTGGTCGCGATGGGTGAGCGACACGCCGAGCGAGGACGCTGCCGCGAACGCCGCGCTGACGCCGTTGATGATCGTCACCGGCACGCCGGCGCGGCGCAGGAAGGCGATCTCCTCGCCGGCGCGGCCGAACAGCAGCGCCTCACCCCCCTTGACCCGCACCACGCGCTGGCCCTGCAGCGCGCAGCGCCGCATCAGCCGGCAGATGAAGTCCTGCGGCGTGGAGCGGCAGCCGCCGCGCTTGCCGACGCGCACGACGCGCGCGAGCGGGGCGAGGCCGACGATGCCGGGATTGACCAGTTCGTCGAGCAGCAGCACCTCGGCCTGCGCCAGCGCGCGCGCGGCCTTGAGCGTGAGCAGTTCAAGATCGCCGGGGCCGGCCGAAAGCAGCACGACTTCGGCCGGGATGCGGCGGGGCGGTTGCGGCGTGCTGGATGCGTGCATGGGGTCGGGCTCCGGTGGATGCAGGTCATGCGCTTTGCGGCTGGCGCGCCAGCCGGACGAGCTGTGGAAGGCAGGAGCCGCAGACGCTGCCGCAGCCCAGGCGCTGCCTGAGCGCGGCGACGTCGGCGCCGCGGGCCACCTCTGCGCGGATCGCGGACTCGGTGACATGGCGGCAGACGCAGACCACCGGATCGCGCGCCACCTCGGCCAGGGCCGTGAACGCCGACAGCCGTGGTCCGCGCCAGGGCTCGCCGGCCAGTGCGATGCCCAGCAGCGCATCACCGCCTGGCTGCGCGTCGGCCCAGAGCAGGCCCTCGATGAAGCTGTCGCCTGCGTCGGCGCGCCAACCCACGCGCTTGAGCAGGCCGCGGCGAGCGTCGCGGTACTCCAGCGTGTCGGCGCCCGCGGCGAGCGACAGCGCCGCTTCCAGCGCGGCCAGCCACTGCACCGGCATGGCCTCGGCCGACGCGGCACGCAGCACCAGCCAGGCGCTGCCTTCGGGCGCACACGTCTCGACGTCGCGGTGCAGCGACAGGCCGGCGTAGCCGCAGTCGTGCAGCAGCGTCTGCACCGCCGCCTGCATCGCCAGCGCATCGCCACGACGTGCGGCCAGCAGGCGCCAGCCGAAGTCGGCCTTTTCCACGCGAACCGCGGCGTGCTTGAGTTCGGGCTGCCGCGAGCGCGCGTCCACCGCGGGCAGGCTGACCTCGTTGATGCCGGCGCTGGACAGGTGCTGGCCGCTCCAGTGCATGGCCGCGAACACCGCGCCCGATGCGACTTCGTCCGACAGCTCCAGCGGCAGCACCAGTTCGCCGCGCTTGCTGGCCACGCGCACCAGTTCGCCGGCCTTGAGTCCGCGTCGCGCCGCGTCGTCGGGATGCATGCGCAGGCCCGGCTCGGGACTGTGCGCGAACAGCGCCGGCACGCGGCCGCTGCGCGACATGCCGTGCCACTGGTCGCGCAGGCGCCCGGTGAGCAGGCGCAGGGGGAAACGCGCCGAGGTCGGCTCGGCAACGGGGCGATACGGCGTGGGGTGGAAGCGCGCGCGCCCATCGGCCGTGGCAAACACGCCGTCCTCGTAGCGACGCGGCTGGCCGGAGCGACTGCCGGCGGGGAACGGCCACTGCTGCGGGCCGTCGCGTTCCAGCACGTCGTAGTCGAGCCCGCCGATGTCGAGGTCGCGGCCGACGGTGAGCGCGCGGTGTTCGTCGAACAGCGCCGATGGCGCATCGGCCTCGAACAGTGGCGTCGCACCCGGCGCCGCCAGTCGCGCCTCCAGCCTGCGTGCGACCTCGCGCGCGATCCACCAGTCCGGCTTCGCCTGCGCCGGCGCATCCACTGCCGCACGCACGCGCGAGATGCGGCGCTCGGAGTTGGTCACGGTGCCGTCCTTTTCACCCCAGGTGCTGGCCGGCAGCAGCACGTCGGCGAACGGCACGGTGTCGGTGCCGGCAAACGCCTCCTGCACGATCACGTACTCGGCGCGCTGCAGCGCCTCGCGCACGCGGCCGACGTCGGGCATCGAGTGCGCGGGATTGGTGCAGGCGATCCACACCGCCTTGACCTTGCCGCTGTGCAGCGCGTCGAACAGCTCCACCGCGGCCAGGCCGGGTTTTGCCGGCAGCGTGCCCGGGGCGAGCTTCCACAGCGCTTCGACCTCGGCGCGGTGCGCGGCGTTGTCGAGTTCGCGGTGCGCGGCCAGCATCGTCGCCATGCCGCCCACTTCGCGACCGCCCATCGCGTTGGGCTGGCCGGTGAGCGAGAACGGCCCGGCGCCTGGCCGGCCGATCTGGCCGGTGGCGAGATGCAGGTGGATCAGCGCCAGGTTCTTGTCGGTGCCATGCGCGGACTGGTTCAGGCCCATGCAGTACAGCGACAGCGCGGCGGGGCTGCGGCCGAACCATTCGGCGGCGGTGACCAGGTCGGCGGCGGCGATGCCGCAGATCTCGGCCGACATGCGCGGGGTGTACTCGCGCAGCAGGGTCTTGAGTTCGTCGAAGCCGCTGGTGTGTTCTTCGATGAAGTGCTGGTCCAGCAGACCTTCCCACACCAGGTGGTGGAGCATGCCGTTGAACAGCGCCACGTCGGTGCCGGGCTGGATCTGCAGGTGCAGGTCGGCCATGGCCGCGGTGTCGGTGCGGCGCGGGTCGACCACGATCCAGCGCACGTTCGCGTCGCGCGCGTTCGCGTCTTCCAGCCGGCGGAACAACACCGGATGCGCGTACGCGGCATTGCTGCCGGCGAACAGCACGGTTTTGGCGTGTTCGAGGTCGTCGTAGCAGGTGGGCGGGCCATCGGCGCCGAGGGCGAGTTTGTAGCCGCTCACCGCGCTGGACATGCACAGCCGCGAGTTGGTGTCGATGTTGCTGGTGCCCAGCAGGCCCTTGGCCAGCTTGTTGAAGACGTAGTAGTCCTCGGTGAGCAGCTGGCCGGAGAGATAGAACGCGATTGAGTCCGGGCCATGGCGCTCGACGATGCCGGCCAGGCGATCGGCGACGGTGTCCAGCGCCAGTCCCCAGTCGACCGCGCGTCGCGCATCGCCGCGCCGTGCGCGCAGCTCCGGCTGCAGCACGCGCCCGTGCAGGCTGCGCGCGCTTTCGGCCAGGGCATTGCCCTTGCTGCACAGGCGGCCGAAGTTGGCCGGATGGTCCGGGTCGCCTTCCACGCCGGTGATGCGGGCCTGGCCGCCGGCATCGCGCGTGCTGTGGATCAGCACGCCGCAGCCCACGCCGCAGTAGCAGCAGGTCGAGCGCGTGCTGCCCTGTGGCGGCTGCGCGGCGCGAGCCCCTTCCATCAGGCGATGGCGCCCGCGGCGGCTGCCTCGGGCAGCGTGTCGGACGCATGCGGCAGCGACAGCCACACCTCGCCGTTGCGCAGCTGCACGGCATGGCGCCGCGCGCAGCCCACGTCGGGCGCGCAGGCCTGGCCGCTGTCGAGCGCGATGTTCCAGCCGTGCAGCGGGCAGGTCACGCTGTCGCCGGAGACGATGCCCTGCGACAGCGGACCACCCTTGTGCGGGCAGCGGTCGGTCAGTGCGAACACGCGATCGGTGGCGGGACGGAACAGGGCGATGGCGTCGGCGCCGTCGCGTTCAAGCACGCGCGCGCCCAGCAGCGGGATCTCGTCAATCGCGCATACGCGCACCCAGGTCTCGGCTTCGCGCATGCTCATTCCTCCAGGACCACGGCGATGGGACGCGCCGACGCCGACGCATCCAGCTTCAGCGGCGCGTACTCGCGTGGCTGCGCGCCGGCGATGCGCGCGGCCCAGGGATCGGGCAGGCCTTCGAGTGCGAACAGCAGCCGCTCGTACAGCGCGCGGCGGCTGTCGGCGTCCTCCACCACCTTGCGCTTGACGTACTCCAGGCCCACGCGCTCGATGTAGTGCACGGTGCGGTCGAGGTAGTAGGCCTCCTCGCGGTACAGCTGCAGGAAGGCGCCGGTGTATTCCTTCACTTCATCAGCGCTGCGCACCTTGCACAGGAAACGCGCGACCTCGGTCCTGATCCCGCCGTTGCCGCCGACGTGCAGCTCCCATCCCGAATCCACCGCGATGATGCCCACGTCCTTGATGCCGCTCTCGGCGCAATTGCGCGGGCAGCCGGACACCGCCAGCTTGACCTTGTGCGGGCTCCACATGTTGGCCAGCATCGTTTCCAGGTCGATGCCCATCTGCGTGCTGTTCTGGGTGCCGAAGCGGCAGAACTCGCTGCCCACGCAGGTCTTCACCGTGCGGATCGACTTGCCGTAGGCATGGCCCGATTTCATGCCGAGGTCGCGCCACACGTCGACGAGGTCTTCCTTGCGCACGCCCAGCAGGTCGATGCGCTGGCCGCCGGTCACCTTGACCATGGGCACCGCGTACTTGTCGGCGACGTCTGCGATGCGGCGCAGTTCGGACGCATTGGTCACGCCGCCCTTCATCTGTGGGATCACCGAGAAGGTGCCGTCCTTCTGGATGTTGGCGTGCGCGCGCTCGTTGATGAAGCGGCTTTGCGGATCGTCGATCGCCTCGCGCGGCCAGGTCGAAAGCATGTAGTAGTTGATCGCGGGCCTGCAGGTCGCGCAGCCGTTGGGCGTGCGCCATTCCATGAAGGCGTAGGCCTGGGCGTGGCTGACCAGGTGGTGCTCGCGGACCGCCTGGCGCACCTCGCCGTGGTTGCGGTCTGTGCAGGCGCACACCGCCTTGGTCTTGGGCGTTTCCTGGAAGTTCGAGCCCAGGCAGTTCATCAGGATCTGCTCGACCAGGCCGGTGCACGAGCCGCAGGAGCTCGCCGCCTTGGTGTGCTTCTTCACGTCGTCGACGGTGAACAGGCCCTGCTCGTGAACCGCCTTGACGATCGTGCCCTTGCACACGCCATTGCAGCCGCAGACCTCGTCGGTGTCGGCCATCGATGCGGCGCGGTCCTGCCCGCCGGTGCCGGAATCGCCGAGCGCGGTTTCGCCGAAGGCGAGCGTGTCGCGGCGATCGCCGATCGCGCTGCCGTCCTTGATCTGGCGGAAGTACCACGCGCCGTCGCCGGTATCGCCGTACAGGCAGGCGCCGATCAGCTTGTCGTCCTTGATCACCAGCTTCCTGTAGAGCCCGCCGGCCGGGTCGGACAGCACGATCTCCTCGCTGCCGTCGCCGCCCATGAACTCGCCGGCCGAAAACAGGTCGATGCCGGTGACCTTGAGCTTGGTCGACACCGACGATCCCTTGTAGATGCCGATGCCGAAGCTGGCCAGGTGGTTGGCGCAGACCTTGGCCTGCTCGAACAGCGGCGCGACCAGGCCGTAGGCGATGCCGCGATGCGCGGCGCATTCGCCCACCGCGTACACGCGCGGGTCGAAGGTCTGCAGCGAATCGTTGACCACGATGCCGCGGTTGCAGTGGATGCCGGCGGACTGCGCAAGCGCGGTGTTGGGGCGGATGCCGGCGGCCATCACCACCAGGTCGGCGGGGATTTCGCTGCCGTCGGAGAAGCGCACCGCGGCGACTTCTCCAGCCGCATTGCCGAGCAGTTCGCTGGTGGAGGTGTTGAGCCGGAACTTCAGCCCGCGTGCGGCCAGTGATTTTTCCAGCAGCGCGCCGGCCACCGGATCGAGCTGGCGCTCGAGCAGCCAGCCGGCCAGGTGCACCACGGTCACGTCCATGCCGCGCTGCATCAGCCCGTTGGCCGCTTCCAGCCCGAGCAGGCCGCCGCCGATCACCACCGCATGGCGCTTGACCTTGGCCGCATCGATCATCGCCTGCGTGTCGTGGATGTCGCGGTAGCCGATCACGCCGCGCAGGTCCTTGCCCGGCACCGGCAGGATGAAGGGCAGCGAGCCGGTGGCCAGCAGCAGGCGGTCGTATTCGGCCTGCGTGCCGTCGGCGGCGATCACGCGCCGATGCACGCGGTCGATGCGCGTGACCTCCTTGCCCAGGTGCAGGGTAATGGCGTTGTCCGCATACCACGACAGCGGATTGAGCACGATGTCGTCGAAGTCCTGCTCACCGGCCAGCACCGGCGAAAGCAGGATGCGGTTGTAGTTGGGGTGCGGCTCGGCGCCGAACACGGTGGTCTCGTACATGCCGGGCACGAGCTTGAGCAGCTCCTCGAGCGTGCGGATGCCGGCCATGCCATTGCCGACCACTACCAGGCGGGGTCGCTTCATTGTTGGCTTCCTCTCAATCAGATTCGCGCCGCGCCGAGCGCGAGCCACTGCTGGCGCCACTGCTGTTTCACGCTCCACAGCAGGCCCCACGCGGCCAGCGCCACGGCCACGAACAGCCACAGGCCGGGCGCGTAGCTGCCGCTGTGCTGCTTGACCACGCCCAGGCCCGCGGCCAGCACGAAGCCGCCGACGCCGCCGGCCATGCCGATCAGCCCGGTCATCATTCCGATCTCGCGCCCGAAGCGCTGCGGCACCAGCTGGAACACCGCGCCGTTGCCGGCGCCCAGGCACAGCAGCACCAGCACGAACAGCGCGACCACCCCGGCCGGGCCGCCGAGACCCAGCGCGGCGCCCGAGACCAGCAGCGCCACCGACAGGTACACCGCCAGCAGCGTGCGCGTGCCGCCGATGCGATCGGCGATCACGCCGCCGATCGGCCGCATCACCGAGCCGGCCAGCACGCAGGCCGCGGTCGCCCAGCCGGCGATCTTCGGCGCGAAGCCGAACTCGTCGTGGAAGTAGCCCGGCAGCGCGCTGGCGAAACCGGCAAAGCCGCCGAAGGTGATCGCGTAGAAGCACATGAACCACCACGAGTCGCGGTTGCCGACCAGCACGCTCGCGTAGTCGCGCAGGCTCTTGCGCGCCACCGGCACCGGCGCGTCCTTCGCGCACAGCGCGAACACGACCAGCACCGCCACCAGCGGGATGCATGCCAGGCCAAACACGTGCTGGAAGCCGAACATGGCCGCCAGCAGCGGCGCGAACAGTGCGGCCAGCACGGTGCCCGAATTGCCGGCGCCGGCGATGCCCATCGCCGTGCCCTGGTGCTCGGCCGGATACCAGCGCGAGGCCAGCGGCAGCGCGACCGCGAACGAGGCGCCGGCCACGCCCAGCATCAGGCCCAGCAGCAGCACCTGGCCGAAGCTGTGCACGCCCAGTCGCCACGCCACCAGCAGCGATGCGATCACGAGTACCTGGGCGAGAAGCCCGGTGCGTTTGGCGCCGAGGCGGTCGGCCAGCAGGCCCAGGAACAGGCGCAGCACCGCGCCGCACAGGATCGGCACCGCGACCATCAGCGCGCGCTGCTGGGTGTCGAGCAGCAGGGCTTCGGCGATCTGCACCTGCATCGGGCCCAGCAGGTACCAGACCATGAAGCTGAGGTCGAAGTAGAGGAAGGCCGACAGCAGGGTGGGCGTGTGGCCGGCCTGCCAGAACGATCGGTTCATCGCGCGCTCCGTGGGAGGAGGCCGTCGCAGCGGGCGGTGCCCGCGTGGACGGCGAAGGCGGAAACAAAAAACGGCGTCTTCCGGTGGTGGCCGGAAAGACGCCGTTGTCGACGACCCCGGGCCGCCGTTGGCCCCGGGTCGTGGTCTGGTTTGCGGACGCGGCTTTGCGTCCGGCATTTACTGCATCGCAACATGCGTGCCAGCAGCGCCGGGGCTGGATGGTTGCGCTGGGCGGACTTCGGTCAGCGCGGCGAGGACGCGCAGGAAAGCCTGTGCAATCAAAGCTTTGAAGCGTCGGCCGAAGTCGTCAGTGGGTTCGCATGCGCGGGCGCAAGAAGGAAAGATCGGTGGCTGGTGTCTTTCGTGTCGGCGTCAGACGGGCGGAATTCCCCGAATCGGTGCATGTCTCGCACGAAGATGGTGCAGCGGCGGGGCGCGTGGTACGCCAACCGGTGCCGTCCTGCGCAGGCGGGCCCCCCACGCTCCTGCAAACCGGTCTTTGCGACGGACCTCGAAGGTTGTCATTTCGACAGACCGCAAAGGTTGTCATTTCGACCGCAGGGAGAAATCTCCGTCACCGGCCGCGTCAGCAAGATTTCTCCCTGCGGTCGAAATGACAACGGGAGGCCGCAGTCGAAATGACAATGGACTGCAGTCGAAATGACAATGGGGAGGCGGACGGGCGGGAACCCTACTCCCAGCGCATGCCGTCAAACAGGACGCTGGTCCGCGACTCGCCCCGGGGCAGCGGCACGCCGACCTGCAGCGCGGCGAGCCGATAGCTGTCGAGGCGGTGGACCTCGGCCAGCAGCGCGTCGTCGCCGGTGGCGTCCGCCGGCAGCCAGCCCCAGCGGCGAAACTGGTGCAGGAACCAGCGCCCGTCCGAGAGCCAGGGGAAGTTGACCTCGCCGTCGCCGTGGAAGCGCAGCCGGCTGCCGCCGGGCGCGGCGCCGCCTGGCCGCAGGCAGTCGGCCAGGCAGGCCGCGGGCAAGTCGATGGCGCCGTCGGCCAGCCAGTGCGCGGCCTGGTTGCGGTGGTCTGGGTCTTCGTCGAGCCAGCGGCAGGCATCCAGCACGGCCGCGGTCAGTGCGGTGGCGGCCTCCGGCTCCAGGGCGGCAAAGCTGCGGCGGCAGGCGAGCACCTTTTCCGGATGGCCCGGCCAGAGCTGGTCGCTGCGCAGCACGCGCGCGCCTGCGCCCAGTGCTTCGGCCCGCGACGCCCAGGGTTCGCCCGCGCAGTAGCCCTCGATCTCGCCACGCGCGAGCGCCGCGGGCATCTCCGGTGGCGGCAGGGTCACCGCGCGCACGTCGTACAGCGGGTCCACCCCCTGCGCGGCGAGCCAGTAGTACAGCCACATCGCGTGGGTGCCGGTGGGGAAGGTCTGCGCCAGCGTGGGCCTGTGCGCCGGCACGCCCAGCGCCTGGCGCAGCGGCATGCCCGCCTGCAGGCGCTGCGCGATCGCGGGGGCGAGCACGATCGACTGGCCGTTGTGGTTGAGCACCATCAGCACCGCCATCGGCCCGCGCGGGCCGCCGATGCCGGTTTCGATGCCGTAGACCATGCCGGCCAGCGCATGTGATGCATCCAGTTCGCCGGACAGCAGCTTGTCGCGCACGGCGGCCCAGGAGCCCTGGCGCAGCAGCTCCAGGCGCAGGCCGTGGCGGCGGTCGAGGCCGAGCCGGACCGCGGCGACCAGCGGCGCGCAGTCCACCAGCGGCACGTAACCCACGCGCAGGCTGCGCAATCCGGCGCCGGTGCGCGTCATCCCAGCAGGTCCGCCATCGACAGGATCCGCCGCGCCAGCTCGGCCAGCTTCAGGTTCTGGCGCATCGCCTGCTGCCGAAGCGCGGCGTAGGCCTCGCGTTCGCTCATGCCGCGCTTCTCCATCAGCAGGCCCTTGGCCTGGTCGATCGCCTTGCGGTCATGCAGCTGTTGCTGCACCCCTTCGAGCTGCTGGCGCAGCTTCGCGTCCTGCTCGAAGCGCGCCAGCGCCAGCTGGATGATCGGTCGCAGCCGCGATGGCGCCAGGCCATCGACCACGTATGCCGCCACGCCGGCGCCGACCGCGGCGCGGATCAACTGCTCGTCGTCGTTGGCCGAGAACATCACCACCGGCCGCGGCGCGTGCCGGTGCAGCATCGCCAGCTGCTCCAGCGTGTCGCGCGAGGGCGAGTCGACGTCCAGGATCACCACGTCCGGCCGGTGCGTTTCCACCGCGCGCAGCAGCGCGGTCGGCCCCTCGATCCCGTCGAGCACCTCGTGCCCGGCCGCGACCAGCGCCGCGCGCAGGTCGCCGATGGGCTTGGCGGTGTCGTTGATCAGCAGGATGCGCGGCATGCGCGGCTCGGCGGCTGGCGGGGAGGGACGTTCGGCGTTATGTTGCCTTGCAACATAAGCGCAACAGGCGCCGATTGCCAAGGGAGTCGCGATGCCGCTCTACCCGATGTTTGCCGACCTGGCCGGTCGCGAGGTGCTGGTGGTGGGCGGCGGCGAGGTCGCGCTGCGCAAGATCGAGGCCCTGCTGCACGCTGGCGCGCGGGTGCGGGTGCACGCCCACGCACTGCATCCGGCGCTGGCCGGATGGCTGCGGGAAGGGCGGCTGGAGCGGCTGGACGGCGCGTTCGACGAGGCCTGGCTGGCGCGCGCCTGGCTGCTGGTGGTGGCCACCGACGATGCCTCGCTCAATGCGGGGATCGCGGCGCTGGCGGACGCGCGCGGCATGTTCGTCAACGTGGTCGACGATGCGGCGCTGTCGAGCTTCCAGGTGCCTGCGGTGATCGACCGCGCGCCGCTGCAGCTGGCGATCTCCTCCGGCGGCGCAGCGCCGATGCTGGCGCGGCGGCTGCGCGAACGGCTTGAGGTCGAACTCGATCCCTCGTTCGGTGCGCTCGCGCTGCTGTTCGCCCGCCACCGCGCCGCGATCCGCGAGCGCCTGCCCGACCTGGCGCGCCGCCGGCGCTGGTTCGATGCGGTGATCGATGGGGCGGTGCCGGCGCTGCTGCGCGGCGGACGCGATGCGGAGGCCGAGCAGGCCTTCGTGCGCATGCTCGAAGCGGGAGCGCCCGACGCGGATGGTGGACGCATCAGCCTGGTCGGCACCGGCCCGGGCGATCCCGGGCAGCTCACCCTGGCCGCGCTGCGCGCGATGAACCTCGCCGACGTGCTGGTGGTCGATGGCGAGGTGAGCGACGCGGTGCAGGCGCTGGCGCGCAAGGATGCGTCGCGCGAGCCGGCGCCGGCCGATCCATCCGCATGCGCGGCGCAGGTGCGGGCCCATGCGCGGGCCGGGCGCCACGCGGTCTGGCTGCGACCGGGGGACGGCTTTCGCTGCGCCCCGTTCGATGCGATTGCCGCCGGGCTCGGTCGCGACCCCTGGCCATGCGAACTGCATCCGGGCATCGCGCCGCGCGCCGACTGACGGGCGTGGCGAGACGCTAGGGCGACGCCGAAACTGTCATTTCGAGCGAAGCGAGAAATCTAGGCTATTGATTTTCTGAGATTGACCGGCTTCGCCGTTACAAAGCGCTTCTCACTGCGTTCGGAATGACAAACCGCGCTTTCCAGCCTTGCCTCAGCGCTTCGCCAGCGCGTCGCGGTCGTTGCCCGACGCCAGGACCAGCAACTGCAGGTCTTCCTCCAGCTGCGAGATCCGTTTGGCCAGCGCAGCCGTCTCGGTCGGGCTGACGTGGACCAGGCTCTCCAGCAGCTCGGACACCTGGCGCAGGCGCGTGCGATGTTCCTGCACCTCCAGGCGGCCGCGGCGGCCGCGCAGCGCGTCCGCTTCCGCCGCATGCACGCCCGGCCCCTGGTAGTGGTCGCGCAACGCCATCTGCAGGCGCGCGGCCATGCGCAGGTCGGCGTCGCTCCAGGGTTCGCTGGCGCCGCGCACGGTCTCGTGCCAGGTGGCGAAGCTGGCGCGCGGACCGATCCGCGTGCCGTTGGCGTCGATCTCGAACGGTTGGTCCGGACGCCCGGCCCAGCGCACCTCCTCGACTTCCTCGCAGCGGAAGAACAGCAGCCATTCGTCGCTCGCGGGGTCCAGCGGCAGCGCCAGCACGCCGGCGATGCCGTCGGTCGCGTCGGACTCCGCGCTCCACTCGGCTGCTCGCGCCGTGGTGACGGGCGCCCCGGCATGCGCCGCATGCGCCAGCCAGCCGCTGAGCGCGGCAATGCATGCAGCAGGTGGCGCGCGTCCGGCGGTCTGCCATTGCCCTGCCTGCAGCAGCGCCACGCCATCGGCCGGCACGGTGCGGCGCAGCAGTTCGAGTTCGCCGGGCAGGCAGGCCCGCCCGTTGCCGGACTCCGCCAGGCGCAGGGCGAGGGCGTCGCGGACGATGCGCGCCTCGTCCTCCATCCGCGTGGCTTCCTGCTGCTCGCGCGCAGCCACGCGCATCGATACGAACAGTCCGAACAGGTCGGCGGCCGCGCGCACGCCCGGCGGCACGTGGCGCACCTGTCGGTGGTGGCAGGCGATCAGTCCCCACAGGCGTCCGCCGGCGACGATCGAGATCGACATCGATGCGGCCACGCCCATGTTGGCCAGGTACTCCAGGTGCACCGGCGAGACGCTGCGCAGCGACATCTGGCTGAGGTCCAGCGGCTGGCCGCCTGCAGTGCGGTCGGGCAGCACCGGCACCGGCGCATAGCGCGCATCGGGGATGACGCGGATGCGGTTGTGCAGGTACAGGCGCCGGGCCTGCGCCGGGATGTCGGACGCCGGATAGCGCAGCCCCATGTAGGACGGCATCGCCGCGTCGCGCGACTCGGCCACCACCTCGCCCGAATCGTCGTGGCGGAAGCGATAGATCATCACCCGGTCGTAGCCGGTGAGCAGGCGCACCTGTTCGGCCGCGCGCTGATGGAAGCCCTCGTCCTGATCGCCCTGGGCCACGCGCGCGATCATCGCCTGCGCCACCACCGTGGGTGAGCGGTCGCCCCCGCCACGCTGCTGCGGCTCGATCTCGATGTGCACCAGGCCGTCGGCGGCATGCGCGCTCACTTCGCACAGCGCGGCCAGCGGGCCGATGTTGGCCACGGCCGCGCGCTGCGACGGGCCGCCCGGGTCGGCGAAACCCACCGTCTCGGCGATCGTCTGGATCACGTCGTCGGTGATGAACTCGCGCAGCGAGCGGCGCAGCATCGCCTCCGGCGCCACGCAGGAGAGCGCTTCGAGGTTGGCCGAGACATGATGGATCGACCAGTCCGGCAGGCGACAGCTGATGAGATACCCGTGCGGCTGGATCGCACCGGACAGGTGGATCGGCTCGCTCGCGCAGGTCTGCAGCGCACGTTCCAGTTCGTGGGTCATCGGCGCGGTTCCTTTGCAGCGGTGGCGGGAATTCGGTCGAAGCTGCGTTCGAAACAGGTGCGCACCAGGGCGAAGGCCGCGCGCGCGCCGGCCTCGGCCTGGGCCATGCGCGCTTCGTCGCTGGCGTCGATGGCCTGCAGGCGCTCACGCAGGCTGCTCCATTCATCGGAGGCGGCATGCTGCGCAAGGAAGGTGGCGCCCTGCGCGCCGTCGTAGCCCAGCCGCTGTGCGTCGCGCAGCAGGCTGCGCGCGCCCATGCTGCTGCCTGCCATCACGTAGCACCAGCCCAGCCGCTCCGCCGCGCCGGTTGCCGGGCGCTGCACGCCTTGCGCCGACAGCGGCAGCAGCGAGAGGCTGCCCAGGTCGCCGGCCAGCCACGCAGAGTGGCGCGGCGCGGCCTCGACCGCGATCTCGTAGTCGGCGGCGAAACGGTGCATGCCCAGCACGTAGCGGCGATATCCGGGGACCGAATCGAGTCCCTTGGCGAACATGCCGTCCACCTCCGCGTGCAGGTGTGCCGTGGCCGCGCGCAGTCGGGCATGCACCGCGCCGACGCGCGGCGCAGTGGTGATCGGGAGGGCAGGGATCATGCGGCCAGCATAACTGGAGCCCCGCCGCCGGCCCGGATGGCGATGTTCAGCCATGTGATGGCAGCGGCGTCGGCAACCTGCCGCTTACAATGCCCTCCCGCCTTCCGTTGCCGTGCCCGTGCGCTTCCCCGACTACGACTTTGCCAGCCACCACCTCGAAGTGCGTCCGGGCATCCGCATGCACTACATCGACGAGGGCCCGCGCGATGGCGAGGTCGTGGTCATGGTCCACGGAAATCCGTCGTGGAGCTATTACTGGCGGCACCTGGTCAACGGCCTGCGTGGACGCTACCGCTGCATCGTGCCCGACCACGTCGGCATGGGCCTGTCGGACAAGCCCGACGACGCGGCCGAAGCGCTGCCGCGCTACGACTACACACTGCAGTCGCGCGTCGACGACCTGGAAGCGCTGCTGGCGCACCTGGGCATCGATGGCCCGGTGACGCTGGCGGTGCACGACTGGGGCGGGATGATCGGGTTCGGCTGGGCGCTGTCGCACATGGCGCAGGTGCAGCGGCTGGTGGTGCTCAACACCGCCGCGTTCCCGATGCCGGCCGACAAGCCCATGCCCTGGCAGATCGCGCTGGGCCGCGACTACCAGCTCGGTGAACTGGTGATCCGCGGCTTCAACGCCTTCTCCGGCGGCGCCTCGTGGCTGGGCGTGGAGCGCCGCATGCCGGCCGAGGTGCGTCGCGCCTATGTCGCGCCCTACGACTCCTGGAAAAACCGCATCGCCACCGTGCGTTTCATGCAGGACATCCCGCTGTCGCCGAAGGACCGCGCCTGGCCGCTGCTGGAAGCCGCGGGCCGGCGCCTGCACCAATATGCCGACCGGCCGGCCTTCATCGGCTGGGGACTGAAGGACTTCGTGTTCGACCAGCATTTCCTCACGCGCTTCCGCGCCGAGCTGCCGCAGGCCGAGGTGATGGCCTTCGACGACGCCGGCCACTACGTGCTCGAGGACAAACACGAGCTGCTGGTGCCGGCAATCCGCCGCTTCCTCGACGCGCACCCGCTGGCGTCCTGACGGCAGGCGCTCGGCCTGCTCAGGCCGCCACCGGCGGCATCCGCGGCGTGGGCGGGCTGTTGCCGTTGTGGTCGGGACGATCGTCGTTGTCGGCCCCGTCGCGCCAGCGCCAGTCGGCGGCAGTGAGCGGCGGCATGCCGTGCACCAGCCGCGCCTTGTCGCACTGCGCGCTGGGCGCTCCGTACTCCCATGAGGCGTCCACTTCGCGGCATACGGACGGCCGTCGCGGGTGGATGGTGCAGCGCGAGTATTCGCCAATCCGCGCATCGAGCGCCACGCAGCGTACCGGCGCGCTGTAGGTGCCGCGCATGCACAGCCGGTGCGCGTCCAGGCGTTCGGTCATGGCGGCGGGCACCCCGCCCTCGGCGCTCTCGTCGGACTCCATCCAGTGGAACGCGACCCGGTACTGCGTACAGCAGGCGCCGCAGGTCAGGCAGGGGTGGGGCATGGGCGGCGCCGACGAGTGGGAAGCGGAATCTTCCAGCCCGCCGCCGTGCCGCGCAAGAAGCAGCCGTCAGGCGGCGTCCAGGCCCATCTGCCAGAAGCCCGCTTCCAGCCGCGCGGCCTTGGCGAAGATCGCCACCAGTTCCGGGAACCGCGCCTGGCTGCCGTAGCGCCGGTCCAGGTCATCCAGCCAGGCCCGCGCATCGACCGCGACCGCCTGGAAAGCCTCGCCGGCGTATTCGCCGATCCACTCGCGATAGGGGTGCGCCGCGTCGAGCGCGCCGATGCCCTGCGGTGCCAGGCGCCGGCCGATCTCCGCATAGCCCAGGGTGCAGGGCGTCAGCGCCACCTGCAGGTCGAGCAGGTCGCCGGACATGCCGATGTCCAGCACCCAGCGGGTATAGGCCACCGTCGCCGCGTGCTCCGGCGTGGCCTCGACGTCGGCCGCGGACAAACCCCAGCGTTCGCACAGGCGCAGGTGCAGCTGCATCTCGACGTCCACGATCGCCGCCAGTCCGTCCTTGGCCGCACGCATGTCGGCCAGGGTGCGCGCCTTGCATGCGGCCAGCGCATGCGCGCGCGCGAACTGGATCAGGAACAGGTAGTCCTGCACCAGGTAGCGGCGGAACGCCTCGGCCGGCAGGCTGCCGTCGCCGAGGCCGCGCACGAAGGCGTGGTCGATGTAGGCGTTCCAATCGTCGGCGGCCGCCGCCTTGAGCCGATCCAGCAGCGACATCAGCCGCCCTCCGTGTCGTAGACGGCGTCGAAGAACGCCAGCTCCAGGTTCACCGCGCGGCGGAAGAAATCCTGCGCCAGCGCCTCTTCCGCCGGCCCCACCCGGTCGAACTCCTCGCGCAGGAAGGCGACGAAGCTGTGGAAGAACGGGTTGTCGTGCAGGATGATCCACTCGGCGTGGACGAAGTTGTCCGGCAGTGGCTGCGGCGCGCGCGTGGCCCAGTCCAGGTACAGGCCCTCGGCGACGTTGAGCACGGCCAGTGCGGCGGCGTAGGAGCGCGTTGCCGCGGCCTCGCGCATCAGCGCCTTGAATCCGGCGGTGGGGGCGGCGTCGGGCACCGACACGCGGGTGTCCGCGTCCACGCCCAGCGCCTCGAACGCGCGCAGGAAGTAGTTGTTCTCCTCGCTGCAGACCATGCCCGCGAAGCGGCCCAAGCGCAGCCGCGCCTCGAAACTGTCGGCTTCGGCGATGGCTGCGCCCAGCAGGGTCACGAAGGCGTCGATGAAGCGATGGTCCTGCACCAGGTAGCGTGCCATCGCGGCATCGTCGATGCGCCCGCTGCACAGCTCGCGGACGAAGCGGTGCTGTACCGCGCGGCTCCAGGCCGGCTCGGTGCCGGCGCGCAGGCGTTCGCTGAAACCTTGTCCGACCATGGAGCGTCCCCCGATGAAGCGCGGCGCGGTGCGCGGCCGGCGGGATTGTCGGCGAGCGGGCGGCTTCCGTCCATGCGCGCGGCGCGCGCTCGGCGATAATCCGGCCATGACCGCCCCCTGCAACATCGCCGCGGCCCTGCCGCGGCTGGCCGCCGAAGCGCCGGACCGTGTCGCCATGCACTGCCCCGGCGCGCGCGGCGACTACGCCGTTTCGCTCAGCTACGGCGAGCTGGATGCGCGCAGCGACGCCATCGCCGCCGGGCTGGCGCAGCGCGGCATCGTGCGCGGCACGCGCACGGTGCTGATGGTGCGGCCGACGCCGGAGTTCTTCCTGCTGATGTTCGCGCTGTTCAAGGCCGGCGCGGTGCCGGTGCTGGTGGATCCGGGCATCGACCGGCGCGCGCTGCGCCAGTGCCTGGACGAAGCCGCGCCCGACGCCTTCATCGGCATCCCGCTGGCGCAGTTCGCGCGCGTGCTGCTGGGCTGGGCGAAGTCGGCGCGCGTGCGCGTCACCACCGGGCGCCGCGCGCTGCTGGCCGACGCCACGCTTGCGCAGGTCGAACGCGACGGTGCCGGCGCCGGCCCGCAGCTGAGCGACACCGCGCCCGATGACGTCGCCGCGATCCTGTTCACCAGCGGTTCGACCGGCGTGCCCAAGGGCGTGGTGTACCGGCATCGGCATTTCGTCGCGCAGATCGCGATGCTGCGCGACGCGTTCGGCATTGCCGCCGGCGGCGTCGATTTCCCGACCTTCCCGCCGTTCGCGCTGTTCGATCCCGCGCTGGGGCTGACCTCGATCATTCCCGACATGGACCCCACCCGCCCCGCCGATGCCGATCCGGTGAAACTGCATGCGGCAATCGCGCGCTTCGGCGTCGACCAGCTGTTCGGCTCGCCCGCGCTGATGCGGGTGCTGGCCGACCACGGCGCGCCGCTGCCGAACGTCAGGCGCGTGACCTCTGCCGGCGCGCCGGTGCCGCCGGAGGTGGTGGCGAGGATGCTGCAGCTGCTGCCGGACGATGCGCGCTTGTGGACGCCGTATGGCGCCACCGAATGCCTGCCGGTGGCGGTGATCGAAGGCCGCGAGCTGCTGCAGCTGCGCGAGCGCACAGAACAGGGGGCAGGTACCTGCGTCGGCTGGCCGGTGGCGCCAAACGAGGTCCGCATCATCCGGATCAGCGACGCGGCGATCGAGGAATGGTCGGACGACCTGCTGGTCGCGCCGGGCGAGGTGGGCGAAATCACCGTGGCCGGACCAAGCGTGACCGACAGCTACTTCAACCGCGATGCGCAGACGCGGCTGGCCAAGATCGGCGAGAAGGTGGTTGCCGCGGCTCCGGTGGCCCCCACCCAACCCTGTCCCGTAGGCGGGGGAGGGCTTTCGGACACGCTGGGCGCCAATGCTTCCCCACGCGAGGAGCGGCTCCCTCCCCCGCCTGCGGGGGAGGGCTGGGGTGGGGGCCAGCCGAAGGCGCGCATCGTCCACCGCATGGGCGACCTCGGCTGGTTCGACGACGAAGGCCGGCTCTGGTTCTGCGGCCGCAAGTCGCACCGGGTCGAAACCGTGGGCGGGCCGCTCTACAGCGAACAGGTCGAGCCGGTGTTCAACGTCCATCCCGACGTGCGTCGCACCGCACTGGTCGGCGTTGGCGCGCAGGGCGCGCAGCAGCCGGTGCTGTGCGTGGAAGTCAATGCAGGCGTCGGCGCCGCGCAGCACGCACGCATCGCGCAGGAGCTGCGTGCCATCGGCGCACGCCATCCGCACACCGTGCGCATCGACACCGTGCTGTTCCACCCGCGCTTCCCGCTCGATATCCGCCACAACGCGAAGATCGGTCGAGAGACGCTGGCCGCTTGGGCGGCGATGCAGGCGGGCTAGACGATGCCCGACGCAAGGCAACCTCCGCAGCACTACCGTCTCGACGACCTGCTCATCGATATCACGCGCCAGCAAGTCGTGCGCGATGGCGTTGAACAAGCGGGCGTGTCGGGTTTGAGCTTCCGGCTGTTGCACTACCTGTTGCAGCAGGGCACTCGCGTGGTCGGCTTCGACGAACTGATCGACGGGGTCTGGGCGCCGGCGCATGTCGGCGAGGAGACCGTGACCCAGCGAGTGAAGTTGCTGCGCCATGCGCTGGGCGACGATGGCCGGAAGGCGCGCTATGTGCGTTCCGTGCGCGGACAGGGCTACCAGCTCTGCAGTGCGCCGCAGCCGATCGATCCACCCGTCCCGCTTGCACCAGGCGGCCGCCGCTATCGTGCACTGCTTCCGGCGGCTCTCGTCGTGCTGGCCATGCTGGCAGCGCTGGCCTGGTGGCTGTGGCCGCGCTCGCCGTCGCCGGCGCCATCGCCGCTGCTGCAGCGTGCCGCCTATTACGCCGGCATCGGCCAGCGCGACAACAACGAGCGTGCGATCGCCTTGTTCCGGCAGCGCCTGCAGGAAGCGCCCGACGACAGCGCTGCGCTGCTCGGTCTGAGCCGGGCATACGCTGCGCGGGCCTGCCTCTACAACGGCAGTCCGGACGACACCGTCATGGCGGAGACGCTCGCCCGGCGCGTGATCGCGCGCGCGCCGGCGAACGCCAACGCGCACGCTGCGCTCGCGTACGCATTCGATTGCCGTGGCGATGTGGCCGCCGCGCTCGCCGGCTACGAGCGCGCGGTGGCGCTGGATCCGGCAGCCGATGCCAGCCGGGCGTCGGCTGCTTACCTCTACGAACGCCGAGGCCGGCTCGCCGATGCGCTCTCGGCGAACCTGGCAGTACGTGAGCCGGAGAAAGTGCGGTTCCTTGCACTGCAGGTGGCCTCGAACCTCTCGCTGCTCGGTTACGCCGCCGAGGCCGAAATGCGTTACCGGCACAGCTTCCAGCTGTACCCCGACAACGTGTTCTCCAATCTCGCCTGGCCGACCTTCCTGTTCAACCATGGCCGCGCTGGCGAGGCCCAGGCCGCGCTCGACCAAGCCATGGCCCGCGGCACCGAGCACGCGGGACTGCACCTGCTCGCTGCGGAGCTCGCATTGTCGCGTGGCGACGGCGACGAGGCGAAGCGCGCGGTCCGGCGCGCCAGCGCGCTGAGCCCGCAAGGCAGCTGGCCCGCCACGATGGCCTGGGCCATGGGCGCCGAGCCCATCCCGCCGCCTGCCCGGCTGCTGGAGCGCGCGCAAGCCCTGATTGCCGGGCTGGCCCAGGGAAGCGACGCCTGGGATGGCATCGATGCCTGCCTGCTGTTCGAGCTCGCCGGCGATCGCGATTCCGCCTTCGCGGCGCTGCATGCCGCCATCGCCGCCGGTTATGCCGATGCAGGCTACCTGCGCGCCTCGCCGCTGTTCGCTGGCTTGCGCAACGCCCCCGCGTTCGAGGGCGCGCTGGCCGGGATCACGGCCAGCGTCGACCGCGAGCGAGACGCTGCGCGCGCCGCAGGATCCTTGGCCATGGTCACGGCAACGCCTTGAGCACGTAGTCGCGCATCAGTCCTTGCGTTTCCTGGTGCATGCCCTGCTGGTTGAATCGGGTGCGGGTCACGACCACGACAAGCCGCTCATCGGGCACCGCGAACACGTAGTTGCCGCCGTTGCCCGCCATTGCCCAGGCGTATCGCTGCCGGCCGTCCGCCGCGTCGAAGGCGAAGCGCCACAGCAGGTATCCGTAGTCGGCGTCGAACGACGTGGACGCGTGCACGGTAGTCATGTCTCGGATCCAGTCGGCAGGCAAGACCTGGTGGCCGCGCCATCGACCGCCATCGACCAGCAGTTGGCCAAGCTTGGCGAGATCACGGCTGCGGTAGCCGACACCGCCACCTCCCATGCCCGTTCCCTCCGCGGAGCGTTGCCATTGCGACGCTTCGATGCCCAGCGGACGTTCGAGCGCTTCGGCGGCGAATGCAGACAAGGGCTGGTGGCTTGCGCGCTCGATGATCGCTCCCAGCACGAAGGGATTGGCGGTGCAGTATGCGAAGGATCGGCCATGCGGGCTGTCTTCCGGGCGTGTCATCCAGGCTGCGTAGCCGCGCATTGGCAGATCCAGCGCAAACTGGACCCAGTCTGCGCTGAGGTACATCCGTTCCTCGTGGCCCGAAGAAAACTCGTTGTTGTCGTCGCATTCCCACTGCGCACTCATCGTCAACAGGTCTTCGACGGTGAACGCGGCCTTGGCAGGATCGGGATGCGCCCAGGCGCGCTCGGCGAAGAAGCCGTAGACCGATGCGTCGACGCCCGTGATCAGTCGCCGCTCGATCGCGGCCCCGACCAGCATCGCGGTGACGCTCTTGGTCGCCGAGCGGGTGTTGTGCAGGGTCTGCCGGTCCGCGTCATTGAAATAGCGCTCGTACACCAGCGCGCCGTCGTGGGCGATCAGCACGCTGGTGGTGCCGGGAATGGTGTCGTCCGCGATGGCGGCCACCATGGCGTCGAGCCGTTCGCCGTCCCAGCCGCGCGCCAGGGCGTCCGCCACTGGCCAGCCGTCGTCCAGCTGGACCGGCGCGCCAGCCCGCGAGGTGGGCGACAGCATGAGTAGGCCTGCGGCCACCAGGGAGAAAAATGTCGTGGGTCGGTATCTCATCGAAGCGCCTCTTCATCAGGGTCGCCAGTCCATCCGAAGGCCGTCTGAAGTGCCTGACGCGACGATGAAGATTTATGAAGTTCTTGCGGCACAAGCACTTGGCGCCGATTGGATCCGGCTGGAAATCGCAATCGTCTGGCCCAGTCGCTATCGTGTGCGTCCTTCTGGAACCGGATGGGCGCATGAGAATCCTGGTCACCGGCGGTGGTGGCTTCCTGGGCCAGGCCCTGTGCCGCGGCCTGGTCGAGCGCGGACACGAGGTGTCGAGCTTCAACCGCGGCCACTATCCGCAGCTCGATACGCTGGGCGTGCGCCAGATCCGCGGCGACCTCGCCGATCGCGAGGCGATGCTGGCCGCGGCGGGCGGCGCCGAGGCGATCTTTCACAACGCCGCCAAGGCCGGCGCCTGGGGCAGCCATGACAGCTACTACTCGGCCAATGTCACCGGCACGCAGAACGTGCTCGATGCCTGCCGGACGCACGGCATCGGCCGCCTGGTCTACACCTCCACCCCCAGCGTCACCCACCGCAAGACCCATCCGGTCGAGGGCGGGACCGCCGACAGCGTGCCCTACGGCGAGGGATTCAAGGCGCCCTACGCGACCACCAAGACCATCGCCGAGAAGGCGGTGCTGGCAGCCAACGATGCCGACCTCGCCACCGTCGCCCTGCGCCCGCGCCTGATCTGGGGCCCGGGCGACCAGCAGATCCTGCCGCGGCTGGTGGAGCGCGCCAAGGCCGGCCGCCTGCGCTTCGTCGGCGGCGGCCACAACCGGATCGACACGACCTATATCGACAATGCCGCGCAGGCGCACTTCGATGCGTTCGAGCACCTCGCGCCAGGCGCCGCCTGCGCTGGCAAGGCCTACTTCATCAGCAACGGCGAACCGATGCCCACGCGCGAGATCGTCAATGCGCTGCTCGCCGCCGCCGGCGCACCGCAGGTGGAAGGCTCGATCCCCTTCGGCGTGGCCTACGCGATCGGCGCGGCCTGCGAGACGCTGTGGTCGATGCTGCGGCTCAAGGGCGAGCCGCCGATGACGCGCTTCCTGGCCGAGCAGCTCAGCACCACGCACTGGTATTCGATGGAGCCGGCGCGGCGCGACTTCGGCTACGTGCCGCGCGTGCCGATCGCCGAAGGCCTGCGCCGCCTGCAGGCAGCATGGCGGGGCGACGCACCCGCAGGGTAACGGCCAAGTGCTTCACAGCAGCCTCACCCGGCTCTCACCGATCCGCGACCGGGCCTGCCGTAGCGTAGACGTGCATTCATTCCACGGCCCGCATGGGCCCACTTCACGGAGACGCTTTCATGCTCAGGTACGCCGTCATTTTCTTCGTCATCGCCCTTATCGCCGCCGTACTCGGCTTCAGCGGAGTCGCCGGTGCCGCCACCAACATCGCCTGGATCCTGTTTGTCGTGTTCGTGATCCTGGCCATCGTTTCGCTGCTGCGTGGAAAGCGGGTCTGACCTGACTCCAACGTTCTCGAGAAGGCCCGCCGCGAGGCGGGCCTTTTTCATGGTTGTTTCCTGATCGGGTGAGCTGTTGGCGGAGGTTGCGGGGCATTCCCGGGCGTGTTCCCACTGCGCCGCGGCTCCGGCCGAAGCTGCCCACCAGGCGACCAACCAGCTTCGACGCGCCGCCACGCAGCCCACCGCTACAATGCCGCGCATGGCCAGCCCCCCCTCTCCATTCGACGCGCTCAAGCCCATCGCCGGTCGCGCGCTGGAGGCCGCGCTCAACCGTGCGATCGCGCTGGACGCGGACACCCGCGCCGCGCTGGCGCGCCTGGACGGCCGCGTGGTCGAGCTGACGCTCGCCGCTCCGCCGCTCGCCCTGCAGCTGCGCGTCGACGGCGAGCGCATCGCGGTCGGTCCGGTCGATGCCACCGCCGAACCCGACCTCGCCGTGCGCACCACGCTTGGCGGCCTCCTCGGCCAGCTGCCGTTCCTGCGCCGCGACGACGCGCCCGCCGTGGGCCGCGTCCGCGTCTCTGGCGATGCGGAGCTGGCGCGCAGCCTGCAGCGCCTGGCCGAACGCTTCGACCCGGACTGGCAGCAGCCCTTCGTCAGCGTGTTCGGCGAGATCATCGGCGTGCAGGTCGCCAATGCCATTGCCGGTGCCCTGGCACAGGCGCGCAGCGTGGGCGGCCAGTTCGCGCGCAGCGCCGCCGAATACGTCACCGAGGAGTCGCGCGACGTGGTCCCGCGCGCCGAACTCGAAGCCTTCCTCGACGACGTCGACGGCCTGCGCGACGACGTCGACCGCATCGCCGCGCGGGTCTCGCGCCTGTCGGCTGGGGGCGCGCCTTGAGCAGCGTGCTGCGCGCCGCGCGCATCGGCCGCGTGCTGCTGCGCTACCGGCTCGATTCCCTGCTCGACGACACCGCGGCCGAGCGCTGGCTCAAGCTGATGCGGCCGTTCGTGCCGCGCGCATCGGCCGCCATCGCGGCGCAGTCGCGCGGCACCCGCCTGCGCCTGGCGCTGCAGGAGCTGGGGCCGATCTTCGTCAAGTTCGGGCAGATCCTCTCCACCCGCCGCGACCTGCTGCCGCCGGACATCGTCGACGACCTGGCGCTGCTGCAGGACCAGGTCGCACCATTCGACGGCGAAGTGGCGCGCACGATCGTCGAGGGCGCGCTCGGCGCGCCGATCGGCGAACTGTTCGCCAGCTTCGACATCGTGCCGCTGGCCTCGGCCTCGATCGCGCAGGTGCATGCGGCGCACCTGCATCCGGTCGGCGACGCGCCGGGGCGCGAGGTGGTGGTCAAGGTGCTGCGCCCGCAGATCGCGAAGCAGATCGCCAGCGATATCGGCCTGCTGCACAGCCTGGCCGGACTGGTCGCCCGCACCCACCCCAACGCCGACAAGATCCGTCCGCGCGAAGTGGTCGCCGAGGTCGAGAACACGCTGGCCGCCGAGATCGACCTGCAGCGCGAGGGCGCCAACGCCTCGGTGCTGCGCCGACTCTGGCTGCAATCGCCCGACCTGTACGTGCCCGAGCCGATCTGGAGCCACACCACCGTCGAGGTGCTCACGCTCGAGCGCGTGCGCGGCATCAACAGCGACGACATCAAGGCGCTGGATGCGGCCGGCATCGACCGCCGCGCGCTCGCCGCCAAGGGCGTGCGGGTGTTCTACACACAGGTCTTCCGCGACAACTTCTTCCATGCCGACGCCCACGCCGGCAACATCTGGGTCGACCCGGACCGCAAGGCCAACCCGCGCTTCATCGCGCTCGATTTCGGGATCATGGGCCAGCTCTCCAGCGAGGACCAGTACTACCTCGCCGAGAACTTCATGGCGATCTTCAACAAGGACTACCGGCGCATCGCCGAGCTGCACATGCAGGCCGGCTGGATGCCCTCGCACATCCGCATCGACGAGCTTGAAGCCGCGGTGCGCTCGGTGTGCGAGCCGTACTTCACCCGGCCGCTGTCGGAGATCTCGCTGGGCGAGGTGCTGGGCAAGCTGTTCCGCACCGCGCAGCGCTACGAACTGACCCTGCAGCCGCAGCTGATCCTGCTGCAGAAGACCCTGCTCACCATCGAGGGCATCGGCCGCCTGCTCGACCCGAAGATCGACATCTGGGCGGTGGCGCGGCCGGTGCTCGAACGCATCCTGGTCGAACGCTACAGCCCGCAGAAGCTGGCGTCCGAGTTCCGCAAGCGGCTGCCCGAACTCATCACCAAGGCGCCGGAAATGCCGCGCCTGCTGCACGCCTGGCTGCAGCAGCAGGTCGAGGGCCGGCACGAGCTGCGGATGCGCTCGCAGGACATCGTCGAGATCACGCAGACGCTCAAGGCGCTGCAGCGGCGCATGGTCGCCGCGATCCTCGGCGTCGGCCTGCTCGTGGTCGCGGCGGTGCTGTACGCACTTGAAGCCGGCGGCCCATCGTTCGTCGGCGTCCCGCTGTCGGCCTGGGTTGCTGGCGTCGGCGGAATCTGGTCGATCCTCGCCGCGCTGCCGCGGCGCGGTTAGGCGCCCTCCCGGGGCCGCTGAAAGCCGCGTCCTCGTCCCTTCCGTGCAGCGCTCTTCAACAGCCGAAGGCCGCTGGCCAGGCGGGAATCAGGTGTCTGGCGCCAGCGACCGGGACGGATGCGGTCACATCCGCCTCACACCCCCGTCTGGGTTCGGAACGACGCCGGAAGCTGGCATCATGCACGCCGGCCCGCGTCGCTTGCGGCCAGCGATGCCGGCGAACGGACGCCACGCTGCACGCAGCGCGCAGGTACGAGAGGGATTCGGAGGGGACGTGACGCTATTCCTGACAACCAGCCTGGGTTATCCCACGCTCGCCTACAGCGTCGTGCTGGGTGGGCTGCTGCTGTTCTGGCTGGTCGCGGCGCTGGGCATGCTCGGCATCGACGCGCTGGACCTGGATGGCGGAGACGGCGGCGGCATGGTCTCGCGCCTCGGCCTTGACGGCCTGCCCACGCTGCTGGTGCTGAGCGTGCTGGTGTTCCTGGCCTGGATCATCACCTACTTCGCCCACCTGTTCTTCCTCTCGCCGCTGCCGGCGCTGCTGCGCTACGGCCTGGGCACGGTGCTGCTGCTGCTCGCGCCGGTGCCGGCGATCCTGCTGACGGCGATGCTGCTGCGCCCGCTGCGCCGCGTCGTGCTGCGCATGCGGCCGGTGCCGGCGGCGTCGCTGCTGGGGCGGGTCGCGATCGTGCGCACGCCGGGCGTCGACGCAGGCCACGGCATGGCCGAACTCGATGACGGCGGCGCCGGCCTGATCCTGCAGGTGCGCCACGACGGCGCGGTGACCATTGCGCGCGGCGATCGCGTCGTGCTGCTCGACCACGATGCGCAGGCCAACACCTGGCGGGTGATGGCCGAGCGCGACTACCACACCCTCTGACATACCCGAACGTTCCCCAGGAGCCGCTTCATGGAACTCGCACTGCTTGGCCCCTTCCTCGTCGGCGCTGTCGGCATCGCCGTCCTGCTCGTCGTGCTGGCGATCATCTTCAAGTCCTTCTACAAGAAGGTCGACCAGGGCACCGCGCTGATCGTCAACGACATGAGCGCGCAGCCGAAGGTGCACTTCACTGGCGCCCTGATCATCCCGGTGCTGTACCGCGCCGAGCTGATGAAGATCAGCCTGATCACCCTGCAGATCGACCGCCGCGGCAAGGAGGGCCTGATCTGCCGCGACAACATGCGCGCCGACATCGCGGTGGCCTTCTACCTGCGCGTCAACGAGACCCAGGCCGACGTGCTGCGCGTGGCCAAGGCGCTGGGCGCCGACCGCGCCTCCGACAAGCACGCGGTGGACGAGCTGTTCAACGCCAAGTTCTCCGAGGCGCTCAAGACGGTGGGCAAGAAGTTCGAGTTCACCGAGCTGTTCGAGAAGCGCCAGGAGTTTCGCGACGAGATCATCAAGGTCATTGGCAACGACCTCAACGGCTACGTGCTCGAGGACGTGGCGATCGACTACCTCGAGCAGACGCCCAAGCACGTGCTCGACCCGAGCAACATCCTCGACGCCGAGGGCATCCGCAAGATCACCGAGCTGACCGCCTCGCAGAACGTGATCACCAACGAGCTGTCGCAGAACGAACACCTGGCGATCACCAAGAAGAACGTCGAGACCCGCGAGGCCACGCTGTCGCTGGAGCGCCAGCAGGCCGAGGCCGAGGCGCGGCAGAAGCGCGAGATCGAGACCATCCAGGCGCGCGAGACCGCCGAGACCCAGCGCGTGCAGGAAGAGCAGCGGCAGTTGGCCGAGGCCGCGCGCATCGAGGCGCAGCAGCTGATTGACATCCGCGACCAGAACCGGATGCGCGAGGTGGAAGTGGCCGAGCAGAACCGCCAGCGCGCCGTGGCCATCGAGGCCGAGCGCGTGGTGCGTGCGCGCCAGCTCGAGCAGGTGACCACCGACCGCGAGGTGCAGCTGCAGGGCGTGGAGCGCGACAAGGTGGTCGAGCAGGGCCGGATGGACGTGGCCAACATCACCCGCGAGCGCATCGCCATCGACAAGACCGTGGCCCAGGAGGAGGAGCGCATCAAGGAGGTGCGCGAGGTCTCCGAGGCCGACCGCCTCAAGCAGATCGCGATTCTCGAAGCCGAGGCGCGCGCGCAGCAGGCGCTGCTGGAGTCGGTGAAGAAGGCCGAGGCCGGCGAAGCCGCCGCCCGCCACAGGGCGGTCGAGATCACCACGCTGGCGCAGGCCGAGCTCGAGGCGGCCAATCGCCAGGCCGAGGCCAAGAAGGTGATCGCCGAGGGCGTGCGCGCCGAGCGCGCGGCGCCGGGGCTGGCCGAGGCGCAGGTGCGGGAGGCCGGCGCGGTGGCGATCGAGAAGGTCGGCATCGCCGAGGCGCGCGTGGTCGATGCGATGGCGGATGCCAACTTCAAGCAGGGTGCGGCCGAGGCCAAGGTGCTGGCCGAGAAGCTGGGCGCGCAGGCGCAGGGCGAGGAGCAGATGGGCCGCGCCAGGGCGGCCGCAGTCGAATCGATCGGCTCGGCCGAGGCCGAGGTCGTCGGCAGGAAGCTGGCCGCCGAGGCCGAGGGCCTGACCCGCAAGTTCCTGGCACTCGATTCGCTCAGCGAAAACGCGCGCGCGCACGAGGAGTACCGCATGGCGCTCGACACCAGCCTCAAGCAGGCGCTGGCCTCGATCGAGGCGGGCAAGGAAGTGTCGAAGGAGAACGCGGAAGTCATCGCCACCGCGCTGCGCAACGCCGACATCGACCTGGTCGGCGGCGACGGCGGCATGTTCGACAGCCTGGTGCGGGCGATCTCGCTGGGCAAGTCGATCGAAGGCCTGGCCGACAAGAGCCCGGTGGTGCAGGAGCTGATGCAGAAGTACCTGGGCGTGGGCCTGAATCGCGGGCTGCCGAAGGCGGACGCTGCCGCGAGCTGACGCTGAAACTCCCTCCCTCGCACGGCGGGGACGGGAGATGAAGACACAGGCAGGATGACGACCGGCGATGACCGATCCGAAGCAGGACAACACAGGCACGACTGAAGACGGCGCGGCGTCAGCCACGAGCGCGGTCGACCAGGCCGTCGCCCGGGGCGGCGCCTACGAGGTGCTGCGGCGTCGCCTGGTCGAGCAGGGCGTGCGCCTGCGCGGCATGGCCGAAGGCCTCAACGCGCGCCGGCTGCAGGAGTTCGGCGACAGCCGGCTCGAAGTCGCCGGCCGCTTCCGCGTGCGCACCGAGCACAACTGCGTCGGCCGCGACATCGTCCAGGTTGGCGACGACCTGCTGCTGTTCGGCTACAACGTCTTTCTCGGGCTGAAGACCCAGACCCGGGCCGAGGACGTGTTCGGCCTGTACCGCCTGTTCGAGGGGCCGGACGGCTATGACGTCACCCCGGTGGATCCGAAGGACAGTTTCCTGGCGCAGCCGGGCTTCGTCCACGACTTCACCGAGCTCTACGCCTACTACCGCCACGCACGCCTGCTGCAGCTGATCAAGCGCGACGGCAAGCTGCTGGCCGCCTTCCAGATCGGCGAGCGCAGCAGCGATGTGCGCGTGTTCCGCTGGGCGATCGGCAGCGACGGCACGTTGAAGTGGATCGACTCGCGCGGCGAACGCGACATCGCGCTGCCGCCGCCGTTCGACTTCGAGTGGGCCCGCGCCACCCGCGACCTGATGGTCGCCGGCCGCCACCCGCACCTGAACATCCTCGACACGCTGTTCGTCGAGACCACCGGCGGTGACCTGACCATCAAGGTCGAGAACAACACCGGGACCGGCCAGGGCGTGTACAGCGAACCGGTGGAGGACGCCACCCAGTCGCTGGACGATGCCACCATCGACTACGCCATGGTCGGGTCGCTGGTGCTGCTGAAGGTCCTGCCCTACCGCGAGCAGCAGTGGCGCGGGCTGATCTACAACACGATCACCGGCGCGGTGGTGCGCAACGACGCCATCGTCCAGGCCTGCGTGCAGCTGCCAGAAGACCACGGCATCATCTTTCCCGGCGGCTATTACCTGCAAAACGGCGAGCACAAGGCCTTCGACGCCGCCATGCAGGGCATGCAGTACAAGCGCACGCTGCGCTCGCCCAACGGCGAGGACGTGCTGTACGTGTTCTACGAGCGCGAGGCCGGGCGCTCGGCGCTGTTCGTCTACAACACCATCCGCCGCGAGCTGCAGAACCCGCTGTTCGGCCACGGCTACGCCTTCCTGCAGGACGGGCGCATGGTGCTGTTCCATGCCGAGGGCGACGCGCCCACCCGCATCCATCCGATGCAGGTCTGGCAGACGCCGTTCACCAGCGACGAGTTCGCCGCGCGCACGCCGACCGGCACCGGCTTCATGGGCCGGATCGGCAACGCCGCCCTGGTGCGCGGCATCTCCGATCTGCTCGAGCTGGGCCGCGGCATCGACAGCGCGCAGGTCTCGGCGCAGCGCTACCAGCTGCTGGTGCACGGTACCCGGCGCATGTTCGACGCGCACCACTGGCTCGACGATGGCAACTGCGGCGGCGTGGCCTCGCTGCTGCACGAGATCAGCGCCACCGGCGAGTCGGTGCTCGACGAGTACGAGAAGGTCGAGGACATCCGTCGCCAGTCCGATGCGGCCATGGCCAGCGCCACTGCGGCGCACCGCGCGCTGCTGGCGAAGCTGCAGCCGGACAACTGGACCGTGATCGACGAGTTCGTCGATGCACTGGGCGAGATCTCGCGCCAGCGCGGGCACCTGCTCACCATCCGCGACTACCGCTACATCGACACCGCCGCGATCGACGCGATGGGCCAGGCGCTGCAACTGGCGCAGGAGCAGGTCGGCGCGGCCACCGGCGAGTTCCTCGGCGGCGACAAGGCGCTGGCGCCGCTGCACGAGCGCCTGCAGCAGCTGGACGCGGTCGCGCAGCAGGCCGACACGGCGCGCGTACTGGCCGAGCAGCTTTCCGCCATGCAGGCGATGTCGGCCGAGCTGGACATGCTGTCGGAGCTGATGGCCAGCCTGAAGGTCGACGACGCGACGCAGCGCACGCGCGTGGTCGAGGCGATCTCGGCGCTGTATGCGCGCCTGAACCAGGCCCGCGCGCGCGCCGACCAGAAGCGGCGCAGCCTCGGCTCGGCCGAGGCTGTCGCCCAGTTCGGCGCGCAGTTCGCGCTGTTCGGCCAGTCGATCGCCAGCGCGCTGGGCCTGGCCACCGATCCCGAGCGCGCCGACGAGCAGCTGTCGCGGCTGATGGTGCAGCTGGAGGAGCTGGAGAGCCAGTTCGGCGAGCACGAGCAGTTCCTCGGCGACATCCTGGCCAAGCGCGAGGAGCTGCTCGACACCTTCGATGCGCACCGCCAGGCGCTGCTCGACGAGCGCCAGCGCAAGGCGCAGTCGGTGTTCGACGCCGCCGCACGCATCCTCGACGGCCTGGTGCGGCGCACCGAGCGCCTCGGCACGCTCGACGAACTCAACGCCTTCTTCGCCGGCGATCCGCTGATCCTCAAGCTGCGCGAGCTGGCCGGGCGCCTGCGCGAGCATCGAGACAGCGTCAAGGCCGACGACATCGAGGCGCGCCTGAAGGGCGTGCGCGACCAGGCGGTGCGCAGCCTGCGCGACCGCAGCGACCTGTTCGAGGACGGCGGCCAAGTCATCCGCCTCGGCCCGCGCCACCGCTTCAGCGTCAACACCCAGCCACTGGACCTGACCATCCTGCCGCGCGGCGACGGCCTGGCCGTGCACTTGACCGGTACCGACTACTACGAAGCCATCCACGATCCGGAGCTCGAGGCGCTGCGCGACTGGTGGCAGGTCTCGCTGGACTCCGAATCCCCCGAGCTGTATCGCGGCGAGTACCTGGCCGGGCTGATCCTCGATGCCGCCGTGCACGGCCGCGAGGGCCTGGACCTGGCTGCGCTGGAGCACGCGCTGGCCGACCCGGCCGCGCTGGAGCGGCTGGTGCGCGATTTTGCCGCGCCGCGCTACCGCGAGGGCTACGAGAAGGGCATCCACGACCACGACGCCGCGCGCCTGTTGCAGGCGCTGGTGCCGCTGTACCAGGGCGCGGGCGCGCTGGTGCATGCGCCGGCCGCGCGCGCGCTGGCGCTGATGTTCTGGGCGCAACACCAGCTTCGCGAGGACGTGCAGCCGTGGCCGGAACGCGCGATCGGCGCGGAAGCGGTGCGGCGGCTGTTCGCCACGCGCGATGGCATCGATGCGCTCCGCGCCGAGATGGCGGGCGCGCTGTCGGAGTTCGTCGCCGAGGGGCGGCTGCCGTTCGACGCCAGCGGCGCGCAGCCGGCCGCCGACTACCTGTTCGCCGAACTGCGCGAGGGCGAGCCGACCTTCGGCTTCAGCCACTACGCGCGCGAGCTGCTCGACGCGCTTGACGCGCAGCTGCAGTCGGCCGGCATGGTCGACAGCTTCGAGCGCTCGCTGCGGCAGTGCACGTCGCCGGCCGCGCAGTGGTCGCTGCTCGCGCAGTGGCTGCAGGCGATGGTGCGCGACCCGCGCCATGCCGCGCTGGCCGGCTACGTGCCCGAGGCGGTTGCGCTGCGCCTGGTCGCGCGCGAGCTGCGCCACCGCAGCGTCGAGGCCACCCTGGTGGCGCAGGTGGACGGCCTGCTCGGCGAGCATCCGCGCATCGGGGGCGGCCAGCTCACGATCCCCGTCGATGATTTCCTGGCCCGTTTCCGCAGCCATCGTGAACGCTTCGTGCCCGGCTTCGAGCGCTACCAGGCGCTGCGCCAGCGCATCGCCGCGCGCGAGCGCGAGGCGCTGCGGCTGTCGGAGTTCCGGGCGCGGCCGCTGAGCTCGTTCGTGCGCAACCGCCTGATCAACGAGGTCTACCTGGCGGTGATCGGCGACAACCTCGCCAAGCAGATGGGCGCGGTGGGCGAGGACAAGCGCAGCGACCTGATGGGCCTGCTGATGATGATTTCGCCGCCCGGCTACGGCAAGACGACGCTGATGGAGTACGTCGCCAGCCGCCTGGGCCTGGTCTTCATGAAGATCAACGGCCCCGCGCTGGGCCATGAGGTGCGCTCGCTCGACCCGGCGCAGGCGCCCGACGCCACCTCGCGCCAGGAGCTGGACAAGCTCAACCTCGCGCTGGAGATGGGCAACAACACCATGCTGTATGTCGACGACATCCAGCACACCCATCCGGAGTTCCTGCAGAAGTTCATCTCGCTGTGCGACGGCACGCGCCGCATCGAGGGCGTGTGGAAGGGCCGCACGAAGACCTACGACATGCGCGGCAAGAAGTTCTGCGTGGTCATGGCCGGCAATCCGTACACCGAGTCGGGCGAGGTGTTCCGGATCCCGGACATGCTCGCCAACCGCGCCGACATCTACAACCTGGGCGACGTGCTCGGCGGCATGGAGGATGCGTTCAAGCTCAGCTACATCGAGAACAGCCTGACCTCCAGCCCGGTGCTCGCCCCGCTGGCCACGCGCGAGATGGCCGACCTCTATCTGCTCGCCGACAGGGCCGCGGGCAGGGACGTCTCGACCAATGCGCTCAGCCATGCCTACAGCGGCGCCGAGGTCAACGAGATCGTCGCCACCCTGCAGAAGATGATGCAGGTGCGCGACGTGGTGTACCGCGTCAACCAGCAGTACATCGCCAGCGCCGCGCAAGCCGACCGCTACCGCACCGAGCCGTCGTTCCGGCTGCAGGGCAGCTATCGCAACATGAACAAGCTGGCCGAGAAGATCTCGCCGGTGATGAACGTCGCCGAGCTGCAGCAGCTGATCGCCGACCACTATCTGGGCGAGGCGCAGCTGCTGACCACCGGCGCCGAGGAGAACCTGCTCAAGCTGGCCGAGCTGCGCGCCACGATGGACGAGACGCAGGCGGCGCGCTGGGCGCAGATCAAGCGCGATTTCCTGCGCAACAAGGCGATGGGCGGCGAGGACGCCGACACCGGCGCGCGCGTGGTCGCGCAGCTGACCGACATCGCCGAAGGCCTGGCCGCGCTGCGCACGGAAGCCGCGCCGGTGCAGGGCGCGGCGGACGTGCCCTGGGAGCGCCTGCTGGCCTCGCTGCAGGAGAGTGTGGCCACGCGACGCGACGATGGCGATGGCGCGGCGCAGTGGCTGCAGTCGCTGCCCGAGGCGATGCGCGGTGCCTTCGATCCGGTGCTCTCGCACCTCGCGCAGGGCCAGGAGCGGCAGGCGCAGCTCAACTCGGCGCTGGTGCAGATCCTCGACCTGCTGCGCACCAAACTGGCCGAAGCGCCTGCGGCGCAGGGGCAGGCGGGCGGGCGCCGTTCGCGCGCGCCCACCGCACAGGAAATCGAGCTGGACGAGCTGCTGCGACAGCTGCGTTTCCGCGCCGACGAGAAGCCGGGCAAGCCGTGAGCGCGGGCCCGGCGCCGGTCGACCTGGACGATGTGCTGGCCGTGGTCGGCTACGGTGCGGACGCGCTGGACGTGGCGCTGGAGTCGCGCCTGGCCGACGCACTGGACCACGCGCCCGCGGCCGCGCTCGTATCCCGGCTCGACGATCTGAGGCGCGCGCTGCAGGCCGGCAGCCCGCGCGCGGCGCGGCACGGCACCGGCCTGCTGGGGCGCCTGCTGGGGCGCGACGTGCAGGCCGAAGCCGAGGCGCTGCAACTGCGCGAACGACTGGGTGTGCTGCTGGCGCGGGCCGACACCGACGCCGACGACCTGCGCGCCCGCAGCGCCGTGCAGCAGGCGCTGATGGACGAGGTCGCCCGCTCGATCGAAGCCATCGATGCGCGCACCGGGCAGGCCCGCGCCTGGCTCGACGCACACCCTGATGCCGGCGCCGTGCCGGGCATCGTCGCCTCGCCGCGCGAGCGCCTGCTGCAGCGCCTGGCCCAGCTCGACACCGTGCGCGCGTCGTGGACCACCGGCGTCGCCCAACTGGCCCTGCTGCGCGACCAGTCGCTCGACCTGCTGGCTCGCTACCAGCGCATCCGCGACGTGCTGCTGCCGGTCTGGCGCCAGCACGCCCTGGGCGAAGCGGCGCAGGCCGGCGGCGCGCGCGCCGCAGACGCCGCGCGCGCCCACGCGACCATCGAGGCGGAAGTCGCCGCGATGGCCGGTACACTCGATCCCAGACACGCACCGCAGGCACCGGAGTAGACGCATGACCCAGGACACCACCGGCGGCAGCGCCCTCGTTCCCGCTTCCGACGTGCTCGACGACCAGGCGCTCAGGTCGCTGGGGCTGGTCGAAGCCGACCGCGGCGCGATCGCCGAGGTCGGCCGCGCGCTGCAGGACATCACCCCGGGCAACCTGCATGTGTTCGGCCGCGATGCCGCCGGCAAGACCGCGGCGTTCTCCAGCCAGCTGCTCGACCAGGTGCGCAACCGCGACCTCGACGCCGCAGGCGACAAGCTCGGCGAGGTCGTGCGGATTGCGCGCTCGCTCAACCTCGACCGTTTTGCCGGCCGCTCGAAGCTGCCGGTGATCGGTGGCCTGATCGACCGCATGCGCGCGTCGAAGGGCGAGCTGGTGCAGAAGTTCAGCGACACCAACCAGCAGATCGAACAGCTGCTGCAGGACGTGGCGCGCCAGCAGGGCACGCAGGGCCAGCGCGTGGGCGAGTTCGACCGCATGTACGACATCGTGCTCGACGAGCGCCGCGCGCTCGGCCTGCACGTGGCTGCGGGCAGGCAGCGCCTGGCCGAGCTGGCGGGCGAGCAGCAGGCGCTGGCCGGCCTGGAGGATCCGGATTCGCGCACCCGCCGCTCCGAGATCGAGAACGCGATGCGCCTGCTCGACAAGCGCGTCGGCGACCTGGCGGTGATGCAGCACGCGGCCGACCAGTCGCTGCCGATGATCCGCATCATCCAGGCCAACGCGATCCAGCTGATCGAGAAGTTCAACGCGGTGCGCAACATCACCATCCCCTCGTGGAAGCGCCAGTTCGCGATCCAGCTTTCGCTGAGCGAGCAGAAGAACGCGGTCGAGCTGTCCAACGCGATCGACGATGCCACCAACGAGATCATGCGCAGGAACGCCGAGCTGATGCGCCAGACCTCGGTGGAGACCGCCAAGGCCAACCAGCGCGCGGTGATCGACGTGGCCACCCTGCGCCACGTGCACGAGCAGCTGATCCAGACGGTGGAGGAAGTGCGCGAGATCCACCGCGAAGGCATGCAGCAGCGCCGCCAGGCCGAAACCGAACTGGCCCAGCTGCGCGAGGACGTACAGCAGCGCCTCGCTGCACCTGTGCAGGGGCATTGACGCCACCCGGACGTTTCCTTCGCGGTGCGTAAGCGCTCCGGCCGCTAGCGTGAGGTTCCTTCCCCACAGGAGTCTCCCCATGAGCCATCTCACCGGAAAGCGCGTCGCCATCCTCGCCACCGACGGCTTCGAGCAGTCTGAACTGCTCGAGCCGCTGCGCGCGCTGAAGGAACACAAGGCCGAGGTCGACATCGTCTCGCCCAAGGGTGGGCAGGTGCAGGGTTTCAAGCATTTCGACAAGGGCGAGCAGGTGCCGGTCGATGTCGAGCTGGCGCAGGCCGATGCCGGGCGCTACGACGCGCTCGTGATCCCCGGCGGCCTGTTCAACCCCGATGCGCTGCGCGTCGACGAGCAGGCGCTGGCTTTCACCCGCGCATTCTTCGAGGCCGGCAAGCCGGTCGCGGCCATCTGCCATGGCCCCTGGGTGCTGGTGAATGCCGAAGTACTCGAGGGCCGCACCGTGACCTCGGTGCCCAACATCCGCCGGGACCTGGAAAACGCCGGCGCCAAATGGGTCGACGAGGAGGTCGTGGTCGACCAGGGGCTGATCACCAGCCGCACGCCCGACGACCTGCCGGCCTTCTGCGCCAAGCTGGTCGAGGAGATCGGCGAGGGCCGGCACGCGGGGCAGAAGCGCTCCGTAGCCTGAGTGCGTGACGCGGGCGCCGTTCTCCGGATCGGCGCTTTCGGATCCGCGCAGACGCACGTCTTCAAGGCGCGCCCGCAGTCAATGACATTGTCATCTCGAGCGCAGCGAGAGATCTGGCGCCCGAGGCGTCGGATCCGGGATCTCTCGACTGCGCTCGAGATGACAAGGTGAAAGGATCCGCGGATGGATCAACCTCCGCCAGGCGCCAGGGCAGGCCCCTCAATCGGCCTCGAGCCGGTAGTTGATCGAGCCGCGGTTTTCCATCGTGCTCGATTCGATCTCGATGTCGAAACCCCCCCGCAGCAGGTACTTCAGCGTCAGCACCTGGCCGGTGCCCAGTAGCGACACGCCGAAGCCGACGTACAGCCGCGGCGAGAGCTGCTTGCCGATGCCCAGCACGCTGCCGCCCAGCGCGCGTGATTCGGACACGCCGGCATCGTCCAGGCCCAGGCGCGCGCCGAGCTGTGCGGCGAGCATGCTGCCGCCGGCGGTGAGCGCGGCCGAGGCGGCGTCGAGCTGGCGCCCTTCGGCCCGGGAGAGGTTGGACAGCGGCCGCCCCAGCGCCAGGTAGGACAGAGCCTGCGAGTTGTCGCTGGCCGGGTCGGTCCAGATCTCCGCCTGGGGCGCGGAGGCGCGGCCGGTGACGCTGATCCCCGCGGTGACGTTGTGCGCCTCGATCCGGCGTTCGGCGCGGATATCCAGCAGCGGATCGGAGACAGGTCCGATGAAGGTCAACCGTCCGCGCGTGATCTGCAGCTCCTGTCCGTAAGCGCTGTAGCTGCCGCCGATCTCGAGCGTGCCGCTGCCGGTCATCTCGCGGCCGGGCGCTGCGCGCACGCGCATGCTGCCACCGAGAGTGCCCTCGAGGCCGAAGCCGCGCAGCAGCACGTCCTCGCCCATCGCCAGGGTCAGGTCGAGCAGCAGCGGCGTGGACTGGCCGGCCTCGGGGTCGACCGGATCGAGCACCACCACGTCCGGCGAGGCCGACACGCCACCGTCGAGGCGCTCCAGGTCGATCAGCGCGCTGGGCACGGTCACCGTGCCCGACACCGACAGCGGCTGGCCGGCCGTGTAGCGCACTTCGATATCGGGATTGGCGACGATGCGCAGGTCGCGGGTATTGGAGACCACGACGTCCTCGCCGGTCAGGCGCAGCAGCAGCGGGGCGCTGCTGTCGCGCCAGTTCAGGCTGCCGTCGATATCGAGCGTGCCGCCGCTGGAGGCCACGCTGCCGCTGATGCGTGCGCTGCCGTCCTCCTGCGCCTGCAGCGTCACTTCGCCCGACTCGAGCAGGATGCCCAGCGCCGGCAGTTCCGTGCTGAAGCCGCTCAGCCGTGCCTGCCCGCCCAGCGCGGGCTGTGAACGGCGTCCGCCCAACTGCAGGTTCGCGGTCAGCCGGCCGGTGGGCTCGACGATGTCGGGCGAGAACAGCTCCAGCCAGGTCAGCTCGTCGGTGTCGGCGCTGATCTCGCCCGAGAGCGGCGAGGCCGCGTCCCAGCCGGTGGCGATCCGCGCACGGATGTGGCCGTCGTCATTGAAGGTGGTGGTCAGCGTCGCCTCGATCCGGGCGGGGCTGAAGTCGGCCTGCAGGTGCAGGTCGCGATAGCCGAGCAGGTCGTTGCGCGAGCGCTCGCTGTTGCGCAGGCCGCCCTGGGCCGAGCGCAGGTCCAGCTGTCCCGCCCAGGCGCTTCCGGCCGGCCGCAGCTGTCCATCGAAATCGACCTCGCCACGCAGCGTCCACGGCCGCCCGCCGTCGCGTTCGGGCAGCCAGGGCGACACCAGTGCCAGCGGCAGCTGGGTGCCCGCCACCGACAGCCCGGTGCGCGGCCAGTCGGCTTGCGCGCACAGTGCGCCGCCGCCCGCGGCATCCAGGCAGGATCGCGACAGGGTCCAACTGCTACCGCGCTGCGCCCAGCGCGCCGGCGCCTGCAGCCGCCAAGCCGCGCCGCGCGTGGGCACCAGGCGCAGGGCGGCCAGTTCGCCGCTCCAGCCCTGGCCGCCACGGCGCGCGCTGCCCTGCAGGGCCAGCGATCCCAGCGCCTCGCTGCGCGCCTGCGCATCGAGCTGCAGGTTCTCGACTGGGCCGCGCGCGTCGATGCGCACATGGTCGAGCGCAACGCCGGCGTTGAGCCCGCTGCCCTCGACCACGAGCTGTCCCCTGCCGCGCGACCACGGCAGCCGCCCCTGCACGCGCAGCGACGAGGCGGCGTAGTCGCCCCAGCGCAGGCCCGTGCCTTGCAGATTGGCCTCCACGTCCGGCGCGGTGCGGGTGCCCTGCGCCTGCAGCGTGCCGCGCAGGCTGCCGGCGGCGTCGGGCAGCAGGTCGGCCAGGTCCAGCGGCGCCAGCCGCGCGTCGAGCAGCAGGCGGTCGGTGAGCGAGCCGCTTGCATCGATGCGGCTGCCGCCGATGCGCAGGTCGGCCGCGCCCTCGTAGTCGCTGCGCGTCTGTCCCGTGGCCGGGCCGCGCATCGCGAACGAGGCCGTGCCGTCGATGCGGCGCCCGCGCAGGCTGCCGCTCAGCTCGCTGGCCTGGACGTCCAGATCGAGCCCGCCGTCGTCGCGGGTGCTGCCGCGGCTCGACAGCTGGCCGTCGACTGCGCCATTCCATGCCGGCGCGAAATAGCCCGGGTCGAAGCCGGCCAGCGTCGCCTCCAGCTCCCAGTGCAGCGCGGGCGACCAACCGACCTCGCCGGTGGCATCCAGCCGCCCACCGGGCATGGTGGCGCGCAGTGCCTGCAGGCGCAGCGTCTCCAGATCGCCACGGCCATCGATCTCGAGCTGCGCACGCAGCGCCTCGCGCTCGACCGTGGCATTGCCGATCACCGCCCAGGCGCGACTGCTGCCGGCGATGCCGAAGTCGGCGTCGATCCCGATCACCGGCGCGGGATCGGCCGGCTGCGCATCGACCGCCTGCGGGTCGCCACCGAACCGCAGCCCGCGCGCGTTGACCGCGAAGCGGAAGTCCGCCGCGCGCGGCTCGCTGAAATCGCCGCGGCCGCGCGCGGTGATGCGCCCGTCGAACACGTCCAGCACCAGTGGCTGCAGTTCCAGCACCTTGTCCTCGAGCCTGAGCTTCGAAGGCTGCAGCACCGCCTGCAGCGTGCCGCGGCGCAACTGGCCCTGCACGTCGGCCGCGCCGCCGCGGCCGTCGGCGGTCAGCGAGAACGACAGCGGCTCGCCGGCCTCGCCGCCGGCAAGCAGGGCAGGATCGAGCGCGTCCGAGTCCGCGCGCAGGCTCCAGTTGTCGCCGCGCAGCGTCAGCGCCACGCGCACCGGATCCGGCGCGTGACCAACGAGGGCGACGTCCATGTGGTCGAGATCGCCGCGGGCCACCAGGCCGATGCGCGGGCGCGGACGTGGGAACGCGGCGGGCAGCAGGGCGCTGGCGGTGAGGTCGGCGCGGTAGTGGTCGCCAGGCGCGTAAACGCCGTGCGCGGTGAAGCGGCCGCGGTCGCTGTCGGCGACCAGGGCGGCGATGCGCAGCTCGCCCTGGCGCGCGTCGAGTCCGCCGCGGATGGTCGCGACGTTCACCAGCGCCTGGCCTGCGCGGGTCACGCGCAGTCCGTCGACGCGGATGGTGTCGGCCTGCAGCGACAGCGGCAGGTCGATGCGGGGCAGCACCTCCGGCCAGGTCGGCAGCTCGAAGGGCGTGTCGGCCGGTTCGGGCAAGTCGAGCGCGGCGCCCTCCACGTCCATCGCATCCAGGCGCAGGCGCCGGCCGATCAGCGGCGTGATCGCCGGATCCAGCACGATGCGCTGTGCGGTGAAGGTCAGCACCGTTGGCCGCGGGCACTGGCCGTAGGGCATGGGTTCGCCATCGACGTCGGGGCAGCCGCGCTGCACATAGCGCACGTCGTGCAGGGTCAGCGGGCCGGAGGCCGGGCCTTCGGCGCTGCCCCAGGTCAGCTCGCTGCCCGCCGGCAGCGCGGCGACGATGCGCGCCAGCAGGAAATCGCGGCCGCCAAAGGTCGACAGCAGCCAGTACAGCAGTACGCCGGCCGCCAGCACCAGGCCCATCGTGACCAGCGCGCTGCGGATCGCGAGCACGCGCAGGCGCCGGCGCCTGCGCTCGCGCAGTTCGGCGATGCGCTGTTCGCGCTCTTCGGGGGTGAGGTCAGCGGGCAGCCGCGCGCGGCGTCGAAAGGCCATCGTCAGAATTCCGCGCCGATGCTCAGGCCGATCGTGAACGGCGAGTCCGGATCGTCCAGCCCGCGCGCGATATCGATCTTGACCGGGCCCACCGGCGAGCGCCAGCGTGCGCCGATGCCCACGCCGGTATGCCAGTCTGGCGAACTGCTGTCGAAGGCGCTGCCGCTGTCGACGAACACCGCCGCGCCCCAGTTGCCGAAGAAATAGTGCTCGTACTCCGCGCTGGCGGTGACCACGTTGCGCGCGCCGGTGGCGAGGTAGCCGATCTCGCGCAGCCCGCCGTCCTCGTCTTCTTCATAGCGGGTCAGCCGCGGGCCCACTTCGCGCCATTCGTAGCCGCGGATGCTGCGATCGCCGCCGGCGTAGAAGCGCAGGCTTGGCGGCATGTCGACCAGGGCGCTGGTCCAGGTGTAGCCAGCCTCGGCGCGCAGGATCAGGCGCCCGTTGCTGCCCACGCCCTTGAAGGTGCTGGCGCGCGCATGCAGCTGGGCGAAGCTCGCGTCCGAACCCGCACCCTCGACGCCGCTGCGCAGGGTCAGCGAGCCACCCACGCCGCTGGTCGGGAAGATGCGGTCGTCGACGTTGACGTATTCGGCGCGCACCGAGGGATAGGAGAAGGTGGCATAGCGGTACGCCAGCGGAGTCGTGGGATCGTCGTCGTCCTCGGTCGAATAAGCCCAGCGCTCGCGCAGCACGTGCAGCGAGGCCACCAGGTTCACCTGCGGGCTGTACTGGCCGCTGCGGCTGCCCACCAGTTCGATCCGGCGCGTGTCGATGTAGTCGGTCTGCTCGTCGTTGCCTTGCGCGCTGATGGTGTACCAGCCGTCGCGCCAGGTGAACGCGGGGATGCGGTACTGCAGGGTCAGGGTCTTGCGCTTCTGCGCATAGTCCAGCTGCGCCAGCGCCTTGTGCCCGCGGGTGTTGACGTAGCGGCGCTCCGCACCCAGGCGCACGCCGGCGCCGCTGTCGGTGCCGTAGCTCAGGCCGGCGGTGTAGATGTTGCGCTTGGCCGGCGTGAGCCTGACCGTCACCGGCACGCGGCCATCGACGGCCTGCTCGGGATCGGGCGTGATCTCGATATCGCCGAAGTAGTCCAGCCGCGCCAGCGAGGTGCGCAGGCGGTCGATGCGGCCCTGGTGGTAGTAGTCGCCCTCGTCCCAGTAAACCAGGTTCTCGAGCAGTTCGTCGCCGATGATCCGCCGGGTCTGCTCGAACACCGTCGGACCCATGTCGTAGCGGATGCCGCTGGTCCAGACCAGCTCGATGTCGGCGGCATTCTCGGCGCGCGTCACCTCGACCCGGCGCGAGGCGAAATCGGCGTCGAAGTAGCCGCGTTCGGTCAGCCGGCGGCTGATGCGGATCTTGCTGGCTTCGTAGTCGGGGTGGTTGAAGATCGCGCCTGGCGAAGGAATGAAGCCATCGATGTCGGACTGCAGGTAGCGGTCCTGGCCGCCTACGCCGATGATCGCGATATCGGAATTGCGCACGCGCACCGGCTCGCCGGCGTCGACGCGGATCGTCACGGACACGCTGCCGTTCGCGCGGCCGCGCTCGACCTCGATGGTCGGCGAGTAGAAGCCGAACGGCTCCAGCGCCTCGCGCGTCTCGTCCTCGGCCGTGCGCACCAGGTAGCCCATGCGGCGCCCGCTGACCTCCTGCCCGGCCGCGTCGACCAGCGACAGCGACACGCGCACGTTGTTGGCCATCTCCTCGTCCAGACCGAGGATCTTCACCTCGCCCACGGTCACCGCCTGGGCGGTGCCGAGCGACAGGAACAAAAGCACGGCAATGGCGGCAGCGCGGCGGGGGAGTCGCATCGGGGGAGGATACCGAAGGGATGTCGACGGACGATTAACGGGACGGGGGCTGAAGGCTTGCGGCTGGGGCGATGCGCCCTGCGGGGGCAAGCCGCAGCGACGTTCTGCGGGCTGGCCGCCTCAGGCCGACAGATGCTCGATCGCCGCCACGCTGCCCAGCCGCGCCGACAGCCGCTTGAGCAGGGCCAGGCGATTGCGGCGCAGCTCGTCGTCGTCGACGTTCACCATCACCCCGTCGAAGAACGCGTCCACCTGCGGGCGTAGCTGCGCGAGGCGTCCGAGCACGGCCACGTAATCGCCCTGCGCGAGCGCGGCATCGGTCTCCGCATATGCGGCCTCGACCGCATCGGCCAGCGCCACTTCGGCCGGCTCGCGCAGCAGCGCCCTGTTCTCTGCTGGGGGAATCGCTTCCTCCACCTTGCGCAGGATGTTGTTGATGCGCTTGTTGGCCGCGGCCAGCGCCTCGGCCTCGGGCAATGTTGCGAAGCTGCCGATTGCCGCGATGCGGCGGTCGAAGTCGATCAGCGAGACGGGCCTGTGCTCGGCCACCGCATTGAAGTGGTGCACTGGCACGCCCTTGTCGGCGTAGTAGCCCTTCAGACGATCGAAGGTGAAGCTCCAAAGGTCAGCTACCAAGCTTTGGACAAGCTGGTTGCCGCTCTCCTCATTGAGGTGCAGCTGTCGAATGTCTTCGTCAATCTCGTCGATCACGGCCTGCTTGTTGGCGAGACTAGCCCGGCTGGCCTTCTCCAACTGAAGTATGAGCTCGTCGTTTCGAGAGGAAATCAGAACTCTCTCGAACGGTTCCGAAGCTAAGCTGATGAGTCCATCGAAACTCATCTCAATCTCGCCCTCGACAATTGTCCTCGCCAGCCCCAGCGCATTACGCCGCAGCGCAAACGGATCCTTGTTGCCAGTGGGCTTGAGCCCCGCGGCAAATCCACCCGCCAGCGTGTCCAGCCGCTCCGCGATCGCCAGTACCCGGCCCAGATTCGATGGCGCGATATCGTCCGCGGCAAAACGCGGCTGCCAGGCTTCATCGATGGCATCGGCGACGGCCACGCGGTCGGCGTGTGGCAGGTCGGCGAGCGCCGCGTCCTGCATCGCGTAGTGACGGCCGGCAATGCCCTGCAGTTCCGGGAACTCGTTGACCAGGCGCGACTGCAGGTCGGCCTTGGACAGCTCCGCCGCGCGCCGGGCCAGCGTCGTGTCCACGCCCACCTGCGGCGCGATCGCCTCGGCCAGCGCCGCCACCCGCGTCACCTTGTCGGCGACCGAACCCAGCTTTGCCTGGTAGGTGACGCTCGCAAGGCCCGAGTTCATCGAGGCCAGCCCCTGCTTCATGTCCTCCACGAAGAAGAAGCGCGCGTCGGCAAAGCGCGGCCGGATCACGCGCTCGTAGCCCTTGCGGATCTCAGAATCGTCTTCGGGATCGATGTTGGCCACGCCGATGAAGTGCGGGCCCAGGCGGCCCTCCGCGTCGAGCACCGGGAAGAACTTCTGGTTGGCCTCCATCGTCGCGACCAGCGCCTCCTGCGGCACCGCGAGGTATTCCTCCTCGAACGTGCACGACACCGCGCGCGGCCACTCGACCAGGCACGCGACCTCGGCCAGGTTGCCGGCCTCGATGCGGGCCACGCCGCCCACGGCCTGCGCGGCCGCTTCAACCTGCTCGACGATGCTCCTGCGACGCTCCTCGGCGTCGACCAGCACCTTCGCGCCGCGCAGCGCGTCGACATAGTCGCCGGGCGTCGCGATCCATACGGGCCGCTCGTGCATGAAGCGGTGGCCGCGGCTGAAGCGGTCGGCGCGCACGCCGAACACCTCGGCCTCGACCACGTCGCCACCCAGCAGCAAGACCAGCCAGTGCACCGGCCGCGCGAACGCGTAGGCGTGGTCGCCCCAGCGCATCGGCTTGGGGATCGGCATGGCGGCGATGGCCTCGTGCAACACCTCGGGCAGCAGTTCGTGGGTCTTCGCGCCCGGCTTCACCGAACGCAGCACGAAGCGCTCGCCCTTGGCGTCGCTGGCGCGCTCGAGCTGGGACCAGTCCACGCCGGCCTTGGCGGCGAAACCCTGCAACGCCTTCGTCGGCTGGCCGTCGGCGTCGAGCGCGATGTTGAGGTAGGGGCCGAACACTTCGGAGGCCTGCTGCGGCTGCTCGACCGCCACGCCCGGCAGCAGCACGGCCAAGCGGCGCGGCGTGTACAGCGGTTTTGCGTTGCCGCGATCGACCGCGATGCCGCGCTTGTCCAGCGCCGCCAGCACGCCGTCGAAGAACGCCTGCGCCAGGCCGGGCAGCGCCTTGACCGGGAGTTCCTCGGTGCCCAGTTCGACGAGAAGTGGCTGTAGATCAGACATCAGGAATCCCATGTTTTGAAGTCCTCCCCTTCAAGGGGAGGATTTAGGTGGGGATGGTGTCGACGCGTCGTCGCAAAACCATCCCCTCCCCAGCCCTCCCCTTGAAGGGGAGGGAGTGGTGTCATGCCGCTACGTTCTTCAAACCGGGAAACCCCAGCTTCTCGCGCTGCTCGAAGTACGCCTGCGCCACCGCCTGCGACAGCCTGCGCACGCGCAGGATGTAGCGCTGGCGCTCGGTGACGCTGATCGCGCGGCGCGCGTCGAGCAGGTTGAAGCTGTGGCTGGCCTTGGTGACCTGGTCGTAGGCCGGCAGCGGCAGTCCGACCTCGACCAGCTTCAGCGCTTCGGCCTCGCAGGCGTCGAAGCGGTGGAACAGTTCGGCCACGTCGGCATGCTCGAAGTTGTAGGCGCTCTGCTCGCGCTCGTTCTGCAGGAACACGTCGCCATAGCTCACCACGCCCTGCGGCCCGCGCGTCCAGACCAGGTCGTAGACGTTGTCGCAGTTCTGCAGGTACATGCACAGCCGCTCGAGGCCGTAGGTGATCTCGCCCAGCACCGGGCGGCATTCGATCCCGCCGGCCTGCTGGAAATAGGTGAACTGGGTGACTTCCATCCCGTTCAACCACACCTCCCAGCCCAGGCCCCAGGCGCCGAGCGTTGGCGATTCCCAGTTGTCCTCGACCAGGCGCAGGTCGTGCAGCAGCGGGTCGATCCCCAGTTCCTTCAGCGAGCCGAAGTACAGCTCGACGATGTTGTCCGGGCTGGGCTTCATCACCACCTGGTACTGGTAGTAGTGCTGCAGGCGATTGGGGTTTTCGCCGTAGCGGCCGTCGGTGGGGCGGCGCGAAGGCTGCACATAGGCCGCGTACCACGGCTCGGGACCCAGCGCGCGCAGGAAGGTGGCCGGATGGAAGGTGCCGGCACCGACCTCGAGGTCGAGCGGCTGGATCAGCACGCAGCCCTGCGCGGCCCAGTAGGCGTTGAGGCGGGTGATCAGTTCCTGGAACGTGGGTCCGGTCATCGGCACGCGTCGATTCGGCGCTTTCGCGGGGCGCGCTAGTATAGCGGCGGACCCTGCAGCACCCGGATTTCCCGGCACCCGGAGTCACGTTGAACGAAGCCCCGCGTCCCGCCCCGACACCCGCGCGCCTGCCGCCCGGCAGGCTGGCACTGGAGCCGGTGATCGCGGGCCTGGTCGCCGACGGCCTGCTCGCGCCGAAGGACGCCGAGCACGCGCGTGCCAGCGCGCGCCACGTGCGTGGGCTGGATGCGGTGCATCCGCTGGTGCTGCTGGCCAACCTCAAGCTGCCCTCGTCGCAGCGCGCGAGCAGCGAGCTGGGGCTGGAAGCGCTGACCGAATGGCTGGCCAGCGCCAGCGGTCGGCGCTACCTGCGCATCGATCCCACCAAGATCGTCGTGGCCGAGGTCACCGAACTCGTCTCGCATGCCTACGCGCGCCGGCACCGCATCCTGCCGGTGGAAGTCACGTCCGACCGCGCCCGCATTGCCACCAGCGAGCCGATGGCGCTGGACTGGCTGCCCGACGTGCAGCGCCTGCTGCGGCGCGAAATCGAGCTTGTGGTGGCCAACCCGCTCGACCTGCACCGCTACACGATGGAGTTCTACGGCGTCACGCGCTCGGTGCGCGGCGCGCACCAGGACGGCGGCGAGAAGGGCAGCCAGGCGCCGAGTTTCGAGCAACTGGTCGAGCTCGGCCGCGCCGGCGACGTCAACGCCGACGACCACCACATCGTCAACATCGTCGACTGGCTGCTGCAGTACGCCTACGAGCAGCGCGCCTCCGACATCCACCTCGAGCCGCGCCGCGACGTGGGCCGGGTGCGCTTCCGCATCGACGGCGTGCTGCACAAGGTGTTCGAGATGCCGCCGCCGGTGATGGTCGCGGTGGTCTCGCGGATCAAGGTGCTCGGGCGCATGGACCTGGCCGAGCGCCGGCGCCCGCAGGACGGCCGCATCAAGACCCGCTCGCCGGGCGGGCGCGAGGTGGAGATGCGCCTGTCGACCATGCCCACCGCCTTCGGCGAGAAGTGCGTGATGCGCATCTTCGACCCGGACACCGCGTTCAAGAGCATCGAGCAGCTCGGCTTCGACCAGGAAGAAGCGGACACCTGGCAGGGCCTGACCAGCCGCCCGCACGGCATCGTGCTGGTCACCGGCCCGACCGGTTCGGGCAAGACCACCACGCTGTATTCGACGCTCAAGCGGCTGGCGACCAGCGACGTCAACGTGTGCACGGTCGAGGACCCGATCGAGATGATCGCGGTCGAACTCAACCAGATGCAGGTGCACCACCAGATCGACCTGACCTTCGCCCAGGGTGTGCGCACCCTGCTGCGGCAGGATCCGGACATCATCATGATCGGCGAGATCCGCGACCTCGACACCGCGCAGATGGCGGTGCAGGCCTCGCTCACCGGCCACCTGGTGCTCTCGACCCTGCACACCAACGACGCGCCCTCGGCGATCACCCGCCTGCTCGACCTCGGCCTGCCGCATTACCTGATCGCCTCGACCCTCAACGGCATCCTCGCCCAGCGCCTGGTGCGCACGCTGTGCCCGCACTGCAAGGCGCCGAGGAAGCTCAGCGCGGAAGCCTGGCACGCGCTGCTGCCCGGGCCGCATCCGCCGCCGGTGCCGGGCACCGCCAACGGCCCGGTCGGCTGCCTGGAATGCCGCAACACCGGCTATCTCGGGCGCGTGGGCATCTACGAGCTGATGCCGGTCACGCCGCTGCTGCGGGCGCTGATCCGCCCGGAGATGGAGCTGGCCACGTTTACCCGGGCCGCGATCGGCGAAGGCCTGCGCACCTTGCGCACGGCCGGGGCGGAGAAGGTCGCGCAGGGGCTGACGACGGTGGAAGAGGTGCTGACGGTGCTGCCGCCAACGGAGTAGGGGCGGGACCGCGCGGCTTGCGGAAGGAAGATTCCACCTGCCCGCCCATCGGCGCGCATCCAGCGCCGCGCAGCCGATGCAGTAGCATTGTCGGCATCCGTGGCGCAGCCACATCGAAGGCGAAGCAGGACAGTCATGTCGACGCGTGCAATGGGGCCGGCCACCGGATGGTCGTGGCTGGCGCGGGCGGTCAATCTGGGCCGCAGCAACCCGAAGGCGGTGATTGGCGCGATCGGGCTGGTGGCGTTGGTGGCAGTGCTGCCGAGCATCCTGCAGATGGTGCTGCAGCCGGCGATGGGCGCGCAGCCCAATGCGCTGCTCACCGTGGCGGCGCTGACCACCTTGGCCTCGCTGATCGTGTTCCCGCTGCTGATCGGCGGCGTGCTGCGCGTGATCGACGCCACCGAGCACGGCCGGCCCGCCATCGCCACCGGCGTATTCGACGCCTTCCGCGGCGGCAACGGCGCAGGGCGCCTGATCGGCTTCGGCCTGCTGATGACCGCGCTCTACCTGCTGGTGTTCGGCACGATCATCGGCAGCTTCGGGCAGGGCCTGCCCGAGTGGTACATGCAGCTGATGCAGCTGACAATGGAATCCGGCGGCAAGCCGGTCCAGCCGGAGGACATCCCGGCCCCGCCTGCGGGCCTGGGCATGGTGATGGCGCTGGGCCTGCTGTTCGGCCTGTTCCTCGGCGGCGCCTACGCGATCGGCTTTGGCCAGGTCGCGCTGGGCGGGCGCGGCGTGCTGGGCGCCGTCGCAGACGGGCTCACCGGCGCATTGAAGAACCTGCTGCCGATCGTGGTGCTGGCGGTGCTGTCGATCATCGCGCTGTTCGCGCTGACCCTGGTGGTGACCCTGCTCGGCGGCGTGCTCGCGCTGGTGGGCGGGCTGGTGCATCCGGCGCTGGCGATACTGCTGGTCGCGCCGGTCTATCTGGGCATGATCCTGCTGATGTACGTGGTCATGTTCGGCGTGATGTACCACATGTGGCGCGACATCTGCGCCGAGCCGGTGGCGCCGCCGCCACTGCCGGACAACCAGGTCGAACTCTGAAGATCCCGCTGCGCTGCGCGCCGCCCGTGGGCTTTCTGCAGGAGCGGCTTCCGCCGCGACCTGGCCTTCCGTAGCAGCGGCTTCAGCCGCGATCCCGGCGGCGCAGGGACGAGGCGGCAGTGATCTTCCAGGATGCGCCGCTGTGGGCCCGGCTCGCGGCGCAACCGCACCGTCGTGGTCGCGGCTGAAGCCGCTCCTACAGGAGCAGTGCGTCCAGGGCGCGCTGCATTGCGCCCTGCGTGGCCACGAACAGCCAGACTGCCGCGATGACGCCCGCGACGATCTGCAGCGCCAGCCAGGCCTGCGCCCACTTCGGCAGCGTCGCCTCGGCGCGCGCATGCACCACCTGCGTGCCCGCGATGCGGTCGTGCAGCGCCTGGTGTTGCGGCGGCGCCAGCGCCAGCAGGTGGCCGATGTTGAGCGTCAGCCAGGACAAGGTGCCGGCAAGGTGGCGACCCGCCGCGCGCGCGATGCCGATCCGGCCGCCGCCTTGCGCAGTGCACACGCGCAGGCCAAGCGCAGTCTTGCCGGGCGTTGCCTGCCGCGGAGAGGCTTCCCACGCGGCGAACCAGGCCAGCGCCAGCAGCGCCGCCAGCAACAGCGGCTGCAGCACGGTGGCGGAGACGGCGTCCGAAAGCTCGCCCACCATCGCGCCGTGGCGCGGATCGGACAGCCACTGCCTGGACAGTTCCAGCGGCGAACCGCCGAGGGCCAGCATGTCCAGCATCGACTCCGCTAGCGAGCGCACCAGCGCGTCGAACGCGTCGGCACTGCGAGCGGCGCCGTCGCGCACGCGGCTGGCGCAGATGGACAGGGCGACGAGCGCGACCAGCATCATGTCCAGCGACCACGCCGCATAGCGACACAGCAGCCCGGCAGGCGCAGCCCGCGCGCTGCTCATGCCTCGTCCGCGGCTCCGGGCTCGCGCCGCGGCACGATCATGCGCGCGGCGATGATCCCGGCCTCGTACAGCAGGCACATCGGGATTGCCAGCATCAGTTGCGAGACCACGTCGGGCGGGGTGATGACCGCGGCGAGGATGAACACGCCCACGACCGAATAGCCCCGCCATTCGCGCAGCTGGTCGGGCGTCACCCAACCCAGCGCAACCAGGATCACCAGCGCGACGGGCAGCTCGAAGCTGATGCCAAAGGCCAGGAAGATCACCAGCACGAAGTTCAGGTAGGCGTTGATGTCGGTCATCATCGCCACCCCGTCCGGGGTGACCGCGGTGAGGAAGCCGAACACCGCCGGCAGCACGAGGAAGAACGCGAACGCGCAGCCGGCGTAGAACAGCGCCACCGCAGACACCAGCAGCGGCATCGCCAGCCGCTTCTCGCGTTTGTACAGGCCCGGTGCGACGAAAGCCCAGGCCTGGTACAGCAGCCACGGCATGGTCACCAGCACTGCGGCGAACAGCGCCAGCTTGAGCGGCGCCAGGAACGGCGAGGCGACCTCGACCGCGATCAGGTGCGCGCCGGGCGGCAGCTTGTCCAGCAACGGCTGCGCGAACCAGCCGTACAGGCGGTTGGCGAACGGCAGCAGCGCGACCAGGGCGATGCCCAGCCCGATCATCGCGCGCAGCAGGCGCGTGCGCAGCTCGACCAGATGCTCGATCAGGCTGCTCTCGCCGCTGTCGTTCTCAGCGCTGCCGGCCATCATCCCCGTCCGTGTCGTCGGCATCGCCGCGGTGCGCGCTGGCGTCGTGCGCTGACGCAGTGCCGTCCCCGGCGGTGTCGGCGGGAATGCCTTCAGCGGCTGCCGGCGCGGCGATCGCCTGCAGGCCGGTGTCGTGGTCCTGCGGCGCGGTGTAGGCGGCGGGGTCGGTGGTCAGGATCCCCGGCGCCGTGGCCGCGGTGTCCGTCGCGGCGCCGACCTGTCGGCGCAGGCTCTCGATCTCGCGCCGCGCCTCGGCTTCGGCCGCGCTGACCTTGGCCTGCACTTCGGCCTCGGTCTCCTGCATCGTCTTGTGCAGGTCCGCCGCGGCCTGGCGGGCGTCGTGCAGGCTGCGCTTGAGTTCATCCGCGGCCAGTTCGCGCTCGAGTTCGGACTTCACCGAATACCACTGCGCGCGCGCGCGGCGCACCCACAGCCCCGCAAAGCGCGCCGCCTTGGGCAGGCGCTCGGGGCCGAGCACGACCAGTGCAACCACTGCGATCAGCAGCAGTTCGGTAAAGCCGATGTCGAACATGGTGGCGGCCGCGGACCCGCGGCTCAGCGCGAGATCGTGTCGTCCTGCCGGGACTTGCCCGACACGGTGCCATCGCGCTCCTGCTGCGGCGGCTGGTGGTCGAGCTCACCGGTGGGCTTGTCCTCGTCGGCAATGCCCTTCTTGAATCCCTTCACCGCCTCGCCCAGGTCGCGCCCGGCGCCGCGCAGGCGCTTGGTGCCGAACACCAGCAGCACCACGACCAGCACGATCAGCCAATGCCAGATGCTGAAACTACCCATTGCATGCTTCCGGGAACAGGTGAGGAGCGCTCAGGATACTCCACGCCGCCAGGCACGACCGTGAGCGGCGTCGGGCCCCCTGCGGATTCAGGGCGTCTCGGCCAGTGGCTCGACCAGGGCCGGGTTGTCGTCCACCGGCTCGAAGGGCTGCGGCTGCGGGTCCAGCACCAGCTGCTCGGACAGCGGCACGGTGGTGGTGCCCGCCGGATTGGCGGGCGGCGCCGTCGTGGCCACGACGGGTGCAGGCTGGCCGCCGGTGCCGCGCGTGGCGCGGGCCGCTGCGGTGGCTTCCTCGAGCTGGTCGCGGAAAGCGACCACCGCATTCGAGGGCGCCTGTCCGGCGCGACCCTCGAGGATCATCCGCGGCGTGGTATTGGCGCCGTAGACCAACTGGTTGGCATCGTTGTCGATCTGCAGCACCGCACCGTCGAGCGCGACCCCGGCAAACAGCCCGCGCGCGCGCGACCACGACCAGATCTCGGCCTTCAGCTGGCCATCGGTGGCGGCGCTGGCGTTGCGGCCGACCGGCCCGGCGGCCACGCCGACATCCGCGCCCAGGGTGACCTTGCCGTTGACGATCGACTCGAGGCTGCGGTCGTTGCGGAACACGAGCACCACGTCGGACGACTGCACGCCGGCCTGGAGGCCGATGCTGCCGCCGGTGATCTTGACGAAGCTCGGGTTCGACCAGGTACCGTCGGGCGACTTCACCGACAGCAGGCCGTGGCCGCGGCGACCGCCGATGACCAGGCCGACCTTGAGCGTGTCGGGGATCACCACGATCGCGCGCGCCTCATCCAGCAGCTTGTCGGGGATCGCCGATTCCGGGATCGCCTGGACCTCGTTGAGCACGCGTAGCGCGTTGCTGGCGCGCGCGTCTTCCTCGGGGCCGGCGATGGCTGCGCCCGTGGCGAGCGAGAGGGCCAGCAGCGAGGCGATCAGCGTCTTGCGCAACGGCGCGGCGGTGCGGGAACGGGGCATGTCGACTCCGGAATACAGGTTGCACCGCGCGTCGCGGCGACGGCTCAGGCTAGTGACGAGGCCATGAATCGAGCATGAGTTGAGCCGGCCTGTCGCGGCGATCGACAGCATGTCGATGCCAACGGCGGCGCGGCCTGCCATCCTATGCGCATGACGAACCCAGCCCCCGCGCCCGGCGGCGCGACGCCAGACACCGCCGTCATCCTGGTCAACCTCGGCACGCCCGAAGCGCCCACTGCGGATGCAGTGAAACGCTACCTCGGCGAATTCCTCGGCGATCCGTTCGTGGTGCAGATTCCCAAGCTGCTGTGGTGGCCGTTGCTGCACGGGCTGATCCTGCCGCTGCGCTCGGCGCGCGTGGCCAAGAAGTACGCCGAGATCTGGATGGACGGCGGATCGCCGCTGGCGGTGCACACGCGCCGGCTGACGGCCGTGCTGCAGCCGCGCCTGCCCGGCGTCGAGGTGCTGTACGCAATGCGCTACGGTGGGCCCGCGCTTGGCCCGCGCCTGCGCGAGCTGCGCGCAGCCGGCGTGCGCCGCGTGCTGGTGCTGCCGCTGTATCCGCAGTATTCCTCGACCACCACCGGCACCGTGGTCGCGCTGGTGGAGCGCACCGGCGGCGCGCCTGCGACGCGCACGGTCAAGGGCTACGCCACCGATGCCGGCTGGGTGGCGGCCGTGGCCGACTCGATCCGGGCCCACTGGCATGCGCATGGCCGCGGTGACCGGCTGCTGTTCTCGTTCCACGGGCTGCCGCAGCGGCTGGTGGACGGCGGCGATCCCTATGCCGCGCAGTGCGAGGCCAGCGTGGCGGAGATCGCGCGCGTGCTCGAACTGGCGCCGACGGACTACGTGCAGACCTACCAGTCGCGCTTCGGTCGCGAGCGCTGGCTGGGGCCGGCCACCGACGACACCCTGCGCGCGCTGGCCGGGTCCGGCGTCGGCCGGGTCGACGTGGTCTGCCCGGGCTTTGCCGCCGACTGCCTAGAAACCCTCGAGGAAATCGCGCTGGAGAACGCGAAGCTGTTCCAGGACGCCGGCGGGCAGGCGCTGCGCTACATCCCCTGCCTCAACGACGCGCCCAGCCACGCGGACGCGTTGGTTGCGCTGGTTCAGCGCGAGCTCGCTGCATGGGATGCGGCCGCGTGATGCGCGAGTTCGCGCTCGACATCCCGCTCGGCCGCATCCATGGCCTGCGCCAGGGTGAAGCGGGGCAGCCGCGCGTGCTGGCCCTGCACGGCTGGCTCGACAACGCCGCCAGCTTCGTGCCGCTGGCCGCGCACCTGCCCGGCATCGAGCTGGTCGCGGTCGACCTGCCGGGCCACGGCCGCAGTGCGCACCTGCCGCCAGGCTCCGATTACTCGTTCGCCGGTGCGCTGCACGCCGTGCTCGACATCGCCGATGCCCTGGGCTGGGACCGCTTCGCCCTGCTCGGACACTCGATGGGCGCGGGCATCGCCAGCATGCTGGCCGCGGGCTGCCCGCAGCGGGTGACGCGACTGGTCGCGATCGAGGCATTGGGCGCGCTACCCGACACCGAGGACAACACGGTGCCGCGAATGCGCGACGCGATCCGCGCAGGCCGCGCGCTGCCCGGCAAGCGCATGCGCGTGTTCGATGAACTGGAGACGCCGGTGCGCGCGCGCACCCTGGCCCGTACCGGCGCGATCGAGGCAGCGGCAGCGCGGCTGCTGGTGGAGCGCGGCGTGCGCGAGGTGCCGCGCGAAGACGGCGGCATCGGCTGGGAATGGAGCAGTGATCCGCGCCTGACCCTGCCGACCATGGTCCGCATGACCGCGGGCCAGGTGCGCGCGCTGATCGCCGGCATCGAGTGCCCGACCCGGGTCATCCACGCCGACCCGCCGCAGGCCTACCTGCCCGAGCCGCAGCGCAGCGAGCACGCGGCGCTGCTGCCCGATGGCGATCTGCACGTGCTGCCTGGCGGGCACCACCTGCACATGGAGCAGCCGGAAGCCGTTGCTGCGCTGGTCGTGGATTTCCTGCGCGAAGGTGAGGGCTGAGGGCGGCCCCACCACAATCCTTCACGGAAGGTCCGGACCTGCTCCTTTCCCCGCCTGCGGGGGAAGGTTGGGATGGGCGCGCGCGAAGCGCGCGGCACGGAGGCGTGGTGACCGGTGGCCCCCACCCCAGCCCTCCCCCGCAGGCGGGGGAGGGAGTCGGACTATTGACGCTGGCCCTGCAGCTGCATGCCGACGATGACGTGCTCATCGCCGTTGTTGCGGTTGAACGAGAGCGTGGCGCTGCGGCGCGATTCGTCCTCTCCCTTCTCGAAGGCGAGCAGGGCGGTGTCGGCCGAATGCTGGGCCGATATCGACTGCGTCCAGCCCTGCGCCTGCATCGATTCGCGCGCGGCGGCGAAGAGGGTCGACACCTGGCCGGGCGCGCTGAAGCTGACCATGCTGACGCCCTGCAGGTCCATCACGCTGTTCACCTGGTAGTCCGCGGGCAGGTACACGTCGCCCGGGAAATTCTCGGGCAGCGCTACCGATTCGCCGGCCCGGATCGCGACTTCGCCATCGGGCGAGCGCAGCGTGACCTGGTCGCCGTCGCGGCCCACCTGGACACCGGTGGCACGCTCGATGGCGACATCTGCCGCGCTTTGGCCGACCTTCTGGCAAGCGCCTGCGGCCAGCACCAGGCCCAGGGCGAGGGACAGCCGTGATACGCGCTTGGCAATACCGTTCATCGCATCCCCTGGACGGGTGGAATGGGTTGATGAACCGGTTAACGCCGTCCGCCGCCGGAACAGGTCAGGCCGACAGCAGCACGTGCAGGGCGGACTTGAGCCTTCGTCCCTCGTCGCGGAAGTAATCGCGCGACGCGCGCCAGTCCGGGCAGCGCGCCTCCACCTCGCGCCAGAACGCGCGCGAATGGTCGGCGTGGACCAGGTGGCAGAGCTCGTGCACCAGCACGTACTCGAAGGCGGCAGGCCGGCCCAGCACCAGGGCCAGGTCGAGCGTGAGCGTGCCGTCGGGCGCCAGCGAACCCCACTGCGAGGACAGCACCCGCAGCCGGATCCGTGAAGGTGGCCGCGGCAGGCCCGGCAGGTAGGCCGGCAGCCAGCGGCCAATGTCGGCGCGCGCCTGCGCCTCGTAGAAATCGCGCAGTGCGCGTGCGATCGCGGCAGGCCCGGCCTGCGGCGGCAGCTGCAGGGTCAGCGCCTGGTCGTCGCCGACCACGCGCGCAACGCGGCCGGGCGCCCAGTGCAGCGGCAGCGGTTGCCCGCGCAGCGGCACGGTGGTCGGTTCGCCGGCAACCAGCGGGGCGACGTCGCCGGGGTGGCAGGCGAGTTGGTCGGTCAGCCAGTCGCGGTGCTCGTGCACGAAACGTTCGCCCGCGACCAGGCTGGTGCGCGGTGGCAGGGTCAGGCGTGCGCCGCGCTCGCCAACGCTCAGGCGCAGGCGTTTGGCGCGCGGGTCGCGCACGCGCAGTACGTCGATGCGGCGCCCGTCGGACAGCACGAAGGCGAACGTGTCGCGCTGCAGCCGGGAAGCATCCGGCGCCGTCGGCGACAGTCGGAACAGGGAAGGCATGTGGGGAATGCTAACTGCTGGGGGCCGCAGCGCCCACGTCGCGATTCACGTCGTGGGCGAAAGGCCGCGGCGCGCGAATCGCGCCGTTCATGGAAGGGATGGTCAGGCGTCTGCTTTGGAGAGCTTCAGCGCCTTCTCGAGCACCGTGAACAGCCGCGAGAACTCGGCGCTCATCAGCGCGAAGCGCGCGTCGAGTTCGGCGCGGATGTCATCGCGTTCGTTCGATTCGAGCTGGTCCACCGCGCCGTCGAGCAGTTTGAACTTGCGCACCACCAGGTCTTCGCCGAGCACGAAGGAGACGTGGTCGTCGAGGTTCAGCGCCAGCCTGGTCACCTGCTTGCCAGAATCCAGGTGCTTGGTGATCTCGTCGCACTGCAGCTCCTGGCGCTGGCACTTGACGATCGCGCCGTGTTCGGCCGGATCCTTGAGTTCGCACTCCTCGCCCAGCGACAGGCCTTCGGGCAGCGGATCGCCGGCGATCCAGCCGGTCAGCACGCTGCGCGGCGCGACTTCCGCGTTCAGCGGCAGCGCCGGGAAGCTGCCCATCGCGTTGCGGATCTCCGACACCACCGCCTCGCCGCTCTTGCGGCTGGAGGTATCGATCGCGCACACGCCGTGCTCCAGGTCGATCAGTGCGTCGGTGCGCGAGGGACGGACGAAGGCGCGCGGCAGCAGCTCGTGCACCAGGTCGTCCTTCATCTGCTTGCGCATGCGGCTGCCGGGGCGGCGGCCCTGCTTCTGCTCCATCTCGGCGAGGCGGTCGGCCAGCATGTCGTTGACCACGGACGAGGGCAGCAGCCGGTCCTCGCCGCCGACGGTGAGCCAGATCGCATCACCGACGCGGTGCGAGAGCGCCTCGCCGTTGCGGCCGAAGGGCGGGATGAAGCCGCGCGAAAACAGCTCCAGCGGACCGACCGGCTTGAGCGGGTGGCCGGCCAGCAGCTCTTCGAGGCTGGAGAAGTCGAGCGTGGTGGGGAAGCGGAACAGGGTCAGGTTTCGGAAGAACATGGGGATCCGGAAGTGGGGAATGGAGTCGGAACAGAATCGGGAATCGGAATATCGTCAGAAAACCTGGCCGTCATCCCGGCGAAAGATCGACGTGCGCCGTGGGTTTGTCGCCCAGCCAGGCGTCTGCGCCGGCCTGCGGCGCGCCATCGTGTCGGCCCAGCGAGAGGAAGTCGAACAGCTTCGGATCGCCCAGCTGCGAGGGACGGATATCGCCCAGCGCACGCGAGATGGTCTCGATGCGGCCGGGGGATTCGAACTCCCACTGCGCCATCATCTTCTGCACCTGCTTGCGCTGCAGGTTCTCCTGCGAGCCGCACAGGTTGCAGGGAATCATCGGGAACGCCTTCGCCTCGGCGTAGGCCTCGATGTCGGCCTCGCGCACACAGGCCAGCGGGCGGATCACCACGTGCTTGCCGTCGTCCGACAACAGCTTGGGCGGCATGCCCGACAGCCTGGCGTGGAAGAACAGGTTGAGGAAGAACGTGGCGACCAGGTCGTCGCGATGGTGGCCGAGCGCGATCTTCGTGTAGCCGTGCTGCTCCGCGTACGCGTACAGCGCGCCGCGGCGCAGGCGTGAGCACAGCGAGCACATGGTCTTGCCTTCCGGGATCACCCGACTGACCACCGAATAGGTGTCCTGCTCGATGATGTGGAAGTCCACGCCCAGCGAACGCAGGTAGTCGGGCAATACATGTTGCGGAAAGCCCGGCTGTTTCTGGTCGAGGTTGACCGCGGTGAGCGAGAACGACACCGGCGCCTTCTTCTGCAGCTGCAGAAGCATGTCGAGCATCGTGTAGCTGTCCTTGCCGCCGGACAGGCACACCATCACCTTGTCGCCGTCCTCGATCATGCCGAAGTCGGCGATCGCCTTGCCCACCTGGTGGCGCAGGCGCCTAGCCAGCCGGTCGACCTCGTGCGCGCCGCGTCGGTCGGCGTTGCGCAAAACGGGCATGGGCAGGGGGACGACGGTATCCATTGCGCTGATTTTACCGGTCCGCGCCGGGATCGGCCCGCCGCCGGCCGGATAGCGCGGCGTAGCGCGGATGCGCGCAGGCGCGTGGCGCCGGATCTGGCTGGATTGCGCAGGATGTGGCAGGCCGGCGCTGCGCGCGGCACCTGTTTGTCGTGTGTCGAGCGCACGCAGGAATCCGTGGCATCGCAGGTGCCGTGATCTTCCGCTGCGCGGAGGATCCCCGCTACCCGACGGACCCCATGCCTTTATCCGACGGACCCCATGCCTTGTCATTTCGACCGCAGGGAGAAATCCGGTCCTGTCGCGAGAGCCGGTTGCGGGCCGCTGGGAGCGCTTGCCCTGCGTCGCGGGATTTACCGGCTTCGCCGTTGAAAAGCGCTTCTCCCTGCGGTCGAAATGACAGGCCGATCCTGGCGACCGGCCGGTCAGGCACTCAAGCGCTCAGGGCGTCCACACCAGGTTGCGGGTGGAGGGATCGGTGGTGATGTCGCTCACCCGCCCGCGCGCGTCGAAGTGCAGCTGGAACTCGCCGAAGCTGCTGAGCCAGTAGCGCCACAGGTTGGCGTCCAGGTCCGCGTTCTCGCTGCTGATCGGGTAACCCATCGAGGTGATGACCTGCTCGCGGGTCATGCCCGGGGCGACCTTCGACTGGCGCACTGCCTCCTGCACCTTCGCCGGCCAGCCGGCGATGGCGGCCTTGGGATCCTCCCTCACCACGTAGCGGGCGGCGAAGGCGGCGTTGTCGAGGTCGCGGCTGTAGTCGTTGCCGATCTCCTGCTTCTGCCCGTCGATCTGCACCTTGACCCGGTAGCGGCCGTAGCCGGTCACCTTCACCGGGGTGCCGGCGGGGATCACCCGCTTGCCGCCCTCGGCGTAGTTGCTGTCGCTGATCCAGCTGCCGTCGCTGCGCATGTTGCAGCACAGGTAGCCGTCGTACTTGTCCTGTGCGGCCGCGCTGCTTGCCGCCGCCAGCGCGGCGGCAATGCCGAGCGCGCGCAGTCCCCCGCGCATGTTGCTTGCGTCCATCGTGTCGTGCTCCTTTCCCCGGGCGGCAGGGCCGGCCGCGATCCATTGACCCGGGCCAATGCTCGCTCCGGTGCGCGTTGCCCCCGTCGCGCCGGACCATTGTGCCCGCGTGCGCGGCCGCCGGACAGGGACCGCGACCGCGCGGGCGTGTAAGCTGGCGTACGGATGCGCAACAACGATTCCGCCGAAATCACACGTCAGCTGGCCGACCTGCGGCTGCAGCATCGCGACCTCGACACCGCGATTTCCGAGCTGCAGGCCGGGATCAGCAACGACGAACTGACGATCAAGCGCCTGAAAAAACGCAAGCTGCTGCTCAAGGACCAGATCGCGTGGCTGGAGAACGCGCTGATCCCGGACGAGCCGGCGTAGGCGTTCGCCGGCTGCAGGACCCGGGCGTCAACGCTGGCACGGCGGTGGACGGGATCCCCGCCAGCCGGACCAACGCGTTCAATGGCCGGCGTGCGCGGACAGGGCGGCGATGGCGTCCCGGCACTGGTAGCGGCGCCAGTGCGTTTCGACGACCGCCGCGTTGCGCGCGTCGAACACCACCTTGTACTGGCAGACGATGAAATCCTCGTCGGCCAGGTCCAGCTTCAGGTCGTAGTCCCACTCCGGGCCGCGGACGCCCTGCCCGGTACGCAGCGGATCGCCGATGAGTCCGCGCACCTGGTCGGGCGTCGCGCCAGCCACCACCTGCAGGATCTGCGCGACGGGCGTCGCACGGCCGTCGCGCTGGAACGGTTCGTCGAACTCCGGGCGGGTCATGTTGACGTCGCTGTAGTCCAGATCCGGCGGATCGGACGCATGGGCGGCGCACAGCGCCAGGGTCAGCGCCAGCATGGCGCCCATCGTGCTCGTCGCGATTGTCTTGTGCATCGTCATGACCTCCTGGTTGCGGTCGGGTGGGGCGGATGTGGATCAGCGTTCGCGCAGTGCCTCGCCGGCACGGTTCATCGGTTTGATCAGGTACTGCCAGATCGTCTTGCTGCCGGTGCGGATGTCGGCGCTGGTGACCATGCCCGGCACGATCGGGAACCGTGTGCCGGCCTTGTTGAGCAGCGCGTCGGACTCGGTGCGGACGAAGACGCGGTAGTACAGGATTTCAGGCTTGATCTCGTCGCGAATGGTGTCCGGCGAGATCGTGACCACCTTGCCCGGCAGGCCACCGTAGATCGCGTAGTCGTAGGCGGTGATCTTGACCAGGGCGTCCTGGCCGGGGTGGATGAAGGCGATGTCGCGCGGCGAGATGCGCGCTTCGACCAGCAGTTGGTCGTCCAGCGGCACGATGGTCATCAGCGCGCCGTTGGGCGGGATCACGCCACCGATGGTGGTGACCTCGATGTCCTTGACCACGCCGCGCACCGGCGAGCGCAGGGTCAGCCGCGTCAGCGAGTCGGCGCGGCCGCGCACCACCGAGGACAGCGACTCGACCTCGGCATTGGCCTTGGCCAGCTCCTCGCGGCTGCGCACCATGTATTCGGCACGCACCTCGGCGATCTTCAGTTCAAGCTCCGAGCGCTGGCGCTGCAGGCGCAGCAGCTCGACGGCGCTGGCCGCGCCGCTTTCCACCAGCGACTGGGTGATCTGCAGTTCGCGCCGCACCAGCTCCAGCGAGCGCCGCAGCCCGCCCAGCGACTCGGACACGCTGCGCAGTCGCGACTGGAACAGTGCGGTCTCGGTGGCGGTGAGGTCGGCATGCGCCGACAGCTCCTCCGGGAACGCCAGCGTGTCGCGCCCATCGACCTCGGCCTGCAGGCGGGTCGCGCTCGCGAGGGCGGCGCGATACCTGGCGGCGGTTTCGCCGACGCTGGATTCGCCGCGGGTGGGATCGAGCTGGGCGAGCATCTGCCCCTTCGCGACGATGTCGCCCTCGGCCACGGCCAGCTCGGCGACGATGCCGCCCTCGAGCGACTGGATCACCTGCTCGCGCGAGGTCGGCACCACCTGGCCGCCGCCGCTGGAGACCTCGTCGACCTTGAACCACCAGGCCCAGGCCAGGAACACGACAAGGAAGACGGCGACCCACAGGACCACGCGCGAGGAGCCGCTGGCGCGGACTTCGTCGCCGTCGAACACGTCATCGTGCCGCTGCCGGTTCATGCCTGCGCCTGCACGAGGTTCGCCGCGCCCGCGCGCTTGCGCAGGCGCTCGAGCACCTCGTCACGCGGGCCGTCGAGCAGCACCTTGCCGCCGTCGACCACCAGCACCCGCGAGACCAGCTGCAGGACCGGACGCCGGTGCGTGGCGATCACCATGGTGGTGTCGGCCGGCAGTGCGGCGAGGCTGCGGATCACGTGCTGCTCGTTGAGCTCGTCCAGCGATGCGGTCGGCTCGTCGAGCAGCAGCACGCGCGGGTTGCGAAGCAGCAGCCGCGCCAGCAGCAGGCTCTGGCGCTGGCCGCCGGACAGTCCCAGCCCGCCTTCCAGCACGCCGTGGTCCAGGCCGGCCTTGAGCTGCTGGACGAAGCTCCATGCGCCCGCGGCCTGCAGGGCTGTCACCAGCTCATCGTCGGTCGCGGCAGGCGCGCCCAGCAGCAGGTTCTCGCGCAGCGTGCCGTGGAACAGGCGCGCCTCCTGCGGCAGCAGCCCCACGTCGCGGCGCACGTCGGCCGGATCCAGGTGCGCCAGGGTCACCTCGTCGAGCAGGATGCTGCCCTGCACCGGCTCCATCATTCCCGACAGCGCGCGCAGCAGGGTGGACTTGCCCGCGCCATTGCGGCCCAGCACCGCGACGCGCTCGCCTGGCTGGATCTGCAGCGCCTGCACCTGCAGCGCCGGGGCCTGGCCGTCATGGCTGAACGTGGCCGCCTCGAGCCTGTAGGCGCCGTGCAGCAGCGCCCTGTGGATGCGTTTCTCGTGCTCGGGGTCGTCCACCGGCGAGGCCAGCAGCTGGTCCAACGCCTCCTTGGCCACCTTCGCCTGCTGCCAGCGGTTGAGGATCTGGGTCAGGCTGCCCAGCGGCGCCAGCATGCGCGAGGACAGGATCGAGGCGGCGACCAGCACGCCGGTGGTCATCGCGCCCTCCATCACCAGCGGCGCGCCGAAGAACACCACCAGCGCGAACACCGCCGCCTGCACCGTCTGCGACCAGTTGTTGAGCGTGCCGGTCAGGTCGCGCAGGCGCATGCCGCTGTCGGCGTTGACCGCGTTGTAGTGGTTCCAGTGGTTCTGGAAGCGCGACTCGGCCTGCAGCTGCTTGATGTCCTCGATGCCCTGCACCGATTCGACCAGCATCGCGCTGCGCAGCGACGACTCGCGCATGTTCTCCTGGGCCAGCGCGCGCAGCCGCTTCTGCGCGAGCACGCCGGGCAGCACCATCGCCACCAGCGCCGCCAGCGGGATCCATACCAGGCCGCCGGCGATGTACCAGAACACTGCGCAGAACAGCAGGAAGAAGGGCAGGTCGGCGATCGCCGCGACCGTGGTCGAGGTGAGCATGTCGCGCACCGACTCGAGCTCGCGCAGCTGCGAGATGAAGGTGCCGGTGGCCCTGGGGCGCGCCGAGTTGCGCACGCGCAGCGCATGGCCGAACACGCGGTCGGACACGCGCAGGTCGGCGCGCTTGCCGACCACGTCGATGATCCGCATCCGCGCCTGGCGCATCACGTGGGCGAACAGCGTGGCCAGCATCACTCCGCCGAACAGCACGTACAGCGTCGGCATCGACTGCGCCGGCACCACGCGGTCGTAGACCTGCATCGAGAACAGCACGCCGGCCATGCCCATCGCATTGGCCACCAGCGAGGCCAGCATGACGTGGCGGTACGGACGCAGGTCGGCCAGCACCAGCTGGCGCAGCCAGCCGGCCTCGAACGGCTTGATGTACTCGTCCACGCGCCGGTCGGGCACCGAGCGCGCCGGCCGCAGCACGGCCATGCGCTGCAGCGAGCTGCGCAGCTCGGCGACGGCGATCGTGGTATCGAGGCCGCCATCGCCGCCGAGGCTCACGGTCAGGCCTTCGCGGGTCTCGGCGGTGACCACGCCGACCTGGCCGTCGCGCAACTGCACCACCAGCGGCAGGCGCCAGGAGGTGAGCTTCGATGCATCGGCGGCCACCCAGCGCATCGCCAGCCCGGCCTGGCGCGCGAGGCGCGGCACCAGTTGATCGAGCGGCAGCGCGCCCTCGCCGCGCGCGTTCCATTGCGCGGCCACGTGGATGGCCTCGCGCGAGCAGTCGATCCGGTAGTGGGCGGCGACATGCATGATCGCGTCGACCCAGCCGGCGACGTCCTGCGCCTGCGCCTGCGGCCGCGCAAGCCGGGCGGCGGCGACGTTCACGGACGCAGCTCCAGGCCAGCGACCTGCCGGCCTTCCAGGCCGAACGCCTCGCGCAGCCTGGCGGTGGCGTACAGGCAGTCCACTTCCAGCCGCGACAGGTCGTGGCCGTTGTTGGCCTGCTCCAGTCGCGACTGCTGGTATTCCTGCTCGGCGTTGAGCAGGTCCAGCAGTGAACGGGTGCCGAGGTCGAGGTATTGCTGGCGGTACAGGGTGCGGGTCTGTGCGAGGCTGTCGACTCGGTCGTCAAGCACGCCGCTGCGCTGCGCGTTGCCCATGGCCTGCGCGCGGGCGTCCTGCAGCAGCTGGCTGTTGGCCAGGCGCGCGTTGTCCACCGCCGCTTCGGCCGCGCCCAGCACGTGGCCGGCCGCGCGCTGGCGCGCGACGTTGCCACCGCCCTGGTAGAGCGGCGCCGAAACGTTGAGCATGATCGTGGCATCGTGCGCGTCGCCCATGCGCGAGTCGGCATCCAGCCCGCGGCCGATGCTGCCGTCCAGCGAGAGCGTGGGCCGGGTCTGCGCCCGCGCGTTGGCCACGTCGGCCTGGGCCGCGCGCGCCTCGGCCCGCGCCACCAGCACCGCCGGCGGTTCCGCCGCGCCCGCGCGCACCAAGCAGGCCTGCGCCATCGTCGGTGGCACGTCGCCGCCGGTGACCGGTACCGCGCCGAGGCCGGTGAGGTGGCGCAGCTGCGCGCGCCAGCGCTCCAGCTGGGCGCCGGCCTGCAGTTCGAAGGCGCGCGCAGCTTCCTCGCGCGCCTGTGCCTGCATCTCGTCCGACAACGGGCTGGCGCCCTTGCTGCGGCGCATGCGCACCAGGTCGGCGATGGCCTTGACCCCACGCGTCTGCTCGTGCGCGATCTGCTGCAGCTGCTCGTAGCGACGCACCTCGATCCAAGCCTGGGCGGTGTCCTGCGCCAGGTCGTCGACCGCCAGCAGCACCCGCGCCTGCGCGGCGGTGCGATCAGCGCGCGCGCGGTCGACCGCACTTCCGGTCTTGCCGAAGTCGTACAGCATCTGCGAAGCCGACACCACGAAACGGTGCGCCTGGCGACTGTTGTAGCCGGGCACGTTGCGATTGCCGTGCTCGGAGGTCAGGCCCGCACGCACCTGCGGCAGGTAGCCCGCGCGCGCCACGTCGATGTAGTCCCCGGCCTCGAGCACATAGCCGGCGGCGGTGCGCACGCTAGGGTGCCAGGCCACGGCCGTGGCCACGGCGCGCGCCAGGTCCAGGGTCGCGGTGGTTGGCGCCAGGTCGGTGACGTGCTGCGCGTCGGGCGGGGATCCATCCTGCAGCGTGCCGCGCGCGGTGGATGCCATGCCCGCCAGCGCGACGCACAGGGCGCCCGCCAGCAGGGCCTTGCATGGCTCACTCACAAGTTCACTCCGGAAAAGGCTCGGACGGCGCGGGCGGGGCACCTGGCCCCGCCCGCGTCGCATGGCGTCATACCGCGCTCAGGGCCGGCTGCTCCAGCTCGTCCAGCGGGTTCACATGCGGCACCACGTAGGCGCCGCCGTGGCCATTCGCACCGCTGTCCACCGGCGACCAGGGCGCCGCAGCGTCGGTGGCCGGGAACAGGCCATCCAGCGACTGCGCGCCCGCACCGGCGGGCAGCAGGTCGCCGAGTGCAGGCAACGCTGCCGCGACGGCGTCGCCGTCGGCCCAGGCGTGCATCGCCTTGAGCGCGTCCAGCCCCAGCAATTCGCTGGCGAAGCTGGTCGCGACCGGCCCCGCCGGTCCTGCCACCACGCCAGGCGCCTGGAGTGCGCCCGGTGCGACGTTCTCCACCGTGATGGTCGCAAACGCGCCGCCGTCCTGGTCGGTGATCGTGATCAGCGTGCCCGCGCCTTCGTTGGCATAGGCCACGCTGTAGTTGGACGGCAGGCCGCCGAGGTCGATCCTGTCGCCGTCGGCGATGTTGAAGTCGCGGATCAGGTCGTTGCCCATGTCGCCCTCTTCCCACACGAAGGTGTCGGCGCCGGCACCGCCGTAGAGGATGTCGTCACCCTGCCCGCCGCGCAGGACGTCGTTGCCGCCCTGGCCGAAGAGGAGGTCATTGCCCAGGCCGCCATCGAGGATGTCGTTGCCGCCATGGCTTTCGCCCGGCGAGAACGTCGCGTGGTTGTGCCAGATGTAATCGTAGATGTCCTGCTGTTCCGGCGGCGCGCCCAGCTCCGCCTCCAGGTGGGTACGCAGCGTCTCCAGGCCCGTACCGGCGGGTACCGAACCATGGGCGAGCCACGACAGGGCATCGCCGAACAGGATGTCGTTGCCGGCGCCGCCGTCGATGGTGTCGTTGCCGAAGTTGCCGCGCAGGGCATCGGTCAGCTGCCCGGCGGTCATGATGATCTGCGGGTTGCCGGCCTGGCCGGCGCCGCTGGTCACGGTGTTGGTGCCGTCGGGATAGTTGTACCGGATGTTGTCGATCTGCACCTGGAAGTCGCCGCCTGGCGAGCGGTCCTCCACTCCGAACACATAGCGGTACGTGCCCTGGCCGACGATCGGCGACTTCATGTTGACGGCGGTGTTCTGGCCGGTATTGGTCTGGGCGTTCGTGCCCGAGCCTACCGTGGTCCAGGTGCCGCCCTCCAAACGCTGCAATTGCCAGCTGAACTCGTCGCCAGCGCTCCAGCCCGAGTGCCGGTAGTCGAACGACAGGTACGCATTGTCCTCGTCGACGGTGAACGAGGGCCCGTGGTAGGCGGCCGCGCTGCCGTTGTCGGCGTTGGCATCGACCAGCACCAGACGGCCGCCGGCGAGGGTCGCGGTGGCCGCCTCGGCGGACTGGCCTTCCCAGGCAGCAGGATCGCTGTTGCCGGTCTGACTCGAGAAGTCGGCGATCATCTGCGTCGCCGGATCGATATCGGCGGTGAAGCTGTCCGCGAGGCTGGGGGTATTGTCGAAGAACTGCAGGAACGAGGTGTTCACCGAGGGGCCGATACCCACGGCATGGACCTGGCTGATGTCGCCCAGTCCACCCGGCCCGTGGAAGGCGTCGACCGACTCCTGCAGCACCTGCTGGGTCGCGTTCGACCCGGAGCCGCCTTCACTGCCGTTGTTCTGCACGAAGCGCGTCGGATCGCCGTCGGTGATGAAGTAGGTCAGGTTCTCGTAGCCCGGATTGGCCTGCGGGCCGTTGAACCAGTCCACCGCCGCATTGAACCCCGCCTCATAGTTCGTGTATTGCGTTCCGGCCGGAATGGCCAGGCCACTGATCGCGGCCAGCAGCGCATCCATGGTGCCGGGGGAGTGGAGGTCCGCGAGATCGATACGGACGCTGGTGCTGGCCAGGTTGCCGAAGCCGATCAGCGCGATGTTGATCATGCCGTCGTGGTCGCCCAGGGTGGGAACGAAGTCCAGCAGCGCCTCGCGCATCAGGGCCAGGCGCGAGTTGGCGCCGGTCGAACCGCTGTCCACTTCCCAGGTCATGCTCGTCGACAGGTCCACCAGCAGCACGATGTTGTAATCCACGCCCGGTGCGGTCGGGGTCTGGCCGCCGCTGCTGCTGTCGTCGCCCAGCAGCAGGTCGTTGCCCGAGCCGCCGACCAGGCTGTTGTCGCCTTCACTGGGCGGCTCCACCAGCAGCGGCGTGGTGTCGATGATCGTGCCGGTGCCGGTGACGGGCGTGCCGTCGCCGATCCAGGCCTGGAGGTTGATGGTTTCGTTGGGCTCGATCTCGAGGTCTTCCAGCGTCTGCAGCCGCACCTGCAGCGTCTGCGCGCCGACCGGGACCAGCACGCTGTAGCTGCCGCCCGCCGGAGTCACGGCAGTCCAGCTGGTTCCGCCGTCGAAACTCACCTCGACCGGGGTGCCGGTATCCACGCCCGGCGTGGCGGTTCCGCCGCCCAGGGTGAACTCGACGGTGTTCGCGCCGGTGGGCGTGACGTTCAGCCCGATGTCGAACACCAGATCCACGCCCTCGTACTCCCACGGGCTGCTGACGGTGGTCACGGCCACGGGCGTCACCGTGACGTTGACCGTGCCGGTCGTGGTGCTACCCATGCCATCGGACAGGGTGTAGGTGAACGTCGCCGGGCCCGCGTATCCGGGGGTCGGGACGAACACGACATCGTCGCCATCAAGCGTGACCGTGCCGCCGGTTCCGTTGGCGACGCCGGTGATCGTCAGCACAGCGCCAGCGTCCGGGTCGCTGTCGTTGGCGAGCAGCGTGGCCACGTCGACGGTGAGCGTGGTGTTCTGCTGCACCGAAAGGACATCGTCGACCGCTACCGGCGGGTCATTGACGTCCTGCTCGTTGAGCGTGACAACGACATCGGTCGCTCCGCCCTGACCGTCGGTGGCGCGGATCGCCAGGGAATGGGAGTTGCCCGCTGTCTCGAAGTCGTTGGCCAGCGACAGCACGCCTGCGGCTGTCAGCGTGATCTCACCGGTGGTCGCGTTGATCGCGAACCAGCCATCGGGGTCGCCCGAGATGATGGTGTAGGTGATCGGGTCGCCGTCCACATCGCTGGCCGCTACCGCGCCCAGCACCGTCGCTGTCGTGCTGTTCTCGTTGTAGTCGAAGCTGTAGCCAGCCGGGTCCACCGGATCTTTGTCCTCATCCTCGAACACCGGCGCGTCGTTGACCGCGCTGACGTCGTTGAACGACAGTTCGGCAGTGTCGGTCAGGCTGCCATCGGTGACGGTATAGGTGGCCGTCGGAACCGGTCCGTTGTAGTTCGGGGCGGGAGTGAAGGTGTAGCCGCCGTCGGCGTTGATGAGCAGCGTGCCCACGCCGGTGATGGTCGCAGTCTGGCCGGCGGTGTACACGGTCGTGTCGCCGACGACGGTGAACTGCGTGACCGTCAAGGTGTCGCCATCGACGTCGCTGTCGTTGGTCAGCACGTTGCCGCCGACGGGCGTGTCCTCGGTGACCGCAACGGGACCATCGTTGGTCGCCACCGGCGCGTCGTTGACCGGGCTGACGTTGGCGAACGAGAGTTCGGCAGTGTCGGTCAGGCTACCGTCGGTGATGGTGTAGGTGGCGGTCGGAACTGGCCCGTTGTAGTTCAGGGCCGGAGTGAAGGTGTAGCTGCCGTCGGCATTGATGAACAGCGTGCCGACACCGGTGATGGTCGCAGTCTGGCCGGCGGTGTAAACGGTCCGGTCGCCATCGACGGTGAACTGGGTAACGGTCAGGGTGTCGCCATCGACGTCGTTGTCATTGGTCAGCACGTTGCCGCTGACCGGAGTGTCCTCGGTGACCGCAACGGGGCCATCGTTGGTCGCCACCGGCGCGTCGTTGACCGGGCTGACGCTGGCGAACGAGAGTTCGGCAGTGTCGGTCAAGCTACCGTCGGTGATGGTGTAGGTAGCGGTCGGAACTGGCCCGTTGTAGTTCAGGGCCGGAGTAAAGGTGTAGCCGCCGTCGGCATTGATGAGCAGCGTGCCGACACCGGTGATGGTGGCGGTCTGGCCGGCGGTGTACACGGTCGTGTCGCCGGCGACGGTGAACTGGGTAACGGTCAGGGTGTCGCCATCGACGTCGTTGTCATTGGTCAGCACGTTGCCGCTGACCGGGGTGTCCTCGGTGACCGTGACGGGGCCATCGTTGCTGGCGACCGGCGCGTCATTCACGGGAGTCACGGTGACCGGCACGTTGACGATGGTGCTGCCGCCATTGCCGTCGTCAACGGTGACGGTGAAGCTGTCCCCGCCGTTGAAATCGTCATTCGGCGTGTAGGTGTATGCGCCGGTGTCCGGATCCAGCACCAGGGCGCCGTTGGCCGGCGGCGTGGTGAGCGTGTAGGTCAACTCGTCGCCATCGACATCGTTGCCGACGATGGTGCCGCTGGCCGGCGTGTCCTCGTCGGTGACCAGCGGCGCGCCGCTCGCGGTCGGCGGATCGTTCACCGCCACCACGGTCACCGGCACGTTGACCGTGGTGCTGCCGCCATTGCCGTCGTCGACGGTGACGGTAAAGCTGTCCCCGCCGTTGAAATCGTCATTCGGCGTGTAGGTGTATGCGCCGGTCTCCGGGTCCAGCACCAGGCTGCCGTTGGCCGGCGGCGTGCTCACCGTGTAGGTCAGCTCGTCGCCATCGACGTCATTGCCGATGATGGTGCCGGTGGCTGGCGTGTCCTCGTTGGTGGTCAGCGGCCCGCCGGTCGCGGTCGGTGCATCGTTGACCGGCGTCACGGTGACGGTGATCGTGCTGGTGGTCGTGCCGCCACGGCCATCGCTGATGGTGACGCTGAAGCTGTCGGTGCCGTTGAAGTCGGGGTTGGGCGTGTAGGTGTAGGTGCCGTCGGCGTTCACCACGACGGTGCCGTTGGTCGGATCGCTGCCCCGAGCGTAGGTCAGTGCATCGCCATCGGCGTCGGTGCCGGCTACCCGACCTTCGAGCACGCTGTCTTCGGCGATGCTCTGCGCGTCGTCGCCGGCGGTGGGCGCACGGTTGGCCGGCGGCAGGGGCACTTCGGGACGCTCGTCCCCATCACCGAGCTGATGGAGAAGGGCGCCGCCCCCCACCACGCCGAGCGCGACTGCGGCCCATGCTGGCAGGCCACCCTCGACGGGAGGCGCTGCGATGACGCCGGCGTCCAGCTGGATCTCGGTGAAGTGGAACTCGTTCCAGGGACTGGTGTACTGGCCCCACCAGGCAACGCCCTCGGCGTCCTCCAGCACCAGGTCATGGCGCTCGCCGTCCTCGTCGACGAGGAAGAAGTTCCGGATCGTGATCGTGCGACCGTCCTTGAGCACCAGCTGCAGGTCGTTGCCGGCGCGCTCGAAGCGCACCACTTGCTCCGGCCCGAGCTTGAGGCGGACGATGCCGGCCTTGTCGAGCGTGATGTCACCAGAGCCTGCGGAAACGATGTTGCCTGCGATCTTCTGCACGATGTCGGTCGACACGGATAGCTCCTTGACGATGTTGAAAAGGCCGATGCGGGCGCATTTATCCAGCCATGCCCATCCGGGCCCGGCTGCGTGGCGATCGGCGATTGATACAGGTTGAGGTGGTCTGTCCGGCCCGACCGGACACGACGGGCGCCAACGGCGTCGTCGGATGATCCCCTTACGTGCGCATTATGCAGCGCAAGTCACAAATCGCAAGATGCGTGCCGCGTCATGTCTTGACGGGGAGGGTCAGTTGTTGTTGACAAACTCACCCACGGTGAGAGTGCGTGAGCAGAGGCGTGGGTGCGGCCAGATCGCGGCAGGTTGCACCACATCCCGACCGTTTCGAAGACGCGAAGTCGACTGCAGGAGGAGTGTCGGTGAGTCGGCGCTGCGGACGCCCCTCTGGAGATTGACCGGCTTCGTCGTTGGGCGGCGCTGCCTGCGATCGAAATGACAGTGCGGAAAGAAGATGCCGATGCGGTCGGGTGACAGTCGAGGCCGGGCGACAATCGACAGCACATTGGGAGCCACTGCAAGGACAGCGCAATAGTTGCAGTGTCGCGTGTCGATGAGAGCGGCGCGATGCGCCCTGCAGACAGCGGGGTGATCGGCCTCGGCGTGGGCGATCGGGAGACGAGGAGGGCGCCCGGCGTTCCCGGACGCAGCGTCAACCCTGCGCCGCAGGCGCCTCCGGCCTGATCGCCTCCGGACTCACCTTCTCGATCGTGTGCCGCAGTTCGCGGCCGAGGATGATCTTCGCGTCACGGGCCCAGGTTTCGAGTCGCTGCTCGAACACCAGCTTGCTGTTCTGGTCGAGCTTGACCAGGCCCAGTTCGCGCAGCTTCTGGATGAAGCCGCGGAACAGGCTCTTGTCGAAGAACTCCGGCGCCGCAGGTGCGTACAGCAGGCTCAGTCGCTGCGCGGCGAGCTGGCACAGGCTCTCGAGTTCGCCGGCGCCGAGTGTGCCCGGGCCATTCTTGGCCAGCACCGAAATGGCGATGTAGTAGCGCTCGAACGCCTGCTGCAGCGGATGCCCGAGCGCGCGCAGGCGGAACACCTCGTCGGACTGGCCGGCGTTGCGCGCCAGGATGCCGCCGTCGTCGTCGCCCACGTGCTCGAGCAGGCCCTCGCGCACGAACACGTCGATCGTGCGATCGATGCGGTCGGCGAAGCCGTCCTGGTCCCAGGGCAGGAACAGCTCGCCCTGCAGGAACGGATACACCGCGCGGCCGATGCGCAGCAGGGTGTCGCGCGCCATCCGGCGGTTGTGCTGGAAGCAGCAGGCGATCCAGGCCGATGCGGTGAACAGGTGCAGCACGTTGTTGCGGAAGTAGCTCAGCAGTACCGCATCGTCCTCGCCCACGCTGAACACGTCGCCCAGCGGATGCGCGATCCGCCGCAGCACGCCGATCTCCTCGCCGTGCGCCACGATCTCGCGTGGCGAATGCGGCGTCACCGTCACCCGATCCGAGTACGGCACCTCCGCCAGCAGCGTCTTGGACAGCGCGATCTGCGCCAGCAGGTCGGCCTCGCCCATCGTGTGCTTGGGCGTGGACAGCAGCGCCAGCGCCAGCAGGTTGATCGGGTTCACGTCGGCGGCGCGGTTGATGTTGACCTGGATGCGCTGCGCGGCGGCGTCGACGGTGCGCGACAGCCAGTCTGGCTTGTCCTCGTCGTCGAGCGGCTTGCCGTCCCAGTTGGTGGCGTGCTCGGCCAGCAGTTCGGACAGCGGGATCGGCTCGCCGAAGTTCACCACCACCTGGCCGTAGTTCTGGCGCAGCACCTTGGGCACGCTCCACAGCAGCGCCCAGATCGATTCCTTTTCCTTGGGCTTGCCGGACAGCTCGTCGAGGTAGCTGTTGCCTTCCATCAGCTTCTCGTAGCCGATGTACACCGGCTGGAACAGCACCGGGCGCGCGGGCTGGCGCAGGTAGGCGCGCAGGGTCATCGAGATCATGCCGCCCTTGGGCTGCAGCAGCCGGCCGGTGCGCGAGCGGCCGCCCTCGACGAAGTACTCGATCGAATAGCCGCCGGCGATCAGCTGCGCCACGTACTCGGCCAGCACCGTGGAGTACAGCGCCGAGCCGCGGATCGAGCGGCGGATGAAGAACGCGCCGCCGCGGCGCAGGATCGGCCCGATCACCGGCAGGTCGAGGTTGATGCCGGCGACGATGTGCGGCGGCACGATGCCCTTGGTGTAGAGCAGGTAGGACAGCAGCAGGTAGTCCATGTGGCTGCGGTGGCTGGGCACGTAGATGACCTCGTTGCCCGGCGCCACCGCCTTGAGGCTGTCGAGGTGGTGCACCAGCACGCCGCGGTAGATCCGGTTCCACACCGAGGTCAGCAGGAACGAGGCCGAGCGCACCACCGGATGCGAGTAGTCGGCCGCGATCTCGTAGGCCATCGCGTGCGCCTTCTTCCACGCATCCTGCGGCGAACTGCTGTCGCGGCGGGCGTGGTCGGCGATCGCATCCTTGACCGGCTGCGAGGCCAGCACCTTGTCGACCAGCAGTCGCCGGGTCGACAGGTCCGGGCCGATCACCGCCTCGCGCAGGCGGTTGAAGTGGGTGCGCAGCACGCGCGAGAGCTTGCGCACGCTGCGTTCGGGCGGCAGGTCCTCGGCCAGCAGGTCGCGGATGCTCACCGGCGCGGCGAACTGCACCAGGGTGTCGCGGCCGTTGAGCAGGATCGCCAGCAGCCGGCGGAAGCGGCCGACGATCGCCCAGTTCTCGGAAAACAGCACCGAGAACCAGCCCGAGGCCTTGTCCGGCGAACGGCCGACGAAGATCGACACCGGCACCAGTTGCACGTCCAGTGCGGGATCCTCGCGGTGCGCCTCGAGCAGCCGCGCCAGCGATTCGGAATGGGTCTTGGTGGGCGGCGCCTGGCCGGTGGCCAGGGCCAGCGCGGAACTGGCGTTGCGCCGCGACAGCGCCACGTAGGCGCGCTTGCGCCCGAGCGGATCGCCCGGCAGCGGTCGCAGCGGCCCCGGCATGCCCGTCTCGCGGCAGGCGCGGTCCAGGATCAGCGCGTTGGACAGGCCATAGTCTTCGAGCACGTAACAGACCAGGCGCGGGTCGAGCAGGTCCGACGGCGCCTGCGGTTCGATCTTCAGGCCGATCCACGGCTGCAGCACCCAGCCGGCCAGCTTCGCCCACCACGGCCGGCTGTTGCGCATCGCGGCCACGCGCGGCGGCAACGGGCCGCGGTCCGGATCCGGGGACGGTCCATCGCTGCGCGGCGTGCCGCCCGCGCCGGAGGGCTGGCCGGGCTCGAAGAGGTTCGGTTGGGTCGGCATCCTGCGCATTATGCCCAAGCCCGCCGGCATGCCCGGGTCGACCGCGCCGGTCAGCGATGTCAAGGGAGGCTGAATGGATCGCGCGCCGACCGCCCCGAACTGTGACCGGATGCGGCAACGCGACACGACAGGCTTGCGCGTCTTTACGGATTGTTTACAAACAGGTCAACGCGCGAGGGGGCGCGCGGGGTGTGGATTTCCGCCGCATCACCACTCCAAGGAGAGACCGATGTTGCCCCTTCGCCATCGCCTGGGCGCTGCCGTGCGCCGTGGTCTGTTGCTGTCCGTCCTGTCCCCGGCCGCCTTCGCACAGCAGGCGCCGGCCCCCGAGCCCGACGCGGGGGCGCGCACCCTCGATACCGTCCAGGTCACCGGCTCGCGCATCCGTCGCGCCGAGCTTGAAACGCAGGTGCCGGTGCAGGTGCTGAGCCGCGAGGACATCGACCGCAGCGGTTTCAGCTCGGTGGCCGAAGTGGTGCAGAACCTCACCGCCAGCGGCGCCGCGCTCAATACCAAGTTCAATTCTTCGGGCAATTTCGGCTTCCCGCCCGATGGCGGCGGCGTGGGTGCGGGCGCGGCCACGGTCGACCTGCGCCACCTCGGCGCCAAGCGCGTGCTGGTGCTGGTCGACGGCATGCGCTGGGTCAACGAATCCTCGGCCTCGGGCGTGGGCTCGTCGGTCGATCTCAACACCATCCCGCTGTCGATCATCGAACGCATCGAGGTGCTCGAGGACGGTGCCTCGTCGATCTACGGATCGGACGCCATCGCCGGCGTGGTCAACATCATCACCCGCAAGGACGTCGAGGGCGCCAGCGTGCAGCTGCACTACGGCGACTACTTCGACCTGTCCGGCGGCGACACCTGGGGCGCTGACCTGGGCTGGGGCGGCAGCAGCGAGCGCGCGCGCTGGTTCGTCGGCGCCTCGTACTTCAAGCAGAAGGAAATCTCTTCGCTTGAATACACCCCCGCCAGCGTGCCGGTGCCGGGCACCGGCCTGTCCAACGGCAGTTCGGCCACGCCGCACGGGCGCTTCCTGTTCGAGGAGCCGGGCAGCGGCATCGTCTACGACATCACGCCCAACACCGGTGCGAGTGCGCCGGGCTACCTGCCCGGCCAGCAGGCCTGCCGCGACGCCGACGGCAATCCGACCGGCGTGGTGCGCGCCGATGACTTCCACTGCTTCGGCACCGCCGACCGCTTCAACTTCGCGCCCTACAACCTGCTGCTCACGCCGTCCGAGCGCAAGTCGGTGTTCGGCCAGGTGCAGTTCGACTTCAGCCCGACCTTCGGCGGCTACGTGCGGGTGCTCTACAACGAGCGCGAGTCGGCCAACCAGGCCGCGCCCGAGCCGTTCTTCCTCGGCACCGATGCCGGCGTCTACAACGACTGGGCCGAAACCCGGCTGGTGATCTCGGCCACCAATCCCTACAACCCGTTCGGCTTCGACCTGACCACGATGGGCGCCAGCCCCAACCTGTTCCTGCTCGGGCGCCGTCCGGTCGAGGGCGGGCCGCGCCGCTTTGTGCAGGAGGTGGAAACCTGGTACGCCTCGGGCGGACTCAACGGCATGTTCAACGTCGGCGCGCGCACCTGGAACTGGGACGTCAACCTGATGCGCAGCGAAAGTACCGCGGAACAGTCCAACTACGGAAGCTACAACATCCGCCGCATCAACGAGGCGCTCAGCGGCGAGGCCGCGTGCGCGGCGATCACCGGCTGCGTCGACCTCGACGTGTTCGGCGGCCCCGGCACGATCACGCCGGCCATGCTGGCGTGGATCCAGCCGGTGGTGCGCGACCGCAGCAGCAACACCATCAGCCTGGCGTCGGCCAACGTGACCGGCGAGCTGTTCGACGGCTGGGCCGGCCCCGTGTCGTTCGCGGCAGGCCTGGAATACCGCGAGTACGAAGGCGAATACCAGCCCGACCCGCTGACCGTGGCCGGTGAGTACAACGGCGTGCCGTCGGGCCCGAGCCGTGGCGAGTACGACGTGCGCGAGGCCTACGCCGAGTTCCTGGTGCCGCTGATGAAGGACGGCTGGCTCGGCAAGAGCCTGGATCTGAGCCTGGCCGGACGCTGGTCGGACTACTCCAACTTCGGCAGTACCAACACCGGCAAGGTCGGGCTGCGCTGGCAGGTGGCCGACGAATTCCTGTTGCGTGGTTCGTTCGCCGAAGGCTTCCGCGCCCCGTCGATCGGCGAGCTCTACGGCACGCTCAGCCGCTTCGATGCGACCCTGGTCGATCCTTGCAACCGCCCGGCCGCAACCACGCCCGAATGCGTGGCCGAAGGCGTGCCTGCGGATTACGAGCAGTCCAACCCGCAGATCTCGGTGGTGACCTCGGGCAACGACCAGCTGGAGCCGGAAACCAGCCGCAGCCTGATGCTGGGCGGGGTGTGGAGCCCGTTGTTTGCCGAGGCGGCGCCGTGGTCGGACCGTCTCGACCTGGGCGTGACCTTCTATCGCCACACCATCGATGGCGCGATCCAGGCGCTGGACGCACAGACCATCCTCAATCGCTGCATCGCCACGCGCGATCCGCTCTCGTGCGGCTTCTACGAGCGCAACGCGCGCGGCCAGATCGTCCGCTTCGACAACATCCTGGGCAACGTCGGCACGATCCGCACCGACGGCTGGGACTTCAGCGCCGACTGGCGCCTGCCCGAGCAGGCCTGGGGGCAGCTTGCGTTCGCGTGGAAGACCACCTGGGTCACCCGCTACGAGCTGGTCAACGAGGCCGGCCAGGCCGAACCGCGTGCGCCGGGCGTGCAGATCAACAACAGCGCGATCCCCAACCGCAGCTCGACCCTGTCCGCGGTCTGGCGCAGCGGCGGCTGGCAGGCGGCGTGGACGGCGCGCTACATCGACCGCCTGCGTGAATCCTGTGCCGGCGCGCGCGGCTTCGACATCTGCGACGACAGTGCGGGCGATCGCAACGACCTCGGCGCCACCACCTACCACGACGCGCAGCTGTCCTGGGGCACCGATGCGTGGGCGAAGGACCTGCGCTTGACGCTCGGGGTCAACAACGTGTTCGGCAAGGATCCGCCGATCTGCCTGAGCTGCTCGCTCAACGGCTACGACGCCTCGACCTACGACCTGCCGGGGCAGTTCTGGTACGCGCGGGTGGGCTTCGGGTTCTGAGGGAGCGGGCGCACACCGGGGCCGGCTGGCCGGCTCCGGTATCCACCCCTCAGCGCAGCAAGGCCTCTTCCGGCACTTCCAGGTTGACCGACAGCGCAAGGTGGTCGGAGAACGCGGCAGGCACCGCGCGCATGCCTTCGCAGCGCAGGGTGTCGGTGACCAGGATGTGGTCGATCGCGCGCTGCGGCTTCCAGCTGGGGAAGGTGTGCACCGCGCACGCGGGCGGCTGCAGGCGGGTGACGCGGAACAGATTGCCCATTTCAGGGCAGTCGACCACGCAGTTGAAGTCGCCCATCAGCACCGCGTTGGGGAAGTCCTGCAGCAGTTCGGCAATGAAGTCGAGCTGCATCCTGCGCGACTGCGCCCCCAGCGACAGGTGCGCCACCGCCACGGTGAGCCCGCTGGGGCCGTTGCCGAAATGGCCCAGCAGCACGCCGCGGCCGCCGATGCGGCCGGGCAGGGGATGGTGCACCACCTCGACCGGCTCGAGCCGGCTGAGCAGGCCGTTGGCGCTGGAGGCGACATTGCCCACGCGCCGGTTGGGCTGGTGGGTCCAGTAGTCGAACCCGGCCTGTTCGGCCAGGTAGTGGGTCTGGTTGGTGAAGCCCGAGCGCCAGCTGCCCGGATCGCTTTCCTGCAGGCCGACGATGTCGTGCTCGCCCGCCAGGCGCGCGATCGCATCCAGCGAGGTGCGCTTGCCGACCGGCAGCACGTGCGACCAGCTGCGCGTGGCGTAGTCGCTGTAGCGCCGGGTGCTGGAGCCTGCCTGGATGTTCGCGCTGAGCAGCTTCAGCCGTTGCGTGGACATGCGTGTATGGACATCAGCCGCCGACACGCACCTGCGAGATCACGCGGTCGGTGTTCTGCAGCATTTCCTCGAAGTTGCGGCCCTTGATGCGGTAGCGGCCGTTGACGATCATCGTCGGCGTTGAGTTCGCGCCCTGCTGCGCGATGTACTGCTTGGCGCGGCCGAACTTGGCGTTCACGGTGAAGCTGGCCATGGTGCTGGCGAACTGCGCCGGATCGGCACCGAACTTCGCGTAGGCGCGGGCCAGGTCCTCGGCCGAATCGGTGCCGCGCTCGCCCTTGAGCGTGCGCTCGACGTGGATCGCCTGGAAGATGCCGTCGTGGGCCGCATCGCCGATGCCCATCGCTTCGGCCGCGTAGAAGGCGCGCACGTAGGGATCCCAGTTGCCGCCGAACGGGGCGGGCAGGTAGGTGAAGCGCACGTCGGCCGGCAGCTGCGCCTTCCAGTTGCTCACCAGCGGCTGGAACATGGCGCAGGCCGGGCACACGTAGTTGAACACCTCGACCACTTCGATCTTGCCCTCGAGCGGCTCGAACGGCTGGCCGCCGGGGATCAGGTCGTAGTGCTCGCCCTGGGTGGCAAAGGTTGCGGCCGGGGTCGCGGCGGGCTGCGGCGGTGCGGGGCTGTCGCCTTCGACCGGCACGGGCGCCTGGTCCTGGCCGGCGGCGTCTTCGCCGGTGGGGGCGGCGGACGGGTCGAGCGCGGGTTCATCGCCGACGATCTCCGCGGGCGCAGCAGTGACAGACGCGGCCGGCGCCGCAGCGGCCGCGGCGGGCTCGGACGGCTGGCAGGCGCCCAGCAGCAGCGCAAGGGCGGCAGGCGCCAGGGCAAGGCGTGTGAAGGCGCGGAAATTCATCGACGGATTCCTGGCTCGTGGTGGGGCGAAGCGTACAGCGGCGGCCGTGAGGCCGGCGGGGTCAGCGCGGAACTGCGCGTTCCATTGCGATCAGGGCATCGGTGATGCGCAGGGTGTCCTGCAGCGTCGGTCCCTGCACGCGGTACTTGCCATTGATGATGAGGGTCGGCGTCGCACGAATCCCGCCGCGGACCATGAATTCCCGCGCCGCATTCATCTTCGCGTCAGTGGCCGGCGACGTCATGGCCGCGCGCACCGCGGCCGGGTCGAGCCCCTCGGCGGCCAGGAACGACACCATTTCCTGCAGCGAGGCATCACGCGCGGGCAAGCTGCCTTGCCGGTGGATGGCGTCGAACAGGCGCGGATGCAGCTCGGCCACGCGGCCCAGTGCCTCCAGCGCGAAATGGCCGCGGGCGTAGGCGTCCTGCGGCGACCAGATGGCCGGCAGGTAGTGCAGGCGCACATCCTTGCCGGCCGTGCGTTTCCAGGCGCTCAGCAGCGGCTGGAACTGGTCGCAGTGGCCGCAGCTGTAGGCGAACACCTCGACCACTTCGATCGTGCCCGGCTCCTCGCGCCAGCGCTGTCCGTCCTGGATCGGGATCCAGTACATGCCCATCCCCTCCGGCGGGGCCTGCGCGAACGCGGCCAGCGGCAGCAGCCACAGCAGGCACAGGGCAAGCAGGCGGGCGCGCATCGGGCGGCTGCGGACCGGCGCGGGGCCGGTCCCGGTGGCGGACATCAGCCCTGCGCGTCGGCGTCGGCCGCGGGCTCGACGGCCTCGGTGGGATCCGCCGCGGCAGGCTCGGCCGCCGGTGCGGGTGCGGGCGCCGGTGCCGGCGCAACCGGGCCGGCGGTCTCGATCGCGGCCAGGGTCGCGGCGTCGGGACGCTGGTGCAGGCCCTGCAGGTAGCTGGCCAGCGCCTGGATTTCCTGGTCGGTCAGCGGCGCGGCCACCTCGGCCATGATGTCGAACAGGTGGCGATCGCCCAGGCTGGTCTCGCCGGCGCGGTATTCCTGCAGGCGACGGTCCACATAGCCTGCTTCCTGCCCAGCCACCTCCGGATAGGCCGGACCGGGATTGCCGAGGCCGGCCGGGCCATGGCAAGCCATGCAGGCCGGGATGCCGCGGGCGGCGTCGCCGGACCGGTACAGCTTCTGGCCGATCTCATAGAACTTCATGCCCTCGTAGGCGCCGCCGGTGACCACGGAGTCGTCGGCGATGCCGGCGCCGGGCGACCTGGCGGCGAAGAACGCGCCCAGGTCACGCATGTCCTGCGGGCTCAGCGGAGTGGCGAACGGGATCATCACCACGGCCAGGCCGGAGTTGCGCTCACCGCTCTTGAACAGCGCCAGCTGCTGCGCGATGTAGCGCTCGCTCTGGCCGGCGATGCGCGGATAGGGCAGGCCTTCGGGCGGGTTGCCGTCCAGGCCGTGGCAGGCGGCGCAGGTGCCGGCCAGCGTGGCGCCGTTTTCCGCATCGCCGGCGTGGGTCTGCTTGAGCGCCGCCAGGGCGCTGGCGTCCAGCGAGGAGACTTCGACTGGCGGGCTTTCCTCCAGCGGCTCGACGGTGGACTGGGCGAACGCGACCGCGCCGGCCACGAGGGCGACGAGACCGGCGACACCGATGGCGCGGGCGTGGCGCATTGCAGAACTCCAGGATCATGGATCGCGACCGGGCTGCCCCGGTCGCAAGGTCCGCGATTATCGCGGTGCGCCGCGTGGACGGTCAAACCGCCGGTCGGCGGCGCCCGCGGGGCGGCGCCCGTGAGAAGCTATCCCGGCCCAGAGTTCCAGGATTCCGATGTCCAATCCATTCGCGCGCGCCAGCTACCTGCTCGCCGCTCACACCCCAGCCCAACTGCCCCCCGACGGCGGCGCCGAGGTCGCGTTCGCCGGCCGATCCAACGCCGGCAAGTCCAGCGCGCTCAACGCCCTGTGCCAGCAGAACGCGCTGGCGCGGGTGTCCAAGACCCCGGGCCGCACCCAGCAGCTGGTCTATTTCGGACTGCCGCCGCACGAGAACAAGTACCTGGTCGACCTGCCCGGCTACGGCTACGCCAAGGTGCCGCTGGCCCTGCGCGAGCACTGGCAGGCCTTCATCGACCAATGGTTCAAGGACCGGGTCGCGCTGCGCGGGCTGGTGGTGGTGATGGATATCCGCCACCCGCTCAAGGAATACGACCTGCAGATGCTCGGCTTTGCCATGCGCCGCGGGCTGCCGGCGCACGCGCTGCTGACCAAGGCTGACAAGCTCTCGCGCGGTGCTGCCGGCAATACCGTGCAGACCGTGCGCCGCCAGCTGTCGGCCAGCTATGGCGACAGCATCGGCGTGCAGGCGTTCTCGGGAGAGACCAAGGCCGGGGTCGACGAGGCGCGGGCGGTGGTCGCGGGCTGGCTGGAGCTGTAGCGCCGCAAACCTGGCACCCGCGGGCGCCGGAATACGGATGCATGGGGACGGAGGCCTGTCGCCGCCGCGGAGCAATCCCATGATCATCCGCACGACCATCGCGCTGGCAATCCTGCTCGCCGGCGCGCCCGCATTGGCGGCGCCGCCGCCGGAACTGGAAGCCGAACAGGTCAACCTCGACGTCGCGGGCAGCTGGCTGGTCCTGGGCGGCTCGGTCCAGCAGCAACTGGCCCAGTCCTTCGAAGTGGTGCAGGCCGGCTACGTCAGCCACGTGATGGTGCCGATGAGCTGCCAGCCCAAGGCCGACGTGCGCGTCACCCTTGAAAAGACCACCGGCGGGATGCCCGACGGCTCGGTGCTGGCCTATGAAGAGCTGCCCGGCTACCTGTTCGACTCCGTGCCGACTCCCGCGTTGGGAATGCGCATGATCGAGTTCAGCGCGCCGCCCCTGGTCGGTCCAGGGACGTATGCGGTGACGCTGCGGGTGAAGGGAAAGTACGACTGCGGGGTTGTGTCCGGTCCGCACGGCGATCCTTATCCGGCCGCCAAAGCCTGGTTCATCGCCCTGGGCAATCCGCCCGGATGGATCGAGTTGTTCGACGCGGGCGGCACCCGCGACCTGGCCTTCCAGGTGTACCTGCGGCCGCTGTAGTCAGCCGGCCACGTTGAACAGCCGGCCGATCAGACCGGCCGCGACCATCGCCAGCACCCCCCAGAATGCGACCCGCAAGGCGCCGCGCAGCGCCGGGGCGCCGCCGATCCTGGCGGCGATGGTGCCCGAGATGAGCAGCCCGGCCAGGGTCGCGGTGGCGACCACCGGCGGCACCCTGGCGGGCGACGACAGCAGCGCGGCGAGCACGGGCAACGCGGCGCCGGCGCAGAACGCCAGCGCCGACGACCACGCGGCCTGCAGCGGACGTGCGCGCAGCGCTTCGGTGATCCCGAGTTCGTCGCGCGCGTGGGCGGCCAGCGCGTCGTGGTGGGTGAGCTGTTCGGCGACCGTGCGCGCCAGCGCGGGCTCGAGTCCGCGACGGCGGTAGATCGCGGCGAGTTCCTCGAGTTCGGCGGCGGGTTCCTCGTGCAGTTCGCGCAATTCGACCGCGAGGTCGGCGACTTCGGTGTCGGCCTGCGACTGCACCGAGACGTACTCGCCCGCCGCCATCGAGATCGCGCCGGCCACGGTGGCGGCCACGCCGGTGACCAGCACTGTTTCGTGCGGGGCGCCGGCAGCGGCGATGCCCACCACCACGCCCGAGACCGAAACGATGCCGTCGTTGGCGCCGAGCACCGCCGCGCGCAGCCAGCCGACGCGGTGGCTGCGGTGGCGTTCGGGATGGCGGCTGGTCATCGCGCTGCTCGCTCGTATCGTTGCCGGCATTGTGGAACACCGCGCCGGGCGAGGCCGGAATGCGAAGCGCATGCATCCGCATGCGCGTCGCCGCACAGCTTCGGTCCAGCTCGATGATCAGTGGCGCCGAGCGAGCCGACGAAGCCGCGCATCGCGCGCACCGGTGGCGCCCCTGCGTTCCAGTGCCGGAATGCCATGCCGGCTCGCGCCGCTCCATAATGCCGCTCGCGAATGCCGGCACGCCCGGGCTCGCGCCCACAGCCAGAGCGATCCGCATGTCGAGTCCCAGCCACACCGGCGATACCCCGATCACCCATCGCGACCAGCTGGTCGCGGTGCTGGCATCCGGCGAAAAGCCGCTGGCCGACTGGCGCATCGGCACCGAACACGAAAAGTTCGGCTTCCGCCTGGATGACCTGCGCCCGCCGGAGTTCGACGGCGAACGCGGCATCGAGGCGCTGCTGCGGGGGCTGACCCGCTTCGGCTGGGAACCCGTGGACGAGCACGGCAGGATCATCGCGCTGTACAAGGACCGCGCCTCGGTCTCGCTCGAACCTGCCGGCCAGCTGGAGCTGTCGGGCGCGCCGCTGGAGGACATCCACCAGACCTGCCGCGAGGTGCGCAGCCACCTGCACGAGGTCAAGACCGTGGCTGACGAACTGCGGCTGGGCTTCCTCGGCATGGGCTTCCAGCCCAAGTGGCGGCGCGATGACATGCCGTGGATGCCCAAGGGCCGCTACCGGATCATGCGCGACTACATGCCCAAGGTCGGCTCGCTCGGCCTGGACATGATGACCCGCACCTGCACGGTCCAGGTCAACCTGGACTACGGCACCGAAGCGGACATGGTGAAGAAGTTCCGCGTCTCGCTGGCGCTGCAGCCGATCGCCACGGCGCTGTTCGCCGACTCGCCGTTCACCGAGGGCAAGCCCAACGGATTCCTGAGCTACCGCTCGCACATCTGGACCGATACCGATCCCGACCGCACCGGCATGCTCGACTTCGTGTTCGAGGGCGGCTTCGGCTACGAGCGCTACGTCGACTACATGCTCGAAGTGCCGATGTACTTCTCTTACCGGGATGGCGTCTACGTCGATGCGGCCGGCAAGTCCTTCCGCGACTTCATGGCCGGCAGGCTGGACGTGCTGCCCGGCGCGCTGCCGACCATGCGCGACTGGAACGACCACATGACCACCGCCTTCCCGGAAGTGCGGCTGAAGACATTCCTGGAGATGCGCGGCGCCGACGGCGGGCCATGGAACCGGCTGTGCGCGCTGCCGGCGTTCTGGGTCGGGCTGCTGTACGACGATGCCGCGCTCGACGCGGCCTGGGACCTGGTCAAGGACTTCACGCGCGAGGAGCGCCACGCGCTGCGCGACGGCGTGCCGCGCCACGCGCTGAACCTGCCGTTCCGCGGCGGCAGCGTGCGTGAGTTGGCGCGCCAGGCCTTGCGCATTGCCGTCGGCGGCCTGGCCCGTCGCGCGCGCCACAACGAGCGCGGCGAGGACGAGCGCGACTTCCTGTCGCCGCTGTTGGAATTGGTCGAGGCCGGGCAGACGCCGGCCGAGCACAAGCTGGCGCTGTTCCATGGTGAATGGAACGGCGATATCGACCGCGTGTTCCGCGACTTCGCGTACTGAGGGGCTGGCGGGCCGCGGTTTGGGTTGTTCTTCGGTTTGGCGGGCGGTCGCCGGGTGTCTTGGCAGGCCTGGACGTCGTGGGCGCGTCGTTGCCGTTCGCGGCTGAAGCCGCTCCTACGGGATGTTGGTCTGCGTAGGGCGGCTTGAGCCGCGATCGACCACAGGATGTCGGTCTGCGTAGCAGCGGCTTCAGCCGCGAACGGACCACAGGATGTCGCTCCCGTAGGAGCGGCTTCAGCCGCGATCGAACGCCACGCCGCCACGCCGCCCCAGAAGCACCCTTCGATCAATCACGCCGACACAGGCCACGCCGTCCCCACCGGCCCTCACGCAAGAAAGCCCCCGCAGCAAGGTCGCCCGCCGCCTCGCCTGTCGGTTGCCGTCGCAACGGTTGCTGCACTGCGGTACGCATTCCGTTAGTGTTTCGCCGATGAATATTCCAGACGGCCCGCTGCGCGACCAACTCGAGTTCGCCGAAACCGACGTCCTGCTGCGCGACGACGTGCGGCGGCTGGGTGCACTGGTCGGCGAAGTGCTGGCCGAGCAGGGCTCGCCAACGCTGCTGGCCGAGGTCGAAGGCATCCGCCGCGCCGCCATCGCGCGCCGCGAGCAGGGCCTGCCGGTCGATGCGCTGGCCGCGGAGATGGCCAAGGTGCTGCCGGCCGATGCCGAGGCCGTGGTGCGCGCGTTCTCCACCTATTTCGGCGCGATCAACCTGGCCGAGCGCGTGCACCGCATCCGCCGCCGCCGCGACTACGAGCGCATCAGCGAGCTGCCGCAGCCTGGTGGTTTCGAAGCGGTGCTGCGCGACCTGCGCGAGGACGGCGTGACCTTCGAGGAGCTCGAGGCGACGCTGCCGCGGCTGTGGGTCGAGCCTGTGTTCACCGCGCATCCCACCGAGGCGGTGCGGCGGGTGATGCTGGAGAAGGAGCGCGACATCGTCGAGCGCCTGGTCGAGGACATCGACCGCACGCGCACCCCGGTCGAGCGCAGCGCCGACATCGAACGCATCCGCGTCGCGCTCACCGCCGGCTGGCAGACCAGCGACACGCCCGCGCACAAGCCCACCGTGGCCGACGAGGTCGAGCACGTCGGCTACTACCTGGCGCACATGCTCTACCGCATCGTGCCGGTGTACTACGAGGCCTTCGCCGATGCGGTGGAGGCGGTGTACGGGCGGCGCATCTCGCTGCCGCAGGTGCTGCGCTTTGGCACCTGGGTCGGCGGCGACATGGACGGCAACCCCAACGTCAATGCCGACACCGTGCGCGCCGCGCTGGACGCGCAGCGCGCGCAGGCGATCGACCGCTACCGCTCGGACCTGCGCGGTTTGAGCAACCTGCTTACCCAGTCGCTGGGCCGCGTCGACGTCGATGCCGCGGTGACCGCGCGCGCAGACGAATACGTCGCGCTGCTGCCGCAGGCCGCGAAGAGGCTGCGCCCGCGCCTGGCCGACATGCCGTACCGGCGCCTGCTGGACCTGATGAAGGCGCGGCTGTCGATCACCGCCGAATCCAGCGCCAAGGGCTACGCGGGCGCGGACGAGTTCATCGCCGACCTCGAGCTGATCGACGCCAGCCTGCTGCGGCACGGCGGCGAATATGCCGGCCGCTTCACCCTGCAGCGCGTGCTGTGGCGCGCGCGCACCTTCGGTTTCCACCTGGCCGCGCTCGACCTGCGCCAGGATTCGGCCGTGCACGACGCCGCGCTCGCGGACCTGCTTGGCGACGAAGGCTGGGCCGCGCGCGAGGCCGACGACCGGACCTCGCGGCTGCAGGCGCTGCAGGCCGATCCACCGTCGGCGCCGGACGCGCCTGGCGACGTGCTCGCCTCGACCCTGGAAGTGTTCCGTACCGTGCTCGAGCTGCGTCGCACGCACGGCGTGGCCGCCATCGGCCTGTACATCATCAGCATGAGCCGCAGCGCCGCCGACGCACTCGCCGTGCTGGCGCTGGCGCGCGTGGCCGGCTGCGTCGAATCGGGCGCGGTGCCGCTGGACATCTCGCCGCTGTTTGAAACCGTCGACGACCTGCAGGCCGCGTCGGCGGTGATGCGCTCTCTGTTCGAGGACCCGGCCTACCGCGCCCACCTGGCCGCGCGCGGCAACGAGCAGACGGTGATGCTCGGCTATTCCGACAGCGCCAAGGATGGTGGCCTGTTCGCTTCGCGCTGGGCGCTGCAGCGCACCCAGGTGGAGCTGACCGAGCTGGCCAACCAGCATGGCGTGCGCATCATGTTCTTCCACGGCCGCGGCGGTTCGGTGAGCCGCGGCGGTGGCAAGACCGAGCGCGCGATCATGGCCGCGCCGCGCGGTTCGGTGAACGGATCGATGCGCGTCACCGAGCAGGGCGAGGTGATCCACCGCAAGTACGGCATCCGCGCGCTGGCGCTGCGCCACCTCGAGCAGACCACCGGCGCGGTGTTGCGCGCGACCCTGCGCCCGCGTCCGCGCGATCCGCGCGAGGACAGCTGGAAGGAGATCGCCAAGGTCCTGGCCGAGACCTCGCGCGCGCACTACCGCGCGCTGGTGCACGAGCATCCGGATTTCCCCGACTACTTCCGCGCCGCTACCCCGGTGGACGTGATCGAGCGCCTGCAGATCGGCTCGCGGCCCTCGCGCCGGCGCGAGGGCGGCATCGACAACCTGCGCGCGATCCCCTGGGTATTCGCCTGGTCGCAGAACCGCTCCGGCCTCACCGGCTGGTACGGCATCGGCCACGCCCTGCGCCACGGCGTGCAGCGCTACGGCCAGGACGCGATGACCGAGATGGCGCGCGACTGGCCGTTCTTCGCCGCCATGCTCGATGACGTCGAGATGCTGCTGGCCAAGTCCGACCTCGCCATCTTCGAGCGCTACTCGCAGCTCGCCGGCCCGCTGCATGAGGTGTTCCATCCGGGCATCGCCGAGGAGTTCCTGCGCACCTGCGACGCGATCCTGATGCTCAAGCAGCGCGACGCGATTCTTGCCGACGACTACCGCCTGCGCCTGTCGATCCGCCTGCGCAACCCATACGTCGATCCGCTGAGCCTGCTGCAGGTGGAACTGCTGCAGCGCTGGCGCGAAGGCGGCCGCGAGGACGAGGACCTGCTGCGCGGACTGGTGTCGACGGTGAACGGGATTTCTGCCGGGATCCAGAACACAGGTTGACGCTTGCCCAGGTGGCAAGCGGCTGGATCACGCCTGCGGCAGGGGTCGTCCCGGGCCGGGAGTTGCTCCCCGGCTCGGTCAGCCCGCTGCGCGGTCCGGCCCGGCGCAGCGCGCCGGGCGTTCGCACGGACGCGCGGCAGTGCCGCGCATGCGTCCGTGCTCACCCATGGCTGACTCGCCGCCGCAGCGCATCCATGCGCTGCTTTACGCAACCCCGCCCCGGAACGACTATCGCCCAGTCACCGATTTGGTTTCGAAACGGATGACCATCGAAGCATCTCGCCAGATCGATGCGGGGCGGCTGCAGGCACGTCGGCGCGCGGCGAGCGGCGAAGGGGCGTATCGTCGCCAATCTGCCCGTCCGGATGCGCGCCATGAGCACCAGCGAACTCGTGTTCCACACAAACCCGATGTCACGCGGCCGGATCGTGCGCTGGATGCTGGAAGAGCTCGGCGTCGAATACCGCACCGTGGTGCAGGAGTACGCCAAGAGCATGAAGTCGCCGGAGTACCTGGCCATCAACCCGATGGGCAAGGTGCCGGCGCTGCAGCATCGCGGCATGGTGGTCACCGAGGCGGCCGCGATCTGCACCTACCTCGCCGACGCCTTCCCGCAGGCGGGGCTTGCGCCCGCTCTGGACGACCCGCTGCGCGGCACCTACTACCGCTGGCTGTTCTTCGCGGCCGGCCCGGTGGAGGCCGCGGTCACCGCCAAGGCCATGGGCATCCTGGCGCCGCCTGAGAAGGCTGCCATGGCCGGCTACGGCAGCTTCGAGCAGACCGTGGACACGCTGGAACAGGCCGCCGCCTCGGCTTCGCCCTGGCTGCTGGGCGAGCGCTTCAGCGCGGCCGATGTCTACGTCGGCAGCCAGGTCGATTTCGGCCTGGGCTTCAAGTCGATCCCGGAGCGCCCTGCCTTCAGCGCCTGGGCCGAGCGCCTGCGCGGCCGCGAGGCCTACCAGCGCGCGAAAGCGCTGGACGACGCGCTGCTGCCGGCGCGCGGCTGAGATTCGTCTGTCCCGGCGAAGCGTCGCCATGCCCGGGCTCGAGGCAACGCTGAAAAGGTCCGGAGCGCGCTCCCCGTGTCCGAGCCAATGGCTGATCATCCATCTTGACCTGGTTGCCGCACCAGCTGCCGCCGCTGGAAAAACACGCCGATCGGCGCGGATGTTTGAAGCCTGATTCACAGCGCCCGCGCACGATCCACGTCCCCGACCCCGGAGACGCGCCATGAAACAGATCCTCGCGACGCTGCTGGTCCTTGCGGCCGCCGTCCCCCTGCAAGCCCCCGCGGCCCCCGCCGACAAGGTCCTCATCGTGGTAAGCGGCGAAGGCCGCGACGGCGGCAAGACCCGCCCCGGCTACGAGTTCGACGAACTGTCCCAGGCCTGGCTGGTGTTCATGGCCAACGGACTCGACGTGGAGGTTGCCAGCCCGCGCGGCGGCTCCGTCGAAGCCGACAGGTACAACTCCGACGAACCGTTCAATGCCGCGCTGCTGGCCGACGAGGCAGCCATGCGCACGCTGGCCGATACCCGCGCTACCGCCGACCTCGACGCAGGCGATTACGCCGCGGTCTACGTGGTCGGCGGCAAGGGCGCGATGTTCGACCTGCCGAAGGATCCTGCACTGCGCCAGCTGCTGGCCGATGCCTGGGAGGGTGGCGCGGTTGTCGCTGCGGTCTGCCATGGCCCGGCGGCATTGGCAGACGTGCGCCTCGCCGATGGCTCGCTGCTGGTGGACGGGCGCGCGATGACCGGCTTCAGCAACGAGGAAGAGACGGTTTTCGGCAAGAAGTGGGGAAAGGAGTTCCCGTGGCTGCTCGAGACCGCACTGCGCGAGCGCGGTGCGCGCTGGAGCAACGCGCCCCTGATGATGCCGCACCTGGTCGTCGACGGCCGCCTTGTGACCGGCCAGAACCCGTACTCCACCACCGCGGTGGCCGAAGCCGTGGTCCGCGGCACCGGGCGTACGCCGGTGCCGCGCGTGCCGTGGCGGGACGAGGCGACCATGGCGCTGGCCGAACGGCTGCATGCCGGCGATGCCGCCGGCGCGGCGCGGTCGCTCGCCGAGGCTCCCGGCGAGTACAACGTCGAACTGCTCGGGGCGCTGGGCCACTACCAGGGCATGGTCGCCACGACCCCGCAGGCCCGGACCAGGGCCCTGCAGGTGATCGAGCTTGCGATGCCGTACTTCCAGAACCCGGAGATGCAGCTCTCCGCCGCCGGGCTGCACATGAAACTCGGACAGACCGCGCAGGCGCGGGCCCTGGTGCTGCAGGCACTGGAGGCCAAGCCGGGCATGGAGCAGGCTGAGGCCCTCCTGCGGCAGATCGATGGTTGAGCGATGAAAGCGAAGGCCCTTCGCGTGCTGGTGGTCGAGGACAACCCCGCGCTGTGCGGGAACCTCGAGCACCTGTTTGTCCGCGCAGGCTTCGATGCCAGCTTCGCGGGAGACGGCTTGTGCGGCCTGGCGATGGCCCTGGCCGAACCCTTCGACGTGGTGGTGCTGGATGTCGGCCTGCCGGGCCTCGACGGCCTGCAGGTGTGCGGGCAATTGCGCGCCCGCGCCGACCGGCACGTGCCGATCCTGCTGCTGACCGCGCGCGATGCGCTGGAGGACAAACTGCACGGGTTCCAGTCCGGCGCGGACGACTACCTGGTCAAGCCGTTCGCTGGCGACGAACTGGTCGCCCGTTGCCTGGCACTGTCGCATCGCCATCTGACAGGGCGCTCGCACCTGGTCCGCATCGGCACCCTGCAGATCGATCGCCAGACCGGCGAAGTCCAGCGCGCGGGACAGCGCATCGAACTGCACAGGACCAGCCAGCGCATCCTGCTGGCGCTGGCTGACGCCTGGCCACGGACGTTGACGCGCAGCGAGCTGACCCAGCGGCTGTGGGGCGACGATCCCCCCGACTCCGATCCGCTGCGCTCGCACCTCTACCTGCTGCGCCAGGCCCTGGACAAGCCCTTTGCCACGCCGATGCTCAGGACGGTGCACGGCGTCGGCTTCCGGCTGGAGGCCGATGCATGAGGGGCGCGGCGGCGTCGCCTCGGCATCGCCTGCGCAACCGGCTGATGCTCGCGTTCGCGGGATTCACCCTGGCGGTGACGGCGCTGTTCGGCCTGTATGCGGTGGTGTTCGCCTACACGGTCGAGGACATGTTCTTCAGCGGCATGCTGCAGCGCGAGGCCAGCGAGCAGTTGCAGCACCATGCCGGCGCGGGCCGCTGGGCCACGCCGCGCGAATCGTGGATGCGGGTGATCGAGGATGCCGATCGATTGCCGGCCGGAATCGGGGACATCCTGCAGGCCGAGCCCGGTCGCACCGAGTTCGCTGGCCCCGACGGCGCCCACTACCACCTGCGCGAGCTGGATGCGCCGGGCGCGCGGGCATGGCTGGTCGCCGAAGTCAGCGGGCTGCTGGTGGTGCGGCCGCAGCGCGCGGCATTGCTGCAGGTGCTGGCCTGGTCGGCGATCGCAATGGCGACACTGGCGCTGCTGCTGGGTTGGTGGCTGGCGCAGCGGACGACGGCACCGCTGTCGCGGCTGGCCCTGCTCATGGCAGGTACCGCGCCCGATCGTTTGCCCACCGCGTTCGCCTGCGGCTTCCGCGACGACGAGGTGGGACTGCTGGCGCGGCGGCTGGAAGAGCTGGTCGCGCGCATCGGCGCCTTCGTTGCGCGCGAGCGCGAGTTCACGCGCGACGCCAGCCATGAACTGCGCACGCCGCTGGCCGTGATCCGCAGCGCGACCGAACGCCTGGCGGCCGACCCGACGCTGTCATCCGAGGCGCGCGACAGCCTGGCCCATATCCGCCACTCCGCCTCCTGGCTGGAGCAGACCGTCAGCGCCCTGCTTTCGCTGGCGCGGGAAGAAGCGCCGCCGACAGGCGACGTGTCGACGCCCGTGCTGCCGCTGCTTGAACGGGTCGTCGTCGACCAGTCGCCGCTGCTGGGAGACAAGGACATCGTGGTCGATATCGACGTGCCGGCCGGGGCAAGCGCGGCGCTTCCGGCGCCGGCGCTGAACATCCTGCTGTCCAACCTCGTCGGCAACGCCTTCGCGCATACCCACGCGGGACGCATCCTGATCCGTGCCGACGCGGGACGCCTGCGCATCTGCAATCCCGGCGCGCGCATCCGCGACGCCGACCTGCTTCCCTTCATCAAGGCCGAGGCAAGTACCGGTTCCGGGCTGGGCCTGTCGATCGCCATGCGCCTGTGCGACCGCTACGGCATCGATCTGGCGATCGAGGAGGTCGAGCCGGGCCGCGTGGCGGTAAGTCTTCCGCTGCGTGCGGCCTGACTACATCGCGTCGCGGAACAGCCACAGCATCGCGCGACGGTAGGCTTCGCCGATGCTCGCGGCATGGGTGCCCTCGGGCAGCACGATCAGTTCAACGTCCCACGGTGCGTCGCTGCGCTCCCCCCATGTCGCGGCCCACTCCGCCGCGCCGCGCACCCGCGCCTCGGTATCGCGCGCGCCGCTGACGACCACCACGGCCAGGTCATCGCGCCGGTGCGCCGCGGGTGCCGCGAACAGCTGCTCGCGCGCCGGGGCGAACGCGGGGTTGCTGGCGATCCTGGCCTGGAACAGGTCCGGATCCTGCAGCGCCGACCACAGCACGAAGTAGCCGCCGCGCGACTGGCCCACCAGCACGCGACGCGTGGGGTCGGCGCGATAGCGGGTCTCCACTGCGGGCAGCAGCTGTTCGCGCAGGAAATCGTGGAACTGCCGGGCCCCGCCCTGGTCGGGCGCGGTGTCGGCGCCGGCGGCGGTGAAGTCGATGTGGCGCTTGTTGATGGACGGGTCGAAGCCGCCGTACGCGATGCCGACGACGATCGCCTCGGGCAGGCCCTCGTCGTAGCCCAGGAACAGGTGCGTGGCGGCAAGCAGCGGGAACAGGCTGTCGCCGTCGAGCAGGTACACCACCGGCCAGCTGCGGGCCGTATCCGCCTCGTAGCCCTCCGGCAGGCGCACGTAGACGTGGTGGGTGCGGCCGGTCGCCTCGGCGACCAGCGGGAAGTAGCCGCCCCTGAGCGCGGGCAGGTGGTCGAGCGGGACGACGGTGGCTGCAGGCTGGTCCGCACCTGACCCGGCCTGCGTGTCCTGCGCGTGCGCGCACGACAGCCATGCCGCAAGCAGCAGGATCATCACGCCAGGCAACAACGGGTTTCGGGTCATGCGCCGGAGTCTACCGCCGCTGCATGGGTCCGGCGGGCGTGTGCGCCGCGGGCTGAACATGGTTCCCGGGGGGCATGAGGCCCTGCAGCGAAGTCCTCTCACAGGCCGTTTAGCTGCTGACTGGTATACTGCCCCCCACTATATCGGCTGCCCCGCCCGTGCCGCATTCTCCCGAAGAAAAAAAGAAGGTCCTCGCCCGCGTGCGCCGCATCCGCGGCCAGTGCGATGCGCTTGATCGTGCATTGGAAGCCGGCGCCGACTGCGCCCCGGTGCTGCAGCAGATCGCGGCGATCCGCGGCGCGGTCAACGGGCTGATGAGCGAGGTGCTGGAGTCGCACCTGCGCGAGCAGTTCGGGCAGGCGGCGCACGACGACGGGGAGCGTGCCGCGCGCGTCGCCGAGATGACGGGGCTGATCCGCTCGTACCTGAAGTGACCCAACCCACATTGGCCGCGGCCGCGCCGCGACCGTTCAACACAACACCGCATTGCAGGAGCAGACCATGAAAACCCGTGCCGCCGTCGCCTTCGAAGCCGGAAAGCCGCTGCAGATCGTCGAACTCGACCTCGAAGGCCCGAAGCAGGGCGAGGTGCTGGTGAAGATCACCCACACCGCGCTGTGCCATACCGATGCCTTCACCCTGTCGGGCGAAGATCCCGAAGGCGTGTTCCCGGCGGTGCTCGGCCATGAAGGCGCGGGTATCGTGGTGGAGGTGGGCGAGGGCGTCACCAGCGTCAAGCCCGGCGACCACGTGATCCCGCTGTACACCGCCGAATGCGGCGAGTGCCTGTTCTGCAAGAGCGGCAAGACCAACCTGTGCGTCGCGGTGCGCGCAACCCAGGGCAAGGGCGTGATGCCCGATGGCACCACGCGTTTTTCCTACAACGGCGAGCCGGTCTACCACTACATGGGCTGCTCGACCTTCAGCGAGTACACCGTGGTCGCCGAGGTGTCGCTGGCGAAGGTGCACCCGGACGCGAATCCCGAGCACGTCTGCCTGCTCGGCTGCGGCGTGACCACGGGCATCGGCGCGGTGCACAACACGGCGAAGGTGGCCGAGGGCGACACGGTTGCGGTGTTCGGCCTGGGTGCGATCGGTCTTGCGGTGATCCAGGGCGCGAAACAGGCGAAGGCCGGGCGGATCATCGCCATCGACACCAACCCGGACAAGTTCAAGCTCGCGACCGAAATGGGCGCCACCGACTGCGTGAACCCCAGGGACCATGAGCGCCCGATCCAGCAGGTGATCGTCGAGATGACCACCTGGGGCGTGGACCATTCGTTCGAGTGCATCGGCAACGTCCACGTGATGCGCGCCGCGCTCGAGTCCGCCCACCGCGGCTGGGGGCAGAGCGTGATCATCGGCGTGGCCGGCGCGGGGCAGGAGATCAGCACGCGTCCGTTCCAGCTGGTCACCGGACGCAAGTGGCTGGGCACCGCGTTCGGCGGGGTCAAGGGCCGCAGCCAGCTGCCGGGCATGGTCGAGGATGCGATGCGCGGCGACATCCAGCTGGCGCCATTCGTGACCCATACGCTGCCGCTGGAGCGCATCAACGAGGCCTTCGACCTGATGCACGAGGGCAAGTCGATCCGCACCGTCATCCATTACTGACGTGCCGGCCATGCGCACCGGCGAGGACATTGGCCAGGCCGCGGACGGACGCATCGCGCTCGTGGCCGGGGCGAGCGGACTGGTGGGGCGCGCGCTGGTGGCGCGCCTGTGCGCCGACCCCGGCGTGGCGCAGGTGCACGCACTGGTGCGCCGGCCGCTGGCGATGGACGCGCCGAAGCTGCAGGTGCATGTGGTCGCATTCGACCAGCTGCCCACGCTGCCGCGCATGGACGAGGCCTACCTGGCGCTTGGCACCACGATCGTGGTGGCGGGTAGCCGCGAGGCGTTCCGGGCGGTCGACTTCGAGGCCAACCTCGCCGTGGCCCGGGCGGCGCTCGACGCGGGCGTACGTCGCATCGGTCTGGTCAGCGCGATGGGCGCGGATGCGGCCTCGCGCGTGTTCTATAACCGGGTCAAGGGCGAACTCGAGGACGCACTGTCGGCGCTGCCGCTCGACGCGCTGGTGATCGCGCGGCCCTCGCTGCTGCTCGGCGATCGTGACCGCCTCGGCCAGCCGCGGCGTCGCGGCGAGCACCTGGCCGCGAACCTCGACCGCTGGCTGCGGCCGCTGATCCCGGCGCGCCTGCGCGGCATTGCCGCGGAGGACGTGGCGGCGGCGCTGGTCGCCGCACTGACGCGGGCAAGCGGGCGCCAGGTCCTGGATTCCCACCGCATGCAGGGCGCGGCGCGCGGCTGAGCGCGTCCCGCCATTCACGACACGAACCCTTTCCGGAGAAACCCATGGAACGCATCGAACACCGCGCCTGTTTTGGAGGCTGGCAGGACGTCTACCGCCACCGCTCCGAAGTCCTGGGCTGCGACATGACCGTCGGCGTGTACTTCCCGCCGCAGGCTGAGCAGGGCCCCTGCCCGGTGCTGTACTGGCTCTCGGGCCTGACCTGCAATGAGCAGAACTTCATCACCAAGGCGGGCGCGCAGCGCTACGCCGCCGAGCACGGGATCATCCTGGTCGCGCCCGACACCAGCCCGCGCGGCGACGATGTCGCCGACGCCGATGGCTACGACCTGGGCAAGGGCGCCGGCTTCTACCTCAACGCCACCCGCGAGCCGTGGTCGAAGCACTACCGCATGTACGACTACATCGTCGACGAGCTGCCGGCCTGGGTGGAATCCGATCCGACGGCCAGCGACGTGCGCGCGATCAGCGGCCATTCGATGGGCGGCCACGGTGCCCTCACCATCGCGCTGAAGAACCCCGGGCGCTACCGCAGCGTGTCGGCGTTCTCGCCGATCGTCGCGCCAAGCCAGGTGCCGTGGGGCGAAAAGGCCTTCAGCGCCTACCTCGGCGACGACCGCGAAGCCTGGAAGCAATACGACGCGGTGGAGCTGGTGAAGTCCGCGCCGGAGCGGTTGCCGCTGCTGGTCGACCAGGGCGGCGGCGACGAGTTCCTCGACGGCCAGCTGCGCCCGCAGCTGCTGCAGGCTGCCTGCGAAGCCGCCGGCCACCCGCTGAGCCTGCGCATCCGCCCCGGCTACGACCACAGCTACTACTTCATCGCCAGCTTCATCGGCGAGCACGTCGCCCATCACGCGAGGGCGCTGCAGGGCTGACCGGTCCAGCGCGATTCCTCCGCCGGATGCCCTCAAGCGCGGCAGCAGCCGGCCGTTACCGAGCGTGCAACCTCGGGGAGGGAACATGCCCGCGTACGAAGACCCAAGTCTTGACTGCCTGCCGGCATTGCCCGACGCGCCGGTCGCCCTGATCCGGCTCGCGGGCGATGGTCGCGTGCGGGCGCTCAACCGCGCCGCCATCGACCTGCTCGACCTGGCCGGTGCCGACCCCGAAGCGCTGTCGTGCAGCTGCATCTGGGGCTTGGCGACTGATGACCTCGCCGGCGACGAAGGCGTGTGGGTGGCGCCGGGCGCCGATCCTGCACGCCGGGTCTGCTACCAGCTCGATCGCGACAGCGGCGGCTGGCTGCTGTCCCTGCCCGATGCCGAAACCGCGGCGCTGTGGCGCGAACGCGCGGCGCCCGTGGTCGTCGCGGCCTCCAGCGACGGTGCCGACCGGGCCGCGCAGCTGCTGGCCCGGGTCGGTGACCGACTCGCCGCCTGCGAACTGGACCTGGCCCTGGACGCCGCGGACGCGCAACTGCCCGAAGCGCGCCGCCTGGCCGCAGGCTTCGGCAACCTCGCCGAGGCGATCCGCCAGGCCGTCGCGCTGTCGCTGCAGGTGGCGGCCGACGTGCCGCACGTGGTCGCCGAAAACGACGAGCTGGTGCGCCAGTCACAGGCCCAGGTCGACGCGCTGGACACCGTGGTGGCCTCGACCCGCGACCTGCTGGCCGGCCTCGACGGCCTCGGCGATGACCTGCGCACCGTCATCACGGTGGCGGCCAGCGCCGACGACAGCGCCCGCGAGGGCGCGGCCGCCGCACGCGCGCTGGCCGAGGCCATGGCGGCGGTGCAGAAGAGTTCGGCGCGCGCCAACGACGTCATCGAAGTCATCGACATGGTGGCGTTCCAGACCAACATCCTGTCGATCAACGCCAGCATCGAAGCCGCCCACGCCGGCCCCGCCGGGCGCGGTTTCGCGGTGGTCGCGACCGAGATCCGGCGGCTGGCCGAACGCGCCGCCGAAGCCGCGCGCGACGTGCGCCGGATCATCGGCGAGAACGGCGAGGCGCTGGGCGAAGGCGCCGCCTCCGCGCGCCGCACCGAGCAGGTGCTGGGCGGCATCGGCGGCCTGCTGGCGCGCGCCAGTGCGGCCATCGACACCGTCGCCGGCGGCATCGCCCAGCAGGGCGAGGCGATCGCCGACATCGATCGCGCGGTCGGCAAGGTCGCCGAACTCGGCCGCAGCAACCTCGAGCACGCCGCCAAGGTCGCCGAGCGCAGCGAAGCGCTTGGCGCCGGCGCCGGCGCGCTGCACGACTGCGTCGGCCTGTTCCGGCTGCCGCCCGATCCGCTGCGCGAACCGCGTCATGCGCGCGTGCTGCAGCTGGCGCGCGAGACGTCCGAAGCCATCGGCGCGAGCTTCGAGGAGGCGCTCGCGCAGGCCTGGATCGAAGATGGAGAGCTGTTCTCGCGCGACTACACCGCGATCCCGGGCGTGGAGCCGGCCAAGTACGAAACCGCCTTCGATGCGCTCTGCGACGAACTGCTGCCGCCGCTGCAGGAGCCGGTGGCCAGCGCCCATCCGTGGATCGTGTTCGCGATCAGCGCCAACCCCGACGGCTACGTGCCCACCCACAACGACCGCTTCTGCCAGCCGCTGACCGGCGACCGCGCCCGCGACCTGGTCGGCAACCGCACCAAGCGCATTTTCTCCGACCGCGTGGGCAGCAGCGTCGGTGCGCATACCGATCCCTACCGGCTGCAGGTGTACCGCCGCGACACCGGCCAGATCGTGTTCGACATGTCGGTGCCGGTGTTCGTCAACGGCCGCCACTGGGGCGGGTTCCGCGTGGGTTACACCCTGGACTGACCACGGGATCCGTCCGCCGGGGGAGGTTGCCGGTCGCGCGCATGCCGCGTTCGACTACCTGCGCAGGCGCTGCGACGCGAGTGCGTCAACCGGGTTCTGAGCGGGCGGCAGTTGCGCCGGACAGCAGGAAATCGGTGACGGCGAAGCGCCCGTCGCGGAGCCAGGTCGCGCCGGGCGACAGCGCCAGCGGCGCGTCGAACATGGGGCCGTCGTGGACGCAGGTGTGGAACTCGCCGTTCTCGCCGCAGGGGTCCACGCCGTCGGGCAGGGCGGCCAGCAGCGCGGCGTCGAACGGGCGCCCGGCAAAGCCGGCATCGAGCTGGTCCGTGTCCACGCAGCACAGCGACGCGCGCAGTCCGCCGCGCAGCATTTCGCGCGCCAGCGCTCCGGTCTCGCTGCCGAACAGCGGCGTCTCGATCCGCCAGCCGATCTGCGCCATCTGCGCTTCGCGCCAGGCGCGGATGTCGGCCAGCAGCAGGTCGCCGAAGGCGACGGTGTCCACGCCAGGCCAGCGCGCGGCCGCGCTCGCCAATGCCTGCGCCATCCGCGCCACGTACTCCGCGTTGCCGACCGGTTCGCGCAGGTCGACTTCGAACAGCGGCAACCCGGCCGCCAGCGCCTGCGCGCGCAACACCTCGCCGGCCACGCCCTGCATCGTGGCGCGGCCGTCTGCAGCCGACACCGTTGCCAGCAGGCCGACCACGTCCACGTCCGCGCGCTGGCGCAGGACGTGCAGCGTCCAGGCTGCGTCCTTGCCGCCGCTCCAGGCGAGAAGCATCTGTTGCCGCGACGCCATCAGCGGCCGCCGATCAGGCAACACCGCAGCGAAGCGCTGGCCGCGTTCAGGGCGTGCGCACGTCGCGCAGTTCCCAGGCGCTGCCGGCCAGCAGGCGCATGCGGTGCTTGAACACCGGGCCGGGGATCGCGGTGTCGGCGACCAGGTCGATATGCAGGTCGTGCGGCAGGCCTTGCACCACCGCCGACGCATCGGTGACGCCGAGTGCGGGGTCGATCGCATCGGGATCGTCCTGCGTGGCCCGCCAGCGCTGGAACAGCGCATCGCCGCGCAGGGCGTCCTGCAGCTCCTGCGCCATGCCTTCGGCGCCATGCGAGTGGAAAGCAAACTCCCCCGAGGCGCGCACGCGCTCGGGATCGGGCAGGCGGATCATGTAGCGGACGGACATGGGCGCTCCCGTGTGTAGGGGCAGGCCAGACTAGCAGCGTCGCGTCGAGGCTGCGTCGTGGTCAGGCGAACGCGTGCGGCTCGGCGGCAAGGCCGACGCAGACCGCGCCCTTGCCCACGTTGACCATGCCGGTCAGGCTCATCACGGCTTCGAACACCTCGATGCCGTGATCGGCGCAGGCGCTGCGCAGCGCCTCGTAGCCGGGCATCGCGCGCATCTCGTCGAGCTCGCCGCCGTAGCACAGGCATAGCGTGGGGGTGAGCAGGCCGGCCTCGACCCGGCGCGCGGCGAACTCGAACAGCGCACGCACGGCCGGATCGAAGCCCTTGATCTTGGCCACCGGGCCGGTGTCGCCGCGCCAGCCGCGCAGCACCGGCTTGATGTCGAGCGCGGTGCCCAGCGCGGCGCTCAGCAGCCCGACGCTGCGGTCGCCCTTGTGCCGGGCGCGGTTGCGGATGTAGTACAGGTCGCGCGGCACCAGGTAGCCATAGGTATGCAGGGCCAGGTGCTCCAGGCGCCCGCGGATCCGGCCCGGTCCTTCGCCGGCGGCGCGTAGTCGCACCGCTTCGACCGGCAGCACGCCCTGCGCCGAAAACAGGTTCTGCGTGTCGATCACGCGCAGCGCGAACGGGGTTGCGTGCCCGGCCGCGGCGCGCACCGGCCTGTATTCGTTGAGGATCGCGTAGCTGGCCTGGCGCGCGTTCTCGAAGATCGGGCTGCGCGTGCTGGTGACGGTGATGCAGAACACGTGGTCGTAGTCGACCACCAGCCGCTGCAGGAACAGGTCGCGGATCTGCTCGACGCTGAAGGGGATGGTCTCGGCGCTCGCGCCGCGCTCGGCGATGTGCGCGTGCAGGAAGGCCAGGGTGTCGGCCTCGTCGCGGTAGTCGACCTGCAGGTCGTCACCGATGCGGACCGAGATCGGCAGGATCTCGACCTCGTGGGCCTTGAGGAAATCGACCGGCAGGTCGCAGGCCGAGTCGACGACGATTCCGATGCGCATGAAGCCTCCCGGGGGCCGTGCCCCGTCAGCGGTCGCACCGCATTGTGGCGCTTGCGGCGGCCTGAAGAGTGAAACAAGCGTCGCATCCAGCCCGCGGTCGTCGCCGGCGGGCTGTGCGGTGCCAGGACCCGCGCCGGATGCCCGGCGCAGACTCGGCTTGGCTCAGTCGATCCTGGCCGGATAGGCGCGCGGCAGGGCGCCGGACTCCGCATCAGGTTCGGCGCGCAGGTAGCGGTCGCGCAGTTCTGTCTGGCGCGAGCGCATCGGGATCGACCGTCCGCCCAGCCACACCTGCCGTGCGGTATGCGCCACGTCGAGCGGGTCGCCGGTCCACAGCACCAGGTCGGCGGTCTGCCCGACCGCGATCGTGCCCAACCGGTCGCCCGCGCCGAAGGCCTGCGCCGGCACTCGCGTCAGTCCGGCCAGGGCCGCGTCCCAGGGCAGACCGTTGGCCACCGCGTTGCCGGCCAGCTGGCGCACCTTGCGCGCGTTGTGCGAGGCATCGCCGGACTGGCTGAAGCCCACCCGCACGCCGGCTGCGTGCAGCCGCGCAGCGTTCTCCAGGGTCGCACCGAGGCGGTCGAAGTTGCCCGGCAGGTTGGCCAGGGTGTCCACGAACACCGGCACGTCGGCGGCGGCCAGCTGCGGACCCAGCTTCCAGGCCTCGGCCCCGCCGGAAATCGCGATGCGGACCCGGTGCTCCTGCGACCAGCGCAGCAGCTGGCGGATGTCGGCGGCGCGGTCGATCTCGACCACCACGCGCCCGCCGTTGCCCAGGTAGCGGCCAAGCGTGGCGCGGCCGGCCGGGGTGAGCAGGGCGAAGTTCGAATCAGCCGGAATGCGGCCGCGGGCTTCTTCGACCAGTTGGTCGAGCAGCATCCACTGCCCGGCGCGCGATGCGCCGCTGAGCCTGGAGGCATTGGCCCCGAGCGACACGAACAGCACCTTCGGGCCCGCGGGATCGGGGCTGCCGTCCAGCCGCACCAGTGCGCCCTGGCCGCCGATGAGCGACCCGCCCGGCGTGGTGCCGGCGCTGAGCAGGGTGAAGCCGATGCCCTCCACGCGCGCAACCGGCAGCAGGATCGACTCGGGGTTGTAGGCCAGGGTGACGTCGAACTCGGGGCGAACGCGCATGTCCTTCGCGTTCTCGCCCAGCGCCAGCGAGGCGTCGCGGGTCGAAGCCTCGCCCGAGACCTCCTCGATGCCGATGCCGGTGATGCCGCCGAAGAACGCTGGCGTCAGCGGCTGGCCCTGTGCATCGACCACCTGCGCCGAACCGGCCGCCAGGCCGGTGCCGACCGCAGCGATGCGCCCGTTCTGCACCAGCACGTCGGCGCCCTGCAGCGTGCCGCGCTCGGTGGCGGTGTGCACGGTGGCATTGCGGATCAGTAGGTCCTGCGCAGCGACCGGGCCGACGATAGCGACCGCGAGCAGGGACACGAGCCCCGCCTTGGCCGTCATCCCAGCGAACGCTGGGATCCACCTTGACTTCAATGTCGACATGGCAGGCATAGGGGCTGAAGAGCAAATGGATGACCAGCCTTTCAGGCTGTTGCAAAGCGTTTCCAGCGTGCGCTGGGATGACGAGCGCAAGCGACGCCCGCTCATCGCACACCTCCCTGCGCCGTCGGCTGCCCCAGCATGAAGTCCGTCACCGGCTGCAGCGATCGATCGTTGCGGTCGTAGACGCGCGCGCCGTCGATCCAGACCTGTTCGGCCTGCGCGTACACGCTGAAGGGATTGCCGTTCCACAGCACCACGTCGCCCATCTTGCCGGCCTCCAGCGTGCCGGTGACGCCCTGCACGCCGAGTGACTTCGCCGCGTTCTGCGTGAGCCAGCGGATCGCATGCTCGGGCGCGATCTCGAGCCCTGCGCGGCGCGCGTTCGCCATCACCTTGGCCGCCTCCTGGTTGAGCCGCTGGATGCCCTCGTCCGAATCCGAATGCACGATCGCGCAGCCGCCCGGCGCGCGGTCGACGATCGCGATGTTCTCCTGGATGCCATCGAAGGCCTCCATCTTGAAGCCCCACCAGTCGGCCCACAGCGCGCCGCACACGCCTTCGGCGCCGAGCCGGTCGGCCAGCTTGTAGGCCTCCACGCCGTGGTGGAACGCGGCGATCCTGAAGTCGAACTCCCTGGCCAGGTCCAGCATCTGCGCCATCTCGTCGGCGCGGTAGCAGTGGATGTGCACCAGGATCTCGCCCGACATCGCGCCGGCCAGCGTTTCGAGCTTGAGGTCGCGTTTGGTGGCGCCGTCCTTCTCGCGCTTGCGCGCGTAGTCCTGCGCGTCGATGAAGGCCGCACGGTAGCCGGCCACGTTGCCCATGCGCGTGGACGGGCCGCCCTTCTGGCCGTAGACGCGCTTGGGGTTCTCGCCGCAGGCCATCTTCAGCCCGTGCGGCGCGTCCGGGAACTTCATCCCCTGGGCGGTGGTGGCCGCCACGTTCTTGAGCGTCACCCCGCGGCCGCCGACCAGGTTGGCCGAACCGGGCAGGATCTGCAGTGAGGTCACGCCGCCGGCCAGCGCCGCGCCGAAACCCGGATCCTGCGGCCACACCGAATGCTCGGCCCAGACCTGTGCGGTGACGGGCGCAGTGGCCTCGTTGCCATCGCTGTGCGCGCTGGCGCCGGGGCTGGGATACACGCCCAGGTGCGAGTGCACGTCGATCAGGCCCGGCGTCACCCACTTGCCGCTGCCGTCGACGCGAATCGCGTCGGCACCCGCCGACAGGCCGCTGCCGACCTGCGCCACCTTGCCGTCCTGCAGCAGCACGTCGGCGTTGTCGAGGCGGCGGCCGTCACCGGTGAGCACGGTCGCGCCGCTGATCAGCACCGGCGCCGAAGCGATCGCGCGATAGGTGCTGGCGTAGGCGTCGCCGCCGGGCTGCGCGCCGCTGGACTGCGGCGGCGGATCGCCGGTGGCGGTGCTTGCGCAGCCGGCGAGCAGGGCTGCGCACAGCGCGGCGGTCAGGGGACGGATCATGGCGGCCTTTCATCGGATGAACCGGCCGACGGTACCCGCTCGCCGGGGCCCCGCCAAGCGGCCGAAAGTCATGCTGCGTGACACAATCGGCGCGAAACCTGCGCGGCAACCGGAGGCCATGCATGAAGGAAAAGGTGGACATCGTCCAGAACTGGCTGCCGCGCTACACCGGCGTGCCGCTTGCCGAGTTCGGCCAGCACATCCTGCTGACCAATTTCGGCGGCTACCTCGGCCACTTCAGTCGCATGACCGGCGCGTCGGTGGTTGGCCTCGACCGGCCGATGCCCAGCGCCACCGCCGACGGCATCACCATGATCAACTTCGGCATGGGCAGCCCCAACGCGGCCACCATGATGGACCTGCTGTCCGCAATCGCGCCCAAGGCGGCGCTGTTCCTGGGCAAGTGCGGCGGCCTGAAGCGCAAAAACCAGCTCGGCGACCTGGTGCTGCCGATCGCGGCGATCCGCGGCGAAGGCACCTCCGACGACTACCTGCCGGCGGAAGTCCCGGCGTTGCCCGCGTTTGCGCTGCAGCGCGCTGTTTCCACCATGATCCGCGACCTCGGGCACGACTACTGGACCGGCACGGTGTACACCACCAATCGCCGCGTCTGGGAACACGACGACGCCTTCAAGGAGCGGCTGCGCGCAATGCGCTGCATGGCCATCGACATGGAGACCGCGACGATCTTCGCCGCCGGCTTTGCCAACCGCATCCCCTCCGGCGCGCTGCTGCTGGTGAGCGACCAGCCGATGATCCCGGAAGGGGTCAAGACCGAGGCCTCGGATGCGAAGGTCAGCGCGGAATATGTCGAGCGCCACATCCAGATCGGGATCGAGGCCTTGCGCCTGATCCGCCGCCACGGAAAGTCGGTGCGGCACCTGAGGTTTGACGAGTAGCCCGGGCGGCCGGAAAGCGAACCAGGCGCCGCGAGCGCTAAGATGGCGGCATGGACGAACAACCCGACATCCAGCAGGTCACCGGCTTCTGGCGAGAGGCCGGATACGCGAAGTGGTTCAACGGCGGCACGGCGTTCGATGCGCAATGCCGCGAACGCTTCACCGATGCGCATTTCGCCGCCGCGCGGCGCGAGTGCGAGGCCTGGATGGACAGCGCTGACGGCGCGCTGGCGCTGCTGATCCTGCTCGACCAGATCCCGCGCAACATCTTCCGCGGCAGCGGGCATTCCTTCGCAACCGATCCGTTGGCCCTGCACTACGCCACGCGCGCCGTTGACGCCGGCTTCGACCAGGAAGTGGACGCCGGGGCGCGCGCTTTCATGTACATGCCCTTCGAGCATTCCGAAGCGATGGAAGACCAGCATCGCGCAGTCGCCCTGTTCACGGCGATGGGCGAGCCGGGTTACATCGGCTATGCGCAAAGGCACCTGGACGTGATCGAACGCTTCGGCCGCTTCCCGCACCGCAACCGCGCGCTGGGCCGGATCAGCACACCCGACGAGCAGGCCTGGCTCGACGCCGGCGGCGGGTTCTGAGGGGCCGGCAACGCGCCGGCAGGCTCAGTACTTCGGGATTGACGGGTCCACCGTATCCGACCAGGCGCCGATGCCACCCGCCACGTTGTGCACATTGCGGAAGCCCATCAGGCGGAATTCCTCGGCATCGCGGCCGCTGCGACCGCCGCCGTGGCACATGAACGCGATCGCCGCGTCCTTGGGCAGCGCCTCGACCTCGGCGCGCCCCGCGTCGAAGGTCATGAACGCCACCGGCACCGACGCGATCGCACGCTCTTCCGGCGGACGCACGTCGACCAGGGTCATCTCGCCTGCGCGCACCCGCGCTTCGACCTCGCCCGGGCTGGTCTGCGACACCGGTGGTGGTGCGTTCGGGTTCTCGATCACCAGGCCCTTGCCGCGCATGTCGTCGGCAAAGTCGATGGTCAGGCCTTCGGCGCGGCGCGCGCCGGCCAGGTCGAACTGCACGCGCACGCCTTCGACCTCGGATAACACGGCGTCGGCGTCCGCAGGACCCAGGTTCAGGCGGGTGCGGAAGTTGCGGTCCACGTCCACCTGCAGCACCACCTCGCCGCCGGCATCGTCGATCGCCTGGCGGATCATCTTCAGCGCGGTGGGCGTGATCGTGATCGACGGCGGCGTGCGGTCCGGCGCGGGCAGGCCCAGCGCGGTATGCAGCTCGCCGCTGTTGACCATCTGCGCGATGATGTCGCTGCCGCCGACCAGCTCGCCGTTCACGTACAGCTGCGGGATCGTCGGCCAGTCGCCGTAGGCCTTGATGCCTTCGCGGATCTCGGCGTCGGCCAGCACGTTCACGTGCGCATAGTCGGCGCCCAGCGCGTCCAGCGCCGATATCGCCTTGGCCGAGAATCCGCACTGTGGCGCGGCCGGCACGCCCTTCATGAACAGCACGGCGCGGTTGGCCTGCAGCAGCGAGTCGATGCGGGTGCGCAGGGCGGGGTCAAGGGACATGGCGGCGATCCTTGGAGCGGGCCTGCCATGGTACCGCGATCGTCCGTGGACGGCCTGCAACACGGCGTTGCGCGCGGCGCGCGGTGGCATCATCCACGCATGGAAATCCTGCACCGTCCCCCACGCCGGCCGCACGCCTGGCTGCCGCTGCTGCTGCTGTCGCAGCTGCTGGTGGCCTGGGCCTGGTGGCGCTGGGGCTGGGCCGTGGGGCTGCCGCTGATGCTGGCCACGCATGCGCTGGCCTGGTGGGGCGTGCTGGCGCCAAATTCGCCGCTGTACGGGCCGGTGCTGTCGCGGCTGCCGTCGCAGGTACGCGAGGTCTGGCTGACGATCGACGACGGCCCTTCCGACGACACGGTGGAGGTGCTCGACCTGCTCGATGCGCACGCTGCGAAGGCGACCTTCTTCCTGGTCGGCGACCGCGCCGCGGCGCGCCCGGAACTGGTGCGCGAGATCGCGCGGCGCGGGCACGACATCGGCAACCACAGCCGCTCGCATCCGCAGGCCTGGTTCTGGGCGCTGGGGCCGCGGCGGATGCGCGCGGAGATCTTCGACGCGCAGCGCCAGCTTGCCGAGGCGACCGGACAGGCGCCGCGCTGGTTCCGCGCCGTGGTCGGGCATGCCAACCCGTTCGTATCGGCGCCGTTGCGCGATGCGGGGCTGGCGCGGGTGGCGTGGAGCGCGCGCGGCTTCGACGCGGTGCACAGCGACGTGGGGCGGGTGGTGTCCAGCATCGAGCGTGACCTGGCGCCTGGCGCGATCGTGCTCCTGCACGAAGGCGCGCCGCATGGGCGCAGCGTCGAGATGATCGGCGGGCTGCTGCAGCGGCTGGATGCGCTGGGGTACCGGGCCGTGGTGCCGCGCGGCGTGTAGGGGCGCGTTGTCGACGTGGTGTCGCGCGGGGCGGATGGATCACGGTTGCGTAGGTCGCGTTCGCGGCTGAAGCCGCTCCTACAGAAGCCACGGTTCACGCCCCTCCTTGTAGGAGCGGCTTCAGCCGCGATCACCGCGCCCAGTAGGCACCGTTCCCGCTCCTTGCAGGAGCGGCCTCAGCCGCGATCACCGCGTCCAGTAGGCACCGTTCCCGCTCTTTGTAGGAGCGGCTTCAGCCGCGATCACCGCGTCAGCCGCCGCACCCGCCCAGCTCAGCCCCGAGCCTCCGGCAACCTCGCCACCACCAGCCAGTTGTTGAACGGCGTGTTGCCGAACCACGGGCGGATGTCCACCGCCAGGCCGGCCACGTCGAACCGTGCGCGCAGTTCATCCACGGTCGGGTAGTGCTTGGGTCGGTCGGGCATCCAGCCGGTCAGCGCGGCAAAGCGGTCGCCGGCGCGGGTGCGGCGGATGCGGGCGCCGCCGTCGTCGAGCGCGGCGCGCATGACCAGGACCGCGCCCGGCGCGAGCATTGCGATCGCGGCATCGAGCAGGGTCGCCTGCTGCTCGCGGGTGAGGAACTGCAGCACGTCCAGGATCGCCACGCTGCCCGAATGCGGCGGATAGCCACTTGCCAGGTCGACCACGTCAAAGCGCGTGTCGGCCAGGCCGGACTGGCTGGCGATGCGGCGCGCGCGCTCGATCTTGGGCGCATCGATGTCCACGCCGACATAGGGCATCGCCTGTCCGTCCACGCGCAGCGCATGCGCGAGCAGGCCGAGTCCGCAGCCCAGGTCGAGCAGCGGCGCGCTGCAGCCGCGCAGCGCATCGAGCACGCCCGGGTACAGCGGGTCGGTGCGCAGCTTGATCAGGGTGTAGTAGTAGTCGTAGCGGTTGCCGAGGGCGTGCGCCGGCAGGAAGGCGCGCGCAATTCCCTTTGCGGTTGCGGCATCGAGCGGCCGCAGGGTCTGGTCAGTCATGCGCGGACAGTAACCGACGCGCCACGGGCAGCGCCAGACGCGTCCACTGCGCGTACATCGCCGCGGACGGATGCAGGCCATCGGCGGCCAGCATCATCGGCTCGGCGCCGCGTGCGCGGCTGACCGGCGTGATGTCGACGAAGGCGATGCCGCGCGCCTTGCACAGCGCCCGCGCGGCTGCGTTGTGGCCGTCGAGTTCACGCGCGATGGTCGCGCGGTCGCGCCCGGTGCCGGCCGCGAATGGCGTCACGCCCCAGTCTGGGATCGACAGCACCAGCACGCGGTCCGCGCGATCGCCGGCAAGGACGGTGGCGCGTGCGAGCAGGGCATCGAACTCCCCGCGATAGTTGGCCAGCGCGCGACCCCGGTACTGGTTGTTGACGCCGACCAGCAGGCTCACGAAACCGAAGCGACCCAGCGGCGCGGCCGCATCGATCGCCACCGACAGTTCGTCCGTGGTCCAGCCGGTGGTGGCGATGATCCGCGGATCGGCCAGCGCGATGCCCCCCTCGCGCAGCGCCGCGGCAAGCTGCAGCGGCCAGCGCCCGGCCTCGTCGATGCCTTCACCGATGGTGTAACTGTCGCCGAGGGCGAGCCAGGAAATCGCGTCCGTCATCGTGTCCGTCATCGGTCCCTGGAAGAATCTTTTTTGCCACGGATTACGCGGATTACGCGGATCAACGCGAATCAAGCCAAGTACATATCCGCGTTCATCCGCGTAATCCGCGGCAAAAAAAGCCGTCCGCCCCTCAGCGTCGCCACCCTCACGCCGCCGGCTGCGCCTTCTTCTTCAGCGGCACGACTTTGCGGTTGGCCACGGCGCGGCGCTCCAGCACGCGGTCGATGCGTGCGAACACCTCGACCAGCATCTCCGGCTGCGGCAGCAGGGTGACGCGGAAGTGGTTGCGGTAGGGCACGTTGAAGCTGGTGCCCGGCACGATCAGCAGGTCCTCGGTTTCCATCAGCTCCAGCGCGAAGCCGTGGTCGTCGAAACCCTGCGCGGCGTCGCCGACCACGCCCGGGAACGCGTACAGCGCGCCGGCAGGTGCAACCAGCTCAAGGTGTTCGCTGGCCGCGCAGGCCTCGATCACCGCGCGTCGCGCTTCGTACAGGCGTCCGCCCGGCGAGCACAGCGGGGTGATGGTGTCGGCGCCGGTCAGCGCGGCCTCGATCGCGAACTGCCCCGGCACGTTGGCGCACAGGCGCAGCGCGCCGAGCAGGTCCATGGCGTTGCGGAACGCGGTGCTGCGCGCCGGATCGCCCGACAGCACCGCCCAGCCCACGCGCCAGCCGCAGGCGCGATGCACCTTGCTCAGGCCGCCGAAGGACAGGCAGGGCACGTCGCCGGCCAGCGGCGCGACCGGCACGAAGGTGTTGCCGTCGTAGAGGATGCTGTCGTAGATCTCGTCGCACAGCAGCAGCACGTTGTGCTTCGCGGCGATCGCGACGATGCGTTCGAGCAACTCGCGCGGATAGCTGGCGCCGGTCGGGTTGTTCGGGTTGATCAGCACGATGGCGCGGGTGCGCGCGGACACCAGCGCCTCCATCTCGACCGGGTCGGGCAGGAAACCGCTGCCTTCGTGGCACCGGTAGAAGACCGGGCGCCCGTCGTTGAGGATGGTGGCCGCCGACCACAGCGGATAGTCGGGCGAGGGCACCAGCACTTCGTCGCCGGGATTGAGCAGGGCGCGCAGCGAGATGTCGATCAGCTCGCTCACGCCGTTGCCGATGAATACGCGCTCGGCCGAGGCCCAGGGTGTGCCGCGCGCGACGTGGTGCGCGGCGATTGCCTCGCGCGCTTCCGGCAGGCCCTGCTGGTGGGTGTAGGGATCGGTGTGGTGGATGTGGTCGGCGATCGCGCGCTGCAGGTGCTCAGGCGCGCGGAAGCCGAAGGCGCCCGGATTGCCGATGTTGAGCTTGATCAGGCTGTGGCCCTGACCCTCGAGCTCGCGGGCGCGCCGGGCGAGTTCTCCGCGGATTTCGTAGCGGACTTCGGACAGGCGTTCGCGGGTGGGCAGGCTGGGAGCGGACATCGGAGCGGCACAAAGGCGGCGGGAGGCCGCGCGAAACGTCGGATCATACGCCGCTGCGGCGGTAGAATCGCGCCATGCACACCATGCCCGCACGCGTTTGAACCCCGTCACCAGTGCGCTGCGTGCCATCGGCTGGCCCTTTGCCGGCAGGCCGGGGCCGGGACCCTGGGCGGAGCTGATGGATGCCCACCCGCAGGCACAGCCGGCGCGGGTGATCGAACAGCACCGCAGCGGCTACGTGGTTGCCGATGCAACCGACCGCGCCTTCACCGTCGAATCCCCGCCCGAGTGGCAGCGCCCGCCCGGCTACCGCAAGGGCAAGGTCGCGCCCGAAGCGCGCGCGGTGGTTGGCGACTGGGTGCTGGTCGAGGACGGCAGCATCGTCGCCATGTTGCCCAGGCACAGCGCGATCAAGCGCGGCGCCGCCGGCGAGCATTACCGCCAGCAGCTGATCGCCGCCAACATCGACGTGGTGCTGGTGGTGTGCGGGCTGGACGGGGATTTCAATCCGCGCCGCATCGAGCGCTACCTGCTGCTGGTCCAGGCCGACGGCGTGACGCCGGTGGTGGTGCTGACCAAGGCCGACTGTCCCGGCGCCGACGCCGATGCCGCGCTGGCGGCGCTGTCGGTCGTGGCGGGGCAGGGCGTGGCCGTGCTCGCGGTCAACGCGCGCGATCCGGACAGCGTGCGCGCGCTTGATCGGTACCTGCCGGCAGGCGCGACCGCGGTGCTGGTGGGATCGTCGGGTGCCGGCAAGTCGACGCTGACCAATTCCCTGCTCGGCGTGGAGAAGATGAAGACCGCCGCGGTGCGTGAGTCCGACGCGCGCGGCCGCCACACCACCACCTATCGCGCCCTGATCCCGCTGCCGTCCGGCGCCTGCCTGATCGACACGCCGGGCATGCGCGAGCTCAAGCCGACCGGCGAGGAAGGTCTGGCCGACGGCGGCTTCGGCGAGATCGAGGCGCTGGCCGAGCAGTGCCGCTTCCGCGATTGCAGCCACGAACGCGAGCCCGGCTGCGCGCTGCAGGCGGCGCTGGCGGCCGGCACGCTCGATCGCGGCCGGCTGGGCAACTACCTCAAGCTGCGCGACGAGGTGGCGGTGGCGGCGGAGCGGCTGGCCTCGCGGCTGGCGCAAAAGGCCGAGGTGCGCCCGGGCAAGCCGGCGACGCGGCGTGACGGGAAGCCGCGCAGGCCCTGAGCGCGTCCACGGCGCTGTTCCGGCCTGCGCCACCATTTTCCGCTAGCGTGTGCGCACCCTTCCGGGGATCACGCAAATGCCCGACTCCATCGCCCACCACGCCGCCCTCGACGCGCGCATGGTCCGCGCCGCGCGCGGCCTGCGCGTGCTGGCGCTGGCCAGCTGGCCGGCCGCGGTGCAGCGGACGTTCCTGGCCGACCTGGCGCGCGGCGTGGAGCGCATGCCCCGGTTCGAGTACGCGGCCCACGATTTCAGCGACGTCCGGCACGAGCTGGACGCGATCGTCGCGGCCGCGGACCCGGGCCACCCGCTGGGCGCCTACCTGATCGATTCGGCACGGCACTGGCAGCTGGCGGCGCGCATGCTCGAAACGCTGGGAACGCGGGAAGCTGGCGCGCTGTCGGTGATGCTCTACGGACATCCCGGCGACCCGCTGCCGGGCGGCACCATCACCACGCGCGAGGCGGCGCGCCACTTCATCGGCATCGCCGACGAACTGGACCGCGAACTGCTCGCGCCCGAAGAGCAGGTGCCGATCTCGGCCACCGCCCTGCAGCTGCAGCTGCAGAACCAGCTGGACGCCTTCTTCGGCGGCCGCGTGGTGACGGTGGAGCTGGATCCGGAGCTGATCGCCAAGGCGGCCGCCGGCGCCTACCGCATCCGCCTGCGCGACGGCGCCGCGTTCAGCGACTACGACCGCGCGCAGCTGCTGCACCACGAGGCGCTGGTGCATTCGCTGACCGCGCTCAACGGCCGCGAACAGACCGTGTTGCCGAGCCTGGCGATGTCCTCACCGCGGATCACCGCCACCCAGGAAGGCCTGGCGGTGCTCGCCGAACAGATCACCGGCAGCATCGACATCGAGCGCATGAAACGTGTGAGCCTGCGCACCGAGGCGATCGCGATGGCGCTGGACGGCGCCGATTTCCTGCAGGTGTTCGGCTGGTTCCGCGACGCGGGGCAGGATGCGGCGGAAAGCTTCGCCTCGGCCCAGCGTGTGTTCCGCGGCGTGCCGCTGGGCGGCGGTGCCGCCTTCGCCAAGGACACCGTCTACCTGCGCGGCCTCGTCGAGGTGCACACCTTCTTCCGCCAGGCGCTGCGCGAAGGCCGCTTGCGCCAGTGCCGGCGCCTGTTCGCCGGCAAGATGACCCTGGACGATGTGACGCGCCTGGACCCCTTGTTCGAAGCCGGCGTGCTCGCCCCGCCGCGCTGGCTGCCCGACTGGGTCGCACGCGCCAACGGCCTGGCCGGGCAACTGGCGTTCTCGCTGTTCGCCAACCGGATCAGGCTGGACCGGCTGCCGGATCACAGCTGAGCCGGGCCGGCCTGCGCTGCCGCCGCTGCGAGCCTGGGGGCGCCTCGCGGCCGGGTTCCGCAGCCCCGCCGCGGCGATCAGCCAAGATCGGTCGCGAGCGTGGGGCTAGAATCAAGCTTCAGTCCACGGCCTGCCCATGATGTCCGACGAAAAGCCCAGCAACTCCGAAAACGCCCAGGCCTTCCGCCAATCCGCCCTCGACTACCACCGCGTGGAGCCGCGCGGCAAGATCAAGGTGATGGCGACCAAGCCGATGCTGACCCAGCGCGACCTGGCGCTGGCGTACTCGCCGGGCGTGGCCTATGCCTGCGAAGAAATCGCGGCCGATCCGTCCAAGGCCAGCGACTACACCGCGCGCGGCAACCTGGTGGCGGTGATCTCCAACGGCACCGCGGTGCTGGGCCTGGGCGACATCGGCCCGCTCGCCGGCAAGCCGGTGATGGAGGGCAAGGGCGTGCTGTTCCAGAAATTCGCCGGCATCGACGTGTTCGACATCGAGATCGACGAGAAGGACCCCGACAAGCTGGTCGAGATCATCGCCAGCCTCGAACCCACCTTCGGCGGCATCAACCTCGAGGACATCAAGGCGCCCGAGTGCTTCATCGTCGAGCGCAAGCTGCGCGAGCGGCTGAAGATCCCGGTCTTCCACGACGACCAGCACGGCACCGCGATCATCGTCGGCGCGGCGGTGGTCAATGCGCTGGAGATTGCCGGCAAGAAGATCGAGGACGTGAAACTCGCCACCACCGGCGCGGGCGCGGCCGGCATCGCCTGCCTGGACATGCTGGTGGCGCTGGGACTGAAGCCCGAGAACATCACCGCCTTTGATCGCGGCGGCGTGATCCACACCAGCCGCGACGACCTGGATGAGGCCAAGCGCCGCTACGCGCGCGACACCCCGCACCGCACCCTGGCGCAGATGGTCGAGGGCGCGGACGTCTTCCTGGGCCTGTCGGCCGGCGGCATCCTCAAGCCGGAGATGGTCGCGACGATGGCGGACAACCCGATCATCCTCGCCCTGGCCAATCCCTACCCGGAGATCCTGCCCGAAGAAGCGCGCGCGATCCGTCCGGACGCGATCATCGCCACCGGCCGCTCCGACTTCCCCAACCAGGTCAACAACGCGCTCTGCTTCCCCTACATCTTCCGTGGCGCGCTGGACGTGGGCGCGACCGGCATCAACGAGGCGATGAAGCTGGCCTGCGTGCACGCGATCGCGGCACTGGCCAAGAGCGAGGCCAGCGACTTGGGCGCGGCCTACGGCGAGGAGATTCCCTGCTTCGGCCGCGACTACATCATCCCGCGCCCGTTCGACCCGCGCCTGCTGACCATCGTGGCCATCGCGGTGGCGCAGGCGGCGATGGACACCGGCGTGGCCACGCGTCCGATCGAGGACATGGCGGCGTATCGCGAGAAGCTCGCGCAGTTCCACCACCGCACCGCGCTGGTGATGCGCCCGCTGTACGACCGCGCCCGCGCCGACCGCCAGCGCGTGGTCTATGCCGAAGGCGAGAACGAGACCGTGCTGCGCGGCGTGCAGACCGTGGTCGACGAAGGCCTGGCCCATCCGATCCTGATCGGGCGCCCGGACGTGATCCAATCGCGCATCGAGCGCCTGGGCCTGCGCCTGCGCGCGGGCGTGGACTTCGAGATCACCAACCAGGACGACGACCCGCGCTTCCACGAATACTGGACCCACTACCACCAGCTCACCGAGCGCCGTGGCGTGACGCCCGAAGCGGCCAAGAGCCTGCTGCGCTCGCGCACCACGCTGATCGCGGCGGTGATGGTCGATCGCGGCGAAGCCGATGCGATGATCACCGGGCTGGTGGGCCGCTTCCACAAGAAGCTGGGCTACATCCGCAGCGTGTTCGAACTCGATCCTGGCGTGCAGAGCACCTCGGCCATGACCGGCGTGATCAACGACCGCGGGCTGTGGTTCTTCCTCGACACGCACGTGCAGAACGATCCCACGCCAGAGCAGATCGCCGAGAGCACCATCCAGGCGGCCTACCGGCTCAAGCTGTTCGGGATCGAGCCCAAGATCGCGCTGCTCTCGCACTCCAACTTCGGCAGCCACGACGACTGCAGCGCACGCAAGATGCGCCAGGCGCTGCAGATCCTGCGCAAGCGCGCACCCAAGCTGGAAGTGGACGGCGAGATGATGGCCGACACCGCCTGGGACGAGGACTTCCGCCGCCGCATCTTCCCCAACAGCACGCTGGAAGGGCGCGCCAACCTGTTCGTGATGCCCAACCTGGACGCGGCCAACATCACCTACAACATGGTGCGGGTGATGACCGACGGCGTGGCGCTTGGCCCGATCCTGATGGGCGTGAGCAAGCCCGCGCACGTGCTGACCACCGCCTCGCGCCCGCGCCGCGTGGTCAACATGACCGCGATCGCCGCGGTCGAATCGCAGATCCGCAAGCAGCGACTGGCCGAACGAGGCAGTTGAGGCGCGCGGAGTCCGGCGCCTGATCTTCTCCCTCCTCCGCTTGCGGGGAAGGGCCGGGGTGGGGGCGAAACCGGTGGCGTGGTCTTGCAGTGGCCTGGCTCGCGTCGAGCGCCCCCATCCCAGCCTTCCCCGCAAGCGGGGGAAGGAGCAAAGTCCGTCTTCAGGCGTCCGGCACCGTGGCGCGGCCCGTCATCAGCAGCCTGCGCAGCAACGCCGGCAGCGCATCCAGGTCGTCCTTGAGCAGCAGGCCGTCCGCAGGCGGCGGGTTGTCACCCGGCGCCGTGCCGCCGGTCACGAAGACGAAGGGCAGGGCCGGATCGTGGGCGCGGGCCAGCGCAAATGCTTCCGCGCCCGAATAGCCCGGCAGGTTGACGTCCGACACCACCACCTGCGGCGCGAACTCCCGCAGCGCCTGCTCCACCCCCGCTGCGGTACACGCGCGCCTGCACTCGACGACCAGCCCACCCTTGCGCAACGCGTACTCGGCAAGCTCCGCGTCATCGGCCGAGTCGTCGACCAGCAGCACGCGCCACGCCATGCCAGGTCCTGCATCCTGCACGGACCACGCGGCCATGCCGGTCAGTCCAGCGCTGGCGGTTCGTTGAGCACGGCCCAGAAGCGGCCAAGCGTGCGCACCGCATCGAAGAACTGGGCCACGTCCACCGGCTTGACCACGTAGGCGTTGACCCCGAGGTCCCAGCTCACCGCCAGGTCGTTTTCCTCGCGCGAGGACGAGAGCACCACGATCGGCAGGGCCTTGAAGCGGTCGTCCCCGCGCAGCTCGGTCAGCACTTCCAGCCCGTCCATGCGCGGCATCTTGATGTCCAGCAGCAGCACCGCCGGATCGCCTTCGGCGCGGTCGGCCCACTTGCCGCGCCGGTGCAGGTAGTCCAGCACTTCCACCCCGTCCTCGACATGGACGATCGGGTTGGCCAGGTGCGCCTCGCGCAGCGCGTCGATCGCCATCTCGGCGTCGTGCGGACTGTCTTCGGCCAGCAGGATGGTGCGCAGTTCGGTCATGGCTTGTTCTCGTTGGATGCGGGGATGTCGCCTGCGCCTGGCAGCGTGACATGGAAGGTAGCGCCCTGGCCCGGCGCGGATTCGGCGCTGATGCGGCCGCCGTGCCGCGTCAGCACCCGGCGCACGCTGGCCAGGCCGATGCCCGTGCCCGGGAACTCGCTGGGCGCGTGCAGGCGCTGGAATACGCCAAACAGCTTGTTCGCGTACTTCATGTCGAAGCCGGCGCCGTTGTCGCGCACGGTGAAGTGGTGCGCATCGTCGTCGCCGCGGCGATAGGCGACCTCGATCTGCGCCGGCTCGCTGCCGCGGCTGTACTTGACCGCGTTGCCCAGCAGGTTCAGCCACACCTGGCGCAGCATGTTCTCGTCACCCACCACCACCGGCAGCGGGGCGACGTGCCATTCGATCGCGTGGCCGGGCGAGTCGGTCGCGTTGTTGGCGTCGAGCATGGCCAGGGTCTCGGAGGCCAGCGACTGCATGTCCACCGTCTGCAGGCGCAGCGCGCTGCGGCCCAGCCGCGAATACACCAGCAGGTCGTCGATCAGCGCCGACATGCGCTGCGCCGAGGACACCATCACCTCGATGTAGTGGCGGGTCTTCTCGTCCGCGCCGTCGCCAAGGTGCCGGCCGAGCTTGTCGCCGAAGCCGGCGATGTGGCGCAGCGGCGCGCGCAGGTCGTGCGAGACCGAATAGCTGAAGGCCTCCAGCTCGCGGTTGACGTCCGAGACCTGCTCGACCTTGCCCTCGAGCTGGCGGTTGAGCTCGCGGATCTGGCGGTCGCTGGCCTTCTGCACGCTGACGTCGCTGGCGGTCACCAGCGCCACCGAGTCCTCGCTGTCGGGCAGCGGCATGCGCCGGGCATTGATCATCATCGTGCGCTCGACCCCGTCGGCCGTGAGCTGCACCTGCTCGAAGTCCCACAGCTCGCGGCCACGGCCCAGCACGTCGGCCAGGCGGCGCAGCATGCGCTCGTCCTGCCACGCGCCATCGCCGATCTCGGCCAGCGGCATGCCGCGCGCGTCGTCCTCGACGCCGAACAGTTCGGCGAAGGCAGCGTTGTGCATCACCACCCGCTGCTGGTGGTCGATCGCCACGATCGGCTCGCGCACCGTGTCGAGCACCACGCCGGCGCGCGCGCTGGCGCGCATCGCGTCGGTCTCGGCGCGCAGGCGGTGGGCGATCTGGCGTCCGGAATAGACGAGCACCCCCCCCAGCAGCAGCAGCTGGCAGCTCATCGCCACCCAGGCCGCGGTGCGCGCGCGCTCGACCACGCGGTCCGCGCGCGCCTGGCGCTCGGCCAGCAGCGTCTGTTCGGCCTGGACGATCCCGGCGATCAGCGCCTGGATCGGATAGCGCGCCACCATCTCGTCGATATCGGCGATGGTGGTGTCCGTGCCCTGGTCGATGATGTGGTCGGCCTGGGCCTTGCGCAGCAGCACATGGGTCTGCAGGCCGCCGATGCGCAGCTGCTGTTCGGGATTGTCGCGCGTCATCTCCTGCAACTGCTGCAGCAGCGGCAGGATCTGCCCCCGGCTGTCGGCGACACGCCTGCGCAGGGCCTCGTTGTCCACGCCGCCGGCCAGCGACAGCGCGCCCGCCTCCAGGTTGCGCATGTGCGAGGCCAGGGTCTGCACCGTGATCTCGACCCGCTGGGTGTGCGCCACTGCCTGCCATGCGTCGTCGGCGTTCTGCGTGGCCTGCCGCAGCAGCACGAACGGCGAGACGATGATCAGCGCGACCAGCAGGCCGAGCGCGATCAGGCGCCAGTTCGACAGCGGGGTTGGAAGGGCAGGGTTCGGCATCGCTCGGGGACAGGTGGGCCGGTCGGGACGCAGGGAACCCCGGCGCCGAGCGGCCCCCGAATCCCCTGCACACCCGGCGATCATTGCCGACCCGGTGGAAAGAGGGCAAGCGGGACGCCGGGAGTTCAACAACCGCCCATCCTTTCGCAGCGGATGTGTACGGGATGCGAAGGAGTCCCGCAGCCCGTCTGGCGGAGCCGGCTTCCGGTGGCCTCCCGTGTCGGTCCGGACAGCCCTTGCCGCAGCGCGAACCCCGGCCCCGCGCGCCCCGAAGGTTGCTTTCGCAACTGCTTCCGCGCCGCGCTCCGCCGCCTGCCCGCGTCCCGGGCCGCGCCGCCGCCCCTGCTAGAATCGGCGGTCCTACCCCACGACTATTGCGCGGCCAGGGGCCGCGGCGGAGCAAGGCGATGAACTGGCTGACCGACGTGCTGCAGAACGACCCCGATCCCACCGAAACCCGGGAGTGGATCGAATCGCTCAAGGCGGTCATCGACCACGGCGGGCCCGAGCGCGCCCACCAGCTGCTGCAGGACATGGTCGAACTGACCCGCCGCGCCGGCGCCCACCTGCCGTTCGCGCCGACCACCGAGTACATCAACACCATCCCGACCCATCTGGAGCCCAAGATCCCGGGCGACCAGACCCTGGAGTGGCGGATCCGCTCGATCATCCGCTGGAACGCGATGGCGATGGTGGTGCGCGCCAACCGCAAGCCCGGCGACCTGGGCGGCCACATCGCCAGCTTCGCCAGCTCTGCCACGCTCTACGACGTGGGCTTCAACCACTTCTTCCGCGGCCCCGAAGGCGACCACCCGGGTGATCTCATCGCCCCGCAGGGCCACAGCTCGCCGGGCATCTACGCGCGCGCCTTCCTCGAAGGCCGGCTCAGCGAATCGCAGATCGACAACTTCCGCATGGAGGTCGACGGCCGCGGCATCTCCTCGTATCCGCACCCCTGGCTGATGCCCGACTTCTGGCAGGTGCCCACCGTGTCGATGGGCCTGGGCCCGATCGCCGCGATCTACCAGGCGCGCAACTGGAAGTACCTCGAATCGCGCGGCCTGCTGCCCAAGTCCGACCGCAAGGTGTGGTGCTTCCTGGGTGACGGCGAAACCGACGAGCCCGAGAGCCTGGGCGCGCTGTCGATCGCCGGCCGCGAAGGCCTGGACAACCTGGTGTTCGTCGTCAACTGCAACCTGCAGCGCCTGGACGGCCCGGTGCGCGGCAACGGCAAGATCATCCAGGAGCTGGAGAGCCAGTTCCGCGGCGCCGGCTGGAACGTGGTCAAGACCATCTGGGGCAGCTACTGGGATCCGCTGCTGGCCAAGGACAGCCAGGGCCTGCTCAAGAAGCTGATGATGGAAACCGTCGACGGCGAGTACCAGAACTGCAAGGCCTTCGGCGGCGCCTACACGCGCGAGAACTTCTTCGGCAAGTACCCGGAGACTGCGGCGATGGTTGCCAGCCTCTCCGACGAGGACATCTGGCGCCTCAACCGCGGCGGCCACGACCCGCACAAGGTCTATGCGGCCTACACCAACGCCATGCAAACCAAGGGCCAGCCCACGGTCATCCTGGCCAAGACGGTGAAGGGCTACGGCCTGGGCAGCGCCGGCGAAGCGCTCAACCCCACCCACAACACCAAGAAGCTCGACGACGATGCGGTGCGCGCATTCCGCGACCGCTTCAAGATCCCGGTCGACGACGAGCTGCTCAAGGACGGCAACATCCCGTTCTACCACCCCGGCGAGAAGTCCGACGAAGTGCAGTACCTGCTCGAGCGCCGCCGCGCGCTGGGCGGCTTCGTGCCGCAGCGCCGCCGCAAGGCCGACGAGTCGCTCACCGCACCCAAGCTCGAAGTGTTCGAGCGCCTGATGAAGAGCACCGGCGAGCGCGAGATGAGCACCACGATGGCCTTCGTGCAGTCGCTCAACATCATCCTGCGCGACAAGCAGGTCGGCCCGCGCGTGGTGCCCATCGTCGCAGACGAGGCGCGCACCTTCGGCATGGAAGGCCTGTTCCGCCAGATCGGCATCTACGCGCCGGAAGGCCAGAAGTACAAGCCGGTCGACCGCGACCAGCTGATGTACTACCGCGAGGACAGCACCGGACAGGTGCTGCAGGAAGGCATCACCGAGGCCGGCGCCTTCGCCTCGTGGATGGCCAGCGCCACCAGCTACTCCACCAACAACCTGCAGCTGCTGCCGTTCTACATCTACTACTCGATGTTCGGCTTCCAGCGCGTGGGCGACGCCGCCTGGCAGGCGGCCGACATGCGCGCGCGCGGCTTCCTGCTCGGCGGCACCGCTGGCCGCACCACGCTCAACGGCGAGGGCCTGCAGCACGAGGACGGCCACAGCCACCTGCTGTCGGGCGCCATCCCCAACTGCCGCAGCTACGACCCCAGCTTTGCCGGTGAGGTCGCGGTGATCCTGCAGCACGGCATGCTGCGCATGATCGAAGAGCAGCGCGACGAGTACTACTACATCACCCTGATGAACGAGAACTACAGCCACCCCGAGCTGCCCGAAGGCGCGGCCGAGGGTGTCATCAAGGGCATGTACCTGCTCAAGGACGCCGGCGCCAAGCCCAAGAAGGGCGAGCTGCGCGTGCAGCTGATGGGCAGCGGCACCATCCTGCGCGAGGCCATTGCCGCGGCCGAGCTGCTGGACAAGGACTTCGGCGTGACCAGCGATATCTGGTCCTGCCCCAGCTTCACCGAACTGCGCCGCGACGGCTACGACGCCGAACGCTGGAACCGCATGCACCCCGAGGACAAGCCGCGCAAGGCCCACGTCACGCAGTGCATCGAGTCCCGCCCCGCCGGCCCGGTGATTGCCGCCACCGACTACGTGCGCAATTTCACCGACCAGATCCGCGGCTTCATCCCGCGCACCTACACCGTACTCGGCACCGACGGCTTCGGCCGCTCGGATACGCGCGCGAATCTGCGCCGCCACTTCGAGGTGGACCGTTACTACATCGCCCACGCGGCGATCGACGCGTTGGCGAAGGACGGGAAGATGACGCCGAAGGACGCGGCGCGGGCGATCAAGCTTTACAAGCTGGATCAGGAGAAGCCGAATCCGCTGGGGGTTTGAGGGTGGAACTTGGTGCTACATGCAGGGCATGAAGTGAGAGAAAGGCGGCCGAATGGCCGCCTTTTTCTCATGTTCGAGGCGGGTGTGCCGGAAGAGCGCGGCGAGAGTGCGTTTCTTGTACGCCATACGCCAGAGCCTTTCCAGTGCCACGCCTGGTATACAGGCATCTCGATGACTTAGACCGAAAAGTGCCGAATATCACATCAGCAGGGTAATACCGTGCCGACGACTACCGTCGCCGCTGCGAAATCTTGATACAAATACACACTGAACAACTCAGGGGCTAATTGGGATGGGTGGGGAGACCGGAAAGATTGCTGAGATTGCCAAGAAAGTGGCTGACGAGATTTTTGGCGTGTTCGGATGGAATCTCATCTTGCCCGCAGATCAGAACTGGAACTGCGTAGATAGTGCGCACAGCGTGTCGAAGCACCCAACGGATGTAGTTTTCCGGTATGAGCATCCGTATCGCGCATGCACGGTGCATCTGAATGTGGACCTGAAAAGTTACGCTAAAGGAAGCATCACAAGTTCTACTGTGCATGGCGCGCTGCTTAGTCTGTCGAAAGCAACCTCATGTGCAGGCCTCAGTCCTGAATGGCAAGCGTTGTATGCAAGCCCTGATACAAGCTTGGATATTGCCGGTTTACTCTTTGTCTACAATCACGACGGCGCCTATGACAAAGACTTTTCCTCGATCCTCGCGCAAGCCGATACGGACAGAATTCCAATTAATTCAAGGACGACGCTGCATGTGATGAGTCCGCAGCAGATCGCATATCTGGCGACTGTTGCGCACGATATAACGAATCTCAGGGGGAAGGCGGCGCTCCCTTTCGCGGGCGATCAGTTCTGGTTTTTTTATCCGGATCTAATTGGAGAGCACGCCAGGACTGTGCAATCAAAATGCGCGGCAATAGAAACGCTGCAAGGGCCGCTAATAGTCTGTAGGTACATCGATCCGAAGTCCGTCGGAGGATCTGGGGATGCCGCGCTCGTATATTATAATCGACGCGGGGAAACGGTCGACGAGTTCAAGTACCTAATAGATTACCTGTTCCGTTACCAGATCTTGATGCAGTGCGACAGTGTGTTAATAAGGATGCCGTCAGCAAGCCCTACCGCATCTGCGATCTTTCAGAGAGCCGTCGAGGCCTATGCCGACGAATATTATCAGTCGAATGAGTTGCGTGAGCGGTTGGCGAAGATCAGAGTAGATCTAGTAACAAATATTGTGACGTCGTTCAGCCAAGTAGATCTCGGTATGGAGCGCAATGCGGCATGAGCAAGAGTACATATTTTGCTGATGACAAGGACATTCTAGATCTTCTCGAAACGGCAAAGCGAAAGCTACCGATCGGGCTTCTCCGTCAGTTCTTGCTGAGGCGCGGGATGCTGGTGTCCGGCGATACTGATCGCGCGGAACTCCAACGAAAAATTGCCATGTGGACACTCGATTTAGAGGATCTGAACTGGATCTTGGAGAAGGCGGCAGCTGAAGATAGGTCCGAAAAATTCACGTCATCACAGGTTTCTGGCTCCTTCACAAAAGAGCAAGTAGCTACGGCTATAGACAAAGTGAAGGAGCAACGCTCGGCCAAGCATAATGAGGCTCACGTTCTTCAATCCAGCGGGACTGAAACCATCGCCGTCTCAGTCGGTTACACGGAGCTAGATCCCGGGAAGATGCGGCTGCGGCAGAAGCGCAAAAGGGAGGGCGGGCTGACGATCCATTTGTCGCCGAGCGGACTCTCCGTGCGACATGAGTCCAATCAGAGGATGGAGTCGGTTGCGCGCGCCGTACTTGATGAACTCGCCAAGCAAGGGGAAACGGTCGTCCCGAAGAAAGTTGAGCTGACCCATCTGCCTTCACCAGCAACCCGGACTCAGTTCTTCCTTAATCTTATTGACGCAATACCAGGGTTCCGACTGGTCGACGTAACAAAGGTTGTAGTACATCGGCCCAGTGTTGGGGGCCAGGAGGAAGGGGGTGAAGGGGAGGAGGGTGAGACCCTTCGGGACGACGGCGGCTTCATTGAGCAGGATGCAGATGAGGCTAGTCTTCTAGCGAGCCGAGTCCGTGGTGCGATCCTGAAGGGGGAGGCGCTGATTGCTAGTAGGGAGTTCCAAATGCTTAGGGAGGAGTTTTACTTGTGTGGCCTTGAGTGGACTGCGCAGCAAGATGGGGAGACTGGGATTCTCGCAATGTTCGAGGCCGGATTCGAAGATGCGAAGGCGTGCAAGGGTTTCAGCTATCGCGCTAAGGGCGTGTATGAGCGGAGAAGGCGAGGGTCGGCATCCTCATTCGTCTCGGCAAGGCGGGCTTGCTCCCCTGCAGAAAATTCAGGTTTTGTTAGGCTTCTGGAGAACGCTGCCCTTAGCGCCTTGGACAAAACGGAGGGCGGGAGTCAGGCTGAAAGTGCTGCGCCGGAACAAGGGGTTGCATAAGTCGTCTTAGACTAGGGGAGCAGTGTGGACATGGCGACACGCCTCAAACTTTACTCTTGGACGCTGAGCAAAGGGTTGTTTGCGCGCTTTAGCTCAAGCCTGCTGCAGGATAGTTACGCTGATGCTGCCGGCAGCGGATTCATTGTTGAGAGTGCGCGGCCCGACGAGGTAAGAGGGGTCTTCCTTCAGAAAGTAATTTACGCGGATGATGTTCTATCCTCGGACGGAACTTTTGTGACGGTGGATAGAGTGGGGTTCCAGCGCACAAAGTTTATCGCGGCCCCAGGGCACGGCGGTCTTGTTCTACTTGATGCGCCGAGAAAAACCAGTGACTTCCTGATGAGGGTTTCTCAGCACGCGCAGTACGAAGTTGCGATCTCACAGTGCTCGATCGATCTAAAGAGAGTCAAGAAGGTCCTTGAGGGTGGTTTCGGTCGTGCAGATGTTAGATCGGTGCGCCTATCTGATGTACGGATTGATACGGACGCGTCTGCGGAAGTTGGTTTGACGGACAAATCCGATGCGCTTCGCAAGGCGGACGAGGTCTTCGCCAATTTTCAGCGGACGTTGTCCAGGATCGACATGGTATTCCGTGATCAACGTAATCTGAAAATTGTCGTAACTAGGTCTGGAAGTGTAGTGCTACAGAATATTTCGAATGACGCCATTGGGAAAGCCATCACTCTGTTGAAGCACGCAGTTGTTTGACTGGAGAAAAGCGGAAGAAAAGGGGTCAGGTTGGAGTGACCCTAGTTTTTCGGACAGTGGACCTAGGGCACATACCCCAGGCGATTGAGCCGCTCTTCGTACTGAGCCGACGGAGAAGGTGCGGCGGAGAAGGTGGCAGGGACAATTTTCGCGGTGTACACGAAGAGCGGGCCGATCTTTCTCGCAGAGCCGACGACGCGGTCACTTGCAATGGACGTGGGCGCCGAGCGTTGGTGCTGCCCGCATCGCCTGGACCCTAACCAGCGAGTTGGGCCAGGAAGGTGGTCGCGTCGAGACGGCAGTGCGACTCGATCGCCCCGGCCAGGTTGAAGACACGCGGCCGTTTACGGAAGTCGAAGACGCGATATAGCTGGTAGTGCTCGGCGTCCGCGTTGGAGCGGGCCAATTCGTTGCGTGATACGAAGAAGGGCGTGAGTTCGCCGAAAGCGGTTGTCTTCACCTCGATCAGGCGTTTCCGCCCATCCGTCTCAAACGACAACACGTCGAACCCTAGTCCGTCACCTTGCGTCTCCGACACGTGCTCGATGCGCTTGGCAAGCGTCTTGTGGCCAGCGGCGTACAGTCGTTGGGATTCGAGTTTCATGACGAACAGTTCGCCCGCATTGCCGAGGGATCGATTGCGTGCTTCACGCGCGAGGTAGTCCCTGCGCGCGGGTGAGAACCGGGGCGCGTACTCGGGCGGCGCTTCCTTAAGCTGCGTAGGCTTGGGCTTGGAAACCCAGGCGGTGTCACCAATCACTGCTTCGGCTACAGCAGCCGGTCGCGTCACGGCGTGTTCCGCCGCAGCCTGCAGGGCGGGGCGCATGCGCAGCTGCGCCTCGATCACCTCCAGCAGCAACAGTTGATAGTTCGCCAAAGCCTTGTAACCGCTGACGGTCGGCCACTGCAGTTCCTGCATCACGGCACTGACGTTTCGGAACTTGTATTCGACCGAGGCCTTGCTGCGCCCATCCAGCTTTTGCATCAGGGACTGGATACGGGCCGACTTGTTGAACTGCTGGCCGTTGAGCTCCAGTTCGAGCATCTGCAGGTATTCGGCAACGCATGCCTCGACCTCCAGCCGGGACCAGTCTTCGCCTGTCGCCACTTGTGATCTCCCCTTGGCGCGTCGCCGCCAGGGTATCGGGCGGGCGCCCGGCTGACCAGGGATGATGGAAAAATGTCTCAGGGATAAAATTCTTTCGCTCCGACGTCAACCTCGGCAGGAGGGCCCGCTTCTTGAACGTGCGCGGGAGGGCAGCTCCGCGAAGGCGCACAATGTTTGCCGGGAGCGTGCCGGCGGGCCCCGGCGGGCCAACGCCACTGCGGAACTACGGGCAGCGCAACGACAGGTGGCCGATCCTGCTCGAAGGCGAACTCACGGTCCGCGACGCGGACTGGTGAGGTGCCGCAGTCTGGAGTCGGTTGGCGACAAATGCAGGCAGGGTGGCGGAAAAACGCGCCGGAACATCGGCAGTTCGGTGTTGCCGGAAGATCACGCTCCAGAGGTCCTCGCCGCTGCCCTCGCTTGTCCGACGCTACGTTGCGTTGCTTCGGAGACAGGAACCGGTCAGTGGTGACGGACGTTGCAGCGCGACCGGCTTTCCGCTGACAGCCGTAAGTATGGCCATGGCGGCTTCCGACCCGACCCGAAGCGGACATTCGTCGTTGAATCAGCACTACATGAACATCCGATAGTCGTAGACGTCGTTGACGATATCGGCTGACTGTTTCACCACCTCGGCGAATACCTGCGAGTACACCAGTGTTACCGGCAGTGTCTTGTACAGCGTGTTGTTGTTCCAATCGACCTTTGTGAGGGCAAGAATGCTCGCACATGTCGCGTGCCACCCCCCACTGCCGGAGAATCGGCGCAGCATGATCGGACTGGGGAGGGGTTTGAGCGGCGCTTCTTTAAAAACCGGCTGATTGGGCTTCTGCTGATTGATGCCCTGGACGGATCCTTGTGTCCAAAGCAGACACTCATTCTCGGTTAGCGGCTGGTAAAGGCCACGATCAACGGAATATCCGGCAGGCGCTGGCTTCTTGTTCCACTTGTTCGGGCCATCAATCTTCAGTCCATACCAATTGCTTCCGCGCACGATCTGAACTAGTTCAATCTCCATCCTTGACCCGAAGGCATCGAACGCGCCTTGAATCTCGTCTTCGGTGAAGTGCGTGGTCTTATGAACATAGATCTTCCTTGGCAAGCGTCCATTGTGCGAGTTCTGATAAAGCAGCAGGCTCTTCGATAGCACTGATTGCATCTCTTGACACGTCAAGTAAGGATTGCCCTTGCGGTCAGTCTCGTACTCGCGCGTATCATAGGCAATGAACTCAAAGCCTGTTCCGTCGGGATCGAAAACCTGGCTGCAACAGGTGCTGTACTCTGTGCCATTCTCAAGTGTCTTGATGGCGTAGCTGAGTCCGATATAAGCCTCGTCTTTGTCCCAGTCAGCGAGCTTCCAGGGAATTCCGTTTGCCTTTGCATAGAGGGCGACGCTCAATCCCCATGCGACCTGCGCGCGGCACGTGCGCTCGAACATAGTGTCGTTGAGGATCTGGATCGGAATGTTGAGTGGTGCGACCTTAGCTTTGATTCTGTCGTGAAGATTGAAGCCTTCGTACAGATAGGACGCCTTCCACGCGGCAGGCAGATAGATGACTAGCACGTCAAACGTATGCTTGAGTTTTTGCAGCGGAAGGATTGCCTGCAAGATCAAGTCGACCAGACCATTACCGTTGCCCGCAGCAGCCACGGCGTTGCACTCATTCGGCGTGGGAATACGCAGAGATTCCGTCGGCGGTACAAGTTGGGCCCGAAAGACTTTCTCAAATCCCTCATATGCGATGTAGTAATTGAAAGCTTCGCGGACCTGCTGTTTGTTCATCAATTCGCTTGCCACCGCATCGAGCTTCGGAAGAAGAGCTCTTGGCGCTAGGTAAGCAAGTCGGATCACTTTCGGCGCTCCGATGTCGAGACTGTAGGGACCATGGTCGGTCAGTCCGCGCAGCGGATGAGCGTGAGTCTTTCCGTCCGCGAAGAGCAAGCGCGGCTCCGGGAGAATGGAACTGGCTGGCAGCGCGCTTGGATCGTTAGACATATTTGTCACTCGTTCTGCTGAACGCTGAGCGCATGCTAATTTGAAATTGCGCGGGATTTGCGGAGCTCTTGTACGCGGTGACCTTGGCGTCCCCTCTCCCGACACCCCCGAGAAGAATCTCGATCCAAGCGCTCAGAAGTTCGGACGCCTGCTTGTTATATCGTCGTATCTTCTTGCTATAGAGAAAGCCAGTGGCTTCTTCGCGCATCTTCATTGGAGAAATCCAAACATCAGGCCGAAGGAGCAGCCACAACTTACCGTTCCGCTCTTCAACCTTCAGCGATACGGCTTCTGCCCAATAGACATCTTTCAGACCAAGAACTTGGCCATTAACGACGCCGCTTTGCAACCTGCCGCCCCGATCTGTCCAAGAAAGCGCGTCTCGCAATGGTTTCAAGGCTTCGCTGTCGGATTTCTTGTGGCTAGTGATCGCATACCAGGTATTGCGCTGCTTGCGCAGCACTAGAGGCCCATCGGAAACCAATGCTGTCGCAACGGTTTGCTCCACCATCGACTTAAAGTAAGTCGAGGCGTCGATCGTGCGGACCAGATCTTCGATCTCGAATGACGAAACTGACTTCACCCGGTCGGGCTCATATACCTTGGCGAGCTCTTCGCCATCTCCCCAGAAAAGTACGCGATCCGTGTAACAGGCCGAGCAGGGAAGTTGCCTTTCGAACAAGAGGCCCTTCAGCTTTCCAATATCCAAAGCTCCGTCATACTCGATTGCGCCGCAGAAACGCGGAAATCCGGTAATCTGAAGCGCGTTCGTTCGAAGCATTGGATACGCGGTGCCGACATGAGGCAGCGGAATATTTACTGGTTTGGTCGTGGCACTCCTGACTTTGCTGTCAATGGCTGGGTCCTTCTTGGCGACCAATCGCCAGATTTTCGCCAGCATCTCGTCGAACGTGCCGGTCTCGACGATCCCGCCCTTAACGCCCTTGCTGCGTGCATAGTCCATTAGTTCACGTACTGGCGCTTCGGCCAGAGAAATCCGCGGGACGGTCCAGTACAAGCCATGCGGAAAGGAATTGTTCTGTTCGATGGCTTCGCGGAACATCGCCATCACGTTGCCATCGCGCCCACTGTATCCGCTGACGACCATTCCGAAGCGAACAGCGGCGGCTACAAGGCACTTCTGAATTTCACGATCGTTGTGTAGCAGATCCTCGGTGAGGTTCTTCACGCTCTGATACCGAAAGTCGCCGTGAACCTTCGCGTAGAACGGGAATTTCTCGACGTTTAAAGCCTCAACCGCGGCGTAAGAGCCATCAAGATGGAAGGTTGTTAGATTATTGCCTGAGATTTCGGCATAAGCGGATTCGACAACCTCGTCAAAATTTGTTGTGAAGATGATCCTGGCAAGGCCGAGATGCAGGAGTGCGGCTAGTGCACGGTGACCGATCGTCGAGGACGATTTCTCTGTCGCAAGTGCTTTGTTGAGATACCTCTGCTGCGCTGCGTAGTCTTTCCCGAAAAGTAACTCGAAATAGAAGGAATATTCGGCCGGATGCCAAAGTGGTGGGAAGCCTTTGCTGTCCATATACGTCTGTATGCGGGCTTGGACAGCTCGATTGCTCACGTCGTGCGCCACAACTTCTTGATTTTCTTGGGCGCAGTAGTAGCGAAGCTTAAGATCCCAGGATAGGTCCGTTGCGGTCGGAAGGCCGGAACTACGTGACGCCCCTGCTCCGAGAAACCACATCAAATGCTGCCCGTCTTGAGCGACATGTTGGCGGAAGTCGACTTCCTTGATCTCTGGTGCCGGCATTGCGAGCTGTACCTTCTCGTATGACTGTCCCAGCTATACGAGAAAACTCCAGGGGCTGCAAGCGCCTCCGGTAGCAGCTGAAGATGGGCCTCAATGCGGCACCGGATCACGAACGTGGATAGTTCCAGACCCGTCGATGCCTTTGGCCGTCTGCTTCTGGCCGAAACAGGTTATTGGTCGTCCATCTCAAGTGCCTGAGCCTTGAGCGTTCGAGATGGGGACGCGGTGCCGATCCATAGGTAACAGGCCGCTAGCAGCTGGCTGGCGAGAAGAACCTCACTCAGCGGCGAGCTTGCTCGAGTGTTCCTCGCCCCGTCCCTCATGAGTAGAGAGGAGCTCTTCGCGTAGGACAAGGACGCTGGGCGGTGCATCGATTCCGATCCGCACGTTGTCATCTGTGGCTGAGCTGACGAGCAACCGGATGCTGTCGCCGATATGGATCGCTTCGCCGTCTCGACGCGTCAGAATAAGCATGACCGCTCCATGGTCCACGAGGCCTACTGAGTGTAGCGATACAGTGAGGAAAATCCAGATGGTGGGAAGAGCTGCTGGTAGCAGCCGACTTCGCAGCTATGAAGCCCGAGATGGAGGCGCCTAGCGGTCCGCGGAGAGGAAGAGGATGCCCCGGCCCAGCTTTGCCGCTTGCTCAAGGCGGCCGCCTTCTTACTGCTGAGCGGCATCCGTTGCCGGTGCGAAGGCCGTGCTGCCGAGGCAGTTTCACTATGACGATTGGGCGCGTCCACGTAAGTCGGCGCGTTCCCTACCTCTTCGTAGGAATAGTCCTAATCGGGGGCTGAAGTAGCTCAATGATGTCCACGTCTAGAGCTTCTGCTAGTCGCTCCAGGCCCTCGATCGAGATATTGGTCACCGATCGCTCGAGCTGTGATACGTACGTGCGGTGAAACTCCGCTACCTCGGCTAGCTGTTCCTGACTCAGCTCCCGAGCCTTGCGCAGCCGGCGAACATTAGCGGCAACCCGCTCGCGGGCGGTAGGCAGTTGCGACCGGGAAGGCTTGGAAGGCATGCCTTCCAGCCTGATCGTCTACCGGGTAAGGTTCTACAGATTATAAATCTACTGTTTATAACTCTACCAATATCGTTTGTAGCTGAGCTAGTGAGCCAAAAGTGAGGGCAGGAGTGCTTCGTCCTGCACGAACAACGAAAGGATCGCCTCAGTCCTCCGCCGATGGGGCCACGACGAACAGCTCGGCGACATCCACCCCGAAGATCTGAGCGAATCGATCGAGTCGATCGATGGAGATGTTGGTTCTGCCGCGCTCCAGCTGGGACACGTAGGTCCGGTGGCACTCCGCCATCTCTCCAAGTTTCTCTTGGCTCACTCCGCCCTCCATCGCTTCTCGTAGGCGGCGAACGTTGCCGCCGACTCGGATGCGGACTTCGGAAGGGGGCGGTGGCGAGGGCTCGGCCATACGCCCAGCCTGTGCCTCTACCGGCTTGCAATCTACAGCATATAAGTCTACTGTTTATTACTCTCGTTCTGGGCGATGAGCAGGCGCGGGGAGGTTGTGACGCCCGCAAGTTGGAGGGATGAGGCCCTTAGGTCGGCGGGGAAACGTCGGCGGTTGTCCGGAGATGCATGGTGGAGAACGAACATCTAGCAGTATCGGCCTGCGTGGCCATGGTGCATTGTGGTGCGGGGCGTGCCGAGCCGGCCCCAGCGGCTCTCGTGCGTGGGGGCGCAAGGGCTCAAAGACCTTCGAGCGTCGAACTTGAGCGCCTTCGACCCGGAAGCTCCAGCCTGAGAGTAGTGGCGACAGCGGTCTTCGCCGCAACTGTTGTCTTGCTTGTCCCGTACAGCGGGATGGCGCAAGACGCCCACGCGCTAGAACAGGCTGAGACCTACAAGCGTCCTGCCGGACTCCTGGCTGCGTCTCTTGATGCACTCTCTCGGCAGGCCGGGGTGCGAACCGATGCGTCTTCCGAGCTGGTCGATCCGCCGGACACGGGGGCCGAGCAGGGCGATCCGCCCGTGCCAACCAGCCAGTGGGCCGCGCCTTCGAGCGAATCCTCTACCACGGACCTCGAGCAGGTCACCGTCACCGGCACCCGCATCCGCGGCGGCACCTCGCCCTCGCCGGTGATCACCATCGGCGCCGAGCGCATCCGCGAAGAAGGCTTCGCCGACCTGGGCGAGGTGATCCGCAGCGTGCCGCAGAACTTCAGCGGCGGCCAGAATCCGGGAGTCACTCCGTTCTCGGTCTCAGGGGCGGGGGTCCAGAACACCAATCTGACCGGGGGCTCGGCGCTGAACCTGCGGGGCTTGGGGCCCGATGCATCGCTGACCCTGCTCAACGGGCGGCGCATGGCATACGGGGGCATCTCGCAGGCCATCGACATCAGCGCGATCCCGGTGGAAGCGGTCCAGCGGATCGAGATCGTTGCCGATGGCGCGTCGGCCATCTACGGGTCCGATGCGGTCGGCGGGGTCGCCAACGTCATCCTGCGCCCCGACTTCGACGGGGTCTCGCTGGGTGCGCGCGCCGGGACGGCCACCGGCGGGGGCATGGGCGCGCACGAATACAACGCCGTGGCCGGCGGCAACTGGTCGGGTGGCGGGCTGATGGTCGCCTACAAGGACGTGTCGACGGACCCGATCCACGCGCGCCAGCGGGACTACACCGGCTTCCTGCACGAGGCCTGGACGCTCTATCCGCAAAGCGACCTGCGCAGCGGCCTGGTCAGTGTGCACCAGTCGTTGGGCGATTCCGTCGAGCTGCACCTGGAAGCGCTGGGCACCAGGCGTTCGCAGATGTACAGCGCCCACAACAGCCTGGGCAACCAGAGGATCGTAGCGACCCCCGAGTCGACGACATCCCTCGTGGCGCCCGGCATGAACCTGTTCCTGCCGAACGACTGGGAGCTGTCCCTCTCGGCGGCACGGACCCGCGACAGCCTGGAGCACGCCCAGTCGATCCAGCTGCTTGCAACGGGCGACGTGTTTCCGATCCGATTCTGTTACTGCAACGAAGGCCGGGTGTACGAAGCCGGGGCGGAGGGGCCGGTGTTCTCCTTGCCCGGGGGGCAGGCACGGTTGGCGGTAGGCGCCGGCCACAGGGAGACGAGCTTCCGCGAGTACGACCACCTTGCGAACCAGCCCGTCATCGACGGCCGGGAGCGGAGCCGCTTCGCCTATGCGGAGATGCACCTGCCGCTGCTGGGACCGGCGCCCGACATCGACAGTGCACGTCGGCTGGAGCTGACCCTCGCTGCACGCGCCGAAGACTACGACAGCTTCGGTGATGTCACGACGCCCAAAGTCGGCCTGATCTACACCCCTGGCCGGAACGTCACCCTGTCGACGTCCTGGGGAAGGTCCTTCAAGGCGCCCACGCTGTTCCAACTGTTCCGGAGCGAGTTCGTCCTCTACGAGTCCGCGGTCGGGGCGGGCGGCTCGGGGTTTCCGGAAGACGCGACGGTACTGAGCCTTGCTGGAGGCAACCCCGCCCTGGCGCCGGAGCGTGCCCGGACATGGACCGCCTCCCTCGCATTCCATCCCGCGGGCATGCCCGGGCTGGAGGCGGGCGTGACCTGGTGGGCCATCGACTATGACAGCCGGGTTGTCGAACCCATTCCTTACCCGGCGCAGGCATTGAGCGACCCCGCGAACGCCGAGTTCGTCCGCTACTTTCCGACCGAGGCGGAGCAGGCCGCGCTCATTGCGCGCGACAGCGACGGTCTGCTCACGAACCTGGTCGGCACACCGTACGACCCGGGTACGGTTGTGGCGATCGTGCGGTCCCACTTCCACAACGCGGCCGGGCAACGGATCAGGGGGCTTGACCTGTCCGGGTCGTATCGCTTCGACGTGGCGGGCGGGCAGCTGGGCCTGCGCGGGTCGGCAACCTGGCTGGACAGCACGCAACGGATCGCCACCACCGAGACCGACCTCGCTGGAACCCTGTTCCATCCGCCCAAGGTCACGGGACGCATCGGCGCGGTGTGGGAGAGGGGGCGCCTGGTCGCCTCGGCGTTCGCGAACTACAAGGGCGGTGTGCTGAACGTGGTCGCAGGCGAGAAGACGTCGTCGTTCACCACCTTCGATACCACGTTGCGCTACGCAATCCCCTCGGGGGCGGCACGCGACCGCCAGCGGTGGGACTTCTCGCTGTCGGTGCAGAACGCGCTGGACCGGCCGCCGCCGCTGCACGACACCGGCGCCGTGACGGCATTTGCCGTGCCGCCTTACGACGCGACGAACTACTCCGCAATCGGTCGCTACATCGACCTGTCGATATCGAAGCACTGGTGATGTGCGCATCGAGTCATGTAGCGGGTGGCCCCGCCGGCTGGGCCGGCCCCAAGAGACAGATCCCCATGAGACGGTTCTTTCGCAGTTCGCTCGCGACTCTAGTGGTGATGGCTGCGTCCTGTGGCGCCAGCGCGGCGCTTCCCGAAGGAAAGCGGCTGCTCTCGCTTGACGACATGCTCCAGCGTTCCGAGGTCGAGGGCGCGGTTCTCGCGCCCGATGGGTCGGGACTGGCGGTCCAGGTGACCCGACCCCTCTCCGCTCCCGGCGTCCACGCGGGTGCGGCACGATCAGGCGTCCAGCCCAGGGGCGACATCTGGCTGTTCGACGAGGATCTTGCGGCGCCCACGAAGCTGCCGGCCGATGACCTGTGGGTCTGGGCGCCCGCCTTTTCGCCGTCAGGCAGCCGGCTGGCCGCGCTGTACGCGGATGCCGATGGCAGGGTAGGGGTGATGGTCTGGGATCTCGCGGCCCGCCGGCCGGTGAAGTGGGGGAGCATCGACGTTGATGTGAACGTCTTGCTCAGAACGCACGGCGCACCGGACATGAAGCCTTCGGGATGGGCGCTGCGGACGCGCGCCTTCGTATGGATCGACGACCAGACCGTGCTGCTCGTCGACCGCAACGGAGTGCCGCAGCAATACGGGCTCGCGCCCGCGACGGCCGCCACGACGTACGCGGCGCTCCGGGGGCGGACCAAGGCTGGTCAGCCGTCCATTCGAGTATGGAACGACCAGTCTCCGACGGAGGGAGTATCGAACAGGTTGCTGTCGCTCGACGTCAGGACGGGGAAGACAGTCGTGCACTACGAGGGCGATGTGCGTGGCGTGTCGCTGTCCCCGGACGGCGCGCGGGCCGCACTGCTGGTGGCAACACGTCACCTGAAACCCGCGCCCGGCGCGATGGAGCCGCCGCTTCGCTCTTGGCACCTCTACGACGATGCAGTGGAACTGAAGCTAATCGTGCAGCCGCTCGCGAACCGCGACCCGGGGATGCACGTCCAAGGCATCCGCATGGCTGGGCCCGCGTCGGACAGCCGGCTGCCGTTGTGGTCTGACGATGGAAGGCGAATTGCCCTGGCGGGTAGGGCGTCCTACACGAGTCGAACGGCCAGCGGTGATGATGTGGCCTGGGAGATTGATGCCGACACGCAGCACGCCAGGCATTTGCCGGCGCGCTCGGCGCTGGACGCCGAACTGATTGCAAGCCTGCTGGTGGGCAGTGGCGAGTGTGTCGATCGTCTGATCGATACGCGGCCGTCGCTCGTCTCCGACAACGACCTCATGCCGCTCGGACAGGTGCCAGGGAAAGTCTGGCGGTTCGCCGATGGCCGGCATCTCGTCTGGTCAGAGAACACGGTGCAGGTTGTCGACTGCGATGGTACGACGCGTCTGCCCGGAGAGTTCGACTTCGTCTACGCTGCCGACGTTGCCGGACGTGCGCCACGCTTCATCCTGTTCCGCCAGGACCAGCACTTCGGTCTCGGCTTTGCCGACGGAAAGCATGTCCTCAAGCGCATCCCGAGGCCCCCTTATGCTCAATTGCTGGTGGCCGGGGCCGGCGGTAGCACGCTGTACCTGAGTAATGATGCGGCAGGTACCTCGCTCCATTTGCTCGGGCGAGGTCCCGGGGCCATGACCGTCACCCCATTCAACCGGCACATGGGCGCGATCGCTGTTCCCGAGGCGCGAGAGATATCGCATGAGCTTGATGGCAAGACGCTGACGGGCATTCTGCGCCTGCCTCCCGGTCGACGGGACGGAGATCGACACCCCGTGGTGCTGACGGCGTATCCGGGGTATGTGCCGGGCATGGAGGACGGCTCACACCGCGGCGTCAACTCTAACGATCTGGTCTATGGGCCGTTCCAGCATCTGCTCTCGAAGGGATTCGCCGTGTTCGTGGTGCCGTTCCCGGTTGACTACTATGCGCTGCCGGAAGCCGGGCCGCTGCAGATGGCTGTCGACACCGTGACGCCTTGGCTTGCGGTGCTTGAGCGGCAGCCGGAAATCCTCAGCGGCGAATATGCTTTTTGGGGACATTCGAACGCCGGATATGTCGGTCTCGCGCTTGCAGCGAGGACGGACACGTTCAAGGCGATTGCCGTCTCCTCGACATTCCCGGACCTGCACTGGACGTTGGACGCGGGCCTCGAGTTCACCGCGCTGCAAAGCGGCGGTAACGTGATGCAGGTGCGTCGCATGGTGTACGAGCACGAATCCCAGCCCTACGCCATAGGCGCGCCGCCCTGGCAAGCGCAGGACCAGTGGATCAGCAACAGCCCCGTCTACAATCTGGAACACGCCACCACACCGATGCTGCTGCTCGTGGGGGAGTTCGATTTCGGCACGTCGCGGCCCATGGAACGTGTCTACTCCATCCTGTACGGCAAGGGTGTGCCCGCGGAGCTGGCCATGTACTGGGGCGAGGCGCATGTCATCGCCAGCCCCGGCAATGTCACCGACGCTTGGACGCGGACGGAGCAGTTCTTCTCGAGGTATCTGCGCAAGCAGTGAGGGAGGCTAGGATATTGGAAGGATTGCGCGCGGGCTCGAAGCAGAGCGATGGCGGATCCAGTTTTCGATCATGCACAGTTCGAAAATTCTGGTGAAAGAATCGTCGCGTGGAAGCGGGGGTGTCGCGAAGAACCGGACCAGGGCGTCGCCATCCAGCAGGCCGCGCGCCTGCAGTTCACCAGACAGCAGGTAGTCGCGCATCTGGTCCTTGCTTCTGCGGTAGACGCCTCCCAGATAGGCGATAAAAGTGCCTTTGCTTCGCCGGTTCAGGACATCAGCGGGCAGGAGGTCTTGAAACGCCGACCGGGCGATGGCCCGGTTGCATCCACCGGCGATCCACATCCAACTGGGTACCTTGAGACAGGCCTCTACCACCGGCTGGCTCAGCAAAGGCATCCGCAGACGGCGTCCAGCTCCGCGTGGCACGGATTCCCTGAATAGTTGATTGGTGGCAAGGCCAAATATTCTCTCCCGGTCGCCTGGCAATGCGTCTGCGGGCGCGTCGAGCCAGGGGTGGGGCTCGATGGTCGGGGCGCTGAACGCCGGGCCGAGGAAAGAGAGGTCCTCCTTGAGGGGCGGTGCTGGTGCTCGGCGCATCTTTGATAGGGCCAGGCGGCCCGCCTTCCAGAAGGTGCACCCGTGCAGCGCGGCAAGATCGTGCACTGCGGCAATCCCCGCGCCCATGCCAAGTTCCCTGAATGCGTCGACAGCGGGCGCAGCGGTACTGAAGTTGTCGAAGACGGCGTCGCCGCCGCCACCCGAGAAGCACGCTGCAATTTCACTGCGGTCGCATACCGCCGCCACCCGGTCTGCTATGGCGTTCTGCAGCGCCCCGAGCCTGGGTGTCAGCAAGTGGGAAGGCGGATCGAACTGAAATCGCACGTCCTCGAACTGCAGGTGCTCGGCTGTCAGCTCGCTACCAAGCGCTTGGGCGATCTGCACGGCATAGGATCGTTCGTCTGCGCCACGCACGGGGGTGACAAGCGTGCAGCAAGAAACGCGCGCAGCTGAGCCCCGCAGGCAGACTCCGACGATAGAGGAGTCCAGCCCCCCAGAGACCTCCAGGAGAATGGCCTCCTCCATGCTGGCCAGTGACCGGACCGAGACGCACACAGCGCCGCGGACATCTGCGGCCGCCTCGGCCGCACGGGAATGCCGTTGAGCTGCATCGACAAACTTCCATGGCGACCATGCGGTTTCCACCGCGACATGCTTCCCAACGACGATTCTGGAGCCGGGCAGGAGCTCGCGGACTCCGGAAAGGCCGGTACGTGCCATCTTCTCGTGCGGATAGGCGAGGCAAAGCTCGATGAATGTCCAGTCGACCTGCTCGGAGTAGAGACCAAGCTGGGTCGGGAACGAGATATCTGAAGTGATGAAGCCTGCGCCATCATTGAGCGCGTAGAAGCACGGCAGGTCGCCCGAGGGAGAAGGGCTGCGCATGACGCTGAGCCCACCATCTGCCTTGGCATCGGGCTGAAGGAGCAGGTAATGTCCCCACAGGTTGTCGATGACGTCTCGCCGGATCTCGAAGTCCATGGTCATGGCGGACCACCTGTTGTTGTCCGTGACCAGAGTTCCGTCCCGCGCAAACACGTGCCCGATGAGCGTGCCACCGTCCGGTAATTCGATGACGGGCATCTGCCTGCTCACGTAGAGCCGGACGCGCCTGGGCGCCGCGACTGCCCGCATCTCCATCGCAGCGAGCCGTTCTTCGGAGATCGACCACGCCGCGCTGCTGTAGCACCCGGCCCCATCGATCAGTGCCAGGTAGTGGAGATCCATCAGATCACCAGAATCGGCGTGTAAGTCGACACATTCCCGATCGTGTCGTTCAAGAGCGTTTGGCTGAACTGGGCCCAGCAGTGTGCCGCGAAGGGATCGGTGGTCACGCCGAAGACGATGTCGGCATGCAGGCCTCGCACCGCGAGGAACTTCACCAGCGCGATCGAGTCGAGAAGACAGCGCGTTTCCAGTGGTACGTACTTTCTCGCTCTGCGAAATATGCGGGCCGCATCGAACACCTCTAGCGCCTGATCGTCTATCGACCCGGCGGACATGGGCGGCTCGGGTTGCCGATTTGCTGCGAGCGTTTGTAACGTCTGCTTCAGGCCAATCATCTTCAGCTGCAGTTTTGTCCACAGCACGATCGCTGGCACCTCCAGGTTCACAAATAACGACCTTGGTGCCGGGGGAGCGTGCATTTCCAACACACTTTGCGTTGGTGGCGAGATCGCCAGGGATGAGGCGTGGCTGCTGATGGCTGGAGTGATGACAAGAAGGCCGGCCTTGATCAGCCGTTCCATCTCGGCTCTTGAGCACTGACGCTGACTCAGGCTCGCGATGAATGCCTGTTCCAGTTCAGGCTGGAGCCGGAAGTAGCGATCCTTGCCGATGTCCAAGAAGATGAGACGTCCGTCGACATCACAGAACGACAAATCTTGGTGCGGTTGGAGCGGCATCTTGAACCCCCCACAAGAAAAGAGCGCACCCCTCGGGGTGCGCTCCAACTGCTCACTCTTCGGAGATGCCGACGGGCGTATTGCTCCCGACGGGTTCGAAGCCGGGACGAGGTCCGTGCGTCTCGACGCTGGCCACGCCGAGGTCAATCACGCCTTCCGGCGCATCCTTTGGTGCGTTCGTGTTGTTCGTCTTGTTCATGTCGATCTCCTGCGATTGCGCCATGGCCATCCCATGGCCGGTGCAGCGTAGAGACCGGAGTTCTTGATTCTCAAATGATTATTGCTTGATCACCTGATAATTAAGGATAACTGTGACGCAGCTCATCGATGCGATGGCGCACGGATGCATCTGTACCCCCGAAGCGGTCAATGCGGGCGTGATGCGCAGCCCGATGCGTCAGCTTCGTTGCAGTTCCTGTGACTTGCGGTTCAACAATGCAACGATGCAGGGCACCAGCTGCTTGCGCCGTTCGTGATACCTGGTCAGCGCCGGCCGCAGGGCGTCGATGTCGCGATGCTGCCAGTGCCGGATCAGCTCTGACAGCTCTTCGAACGCGTTCGACAGCAAGGTTTGCTTGTGGCGACGGACCGGCGCGAGGCAGTCGTTGACGCGCCGGACGGTCCTATGCAGCGGGCCGTGCCCAGTCGCGCAGGCGACCGCGTCGAACAGGTGCCAGGTGCGTTTCACCACGTCGTCGCCGGGCGCGATATCCACGTCCCGAACGTCCTCGTGCGTCCGCTGCGGGAAGCCGACCTCGCATGCCATCAGCAGCAGCCGCTGCATCCAATCGTAAAGTTCGTGCAGCGAAACTTCGGTGGGCAGCGGTACGTGCAGCCCGTCGCGCCCGTGGTCGGCGATCAGGTCTTCACCGACCAGGCGGTAAAGCGCGTAGCGCACGGGTGTGGGGCTGGTGTTGAACTCGGCGGCGATGGTCGTCGGATCGATCCGCTGTCCGGGCATGTAACGCCCGGCCTGCAGTGCCCGCCGTATCTGGCGGTACAGGAATGCACTCTTGGAAGAGTATGCAGCGCTCATGGCGGACTCCATGTCTGCGTTGGGCTTCGTCCTTGGTGGCGATATTACATGCTGCGGGGCCGCGGAGGTAACTCCCCCATTTTTAGCAGTCGCCAAAAGTGGAGCTATGCGGCAAGGGTCAATTGACCAGCCGTTCGCCTGTTGAGAGCCTGCATCGGTGTAATGCCGCCGAGCGCCATGTTCGGGCGCTCATGGTTGTCAGTCCATAGCCAGCGTGTGGCCTTGTCCTGCACCTGCTCAATGGTTTCGAACAGGGTGCGGGCCAGCCAGCCGTAGCGCACAGTGCGGTTGTAGCAGGGCTTCCTTCAGCAAGTCGGCGCTGAGCTGGGCGTCGGCGTACATCTTCTTCAGCCGCCGGTTCTCCTCCTCCAGCTCCTTCATCCGGGCCACCATGGACACCTCCATGCCGCCGAACTTGCTGCGCCACTTGTAGAACGTCGCCGAGCTGATGCCGTGTTCCCGGCACAGCTCCGGCACGGGCGTACCGGCCTCGGTCTGCTTGAGCACGGCAATGATCTGGCTATCGGTGAAACGGGACTTCTTCATGGAACCTCCTCGGGAAAGGGTACGAGAAAATTCCACTTCTGGGGTCAGCTAACCTGTGGGGGGGGTACCCCGGGGTGAAGAGTCATGCGGTTTGATGGTGCGAGTCACGACCCGACCTTCTCCGCGGCTTTCCCGACGCGATCGCCAACCCCAAGAGGCTCGGCGCCTGTCCTTGTTTGCGCACTGCACGGATCTTGTAGGGGCCCGGCGCGGCCATCTGATCGGCCTTGTCTTCGTCCTCAACGTAGATCGCGTGCGCGGCGTGGTGCGTCTTGGCGCCGCGAGGGGCCAGGGTGAACCGGCCCAAATATAACCATAGGCGTTCAATCGTTGAACGGGTGCGCTTCCTCGAAAGGCGTATCGCCAACACTTGGTTTTCCTTCCCATGCGCCGAGCGAATCGTATTGCGTCCAATTGGCTCGCAGAGTTCTCTGTATTCGCACAGGTTCACACTCTCCAGGCCAATCCAGCGGGCTTTTCATCTCGACGACCACGTCTAGCGAGGCTTCCATGGCATCCACCTCTACTGACAGGACCTCAATGCTCCCCGTGATGGCAGCTCCATAACAGCCTTTCTTGCCCGCGAACGCGCTGGAACCGTTGCTGTAGAACACGCTTGCGGTATCACCCGGAAGGCTGAAAACGTCACCAGAGCTCACGTCTTTCGGTAGCACGATCGTGATCTTTGAGAACCTGCTGCCATCCACCTTTCGTGATGGAGTGAACTCACGAATGGCAATCGCGGTCATCTCACCGGGGCGAAGTCGATGGCAAGCAAACTGGAGCTGTCGGCTATCGACATCCAAGCAACTGTCTGCGTCCGTTGAAACATCTTTGACAGCCAAGAACGTTGTCTGACCCGCCGCTGCGCACGACACCGCGAACAGTGCAGGTGCAAATGCAAGCATGGCAGTTCTGATGCGTTTACTTGTTGCATCCACAGGGACCGTCCTTAATAGAAGAAGCTTGATTGGAAGTGCGTCGCTCGGCCTCTTTCCAGACCTCGGAATGCCGCCCAGAGTGCCTGTCTCCGCGACCGGACGTCACGCCCCACGTACGGTGCAAGACTTCATGGACAATCGTGTCGTACAAGTCAACTCTCTGTGCGTGCGTGAGTGGCTCCAAATACTGGCTGTCGAGATACAGCGTTCTCGTGAAGGCGTTATACATGCCGGAAGCGCCCCCAAGATCTTTGACTACCGGATCACGATTTGGAAATTTAAGGTCCGTCTCTGTCGCTTTGGCGTGTGAATAAAGGCAATCAATATCTTGTTGCGTCAATCCAAACGGATCAATACGTGATATCGGATTCCCCCCGACATAGGCATACGTATTTAGACCGCCGTCAATCCCGATCGGATCGCTCTCTAGATACCTTCCCGTCCGCGGGTTGTATGTTCTGTGATAGTTGTACCAGAGCCCTGTCTCGCCGTCGTAGAACTGCCCTGGGAATCCCAGGTTCAGACCTCCGATGCTATCTAAGGTCACAGTTCGATCGAACGCAAAATTACTTGCCCTCCAGACAACAGCTTTCGCGCTGTTCGTTACGACCTCCGGCCTTCCTAGGTGGTCAGCATGAATCATAAGTAGTGTTGAGCCTCTGACACGTGCTATCGGAGTGCCACCAAGCCAGATGTAGTGAGACCATCCGCCTTGGTGCTCGCCTAGCATCTGCCCGGTTGGACCATACGTGAAAAAGTGGTTTCCCCCTGTACCGACTTTCTTGTAGACCCGCTGACCGAGTCCGTTAACTGAATATGTCGTGGTCGTGCCCGACTTCGTCGCCGTCGTCAGTCGGCCGAACGGGGTGTAGGTGAAAGTAGCGCCCTCGCCGGTCCGTGTATTGCCGTTCAGATCATACGTGTAGCTTGCCGCACGCGAGCCCGTAATGGCAGTGAGCCGATTGTTGGTTGACGCCGTTGTGTATGTGTCGGTAGCACCGGCCCAGGTGTGGGTAGTTCTGTTGTTATTAGGATCCCAGGTGAAACCTTGGTTCGCTCCGCTCGCTGTCACTGTTGTCAGCCGTGACAGCGCATCGAAAGAGTAAGCCTGGGTGAGCGCTGTGTTCGTGTGATTGGTGATCTTGCCGATCTCGTCTCTGAGCGTGTACTCGTAGGTCAAGCGATGCAGGAAGCCGCTTCCATTCTTGGTGTTCAGTTCCGTGGCGCGGCCGTCCAGGTCGTAGGCTGCGCTGTGCACCAGACCATTACCCCAATCCCAGCCATTCGTTGGCCCGTGGGGGTGATACTTCACGTTCGTTGCCACATTGCGAGCGACTCCATCGATGGTGACCGTCACCGCCGCCAGCTTGCCGGCGGTGTAGCCGTAACCCACACCGACACTGCCCGGATAGCCCATTCCTGTGAGTCGGCCGATGGTATCGTACGTATAGGCATACGCAGCAGAACCTCCTGCCGGCAGGGCGCTTGCCTGACTGGCAAGCTGACCAGATGGTCCGTAGGTGTAGCTGACACTTCCTGACGGATCCAAGACTTGGCAGAGCTTTCCCTTGCCATTTGTGCAGGTGTCATACACCCACGTCAAAGTCTGTGCGCCTGCAACTGCCGTCTTCCTTCGGCCGGTACCATCGTACGTGTAGGAGACCCTACTGCCGTCGTTTCGAGTGGTTTCGGTCAGCAGTCCGCTGGCGACGTAGACGTTTGAGGTCGTTCCTGTGTCAGGGCTGACCTGGCTCCACGCTTGTCCCAGGCCGTCCTTGATAAAGCTAGTAGTTCTGCCCCGTGGATCAGTCACACTCACCAAATGATCAGCTGAGTCATACGCATACCTCGTAACGCCACCCATAGGGTCCTTGATCTCAATCGGCCGATCATAGATGTCGTAGGTATGCTCTGTGACCTTGTTCAACGCGTCGGTGATTGTTTTAACCTTTCCGTTCGGCGTATAGGAGTACCTGAGGTTCTGGCCATTGTTGCCTCTGACAGCTCTTATTCGACCAAGCTCGTCGTAGTCAAAGTACGATCTACGCGTCACACCACTCGTGGTCCCGAGAGTCGGGGGTGTCGACGACACACCAACGCGCTCCTGCGTGATGTTGGAAGCAAGGTCCCGAGAAAGCAGTCGATAGATGTATTGGCCTGAGACATCGACTTCATACTCACCCATGAGGCGGCGCGCATTGTCGTAGATATACTTGGTCTGTATGCCATCTGGACGTGTAACGGAGTCCAGCAGCCCGGAGGTCGCGTAGACGTAAGTTGTGTCCGCAGCAGCAGTTCCGTTCGGGTATGTACGCACCCGCGTAGTCCGCCCACGAGCGTCGTAAGAGTAGTCGGAAATTTCGCCGTTGGCTCCGATCACACGACCTGGCTGCCCAAGCCCGTTAAAACTTTGATAGGCAACGGTATGGCCCAGTCGATTGCTTACTCCCTGCAGTTCACCCTTCACTGTATAAGTGTATGTGAGTCGGTCGATCGGACCGTCCACAACCATCGTCTTAACCAATCCATTTGAGTGGAGCGTGTAAGTGTAGGTCGTAGTTCTAGTCTGGTTTGCGGCGCCGTTGGCGCTTAGGTTCTTGACGGACGCTGACTCGATTCGTCCATTGGCTGTGTACGTATACGAGCGCTCCCACTGATTCGGCAGCGTTTCCTTCATTAGACGAGCGCCACTCCAAGTATTCGACGTTACGCGAAGCATCGAAGTCCCAATGCCTTCAGTAACGCTTAGCACCTTACGGGCACTGTTAAAGCTGATATTGGAGCGCATTCCACCATTATCAACGGTCTGCAATGCCTGGCGGGCAGGGTCAACAAAGCTTTGCGAGCTCAACGTTGCGCCACAATGTGTGCTGGCATGCCCCTCCACCTTGGTAACCATGCCGGAGTTGACGGTGTAAGTAGTTAGCTTTCCTAACGGATTGGTCTCAACAACCTTAGAAATACTTAGCGAAGTGCCGGTGTCGATCTTGGTATACACGTATGTGTGCTTATCCACTCCACCCGCGTGTTCCCCGCTCAAGGTGTCACCTACTCCGTTATACGTAAACGTCGAGTATCTTACGCCGTTGTACGATAAGCCATCCAGGACGCGACCCCCAACGCCCTTGGGCGAAAAGTGGTATGTCACCACGGTCGCGGGGGTTTCCGGATAGGTCAAATTAAGACCGGTCGAAGATTCCGCCGCTCGATAGACATTGCCTGCGGGGTCAGTCATCGTCGAGAGACGACCCGTGGACCAAGCAAATTGAACTGTTCGGCCGTTGCTATGGGTGACACGCTGTAAATACGTGCCGGTGCCGTCGTACGCATACACCCAGCGGATACCCTGTGGATTTGTCTCCTCCGTAACAAACCCGTTCACGGAGTATTTTTCTACGGATTCATTAGTTTTTAGCGTCCATCCGCCGCTAAAGCTCCCTTCCAAAACGCCTATTCCGGCGGCTGGGAATACTACCCACGCGGCGCCGTCAGGCCGAAATGCAATGACCCGTTTTAGGGTCTTGCCGGCGCTCTGGCAAGTGCTTCCTGGTTCGGCCGCACATCTTGTTCCGTTCGTGAACTCGAAGAATAGTTTCTTATCGAAACTGCTGACAAGGTTTTGGCCGAATATGCCGCGCTGGAGAGATTTTCCATTCCAAGCCAATCGTCCATAAAGCCCCATCTCTTCGGGTGTTTCAAATAGTTCGACCGCTTCAATCTTGTTTCCGGTCGAAACTCTGACTGGGTTACCTGTACTCTCGTTACAGTTCTCACCGGAGCCTAAGGCATCTGTGTTGGCGGTGGGATACTGTGCGTAATTGGATGGATATGTTGGCCCGTTTTGGGGAACACCCATAGATGGGCGATATGTGAAGTTCCCATGGACGTCCTCGCTAGTCGGAGGGCGCTCTCCCCTCACCACGACTGGATCGAGAGTACGTGGACCAGTAACCGATACTCGGCCTAGATCCGTTGGTGATTGAGCCCAGCTGGCGGTGGGGGAGAGGAGCACCAGTGATGCAAGGGCGGTGGTCGCCGCCTTAGGTAGACCGCTACCAATCGTGATCTGCATGAGAACAATCCCTGTAGTTGTTGAATATACGGCTTGTACTGAGGGCCCAGCGCGATGGGTCGCGGTCAGGCGACGGACCAGTCCTACAGTTCGTAAAACAGATCGGGCAACAGGCAAGAGCTGCTTTTGAACCCTTGGCGATCAAAGAACTAGGCGACAGTCTTTCCGGTGAACCGAATGCTGCTGTCATCGAACAAGGTCACAAGCTCGGGACTCGGCGTCGACCATGTTCGAAGTTGTGCGCATGCCAAAGAACGCTACGGCAAGATGTCGCGGCGCATTGCTCTGCATGGAGAGTGATCAATCGCCAATCAACTGGCGGGCGCGAGGAAGCGCAGAGGGCCTACCTCGAGTCGTGTTCATATCTTTGTCCCCCGGTCGTCCGTGACTTTCCCCAATCGTTACTTACTGCCCAAGTAGGCACGTGTCAAGGGGGGTAATCCCCCCCCACAGGTTAGCTGGCCCCAGAAGTGGAATTTTCTCCTACCCTTTCCCGAGGAGGTTCCATGAAGAAGTCCCGCTTCACCGACAGCCAGATCATCGCCGTACTCAAGCAGGCCGAGGCCGGTACGCCCGTGCCGGAGCTGCGCCGGGAACAGGCATCAGCTCGGCGACGTTCTACAAGTGGCGCAGCAAGTTCGGCGGCATGGAGGTGTCCATGGTGGCCCGGATGAAGGAGCTGGAGGAGGAGGGCCGGCGGCTGAAGAAGATGTACGCCGACACCCAGCTCAGCGCTGACCTGTTGAAGGAAGCGCTGTCAAAAAATGGGTGGGGCCATCTCAACGCCGGGAGATGGCCAGAACAGCAGTGGAAGGCGGACGCACGAGCAGCCGGCATCCCTGCCAGACCTTCGCGCTCAGTGAGACCTGCTAGCGATACCAGGCCAAAGTCTGGCCAACTGCCCTGAGTCACTTTGACACAAGATGCTCGGCTATCGCCTGGAACGCTGGAATCGAAGTGGGATCGATCAGGGGGTTCTGTGCCTTGGGGAAGGATGCGAAGCGCACGATCACCATCTGTGCCGTGAAATCCACATAGATCGTTTGCCCGTGAACACCCCTGGCTGCGATGACTTCGTGATCGCCCGGGTACACCCACCACTGGCTGGTGTAACTGCCGCCTGTCAGCGCGGGATAGTTGGTTCCGAACTTGGCCGGGTCGCCGCCTGCGCGGATCTGACGCACGGTTTCTGCGGGGAACAGCCGCTTGCCGTTGATGACGCCCTCGTTGAGCATCAATAGCCCGAGCCGGCCGAGGTCGCGGAGGCCCGCACTGAGGCCACCGCCGGCGTAAGGCGTGCCTTTGGAGCGTAACGGGGCAGCGTAACGGGGCCAGGTTTACTTCCCGTGGAAAAGGCGCGGAAAAGGTGCTATGGACATCGTCTGCAAGCGGGGCCGAATGGACTACTTGACTGGCGACTACCGCCTGGCGGGCGGAAGCGGAGCGACACGTCCCGCTGTCCCTTCTCCCGCTCGCTGCAGAGGGCGCCGAGGGCGAATGAGGGAAAAGCAGAAGGCGCGGCCATTGGCCCCTTCTGCTACTGCGGGTCTCACTGTGAGGCCAGCCATTCTCGGAATCGGGATGGCCTGACCCGATAGCGCGCGATGTTGCCTTCATGCAACTGGTTCAACTCGTTGACGACCAGCGCGACGACGTCATCGATATCGTCCGGGTCGGCCAATGTTCCCACACGCTCGCGGATTCCTGCGATGTCGCTGCGTGCAATGTCGGCATCGATGATGTCCGCCACCAGCAACTGCAACAGATCTCGATGCTTCAGTCTCAGCGGGTCCGGCGTCGGCAAGGAATCGCGGAGGATCGTATAGCGCTGGCACGAGCGTTCGTACGCCCATGCAAAAACGTCGCGCAGCAGGTCCACGCGATTGAGCTCGTAGACGCCTAGCGTGCCCTCCACGTAGAGCGCTTCCGGCACATCGACGAAGGACAGCGGCGCCAGGTTGTGGCGGATCAGCGGGATGTTCGCAGCCAGGCGCGATGTGCGCTTGTTGACGTCATCGAACGGCTGCAGGTACGGAAGCTGCACCATCGCGAAGAATGCCTGCTCGAATGGATCTTCGATCGCACTCGCCTTGGCAAGCAGTGTGTCGAAGTGTTCGGAGATCAACTGTGGGATTGCCAGCGGCAGGTAGACAGATCCCGAGATCGCCACTTCGATTTGCCGCAGGCGACCACCGGCGCCCGGATCGGGCAGCAGGTTGTCCGCCAGCAAGGCATGCAGGTTCTGCAGCGTATAGCGGTTGAAGTCGATCTCCGCGGCTTGGTCCACCAGCATTTCGATGGCGGCCTTGTGGTTGAGGATCATCTGCGCCTCCAGCTGATTCTTGCCTGCGGCGGCCACGCCGAACTGGATCAGGTTCTGGGTGTCGAGCCGGCTGTAGGTATTGCCCTCCAGGCGGCTGGAGGCCCAGGACAGATCGATCAGCAAACGGTCGAGTACCTGGCGGGCATAGGTGCCTGCCGGCCGACCTTCCACGGCAGGGCGGCCGAGCTTGTGCAGGTGTGCACGCAAGGCTGGCGACAGGTAAGCCGTTTCGTTGGGCTGGTAGCGCTCCAGGAGTTCCGGGCGGTAGCCAACGGGGGTGCGCCGTGTCAAAGGCTGACGAACATGGTCGCGAACCTGCACGGCCCCACTGCTGAGGGGGATGCCGTGATCGTGAGCCTCTGCTTCCCGTAGCGGCCGATCCGTCGAACTGGCGTAGTACTTGCGCGCCCGCGCGTTTCCTTCGGCTCGCAGTTGCCCTTGGTCCACCAGTGCAGCGACGTGCCGCTGAAGGTTCCGGCGCGGCACCAGGGGAAATGCAGCCTGCAATGCCTCCATGCCCATGCCGTCCGACCTGGCGGCAATTGCTTCGAGCAGGCTGGTCCTGTTGACGGAAGGATTTCGCGCCATTTCTGACTCCCGGGAATCGCGCCAAATGTGGCGCGATTTAACCAAACTCTGGCGCGATATGCAAAAGTTTGGCGCGATTCAGGCGGTGAACTGGCGTGATCCTGTCGTCGAGGCGCGATCGGCCATCGAGGAGGCAAGCTGCCGGGACCTCAGGATTTCGTCGTGTTCGCCGGCATCTGGTCCCGGATCAGGAGAGGCCGGACTGACTTGTCAGCATTCAAGTGCGCGAGGTAGTTCGTAGGATCCAGCCGACACCAAGTCGGAATGGCGCCCGGCAGGTTGAATACGCGAGGACGCTCGCGGAAATCGAACACGCGATAGAGCTGGTAGCGCTCCGCATCGGTGGTCGAGCGCGCCAGTTCACCGCGCGAGACGAAGAACGGCGTCAGTTCACCGAAGGCTGTCGTCTTGACCTCGATCAGGCGCTCGCGGTCCTGCTGGACGCCGCGCGACGTTACGCCGCGGATCCCGATGCCAGGGGCTGCATGGTGCTGGAGGGCCTTGGCTGTGCCGATGCCCGCTGCGCCGCAGGCTCGCATTACATGGCGGCCGAGGATGCGATCCGCCAGTTTGTCGCGCGCCGCCATCCCGGGCAGGCCGATCGCTTGACCGACGACGATGGCGGGACTCTCTGCGAAGGCGCGACAGGGCGTCAGTGCGCAGCGTTTCACGGCCGTGGCCCGGCTTGCCGGGGATGCGATTGCGCACACGCTCGAAGAGCCGGCCCGGTCTTGACGGCGACAAAGGGACGGCGGGAATCGAAAGGAGAACGCGATGATCTGTTGCCCCCGCTCGACGCTGCTGGCACTCGCCACCGTTGCGTTGCTCGCGGCCTGCGCGCCCGCCACCGTGCGCGCGAAGGCCATTGCCGGTTCCCGCCGGATACGGTGGTGACCGCGCTGGATGCACTGCGACTTCGCCGGGTCCGGGTACCGGTGACGTCGACTGCAACCGACGAAGCCTCAGCCGCATCCGCTTCCACTGACTCCTCCAGAGCTGCCGCCATGCCCCGTGCCTTCGCCCTGCTCATCGCCTGTTGCCTGCCGCTGACTCTGCTGGCGCAATCGCCCCCTGCGCCGACGGCTAATGCCGCGCCGCCATCCGAATCGGCCGTTGATCCCGCACGGCTGGCGCTGGATGCCTGGCTGGCGGCGTTCAACACCGGCGAACGCGGGCCGCTGGACGCCTATCGCGACCGTTGGAATCCGGAGATGGACGTGGACCGGATGCTGGAGTTCCACGCCGAGACGGGTGGGTTCCGGCTGGTGCGCCACGAGCCGTCGGAACCGGGCGAGGCCCGCGCGTTGCTGCAGGAGATGGAATCCGACACGGTCGCGCGCATGGAGATGGCGGTGGCGCCGGGCGAGCCGGCACGACTCGAGATCCGCACGATCGATCCGCCCGAGGACCTGCGCGTGGCACGCATGACGGCGTCCGGTGCCATCGATGCTCTCGTGGCGAAGGCCGATGCACAGGCGGCGAAGAACGCGTTCTCCGGTGCACTGCTGATCGCCAATGGCGATGACGTCCTGCTGCACCGTGCCTGGAGCCGGGCCGGCGCCCCCGCGAACGCATCGATCACGCTGGACACGAAGTTCCGCATCGGCTCGATGAACAAGATGTTCACCGCCGTCGCCACGCTGCAACTGGTGCAGGTCGGAAAGTTGTCGCTGGACGGCACGGTGGGCGAGTACCTGCCCGACTATCCGAACGCGGAGATCGCGAAGGTGACGATCCGGCAGTTGCTGACGCACTCGGGCGGGACCGGGGATTTCTTCGGGCCCGAGTTCGACGCGCAACGCCTGTCGCTCCGGACGCACGACGACTATGTGCGCCTGTTCGGTGCGCGCGCACCGACGCATCCGCCCGGTGCGGAGCAGCGCTATTCGAACTATGGCTTCCTGTTGCTCGGCGCGATCATCGAGCAGGCCAGCGGACAGTCGTACTACGACTACATCGACACGCACGTGTTCGCGCCCGCCGGCATGCAGGGCAGCGGGTCATTGCCCGAGGACGTGGCCGTGCCGGGCCGCGCGACCGCCTACATGCGCAAGGACGGCGCCTGGACCGATGCGGCCGACACCTTGCCGTATCGTGGCACGGCCGCTGGCGGCGGCTACAGCACGGCCGGCGATCTGCTGAAGTTCGCGCGCGCCCTGCTTGCGGGCAAGTTGCTGTCGCCGGCACTGCTGGCCGAAGCCACGCGCAACCAGACCCCGTGGTACGGGTACGGATTCATGTCGCGAGAACAGGACGGCGTGCGCATGTTCGGTCACGGCGGTGGCGCGCCGGGCATGAACGGCGACCTCCGCATCTATCCGGCGCAAGGCTTCGTGGTAGTGGGATTGGCGAACATGGATCCGCCTGCCGCCAATCGCCTTGTCGACTACTACCTGCTGCGCAGGCCACTGCCGGCGACGCCTGCACAGTAGCCAGAGAATGGGCCATTGGGGGCAGGCGAGCCCTCGTGTTCTGCACGGAAAGCAGGGTCAGGTGCATTTCCTCAGGGCAACAGTGCGGCAACCTCATCCATTGATGTGGCAGTAGAGATCGTAACTCTCGATGCGGCCCACTGCATTGATGGCCTCGAGGATATCGGCGCGGGCGAGGAAGGCCTGCTTCGACGCGCGCTCGCGGACCTGGACCGGCAACGGTTCCGGCAGTCGGCAGTCCTGGGCCCACTCCAGCGCCTGCGAGCGCTTCTCGTCCGATGCGAGCAGGTCGCGCATCAGCGTCGACGCAGTGTCCTGCTGCCCGGCCCAGAGCAGGCTTTCCAGGTAGCGGATCGGGGCGTCCTCGACAAGCGTGGACAACTCCTCCAATGCGGCCGCGGCTGCGGCATGGTCGCCGAGCTGGAGCGCGGCGCAGTGGCGGATGCCGGCACGCACCGCCCGGCCGTATCCGCTCATGCCGTCCTCTCCGGCCACAGCCGCCGCGGCGAGTGCCGCTTCGGCGCGGCCACGGTCGCATTCCAGGCTGCCGAGGTTGAGTGCCTGGCTGACGTTGGCCTGACCGTTCTCACCCAACCGGCTCGCGCGGCGCAGTTCGTCGACAGCTTCCTCGATGTGGCCCATCCGCCACAGCGCCAGGGATTTTTGGTTCATCTGCGGCAAGGGTGTCAGGGACAATTTCCACCCACGCGGCGATCGACACGCTGGCGAAGAACGGGAAGATGACGGCGCGCGCGGTCGTTACCTGAGCGGAGCATCACCGTCATGTCATGGATGGGTGACGCGATGAATCCGTGCTTGAGGTAGAACGCTTTTGCCGGGTCATCGATCGCATGGCAGAGCAGCGCCCGGGCGCCGACCTGCTCGCAGGCCTGCAGTGCCGTAGCACCGCGTCCTTGAGCAGGCCCCGGCCGATCCCCTGGCCAGCCCTGTCCATGTGCACGGGGGTGAACCCCCCGCGCTTCGCCGTTCCGTCGCCGGGAATGGGGGCCCGCGAACCGCGCGCCATGCTAACAGGCCGCAGGGAGGGCCTCGACCGTTTCCGCTGTGACCGAGGCGCGCTCGAGGCGCGCGCGCGGCCACTCAATACCGGTACATCACGCCCACGCGGATGCCGCTGTTGCGGAAGTCCAGGCGGCCGCTGAAGGAGTCCCGGTCGGCATGCGCATCGATGTTGCTCAGGGTGTAGTCCAGCATCACGCCCACGCGCTCCCAGGGGTGCCATTCGGCACCCAGCCGCACATAGGTCACGTCGCCGTCGATGCCGTTGATCTCGGTGGAGAACCAGCCGGCATCGGCGGAGATGCGCCAGTCCTCGGCCGGCGTCCAGCGCCAACTGGCGCCCAGCGTCGGTGCCGGCAGGTCCGCGCGCACGGTTTCCTCGAACGAGTTGCTGCCGACCGGCTGCCCGTCCGCGCCCAGTTCCAGTGCCACGCCCAGCTCCATCCGGTACCAGGTCAGGCCCAGGCGAGGTCCCAGTGCCCAGTTCTCGCTCGACATGCCCCACCAGGTGTAATACGCCTCGAGGCGGTCCACTTCGTAGTTTCCGCGGATCGTGGCTGAGGCCTGGTACACCGTGTCGTCGAACACGATGTCGCGATCGAGCCGGTGACTGGCCTCGGCGTCGGTGGTGTAGTACGACAGGCCGATTTCGTGGCGGTCGAAAGGACGCCACGACAGGCCGGCGAAGGCGATCGTGTTGTCCTTGTCCATGCCCAGATCGCGGCCCAGGTCGATGCTCGTGCCGTCCAGCAGGTCGCCGTCGGCGCGCACTTCTGTGTCGAAGCGCGAGACATAGCCGCCGATGGTGATATTGAAGGTGTCCAGCGGCTCGACCGCCGCGGCGGTGGCCGGCAACCCGCCCAGCACGGCCAGCAGCAGCACCGATTTCCTGCAACGCAATGCGTGCGGCATGGGAGTCTCGTGATCAATGAGGAGCCGCGGCGCCGGCCGGCAAGATCTACGGATCGGAATTGCAGGGCGACTATACGCCCGATCCGGAGCCGCAGACGGCCGGCGCTCCCGCTCCCGGTACGCGCGGCCGGCGACCGTGCGAACGTGCCTGACGGGGGCGGCTACCTGCCCCGTTCGCATCACGCCGAGAACGGGGTCAGGTTCTAAGGTATCCCCACGTTCTCAAGCCGGCGCGACCATCTGGTTGAGCACTGCCGGTGGCAATGATCGCAGCCGATCCAGCCATTGGGATACGGGCTCCATGGGCCAGCGTCTGACCATGCGGCAAGGGTGTCTGGGTCGAAAAGGTGCCAGGGCCAATTTCCTTGCTCTGGGGAAATTGGCCGCTAGATTGCCTGCTACTCAAAACTGGGGAGACGTTGCCGCCAGCCCACAGTCTTCGCCGACAGCATCAGGCGCCAAACGCGCCGTCGATGGTGTGCATCGCCCAGCCGAAGCGCTGCAGCAGGCGGACAAGGCCCTTTACGAAGCCAAGGCGAAAGGGCGCAACGCGACGGTGCTGAATCAGGGCGATGGACAGGCAGCTGCCGCGCCGCAGTCGACGGCGTGCGTGGGGAGCAGTACGGACGATGCGGCGCCGGCTTCTGGACTCACGCAGCCGGGCTTGGCCACGCAGTTGGTGCATGCGTCCATGCCAGTTGCCGAAACAGGCCTGGCTAGGTTGCGACCTCTGCCGTCGGTGCCGACGGCAACCGCATGGTGAAGCTGGTGCTGTCGCTGATGGAACGCACGGTGACTTCGCCGCCGTGCGCCTTGACCACCTCGCTGACGACAAACAGGCCCAGCCCCAGGCCGGAATGGTCGCCGGGGATGTCTGCCGAGGCGCCCCGCCGCAGTGGATCGAACATCGTGGCCAGCAGGGCGGGCGGAATCGCAGCGCCGTGGTTTTCCACGGTCAGCAGCGTGTTGTCTCCTTCCTGCGCCAGCACAACCGAAACGCTGCCGGGCGCCGTGCCGTGCTTGATTGCGTTGTTCACGAGGTTGGCGAGGGATTCGCGGACGCGCGATGCGTCGACGCAGGCGCGCGCGCTGTCGGGCGCCTGGAAGTCGATGCTGGCCTCGGGCCATGCCAGACGCAGCATCTCGATCTCGTCGCGAAGCTCTGCGGCAACATCGGTGTCCGCGCGGCTGATGCGGACGCCGGAGCCGAGCGTGGTGTGGCTGAAATCCAACAGATCGTCCAGCAGCCGGGCCAGCCGCTCGCCACTCATGGCCAGCAGCGAGGCGAGGCGGGTCGTGGACGGGTTCTCGGTCGCCTTCGTCAGCAGGCCGGAGGCCAGCAGGATGGTCGTCACCGGCCCGCGCAGGTCATGGCCAAGGACACCGAGGAAGATGTTGCGCCAGGTTTCCACTTCCGCGGCGTAGTGGGCCACCGATTCGGCGATGGCCTGGTCGATCGCCTGGTTGAATCGCTGCATGTCCTCGAACGCTTCCGCACTCACTCCCTCGCGTGAACTCCACAGGCGCAGCACGGCCGCGCGCAGCACGCGGTATTCGGCCATCAGGTGCTCGATGCTGAAGCCCGACCTCGCCCGCAGCTGCCCATGCCACTGGGCGGGTGACTTGGGCGAAGACTCCGACGTGTCGCTGAGGCCTTCGGCCTTCTCGCGCTCTTCCTGCGCGGTCTGGCTGCTCCGCAGGTCGGCCACGATGATCTCGAGGATCTGCGGGATATGGTCGCGCAAGGTTGCGCTGTCGAGCGTGACCCGGCCCGTGAGCTGGGAGCCGGCAAAGGCCTCGGCCTCATCGACGATGGCTTCCGAGTTGCGTTCTATGTAATCGGCCAGCCGCATCATTCGCTCCCTGGTCCCCGTGGCACGGGCCCATTCCGGACAACAGTAATCCAACGCCAAAAGTTTGCGTGACTCACCGCCGCTGCGCCAGCACCCCGTCGAGCGCCAGCCGGGTGTGGAAGCCGGCCTTTTCCAGCCGCCTGGAGACCTCGCGCGGGACGTCGCGCCCGCTGGTGAGCTTGTTCGGGCTGCCGGTGTAGTGGAACAGCTTGCCGCCCTTGCGCAACACGCGCGTGAGCTGGTCGTAGAAGACCTGCGAATACAGCTCGCCCGCAATGCCGAAGCGGGGCGGATCGTGCAGGATCGCGTCGAAGCTGGCGTCCGCCAGGCGCGCGATCTCCTGCGCCACGTCGCCATGCTGCAACTGCAGCCGTCCAGCGTGCGCAGGCGCACCCGGATCCGGCGACCAGGGGTTGAGCGTGCGCAGCCACAGCACGTCCTCGCTCTTCTCGAACGAGACGATCTCCGCCGCGCCGGCCTCCAGGCAGCAGGCCGCGAAATAGCCGAGCCCGCCGCAGGTATCGAGCACGCGGCGCCCGCGCGGGTCGATCAGCGCGACCTTGGCTCGTGCGTCCTCGAACGGTGACACCTTCGCGGTCGGCAGCATCTTGATGCCGTCGATCTCGAAGGTCGGCGCGCCCCAGCCGGTGGGCACCAGCTTGTACAGCGCGCGCCCGTAGCGCGACGCGGCGACGAAGGCCTCGCCATCCCAGTAGTGGATGCTGCGGTCCTTGAGCCGTTCCGGATAGGGGAAGTCGCGGTCCTGCCAGCGCCAGTGCGTCGGCGCGAGGGCGGCCTGCGTGGTGCTGCGCCCCAGGTCCAGCGAACCGGTCCATGCGCCTGCGCCAGCATCGCGCGCTGCGCACAGCGCGTCGGCAACGTCTCGGGTCAGCAGGGGTCCGGTGGCGTGCGGCACGGGCGGGGCATCGACGGGGCGTGTCATCGTAACCGCTGCCGAGCCACGCGGGACGCGCATGTCGAATTCCGCGCGCGCCGACCGTCGTCCCGATGCCATCACCCGCAATGGAGCCGCCCATGGGCGCAGCCGCGAAAGTCACCGGTCCCGCTTCGTACTTCCCCGCCATCGAGAAGGCCTACGGGCAGCCGGTCGCGCACTGGCTTGGGTTGCTCGACCAGGCCGGGGGCCTCAAGCACATGGAGCAGGTCGCCCTGCTCAGGAACGCGCATGGCCTGGGCCATGGCCATGCCAATGCGCTGGTCGCCTGGCACCGTAGTCGGAGTGGCGGGGCATGAAACTGCTGTACAGCCGCAATCCAAACTTCCGCATGTCACTCGCGCTCGCCCGACCGTGTGCGCTGATGCAGGTGCCGCATCGCCTGGTCGCAGGCGGCATTGATCTCCGCGGTCCGTTCGCTGGCCAGCATGCGGATCTCTTCGGCCATCATTGCCACGCGATCGGGATGGTATTCGGCGATGCGACGCCGGTACGCGGCAGTGATCTGCGCCTCGTCGGCGTCCATGGCCAGCCCGAGCACCTCCGTCCAGTGCCGGGCGCCAATGTCGACGACATACGGCGCCTCCGACTCAGGGATGTCGCCCGGTTCCGCGTCGGACGAGGGCTTCGGCGTCGACAGGAACGCGCTGACCAGCCAGTAGCCGAGCGCCAGCCCGCTTGCGGCGACGAGGATCTCGAGCATCACCGCAGCAGCCCGGCGACGCGCGCGCGGGCGCTGGCCAGCCCGGCACCGCGGTCGCCAGCAGCGTCGTCGGCCAAGGCGAAAAGGTCCAGTCGTGCATCGATCGAGGCCTGCAGGCGCTGGCGCTCGCGATCAGGCAGCTGTGATGCCGCAAAGGCAACCGGATCGCCACGGAAGCCGCGCATCGCGCACAGCCGGCGATAGAGATTGATCGCGTGCGGCGGGCACAGCAGCGCTTCCATCGCAAGCCCGCCGAGCTGGCGTCGCGAGATCTGCACTGTCGCGCGGCGTAACGCGAGATAGGCCAGCATGCCGATGATCAGCAGCCAGGTCGCTGCCAATGCGGCCAGCAGCTGCAGCGGATCGCGCGGGCCCAGCAACAGCCAGGGGATGACGCCCAGCAGGACCACGCCGGTCAGCGTGCACCCGAGCCGGACCGGCCACAGCATGCGTGCGTAGCGTGCGAGTTCGGCAGGAGTTTCCGCCGCGAGCACGCCCGTATGCAGCCAGCTTGCCCGCAACCGCGTGCGCATCGGCAGCAGCGGATTCGGAATCGAAAGAAAGCGCCCGCGCAGTTCGAGCCCGGTGCCCGTCGACACGCGCCAGCCACGGTCGTGGCCTTCCACCAGCACCTCGTCGAAGTGCAGCAGCAGCGCCGAGTCCTGCAGGTACAGCGCGACCAGCGCGACGGCCAGCAGGACCTCGGCCTCCAGCAGGTTCACTTGCGCGAGCTGTCCTTGCCGCCAAACAGCTTGCGGATCGCGACGCCAACGCCGAGCACGCCCACGATCAGCAGCTTCCAGAACTTGGCCAGGGCGATGCCGATTGCCGCCAGCCAGCCCTTCTTCGAGGCAACCGCCGCCGCGCCACCGGTGATGAGGGCGGCGAGGCCGATCTCGGCCACATGATCGCCCGGTCGGAACTCGCCGTAGCCTTCGCCTGCGACATAGGTGTAGCCCGGCACCAGCGCCTTGAAGTCCGCGATCGCGGGCTGCAGGTCTTCCGGATCCGCAGCGACGGTCACCTCCATCACGCCGCGGCGACCGAGCAGCCGCGTGTTGTAGTTGACCACCTTCGAGCCGGACGATTCGCTCTCGAGCAGGATCGCCCATGCAAGCGCCCGGATCTGCTGGTCGTACTGCGGCTTGGCCGACCAGCCCACGAGCTTCAGCGTGTCCCAGCCGCGACTGCGACGCTCCTCGTTGCCGTGTTCGAGTCCCGTGCGGATGCTGGACAGGACGTCATCCGGGTCCAGGGTCTCGTCGTCGTTGACGTAGCCGATGTCGCTGAAGCTGAAGAACGCGATCCAATCAAAATCGTCCGGCGCCAGCACGTACTCATCGACTTGGGTCGGCGGGTTCTCGAGGATCTCGTTGAAGCGCCGCGTCGCGGCCGCGTCGAGGAAGGCATAGCCCTCGGGCACCTTGATCGTCGCGCGATCGCCGATCTTCCCGAGGGTGGGCCCGTGCTGCCAGGGCAGCTGTGCGACGGGATCGTCCCCTTCCTGTGCGACGGCCGACGCCATCGGCAACAGGCAGGCAGCAACGACCATGCAGACCGCAAGCATGAGGCGCGTCATTCCGGTGTCCTTGGATTCAAGTGGCGACCCCGACTCCCCGATGGGCCGCGTGCATCCCCCTGCGGCCGTAGCGGCCCGGGCCGGAATCCTACCGGGCGCGGCTCGATCATAGTGGGTCTCGCGGGGCGGGCAAGTGCTGGGCACGGGGAAATCGAAATCACTCACCGGCTCCCAGGCACAGCCCGGGTTGGCGGCAGTCGATGGACGGTTTGGCTTCGCCAAGGACAGGGTCGTTTGCTACAAGTCCTGAGCGGATGTCCGCCCCGGTCGCGGCGCCGCGTTGATTCGGGCACAGGGATTCACCGGAGTCGCGCTCATGACGCCGTCCGACCTGCAGCGCCTCCTGGCCGCCGCCGGCTATTACACCGGTGCCATCGACGGCGATATCGGTCTCAAAAGCCTGACCGCCATCGAGGCGATCCTGACCACGCACGCAGCCGACTGCGTCTCCAACCCGTCGGCGTGGTCGGCCAGGCGCAGGATGATCGGCGCCGGCCAACTGGTGCTCAGCCACGCGGGGCACGCGCCCGGCGCCATCGACGGCTACGCCGGCAACCAGACCGCCGGCGCCTTGCTGGAGTGGAACCACCGCCAGACCTATGGCCACGACCTGGTGCTGGACGCGACGCCCACCGGGCCGGCCACCGACAGCGACTTCCCGAAGCAGTCCGGGTGCAACGGCTACTACGGCAAGCCGGGACCGGCGGTCGAGCGGCAGCTGGTGATGGTCGATCTGCCTTTCACCATGCGCCTGGACTGGAACCTGCCCAGGCAGGTCACGCGTGTGCAGCTGCACGCACGTTGCGCCGACAGTGCCCGGGCGGCGATGAAGGAGATCCTGCGCAAGTACGGTGCGGAGGAGCTGCGGCGGCTGGGTCTGGACCGGCACGCGGGCACCTACAACCATCGCCGCATGCGCGGAGGCACGGCGTGGTCGATGCATGCCTACGGCTGCGCGTGGGACTTTCATGCGGGGCCGAACGGATTGACCACGCGTTGTCCGCAGGCGCTGTTCTGCGGACGCGAGTACCGCAAGTTCTTCGACATCTGGGAGGCGCACGGCTGGATCTCGCTTGGCCGCGCCATCGGCCGCGACTGGATGCACGTGCAGGCGGCGAGGCTCTGATCGCGGGCGACGGCCTGCGACACGCGGTCGGGAGCAAGCACGCGCGCGTCGCGGGGCGGGTTCTAGAATGGCCCGCCCCCACTTCCGGTTGCCACCATGTCCACCTATCTGATCACGGGCGCCAATCGCGGCATTGGCCTGTCCCTGGCGCAGCAGCTCACCGCGCGTGGCGACGATGTCATCGCCGTATGCCGCCAGACCAGCGCGGCGCTGGCCGCGACCAATGCACAGGTCATCGACGGCGTGGATGTGTCTGACGCGCGCGCGGTGGCTGCATTGCCGGGCAGGCTGGGGGAACGCCGCATCGATGGGCTCGTGCTCAATGCCGGCATCTTCACCAACGAGAAGCTCGACGCGCTGGACGAGGATGCGTTCGCACGCATGCAGCGCCAGTTCGAAGTGAACACGCTCGGCCCATTGCGTGTGGCCGCGGCACTGCAAGACCATCTGGCGCAGGGCGCGAAGATCGGCATCATCACCAGCCGCATGGGCTCGGTGGCCGACAACGGCTCGGGCGCGTACTACGGCTATCGCGCATCCAAGGCGGCGGTGAACGCCATCGGCAAGTCGCTGGCGATGGACCTCGCGCCGCGCGGCATCTCCGTAGTCCTGCTGCACCCGGGCCGCGTGGCCACCGACATGCTGGGCGGGGAGGGCGACATCGGCCCGGACGAAGCCGCCGCCAACCTCCTCGCGCGCATGGACACACTGACGCTCGCGGACACGGGCAGTTTCTGGCATGCCGATGGGACGCCGCTGCCCTGGTAGTTGGGACAGGGCCGAGGCTGGAAGCCGCGCCCCGGACACGAGTCGCGTCGAAGGGCCGCGGGTGAGCGGCTGTCATCCTGGTCTTTCCACGCAACGGCTGCGATCTGCCGCGGCACGGCTTCTTGACTTGGGCCTGTTGACGGGTTTTCATCGCCCAACGCTAGGAAAAGGATGCCCTCGCGATGACCAGCGCTCTGACGCTCATCTCCCGTTCCGGCCGGATTGTCCTCGCCGCCGCGCTCGCACTTGCTGCGCTGACCGCCGCCTGCGGGGAACTGCCGTCGGCGCCCCCTGCCAATCAGGCACCGCCCTCGTCCGGCGATACGCCTCCGCAAGCGGCGCTTGATCCGGCGCCAACAGACGCTTCCGCTTACTTCGCGATCGAGGAGGCGCTAGGCGCGGAATGCGACGAAAAGTGGATCAGTGAGCCGCCCCTGCAGGATGCCGCCTGTTACGGGATGCTGCCAGAACACGTCGCCTCCTTCATTCGCGCGATTCCGGACGGGCACCCGTACCTCAGTGCGGAGCAGCGGGAGGAGGCGGCGGGGACCAAGCAGGTGTTTCGTGCGGTGAGGGGATACGGGGTCCGTCCTGATTTCACCGTGGGCATCGAGAACTTCGGATCATTCTGGATCCGGTCCTTTGAGGGACCGGGTCCGGACAGCACCGTCTTCATGGTGTATGGGCCGGACTGCATCCTCAACTGGAACGCACCGCGGGACGTCGAATGCGTAGCCGGGGCTCCGGCGACAGTGCGTGAGTTCCGCTTGTATCGCGTGCAGAACGGTCATCCACCCGTAGATGTGACGGCAGGGATTGCACCACCGCCGCCGACGTTGTCGGTCGACGAGCAGCATCGATATGGGATCTATCTGCGCCCAGCGGACGAAGGACCCGCGCTGGATACGGACATCGGGCTGGATATCTCGCGCCTCGCTCGTGTTCCCGTTATGCGATGGGTGCTCAGACCCGTGCAGGAGGGGGAGCACGAGACGCCAGGCATGCCTGCATCGGATCCACGTGCTTTCCTGGACTTCGATTGGCGCGAACATGCAGCCCACTTCGGATTCATGGTGTGGACGGGCGAACGTTTCGAACTGCGTAAGCTCGTCCCTCCGGATCTCTGGCCATGCAGGTCGGTCCAGGCCGCGCGGCATCTGTGCGGGTTTGGCTATGAGAGTGGGTTAGATCGATACCTCAATTCCGGGGGCGACCAAGCTGCCGCGGAACGGCCGATATGACCAACCCCCATCCAGTAGCGCCGACGGAAATCGATATCCGCGTGAGTGCTGACCTGGTGGTAGGGCGGTTGCGTCAAGGTGCGCACGCAGATGCGTTCAGGATTCTCGAGGACGCACGTGGGAACGAGCGGCCTGTGGTGCAAGAGGCCCTGGATCGGTACGTCGTGGCGGGGGCAGCAGCGGAAATTTCGCAATTTGGTACGACTGGCGATCTCGCGACAGAGCACCTGGCTGTCGTCCATCGGCTGCAGTCGGCGACAGCTGCGCCACGGATGCCCGCATACAGCAGGAGTGCGGGCGAGCCAAACGAATTCGTGAGCATGACGGCATCGCAGACTTACGACGTCTACGCCAGTATTGCGGACGTGCGAGGCGACCAGACCGCCCGAGACGCCCTTCGGCTTAATGCTCACAGCGTACTGTTGGCTCTCCGACGCGAGAACTCCACTTTGGCGTCGGGAGATGGTGCAGGTCGCACCGGGACAGGTGTCTACAACGACCAGATTATTGTCCTGATACGGGGCCCTGAGGGCGAACGTGCTGTTCTTGTCAGCGATCGCGCGAATACCGAACCGACGGCACAGTACTCGCACCATGCCGGCAGCGATGGCAGGCGGCCGTTTTCTGGACCGGGCGGGCGTGAGGAGGTTCGCCAGTTCCCACCTAGCCCGGGCTACGAGGCCGTTACGCGGCCGAGGAAAATCGAGGGTATAGACGCAAACGGCGATTCGATGGACGACCTGGGCCGGATCCGGCAGGGCACCTTGGAAATGGTGACGGCGCCCCACAACAACCCTCGCATTGCGGGCACCAATGTGGCGTTCCGGCCCTCCCCGGGCCAAGCTGTCGGGGATCGTGCCAGCGGACGGATAGAACGCGATACGAACGCCGACGGCTATTTCACTCCGGCAGATCCAAATGGCATTCAGGACTTGAACACCAGCTTCAAGATCCACAGCGGCTCACGGCACAACACCGATTCCGCGGGATGCTTGACCATCCATCCAGCGGATTACCACGGTTTTATTCAAGCTGCCTCCAACAATCCTGAACAGAACAGTTGGCAGCTCGTTCTGACCTCAACGGAAGGCGGTCTGTTCCACAACGTGGAAGTCGGGGGTGACGCGCCGCAGCCCGGTGCCCAACCGCAGGCGCCAGCGCCTGTTGAGCGACCTGCGGACTATCAGGGCGGTGTCTCGGAGCCGTCAGGTCCGTTCGAAGATCCCCGCCTCAACCGCTACTACGCCGCGGTACTGGCCGGAGATAGCGCGATGGCGGACAGGATTGCCTTGGGATTCTCCTTTCGCGCGCCGGAGCTTGCTGTGCAGTCGTCGGACCATGACCCCGCGAGGCTTGCGGCACCGAATGAGGCGCACGCGGCATCGGCACAGCGGGAGGCGCCGGGCCTACAGATGTAGGTTTCCTTGCCAGGCGACGACCCGCTCGAACTTCCGTGGAGCGTTGGTCCGGCCGCTACCAGTTCAGCGTCGCAGGATGGAGCCACGACCCTCCGCAGGTACCCAGCCGCCCGGGTTGCGAAGCCGCAGCATCGTCGTCTGCGCCACCAGCACGATGGCGACCAGCACGGCGATCCACGCCGAGGTATCCGCACCGGCAAGTTCATGCCCGGACTGGCGCAGGTACACCGCGACCAGCGCCCACAGCGCGGCGGCCGCATAGACCAGGTTGCCGCGCATGCGGTGGTTCAGCGCCAGCAGCACGACTGCGGCTACCGCATACAGCCCGAGCGACCACGGCAGCTGGCGGTCGACGGGCAGCAGTTGGTAGGCAACGATCACCTGCGCCAGATTGAGGAAGGCAGCCAGCGTCAGCCAGCCCGCGTGCAGCGAAAGCGGCAGCCATGCCCAGGCCCATTGCCCATTGGTCGGCGCAGGGTCACGCGACAGCTGCACGGCGCAGTACGCCAGGCACGCGAGCGCGCCGAAGATCACCGCCAGGCACAGCCAGAACAGCTCCTGCGAGAACAACGGCATCCAGATCGTGGTGAGGAAGAATCCGGCCGCTGCCCAGGGCGCGATCCGTTTCACCGTGACGTCGCCCTTGCGCTCCCTGGTCATCTGCCAGCCGGCGTAGGCGAGGTCGAACAGGAAGATCAGGCCCCAGATCGAGAATGCGTAGCCCGCCGCGACCAGCAGGGTTGGATAGCGGCCGGAAATCTCGCCCTGGTCCGGCCCGAACGCACCGGTGTTGGACAGCCACGCCACGATGGGCATGGCCAGCGCGGTAAGCAGGACAAGCAGCCGCATGGCGGGCTCCGTTCTCACTCTTCGCCGAAGCTGCGGCTTGCGTGCGCGGCGGGGCGCACCGGTTCGGAAATGTCGATCTGTTCGCCGACCAGGATCGGGTCGCCATGCGGGGCGGTGCGCGAGCCCTCGTCACGCTGCGGGTAGACGGCGGAGGTTTGCTGATGACGCTGCCAGGCGCGGTAGGCGATGAAGCCTATGGTGCCGATGGCGATGAGTTTGGTGAGGGACATGGCGACCTCTGTTGCGTGCGGTGGGAGGGGCGACAGGTTGTCCGAGCGGCGGTGATCCGGGTGTGACTGCAGCACGGTGCACCAGCTGCTTTCGCTGAGTTCTTTGCGAGTCCACGCAGCACCAATGAAAAGGCCCCCGAATGGGGGCCTCCTCTTGCCGCGTGTAGGACAGGCTCAGCGGCCGTCGCGGTCCGCATCACCCGGGAGGCGATGCTCGACGCGGTGCCAGGCGTCCTTCACCGCTTCCTTGGCTTCATGCCACGACAGGCGCGACTCGCCCTTGGCACGCTCCCAGCCCTGCTCGAGTCGCGATTCGGTGTCCGAATCCCAGTTCGAGGCCGCCGACAGGCTGCGCGCCTGCGTGCCGTAGCGGTAGGCCGGGCGGTAGTCCTGGTAGTCGAAGTCCTGACTGTAGTACGACGCCTTGTCGTAGTTCTCGCCGAAGTGCTGGTCGGTGGCCTCGTAGGCGCCAAAGGTGCGGTCGGTGCGATCCCAGGCATCGCGCACGGCGGGCTGTGCCTGCTCCCAGTCCAGCGTCGACTGGCCGCGGGTCTGGTCCCAGCGCGACTTCAGCTCGGTTTCCGCATCGTTCCAGTTGCGCTGGCCGCTCTCGTTGCGCTGCTCGGTGCCGAGGCGATAGGCCGGAGCGTAGTCGCGGTCGAAGTCCGCGTCGGCGCGGTAGTACTCGCGCCCGGTCGCATCCTGGCGCCAGTATTCGACCTCGGCGGTGGGATCGACGCGTTCGGCGATCGCTTTGCCGCCCGAGGCGCCGCCGACGGCGCCGATGCCACCGCCGATCAGGGTGCCGAGCGGACCGAAGAAGCTGCCGATCGCTGCGCCGGCGATGGCACCGGCGGTGCCGCCCGTGGCCACGCCGACGGGGTGGGAGCCGGGTGCTCCGGTGATTGGATCGGGGTTCTGGTCATGCTTGTTCATTGCGCGGCTCCGGGGGGGGGGGGTGGTGTCCCGGGATCATGCGTGGCGGCGCGTAGTCGGCCCGTGGAGGCGGCGTCGCGGCGGGCTTAACGAGGCCGTGATGGGTGGGTGATCTAGGATGGGAACCCGTGCGGACAGTCAGGAGGACGGCATGGCTGCGACGATTGCAGTGTGGTCTGGCACATATGCCGATGGCGGATACGGGCCTTGCGCCATCGATACGCGCCACGCTCGCGGATGTGCGCGACGCGCCTGCTGCCGGAGGGCAGGGCCATGACCGACTTCCACATCACGTTGCGCCGTGAGGCCGGCGAACTGCAGGCGCACGTCGCCGGGCCCAATACGCGCGAGAACACCTTCGGCTACTGGCGGGCGATCACCGATGCGCTGCAGGCGCAGCCGGCGGGCTTGCTGCTGCTGGTCGATGAACTCGAAGGTCCGTCGCTGGAGGCGGACGACTGGCGCGCGCTGGTGCTGGAGTTCGGACCACGCCTCGGCCGGCTGCGGGTGGCCCACGTCAAGCCGCACGGGCTGGGGACGGTGGAGCACTGCATGCTCTCGGCGATCGGTTCGGGCCTGGAAGCGCAGGTCTTCGCCGACGTGCACGCTGCTGGTCTATGGCTGCGCTACGGCCACTCCGCAGGCGCGGTGAACGACCCGGGCTGAGCGCGCCGCCGATGCATTGGCGGCGCCTCGGGTGGTTGCCCTGGTTCCTCAGCCGCCGCGCGTGAGCGGCGCGGAGCCGTTGCGTCGGGCGGGGATGTTGCCCGACTGGGTCTGTTTCCAATGCCGCATCAGCTCGCGCAGCGCCTCGGGCTTGGCCTGGGAAGGCGCGCTGCCGGCCTGGTTCCTGGCGTTCTCGCCGTGGCAGCCGCTGCAGGTGCGGATCTCGCCTGGCTGCAGGGTCACCCAGACACGCTCGCGCACGATCGCTTCGCCTGCGGCGTCGGTGGTCTGCCAGGTCAGCGCGCGGCTGGCCGGCACGAATGCCGCCGACGATCCGTCGCGCGCGATCGTGACGCTGCCGGCAGGCCCCGAGGCATTCGCGGGATTGCCGCGCAGCGCAGCTGGCTGGGCCAGCACCCGGCGTCCCTGCTTGAAGCTGTCGTAGGCGCGCACCTGGTTGCCCTGGAACACCTGGAAATGCGAGATGTCGTACAGGCGGCCATTGCCATTGACCGTCTTCGCGCCGCCCGGCACCTGCAGGTTGTAGGGCTGCTGGCGGTCGGCCTGGTCGCGGCTGGTCTGGTTGCGCACGACGATGAGCGCCAGGCCCTGCGCGCGCAGCCACAGGCGCAGGCTGGTTTCGTCCACCTGCTCCTCGGCCAGCACCGCGCGCTCGGGCGCGGTCAGCGTCAGCGTGGGCGACGGTGGCGGCGTGCGCGCCACCACTTCGGCCGGGTCGACCTCCCACAGCGGGCCGCTGTAGGACGCCTGCGAGCCGGGCGTCCACCACGACACCGTCTTGCTGATGCCACTGGTGAGCGCGGTGCCGGGCGTCAGCAACCCGCTGGCGTTGGAGTCCAGCGTGCGCAGACGCAGCTCGATCCCCGACGAGAACGCCGAGCTCGGCGTGTGGCTGGCGACGACGGCACCGTTGCTGGTCGGCAGCGGATTGCGGTAGCGGCCGCCGCTGGCCGATGCCACGGTGATCGTCATCTGGTTGGCGGCCAGATTCGGCGCGCCGGACACGCGCATGATCCGGCCCGAGCTGCCTTCGGCGAACTCGTTGGCGTGGATGCCGTACAGCGTGCCCGGCGCACGCGGGTCCTCGCGCAGGTGGAACAGCCCCGAGTCGATGTCGATCTCGGTGCGGTTGGCCCGCAGCGTGGTGCCCACGGTGTCGATCAAGGCGTTGTCTGCGGCGAACGAACGCAGGATGTAGTTGAACGAAAGCTCGTGCCGGCCGATGTGGTTGAGCGTGAGCTCGTCGGTGCCGTCCTGGTTGATCTGCCAGGGCGTGAACAGGTTGTAGGTAAAGGCGTTGATGCGCCCGTAGTTGGCGGTGGCCATGCCCTCGAGCGTTTCGGGAAAGCTTTCGGCGCGACCGGACAGCTTGGCGGCGTTGGCCGCTTCGCTCGCGAAGTTGACCGCGCCGAAGACATCCAGGCCCTGCTGGTCGCGCTGCAGGTGGTCCCAGCGGGTGAAGATCACCCGGCCATAGCTGTCGATGCTCGGGCTGAAAGCGCCGCTGGGTGTGTGGTTGAGGATGCGCAGCGCGCCCGATGCGGGCTCCAGGCTGTAGATGCCGGTGATCGTCGGCGTGCTCTCGTACTCGTCCAGCTGCGGATACAGGTGCGCCTCGCCGCCGCGCGGGCGATCGGAGGTGAACAGGATGCGGTCATCGCTGGCATACAGCGGCGAGACGTTGTTGTAGGCGGACTGGTTGGCGACCTTGGTGATGCGCGCCGTCTGGCCGCGGGCCAGGCCGGTGACTTCGTAGAGCTGCCACCTGGCATTGGTGTTCACGTGCTGGCGCGGCGGAGCGCCCACGACCATGCTGAAGACTGCCTTGTTGCCGCTCCAGTGCACGGTCGGTTCGCGCACGGCGATGGCGTTCGCGCCCTGCAGCCCATCCATGCCGTAGCCGCCTTCGCGGGTGAGGTTGCGCAAGGTGCCGTCGGGATAGCGGATCATCAGGTCGCCGCCACGCGGCACCGCGTTGATGTCGGGCAGGTGGTTGGCGAAGGTCGACATGCGGCTGGCGAAGGGGTCGCTGCTGCCGTTGCCGCTGATCGGCACCTGGGTGACGAACAGGATCGGGTTCTGCACGGTTGCGGCCTTGGCGGCCGCCGAGGCGGTGCTGCGGGCCACGGGCGCTGCCACCTGCGTGGTGGCGCTGCTGGCTGTCTTGGCCAGCGGGTCGGAGTCGTCTTGGGGAACCTGCACGCCGCAGCCTGCGAGCAACGTGGATGCCGCCAGCGCGAGGCCGATCCGGATTCCGTTCCGGTGGGAGGAGGGGAACCGCTTGCTCATGTAAGGTCTGCCGGAGATCAGGAAAGGCGGGCAGCGTCGACCAGTGGCCCTGGCGCGGGGACAAGTGTCCCCGCCGACCTTGGCCGAACGGGCGCTGCGTTTACGTTTTGGATCCCCTTGGGCAAGGATTCTTGGGTTTTACCGCCTAACTGCAGGCTGAACAGCTGAAATACGGCGGTTTTTTGCTCTGCTTTGGTGACGTTTCTCACAGATTCGGGCTTGCATTGCGCGAATGTCGGGCCGTGGCGGTCTCACCGTTGCTCGCGGGTTCAGCCCTGACGGTGCAGCGGGCGATCAAAGCCGCAGCACCGCCACCGTGGCGAGCCAGCCCACCCCCCGCGCTCATCCCCGGAACCGCGTCGCGCCCTCGTAGCTGATCATCCACTGGACCTCGAAGCGGTCGCTGACGATGCCGTACAGCTCGGCCCACTCCGTCGCTTGCAGCGGCATGGTGACCTCGCCTCCGGCCGCGAGGCCGTCGAACAGCCGCCTGGCCTCCACCGCATCGTCCGGCGCCAGCGTGATGTAGCTGTTGTTGCCGATGCGCAGGGTGCTGCTGCCACCGCAGCCTGCATCGGTGCCCATCAGCATGGCCGGTCCGATCGGCAACGCGATATGGGCGATGCCGTCGGCGGCGTCGGCGGGTAGCCCCATGTTGTCGGGGAAGTCGCTGTAGCGCAGCACCATCGCGAACTCGCCACCAAACACGGAGCGATAGAACTCGAAGGCCTCGAGCGTGTTGCCGGGGAAGTTGAGATACGGATTGACGGCCTGGACCATGTGGGTCTCCTTGAGCGGGACATGCGTGCGAAGCTGCACGCTACAGCGACGAACGACGCCGCCGCGGATCGACATGGCATCGTCGCGTCGCCGGACGTGCGGTCCATGACCGCCGTGCGGTGCAGGATCCAGCCGGGCGGCGGCGCGGACAGTCGCGCAACCGGCATCTTCGAAGCGGCACCCGGATGGCAGGAATGGTGCAACCGGGATTGTGTATCCTCGGCCGGCGCGACGCCGCAGGGGGCTGTGGAGCGTCGCGCCTCCGACGGAATGCCGCACGCCGCGGAGCAGGAGCAATCAAGCGCAACGTGCCCGGCCTCCCGGCGCACGCAGGGATCTCATGGACACGATGGTCATGCCGGCGACCGCCACCACGCAGTCGCCCACGGGATTGATGCACGCGCTGGCGCCGGGATCGGTGCCGCGACCGGCGCGCCGCCCGCTGTACACGCTGCTGCTGTGGCTGGTGGCGCTGCTGTCGTGCCTGCTGCCGTTGGTGTACTTCGGCTTCGTCGCGGCGCTGGCGTGGCTGGGCTATGTCTACTACGCCGAGTGGGCGCCGCGCGAGATCAGCGGCTGGGCGATGCTGGCCTGGTCGGTGCCCGGCTTCGTGCTGGGGGTGCTGATCCTGTTCCTGCTCAAGCCGCTGTTCGCGCCGCGTGCGAGCGAGCCGGATCCGCTCAGGCTGCCGGCGCAGGAATCGGCATTCCGCGACGCCGTGCTGGCGCTGTGCCGCGCGGTTGGCGTGGCGCCGCCGCGCGAAATCCATCTCAGCCACAGCGTCAATGCCTGGGTGCAGTTCAGCCCCGGCCCCGGCGGGCTGGTGGGCGGGGCGAGGACGTTGGCCATTGGCCTGCCGCTGGTCGCCGGCATGACCGCGCGCCAGCTGGTGGGCGTGCTTGCCCACGAGTTCGGCCACTTCGCGCAGCGTGGCGGCATGCGCGCCGCGCACGTGATCAACCACGTCAACCGCTGGCTCGAATCGCGCGCCTACCATCGCGACGAGTGGGACGAGCGCCTGCAGCGCTGGCTCGACGGCGACGCGGACGACGAGGGCGATGGTGGCAACCTGTTCCAGCTCATGTGCGCCGTTACCCAGTTCTGCCTCGGGCTGACGCGCGTGTTCCTGCGCGGCCTGTTCCAGGTCAGCTTCCGGATGAGTCGCTGGCTGTCGCAGGAGATGGAGTTCGACGCCGACCGCTACGAGGTCGCGGTGGCCGGCAGCGACACCTTCGCCACCACCGCGCTGCGCCTGCGCGCGCTGTCGCAGGCGATGCACGAGGTGGAGGCGATCAACCGCAAGGCCTGGCGCGAAGGCAGCCTGGTGGCAGACCTGCCGGCCGCCGCCGCGCTGCGGTTGGGGCAGTGGCGCGCGGAGGACTGGCAGGCGATCGAATGCATGCTCGACAACGACGACGAGACCCGCTTCTGGGATTCGCACCCGGCCGATCAGGCGCGCATCGCCAATGCGATGGCGCAGCCGGTGGCGGGCATGTTCGTCGACGAGCGCCCCGCGTCCGCGCTGTTCGCCGATTTCCCGGCGCTCAGCCGACAGGTGACCGAGCACTACTACCGCGAGATGGGGCTGGAGTTCGGCGCGCGCAGCCTTGTCGAGCCTGCGCAGCTGCTCGGCATGGGCCAGCTGCCCGATGCACTGGCGCAGGGCTGGAAGCGCTTCGCCAACGGCATGCTCGGCACGGTGCCGCTGCTGGACCCGGGCGAGGGCGCGCTGCTGCCGGCGGCCGGCTTCGACTGGCAGGGCTGCGTGGACGAACTGCGCAGGCTGGGGCCGGACGCGGCCGACCTGTGGCCGCGCCTGGACCGTGTCCGTTCGCGCGCGGACGAGCTCGAGCTGTGGGTGCGGCTGGTCGACCTGGGCGTCGATTTCACGATGCCGGATGGGTCCGATCCCGATCCGGGCGCGCTGCGCGAGCAGCTGGGTCAGTGCCGCAACGGTGGCTCGGCCGACCGCAAGCTGGCCACGCGCATCCTCGCGCTGTTTGCGCGACGCTACCAGTTGGCCGTCGCCGCGCTGACCGGGGCAGCGCAAACGCAGGCGCAGGCCAGGCTGGCGCTGCTGCAGGCGCTGCACGAGGCATGGCCGAAGCTCGAGCGCCTGCTGTCGGGGGGTCGCGTCTGCCTGCGCCTGCAGGGCGGCATGGGACGGGACGCCGACGATCTGCGCGTGCGCGTCTATGCGATGGCCGAGCAGTACCGGCAGGAGTTCGACACGCTGATGGCAAAGCTCGATGGCATCGCGCTGGCCGATGGCGCCGCGCTGGGACGGCATCTGCGCAGCCGTTGTGGCCGCATGTCGTCGGCCGGCGGCGATCCGTTCGCCTTCATCCACGTCACCGGTCCGGTGGAGGACGCCTTCCTCGAGCTGTACCAGCGTGAGCTCGCGGAGCTCGCGCTGCTGGCCGACGCCGCCGAGCGTGAACACGGAATCCGGCCGATCCGGCTGTTCCAGGCGCGGTGAGCCAGGCCGGCATCGCACTGCGCAGGTAGCCAACCCTGCGCGTTGCATCGCGCGGTCGGGTGCCTGTCATCTCGAACGCAGTGGGAGATCCCGCCTTCGGAGTCCAGATCCCTCACTGCGTTCGGGATGACAGTCTGCAGGTGCCGGACGAAGCGCGGGACCATCCCGTATGGCGGCGTCCCCCGGATCCTGTCATCTCGAACGCCATGCGGATCAAGCCGCAGCCGCAGTCGCGCGGACCCTCCGGATCCTGTCATCTCGAACGCAGTGAGAGATCTCCGTCGCGGAAGGCCGGCCCTGCGACCTTCGCAAACCGTCACTCCCCGCGCGCCAGCCGCTCCTCCACCGCGCTGAAGGCCGAACGCGTGCCGTCGCGACCCTCCGCCACCCCCGTGGCGAAATAGACCACGCCGGTGCCGGCCTCGCGGTCGATCCACAGTCCCGAGCGCAGCCCATAGGCCGAGCCGCTGTGGCCAACCCGCGCGATGCCGTCGCCGAAGGGATCGTCGCCGCATCCCGGCCGCGGCGTGGCCAGCGTCTGCGTGGCCATGCCATAGCGACAGAAGAACGCCAGTCCCTGCCCGTCGCCGGTGTCCTCCTCATGGCCGATGCCGTTGCCCGGCGCGTACTGCCACAGCGGCGAGAGCAGGCTGCGCACCGAACCGGGCGACAGCAGCCGCACCCCATCGACCTCGCCTTCGCCAAGCAGCAACCGGCCGATCTTCGCCAGCTCGCGCGCGGAGATGCGCAGCCCGCCCTGCGGCGAGAACAGCGCGCCGTTGGCGCCCGCGCGCCACTGCGACAGGTCGCAGCTGGCGCCTTCCGCGGTGATCACCGCGCACCCGGGTGTGCTGCCGCGATGGTCGTCGCGCAGCGGCGTTCGAGCCTCGTCGTACAGCACCACCGCACGCGCAGCCGTTGCTTCGTCACAGGCCGCCCAGTTGTAGCAGCCGGCGATGCCGAGCGGCTGCAGCACCAGCCGCTGCATCAGCAGGTCGAAGCGTTCGCCCGTCGCGCGTTCCATGACCATCGCGACCAGCGGAAAGCCGAGGTTGGCATAGCGGAAGAAACTGCCCGGTGCGTGTTCGGCATCCCAGGCGCGCGGATCGTCGAGCAATGTGCGCAGCTCGCCGCCAAGCGGCACCTGCCAGTAGCCGGCGGCATCGGTGAGTCCGGCCCGGTGCGAGAGCAGCATGCGCAGGGTGACCGGCACATCGGGCCATTGCGGATGGCGCAGGCTCCAGCCAAGCGCGTCGGACACATCGGCATCGAGGTCCAGGCGCCCGTCCTCGACCAGGCGCAGCACGCCGATCGCGACCACCAGCTTCGAGATCGACGCCACGCGCACCGGGTCGTCCGCGGTGACCGCACGATGGGCTGCGATGTCGGCGAACCCTTCGGCACGGGACGCGGTGATTCCATCGCGGTCGAAGACCACGCGCACGCTGGCAACGGGTTCGGCCGAGCAGGCGATGCCTGCACAGAGATTCAGGAGCAGCAGCCACGGTGCCAGTCGCATGGAACAGTTCTCCCGTCCTGGGGACGATGGTGCAGCGGGACGTCGATGCATGCCCAGGCCATGGTAATCGGCGATCGCCCGACGGTCACGGCAACCGCTGCGCAAGCGCCACCTGCGCATCCAGGCGCGAACACGCCAAACATGCCTGTGCACGCCCGCGCCGCGCACTCCGTCGTCGACACGCCAGCTCCGCGCAAGCCCGGCGCACAATCGTGCTGCGCCGCAACGCCGTCGGCCATGCCGGCACGCGCGAACGCGTCCTGGTTCGCGAAAGCAGGCGCCGATACAGCGCAACGCCGCAGCCTGCATCGCACATCAGCAGTGAATACGTATGCATCCGCCGCGCGATGTATTGCCGTTACCTGCACCTGCACGCACAGTCGAGTGCTGCCGCGATGCGTTGCGGCAATGCGCAGGGCAACACTGTCCGCGCCCACCTGCCGATACGCGGAGCCGCCATGCGAAACCCAGCCGCCGCCTGCCTGCGCGCCCTGCGCGTCCTGCTCGTGTTCGTCGCGTTTGCAGGGCTCGCCGCCTGCGACGAACCGCTGGCCGCGCCCGGTCCGCAGCCGGAAGCGCCGCTGCCCGTGCCGCCGCTGCCTGCCGGCGGCGATGCCAGCGCCGCCGCGATCTGCGAGGCGCCACATGCGACCGTGCTGGTGCCCGTGCCCGCGGCGCCGGCAACCAGCGCCCGCGACGTGCGCGTGCACTACAACCGGCCCGATGGCGCCTACCTCGACTGGGGACTGCACGTCTGGCAGGTCGACGCGGATGGCCAGTACCTCGCCGACTACCCGGGCGTGGCCTGGGACGCGCCGCTGCCACGCTCGGGCACCGATGCGTACGGGGCGTACTTCGACATCCAGGCCGCGGCCTTCACCCATCCCGCAGCGGCCGGTTTCGGCTTCATCGTGCATCCGCCGGGGCAGGGCGGCGACCCGGGCGTCGATCGCAGCTGGCAGTTCGCCGATGGCGATGCGTTCTGGCTGCGTTCGGGCGATGCGACGGTGTATCGAAACAACCCGCTCGCCGCCACGCCCGACATCGCCACCGTGCGCGTGCACTATCGCCGTTACGACAACGCGTATGCGCACTGGGGCCTGCACCTTTGGGACGGCAGTGGCATCGACGTCTCGCGCCTGCCGGGCCTGGTGCTCGGCGACTGGGGCAATCCGGTCGCGCTGTCGGCGATGCCCAACTACACCGCGTCCGCCGACGGTTCCGAGGTGACTTTCGACCTGCCCGTGCTCAACCCGCAGGGCGATGTCGCGCGCACCCATGTGGACTTCGTGCTGCACGGCATGCCGTCCAATCCGGACGGCGGGATCGACAACAAGGATGGCTGGAACGCCGACATCCGCATCAGCTTCGCCGCACTGCAGGTGGCCGGTCGCAGCGGCGATGCCTGGCTGGTACAGCAGGAGCCGCGCGCGTTCACCGCGCCGCCGGACCTGGGCCGTACCTCGACCACGGACGCGCGTGCGGTGTGGCTGTCGCAGCGGCTGCTGCAGTGGCCGCGTACCGACACCACGGGCCGCTTCCGCCTCCACCATTCGGCTGAAGGCCGCATCGTCGCGCGCCGGGGCGCGTCCGTCGCCGGCGCGGACGGCGTGCTGACGCTGTCGGTGGCGCAGGACGTGCCCGCCGATGTGGCCGATCGCTTCCGTTGGGTCGGCGCCGGTGCCGTGCTCGCGGTCGATCCGGCCGACGAAGCGCTGCTGGCCGCGCTGGTGCGCCGTCAGCTGGTGCTGGTGCAGGAAGACGACCAGGGCCGCGTGTTGTCGGCCACCACCGCGCAACTGCCCGGCTATCTCGACGTGCGCTACGCCGCGGCCGACGGTCTCGACGACCTGGGCGTGCAACTCGACCGCGGCCAGGCGCGCTTCCGGCTGTGGGCGCCGACTGCGCAGCGCGTCTGGCTGTGCGGCTATCGCGGGCGTGCCGGCGCGCCGGTGCTGGCGGAGATGGCGTTCGATCCGGTCACGGGCAGCTGGTCCGCCGCCCGCAGCGACCTGCGTGCCGGCGACCACTACCGCTATGCGGTGCAGGTGTTCGTGCGCGGCGTGGGCCTGGTGCGCAACCTGGTCACCGACCCCTACTCGATCAGCCTCGACGCCGATTCGCAGCGCAGCTACATCGAAGACCTGTCCTCGCCGAGGCTTGCGCCTTCGGGCTGGGCGCGCGACCGGACGCCGGACGTGGTGCACGCGCAGGAAGACATGTCGATCTACGAACTGCATGTGCGCGACTTCTCGATCAACGACGCCAGCGTGCGCGCGCCGCTGCGCGGCAAGTACCTCGCCTTCGCCCAGCACAAGAGCGATGGCATGCGCCACCTGCGCGCGCTGTCCGAGGCGGGACTGACCGATGTCCACCTGCTGCCGGTCTTCGACTTCGCCAGCGTGCCCGAAGCCGGCTGCGTGACGCCCCATGTGCCCGATGCGGCGCCCGATTCCGACGCGCAACAGGCTGCCGTGGCCGCAAGCCGCGGCAGCGACTGCTTCAACTGGGGCTACGACCCGTGGCACTTCAATGCGCCCGAGGGCAGCTACGCCTCCGACGCCTCCGACGGCGCCGCCCGCGTGCGCGAGTTCCGGGCGATGGTGATGGCCCTGCACGGAGCCGGTCTGCGCGTGGGCATGGACGTGGTCTACAACCACACCAGTGCCTCGGGGCAGGCCCCGAAGTCGGTGCTCGACCGCATCGTCCCCGGTTACTACCACCGTCTTGACAGCGAAGGCCGCATCGAGCGCTCCACCTGCTGCGAGAACACCGCCACCGAGCATCTGATGATGGGCAAGCTCATGATCGACTCGGTGAAGCTGTGGGCCACGCAGTACCGCGTCGATTCGTTCCGCTTCGACCTGATGGGCCACCAGCCGCGCGCCGTGATGGAGCGGCTGCAGGACGAGGTGAACGCGGCGGTCGGGCGGCCGGTGCAGCTGATCGGCGAAGGCTGGAACTTCGGTGAGGTCGCCAACGGCGCGCGCTTTGAACAGGCCTCGCAGCTCTCGCTCAACGGCAGCGGCATCGGCACCTTCAGCGATCGGGCCCGCGACCATGCGCGCGGTGGTTCCGGCTTCGACAGCGGCCAGGACCTGCTGCGCAGCCAGGGCTGGCTCAACGGTCTGCACTACGACGACAACGGCAGCGGCGGCAACCATCCCCGCAGCGCGTTGCTGTGGTCGGCCGACATGATCCGGGTCGGGCTTGCGGGATCGATCCGAAGCTATCGGCTGCAGACCCACTGGGACGAAGTGCTCCGGCTCGAACAGCTCGACTACAACGGGCAGCCGGCCGGCTACGTGGTCGATCCGCAGGAAGTGGTGAACTACGTCGACAACCACGACAACCCGACCCTGTTCGACACCAACGTCTACAAGCTGCCGCGCAGCACCAGCCGCGAGGACCGCGCGCGCGTGCAGGTGCTGGGCGCGGCGATCACCGCCTTCAGCCAGGGCGTGGCCTATTTCCACGCCGGCATCGACACCCTGCGCAGCAAGTCGCTGGACCGCAACAGTTACGACAGCGGCGACTGGTTCAACGCCGTGGACTGGACCTACCGCAGCAACAATTTCGGCGTCGGCCTGCCGATGCAGTCCGACAACGGGGACAACTGGCCGGTCATGGCGCCGCTGCTGGCCGATCAGGGGATCGTGCCGATGGCGGCCGACATCCGCTGGACCCGCGATGCCTTCCGCGACCTGGTGCGCATCCGCGCATCGTCAAGCCTGTTTCGCATGCGCACCGCCGACGAGATCCGCCAGCGCCTGCGCTTCCACAACACCGGCAGCGCGCAGGAGCCGACCGTTCTGGTGGCGCACCTGGACGGGCGCGGCTACGCAGGCGCGGGCTTCCGCGAACTGGTCTACCTGGTCAACGTCGACAAGCGCGCCCACACCATCGCGGTGCCCGCCGAGGCCGGCAAGCGCTACCAACTGCATCCGGTGCACCGCGCCCGCGACGCGGCAGACCGCCGCGCCGCGGCCGCGGGCTACGATCAGGCGAGCGGCGGTTTCCAGGTCCCGGCCCGCACCGCAGTGGTGTTCGTGGTGCCCTGAGTACGGCGGTCGTGGCGGCCGGCCGGTCCGCGCGCTAGGATCGGCGCGGGGCGGCGCCCGTCGGCGCGCGGGGGCGGGGACATGCAGGCAGGGACGGCGTTCGCATGGCGGCTGGCCGCCACCACTCTGGTCGCGTTGGCGTGGTGGCCGGCGCGCGCGCAGATCGACCTCACGCCCTACGTCAAGCGCGACCGCTACGAGACGATCAAGATTTCGCCGGATGGCAGGCACCTGGCCGCCACCGTGCCGCTGGAGGACCGGACGGTGCTGGTGGTGGTGGACCGCGCAAGCCAGAAGGTCGTGAGCGGCGGCATGGGCGTGCCCGACTCGGCGGTCTGGGACTTCTGGTGGGCCGACGACGAGCGCATCGTCATTTCCATGGCGCAGAGTTTCGGCAGCAAGGATCCGCTGTACGCCACTGGCGAACTGCATGCGCTGGAACTCGACGGCAAGCGGGTCAGGCGGCTGGTCGGTCGTGCGCCGGTGGTGGGCTTCGTCCAGCAGATCGGCCCTGGCGAGCCACAGGAAGTGGCCACGGTCATCGACCCGATGTCCGACGAGCCGGGCGCGGTGCTGGTCGCCACCTGGCTACCGGGCACCACGCCCAGGACCCAGATCGAGCGCCTCAACCTCGGCTCGGGCCGGCGCACGCTCGTGGCCTCGGCACCGGTGCGCCGTGCCGATTTCACGCTCGACCCGTCGGGCGCAGTGCGCTTCGCCGATGGTCTGGACGATCAGAACTACCGCGAGCTGTACTACCGCGAAAGCGCTGACGCGCCGTGGCGGCTGGTCAACGATTCGGAGCTGAGCGGCTTCATCGCCACGCCGCTGGGGATGGCTGCAGACGGCGTCACCGCGTACGTGCAGGTCACCAAAGGCGACGGGCCTGACGTGATCGAGGCCTGGGACATGCGCACCCTTGCGCGCACGCCGCTGCTGCACGATCCAGTGGTCGATCCCGACGCGATCCTCTACGACGTCGACGGGCGCACGCCGGTTGGCGCGCGCTACATGGACGACGGCATCCGCCTGCGCTTCTTCGACGAGGACTCGGCGATGGCACGGCGTTACCGGATGCTGGAACGCGCCTTCCCGGGCTCCGGGCTGCAGATCACCTCGACCACCGCGGACGGCTGGCTGGCGCTTGTGCGCATCTGGAGCGACCGCGACGCCGGCCAGTACCTGCTGTTCGACACGCAGGCCAGGACCGCCGACGGCGTGTTCGCGCGCCTGGCCTGGTTCGCGCCGGAGAAGATGGCGGCCGCACGCAAGATCGAACTGAAGGCGCGCGATGGCTTGGCACTGCACGGGTACCTCACCCGCCCGCAGGGAGCGACGGAGGCGCCGCTGCCGATGGTGGTGCTGCCGCACGGCGGCCCCTTCGGCATCCACGATGCCTGGGACTTCGACCTCGACACCCATTTGCTTGCTGCAGCGGGCTATGCGGTATTGCGCCTGAACTATCGCGGCTCGGGCAACTACGGCCGCAGCTATTTGTTGCAGGGCGCGCAGGAGTGGGGTGGCACGATGCAGGACGACCTCACCGATGCCACCCGCTGGGCGATCGACCAGGGCATCGCTGATCCGGCGCGCATCTGCATCGTCGGCGCCAGCTATGGCGGCTACGCGGCGCTGATGGGCGTGGCGAAGGAGCCGGATCTTTATCGCTGCGCCGCGGGCTATGTCGGTGTCTACGACCTGCCGGCGCTGCACGCCGACCGCGCGCGCTCGGCGACGTGGATGCGGCACTGGGCCAATGACTGGATGGGCGAGCGCAGTACGCTGGCGGCACGCTCGCCGGTGAACCTGGCCGAGCGGATCAAGGTGCCCGTGTTTCTCGCTGCTGGCGGGGCCGACCACATCGCACCGATTTCGCACAGCCGCCGCATGCAGCGCGCGCTGGAGGCGGCAGGCGTGCCGGTGCAGACGCTTTATATCGACAGCGAGGGCCACGGTTTCCGCAAGGAGGAACACCGGCGGCGCTACTACGCGCAGCTACTGGGCTTCCTCGCGCAACATCTGGGGGGCGCGACCGGCGAGTGAAGCTCGGCCGTACGCCTGGTGCGGGCAGGCGTGCGCCGCTGCTCGCTGTTTGCGCTGCCCGGATGGCTCGCCTGCGCCGCCGCTCAGGCGGCGGCCGGGCGCGATGCGGCCCCGACCCGCTGCCTGACCGCGGCGACGTCGCGCACCGGGCGCACCTCGATGCAGCCGGTCTGCGCCCAGGGCAGTTCCTCGGCCATGCGGATCGCGTCCTCCAGGCTGTTGGCCTCGACCAGGTTGAAGCCGGCCAGCAGCTCCTTGGTTTCGGCGAAGGGGCCGTCGACCACACTCACCTTGCCGCCGCGACGACGCACCGACTTCGCGGTGCGTGCGGGTTCGAGCTGCTGGAAACCAAGCAGCGTGCCTTCGTCCTGCAGCGCGTCGGCGCGCTCCAGGCAGTGGCGCATGCGCCGGTCGAACTCGCCCTCGGGCAGCGCCTCGAGCAAAGTTTCATCGACGTAGACCAGCAGCAGGTACTGCATCGGATCCTCCGGTGCGTGGATGTCAGGCGGCGGGGGCCGCCTCGTTGTCGCCGCGGCGCAGCGGGTCGGGTAGCGGCGTGCTTTCGTCCACGAAGCCCAGCGACGCCGAATTGATGCAGTGGCGCTCGTGCGTGGGCGGCGGGCCGTCGGGAAACACGTGGCCAAGATGGATGCCGCAGCGCGCGCAGACCTCTTCGACGCGGACCATGCCGTGGCTGGCGTCGCGCACGTAGCGGATGTGCGCCGGTGCATAGGGCGCGAAGAAGCTCGGCCAGCCCGTGCCCGAATCGAACTTGGCGCCGGAGCGGAACAGCGGCAGCCCGCACAGGCGGCAGGCGTAGACCCCTTCGCGCTTGTTGTCCAGGAACACGCCGCAGAACGGCGCCTCGGTGCCATGCGACAGCAGCACGCGGCGTTCGGACTCGTCCAGGCCGGCTTCCAGCGTGGCGCGCTGCGCGGGGTCGGGCGGGGTCAGGTCGAATCCGGACACGGGCGGACTCCTTGCGAGTCTGGGGTTCTGGAGTTTGCCAGCTTGCCGTCGCGGCCGCGCGCGCGATCGTTAGCCTGCGCTCACGCCCACAGTGCGCGAAACGACATGCGCGAGCGATGCGGGCATGCAGGGTGGGACGGCGTGGGTTATTCGGCTTGCGGCAACTGGTACCAGGCTTCGACTTCGCCCTTGAGCTTGATCGTCAGCGGCTGGCCGCGGCGGTCCAGGGCCTTGCCGGCGGCGACGCGGATCCAGCCTTCGCTGATGCAGTACTCCTCCACGTCGCGCCGCTCCACGCCCTTGAAGCGGATGCCGATGCCGCGGCCAAGCGAGGCTTCGTCGTAGTGCGGGCTGCGCGGATCGTTGCAGAGGCGGTCGGGAGGCGTTTCGGACATGGCGAGGTGCGGCTGATCGGGTGTGGCCAGCGATTGTAGCGGACCGGTCACGGCGCCTCGCCCCGGCCTTGCGCCCTGGCGCGTGCGATCACCGCCCGTACCAGGGCGCGGTCGTGGTGCCGCGAGATCGGTTGCGCCCCCAGCGCGATTGCCAGCTCGCGCAGTTCAGCGGTGACGTCGTAGTGGGCGCCGCTGGTCCTGTTTTGGAAAGCGTGGCGCGGCATGCCCAGGCGTGCGGCGAAGGCGTGCAGCTCGTCGAGCGTGTCGGCCATCAGGTGCGCCCAGCGCCTGCCGCGCCACAGGGTCACCGCGTCGTCGACGTAGACGGTCATCCGGCGGCGGCTCCTGGGCGTGTCGACAGCGCATCTTCGCGCCATACGGCGTGTCGCCACCGGTGCAGTGTCGATGCCCCACGCGCGGCGTGTGGCCCGCTCAGTGGATCGCGACCTCGGACCTGCGCAGTTCGTCGCGCACCCAGCCGTCGATCATGCGCTTCTCGTAGTACAGGTTGTCGTGACTGGCCGCGTTGCCGCCGCCCATCAGGAAGCCGGTATCGCGCATCTCGCGGCTGCCCTCGGCGATCAGCTGCCCGTCGGCTCCGTAGTGCTTGAATTGCAGCGCCATCGACGGCGGATAGTGGTCGCGCACGAAGCGCACGTCCTGCATGTTCATGCCGCGCCAGGGCTCATAGCGGCCGGCGCGATTGAGGTCGGTGATCGTCACCTCCAGCCGCTCGCCTTCGGGCAGGCGCTTTTCGGCGGAGTCGCGCATGTGTTCGGCCAGCTGTTCGACCCAGCTGCCTTGGGCGGCGCGCCAGCGGTTGCCGCTGAACTTGAGGTCGGTGAAGTTGGACGGGTCGGTCCATTGCACCTGTACCGGGCCTTCGGCCGGCAGGCTGCGCGGGGCCTCGGGGTCGGTGACGTTGCGGGATTTGGCGGTGACGGTGGCGGTCGCCAGCAGGACGACGACCAGCAAGAGCAGGCGTGCGAAACGACTCATGGCTAGGCTCCGGTTTGAACGCTACGAGTCTGCGCTCGCCGGGCTTAACCGTGCGCGACCCCGGGCGGCCGCGCATGCGTTCACGTCACGCAGTCAGGCGGCCACGCAATGATGCGGCCCGACTTCCGCTGCCTGGACCTCTCCGCATGAGCCCACTGCTTTCACCCTTCGTCGCCCTGGCGCTGTGCCTGGCCGCCACCTGCGCCCATGCCGCCGACGATGCCGCTGCCGGCCATACCCCCGAGGCGGTCAACGCCGCCACCGGCGCCGGCCAGGCCGCGCTGCTGCGCGCGCAGGTGCTGCTGGAGCGCGCGCGCTTTTCTCCCGGCGAGATCGACGGTGGCGCCGGCACCAACACCAGCCGCGCGATTGCGGCCTTCCAGCGCGCCAAGGATCTCGAACCCAGCGGCGAACTGGACGAGGCGACCTGGCAGGCGCTGGCCGCGGATGCGGCACCCGCGCTGGTCACCTACACGCTTACGGCCGAGGACGTGGCCGGTCCGTTCCCGAAGATTCCCGAAGACACGATGGAGAAGGCCGATCTTGACGCACTGGGCTACACCTCGGTGGAGGAGGCGCTGGGCGAGAAGTTCCACGCTGCCCCGCAGCTGATCGCGCAGCTCAATCCCGGCAAGCCGCTGAAGGCCGGGACCGGGCTGGTCGTGCCCAACCTCGCCGACCTGGCGCCGCTGGCGCCGGCCGCAACCGTGGTGGTCGACAAGTCCGACTCGGTGCTGCGCCTGCAGGACGATGCCGGCAAGGTCTATGCGCAGTTCCCCGCCTCCACCGGCAGCGAACACGATCCGCTGCCGATCGGCGAATGGACCGTCAAGTCCGTCGCCGAAGATCCGACCTTCCACTACAACCCCGAGCTGTTCTGGGATGCCGACCCCTCGCACGCCAAGGCGACCCTGGCTGCGGGGCCGAACAACCCCGTTGGCAGCGTCTGGATCGACTTGTCCAAACCGCACTACGGCATCCACGGCACGCCCGAGCCGGCCCAGGTCGGCAAGACCCAGTCGCACGGCTGCATCCGCCTGACCAACTGGGCCGCGCGCACGCTCGCGGGCGCGGTCAAGGCCGGCACGCGCGTGCTGCTGGAAGAGTGAGGCGCAATCCGTGCGCTGGCTGACGGTCGGTGTGCTGCTGTTGCTGCTGGCGAATGTCGGCTGGTGGCTGCTGCGCGGCGATGGCGGAGCGTCGTGGCAGCGCAGCGCGACGCCGGTGGCGACGACGGCGGATCCGGCCCCGACGGCGGATCCGGCCCCGACAGCGGAGTCGGCAGACGCGCCACCCGCGGCACACCATGCCGCGCTGCCGCCTCCGCTTGCCGGAACCAGTGAACCCGCAGCGCTACCCGTTCCAATTGCCCCTGCAACCGACCCGGCCGGCCTGCTCGTGCCCGTGCAGGGCATGCAGGCGGACGATCTGTACGACACCTTCGGCGACGCCCGCGGCAGCGAGCGCAGCCACGAGGCGCTGGACATCATGGCCCCGGCCGGCACGCCGGTGCTGGCGGTGGCGGACGGCCACGTCGAAAAGCTGTTCGACAGCGATCGCGGTGGTCTGACCATCTACCAGTTCGAACCCTCCGGCCGCTGGTGCTACTACTACGCCCACCTGCAGGCCTACGCCCCCGGCCTGGCCGAGGGCGCGCCGCTGAAGCGCGGCCAGGTGATCGGCTACGTCGGCAGCACCGGCAACGCCGACCCGGCCGCGCCGCATCTGCACTTCGCCGTGTTCGCGCTCACGCCCGAGCGGCAGTGGTGGACTGGCGCACCGCTCAATCCCTATCCATTGCTGACCGGAAAGTCCGCGGACTGAAGCCGGCCCACGCCGCGTGGCCCGCCGCGGTCGATTGGGCTAATCTGCAACCGTCACCCGACGGTATACGACGCCATGGAAGGAGTCCCAGGGATGGAAATCCGTGCCCCCATCGGGCCGACCGCAGGTCTGCCGCGCCCCGGCATCCACCTGCCGCTTTACTGGCTGGTATTGGCCTGTCTGCTGCTGTCGGCCTGCAATCCCGACCTGTTGGCCGCCGCGCGCCAGTCGCAACAGCAGGCCGCACTGGAAGAAGCCTTTCCCGATCCGAAGGCGCAGGCGCTGGCAATCGCCGCCGAGCACGGGGATGCGGCCCGGATCAGTCGGCTGATGCGCGACGACAGGGTTGATCCCGACACCATTTTCAGCAGCCCCAAGGGGCGCATCCCGCTGCTGGCCTGGCCGATCATCACCGGCAGTCCGGAAGGTTTGCGCGCGATGCTCGAAGCCGGCGCGGATCCGAACGTGAAAAGGCCCTTCCCCAGCGATCGCGGCGAACGCTACTACCCGAACGCCATGGTCTGGGCCGCCCAGCACAATGACCCCGTTTACCTCGAGATCCTGCTCGACCACGGCGGCGACCCCAACACCCGCAACACCAACGACGAGGCGCTGCTGTTCCACGCCTACATCCACCAGAACCAGTGGCGCAACGTGCAGCTGCTGGTGGAGCGGGGGGCGGATGTGAATGCGAACGTTTCGGTCGGTCGCACCATACTCAACCTGTATGCATCCAGAGGTGGCTTTCAGATGGTGCATTGGTTGCTGGAACGAGGCGCAGACCCGACGCTGGACTACGTGCGGAACGATCCGGTCAGTGCACCGGATTCGCATTCCATCGAGGCGGTCTTCTGGCATCCCGGAAATCCGGATGACCCGACATGGCAGCGTGAATGCCAACGTTGGCTGCTTTCTCGTGGGCACGCTCGCCCCCCGATGCCGGAGCATTACCGGCTTATGCGGCAGCGTCTTGGATTTCCGCACGAGGAAGAGAAGATCACCCTGCTTTGAAGTGACTAGCTGACAAGGAATGTCACACGATGAACCGCCACGACGCGCAACGGTTTCTGATGCAGCAGCTCAGGGAAGATGGCGATCCGCGGGAGCAGCAAGCCAAGGAACTCGAAGCTCTGTACCACGCCCGTGAAATGGCGGGGTTGTCGGAAGATGCGTACAGCGCAGCTCTAGGACAGGGCGTACCCCCACGTGGCTGGGCACGCGCCAGTGAGAGGCCGGAACTTGTCCGGGCGCTTCTCTCTGGAAGCGAGCTCACCGACGACGAGCTGCGTGACCTGCTGAAGCCTGACCGGTCCGGTTTCCGTGCCGAGATCTACATTCCAGATCCCGACGTGCTTGTTCAGGGATACAAGCCCACCCTTGCGTTCAAAGGCTCGGCTGGCGAGGTCATCGCGTCGGATGGCTCGCGTCGGGATACAACTGCGGAAGACTTCCTCGGCAATAATTTCCCGCAATCCATCGGCATGGCGACCGAGTATTACGATCGTGGCATGGATCTCGCGATGTTTCTGAAACAGCAGGGTCTGGACTTCGACATCACGGGTCATAGCCTCGCGGGCGGTACTGCGTCCGCCGCTTCCGCCGTAACCGGCATGCGCGCGGTGACGTTCAACGCCGCTGGCTTGCACCGGGAAACGGTTGTCCGTTTCGCAAGCCAGAACAATGGCATGCTCGTCTACGACACCAACCAGACCGTCACCGCCTGGCAGGTCCAGGGCGACCTGCTCAACGATGGCATCCAGGGAGACCTCGCCAACCTCGGCGTGCTGGAGCGCCACCGGTTGGCGGGGCTGCTCTCTGACACGGCTGCGGTGATGCGCAAGGTGCCCGAAGCGAGGCAGATGCTGAACACGCAGCTGATGGCCGGGATCCCGGAATCCTCGCATCCGGCGATCCAGAGCTTCCTCGACCGGCTCGAGAAAGGCGACGGCGCCGCACTGCTGCGCGACCTGCCGCAGGCGGCCGGCGTGCGCAAGCCGCCGCTGGTCGCGATGCAGGCCGGTGAGGCCGGTCCCGTCCCGCGCGACTACGCGGCATCGGTGGGCGAACTGCATCGCCTCGCGGGTCCGCTGCTGAACGTGGTGGCGAGCGCGGCGCGCGGCGCCGACGCCGGAAGCACCGCTGGCCAGGTGGCAGCGTTTGGTGGCCGCATCGCCAACACCGGCCTGGACCTGGCCGGAGACGGCACGGCGTCGGCGCTGGGCCATGCCGGAACCTTTGCCGCGCAGGGCTACGGGCTGGCCGGCGTGACGGTGGAGCACGGCACGCGTGCGATGGGCGAAGTGGCCGCACGCTGGCGCGAGACTGCCGCGGCCACCGAAGCCGGTGCGCATCGCGCGCACGGCTGGCTGCAGGAGCAGTACGCCGGCGCGACGGCATCGGGTTCGCGCGTGCTGGGCGCCGTGGCCGGCCTAGTGTCGCCCCAGTTGCAGCGTGATCTGGAAACCCGGGCCGAGCAGCAGGAAGCACAGGGCCGCGAACTGCTGGCGCAGTCCCGCGCGGAGGCGGCGCAGGCGCTGCAGCAGGGACGCGGCTCCGCTGGCGCGATCCGGCTCGGGGCAGGGTCCATCGGCGCGGCCCTGCATGACGACATCGCGCGCGTCGGTGAGCGCGCACGCGAGCGAGTGGGCGCGGCCGCCACGGGAGTGGACGCGACGCTCGACGGAGTGGGCGACCGCGTAGCGGGCGTCACGTCGCGTGCACCGCTTGCAGGCGCCACGGTGGGCGGAACGACGGGGCTGCTGGTTGGCGCGGCAGTGTCGTATCAACCGGGCACGCCGTGGACCGCGTACAGCGTGCAGGGCACGGTGGAACTCGCCAGGCAGGCAGGGCCGGCGATGCACGAATCGCTGCAGCGCCACGGCATGGCCAGCGCGGTGATCCCGAGCCTGGACGGCGAGATCGCGCGCCAGGAGGAGGCCGCGCGGGCGCTGCTGCGTGCGCAGGAACGCGAGCGCTCCGCCGACGACCGGCAGCTCGCGCCCGCACAGGCCGATCGGCCCTTGCTGTACATGGGCGAGTCGGGGCGCGCGCTGGACCGGTTCATGGACGCAGTGCAGTCGGGCGATGGGGCGCGTATCTCCGCGGCATCCGCGGCGCTGCTGGATACGAAGCAGGCGCAGGACTGGCTGGAGGCGGGGCGGACGCAGCTGGAGGAGCAGCCCTGGGGGCTTGCGCCGGTTGCGGGGCAGGTGGCGGAAGGGAGCCCGGTGGTGGACGCGGCGCTTGCGCGGTAGGTCGCCGGTAGGTGGTTTGTTGATCGCGGCTGAAGCCGCTCCTACAGGGGGCGGCGGGAGTGGCGTCAGGCAAGGTGGCGCACCTGGTCCTCAGCGCAGCAGTGGTTCCAGTGCCGGCCACACGTGTTCGAGCAGCTTGTGCTGCGCTTCGACGGTGGGATGCAGGTTGTCGTCCTGGTAGGCGCTGCGGTCGAGCGCGATCGGGTCGAGCAGGAATGGCAGCAGGGCGGTATCGAACAGGTCGGCCAGTTCGCGGTAGTTGCGCTCGAAGCCGCGCGTGTAGTCCGCGCCGAGGTTCGGCGGCATGCGCATGCCGACCAGCAGTACCCTGGCCCCGACGTGCTGCGAGGCGCCGATCATGCGCGCCAGGTTGCGCCGTGCCTCGCGCAGCGGCAGGCCGCGCAGGCCGTCGTTTGCGCCCAGCGCGATGACGACCACGTCCGGCTGGTGGCGCAGCACTTCGCCGACGATGCGCGACGAGCCGCCGGCCGTGGTCTCACCGCTGATGCTGGCGTTCACCACGCGCCAGCCGGGCCGCTCGCGCGCCAGCCGCTCGCCCAGCAGTGACACCCAGCCTTCGTGCGCGGCCATGCCGTAGCCGGCCGAGAGCGAATCGCCCATCACCAGCACCGTGCGCGGCTGTTGTGCGCTGTCCGGCGCCTTCGGCTGCGCGAACGCCGGCAGCAGCGCGAGCAGCAGCAGTAAACCGATGGCCCATTGCATCGAACGACGTCCGACCGCATAAGGAGTGCTGGTGCGAGCCGGCATCGAGTCGTGCCGGGACGCCCGCGTCATCGCCCGGAACCTGGCAGGAATGCCGGCCGACCCGCGCTGCGGGCTGTCGAAGGGCAACCCCCGCGCTCGCGGGAAGGATGGCCTGGCCGGTACCGCGAACTGTTGCATCGAAACTCCCTGGCCGTCGTGCGCATCGCGCCTGCGGTCCACGATAACCAAACCGGAATGAACATGGCCGACGCTCCAGCGCCCCACGCCGCCGCCGACCTCGCCGCCCACGCGCTCGCGCCCGCCCTGCGCGTGCAGGACCTGGGCAAGCGCGTGGCGCTGCCTTCCGGCCCGCTGACCATCCTCGACGAGGTCGCCTTTGAAATCGCGCGCGGCGAAGTGGTGGCCATCGTCGGCGCCTCGGGTTCGGGCAAGAGCACCCTGCTGTCGCTGCTGGCCGGGCTGGACACGCCTTCGGCCGGCAGCGTCTCGCTGGACGGCGAGGCGATCTCCGCGCTGGACGAGGATGGGCGCGCGCGGGTACGCGGCGAGAAGGTCGGCTTCGTGTTCCAGAACTTCCAGCTGCTGCCCTCGCTGACCGCGCTGGAGAACGTGATGCTGCCGCTGGAGCTGCGCGGCGATGCCGATGCCGAGGCGCCGGCGCGCGCGATGCTGGGCAAGGTCGGGCTGGGCGAGCGCCTGGACCACTACCCCAGGCAGCTGTCGGGCGGCGAGCAGCAGCGCGTGGCACTGGCGCGCGCGTTCGTGACGAAGCCCTCGCTGCTGTTCGCCGACGAGCCCACCGGCAACCTCGACACGCATACCGGGCAGGCGATCATCGAGCTGCTGTTCGCGATGAATGGCGACGCCGGCACCACCTTGGTGCTGGTGACGCACGACGACCACCTGGCCGCGCGCTGCCACCGCACGCTGCGGCTCGACAGCGGTCGGCTCGTCGCCGACGAACGCGGCTGAGCGGGCGCATGAGGACCCTCACGCTCGCCTGGCGCCAGCTGCGCCGCGACATCAAGGCCGGCGACATCCGCATCCTGTTCGCCGCGCTGGTGCTGGCGGTGGTGGCGGTCACATCGGTGGGTTTCGTCACCGACCGCGCCGGGCGCGCGCTGGCGATGGAGGCCAACCGCCTGCTCGGCGGCGACGCGCTGGTGCGCGGCGATGCGCCGATCACCGGCGCGATCGACGAGGCCGCCAATGCGCCCGGCCTGCAGCGCACGCAGACGGTCGAACTCGACAGCATGATCCGCGTCGGCAGCGGCGCCGACGCGCAGCTGCGGCTGGGCGACCTGCGTGCGCTGGGCGAAGGCTTCCCGCTGCGCGGCAGCTTCCGCATCGCCGATGCCGATGGCACGGAGCGCGATGCCGCCGCGGTGCCAGATTCCGGCACGCTGTGGCTCAGTCGCGCCGGCGCGGACACGCTGGGCGCACGCATCGGCGACAGCGTCGGCATCGGCACGCGCGAGTTGCGTTTGGCCGCGCTGGTGATGCAGGAGCCCGACGCCTCGATCGACTACTTCAACGTCGCGCCCAAGGCCTTCCTCAACCTCGCCGACCTCGCCTCGACCGGACTGGTGCAGGAAGGCAGCCGCATCCGCTACCGGCTGGTGGTGGCCGGCGACGCCGCCGCGGTGGAGCGCTTCACCGCCACGGCAAACACCAACCTGGCCCGCGGCCAGCGCATCGAGACGATCACCGATGCGCGTCCGGAAGTGCGCTCGGCGCTCGATCGTGCCGGCCGCTTCCTGGGCCTCGCCGCGCTGGTTTCGGTGGTGCTGGCGGCCGTTGCGGTCGCGATGGCCGCGCGCCGGCACAGCGAGCGGCATCTGTCGGGCGTGGCTGTGATGCGTTGCCTGGGCGCGCAGCAGCGCACCCTGGTCGGGATTCATGTCGGCGAGCTGCTGCTGCTCGGGCTGATCGCCTGCACCGTGGGAGTGGCGATCTCGTTCGCGCTGCAGTGGTCGGTGGCGGGCTGGCTGGGGCAGGCGCTCAAGGTCGACATCCCGCCAGCCAGCGTGTGGCCGGCGCTGCACGGCTACGGCGTGGGCCTGGTGGTGCTGCTGGCCTTCGGTGCGCCGCCGGTGCTGGCGCTGCGGCGGGTGCCCGCGCTGCGGGTGCTGCGCCGCGATCTCGACGGCGCCGAGCCTTCGGCATGGATCGTCGCGCTGGCCGGGCTGGGCGGGCTGGCCGCGCTGCTGTGGTGGCAGGCCGGATCGGCCACGCTGGCCACCGCGATGCTGGTCGGCATCGCGGCGACGCTGGCGGTGCTGGCGCTGATGGCCTGGGGCTTGATCCTCGTGGTGCGGCGCCTGCGCGGGCAGCTGCGCGGCGCGCTGCGCTACGGGCTGGCCAACGTCAGCCGCCGTGCCGGCACCTCGATCGCGCAGGTCAGCGCGCTGGGGCTGGGCTTGATGGCGCTGCTGCTGCTCACCTTCGTGCGCACCGACCTGCTCGACCGCTGGCAGCTGGCGCTGGCGCAGGACGCGCCCAACCGCTTCGTCATCAACGTGCAGTCCGACCAGATCGGGCCGGTGCGCGAGTTTGTCGCCGCGCGCGGCGTGGCCGAACCGGTGCTGTTCCCGATGGTGCGCGCACGCCTTGTGCAGCACAACGGCAGCGCCGTGAGCGGCGCCGACTACGCCGATCGGACCGGCGATGCCGAAGAAGACCGGCAGTCGCAGCGGCGCGCCGAGCGCGAGTTCAACCTGTCGATGGCCGATGCCCTGCGCGACGACAACAAGGTCACCGCCGGCACGTTCTGGAAGGCCACGCCGGCAACGCCCGAGCTGTCGGTGGAGGAGAACTTCGCCAACGGGCTGGGCTGGAAGATCGGCGACCGCATCGCCTTCGACATCGCCGGCCAGCGCTTCGAAGCGCCGGTCACCAGCCTGCGCAGCGTGGAGTGGGAGAGCTTCCAGCCCAACTTCTTCGTGCTCGCCTCGCCCGGTGCGCTCGACGGTTATCCGGCCAGCCACATCACCGCGCTGCAGGTGCCGCCCGAACAGGCACGCTTCACCGCCGAACTGGTGCAGGCATTCCCCAACCTGTCGGTGATCGACGTCGATGCGGTGCTGGCGCAGGTGCGCTCGACCGCCGACCAGGTCTCGACGGTGGTGCAGGTGGTGTTCTGGTTCTCGCTGCTGGCCGGCGTGCTGGTGCTGCTGGCGGCGGTGAGCGCCAGCCAGGACGAGCGCTTGCTCGAAGGCGGCGTGATGCGCGCGCTGGGCGGCCGCCGCGGCCAGCTGCGCATGGCGCAGGTCTCGGAGTTCGCGGCGATCGGGCTGCTGTCGGGGCTGGTGGCGGCGATCGCGGCATCGATACTGTCGGGCGTGATCGCGGTGCAGGTGTTCGACCTGCCGTGGCGCATGAACTGGATGCTGGCGGTGGTGGGCGGCGCGCTGGGCGTGCTGGTCACCCTGTTGGCGGGGCTGTTCGCCACGCGGCGGGTGCTCGATGCGCCGCCGTCGGCGACACTGCGGGAACTGCAGGGCTAGGCCGGGGAACGATCGATGGATGAAGAGACATTCGAACTCGAAGGCGAATTCGTCGAGCTCAATCAGTTGCTCAAGCTGTGCGGCGTGGTCGACAGCGGCGGCGCGGGCAAGGCGATGGTCGCCAGCGGCGCGGTGCGTGTCGATGGTGCGGTGGAACTGCGCAAGACCTGCAAGATCCGCGCGGGGCAGGTGGTGGAGACCGACGGCCTGCGGATCGTGGTGAGGGACGCCGGCTCGTGACGGTCGGGCGGCTGCGGCGAGCCGCCAGCGCGATCAGGCGTGGGCAGCGGGCGCGATCGGGCTAGGTTGTCATCCCGAGCGCAGCGAGGGATCTGCTCGCGCTGCGTTGCCATGAAGGCAGATCCCTCGCTGCGCTCGGGATGACAGGACACGCGGCAGCCGGGCGCTGCCATCGCGTCCCCGGCCGCTCAGCCTTCCCAGCGGCGCAGCACCAGGCTGGCGTTGGTGCCGCCGAAGCCGAAGCTGTTGGACAGCACCGTCCGCAGCTCGGCGTCGCGGCTTTCGCGTACCAGCGGCAGGTCGGCCGCTTCCGGGTCGACGTTGTCGACGTTGATCGAGCCGGCGATGAAGCCCTGCTGCAGCATCAGCAGGCAGAAGATCGCCTCGTGCACGCTGGTCGCGCCCAGCGAGTGGCCGGTGAGCGACTTGGTCGACGAGAACGGTGGCACGGCGTCGCCGAACACCGCGCGCATCGCCCGCAGCTCGGCGACATCGCCGACCGGGGTCGAGGTGCCGTGCGTGTTGACGTAGTCGATGCCGCCATCCAGGCCTTCGATCGCCAGGTGCATGCAGGCGATGGCGCCTTCGCCCGAGGGCGCGACCATGTCCTCGCCGTCGGAGCTGGCGCCAAAGCCCACCAGTTCGCCCAGAATCGTGGCGCCGCGCGCCTGCGCGTGCTCCAGGCTCTCGAGTACCAGCGCACCGCCGCCGCCGGCGATGACGAAGCCGTCGCGGTCGGCGTCGTAGGCGCGCGATGCGCGCTCCGGGGTGTCGTTGAACCTGGTCGACAGCGCGCCCATGCCGTCGAACAGCATGGCCATGCCCCAGCTGGACTCCTCGCCGCCGCCGGCGAACACCACGTCCTGCAGGCCGGCCTGGATCTGCTGCGCGGCCACGCCGATGCAATGCGCCGAGGTCGCGCAGGCCGACGAAATCGAGTAGTTCAGGCCCTTGATGCCGAACGCCGTGGCCAGGCAGGCCGAGACGGTCGAACTCATCGTGCGGGTCACCTGATACGGGCCGACGCGGCGAATGCCGCGTTCGCGCAGGGTGTCGGCCGATTCGATCTGGTTGGTCGGCGAACCGCCGCCCGAACCCATGATCAGGCCGCTGCGTGGATGCGACACCTGCGCCTCGTCCAGCCCGGACTGCGCGATCGCGTCGCGCAGCGCCAGGTAGGCGTAGGCCGCCGCGTCGCCCATGAAGCGGCGTAGCTTGCGGTCGATCAGCGCCTCCAGGTCGACCTGCGGCATGCCAGAGACTTGGCTGCGCAGGCCCTTGTCGGCGAACCCCTGGTCGAAACGGATGCCCGATCGCCCCTCGCGCAGCGCGCTGGTGACGGTATCCAGGTCATTGCCCAGGCACGAGACGATGCCCGCCCCGGTGATCACCACGCGACGTGGGCCCAGCGCCATGCTCATGCCTCGACTTTCCTCTGGAACAGGCCCACGCGCAGGTCGTTGGCCGTGTAGATTTCGGTGCCGTCGCAGTACATGCGCGCGTCGGCGATGGCCAGGATCAGCTTGCGGCGGATCACCCGCTTGATGTCGATCTCGTAGCGCACCAGCTTTGCGTCCGGCCCCACTTCACCCGTGAACTTCACCTCGCCGGCGCCCAGCGCGCGGCCGCGGCCGGGCAGCTTCTGCCAGGTGAGGTAGAAGCCGATCAGCTGCCACATGGCATCCAGGCCGAGGCAGCCGGGCATCACCGGGTCGCCGCTGAAGTGGCACTGGAAGAACCACAGGTCCGGGCGAACGTCGAGTTCGGCCTCGATCCGGCCGAGCCCGTGGGCGCCGCCGTCGTCGTCGATATGGGTGATGCGGTCGAACATCAGCATCGGCGGCAGCGGCAGGCGGCCGCTGCCGGGGCCAAAGAGCGTGCCCTCGCCGGAGGCGATCAGCTGGTCGTAGTTGAAAGAGTCCTTCATCGGGCGGGGTATCGCTCACGCTGCGCGGGACGGTGAAGTATCGCGGAAATGCGCTGCGAACGGCACCCGCAGGGCGGGTCGGATTGTCCGGGGGCCAGGCCTGCGCCCTGCGTGGAGGCGGGGCAATCGCCGCCGGTGCCCGCCGCAGGGGGCTCCGGCGGTGGTCGTCGGCTACTTCGCCCGCCGCGCCAGGTAGTAGGCCGCCAGGTTGCCGGCGCCGGTCGCCGCCAGCAGGATCGCGAACAGGCCGGGCGAGGCGTCTTCCCAGGAGAAGGCCTCGAGCAGGCCGAACCCGACCGCCAGTGCGACCAGGATCACGCCCCAGCGCAGGGAGGCCTGGCGGCGGCGCGTTTCCTCGCCGTCGATGATTGTGCGCAGCATCTCTTCCGAGCCGTTGGACTGGACCATCTGCTTGCGCGCCCGGGCATCGACCACGGCCTTGATCGCCAGGTAGATGCAGATGAACAGGGTGATGGGGATGAAGACTTCGATTTCCATGACGGGGATCCTGTGGTTGGGTGGCGCACGTGTGGTCTCGGCAACAGGGATACGGGCTGCCCCGCCGCGGTTGCAGGCCGCGTGTGCACCCCGCCTTTCCGGCCTTGCAACCGTCCGGGCGGCGGGCGTATCCCTGTTGTCGATGCTCGACTCCCCCCACACCACCGATCCGCTCGCCGCCGACCGGGCCCTGGCCGCGGCCGTGCTCGCCGGCGCGCCCGGCGCGTTCGAACGGCTGGTGCGCGACTACCAGGGCCTGTGCTGGCACGTGATCGACCGCATGGTCCGTCACCCCGACGACACCCGCGAGCTGTGCCAGGAGGCCTTCCTGCGGGTGCACCAGGCGCTGCACCAGTACCGCGGCGAGAGCGCGCTGAAATCGTGGATCGCGCAGGTCGCCTATTCGGTGGCCAGGCGGCACCTGGAGAAAAAGCGCATCCCGATCGCCGAGTCGCCCGCCGGCGATGACGGCCCGTCGCTGGTCGAAAGCGTCGGCGACGGCTTCGATCTGGAGGGCGCGACCGCCGACGAGGAGGTTGTGGGTCTGCTGCACGCGGCGATTGGCCAGCTGCCGCCGCTGCAGCGCACCCTGCTGACGCTGTATCACCTGGAAGAGATGCCGATCGGCGAGATTTCACAGGTGACAGGGATCGCCGAAGGCACGATCAAGAGCCATCTGTTCCGCAGCCGCAGGCAACTGCGTGGCCTGCTGGAGTCGACCATGGGAGTTTTCGCCGCATGAACAAGCATCCATCCCGCCCCGCCGATCCGGCACCTGTCGACGAGCGCGAGTGGCTTGCCCAGGAGCAGGCCCTGTCGATGCCGTCGGGCCGGCGCGCCGATGCCCTGCTGGCGCGCGCCCTGCGCAGCCTGCCGGCGTCGCGGCCACCGCCCGGCTTTGCCGCGGAGGTGGCGCGGCTGGCGGCGGCCGGCCCGCATCAGGCGAGCGCGGTTGATGCGCGGCTGGAGCGGCTTATGCTCAACGTCCTGCTGGGCCTGCTCGCGCTGGCTTCGATCGGCGCGGCGGCCTGGTACGGCAATCAGTGGTGGGCGCTGGCCAGCCAGGCGCTGGGCGCAGGCGCCGCGCAATGGGCGCTGCTGGGCGCGGCTTGCCTGCTGCTGTCCTGGCTGCCCGAGGCCGCGCGGCGCGTGCACGGCGACCGGCCACCCGAGACCGCCTAGGACCAGCGGGACCCGGTGCGGTTTGTCATTTCGAACGCAGTGAGAAGCGCTTTACAACGGCGAAGCTGGTCAATCTCTGAAAAATCAAGATCATAAGATTTCTCGCTACGCTCGAAATGACAGTTCTTGTAAGCGTTAGCCCAAATGGCGGCGGCAGTCAGCCGCGCGGGGGCTGTCCCGCCTTCAGTCCACGGTCTGCAATTCCACCTCGAAGCGTCGCGCGTAGTCGCGTTCCTCGCTGACCCGCATCACCTCGGCACGATCAAAATCCGGCGCGCCGTAGACCGCGCACGCCACGCCCGCATCGTTGCGTCCCACTGCCTGCAGCCGGTAGCGGGACTGGCCACTGCCGGTCTCGGGCGGGTAATGCATCGGCGGCTCGCTGCCGTCGATGTCGAGCTCGCCATTGTCGATAACCCCGCCAACGAACAGTGCACGCATGGCGCCTCCTCCTGTCATGTGCCTGCCCGCAGACTGCGGGCAGGGATGTTCCCGTGCGGTCAAGACCGCGTGTGGCGGGCGTTCCCGCTTGCCCTGCGGTCGGCCCGCTAGAATCGTGCCCCGTCCCGCACCCTGACCGCAATGACCGATCCCGCCCTCGATGCCCTGATGCTGCCCTTTGCCGGCGGACTGTTGCCCTGGCCCGGGGACGGCGCGCTGTTCCTGCGTGCCCGTAGCGGGCCGGCCCTGCATGCGCATGCGCCGCGCAGCCTGGTGTGCGAGCAGTCGTTCCGGCCCGAACACGACGCGCTGGAGCGCGCGGGCTTTCCCACCAGGGCGGCGGGAGAGGACAGCTTCCCCCTGGTCCTGCTGCTGCCCCCGCGCCAGCGCGAGGAGGCACGCGCGCTGCTGGCCCACGCGCTGGCCCGCACCGCGCCCGGCGGCAGCATCGTCGCGGCTATGCCCAACGATGCCGGCGCCCGCTCGGGCCAGGCCGACTTCGAGGCCCTGCTGGGCAGCGCCTCGGTGCAGAGCAAGCACAAATGCCGGGTGTTCTGGGCGAAGGTCGACCGGGCCGATTCCGCACTGGCCGCTGCCTGGCGTGGGCTGGACGCGCCGCGGCCGATTCTGGGCGGCCCCCATCTCAGCCGTCCGGGCGTCTTCGCCTGGGACCGGGTCGATCGGGCATCGGCCCTGTTGGCGCGGCACCTGCCGCCGACGCTTGCCGGCCACGGTGCCGACCTGGGTGCCGGCTGGGGCTACCTGTCGGCACAGGTGCTCGAGCGCTGCCCGGGCGTGACCGCGCTCGACGTGATCGAGGCCGAGCTGCGTGCGCTGGACTGCGCGAAGGCCAACCTGGCCGCGCATGCGCCGCGTGTCGCGCTGGACTACCTGTGGCGCGACGTCACCGCCGGACTGCCGCACCGCTACGACTTCGTGGTCAGCAATCCACCGTTCCATGCCCTGCGCGGCGAGCCGCGGCCCTCGATCGGCCGGGCCTTCATCGACGCGGCCGCCGACGCCCTGCGGCCCGGCGGCGCGCTGTGGCTGGTGGCCAACCGGCAGCTGCCCTACGAGGAGATCCTCGCGTCCCGGTTCACGCAAGCCCGCGAGGTCGCGCAGGAAGGCGGCTTCAAGGTGATCACGGCGGTGAGGGGGCGATGAGCACAAGCGCGGTGAAGCTGCTCCGGTACCTTGCCAACCTCGGCTACGGCAGTCGCCGCGAGGTGCAGTGGATGTTCGGAGAGGGGCGCGTCACCGACCCCGCCGGCGAGGTGCTGTACGCCGACGACCGGGTCCCGCACGACAGCGTCCGCATCGACGGCGAGCCGCTCGATCCTGCCCCGGGCATGGTGCTGATGCTGCACAAGCCGGTCGGCTGCACCTGCTCGGCGAAGGGCCCCGGCCGCCTGGTCTATGACCTGCTGCCGCCGCGCTTGCGCCTGCGCGACCCGACGCTCTCCACCGTCGGCCGGCTCGACCGCGACACCAGCGGCCTGCTGCTGATGACCGACGACGGCAAGCTGCTGCACCGGATCATTTCGCCGAAGTCGAACCTGGCCAAGACCTACGAGGCCAGGCTGGCCGCGCCGCTGCGCGGCGACGAGGCGGCGCTGTTCGCCAGTGGCACGCTGATGCTGGAGGGGGAAAAGACGCCGCTGCGGCCGGCCATGCTTGAGGTCGTCGACGCCAGCCACGCACGGCTGACGATCACCGAGGGTCGCTACCACCAGGTGCGGCGCATGTTCGCGGCGGTGGGCAACCACGTCGACGCGCTGCACCGCTCGCGCGTCGGCGGGCTGGAGCTTGGCGATCTGGCGGAAGGAAAGTGGCGATTGCTCGATGCCGTCGACCTCGCGCGGCTGTTCGGCACGCAGGCATCGTGAGCGCGGTCGAACCGCTGCCGTTCTGGCCCGACGCGGTGGTGTTCGACATGGACGGGCTGATGCTCGACAGCGAGCGCGCGATCACCGACTGCATGGCGCGCGCCGCAGCCGAGGCCGGGCACGTTCTTCCGCAGTCACTGTGGCTAGGGCTGGTGGGCACCGGCGAGGCGGCGTGCCGGGAAATCCTGAGGCAGCGACTGGGCGCCGCTGCGGCCGACGCGATGCTCGCGCATGCCGACACGCTGTACGACGTGGTGGTCGATGCCGGCATGCCGCATCGCCCGGGCATCGTGGAGCTGCTGGACTGGCTGGAGCAGCGCGACGTGCCGCGCGCGGTCGCGACCTCCACCGCGCGGCCGCTGGCCCTGCGCAAGCTGCGACGGGCCGGCCTGCTCGACCGCTTCCACGCGATCTGCACCAGCAGCGACGTCGCCCGGCCCAAGCCGGCGCCGGATGTCTACCTTCTGGCGGCAGCCCAACTTGAGGTCGATCCCGCGCGCTGTCTCGTGCTCGAGGACTCGCCCACCGGCGTGCGTGCCGCGCTGGCGGCAGGGATGATCCCGGTGCAGGTGCCGGACATGGTCGAGCCCGACGATGCCGTGCGCGCGCTGGGCCACCGCATCGTCGCGTCGCTGGCCGACGCGCAGCGCCTGCTGGAAGAAGCCAGTTCACTGATACCCACGCCGGACCGGTAGCGGGCGCGCCTGGCGACCGTGCGGCGAGCGGTCGCGGCTGAAGCCGCGCCTACGGGGTGCCGGGAGGCGCGGCGTTTTCGGGGTCTTCCAGCAGCGCACGCCAGCCTTCGAAGCCCAGCGCGCGCACGCTGGCGATGTTGCGTTCGATGATCGCGTCCGGATCGGGGTAGGCCTCCACCGCGCGGTCCACGCTGGCCTCGCGCAGCAGGTGCAGGATCGGGTACGGCGCGCGGTTGGTCAGGTTCTCGACGTCGTCCGGCGCGCTGTCGGCGAACTGGTAGTCGGGGTGGAAGCTGGCCACCTGCAGCACGCCGTCGAGCTTCAGCGCCTCGACCAGCGCGTCGGCATCGCCGAGGAACTCGTTGTAGGCCAGGAAATCGTCCAGCACCTGCGGATGCACCAGCAGGGTGGTGTCGGTGGCTTCGGCCGGCGTGTCGCGCAGCAGGGCCAGCTCCTCGCCCAGTTGCTCGAGCAGGGCGCGCTCGGTGCTGGCGTCGCTGACCACGATGCGCACCTGGTCCCTGGCGTACACCGCCTTGGCGAAGGGGCACAGGTTCAGGCCGATCACCGCGCGCTCGAGCCAGCGGCGGACCTCGCGCTCGACCTGCGCGGCGTCGGGCGCGGACTCAGTCACGGAAGTTGTCGAACTGCAGCGGAAGCTCGAAGTCCTCGCCGCGCAGCAGCGCCATCGCGGCCTGCAGGTCGTCGCGCTTCTTGCCGATGACGCGCAGCTTGTCGCCGTTGATCTGGCTGTCGACCTTGAGCTTGGCGTCCTTGAGCTTGCCCTGGATCTTCTTGGCCAGCTCGCGCTCGATGCCCTGGCGCACGGTCACCTTCTGGCGCGCGCCGGCGACGTTGGTGTCGATGTCGCCAAACTCCAGGCAGCGCGCGTCGATCTTCCGCGCGACCAGGCGCGCGCGCAGGATGTCGGTCATCTGCTGCAGCTGGAACTCGCTGGGCGCGGACTGGGTGATCACCGCGTCCTCGCGCTCGAACGTCGCCTCCACGCCCTTGAAGTCGAAGCGGGTGGACAGCTCGCGGTTGGCCTGGTCGACGGCGTTGATCAGCTCGTGGGTGTCGACTTCGGAAACGATATCGAAGGAGGGCATGGCAATCCGGAATGTGTTGGGGAGTCGGGCATGACCCTTGTTGTCATCCCGAGCGCAGCGAGGGATCTGCTTCGACATGCGACCGGTGCAGATCCCTCGCCGCGCTCGGGATGACACCACGTGGTTGCGTGCCGCTGGACGCTAGGTTACCCCACGGTTGCGCCAGCAACGGATGCGCGCGCGCCTGCCAGCCCGTAACGTGTCGCGCTTCCGGCACTGACACCCCTCGACGCGTGACCCCATCCCCCACCATCGCCATCGTCGGCAGCGCCGGCACCTACGGCCGCTGGCTGCGCGGCTTCTTCGAACGGCGCATGGGCCTGCGCGTGCTGGGCCACGACCCCGGCGACCCGGGCAGCGATGCGCCCGAAGTGCTGGTCGAACAGGCCGACGTGCTGCTGTTCGCCACGCCGATCCGGGTGACCGCGGCGGTGATCGACGATTACGTGCGCCGCTCGGCGGGACGCGAGGCCGGCCGCCTGTGGCTGGACGTCACCTCGATCAAGCAGGGCGCGGTCGAGGCGATGTTGCGCTCGCGCGCCGAAGTGGCCGGGCTGCACCCGATGACCGCGCCGCCCAAGGCGCCGACGCTCAAGGGCCGGGTGGTGGTGGTGTGCGAGGCGCGCGTGGAGCGCTGGCGGCCGTGGCTGCAGGGCATGCTGGACGCGCTGGAAGGCGAATGCGTGCGGGCCAGCGCCGAGGGTCACGACCGGATGATGGCGCTGGTGCAGGCGATGGTGCACGCCTCGCACCTGGCCCAGGCCGGCGTGCTGGGCGAGTACGCGCAGGAGCTGGGCGGGCTGCAGGCGATCATGCCGTTCCGCTCCGCCTCGTTCGAGCTCGATGCCGCCATCGCCGCGCGGATCCTGTCGCTCAACCCGGCGATCTACGAAGAGATCCAGTTCGGCAACCGGCACGCGGCCGAGATGCTGGACCGGCTGCTGGCGCAGCTGGCGGAACTGCGCGACCTGGTGCGCCAGGGCGACGATTCGGCGCGGGCACGCTTCCGCGAACGCTTCCTGCACAGTCGCGACGTGTTTGGCGAACAGGCCCTGGCCGATGGCAACTACGCCTACGAACGGGTCGGCTACCTGCTGGCCGACCTGGTGACCAGGCGCTACGCCAGCGTGCACCTGCCGCAGGACCGGCCGGGCTCGCTGCGCAGCCTGCTGCACGTGTTCGAGCGCCACGGGGTCAGCCTGGAGTCGATCCATTCCTCGCGCACCCCGGGCGGCGAAGTGCACTTCCGGATCGGCTTCGTCCGCGATACCGATCCGGCCGCCCTGATCGCGGCGGTGGCCGAGATCGACGCCGATGGGCTCGGTCACGTGCTCGAGGCCGGCTGAAAGACACACGGATGCGGCATCATCACGGTTTCCGCCGATAGCGAGACCCCCATGATCCCCGCCTATGCTGCCCAGGCCGCCGGTTCGCCGCTGGCGCCCTTCGCGATCGAGCGCCGCGCGCCCGGCCCGCGCGACGTGCAGATCGACATCCTCTACTGCGGCGTCTGCCATACCGATATCCACCAGGCGCGCGACGAGTGGGGCGGCGCGATCTTCCCGATGGTGCCGGGCCACGAGATCATCGGCCGCGTGTCGGCGGTTGGCGCGCAGGCCGACCGGTACCAGGTCGGCGACGCGGTCGGCGTGGGCTGTTTCATCGACTCCTGCCGCGCCTGCCCGCAGTGCCGCGGCGGCCAGGAGCAGTACTGCGACGAAGGCATGACCGCCACCTACAACTCGCACGAGCGCAGCAGCGGCGCGCCGACCTACGGCGGCTATTCCACCCGCATCGTGGTCGACCAGGACTACGTGCTGCGCATTCCCGATGGCATCCCGCTCGACCGCGCCGCGCCGCTGCTGTGCGCGGGCGTGACCACGTGGTCGCCGCTGCGTCACTTCGGCGTGGTCGCCGGGCACCGGGTGGCGGTGATGGGACTTGGCGGGCTGGGCCACATGGCGGTGAAGCTGGCGGTGGCGATGGGCGCCGAGGTCACCGTGCTGTCCACCAGCGAGTCCAAGCGCGCCGATGCGCTGGCGCTGGGCGCGCAGGATTTCGCCACCACCGGCGATGGCCGCGCGTTCAAGAGCCATGCGCGCCAGTTCGACCTGATCATCGACACGGTCTCGGCGCCGCACGACTACAACGCCTGCCTGAGCCTGCTCAGGGTCGACGGCACCCTGGTGCTGCTGGGCATCCCCGAGCCCTCGCTGGTGTCGGCGTTCCCGCTTGTGTCCAAGCGCCGCCGCATCGCCGGCTCGATGATCGGCAGCATCGCCGAGACCCAGCAGATGCTGGAGTTCTGCGCCGTGCACGGCATCGCGGCGGACATCGAGCTGATCGCCGTGGACCAGGTCAACGAGGCCTACGAGCGCATGCTGCGCGGCGACGTGCGCTACCGCTTCGTGATCGACACGGCCACGCTGCGCGGCTGATGCCGGGGTCCCCCGGCCTGCATCCAGGCAAGGCGGCGGCGTGGATGCTCGCCGCCGGGGTGCTGTTCGCCTTCATGGACGCGGGCATGAAGTGGCTGGCTGCCGACTATCCGCCGTTCCAGGTGGCGGTCCTGCGCAGCATCTCGGCGCTGCCGCTGGTGGTGCTGTGGATCCTGGCGCGCGGCCGTGCCCATACCCTGCTGCGCGTGCACTGGCCGCTGCACCTGCTGCGTGGCGTGATGGGTCTGGTCATGATCGCCGGCTTCGTCTACGGACTGGCGCGGATGCCGCTTTCGACCGCGTACACGATCGTGTTCGTGGCGCCGCTGATGATCACCGCGCTGGCGGTGCCGCTGCTGGGCGAAAAGGTCGGCCCACGCCGCTGGGCCGCGATCGCGGTCGGACTGGCCGGCGTGCTGGTGGTGCTGCGCCCGACCGGTGCGGGAGTTGCCACCACCGCCGGCCTGGTCGTGGTGCTGGCGGCGCTCTGCTATTCGGTCGCCGCGGTCACCGTGCGCAAGCTGGCCTTGCGCGACAGCCCCGAGGCGATGGTGTTCTGGTTCCTGGTGCTGATGGCGGTGTTCGCCGGTGCGATCGCGGCCTTCGACTGGCGGCCGGTGCAGGCCGGCCACCTGTGGGTGATCGCGCTGATCGGGCTGACCGGCGCGCTCGGCCAGGTCGCGCTGACCCATGCCTTCCGCTTCGGCGAGGCCAGCCAGATCGCGCCGCTCGAATATGCCGCGCTGATCTGGGTGGTGCTGATCGACCTGGCCGTGTGGGGGACCCTGCCCGACGCGATGACCTGGCTGGGCGCGGCGATCATCGTTGCCAGCGGCCTGTACCTGATCCGCCGCGAGCGCGTGGTGGGCGCCGCGCACGATCCCGGCACCGCGCAGACCCCGCCGCCCTGATGCCGCGTCCATGCCCCTGCTGCTGATCCCCGCGCTGCTGCTGTGCTTCCTGGCCTTGGTGCTGCTGCTGTGGCCGCTGGGGCTGTGGCAGCGCTATCGCGCCGGCCGTTCGCGCAGGCGGGCGCGGCCGGCCTGGGTGACGTTCAACGCGGCCGGGCTGATGCTGTCGTCGGCGCTGTTGCTGGCGGGCGCGGCGTTTGCCGGGATCTGGATCGAGGGCGCCGCCTGGAACGCCGGCGCCGGCCTGCTGGCGGGGCTGGTGACCGGTGCGGCGGGGCTGTGGCTGGCGCGGTTCGAGGCCGGCAACGGGCAACTGCACTACACCGCCAATGCCTGGCTCGTGCTTGGGTTGACGCTGCTGGTCGCGGCGCGCGTGGCGCTGGCGGCGTGGCAGGCCTGGCATCGCGCCTTTGAAGGCATGCCTGCGCCGGTTCCGTGGCCATGGCTGGCGCAGCCGGCCAGCCTGTGGGCGATGGGCGGGCTGCTGCTCGGCTACCACCTGGCGTTCGCGCTGGGGCTGCGGCGCAAGCTGCGCAGGCTGGGGATGCTGCGGCGGGGCTGAACTTTGCCCGATCCGGTGGTGGTGGAGGGGGCGTTTGCCCGGCCACGTCCGCGGCGGCAACGCCGCACGCCGGAAACGACAACGGACCCTTTCGGGTCCGTTGCCTTGGTGCTGTCACAGGGTTCGCGGGATCAGAAGCGGGCGCCGATACCGAAGCCGACGGTCCACGGGTCGAAGCTGACGTCGCGCTCGACGGTCTGGCCGGCGACCTTCACGTCCGCATCGCCGTCCAGGTAGCGCGCGTCGAGGCGGGCGAACCAGGTCGGGTTGATGTTGATGTCCACGCCGGCGGTGCCGATCGCGCCCTTGGGCGTGGTCATGCTGACGTGTTCACCGCTGCCGATCGACTCGTTGCTGATGTTGGTCTGGTGGTAGCCCAGGCCCAGGAACGGGCGGAAGGTGTTGTCGGCCGCGCCGAAGTGGTACTGGCCGCTCAGCGCGAGCGGCTGCGACTCGACCGTGCCGAGGTTGCCGGCATCGCTGCGCACGCGATGGTTGAACTTGTCGGCCGCGCCCCAGAGCTCGACGCCGATGTTGTCGTTGACGTGCCAGGTGGCGCTCAGGGTCGGGGCGACGTCGCCGCGGACCTCGGCGCCCAGGGGATCGGCATCGGGCTCCAGGATGGTGGCGCTGCCGACCACGGAAAAACGCTTGCCGGATGCGGTGTCGCCATCCTGCGCAAAGGCGGTCGGGGCGACCAGGAGGGCGGTGATGGCGGCGGCAAGGCCGTAAAGACGCATGGACTGCATGGGGGAACTCCTCAGTGGTTGTTGTAAGTGCGCGCCCTTGAGGTGGGCGGCGCCTACCGTAGGCAGCCGGGGATGAACACGCGCCGTTGCACGGGGTGGACGCGCGGGCGTCGTCTGGCTGCTGTTCATCGCGGTGATCGACGCGTCCGCGATGCGCTTCGAAGCCGGATTCCACCGGAAGCGCGCAGCCATGCGCCGCGTGCGCTGCGCTTGCCGGTGCAGGCGCCGCGATGCACAGGCCGGATGTGAACGCCTGAGGCTGCGGCGGCTGTCGACCGGATGAGGGGTGATGCGCACGTTGCAGGCGAAACCATGCGCGGGGGCGTGACGCAGGAGCGACCGTGCGCAGGCGTATCGTGGCCGCGCCAGAACCGCGCTAGTTCCGATACACGCTGCAAACGCCGCTGTTTCCCGCGCGCCGCTCGCGTTGCCGCAGGCCCGGCCGGACTTCGGGACTGCGCAGCGATTGGCGGTCGGCGAGCCATGCCGCCACAATAGGAATCCCCTTGCGCCTGGAGAGGGCCGGATGGCCGACCTCAAAGAATCACGCGTCCCCGATATCGGCGGCTACGACGATGTCCCCGTCATCGAAGTGCTGGTCGCGGTGGGCGACACGGTCGCGAAGGACCAGGGCCTGGTCACGCTGGAGTCCGACAAGGCGACGATGGAAGTGCCGTCCGCCCACGCCGGCGTGGTGAAGGAGCTGAAGGTCAAGGTCGGCGACACCATCTCCGAAGGAGGCGTCGTTGCAGTGATCGAAGCCGCAAGTGCTGGCGACGACGCTGCGCAGCCTGCGCCGAAGCCCGCCGCCCCGGCCGCCGAAGTGCCGGTGCCTGCGCGCGCGAAGGAGCCCGATCCGGTGGTCGAACCGGTTGCCGTCGGCGGTCGTCCGGACCGCATTGCCCAGGCCTCGATCGACGCCCAGGCAAGCCACGCGCCTGCGCCCGGCCAGCCGCCGGTCCGGTTCGATGCCGACGCGCTGATTCCCGGCAAGGTGCCCTACGCCAGTCCCGCGGTGCGCCTGTTCGCACGCGAGCTGGGCGTGGACCTGTTCCAGGTCACCGGGTCGGAGAAGGGCGGGCGGATCACGAAGGAAGACGTGCAGAAGTACGTCAAGGGCGCGATGGCGGGCGGTAAGACTGCACCCGGCGCGGCTGCCGGAGGTGGCACGGGCCTGAATCTGCTGGCCTGGCCGAAGGTGGACTTCTCGAAGTTCGGCGAGATCGAGGAAAAGCCGCTGTCGCGGATCCAGAAGATCTCCGGCGCCAACCTCGCGCGCAACTGGGCGATGATTCCGCACGTCACCCAGCACGACGATGCCGACGTCACCGGGCTCGAGGCGCTGCGCGTCGCACTGAACAAGGAAAACGAGAAGGCGGGCATCAAGCTCACCATGCTCGCCTTCCTGATCAAGGCCAGCGCCAACGCGCTGCAGAAGTTCCCCGACTTCAATGCCTCGCTCGACGCCAGCGGCGAGACGCTCACGCTCAAGAAGTATTTCCACATCGGCTTCGCCGCCGATACGCCCAACGGCCTGGTGGTGCCGGTGGTCCGCGACGTCGACAAGAAGGGCGTGATCGAGATCGCGCAGGAAACCGGCGAACTGGCCAGGAAGGCCCGTGACGGCAAGCTCGGCCCGGCCCAGATGTCCGGCGGCTGTTTCTCGATCAGCTCGCTGGGCGGGATCGGCGGCACCGCGTTCACGCCGATCGTCAACGCGCCGGAGGTGGCCATCCTCGGCGTCTCCAAGTCGGAGATGAAGCCGGTCTGGGACGGCGCGCAGTTCCAGCCGCGGCTGATCCTGCCGCTGTCGCTGAGCTACGACCACCGCGTGATCGATGGCGCTGCCGCAGCCCGCTTCACCGCATACCTCGCGCAGCTGCTCGCGGACATGCGCCGGGTGCTGCTGTAGCACCGGCGCGGGCGCGGCCGGGCGCAGTCGACCCGGCCTGCGGCATCCACATTGCGCGATGAGGCGGGCCACGACCCGCCCGACCAGAGGAACAGAGCATGGCGAACACGGTTGAAGTGAAGGTGCCCGACATCGGCGGCTACGACGATGTGCCGGTGATCGAGGTGCTGGTCGCGGTCGGCGACACGGTGGCGAAGGACCAGGGCCTGGTGACGCTGGAGTCGGACAAGGCCTCGATGGAAGTGCCGTCCTCGCACGCCGGCGTGGTGAAGGAGCTGAAGGTCAAGCTCGGCGACAACGTGTCGGAAGGCAGCGTGGTTGTGGTGCTGGATGTTGATGACGCCGCAGCTGCACCTCCCCCGCTTGCGGGGGAGGTCGGCGCGCGCAGCGCGCCGGGTGGGGACAAGGCCGTCGCCGCGTCGCCCCCACCCCAGCCCGCCCCCGCAAGCGGGGGAGGGAGCAATGAAGCGGGCAGCGCTGGCGGCTCCGGCTCTGGCTCCGGCGCGGTGGTCGAAGCCACCGTCCCCGACATCGGCGGCTACGACGACGTGCCGGTGATCGAGGTGCTGGTCGCCGTGGGCGACACCGTGGCCCGCGACCAGGGCCTGGTGACGCTGGAATCGGACAAGGCGACGATGGAAGTGCCGGCCTCGCACGCCGGCGTGATCAAGGAGCTCCGGGTCAAGGTGGGCGACACGCTCTCCGAAGGCGCGGTGGTCGCGCTGATCCAGACCGATACCGCGGCGCCGGGCAGCCAGAAAGTGGCGCCGGGCAGCCGTCCGCCGGTTGCGACCTCGCATCGCGCGCCGGTCGAGCCGGCGCTGCCGGCGGCCGCGCCGAGCGGACGCAAGGCTGACGTCGAATGCGCCGTGGTGGTGCTGGGCGCGGGCCCGGGCGGCTACACGGCCGCGTTCCGCGCCGCCGACCTCGGGCTCGACGCGGTGCTGATCGAGCGCTATCCCGCGCTTGGCGGCGTCTGCCTCAACGTCGGCTGCATCCCGTCCAAGGCGCTGCTGCACGCCGCCGACGTGATCGACCAGGCCAGCCACGCCGGCGAGTTCGGCGTCGAGTTCGGCAAGCCGAAGATCAACATCGACGGCCTGCGCGGCTACAAGGACAAGGTCGTCGGCCAGCTCACCAAGGGCCTGGCCGGCATGGCCAAGCAGCGCAAGGTGCGGGTGCTGCAGGGCGTCGGGAAATTCGTTTCGGCCAACGAGCTGGAGATCACCGGCGACGACGGCAAGACCCAGCTGCTGCGCTTCGAGCAGTGCATCATCGCCGCCGGTTCGCAGGCGCTGAAGCTGCCGGGCTTCCCCTGGGACGATCCGCGGATCATGGATTCCACCGATGCGCTCGACCTTGCAGACGTACCGAAGAGGCTGCTCGTGGTCGGCGGCGGCATCATCGGGCTGGAGATGGCGACGGTGTATCGCGGCCTCGGCAGCGAGGTCACCGTGGTCGAGCTGGCCGACCAGCTGATGCCGGGCGCCGACAAGGACCTGGTCAAGCCGCTGGCGGACCGGCTGAAGAAGCAGGGCGTCTCCACCCACCTCAAGACCAGGGTGGTGGATGCCAAGGCCGGCAAGAAGGGCATCGAGGTCAGCTTCGACGGCGAAAACATTCCCGAGGGCAAGCTCTTCGATCGCGTGCTGGTCGCGGTCGGTCGCGCGCCCAACGGCGGCAGGATCGACGCGGACAAGGCCGGCGTGCGCGTCACCGATCGCGGCTTCATCGACGTCGACGTGCAGATGCGCACCAACGTGCCGCACATCTTCGCCATCGGCGACATCGTTGGCCAGCCGATGCTGGCGCACAAGGCGACGCACGAGGGCAAGCTGGCGGCGGAAGTCGCCTCGGGCGCGAAGAAGGAGTGGGTGGCGCGGGTGATCCCGTCGGTGGCCTACACCGATCCGGAAATCGCCTGGGTCGGCGTGACCGAAACCGAGGCCCGGGCCAAAGGGCTGAAGGTTGGCGTGGGCAAGTTCCCGTGGGCGGCCAGCGGCCGCGCGATCGGGCTGGGGCGCACCGAAGGCTTCACCAAGCTGGTGTTCGACGAAGCCACGCACCGCGTGATCGGCGCGGGCATTGTCGGCGTGCACGCAGGCGAGCTGATCGCCGAGGCTGCGCTCGCGATCGAGATGGGCTGCGAGGTCGAGGACATCGGCCACACCATCCATCCGCATCCGACCCTGAGCGAATCGGTGGCAATGGCGGCCGAGGTCTACGACGGCACCATCACCGACCTGTACCTGCCCAAGAAGAAGTAGCGCACCCCGGACGTGCCCGCAGGCCGCCGCGGCGGACCCGTCAGGTCAGGCTAAAGCGGAGCGGGAAATGGGAGGTTCTTCTCCCATTCAAGGGTTCGGCCGGGTTGCACGCGACTGGATCAGGCCTGCGGCCGGGAGTCGTCCCGAGCCGGGGGTTGCTCCCCGGCTCGGTCAGCCATCCATGGCTGACTCGCCGCCGCAGCGCATCCATGCGCTGCTTTCCGCAACCCCCAGCCCGGAACGACCATCGGCTAGTCACTATCGTGGCTTCGGCACCGCTGGCGATCGAGACATCGCAGCAGGAGCAGCGGGAGCCGCGTCCTGGCGGCCGGGGATCGCGAAAAGCAAAACATGGATGTTTTGCGCGCGAGTCAGGGCAGGAAGCCCTGACCGAGCGGAAAGCGATCCCCGGCCGACAGGGCGTGGCGTCGGTCCGAAGACCCGACGTGGCGCTTCTTCTTGTTGCATCCAGCTCCCGCGCTTGGGAGAAGGCCCATTAGAAAGCCCCGGCAGGGCCGGGGCTTGGGGGCCCGGAGGATCGACGAGGTGATCACGGGCCTGCAGGGATGGACCCGGCCAGTCCGGACAAGTTCCCCGGGGGAGCGTCACCTGGGATGCCGGTCACCATCCGGTGGGTCGGGGGCCCCGCAAAGGCACACCGTGGACCCGTCTTCAGGTTGTGCGCTGCAACACGTTGCCGTTCAAATGCTGCCCTTGCTATAATTTTGCGGCTTTGCCGGGCCGATTCACTTTTCGGCCGACCCTCCGACGACCAGAGGCACGGGCTTTGCGCGATCCCATCTCCGCTCACCGGCGCGCACTCGCGCAGGCAGTGGTGCCCCAGGTGATCGCGACGGCCCTGGCTGCGGTCGCCGCCCTGCTGCTGCGGGGCGGGGCGTGGTCGCTGGGGGTGCTGGCAGGTGGGGTCGCGATCATCGCCGGCGGCTGGCTGTCCACGCGCCTGGCGCTGGGCGGCGGTGTCGGCCCCGGGACCACCGCGCTGCTGCGGATCCTGGCTGGCGTGGTGGTGAAGTGGATGGTGGTGTTCGCCGTGCTGTTGGCGGCGGTGGCATGGGCCGGCTGGCCGCCGGTGGCGGTGTTGGCGGGAACCCTTGTCGCGTTGGTCGCCCAGATCGTGGCGTTGGCGCGGCGTTGATCCAGAGCAGTGTCATCAACAGGATGAGTCGAGACATGGCGGGCGAGTCGGAAATGACCCCAACCAGCTACATCCAGCACCACCTGCAGAACCTCACCTCGCCGGTCGGCGAGGGTGGCGGCTTCTTCACGATCCACGTGGACACGCTGGTGGGCTCGGTGACGATGGGCCTGTTCATGGTGTTCATCTTCTGGCTGGCCACGCGCAAGGCCACGGCCGGCGTGCCCGGCAAGTGGCAGGCGCTGGTCGAGATGATGCTCGAGTTCGTCGACCGCCAGGCGCGCGACACCTACCACGGGACCAGCAAGCTGGTGACGCCGATCGCGATCACCCTGTTCTTCTGGATCCTGATGATGAACATGCTCAAGTTCATCCCGGCCGATTTCATCGCCAAGCCGCTCGAGCTGCTGGGCGTGCCCTACTGGAAGCCGGTGCCGACCGCCGACGTGAACGCCACGCTCGGCATGTCGATCAGCGTGTTCTTCCTGATGCTGTTCTTCGCGCTGCGCGCCAAGGGCCTGGGCGGCTTCACCAAGGAGTTCCTGGTCGCGCCGTTCGGCAAGTGGATGATGCCGTTCAACCTCATCCTCAACATCGTCGAATGGGTGAGCAAGCCGATTTCGCTGGCGATGCGACTGTTCGGCAACATGTTCGGCGGCGAGATCGTGTTCCTGCTGATCTGGGTGCTCGGTGGCGCCGGCCTGCTCGGCCTGCTCGGCAGCGCCGTGTTCGGCCTGGGCTGGATGATCTTCCACCTGCTGGTGGTCCCGCTGCAGGCCTTCATCTTCATGATGCTGTCGATCGTCTACCTGAGCCTGTCGGAAGACGCGCACTAGAGTTCCGCTTTTCGCCCCACTTGAATCCTTCACCCTTACCAAGCTCGTTGTTTCGGAGAAAACCATGGAAACCGCACTGACCGCCCTCGCTTCCGTCCAGGCTTCGACCGTCCTGGCCATCGGCATCATGATCGGCCTGGCCGCGCTCGGCGCCGGTCTGGGCCTGGCCATCATGGCCGGCAAGTTCCTCGAGTCGGCCGCGCGCCAGCCCGAGCTGATCCCCGTCCTGCAGGTCCGCATGTTCATCACCGCCGGCCTGATCGACGCCGCGTTCATCATCTCGGTGGCGGTCGGCCTGCTGTTCGCCTTTGCCAGCCCGTTCCTGGTGGGCGGCCTGGCCCCGTAACTGTCGGTTTTCCGAACCGATGGCGCCTCCGGACGGGCTTCGCGGCCCGCCTGGCGGCATTTGGGTAGCCCCGGTCATACGACCGGCGGCGCCCTGAGTACAGGCAGAGCGCATCAATGAACCTCAATCTGACCCTAGTCGCCCAGGCACTGGCTTTCGCAGGCCTGATCTGGCTGATTGCCAGCAAGATCTGGCCGCCGCTGCTTGCGGCAATCGAAGAGCGCCAGAAGAAGATCGCCGAAGGCCTCGCGGCTGCCGACCACGCGCAGAAGAATCTTGCGCAGGCCGACGAACAGGTCGCCGCTGAACTCAAGGTGGCCCGCGCCAAGGCCAACGAGATCATCGAGCACGCACACCAGCGCGCCAACCAGATCGTCGATGCGGCCAAGGCCGAAGCGCTGGTCGAAGCGGCGCGCCTGAAGGCGGCGACCGATGGCGAGATCCAGGCGGCCACCACGCGTGCCCGCGAGGATCTGCGCCGGCAAGTCTCGTCGCTGGCCGTTGCCGGTGCCGAGAAGCTGCTGCGCCGCGAGATCGACGCCAGCGCCCACAAGGCGCTGCTGGACGAACTGGCCATGCAGCTGACGGACGAGGCGGCCTGACCCCATGAGCAAGGCCCTCACGCTTGCCCGGCCCTACGCACGTGCGGCCTTCATGCTCGCGCGTGACGCCGGCGCGCTTGCGGCATGGTCGCAGGCACTCGGCTTCGCCGCGCGCGTGGCGGTCGATCCGCAGGCCTCGGCGCTGCTCGCCCATCCGGCGCTGTTGCGCGCGCAGGCGGTTGGCCTGCTGGCGCCCGACGGCGTTGCACCGGTGTTCGGCGACTACCTGGCGCTGCTGGCGGACAATCGTCGGCTGGGCCTGCTGCCGGAGATCGCGGGACTGTTCGAGGAGCAGCGCGCCGAGGCCGAGCACATCGTCAAAGCCAAGGTGACATCGGCGACGGCGCTGCCGGCGGCGGAGCTCGAAGGCATCCGGGCGGCGTTGCGCAAGCGCTTCGGCCGCGAGATCGAGATCGAGGAAGCGGTCGACGAGGACCTGATCGGCGGCGCGGTGATCGCAGCCGGCGACGTGGTCATCGACGGATCGCTGCGCGGCAAGCTGGCGCGCCTGCAGTCGGCGTTGGCGCATTGAATCGGTGATCGGCGATTGCTGATGCGTGACCGGGGCGGGCGTCGATCGCTCCGTCCCGACCACCAGTCGACAGCCACCGATCACGAACAAACATAGAAATCCGAATGCCGCAGGCGGCGGCAGACGACCAGGAACCGAACAATGGCAACCACCACGCTCAACCCGTCCGAAATCAGCGAGCTCATCAAGAGCCGCATCGAGAACGTCAAGCTGTCCGCGGAAGCGCGCAACGAAGGCACGGTGACGTCCGTGGCCGACGGCATCGTGCGCATCTACGGCCTGGCCGATGCGATGCAGGGCGAGATGATCGAGCTGCCCGCCGCCGAGGGTGGCACGCCCACCTACGCGCTGGCGCTGAACCTGGAGCGCGATTCGGTCGGCGCGGTGGTGCTGGGCGACTACGAGCACCTGCGCGAAGGCGACGTGGCCAAGACCACCGGCCAGATCCTGTCGGTGCCGATCGGGCCGGAGCTGCTCGGCCGCGTGGTCAACGCGCTGGGCGAGCCGATCGACGGCAAGGGCCCGATCGACGCCCAGCTGACCGCACCGGTCGAGCGCGTGGCGCCGGGCGTGATCTGGCGCAAGTCGGTCGACCAGCCGGTGCAGACGGGCTACAAGTCGGTCGACGCGATGATCCCGATCGGCCGTGGCCAGCGCGAGTTGATCATCGGCGACCGCCAGACCGGCAAGACCGCGATGGCCATCGACGCGGTGATCAACCAGAAGTCCACCGGCATCAAGTGCGTGTATGTCGCGATCGGCCAGAAGGCCTCGACCGTGGCCAACATCGTGCGCAAGCTCGAAGAGAACGGCGCGCTGGCGCATACCATCGTGGTCGCCGCGACCGCGTCCGAATCGGCCGCGATGCAGTACGTCTCGGCGTACTCGGGCTGCACCATGGGCGAGTACTTCATGGACCGCGGCCAGGACGCGCTGATCGTCTATGACGACCTGTCCAAGCAGGCCGTCGCCTACCGCCAGATCTCGCTGCTGCTCAAGCGCCCGCCGGGCCGCGAAGCCTATCCCGGCGACGTGTTCTACCTGCACAGCCGCCTGCTCGAGCGCGCCGCGCGCGTGTCGGTCGACTACGTCGAGAAGTTCACCAATGGCGAGGTCAAGGGCAAGACCGGCTCGCTGACCGCGCTGCCGATCATCGAGACCCAGGCCGGCGACGTGTCCGCGTTCGTGCCCACCAACGTGATCTCGATCACCGACGGCCAGATCTTCCTCGAGACCGACCTGTTCAACGCCGGCATCCGCCCGGCCGTGAACGCCGGCATCTCGGTGTCGCGCGTGGGTGGCGCGGCGCAGACCAAGATCATCAAGAAGCTCTCCGGCGGCATCCGTATCGCGCTGGCGCAGTACCGCGAGCTGGCGGCATTCGCCCAGTTCGCCTCGGACCTGGACGATGCGACCCGCAAGCAGCTCGAGCGCGGCCAGCGCGTCACCGAGCTGATGAAGCAGAAGCAGTACCAGCCGATGTCGATCGCCTACCAGGCGCTGTCGATCTACGCGGTCGACAAGGGCTACATGGACGATGTGCCGGTCGGCAAGATCCTGGCGTTCGAAGAGGCGCTGCACGCGCACTTCGCCAACACCCAGGGCGAGCTGGTCGGGCAGGTCGATGCCAGCGGCAACTGGAACGACGAAATCGAAGCGGCCTACAAGGGCGGCGTCGAGGAATTCAAGAAGACCGGCAGCTGGTAAGACCGATGCTGCAGGCGGGCCGCTGGCCCGCGGTGGCGTGAACCCAAACGTGGCGAAAGGCGGGCAATGGCCCGCCCTACCGGGAAGATGAGATGGCAGGCGGCAGGGAAATCAAGACCAAGATCAAGAGCGTGCAGAACACCCGCAAGGTGACGCGCGCGCTGGAGATGGTCTCGGCCTCGAAGATCCGCAAGGCGCAGGAACGCATGCGCGCCTCGCGTCCGTATGCGCGGGCGATGAAGCAGATCATCGGCCACCTCGCGCAGGCGAACACCGAGTTCCAGCATCCCTATCTGATCGAGCGCGGTCAGGTCAGGCGCGTGGGCTACGTCATCGTCTCGTCCGATCGCGGCCTGGCCGGCGGCCTGAACAACAACCTGTTCCGCAAGCTGCTGGTCGAGATCCGGCAGTGGCAGGACAAGGGCGTCGAGGTCGACGTGGTGACCATCGGCCAGAAGGCGGCGGTGTTCTTCCGCCGGCTGAAGGTGAACATGCTGGCCAGCGTCGCGCACCTGGGCGACCAGCCCGAGCTCGAGCAGCTGGTTGGCGTGGTCCAGGTCATGCTGGAAGCGTATGACGCGGGCAAGGTCGACAAGGTGTTCCTGGCCTACAACGACTTCGTCAACACCATGACCCAGCGCGCGGCGTTCGATCAGCTGGTGCCGCTGCCGGCGGCGGAAGCTTCGGTTGCCAAGCACGACTGGGACTACATCTACGAACCCGACGCCGAGGGCGTGCTGAGCCACGTGCTGTCGCGCTACGTCGAATCGCTGGTGTATCAGGCGGTGATGGAGAACGTGGCGTCCGAGCACGCGGCGCGCATGGTCGCGATGAAGTCGGCCAGCGACAACGCCACCAAGATGATCGACACGCTGAACCTGGTCTACAACAAGGCCCGGCAGGCGGCGATCACCCAGGAAATTTCCGAGATCGTCGGCGGTGCGGCCGCGGTGTGATCCGTTAACCGCGACGGCACCGATTCGCGGCTGAAGCCGCTCCTACAAAAAGCATTCGAGAGTTCAGAGGAAACGAACATGAGTCAGGGCAAGATCGTTCAGATCATCGGCGCCGTCGTCGACGTGGAGTTCCCGCGCGGCGAAGTGCCGAAGATATACGACGCGCTGAAGGTGCAGAACACCGAGATCACGCTCGAGGTGCAGCAGCAGCTCGGCGACGGCGTCGTGCGCACGATCGCGCTCGGCTCCACCGACGGCCTCAAGCGCAACCTGGTGGCCGAGAACACCGGCCGCGCGATCTCGGTGCCGGTAGGCCTGGGCACGCTGGGCCGGATCATGGACGTGCTGGGCCGCCCGATCGACGAGGCCGGCCCGGTCAAGGCCGACACGACGTGGGAAATCCACCGCGCCGCGCCGTCCTACGAGGACCAGTCCTCGACCACCGAGCTGCTGGAAACCGGCATCAAGGTCATCGACCTGATGTGTCCGTTCGCCAAGGGCGGCAAGGTCGGCCTGTTCGGCGGCGCCGGCGTGGGCAAGACGGTCAACATGATGGAACTGATCAACAACATCGCGACCGAGCATTCGGGCCTGTCGGTGTTCGCCGGCGTGGGCGAGCGGACCCGCGAAGGCAACGACTTCTACCACGAGATGCAGGAGTCGGGCGTCGTCAACGTCGAAGAGCCCGAGAAGTCGAAGGTGGCGATGGTCTACGGCCAGATGAACGAGCCGCCGGGCAACCGCCTGCGCGTCGCGCTGACCGGCCTGACCATGGCCGAGTACTTCCGCGACGACGGCCGCGACGTGCTGCTGTTCATCGACAACATCTACCGCTACACGCTGGCCGGTACCGAAGTGTCGGCGCTGCTGGGCCGCATGCCGTCGGCGGTGGGCTACCAGCCCACCCTGGCCGAGGAAATGGGCGTGCTGCAGGAGCGCATCACCTCGACCAAGGCCGGCTCGATCACCTCGATCCAGGCCGTGTACGTGCCCGCGGACGACCTGACCGACCCGTCGCCGGCGACCACCTTCGCCCATCTCGACGCCACCGTCGTGCTGTCGCGAAACATCGCTTCGCTGGGTATCTACCCGGCGGTCGATCCGCTCGACTCGACCTCGCGCCAGCTCGACCCGAACGTGATCGGCCACGAGCACTACGACACCGCGCGCCGGGTGCAGTCGACGCTGCAGAAGTACAAGGAGCTCAAGGACATCATCGCGATTCTGGGCATGGACGAGCTGTCGGAAGAGGACAAGCAGGCCGTGTCGCGCGCGCGCAAGATCGAGCGCTTCTTCTCGCAGCCGTTCCACGTGGCCGAGGTGTTCACCGGTTCGCCGGGCAAGTACGTCTCGCTGAAGGAAACGATCCGCGGCTTCAAGGGCATCGTCGACGGCGAGTTCGACCATCTGCCGGAGCAGGCTTTCTACATGGTCGGCACCATCGACGAGGCGGTCGAGAAGGCGAAGAAGATCTCCGCGTAAGCGGAAATCCTCTGAGACTCCCGGGTTAAAGCGAGCGAAACCATGAGCACCATCCGTTGTGACATCGTCAGCGCCGAGGCAGAGATCTTCCAGGGTGAGGCCACGCTCGTGGTCGCCACCGGCGAGATGGGAGAGCTCGGCATCGCGCCGCGCCATGCGCCGCTGATCACGCGGCTCAAGCCCGGCAAGGTCGTGGTGACCCAGGCCGACGGCACCCAGCTGGACTTCGCCATCGGTGGCGGCATCCTCGAGGTGCAGCCGCAGGTGGTGACGATCCTGGCCGACACCGCGATCCGCGCCGACGAGATCAACGAGGCCAAGGTGCGCGCGGCCAAGGAAGAGGCCGAGCGCGTGCTCGCCGGTCGCGGCGAGGCGATGGAAGTGGCCGAGGCGCAGCAGAAGCTGGCCGAGGTGATGGCCCAGCTCTCGGCGCTCGAGCGCCTGCGCAAGAACCTCAAGCACTGACGTCGGCGTACGCCACGCATGACTGGAATGCCGGCCTCGCGCCGGCGTTTTTACGGGTGCAACGCGTGGCGACGACGGCCAAGCGGCCGCCGCTGCGTCAGCGCCGATAGATCCAGTGCCGCGAGATCACGAAGCCGACCAGCCCCAGGACGACTTCCACCACGGGCTTGGCCAGCCACGCCCACTTGAGGCCGAGCATGTCGTCGATCATGCCAACGGCCAGGGTGCTGGCCGCGGTGGTGCACAGCCACATCACGGCGAAGCGCTGGAGCTGCACGCGGCCCAGCGTGCTGCCGTCGCCGGCAAAGGTGAACTTGCCGTTGAGCCAGAAGCCGAGCATGGCGCCGCTGATGCGGCCGGTGATGTTGGCCGGTTCGATCAGCATGCCCATGTGCGACAGCCACACCGTCACGCCCCAGTCGAGCAGCCACTGCAGGCCGCCGATCACGAGGTAGTGGCTGCCCTGGCGGCGCAGGCTCACGCTCCGGGCTCCGGTTGCGGCGATGTCGTGGGGGCGGTCATCGTCGCCAAGCGTAGCGGCTCCACGGTCGAGAGGACATCCTGCGGCCCGCGTGGCAGCCGACATCCGCGGAGGGGTCACGTTCCCGCAGGCCACGGCTCGTTCTCCGCGCCGGCGCCAACCGCCTTAGAATTCCCGGTCCGGATCTGATGGAAGTCCCATGACCAGCCCCCTTCACGTCGTCATCCTCGCTGCCGGCGAGGGCAAGCGCATGAAGTCGTCCCTGCCCAAGGTGCTGCAGCAGATCGCGGGCCGGCCGATGCTCGGCCACGTGATCGCGACCGCGCGCGCGCTCCAGCCCGCAGGCATCCACGTGGTCCATGGCCACGGCGGCGACCAGGTGCAGGCCGCGTTCGCCGAACACTCCGACCTGCTCTGGGCCGAGCAGGCGCAGCAGCTTGGCACGGGCCACGCCGTGCAGCAGGCGATGCCCGAAGTGCCCGACGATGCGCGCGTGCTGGTGATGTATGGCGATGCGCCGCTGTTCACCAACGATACGCTGCGCCGGCTGCTGTCCGCCAAGGGCCGCCTGGCGCTGTTGGCCACCGAACTCGAGGATCCGACCGGATACGGCCGCATCGTGCGCGATGCGCAGGGCCACGTGGCCGCCGTGGTCGAGGAAAAGGACGCCAGCGACGAACAGCGCACGATCGGCTTGGTCAACACTGGCGTGATCGCCGCCGACGCCACTGCGCTCAAGGAGTGGCTGGGGCGCCTGTCCAACGACAATGCGCAGGGCGAGTACTACCTCACCGACGTGGCTGGCATGGCCGCGGCGGACTTCACCGCGGCCGAGCTGGTGATCGTCGCCGATCCGCGCGAGACCGAGGGGGCGAATGATCCCTGGCAGCTGGCGCAGCTCGAGCGCGCCTTCCAGCTGCGCGCCGTGCGTGCGCTGTGCCTGCAGGGCGCGCGGGTGGCTGATCCGGCGCGCATCGACATCCGCGGCGAGGTGATCGTCGGCCGCGACGTGGTGATCGACGTGGACGTGGTGTTCGAGGGCCGCGTGGAGCTGGGCGACGGCGTGCGCATCGGCCCGTTTGCGCGGCTCAAGGACGTGGTGCTCGGTGCCGGCTCCGAGGTGCGCGCGCACTGCGACCTGGAGGGCGCGCGTGCGGAAGGCGCGGTCACCATCGGTCCGTTCGCGCGCCTGCGCCCGGGCACCGTGCTCGCCGATGGCGTGCATGTGGGCAACTTCGTCGAGACCAAGAACACGCAGCTGGGCGTGGGCAGCAAGGCCAACCACCTGGCCTATCTCGGCGACGCGGTGGTCGGTGCGAAGGTGAACATCGGCGCGGGCACGATCACCTGCAACTACGACGGCGCGAACAAGTCGACCACGACCATCGGCGATGGGGCATTCATCGGTTCCAACGCATCGCTGGTCGCGCCGGTGACGATCGGCGAAGGCGCGACCATCGGCGCGGGCTCCGTGATCGGCATGGACGCCGCGCCCGGCAAGCTCACGGTGGCGCGGGCGAGGCAGGTGACGATCGAGGGTTGGGTGCGGCCGGTGAAGAAGTCTTAGCGGCGCCGCGCGTGATGCAGGGCGCACTTCATGCGACTGCGTCGTTTGTGCGGGACGGCTTCAGCCGCGAACAGGGTCGCCGCCCGATGATTGGGGTCCGTTGCGGCTCCAGTGCGTCGCGCGTGGGGACGCGTTCTTCCCGCAAGCTGCTCAGGGTTGCGTTTGGCCCGGCAATACCATCGACACGCACAGTCCTCCGCCGTCGCGGTTGAGCAGGGCGATGCGGCCGCCGTGGGCCTCGGCGATCTCGCGCGCCAGTGCCAGGCCCAGGCCGGTGCCGCTGCGCTTGGTCGAGTAGAACGGCAGCAGGGCGTTGGCCAGCACCGCCTCGTTCATGCCGCTGCCGCGGTCGAGCACGTCGATGCGCCAGCCCTCGGCAGTGCGGCGCACCGCCAGCGCGACATCGTCGTGCCCGGTGCCCGATTCATGCGCGTTCTTGAGCAGGTTGAGCAGCGCCTGTTCCATCTGCGCCGGATCGAAGCGCAGGATCTCTTCCGGGATCGCCCCCTCGATCGCGAACCCGATCTGGGTGCGAAGCTTCTCCACGAAGCGGGCCAGCTGCACCGGTTCGCCGCGCGGCGCCGGCAGCTTGGCGAAGCGCGCATAGTCGCGCAGGAAGTCTTCGAGATGGCGCGCGCGTTCCTCGATCGTGGCGAGCGCGATCGGCAGCTTTTCGTACTGGCCGCGACGCAGCAGCTCGGCGCCCGAATGCGCCAGCGAGGCGATCGGCGCCAGCGAATTGTTGAGTTCGTGGCTGATCACCCGGATCACCTTCTTCCAGGTCTGCACTTCCTGGCGTCGCAGCTCGGCCGTCATCTGGCGCAGCAGGATCAGCTCGTGGCGACGCCCGTTGAGGCGGAACATGCGCCGCGCCAGGTGGTAGATGTCCTCCTGGTCCTCGTCGCCCACGGTGAACATGCCATCGCCGCCGCGGGCAAAGGCTTCGCCCACCGCAGCCGGGGCCTGTTCGAGCAGCGCGTCGAGCGAATGGCCCTCGAGCTTGCGCCCGTCGCCCAGCAACCGCCGGGCGGCGAGGTTGCCCAGCACGACGCGTCGCGCCGGATCCAGCAGCAGCATCGCCACGGGCGTGTTCTGCACCATCGTGTCGAGCAGCAGTTCGCGCTGCACCAGCGCATGGCGCTGCTCGCGCAGGACGTCGCCAAGCTCGTTGTGCGAACGCACCAGCTCGATCAGGTCGGCATGCCGGTCCCAGTGGATGCCGAAGCTGAAATCGCCGTCGCGGTAGGCGGCCACAGTGCCAGTGAGCGCGCGCAGCAGGGCGCGGATCGGGGCGAAGGTGCGCCAGACGATGAGCGCGGTGATGCCGCCGATGAGCGCGGCTGCGATCGTGGCCGCAGCCCAGGGCGGTAGCCACTGGCCCAGCCAGGCGGTGGACGCGGCAACGGCGGTGATCGACGCCAGGATCAGCGCCAGCAGCTTCAGCGACAGGGGCAGGGCGCGAAGGCGGCGCATGTCCGGTCGCGGCTCAGCCGCGTGGGATGCCGTAGCGGTCCAGGCGCCGGTACAGCGCCTGGCGCGACAGCCCCAGCTCGGCTGCCGCCTGCGCCAGCACACCGCGACTGCGCGCCAGCGCCGCCTCGATGCTGGCCCGGTCCGGCTCGTCGCCGTGCACCGGGTTGATGGCCGACGGGGCCAGACCCAGCGCCTCGGCCTCGATCCGCTCGCCCGACAGCAGCGCCGCGCGCTGGACCGCATTGCGCAGCTCGCGCACATTGCCCGGCCAGGCGTGCTGCAGCAGGGCGCGCTCGGCGCGCTCGGCGAACTGTTTGCCGTCCGGCAGGAAATGCCGGGCCAGCGGCAGGATGTCGCGCGGCCGCCGTGCCAGCGCAGCCAGCCGCACTTCAATGCCGTTGAGCCGGTAGTAGAGGTCTTCGCGGAACTGGCCCTGCGCGATCAGCGCGGGCAGGTCGGCATTGGTCGCGCTGACCACGCGCACCTTGACCTGGCGTTCCTGGTGCCCGCCCAGGCGCTGGAAGCGCCCGGTCTCCAGCACGCGCAGCAGCTTGACCTGGCCGGCCGGCGGCAGCGTGCCGATCTCGTCGAGAAACAGCGTGCCGCCATCGGCCGCTTCGAACTTGCCCGCGCGCGCCTTGTTGCCCGCGCCGGTGTAGGCACCGGCTTCGGCGCCAAACAGTTCGGCTTCGATCAGATCATGCGGCAGTGCGCCGCAGTTCACTGCGATGAAGGGGCCGGGCCGCGCCCTGGAGTTGTAGTGGATGATCTCCGCGATCTTCTCCTTGCCGCTGCCGTTGGGGCCGGTGACCAGCACCGGCAGCTCGGAGCGCGCCACCTGCAGCGCCAGCCGCAGCGTGGCTTCGCTGCTGCTGTCGGCGTAGACCAGGCCGCGCAGGTCGTGCTCGTGCTCCAGCGCGCTGCGCCGGCGGCGTTCGTCGGCATTGCGCTGGAACAGCTCGCGACGCGTCTCGGCCAGCTCCAGCAGGTTGTTCACGCTGGCGATCAGCTTGTGGTCGTCCCAGGGCTTGCCGATGTAGTCGGCGGCGCCGGCCTTGACCAGGTCCACCGCCGACTCCAGCCGCGTCCACGCGGTGAGCAGGATCACCGGCATGTCCGGATGCTGCGCGCGGATCTGACGGAACAGCGCCACGCCCTCGTCGCCGGAGGTGGTGTCGGCGTGGAAGTTCATGTCCTGGATCACCAGGTCGATGCCGCCACGCTGCAACAGCGCCAGGCCAGCGTCCGGGGTTTCGGCGCGCAGCACGTCGATCTCGTGCAGCGAGAACAGCAGCTCCAGTGCGGTGCCGACGGACGGGTTGTCGTCAATGACCAGGACGGTGGGCATGGGGCAGGGCGTCGGGAGTTCGTATCGTCAGCAAAGCGTAACCGGTTCTCCCGTCATCCCCGCTTTTGCGGGGATGACGGACTCCGCAGGCCTGCGGTGGATTTCCACATTGCGGGGTCGACAGTCGGGACGGCCTGCTCACACGCTTCTGGTGGCGATGGCCGGCGGCACCGCGGCTGCGCGGCGCGCCGGCCCCAGCACCGACACCTGGCCCAGCAGCCACAGCGCGAGCGCGCCCAGCGGCAGGTAGTACAGCGGCAGGCGCGCCAGCTCGTATTGGCTCATCAGCAGCTGGTTGATGCCGTAGGCGGCGACCATGCCCAGCACGATGCCGATGGTCGCGAGCAGGAAATTCTCGGTCTGGAAATAGCGCAGGATCTGCCCCCTGGTCGCGCCCAGCGCGCGGCGCACGCCGATCTGCTTGGTCCGCTGTTGCACCCAAAAACTGGCCAGGCCCACGATGCCCAGCGAGGTGATGAACAGCAGCCCCAGGCAGACGATCCCCAGCAGCCAGGCCATCGCCTTGGGCGCCTGGTAGAACTCCTCGCGCAAGGCCTGCATGGTCTTGGTGTTCTCCTCCAGCACGATGCGCTGGGGGCCGCTGGCGCGCAGGGTCTTGACGGCGGCGTCCAGGATCTCGTCGCGCCGTTCGGGCGAGGTGCGGATCACGTAGTTGCCACCGACCGCGTAGGTCGGCCGGATCGGAAAGACCATGCTGTACTCGCGGGCCTCGGGGCCGCCCTGCAGGCTGGGCCGCACCAGGTGTTCGACCAGGCCGACGATGCGGATCGGCTCGTCGCCCCAGCTGTAGATCGTCTTGCCGACCGCGTCCTCGCCCGGGAACAGCCGCTCGGCCATCGTACGGGTGATGACTGCGCCGGGAATGCTTACCGGCCCCTCGGCACGGTCCACGGCTTCGAACTCCAGGTACTCGTCGGGCTGGAACCAGCGTCCGGCCACCAGGCGCAGGCCCAGCGTGTCCAGGAACTGATCGTCGGCCATGTACACCGTGGCGGCGAGGTTGGCCTGCGCCTGGTCCGGACTCAGTCGCACGCCGCTGTTCCAGGACGAGTTCGTGAAAGGCACCTGGTTGAGCACGGTGGCGGCGGTGACGCCGGGCATGCCGCGCAGCGCGGCCAGGTCGGTGCGGGTCTGCGCGGCCGCGTTGTCGTCGTTGCCGATGCCGGTGATCTGCACGCGCACCAGTTCGTCCTCGGCCAGTCCACTGGGTTCGTTCACGAAGGTAATGCGCTCGCCGATCATGAAAAGGGCGTTGCAGATGATCGCGCAGGTGAGCGCGATCTCCAGCACGATCAGGGTCGCGGCGGTCTTGTGCCGCATCAGCGTGGAGAGGATGGGACGGATTTCCATGGCTGTCTCCGGGAAGGCGGCAGGCTACTGCGACTTGAGCTGCAGCGCGGGGGTGATCTGCATCGCGCGCCAGGCGGGCAGGACCCCGGCGAACAGGCTGGCGACGATGGCGAGAAGGAACGTGGTCAGGAGCATGCCCAGGTCCAGGTGCGCGAGCTCCGCGTAACTGTCCGGCTGCTGGCGCACGGCCCACAGTCCGAGCAGCGCCAACCCCAGGCCCAGGACCCCGCCGGCCAGGCCGATGGTGCCCGCCTCGACCAGGCACTGTTTGAAGATTTCCGCGCGCGATGCACCCAGCGCGCGGCGCACGCCGATCTCGCTGCTGCGGCGCAGGAACTTGGCCAGCAGCAGCCCGACAGTATTGAGCAGGCACACCAGCAGGAAGCCGAAGCCCAGCCACAGCTGCAACACCACGTCGTTGGGCACCACACGGTTGAAGTCCAGCCACTCCATCACGCTGCGCAGGCGCACGTTGGTCGGACGCTCGTAGCGACCCGCCGTGCGCTGTTGCTCGGAGTAGCTGGTCAGGTAGTCGTGGTAGGCCTTGCGCTTGTCGTCCGACCCCAGCTCCACCCAGTACTGGATCCAGGCGCAGGGCACGTTGAGCGCGGTGCTGTCGCCACGCGAATCGCCCCAGCAGTTCATGTTGCCGTTGCGGCCCATCTCCAGGTCGCGCGAGGTCGAGAACGGCAGGAACACATCCTCCAGTTCACCGTAGCGATCGCTGTTCAGGTCGTAGAAGCGCGGGGTGGGGCGCCAGTCGTCGATCACGCCGATCACGGTGAAATCGGTCTGGTCCAGGCGCAGGTGCTTGCCGACGCTGTTGGCGCTGCCGAACACGCGTTCGTTGAGGTCGCTCGAGATCACCACCACCCGCGCACGCGACTCGTCATCGGCCTGCGACCAGCCGTTGCCGTGCAGGAACGGGACCTGGAACATGGGGAAGAAGTCGGTGCTGGCGTAGCGCGCATCGGAGAGGAAGGGGGTCAGGTCGGCGCGGTCGGGCGTCACCGACACGCCGCCGCCGGTCATCATCGCCTGGCGGTCTCCGCGCTTCTCGCGCAGCAGGGTTTCCGCGTCGGTACGGGTGACCTGCTCGTTGGGCTCGCCGCCGGGGGTGTAGCCCTGCATGCCCTCCGGATCGAGCTGCACGTAATGCAGCTGGCCGCTCTTGCCGGGAATGGGATCTCCCGACAGCACGCGGAACACGGTCAGCGTGGTCATGCACGCGCCGATGCCCAGCGCGATCGCCAGCACCATCAGCGCGGTGAGCACGCGATTGCGGCGAAAGCTGCGCAGCGCGAGGGTGAAGTAGTAGCTGAACATGGGAGCCTCCGGAGGCGGGCGTCGGTCGTGCTGTGTTTGCTGGAGGAGGCTTACGCCGTCTGGATTTCGCCGCGGGCCGCGTTCGCGGCGCGGGCCAGCCCCGGTTCGATCGACAGGTCGGTCGCCATGCCGTCGACGATGTGCACGTTGCGCTGCGCGCGCGCCGCCAGCTCCGGGTCGTGGGTCACCATCACGATGGTCGTGCCGCGCGAGTTGATGTCCTCCAGCAGCTCCAGCACGCTGCGCGCCATCTGCGAGTCCAGGTTGCCGGTGGGTTCGTCGGCCAGCAGCAGCCGCGGCGAACCGGCCAGGGCGCGCGCGATCGCGGCGCGCTGCTGCTGTCCGCCGGACAGTTCGGCCGGGTAGTGCTTCATGCGCGAGCCCAGCCCGACCTGCGACAGCGCCTCCTCGATGCGCAGCCGGCGCTCGTTGCCGGGCATGCCGCGGTAGCGCAGCGGCACCTCGCAATTGTCGAACAGGTTCAGGTCGGGGATCAGGTTGAAGCTCTGGAAGATGAAGCCGATCTTTTCGTTGCGCAGGCGCGAGCGCTGGTTGTCGTTGAGCCCTTTCACGTCGACGCCATCGAGGTGGTACTCGCCGCCGGTGAAGGTTTCCAGCAGGCCGGCGATGTTGAGGAAGGTGGTCTTGCCCGACCCCGACGGCCCGGTGACGGCGACGAACTCGCCGTCGCCCACATGCAGGTCGAGCGAACGCAGGGCATGGGTTTCGACGAGTTCGGTGCGGTAGACCTTGGTGACCTGGCGCATGTCGAGCATGACGGGTTCCTTCGAAGCGCGGCTGGGAGGATGGAGAAGGTCATCCCGCCGCGTTGCGCCCGGAGAGAGAGTCGGGCGCGCCGGGGCGGGATGGAAAACGGGTGCGCTCAGCGGATGCCAAAACGGGCGGGAAGCGCCGAGCGTGCCGCGTAGGCGTGCGCTGCCGGCCTGCGACGGCGTTCGCCGTTGGCGGCGGTGCAGCTCGCGGTATCGCGCGCTGCGTCGAAGGCGTACAGCTCATGCAGGCGCAGCGGCACGGCGTCGGCCAACTGCTGCGCGGTCCAGTGCAGGCGGGAAGGGAAGTAGGCGAAGGTGTCCATGTCATTGTCCCGAGATGCGGACGCGGTCCGCGTTGGCGAACTGGTCGGTGCCGGAGACGACGATGCGCTCGCCCTCCCGCAGGCCCGACACGATTTCCACTGCATTGAGGCTGCTGGTGCCGGCCTGGATCGGGCGGCGCACGGCGCTGCTGCCGTCGACCACCCAGGCGGCGCGGCCGCCATCCTGCTCCAGGAACGGTCCACGCTCCACCATCAGCACGTTCTCGCGCGTGTCCAGCACGATGCGTGCGGACAGGCGCTGGTTCTGGCGCAGGTTGGGCGGCTGCTGGCCATCGTCGAAGCGCAGGCGCGCGGTGACCTCGCCGCTGACCACTTCCGGCGAGACCGCCGAGACCAGCGCTGCGTAACGATTGCCTGTACTGGTGACCTGCGCCGGCACGCCGATGGCGAGGTCGCGGGCGAAGCTCTCCGGCACCCGGATCTCGACCTCGAACACGCTCAGGTCGATCACGCCCAGCACCGGCGCGTTGATCGCCACGTTGGTGCCCTGCGCAACCTGCACCTGGCCGACCTGGCCGTCGAATGGCGCGCGCAGGGTCAGCGCGTCGACCTGGCGCTGCAGTTCGGCCACCACCGCCTGCTGGCGGTCGGCCAGCAGGCGCTTGTTGCGTGCGTCGATGCCGGCGCCCTGGCCCTGCAGCGAGAAATCCCGGTGCGAGGCGGCCAGGCCGAGCTCGGCCTTCTTCAGCCCGTCGAGCGCGCGGTCGTACTCGTTCTTCGATACCGCGCCGCCCTCGAAGGCGCGCTGGTAGCGCTCGACGTCGCGCTGCGCGGCGGTGTGGTCGATCTGGGCCTGGTCGAGCAGCTTCTGCGCCTCCGAGCGGGTCAGCTGCGCGTCGAGCACGGCGCGGTTGGCTTCGCCTTCCAGGCTGGCCAGGGTCGATTCCTCCTGCACCAGGCGGCTGCGCAGTTCCGGGCTGTCGATGACGGCAAGCTCCTGGCCGGCCTTGACCACGTCGCCGGCCACGACCTTGAGCGACACGGTGCCACCGGCGATCGCGTAGAGGGTGGGGCTGTTGGCGGTGATCACGCGCCCGTCCGCCGACAGGTCGCGCACCAGATCGCCGCGCGTCACCTCGGCGATGCGAATCCGCGAAGCGTCGTAGGACGAGGCACCCGAAGCCCAGCCGCTGGCCACCCACGCCACCAGCGCCGCGACCGCGAGCGCGCCGCCGCCGGCCAGCAGCCAGCGACGGGGCAGCCGACCCAGGCCAGTGGGCCCGGCCAATGCCTGATCCTGTGCGGAGGTGTCGCGGATGCGGGCTTGCGTGTCCATGTCTGGATCTGGATGCGGAGAGGTCTTCCGTGGTTGCACGCAATCTGCGTGCCAACATCCAACTGTCTGATTTGAAAACGGAATGCAGGCATGGAAAGCGTCCGGCCGGACACCGCGCGTGTCCGGCCGGACGCTGCTTTCCCGTACACTTGCCGGACACACGCGAGGAGAAACGGATACATGTGCGGCATCGTTGGCGCGATCGCGGATCGCGATGTGGTACCGGTCCTGATCGAAGGGCTCAAGCGTCTGGAATACCGCGGCTACGACTCCGCCGGCATCGCCCTGGTCTCCGAGGGAGAGGTGCGTCGCGTGCGCCGGACCGGTCGGGTCGTGGAGATGGAGGCGGCCGCGCAGGACGAGGATGTGCAGGCCATGCTCGGCATCGGCCACACACGCTGGGCCACCCACGGCGGGGTCACCGAATCCAACGCCCATCCGCACATCAGCCACGGCGTGGCGCTGGTGCACAACGGCATCATCGAGAACCACGAGCAGCAGCGCGAACGCCTGCAGCAGCTGGGCTACACCTTCGAATCGCAGACCGATACCGAGGTCATCGCGCACCTGATCCACCACTACATCAAGGCCGGCGACGACCTGCTCGGCGCACTGCAGCGTGCGGTCAAGGAGCTGCATGGCGCCTATGCGCTGGCCGTGGTCAGCCGCAAGGAGCCCGAGCGCATGGTGGTCGCGCGCATGGGCTGCCCGCTGCTGGTGGGCCTGGGCGAGGGCGAGAACTTCGTGGCGTCGGACGTCTCGGCGATCCTGCAGGCCACGCGCCGAGTCATCTTCCTTGAGGAAGGCGACACCGCCGAGATCACCCGCGATGCGGTGCGCGTGTTCGATGCGCAGGACGCCCAGGTCGAGCGCGACGTGCACCTGTCGGATGTCTCGTTGGCCTCGCTGGAGCTGGGCCCGTACCGCCACTTCATGCAGAAGGAGATCCACGAGCAGCCGCGTGCCATCGGCGACACGCTCGAGGCAATCATCGATGCCAACGGCTTCGAGCCCGAGCTGTTCGGCAAGGATGCGCAGGACGTGCTGCGCGGGGTCGAGGGCGTGCAGATCCTCGCCTGCGGCACCAGCTTCTACGCCGGCTCGGTGGCGCGCTACTGGATCGAGGCGATCAGCGGCCTGCCCTGCAGCGTCGAGATCGCCAGCGAATACCGCTACCGCAAGGCGGTGGCCAATCCCGCGTACCTGATCGTCACCATCTCCCAGTCGGGCGAAACACTCGACACGATGGAGGCGCTCAAGTACGCCAAATCACTGGGCCACGAGCGCACGCTGTCGATCTGCAACGTGCCCGAGAGCGCGATCCCGCGCGCCAGCCGGCTGGTGTTCTACACCCGCGCCGGCGCCGAGATCGGCGTGGCATCGACCAAGGCCTTCACCACCCAGCTGGTGGGCCTGTTCGCGCTTGCCGCGACGCTGGCCAAGTTGAATGGGCGGCTGGAGGCAGACCAGGAAGCCGAGTACGTCGAGGCGCTGCGCCACCTGCCCGGCAGCATCCAGCACGCGCTCAACCTCGAACCGCAGATCGCCTTGTGGGCCGAACGTTTCGCGCCCAGGAACCACGCGCTGTTCCTCGGCCGCGGCGTGCACTACCCGATCGCGCTGGAAGGCGCGCTCAAGCTCAAGGAAATCTCCTACATCCACGCCGAGGCCTATCCGGCGGGCGAACTCAAGCACGGCCCGCTGGCGCTGGTGGACGCGGCCATGCCGGTGGTGGTGATCGCGCCGAATGACGGCCTGCTGGAAAAGGTGAAGTCGAACATGCAGGAAGTGCGCGCGCGCGGCGGCGAGCTGTTCGTGTTCACCGATGCCGACAGCAACTTCAGCGAGTCCGAAGGCGTGCACGTGATCCGCACCCCGCGCCACGTCGGCGTGCTCAGCCCGATCGTGCACACCATCCCGGTGCAGCTGCTGGCGTACCACACCGCGCTGGCGCGCGGCACGGACGTGGACAAGCCGCGCAACCTGGCCAAGTCGGTGACGGTGGAGTAGGCGGCCCGACTGCGATGCAGTGGCAGCCGGCGGTTTTCGCTCCCAAGCAGGGCGAGCCAGCCGTCCATGACAGCCGGCGACTGTCATTTCGACCGCAGGGAGAAATCTCCCCGACCGGGCTGCTGAACGCCCAGCAGCCCGTTACAGCGAACCGCGAAGCACCCTGCCGCTAGCCGCCGCAGCCACCGCAACAGGTCGACGGCTGCCGCTCGATCGCGCTTTCCGGCACGGCGATGCCTGCGCGCGCCAGGCCTGCGGCGATGTCGCCTTCTTCCAGCGCCGTGGAGATGCGCAGCTTGCGGCTGAGCACGTCGAAGTCGGCGATGGCTGCCGGATCCTGCGACTGAAGCTGCTGCTCGAGTGCGGCCAGGTCGATGCGGCCGGTGTCCAGCTGTACGTCGAATTGCATGGTGGTCTCCTAGGGATACGGGCGGTATCGCGCCGCCGGGCCGCAACCGGCAATGCCGACCGCTGCGCCAGCATGCGCGCACGCGCGGTTCCGTGCCTTGACCTGCATCAGCCTGCGCGCACTGCGCACGCAGGGCCTGACGCAGGTCAAGACGCTCCGGGATCCGGACATTTTGTCCATTCCCGCGGGTACGGATTGGCGCTGCAATGGCGCCATGAACGGAGGATCCGAGATGAGAAGCAAGCTGTTGTACCTGGGCGTGGCGGCGGTACTTGCACAGCTCGCCGCAGGCGGCGCGTGGGCGGCGAACGATGCGGCGGCGCCTGTCGACGAACGCGTGGTCAACCTCGACGCGCTGGTGGTCGTGGGCGTGGCCCCGGTGGCCTCGCTGACATGGGTGACCGATCCGCGCGTGCCGCGCCAGCCGGTGCCGGCCAGCGATGGCGCCGACTACCTCAAGACCGTGCCGGGGTTCGCCACGCTGCGCAGCGGTGGCACCAACGGCGATCCGGTGCTGCGCGGGCAGTTCGGTTCGCGCCTGAACCTGCTGGCCGGCGACGGCGCGCTGATGGGTGCATGCCCTTCGCGCATGGACAACGCGATGTCCTACGTCTCGCCGGAAACCTATGACCGGCTGACCATCGTCAAGGGTCCGCAGACGGTGCTGTGGGGCGGCGGCGCGTCGGCGGGCACGGTGCGCTTCGAGCGCGAAATCCCCTATTTCGACGAGGCCGGCCTGCGCCTGGACGGCAGCGCGATGTTCGGCAGCCACGGCCGCAACGACCAGGTGGTCAACGCCCTGGCCGGCAATCCGCAGATGTATGCGCGGCTCACCGCCAACCGCTCGGAGTCCGATGACTACGCCGATGGCGCGGGCCGGCGCGTGCCCTCGGCCTGGGACAAGTGGAATGCGGACGCGGCCATCGGCTGGACACCGGATCCCGACACCGTGCTGGAGGCCAGCGTCGGCACCGGCGACGGACAGGCGCGCTACGCCGGGCGCGGCATGGACGGTTCGCAGTTCGACCGCACCAGCTACGGCCTGCGCTTCGAGAAGAAGAACATGGAAGGCACGTTGCGCGAGGTCACGGCCAACGTCTATTACAACGATGTCGACCACGTGATGGACAACTACACGCTGCGCGATCCCGACCCCGACAGCTCGATGCCCATGCCGATGGCGAGCAACGTTGCACACCGCACAAGCGGTGGGCGCGCCGCGTTCGGCTTCGGTGGCGAACACTGGGAGCTCACCGCGGGCATGGACGCACGCGGCAGCCGCCATGCGCGCCGCAGCGCGATGGGACGCGACCAGTACCTGGCGCAGCCGTGGACGGTGGACGCACGCTTCCGCCAGACTGGCGCCTTCGCCGAACTGCACTGGCACCTGGACGGGCGCAACCACCTGATCGCCGGCGCGCGCGTTGATCGTGCCGAAGCCGAGGACCGGCGCGCGGTCACGAGCGGCATGATGCCGATGCCCAACCCGACCGCGGGGCAAACGCGCGCAGAGACGCTGCCCTCGGCCTTCGTGCGTTTCGAACAGGACATCGACGGCAAGCCGCTGCGCTGGTACGCCGGCGTCGGCCACACCCAGCGCATGCCCGACTACTGGGAGCTGTTCTCCCCCAACCGCGGTCCCGATGGTGCAGTCAACGCCTTCGCCGGCCTGCAACCCGAGCGCACCACCCAGCTCGATGTCGGCATGCGCTACGCAGGCAAGCGCGTCGATGCCTGGGTTTCGGCCTATGCCGGGCGCATGCAGGACTACATCGCGTTCGACTACATGACCGGCGCGATGGGGGCGAGCACGCGCGCGCGCAACGCCGACGCCGACATCCGTGGCGGCGAGGCGGGCATCGAGTGGCGCGCGATGGAGCACTGGAAGCTCGGCGGCACGCTGGCCTATTCCCGGGGTGAGCTGTCGGACAGCGGCCAGGCCCTGCCGCAGATGCCGCCGTTGGAGGCGCGACTGAACGCGGGCTACGACAACGGCACATGGTCGGCCGGGGCGCTGCTGCGCGCGGTGGCCGCGCAGGACCGGGTCAGCCCCTCGCTGGGCAACGTGGTCGGCCGCGACCTCGGGCCGAGCAGCGGATTCAGCGTGTTCTCGCTCAACGGCGCCTATCGCTTCAGCGACCGGGTGCGCCTGGCGGCCGGCATCGACAACCTGTTCGACCGCGACTACGCCGAGCACCTCAACCTCGCCGGCAACAGCGCCTTCGGCTATCCCGCCGATCCCACCCGGATCCACGAGCCGGGTCGCACGGCGTGGGTGAAGCTCAACGTCGAGTTCTGATCCGCCGTCGGGACGGCCCATGCTCCCTCCCCCGCCTGCGGGGGAGGGGGTCGGGGTGGGGGCAAACCGCAGCGTCGATGCGTCCGCGCCTCCGGCGCGCCTTTCACCTCGAAGCGCATGAGCCGCGCAGACGGGGAAAGGAAAGTCCGCGCCAATCCATCGCGGCTGAAGCCGCTCCTACGGGGGCATGGGTTGGTCGAGGTTGCGGGCGATTTCCCGCGGCAGCGCCAGCTCCTGCCAGCCTTGCGCCTGCACGTGCTGCAGGATCGCGACGACATCGCTGCAGGCGCGTCGCACGGCATCGGCCAGCGGCAGACCGGACAGCGCGCGGCCCGCGAGGAGTGCGGCAAACAGGTCGCCGCCGCCCTTGACCGCGTGCGGCACCTGCGCGTGTTCGACGGTTTCGTGTCCTTGCGCGGTCACCACCAGCACCTGCATCCGCCCCGGTGCGCAGGCGCGTGGCGCGGCGCTGGTCACCGCCACCCAGCGCGTGCATCCGCCCAGCAGGCCTGCGGCGGCGTCCGCGCAGTGCGCAAGCGTGGGCAGCGTGCGGCCGCACAGCTGTTCGAGTTCGAAATGATTCGGCGTCAGCCCGTCCGCGCAGGGCAGCAGGTGCTCGCGCCAGACCGGCAGCAGGGCAGGATCGGTGTAGCTGCCGGTGTCGTGGTCGCCGATCACCGGATCGATCTGCACCACGAGCGCGGGATTGATCTCGCGCATGCGTCGCAGCCAGCGCGCCAGCGCAAGGCCCTGCTGCGGCGAGCCCATGTAGCCGACCAGCACGCAGCGCGCACGCGTCGCGACCTCGCGTGCCTCCAGGTCATCGAGCAGGCCTTCGAACCAGTCCTGCGGCAGCGGCCCGCCGTGCATCGTCGGGTAGTGGGGTGTATTGCCCAGCACCACGGTCGGCACCGGCGCCACGTGGAGGCCCAGTGCCTGCAGCACTGGCACGGCGATCGAGTTGCCGACCGCGCCGTAGGAGACCTGCGACTGCACCGATACCACGTCGACCAGGCGCGCACCCGCAGTGGGTGAGAACAGGGCGTCGCCGCTCATCGAGTGTCGCCCGCCCCGCCTGGATTGCCCGCGAAACCAGGCCAGTAGGCGCTGTCGGGCGTGGGCCGGCCGCCGAAGATCGCGGTGCCCACGCGCACCGTGGTCGCGCCTTCGGCAATGGCGAGTTCGAAGTCGCCGGACATGCCCATCGACAGTTCGTCCATCGCGATGCCCTCTGGCGCATCCTGGCGTAGGCGATCGCGCAGCTCGCGCAGGCGCACGAAGCAGGGGCGCACCCGCGCCTGGTCCTCGGAGAACAGCGCCAGCGTCATCAGCCCGCGCACGCGCAGCGATGAAAATGCCGGCAGCTGTTTCACGAAGGCGTCGACCTCCTCCGGCGCCAGCCCGAACTTGGTCGCCTCGCCGGAGGTGTTGACCTGCACCAGCACGTCCAGCGCGCGCCCCTGCTTCTGCAGCTGCGCATCCAGCGCCTCGGCCACGCGCAGGCTGTCGAGCGCCTGGAATTCGCTGGCGAAACGCGCTGCGTACTTGGCCTTGTTGGTCTGCAGGTGGCCGATCAGCACCCAGCGCAGGTCGGCCAGGTCGGACATCGCCTCCCACTTTCCCATCGCCTCCTGCACCTTGTTCTCGCCCAGTTCACGCAGGCCGATGCCATGGGCCAGGCGCAGCCGCGCCGCGTCGACGGTCTTGCTGACCGGCAGCAGGCGCACCTCGCCCGGATCGCGCCCCGCGGCGCGGCAGGCCGCGTCGATGCGTGTACGGATGGTGTCGAGGTTGGCCTGCAGCTGCGCGGCGGAAGCGTCCATGGCGACCTCAGGTCCCCGCCAGCCAGTCGCGTGGCACCAGATAGTCGTGCAGGCGCGCTTCGATGCTGCCGGGTTCGGGCGCGTAGCCGTACTCCCAGCGCACCAGCGGCGGCAGGCTCATCAGGATCGATTCGGCGCGGCCACCGCTCTGCAGGCCGAAGTGGGTGCCGCGGTCGTAGACCAGGTTGAATTCGACGTAGCGGCCGCGCCGGTAGAGCTGGAACTCGCGCTCGCGTTCCCCGTAAGGAGTGTCCTTGCGGCGTTCGACGATCGGCAGGTAGGCGTCGAGAAAACCGTCGCCGACCGCGCGCAGGTAGCCGAAATCCTGCTCCATGTCGTCCTGCAGGTCGTCGAAGAACAGCCCGCCCACGCCGCGCGTCTCATTGCGATGCTTGAGAAAGAAGTACTCGTCGCACCAGCGCTTGTGCGCCTCATAGCGGGCTTGCGCGCCGAACGGCTCGCACAGCGCGCGCGCGGTGCGATGCCAGTGCTGCACGTCCTCGTCAACGGGATAGAACGGGGTCAGGTCGAAGCCGCCGCCAAACCACCAGGCCACGGTTTGGCCATCGCGCTGCGCCCGGAAGTGGCGCACGTTGGCATGCGTGGTCGGCAGGTGCGGATTGCGCGGATGGAACACCAGCGACACGCCCACCGCGCGCCAGGAAGCGCCGACGAGTTCCGGGCGGGCGGCCGTGGCCGACGGCGGCAGGGTGCTGCCGGACACGTCGGAAAAGCCGATGCCGGCCTGCTCGAACACCGCGCCATCGCGCAGCACGCGGGTGCGGCCGCCGCCGCGCAGGGTGGTGCTGGCGTCGTCGGGATCGCGCTGCCAGGCGTCCTCGAAGAAGCGTGCGCTGCCGTCGGCGGTTTCGATCGCGGCGCAGATGCGGTCCTGCAGGCCGGTGAGGTAGTCGCGGATGTCGTCGAATCGGTCCATGCCGCCATTCTAGGCGGCGCCGGTGTGCGCGGCGTTGCGCTGGATCAGGCGCCCGGTGTCGCGGGCGCGCGCCAGGCCTGCAGGCGAATGTCCAGGCGGCGGGCCAGCTCGCCGGCGTCGAGGCGGTAGGTGTCGGGCAACGCGCCGTGGAAACCGCTGACACGGCGGTTGATCCGGTGCAGCCGCTCGCCACCGCGCTCGCATTCGACGAAGTCGAATCCCACGAGGCGCTGCATCCCGACCCGGGTTTCGCCAAAGCGCGCCACCTCGGCCCAGCGGATCCGCGAGCGGCGCAGTAGCGACACCATCTCGAAACCGTCCGCGTCCAGCAGCAGCCGGCTGCCGCCTGGCAGCAGGTTGAGCAAGGCGACCGCTGCACACAGCCCGAAGAACACGATGCAGCCCCAGGCCAGCACCGGATGCGTGGGCATGATGATGCCGCCGATCCACACCAGGCCGGCCGAGGCCGCGCCCATCGCCAGCCACTTCAGCGGCGAAGGGCGCAGGATCTCCGTGCCTGGTGACGGCGCGCTCATGTCGCTGGCAGTTGCTGCTGCCTCCGTTGCCGCGAGGCGCTCACTTCAGCGTGCGCTCGAACAGCTCCAGGATCCGCCGGTACTGGTCGTACCACGAGTCGGCATGCACGTAGCCGTGCCGCTCCATCGGGTAACTCGCCAGCTCCCATTTGTCCTTGCGCAGCTCGATCAGGCGCTGCGCCAGCACCACCGAGTCGCGGTAGAACACGTTGTCGTCGATCATGCCGTGCGCGATCAGCAGGTGGCCCTGCAGGCCTTCGGCGTACTCGATCGGCGAGGACACGCGGTAGGCCTCGGGGTCGATGTCGGGCGTGTTGAGGATGTTGGCGGTGTAGTCGTGGTTGTACTGGGTCCAGTCGGTGACCGGACGCAGCGCGGCGCCGGCCTTGAACTTGTCCGGCTCGCGGAACAGCGCCATGAAGCTCATGAAGCCGCCGTAGCTGCCGCCGTAGATGCCGACGCGTTCGCGGTCGGCCTGCTGGTGCTCGACCAGCCAGTCGATGCCGTCCAGGTAGTCCTCGAGTTCCGGCTGGCCCATGTTGCGGTAGATCGCGGTGCGCCAGTCGCGGCCGTAGCCTTCGGATGCGCGGAAGTCCAGGTCCAGCACGATGTAGCCGCGCTGCACCAGCAGGTTGTGGAACATCTGTTCGCGGAAGTAGTTCGGATACCGGTCGCTGACGTTCTGCAGGTAGCCCGCGCCGTGCACGAACAGCGCCACCGGGTATTTGCGCCCGGGCTCCATCGTCGCCGGGCCGTAGTACTTGCCCCAGATCGTGCCGGCGCCGTGCTTCGACGGCACCTGCACGTACTGCGGCTGCAGGAACTCGTAGGCGCGGTATTCGGCGCTGCGCGTGTCGGTGAGCGTGCGCAGGTTGCCGCCGTCGGCATCGACCACCGCCAGCTGCGGCGGCACGTAGCTCGACGAATGGCGCAGCAGCAGGCGCGCGCCATCGGGCGAGGCTACGAAATCCTCGACGCCGCCGAGCTGGGTCAGCTCCGCCACATCGCCGCCGGCCGCGGGCACGGTGCACAGCTCGTAGTCGCCCGGGCGGGCGCGGTTGCAGGTGAAGTGGAAGCGTGCGCCGTCCGGCGCCAGCACCGGCTGCGAGACTTCCCAGCGGCCCGAGGTCAGCGCGCTCGCGCGGCCACGACCGGCATCGACCGTGTACAGGTGCGCATGCCCGCTTTCCTCGGACACGAACCACAGCCTGCGCTGGTCGGGCAGCCAGCCGAACTCGTTGAAGCTCCAGTTGATCCAGGCCGGGTCGGTGAGGCGGTGGCGCGACTGCGGCTCGCCGCCTTCCGGCTGCAGCGTTGCCAGCCAGCGGTCCTTGTTGTCGATCGAATGCAGCATCAGCGCGAGGAAGCGCGAGTCCGCGCTCCACAGCAGCCCGTCCTCGTCGTCCTCCAGCCGCAGCGCGCGCGCGCCCTTGAGCGGCTCCTTGCCGGCGGCCTTACGCAGCGTCGCCAGCGGATCGTCGCCGATGCCCGGAAGCGCGCCGGTCGAAAGTTCGCGACGCGAGCCGTCGCGCATGTCGACCAGCCAGAAGGTCTGCGCGCGCGGCAGGTTGCGGCCGACGCGGGTGCGTACGTCCTCGAACTCCTCGTAGCCCGATTCGGTGACGTACTTCGGCATCTTGCCGGCCTGTCCGCGCTCGTCGGACTTGCGCTCGGCCGCCACCGCCAGCCAGCGCCCGTCGGGCGAAAGCGAGGTCGCGGCGATTTCCACGTCCTTGCCCAGGAACACAGGCGCGGGCGCGCGGGTGGGGTCTGCGCGACGCAGTTCGGCATCGCGGTTGCGCTGGGTCTCGCGTCGCTCGCGCTCGGTGCGCAGCGTCTCGACCAGGCGCAGCTGGTTCTCGCGCAGCAGGTCGGGCTTGGGCGCCGCCGCAGGGTCGTCCTCGGCCTTGGGCGAGGCGGCGTGGGTGGTGGCGCCGTCGGCCGCGCTCCAGCGGAACCAGTCGTGGCCGCTGCGCCAGAGCAGGGCACCGTCGCTTGACCAGCGCGGGTTGGCTTCGGTCGCTTCGCTGCGGGTGAGCTGGGTCAGCGCGCCATTGCGCAGGTCGCGCACGAACACGTCGCCGTTGCGCACGAAGGCCATGCGCGTGCGCTGCGCATCGAGTACCGGCCGCGCGGCGTCGATGCCGGCGCGCGAGGGGCCGTCGACGATGCGCGCCTGTCCGCCGGCGATGTCCTGCAGGTAGACGTCGCGGATGCCGTTGCCTTCGCGCTTGAGCGGGTAGTAGGCGTGGCGGCCGTCCCACGACCACCAGGCCTGTTCGACCGTCGGCCCGATCCAGTCCGGATCGGCCATGATCCGGTCCAGCGTGAGCGGCGGCGCAGGCTGCGCCTGGGCGAGTGCGGCGGCGCTGGCGAGCAGCAGGCAGGACAGCAATGGCGCGGATCGATGCATTTGCACGTGCACGGGAAGCGGGAATTGCGACAGCCTAGCAGTCGCTTCCGGCGTGGCATCTGCCGACGGTCATGCTCCGCGGGCGGGCGCGGGCCGCACGCGCATCGCCGCCTGAACACCGCGACGTTCCCCGCAGGGCCGATTTACCGCACAATTCCGCGACCTGTGACACCGCGCGGACATGCACGCCTACGTCTACAAAAGCCAGCGCCGGGCCGATACCTTTGTCTACCTGGCCGCCCACGATGATTTCGACCGTCTGCCCGAACCGCTGCGTGCCCGGCTGGGTGCGCTGCAGTTCGTGCTGGACGTGGCGCTGGTGCCCGGCCGCCGGCTGGCGCGTGGCAATGCGGACGAAGTGCGCGACAACCTGGCGCTGCATGGCTTCCACCTGCAGTTCCCGGCCGACGCGCACGCCGACCCGATGAGCGAGGACTGGGGCACCGATGCCTGAGGCCCCGCGGATCCCACCCCTGCGACAACGACGCGTCCCCGCGGCTGCCGCCGCCTTTGGCCTGGCCCTGGTGCTGGCCACCGGCTTTGGCGGCATCGTCGCGCTGCTGGCCGCACTGCTGGCCCAGCCCGCGCTGGCGCTGGCGGTGCGCGGCTGGCGCATGGACCTGCCCGCCGGGCGCGACGCCCTGCTGCGCGATGCGCGGGCGCTGCTGTCGCTGTGGACGGGTGGCCTGCTGGCGGCCGTGGTGCTGGTCGGCTGGCCGCTGGTGGAACTGCTGCGCAGCAACGGCCTGGGCGTTGTGCTGGCGCTGAGCGCGATGGCCGGCCTGTGTGTGCTCGGCCTGTGGCGCACCTGGCCGCTGTGGCACGGGCTGGAGCGCGAGGGCGGCAGCGTCGTCCGCCACTGGCAGGCGCTGGCAAAGCGCGACGCCTCGGGCTGGCACGGCGCCGCCGCCGCCGCCTGCGTGGCCGCGATCCTGGCCTGCATCGTGCTCCTGGCCTGGCCACAGCTGCTGACCGACACGGCGCGCTGGTCGCTGGCTCTGGTTTCGGCGCTGGCATGGCCGCTGCTGCACCTGCTGCTGCAGCGCCTGCCGGCCCCGATCGAAGCGGCGCGCCCGATTCCGGTGGTGGAAATGGACGGCGAGGCTACAAGCCTGCCGTCGTCGGTGCTGGACGGCGACCTCGACCGCGCGCTGTATGCCGCCGCGCGCGCTGGCCGCGTCGACCAGGCCCTGGCGCTGGTCGAGGCCGGTGCCGACGTGCGCGCGCTGCCGCTGGACGAGGATCGCGACCAGCGCGGCCTGCCGGTGCTGGCCGCGGTGCTGCCCGACCTGCGCCTGCTGCGCCTGCTGATCGCCCGCGGCGTCGACCTCAACGCCGCGCATGCGGGCCTGACTCCCCTGCTGGCCGCCACCCGCGACAGCTGGCACGGTCGCCCCGAGGCGGTGATGACCCTGCTGGCCAACGGCGCCGATCCGCGCAACGCCGACCGCGACGGCAACACCCCGCTGCACCACGCCGCGCGCAGCTCCGATCCAGGCGTCGCGGCGCTGCTGCGCGATGCCGGCTGTGCGCTGGACGTGGCCAACCACGAGGGCATGACCCCGCTGGGTGTGGCCTGCGCCGCAGGCAACTGGCGGCTTGCGCGGTTCCTGCTCGAACGCGGCGCCAGCCCGGCGATCGAGGACGGCACCCCGGCGCTGGTGGCGGCGGCCGGTGGCGACGAGGATGATCCGGCGGCCGTGCAGCTGCTGCTCCGGCACAAGGCGCGGGTCGACGCGCGCGACCGCGACGCCCGCACCGCGCTGCACGTCGCCGCTTTCCAGGGCCATGCCGGAATCGTCGCCGCGCTGCTGGACGCGGGGGCGGACGTGCATGCGCGCGACGCTGCCGGCGCCACGCCGCTGCTGGAAGCGGCGCGCGGTGGCGCCGCCAGCGTCTTCGAGGCCCTGCTCGGCGCCAAGGCCGATCCAATGGCGGTCGACGCGCAGGACCGCAACGCACTGCTGCTGGCCTGCCTGGCCGACGCGCCGTCGTCTGCCCTGGTGGGGCGCCTGCTGGAACTCGGCCTCGACCCGCAGGCCACGGCACGCGACGGCAGGCGCGCAACCGAAGTCGCGGCCGAGGCGGGCCGCTGGCGCCTGGTCGCAATGCTCGATCCGGACTACGCGCTGCCGGCCAGCGTGCGGCCCGATGCCGGCGAGGCGCCGCCCGAGCAGCGCTCGCCGCTGCTGCTGCTGCGGGAAGGCCTGGACGCAGGCCGCCACGATGACCTGGAGCGCGTCGCCGCGCTGGTGCCGCCGGCCGAGCTCGGCGGCCTGCTGACCTGCGTCGACGATCTCCCGACGCCGGCCCGCATCGACTGGCTCGCCGCCCAGGGCGCCGACCTCGAGGTCCGCGACGCGTCGGGCGAAACCGCTGTCTTCCGCCTGCTCACACGCGGCCCGGCCGCGTTGCCCGCGCTGCAGGCCCTGCTCGGCCACGGCGCCTCGCCGGCCGGCCGCGGCGGGCTGGCCCGGTTCCTTGCCGCCTGCGTCGCCGGCGACCAGGCCGGCCGCGCGCTGGAGCAGTGCGCGCTGGACCTGCTCGAGCGCGGCGCCGACCCGTTCGCGGCCTCGCCAGCCGGCGATCCGCCGCTGTCGCTGGCCGTGCACCTGGGCTGGGACCGGCTGATCGAGCGCCTGCTGGTGATCGGCGTCGACGCCGACGCCCGTGATGCGCGCGGCATGACCGCACTGCACCTGGCCGCGGCGCTGGCGCGGGAGGACGTGCTCAAGACCCTGGTGCGCCATGGCGCGGCAGTCGACGTGCGCGCACAGGACGGGCAAACGCCGCTGGGCGTGGCCCTGGCCAGCGGGCGGCGCGACTTGGCCGACTGGCTGGACTGGCGCGACTGGCCCTTGCCGCGGCGCGTGCTGCAGCCGTCCGACCTGCCTGCCGCCGCCATGGCCGGCGATGCCGACGCGGTCCGCCGCCTGATCGAACTTGGCCTGCCGGTCGACGCGGTCGACGCGCAGGGCTGCACCGGCCTGCTGCGTGCCTGCGGCGGCGGCCATCGCGCCGTGGTCGAGCTGCTGCTGTCGCGTGGCGCCAATCCGCAGCACGTCGCCCACACCGGCGCCACACCGCTGTCGGCGGCGGTCAGCATGCGCCACGGCGAGCTGGTCGACCGCCTGCTTGCCGCCAACGCCAGGCTCGAACAGCGCCTGCCCGGTGAAGTCACCGTGCTGATGCTGGCCGCCGCGCTCGGCCTGCCGGACCTGTGCGCCAAGCTGATGACCGCCGGCGCCAACGTCCACGCCACCGACGCCCAGGGCCTGACCCCGCTGCACTGCGCGGCGCTGTACGGCTTCACCGCGCGTGACCGCACGCGCCTGGTGGCCCTGTTCGACACCCTGCTGCTGGCCGGCGCCGAGGTCGACGCCTTGGCCGCCGGTGGCGTCACCCCGCTGCTGCTGCTGCTCGGCGCCCGCGCCGAACCCGGCACCGCCTGCGACGAGGATGTGCTGCTGGCGGTGCTCGAACACCTGCTCGACGAAGGCGCCATGCTCGATGCACGCGATCCGCGCGGCTTCGGCCCGCTACACCTGTCGGCGCTGCACGGCCTGCTGCTGCTCACCCGGCGCCTGCTGCGTGCCGGCGCCGACCCCGAGGCCCGCGACGCCCTCAACCGCACCCCGCGCGAGATCGCGGTGATGCGCGGCTTCGTCGATGTCGCGCACGAATACGTCCCATCCCCGGCCGGCGTGTCGATGGCGCGGTTCCTGCGCGACCGCGGCTGAAGGCACCGCCCGGACCTCTCCACTTGCGGGCGTGCGGGGGCGGGATCTACAGTCCGCCGGCAGTGCCCGAGCGGCCCGGGTAACTGCGCCGGGGCCGCGCTGCGGCGATCCGGCCTCGACGCCGCACCAGGGAGCGGGGACATGCGGATGAGACGCCATTTGTGCGGGTGCGTGCTGATGCTGTGGTTCGTGGCGGGTGCGGTGCACGCTGCCGGCGCGGCCGAGGCGCGCAGGCAGGTCGAGGCGAGCATGCTGGTGACCGGACGGGTCACCATCACGCTCGAGGGCACCGTCAGCGACTGGACCATCGACCAGCGGAACAAGCTGCCGCCGGCGGTCGCGAACGTGATCGATGCCGCCGCGCCAGGTTGGCGTTTCGAGCCGATCCTGGTCGACGGCAAGCCGGCACACGGCAGCGCCAGGATGAGCCTGCTGATGCTGGCCGAACGGGTCGACGCCCGGCGGTTCCGGGTGACGATCCGCAGCGGCTACTTCGGGCGCGAGGCGGTCCTGATGGCCGCACGCCATTCCGCGGAGCGTTCGGGCGCGGCGACGCGGGACGAGAGCGATCAACTGTCGTCGATCGAGATGAAGCCACCGGAGTATCCGGTGCAGGCGCGCTATGCCGGTGCGCATGGCGTGGTCTACGTCGTTGTCCGGGTGGACCGGTCCGGCCGGGTGCAGGACGCCGTGGCGGAGATGGTGAACCTGCGGGTGCTGGGCACCGAGCGGGAGATGGTGCAGATGCGCGAGCTGCTGGCGAAGTCGGCCCTGGTGGCCGCGCGCAAATGGACCTTCCAGCCGCCCACCCGGGGCGAGTGGGCCGACCAGGAGAGCTGGTCGGCGCGGGTTCCGGTCGACTACAGGTTTTCCGACGACGGCGAGCCCGGCTACGGGCAGTGGCAGTCCTACGTGGCCGGCCCGCGCAATCCGATCCCCTGGGAAATGGAGGGCCTGGAAGGTTTCGATATCGCACCGGATGCGCTGGTGGCGGGCGTGGTGCACCAGGTCGGGACGGGGTTGAAGCTGCTGGTTCCGCTGGAAGGCGGCTGAGCCACGTCACGCACCGGGCTTTGTCGCCCCGCCAGCATCTGCAGCTGACGCGCGCCGCGCTTGGGCCCCCGCGCCGACGAGTGCAATGGCCGGGAGCGGCGGACGGCCCGATGGTCGCGCATCGACGGACATCCATCCCGCGTGCCTGTCCGACTGAAGGGCGCCAGTGAAACGCGGGCCGGGTTTGCGGGCGCGGCATCGCGTGCAGGACCCGAGAAAACGAAAAGCCCGCAGGGCGGGCTCTTCGTCATCGCGGTCCGGTGCGGGCCTCAGCGCTTCATCGAAGCGAAGAACTCGTCGTTGGACTTGGTGCTCTTCATCTTGTCGAGCAGGAATTCCATCGCCGCGATCTCGTCCATGGGATGCAGCAGCTTGCGCAGGATCCAGATGCGCTGGAGCATGTCGGGCTCGATCAGATAGTCCTCGCGGCGGGTGCCGGAGAGGTTGACCGCGATCGCCGGGTACACGCGCTTTTCGGCGATGCGGCGGTCCAGGTGGACTTCCGAGTTGCCGGTGCCCTTGAACTCCTCGTAGATCACCTTGTCCATCGCGCTGCCGGTGTCGACCAGGGCGGTGGCGATGATGGTCAGCGAACCGCCTTCCTCGACGTTGCGCGCCGCGCCGAAGAAACGCTTCGGACGATGCAGCGCATTGGCGTCGACGCCGCCGGTCAGCACCTTGCCCGACGACGGCACCACGTTGTTGTAGGCGCGGGCCAGGCGGGTGATCGAGTCGAGCAGGATCACCACGTCCTTCTTGTGCTCGACCAGGCGCTTGGCGCGCTCGATCACCATTTCGGCGACCTGCACGTGGCGCGCGGCCGGCTCGTCGAAGGTGGAGCTGACCACTTCGCCGCGCACGGTGCGCTGCATCTCGGTCACTTCCTCGGGCCGCTCGTCCACCAGCAGCACGATCATGTGCACGTCCGGGTGGTTGCTGGTGATCGCGGTGGCGATCTGCTGCATCAGCATGGTCTTGCCGGCCTTGGGCGGCGAGACGATCAGGGCGCGCTGGCCCTTGCCCTGCGGCGCCATCAGGTCGAGGATGCGGCCCGCGATGTCCTCGGTGGACCCGTCGCCGCGCTCGAGCTTGAAGCGCTTGCGCGGGAACAGCGGGGTCAGGTTCTCGAACAGCACCTTGCCCTTGCTGGCCTCCGGCGGCTCGCCGTTGATCGTGTCGACCACGTTGAGCGCGAAGTAGCGCTCGCCGTCCTTCGGCCAGCGGATGCGGCCGGACAGGTGGTCGCCGGTGCGCAGGTTGAAGCGGCGGATCTGGCTGGGCGAGATGTAGGTGTCGTCCGGGCCGGCGAGGTAGCTCGCCTCGGCGCCGCGCAGGAAGCCGAAGCCGTCGGGCAGGATTTCCAGCACGCCGTCGGCCTGCACGCCCTCGTTGGTGCGGGTGAGCACCTTGAGCAGGGCGAAGATCACGTCCTGCTTGCGCGCGCGGGCCACGCCTTCATGGATGTTGAGCAGTTCGGCGATGTCGAACAGCTTGTGCGCGGGCATCCGCTTGAGCTCGCCCAGCGAATACTGGGGGAAGCCTTCGGGGATGTTCGGCGGCGGCATGCGGTTGGCCTGCTCGTGGCCGTTGCCGCCGTCGTCCTGCGGCAGGCCGCCGTCGCGTGGGCGGTCACCGCGCGGGCGATCGTCACCGCGCTGGCGATCGCGGCGATTGCGGAAGCGGTCGCGCTTGCTGGTGCCCTGTGCATTGGCCTGGTTGCCGCCGTTGCCGCCGCGGTTGTCCTGCTGGGGCTGGCGCTGGCCTTGGCCGGAATCCGAGGACTGGCTCTCGCCGCCGCTCTGCGTGGGCTGGGCGCCACCGCCCTGTGCGGGCTGGCTGGACTGGCTGGGCTGCGAGGGCTGGGAGGGCTGGGAGGGCTGGGAGGGCTGACTCGGCTGGCCTTCCGGGGTCTCGCTTCGCGCAGGCTGCCTGGCCGCAGCCGGTTCCGGCGCAGCGGGCCTGGGCTCGGCGGGCGCCGGGGTCGACTCGAACAGCGTCGGCGCGTCGGCGTCGGCGGATTTAGCGGGCTTCTTGGTGGCGCGCGAAGCGGTCTTGCGCACGCGCTTGACGGCGGTATCGCCGGCGTCGGGGGTTTGGTCGGACAAGTGAGAGTTCCTCGCTCGGTGCGAGCGCCCTGAAGCGGGCGGGATGGTGAGGGGAGTCGTGCAGACGGGGTGCGGCGCCCAATTCAACGCCGGATGCGGCCAAACTAACACCAGACGGCGGACGTCGGCAAGCGGTCTGGCAGGACCTCGTTCATGCGCGCCGGCTGGCGACGCATCGGGTGATGGGCGGAGGGTGGGTCCACCGGGCAGGCCAGAGGGGCGCACGGCCCAGGGGCAACGGCCAGGCTCCTGCATGCGGAGCGGGCCCGCGGCCGCCAGTGGGCAGACGCGGACGCGGGCCGATTCAGACGGTCCTGGTCAGACCGCCTTGTCGATCATCTGCGCCAGCTGCGGCTTGCCGACGGCGCCGATCTGGGTCGCCTGCACCTGGCCGTCCTTGAACAGCAGCAGCATCGGGATCGAGCGGACGTGGTACTTGAGGGCGGTGGCGCGGTTCTCGTCCACGTTGACCTTGGCGATCTTCACCTTGCCGGCGTACTCGCTGGCCAGCTCGTCCAGGGCGGGGGCGATCATCTTGCACGGCCCGCACCAGGGCGCCCAGAAATCGACCAGCACCGGCTCGGCGGACTGCAGCACGGTGGCATCGAAATCGGCGTCGGTGGCATGGATGACGTGTTCGCTCACGGAAAGGCTCCTGGGGTAGGGGGCGGGCCAGCAGGGCGGCCGCGGATGGATGCTAAACTTGGGCGATTCGCGGCCCGAATCAAGGCCACCGTACGGAAAACCCCGGTCGCCCCACGCGGCCATGGTCCGCGAGTCTCCGGGAACCGCGCCTGACGGCGTCATCCCGTTTCCCAGGCAGTCTGCGATGCGGGCGCCGCCCACGCAAGCACCAGAGCGTGTCATGCAGCTTGAACGTATTCCCTGCCCGTTTGGGTCGCCGCAAAGCGGCGAATCGCCCCGCATTGCGGCGACCCAAGCGGACCGGGAGTCGCTTCGGAGCACACGGCATGCGCTGGCGCCGCACACAAGATCCCATACATGAGCGATAAGCCACTTACCGACATCACCTTCTCCTCCTTCGATCTCCATCCGCGGCTGCAGGCCGGGCTCGAGACCGCAGGCTTCACGCGCCTCACGCCGATCCAGGCGCTGACCCTCCCGGTCGCACTGCCCGGGGGCGATGTCGCTGGCCAGGCCCAGACCGGCACGGGCAAGACGCTGGCCTTCCTGGTGGCGGTGATGAACCGCCTGCTGACGCGCCCGGCGCTGGCCGACCGCAAGCCCGAGGACCCGCGCGCGCTGATCCTGGCGCCCACCCGCGAACTTGCGATCCAGATCCACAAGGACGCGGTGAAGTTCGGCCCCGAGCTGGGCCTGCGCTTCGCCCTGGTCTACGGCGGCGTCGACTACGACAAGCAGCGCCAGCTGCTGCAGGAGGGCGTGGACGTCATCATCGCCACCCCGGGCCGGCTGATCGACTACGTCAAGCAGCACAAGGTGGTCAGCCTCCACGCCTGCGAGATCTGCGTGCTGGACGAGGCCGACCGCATGTTCGACCTCGGCTTCATCAAGGACATCCGCTTCCTGCTGCGGCGCATGCCGGTGCGCACCGAGCGCCAGACGCTGCTGTTCTCGGCCACGCTGAGCCATCGCGTGCTCGAGCTCGCCTACGAGCACATGAACGAGCCGCAGAAAATGGTGGTCGAGACCGAGACCATCACCGCCGCGCTGGTGCGCCAGAAGCTCTACTACCCCTCCGACGAAGAGAAGCTGCCGCTGCTGCTGGGCCTGCTCTCGCGCGGCGAGGGTGCCCGCACCTTGGTGTTTGTGAACACCAAGGTGTTCGTCGAGCGCGTGGCCCGTGCGCTGGAACGCGCTGGCTACCGCGTGGGCGTGCTGTCGGGCGACGTGCCGCAGAAGAAGCGCGAGTCGCTGCTGAAGAAGTTCCAGGCCGGCCAGCTCGAGATCCTGGTCGCCACCGACGTCGCCGCCCGCGGCCTGCACATCGATGGCGTGAAGTACGTCTACAACTACGACCTGCCGTTCGATGCCGAAGACTACGTGCACCGCATCGGCCGCACCGCGCGGCTGGGCGAAGAGGGCGACGCGATCAGCTTCGCCTGCGAGCGCTACGCGATCGGCCTGCCGGACATCGAGGCCTTCATCGAGCAGAGGATTCCGTCCGAGCCGGTGACGCCGGAGCTGCTGGTGCCGCAGCCGCGCACGCCGCGGGCCGGTGCCGCTGTCGAGGCGGCTGACAACGAGGACGGCGACAGCATCAACGAGATCTACCGCGAGGTGCGCGAGGCGCGCGCGGTCGAGGATGCCAAGCGCGGCGGTGGCCGCGGTGGTCGCAGTGGCGCAGGCGGCCCGGCCGGTGCCCGTGGGCCACGTGCCGGCGCCGCTGGCGGCGAGCGCGCCCGGCCTCCCCGCCAGCCGCGGGTGAAGCCCGAGGGCGAACCGGTTGCCGTTGCCGGACCAGCGTCGGTGAGTGAGTCCGCGCCGGTCGTGGCTGCTGCGCCGGATGAGGCGGTGGCCAAGCCGGTGATCGATGTCGCCGCCACGGTGGCCGCGGCCATGCCGGATGAGTCGCGTCCCCCGCGCAAGCGCCGTCGGCGTCGTGGCGGCAAGCGCCTCGCCGGTGCCGAAGACACGGCGACCAATGGCAATGGGCAGGACAACCCCGGCCAGCCCAAGGCGCGCGAAGCCAGGCCGGCGCCTGCGGCGCGTCCGCAGTCCGGCTCGCGACAGGCCGACGCATCGACCGCGCAGGAACCATCGCTGTTCTCGCGCATCGGCACGCGGCTGCGCAAGCTCGTCACCCGCGCACCGCACAACCAGCATTGAGTGACGCGGCCTGCCGGCGCGTGCGCGCCGGCAGGCTCTCGCGCGCCGGATGACGGAGCGCGCGGTCCCGCTTCGGCGGCAGCCCTTCGGCTTCGATTGCAAAGGCCGCAGTGGGTCCGATTCGGCCCGTGCGAGTTCTGCGATACTCCCTCGCCATGGTCGTCCTGCGTTTTGACAGCGTCAGCAAGCAGTACTCCGGTGGGCGCGTTGCGCTTGCCGAGGTCAGTTTCGACGTGGCCGCCGGCGAGATGCTGTTCCTCACCGGGCACTCGGGCGCCGGCAAGAGCACCCTGCTCAAGCTGATCCACCTCGCCGAGCGGCCCAGCCGCGGCGCGGTGCTGTTCAACGACCGCAACCTGCTCAAGATGCGCGGGCGGCGCGTGGCGCTGCACCGGCGCGAGGTCGGCGTGGTGTTCCAGGATCACCGCCTGCTCACCGACCGCAGCGTGTTCGACAACATCGCGCTGCCGCTGATCCTGCGTGGCCTGCGCCGCGGCGAGATCGGCAAGCGCGTGCGCAACGTGCTTGAACGGCTGGGCCTGGGCGACCGCGAGCGCGCGCTGCCCACGCAGCTGTCGGCCGGCGAGCAGCAGCGCGTGGGCATCGCCCGCGCCGTCGTGGCCGAGCCGCGGCTGCTGGTTGCCGACGAACCCACCGGCAACCTCGACCCGACCCTGTCGTCGGAGATCATGGCGCTGTTCGCCTCGCTGCCCGAGCGCGGCACCAGCGTGCTGGTGGCCAGCCACGACCTCGGCCTGGTCAAGCGCATGCGCAAGCGCGTGCTGGTGCTCGACCACGGGCGCCTGGTCGACGACATCGCGCCCGAGGACCTGGCCGATGAGTGAGGCCAACGTGCGCGGCGCCGGCTCCGCGTCGCAGGTCGGGACCTGGTTCGACCATCATTCCTACAGCCTTGTCGCCAGCCTGGGGCGCGTGTTCCGCAAGCCGTGGGCGGCGCTGCTGACCGTGTCGGTGATGGCGCTGGCGCTGGCCCTGCCGCTGGGACTGTGGCTGGTGCTGGGCAATGTCGAACGGCTGGCGGGCAACGTCGAACGCTCGCGCGAAATCAGCGTGTTCCTCAAGCAGGATGTCGATGCCGCGCGCGCTGGCGCGCTGGCGGATGAGCTGCGTGCGCGTGCCAACATCGGCGGCGTGGTCCATGTCACCCCGGGCCAGGGGCTTGCCTCGCTGCGCGAAGGTGGCGCGCTGGCGGGCATCGTCGACGCGGTGGGCGAGGACAATCCGCTGCCGCACGTGCTGGTGGTGACGCCGGCGGGCGACGAGCTGATGGTGGCCACGTCGCTGGAGCAGCTGCCCGAGGCCGAGCTGGTGCAGCACGACGTGCAGTGGCGCGAGCGCCTCGACACCTGGCTGCGCTTCGGCACGCGCGTGTCGTGGGTGCTGGCGGCGTTGCTGGGGCTGGGCGCGCTGCTGGTGGTGGGCAATACGGTGCGCCTGGACATCCAGTCGCGGCGCGAGGAGATCGGCGTGCTGCAGCTGCTCGGCGCCACCGACGGCTTCATCCGGCGGCCGTTCCTGTACCTGGGCGCGTGGTACGGCGTGGCGTCCGGCGGCCTGGCGCTCGCGCTGCTGGCCACGGCCGGACTGGCGCTGCGCGAACCCCTGGCCGGGCTGGCCGCCAGCTACGGCAGCAGCTTCGCGCTGTCCGCGATCAACCCGCCGTGGGCGCTCGCCGTGATCGGCGGTTCGACCCTGCTCGGCTGGCTCGGCGCGGGTCTCGTGGCCGGCCATTTCCTGCGCCAGACGCGCCCCACCGGAATCTGAGCGCATGATCCAGCACGACCTTCGACACCTCGAATCCGACAGCCCGCGTGTACTGGTCGTCGACGGCTCCAGGCTGGTACGCAAGCTGATCCATGCAGTGCTGGTGAAGGAGCTGCCGGGCGTGCAGGTGGTCGAGGGCGGCAGCCTGGCCGATGCGCGCGCGCTGCTGGCCGGCGAGCCGATCGACCTGGTCACCACCGCGCTGGTACTGCCCGATGGCGACGGCCTGCAGGTCGCGCGCGCGGTGCGCGAGGCCGACAGCCAGCGCTACGTGCCGGTGATCGTGATCTCCGGCGACGTGCAGTCGCACCTGGAGGACCGGCGCTTCACCGAGGACGTCACCGACTATTTCGACAAGGCGCTGGGCCACAACGCGCTGGCTGCCTTCATCCGCGGCTACGTGCAGCCGCAGCCGATCCCCGACGCGCACGTGCTCTACATCGAGGACAGCCGCACGGTGGCGGTGGCGATCCGGCGCATGCTCGAGGCGCACCAGATGCGCGTTACCCACGTCACCACCGCCGAGGATGCGATCGCCTACCTCGAAGCCTATGCCGGCACCGAGGGTGCGCCCGGCGCCGACCTGGTGTTGACCGACCTCTACCTCAAGGGCGAGCTCGACGGCCGCGACGTGTTGAACAAGGTGCGCAACGGCCTGGGCTACGGCAAGCGGCGGCTGCCGGTGCTGGTGATGACCGGCGACGACAACCGCGCCAACCAGGCCACGTTGCTGCGCCACGGCGCCAACGACCTGGTGCTCAAGCCGATCGAGGAACGCCTGCTGGCGACCAAGGCGCTGTTCCAGCTGCGGCTGTCGCGCCTGCCGACGTCGCCCGCGCAGCAGCCATGAGCGAAGCCGAAGTGCAGCTGGAGCCTTCCTGGAAGGCGCGCGTGGGCGACTGGTTCGCGCGCGAGGACATGCAGTCGCTGTCGGCCTTCCTGCGCCAGCGCAAGGCGGCCGGCGTGCGCATCTATCCGCCTGGGCCGCGGATCTTCGCGGCGTTCGAGGCCACGCCGTTCGAGGCGGTGAAGGTGGTCGTGCTTGGCCAGGATCCCTACCACGGCCCTGGCCAGGCGCATGGGCTGTGCTTCGCGGTGCCGCCGGGCGTGCCGGTGCCGCCGTCGCTGCGGAACATGTACAAGGAACTGGAGCGCGACCTGGGCATCGCGCCGCCCGACCACGGCTGGCTGATGCCGTGGGCGCGCCAGGGCGTGCTGCTGCTCAACGCGGTGCTGACCGTCGAGGAAGGCCGCGCCGGCTCTCACCAGGGCAAGGGCTGGGAAGGTTTCACCGACCATGTGGTCGACGTGCTCAACCGCGAGCGCGAAGGCCTGGTGTTCATGCTCTGGGGCAGCTACGCGCAGGCCAAGGGCAAGGTCATCGACACGCAGCGCCACCGCGTGCTGCGCACGACGCACCCGTCGCCGCTGTCAGCGCATCGCGGCTTTCTGGGCTGCGGCCATTTTTCGGCCGCCAATCAATACCTCACGCGCCGCGGCGTGACCCCGATCGACTGGGCACTGCCGCCGCTCGCGGCGCTGTAGGAGCGGCTTCAGCCGCGATGGATGTCGACGACCCGATGCACCGTCGACTGCCTAGAACCAGAACCGCACGCCCGCCACCAGCCGCGTATCGCGCGCGGCCTCGCCGGCGTCTTCGTGATACCGCGCGGTGCGACCGAAGCTGCGCTCGTGCGCGATGCCGAGGTAGGGCGCGAACCTGCGCGTGAGCTCGTAGCGCAGGCGCAAGCCGGCCTCCGCTTTCGACAGGCCGCTGCCGGTGAGTCGCGCCGGGTCGTCACTGGAATGCAGCTCCAGCTCCAGCAGCGGCTGCAGGACCAGCCGGTTGCTGAAGCGCATGTCGTACTCGGCCTCGAGCTTGGCGGCGACACCGCCGCCGTCGCCGACATACGCCAGCGCCGAGACCTCGAACATGTACGGCGCGATCCCCTGCACGCCAAACGCCGCGCGTGTACGAGACGTCCCCGGATCGAAGTCATGGCGCACGCCGGCAACGGCGTCCCACCAGCGTGCGACCGCGCGTGACCAGCGAAGCTCGGCATTCGCCGAGCTGGTCCTGCCGGCGCTGCGGCTGCCGCTGCTGCGCAGCCAGACGCGATGGATGTCGCCTCCGGTCGATGCGCTGCCTTCCCAGGCCTGGCCGCTGGCATCGTCGCCATCCCAGGCTTCGAAGCGGTTGAAGGTCACCCGCGTGTAGGTCGCAGGGCCGTGTTCCATGTGGTCCTGCGACAGCATGGGGAACGCGGCGGCGCGGTTGGCGTCGGTCAGCGCGGGGATGGGATCGCGCGGTGCCTGCTCACCGGGGGCGCCAGGCGTGCAGTGGCCCATCGCCGCGTGTTCGGGGGTGCAGCCGTGCGCGGCATGTGCCTGTGGTGCAGACGTATTCGCTGGCGATCGGCAATGCCCCATCGCAGCGTGTTCCGGCGAGCATGTGGAAGCGGCTTCCGCCGCCTGCGGACGCACATGTTGCTGCGGCGGATGCGCGTGCTGCGCGAGTGCGCTGCAGGGCAGGCCGAGCGCCAGCAGCAGGCCTGCCGTGCGGTAGTGATGCCGGCTCATGCGCCTTCCTCCACGCGCACTTCGCGCATCATCCCCGCGTCCATGTGATAGAGCAGGTGGCAGTGGTAGGCCCAGCGGCCGAGCGCGTCGGCACGCACGCGGTAGCTGCGCCTGGTGCCGGGCGGCATGTCGATGGTGTGCTTGCGCACCATGAAGTTGCCGTCGGCATCCTCGAGGTCGCTCCACATCCCGTGCAGGTGGATCGGGTGCTGCATCATCGTGTCGTTGACCAGCACGATGCGCATGCGCTCGCCGTAGTTCAGGCGCAGCGGTTCGGCGCTGGCGAAGGGGATGCCGTCGAAGGACCAGGCAAACTTCTCCATGTGGCCGGTCAGGTGCAGCTCGACGGTGCGGCCCGGGTCGCGGCCGTCGGGATCATCGAACACGCTCTTCAGGTCGGCGTAGGTCAGCACCCGGCGACCGTTGTCGCGCAGGCCGATGCCCGGATCGTCGAGCTTGGGCGCCGGCGCCATGGTCTGCATGTCGACCAGCGGGTTGCCCGATTCGCTGGCCGGATGCGACTGCATGCCGCCGCCGTCGCCAAGTCCGGCGTGCGCGTCATGCGCGGATGGCGCGTGCATGGTGGCGCCGCAGCCGCCCTCGGCCGCCATCTTCGCGCCGCAGCCGCCTTCCATGCCCTTGTGCGCGCCGTGTCCGCCGTGGCCCATGTCGTCCATCGTCAGCCGCGGTCGCGGATCGAGCGCAGGCACAGGTGCCTGCAGCCCCGCGCGCAGCGCCAGCGTGCCGCGCGCGTGGCCGGTGCGGCCCATGTCCTGGGCGAAGATGGTCCAGGCGTCCTGGCCGGACGGCTCGACGATCACGTCGTAGGTTTCGGCAGCGCCCATGCGCAGCTCGTCCACGCTCACCGGGTGCACGTACTGGCCGTCGGCGGCGACCACGGTCATCTTCAAACCCGGGATGCGCACGTCGAAATGCGTCATCGCCGAGGCGTTGATCAGGCGCAGCAGCACCTTTTCGCCGGGACGGAATTCGCCGGTCCAGTTGCCGGCCGGGGTAACGCCGTTCATCAGGTAGGTGTAGGTGTGCGCGTTGACGTCGGACAGGTCGCTGGGCGTCATCCGCATCGCGCCCCAGGCCCTGCGGTCGGCGAGCGTGGCGGCCAGTCCGTCGCGGCGCGCGTCGCGGAAGAAGTCGGCGACGGTGGGCTTGTACCAGTTGTCGTGGTGCGGTGCCTTCTTCAGGCGTGCGAACAGGGCTTCCGGGGCGAGGTCGGTCCAGTCCGACAGCAGCACCACGTGCTCGCGGTCCCAGTGGTAGGGCGCCGGCTCGCGCGGATCGACGATGATCGCGCCGTACAGCCCGGCCTGCTCCTGGTGCAGGGAATGGCTGTGGTACCAGTAGCTGCCGGACTGCTTGAGCGTGAAGCGATACAGGTACGACTCGCCGGGCATGATGCCGTCGAAGCTCATGCCCGGCACGCCATCCATGTTCGAGGGCAGCAGGATGCCGTGCCAGTGGATCGAGGTCGGCACGCCGCGCAGGTGGTTGCTCACGCGCAGGGTCACGGTGTCGCCCTCGCGCCAGCGCAGCAGCGGCGCGGGCAGGCTGCCGTTGACGGTGATCGCGGGTCGCGCGCGGCCGGTGAAGTCGACCACCGAGGTGCCGATGTCGAGCTGGAAGCCGGTGCCGGACAGGACGTTGCCGGGCCGCGCATGGAGGCTGTCGCGTGCATGCGCGGGCACGCGTAGCGCGCCCGTGGCCAGCGCCGCGCCGCCCAGCAGCAGGCCCTGCACGAATCGCCTGCGGGCAGGCGAGGGCTTCGTCGCCGCGTCGAGGTGGGGACTGGTATGGATCATGGTGTGCTCCACGGCGGACACGCTGCAGCGTCCGCACGTTGATCGAATCGGGAAGGCCAGGACGCGCGGCCGGGTGTGGGCACGCGCATGTTCCGGGCCGCCATGGCGGCGGCGATCAGGGCGATCAGGCGATGGGTGGACGCAGCAGCGGCGCGGCGTGCACGGCGTCGACCTGGGCGTCTGCGACCAGGGCAGGCAGCCAGGCGATGCGGCAATCCGCCAGCAGTGGCGCGGCCGGGACCACGGCGATGCCGTGCTGCAAGCACAGGTCGAGGCAACGTTCGAGACAATTCTCGTCAGGCGTCGGCGCAACCGGCTCGGGCGCCATGTCGGCCGCGTTGCGCATGGTGTGGCAGTCGGCGTCGGCGGGGCGAGGTGTCGCCTCGTCTCCGCCGGCCACCGCGGCCTGCGCACCGGCTTGCGTCATCGCCAGGTGCGTCGCCGCGACCGCCGGGCCGAGGGTGTCGACCAGCAGGCACAGGCACAGCAGCAGACGGAGCAGGGGTCGCAGCACGGTGGCGTGGCGGGGGCGCCTGGAAACGGTCGCAGCAGGATAGCGCAGCGTGCCGCACGGCTCCGCGCGGCGGGGACAGCGGAGCCGCGTGCGCTGCCGGCGCGGTGCATTCGCCGACCGGCCTCAGCCGATCGACAGCGCCTTGTCCTTGCGCTCGGCCAGGCGTTTTTCGAGGTAGTGGATGTTCTGGCCACCGGCCTGGAAACCGGCGTCGGCCATGATCCGCTGCTGCAGCGGGATGTTGGTGCGGATGCCGTCCACCACCATCTCGCTCAGCGCCACGCGCATGCGCGCGATCGCCTGGTCGCGGTCGGCGCCGTGCACGATCAGCTTGCCGATCATCGAGTCGTAGTTGGGCGGGACCGTGTAGCCCTCGTAGATGTGCGAGTCCACGCGCACGCCCGGGCCGCCGGGCGAGTGGAAGTGCTGGATCAGGCCGGGCGAGGGCAGGAAGGTGTCCGGGTCCTCGGCGTTGATGCGGCATTCGATCGAATGACCGCGCAGCACCACGTCCTCCTGGCGGATCGAGAGCTTCTCCCCGGAGGCGATCTTGAGCTGCTCGCGGATCAGGTCGATGCCGGTCACCAGTTCGGTCACCGGATGCTCCACCTGGATGCGGGTGTTCATCTCGATGAAGTAGAAGCGGCCGTCCTCGTACAGGAACTCGAACGTGCCCGCGCCGCGGTAGCCGATGCGGATGCAGGCTTCCACGCAGACGCGGCCGATCTCCACGCGCTGCGCCTCGCTGATGCCCGGTGCCGGCGCTTCCTCGACCACCTTCTGGTGGCGTCGCTGCATCGAGCAGTCGCGCTCGCCGAGGTGGATGGCGCCGCCCTGGCCGTCGGCCAGCACCTGGATCTCCACGTGGCGCGGGTTTTCCAGGAACTTCTCCATGTAGACCATGTCGTTGCCGAACGCGGCCTTGGCCTCGGTCTTGGTCGTGGTCACGGCATTGGCGAGCGCGGCTTCGGTATGCACCACGCGCATGCCGCGGCCGCCGCCGCCGCCGGCGGCCTTGACGATGACCGGGTAGCCGATCTCCGCGGCGATCTTCTGGTTGGTCGGGACGTCGTCGCCCAGCGGGCCGCCGCTGCCGGGCACGCAGGGCACGCCCGCCTCCTTCATCGCGCGGATCGCCTCGACCTTGTCGCCCATCAGGCGGATGGTCTCAGGCCTGGGGCCGATGAAGATGAAGCCCGACTGCTCCACGCGTTCGGCGAAGTCGGCGTTCTCGCTGAGGAAGCCGTAGCCGGGATGGATCGCCTGCGCGTCGGTGACTTCGGCCGCGGAGATGATCGCGGGCATGTCGAGGTAGCTGCGGTTGGACGGCGCCGGACCGATGCAGACCGATTCGTCGGCCATCGCCACGTGCTTGAGGTTGCGGTCGACGGTGGAATGCACCGCGACCGTGCGGATGCCCAGCGCGTGGCAGGCGCGCAGGATGCGCAGCGCGATCTCGCCGCGGTTGGCGATGACTACTTTATCGAGCATGTTCTGGTCTCAGTCGTTCGACGCACGGCCCGCCGGCCTGCAGGCCGGCGGGCGTTCGCAGGCTCGCGCCAGTGGCGCGCGAAAGCCTGCTCACCCGATCACGAACAGCGGCTGGTCGAACTCGACCGGCTGTCCGCTCTCGCAGACGATGGCGAGCACGGTGCCCGAGGTGTCGGCTTCGATCGGGTTGAACATCTTCATCGCCTCGATGATGCCCAGCGTCTCGCCGGCCTTGACCGCCTGCCCGACGGTGACGAAGGCCGGCTTGTCCGGCGCCGGCGAGGCATAGTAGGTGCCGACCATCGGTGACTTCACCACGTGGCCGTCGGGCAGCCCGCTGCCGGCCGGTTCGGGCGCGGGGCGGCCGCCGGTGGAGGCGTCGACCGGAGACAGCATCGGCATCACCGGCTCGCGGTAGCCGGCCTGCGCGACGGGCGCCTGGGCGTAGACCATCGGCGGGCCGGCGCTGCTGCCGCGCGACAGGCGAACGGATTCCTCGCCTTCCTTGATCTCGATTTCGGCGAGGTTCGACTCTTCGAGCAACTCGATGAGCTTCTTGAGCTTGCGCAGGTCCATGGATGGCCTCTGGTGGAATACCGGTGTTGCGGAAAGTGGCTCAGGCGGCCGGCGCCAGGCGGCGCAGCGCGGCATCGAGCGCGTAACGGTAGCTGTCGGCACCGAAGCCGCAGACCACGCCCACCGCCTTGTCGCTGAGGTAGCTGTGCTGGCGGAAGGGCTCGCGGGCGTGGGGATTGGACAGGTGGATCTCGATGAACGGGATCGCCACCGCCGCCAGCGCGTCGCGGATCGCCACGCTGGTGTGGGTGAAGGCGGCCGGGTTGATCAGGATGAAGACGGTCCCGTCGCCGCGCGCGGCCTGGATGCGATCGACCAACACGTGCTCGGCGTTGGACTGCAGGCTTTCCAGCGCGTGGCCCGCCTCGGTCGCACGGGCCTGCAGGTCGGCGTCGATATCGGCCAGGGTGGCGTGGCCATAGACCTCCGGCTCGCGGCTGCCGAGCAGGTTGAGGTTGGGGCCGTGCAGGAGCAGCAGCTGGGCCATCGGTCGAACGGATCGGGACAAGGCGCGCAGTCTGGGGGATGTCGCGGATGCTGTCCAGTTCGCCGAAGTTTGCCGGACTTAAGCGGTTGTTGGAGTAGGCACTCCAGATTCGTGCCGCCTGCGGGAGGCGTCCGCAGCCTTGCCTGCGCGATGTCTTTTTGGATCACGCGCGTTCGCGCAGGCCTCAGGGCGCTGCCCAGCGGTCGATCTCGCCATCCTCGAACGGCCCGATCCTTTGCTTGAGCAGGCGCCCGTCGGCCGAGACCAGGATCGAATAAGGCAGCACACCCTTGGGATTGCCCAGGCGCACGCCCGCGTCGGACGGTCCCGGTGCGTCGATTGCCTGCGGGTAGCCGACCGGAATCTGCTGCAGGAACTCGCGCACCGCCTGCGGGTCGTCCAGCGCCAGGCCGAGGACCTGCACGCCGCTGTCGCCCTGGGCGCGGGCATAGCGGTCGAGCTCGGGCATTTCCTTGATGCAGGGGCCGCACCAGCTGGCCCAGATGTTGACCAGCAGCGGGCGGCCGCTGAAGTCGTCGGGCAGCTGGAACGCGGGGCCATCGAGGCCGGCGACCTGCACGGCCGGCAGCGCCGCGCCGCGACGGGCGACGGTGACGCCCTCCGGTGCGGGCGTATTGGCGGTGAGCGCGTCGTTGAGCACGCGCTGGCCGAACTCGCTGCCCAGCAACGGGCCCGGCCCGGTGGCGAACATGCCGACCACCACGCCCAGCGCACCGGCTGCGGCGGCGACCAGCACGATCTTCATCGGCGTGAGCTTCATGGCGCCGCGCGCCGCAGTGCCGCGGTCACGATGTCATCGCTCAGCAGCGCAGGCAGGACCTCGCCTTCGCCGCCGCCGCGCGGATAGATCACGTACAACGGCACGCCCACCGCCTTGTGCCGGTCGAGGAAGGCGGCGATGGCCGGATCGGCGTTGGTGTAGTCGCCAAGCAGGTAGGCGGCATCGGCCTGCGCCAGCGCGTCGCGGAACACGGGCTGCGACAGCACCCGGCGTTCGTTGGCCTTGCAGGTCACGCACCAGTCGGCGGTCATGTTGACGAAGACGACGCGGCCTTCGGCGCGCAGCGCCTGCAGGCGTTCGGGCGTCCACGCTTCGCGTCCCTCGGATGCGGCCTGCGCCGCGCGCTGCGGCGGCGGTAGTGAGCCCACCTTCCACACCGGCAGCAGCGCGGCCGCCGCCAGCGCCAGCGCCAGCACGCGCCCGGCCATGCCGCCGGTCCAGCGCCTGCGCTCATGCCACCACAGCGCCAGCGCCAGCACGGCCAGGCCGACGGCCACCAGCGCCATCGCGTCCACGCCGCGCTGCTTGCCCAGCACCCACAGCAGCCAGATCGCAGTCAGGTACATCGGGAAGGCCAGCACCTGCTTGAGCGTTTCCATCCACGCGCCCGGCCTGGGCAGGCGGTCGGCCAGCGCCGGGATGAAGCCGATCAGCAGGAACGGCAGCGCCAGGCCCAGGCCCAGCATCAGGAACACCGCCAGCGCCATCCACGGCGATGCGGTGAAGGCGAACGCCAGCGCGCCGCCCATGAACGGCGCGATGCAGGGGCTGGCGACCACGCAGGCCAGCACGCCGGTGAAGAAGTCGCCGGCCGGCCCGGTGCGGGAGGCGAGCGCCTGACCCACGTTGCCGATCCCGCCGCCAAGCGTGAATACGCCCGAGAGGCTCAGCCCGACCGCGAACATCAGGTACACCAGCGCGGCGACGAACCACGGCTGCTGCAGCTGGAAGCCCCAGCCCAGCGCCTGTCCGCCCGCGCGCAGGGCCAGCACCAGCGCGCCGATCGCGGCGAACGCGACCAGCACGCCGGCGGTGTACCAGAGCGCGTGGCTGCGCGCATGGGCGCGGCTCTCGCCGCTCTGCGCCACGCCCAGCACCTTGAGCGACAGGATCGGCAGCACGCAGGGCATCAGGTTGAGCACCAGCCCGCCGAGCAGGGCCAGCAGCAGCGCGCCCAGCGCACCACCGGCCGGCAGGGCGCTTGGGGGAAGCGCGGTGCGCGCGGCGTTGTCGGCGGAAGCATCGGGGGTGGGGTCAGAGTCACTTTCCCCACCGGGCACGTTGGGCGCCTCGATCCCCTCGGGGGAAAGTGACTCTGACCCCGGGGCCACGCCGATCCTTTCGGCGGAAAGTGACTCTGACCCCAGCGCGGCTTTTTCGATTTCGCCCGTCGGCAGCGCCACCTCGACCGTGCGCGTCATCGGCGGGTAGCAGATGCCCTCGTCCTGGCAGCCCTGGAAGGTCGCGGTGAGCTGCACGGTCGCGGCATCGGCGACCGTGCGCCGCAGCGGCAACGGCACGTCGACCTGGTCGAAATAGACCACCACCTCGCCGAAGTGCTCGTCGCGATGCGCCACGCCCGGCGGCCAGCGCGGCGTGCCGGCGGCGATACCGTCATGCCCGTCGAGGCGGAAGCTGCTGCGGTCGCGATACAGGTAATAGCCGCGCGCGGGCGTGAAGCGCAGCAGCAGGGTGTTGCCGTCGCCGGCAATGGCCTCGAAGCCGAACGCCTGCTCGGGCGGCAGCGGCAGCGGTTGCGCCGCGCCGCTGCCATCGACCCCGAGCTGTGCTGCGCCGGCGCCAGGCGCGCCCGCCAGGCTGCGCCCGAGTGCGGCGAACCCGGAGTCGCCCGCTGCATCCGCCGTGCCAACGGCGGCATCTGCGGGCAGGGCGACCTTCAGCGTGCGCGTCTGCGGCGGATAGCAGATGCCCAGGTCCGCGCAGCCCTGGTACTTGACCTGCAGGCTCACGTCCCGGGCGCCGTCGGCGGCGGCACCGGTGAGCACCGCGACAAGCTGGCCCCGATACGTTTCGACCTCGCCGAAGAACTCGTCGGTATGCCGCTTGCCCGGCGGCAGCTGCAGTGGATTGGCCTCGAAGCCACCTTCGACCACCTGCACCGCGGTGCGGTGGCGATACAGGTAGTAGCCCTCGGCGATCGCCCAGTCGATCTCGATTCGGCCCGGCGCGGTCGCGCGTGCCTGCAGCGCGAAGGCCTGGTCGACCGGCAGCAGCTGGCTCTGGTCGATGGCGGCGTTGGCGGGCAGCGCGACGGCCAGCAGCGCGAGCGCAGCGACGCGGACCAGCAGCCCGGTCAGTCGGTTCACTCTTCGGCTCCAGGGCGGGTCGCGTCTGCGATCCAGGCCAGGTAGCCCGGCAGTCCGCCGGCGATATCGACCGCGATCAGTTCGGGAAGTTCGTAGGGGTGAAGTTCGACCACGCGGGCGGTGAGCGCCTGCAGGCGGTCCCGGGTGGACTTGATGATCAGCAGCACCTCGCTGGCGCGCTCCACGCGGCCTTGCCAACGGTAGACCGAGTCCACGCCCGGCAGCACGTTCACGCAGGCAGCGAGCCGTTCGTCGACCAGCGTCTCGGCGATGCGCGCGGCGGTCGCGGCATCGGGGCAGGTACACAGGCAGGCGAGCGCGGTCACGGTGGCGACGGTCCGGAATCGGGGGCAGATAGGGTATCCGAGGTGCCGGCGTGGTGCCGGAGACGGGTGAGGAGTGAGGTCGGAGCGGCAGGCGATCCGCCGCGTCGGTGGCGCAACGCAGCGTGTCGACTGGCGCATCGCTTGTTCATGCCGTCGGTTTTATCCTTGCCCGCCCCACAGGGTCCTCCCTTCCCAATGTCGCGATTGTCGCGTGTCGTGCTGTGCCGGTTCGCTGTCCTGCTGCTGCCCATCCTCTGCGGCATGAGCGCCGCGGCTGCCGCCCAGGTTGAAGTTGGCGCCGGTATGTCGTTCACCCGTGGCAACGAGGACACGCCGGTCGCGGCGGTGGCCTGGCTGCCCGAATGGCGCGAGTTCCGTGGCGGCACCCTGCACTGGGAAGTTGGCGCGATGCACCTGCGCGGCCGCAGCGACTCGGCCTACGACAACGGCGACGACGTCACCATCGTCCACGGCGGCCTGCGCTACGAGCGGCCCAGCGGGCTGGTCGCCGGTGTCGGGGTGGGCGTGCAGGAGGGGTGGACCGAGGCGCTGTCTGGCGATCCCCAGTTCATCAGCACGCTGGGCTGGCGCTGGGGCCGTTTCTCGCTGCTGGCCCGGCACATCTCCAACGCCAGCCTGCACGAGCCCAACGACGGCGAGACGATGCTGCAGGGGGCCTGGCGGTTCTAGGGCGCTGGGCGTCCCATCATCTCGACAAACATTCCTGTCACCCCGCATTCCTGTCATCTCGACCGAAGGGAGAGATCTTGCGTGGGCCTGCGTTGGCGTCGGCTTGTGCGGCGGCGCGGAGTGGATTTCTCCCTCCGGTCGAAATGACAGACAGTGCCGCGTCACGCGTCATCCCGCGGCGTCTTCGGGCGGGCGCTCCTGTTGCGGTCCGACGTAACGCCGCGGCACGCGCTTGAGCCCGGTCAGCAGGCGGTAGGGGCTGTTGCCGCTGCGCGCGGCGACCTCGGCGACCGGCAGCCGGGGTCCCCACAGTTCGACGATGCTGCCCAGGCCGGCCTGCGGGTGGTCGGTCAGATCGATGGTGAGCATGTCCATCGACACGCGGCCGATCAGTTCGCCGGGCCGGCCGTCGATCACCACCGGCGTGCCCGAGGTGGCGTACTGCGGATAGCCGTCGGCGTAACCGGCGGCAACCACGCCCACGCGCGTGGGCCGGGTGGTGATGAAGGTGCCGGCGTAGCCGATCGGCTCGCCGGCGGCCAGTTCGCGCACCGCGATCACCTTTGATTCGAGCGTCATCACCGCGCGCAGCGCCACGGCTTCGGCGCGCGGCGCGTCGAGCATGTGCGAGCCGTAGAGCATCAGGCCCGGCCGCACCCAGCCGCCGCGCGTTGCGGGCCAGGCCATCAGCGCAGCCGAATTGGCCAGGCTGACGGGCGTACCCGCCGGCAATTGCGCGAGCGCTGCGTCGAAGCTGGCAAGTTGCTGGCCAGTGCTGGCGTGCGAAAGTTCGTCGGCGCGCGAGAAGTGGCTCATCGCGATCATCGTGTCGATCCAGGGCAGGGCGCGCAGCCGCCGCCATGCATCCACGTATTCGCCTGGCGCGAGCCCCAGCCGGTGCATGCCCGAGTCGAGCTTCAGCCACACCTGCCAGGGCCGGGATGCGCGATGCGTTTGGAGCAGGTCGACCTGCCAGGGCGAGGCCACCACCGTCCACAGCTCGTGCCGTTCGATCAACGCCAGTTCGGCCGCGTCGAAGAAACCTTCCAGCAGCAGGATCGGTGTGCGGATGCCGGACTCGCGCAGCTCCAGCGCCTCTTCGATGCAGGCCACGCCGAAGGCGTCGGCCTCGCCCTCGAGCGCGCGCGCGCAGGCGACGGCGCCATGGCCGTAGGCGTCCGCCTTGACCACCGCCAGCGCCCTGCCGCCGCCGAGCGCACGCGCGTGGCGATAGTTGTGGCGCAGCGCGTCCAGGTCGATGGTGGCGCGCGAGGGGCGCATCAGCGCAGGCCCTTCGGGTTGGGCCAGGGGCGGTCGTAGCGCGAGATGTCCAGGCCCTCGGTATCGATTGCCGGCGCGTGGCCGTCGATCAGGTCGGCGAGGTAGCGCGCCGAGCCGCAGGCCATGGTCCAGCCCAGGGTGCCGTGGCCGGTGTTGAGCCAGAGGTTGCGGTATTTCGTCGCGCCCACCACCGGCGGGCCGTCGGGCGTGGACGGGCGCAGGCCGCTCCAGAAGTCCGCGCGCGACAGGTCACCGCCGTGCGGGTACAGGCTGCGCACCACCATTTCGAGCGTCTCGCGCCGGCGCTGCGGCAGCGACAGGTCGTAGCCCGCCACCTCGGCCATGCCGCCCACGCGGATGCGGTCGTCGAAGCGGGTGATCGCCACCTTGTAGCTCTCGTCGAGCACGGTCGAATGCGGCGCCATTTCCGGCCGCGTGATCGGGATGGTCAGCGAGTAGCCCTTGAGCGGGTAGACCGGCAGGCGGACGCCGACCGGCGCCAGCAGCCGTGGCGACCAGCTGCCCAACGCCAGCACGTAGCGGTCGGCGGCCTCGACGCGGCCGTCGATGCGCACGCCCGACAGCCGATCGCCATCGGCCAGCAGCGCCTCCACGTCGCTGCCGTGGCGGAACTCCACGCCCGCGTCGACGGCAAGCGCCGCCAGCCGGGTGGTGAACAGATGGCAGTCGCCGGTCTCGTCGCCGGGCAATCGCAACGCGCCTGCCAGCGTGTCGCGGACCTGTGCGAGCGCAGGCTCGGCGCGCACGATGCCGTCGCGGTCGAGCAGCTCGTAGCGCACGCCGTATTCGCGCAGCACGGCGATGTCGCGCGCCGCGGCGTCGAGCTGGGCGTGGGTGCGGAACAGCTGGGTGGTGCCGAGCGTGCGCTGTTCGTACTCGATGCCGGTGGCCACGCGCAGTTCGGCCAGGCAGTCGCGGCTGTATTCAGCCAGCCGCACCATCCGCGCCTTGCTCACCGCGTAGCGCGGATGGGTGCAGTTGCGCAGCATCGCCCACAGCCAGCGGTACTGTGCCGGGTCGCTGGTGGGTTTGATCGCCAGCGGCGCGTGGCGCGACAGCAGCCACTTCACCGCCTTGAGCGGGATGCCAGGCGCCGGCCACGGCGAGGCATAGCCCGGCGAGACCTGGCCGGCATTGGCGAAGCTGGCTTCCATCGCCGGCCCGTCGCTGCGGTCGACCACCACCACCTCGTGGCCCTGCTGGCGCAGGTACCAGGCGCTGGTTACGCCAATCACGCCGGAACCCAGGATCAGGATGCGCATCGCCTTGCTCGCTCGCGGCAGGCCGGAAGGAGTCGGGTCCATCCGGGGGTGGGTCGAAGGTGGTCACGGGGCGGAATTCCACCAGTATAAGAGCGGGAAGGCAGCGGAATTTTCCAAGATTCAGTCGGATGGCAGTTAATATTCCTGCAAAGACCGCCCCCGACAGTGCCAATGAAACGCAGGGAACTCGACCGCGTCGACCGCCGCATCCTGCGCATCCTGCAGCAGGAGGGGCGCATCGCCTTCACCGAACTCGGCGAGCGCGTGGGCCTGTCGACCACGCCCTGCACCGAGCGCGTGCGCCGGCTCGAGCGCGACGGCGTGATCACCGGCTACCACGCCCGTGTAGCGCCCGCCGCGGTCCAGGCCAGCCTGCTGGTGTTCGTCGAGATCAGCCTGGCCTACAAGTCCGGCGACATCTTCGAGGAATTCCGCCGCGCCGCGCTCAAGCTGCCGAACGTGCTGGAATGCCACCTGGTGTCGGGGGATTTCGACTACCTGATCAAGGCGCGGATCTCGGAAATGGCGTCCTACCGCAAGCTGCTCGGCAGCACCCTGCTGACCCTGCCGCACGTACGCGAATCCAAGAGCTACATCGTCATGGAAGAGGTGAAGGAGACGCTGGAGCTGCCGGTCGGGGACTGAGTTTGCGTGGCTCCGGCGGCCCCCATCCCAACCCTTCCCCCGCGAGCAGGGGAGGGTTGGGATGGGGGCAAGCCGAAACCGCGAAAAGAAATCCACACCCTGCCCCTTGAAAGCGCCGGCTACCCCCCTCATCTTCCGATCACCTCCCGGCCCGTCCGGGATTTTCGCGCCCGCGTTGCTGGCAGTCGCCCTTGGCGAGTGCTAACATCGCCGCCCCTTTACCTGTCCAATCAATCACTTGCGAGGGTTGAAAATGAGCAACATCAAGCCGCTGTACGACCGCGTGGTCATCAAGCGTATGGAAGAAGAGAAGCTGTCGGCCGGCGGCATCGTGATCCCGGACTCGGCCACCGAAAAGCCGATCAAGGGTGAAGTCGTCGCCGTCGGCGAGGGCAAGGTGCTCGACAACGGCAGCGTGCGCGCGCCCAAGGTCAAGGCCGGCGACAAGGTGCTGTTCGGCAAGTACAGCGGCACCGAGGTCAAGCTCGACGGCACCGAATACCTCGTGGTGAAGGAAGACGACATCTTCGCGATCCTCGGCTGATCGCGGCGTCTTTCGCCAGCCCTTTCCACATTCCCACTATCCAGACATCGAGGTAATCAGCCATGGCTGCCAAGGAAATCCGTTTCGGTGAAGACGCGCGCGCCAAGATGGTGCGCGGCGTCAACATTCTCGCCAATGCCGTCAAGGCAACCCTCGGCCCGAAGGGCCGCAACGTCGTGCTCGAGAAGAGCTACGGCGCGCCGACCATCACCAAGGACGGCGTCTCCGTCGCCAAGGAAATCGAACTGGCCGACAAGTTCGAGAACATGGGCGCGCAGATGCTGAAGGAAGTCGCGTCCAAGACCTCCGACAACGCCGGTGACGGCACCACCACCGCCACCGTGCTGGCGCAGGCGCTGATCCGCGAAGGTGCCAAGGCGGTCGCCGCCGGCATGAACCCGATGGACCTCAAGCGCGGCATCGACCAGGCCGTCAAGGCCGCGGTGCAGGAGCTGAAGAACATCTCCAAGCCCACCGCCGACGACAAGGCGATCGCCCAGGTCGGCACGATCTCGGCCAACTCCGACGAGTCGATCGGTACCATCATCGCCGACGCGATGAAGAAGGTCGGCAAGGAAGGCGTGATCACCGTTGAAGAGGGCTCGGGCCTGGACAACGAGCTCGACGTCGTCGAGGGCATGCAGTTCGACCGCGGCTACCTGTCGCCGTACTTCATCAACAACCAGCAGTCGATGTCGGCCGACCTGGATGACCCGTTCATCCTCCTGCACGACAAGAAGATCTCCAACGTGCGTGACCTGCTGCCCGTGCTCGAAGGCGTGGCCAAGGCCGGCAAGCCGCTGCTGATCGTGGCCGAAGAGGTTGAAGGCGAAGCGCTGGCGACCCTGGTGGTCAACACCATCCGCGGCATCGTCAAGGTCGTGGCCGTCAAGGCCCCGGGCTTCGGCGACCGTCGCAAGGCGATGCTCGAAGACATGGCCGTGCTGACCGGCGGCACCGTGATCTCCGAGGAAGTCGGCCTGCAGCTCGAGAAGGCGACCATCGCCGACCTCGGCCGCGCCAAGAAGGTGCAGGTCTCCAAGGAGAACACCACCATCATCGACGGCGCCGGCGAGACCGGTGGCATCGAGGCGCGCATCAAGCAGATCAAGGCGCAGATCGAAGAGACCTCTTCGGACTACGACCGCGAGAAGCTGCAGGAGCGCGTGGCCAAGCTGGCCGGCGGCGTCGCGGTGATCAAGGTCGGTGCCTCGACCGAGATCGAGATGAAGGAAAAGAAGGCCCGCGTCGAAGACGCCCTGCACGCCACGCGCGCTGCGGTGGAAGAAGGCGTGGTCCCGGGCGGCGGCGTGGCCCTGGTGCGCGCGCTGCAGGCCATCGGCGAGCTCAAGGGTGCCAACGAAGACCAGAACCACGGCATCGTGATCGCCCTGCGTGCAATGGAAGCCCCGCTGCGCGAGATCGTCACCAACTGCGGTGAAGAGCCGTCGGTGGTGCTGAACAAGGTCAAGGACGGCACCGGCAACTACGGCTACAACGCGCAGACCGGCGAGTACGGCGACATGATCGCGTTCGGCATCCTGGATCCGACCAAGGTCACCCGTTCGGCGCTGCAGAACGCAGCCTCGATCGCCGGCCTGATGATCACCACCGAAGCGATGGTGGCGGAGCTTCCCAAGAAGGAAGAGCCGGCCATGGGCGGCGGCGGTGGCATGGGCGGCATGGGCGGCATGGATTTCTGATCCAGCGCCAACCGTTCCACTGCGACACGAAAAACCCCGCCGCGAGGCGGGGTTTTTCTTTGCGCGACGTGGACTCACGCAACCCTGGCCGCGTTCGTGCTCAGGCCAGCCGGTTGTAGCGCAGCACGATCTCGTAGCGGCTTTCCTCGTCGTCGCTGACGTACTCGCGCAGTTCGCGGTATTGCTGGGCGACCTTCTCCAGCGGTGTCACCTTCACCTTGATGCCGCCGGCCGTCGTGTACTGGCGCGGCGGCGGCAGCGGGAAGTTGAGGCTGGTCAGGGCCACCAGCTCGCCGATGGTCGGGCCGATCGCGTCCTCGATGATCAGGTCGGCCGGCGCCCACAACGCGACGAACAGGATGATGGCCAGTGCGATGGCGACCGCGATCGCGGCGGCGATTGCGCCGGCCACGCCCATGGCGACCAGCTTTGTCGCGATCGCCCCGGCTTCCTTGAGATGGTCCTTGATGAAGTCAATCACGTCCTTCATGACCTCGATGAAGGCCTCGGTGAAGCTGTCGATCTGTTTCTCGAACGCCTCCTCGCCGTCCACCTCGAAACCCAGGATCGAGACCGCACCGCCGAGGATCGGTTGCGAGTGCGAGAACAGCAGATGCTCCATCGCGCGCGACTCGCCGCTGTCGACGTCGCCGAAGCGGATCGGGTTGCCGCCATTGGGCGACTGCGGAGCGCTCGCGCTGAGATCGGGGAACAGCGCCGCGGCCAGGATCTTGATGCCGACTTCGTCCGAACCCCACGAGGCCGGTGCGGTTTCCCTGCGCGCATGCAGGGTTTCGCTGGTGATCTGGAAGCGCGCGGTTGCTGGCGGTACCACCATGACGCGCTGGCCGTTGGAGAACAGCGTCTGCCCCCATCCCGGGTCGCCGCCGTCGTTGGGCACCATCACCTGGAAATCGTACAGGCCGGGCGGCAGGTCGTCGGGCAGGCGGAAGCTGAGGCGGTCGTGCACCCGACAGTCGATGATCGGCACCTCGACCCCGTCGATGGTCTCGGCCAGTGGGGTTTGTTCGTCGCCGCGCACGTGCGCATCGACATCGCGCACGATGCTGAAGGTCGCCACGTCGGTGAGGCGTACCTTCGTCTCGACGCTGGAGAAGTTCACGCCTTCCAGCATCACCGCGCGCCCGGCCTCGATCTCCTGCACGCGCAGGCACACCTCGCCATTGGAGCTGCCCGGGCAGTCGGTGGTCTGCACTTCGCAGACCTGGACGGGCTGGCCGCCCTCGAGGATCACATGGCAGCGCTGCTGTACTTCCTCCGGGGTGTAGTCGCCGGTGCCCAGCGTGGGCAGGAATTCGCCGGTGCGCAGGGCGTTGACGCGGCACACGCGAACCTGGGTGGGCGGGAATTCGCCGCCCGGGAACGGTTGCGTGCGGCGCAGTCCGGGACGCTCTTCGAGGGCGCCGTCCGGGTCGCCGAACAGCTGCAGGCCGACGTTGGCCACCAGTTCCGTGGCCACGGCCTGGGCCAGGACGTCGACGGTGAGCGGCTGGTCGGGATCGCGCGGCACCTCGCTGGAGAACAGGCGGTCGCGCTCACCGGGCGCAAGCGTGTCGAAGGACGCCAGCGAACAGGACAGGACGCGGCGCAGGTCCGGGGTCAGCCGGCCGAGGGTGGCGAAGGCGCGTTGCTCGAGGACATTGGCGGCAGGCTTGCCGGCCAGCTGGCGGCGCGCGAGATGGAAGAAGGTCGCGCCGAGTGCGCTGGGCACGCGGGTGTTGCCCAGCAGCGTGTCCAGCTTGCGGCGACGGCTCTGCTTGGGCTTGCCGCCAAGCGAGGCCGGGACACAGGCGCCGGGCGCGGTGGGTGGGCAGGTGTGGTCAGCGGCGGGAGGAGAGGACTCGCCGCAATCGCAGGGCGCCGAGCAGTTGTAGATGTTGACGTCGCCGCGGCTGTCGATGTGGATATCGATCCTGCAGTCGGAACTGGCGGGCTGGGGGGCTGGGGTAGGGTTGGTGGGTTTGCGGTGCGCGTCCATGGGGGTCCTGTGTGAATCCTGGAGGGGTCGGGCACGGCCGTGGACGTCGTTCCACGAGGCCCTCGCAGCCGTGCAATACACAAGAGCGTCGCGGCGGACCGGATTGCGACATTGCCGTCGTGGCCCCGCGCCGCAGCCCGCGCGCGATGCGCGGAGATGCGGTCTAGAGCAGCCGCCGTGCCTGCTTCCGCCACGGGTGGCGCCCGGGCAGCCACCCGTCCATGGCCTGCAGCGCAGCGCCGGCATGGCGGCGCGCCTCGGCGCTGCGGCGGGCACCGTGCTCGAGTTCGGCCAGCGTCAGCAGCAGTTGCGCGCGCAGGTAATGCCTCGGCGGCAGATGCATGCGCTCGGCCAGGGCCAGGCCTGCGTGCAGGGCCTGGCGTGCACCGTCGGTGTCCCCCCGCTGCAGCCTGACCCGGGCGAGCGTCTCGAACCAGCCGGCGGCGTCATGGCGCAGCCCGGCCGGTCCGTGCAGGGCGCTGGTGGCCGCCACGAGTTCGCGTTCGGCCGCGGCCCAATCGGATCCAGCCGCCAGGACCAGTCCCAGCAGGTGGCGCGCGCTGGCCTGCAGCGGCACGTCGTCCACGGGCACACGCTGACGCAGGCGCTCGACCCGGGCGTGGATCGCCTGGACGGTCGCGACGGCGTCAGGCGGCGCGTCCGCGGGTATGTCGGCGGCGTTTGGCAGCATCAGTCGCGCCAGCTGCAGTTCCGCTTCGATCCGGCGGGCGTGTCCCCCGGGCAGCGTTGCGGACAAAACCTGCGTGGCTTGGCGCGCCGTCGCCAGCGCCTGTTCGCGATCCCCCCGCAGTTCCTGCAGGCGCGCCAGCTGGTGCAGGGTGTAGCCATGGCCGGGCGCCTGGCCCAGCCCGAGCACGTCGCCCAGCGCCAGCGCGGCGCGCAGCGAGCGCTCGCCCTGGTCGAGCTGGCCCAGCCGCAGTTGCAGCGTACCGAGGTTGTGCAGGCGCGGTGCGGCACCGGCGTTGGGGGCGGAGAACACGCGCCGGTCGATGGCTACGGCTTCGTCGAACAGGCGTCCGGCTTCGGCGTGCTGGCCCAGGTCGAACAGGGTGACGCCCAGGTTGCTCAGCCGGCGCGCGGTTTCTTCATGCACGTTGCCATGGGTGCGCCGCGCCATTGCCAGTGCGCGTCGCTGCCAGTGCTCGGCTTCCTGCAGCCGGTGCGCCCGCGAGTAGGCGGTGCCGAGCGCGCCATAGCTGGCAACCAGCAGTTCGTGCTCGGCCGGCAGGCGCGCCGTGCGCAGCGCCAGGGCCGCGCGATAGTCGGCCAGCGCCTGCGCGTGGCGGGCGGTTTCGCTGTAGGCCAGGGCACGGCGGTGCAGGGTCATGGCGGTGTCGAGTCCGTGCGGCTCGCGTGCCTGCTGGATCGCGAGCGCTTCTTCGAACAGACGCAGCGCCGCGGCATGATGCTTGAGGCTGAGTTCGAGCTGGCCGAGCTGGCTCAGCGCCGTGCCCAGCGTGGCGTGCTGCTTGGCCGGCAGTTGGCGCGCGGCGTCGACGGCTTCGGTCAGCAGGCTGCGTGCCTGCGCGTACTGCGACAGCCGGTCGTGGATGCGGCCGATCACCACCAGCATGTCGACCCGCACCGCCGGCGCATGGTGCATGCCGTCGCGGCTGCGTTCGGCGGCGCGCCGCAACAGCGTCGCCGTGTCGGGCAAGGCGCTGCGCGCCATGCCGGGCTGTTCGTTCTCGAACAGCTGCACCAGCAGGTCGCGCACCGCCACCGCGCGCTGCGTCTGCTCTTCGGCCGCTTGCGCCTGCAGCCGCGCTTCGCGTGCCTGCCACAGCGCGGCACCGGTACTGGCGAGCAGGCCGAGTGCGAAGACGACGGCCAGGGTCACGGCGCTGCGGTGGCGCCGCACGAACTTGCGCGCGCGGTACCCGGGCGAGGGCGGATGCGCTGCCACCGGCAGGGCGTCGAGGTGACGGCTGATGTCATCGGCCAGTGCGCCGGCTGAGGGGTAGCGACGCGCGGGTTCGGGCGCCAGTGCGCGCAGCAGGATGTTGTCCAGGTCGCCGCGCAGCGCGTGGTGCAGCGCGGCGCGCGGCAGCGGCAGGTGCGCCGGGTCCACGCCGGTGTCGTACGCCAGGCAGGACGGCCGCCTCGACGCGTCGCCGTCGGGTCGCCTGCACAGCAGCAGTTCGTGCAGCAGCACGCCGAGCGCGTACACGTCGGTGGCGGTGGAGACCGGGCCGCCGGCGTACTGCTCGGGCGCGGCGTAGCCCGGCGTGAGCGCTGCCGCGCCGGCGATGGTGGCGCCATCGTCCTCGTCGAGCAGCTTGGCGATGCCGAAGTCGAGCAGCTTCACCTCACCCTCGGCGGTGACGAGGATGTTGGAGGGCTTGATGTCGCGATGCACGATGAGCTGCCTGTGCGCGGCGGCGACCGCGCCGCAGACCACGACGAACAGCCGCAGGCGCGCGCGCAGGTCGAGCCGTTGCTCGAAGGCATGGCGGGTGATCGGCACGCCGTCGACACATTCCATCACCAGGAAGGGAATGCCGGCCGCGGTGACGCCGCCGTCGACCAGGCGCGCGATGTTGGGGTGGGACAGCAGGGCGAGGGTGCGCCGCTCGCGGCGGAACAGGCGCTGCTCCACGTCCGAGTACAGGCCGCGACGCAGCAGTTTGACGGCCACCTGCTGGGCGAAGTCGGCGCCCTCCCGCTCGGCCAGGAAGACCGTGGCCATGCCGCCCTGGCCCAGCAGCCGGACCAGGCGGAACCGGCCGATGCGCTGTCCGACCATGCCTGCCACGGCGGCATCGGCATCGCTGCCTGCGCAGGTGCCCAGGCGTGCGGCGCGCTCGGTGACCGGGAGGTCGAGCGCGCCGTCGACGCCCGCGTCGGCGGCCAGCAGGCGCTGCAGCGCGGCGCGTTCGGCTGCGTCGGCCGCGTGCCGGTCCAGCCAGGCCGCACGCGCGTCGTCGGGCACCTCCAGCGCGGCTTCGAACAAGCGCCGCAGGCGCATGCCGCCCGCAGGCGTCTCGTGGCTGTGCACGGGCGTCATGCGAGGGCACTCCCGCTCAGGCCAGCAGGTCGTGCAGGAAGGCGCGGGCGAAGCGCCAATCGCGATCGACCGTGCGCCGCGCGAGCCCCAGCGTCTCCGCCACCTGTTCCAGCGTCAGTCCGGCGAAATAACGCAGTTCCACCGTGTGCGCGGCGCGCGGGTCGATCTCGGCCAGGCGGTTCAGCGCTGCGTCCAGCGACATCATCTCCTCGGCGCTGGCGATCGCCAGCTGCGACTGGCCATCCGACGTCACCAGGGTGGTCCAGCCCGCGCCGTTGGCCTGTCGCCGCAGCCGCGCGCGGGCACGGTCGCAGAGCAGATGGCGGATGGCGCAGGCGGCGTAGGCGAAGAATTGCCCCGGGCGGGTGAACTCCAGCGCCGGGTTCGCGCTGACCCGCAGATACAGCTCGTGCACCAGCGCAGTCGTGTTGAGCGTGGCACCATCGGACGGGTGGCGTTGGCGATGCGCCAGGGCGCAAAGCTGTCCGTAGACCTCACCGAACAAGGCGTCGATGGGTAAGGGCGGGGCGGTGGATACTTCAGCGAGTTGGGCGGGCATGACGGGTCTCGACGCGAAGACGGCCGGATTCCCCTGCTGCATGTGCTGTCAACGGCAGGAAGGGCGCGGCCCGGCCGTTTGATCGCGAGTGCCGCCCGTCCCGATCGCGTGGGAGAGAGCGCATCAGCGGCGCAGCAATCCACGCAGCACGCTCTTGGCCGCGCCCCTGGCGGTTTCCTTGGCGGTGGGCTTGGTCGCGTCGCGCACGGCGTCGTTGCCGATCGCCCAGTCCGGCCATCGGCATCGCGGTGGACTTGTTGCGCACGCGCACCGTCCAGGCCGGCTGCCACCCGCGCGGGGCATGGGCGGCATGGATTTCTGATCGCGCCGCGATGCAATGAAGGTGCGGGTTGATCCCGCGCGCCGCAGCGCGCCGGGACAACGACCTGGCCAGGCCTTGGCCGCACCAGACACGAAGAACCCCGCCGCGAGGCGGGGTTTTTCTTGGTTCTTCGCCCATTCGAGGGGGAGTCGGCCGGATTGCAAGCGAATGGATCTGGCCTGCGGTCGGGGTCGCGACACGCAAAAACATGGATATTTTGCGCGCGATCCTGGCGTTCAGCTGTGGGAGCGCGCTTGCGCGCGAAGGCGTTCGCGACCAAGGTCGCTCCCACAGAGGGAAGGGGGACGACGCAACGACCCTGACCGGGCGAAAAGCGATCCCCGGTCGACAGGGCGCGGCGTCCAATCGAAGCCGCGTGGACTTGCAGCAACCTTGCCCGCCTTCTCCCTCTATTGGGAGAAGAACCTTTTTCTTTCTTGCGGCGGCGGCTTGCGGGGCGCGATCGACGCTGGTGGCACAGGCGGGCTGGCCTTGCGGTCGCTACGACGCTCGAACCAGCTGACGCAGCCTCAGTCCACCACGTCGAAATGCCAGTCCACCGTGATCGTGCCGAGGTTGTCCTCGCCCAGGTTGCGGGAGACGCCGTCGTCCTCGCTCACCCAATTGGTTTTCTGGCGACTGTTGTCTTCGATCTGGCTGCGCGACAGCACCGGGAACGTCCCGGAGCCCTGGATCGAACTGTTCGAGGTCACCACGCCCTCGCCCCAGACGGAGTTGATCCACATGTGGCCCTGGTACGACTCCGATCCCTTGATCCAGTTCCAGCGCTCGCCCGAACCCTTGGTCTGCCCCTGCAGGTGGAACTCGTAGCTGCAGTCGTTGGTGTCGAGGGTCAAGGTGAGTGACGAGCCGTCCTCGGTCATGCGCGGCTCCTGGCGCTGCATGGGCCCGGTGCCGTTGAAGGTGTTGATGCCGAGCAGGTTGCCTTTCGAATCGTACCCACGCGACGACAGACTGAGGTTGGCGGACCCTTGCGGCAACGGACTGTAGTACTGCACCAGATGATCGGCACCCCGCCATTGGCGCCGCGTGCGTTCGTGCATGTCCGCGCCGAGGCGGACGTCCATGCTGTACTTGATGTGGGAGGTCCCGGACTCATTCCAGGCGTCGCGCTTCTGGTTGTAGGACACGGTGCCGGTCCATGTCTTGTGCTTGAGCAGGTCTTCGTCGCAGGTGCCTGGTTCGGCGACCGACACAGGTGCGGTCTTGGTGTCCCTGGCGTTGCCGTCGATGAGTGTCAGCATCGGCACGAAACTGCCACGGCGTTCGAAGCGATGCTCGGCTTGCGTCGTTGCGAGGCAATCGTCGAAGGTCTGTTTTTCCGAGCCGTCGCCGGGATCGAGTTCACAGGCCGGTGCCTCGCGGTCCGATGGCCACGGGATGTGCCAGGTGAACCATGCATCCAGCGGCGCGTTGCCGGTCGCCGGCTCGCCACGGAACGTCCATTCGGTGGTGACCTCGGTCTTGCCTTCGGCCTTGTTGCCATCGAGGCGGATCGTCGGCTCGTAGGAGCCGGCGGTGTCGGCTTCCAGTCGCGACGTGTACAGGTAGGTGTGTTCGAAGGTGTTGATCTCGGTGCAGTCGGCAATGCGTTCGGGCTGCGAGCCGTCGCCGAAGTCCAGCGTGCACGGGATCGGCTCGCCGTCCTCTTTGGCCAGCAGCCGCCATGTGAACTCGACATCCAGGGGCGGATGGCCCTGCCGGGGGGATGCCTTGAACTCGATGTCCACGGCGATCTTCTTCGAGCTCTCCGGCATGTCTTCGCCGAAGGCGCCGCCGCTCCACGCGCAGCCCCAGCACAGGGTGTTGTCCAGCAGCATCTTGCTGCGGTCGCCGGGTCCGCGCGGCATGACGCGCACCGTAGCCTGCCCGGCCCGCTCGCCACGCCATTCCAGTTCCGGTTCCTGAGTGGACAACACCTGTTCGTCGTAGCTGAACAGACTCAGTAGATCGTCGCTGGCCACTTCGACCGGGCCCCACTGCATGGCCGGCATGGTGAACACACCGGGATTGAGCGCGTTCTCGACCCCCGGCATGGCCCCGCCGAACTCGCGCAACACCGCCAGGTAGATGTCGACGGCGTAATCGAAGACCTGGAACACCTTGTTCTGGAAGAGCTGGTCGATCTTGGGCAGGCCGATGATGGATTTGACCAGGTCGACAAGGTCATTGAGCGTGATCGTCTGCGGATGGTTGCGGGCTTCCACCATCAGCCGCGTGCGGGTGGTTTCGTGGGTCCGGATGAGTGGCGTGGCGACTTCCAGCTCGAACCGGCTCAGGCTGGCCGGCAACAGCGAAGGCGCGATCTTCTCGATCACGAGGTTGGCCACGCTCAGCAGGGCGCTGATCACCTTGTGCACGGGAACGGACTTGCCGGCAATCTTCACCACGTCGCTGTTCAGGCCATAGGCGCCCATGGACAGCCCGACGCCGGTGGCATAGGTATCGGCGGTCGGTTTCACGAACTCCTGCGAGAAAAGGGTGAGCAGGCCGTGGACCTGCATCAGGCAGGCGATCTCGACGTCCTTCCCGGTTTCCCTGCACTTGGGAACGCCGGGATCCGGGGGAAGCCAGCCTTGCATGGACAGCAACATCGGGAATGCGGCGCCCGCGGGAATTGTGGTGCCGCCCGCCGCCGCGGCTGGCGGCGCTTCGAATACCGCGGCGCGTGCCTGCAGATAGGCGGCCGCGCCACTGGCCGCAAGCAGGGCGTCGGTCAGTTCGAGATCGACGGGCCCGCCTTCGAGCAGCGGCGAGGTGCCGGCCAGCACCGCGGCAAGCGAATGGTCGCCTTCACTCACCAGTGCACGCAGCATCGCGATGACCGCGCGGCGGTGCGCGGTTTCGGATTCGTCCTGCACCGGCAGCGCTTCGAAGATGCGCGCATAGGCCGCCGTGATCGTCTCCAGCGACTGCTGCACCTGCACCGTGGTGCCCGGCGCGCGCGGGAGTTCGGTGACCCGGAGTCCGCTTCCGCTGGTGGCGATCGGCCGGCCGTTGCGACGTACTTCCACCACCTGCGCCTGCGCCAGCGCGACCGGCCAGCCATCGGGCCCCAGTTGCAGCGGCACCAAGGCCTGCAGGCGTCCATCGGGCAAGCGTTCGGCGATGGCTGGCTGGTCGCCGATCCATACCTCGAAGGTGTCGTTTGCGGCAACGGCCAGGCCGTCCAGAAGCACCGGCGCCCCAGGTGACGCTTCGGCCGGCGACAGCGTCAACCGCACCGGTTCGGCGGGCGTGCCCGATACGTCCGCGCTGGCGATGGCAGCGCCGGGCGCCGTTTCTGTTCCCATGTCGCCAGGCGTGCGCCACATCAACACCGCGATCGCGATCGCGACGACAGCCGCGATGCCCCCGACCACGGCGCGCCGATGCGGCAACCACAGGTACAGCCGCCGCAATGCCGGGAAGGCCGTGTCGCGCAGCCAACGCCAAAGTGCGGGAATCGCACGCAGGAAGACGAACCGCGCGATGGCCGCCAGCAGCGCGAGCAGGTGCTTGCCCAGCCACAGCAGGCCCTTGCCCGTCTGAATCGCGATGCGCCTGAAGGTGTGTTTCCAGTCCGTGGTCATGTCGAGGGTTCGCAAGAAATAAGGAGGGGCGCCAGGCGCGCAGGGCAGCTCAGCGGGTTTCGTAGGACAGTTGGCCTGCGAGGCCTTCGACCTCGCCCTGCGGGTGGAAGACGAGGTGGAAGTCCCGGTTGCGCAGGCCCAGGTGCAGGGTGCTGTCCAGGGTGGCCGGCGCGTCGGGGCCGACGACGATCTCCGCGACCGTGCCGGTCCTGTTGCGCTGAGCGATCCGCGCCGTGCCCCGTGTGACCGTGAAGCGCCCCTGCACCACGACATCGCGCCGCTTTGTGTCGAGCTGGAAGCGGGCCGAGGTTTGCTGGTCGAACTTCGCGATGGCGACCGTGCAGTCCTTCTTCGCGGCAATGTTGCCGAACTTCGCGCCCGAGCAACTGGTCACTGCGGCATGCGCGGGTGCCTCGCAGGCGGAGGTTGCAAGGGCCAGCGACGCCGAGCCGAACACGGCCAGCCACCGGCGCCTGGTTGCCGCGCGGATGTCGTTGCGCATCATCTGGAGGTGACCTTGAGGCGCTCGACCTTGCCGGAGGCTGGAACGTCGCAGCTGTCCTGGTTGGAGAAACCGGACACGGGCATGTTCTCGTTCCCGGCGTTGGTGCCGGCGGCCATCTCGTGGCAGGCAGCACCGACCATCTCGCCGCCGTTCCCGCAGCCGATGACCAGGTCCCAACAGGCCTGGAAGCTGCCGTTGCCGCCGGTGCGCTGGATCCGGCAGTCGACGCCGTGGGGGCCGGGCGTGGCGCAGTCCACGCGGGCCGCATCGAGGTCGGTGACGGTGCATGCGGCCAGCAACAGGCCCGCGGCAGCCAGGGCGCTGGCCCGGGCGATCGAGTGCGGTTTCATGTGTGTTTTCCCCTGCTGGGTGTGGTCATGTGCAAATTCATTGGCCAATGACGATGGATGCCGAGATCCTGATGGTGCTGTTGGACTTGGGCAGGAAATCCAGTTGGAACGCCGACTCGAAATCGCCTTTCGTATGCCAGTTCTGGATCTTCAGCGGGCGCGGGCCGTCGTCGCCTTCCAGCGTTGCGGTCACCACATAGCGACCGATCGGGACGTCTTCGATCTGGTAGTGATCCACCCAGTAGTGGTCGCCCATCCGCAGTCGAAGCGTCTTTCCCGGCGAACCGTCGATCAGCGGACCGTTGGGCGTCAGGGTCAGTTCGATGGTTTCCATGTCCTCGTAGAAGCCGATGTCCGTGCTCAGCTGGATGAAGCCGCCGTAATAGCCGTACTCGTTGTCGGGCGTGCGCCCCTCCAGCTTCCAGGTGAAGTTGCGGACAACGCCTTCCTCATTGAAGGAATCGTTGTGGTCCGGATCCAGTTCCAGGGCGTAGGTCTTTCCGTTGTACGTCTTCCTGAAAGTGGCGTCCGCCTTCCACGCGCCGGGCTGTACCTTGATTCGGTAGCTGCCGTCGTCGCGGGTCGTGCCGTCGATGTAGGAGGCGTAGAAGACGGCGTTGTCCAGCAGGACCTTCGCTCCTGCGATCGGCTCGCCATGGGTGTCCACGACGCGTCCCGTGGCATAGCCTCTTTCCGTCGCCGGGCGGTCGCTTGCGTCGCAGGCGGTCATGCCCGACAGCAGCAAGCCCGACAGGAACAAACCTGCCAGGGCCATCGTTGCTTTTGTCTTGTTGTGCATGATTCGGGTGTGGGAAACCATTTGGATGAGTGAATGGGCCGCGACATCCGGTTTCGCGCCCGATGTCCGGCAGTCTTCGACGGTCGCGCGGTGTCTCGTGGCGATGACGGGCGTGTCAGCGACCGAGCAGGCCGCGCAGCAGTCCTTTCGCCGCGTCCTTGGCCGTCGGTTTCACGGCGTCCGTGGCGGTGCCGGGCGCGGAGGCACCCAGCCCGGGCATCAGCATCGCGGTGGACTTGGTGCGCACGCGCACGCTTCCGTCGGGCCGCGCGAGGGTGCGGTCGTTGCCGTAGGCGATCATCTGCAGCATCGGCGTGCCGTTGCCGTTGCCGGCGAACACGCCCGGCGGGATCCGGCAGCTGCGCGCGTCGGCGCCCATCAGGGTGCGCTTGCCGGTCCACTGCGAGATCAGGTTCTCGGGCAGGAAGTCCATCAGCTCCTGTCCTGCGTAGCCGTCCTCCGAGCTGCTCCACATCACGATCGTCTCGCCGTCCGCGGCGGTGCCGTGAATGAAATAGGCGCGGGCGCCGTCGACCGCGTCCCAGCTCAGGGTGTGACCCCGGGCCGCGTCGCCCTCGCTGCGCAGCTTGAGCTCGGGCAGGAAGTCGTGGTCGCGATCGAGTTCGAATTGCAGCGATGCCGGCAGCGCCTCGCTGGTCACGGTGTGGCTGCCGACCAGCGAGGCCTTGCCGCCGACAGCCTTGCGCGCGGAGGGGTTGGGCCAGAGCGCGAAGCGCGGAGCGGACGCGATGCCCGCCTGCGGCACCTGACGCGGGACCATCGCACGGCCTGCCGTCACCGGTTTGCCGTTGCGCACGGTGACGGTGAATTCGGACGGCTGCCCGGCGCGCACCTGTTCGCCGCAACCCCAGTAATAGCGAATGCGGAACGTGCCGTCGCCGGCCTGGCCGACGGCGGTGTGCGCGGTCGCGTCGCTGGTCGCGGAGGATGCGTTGCCGGGAGGCAGCAGGTCGATGCTGTCGCCCAGTTGCAGGCCCTTGGGCACGGCTTGGCGCGCAGGCGTACCGGGCGCGGCACGATTGTGCAGCGCGACGTCCATGTAGCGACCGGGCATGCCGGGGTACCGGGCCATGCCGTAGCTGGCGTTGGCGCCGCCCATGGCGCCGGACAGGCGCCCGAGCGCGCCGAGCCCCGGCATGCCGGGCATGGTGTGGGTGGCGACGTCGATATGGAGCTCGGTCTGTGCCGCCTGCGCGGAAGCAGGCAGAGCGGCGACGGACAGCGCAAGCGCCAAGGCCGACGCGGCGGGAAGATGGGAAACATGCATGATCGTGCCCTTGCAGGAGAACAGGCCTGACGGCGACCCGGCCGGCCCGGTGCGTCCGGGCATGTCATCCACGAGAAAGCGGGGCGTCGACTGACAGGTGCGCGGCAAGGCAACGCTGCTGCCCGTGGCGAGCGGGCATGCGGGGAGGGCGCAGGCTCAGCGTGGCGTGTGTGGCGGAGCGGGCCGGCCGTGGTCGGTGTCAGGGCGCGGGCTGCGGGGTGTGGCGCAGCGTGGCGGTGCCCTTGTCCTGGAAGGTGTGCGCCTCGGACACCTGCTTCTGGCCCGTCCATTCGGCCGTGGCGAAGATTTCGCCGCCTTGCGTGGTCCAGCCGTCGATTTTCATGCTGCGGCTGTTGCCGTCGCCATGGAGGAGAAGATAGTTGGAGACTGCATTTGTCGTGGGCCCCGCATATTGGTTGGGTTTCCCATGGCAAGAACCGCCGGATTGATTGTTCAACGGTTCGGCGGGCAGTTCGATTTCCATTCCGGTCACCTCGAAGCTGCCGCCACCCTCGTCGAGGGAGGCCGGTTCCACGACGACGTCCATCTTGAGAAACAGGCCGGCGCCGTTCCAGCCCGAAACCACGGCGGGAGTGCAGTTCCCGACGGCGCGAACCTCGGTGTCCCGGGATGTCATCGGCCCGCTGGAAGGAGCGAACGGAAGGTCGTGGTGCTCGCCAAGCAGCCGGTCGAGCTCGAGGGCAACCTCGGCGGTGAAGTCGGCCCCGTCCATGAACACCATCCCATCCCCTTCGGTGACATGGGTGAGCGTCGAATCGATTTTCAGGTCCAGGTCGAAGTGCAGGCATCCCTCGACCTGCTTCTTCATTTTTTCGAGAACCGGTGAATTGTCGATGCCAAACAACATGAGCTGCCTATCGAACCCCAGATAGGCCGGGGCGATGCGGTGGACGATGTGCTCGTTCACGCACATCTGGTATTCCTCGTCCATGCACTTGGGGGCGACGGTGTTCTCAAGCAGCTCGGCGGCCTGGTTGAGTGCTCCTCCTTCCTCTTCGTATCCGAGCAGTTCGCGCTGACGTGCATAGTCGAGCACGGTCATGATGGCCGAGCGCCCGGCCGCGCAGCTCTGGCCCGCGGCCTCCAGACGCGGGATGACGACTTCCTGGTCCATCTGCTCGAAGTACGGATCGAGCAGCGCATTGAGATTCACGGGTTCGCCGCGCAATTCGGCCTGCTGGGCCTCTTGCAGGACGGCTCGCATTTCGCTGGCGATCCGTTCTTCCGCCGAACCGCCGATCCGTTTGCGCGCCTCTTCCACATCGCCCATTAATCCCTTGGCTGCGCCATAGCCACTGAAGTGCGGCACCACGATCGCGATGCCTTCCGCCTTGAGCACCGGCTCGGCGAACACCAGCCGGGAATCCGAATAGGCATAGAGGATCTGCTCGCCGGCGGGGATGGGCACGGCCGGCTTGATGGCGAGCGTGGCCGGCACATCGAACACCAGGCCGGAAGGTTGCAGGTCCACGGTGACGTCGGTGCCCTTGCCGAATGGCAGCCCATCCAGCTTGATGACTGGCGTCATGGTGATCTGCGTGACCTGACGCAGGGAGTTGGCCGGAACGGTCAGGGTGAAGACGGTGCCGTCGGCAGTGGTCGCGCTGATGCTGCCGCCGGCGTAGCCGATGGTCTCGGTGATGGCGTGCGCTTCGTCCAGCGTCGGGGTGACCCGGATCGCATCCTCGTAGCCGCCGAGTTGGACCGGGCCGCCACCGCCACCCTTGCCAGGCGTGCAGCCGGCCAGCAGGCCCGCGACGCAGAGCACCGTGGCGATGACCGGCATGGCCCGGCAGGCCGCGGCGTGAAACAGGAGGCGGATCTGCATGGTCGTGCCCTTGCGCGTTGAATGGCCGGGCGGCGGCCCGCCCGGACCCGGTGCATCCGGGTACATCATCAACGTGATCAGGCGGCGGGAACTGACACTAGGGCAAGGCCAGGCAGAGGTCTGGCGCTGGGGACGCCAGGCAGGAGGCGAGGGGTTGGTCGTCGGCGTGGTCGCCGAGCGTGGCGACCAGTGCCGTCGGATCGGCGCCATCCAGGTGCGTGGCCAGCACCGACAACATCCACGGGCGCATCCAGTGGTTCAAGATGCCATCGGGCCGGTGCTGCTCGCGCAGTTCCGCTGCAATCTTCGATGCGCCCGCGTGGTCGCCGCGCAGCAGCAGGATCTCGGCGCCGGCGAGCGTATGTTCCATCGGCGGCGACATGCCGTCGGGCAGCGGGCATCGTGAGAGTTCGTGCGCGGCGACATCTATGTCGCCGGCGCGCAGATGGATCGAGGCGGCCAGCCCGCAGGCGGCGATGGCATCGGGGTGGGTCTCGCGCTTCCCGAGGGCGAACAGCGCGTTCGCGCGTTGGAGGTCTTCGAGCGCGCCGCGATGTTGACCCAGCGCTCCGCGCACGTAGGCGCGGCCGCGTATGCAGCGCTCCGTACCAATGCCCTTGTTGCCGCTGTCGATCAGGAGCGCGTTGCCGGTGTCGAACAGCGGCAGGGCCTCCTCGAAGCGTCCACGCTGCTGCAGGTACAAGGCCAGGTTGCAGCGGGTCATCGCCTTGAGTTCGACCGGGCGCTGGCGCGTTCGGTCGGCAACGGCAACAGCCTCCCTGGCCAGTGCTTCGGCACGCTCGAACATGCCGAGGCTGCGGAAGGTATGGGTGACGTCGGTCAGGGTGAAGGCGTAGCCGCCGCTGTCGTCGTCATAGATCTTGCGTGCGATGCGCAGGCGCTCTTCCTGGATCGGCAGCCGGACCCCGGGGTCGTGGCCCGGCGTGGCGAGTGCAATCGAAAGGCCGTTCAGCGCGTTGAGGTGGCGCAGCGAGTCTTCGAGTTCGGTGCCCTTGATTTCGTCGATGACGGCGCGGAACAGCGTCGCGGCCTGGGTCGGTTCCTCGGTCAGCAGGGTTTCCCCCAGCGAGATCCGGGCGCGAATGCGTTCGTTGGGCGGCGCGTCCCACCGTGCGTTGAGCGCCACGGTGCGCTCGATGTGTTCGCGCGCGGCCTTGCGGTCGCCCCGCTGCCGGGCGATGCGGCCCAGTTCCCAGTGCGCGCGCGAAAGCTCGCTCGCGGCGTTCCGTTCGTGCGGGGCAAGCAGGCGCAGCGCTTCCTTCAGGTCGGCTTCGGCGTCGTCGATGGCATCGAGGTTCGCGCGCACCGTGCCGGTCAGCAGCAGCACGTCGGCGGCGGCCAGTGGATCGCTGGAGGCAAGCGTTTCGCGCGCGTCGCGTGCGCTGGCGTCGACGATCTCCAGCGCATCGGGAACGCGGCCTTGCGCCGGGCGCGTGGAAATGAAGGCGTTGCCGAGAAAGTCGCGGACTGCTTCGGCACGCTGCGCCCGGTCGTGCGCATGTCCGGCTTCGCGTCGCGCGACGTCGGCCTGCCAGAGTGTCGCCCCCGCGCCCGCGCCGAGGGTGACGGCCAGCAGGCCCGCAGCCGCAACCCCGACCCTGTTGCGCAGCATGAACTTGCGCAGCCGGTAACCCGGCTTCGGCTTCTGCGCCAGCACCGGGTGGCCGTCGAGCCAGCGGTGCAGGTCGTCGGCCAGCGCCCCGGCGGACGGGTAGCGCTGCTCCGGCTCCTCGGCCAGGGCCTTGAGCAGGACCCGGTCGAGATCGTTCTTCAGCGGGACGTAGTGGCGGTGGTAGGTATCGTCGGCATTGCGTACCAGCAGCGAGGGTCGGGTGGTGTCGGTGCCGTCCGTCGCTGCCTGCGGCGTGCGGCCGGTCAGCAGCCGGTGCAGCAGCGCGCCCAGTCCGTAGACATCGACCGCCGTGCTCGGCGGATCGCCGCGCAACTGTTCGGGCGCGGCATAGCCGGGCGTGAGCGCGCGCCACAGGGTCTGCGTGCGTTCGCCCTCGACGTCGGTGAACTGGCCGATGCCGAAGTCGAGCAGGCGCACGTGTCCGCCCGCTTCCACCAGCACGTTGGACGGCTTGAGGTCGCGATGGACCACCAGGCTGCGGTGCGCCCAGGCCACCGCGCTGCAGACCTGCAGCGAGAGCTGCACGATCGCGCGCGCATCCAGCGCATGCGTATCGCACCAGCGGTCGATGCGCTCGCCCTCCACCAGCGGCATCGCCAGCCAGCAGGTGCCGTCCTCGGCCACGCCCGAATCGACCAGGGCGGTGATGTGGGGATGGTTGAGCCGGGCGAGGATCTCGGCCTCGCGCCGGAAACGTTCGCGCCCGTGCGCGCCGAGTGCCCCGAGGGTCAGGACCTTGAGCGCGGCCTGCTGTCGCGCCATGCCCTGGGTGCGCCAGCCGCGGTAGACCACGGCCATGCCGCCACGCCCGAGTTCGTCGTCCAGGGTCCAGTCGCCGAGGCGGCAACCGGCCAGGTTGCCCGCCCCCGGATCGAGCGAGGCCTTGGGATGACGATGCGCGGCGATCAACTTCTCGAGTCGTCGCCGCACCGGCGGTTCGGGCTGCTGCGCGGCAAGCCAGGCGTCGCGCTGGTCGTCGGGCAGGTCCAGCCAGTGGTCGAACAGCGCATCGGCCGCCTGCCAGTGCGCCAGTTGCTCAGGCTCCATCGCGATCCTCGTCCAGCATCGCCTGCAGGAAAGCACGCGCGCGTTCCCATTCGCGATAGACGGTGCGTTCCGAGCATTCGAGCACGCGGGCGATCTCGGCGAATTCGAGCCCGGCAAACCAGCGCAGCTCGACGATCTGGCGACGCTGCGGACTGATCGCCTCCAGCGCGTCCAGGCCCTGGTCCAGCGCAAGGACGTCGGTCGGCACCGGTGGCGCGCCGGGAATCGCATCGTCCAGGCTCACCAGGAGGTGCTCGCCGCCGCGCTTGACGGTGGCGTGCTGGCGCACGTGTTCGACCAGGATCCAGCGCATCGCGCGCGCCGAGGCAGCGAAAAAATGCTGGCGGTCGGCCAGCGGGAGCGCGGCGCCCTGGCTGATGCGCAGGTACAGCTCATGCACCAGCATGGTCGGGGTGAACGTGGATTCGCGGCCAGAAATGCGCGAATTGGCCAGTCGCCGGAGCTCGGGATACAGGGCCTCGAACACGGCACCGATCAGCGCGGGTTCGCCACTGCGTGCGCGCACCAGCAATTGCGTGATTTCGCTGTCCGCCACAGCCCGCCCCGATGGATCCACGGCCGACGCTAGCACCCGCTCCGGGGATGCGCAAACCGGCGCGCGCTTCGGGCCGGACAAGGCGCGATGTGCGCAGGGGCGCCGGCAAGCGCCGCCACTGCAAGCCGGCATGGTGCTGGCGCAGTGGCGGTGGCATCGGGTTTTTCCTGCATCGCGGTGCGCCGTGGCGCCTGCCGCTGCGCAGCGACGCCCGCTTCGGGCATCCTTTGCGCATGGATACGTCCCCTTCCGGCTGGGCTCGCCTGCGACGCTACACGTTGGCGCTCGCGGTGGCGTTGCTTGCCGTGTACGCGCTGTACCTCGTCGCGGGCAATGTGTTCCTGCGCTCGGACCTGGCGCGCGAGCTGGTCGGTCGCAAGCCCGGGACCTTCCGCATGGACTGGTCTTCGGCGCATACGCTGTGGCCGGGACGCGTCACCCTGGGCGATGTGCGGATGCAGGGGCAGGCCCGGCGCACGCAGTGGAGCGCGCAGGCAGGTCAGGTGCGCGGACGGATCGCGCTGTGGCCGCTGCTGCGCCGGGAAGTCCGCGTGCCCTGGCTAGAGGCCGAAGCGGTCACCGGTACGGTCGCCCGCGTCGACGAGGAGCTGCCACGACCGACCGGTGCGGTCTCTCGCGTCGACGTCGAACTGCCGCGACCGGTCGATGCGGTCGCTCCCGTCGACGTGGAGCTTCCACGGCCGACAGGTGCGGTGGCTCGCGCCGGCGTGGAATTGGCGCGGGCGGAGCCGCATGCCAGCGGCTGGACCTTGCGCATGGACCGTATCGCCAGCGACAGCGTGACAGGCGCCGACCTGTTCGGTTGGCACATCACCGGGAAGGGACGCGCCGAGGTGGGTTTCTCCAAGCAGTTCCGCGGTGGTTCGCTCGAGCTGTTCCCGTCCATGGCGCATTTCGAAAGCGCCAGCGTGCAGCGCGATGGCGGACAGTGGCTGGGCGATGCGCGCATCGACGCAGGGTTCGCCCTGGCCCCGCACCTGTCCAGCGCGCATCCCGGGCTGGGCAAGCTGCCCCTGCTTAGTGCCACGCTCGATCTGCAGGCAAGCACGGTCGCGCTGCAGGCGGTGCTTGGCGAGGACGGTCACTACCGGTTCGACGCAGTGCCCGGCATCGGCCGCCTCGAGGCGAAGCTGGCCCTGGACGACGGCGCGCTGCGCGAGGGCGATCGCCTGCGCGTGCATGCACCGCTGCGCTTCGTGGATGCGCAGGGCACCGCGCACGACAGCGCGCTGGACTTGACGCTCGATGTCGATCAATCCCTGCACCTGCGCGCGCAGGTGCCGCAGCAGCCCGGCCACGACACCTGGCTGGCAGCCGACCTGCGCATGCCCGGCACTGCGCTGCCGCTGCAGGACGCGCGCCAGCGACTGATGCAGTCAACCAGCACCGCGCGCGGACGCTGGCACGTGCCGTCGCTGGGCGGCCTGCTGGCGCTGTTCACCCAGGCCGACTGGCTGGCGCTGGATGGCAGTGGCACGGTCGAGGCGGACCTGCAGCTGGCCGATGGCCGCCTCGCCACCGGCAGCCGCCTGCACGTGCGCGAGGTGGAGGCGCGCGCCGATGTGCTCGGCAACCGCTTCAGCGGGCGCGCCCGCGCCGATGCCGTGATCGAGGCGGGCGAGGATGGAGTGCCGCGCTCGCGCGTGTCGCTGGCGATGGAGCGCTTCGACGCTGCGCCCGGCAGCACGCCGCAGCGGCCCTGGGTGTACGGCAACGACCTGCGCGTGGACGTGGAGTCCGACGCGCAGCTCGATCGCATGCGCGAGTCCCTGCAGGCGCGCGTGCGTTTCCAGAACGCGAGCGTCCCGGAGCTGGCGATGTTCAATCCCTACCTGCCCAATGATCGCGTCCGCTTTGCCGGTGGCAGCGGTCGCCTCAGCGGCGACCTGCGCGTGAATGGCGAGGGCGAGGTCGGCGAGGGCACGTTGCGCGTCGATGCGCGCAAGGCGCGGCTGTCGGTGGCGGGCCTGGCGCTCGACGGCGATGTGGTGATCGACGGGCGACTGCGTCGCGGCAGCCTGCAGCAGGGCAATTTCCACCTCGGCGGCACGCAGCTGCGCCTGCGCAACGTCGGCTTCCGCGAACGCGGCGGCCATGCGCGCCGCGGCTGGTGGGCCACGGTCGACCTGCAGGACGGACACGTGGCCTGGAGGCAGCCAGCCACCGCCGGGGGCAAGCTGCGCGCGCGCATGAAGGACCTGGATTTCCTGCTGGCAATGTTCGCCGACCGTGCCGACTATCCGGCCTGGATCGGTCGCGTCGTCGATGCCGGCGAGGTCAGCCTCGACGGTCGCTGGCTGTGGCAGGGCGACAAGCTGGTGCTCGACCGCATGCATGCGGCCAACCAGCGTTTCCAGGTCGACGCGCGGATGCGCCTGCAGGGCCAGCGGCGGCAGGGGGATCTTTACGCCAGGTGGGGCGTGCTGGGCGTGGGCGTCGAACTGACGGGCGAGCGCCCGAAGCTGCACCTGCGCAACGCGCGCGAGTGGTACGACGGCCGCCCGCATCTGCTGCCATGAGTGCGTGGGCGAACACCTGGTGGCTGTACCTGCTCGAATGCGGCGACGGCAGCTGGTACGCCGGCATCAGCAACGATCTCGACGCACGCCTGCGCGCGCATGCGGCGGGCAAGGGCGCGCGCTACACACGGGGCCGCGCGCCGCTGCGCCTGATCGCCAGTCGCGTTTATCCGGACCGGGCGACGGCGTCGCGTGCGGAGTGGCAACTGAAGCAGCTGCCGAAGGCGCGCAAGCTGGCGTTTTTCGAAGTGGAAGCCGATGTCGAAGCCGATGTGGAGGTCGACGTCGGTGTCGAAGCGGGGACCATCCCGAATTGCTGAGCCCAGAATCCCGTCATCCCGGCGAAAGCCGGGATCCATCTGCTCCTGACGTTTGACGCCCACTTCGGAAAATGGATGACCAGCCTTTCAGGCTGTTGTAAAGCGCTTCCGGCTTTCGCCGGGATGACGGCACTCGAAATGCCGCGGTGATTCACATGCCGCGTCGGCGCAGATGCCTCGTCGGCGCAAACGCCGCGTCAGCGCGGATGCCGCAATCAGCGGCCCTCCGCGGCAGTCCCCGGCTCGGCCTTCGCTCCGCGCGCGAACTTCGCGCGCATCCGCGCCAGCACCAGGAACGCTGCCGGCGTGGTGTACAGCGTCAGCCACTGGCTCACCAGCAGGCCGCCGACGATGGCCAGGCCCAGCGGGCGGCGCATTTCCCAGCCTTCGCCGCTCGACAGCACCAGCGGCAGCATGCCGAGCAGGGCGGCGAGCGAGGTCATCAGGATCGGGCGGAAGCGCAGCCTGGCCGCTTCCAGCATCGCAGCGTCCGCGGACAGGCCCCGTTCGCGCTGCGCGGCGAGCGCGAAGTCGACCATCAGGATGGTGTTCTTCATCACCACGCCGACCAGCAGGAACAGGCCCAGCAGCGAGATCAGGTCGAGCGCGCCGCCGAACAGCAGCAGCGCCAGCAGCGCGCCGATACCGGCTGATGGCAGGATCGACAGGATCGCCAGCGGCTGGATGTAGCTCTCGTACAGCACGCCCAGCACCAGGTAGACCGCCAGCACCGCGCCCAGAATCATCCACAGCTGGCGCTCGCGCATCTCCTGCAGGCTGCCGGCCTCCTCGCCCAGCCGCGCCTGCACCTCGTTGGGCAGCATGATCTGCGCCATCGCCTGGTCGATCGCCTCGACCGCCTCGCCCAGGGTGACCTCCGGCGCCAGCGCGAAGCTGACCCGGGTCGAGACGAACTGCTCGCGATGCTGGATGCGGTCGGGCGCCATGCCGTACTCCCAGCGGGCGAAGGCCGACAGCGGCACGCGTTGCCCGTCGCCGCCGATCGCGAACACCTGGTCGAGCGTCTCGGGCGTCTGCGTGTGGCGCGGATCGAGTTCCATCACCACGCGGTACTGGTTGAGGCTGTCGTAGAGCGTGGCCACCTGGCGCTGGCTGAAGGAGTTGTTGAGCACGGTGCCGATGGTGCGCATGTCCACGCCCAGCTGCGCGGCGGCGCTGCGGTCGATCTCCAGCGCGACCTGGCGCATGCCCTCGTCGCCGCCCGACTCCACGTCCACCAGCTGCGGCAGCGCCTCGAGCGCGTCGCGGATGCGCGGCGTCCACGCGCGCAGCGGCGCGCTGTCGTCGGCGAGCAGCTGCAGCTCGTAGTTGCCCTCGCCGCTGCCGCCACCGCCGCCGATGCGGATGTCCTGGTCCACCCACAGCCAAAGGTTGCCGCCGGGCAGCCTGGGCAGGTCCTCGCGCAGCCGGTCGATCACCTCGCGGCTGGACACGCCGCGCTCGGACAGCGGCTTCATCTGGATCATCACGTAGCCGTTGTTCACGCCGGTGCCACCGCCGAGGTAACCGGAGATCTCCTCGATCGCCGGGTCCGCCAGCAGGTACTCGCGATAGGTCTGGATCTTGGGCTGCATCACCTGGAACGACAGGCCGTCGTCGCCGCGCGCGAAGCCGCGCAGCTGGCCGGTGTCCTGCTCGGGCACGGTGCCCTTGGGCACCTTGGCGAACAGGAAGGCGTTGAACACGATGGCGCCGAGCAGGATCAGCAGCGCCACCGTGGTGTGCCGCAGCGTGCCGCGGAGTGAGCGCAGGTACAGGTCGCGCAGGCGATCGGAGACATGCGTGCCCAGGCGCTGCCACTTGGGCACGTCGGCGGTGCGGCGGTGGCCACCGAGCAGGCGCGCGCACAGCGTCGGCGTCAGGCTCAGCGACACCAGCAGCGAGACCGTCATCGCCGCGACCAGGGTCAGCGAGAACTCGCGGAACAGGCGCTCGACGAAGTCGTCCAGGAACAGGATCGAGACGAACACCACGCCCAGCGCGATGTTCATCGACAGCAGGGTGACGCCGACCTCGCCGGCGCCGCGCATCGCCGCGTCCCAGGGCTTGAGCCCGTTGTCGATATGGCGCGAGATGTTCTCCAGCACCACGATCGCATCGTCCACCACCAGCACCGCGGCCACGATCAGCGCCATCAGCGACATGGTGTTGAGCGAGAAGCCGGCCAGCCAGATGATCGCCAGCGCGCCGCACAGCGAGACCGGGATGGCCAGCGTCGGCACCAGCGCCGCGCGCCAGCTGCCCAGGAACGCCAGCACCACCAGCACCACCAGCGCGATGGCGAGCAACAGGGTGGTCTCGGCCTCTCCCAGGGTGGCGCGGATCACCGGCGAGCGGTCCATCACTAGCGTCATGTCGATGCCGGCCGGCAGCAGCGCCTGCAGCGCGTCCATCTGCGCGTGGATCGCGTCGACCGTGCGGATGATGTTGGCCCCGGGCTGGCGGCTGACCACCAGCAGCACCGCGTCGCGGTCGTTGTGGAAGCCGGCGGCATAGCGGTTCTCGGTGCCTTCGTTGACCTCGGCCACGTCGCGCAGGTGCACCGGGCGGCCGTTGCGCCAGGCGACGATCAGGCCGCGGTACTGGTCGGCGCTGCGCAGCTGCAGGCTGGCCTCGATCTGCCACTGGCGCTCGCCGCGCACCACGTGGCCGAGCGGACGCAGCGCGTTGGCGCTGCGGATCGCGCCGGCCACTTCGTCCAGGGCGATGCCGTACTGGTTGAGCGCATTCGGGTTGAGCGACACGCGCACCGCCGGCAGCGAACTGCCGCCGGCCTCGACCTGGCCGACGCCGGGGATCTGCGCGATCTTCTGCGCGATGATCGTCGAGGCGACGTCGTAGACCTGGCCCGGCGTGTGCGTGGCCGAACTCAGCGCCAGCGCCAGGATCGGCGCCTGCGAGGGATTGATCTTGCGGTACTGCGGCATGCCCGGCATGCCCGCCGGCAGCTGCGCGCGCGCGGCATTGAGCGCGGCCTGCACTTCGCGCGCGGCCTCGTCGACGTTGCGGTCGAGGCTGAACTGCAGGTCGATGCGGGTAGTGCCCTGGCCGCTGCTCGAGCTGATCCGGGTGATGCCGGGGATGGTGCCGAGCGCGCGCTCCAGCGGCGTGGCCACGGTGGCGGCCATCGACTCGGGGCTGGCGCCGGGCAGCGAGGCGCTGACCTGGATCGCCGGATAGTCGATCTGCGGCAGCGGCGCCACCGGCAGCATCCGGTAGGCGAGCATGCCCGCCAGCACCACCGCGACCGCCAGCAGGATCGTCGCGACCGGCCGCTCGATGAAGATGCGCGAAAGGTTGAGGCGCTGCGTGTCCATCAGCCCGCGGCCGGTTCGCCCGCGATCCCGGCAGATGCCTTGCCGTGCACCAGCCGGTCGAAGAACAGGTAGATCACCGGCGTCGTGAACAGGGTCAGCACCTGGCTCACCAGCAGCCCGCCGACCATCACCAGGCCCAGCGGCTGGCGCAGCTCGGCGCCCGAGCCGCTGGCCAGCATCATCGGGATGGCGGCGAACAGCGCCGCCAGCGTGGTCATCAGGATCGGCCGGAAGCGAAGCAGCGCGGCGCGGTGGATCGCCTGCTGCGGCGACAGGCCCTGTTCGCGCTCGGCCTCAAGCGCGAAGTCGACCATCATGATGCCGTTCTTCTTCACCAGCCCGATCAGCAGGATGATGCCGATCACCGCGATCAGGTCCAGGCTGCGCCCGGTCAGCAGCAGCGCGGCCAGCGCACCGACCGTGGCCGAGGGCAGGGTGGACAGGATCGTCACCGGGTGGATGAAGCTCTCGTAGAGCACCCCCAGCACGATGTACATCACCAGCACCGCGGCCAGCACCAGCCACAGCGTGCTCGAGAGCGAGTTGCGGAACGCCTGCGCGCCGCCCTGCAGCCGCAACTCGACCGATGTCGGCAAGCCGATCGCATCGCGCGCAGCCTCGATCTGCTCCACCGCCTCGCCCAGCGACGCGCCCGGCGCGAGGTTGAACGACACCATCGCCGCCGGAAACTGGCCGATATGGCTCACCAGCAGCGGCGCGGTGCGCGTGGACACGCGCGCGATACCCGACAGCGGCGTCTGTCCGCCGTCGGCCGTGGCCACGTAGATGCGTTCGATCGCCTCCGGCCCCAGCTGGAACTGCGCGTCGGCCTCGAGCACCACGCGGTACTGGTTGGACTGGGTGAAGATGGTCGAGATCTGGCGCTGGCCGAAGGCGTCGTACAGCGCGTCGGCGACATCTGAGGCCTGCACGCCCAGGCGCGCGGCGGCGTCGCGGTCGATGTCCACCCAGGCCTGCAGGCCGTCGTCCTGCAGGTCGCCGGCCACGTCGGCGAGCGCGCCGGTGCCGCGCAGGTGCTCGATCATGCGCGGCGCCCACGCAGACAGCGCGGCCTGGTCGGGGCTGGTCAACGCGAACTGGTATTGGCCGCGGCTCACCCGGTCCTCGATGCCCAGCTCCTGCACCGGCTGCAGGAACAGCGCGATGCCCGGCACCTGCGTCGCGCGCGCCTGCATCCGCTCGATGATCGCGTGCGCGCCGGCATCGCGCTGCGCATGCGGCTTGAGCTCGATCAGCAGGCGTCCGGTGTTGAGGGTGGGATTGTTGCCGTCCACGCCGATGAACGAGGACAGCGAGGCCACGTCCGGATCCTCGAGGATCGCATCGGCCAGCGCCTGCTGACGCTGCGCCATCGCCTGGAACGAAATCGAAGCCGGCGCCTGGCTGATGCCCTGGATCAGGCCCGCGTCCTGCGAGGGGAAGAAGCCCTTGGGCACGGCCAGGTACAGCAGCGCGGTCAGCACCAGGGTGGCGACGGTGATGCCGAGCATCAGCGGCTGCCGCGCCAGGGTCCAGTGCAGGGCGCGGTCGTAGGCGGCGATCACGCGGTCGAACATGTCGCCTTCCGCGCCGGCGGCCTGGGCATCGTCGCCCTCGGCGACGCCGTGGTCGCGGCCGGCCTTGAGGAAGCGCGCGCACAGCATCGGCGTGAGCGTGAGCGAGACCACCAGCGAGATCGCGATGGCGACCGCCAGCGTGATCGCGAACTCGTGGAACAGCCGGCCGACCACGTCGCCCATGAACAGCAGCGGGATCAGCACCGCGATCAGCGAAACGGTGAGCGAGATCAGGGTGAAGCCGATCTGGCGCGCGCCGTCGAGTGCAGCCTGCAGCCGGCTCTTGCCCTGCTCCATGTGGCGCGCGACGTTCTCCAGCATCACGATCGCGTCGTCGACCACGAAGCCGGTGGCGATGGTCAGCGCCATCAGGGTGAGGTTGTTGAGCGAGAAGCCGGCCAGCAGCATGAAGCCGAAGGTCGACACCAGCGACAGCGGCACCGCCAGGCTGGGGATGATCGTGGCCGGGATGGTGCGCAGGAACACGAACGTCACCAGCACCACCAGGCCGATCGCCATCAGCAGCTCGTGCTGCACGCCCTTGATCGAGGCGCGGATCGATTCGGTGCGGTCGCTGAGCACGGTCACCTCGACCGCGGCCGGCATCGCCGCGCGCAGCCGTGGCAGCAGCTCGTGGATGCCGTCGACCACCTCGATCACGTTGGCGCCCGGCTGGCGCTGGATGTTGACCAGGATCGCCGGCGTATCACCCGACCAGGCGGCGAGCTGACGGTTCTCGGCCCCCTGTTCGACGCTGGCCACCTCGCCCAGGCGCAGCGGCGCGCCGTCGCGGAAGCTGATGACCAGGTCGCGGTATTCCTGCGCCGAACGCATCTGGTCGTTGGCGTCGAGCATGATCGCGCGGGTCGGGCCGTCGAAGCTGCCCTTGGGCATGTTGACGTTGGCCGCGGCGATCGCGGCGCGGATCTGGTCCATGCCCACGCCGGCCGAGGCCAGCGCCGACGGGTTGACCTGGATGCGCACCGCGGGGCGCTGGCCGCCGGCGATGCTCACCAGGCCCACGCCCGACAGCTGCGACAGGCGCTGCGCCATGCGCGTATCGACCAGGTCGTAGACCTCGGGCAGGGCCAGCGTCGGCGAGGTGATCGCCAGGGTGAGGATCGGCGTGTCGGCCGGGTTGACCTTGCGGTACACCGGCGGCATCGGCAGGTCGTTGGGCAGGAAGCTGCTTGCGCTGTTGATCGCCGCCTGCACCTCCTGCTCGGCCACGCCCAGGTCGACTTCGAGCGCGAACTGCAGCGTGATCACCGATGCGCCGCCGGAGCTGGTCGACGACATCTGGTTGAGGCCGGGGATCTGGCCCAGCCGCCGCTCCAGCGGCGCGGTCACCGCGCTGGTGGTGACGGTGGGGCTGGCGCCGGGATACAGCGTGAGCACCTGGATGATCGGGTAGTCGACCTGCGGCAGCGCCGCGACCGGCAGCAGACGGTAGGCGAACAGGCCCGACAGCAGCAGCGCCAGCATCAGCAGCGTGGTCGCCACCGGCCGCAGGATGAACGGGCGCGAGAGGTTCATGCGGCGGGCCCGGCGTCCTGCGAGGGTGTGGTTTCATCGCCTGAGACGTCGGTCTCGACGACCTCGACCTTGGCGCCTTCGCTCAGGCGATCGATGCCTTCGAGCACCACGCGATCGCCGGCCTCGAGCCCCTCGAGCACGGCCACGCGGCCTTCGCTGCCCGCGCCCAGCACCACCGGCCGCACGCTGGCGGTGTCGTCGTCGTTGACCAGGTAGACATAGGTGCCCTGGTTGCCGAACTGCACCGCGGCGTCCGGGATCACCAGCGTCTCGTCGTCGTCCAGTTGCAGGCGCGCATTGACGAACTGGTTGGGGAACAGCGCGCCGTCGGCGTTGTCGAACAGGGCGCGCAGGCGCAGCGTGCCGGTCTCGGTGTCGATGCGGTTGTCGATGCTCGACAGCCGGCCGCTGGCGAGCACGTGGCGCTCGCTGCGGTCCCAGGCCTGCACCGGCAGCGCCGGGTTGCTGCGCGCGGCCTCGATCACCGAAGGCAGCACGTTTTCCGGCACCGAGAACAGCACGCTGATCGGACGCATCTGCGCGATGCTCGCGATGCCATCTTCGTCGCCGCTGCCCACCAGGTTGCCGGCGTCCACCGTGCGCAGGCCGACGCGGCCCGCCACCGGCGCCACGATGCGGGTGTACTGCAGCTGCAGCCTGGCCTCGTCGACCGCTGCCTGGTCGATCTCGCGGCGGCCCTCGAACTGGCGCACCTGCGCCTGCAGGTTGGCCACGTCCTGCGCCGACACGTACGCGCCTTGTGCCAGGTCGCGATAGCGCTGCAGCTGGATGCGCGCATTTTCCAGCTCGGCCAGGTTCTGCTTCTGCTGGCCCTGCGCCTGCGCAAGCTGGATGCGGAAGGATGCGGGGTCGATCTCGGCCAGCAGCGCGCCGGCTTCGACGTGCTGGCCTTCCTCGAACACCACGCGCAGCAGTTCGCCGTCCACGCGCGGGCGCACGGTCACCGACTTCAGCGGCGTCACCGTGCCCAACGCCTTGAGCTGGACGGCGAGCTGCTCGCGCGCGGCCACCACCACGCGCACCGGCGTCGGCGGGCGCTCGCCGTCGCGCCAGCCGCCGCGCCCGCCCTGGGGCGCGGGTTCGTCGCTGCCGAAGCCGCGCCACAGCAGCAGACCGGCAACGAGTACGGCAACGACGATGAGGACGGGTCTGGCGAGGCCTTTGAGGTTCATCCGGTATTCCGAAGGGCAGCGAAGCGACCGGCCGCCGGGGCGGTCGGGGGCAAAGGGGGAGGTAACGCATGCGCGGGCGAATGGATGACAGCGGCGCGATGCGAGGGCCGTCATGGTACAGACCGGACCGTGGCGGCCCCATGTCGAAAGTCATGGGGTGGCGCCGGATTCCGGTAGCAATCGACTTGGCCGCAGGCGCTCGCGTGGATGTGCTGCGCGGCTGTTGCAAATGACAGCAACGCGCGAGCGCCGCCGACGGCGCATGTGGGCGATGTCATCCGGACGTCATCAAGCGACCGGCAAGCGTCGCACGCCGGCTCTGCGCGGTATGGCGCAATGCACGATCCCTCTATAGTGCGCCGTTGCGCAGGTCACACCGATCGCCGATGCCTTCTTCCAAACCCGCCCGATCCACCATCGCCCTTGCCGCCGGCGGCACCGGCGGCCACCTGTTTCCGGCCGAAGCGCTGGCGCGAGAACTCATGGCGCGCGGGCACGACGTGGTGATCCATACCGAGCGTCGCGGCGCGCAGTACGCACAGGCGCTGGCCGGGATCCCGCACGTGGTGTTGCCGGCCAGCTCGCTCGAGGGTGGCGTCGCGGCAAAGGCCAGCGCGGCGCTGAGCATCCTGCGCGGCGTGCTGGCCTCGCGCACGGACCTGAAGCGGCGTGGCGCCGCGCTGATGGTCGGCTTTGGCGGCTATCCCAGCTTTGCGCCGGCGCTCGCAGCCCGGAGCCTGGGGCTGCCGCTGCTGCTGCACGAACAGGCCACGCGGCTGAGCAAGGCCAATGCGCAGCTGCTGCGCTTCGCCGCGGGACTGGCGACCTCGTTCCCGGTCGTGGCCGGCGCCGAGCGCTTCGATGCTTCGAAGATCGTCGAGACAGGCAATCCGGTGCGGCAGGCGATCCTGGCGGCGCGCGGCGACTATCCGGCCTTCGATGCGCAGGGGCCGCTGCGGCTGCTGGTGGTTGGCGGCAGCCAGAGTGCGGCGGTGTTCGGTCGGGTGGTGCCGCCGGCGCTGGCACTGCTGCCCGAACCCTTGCGCGCGCGCCTGCAGCTGTCGCTGCAGTACCGCGGCGAGGATGCCGACACGCTGGTCGCGCAGCTGCGCGACATCGGCATCGACGCCAGCGTGCGCCCGTTCTTCGACGACATGGGCGAGCGTCTGCGCGACGCGCATCTGGTCGTGACCCGCGCCGGCGCCACCACCGCGGCCGACCTGCTCACCATCGGCCGTCCCGCGATCTTCGTGCCCCTGCCGCACGGTGGCGCGCGCGAAGAGCAGCGGCGCAACGCGCAGACCCTGGCCGAAGCCGGCGTTGGCTGGCACATCCCGGAGGCCGAGCTGAGTCCGGACGTATTGGCCACGGCGCTGCGCGAGGCCTTCGAATCGCCCACGCGCCTGCCCGACGCCGCACGCGCGGCCGCGGCGCTCGGTCGCCCGGACGCGGCCAAGCGCCTGGCCGACGCGGTCGAACGCCTGCTGCGGTAGAAGTCCGGCCGCAACCGTTGTCATCTCGACCGGAGGGAGAGATGACAGCTGCAGCACCCTACGCCCGCAGCGCGCACTCGTAGAATGGTGACGGCAGGCAACCTGGGGAAGGCAGTGCAGCAGGCAACGGACGTCCTGATCATCGGCGGCGGCCACAACGGCCTGGTGTGCGCGGCCTACCTGGCCGCGGCCGGATTGAAGGTCACGGTGCTCGAACGACGTGGCGTGGTCGGTGGCGCGGCGGTGACCGAGGAATTCCACCCGGGCTTCCGCAACTCCACCGCCAGCTACACCGTCAGCCTGCTCAACCCGAAGGTGATCCGCGAACTGCGCCTGGCGCAGCACGGCCTGCGGGTGGTGGAGCGCCCGTTCGCCAACTTCCTGCCGCTGCCCGGCGGCCGCGCGTTCCGCCTGGGCGACGGCCACACCGCCGCATCGCTGCGGGCCTCGTCGGCGCGCGACATCGAGCGGCTCGTCGATTACGGCGCGATGCTCGATCGGATCGTGGTCGTGCTGCGCGAACTCATGCAGCGTACGCCGCCCAACGTCGGCGACCGGCTCTCGCTGGGCGACTGGCTGGCCTCGTACGACGTGGCCAGGCGCCTCGGGCACCTGGACCTGCGCGGCCGCCGCGACCTGCTCGACCTGTTCACCAAATCCGCCGGCGAACTGCTCGACCACTGGTTCGAATCCGAACCACTGAAGGCCGCGCTGGGCTGGGATTCGGTGGTCGGCAACTTCGCCAGCCCGTATACGCCCGGCAGCGCATACGTGCTGCTGCACCACGTGTTCGGCGAAACCAACGGCAAGCCCGGCGTGTGGGGGCATGCGATCGGCGGCATGGGCGCGATCACGCAGGCGATCGCGGCCGAGTGCGCGGCGCGTGGCGTGCAGGTGCACAGCGGCCAGGCCGTGGAGCGCGTGCTGGTGGAGCGCGGCCGCGCGGTCGGCGTGGCGCTGGCCGACGGCCGCGAACTGCGCGCCGGCACGGTGGTGTCCAACCTCAACCCGAAGCTGCTGTACACGCGGCTGGTCGCGCGCGAGCACCTCGACGACGACACCGCGCAGCGCATCGCCCGCTATCGCTGCGGTTCGGGCACGTTCCGCATGAACGTCGCGCTGTCGGAGCTGCCCGACTTTATCGCTGCGCCCGGCACGCAGCTGCAGCCGCACCACCAGAGCGGGATCCTGGTCGGCCCATCGCTGCAGTATTTCGAGAACGCCTATTTCGACGCGAAATCGAAGTCGCACAACCCGGGCTGGGCGCGCGCGCCGATCGTCGAACTGGTGATCTCGTCCACGCTCGACGACACGCTGGCGCCACCCGGGCAGCACGTCGCGAGCCTGTTCTGCCAGCACGTGCATCCCGAGGTCGACGGCGGCTGGGACGCGCACCGCGACACCGTGGCCAGGCTGATGATCGACACCGTCGACGCAGTTGCCCCCAACTTCGCCCGCAGCGTGCTGGGCTGGCACGCGCTGTCGCCGCTGGACCTGGAGCGTGAGTTCGGCCTGGTCGGCGGCGACATCTTCCATGGCGCGCTCGGGTTGGACCAGATGTTCAGCGCCCGCCCGCTGCTGGGGCAGGGCAACTATCGCGGCGCGTTGCCGGGCCTGTACCTGTGCGGCTCGGGCACGCATCCAGGCGGCGGCGTCACCGGCCTGCCAGGGCGCAATGCCGCACGCGAAATCCTGCGCGACCTGCGGCGCGGACCGCGTCCGGAGTGAAATTTCCGCCGTTGCCGCCACCGTCCGGGCGCGCGCGCCGCTTGGGGGACAGGGGCGACAGAGCGGCAATACCGCATGGTTGCGCGGTTGTAAACGTTACCAGCGCGCTTCGCCTGTGGTGCACCCGCGCACCGCGTTACTAAACCCGGCGGTATCGTTTTGCGGTGCAGCGTGCAAGCGTCCTAACGAATCGTTCACGATGGCCCCGCACCCGACGTGGGGGAGGGAGCAAAGCCCGCTGGCAGGCAACTGCCAGCGGGCTTTTTATTTGTTCTTCTCCCATTTGAGGGGAGTCGGCCGCATTGCAGGCGACTGGATCAGGCCTGCGGCCGGGGCCGTTCCGGGCCGGGGGTTGCTTCTCGGCTCGGTCAGCCATTCATGGCTGACTCGCCGCCGCAACCCAGCCCGAAACGACCATCGCCCAGTCGACAGGGCGCGGCGTCTACTCGAGCCCGCGCGAGGGGTCCAGCAACCGTGACCGCCTTCCCCCTCGATTGGGAGAAGAATCCTTTTTAATTGTTCTGACCTTCAACTGCCGTCGTTCCTGCGAACGCATTGAATCCATGCTCGTCCGGCAACGTCAAAACGGATGACCAGCCTTTCAGGCTGTTGTAAAGCGCTTCCGGCTTGCGCCGGGATGACGAACTTGTCGTCCGCGGGATGATGGCTTTGTCCGCCGGAGTGACGAGCTTCCTTGGCAGGATGCCGGGCTGCTCCGCAGGCCTGCGGCAGGGACTGCTTCCCCCACGTCCCTGGCGATGACATGCCGACGATGGCGACGCCGCTATGTCCAGTTCGCCGAACAGGATCAAAACGACAGGGCGCCTCATCGCGGTCCTCCTGCCACAATCGCCGCATGGATGACGCACGCTCCCAGTCCGATGCGATAGCCGACCGCGCGCTTGCGCGCTTCCCTGCGCTGGCCGATGACGGCACGCTGCGTGAACGCCTGTGGCGCGTTGCGATGGCCAGCGACTTCGCGGTCGACGTGCTGGTGCAGCAGCCGGCGCTGCTGGCGCAGCTGGCCCAGGACGACGGCGCGCAGCCGCTGCCGCAGCCGGTGCTCGAAGCGGAGCGTCGCGACGACTGGCCGCGGCTGCTGCGGCGCTATCGCCGTGCCGAATCCACGCGCCTGGTCTGGCGCGACGTGCTCGGATTGGACGATGTCGACACCACCCTCGTCGGCACCACGCGCCTGGCCGAAGACTGCCTGGCCCTTGCCCTGGAGGCGCTCGAGCGCGACTTCGCCAGCCGCCATGGCGTGGTCCGCGATAGCGAGGGCCAGCTTGTGCGCTTGGTCGTGTTCGGCATGGGCAAGCTGGGCGGCAGCGAGCTCAACTTCAGCTCCGACATCGATCTGGTTTACGCCTACGAACACGGCGGCGAGAGCGATGGCGGCCGCCCGCTGGCCGCCGAGGACTACTTTGCGCGCCTCGGCCAGCAGCTGGGCAGGCTGCTCGACGAGGTCACCGTCGACGGCTTCTGCCACCGCGTCGACCTGCGGCTGCGTCCTTTCGGCAACGCGGGCCGGGTTGCGATGAGCTTTGCGGCGCTGGAGATGTACTTCCAGCGCGAGGGCCGCGACTGGGAGCGCTACGCCTGGCAGAAGGCGCGACCGGTGGCCGGGGACGTGGAGGCGGGACACCGGTTCCTGGACACGCTGCGCCCCTTCGTCTACCGGCGCTACCTCGACTTCGGCGCGCTCGACGGCCTGCGCGGGATGAAGTCGATGATCGCGGCCGAGGTCGCGCGCAAGGAGCTGGCCGACGACGTCAAGCGCGGCCCGGGCGGCATCCGCGAGATCGAGTTCCTCGCCCAGGCCCTGCAGCTGATCCGCGGCGGACGCGAACCGGCGCTGCAGCAGCCGCGGCTGCTGCCGGCGCTGGCGGCGCTGCGCGAGGCTGGCCAGGTCAGCGAGGACACCGCCGCCTGCCTCGCCGACGACTACCGCTTCCTGCGCCGGCTGGAGAACCGTCTGCAGATGCTGCGCGACGAGCAGACCCATGTGCTGCCGGCCGCCGCGGTCGATCGCGACCGGCTTGCGCGCGGTCTCGGCCACGCGCACTGGGACGAACTGTTCGTGGAGATCGAGCGGCGCCGCGAACGCGTCTCCAACGAGTTCGACGCGCTGCTCTCCCAGCGCGGCCGGCAGCCGGCCGTGGATCACGACATCGCCGCGTACTGGCGTGCGCTGCCCGAGGCCAGCGACTCGGCGGTGCTGGCGCAGGCCGGGTTCGGCGATGCCGCGAACGTGGACGCGGCCCTGCGCGATTTCGCGCGCTCGCCCAGCGTGCGCGAGCTGTCCGACGCCACGCGTGCGCGGCTCGATCGGGTGATGCCGGTGCTGCTGCAGGCGTCGGTGCCGGCCACGCAGCCGCTGCAGGCGATCCGGCGCCTGCTCGCCCTGCTGCACAACATCCTGCGGCGCGCCAGCTACCTCGCCCTGCTCGACGAGCATCCGCCGGCGCTGGCGCGGGTGGTGGACCTGGTCACGCGCAGCGCGTTGCTGGCCGAGCGGCTGGCCGCGCATCCGCTGCTGCTCGACGAACTGCTCGATGCCCGCGCTGAAGGCCCGCTTCCGAGGCGCGAGCTGTTCGCCGAAGCCTGTGGCCCGGCGCAGGAGGACGACACCGAATCGGCGCTGTTCGCGCTCAACGAAATCCGCCAGCAGCTCAGCTTCCGCATCGCGCTGGCCACGCTCGACCGGCGCCAGCCCGCACAGGACAGCACCCGCCAGCTTGCCTGGCTGGCCGACGGCCTGGTAGAGGCCGTGCTGGCGCTTGCGCGGCGCGAGCTCGAGACCGCGCATGGCGGCATCGCGGGCGGCGGCTTCGCCGTGCTCGGCTACGGCAGCCTCGGCGGTGAGGAGCTGGGCTTCGGCTCCGACCTCGACCTGGTGTTCCTGTATGACGCACCCGCCGATGCGCAGTCCGATGGGCCGCGTCCGCTGGATGCGCCGCGCTGGTTCGCGCGGCTGGCGCAGAAGATCGTGGCCCTGCTCGGTGCGGTCACCGGCGCCGGGCGGCTGTACGACATCGACGTGCGCCTGCGCCCGGACGGCGGCAAGGGCCTGCTGGTCTCGACCCTGTCCAGCTATGGCGACTACCAGCGCGAACGCGCGTGGACCTGGGAGCACCAGGCGCTGGTGCGCGCACGCTGCGTGGCCGGTGATCCCGAACTTGCGGCGGCGTTCGAAAGCGTGCGTGCCGCCACCCTGGCGCGGGTGCGCGAGCAGGAGGTTCTGCGTGCGGATGTGGTTTCGATGCGCGCGCGCATGCGCGCCGAACTCGACCGCGGCGGCGATGGCCTGTTCGACCTCAAGCAGGGCGAAGGCGGGCTGGTCGACCTGGAATTCCTGCTGCAGTACCTGGTGCTGCGCGAGGCCCACGCCCATCCGGCCCTGCTGGCACCGCGTGCGACGCCGCTGCTGGTGGACGCGCTGGCGCAGGCCGGCGTGCTGGACGCGCAGGGCGCAGCGGCGCTGTGCGATGCGCACGCGCTGTTCGTGGCAGCCGGACTGGACTGCACGCTCGACCGGCGCACCCGGATCGTGCCGGTGGATGCCGCACTCGAGGCTGCGCGCGACGCCATCCGCGTGGCCTGGCGGCAACATGGCTTGGAAGAGCAATCGGGCGCGGAAGGCTGAGTCCGCAGCTTGGAGTCGAGGACCGACCAGCTTCGTCGTCCTGAGGCAACGCTAAAAAACTGCGGTTTGTCGTTCCGAACGCAGTGAGAAGCGCTTTACAACGGCGAAGCCGGTCAATCCCCAAAAATCAGAAGCCTAGATTTCTCGCTACGCTCGAAATGACAATTTTTCAGCGTCGCCTTGAAGCGACTCTCCTGCGCTCGAGTGACCGACGGACACGCCACGCTGGCCGCGCGACCGGCGCGGTATAGTGCGCCGCTGCATCGACGGGGACGAACACGATGGCCGAAGGCGGGCTGCAGTTGCTGGATACGATCGAGCGCGAAACCGGCGCCGATCCCGCGTGGAGCGTGCTGTGGCTGCACGGTCTTGGCGCCGACGGCAACGACTTCGTGTCGATCCTGCCGGAGCTGGTGCGAGGCGACTGGCCGGCGATGCGCTTCGTGTTCCCGCATGCGCCGGTGCGCGCGGTGACGATCAACAACGGCGCGCGCATGCGCGCCTGGTACGACATCCGCGACTTCGACCTGGCCAACCGCGCCGACGAAACCGGCGTGACCGAGTCCATCGCCCAGGTCACGGCGCTGATCGACCGCGAGATCGCGCGCGGCATTCCTGCCTCACGCATCTTCCTGGCGGGTTTCTCGCAGGGTGGCGCGATCACCCTCGCCGCGGGCCTGCGCCGCAGCGAGCCGCTGGCCGGGCTGGTCGGCCTGTCGACCTACCTGCCCGGCGCCGCCAGCGCCGCTGCGGCCCTGGTCGAAGCGGCGAAGGCGCAGCCGCTGTTCATGGCCCACGGCACCGCCGATCCGGTCGTGCCCTTTGCCGCAGGCGAGCAGAGCGCGGCATGGATGCGCCAGCACGGCTTCGAGGTCGCCTTCCATCGCTACCCGATGCCGCACTCGGTCTGCATCGAAGAGATCCGCGACCTCGGCGACTGGATCGGCAACAGGCTCGCGGCCGGCTGAGCCACGGGTTTGGCCGTTGGCGGGGCTGCGGCTACCATGCGGTGACACGTTGCCAGGACTGGATGCCCCGGTGAAGATCGTGATTGCCGACGACGAACCCCTCGCCCGCGAGCGCCTGCGCATGCTGCTGGCCGCGCTGACCGACGTCGAGGTGGTGGCCGAAGTCGGTGACGGGCACCAGACCCTGCACGCCTGCGCCGAGCACGATCCGGACCTGGTCCTGCTCGATATCGCCATGCCGGGCATCGACGGGCTCGAGGTGGCGCGACACCTGCAGGCGTTCGAGCCACGCCCGGTGGTGGTGTTCTGCACCGCCTACGATGCGCACGCGCTGTCGGCCTTCGATGCCGAAGCGGCCGACTACCTGGTCAAGCCGGTGCGCGCCGAACGCCTGGCGTCGGCGCTGCAGCGCGCGCGCATGCTCACCGCCGGGCGCCACGGCACGAACGGCGCCGACATCGACACAGTCGGTGCGCGTCGCACCCACCTGTGCGCGCGGCTGCGCGGCAGCCTGCGGCTGATCCCGGTGGAGGACGTGCGTTACCTGCAGGCCGAAGAGAAATACGTCGTGGTCCACCACGCGCGCGGCGAGGACCTGATCGAGGAATCGCTGAAGTCGCTGGAGGACGAGTTCGGCGACCGCTTCGTGCGCATCCACCGCAACTGCCTGGTGGCGCGCCATGAGCTGGTCGAGCTGCGGCGCGGGCTGGACGGCCACGTCCATGCCATCCTGCGCCACGGCGACCGACCGCTCGAGGTCAGCCGGCGCTGCGTGGCGCAGCTGCGCGACACGATCCGCAACCTGTAGGCGTTCCGGCGGCGCCAGGACACGGCTCGCCGCTGTGTGGTGCGGCGGGGGATAATGCGGCCCATGGACCTGCTCCGCATCGCCACCCGCAAGAGCCCGCTTGCCCTGTGGCAGACCGAACACGTGGCTGCGCGCCTGCGCCAGGCGCACCCGGGCCTGGAGGTCGCGCTGGTGCCGCTGAGCACCCGCGGCGACGAAGTGCTCGACCGTTCGCTGGCCGCGATCGGCGGCAAGGGCCTGTTCCTCAAGGAGCTGGAAGTGGCGATGCAGCGCGGCGAAGCCGACTGCGCGGTGCATTCGCTCAAGGACGTGCCGATGGAGCTCGAACCGGGCTTCGTCCTGCCGGCGATCCTGGAGCGCGCCGATCCCTCCGATGCCTTCGTCAGCAACCGCTACCACGGCATCGACGACCTGCCCGAAGGCGCCTGCGTCGGCACCTCGTCGCTGCGGCGCCAGGCCCAGCTGCGCGCGCGCCGCCCCGACCTGCGCCTGCGCGACCTGCGCGGCAACGTCAACACGCGCCTGGGCCGGCTGGATGCGGACGAATACGACGCGATCGTGCTGGCCTGCGCCGGCCTGCTGCGGCTCGGCCTGGACGCGCGCATCCGCTCCCGCCTGCTCGCGCCGCAGTGGCTGCCCGCGCCCGCGCAGGGCGCGATCGCGGTCGAGGGCCGCGACGACGACCCCGTCGTGCAGCGACTGCTGTCCGTCCTCGATGACGCGCCGACGCGGCGCTGCGTCGAAGCCGAGCGCGCCATGAACCGGGCCCTGCACGGCAGCTGCCACGTCCCGGTAGCGGCGTTTGCCGAGAAGATCGACGGAGACCGGCTGCAGCTGCAGGGCATGGTCGGCGACGCCGCGACCGGCCGCATCCTGCGCGCGCAGGCCAGTGGCGACGATCCCGGCGCGCTGGGCGAGCAAGTCGCCCGCCGCCTGCTCGCCGACGGCGCCGGCGCCCTGCTGGCGCCACACACCTGATTTATTCAATCCTGGCTGAAGCCTCCGCTCCAGTAGGAGCGGCTTCAGCCGCGACCGCCAACAAAGCGCCCGGATCCCCCCGGCACCGCCCCAGCCCTAGAACGCGTACCGAAACCGCACCGACCCCTCCCGGTCGGTATGCCCCTGGCCGCCATTGCCCGCGGTGTCGTGGCGCAGCTCGAAATCGCCCAGCAGCGACCACTGCGGGGCCAGGTCCAGGTCCACGCCGATGGTCTGGCGCAGGTAGGCGTTCTCGCGTCCGCGCTCGACCCGGACCTGCTGGTTCAATGAACCGAACTCCCCCAGCCGCTGCGACAGACGCAGTTGCCCCATCGCCACCGGTCCCTGCGCGGCGGTGCCGTAGTTGGCGTAGGGCTGCAGGCGGTAGCCCGTGCCGAGCTCCAGCTGCACGCGGGTCTGCGAATTGCGCACCGCTTCCATCCCGTAGCGCGCATCGACCAGGGCCGCGCCGCCGCTGGAATCGAACCAGTCGCGGCGCGAAGCAGGCGAGTGCAGGCCGATGAAGCGGCGCGTGGCCAGGCGCGGCAGCCGCTGCGGCCTGATCGCCTCGAATGCGCCGGGCGCCTGCGCCCGCTCCAGCGTACGAGCGGGGCGGCTCGCCTGCTGCCACTCGGCGTCGGGACAGACCAGGCGCAGGCAGGGTTGGCGCAGCGACACCCGCCCGGAGGCGACCGCCAGCGCCGCCGGCTGGCCTGGCGCTTCGGGCAGGGGTTGCATGAACACGGGCAGGCCGACCACGGCCAGCCACCAGCTGGCGAGCATCCAGGTTCTCCACGGATGGAAACGATTACCCGCCCATTGTCCGCAAGCTGCGCCTCATATTCCTGAATAAAGCGTCACCCGCGCCGCGTGGAGACGCTCAGAACGGGAAAAAGCGCGGAATCAGCAGGATCGCCGCGGTGCAGAACACGATGTTCAGCGGCAGGCCCATGCGCACGAAATCCGAGAACCGGTAGCCGCCGGCGGTGAAGACCATGGTGTTGGTCTGGTAGCTGATCGGCGTGGCGAAGCTGGTCGAGGCGGCGAAGGCCACGGCCACCAGCAGTGGCTTGGGGTCGATGCCCATCGACTCGGCGGCGGCCAGCGCGATCGGCACCACCAGCACGGCCGAGGCGTTGTTGCTCATGAACTCGGTGGCGATCGAGGTCATCAGGTAGATCGCGGCCAGCGCCGCCAGCGGCCCGAAGCCGCCCAGGCTGCTGATCATGAAGTCGGCCGCCAGGGTGGCGCCGCCGGACTTCTGCAGGGCGATGCCCAGCGGCAGGATCCCGGCCAGCAGCAAGATCACCCGCCAGTCGATCGCGCGGTAGGCCTCGTCGGGTTCGATCAGGCCCGACACCAGCAGCGTCGCGCAGCCCAGCAGCGCCGCTTCCACGATCGACATCCAGCCCAGCGCCGCGACCAGGATCGTGGACACCATCACCAGCACCGACAGCGTCGCGCGCAGCACGTCGACCTTGGCCTGCTTGCGCGCGCCGAGCACGATCATGCCCTTGTCGGCGCGCAGGTCGTCGATCGCCTTTTCCGGGGCGTCCAGCAACAGCACGTCGCCGAGGTTGAGCTGCACCTGGTCGAGCGGCCTGCGCACATCCAGCAGGCGCCGGTGGATGCCGTGCACCCGCGCCCGGTACATGTGGCCGAAGCGCATGCCCGCCAGCGTATGCCCGATCAGGTGCGAGCCCGGCGACACCATGACCTCGACCTGAACCCGCTCGGCGTTGATGTCGCCGTCCAGGTCACGCGCGACGTGGTCGAACTTCAGTTTGCGCGCCTTGCGCACCGCGCCGATGCGCTTCCACTCGCCACGCAGCAGCAGCCGGTCGCCGGCCCGCACCTCGGCCTCGCCGCCATAGACCGGACGGCCGTTGCGCAGGATCTCCAGCACCACCACGTCATCGATGCTCTCCGGCACCACCTGGCTGCGGCGCAATCCGATCGCGCTCGACTCTTCGGGCACCAGCAGCTCGGCGACGTAACGGCCGACGTGCTCGTGCTCCTCGGTGCCGGGCACGCCGCGGTCGGGCAGCAGCCAGCGTCCGACCGTCATCAGGTACAGCATGCAGATGCCGACGAAGACGATGCCCAGCGGCGCGAACTCGAACAGGGTGAAGCCCACGCCGATCGCGTCGCGCGCCATCGCGTCGACCAACAGGTTGGTCGACGTGCCGATCAGGGTGCAGACGCCCGCGGCCTGCGACATGTACGACAGCGGGATCAGGAACTTCGAGGGTGCCCAGCGGTTGGCGGTGCTGGCCGCCAGCACCAGTGGCAGGAACACCGCCACGGTGGCGGTGTTGTTGACGAACGCCGCCACGCACGAGACCAGCACCAGCATCACCAGCAGGAACAGCCACTGCGAGCGGATCCGCGACAGCACCTCGCCGATCGCCGCCACCGCGCCGTTGCGCTGCAGCGCCGCGCTCAGCACGAACATCGCCGCGACCATGATCGTGGCCTGGCTGCTGAAGCCCGACAGGCCCTCGGGAACCGTGAGTACCCCGGTCACCACCAGCGCGGTCATCACCAGCAGCGCGACCACGTCCACGCGCAGCCGTTCGGTGACGAACAGGTAGATCGCGCCGACCAGGATCGCCAGCGTCAGCCACAGGGCCATGCGCTCTCCCTGTGGACGCGCGCAAGGACCGCACGGATGCCCGTGCGCGTCGTGTGCGCCAGTGGTGGTCTGGTTGTCCTGCAGGCCATGTCCGGCCGCGTTCCCCGCAAAATTCGCCGCACATGGTGCGGCCCGTGCCCCGATGCTGCAAATCCGGGTTGGCCCCCGGACGGGTCCCGGCCCGGCGCCAAGCGGCGTCGGACAGCGCATAATCGCCCGCATGGACCGATACGAACGCATCCTGTCCCTGCACCGCATCCTCAAGACATCGCGCTATCCGGTGACGGTTGCGCGCCTGCAGGAGGAGCTCGAATGCTCCCGCGCCACCGTCTACCGCGACCTCGCCTTCCTGCGTGACGCGCTGATGGCCCCGGTGGCCGGCGACGGCGAGGCCGGCTTCCGCTACGACAGCGAGGAAGGCGGCCGCTTCGAGCTGCCGGGCCTGTGGCTCAATTCCGACGAGCTGCACGCGCTGCTGGCTGCCCAGCAGCTGCTCTCGCGCAGCAGCGGCGGCATCCTGTCCAGCGCGCTGGCGCCGCTGCAGTCCCGCATCGACAAGCTGCTCGACGAGCATTCGACCGGCAAGCACTGGCCGGTCGAGCGCGTACGCGTGATCCCGCACCGCGGGCGGCGCATGGACGAGCACGTGTTCCGCAACGTCTGTTCGGCGGTGCTGCAGCGCAGGCAGCTGTCGTTCGACTACCGCGCGCGCTCCACCGACGAGAAGACCCGGCGCACCGTCTCGCCGCAGCGCATCACCCACTACCGCGACAACTGGTACATGGATGCCTGGGACCAGGAGCGCGAGGCGCTGCGCAGCTTTTCGGTCGACCGCATCGCCACCGCGCGCGTGCTCGACGCCGAGGCCCGCGACATCGACGAGGCCGCGCTCGACACCCACCTGGCCGGCAGCTACGGCATCTTCTCCGGCCCGGCCAAGGGCGTGGCGACGATCATGTTCAGCGCCAAGGCCGCGCGCTGGGTGGCCGACGAACACTGGCATTCGCAGCAGCAGGGGCGCCTGCTGCCGGACGGGCGCTACGAGCTCAAGCTGCCCTACAGCGCCTCGCGCGAACTGCTGATGGACGTGCTGCACTACGGCGCCGACGCCGAGATCATGGCGCCGCCGGCATTGCGCGAACAGGCCAAGTCGCTGCTGCAGCTGGCGCTGTCGAATTACGAACGGTGATGTCGGCAGTCCCTGCAGCTGGCGCGCCCGCGCAGGCCGGGCGCGAGCGCATCGCGCTGGCGCTGGGCGCGGGCGGCGCGCGCGGGCTGGCGCAGATCGGCGTGATCGAGGTGCTGGAGGAGCGCGGCTTGGTCATCGACGCGGTGTCCGGCTCGTCCAGCGGCGCGCTGGTGGGCGGCATCTTCGCGGCCGGCAGGCTGCGTGCATTCGACGAGCGCCTGCGCAGCATGTCGCGCATCGATTTCCTGCGTCTGCTCGACCCGGGCTGGCGCCGTTCGGGCGTGCTGCGCGGTCAGCGCCTGGTCGACACCATGCGCCAGGTGGTGGGCGACCCGCTGATCGAGACGCTGCCGGTGGAGTTCACCGCGGTCGCGGTCGACCTGGAACGCCAGCGCGAGGTGTGGATTCGCGAGGGCCGGCTGTGGGACGCGCTGCGCGCCTCGTTCGCGATCCCGGGACTGTTCACGCCGCACCGGATCAACGGCCGCGCCCTGGTCGACGGCGGCCTGCTGGCGCCGCTGCCGATCACGGCGACCCGGCTGTCGGATGCGCACCGGCTGGTCGCGGTCGACATGCACGGCTGGCCCAAGCGCCCGCCGGGCGAGCCGGCGCAGCCGCAGGCCGGAGCCGATGGTTCGACCATCACCGCGCGCGTTGGCGATTGGCTGGAGCGCGCGGTCTCGGGTGACACCTCGGGCGACGCACTGCGCATGGGCCTGCCGGAGATCATGGCGCGCTCGCTGGATACGATGCAGGCGCAGATCGCGCGCGTGCAGCTGGCGCTGGATCCACCGGAGCTGCTGATCCGCATCCCGCGCGATGTCTGCCAGTTCTACGAGTTCTGGCGCGCGGGCGAAGTGATCGACGTGGGCCGCGCGGTGGCGACCCGGGCGCTGGACGCGGCCGGCTACTGAGGCCCGGTCCCGGCGGCGGCCGCATCCGCCCCGGCACGGTCGCAGCCCCTGAGATGTGCCCGCGGGAAGCTGCGCTCCACCCCTGGAGCCACCGCCATGACAGCATCCCCAATGCCGCGCAGGACCACCGCCGATCCGCTGCGCAGCGTCGAAGCGGCGCTGCTGGGCACGCTGTTCCTCGGCCTGGTCGCCATGCTGTCGCTGCCCGCTGCCATCGCAGGTCCCGGCTGGATACCGCTATGGCTGGTGGCCGCGCCGGCCGCGGCGCTGGTCACCTCCTTCGCGCTGCGTCTGCGGCGGCGCGATGGCGCCCATGCCCACATCGCGCCAACCGTCGTGCCGCGACGCCGCTCTGCCATGGCGGTGGCCACGCGGCGGCGTGGCGTCCATCCGCGGCGTGCGGGGCGACTGCTGGCGGCCTTCGTGCTGCGCTGAGCAACTTCGTGCGGATGGGACCAGGAACGTCCCCCGCCTCAGCGCAGGACCAGCGGCGCCTCCCCGCCGACGATCACGACGTCAGCGCCGCGTCGCGCGAACAGGCCGACGCAGACCACGCCCGGGATCTGGTTGAGCTCGCGCTCGAGCGCGACCGGATCGGTGATGCGCAGGTTGTGGATGTCGAGCACGGCGTTGCCGTTGTCGGTGACCACGCCCTCGCGCCACACCGGCTGGCCGCCGGTCTGCGCCAGGATCTCGCGCGCCACCAGGCTGCGCGCCATCGGGATCACCTCGACCGGCAGCGGGAAGCGGCCGAGCACGTCGACCTGCTTGGCCGCATCGATGATGCAGACGAAGCGCGCGCTGGCCTCGGCGATGATCTTCTCGCGCGTGAGCGCCGCGCCGCCGCCCTTGATCAGCCGCCCCTGCGGGTCGCATTCGTCGGCGCCGTCGACGTACAACTGCAGCGGCCCGGTGGTGTTGAGCTCGAGCACCTCGATGCCGAGGCCACGCAGCTGCCGCGTGCTCTGCTCCGAGCTCGACACCGCGCCGGCAATGCGGTGGCGGATCCTGCCCAGCGCATCGATGAAGCAGGCCACGGTCGAGCCGGTGCCGACGCCGACGATCATGCCGTCCTCGACGAATTCAATGGCCTTTTCGCCGGCCAGGCGCTTGTGTTCGGACATGTGTTTGCTGAACCGTGAATAGGAAATCAGGAATCGGAAGTGTGCGTCGGGAATGAAACTGTCATCCCGACCGCAGGGATGGATCTGCGTCCGGATCGCGCCGCAATCCGCGCCAGCGATCCAAGTGGCAATGAGCGTCGGCGGGCCCTACTCCAGCGACAGCAGCAGCTTCCACTGCGCCGCCGTCACCGGCAGCACCGACAGTCGCGAACCCTTGCGGATCAGCGCGAACTCCTCGCCAAGCCCTTCGGCGTGCGCGCGGATCTCGTCAAGCGCGATCCCGCGCTCCAGTTTGCGCACGAAGCCCACGTCCACCAGGTCCCAGCGCGGCTGTTCGCGCGTGGCCTTTTCATCGAAGTACTTCGACTTCTTCTGGAACTGGGTCGGATCCGGATACGCCGTGCTCACCACTTCGGCAATGCCGTAGATGCCGGGCACGGCGGTATTGGAGTGGTAGAACAGCACGCCGTCGCCAAGCTGCATCTGGCGCATGAAGTTGCGCGCCTGGTAGTTGCGCACTCCGGTCCAGGGTTCGGTGCGCACGCGCTGGAGGTCGTCGATCGAGAAGTCCGAAGGCTCGGATTTCATCAGCCAGTAGCGTTTGCGGGGACTCATGGGCTCACCAGGAACGTATCGGATTCGGTGCAGACCGCGTCGAGCGGGATATCCCAGGCCGCGGCCATGATCGCGTCGGCCTGCTGCACGGAAAACGCGGCGCCGACCAGATGGGGCGGCGCAGGCTGGTCCACGCGCGCCGCGAAACTGCGATCGTACCAGCCACCGCCCATGCCCAGCCGGTGCCCGGCCGCGTCGAACGCGACCACCGGCGCGACCACGAGATCGAGCTGGTCCGGACGCAGCAATTCGGTGCCGGGCACGTCGGGTTCGGGGATGCCGTAGCGATTGGTCGACAGCGGCGCGCCTGGCTTCCAGGGCGCGAAACGCAGGGTGTCGTCGGCGTGCAGCACGGGCAGGCAGTACCGCACGGCGCGCGGCAGGCGCAGCTGCCAGGCGTGCAGCGCAATCTCGCCGTCCATCGCCCAGTAGCCGGCCACCGAGCCGGCCTGCGGCGCAAACGGCAGCGACAGCAGGCGCGCGGCAAGCGCGTCGGCTGCGGCAATGCGCGTCGTGGCGGGCAGGGTGCGTCGACGCGCGCGCATCTCGCGGCGCAGCGCGCCGCGGTCATCGTTCATGGGTGGGATCCGCGCAAGAGCATGCGCGCTATTGTGACCGCCGCTGCCGGGTCACTGGAAGCGGCGCCGCGACGGAGTCCGTGGCGGCGCGCGACCGGAATGAATACGTCCTCCGCCATGCCGATGCCTGCGAAACGACCTTGAACCCGGGGTTCAAGTGGGAGCGTTCGGTTTCCATCGGGCTTCCCGCTGCAAGGCGGACCTGCACTCCCGGATTCCTCGCGCCCCCGTGGTCGTAATTAAGGGACAAGGCGAATGTTGCGCATGCCGTCGATCACAGCAGAGGACGCAGACGCAGTATAGCCCGAGGGAAAAAGCTGCCAAGTCCGTTCGTCGGCAGGTGGGTCTCGCGGTTCATTTCGCGCATGCACAACGACGCAAGTGCATCCCGCGCTCAGCGCGCGTCGATCAGGTCGTCGAGCTTGCGCTGCAGGCCTTCGAGCAGCTCGGCCATCTCGCGGTCGCGCTGCGCGTTGTCCTCGTGGATCTGGTGCAGCTCATGCGCCAGGTTCAGCGCCGCGAGCACCGCGACGCGGTCGACCCCGGCCATGCGGTTGTTGCCGCGCACCTCGCGCATGCGCTCGTCCAGCACCTTTGCCGCGGCCACCAGGCTCTCGCGGCCGTCGGGCGGCACCCCCACCGTGTACTCGCGGTCGAGCAGGCGGACGTTGACCGCTTCGCTGGCGCCGCTCATGCGCGCGCGCTCACGTGTGCTGCTCCAGTGACTTGAGCCGGGCGATCATCGCCTCCACGCGCGAGCGTGCCTGCTCGTTCTTGGCCAGCAGCTGGGAGCGCTCGCCGGCGATCTGCTCGTGCTGCTGGCGCAGCGAACGGTTCTCCTCGGACAGCTTCTGCGCACGATCGACCAGCGCGTCGATGCGCGCGGTCAGGGCGCGAAGCTGGGCGATCACGTCCGGGCGGTCCATGGCCCGCACGATAGCAGGCCGCGCGGGACGGTCAAGGCGTGGCCAGCGAGGTCGTGGCGACCTGCGTCCGGACCGGGCGCCAGTTGCGGATGAAGGCCAGGCAGGCATGTGCTTCCAGCGGCGGCGACAGCCAGTAGCCCTGGATCTCGTTGCAGCGCTGGTCGCGCAGGAAGCGGACCTGGGCATCGGTTTCCACGCCCTCGGCCACCACGTTCAGGCCCAGCGAATGGGCCATGGTGATGACGGTGCTGGTGATCGCGGCGTCTTCCGGGTCGTGGGTGAGATCGCCGATGAAAGCCTTGTCGATCTTGATCGTGGTGATCGGCAGGCGCTTGAGGTAGGCCAGCGAAGAATAGCCGGTGCCGAAATCATCGATCGCCAGCGACACGCCGAGTTCGCGGAACGACTGCAGCTTGGCCGCGGCGTGTTCGGCGTTGGCCATCAGCACGCTCTCGGTCAGCTCCAGCTCCAGCGCGCTGGGTGGCAGGCCGATGTCGGCCAGCACCGCGCTCACCACCTCGGGAAAGTCGCCGCGCAGCAGCTGCAAGACCGAGACGTTGACCGAGACGGTCAGTTCGGTCAGGCCGTGCTGGCGCCAGCGCTGCAGGGTCAGGCAGGCCTCGCGCAGCACCCACTCGCCGATTTCCAGGATCAGGCCGCTTTCCTCGGCCATCGGGATGAAATCGCTGGGCGGAATGTCGCCGTGCTCGTCGCTGTGCCAGCGCAGCAGCGCCTCGACGCCGGTGATCCGATCCTCCGCCAGCGCCAGCTGCGGCTGGAACACCAGGCGCAGTTCGCTGCGGTCGAGCACCTTGCGCAAGGCACCGGAAATGGTTGCGCGCTGGCGCACCACCACGTCCATGGCGTCGTCGTAGCGCATGAAGGTGCGGCGGCCGGCGGCCTTGGCCTGGTACATGGCGGTGTCGGCCTGCTTGAGCAGCTCGGTCGGCACGTGCGCGTGGTCGGGGTAGAGGCTGATGCCGATCGAGGGCGAGATCGCGATTTCGCGGCGGTCCTCGAGCAGCAGCGGCGCCTCGAAGGCGGTGATGATCTCGCGCGCCACGTGGTCGGCCTCTTCAGGCGAAGCCAGGTTTTCCAGCACCACGGTGAACTCGTCGCCGCCCAGGCGCGCGACGGTGTGGTGCATGCCCACGGTCTGCTGCAGGCGCGCCGCGGCCGCGCGCAGGATGCGGTCGCCGGCGGCGTGGCCGAGCGAATCGTTGACATCCTTGAACCGGTCCAGGTCCAGGAACAGCACCGCGATGCGGTTGTCTTCGCGGTGCGCGCGCACGATCGCGCGCGACAGCCGCTCCGACAGCAGCGAGCGGTTGGGCAGGTTGGTAAGCGTGTCGAAATTGGCCAGGTAGCGCAGCTCCTGCTCGGCGCGCTTCTGCTGGGTGATGTCGTTGAGCACGATCACGTACAGGATCAGCTGGCCGTTCTTGTCGTAGACCGTGCTCGACTCGATATGGCACAGGAACTCCTCGCCGTCCTTGCGGCGCTGCCAGATCTCGCCGTTCCAGCGGCCCTTGCGGCGGATCTGTTCGCGGATGTGCTGATAGAACGCGCCGTCGTGCTGGAGGCTGTCGAGGATCCTGGAGTTGCGCCCGGTCACGTCCCCCTCGTCGTAGCCGGTCATGCGCAGGAAGGCCGGGTTGACCGAGACGAAGTCGAAGTTGCGGTCGACCACCACCACCGCCTCGTTCATGCTGCGCAGCACTTCGCTGGAAATGCGCAGCTCGCGCTCGGCGGCGCGGGTGCCGGTGATGTTCAGCGCGGTGCCGGCGATGCGCAGGATCCTGCCCTGGGCGTCACGCGCCACCACCCGCCCGCGCGCGCGCATCCACACCCAATCCCCTTCGCGCTGGACGCGCAGCTCGGCCAGGAAGCTCTCGTCCTCGCCGGCGAGGTAGGCGGCGATGCGCTGGCGCGCCATCGGCAGGTCGTCGGGATGGATGATGTCGCTGATGTCGACGATGTCCTCGCCGATCCGGCCGTCGGGGTCCTCGTGCGAGTCCAGGGCCAGGCGGTTGATCTTGCCGCTGGCCACGTCGTAGTCCCAGTAGCGCTCGCCGGTGGCCCACAGTGCGAGCTTGAGGCGCTCCTCGCGGTCGCGCAGGCGTGCAAGGTGGGATCGCTCGCTCTGGCGGCGGCGCAGGGTGATGACCACCAGCGCGACCAGCAGCACCGCCACGGCGACGGCCGCGACGATGAGCTGGAGGTCCCCCGGATTGGTCGTCACGCGGCGAACCCCTGCGCGATGCGTTCATGAATGTGCCCGAGTGTAGGCGCCAGCGCAGGCCGGCAACAAGCGCACGCGGGCGCGCCGCCGCTGCGCGCAGCGACATGCAGCAGCGCCGTCGACGTTCTAGACTTGTCCGCCCGCGTCCGGAAATCGCCCGTGCCTCCAGCATTGCCGTCCCTGCAGGAAGTTGAAACCGCAAGCCGCGAGCGCGAGTTGGGCGCCAGCGCGAGCGAGCTGCACGGCGGCCTGTGCGGCTGGCTGGCCGGCGGCGGCAGCGACGGCCCGGATTGGCTGGCGCGGGTGCTGGTCGATGCCGACATCGATCCGGTAGCGCCTGGCGAGGCCTTCGACCGCCTGCGCGAGGCCAGCGTGTCGCAGCTGGAGGACCGCGAATTCGGCTTCGAGCTGCTGCTGCCGGACGTGGAGGCGACGCTGTACGAGCGCAGCGGCGCGCTGTTCGACTGGTGCCGGGGCTTCGTCGGCGCCTTCGGGCTGGCCGCCGGTGCAGCGCCGCCGCTGTCCGACGAGGGCCAGGAGGCGCTGGCCGACCTCGTCCGCCTGGCGGGGGCGGCGCCGGAAGAAGGCGGTGACGAGGAGGATGAGGACGCCCTGGCTGAGATCGAGGAGTACGTCCGCGTCGCGGTGCTGCTGTTGCACGGCGATTGCGCGCTGGGTCCGCGCCACCGCGGGCGACTGAACTAGGGCGCTGCATGAAGATGATGCCTGTTGCCTGTCTTGTTCGTGGCCCGCGGATGTCTGCTGCGGCGATGCGGTGCCTGCCCCGGACACGGCGGGACACGATCGGGGCGGCGCCGTGATGCGCCCGGTCAGCGGAATCTCCGCCCAGGGCTATGCCCGGCGCCGCCGGCAGCTGATGCGGATGGCTGGCGATGACGCCATCCTGGTGCTGCCGGCCGCGCCCGAGCGCATCCGCAGCCGCGACACCCTGTATCCCTATCGGCAGGATTCCGACTTGTGGTACCTGGCCGGCTTCCCCGAACCCGAGGCGGTGCTGGTGATGGTGCCGGGGCGCCGCCACGGCGAGACGCTCCTGTTCTGCCGCGAGCGCGACCCGGAGCGTGAAGGCTGGGACGGCCCGCGCGCCGGGCCCGAGGGCGCGGTCGAGGCCTACGGCATGGATGATTCCTATCCGATCGACGACCTCGACGAGATCCTGCCCGGGCTGCTCGAGGGCCGCACCCGCGTCTACTACCACTTCGGCCGCGACACCGAGTTCGACCTCAAACTGATCGGCTGGCTCAACCGCGTGCGCGCGCAGGTGCGCCTGGGCGCGCAGCCGCCGCACGAGTTCCTCGAGCTGGGCCACCTGCTCGACGAGATGCGCCTGTTCAAGTCACGCGACGAGCTCAAGCTGATGCGCCGCGCGGCGAAGATCAGCGTGCGCGCACACGAAGCGGCGATGCGCGCCGCCGCGCCCGGCATCCACGAGTACGAACTGCAGGCCGAACTCGAGCGCGAGTTCCGTCGTGCCGGTGCGCAGCCTGCCTATGGCAGCATCGTCGGCGCGGGCCTGAACGCCTGCGTGCTGCATTACCACGCCAATTGCGCGCAGGCGCAGGATGGCGAACTGGTGCTGATCGACGCGGGTGCCGAGTACCGCGGCTATGCCGCCGACATCACCCGCACCTTCCCGGTCAATGGCCGCTTCAGCGCCGCGCAGCGGGCGCTGCACGACCTGGTCGACGCCGCCTACGCCGCGGCGCTGGCGCAGGCGCGGCCAGGCGTTCCCTACGAGGCCGGCCACAACGCCGCCGTGGAAACGCTGACCGAAGGGCTGCTGCGCCTCGGCCTGCTCAAGGGCAAGCTCGAGAAGAACGTCGCCGACGGCAACTACCGGCGCTACTACCGGCACAAGACCGGGCACTGGCTGGGCCTGGACGTGCATGACGTGGGCGATTACCGCATCGACGGGCAGTCGCGCCTGCTCGAACCGGGCATGGTGTTCACCATCGAACCGGGCCTCTACATCCCCGCCGACGACACCAGCGTGGCAGCGAAGTGGCGGGGCATCGGCATCCGCACGGAGGACGATGTGGCGATCACCAAGGATGGCCACGAGGTGCTGACCGGAGGCCTCGCACGCAGTGCGGACGAGATCGAGGCGTTCATGGCGGCGCGCTGAGCGCGCACATCAACCTGGCGACTGCGCCTCCCGCCTTGCTCCCTCCCCGCCTGCGGGGGAGGGCCGGGGTGGGGACCACCGCCGCGACGGCCTTCCCGAAGGCTTCCAGCCCGTGTCTCAGCCTTCCAGTAGCGCCCTCAGCGCCCCGTAATCCGCGGGCATCGCCTCCGCGTGCGCCGGCTTCGCCAGGCACTCGGCCAGCGCGGGCGGCGGTTCGACCACGTGTCCCACCAGCGGCTCGACGATGCTCTCGAACTTGGCCGGATGCGCGGTCGCCACGACCGCCCAGGGACGCGTGTCGCCCGACGCGCGCAGGTCCTGCAGCAGCCTGAGCGCGGTGGCGGTATGCGGACAGGCGACGATGCCGTGGCGCGCCGGCGCCTCGCGGACCACCGCGCGGATCGTCGCGTCATCCACCGGCTCCGCGACGAAGGCCGCGCGCAGCGCGTCGTCGCCTGCGTGCCAGTGGCGCAGCCGCTCGAAGTTGCTCGGCGCGCCGACGTCCATGGCGTTGGCGAGCGTGGCGCGGGTGGGCTGTGCGGCATAGGCGGCGCCGGCGAAATAGCGCGGCAGGGTGTCGTTGGCATTGCAGGCCAGGCGGATCTCGCCGACCGGCGCGCCCATCGATCGCGCGAGGAAGGCCGCGCTCGCATTGCCGAGGTTCCCGGTCGGGACGATGAAGTTCAGCGGCTGTCCGTGCCCGGCGTGGAAGTGCGACGCGGCGTGCGCGTAGTACGCCGCCTGCGGCAGCAGACGGCCGAGGCTGATGCTGTTGGCCGAGCCCAGCGCAACGCGCGCGCGCAGCGCCTCGTCCGACAGCGCCTGCTTGGCCAGCCGCTGGCAGTCGTCGAAGCTGCCGTCGACGCGGTAGGCGGCGACGTTGTCGCCCCAGCAGCCCAGCCCGTGCGCCTGCCGCGGCGACACCTTGCCGTCGGGATACAGGATCACGACCCGGAAACCGGGCCGCCGATGGAACGCCGCCGCCACCGCGGCGCCGGTGTCGCCCGAGGTCGCGACCAGGATCGTCGTGGGCGGTGCATCGGGGGCGCGCAGGCCCTCGAGCGCGCGCGCCAGGAAACGCGCGGCGTAGTCCTTGAAGGCGGCCGTGGGCCCGTGGAACAGCTCCAGCACGTGGTCGCCGGGACCGGCCAGCGGCCGCAGCGGCGCATCGAACGAGAACGCGTCGCTGCAGATCGCCTCGAGCCGCCCGCGCAGCGCCGAGTCGGCGAAGAACGGTGCCAGGGTGCGCAAGGCCGTTGCCGGCAGGGTCGGCAAGGGCGCGGAAAAATCCACCGACGGAATGGATTCAGGCACGTACAGGCCGCCGTCGGGCGCAAGGCCGGCGACCAGGGCGGCATCGATGGAGGTGGGCGCAACCTGCCCGCGGGTGCTGATGAACTGCATGGGACTCTCGGGGAAGCGGTGGCGGTGAAAGGGTGTGGCTTCGCCGGGATGACGATGTTTTGTCGGGATGGCGGTGTTTCGCGGGGATGACGGTGTTTTGCCGGGATGACGGTGTGTGCGGCTAGCTGGCGATGATCTCGGCACGCGGCGCATCGACCGGCGTGACGTAGGCGCGCGCATCGAATCCCGCGTCGACAAAGCCCTGGCGCATGGCCGGCGCCGCGTTGGCGGCGGCCGCCTGCGAATCGAACCAGGCGAACACGCTGGGACCGCCGCCGGAAATGCTGGCACCCAGTGCGCCGTGCCGGAGCGCGGCGGACTTGACCGCGTCGAACCCCGGGATCAGCGGCGCGCGCCTCGGCTCTACCAGCACATCGTGCAGGCCGTCGCGGATCAGCCCGGCGTCGCCGCGCTGCAGACCCAGCAGAAATTGGGCCAAGTGGGCGGTCTGCTCGACCAGCGCGTGCAGCGGATACGGTTCGGCCAGCGCCGCGCGCGAGCGGCGCGTCTCCAGCACCTGGTCGGGATGGACCACGACCGCATGCAGCCAGGCCGGCACCTCCAGCCGCAGCGCGCGGCTCGCGGTGGCCAGCGCCACGCCGCCCAGCAGCATCGGCGCGACGTTGTCGCCGTGGCGGCTGCCGCTGGAGATCGCCTCGCCTTCCAGCGCAAATCCGTACAGCGCCTCGCGCGGCAGTGGCGCGTCGAGCAGCGCGTTCGCGGCGACCAGGGCTGCCACGCACGATGCCGCCGAGCCGCCAAGCCCGGAGCCGAGCGGGATGCCCTTGTGCAGCGACAGGGCGAAGCCGAACGGCAGCGCCAGCGCTTCACGCAGCGCGATCAGTGCGCCACCGGCGGTATTGTGCGCGGCCTCCAGCGGCAGCTTCTCGATGCCCGCGATGTCGCCTTCGATGGCCTCGATGCGCACCACCGGCTCGTCGATGCGGCGCACCGTGGCCATGTCGCGCGGGCCGTCGATGGCATGGCCGAGCAGGTCAAAGCCGACGCCGATGTTGCCGACGCTGGCCGGTGCGAACGCACGAACGGATGCACTCATGCCTGCACGCCGACGCCGCTGTTGAGGGAGTGCGCGATCGCCAGCACGTCGCCGAACACGCCGGCCGCCGTCACCTGCGGTCCCGCGCCCGGCCCCTGCACGACCAGCGGGTTGCTGGCGTAGCGCTCGGTGGTGAACTGCACCAGGTTGTCGGTCAGCCGCGTGTGGCAGCAGGCGTGCGAGGCGGGCAGGGCGACCACGCCGACGCGCGCGCCGCCTTCGCTGGACAGATGGGCGATGTGGCGCAGCGACTCGCCCTGCGCCTGCGCCGCTTCGAGTCTCTGCTGCATCGGCGCATCGAGTTCCTCGAGCCTGGCGAGGAACTCGTCGCGCGGCACGCCACGCAGGGCCTCAGGCACCAGGCTTTCGATCTGCACGTCGTCCAGCGACAGCTCGCGACCCGACTCGCGCGCCAGGATCACCAGCTTGCGCGCCACGTCCAGGCCCGACAGGTCGTCGCGCGGATCGGGTTCGGTGTAGCCAAGCTCGCGCGCCTCGCGCACCAACGCCGAGAACGGGCGGCTGCCGTCGAAGCTGTTGAACAGCCACGCCAGCGTGCCCGAGAGCATGCCGTCGATGGCGAGCACGGTGTCGCCGGTGTCGAGCAGGTTGCGCAGGGTGCTGATCACGGGCAGGCCGGCGCCGACCGTCGCCTCGTACATGAAGCGGCTGCCGCCGCGCCGCGCCTCGCCAATCGCCACATAGCGCTCCCAGTTGCCGCTGCCGGCGTGCTTGCTGGGAGTGACGATGTGGATGCCGGCGGCGAGCCATTCGGGATAGTGCTGCGCGATCGCATCGCTGCCGCTGCAGTCCACGATCAGCGCATGCGGGATGTGCTCGGCGCGGATGTGCGCGGCGAAGGCGCAGGCATCGAAGGCCTGCGTGGTCATCCCGGTCAGGCGCGTGGTTGCCTCGTCGGGATGGATGGCGAAGTGGTCGAGCGCCATGTAGCCGCTGTTGGCGATGCCGCGCAGGCGCAGGTCGACCTGCGAGGTGGCGCGCAGCCGCGGCAGCACCGCCGACATCTGCGACAGCAGCGCGCGTCCGACCTGGCCGGGGCCGATCAGGCCCACCGACACCGTTTGCGGCGACAGCCAGAACGCCGAATGCGTGGCACGCAGCGCGCGCGTGGCATCGGCATCGGCGATCGCCACCGAGATGTTGCGCTCGCTGGCGCCCTGCGCGATCGCGCGGATGTTGACGCGAGCTTGCGCCAGCGCCGAGAACAGGCGCGCGGCCACGCCGGGGATGCCGACCATGCCGTCGCCGACCGCGGCCAGGATCGCGATGCTGCGGGTCAGGTGCACCGTCTGCGTCTGGGTGTCGGCGATGGCGTCGGCGAATGCCGCCTCGACCGCGGCGCGGGCGCGCTCGACCTGGCTGTCGCGGACCACGCAGCAGATCGAATGCTCGGACGATCCCTGCGAGATCATCACCACCGACACGCCGGCGCGATGCAGCGCGGCGAAGAGTTTTTCCGCGGTGCCGGGCACGCCGACCATGCCGTTGCCGGCCAGCTCCAGCACCGCCATGTCGCGGACGATGGTCAGGCCCTTGACCGGCGACAGCGCTGCGTCGCCTGCCGGATTCTCGGCAAGGATCCAGGTGCCCGGCGCGCCGGGGTTGAGCGTGTTGCGGATGCACAGCGGGATGCTGCGCGACTGCACCGGCGCCATGGTCTGCGGATGCAGCACCTTGGCGCCGAAGTAGGCCAGTTCGCAGGCTTCGGCGTAGGACATCGTCGGCAACACGATCGCGTCGGGGACCAGGCGCGGATCGGCCGACAGCACGCCGTCCACGTCGGTCCAGATCAGCAGTTCGCTGGCGTCGAACAGGTTGGCGAAGATCGCGGCGGAATAGTCGCTGCCGTTGCGGCCGAGGGTGGTGCACTGGCCGGCGGCGTTGCAGGCGATGAAGCCGGTGACGACCACGCGCTGCGGCAGGTTGCGCGCGCGCCAGTCGGCGAAGCGTTCGCGCGAGGCCTCCCAGTCCACGCCCACGCCCATGTCGCCCGGATGCACGACCAGCACGTCGCGCGCGTCGAGGCGCTGCCAGCCGCCGGATTCGCCGCCAAGCGCCGCCTGCACCAGTCGCGACGACACCAGTTCGCCAAGCCCGTGCACCTGGGCGATGACCGGCGCGGTGTCGCCGGTCGTCGAGGCGAGGGCAAGCAGGTCGTCGCGCAGGCCGTCGAAGTCGCGCGCAACCGCATCGCGCAGCCCGTGGCGACCGTCGGGATCGAGTTCGTCGGCGGTGGACAGGTGGCGTTCGCGCAGCGCCGACCAGTCGCCGCTCCAGTCCTGCCCGGAGGCGGCCTGCGTGGCCATCGCCACCAGCGCATTGGTGGTGCCCGCCATCGCCGAGACCACGACCACGCGGACATCCGCGCCGTCGTCGAGCAGCGGTGGCAGGGCCGTGATGCGCGCGGCATCGGCCACGCTGCTGCCGCCGAACTTGTGGACGCGCGTGGTGGACGCGGGCTGCAGCGCCGAAAGCACGGACGAGGCGGCGGAGGCGACGGCGTCACCGAGGGTTTGTGATGCGGACGACATGCTCTGGAAGCTCCGGTTGGGCTCCGCGTCCGGTCGAGGTGGAGGCCGTGCGGCCCGCACCCGGATCGGGTGCGGAGCGGCGTGGTCGATCAATCCTGCACGCGCGTCCGCACCCCGGCCCGAATGGTGCCGGTGGTGGTAATGACCGTCGCAATCGCAACCGCCTGCGCGCAGGGCGCAGCGTTGCGGGGCGTGACGATGGTGTGGACGTGCGACATGGCCGCCATGAATACCGGACGATGATGCAGCGCGTCAAGGCGCAGTTTGATTGCATCGGGAACCATCAAGCTGGGCGAGAAGACGGTGCCGCGTGTGGAGGGCAGATTCCGTTTCGGCAACCGCCATCGGCTGCTGTTCAATTATTTCCGCTACGCCGAGGATCGCGGCTACGCCCTGGGCGAGGACATCGACCTGGGCGATACCACCATCGCGGCCGGCACCACCGCGTCCCTCGATACCGAGTTCGACCTGGGCGGCGCGGTCTACGATTTCGCGGTGGTCGAAAGCCCGACCACCAGCATCGGCCTGCAGATCGGCGTGCAACGCGCACGCCTGGCCGCGGAACTGCGTGCCGACAGCGACGGCGAACGCTACACCGCGCGCGAGTCCGAGAGCGGCACCGCGCCCGTGGTCGGCGTGCGGCTGGGCTTCAATACCCAGGACCAGCGCTGGCGCTTCGTCGTCCAGGGCCAGTACCTGGACGCGGACTGGGGCGATTTCGACGACTACGAGGGCGACCTGAGCCGCGCCAATGCGCTGGTCGAATATGGCTTCACCGACAACTTCGGCCTGTACGCCGGCTACGACTGGTTCAAGCTCAACCTGCGCCAGCAAGGTGCCGACGGCTCCATCGGGATCGACCAGCGCTTCCGCGGACCGATGGCCGGCGCGACCCTGGCGTTCTGAGGTTCGGCGATCGCCACGGCTGGCGCCCGCGCGGCGCCCGCGGTCTAATGGCCACGAAGCGGGGGTATCCGCGGGCGCCTGGCGCCCGGTGGATTGAGACAGTCCCTTCGAACCTGATCCGGTTGATACCGGCGTAGGGAAGCTTCGCGGCGACGTCCCATGCGGGGCGTCCGCGTCTTCGCTTCGTTCCGTGCCGCGAATTCCTCGCGGCCGCCCAAGGACGACGCCGATGAACGCCATTCCCGAAACCGCTTCGCTGGTCCAGCAGGCCGGAGACCTCTCCGCATCCGTCACCCGGCCGATCCCGGGTTCGCGCAAGGTCTTCGTCCACGCTGCGAACCCGGACGTGCGCGTTCCCATGCGCGAGATCGCGCAGACGCGCACGCCGAGCCTGTTCGGTGGCGAGGACAATCCGCCGATCACGGTCTACGACACCTCCGGCCCGTACACCGATCCGGAGGCCCGCATCGACCTGTCCGCCGGGTTGTCACCGCTGCGCGCGCGCTGGATCGAGGCACGTGGGGATACGTCGCTGCTGCCGGCGCCGAGTTCGGACTTCGGACGTGCCCGCGGGGAAGGCGCGAAGCTGGACGCGGTGCGCTTTCCCAACCGCGTGCTGCCCAGGCGCGCCAGGCCCGGCGCCAACGTCACCCAGATGCACTACGCCCGCCGCGGCATCGTCACCGCGGAGATGGAGTTCGTGGCGATCCGCGAGAACCAGCGCCTCGAAGCGGTGCGCGACGCGGGCCTGCTTGCCCAGCACGCGGGGCAGTCGTTCGGCGCCAGCATCCCGGCCACCGTCACCCCGGAGTTCGTACGCGATGAGATCGCCCGTGGCCGCGCGATCCTGCCCTGCAACATCAACCATCCCGAAAGCGAGCCGATGATCATCGGCCGCAACTTCCTGACCAAGATCAACGCCAACATCGGCAACTCGGCCGTGTCCTCCGGCATTGCCGAAGAAGTGGAAAAGCTGGTCTGGGCGATCCGCTGGGGCGCGGACAACGTGATGGACCTGTCCACCGGCAAGCACATCCACGAGACCCGCGAGTGGATCATCCGCAATTCGCCCGTCCCCATCGGTACGGTGCCGATCTACCAGGCGCTGGAGAAGGTCGACGGCCGCGCCGAGGAGCTGACCTGGGAGATCTTCCGCGACACGCTCATCGAACAGGCCGAGCAGGGCGTGGACTACTTCACCATCCACGCCGGCGTGCTGCTGCGCTACGTGCCGCTGACCGCCAAGCGCGTGACCGGCATCGTCAGCCGCGGCGGCTCGATCATGGCCAAGTGGTGCCTGGCCCACCATCGCGAGAGCTTCCTCTACGAGCACTTCGAGGACATCTGCGAGATCATGAAGGCCTACGACGTGGCCTTCTCGCTGGGCGACGGCCTGCGTCCGGGCTGCATCGCCGATGCCAACGACGCGGCCCAGTTCGGCGAGCTGGAGACGCTGGGCGAGCTGACGAAGATCGCCTGGAAGCACGACGTGCAGACCATGATCGAAGGCCCCGGCCACGTGCCGATGCAGCTGATCAAGGAGAACATGGACAAGCAGCTGGCCGAGTGCGGCGAGGCGCCTTTCTACACACTGGGGCCGCTGACCACCGACATCGCGCCCGGCTACGACCACATCACCAGCGCGATCGGTGCAGCCATGATCGGCTGGTACGGCTGCGCGATGCTCTGCTACGTCACGCCCAAGGAGCACCTGGGGCTGCCCAATCGCCAGGACGTGCGCGACGGCATCATGGCCTACCGGATCGCGGCGCATGCCGCCGACCTGGCCAAGGGCCACCCCGGCGCGCAGCTGCGCGACAACGCGCTGTCGAAGGCACGCTTCGAGTTCCGCTGGGAGGACCAGTTCCACCTGGGGCTGGATCCGGAGAAGGCGAAGGAGTTCCACGACGAGACCCTGCCCAAGGACGCGCACAAGCTGGCCCACTTCTGCTCGATGTGCGGCCCGCACTTCTGCTCGATGAAGATCACCCAGGACGTACGCGACTACGCGGCCGCGGAAGGCCTGGCGGCCACGCAGGCGCTGGAGGTCGGCATGGCGGCCAAGTCGGCGGAGTTCCGCGAACAGGGCGCGGAGGTATACGGGCCCGGCTGACGGCGGTGCAGCGCACGACCCGGCCGCAGGACTGATCCAGCCGCTTGCACTACGGCCCGCCTCCCGAATGGGAGACGACCCGAAAAAAAGGCGCCGGGACCGGCGCCTCAAACAGCTATCGGAGAGAGAGTCGCCCCGGTCGAGTGGCCGGGCTGGTGATGCAAGCCTGGCGCATCGCGGGTCATGGCGATGTGCACGCCATCGGTTGGCCACGAAGGCCGGGGTATGCCCGCGCCGATTTGTTCACTCGGCGTAGCAGGAGGCATGCTAGCGTCAGCCGGACCAACAGGAGGCCTTGCCCATGAGTACCTTTCGCGTTGCTGCACGCGTGCTGGGGCTGGCCGCCCTGGTCCTGCTTGCCGCCTGCGCCACTGGCCCGCGCATCACGACCGAGGCCGATCCGGAAGCCGATTTCAGCCGCTACCGCACCTTCGGCTTCTATTCGCCGCTGGCGATCGAACCGCATGGCTACAGCTCCGCCGCAACCGAGCGCATGAAGGACGCGGCGCGCGCGCAGATGGAGTCGCTTGGCTACGTGTTCACGACCGAGCGGCCGGACCTGTGGCTGAACATCAACGCCCACACCCAGCAGCGCACCGACGTGACCTCGATGCCCACGGTCGATTACGCCTACTACTACAGCTATCGCGCCCGCGGCTATTACGTAGTGCCCTACTGGCGCGACCGCACCGACGTGCATCGCTACACCGAGGGCACGCTCAACGTGGACCTGATCGACGTCGAGCGCAACCGGCTGGTGTGGGAAGGCATCGCGGTCGGCCGCGTCGGCCGGACCAAGGATCCGGCCGCACGGGCCGCGCGCATCGACAGCACGATGGCGGAGATCTTCGCGCAGTATCCGTATCGCGCCGGCTTGGTGCCCGCGCCGAGGTGATCGACCCGAGGTTCCGCCCTTGCCCGTGATTCCACGGGCAGGGCGGGGTCAGCGGCTGCGGTTGAGCCGCGCCTGGCGCTCGTAGGCGGTTGCGTCGATGAGATCGACCGAGTGCACGTCGCAGCTACGGTTGGCCGCATGCACCGAGGAGCCTGTGGGGCACAGGAGGTTGGCCTGCCCGTTGGTCTGCACCTGCACCTTCGAGCTTCGCGCCATCGCCTGGCAGCTGCCGTTGAAAGCAACGCGGTAGTGCTCGTCGCCATCCTTGAGCAGCAGTTGCTTGGCTTCGGCGCCGCGCGTGCCTTGGTGGGCGCTGGACAGTGAAACGCAGTCCGGGAGCGTTCCGGCCTCTTTTGCCGCTGCGGGAAGCACGGAGCAGACGGCCAGGATGGTGCCGAACGTGATTGCGATGGTCTTCATGGCGTGGCCTCTTGGGGTGGGGAACACCTGCAGGCTAGGCCGCCGCTGGCCAGCGCGAATCTGCAGGAAGTGCCCGTGACCAGCGGCAGAGGTTGCGGCCGGAAGCTGCAAACGTTGCGTGCTAGCAGCGCAAATCCGCTGCATCGGGATCCGTACCCGCAGGAGAAGTGTTGCCCCTGAAACCTGCTTGCCGCGCAGGCGCAGGCCCCACCAATGACACATGCAGTGCGCCGTGTGCGGTGACAGTCTGCAATTCCTGTTCCCACGGGCCGCGCCGCGAACGCATGCGCCGTCAGGTCACCACTTTTACTCGTCCCGATGTGCCGGCGCCGACCGGCGCGGTCGGCGACGCATGATCCGCCCGTCCGCCTTGCGGTTGCGCGTGCTGGACTGCGAGGTCGACACGATCCGGCGCGTGGTGACACGCACCGATGGCGGCGAGGGGCGCAGGCTCACCCACAAGGCGCTGCAGGTGCTGGTGGTGCTGGTGGAACGGCAGGGCGGCGTCGTCACCCGCGATGCCATGTTCGAACAGGTCTGGCCAGACACGATGCCGACCGACGATGTGCTGACCCAGGCCATCACCCAGTTGCGCAAGGCGTTTGGCGACGACCGCGACGCGCCGCGCTACATCGAGACCATCTCCAAGACCGGCTACCGCCTGCTGGCGCCTGCGCAGTGGCTGGACTGTGAGGTCAGCGCGGATCCCGGCGATGCGGCAGGGCAGGCGCCGACCCTGCCAGCCCATGACGCGACCCTGGCGCCCGACCCGGGTCCGTCCGGACCATCGCCCTCCGACCGAGCGCTTCCCGCGCAAGCCTCGCCGCGGCGGCGGTACAGGCTGGCTGCATCCGCGCTCGTCGCCGGCTTCGTGCTGTTGCTGTCTGGCGTCGCCATGGCGCTGTGGGCGCTGTCCACGGGCGACCCTGCGGCCGCAGTGCCGGCGGAGGACGTGCATCCGGTGCTTGAGCTCGGCTACCGCGCGATCACCTCCACCCCGGGCCAGGAGCGCCTGCCCGCGCTGTCGCCGGACGGCACGACTGTCGCGTTCGCCCAGGCCGGCGCCCAGGGCGGCAGCGCACTCATGCTGCAGCCCGTGGCGCAGTCCCCGGCCCGCGCGCTCACCCTGCCAGCGTCTGGAGAGGCCGACACCATGCCGGTGTGGTCGCGCGACGGCACGCGCATCGCCTTCGTGCGCGTATCGCCCGGCGCGTGCCGGTTCATGCTGGTGGCCGCCAGCGGCGGCGCGCCGCGCGAAGCCGGGCCATGCCTGCATGGCAGCTGGTCGCAGTTCGACTGGACGCCGGACGGCCGCGGCCTGGTGATGGGTGGTCCGCGCGCGGCCGGCGAGGCCAGTGCGCCGCTGCAGCAGCTCGACTTCGCAAGCGGGCAATGGCGGGCACTGGCGTATGCGATCGGCGATGGCGATGTCGACCAGCTGCCGCGCTACTCGCCCGACGGGCGCTGGCTGGTGTTCCGTCGCAACGTGTCGCTGGCCGACCTGTGGATCATGCCGGCCGAGGGCGGCACGCCGCGCCCGCTGACGCAACTGCGCGGCGACATCCGCGGCTGGGACTGGCTGCCCGATGGCAGCGGCCTGGTGCTCAGCCACGTGGCCGGCGACGCCGCGCTGTGGCTGCTGCGCCTGTCCGACGCCGCCATGCTGCCGCTGTCGCGGTTGCCGATGGGCAATGCGGTGCATCCGGACATCGCCGCGGATGCCTGGTCGATGGTGTTCGAGATCGACCAGTCGCGCAGCGGCCTGTTCCGCGCGCGCATCGATGGCCATGGCGATCCGGCGCCCGAGCCGGTGTTCGCGTCCAGCGGGGTGGACATGCTGCCGGCGCTTTCGCCCGACGGCCAGACGCTGGCCTTCCTGTCGGATCGCTCGATGTCGGTGCAGCTGTGGCTGGGCGATGTCGACCAGCCCGCCACGCTGCGCGCGGTCGAGGGCCTGCAGCCGCTGCCGCGGCATCCGCCGGTGTGGTCGGACGATGGCCGCCGCCTGCTGGTGCTGGGCCGCACCGCCGACGGCGATCGCCTGTTCGAGGTGGAAGCGGCCACCGGTCGCGTGCAGCTGCTGCCGGTGCCGGCGGCGCGTCCGGTGTTTGCCGCGTATGTCGACCAGCCGGGCCGGCTGCTGGTGGGCGTGGACGGTGGCCAGGGCCGCGTACGCCTGGTGTTGTACGCGCGCCACGGCTGGCGCGAACTGGCCGGCGAGGACGACGTTGGTCTCGCCCGCTACGACGCCGGCACCGGCGCAGTACTGTTCACCCGCCCATCGACACCCGGCCTGTGGCGCGCGGATGCATCGCTGCGCGGCAGTGCCCGGATCGCCGACACCCTGCCCGAACCACAGCATTACCGGCACTGGGGCATGCACGGCGGTCGCGCATATTCGATCGGCCCCGACAGCGACTGCGCCACGCCCTGGCGGCCGCTGCTGCCGGGTGTCGGCGATGCCGGACGAGGCAGCTGCATCTCGCGCGACGGCATCGCGGTCGGTGGATCGCCCGCGGTGGATGCGCAAGGAGGCAGGGTGTACCTGGGCCTGCCGATGTCGCAGAACATCGACATCGGCTGGGCCGAGCTGCCGCAGGGCGTGGACGCAGCGGCGCTCGGGACGCCCGGACCCGCCGCAGCCGTGGCGGAAGTCATGGGGCGCAGGGCACGGAGCATGACTTTCGGATGCGCCGCGGCGCAATGTCGGCACGATTTCGTGCTGGTTTCCTGAGTTTCGGATCCGCTCGCGTCAAACAGGTGGCTGGATTCCGCACAGGAGACAGCCATGCAGATGCAGACGATCTGGAGCGATCGCGGCGGCGCACATGCCGCAGGCGGACAGTTGCCAGGCGATGATCTTCCCGTATTGATGATGGCCAGCCGCGGCGGCAGCCTCGCCATCGCGGACGCCGCGGCCAGCGCCTGGATGGTGCTGCGCGGCAGCGCCGGGATCGACTGCCGCGAAGGCCGCTTCGTGCTCTCGCGCGGCCAGTGGATCGTGCTCGAGCGCGACTCGCGGCCGCTGCTGCACACGGCGGTCGATGGGCTGGTTGTCGGCGTTGCGCTGTCGCCACGGATGCAGGCTATGGCTGCGGTGGAAGGCGGGCTGTTCCCGGGCCTGGGCACGATGGCCGCGGGCGCCCGCCACGCCGCGTTGCGCCTGTGGCGCCGCTGCGCGCAGTTCATGCGCAACAGGACCGGACAACACGAGGTCGAGCGCCTGCGGATCGAGCCGCTGCTGCGCCTGCTGGCCTCGCAGCAGACGGGCTTCCGCGAACTGGTCGACCGCTGCCCGGGCCGCTCGCTGCGGCGCCGGCGGCAGGTGTTCGCGCGCATGCAGCGCGCCTGGCTGTACATGGCCGGCAACCTCGACCGTCCGGTACGGATTCCCGAACTCGCCGGGCTGGGCAGCGTCTCGGTCTGGTACTTCACCAAGACCTTCCAGACGCTCTACGGCGAAGGGCCCCAGGCTGCATCGACCCGACTGCGCCTGGTGCACGCGGCGCGGCTGCTGCGCGGCACGCGGCTGTCCGTGGGCGAAGCGGGTGCGGCCTGCGGTTTCGAGAACAACTGCAGCTTCTCGCGTGCCTTCCGCGCGCGCTTCGGCATGCCGCCCTCGCGCTACCGGCTGCACGGAGCCGGGACGCCACACGCGGCAAACCGGGCCGGCATGTGGGGCCAAGCGACGCAGGCATGGGGTCCGTAACGTCGTCGATGCGTTTAACGCACACATAACGAGATCCGGAGAAACCACATGACATCCCCGTTCCGATCGCGCGGCCGCAGGCTCGCGGCGCTGCCGATCGCCATTGCCTGTGCGCTGCCCGCGCTTCCCGCCATCGCCCAGGACGCCGCCCCCGCCGAAGCGCAGACCCTGGACCGCATCCAGGTCACCGGCTCGCGCATCCGCCGTGCCGACATCGAGGGCGCGGTGCCGCTGACCGTGATCGATCGCGCCGCGATCGACGCCAGCGGCGACGTGTCCGTGGCCGACGTGCTGCGCGACACCACCTTCTCGTCGTTCGGCAACTTCCGCCCGCGCTCTGGCAGCACCGCTCAGGCCACCGCCGACATCGACCTGCGCGGCATCGGCTCCGATCGCACCCTGGTGCTGGTTGACGGGCGTCGCGTGCCGTATGCGCCGTCGACGGGCACCAACGCCGACCTCAACACCATCCCGCTGGCGGCGGTGGAGCGCATCGAGATCCTGTCCGACGGCGCGTCGGCGCTGTATGGCTCGGACGCCATCGGTGGGGTGGTCAACATCATCCTGCGCAAGGATTACGACGGCGCCGAGTTCCGCTACGGCGTCGGCACCCCGGCCGTGCGCGGCGGCGATACCGAAGAGGCCTCGCTGGTGTTCGGCACCTCGTCCGACCGCGGCAGCCTGCTGTTCGGCGCTTCGGCCAATTCACGCGACATGGTCTACACCCGCGACCAGATCGGTGGCGACGTGCGCGGCGGCTCGTTCTACGGCAACAACTTCTACTTCGAAAGCGCGACCGACCCGGGCGAGGAGGGCGAGTTCGGCGGTGCGCTGCCGGGCTATGCCTGCGACGACCCCAACTTCTGGCGCAACGGCGAGAACTGCGTGTTCGACTTCAACGCAGTGGCCGCCAACGAAGCCTCGGTGAAGAACAAGTCGCTGTTCGCGCGAGGCAGCTGGCAGATCAACGAGGACTGGTCGATCCACGCCTCGGGCAGCTACAGCGGGACCGACAGCTTTGGCCGCTATGCGCCCACGCCGGGCGCGCTGTACGTGCCGGAAGGCTCGCCCAACGATCCGCTGCTTGGCGACGGCCTGGGCGCATTCGTGTACCACCGCTACGCGGCGGCCGGCAACCGGGACACCTTCGTCGACAACAACGTCGTCGACATCAACGTGGGCTTCAACTGGCAGGCCACCGAGAAGCTCTACGTCGACCTCGGCATGCGTCGCAGCAAGGCCAGGTTCAAGGAGCTCGGACGCGGCTTCATCGTCACCCCGCTGGCCGAGGCCGCTGTCGCAAACGGTTCCTACAACCTGTTCGATCCGTTCGGCAACTCCGAGGAAGTGATCAAGGGCTTCACCGCCACCACCTCGCGCGACGGCGTCTTCGACATCGAGGAGCTGTACGCCAACGCCACGCTCGACCTGTTCGAGCTGGGCGGCGGCACCTCGGTGGTGGCGTTTGGCGCGGAATACCGGCAGGAAGATTACGCCGACATCTTCGACTCGCTGTCGGAGGCGGGGGTGATCGCCGGTTCTTCGGGCAATTCGGCGGCAGGCTCGCGCGAGATCTACGCGGCCTACGCCGAATGGCTGTTCCCGATCGTGGACAGCTTCGACGTCACCGTGGCCGCGCGCTACGACCGTTACAGCGACTACGGAAGCGACGTCTCGCCCAAGGTGTCGCTGCGCTGGCAGCCGCTGGACAACCTGACCCTGCGTGCCTCGGCCGGCCAGGGCTTCCGCGCGCCGCCGCTGCCCTACGTGCACGGCAAGCGCGCGTTCTCGGCCGAGCAGGTGGGCGACTTCCGCACCTGCGTGGTGCTCGGCTACAGCCCGGCCGACTGCGGCGGCGACGCCAACGGCGACAACATCGCCGACGGGCCGCAGAGCGACGACGTGAGCTACCAGGTCGACACCTGGTCCAGCGGCAACCTCGACCTGGAATCGGAGACCTCGCGCCAGTCCAGCGTCGGCCTGGCCTGGGACGCGGCCAGCTGGCTCAACCTGACCCTGGACTACTACCGGATCGAGGTCGAGGACCGCATCCGCCAGATCGAATTCCAGGAGCTGGTCAACTTCGACAACGCCGGCGTCGCGCTGCCCACCGGCACCTCGGTCGTGCGGCGCTCGAACGGCTCGATCAGCGAGGTCAACACCGCCTATGCCAACGAGGGCGACCTGGAAACGAGCGGCCTCGACCTCAACCTGCGCACCCGCTACACGCTGGGCGACGCCGGCCGGCTGGAGAACTGGCTGCAGGTGGCGAAGGTCATCGACTTCACCATCACCGACGGCGACACGGTCAAGGACCGCCTGGGCTGGATCTCCGCGCCCGACCTGCGCGCCACCCTGCGCAACAGCTGGACGCTGGGCGAGCTGACCGCGAACTGGAACATCAACTACATCGACTCGCAGGAAAACCCCGCCAGCACGCCCGCGTTCGGCTTCATCGGCGGGGGGCCGAACTCGCGCCTGGGCAGCTACACCACCCATGACCTGTCGGTGACCTACCGCGCACCGTGGGAGGGCAGCATCACCGTCGGTGTCAACAACGCCGGCGACCGCTATCCCGCGCTGATGGAGGTTCGCGGACGTCCCTGGAACTTCGAGCTCTACGACGCCTACGGCCGGACCCTGTACTTCCGTTACGCGCAGACGTTCTGAACCCTGGGCGCGGTCCGGTGGCGGGACGGGCTTTTGCCACGGATTTCGCGGGTGAACGCGGATCGGGCAGGGTGACTGGTACAAGCCTGAACGGTTGGGTCAGGGATGCCCCGCGGCAAATCGTTGATTTGCAACTCGCGTTCTGCCGCGACGGGGCGGTTCACCGCCCCGTCGCGGAGCCCGGGCGAAACTCGGGGTCCCGTTCCAGCAATGCAACGCTAGGGAACTTTCCGAGGCCTTAGCAGTCATATCTGCCGACTGCTAAACTGCCCCCCATGAACATGCCCATGTCCCAAGCGCTCGTTGCCAACAACCTGCCGGTTACCGCGTTCAACGGTCTGACTCCGCTCGGTTCGCTGGAAGCCTACATCGGCGCGGTCCACCAGATCGCCGTCCTGTCGACCGAGGATGAGCAGGCGCTCGCGCGCCGCTACCGGGACGACGAGGACCTGGATGCCGCCCGTGAGCTGGTGCACTCGCATCTGCGCTTCGTGGTGCACGTCGCGCGTGGCTACAGCGGCTACGGCCTGCAGCTGGCCGACCTGATCCAGGAAGGCAACATCGGCCTGATGAAGGCGGTGAAGCGCTTCGATCCGGACGTCGGCGTGCGCCTGGTGAGCTTCGCGGTGCACTGGATCCGCGCCGAGATGCACGAGTTCATCCTCAAGAACTGGCGCATCGTCAAGGTCGCCACGACCAAGGCGCAGCGCAAGCTGTTCTTCAACCTGCGCAAGAGCAAGACCCGCCTGGGCTGGCTCAATGCCGCCGAGGTCAGGGCGGTTGCCAAGGACCTGAACGTGTCCGAGCGCGAAGTGCTGGAGATGGAGTCGCGACTGTCGGGCCGCGACATCGGCTTCGATGCGCCGTCCGACGAGGACGACGAGCGCGCACCGCCGGCGCCTGCGGCCTACCTGGTCGCGCGCGAAGAGGATCCGGCCCAGGCCTACGAGCGCAGCAGCAGCCGGGACAACAAGCTCGGCCTGCTGCGCGAAGGCATGGCCCGCCTGGATGCGCGCTCGCGCGACATCATCATGCGTCGCTGGCTAGATGACGAGAGCAAGGTCACGCTGCAGGAACTGGCCGACGAATACGGCGTCTCCGCCGAGCGCATCCGCCAGGTCGAGGCCAACGCGTTGAAGAAGATGAAGACGCTGTTCGCGGCCTGAGCCGCGGCGGTGGCCCACAGGAAAGCCCGGCTCCGGCCGGGCTTTTTCGTGGCCGCTCAGTTGACCTGGCCGCCCTTGCCGAACGTGGCCGGACGCTCAGGCGTTGCTGCACCCGATCCGGCGGCTCACCACTTGAACAGCACCAGGCTGATCGCCAGCGCGCCCATGCCGGTCACCAGGCCGTACACCGTCTCGTGGCCCTTGGCGTAGCGCTTGGCCGCCGGCAGCAGCTCGTCCAGCGCCAGGAACACCATGACCCCGGCGATCACCCCGAACACCGCCCCGAACACCGCGTCCGACAGGTACTGGCGCAACAGCACGTAGCCGATGATCGCGCCGATCGGCTCGGCCAGCCCTGAGAGCAGGCAGGCGAAGAAGGCGTAGGCCTTGTTGTTGGTCGCGAAATACACCGGCACCGCGATGGCGATGCCCTCCGGGATGTTGTGGATCGCGATCGCAAAGGCCAGTGGCATGCCCACGCGGGGATCCTCGAGCGTGGCGAAGAACGTCGCCAACCCTTCGGGAAAATTGTGCGCGGTGATCGCGATGGCGGTCAGCAGGCCGACGCGCTTGATGTAATCGCGGTTGTGCTCGCGGAAATAGGGATCATCGACCTCGAGCCGCTCGTGCGGATTGGGTATCAGGCGATCGATCGTCACGATCAGCAGCACGCCGGCCAGGAATGACAGCGTGCCCCAGGTGAATCCGAGCTTCTCGCCGAACTGTGCGGTGAACGACACGATCGACTTGGCGAGGATCTCGCCGAGCGACACGTACACCATCGCACCGCCGGCAAAGGCCAGGCCGAACGCGAGCAGGCGTGCGTTGGGTGTTTTCGAGGCGAAGACCAGCAGGCCGCCGAAGCCGGTTGCAAGGCCCGCCACGGTCGTGACCGCGAGCGCGACCAGCACGTTCTGCATCGGGACGTCGATCATGCGTGGACTGCTCTGGGAGACGCGCCATCCTAGCCCAGCGGCGCGTGATGCGGCGGCCACGCGATGGGCCTGGTCGATCGTTACTCTGTATCGCTTCGATCATCGCCGCCGAGGATGATCCGCGCCGCACGCTGGTAGGTCCAGTACGCCACCGACCAGTTGAGCAGCACCACCGAGCGGTTGCGGAAACCGACCAGGAAGAACAGGTGCGCGAGCAGCCAGAACCACCAGGCCAGGATGCCGGAGAAGCGCACCGCGCCCAGGTCGACGACCGCGGCCATGCGGCCGATGGTCGCGAGGTTGCCGGCGTCGCGATAGCGGAACGGCACGGACTGCCCGTGCTGCAGCCGGGCACGGATCATCTTCGCCACGTGCCGGCCCATCTGCTTGGCGGCCGGCGCCACGCCCGGCACCGGCCTGCCGTCGGCGCGCTCGAGGCTGGCCAGGTCGCCGGCAGCGAAGATGTCGGGGTGACCGGGAATGGAGAGGTCGGGCTCGACATGGACCCTGCCGGCGCGATCCAGCGGCACGCCGAGGCATCGGGCAAGCGGCGAGGCCGCAACACCGGCGGCCCACACCACCGTCCTGGCCGGCACGAACCGGCCGCCGACGCGATAGCCCTCGGCCGTGATCTCCTCCACGGGATCGCCGGTGAGCACTTCCACGCCGAGCCGCTCGAGCTGTTCGCGTGCACGCTGCGAAAGATCTTCGGGGAAGGACGACAGCACGCGTGGCCCGGCTTCGACCAGGCGCACCCGCGCGCGCGCAGGGTCGATGTTGCGGAACTCGCCCTGCAGGGTGTGGCGTGCGATCTCGGCCAGGGTGCCGGCCAGCTCGACGCCGGTCGGGCCGCCGCCGACGATGGCGAAACTCAACCAGGCGTCGCGCTCCGCGGGATCGGTCGCCGATTCGGCGCGTTCGAAGGCCAGCAGCAGCTTGCGGCGCAGGTCGAGCGCGTCGTCGAGCGTCTTCAGCCCGGGCGCGTGCTCGGCCCAGTGGTCGTTGCCGAAATAGGCATGGGTGGCGCCGCTGGCGAGCAGCAGGTAGTCGAAACCGATGTCGCTGCCGTCGGCCAGGCCGACGCGCTTGCCATCGGCATCCACGCCCACCACGGTGGCCATGCGCACGACCACGTTCTTCTGCCGGCGCAGGATCTGGCGCAGCGGCGCGGCGATGTCCGGCGCCGACAGGCCGGCGGTGGCGACCTGGTAGAGCAGCGGCTGGAACAGGTGATGGTTGCCGCGATCGACCAGGGTGATGCAGACCGGCGCGGCCTTGAGTGCGCGCGCGGCCCACAGCCCGGCAAAACCGCCGCCGACGATGACCACATGGGGCAGCGTCGGGGTCATGCGTCGCGGCCGAGGAGCTGCGTCAGCCGATCTTCGCCGCCAGCTGCGCTTCGAGCTTGCGCTGGTCGGCGGCGAAGTTGCGGATGCCTTCGGCCAGCTTCATGGTCGCCATCGGGTCCTCGTTGTGCTGCCAGCGGAACGACCCCTCGTCGAGCGCTGCGGGCGGTTGGCCGCGGTCGCCCGCATCGACCAGGGCGCGCTCCACCGTGGCATCGGATTCCTCCAGCGCCGCCAGCAGGTCGGGTGAGATCGTCAGCCGGTCGCAGCCGGCCAGCGCCAGCACCTGCCCGGTGTTGCGGAAGCTCGCGCCCATCACCACCGTGTCGTAGCCGTGCTGCTTGTAGTACTGCCAGATGCCGGTGACCGACTGCACGCCCGGGTCGTCCTGCGGCGTGGCCGGCTTGTCCATGCCGTTGGCCACGTGCCAGTCGAGGATGCGGCCGACGAAGGGCGAGATCAGGAACACGCCGGCCTCGGCGCAGGCCACGGCCTGGGCGAACGAGAACAGCAGGGTCAGGTTGCAGTGGATGCCTTCGCGCTCGAGCCGCTCGGCGGCGCGGATGCCTTCCCAGGTCGAGGCCATCTTGATCAGCAGGCGATCGCGGCCGATGCCGGCCTGGTCGTACAGCTCCACCAGGCGATGCGCCTTGGCCACGGTGGCCTCGGTATCGAAGCTCAGGCGCGCGTCGACCTCGGTGGACACGCGCCCGGGGATCAGCTTGAGGATCTCGCCGCCGATCGCGACCGACAGCCGGTCGCCCGCGTCGGCCACCCTGGCCTCGCCGCTGCCGCTGGCGGCGGACACGGCCTGCTCCAGGTGCGATGCGTAGGCCGGCAGCGAGGCGGCCTTGAACAGCAGCGACGGATTGGTGGTCGCGTCCATCGGCTTGAAGCGGGCGATGGCTTCGATGTCGCCGGTGTCGGCGACGACGGTGGACAGGGAGCGGAGCTGTTCGAGCTGGGTCGGCATGTCGGATCGGCGCCTGGCGATGCGGGGAAGCGCATATTGTCGCGCATCCCCCGTGGCCTTGCCGTGTTGGTTGCAGCCCGTACGATCGCAGCGGGCCCGCGCTACCCTGAGGCCTGCAATCGCAGGAAGACACGCACATGGCCGAAAGTGAAAAACGCATCGCCCTGCTGATCGACGCAGACAACGCACCCGCATCGAAGATCGACGCGATCCTCAACGAGGTCGCGCGCCACGGCGTGGTCAACGTGCGCCGCGCCTACGGCAACTGGAAGAGCCAGAGTCTGGCGGGCTGGGAAAAGGTGCTGCACGAGTACGCGATCCGGCCGATCCAGCAGTTCGCCTACTCGCCCGGCAAGAACGCCTCGGACATGGCGATGGTGATCGACGCGATGGACCTGATGTTCGCGCGCACCCTGGACGGGTTCGCGGTGGTGTCCAGCGACGCCGACTTCACCCCGCTGGTGATGCGCCTGCGCAACGACGGCTACGCGGTCTACGGCTTCGGCCAGAAGCAGACGCCGCTGCCGTTCGTGAAGGCCTGCTCGACCTTCCTGTACCTGGAGAAGCTGGGCGACGACGGCGACGTGGCGGATGACCAAGTGCGGCCGCAGACTTCGGGCGAACTCAAGGGCGACGCAGGCCTGGCGCACCAGTTGCGCGGCGCGGTGGCAGCCGTCGCCGACGACGAAGGCTGGGCACACCTGGGCGGGGTAGGCAGCCATCTGAACAACCAGGGCTCGTTCGATCCGCGCAACTACGGCTACCGCAGCCTGAGCGCACTGATCGAGGCGGTGGACCTGTTCGAAGTGCGCAGGGAAGGCCAGAAGGTGCTGGTGCGCGAACGGCCACACGCCGACGCGCGACGTCGCCGCCGGCCTGGCAAGGCAGCGCCGGCCAAGGCTGCTCCGGGTGCGACCGGCGCTCAGTAGAGATCGATCGGGTCCACGTCCAGCGACCAGCGCACCTTGCGCGCCTCGGGAAGCGCATGGATCGCGGGAATGGCGCCGTGCAGCGCGGCATGCAGGCCGCGTCGCGACGACGCCACCAGCAGCAGCTGGGCGCGATGCATGCCCGCGCGCTTGGGCATGGGTGCCGGCATCGGCCCGCTGAGCGAGAGCGGCTCGGCCTGAATCCCGTGCGGCTCGGTGGAGCCGGCGCGCCTGCCCCGCGCGGGAGATGCGGGCTCCAGCAGCCGTCGCGCGGCCTGCAGGAACGCCAGCGGCGGCTCGGCGTGCTTGGACTCGGCGCGCAGCAGCGCCAGGTGCGCGTACGGCGGGAATCCGGCGTCCTCGCGCTGGGCCATCTCGTCGCCGGCAAAGGCCGGGTAGCCGCCGGCGATCAGCACCGCCAGCAGCGGATGGCCGGGATGGTGGGTCTGCAGCAGCACCTCGCCGGCACGGCGCGCGCGGCCGGCGCGCCCGGCCACCTGGATCAGCAGCTGGGCCAGCTTCTCGTGCGCGCGGAAGTCAGCCGAGAACAGGCCCTCGTCGACGCCGACCACGCACACCAGGCTCAGGTCCGGCAGGTCGTGGCCCTTGGCCAGCATCTGCGTGCCGATGAGGATGCCGGGGCGGTCGCCGAGTTCGCCCAGCAGTTGCTCCAGCGCGTCGCGACGCTGGGTGCTGCCGCGATCGATGCGCAGCACAGGCACGTCGGCGAACTTCGCCGCCAGCACTTCCTCGATGCGCTCGGTGCCCGCGCCCTGCGGCTGCAGCCCCAGGCTGGCGCAGTCCGGGCAGGCAGGTGGCGACGGCCTGCGGTGGCCGCAGTGGTGGCACTGCAGGCGCCGGCCATGCGCGTGCACGGTCATCGGCCGGCCCTGGTCGGCGGTGCCGCAGCGCGGGCACTGCGCGCTCCAGCCGCAGTCGTGGCACAGCAGCACCGGCGCGTAGCCGCGACGGTTGCGGAACACCAGCACCTGCCCGCCGCCGTCCAGCGCGGCACGGATCGCGTCGAGCATCTGCGTCGACAGGCCGGCCTCGAGCGCGCGCTTGCGCACGTCGACCACGCGTACCGCCGGCGGCTGTGCGTCGCCCGCACGCCGCGACAGGCGCAGGTAGCCGTAGCGGCCGGCGCCGGCGTTGTGCAGCGTCTCCAGCGAGGGGGTGGCGCTGCCCAGCAGCACCGGCACGCCCAGCGCCTTGCCGCGCACCAGGGCGAAGTCGCGGGCGTGGTATCGGATCCCGTCCTGCTGCTTGTAGCTGCCGTCGTGCTCCTCGTCGATCACGATCAGGCCGGCGTCGGGCAGCGGCGTGAATACGGCCGAGCGGGTGCCGACGATCACCCGCGCCTCGCCGCGCCAGGCGGCGGCCCAGGTGCGTGCGCGCTCGCCGTCGTTGAGGCCCGAGTGAGTGGCGTGCACGGGCACGCCCAGGCGGGCGCGGAAGCGCCCCAGCAGCTGCGGGGTCAGCCCGATCTCCGGCACCAGCACCAGCGCCTGGCGGCCCCGCGCAAGACAGTCGGCGATGGCGTGCAGGTAGACCTCGGTCTTGCCGCTGCCGGTGACGCCGTCGAGCAGCATCGGAGCGAAGCCGGACGCGTCGTGCAGCGCATCGATCGCCGTGCGCTGCTCGTCATTGGGGGTCGGACCCGGCTGTGGAGCGGGTGCGAGCTGGGAGGCGGGCACGGCGACGCGCTCGGCATGGCCGCGCCGGGCGAGCGCACGGGCCGCGCTGCGCCACTCGTCGATCGAATCGGCCAGCGCGTCTTCGCCGCGGGCGCTCTCGCGCAACAGTTCGGCCAGCCGCCTCGGCCGGCTGCCTGCGCGCAGGCCGGGCAGGGCGGTGAGGCCGGACTCGGTCAGGCGCCAGGCCCAGGCGTGGGTGTCGGGCAGCGGCTCGCCGCGGCGCAGCGACGCCGGCAGGGCGGTGGCCAGGATCTCGCCCAACGGGGCGTGGGTGTAGCGGCTGAGCCAGTGCAGCGATTCGAGCAGTTCGCCGTGCAGCAGCGGGGCCTCGTCGAGCAGGCCATGCACCGGGCGCAGGCGACCTTCCGGCGCCGGCGCGGCCACTCCGACGCCGGCGATCACGCCGACCAGTTCGCGCGGACCGAAAGGCACGCGCACGCGGCGGCCGATGTCGTGCGCGGCGGGGGCGTGGCCTGGGGGGGCGGCATAGTCGAACAGCCGCAGCGGCGGCAGCGGCAGGGCGACCTGGAACACGGGCGTGAGGGCGTCGGGCACCGCCGAAGTCTAGCGACTGCGTGCGCCTTCCCGCGGCGCGGGATACAAGCCCCGACTTGCGGGCCCAAGTTGTCCCCGGGTGGACGTACATCGTGCAAGTCGATGGCAGGGAAGGGATTTTCCCTTATCCACAATTTGTGTGGATAAGTCTGTGCACGAAGCCCTTTGCAGGCTCGTTTTGGCCGCGCCATCTACGTGAAGAGCTGCCTTGGCCAAAAAATCGCCAGTCCAATATTCACCATGAAAAACAATGGTTTGTCCGTGAAACAAAGCCTTCACATGGACCAAGGCGCTTCACGGCATGGCCGATGTGACATTTTGGCGACGCATGTGCACAACGTGTTGCGCCGCAACCTGAGCGGGATCAGCGAATGAGACTGCCGTCAAGTCCAGGGCCGGCGCGGCGCGGCGCCGTATGATGGCGCGCATCGGGCCGCCCCCGGGCCCGGAAACCGGTCTTCCGTCCTTGAATGATCCCGTCGCGGCGCGTGCCGCCCTGACCGCTTTCCTGCGCGGCGTCGAACGTCGCGGCGTGGTGTTCGCGCAATGGCAGGGCGGGGACGCCGCCGCCGGCGATGCCGCCCTTGCCGCCACCCTGCGTGCCTTTGCGGGGGGCGCGCAGGCGATGCCCTTCGCCGAGTGGCCGCGCCGGTTCTGGGCGATGCTGCTGGCTGCGCCGCAACTGCGTGGCACCACGCCCGCAGCCGGCGACGTGCCGGTCGTGGTGGCGAGCCTGGGAAGCGGCCCGCGCGCCGCCCTGCTGCTGCGGGTGGTGGCCGGCCTGGCCGAATCCGAGGCGGCGGCGGTGCTCGGCATCGCTGGCCCCACCTACCGGCTTGCGCTGCAGCGTGCGCTGCCCCGTGGCCAGGACGGCAGCGCCGATCCCGGTGCCTGGCGTGAGCTGTCGCAGGCAGCGCAACTGGCGGTGCGTGCGGTGCCGGCGGAGCGGCTGGAGACGATCGCGATGCTGCGCGACGGGGTGCGTCCCCGACCGGTGCGCGCGATCACGCCGCCCCAGCCCGGCCGGCCGGGCTGGCTCTGGCCGGCGACCGTGGCGGTCGTGGCGTTGACCGCCGGCGCGCTGGCAGCTACCTGGTGGGGTCCGTGGATTGCCGGTGCGGAGCCAGACGGCGATGCGCGCATCCGTATTGAAACCCTGCCGCCAGCGGCGGCGCCGGCCGCGCGCTTCGACCCGGCCAGTGCGCTGGCCAGCCATCGCGACCTCGACCTGCTTGTCGCGCAGGTGAGCGGCGCCTTCGCCGACGATGCCGATCCGGCATTCGACGCCTGGCTGGTGGACGCGTTGTCGCAGGAAGGTGCCACCCTGGCACCGCCCGAAACCACCGCGGTCGATGCCGATGCCGCATCGCAGGAGCAGGTGGATGCGCCGCAGTAGGCCACGCCGGTCGGCGGCCGCCGCGCTGGCGCTGCTGCTGGCCGCGGCCAGTGCGGGCGCGCAGCCCGCTGGAGATGCCGCGGCGCGGCTGGCCGCGCTCACGACCGAGCAGCGGCAGGCGCTGCAGCGGCGCGTCGAGGCCTGGGAGGCGCTTCCCGAGCCGATGCGTCGCGAGCGTCGCGAGGCGTGGCTGGCCTGGCGCGTCCTGCCCGACGGCGAACGCCAGCGCATGCGCGCCGCCCGCGAGGCCTGGCTGGCGCTGCCGGTCGCCGAGCAGCAGGCGTTGCGTGCGCGCTTCGACGCGCTGGATGCGGGCATCGCCCGCGGCTGGCTGCTGGGCCCGGTGCTTGGCGCGGACTGGTCGCGGCTGCACGCGCTGTTCGCGCAGGTGCCGCCGGAGGGCCGCGATGCGCTGCTGCAGGCACTGCATGCACTGCCGGCGCAGGCGCGCGACGACCTTGCGGTGCTGGCCCAGCGCACGCCGCCGCAGGAGAGGGAGGCATTGAGGGCGGAATTGCTGGCGCAGCCGCAGGCGCAGCGTGCGCAGTGGCTGCGACGTCGCGTCGACCCCTGACGGGGCGACGCACGGCAGGACGGCGTGTCCCCCGCGCTGCGCGGTGCGGCTTCAGCCGCTCAACGGCCGCAGGATCCTCCGCGACGCGCGCACGCGGTCGCCGAACAGTTCCGCGCTTTCGGCGCGCATCCTCGCGGCGTGGTCGCGAAGGTAGGCGTCCAGCGCGGCGCCATCGCGCAGGCGGTAGTGCATGCACAGCAGCAGATGACCGGCATCGGGCGGCTGTTCCACCACCTCGAATGCATCGGCTGCCTCGAACCCCGGCAGCGCCAGGATGCGCTGCAAGTGGCCGGGCAGCCAGGCCAGGAGCGCCTCGGCGCTCCCGCGTTCGACCCGCAGGCTCACTTCGTAGAGCAGCATCGCGTCCTCCTGCCTACATCCAGACCAGGCTGGTGATCGTGGTGAATACTGCGCCAAAACTCAGCAACACCGAATAGCACAGGCCGATCGCGCCAAACTTGAGCAGGGTCATCGGCCAGCCCTGCGCGTACACGCGTTTTTGCATCAACAGCAGGTACACCGGCATCCAGATCCAGATGGCGGCCTCGACCAGGTCGAACGCGATCTGCAGCCCGACGTTGCGTGGCGCCAACCAGTGCTCCAGGCCCATCGCCAGGAACATCAGCAGCAGCGCCAGGCACACGAAGGCATGGCTGTGCAGCGCCACAATCAGGTGCTCCATGTACAGGCGCCGCCTGAACACGTAGGCGATCTTGAGCATCAGCGCGAACAGCGGCAGCAGCACGAACAGGGTCGAGGGAATCGCGCCGAGCACGGCGTCCTTGAACAGGTCCGGATCCTCCTGCAGGCGCGGGATGTTCTTCTGCAGGCGCCCGATCTGCTGGTTGATCCAGTCGTTGGCGAAGCCGGGCAGGGAGGCGATGTGGACCGGGTTGGTCTCCGCATCCCAGGGCTCGCTGCCGCTGAACTGCAGCCGGTTCAGGCGCGGCACCGGCGGCGGACCATTGGTCTGCTCGGCATGGCGGAAGGCGGCGATGCGCTCCTCCGCCTGGGCGCGGATCGCCGCTTCGCTGGCGGTCATGGCGGCCGCGGCCGTGCGCTGGCCCACGCGAGCGCCGACGCCGTCGCCGGCTTCGGCTGCATCGGCCCCGGCTTCGAGTTCGGCGCGCGAGGTGGCGATCCTGGACAGCGCCCGGTCGCGCGCCTGTTCGACCTGGGCGATGTCGAGCGCGGTCTCGATGCCGTTGTCACCGCCCAGCTGCACCGGGTTCTCGTTGCCGAAGCTGAGGGTGAGCTTGCCGATGAAGAAGGTCAGCACCGCGAGGAAGAAGAACAGGCGGAACGGGCTGACGTAGCGGATGCGGCGCCCGGCGAAGTATTCCAGGGTGAGATGGCCCGGACGCGCGAGCAGCGGCCCCAGCGTGCGCGGTGTGCGCGAGTCCCAGTCGAACACGCTGTCGAGCACGTCCCCCACCAGGCTCGAGAAGTGGCGCACCAGGCCCTTCACCGGCTGCCCGCATGCATGGCAGTGTTCGCCCAGCAGCGCGGCGCCGCAGTTGGCGCAATCGGACTGGGCGGCGTCGGGTACGGCGATCGCCGCCGGCTGCTCGTGCGATGTACTCATCGGCGTCGTGGCTCCCGTGCTTCGGCGTGTCGAACGCGTCCTTCCGAAACCCGCGCGGCAGGTGGGAAATCCGTCGCGCCAGCTCGTGCCGGCGCCCCGGGACCCCGCGCCTGCCGCCCGGGACGGCGGGGCCGGCACCATGCGGTCGCCATGAATGGCGGCCACTGGCATCGGCGGGTAAGATACCGGCCGCCGCCGACCCGGCGCCAGCGCAGCGATAGTGGATCGCTGCCGGCCGCAGTCGCGCCCTCCCAGACCCCCATGCCTCCGCCCGCCCCGCCGGCGCGCTTCCGCGGTGAAGTGCGCACCACCGCCGTGCTTGCCGCGCCGCTGGTCGCGGGCCATCTGGCCACCGGCCTGATCGGCTTCGTCGACAACGTCATTGCCGGCCGCCACGGCACCAATACGCTGGCCGGCGTGGCGGTCGGGACGGCGCTGTTCTGGCTGCCGATGCTGGTGCCCATGGGCACGCTGATGGCGCTGCCGCCGTCGGTGTCGCAGCTCGATGGCGCCGGCCGCCAGGCGGAGGTCGGGCCGCTGTTCCGGCAGGCGCTGTGGCTGTCGCTGATGCTGGGGCTGCTGCTGTTCGCCTGCCTCAGCCTGTCGGTGCATGCGCTTGAGCCGATGGGCATCGCGGCCGAGGTTCGGCCCACGGCGACCGCCTTCCTGCACGGCATCCGCTGGGGCATTCCCGCGCTCACGCTCTACTTCTGCATGCGCTACCTGTGCGACGGCATGCACTGGACGTTGCCGACCATGGTCTTCGGCTTCGGCGGGCTGCTGGTGCTGCTGCCGCTGGGCTATGCGATGGCCTTCGGCGCGTTCGGCTTCGCGGAGATGGGCGCGGGCGGCCTGGGCCTGGCCTCGGCGACGATGATGTGGCTGCAGGTGGCCGGCTTCCTGGTCTACCTGGCGCGGGCGCGCAGGTTCGAGGCGCTGCGGCTGTTCGAGCGCTTCGACCCGCCGCGCTGGCGCGAGATCTCCGGTCTGCTGCGCACCGGCCTGCCGATCGGCGTGACCGTGGCGATGGAGGGCGGCCTGTTCGTCGCCACCGCGCTGCTGATCGGGCGCCTTGGTGAGCTCGAGGTTGCCGCGCACCAGATCGCGATCAACGTCGCCTCGCTGTGTTTCATGATTCCCTTCGGCCTGGCCGAAGCGACCACGGTGCGCGTGGGCCACGCGGTGGGCGCAGGCCGCGGGTCGGCGGGCGTGCGGCGCGCGGCCTACGCCGGCATCGTGCTGGTGCTGGCCACCCAGGCGGCGTCTGCAACGGTGCTGCTGGGCTGGCACGATGCGATCGCCGCGATCTACACGCGCGACCTGGCGGTGGCGTCGCTGGCCGGGACGCTGCTGCTGTACGCCGCCGCTTTCCAGTTTCCCGACGGCGTGCAGGTGCTGTCGGCCGGCGCCCTGCGCGGGCTCAAGGACACGCGCGTGCCGATGTTCATCGCCGCCATCGCGTACTGGGGCGTGGGCATGCCGCTGGGAGCCGGGCTGGGCCTCGGGCTGGGCTGGGGGCCGAAAGGCATGTGGCTGGGCCTGATCGCCGGCCTGCTGGTCGCCTCGGTGCTGATGGCATGGCGCTTCATGCGCAGCAGCAGGCCCGCCGCCCTGCCAACCGGCCTGGTGACCAAAGACGCATGAAAACCCGGCACTCGCCGGGTACCCTGAGCATCCGCAACAGCGAGCATCTGCCCAAATGAGTCAAGCCTCTTCGCGCGGCCCCGTCGCGCGCGCCATCGTCGGCGTCTGGGACGGGATGAACTTCGTCCGCCGGCTGATCCTCAACCTGCTGTTCTTCTTCCTGCTGCTGCTGGTGCTGGTGGCCATCGTCGGCAGTGGCAGGGGCGTGGCGCCGCTGGACAAGCGCACCACCCTGGTCTTCGCGCCCGAGGCGCAGCTGGTGGAGCAGTACACCACCGATGCGATGAGCCGCTCGCTGCAGGCCAGCTTCGGCCAGGGGCCGGGGGAAGTGCAGTTGCGCGACGTGCTCAAGGTGCTGGAGGCCGCGCGCACCGACGACAACATCGAGCGCGTGCTGCTGCGCGTGGACCGCATGGGCTTCTCGGGGTTTGCCGCGATCCGCGAGGTCGGCGCCGCGATCCAGGCCCTGCGCGACTCGGGCAAGCAGGTCATCGCCTTCGGCGAGCGCTTCAGCCAGGGGCAATACCTGCTGGCCGCGCATGCCGACGAGGTCTATCTCGATCCACAGGGCGAGGTGCTGCTGCTGGGCCTGAGCGGCTACCGCCAGTTCTATCGCGAAGGGCTGCAGGACAAGCTCGGCATCGACATGCACCTGTTCAAGGTGGGCGAGTACAAGTCGGCTGCCGAACCCTTCATCCGCGACGACGCCTCGCCCGAGGCCAAGGAAGCGGACCTGTTCTGGCGCGGCGACGTCTGGCAGCGCTACCTGGCCGATGTCGCGCGCCTGCGCGGCACCACCGCCGCGACGCTCGCGGCCAGCATCGACACCCTGCCCGAGGGCATCGCCGCGGCCAATGGCGACACCGCGCAGTACGCGCTGCAGCAGAAGCTGGTCGACGGGCTGAAGACGCAGGAGCAGGTCGAGAACCTGCTGGCCGAGCGCGGCGAGGTCGACGAGGATGCCGACGGCGGTTTCCGCCAGGCCGGTTTCCTCGACTACCTGCGCCACGCCGAGGGCCCGCCGCGTCCGGCCGATTCGCGGCCGCAGGTGGCGGTGGTGGTGGCCGAGGGCGAGATCGTCGACGGCCGCCAGCCGCCGGGCAGGATCGGCGGCGAGTCGACTGCGGAGCTGCTGCGCGAGGCGCGCGACGACGACGACGTCAAGGCGGTGGTGCTGCGGGTGAACTCGCCGGGCGGTTCGGCCTACGCCTCGGAAGTGATCCGCCGCGAGATCCTCGGCCTGAAGGCGGCGGACAAGCCGGTGGTGGTGTCGTTCGGTGATGTCGCCGCGTCCGGCGGCTACTGGATCAGCATGGACGCCGAGCGGATCTATGCCGACCCGTCGACGATCACCGGTTCGATCGGCATCTTCGGCCTGGTGCCCACCTTTCCGCGCGCGCTGGAGAAGATCGGCGTGCACACCGATGGCGTGGCGACCACGCGCATGGCGGGCGCTTTCGACCTGAGCCGGCCGCTGTCGCCCGAAGTGGGGCAGGTGATCCAGTCCTACATCGACAAGGGCTACCGCGATTTCATCACCCGCGCGGCGCAGGGTCGCAAGCGTACGCCCGAGCAGATCGACGAGGTCGCGCGTGGCCGTGTCTGGACCGGCGACCAGGCGCGCGAGCGTGGGCTGGTAGATGAGTTCGGCGGCATCCAGGCGGCGGTGGCCGACGCCGCCGCGCGCGCGAAGCTGGGTGAAACCGGGACATGGCGCGTGCGCTATGTCGAGCGCGCGGCGACGCCGTTCGAGAAGTGGTTCACCGGCTTTGTGCAGGGTCGCATCGGCCAGGCCTGGCTCAAGGATTCGGAGTTCGCGCAGACGCTGCTGTCGCGCGCCGTGCCGCAGGCCGAGCGCGACCTGCGCGTGCTGGAGCAGGTGCTGCAGACCCGCGACGGCGCGCCGGTCTCGGTGCTGGCGCACTGCTTCTGCGGGATCTGACGGCAACGGCGCATCGCGATTGCCTTTCCGCAGGGCTGGCGATTGCGCCAGGTGTCATGCCTCCATGAGTGGGCGGTCAAGCCTCTTGGAGATCCGTCGCTGCGCTCGAGATGACATCGGGATTGATGTCTGACGCGGCGGATTGTCATTTCGACCGCAGGGAGAAATCTCCGGGGCGCCCGAACGCAGATCCCCCGGTGCTCCCGGCATGACAGTGCGCAGCCGGCATGCCGGCGTTGCTGTCCGACCGCTGGGGATCTCTGCGGGCGCCGCATCGCGCCCGCCATTGCGGCATCCTCAGCGCTTCACGTCCAGGCGCTCGCCGCGCACCAGCGCCATCACGTCCTCCGCATCGACGAGGTTGAAATCGCCTGGTACCGCATGCTTCAGGCAGCCGGCGGCATGGCCGAAGCGCAGGCTGTCCAGGTCGTCCCAGCCCGACGCCAGGCCATGCAGCACGCCGGCGGCGAATGCGTCGCCACCGCCGATGCGGTCGACGATGCCGTGCAGCTCGCGCGGCTCGACCTGGTGCAGCGCGCCGTCGCGCGTGGCCATCAGCGCACCCAGCGCGTGCTGTTCGACGCTGGCCTGGGCACGGGTGGTGCACGCCAACCGCTGCAGGCGCGGGAACGCCTCGAAGGCACGGCTTGCGGCACGCGCGAAGCGCTGCGCGTGCGGGACCTCGCCGTCGCCGTCCTGCGCGCCCAGCACCACGTCGATGTCGCGATGATCGGCAAAGGCGATGTCCGCCGCCTCCAGCAGCGGGCGCAGGATGCGCGCCGGCTCGCCATCCCAGGCGGCCCACAGCTTGGGGCGGAAGTTGCCGTCGAACGACACGCGTACGCCCAGGTCCACCGCGGCGCGCACTGCTGCGGTGGCGGCGGTCGCAGTCGCGGCGCCCAGTGCCGGGGTCACGCCCGACACGTGCAGCCAGCCGGCGCCGCGCAGCAGCGCAGGCCAGTCGTAGTCGCCAGCCGGGGCCAGCGCAAACGCCGAGCCGGCGCGGTCGTACAGCACCTCGCTGGGCCGGTGCCCGGCGCCGGTCGCCAGGAAGTACAGCCCCATGCGCCCTTCCGCCAGGCGCACGGCGCGGGTGTCGACGCCGTGGCGGCGCAGGTCCCCCAGCGCCGCCTGCCCCAGCGCGTTGTCGGCGACAGTGCCCAGCATGGCGACTTCGTGGCCGAAGCGGGCCAGCGAGACCCCGACGTTGGCCTCCGCGCCGCCAATCCGCACCTCGAGCCGGGGCGACTGCAGCAGCAGCTCCCGCCCGGGCGCCGCCAGGCGCAGCAACAGTTCACCGAAACACGCGATACGACCGCCCATGGGGCCTCCTGTCAGGAATTCTGCATCTTGGGACACGCCGGCCCGGAGCGATTTTTTGCACCGCAGCATGCTTGCCGGGAAAGGTTTTGTTAGGGTTTTGGCCAGCGGTGTCATTTGGCCCGCCGGGGCATGGTCATCGCACCATACAACTGTCAGCCGTCGCAACGCGCACGTCTGACCTCACGGGAGGGGAATTATGCAAGCTGCTTCGAAGAGAAAAAAGACACCGGTTACCTTGCTAGCGGTTTCAATCGGTCTCGCACTCCAGGTGCAGGTGATGACGGCGGTGGCGCAGGAGGCGCAGGAGGCCGCGCCCGCGGCGCAGACTGATCCGCAGACCCTGGACACGATGGTGGTGACCGGATACCGCGCCAGCCTCGAGCGTGCGATCGACATCAAGCGCGGTGAGGCGGGCATGGTCGACTCGATCGTCGCAGAAGACATTGCCGACTTCCCCGACCTCAACCTCGCCGAATCGCTGCAGCGCATTCCCGGCGTATCGATCACCCGCGAGGGCGGCGAGGGCCGCAACATCTCCGTCCGCGGGCTGGGCCCACAGTTCACCCGGGTGCGCATCAACGGCATCGAAGGACTCGCCACCGGTGGCGGCACCGACACCTCCGGCGGCGTGAACCGCGCGCGCAATTTCGACTTCAACACCTTCGCGTCCGACCTGTTCACCCAGCTGGTGGTGCGCAAGACTTCGGCGGCGGAGATCGAGGAAGGCTCGCTTGGCGCGACGGTCGACCTGCGCACCGCGCGTCCGTTCGACTACGACGGCTTCACCATGGCCGTCGGCGGGCAGATGGGCTACAACACGCTGGCCGAAGAATACGATCCGCGCGGCACCTTCCTGGTCAGCAACACCTTCGCCGACGGCCACGCCGGTGCATTGCTGTCGATCGCCTACACCGACCGCACCGTGGTCGAGGAAGGCTCCGACTCCGTGCGCTGGTGGACAGCGCAGAACAGCACGACCAACTTCTTCGACCAGAGCTCGCCGTTCCAGGCGGCGCTGGATCCGAACGTCTACCACCCGCGCATTCCGCGCTACAACCTCTACCGCCACGAGCAGGAGCGCCTGGGCATCACCGGCGCGCTGCAGTTCAAGCTCGGCGATCGCACCGAGCTGGTGTTCGACGGCCTGTACGCGCGCTTCGACGCCAACCGCTGGCAGGACAACATCAACGCGGTGTCGTTCAGTCGCACCAACGCGTCGGGCAAGCAGGAAACCAGCGTCCGCGACGGCGCGGTCGACGGTCGCGGCAACCTGGTCTACGGCGTGTTCGACAACGTCGACATCCGCTCGGAAGGCCGCTACGACGAGCAGTCAACCGAGTTCACCCAGCTCACCGCGGCGCTCGAACACGGCTTCAGCGACAGCGTGCAGATGAACCTGCTGCTGGGCATGTCGCAGTCCGAGTACGACAACCCGATCCAGACCACCGTCATCGCCGACAAGTTCAACGTCCAGGGCTACAGCTGGGACTACCGTGGCAATGACCGCTTGCCGGCCTTCAGCTACGGCGACCTCGATCCGACCGACCCCACCGGCTGGACCCTGGCCGAGATCCGCCTGCGCCCGCAGTACGTTGAAAATACCTTCGACACCGCGACGATGGACCTGTCGTGGGCGGCGTCGCCCTACTTCACCCTCAAGGGTGGCGTGAACTGGAAGAGCTACGAGTACAAGAGCCGTGAATGGGGCCGCGGCACGCCGGGCAGCGGTCGTGTCGAGACCGTGGGCGGAATCAGCATCGACGATGCCGCGCTGGCCTCCATGATGCGCGAATTCAACATCCGCGCTGGCAACGCCGGCCGCGCGGTCGTGCCGGACGTGCACGCCTTCGCCGAAATGATGGGCATCCACAACAACACCGGACCCTACGCGGTCCACACGGACCTGACCAACACCATCGCCAACAACCGCGCGATCCAGGAGGAGAGCCTGGGCTTCTTCCTGCAGGGCGACTTCAACTTCGACATCGGCGCGATCCCGGTGCGCGGCAACGTCGGCGTGCGGCGGGTCGAAACCGAACTGACCAGCAACGGCTGGGTCGACATCAACACGCCCGGGCAGGTGGTGCACACGTACACCGACACCCTGCCGTCGTTCAACCTGGTCGCCGAGCTGGCCCCCGACCTGCTGCTGCGTGTGGCCGGTGCCGAGGTCATGACGCGTCCCAACCTCGGCTTCCTCGGCATCGGCACCAGCTTCAGCGTTGCCGGCGGCGCGCGTACGGTGACCACCGGCAACCCGCGTGTCGAGCCGTTCCGCGCCAAGACCTTCGACCTGGGGCTGGAGTGGTACTTCGGCGATGGCGCCCTGGTCTCGGTCGGCGCGTTCTACAAGGACATCGACAGCTACATCCAGACCTCGCGCGAGAGCCGTCCGTTCCACACCTCCGGACTGCCTGCGTCGCTGCTGCTGCCCGAATGGGGCGTGACGCCGGATGACGAGTTCGTCTTCCAGCAGCCACTCAACACCCCCGGCGGCGACCTGACCGGCGTCGAGATCGGCTACCAGCAGCCCTTCACCTTCCTGCCGGGGATCTGGAGCGACTTCGGCGTGCAGCTCAACTACACCTACGTCGAATCGGATATCCAGTACCTGTCCTCGTCCGGTGCGCCCAGTGCCACGGGGCCGATGGTCGGCCTGTCGAACAACGCCTGGAACGCGACGCTGTACTACGACAACACGAAGTTCTCGGCACGCGTGTCGGCGGCCCATCGCGACGAGTACATGAACCAGGTCCCGGGTCGCGAGGGCACGGACATGGAAGGCACGGCGGCGACGACCACCATCGATGCCTCGCTGTCGTACAACTTCAACGACAACTTCTCGATCTCGCTCGAGGGCCTGAACCTGACCGACGAGTGGTCGGACATGTGGCTCGACAGCGAGCGCAACATGCCGATCGCCTACACCCACACCGGCCGCCAGTACATGGTGGGGTTCCGCTACAAGTTCTGATGCACCTGCCGGTCCCGCTGCGGCGGGACCGGCGCAGGTGCGCTTCCACCGCGCTGGTGTCGCGATGGCAGAACCACGATTCGCCAAGCTCTTGCCCGACTGTAGGAGCGGCTTCAGCCGCGATCGCGGTCCCCCGCAGCCCTGCAGCCGGATGCATCCATCGCGGCTGAAGCCGCTCCTACAGTGGACGGGACGTGGCCGTGCATCGGCCGACGCACGAGAGTTCAACGCCGGCTGGACCCCCACCCGGCACGCGTGCCCTCAGAACGTCCCGCGCTGGATGAAGGGCGCGCGCTGGTAGAGCCGGCGTTCGCCGCCGCGCGGGTCGTCCTGCATGCGTGGCGACGCGCCAAACACCATCGTTTCGCGGCGATCGAGCGACCAGGGCGACCAGTCGCCGGTTGCGCCCGTCCGCGGATCGCCGCTGCGGGCGAAGGCGAGCAGGGAACCCGCCATGGCGTCCGCGACCCGTTGCGCCTGCGCCGAGGTGCCTGTCTTCGAGCCCGGCTGCGCGATGTTGTCGAACACCAGCGGGATGTCGAGCGTGTGGAAGGCGCGCAGGCGCTCGCCTTCCTCCCCGGGCGGGTGCCAGTCGAGCTGGTAGGCCCAGGTATTGCCGCGGCCGTTACGTGTGCGCGCTTCGAGCTCCTCGATCGCGCCACGCCATGAGCGGCCCGCGGTGGTCGCGGCGAAGAAGATCTCCGATGGTGTGTAGCGTGGATACAGGCGGCGGTACTCCGCGATGACGACGTCCGGGTCGATGTCCACGTACTGTTGGCTGCGCAGCTTGGCGGGCAGGGTGGCCCAGTCAAGGGCGAAGTTCGCCGGATCTTTGCCGAGGAAGGCGCGCGTCTCGTCGCGGGTGTTGCCGATGACCATCGGGATCGATGCCGATTGCGCGGGCGCGTCCGGCCAGAACGGATGGCGCGGCAGCGCCGCGCCGTCCATCACCGGGCCCAGGTACAGCGCGGTGTCCTCGACCCGCGAGGGATCGCGCGTGGCCTGCGCCTGCAGCAGCGCCTCCATGGGTACCGTGGCCAGCGAGCGGGCATCGCCGTGCGCGATGCCCAGCGCGTCGAGCAGGATGCGTGCACGCGCGTCGGCCGCGCGCGGCCCGGCGGCGGTAACCTGCTGGCCGCTCATCGTCCAAGCGCGATGGAACAGGCCGCGTGCCGCCGGCATCGCCATCAGCGTGGCGATCTTCGCGCCTCCGCCGGACTGGCCGAATACGGTGATGTTGTCCGCATCGCCGCCGAACTCCGCCGCATGCGCGCGCACCCACTGCAGTGCGTGCACCAGGTCGAGCTGGCCGGCATTGCCGGACGCGGCGTAGTCCGGTCCCAGCAGGTCCTTCAGGTGCAGGTAGCCGAAGGCGTTGAGCCGATGATTGAGCGTGACCACCACCACGTCGCCGCGCCGGCACAGCCGCGTGCCGTCGTACAGCGGATCGCTGCCCGATCCGGTGCTGAAGCCGCCCCCGTGGATGTAAACCAGCACTGGACGCCGCGCGCCGTCACGCAGCGCCGGGCTCCACAGGTTGAGGAACAGGCAGTCCTCGCTGCCCGGGCCGTCGCCGCCGCGCTGCGGGGCCGAGGCGCCGAACATGGACGCGTCGCGCACGCCGCGCCACGCCGCCTCGCGCGCTGGCGGCAGGAAGCGGCGCGGGCCGGTGTCGGCGCCATAGCGCAGCCCGCGGAACACGTGCAGGCCGCCTTCGTGCGTGCCCGCCACGCGGCCACCGCGTACGCGCGCGTGGCTGGCCGCAGGCGAGGGCGCGGCGAACAGCGCTGGCGGCGCGAGCGCAGCCGCGGCGGCCCCGGTCGCCTGCTGCAGGAACCGCCGCCGTGCATGCTGCATGGCGTCCCCTCAGCGCAGCGGTTCGCCGCGCGCGTAGCCGGCGAGCGGCTCCATGGTGTCGAGGTTCCACTTGGATTCGACGAAGGGACGCCGCGTTTCCGCGTATTGCGGATAGCCGCCCACCTGATCCTGGCTGTCGATGATCGCGCCGCGACCCTCGACCACGTCGGCAACGATGCGCCGGTCGATCGGGTCGCGGTTCCAGGGCGTGGCGCCCGCCTTCTCGATCACCGAATCCTGCACCTGTGCAGAGGGCAGCAGGCGCACGCCGAACGGCAGCGCCGGCGCGCTGCGCAGCCGGTTCACCTTGACCGGCGCGGTGGTGTAGCGGCCGACCTCGGGAATGGTCGCCTCGCCGATCACGTCCACGGCGAGGTTGTCCTCGAGGAACAGGTCGACGTCGCCCGAACCGCCGATCATGAACAGCGCCAGCTTGCGCGTGTCCGGACCGGCGCGCAGCACGTTTCCGCGCAGGACCATGGTGCCGGTCGCGTAGTCGTGGCCGAGCCACTCTTCGGCGATCAGGTTGTAGTGCGCGGCGCGCGCGCCGGGGTTGTAGATCAGGTTGTTGAGCACCTGCCCGGACACGCCGCCCTTGAACAGCGGGTTGCGCTCGTAGTTGTGCGCGTACAGGTTGCCGGTGATCAGGATGTCCTGCACGTGGTCGTGGACCAGGCTGCCCTTGGAATGCTCGCCCTTGCCGTGGCTGGAGTAGGCCAGGCCCTCGGCGATGAGGTTGTTGCTGAAGGTGATGCGGCGCGAGGTGCCCTTGCGGAAATCCTCGAGCGTGCGGCCGCCCTCGATGAAGCGCGTGCCGGAGGACGACAGGCCCTCGTCGGTGCCCCAGGTCAGCGAGCAGTGGTCGACGATCACGTTCTCGGCGCCGACGGTGGAGATCGCGTCGAAGTCCACGCCGCTGCGCAGCGGCTTTCCGGCATCGCCCGGCCGCACGCGGATGTGGCGAACGATCACGTCATGGGTGGCGATGTCGATGCCGCCGCGGATCAGGGTGATGCCCGGTGCCGGCGCGGTCTGGCCGGCGATGGTGAGATAGGGCTCGGTGATGCGCAGCGTCTGCACGTCCAGGTCGATCACGCCGCCGACTTCGAACACGACGATGCGGGGGCCACTGGCCTCCACCGCAGCGCGCAGCGAGCCCGGCCCGTCGGTGGCAAGCGTGGTCACCCGCAGGATCTGGCCGCCGCGGCCGCCCGGGGTATGCGCGGCCCAGCCCTGCGCACTGGGGAAGGCCAGCGGCCCCTGTTCGGGGGTCGCGGCAACCGCGGACAGGGTGGCGGGCAGCAAGCAGGCGAGGACGGTCAACCAGGCGGAAAATCGGCGGATCAGAGGCATTCTGGTGGCTCCATGACGTTCGGATTCGGGCGGCCGGGGCAGAAATGTCCACCGGTTTGCCGCACTGCACATTGAAGATGACACCGGTTTACCTTACAAGGACGACCGGCCTGCGGCGATCTGCACCGCAACATCATTCGGAGGGGGCTTGAGCAGCGATATCGAGACAACCAATCAATTGGTGGCCATCGCCGAGGCATTCGTCGATGCACGCCTGCGTGGCGCCAGTGTTCCCGGCTTCCCCGGCGCCATCCCCGAGGATCTTGTGGCGGCCTACCGCGTCCAGGACCTGGCGATCGCGCGCTGGCCGGACCGGGTGGTCGGCTGGAAAGTCGGCTACATCGCGCCCGAGCGGCGCGACGGATCCGGCGACGAGCGACTGCTCGGGCCGATCTACGCGCGCCAGCTCTCGGCCCGGGCCGAGGATGCGGCGGTGCCGGTGTTCGTTGGCGGCTTCGGCGCGATCGAGGCCGAGTACGTGCTGCGCCTGGAAGCCGACGCGCCACCGGACGTCGTCGACTGGACGCCCGCCGCCACCGCCGCCGTTGCCGCCACGCTGCATGTCGGCCTGGAAATCGCGAGCAGCCCGCTGGCCACGGTCAACCAGCTCGGGCCGCGGGTGGTGGTGTCGGATTTCGGCAACAACAACGGCCTGGTGATGGGTGCGGAGATCGCCGGCTGGCGTTCGATTCCGGAGTCCGAGCTCACCGCGACAAGCTGGATCGACGGCGAATGCGTCGGTCGCGGCGGCGCCACGACCCTGCCCGGCGGGCTGCTGGCCGCGTATGCGTTCGCGCTGTCGCGCTCGGCCCGGCGCGGCCGGCCGCTCAGGGCGGGCGACCTGATCGCGACCGGCAACGCCACCGGCATCCACGACGTGCGCGTGGGCCAGCAGGTGCGCGTGGACTTCGGCGCGTACGGACAGATCAGCGGGCAGGTGGTGGCCGCCGCGCCGCGGGCAGACGCGCCGTGAGGCGCCGGCAACTGCTCGCCGCGGGCGCCGGCGTCGCCGCGCTGGCCGGACTCGGCCTGCCGGCATGGGCCAGCCCGCCGCGCGGCGGGCTGCTCACCGCCACCGACGTGCACGTGAGCGACTACCCGACCGTGCTGGCCATGCGCTGGATCGGGGAGACGCTTGAACGCGAGACCGGCGGCCGGCTGCGCATCCGCCTCTATCACTCCGGCCAGCTCGGCCGCGAGGCCGAGGCCATCGGCATGGCCCGCTTCGGCGCGATCGATTTCGCCCGCGTCTACAGCGGCGCGCTCAACAACGCCTTCCCGCTGACGCGCGCGCTGTGCCTGCCCTATGTGTTCGATTCGGTCGCGCACATGCGCCGGGCGATGGATGGCGACGTCGGCCAGACCGTGCTCGACGGATTCGGCGAGCGCGGGCTGGTAGGGCTCGCCATCTATGACTCGGGCGCGCGCTGCTTCTACAACGCGCGCCAGCCGATCCACCGGCCCGAGGACCTGGCCGGCATGAAGATCCGCGTGCCGGTGTCGGACATCTTCATCCGCATGCTGCGCCTGTTCGGGGCCAACGCCACGCCGCTGTCGCTGGGCGAGGTGTACTCGGGCATGGAGACGCACATGATCGACGGCGCGGAAAACAACATCCGCAGCTTCCATTCCAGCCGCCACTTCGAGGCCGCGCGCTACTGGTCGCAGAGCGAGCATTCCTACGCGCCGGACGTGCTGCTGCTCTCGCGCCATACCTGGGACGCGCTCAGCCCGACCGACCGCGAACTGCTGCGCGAGACCGCGCGCCAGTCGGTCACGGTGATGCGCGAGGCCTGGGATGCGTCCGAGGCCAGCGCCCGCGAACAGATACTCGCCGCCGGCGTCGAGGCCAACGACGTCGACGTGGAGGCTTTCCGCCGCGCCGCCGCACCGCTGCTCGCCGAATACCGCAAGGATCCGCGGATCGACGCGCTGCACGCGCGCATCCGCGCCACCGCATGAGGACACCGATGACTGCAGCTCCCGACAACGACCTGCCCGAGACCGACGACAGCGGGCTTCCCGAACAGGATTCGCCGCGCGGTCCGCTCGACCGCCTCAGCGACCTGTCCATCGGCATCGCCGCCGTCTCGCTGGCCGGCCTGGTGCTGGTGCAGGGCTGGCAGGTGATCGCCCGCTACGTGCTCAACAACTCGCCGAGCTGGACCGAGCCGGTGACGCTGCTGCTGCTCAGCACCGCGATGAGCCTGGGCGCGGCTGCGGGCGTGCACACGCAGCGGCACTTCAGCTTCAGCCTGCTGGCCGAGGCGATGCGGCCCGGCGTGCGCCGGGTGGTGGACGCCTGCAACATCCTGGTGGTGGTCGGCATCGGCGCGGTGCTGGCCGGCTGGGGCGGAGTGCTGCTGTTTGATGGCCTCGACGTGCGCCTGGCCGGCGCACCGATGCCGCAGAGCATCAACTTCCTGCCGCTTTCGCTGGGCGGCGCGCTGATGTGCGTGTTCGCACTGGCGCGGCTGCCCAAGCTGCTGCGCAGCGGCGGGGAGGGCTGAGCCATGGGCATCGCAATCCTGTTCTTCGTCTTCATCGCGCTGCTGGTGATGGGCGTGCCGGTGGCGTTCGCGCTGGCCGCGGGCTCGTTGGCGGCGCTGCTTTACCTCGACCTGCCGGCGGTGGTGCTGGTGCAGCAGGTGGGTGCCGGCATCGGCACCGCTTCGTTGATCGCGATCCCGCTCTTCATCTTCGCCGGCGAGATCATGATGCGCGGCGGGATTTCGGAGCGCCTGATTGCGCTCGCCGCCGGCCTGGTCGGCCGCGTGCGCGGCGGCCTGGGGCAGGTGTCGGTGCTGTCGTCGCTGTTCTTCGGCGGCGTGTCGGGCTCGGCAATCGCCGACGTCTCGGCAGTCGGCGGCACGATGATCCCGCAGATGATCAAGCGCGGCTACGACCGCGACTTCGCCGTCAACGTCAGCATCACCGCTGCGCTGGTGGCGCTGCTGGTGCCGCCCTCGCACAACCTGATCCTGTATTCGGCCGCGGCCGGCGGCGGCATCTCGATCGCCGACCTGTTCGCCGGCGGCATCGTGCCGGCGCTGCTGATGACCGCGGTGCTGATGCTCACCGGCTACATCGTTGCGCGCCGCCGCGGTTACGGCACCGAACCCTTCCCGGGCAAGCGCGCGGTGCTGCTGCGATTTGTGTCGGCACTGCCCGGGCTGGGCCTGGTCGCGCTGATCTTCATCGGCATCCGTGCCGGCGTGTTCACCGCGGTCGAGAGCGCGGCGGTGGCGGTGGTGTACGCGCTGCTGGTGACGGTGGTGCTGTACCGGCAGCTGCCGTGGCGCGTGTTCGTCCAGACCATCGTGCATGCCTCGCGCACCACCGGCGTGATCCTGTTCGTGATCGCATGCGCAGCCGCGTTCGGCTGGCTGCTGGCCTACCTGCAGGTGCCGGTGACGGCGGTCGAGGCGCTGCAGTCCATCGCCGACAGCAAGTACACGGCGCTGCTGCTGATCGTGCTGATCCTGCTGCTGCTGGGCACCTTCATGGACCTGGCGCCGATGATCCTCATCTGCACGCCGATCTTCCTGCCGGTGGCCAAGGCCTACGGCGTCCACCCGGTGCACTTCGGCATGGTCCTGGTGCTGACCGGCGGCCTGGGCCTGGTGACGCCGCCGGTGGGCTCGGTGCTGTTCGTCGGCACCGCGATCGGCAAGATCACCATTGCCGAGAGCCTGCGCTCGATCTGGCCGTTCTGGCTGGCCGGGCTGGGGGTGCTGCTGGCGGTGGTGCTGTTCCCGCAGATGTCGCTGTGGCTGCCGGCGCTGCTGCGTTCCTGACTGGACAGCGGCAGGGCGCCGGCTGAGCGGCGCGCCCGTGCCCCGGGGGCGCTCCGCAATTCCGGCCGCCCCGCGCTAGACTGCTTGGACACCGGTATCAGGCCGGGCAGGACCCGTATGTCGCGCAATCCCAAGGAAGACAAAGCCTGGCTGGCACCGGGCAAGGCCGCCACCATCAACGACATCGCCCGGCTGGCCGGGGTGTCGAAGAAGACCGTGTCGCGCATCATCAACCGCTCGCCGCTGGTGCGCGCCGATACGCGCGAGAAGGTCGAGGCGCTGATGCGCGAGGTCAGCTACGTGCCCGACCCGATGGCGCGGGGGCTGGCGTTCCGGCGCTCGTTCCTGATCGGGATGATCTACGACAACCCGACCGCGCAGTACATCGTCGACATCCAGTACGGCGCGCTCGATGCGCTGCGCGACTCGGGTTTCGAGCTGGTGGTGCATCCCTGCGACAGCCGCAGCCCGGATTACGTGACCGGGGTGCGACGCTTCGTGCAGCTGCAGAAACTGCACGGCGTGATGCTGGTGCCGCGCGTGTCGGAAGACCAGGCGCTGTGCGACATGCTCAACGAAATCGGCTGCCGCTACGCGCGCATCGCCGCGGTGTCGCTGGACGGCCCGGAGAAGATGGTGGTCACCCACGACCGCGACGGCGCGGCCGAGGTGGCGGACTACCTGCAGAGCCTGGGCCATCGCGACATGGCGATGATCACCGGTCCGGTCGCCTACCGCTCGGCGATCGAGCGCACCGAAGGGTTCGTCGGCGCGCTGCAGCGCCGCGGCATCGAGCTGCCCAAGGCGCGGCTGGTGGAAGCCGGCTACACCTTCGAGTCCGGCCTGGCCGCTGCCGAAAAGCTGCTTGGCGCGAAGAAGCGCCCGACCGCGATCTTCTGCGGCAATGACGAGATGGCCGCGGGCGTCTACCGGGTCGCGCTGCGCACCGGCATCCAGATCCCGCAGCAGCTGTCGGTGGTGGGCTACGACGACAGCCCGCTGGCCTCGCGGCTGTGGCCGCCGCTGACTTCGGTGCGCCGCGACACGCGCGATACCGGCCGCATGGCCGCGGCGATGCTGCTGCAGAGCGAACCCGGCGCGCGTCCGCTCTCGAGCGTGCGCCCGCACCTGGTGATCCGCGACTCCTGCCAGCCGCCGGCGTAGCGGCCAGCGCCCGCCCTCTGCGGCCTATCGGCAGGTAGCCGCTTGCCCGGGCCAAGGCTGTAGCGACTGTCATTTCGACCGGGACTGTCATTTCGACCGAAGGGAGAAGAGCATTTCAACGGCGAAGCCGGTCAATCCCGCGCCAGCCGCGCATGCCTGCGCGGCGCCGGCCAAGCCCGTGGGCGCGCGCATGCATGCAGGCAAACCCCAGGCAGCGAACTGGCGGTCAAGGCACGCGCGATGCGGGCCGGATGCCAACGGAAACGCCAGAACAGACCGTGCCGCAGTGCGGTATGACACCGGTTACCAGAATGGGTAGACTCATCCCCGTTCGATTCACCTGGCCGGCCACGCCGGCCTCCGCACCACGGAGCCCTGCCATGTTCAGCAAGACCTATCACGCCACCCATCCCGACATGATGGATGGCGCCAGCAACGACCAACTGCGCGACCGCTACCTGGTCGGCGACCTGTTCGTCGCGGACACGGTGCAGCTCAATTATTCGCACAACGAGCGCTTCGTGATCGGCGGTGCCGCGCCGGTATCGAAGGCGGTCGAGCTGCCGCGCCAGACCGAGCCCGAGTCCGCCAAGGGCCACCCCTTCCTCGAGCGCCGCGAGCTGGGCGTGATCAACGTCGGCGCCGGTGCGGGCAAGGTCACCGTCGACGGCACCGAGTACGCGCTCGGCCCGAAGGACGGGCTGTACGTGGCGATGGGCAGCACCGATGTGTCGTTCGCTTCCGACGATGCAGCAAACCCCGCCAAGTTCTACCTCACCTCGACGCCCGCGCATGCGCGCTTCGAGACCAAGGCGCTGTCGATCAAGGACGCCGTCGCACTCGACCGCGGCGCGCTGGAAACCAGCAACGAACGCACCATCTACCAGTACATCGTGCCCGCCACCTGCCAATCCTCGCAGCTGCTGCTGGGCCTGACCGTGCTCAAGTCCGGCAGCGTCTGGAACACCATGCCGCCGCACCTGCACGACCGCCGCAGCGAGATCTATTTCTACTTCGACCTCGGCGAGAACGACCGCGTCTACCACTTCATGGGTGAGCCCGATGCGCAGCGCCACATCGTGATGGGCAACGACGAGGCGGTGATCTCGCCGCCGTGGTCGATCCACATGGGTTCGGGCACGTCCAACTACGCCTTCATCTGGGCAATGGGCGGCGAAAACCTCGACTACACCGACATGCACGTGCTGGACATCTGCCAGCTCAAGTAAGACGACCCAGGAGGCTACAACGTGGCAGGCAATCCCTTCAGTCTGGAAGGCAAGGTCGCGCTGGTCACCGGCGCCAACACCGGTCTCGGCCAGGGCATCGCCCTGGCGCTGGCCGAAGCGGGCGCCGACATCGCCGGCGCCGGCATCGTGGAAGCGACCGAAACCGGTGAAAAGGTGCGCGCACTCGGGCGTCGCTTCCTCAACCTCGACGCCAACCTGATCTCGATCGAGCCGGTGGAGCGGCTGGTGCAGGAAACCATCGCCCAGCTCGGCGGGCTCGACATCCTGGTCAACAACGCGGGCCTGATCCGCCGCGCCGACGCGGTGGACTTCAGCGAGAAGGACTGGGACGACGTGATGAACGTCAACATCAAGTCGGCGTTCTTCATGTCGCAGGCGGCGGGGCGCCACTTCATCGCCCAGGGCAGCGGCAAGATCATCAACATCGCCTCGATGCTGTCGTTCCAGGGCGGAATCCGCGTGCCCTCGTACACCGCGTCCAAGAGCGGCATCGCCGGCATCACCCGGCTGCTGGCCAACGAGTGGGGCGCGAAGGGCGTGAACATCAACGCGATCGCGCCGGGCTACATGGCCACCGACAACACCGCGCAGCTGCGCGCGGATGCCGATCGAAACAGGGCCATCCTCGACCGCATCCCCGCCGCGCGCTGGGGCGAGCCGTCCGACCTCGGCGGCACGGCGGTGTTCCTGGCCAGCCGCGCCTCGGACTATGTCAACGGCGCGGTGATCCCCGTGGACGGCGGCTGGCTGGCGCGCTGAGTGTTGTCCGGAACGGGCGGAGGGATCGACGTCCTCCCCGATGTGGCCATCCGCCCGTTCCACTTTTTCTTTCCTGCCGCGTGTACGGCACGCCGCCGTTCGTTCCGACGTCCGCTGATGCATTGAACGTCGGCGCAGCCTTCAAGGGGCCGTGATGCTGCCTGACCTGAAAGCCCTGGCTGCGTGCGGCGTCCTGTGCTTCGCAGGTCTCGCCAGCGCCCACGCCGCGCCGCCGCGGGTGTTCATCGCCGGCGACTCCACCGCCAGCGCCTACCCGCCCGAACGCGCGCCGCGCGAAGGCTGGGGCATGCAGTTGCACCACTACCTGGCCGATGGCGTGGAGGTGCGCAACCACGCGCAGAGCGGGCGCAGTGCGCGCAGCTTCATCGAGCAGGGCTGGCTCGACGCGATCGCCGCCGAGCTCGGCGAAGGCGACGTGCTGCTGATCCAGTTCGGACACAACGACGCCAAACTCGAGGACCCGACACGCTACAGCGAGCCGCTGGTCGAGTACCCGCGCTGGCTGATGCGCCATGTCGAGCTGGCCCGCGACCGTGGCGCCACGCCGGTGCTGGTCACGCCGGTGGCGCGCCGCAAGTTCGACGGCAACCAGTTGCTCGACACGCACGGACCGTATCCGCAGGCGGTGCGCGAGCTGGCCCGGCGCGAACACGTCGCGCTGGTCGACCTCAATGCCCTGAGCATGGACTGGCTGCGAGACGCCGGTGACGCGGGATCGAAGCCCTACTTCATGCACGTGCCGGCGCAGAAGCAGGCCGACGACACCCATTTCAGCGCCGCCGGCGCGCGGCTCGTGGCCTGCCTGGTCGCCGCCGGATGGCGCGCGGCTGATGCCCGTGCGCCCGTGCGCGAGGTGACGCCGGCGGACTGCCGCCGCGTTGAAGCGCCCGCATCTGCGCAGGTGTCACCCTCGGTCGTGGTCAACGAGCGCGACATCGCCTCGCAGCAGCCCGGACCCCACGAAGGCGAGGGGACGACCACCGCGTATCCCTTCTTCGCCAATGCGACCGGCTTCGACCTGGTGTTCCGCAAGCGCGCCCTGCATGCCGGCGCGACCATCGGCGCACACGTCAACGACAAGGACGAGATCTACTACGTACTCTCGGGCCGCGGCGAACTGACGCTCAACGGCGCGACGCGCGAAGTCGCGACGGGCGATGCCATCCTCACCCGCAACGGCGACAGCCACGCGCTGCGCCAGCTGGGCGACGATGACCTGGTGATCTTCATCGTCTTCGACGAGGCCTCGCGCAGCCCCTGAGCGCCCTCGCCGCACCACAGGTCAGGGCGCGGCGCGGCGAGCCACTGCCGCAACCACGGTCCCACCGCCCGAGCATGCGCGTACCGGCAGGTCGCTGCGTGCCTGCCTGGCGCGAAACCTCAGCCCTTGCCTGCATCCCGCGACGCAGCCGCCTGTGGTGCTGGCGGCGTCTCATCAGTCGGGTCGGGCGGTGGCGCGCAGGCTGCGCACCCGAGCAGCGCGGCAAGCATGGCCAGTCGGCGGATGGCGAGCATGGCGGCCTCCTGTGTGTATCCCGGCGCTATGCTACGCCGGTCACATCAAGGGGAATGCACATGGATCCGCATCGCTGGCGCCTGGATGGGCAGCTTGCGCTGGTGACCGGCGGCAGCGCCGGCATCGGTCGCGCGATCGCGCGCGAACTGCTGGGCTTCGGCGCGACCGTGCTGATCGTCGCGCGCAACGGCGATGCGCTGGAGGCCGCGCGCGACGAACTGGCCGAGGAGCGTCCCGACGGCGACATCCGCGCCTTCATCGGCGACGTCGTCGACGAGGAACAGCGGCGCGAGGTGCTGGACTGGGTCGAGGACCAGGGCGATGGCCTCAACATCCTGGTCAACAACGCCGGTGGCAACCTCACCCGCGCCGCCAACGACTACACCGAGGACCAGTGGCGCGAGATCTTCGAGGTCAACGTGTTCAGCGCCTTCGAACTCTCGCGCTACGCGCATCCGCTGCTCACCCGGCACGCGGTCTCGTCCATCGTCAACGTGGGCAGTGTGTCGGGGCTGACCCATGTGCGCAGCGGCGCGCCCTACGGCATGAGCAAGGCGGCGATGCACCAGATGACGCGCAACCTCGCGGTCGAATGGGCCGAGGACGGTGTGCGCGTGAACGCGGTGGCGCCGTGGTACATCCGCACGCGCCGCACCTCCGACAAGCTGTCCGATCCCGACTACCTGGACGAGGTGCTGCTGCGCACGCCGATGGGACGCATAGGCGAGCCCGAGGAGGTGGCCGCCGCGGTCGCGTTCCTGTGCCTGCCAGCGGCCGCCTACATCACCGGTGAATGCATCGCCGTGGACGGGGGCTTCCTGCGGCATGGGTTCTGACATCGCGCCTGCGGGCGCAACGCGCAGCGATGCACCCTGGCTGGTGCGCTCGACCTCGCCGCTGCACTGCGTGCTGGCCTTTGCCGCCGGTGCGGTGCTGCAGACCACGATGGGCCTGCCGGTGCCGCAGGGCGCGCTGCGCGATGGGCTGGAAGTGGCGGGCACGTTGCTGGCCAATGGCGGGCTGCTGCTGGTGCTGTGGAGCTTCGCGCTGTTCGCACGCCGACGCACCACGATCATGCCGGGCGGCGCGCCCAGCGGCCTGGTGCGGGCCGGTCCGTTCCGGCGCACGCGCAACCCGGTCTACATCGGCCTGCTGGCCAGCTATGTCGGCCTGGCGCTGATGTACGACCTGCACTGGGCGCTGGCGACGTTGCCGCTGCCGCTGTGGGTCCTGAGACGCGCGATCATTCCATGGGAAGAGGCGGCGCTGCATTCGCGGTTCGGCCGCGACTACCTCGACTACCGTGAGGCGGTGCCGCGCTGGCTGTAGCGCGCGTCGTGGCGTGGAAGGGCCGAGCCCCGCAGATCAGGGCGGCAGGGCGCAGCTGGAATCGGTGAGGATGCGGGTGACCCGCGCGAAGTCTTCCTGCAGGCGCGGCTTGTCCTGCCCGCGGGCGTGACGCCAGGAGGACTCGATCTCGCGCTGGCGGCGCTTCCACGCGCCGCACTCGGCCTTCTGGCCGACGCGGGCGCACACGTCGTAGCGGTTCTCGCAGGCCTCGCCCACGCCGCCGGTGTCCAGGCGCACGCAGCGCGGGCCGGGCGAGTGATCCTCGCTGACGTAGCTGTCGTTGTCCCAGCTCTCGCACTGGTAGATCGGTGGAGGAGGCAGGCGGGCGTCCTCGGCAATCCGCGCGGGGCGCGGCAGGTCGGGGCGCGGTGGCCCGGTGATCGGCTCGTCCTGCGGCCCGGCAACCTGCTCGAAGTCCGACAGCGGCGGGGGCGCCCAGGCCGGCGGCTCCTCGGCGACCACGAGGGCGGCGGGCGGCGGCGCGGGACGGGTCGGCAGGGCTTCGACCTTGCGGATCTCCTGCGTGCTCCCGGCCGGGCAGGGCGTGCCGTTCTGGATCGTGACTTCACCGGCGGCGGCGGTGCAGCGGTAGATGGTGCTGGCGTCCTGAGCGGGCGCGATCGACGCGCACAGCAGCAGGACCGCGACCAGGCAGGCGGACCGGCGCATCAGTGGTACGCGCAGTCGGCGGCGAGCCGTGCGTTGATGCCGCGTTCCTCGACGCGCAGCGTGTCGCGCTCGCGCTCCTGGGCGTTGAAGAAGCGCTGCCGGATCTGCCCGCGACGATCGACCAGGCGCGAGCACACCTCGCCCTGGGGCAGGGCATGGCAGGTGTCGCGCACCCAGGTACCCGCCCCGCCGAAGCCGCCGTAGCCGCCGTCGCCGGGACGGTGCGGGTGCCCGGGCCGGCCCGGACGTGGGTTGCCGGGAGGAGGTGGATCGGGCCTGGGCGTCGGCGCGCCCACCCGACCGCCAAGCGGCCGATTGGCGTAGTAGTCGCCCAATGCACTGCTGCCGGCGCGGGGCGTCGGGTCGCCCGGACGCCAGTCGCTGCGGTATCCCAGCGTCCACAGCGGCACCCAGCGCGGATTGCCTTCGCCGGTTTCGCTGGTATAGCGCTCACCGTCGGGGGTCACGCATTCGTACATCGGCTGCGGCGTGCGGGCGGTCACTGCCAGCGCTGGCGGAGGTGGCGGTGGCGCAGTCCTCGGCGACGCCCGGTTCAGCGGCTCGCCATCGGTGGGCCGCTGCATCTCCAGCGTCTGCCCGGTGCTGCCGTCGGCGCAGGGCACGTCGCCCAGGGTCACGTGGCCGCGAGTGTCGACGCAGCGGTGGACCATGACCGGATCGGCCCCGCGGGCGGGTCCCGCAACTGCGAACAGCACGCACAGCAGACAGCAGGACAGGAGCGGGCGCATGCGGCCATCTTGCAGCTGCGTGGCGGCCCGTGCAAACGCGGCGCCGGTGCGTGCGTCAGCGGCGATTCAATCCGCCGCTCAGGCCGCGTCGAGCGCGGCGGCGGGCTGTGCCTGGCTGCGCAGCAGGCCTGCGATGGCCGCCGCAGCGTCGCGGCCTTCCTTCACCGCGGTCACCACCAGGTCGGCGCCGCGCACGCAGTCGCCGCCCGCGAACAGGCGCGGATGCGAGGTCTGGTAGGGCAGGCGGTCGTCGCCGCCGACGATGAGGCGGCCGTTCTCGCGCGCCTTCACCCCCAGCGACGCCAGCCATTCCGGCGGCCGCGGCGAGAAACCGAAGGCGATGATCACCACGTCCGCGTCCAGCAGCGACTCGCTGCCGGCAATGGCGACCGCATTGCGGCGGCCATTGGCATCGGGCTCGCCCAGCCGGGTCTCGACCACGCGCACGCCGTCGAGGCGCTGGCCGTCCGCGCTCTCGACCGCCAGCGGCTGGCGATTGAACAGGAAGCGCACGCCTTCCTCGCGCGCGTTGGCCACCTCGCGCGCCGAGCCGGGCATGTTGGCCTCGTCGCGGCGGTAGGCGCAGGTGACGCTGGCCGCGCCCAGGCGGATCGCCGAACGCACGCAATCCATGCCGGTGTCGCCGCCGCCAAGCACGACCACGCGCTTGCCGGACAGATCGGGCAGCGCCAGGCTGTCCTCCCAGCCGGCGATCGGCCGGCCCTGCGGCTCGCGGCCGGTGACGATGCGCCCGTGCTGCACCAGGAACGGCAGCGCCGGCAGCACGCCGGGCAGGTCCTGTCCGGGCAGGCCGCCGTCGGTATAGCGGTAGGCGCCCAGGCCGAGGAACACCGCGTCGTACTCCGACAGCAGCGTGCCGATGGCCACGTCGCGGCCCACCTCCACGCCCAGCCTGAAGCGCACGCCCATCTCCTCCAGCACGTCGCGGCGCGTGGCGATCACCGACTTGTCGAGCTTGAAGCTGGGGATGCCGAACTGCATCAGCCCGCCGATCTGCTCATAGCGGTCGAACACGGTCGCGGCGATGCCGGCGCGCGCGAGCCGGTCGGCGCAGGCCAGGCCGGCGGGACCCGCGCCGATCACCGCCACGCGATTGCCGGTGGCGACCACCTTGGACAGGTCCGGTCGCCAGCCCTGCTCGAAGGCGGTGTCGACGATGTACTTCTCGACCGCGCCGATCGTCACCGCGCCGAAGCCGGCGTTGAGGGTGCACGCGCCTTCGCACAGCCGGTCCTGCGGGCACACGCGTCCGCACATCTCGGGCAGCGGATTGGTCTCGTGGCACAGCGCGGCCGCCTCCAGGATGCGGCCTTCCTCCACCAGCGCCAGCCAGTTGGGGATGTAGTTGTGCACCGGGCACTTGACCTCGCAGTACGGGTTGCCGCAGTCCAGGCAGCGGCCGGCCTGGTGCACCGCCTCGGCCTGGCCGAAGCGGCCGTAGAGTTCGTTCCAGTCGCCGTCGGTGCGCAGTTGCAGCGGCACCTTGCGCGGCATGTCGCGCGGAACATCAAGGAACTGGAAAACCTGCTTCTTGCTCATGGTGGGGCCGTGATTCGTGGATTCGTGACGGGTGGTCGGAAACAGCGCGTGCGAAACCGCCGCACGCGGGAGGCGTGCCGGCGACGTGCCGGGTCGCCATGCCCTTGCTGGTTCCAAACACCCACAACGAATCACGAATCACGATTTCCATCACGCCGCCCTGCGCAACTCGTGCGCCAGCGCCTCGAGGCTTGCTGCCTTGGGCTTGACCAGCCAGAACTTGCCGACGAAGTCGCGGAACTCGTCGAGGATGCGCGCGCTCCAGGCGCTGCCGGTGAGGCTTGCATGCTCCTGCACCAGCTCGGTCAGGTGCTGGCGGTAGTTGTCGAAGCTCTCGGGCGAGATGCGCACGATGTCGATCAGCTCATGGTTGTAGCGGTCGACGAAATCGCGGTCCAGGTCGAGCACATAGGCCAGGCCGCCGGTGAGGCCGGCGCCGAAGTTCAGGCCGGTGCGGCCCAGCACGACCACCGTGCCGCCGGTCATGTACTCGCAGCAGTGGTCGCCCGCGCCCTCGACCACCGCCACCGCGCCGGAGTTGCGCACCGCGAAGCGTTCGCCGGCGCGTCCGGCCGCGTACAGCTCGCCGCCGGTGGCACCGTACAGGCAGGTGTTGCCCAGGATCGGCGTATGCCGAGACTCGAATGCGCTGCCACGCGGCGGCGAGAGCACGATGCGGCCGCCGGCCATGCCCTTGCCGACGTAGTCGTTGGCTTCGCCCTCCAGCTGCAGGCGCAGGCCGCCGGCGTTGAACGCGCCGAAGCTCTGTCCGGCACTGCCGGTCAGGCGCAGCGTGAGCGGACGCGCCGCCATGCCGGCGTTGCCATGGTGGCGTGCGATCAGCCCCGACAGGCGCGTGCCGATGCTGCGGTCGGTGTTGCGGATGGTGTCGACGTGTTCGCCGCCCTCGGCGCGCTCGATCACGCCCGACAGCGCCGCGTCCAGGCGCGCGGCCAGTCCGTCCGGCGGCGCCTGCAGTGCGGGCGCGCCGCAGTACGCGGCCGGCTGCGCGGCATCGCGCGCCAGCATCCGCGACAGGTCGATGTCGACGTCCTCGCGCGTATGCCGCAGGTGCTGCTCGAGCAGGTCGGTGCGACCGACGATCTCGTCCAGCGAACGCGCGCCCAGCGCCGCCAGCAGTTCGCGCACGTCCTGGGCGACGTTGCGGAAGAAGTTCTCGACGCGCTCCGGCAGGCCCGTGAAGTGGGCCGAGCGCAGGCGCTCGTCCTGGGTGGCGATGCCGGTGGCACAGTTGTTGAGGTGGCAGATGCGCAGGTACTTGCAGCCCAGCGCGATCATCGGCGCGGTGCCGAAGCCGAAGCTGTCGGCGCCCAGCATCGCCGCCTTGACCACGTCCAGCCCGGTCTTGAGTCCGCCGTCGGTCTGCAGCAGCACGCGCTCACGCAGCTCGTTGGCCTGCAGCGCCTGGCGCGCCTCCGACAGGCCCAGCTCCCAGGGCGCGCCGGCATAGCGGATCGAACCGAGCGGGCTGGCACCGGTGCCGCCGTCGTGGCCGGAGATGGTGATCAGGTCGGCGCCGGCCTTGACCACGCCCGCCGCGATGGTGCCCACGCCGGCGTGCGAGACCAGCTTCACCGAGATCAGCGCGGTCGGATTGACCTGGCGCAGGTCGAAGATCAGCTGCGCCAGATCCTCGATCGAATAGATGTCGTGGTGCGGCGGCGGCGAGATCAGGCCGATGCCGGGCCGCGCATAGCGCAGCCGCGCGATCAGCGGATTGACCTTGCTGCCCGGCAGCTGTCCGCCTTCGCCGGGCTTGGCGCCCTGCGCGACCTTGATCTGCAGCACCTCGGCGTTGATCAGGTATTCGGGCGTGACGCCGAAGCGACCGGAGGCGATCTGCTTGATCTTGCTGCGCTTGTCCGTGCCGTGGCGGGCGGGATCCTCGCCGCCCTCGCCGGAGTTGCTGCGCCCGCCGAGCCGGTTCATGGCGATCGCCAGCGCCTCGTGCGCCTCGGGCGACAGCGCGCCCAGGCTCATCGCCGCGGAGTCGAAGCGCTTCAGGATCGAGGCGATGGATTCAACCTCGTCCAGCGGCACCGGCGTGCCCAGCGCGCGCGGGCGCAGCAGGTCGCGCAGCGCCGCGGGCGGGCGCTTGTCGACGTGGTCGGCGTAGGCCTTCCAGTCCTCGCGGGTGCCGGTGAGCACCGCGCGCTGCAGGGTCTGGACTACGTCGGGGTTGTACTGGTGGTACTCGCCGCCATGCACGTAGCGCATCAGGCCGCCCGGCTCGGGCAGCGCGTTGTCGTCCCAGCCGTGCTGCGCGAGCGCCCATGCGTCGGCTTCCAGCCGGGCGAAGCCGGCGCCGCTGATGCGCGAGGGCGTGCCTTCGAAACACAGCGCCACGACCGCCTCATCCAGACCGACGATCTCGAACAGCTGCGCGCCGCGGTAGCTGGCGATGCTGCCGATGCCCATCTTCGACAGGATCTTGAGCAGGCCCTTCTTGATGCCGCGGCGGTAGCTGCGGCCGAACTGGGTCGGCTCGTTGCTGGTCTTGCCGCCAAGCAGGCCGCGGCGCGCGAGGGCGGCCAGGGTCTGGTAGGCGAGATAGGGATAGACCGCGGTCGCGCCGAACCCGATCAGGCAGGCGAAGTGGTGCGGGTCGCGCGCGGTGCCGGTTTCGACGATCAGGTTGGTGTCGCAGCGCAGTCCCTGCCGCACCAGGTGCAGGTGCACTGCGCCGGTGGCCAGCAGCGCGTGCACCGCCGCATGGCCATGGCGCGGACGGCGATCGCTGAGGATCAGCAGTTCCACGCCCGCGCGCACCGCGGCCTCGGCCTCGGCGCAGATCCGCGCGAGCGCCGCGCGCAGGCCGCTGCGCCGGTCGAAGTACAGATCGACATAGCGATGCCGCGACTCGAACCGCGGCAGCGCCAGCAGCTGGTGCAGCTTGCGCTGCGACAGCACCGGCGAGTTGAGCATGACGTGGTCGACGTTCCCGGCCTGGTCGAGGAACAGGTTGCCCTCGCGCCCGATCTGGGTGGCGAGCGTCATCACGCAGGCCTCGCGCAGCGGATCGATCGGTGGATTGGTGACCTGGGCGAAAGCCTGGCGGAAGCAGTCGTACAGCGGCCGCACGCGCTGGCTGATCGCCGCCATCGGCACGTCGTCGCCCATCGAGCCGATGCCCTCCTGCTCGGTCTCGGCCAGCGGCCGCAGCACCGCCTCCTGCTCCTCGCGCGAAAGCTGGAACAACTTCTGGAACGCCAGCAGCATCTCCGGCGTGAACGGTGCATCGGTCAGCGCCGGATCGATCAGCTCGGTGTGCAGCCAGCTCATCCCGCGCTTGAGCCACTGCTTGTAGGGCGCGCGCGTGCGGTTGAGGTCGTCGATCGCATCGCTGTCGAGCAGGCGGCCGGCTTCGAGGTCGACCGCGATCATCTCGCCGGGACCGAGCTTGCCCTTGGCCTGCACCTGCTCGGGCGGCAGGTCCCACACGCCAGCTTCGGAGGCGATCAGGAACACACCATCGCGCGAGAGCGTCCAGCGCGCAGGTCGCAGGCCGTTGCGGTCGAGCGTGCAGGCGGCGAAGCGGCCGTCGCACATCACCACGCCGGCGGGGCCGTCCCAGGGTTCGGAATTGATCGAGTAGTACTCGTAGAACGCGGACAGGTCGGCGTCCTTGTACTCCAGCGACTGCGTCGCCGGCGGAATCAGGATGCGCATCGCCTGCGGCAGGTCCATGCCGCCGAGCAGCAGCCATTCGAGCATGTTGTCGAGCGACTGCGAGTCCGAGCCGTGCAGGGTCACGGTCGATTCGAATTCCGACACGTCCAGCAGCGGCGAGCGCCATACGTGCTTGCGCGCCTGCGCCCAGCGCCGGTTGCCCTCGATGCTGTTGATCTCGCCGTTGTGGGCGAGCCTGCGGAAGGGATGCGCCAGCGGCCAACGCGGCAGGGTGTTGGTGGAAAAGCGCTGGTGGAACACGACTGCGCGCGCGGCCAGTTGCGGGTGCGACAGGTCCGGGAACAACTGGCGCAGGTGGCTGGGCAGGACCATGCCCTTGTAGCCGAGCAGCCGCGGCGACAGCCCGACCACGTAGAAATCGGGCTGCGCCGCCAGCGCTTCCTCGCTGCGCCGGCGCGCGAGGTACAGCGCGCGTTCGAGTTTGGCGGTGTCGGGTTCGTCGGTCTCGACGAAGACCTGCTCGATGCGCGGCACGGTGGCGCGCGCCAGCTTGCCGCAGGCGGCCAGGTCGATCGGCACCTCGCGCCAGCCGGCCACGCGCACGCCTTCGCGCTGCAGCTGCGCGGCCAGCGTGTCGCGGCATTGCGCGGCGTCGCCATCGTCGTGCGGCAGGAACACCATGCCGGCGGCAACGGCCCCCTCGTGCAGCGGAAAACCGGATTCGCGCGCCAGCGTGCGGACGAAGGATTCCGCGCCGTGGATCAGCACGCCGCAGCCATCGCCCGACAGGCCGTCGGCGGCCACGCCGCCGCGGTGCGCCATGCGCGACAGCGCTTCGAGCGCGATGTCGACGATGGCGCGCTCGGGCTCGCCCTGGATCTTCGCGATCAGGCCGAAACCACAGCTGTCGTGTTCGCTTGCGGGGTCGTGGAGGCCCCGATCCGGGTGTGCCCGCATCGTCATGTCGTCGTGGTGGTGGTCGGGTGGCGTGGGCATCGGAGCCGGGGACCCAGGGCGCGATTACCCGACGGCGCTTCCACGAGACCCGAATAAAACACAATTTGTGCGACGCGGCAATTGCCCCGGTTCGAACTGGTTTCCGATGCAACGGGGCGCTGAAAAAAACCCTTGTTTTTCAGCGGATCACGCGACCGCTGCGGGCGTCCCGGATCGGGGTGGCCTGCGCCAGCCCTGAGGTTTCTCCGGCAACAATCACCTCCACTCCGGCGCGGACATCCGCCGCGAGTTCTTCGTGCGTGCGCGGTGCGGGCAGGCCGCCGATGTTGGCGCTGGTCGACACCAGCGCGCCGCCGTATCCGCTGCACAGCGCGGCGACGACCGGATGCGCGCTCACGCGCACGGCGACGCCCTGGTGGGCGCCGGTGATCCAGCGCGGCACGCGCGCGGTGACCGGCACGATCCAGGTATGCGGGCCAGGCCAGGAGGCAATGACCTCGTCGCGCGTGGCAGGCTCCAGGCGGTCCCAGTCGACAAGGTCATCGAACTGCGCGGTCGATGCGGCGACCAGGATCAGGCCCTTGTCCACCGACCGCTGCTTGAGCGCCAGCAGGCGCAGCACCGCCGCCTCGTCGAAGGGATCGCAGCCCAGGCCCCACACGCCCTCGGTGGGATAGGCGATCAGGCCGCTGCCACGCAGGGCGGCGACGGCTTCGGCGATCCGGGGCGAGGCAGGCATGGCGCCAGCTTAGGGACTGGCGCGGTGGATGTCAGTGGGCGGCGCGACGGCCCCGCAGGCGGGGGGCGTGATGCAACGGTCGCGGCTGAAGCCGCTCCTGCAGAAAAGCGCGACGCACGGCACTCCCGTAGGAGCGGCTTCAGCCGCGATTGCCGTCCCCCAACGCGCCTAGAACGGCGCGTCCTCGCTCTTCTTGATCACGCGCTTGCGGCCCGGCTCGAACTTCGCCGCCGTGATCAGCGGCCGCGCTGGCTCGAATTCGCTCGACAGCGGGTGCAAGGCCTTCGCCGCCTTCTTTGTCGTCGCCTTCTTCGCGGTCTTCTTCGCAGCGCTCTTGGCGGGCGCCTTCCTGGCCGGCACCTTCTTCGCGGCCGCCTTCTTGGCGACCGCCTTCTTGGCCCCGAAGCCGCGCCGCGCAGGCTTGCCGGTTTCCTCGAGCAACCGGACCACTTCCTCCAGCGTGAGCGAGGCCGGCTCACGATCCTTCGGGATCTTGCCGTTGAGGCGGCCGTCGCTGATGTAGGGGCCGAAGCGGCCGTTGAGCACCTGGATGTCGCTGCCGTCGAACTGCTTGATCACGCGGTTGCGCGCGATCTCTTCCTTCTCGTCGATCAGGAACACCGCGCGCGCCAGGTCGATCTTGTAGGGGTCGTCTTCCTTGGTCAGCGAGGCGTAGACGCTGCCGCGCTTGGCGAAGGGGCCGAAGCGGCCGATACCCACGCTCACGTCCTCGTCCTTGTTCTGGCCCAGCACGCGCGGCAGCTGGAACAGCTCCAGCGCTTCCTCAAGGCTGATCGAATAGATGCTCTGACCCGGCCGCAACGAGGCGAAACGCGGTTTGTCCTCGTCCTCGACCTTGCCGATCTGCACCAGCGGGCCGAACTTGCCGATGCGCGCGCTCAGCTGGCGCCCGCTCGCCGGGTCTTCGCCCAGCACGCGGATGCTGCCCGAATCGGCCTTGTCCAGCGTGGCCTTCTTGTCGTCCACCTGCTCCTTGAACGGGCCCCAGAAGCGCTCCATCAGCGGCACCCACGCCTCCTCGCCGCGGCTGACCGCATCGAGCTCGTCCTCGAGGTTGGCGGTGAAGTCGTAGTCGACGTACTTGGCGAAGTGGTTGCTCAGGAACTTGCTGACCGCGCGGCCCACGTCGGTGGGCTTGAACGCGCGCCCTTCCAGCAGCGCGTACTGCTTGCCGGTGAGGGTCTGGATGATCGAGGCGTAGGTGGAGGGACGGCCGATGCCGTACTCCTCCAGCGTCTTGACCAGCGAGGCCTCGGTGAAGCGCGGCGGCGGCTGGGTGAAGTGCTGGTCGGTGTGGACGCGGTCGAGCGGGATGCGGTCGCCGAGCTTCATCGCCGGCAGCTTGCGGCCCTCGTCCTCGTCTTCCTTGCCCTTGCTGTCCTTGCCTTCCTCGTACACGGCCAGGAAGCCGGACACGACCACGGTGGTGCCTGACGCGCGGAAGCCATGCTCGGCGCCGGCGGCGAGGTCGATGGTCACGGTATTGAGCGTGGCCGGGATCATCTGCGAGGCGACCGCGCGCTTCCACACCAGTTCGTAGAGGCGACGCTCGTCGTCGCTGAGGAAGTGCCCTACCTGCGAAGGCGTGCGCAGCGCCGAGGTCGGACGCACCGCCTCATGCGCTTCCTGCGCGTTCTTGGACTTGGTCTGGTAGACGTTGGGCTTGTCCGGCACCGAGGCCGTGCCGAAGTCGCGCGCGATCACGTCGCGGATCTCGCCCAGCGCATCCTGCGACAGGTTCACCGAGTCGGTACGCATGTAGCTGATCAGGCCAACCGTGCCTTCCTCGCCGATCGCCACGCCCTCGTACAGCTTCTGCGCCACCTGCATGGTCCGGCGCGTGGTGAAGCCGAGCTTGCGCGCCGCCTCCTGCTGCAGGGTCGAGGTGGTGAACGGCGGCGACGGCCGGCGCTTGCGCTCCTTGCTGGCCACGTCGGTGACGTGCAGCGCCCCATGCGCGGCAGTGGCGATGCGGCTGCGCGCGTCCTCGGCGGTCTCGCCGTCGGTGATGGTGAACTGTTCGAACTTCTGGCCGTCGAGCTTGATCAGCCTGGCGCTGAAGGCCTGGGAGGGATGCGCGCACTCGGCCTCGATGGTCCAGTACTCGCGCGCCTTGAACGCCTCGATTTCCTCCTCGCGCTCGACGATCATGCGCAGCGCCGGCGACTGCACGCGCCCAGCCGACAAGCCGGCCTTGATCTTGCGCCACAGCACCGGCGAGAGGTTGAAGCCGACCAGGTAGTCGAGCGCGCGCCGCGCCTGCTGGGCGTCGACCAGCTCGGCGGCGATGGGGCGCGGCTGGCTCATCGCTTCCTTGATCGCGCGCGGCGTGATCTCGGTGAACACCACGCGCTGCAGGGCCTTGCCCTCGAGCAGGCCGCGTTCGCGCAGGATCTCGGCGATGTGCCAGCTGATCGCCTCGCCCTCGCGGTCCGGGTCGGTCGCCAGCCAGATGCCCTCGACGCCGCGCGCCGCCTTGGCGATCGCCTCGACGTGCTTCTCGTTGCGCTCGATCAGCTCGTAGCGCATGCGGAAGCCGTCGTCGGGGTCGACCGCGCCCTCCTTGGGCACCAGGTCGCGGACGTGGCCGTACGAGGCAAGGACCTGGAAGTCCTTGCCGAGGTACTTGTTGATCGTCTTGGCCTTGGCCGGCGATTCGACGATGAGCAGGTGCTTGGGCATTTTGGGGGAGGTTCCGGGCGGGCCTGTCGGCCGCGCCAAAATCGGGGATTCGAAGAACACGACGCCCGGGAGGTCCCGGGCGCAAGAAACTGCGCCATCCTGAGGACGGCGCTATTTATAGTGGAATCACGGCGCGCATGGTGGTGTCAAGCCACCCATCCGGCCGCGACCCCTGCCGCTCAGCCGGTCATGGCCGGAATTGCGATCGCGGCCACGATCCCGAGCAGGCCCAAGCCGAGCAGGCCAGCGCCGATCGCGATGACCACCCAGGTCACCACGCCCAGCTCCCGGCGCTGCAGGTCGGGGCGGTCGGTGAAGGCCCATTTGTCCACCACCAGGGTGTCGCAGACCATGTCGTGCAGCGCCTGGCGGCGCTGGCTCAGGCCGGTGGTCAAGGCGGAGACCAGGCCACCGATGCCCAAGCTGAACACGACGGTGCCCAGGTACGCCGCGTAACGGGCAAACGCGCGCAGGAAGCTGATCCGCTCGCCGTTGCCGCGACAGACCTTGATCCCGACCGCCATCTTGCCCAGCGAGGCCTGGCCGGTCGACGAATGCATCCAGGCGAAATAGAACAGCGGGATCAGAAGGCCGACGCCGTAGGAGAGCAGCAGCAGCCCCAGCGAGCTGCCGGCCCCGAACAGTTCCCCGCCCGCCAGGCCGGCCGCGCCGGCCGCCAACAGCAACGGGATCTGGATCGCCCACGACGCTACGGCGGTGACGAAGCCGTCGATCACCATCGCCGCGAAGCGCTTCAGGAAGCCGGCATGGACCACTTCGCCGCCAGCCACCACGCTCGTGCCGGCGGTGACCGTGGCGACTGGCGGGGCGTAAGGCGAAACCGGTTCTGCCGGCGCCGCCGGATGGGCCGGTGCGCTCGGGACCACGCTTGCGCCTGCGCTGACCGGGCCCGCGCCCAGCGGGAGCGGCGGCGCGCCGCCCTCGGCCCGGGCGAGCTCGGCGGCGAAGTCGCGCATCGGCCGCCAGTCGCTCATTCCCTCGCGCCAGACCAGCGTTTCCCAGCCCAGCTGGCCCTGCAGGCGCAGGCGCACCAGGCTGGTGTCGTCGACCGGGCCCTGGCTGGCATGCTCGGCGTCGGCGTAATACCACTTGGACATCGTGTTTTCCCCTGTTTATGTGTGGATCGGCGCCGCTCCCCGGCGGCGCCCGCCTCAGCCGCGGCAATCGGCGGGCAGGTATTTGTCTTCAGCGTCGGAGCTGCAGCGCCAGGCGCCGCTGGCGTCCAGTTCGAGCCACAGGTGCTTGCCGTGGATAGCGCCGCCCTTGTCGTCGCGCAGCCGGATCTCCAGCGCGCAGCCGACGCCGGTGCGACCGAAGCCGACGCCGTCGTGGGCGCTGCCGGCTGCGCCTGCGGCGCGGAATCCGAGGTCGGCATCGATCGGGCAGCGGCCATTGCGCGCCGCGAACTCGGCCACCTGCGCCTTGAGCGGAGCGGTTTCGGCCAGCGCCGCAGCGGCCACCGAGCGCGCAAGGTAGTCGTTGTAGGCCGGCAGCGCGATCGCGGCCATGATCGCGACCAGCGGGATCGCAAGCCCGCCCGCGACGAGCAGCGCGATCAGGCAGCCGCTCATGCCCTTGCGTGGCGGCGGGGGTGGGGCGTGCGGACGGCTGGGCGGCAGCGGCGGTGGGCCGGCACCCGGGGTGGTTTGGTTCATCAAGGGCTTCGGTGGTGCGTCAGTGCACCGGCTCGGGCTCGTCGGCGAACATCTGGGTTTCCATCCAGGCGTACGCCGCTTCCATGCCGGGCTGGTTGAACAGCACCATCAGCACCACCCACTTGAGGTCGTCCAGGTCCAGCTCGTCCTGGTCGAGCGCCATCGCGCGGTCCAGCACCAGTTCGCGCTGGCCGGCGTCGAGCACGCCGTGCTGCTCCAGGAACAGCAGGAAGCCGCGGCAGTCGACGTCGAGCTTGTCCAGCTCCGGGCCGAAATAGACCCGGACCGGGCCGTCCGCGCGCAGCACGCCGGCGTCGGGCCGCTGCTGGGCGAGCGCGTCGAGCCAGTCGAAGGCCTTGCTGATCTCCGCCGGACTGAAGCCGGCCTCGAGCAGGCCGGCCTGGAGGGAGTCGCGGTCGCGGATGAGATCCGCGTCCTCGCTGAAATAGTGTTCGAACAGATAGAGCAGGACGTCCAGGATGCTTTCTTTCATTTCCCCCCGGCCTGCGCCTGTAGGCGCGATATGTCAGGACTTTCGGGAATACCGGCCGTGCGCCTGCACAACACGGCCATCCAGCTCCATGAGCAGGAGCATGGACGACACTTCCGCGGTCGTCAATCCAGTGCGCTCCAGCAGTTCGTCCATAGGGCTTGGGTCATGGCACAGAGCCGACCACAAGCGCTGGTAGTCCGGATCCTCCGGCGCGGCACTCCCCGCGGACCCGTGCACGGCGTCCGCGGACACAGTGATGGGGGCCTGCAGGCGCTTGCGCAAGGCGTCGGCCAGCGATGCGGCCACCGCTACGAGTGCAGCGTTCACTTCGGCCGGGGTTTCGACCAGGACCGCGCCGTCACGCAGCAGCCGGTGGCAGCCGCGGGCCATCGGGTTGCGGATCGACCCGGGCAGGGCAAAGACCTCGCGCCCGGCCTCGGCGGCCAGGCGCGCGGTGATCAAGGCACCGGAGCGATGCGCGGCCTCGACCACCAGGGTGCCCAGGGACAGCCCGGCGATGATCCGGTTGCGGGCCGGGAAGTGCTCGCTGCGCGCCCCGGTGCCGGGCGGATGCTCGCTGACCACCGCGCCGCACGTCGCGATGGCCCGGTGCAGGCCGGCATTGGATCGCGGGTAGGGCACGTCGATGCCGCTGCCGAGCACCGCCACGGTGATGCCGTCGGCCTCCAGCGCAGCCTCGTGGGCGGCGGTGTCGATGCCGGCGGCGAGGCCGCTGCAGACCGCAAGGCCCGCGCGGACGAAGGCGCGGGAGAATTCGCGGGCGTGGTCGCGGCCACCGGCGGTCGGGGCGCGGGTGCCGACCACGGCAATCGCCGGGTGCCAGAGCAGGTCGGCGTCGCCAGCCACGAACAGGGCCAACGGCGGGCTGGAGATGCGGCGGAGCAGGGCGGGATAGTCGGGGTCGTGCCAGCCGATCAGGTGGTGGCGTGGGCCGGCCAGCCACTCGCACTGCCGGGGCGGGGGCGTGTGCCCGCTGTCCAGCGCGCGCACCTGCGCCTCGTCGAGTCCGGCCTCGCGCCAGGCGCGTGGGCCCGCGGCCAGCGCGGCGGCGGGCGTTGTGAATCGTTCCAGCAGCAGGCGGCGTGGCGCGCTGGCGCCGCCACACTCGATCAGGCGCAGCAGGGCAAGGTCGTCGGGCGTCATGGCGGCAGCGTGCCGCACAGACGACGACGGCGCCCGAAGGCGCCGTCGCTGGACTCTGTCAGAAAACCCCGCGCCGTGTCAGTAGGGCGCGTCGGGATGCTTGAGGTGGTAGCCGATGCGGGTGGGCTTGATGCTGTCCATCACCAGCGCGTAGCTGACCTTGTCATAGGTGCGGAACACCATCGCATGGCCGGCGAACTCGTCGGGCAGCCGCACCTTGTTCTCGAAGAACACGGTGTCTGCGTCGCGATCGGGCCCCTTTTCGACCCGGTCCACGGTATTGGTGCCTTCGCGCCAGAGCGAGAACACCGTGCCGTTGTCCACGCCCTCGCGGGCGCCAATCGACAGCACCACCACATCGCGCGGACCGCCGTGGGTCAGCGTGTCGGCCACCGCCAGCACGCGGGCGCGGCCGTACTCGAGCTGCTGCGCCGGTGCGTGCGGGAAGAACTGCAGGTCGTAGGGCTGGGCGTCGATCGCGATCAGGCGGTCGCCAACGCGCACTTCGCGCCCGGTTTCGTCCAGCAGCAGGGTGCTCGCCTGGATGCCACCGACCTCGCCACGCGTGATCGTGCCCACGTTGACCCGCTGCAGCTCGTAGCCAAGCAGTTCCTGGCCCTTGTCGGGCGTGACCACGTTGGTCCAGTACTGCTGGAAGTCGGCGATGCGCTTGCCGCGGAAGTCCAGGTCGTCCTTGTGGAACAGGTCGCAGCACAGGCCACTGCGGTCCAGGTGCGTATAGCGCACGGTCGGACGCACCACCGCGTAACGCTGGCCGGCGCTGGCGCCGGGCAGGCCGCGGATGTAGGCGACCTCGCCCTGGGTGACGCGCATGCGGTCTTCTTCGAGGCCCACCACGTAGGGCAGGTGCTCGAACTCGTCGACCACGCGCAGGTCCTTCAGGAAGGCCTCCACGTCCGACAGCGGGATCGCGTTGATCGGCTGCGCCGTCGCTTCGCGCGGCCCCTCGCTGGCGGTCACGCGGTTGAGGTAGGCCAGGCTGACCACGTCACCCGGATAGATCAGGTGCGGGTTGTGGATCTGCGGGTTGGCCTGCCAGATTTCCGGCCACAGCCAAGGCTTCTGCAGGAACTTGCCCGCGATGTCCCACAGCGTATCCCCACGCTGCACGACATAGGTATCGGGATGATCGCCACGCATGGTCTGCGCAGCCGCGTAGGTGGCCACCGTCATCAATGCGACCACGCACGTCGTGCGGAGCCCCTGAGAAAGGCGCTTAAGCATACGGGCCATCTAGTTGCTCCCCTTGAAGATTTCCCCGTGCAGCAGCCGCACTATAACGTACAAGTGGCGGCCGGTTGCAAGCCGCCGGGCGCTACAATGGCCAGCCGTTCCACGCGGTTGTGACCGCCGCCACCTTTCCGCCATGGCCCTGCTCCCGATCCTCGAATATCCCCACCCCCGCCTGCGGACCGTGGCCAGGCCGGTTGATGCCGGCCATCTGCAAGATCCTGTCTTCCAGCGCCTGCTCGACGACATGTTCCAGACCATGTACGAGGCGCCGGGCATCGGCCTGGCCGCGACCCAGGTCGACACGCACCAGCGCTTCATGGTGATCGATGTCACCGAAGGGCATGAGCAGCCGCTGGTCTTCATCAATCCGACCATCCGCGAACGCTCCGACGAGTTGCGCGCGCACCAGGAAGGCTGCCTGTCGATCCCGGGCATCTACGCCGACGTGACCCGCGCCGACGGCATCGTGGTCGACGCGCTGGACCGCCACGGCAAGCCGTTCGAACTGCGCGTGGACGGGCTGCTCGCGACCTGCGTGCAGCACGAGATCGACCATCTCGACGGCAAGCTGTTCATCGACTACCTCTCGCCGCTCAAGCGCGACCGCGCGATCAAGAAGCTCGACAAGCTGCGCAAGGGTCGCGACTAGGGCCACGCCGCCATGCGCATCGTCTTCGCCGGTACTCCCGACTTCGCCGTTGCCTCGCTGCGCGTGGCCGCCGCGCGCGGCGAGGTGGTGGCCGTCTATACCCAGCCCGACCGGCCCGCCGGGCGCGGGCGCGGGCTGGCGGCCTCGCCGGTCAAGCAGGAGGCGCAGCGCCTCGGACTGCCGGTGCTGCAGCCGCAGACGCTGCGCACGGTGGAGGCGCGCAAGGCGCTGCGCGCGCTGAAGCCGGACCTGATGGTCGTGGTCGCCTACGGCCTGCTGCTGCCGCCGAAGGTGCTGGCCATCCCGACCTTCGGCTGCTGGAACGTGCACGCTTCGCTGCTGCCGCGCTGGCGCGGCGCCGCGCCGATCCAGCGCGCGATCGAGGCCGGCGATGCCGAGACCGGCGTGTGCCTGATGCAGATGGAGCAGGGCCTGGACACCGGTCCGGTGCTGCTGTCGCAGACCACGCCGATCGCAGAATACGAGACCGGGGGGCAGCTGCATGGGCGCCTGGCCGATCTCGGCGCCCAGGTGCTGCGGGACGGCCTGGCGCTGCTGCGCGCAGGCGTGCGTCCGGCGCCGCGGCCGCAGCCGGAGGAAGGTGCCACCTACGCGCACAAGCTGGAGAAGGCCGAGGCGCGGCTGGACTGGCGACTGCCGGCCGAGGCGCTGGCGCGCAAGGTGCGCGCCTACGTGCCGTGGCCGGTGGCCGAGGGCGACGTTGCCGGCGAGGTGCTCCGCATCCACGGCGCGGTCGCGCTGCCGCTGGCACATCGGGCCGCGCCAGGAACGGTGCTGGTGGCCGCCCGCGACGGCATCGATATCGCCTGCGGCGAAGGCGCCCTGCGGATCCGCTCCCTGCAGCGGGCCGGCGGCAAGGTCGTGACCGCCGCCGACTACCTCAACGCACGGCGTGACCTGCTGCGTGTGGGATGAGTCGACGCCAGCTCCAGTCGTGCGGCACACAATGGGCACGTAACGGCAGCGCAGGACGATGACCATGAATTCCAGAACCGGCGCCGCAGCGCGCGTGGCGGCAGCCAGCGTGCTCGATGCGGTGCTGCAGGGCCGCTCGCTGAAGACCGAACTGGCGGCCGCGTTGCCGAAGATCGCCGATCCGCGCGATCGTGCGTTGATCGAGGCGATCTGCTTTGCCGCGCTGCGCAACCGCCCGCGCTACGAGGCCGCGCTGCAGGCATGGATGCCAAGGCCGCTGGGGCAGCGGGACGCGCCACTGCGCGCGCTGCTGTACGTCGGCTTCGCCCAGCTCGATCCGCTGCAGCTGCCCGCCCACGCCGCGCTGGCCGCGACGGTCGACGCGGTCCGCGTGGCGGGGCGCAGCCACCAGGCCGGCCTGGTCAATGCGCTGCTGCGCCGGGCGCAGCGCGATGGGCTGCCTGCCGGCGACATGGAAGTGGCTTGGCCCGGGTGGCTGCGCGAGCGCATCCGCAGCGACTGGCCGCAGGATGCCGAGGCCATCTTCAGCGCCAGCGCCGTGCCGGCGCCGACCTGGCTGCGCGTCAATCGCGGCCGCGGCAGCGTCGAGGACTATGCCGCGCGCCTCGCCCAGGCCGGCATCGCGCATGCGCTGGTCGACGGACTTGCGGATGCGATCCGCATCGACGCGCCGGTATCGCCGACCACGCTTCCGGGGTTTGCCGGGGGCGACGTGTCGGTGCAGGACGCCGCCGCGCAGCGCGTGGCCGATGCGCTGTCGCCGGCGCCTGGTGCGCGCGTGCTGGATGCCTGCGCCGCACCCGGAGGCAAGTCCGCGCACCTGCTCGAGCGCGACCCCAGCCTGCAGCTGACCGCCATCGACATCGACGAGCGTCGCCTGCGCCGGGTGCGCGAGACCCTGGATCGCCTGGGCCTCGGCACCAGCGCGCGCCTGGTCGCGGCCGACGCCATCGACACCGCCGCCTGGTGGGACGGCGTGCCCTTCGAGGCGATCCTGCTCGATGCCCCGTGCTCGGGCACCGGCATCGTGCGCCGCCAGCCCGACGTGCTGCTGCACCGCCGCGCATCCGACCTGGCCGCGCTTACCGGCCTGCAGGCACGCCTGCTCGATGCGCTGTGGCCGCTGCTCGCGCCCGGCGGCCGCCTGCTCTACACCACCTGCTCGATCCTCAAGTCCGAGAACGACGACCAGGTTGCCGCCATGCTCGAGCGCACGCCGGACGCGCGCGCCGAGGTGCTGGACGCATCCCTGGGACGTGACCAGGGGCCGGGCCGTCAGCGTTTGACCGGCGAGCAGGGCATGGACGGCTTCTACTACGCCAGCCTGCTGCGCGACGGCCCATGACCGCCGCGCGGTGCAGCACCTGTCGGATCGCCGGCACGCGCCACTAGAATGGCCCGACTGACCAGAGGCCGCAGCATGACCGGATGCCGCAAGTGCGTGCGGGAGGTCCGCAAGGACGTTCCGGGACAGGTGTGCCCCGCGTGTGACCGCCACGGGCGTTTGGCCGGGACTGTGTTGCAACCGCACTGGAGTTCCGCGGGCGGATGCTCCGCCTGGCCGGTGCCTGGAGGTGGCCGGTGACGGCCGCCACAGCGAAGCCGCGTGTCCTCCATTTCGTCACCGGGGGCTTTTCGAGTGGTTCGATCCAGGTGGCGATCCAGCTGGTCAACGCCGAGCGCGATGGCGGGCGGGTCGAGCCGCTGCTGGTCCTGCGGCGCAAGTCCCGGACAGATCCGGCGCGCGTGGCCGAGCTGGAGGCGGCAGGCACGCCGGTGCGGGTGGTGGCCGGCTGGTCACATGTCGCCACGGTGCTCGCGCTGGTACGGCTGTGCCGGGAGTTCAGGCCCGACGTGCTGGTCGCGCACGGGTTCAGCGAGCACCTGTGGGGGCGCTATGCCGGGCTGATCGCGAAGGTGCCGCATTTGGTCCATGTCGAACACAACACGCGCGAGCGCTATACCCGCTGGCGCCGTGCGCAGATGCGCTGGCTGGCGGCGCGCACCGCGCGCATCGTCGGCTGTTCGGAAGGGGTGCGTGAGGTGCTGCTCGGGATGGGTATGCCGCCGGAGCGCACGATCGCCATTCCCAACGGGATCCGCCTCGAGCCGTTCCAGGTGTCCACGCCCGTGCCTCCGTCGCAGCGCGTTGCGGGCATCGTCATGGCGTCGCGGCTGTCGCGGCAGAAGGACCACGCCACCCTGCTGCGCGCGGTCGCGGTGCTGAAGGAGCGGGGCCTGACGCCGCCGGTGCTGATCGCGGGGCACGGCAAGCCGCGCTACCGGCGACCGCTGGAAAAGCTGTGCAGCTCGCTCGGCCTGGATGGGCAGGTGCGGTTCCTCGGCCTGTGCCGGAACGTGCCCGAGCTGCTGCTGGGCCACCGCATCTCGGTGCTCGCCACCCACTACGAGGGCATGCCGCTGGCGCTGATCGAAGGCATGGCGGCGGGCTGCGTCGCGATCGGGAGCGCGGTGCCCGGCGTGCGTGAACTGCTGCACCACGACGTCGACGGCCTGCTGGTGCCGGAATCAGATCCGGTCGCGCTCGCCGACGCGCTCGCGAACGCGCTGCAGGACGACGCCCTGGCCGACCGGCTCGGCGCGGCCGGGCGCGAGGCGGCCATGTCGAGGCACTCGCGCGAACTGATGAACGAGCGCTACGAGGACCTGTTCTTCGAGCTGGTGGCAACAGCGCCCGGCGCCTGACGCGCGTCCGCAATCAGCGCAGCGCCTGCGCGACCTCTTCCACGCTGGCCCATCGCCCTGCGTAGGGAAACAGCGTCACCTGCGGACCCACCGGCGCCCAGGCCGCCGTCGACGGTGGCCCGTGGATGCTCACCAGGCGCGCGCCGACGCCGGCGGCGATATGCCCGGGACCGGTGTCGTTGGAAACCGCCGCATGCGACAGCGCCAGCAGCGCGGAATAGATGCCCAGGTCGACGCCGGGGAACAGGATTGCGCCGGGGGTACGCGCGCGCGCTGCATCTTCCTCACCCGGCCCGGGACAGACCACCACCGTGCGGCCCCGTTCCAGCAAATGGCGGGTGATGTCGGCGAAGCCGGGCCAGACCTTGCGGTCGGCGCGATCGTCGCTGCCGCTGAACGGGCACAGCACCACGTAGGAACCGGTCGCAATGCCCGCCTGGGCCAGCAGTGCGCTGGCGGCTGCGGTCTGGCCGGCGCTCGGAACCAGGTCGAGGTTGGACGGAAACGGCAGGTCTTCGCGCAGGAATGCGTTGACGATCCGCCAGTACTCCTCGCCCATATGCAGCCCCCGGGGCCGCGGGTAGGCCTCGTGCAGGAACAGCTGCCTGCCGTCGTAGGCATAGCCCACTGGCCGGAAGCCGGCGAGCCGGGTCTCGACCGCCGAGGAAATGGAGCGCGTGAACAGCAGCGCGCCCGGCCTGCTTCCAGGCTCGTGCGCGCGCATTGCGCGGGACACCTGCCGCAGCTGCCCGATCGCAAGCCGGTGCCGTTCGTCGCGAACCGTCACCGGCAACGCCAGGCCCTCCAGCAGCGCGGGCGCCCAGCGCTTGCCGTACAGATGCACCGAATATCCAGCCAGGCTGAGGCGACGGATCGCCGGCACCGACAGCACCACTTCACCCACCCAGTTGCACAGGCGGACGAGCAGCGGGCCTCGGGTACCTGGAGCCGGTGGGGCTGGAGTGTCGGACATCAGTGGTTCCAGGTTGCGGAGAGGGTCACGGTGCAAGGAAGCCTGCGGCGTGCGGCCGGCACGGGCCGCGATGGTGCATCACCGTCGCGCGGCCTGTCACCAGCGCAGCGGCCGCAGCGCCACTTCGCGCGCAAGCCGGTCATGCAGCGCGCGCGCATCGTCCAGCGGCAGCCAGCGCATCCGCAGCGGTGGCGCCATTGGGCTGGCGCCGGCGGTATCGAGCCACAGCGAGGCCATGCCGAAGCGGCGGTCGAGCGGCGACTGGCGCAGCTGCAGCGCCTGCAGCTTGTCGATCTCGGCAAAGCGCCAGTGGCGCGACCACCAGCCCTCGCGGACGGCCACCAGGCGCGCGTCGACGTGATAGCCGGCGAAGCGCGCGTGGCGCGTGGCCAGCAGCCAGCCCCACGGCAGCCACAGCAGGCCGAGCAGGCCCCAGGCGCCCAGGTACCAGCACAGGCCGGCGCTGAGCAGAAGGCCGAATACCGCATCACCCAGCAGCAGCCGCAGCCACGCGTGCCGATGCAGCGGGCGCCAGCCTTGCGGTGGCCAGGCGAGACCGTCGAGCAGATGGCGCAGCAGCGCGTCGCAGGCCTCCGGCGTGGCAATGGGGGCAAGCTCCGGCGCATCGCGCGCCTGGCCCTCACCGCTGCCGGTCTGCGCACCGGCGGTATCGATCGACAGCGAGCGCCGCGCGAACAGGCGGTGCAGGATTCCTTCGCGCAGCGTCCAGGCCTGGATGCGGCGTCGCGACACGCTGCTGCGCACGCGCGACAGCAGCCCGCGCTCGACGGTCAGGCGACGTCCGTGCTCGCGCAGTTCGAAGCCGTGGTAGCGCACGATCGCCAGCAGCACCGAGAACAGCCGCACCAGCGCCAGCGCCAGCAGCAGCACGCCCGTCGCCGCCAGCGCGGTCGAGGTCCAGCCGCCATTGATGTGCTCGGCGTAACCGGACAGCTCGCTGCGGGCAAGGTTGAAACCCTGCTTGAAGGCGTTCTCGGGCAGCGCCTGCCAGGCCAGGGCGAACGCGGCGCCCACCACCACCATGCCGCGATTGGAGATCAGCCCCAGCCGCACGATTTCCGACAGCGGCAGCGCCAGCAGGGTGTGTCCGCGCTCCGGCATCGCCGCCGTGTCCACAAGCCCCGGCGTGTCTTCGGCGTCCCGTGCGCGGTGCCGGAGCAGTCGCTCCAGCGCCAGCGCGTCGTCCAGCTGCAGCACCCGCATCTGCGCCTCGGGTTTGGTGCCGCCGGCCGATTCGAGCTTCACCTCGGCCACGTCGAACAGCCGGTGCAGCAGCGTCTGGCGCAGTTCGACGTTGTGGATGCGCGAGAACGGCACCTGGCGCAGGCTGCGCTCGAGCAGGCCGCTGCGGATCACCAGGCTGTCGCCCTCGATGCGGTAGCGATAGGTGAAATAGCGCCAGACCGACAGCAGCGCCAGCACCACCACGGCGACGCCCGCGGCGATCAGCTGGTAGCCCTCGTCGCGGCGACCGCCGAACACGACCAGCACCAGCAGCGGCACCAGGAACTGGCGCAGCGAGCCAAGCAGAACGAACAGCCAGGACCAGGGATGCAGGCGCCGGTCCACGGACGGGGCCTGTGGTGCCGGCTCAGGCGTCGTCGTCGTCATGCTCGATCCAGCGCGCCAGGTGGTCGCGTAGCCGCTCGGCGTCCTGCGCATCCAGCCCGGCGGTCGCCACCGAGTTGTTGCGGCTGCCGGCGGTGTGGATCACCAGGGTCGACAGCTTGAAGTGCCGCTCGATCGGCCCGTGCTGGATGTCCAGGTGCTGCACGCGCGACCTCGGCACGAAGGTCTCCTGGCGCCACAGCCGCCCGCGGCGCAGGGCATAACCGTCGCCATCCAGCCGCCAGCGCGTGCAGGCGTGGCGGCGCAGGCCCATCCAGGCGCCCAGCGCCGGCAGCACGACCAGTAGCGCGAGCGCGAGCGGCAGCCCGATGGACGATTCGAGCAACAGGCCGATGGGGACGAGGAGGGCCAGGGCGACTACGCCGTTGCCGAACACGTTGCCGGCCACGAACAGCCAGCGCGCGCGCGGCGGCAGCGGCTGCCAGTCGTCCGTGGCGGCGATCGGCTCCGGATCCGGCGGTGGAGAGGGCTCGCTCATCCGCGCTCCAGGTCGGCGTACGGATTGGACACGTGGCTGCCGGGCGGCTGCGCCTTGAAGCGTTTGTAGGTCCACTGGTACTGGGCCGGGTCGCGCCGCGCGATGCGCTCGACGTCGGCATTGAGCGCGGCGGTCGCGACCTGGGCGTCATTCGAATCGATGCCCGGCGAGGCCGCCATGATCCGCAGTGCGTGTCCAGGCCCCGGTCCGATGCGTTCGCACCAGGCGAACAGCACCGTCGCGCCGCTGCGCGCGGCGAGCCGGCCGAGCAGGGTCATGGTCGAGGCCTGCACGCCGAAGAACGGTGCGAACGCGCCATCGCCGCCCTTGGGCTGCTGGTCGGGCAGGATGCCGACCACGCCGCCGGCCTGCAGCCGCTTGTAGAGCTGGCGCACGCCGGCGCCTTCGGCCCGTACCTGGGTGATGCGCCCGGCGTCGGCATCGGCGCGCACCCGGCGCAGGAAGGCCTCGCCGATCGCGGACTCCGGCGGCTTGTAGAGGATCGCCAGCGGCGTCTTCGCCGCCAGCCACTGGTTGAGCAGCTCCCAGTTGCCGAAATGGGGCGCGGCCACGATCAGGCCGCGGCCGGCGGCCAAGGCCTCGTCGAACAGCGCCTCGCCATGGACCTCGTGGATCAGGCCCAGGCTCTCGGCGTGCGGGCGGGTCCACAGCCGCAGCGTCTGCAGGGTCTGCAGGCCGGTCGAGCGCAGGATGCGGCCGCGCCAGTCGGCACGCTCGAGCGGCAGCATCTCCGGATAGGCCAGTTCCAGGTTGCGCAGCGCGACCACGCTCTCGCGCGCGCCGGTACGCAGCCACACCCAGGCCAGCGCGTCGCCCATGCGCCGCAGCGCCGGCCACGGCAGCCGTCCGATCGCCGCGGCAAGCGCATACAGGAGGCGGGCAAGGAGGTCGGTCACGCGGCCAGTGTAGCGAGGGCGGGCAGTGGACCGCCGCCCGGTCCCAGGTTTGTCATCCCGAGCGCAGCGAGGGATCTGCTTCCGGCCTTGGACGAACCGCGGAGCCCTCAGCTGCGCCCGCAATGACAAACCATTAGGCTTTGGCGGACTTGGCACCCGTTCCACGCCCCGCGGCTCTTGGCCCCGTCGTCCAATCAGCCGTTCCCGGGCGCTCCGCGGTCTCTGACGCCACTCTCCGCTTCCAATTCCCGCCTCCCCAGACCATGCTCTCCCTCATCCAGCGCGTCAGCCAGGCCAGTGTCAGCGTCGACGGTGAGACGCTCGGCCGGATCGGGCCCGGCCTGGTCGCGCTGGTGGGCGTGGAGCCGGGCGACGGCGCGGGCCAGGTCGCCAGGATGGTCGACCGGCTGCTGGGCTACCGCGTATTTGCCGACGCCGAGGGGCGGATGAACCGTTCCCTGTCCGACACCGGCGGCGGGCTGCTGCTGGTCAGCCAGTTCACCCTGGCGGCCGACACGCGCTCGGGGATGCGCCCCGGATTCAGCACCGCGGCAGCGCCGGCCGAGGCCCGGCAGGTGTTTGACCAACTGCTGGCTGAATGCCGCGCCCGCCACCCCGGCGCCGTGGAAACCGGTCGATTCGGAGCGCACATGGTGGTGGACCTGGCCAATGACGGGCCGGTGACCTTTCTGCTGAAAGCCTGATCCGGGCCCGCCCGCCGAGGGCGCGGCTTGCCCGGTTGAGGAGGCCGCTGCCCAGCGCGCTGCATGCGCAGGCGCTCCTCCGGGTCCCGCGATGCCGTTTCCAGACCCTGGCGCTGGAAACCTGCCGATCCGCCCCCATCTGTTGTCGGGTCCGGCCGGTGGAGGCCGGGTCCAGGCCGTCCGCGCAGGATCCGAGCGGGCTGCAATGGTATAATTACGGGTTCACTTTTCCCCCCGGGTGCGCGCCTCATGGCGAATGAACGTCCAGCCGAACAGTCCGCCATCAAGCTCCTGATTTCCAAGGGGCTCGAGCAGGGCTATCTGACCTACGCCGAAGTCAACGATCACCTGCCCGACGATCTCGTCGATCCGGAGAAGATCGAGGACATCATCGGCATGATCAACGGCATGGGCATCGAGGTGCACGAAGTTGCGCCCGACGTCGAATCGCTGCTGCTCACCGGCGACTCCACCGGCAACCGCGAAGTCGATGACACCGCGGCCGAGGAAGCGGCGGCCACGCTGACCGCGCTCGATGCCGAGGGCGGCCGCACCACCGACCCGGTGCGCATGTACATGCGCGAGATGGGCACGGTCGAGCTGCTGACCCGCGAAGGCGAGATCGCCATCGCCAAGCGCATCGAGGAAGGCCTGAACCAGATGCTGGCCTCGCTGGCCAGCTTCCCGTGGTCGGTGCAGCTGCTGCTCGAGGACTTCGAGCTGCACAAGGCCGGCAAGAAGCGGCTGGCCGAACTCGTGGTCGGCTTCAACGATCAGGAAGAGCCCGTGGCGGAGCCGCCCGCTCCCGCTCCGGCGCCCGCCCCTGCTGCCGCCGCCGCTGCCGCCGGCACCGCCGCAGATGGCGCAGAGGCGGAGGAGGAAGAGGAGGCCGCCGAGGAGGCCGAGGAGGCCGGCCCGACCGGTCCGGATCCGGCCGAGGTCGCGCGCCGCATGGAGGCGCTCGCCGCGCTGTATACCAAGTTCCAGAAGACCTACGCCAAGAGCGGCGCCGAGGCCAAGCCCGCGCTGAAGCTTCGCGAGGAAATGGCCGAGATCTTCACCAGCCTCAAGCTGCCGCTGCCGCTGACCGACACCCTGGTCCGCAAGCTGCGCGAGGTGGTCGGCCAGATCAAGGACCACGAGCGCCGCATCCTCGACCTGTCCACGCGCGTGGCCAGGATGCCGCGCAGGGATTTCATCCGCGCATGGGATGGCAACCAGACCAACCTGGGCTGGGTCGATGACGTGCTCAAGCGCAAGCAGAAGTGGTCGAGCGGCATGCGCGAGGTCAAGGACCAGATCATCGCCGAACAGGAAGCCACCCTCGCGGTCGAGAAGGCGATGATGGTCACGCTGGCCGACCTGCGCGAGATCAACCGTGCGATGGCCTATGGCGAAGCCAAGGCGCGCAAGGCCAAGAAGGAAATGGTCGAGGCCAACCTGCGCCTGGTGATCTCCATCGCCAAGAAGTACACCAACCGCGGCCTGCAGTTCCTCGACCTCATCCAGGAAGGCAACATCGGCCTGATGAAGGCGGTGGACAAGTTCGAGTACCGCCGTGGCTACAAGTTCTCGACCTACGCCACCTGGTGGATCCGCCAGGCGATCACCCGCTCGATCGCCGACCAGGCGCGCACCATCCGCATCCCGGTGCACATGATCGAGACGATCAACAAGCTCAACCGCATTTCCCGCCAGATGCTCCAGCAGTACGGCCGCGAGGCCACGCCAGAGGAGCTGGCCAAGGAAATGGAGATGCCCGAGGACAAGATCCGCAAGGTGATGAAGATCGCCAAGGAGCCGATCTCCATGGAGACCCCGATCGGCGACGACGAGGACTCGCACCTGGGCGACTTCATCGAGGACACGAACGTCGAGTCCCCGGTGGAGGCCACGACCAACATCAACCTGTCCGAGACCGTGCGCGACGTGCTCGCCGGGCTGACCCCGCGTGAGGCCAAGGTGCTGCGCATGCGCTTTGGCATCGACATGAACACCGATCACACGCTGGAAGAAGTCGGCAAGCAGTTCGACGTCACCCGCGAGCGCATCCGCCAGATCGAGGCCAAGGCGCTGCGCAAGCTGCGCCATCCCAGCCGCTCCGAGCAACTGCGCTCGTTCCTCGATATCGACTGAGGCGCGGCACCGGCCTGCAGGTCCGCCGCTGGCGGTCCTGGGCCCCATCGATCGCCCCGGCGTGCCTTGCGCGCCGGGGCGATTGTCGTCTGGGTCGGCGAAACCTGAACGGCGCTGCGGCGGCGCGCCGGGCTTCGCGCGATGCCGACATGGCCATCGGCAAAGTGCCTCCCGACGGCGCACCTAGCGCCGGAAACAGGAGACCTTTCGATGAATACCGCCAAGACCCTTCTTGCGCTTGCTCTTGCCGCCGGCCTGGGCGCCTGTTCCAACGCCGACCAGGCCCAGAACTCCGCCCAGGAAGCCGCCAACTCGGCGACCGAAGCGCAGCAGGCCGCCCAGAACGCAGCCAGCACCGGCGACACGGCTGCGGCGCAGTCTGCCCAGGCCGCCGCTGATGCGGCCGACGCCGCAGCGGACGCGACCTCCCAGATCGCCGGCCAGGTTGGCGGCGCGGGTGACGACATGACCCGTCGCGACGACCTCGCCGATGCCGCCGAGAAGGCCGCTGACGCTGCCGAGCAGGCGCAGGACGCCGCTGAGGAAGCCAACGCCGCGGCCGACGGCCGCAACAACACCGACGGCCAGTAAGCCGTCACCCCGACGACCGGGCGGCTTGCGCCGCCCGGCTCGTGTCGCGCAGCCGTGGCCGGACTCGTCGACTGGCCCCGGTTGCGCGATTTTTGTTTGCAGGTTGGCGACCGGCACTGGCGCGATGGCTGGCATCCCATCCGGCACCAGGTGATCCACTCCCCCACCGGACCCCGATCCCCGACCCGACTCCGCCAACTGCCGGCTCCGGACGGTGTCCGCATCCCTGATGTCGGCTTCAACCCGCGCCGGCGCAGCCCGCCGGCCCTCAGCAGCAACTGCAGGCCCCGCGGTGCGGTGATAATGGGCGTCGCGCGGGCCTATAGCTCAACGGTCAGAGCAGGGGACTCATAATCCCTTGGTTCCAGGTTCGAGTCCTGGTGGGCCCACCAAATACTCATCCAGCTAAGTCCGCTCCCGTCCGGGACGCCCGATTAGTAGGCCAATTAAAGCCGGATTCTCGTCCAGAGGCGTCCGTCTGAATCCGCTTGCATCCGGTGAAAAAGTGAGTCAGGCTGTGTGTCAGGCAGCGGTGTGGACTGCTTCTGACTCGCAACCGGGCGACTCACATGCTCACGGATACGAAGATTCGAGCGCTTAAGCCTCAGGCCGCCGGCTACCGCGTCGCGGATTCGAATGGGCTGTGCATCGAAGTCCGGCCGACCGGTGCGAAGGTCTGGCGCTATCGGTATCGCTTCGAGGGCCGCCCCAGCATCATCACCCTTGGGGACTACCCTGCCATGACGCTCATGCAGGCGAGGGCCGAACGGGAGAAGCAACGCCAGTACCTAAAGGGCGGGGCCAACCCGGCCCACGTTGCCCAGAGCGAGAAGGCGGTCCGCTCTGAGCGCGTCGCCAACACCTTTGGTGCGATTGGCCTGGAGCATCTGGCCAAACGTTCCCGGGAGGGTTTGGGAGCGGCCTCCGTGGCTCGTGAGCGGCGCCACATCGAGAAGGACCTCGCCCCGCTGGCCAACCTTCCCATTTCCGAGGTCTCGGCCCCCGTTCTTCTGGCCGCCCTCCGCAAGCTGGAGGCCCGAGGCATCGCCGAGACGGCTCACCGCGCCCGTTCGCTGGCTGGGCGGATCTTCCGTTACGCGATCGCTACCGGTCGCGCTGACCGGAACCCCGCTGCCGACCTGGCGGGGGCGCTGGAACGTCCGCAAACCAAGCATTTCGCCAGCGTGACAGATCCCAAGGACATTGCCCGGGTCCTGCGCGCGCTGTGGGCCTACCAGGGAGCTCCGGCCACGCAGGCGGCTCTCAAGCTCGCTCCGTTGACCTTCGCGCGTCCTGGGGAGCTGCGGGCCGCTAAGTGGGCCGACATCGACCTTGAGGCGCAGGAGTGGCGCTACATCGCGACCAAGACTGGGACGCCCCACATCGTGCCGCTGGCGGACCAAGTGTCGGAGGTCCTGCGAGACCTGCACCCGATTACCTGCCGCAGCCCCTACGTCTTCCCCAGCGTGCGCAGCGCTTCGCGCCCGATGAGCGAGAACACCGTGAATGCCGCCCTGCGGAACCTGGGGTTCGACAACACGACCCTCGTGGGCCACGGCTTCCGCGCAATGGCCCGGACGGTTCTGGACGAGGTGCTCGGCTTCCGTCCGGACTACATCGAACACCAGCTCGCTCACGCCGTCCGCGACCCGAACGGTCGAGCCTACAACCGCACCGCGCACTTGGTAGAGCGTCGCAAGATGATGCAAGCCTGGGCCGACTATCTGGATGGGCTCAGGACTGACTCGAACGTCGTTGGCCTCCGTGCCCGCGATGCCGCCTGAGGAGGGCGTTGCGTCTACGGAATCGAAAAGAATCGGGCTCAGCCCGTAAAGCGGCCGAACCGGGAGTTGGCGCTCCCGGCCGGCCTACCACAACCGTCTGTAAGGAGACGATCATGGATACGAATACTCTAGCGATCTGGCAGGGCAGCGGCTCGTACATTGCCGACCCCTCGACCACCCCGCGCAACATGCTGGACGATGCCGGCTGCTTCATGGAGACCGCAGAAGCGCTCATCTCCACAATCATTGACGGATTAGAGGACGAAGGGGGGACACTGGCCGCGAACCCTCGGCAGGTCGCCACGGCGCTCCACGGCATCCGCTACCTCCTCCAGATCGGCCACAACATGAGCGGCGCCGCACATTCTCAGATGAATCGGGACCGCAAGGCAGCGCTTGGACGCGCGATCGGCCCGGTCCTCGCGGAGGCATGCGGGCTGGAGCCAGCAGACAGGTACGTCGTCGAGCGCTTTCTGCAGGCTGGTCGCACGGCTGGTCTGGTGCTCGACGCCGACAGCGTAAAGACAACTGACGACGAGACCCTGCGGGGCATGTGGGGTGCGGCATGACTGGCCTGGGCGAGCGATCCCGCGTCGTGTGAACGATCTAGTGGCACGATCGAGTCTTCACACAGTCCGGCGGGGCGGGCACTACCGCCTTGCCCCTGCCACAAGTGACATTTGAAAGGGTCCTGAGATGACGAGTCTCGACATCAAAGAAGTACTAGGAAGCTTTGACGTGCGTGCGTACAACGCAACGAAGACGTGGGGCATGTGCGAGTGGGAATTCGCACTAAGCCGGCGTCGTGTGCTCTTTCGGGACCCGGACTGGTACCGCGCGAAGTTTGACGTCGGAGCGCTGGTGAAAGGATTGCTCGATTCAGCGCTGCTACCCTCCGCACTTCGCGAGGATGGTCCCTACGATCCGGCCGTCATTGACTTGGGAATCTACGCAGCTTGGGGGTTCAAGGAGATCATAGAATCAAAGCCGAACCTTGCTGCCGCGTGCAAAGCGGAAGGTGAGGGCGAGCCGTCCTTTCATAGCGAGCACAAAGAAGGAAGCGACGATTGGTTTCGCGATCTTGTCGAGCAGACTAAAGAGCCCCGGCAGAACAGCATGTTGTTCGAGAGCTTCAACAGGCTCCTGGTCGAGGGGCCGTTCGAGTCGGACACCGCGTACGTGCAAGTGATGCTGAGTGCGCCAGATGAGCTGATTGTCGAAGACTTTCGCAAATGGCTATCTTCGATTCGAGAAGACCGGTCGTTCGAGCACTCGCCGGTCAAAAGGTTCACTGAGACCGAAGTCAGACGGTGGTCTACCAACCAAGTCTTGCCATTTCTTGACCTGCGGCTAGCAGCCTGGGCGACTGGCACCGACATGCCCTATCACACCTTGGGGGAAATCCTGTTCCCGGGAATGGACGTGGACGTTGCGGAAAGGACGCGGAAGGTTACTGCGCCGTTGGCAGAAGAACTTATGACGTGGGAGTTGGGGGAGGCGCTTGCGGCTGCCGCGAACGCAGAGCGTCGAGCCGGAAAGAAGTAGGGCCGGCTTGGTGCGGATCTGCTGATGGTGCTGGAGGTTGAGCGTGACAAAAGTGGCTCCCATTGACGTTGCAGGCCTTGCGAAAGCTGCGCTGCGGGAATTCTCTATCAGCCGGTACTCGCAAGTCGCGTCACTCACGTTTCGCGATTGGTGGCCGCTTGTGGAGTTGCGTCGAGAGATTCTGGAGTGCTTATCGCAAGGCCTGTGGCTGAGTCCTGTAGAGTGCGCCGCCATCATTCGGCGCGTTTCCGAGGGCCCTTTGGTGACAATGGGTGAAGGACTCCGTGCGGGATCTCCGGCCGTCGCCGAGGCGACACTCGAAGATCTGCGCAGATCGAGCGTACTCGCCGAAGCATATCTGAACGAACAATCTCTTGCCCTCACTGTCACCGCCGAACTCTCCACTCGCAAGAGCTACTTGGAGATGAAGTTTGTAGATGCGGGAGCGCTCTCTGGCGCGGACGAGGAGGAATACTTCACGGTTTGCAGTGAAGTCAGGCGTCTAGAAGATTTGTCAGCAACGCCTTTCAGCGCGGCCTTGGCAGATGCTATCGCAGCCCACGGAGACAAAGAAGGTGTCTCGCCGCGCTGGCTCCTGAGCTTAGACACATCGGCTCCGGACCAAATCCTAGTCAACGACTTTCGCGCCTGGCTCAAGGCGCATCGTCAAGCTGTCGGAAGGCAAGAGGGGCTGTCGGCCGCCGATCTGCGGAAGTGGGCCCAGCATCGAGTGCTGCCCTACATTGATCTCCGCCTTCTAACCCAGCTCGCAGGCGATGCGGACATCGCCACGAATGCATGGATGGGAAACCGTCTCTTTTCTGACCTAGCCGATGTGGACGTTGCAGAGAAGGTCCGGAAGACAACGGCGCCAATAGCCGAATGGCTCTTGGGTGATGGTCAACCTGTCCTCCTTGCTAGGGCCCGCGCGGAAGTCCTTGAGCTGACCGGAAACAAATGATCGGCGTTTCTTTCCGGTACGTTTTCGGGCATTGAGATGTCCCTCGTTCGCTGATATCGGTTCTTAGAACCTGCACCCACCGCCGCTCAGCGGCCTCACGGTGCAGTCGATGGATACGAGTGGACACAGGGAGTTCAGGCCCTTCATTCCGGAATGCAGCAAGGTCGGCATCGGTCGATCCAAGGCCTACGAGCTGGCCAACGCTGGGCTGCTTGAGACGGTCAACATCGGCCGTCGGCGCTTCATCTACCTAGACAGCCTTTACACCCTGCCACAGCGGCTTGCGAAGTCGCACCAGGGGGGCGCCCATGTCTAGGCCCTGTACAAACCTCGCACCAGCATGGCCGATTCCCGCGAACCTTCCCCGCGTCCGGGACGTGATTCTCCACTGGCAAAGCCGCCTCTTGGTCTGGCCGGCAAAGGGCGTGGTCTACGGCCGCCTAGGTCGCCCTGTCGGGGCGGTCTGCGCGGACGGCTATGTTCGGCTGGGAGGCCGTCCGGATGGCCTCCTGTACGCGCATCGGCTCATCTGGGAGGTGGTCCACGGTCCTATTCCCGCCCGCCTCGTCATCGACCATCTCAACGGGCAGAGGGCGGACAACCGAATCCGCAACCTGGACGCGGTGACACCTTCCGAAAACATGCGACGTGCCATCGCTAGCGGTGCCGTGCCCGTCGGCGCAGAGCGCACTGACGCGAAGCTCAACGACGACCTTGTGTGCGAGATCCGCGCAAGTGATCTGCCATCGCGGGTATGGGCGCAGCGCTTGGGCATGGCGCCCCGGACGATCCGCCAAGCACGAGGGGGCACGACTTGGCGGCATGTTGTCTGTCGGGGTGGGCGGTCATTGCCGTCGCGTCGGCGTGGGGGCAGTGCATGACATTTGCGACCGACTACCTTCGGGGCCTACGTGGCCCTACCGCGCAGCAGCAGGCTGCGGCCTTGGCCGACATGGGTGCGGGTCTGCAGGCGCAGCTTGAGACGCTTGCCCGCGATCCCGCACCGTGGGCATGCGAGCAAATGGCCGTGAACCTGGAGGGCGCCAGTCGGGCCGTCCTACGTTTGCGCGAGAGCCTGTTGAACGAGCAGCCGCCAGAAGCAGCCTGACGCCGGGGGGCGATCTAGTGGAACTCAACCTCGCGATGGCCGGGCAGTTTCTTGCTGCGCTGTCGCCAGATGCCGCGTACACGTTCCAGACCTTTGCCGAGGGTAAGGGCCGGTCCGGGCTGTCCCGCATCCTTCATGGAACGCTTGCCTCAAGGGGGCGGCAGCTGGCTGCCCTGAACGACAAGGGCGCTGGCGTCTTCGTCATGGTCAACCGCGGCGACGGCAATGGGCGGCGTGCCGATAATGTGGTCGGCTGCCGCGCACTGTTCCTCGACCTAGACGGCGCGCCGCTTGAACCGGTGATGGAGGCGCCCGTCCCGCCTCGGATCGTCGTGGAGTCCTCTCCAGGTAAGTGGCACGCCTACTGGCCCGTGGCGGATCTTCCGCCCGAGCAGTTCACGGCGGCTCAAAAGGCGCTGGCGCTGCGCTTCGAAGGCGATCCAAAGGTGCACGACCGCCCGCGTGTCATGCGGCTGCCAGGCTTCGTGCATCGAAAGGGCGCCCCGTTCCTGACTCGCCTACACACGTGCCAGCTGGCTCCGGTCACGTGGCAGGAAATGGCGGATGCCTTTGCATTTTCCGATCGGCTGAGGTTGCCAGCCACCATTGCGGCGGGCGAGCGCAACGCCACGCTGTTCAAGCTGGCCCGCTCCGGCGCGGCCAAGGGCGTTCCCGAGGCGGAGCAGCTAGCCAAGCTACGGACGGTCAACGCTGAGCGGTGCGCCGACCCCCTGGACGATGCAGAGCTGCGGCAGATCGTCGCCAGCGGCTACAGGACGGCATCCCAGGGCGCGATGAGCATTCCCCTCGCCGTGATCGACAGCGAAGCCTACAAGGCTCTGGACGACGCTTCGCGGACCCTTCTGCTGCTGTCCTACCGGCGAGCCGACAAGTTCAACGCGTTCACGCTGCCGCATAAGGAGATGCGCGAGTGGTTCCCGCGCAAAGACACGTTCAACGCTGTCCGCAAGCGTCTGGTGAAGTCGGGCCTTTTGAACCTGACACAGGCGCCAGAGAAGAGGATGCCGCGCCAAGGCCGTGGCCCGAAGGCTGGCTTCTACCGCCTGTCAATAGGCCCGTTTTGTGTGGCCTATTCGGATGCGCAATTAGGCCCGCTTAGTGTTGCCCCTGAAGCTTTTCAGGTAAGCACCGTAGAAGCCCCTGAAAGGGAGAGGCTCCGAACGACGCGGAATCTGGAGCCCGAACGAGCGGCGCGAGCGTCTAATCACAATGGGGCCGCGTCTTGAGCCGCCGCGAGCCGGACGGGTCAGCCTGCCGGACGGGTATCGGAGCCCGAAACCGTTTGGGAACCGTTAGCAAACCCACAAATACCCAGCCGGTTTCGTCGGCAGCGGATGCGGTCGCAATGCAGACGCCTTGCGGACCGATGCTCGCGGCATGCTCCGAGCATCAGCTAGCACTTGATAGCACTGCGCTAGCGCCCACCGCAGTCGCTGCGGGGGTGGTGCATCCGCTGCGGGGGTACATTCATGGCTGCCGGTAACGCTCGCGCCGTTACTGGCGGGGCATCGGGCGTGGACTTCGATCCTCGCGTAGATCGAGTCGTGCAGCTGCTGGCTGGCGCCTTCGGCTACGGAGCCGTGCTGGTCACGGGCGGGTACACCATGGGCAAGGAGCGGCCCTGGAACCCTACGCACCCGGAGACGGGCGACGGTGACGACTCGAACCCTGCCGCCAACCCCGGTCTGCTGATTTGCCGGCCAAGTGAGGTGCTGGAGACGGCAGGTAAAGCGATCAGTCCAAAGTCACCCGAATACGCCCGCTGGCTGGCCAAGCTCAAGCCCGCCGACCGCGAAGCCGTGGTGACTTGGAACGCCCAGACCGATATCCGGATCCGGGGTCGGGGCCAGCCGTACCGCTTCGGGGAGTTCCAGCACTGGAAGCGGACACAGGGCGTCATGGTCTTCCCGCGGACCAAGCCGCGGCATTGCGTGCTACTTGCCATGACTGTCGCGTCGCTGGACGGTCCGCTGAGTCCGTGGCTGCACATGGTCGCTGCTGGCCAACACGAGCAATGGGCCAAGGTACGCCCCTACGCGGTCGCCTGCGGTCATCCGGGCTGGGCGGCTGACGAGGCCGCCTACCGTCTCTGCGTGCGCCGTGAGCCTATCCGGGAGCGGGCCAAGGCGCGGGGCGTCCGCGCGGCCACCTACGCGCCAGCAGTGGACCGGGCGGAAACGCGTCTTCGGGAGTGGCTGGAGCGTGCTTGCCTGCGTGTGCTGGCCGTCTACGAGTCCGGCAGCGAGTCTTTCAACTTCGGCGACCCCAGCGCGCTGCGGGCTGAGACGTGGTGGCACCCCGAACGGAACCCCGCCCAGAGCGCCGGGAATCCGAAACGACGACGGGAGGGCGTAAGGAGTAGGCAATCGCCCCCCGGCTTTCGTGCCTCGCGTGCCGCCCCGCGTCGTAGGGCGGCGTCTATTCACTTGGATCATTCGCCAACCGGTTGAGTCACACCGCCGGAGTTATTCGACGCCTCAGCGCGCGCGCGTATGAGTTTGGTCTGCCAGACAGGGAGGAGGAGCGGATGCAGGGGTACATGTCACAGGACCGGGAACGCCTCTCCAAGCTGCAGCGGGACCGGCGCAGCTCAATGCGGCGCATCGACTACATGCCCGGATCTAGCGCTCAAGCTATCTTCGAGGCCGCCCAAGAGCGGATGCGACCGGGCACGCAGGCGGCGACCAATAGCGCGGTTCTGGACGCGATCCTTGAAGGGTGGGCCGAGCTGACCGGAATAAAGTACAGCGAAGTACAGCGCCCTATGACTTTGGTACGGGCGGCGCGGTTACCCCGCCTCATGAGTCTGGGGACAGCGCGACTCCAGCGCGTGCGTTGTGGGGCCAAACGGCACCGGGACGGAAAGCCTTGTCGCGCCATGTCAGAACCGGGCAAGAAGCGCTGCCGGTTCCATGGTGGCAAGAGCACAGGGCCGAGGACGCCTGAGGGCAAGGCCAAGTGCGCCGCAAACCTGCCGAGCAGACGAGCAGGCTGAGTTTCGCGACCAGTACGCGCGTGCGCGCGAGGCGCTTGATAGGAAATCAAGCTCAATCAAGTGGGCCGAGGGCCTAGAAGCAGGGATGCGAAGACATGACGGACGAGGACATTCCGGCCGGCAACCCAGATGCTGGAGGGGGGCTTGGCGAAGAGCCACCGGCCGACAGGCTTATCGACTGGATGGACCTTCGAGCCAGACAGGAAGCTGCCTTCGCCGTCCTGGACGGGGTGCTACTGAGATGGTGGGTTTCGCACGAGGACGGGTGTCCTGCCAGCGAGGGCGGGTCGTGCTGTTGTGATTTGGTGGTGTGGTTTTCGATGGCCGATAGGGTTCTAGGCGTCGATTCATCTCTGGCCGTTTACGAATTCCTCGTCCACTGACGACGAGGGAATGGAGAAGGAAATGGAGTTCTACAGGAACACCGCCAAGGACGGCGGCTATCGCAAAGATGGGATGTCCGCGGCGGCGGCACAGGCTAGCGCCCCCAGCACGGCACCGCAGAACGAGCCACGCTACGAGCTTGCCGACCTGGAGCGTGCATTGCGCGCTGCCCATGCTGCGGGCAACGTGGATCATGCCCGGCAACTGGCGCAGGCATACGTACGTGAGCGTGATGTGCGCGCGGGCCAGGGGCCGCAAGCTTGGCAGGGCGACACAATCGTAGGGGGCGGTCCGACGTCCGAGCCGTCGCGCGCCAACCCGGTGATGGCGCCTGCAGCGCCCAAGTACACCGAGCAGCAGCTCATCGGCGCGCTGCGCAAAGCTGACGCTGCAGGTGACACTCCTGCTGCAAGGGCAATCGCGCGGCGTATCCAATCGATGCGGCTGGGACATGCCGGGAGCCTCCAGCAGTCTCCCGCTGAGCCCAATACTGGTGGTGACTGGCAGCACCACCAGACAGCGACCTCGGCTAGCGCCGCAGGCGTCGGGTTTGAAGGGGGCACACCGCCGCTGGAGCCAGTCGAGTCCGACGGCCTAGGCCTCGAGCTGGACATCGTGGGTGGCACTCCGGGCGCTGCGGTGTCTCAGCAGGAGCTGCAGACCCTCCGGGCCCGAGGAGCACAGCGAAGCCCGCCCATCGCGGCCGAGACTCAAGTCCGCCCTTCGCTCTTCCGCATGGACTCCGACTTCCGCGAGCGTGCTGGCGTCGGCGTGCCGTCGATGTTGGTCGCAGCGGCGAAAGACATGTTCGGCTCGCGGCAAGGGGCGGCGGAGTACTTGGCCGGCAAGATCAACGAGGATGGAGGACTGTCGTCGCTCATCACGGGTGGCGCCGAAGTGGTGCAGGACGAACGTGGCGACCCAATGCTGCGTTTGCCGGACGGCACTGCGTACCGACTCAATGACCCTGGTCTCGACACGACCGATGTCGGCAACGTCGCCGGCAATGTGGCTGCCCTGTGGACCCCTGCGGCTTGGGCAGCTCGGCTCGGTAAGGCGCGCAACTTGGGCCTCGGCACACGTGCCGCTCTGCAGGGCTCCGTAGCAGGCACGTCGGACGCAGCGCTTCAGGCTGGGGCAAATGGCGGGGACGTGGACGTCGGGCGGACCGCGTTGTCCGCCGTGGGCGGCGCGGGCGGTGAAGCCCTCGGAACAGCCATCGGGGCTGGCACGAGCCGGCTTGCGGCGCTGGCAAGGCAATCCTCGGGGTCGAACACCCGAGAGGCGCAGGGCATGCTGGCGCGATTGGGGATCCAGCAGACTGCGCCTGGCAGGCTCGCGAGCTTGGCTGGTGGCGTCGAGGAGGTGCGAGCGGGCGCAGATCCCAATGCCATCTTGGGCAAGGAGCTGTTTGGCTTCCAGTACACGCAGGGGCAGCGAATGGCTGACCCGGTCCGACGCTTTGACCAACTGAGCCGGGAGGAAGTGCTGCGGCAATCGCCGGGCGCCGGGGGCGTCTTCAGCCGCGTCAGTGATGCCAATCGAGCGCGCTTGGGTGAGGCGGTGGAGACGATGGGCCAAGGCATGGGCGGGCAGCCTGGCGCCAATCCTGGGGCACTGGCGCAGTCTGCGGCTGGTCGGCTGCAGTCTCAGGCCGGCGAGCTGGGGGAGCGGGTCAGCGCGGCTTACGGCAAGGCAGGTGAGGGCGGTCGGGCTGCTGTGGCGCTCGATTCGGTGGCGACCGTGCCGGACAGGATGCAGAGAGCGGTGGCGGACTTTGCGCCGACGCCCGAACTCACTCCGGCCACGGCGCGGACCCTCGCGCAGATCCGGCAGGCAGTGGCGGGGGCGCAAACGGAAGGGGTGAAGGGCGTCACCGTAAAGGCCATCGAGACGCAGCGGCGCATCCTCAACAACAACGTCGGGGCCGCCGCCAATCCGACAGATCGCGCGGCCATGATGACGCTCAAGCGAGAGTTCGATTCCTGGCTGGATGAGGCAGTCGAGGGCGCGCTGGTTTCCGGGGACTCAGGAGCCCTCCAGGCGCTGAAGGACGCCCGCAGGCTGCGCTTCGAATACGGCCGACGGTTCGAGGGCAAGACGGATGCGGACCGCTTCATCGGTGGACTGCTGGACGGCAGCAAAACGCCAGAGGAGCTGTTGAACGTGGCCTTGGGAGCTGGGCAGGTCAGCAAGGCTGGTGGCGCGCGCTTCATCGAGAGGCTTGCGCAGGCGGCGGACAATGATCCCCAGGTGATCGGGGCACTGCGAGCCGCCCACTTCCAGCGTCTGACCGGGGGGCCGAACGGAGAGCCTCTCGGCATGGGCAAGATTGTTCGGAACGTCCAGGCGACCGAGTACAGCAACGCTAGCATCCTAAAGGCGCTGTACTCGCAGGCCGAGTGGGCCGAGGTAAGGCGCCTGGCGGCGGCCATGGAACCGCTCGTCGCCAAGGGCGATTTCGCCCGCAGCTCGGGCACCGCAGAGCGCATGGGCCGGGCAATGTTCCAACGGTTGGCCGGCGGCCTGCCCATCATCAGGGACATCGTGTCGGCGGTCGCCGACACCCGGGCGCTGTATCAGGCCAATCAGGTGCTCAACCGCCCGCTACGCCTGCCCCCTCACGCCCCCCCGGGGATGCAGGCGGCGGGGACGGCCATCTTCCAGGAGGCGGGCCGCTAGAGGCGGGGGATGTCGTCTCCGTCCTTGAGGAAGGCGCGGGCGGTCCAGAAGCCGAGGTAGAAGCCAAGGGCGAGGCCGGCGAGTACGCCGGCCCACCACCAGCCGAACAGGAGCAGGGGAGCAAGGAGGACAAGGAAGATGGCCCAGCTCAGGACGTGGCGCTCGCACAGCCAGATGAGGGCCCTACGCCAGCGGGAAAGGTGGATCAAGGACTCGTATTCAGCCATGGCTCCATCGTACACGCGCAGTGGGCGCGGCCCCGCTGGGCTGGGCGGGCAACCCGAGCCGGAGACACGCGTCGTGTGGAGGTCCACTTGCACTAGTGATTGCGCCATTCTTTAGGCGCATGAAGGACTCCTAACCCCGCTCCGGCGGGGTTCTTGTTAGGGGGCGGTGCTATCTCCGAACTCCGCGAATGGATCTTCTGCGAGCCGCTCCAAACGCTTAACCCGCAAGGAAAGATCGCGCATATCGTCCCTACTGAACTCCGCTTTTGCATCCATTGAGTCGGCCAATTCAACGATTGCCTGCCTGATTCCATTGATCGAACGATCACATTGACGTGCCATTTCCTGAGCCTTGGACCCCGTATACCAGGCGTAGTACGCGAAAGCAGCTACGAGTCCAACTTGCAGAGGCAACGACAGCTTGAAATCGGGGAACAAGGCGTTTGTCGCAATCCATATGCCGCCAAAGACGGCGACCACTACGACTAGGCAACCAAGCTCATACATTACGGAGAGCGCGAACAGCGCTCCGATGCCGACGAACCCGAATACCACCCAGTTTGGCTGCTGCCATTCGAGTGCTAGCACAACCCAAGCAGTGCCCGCGATCATCGCCAGCCCTGCTGGATATCTCCAGTACCACGGCCACTCCCACAAGATCGACAGCGTACCGTCAACGTCCCTCGTTACACCCCACGCGCCCCTAATCCCCATGCTCCCTCCTAGCTCGCCGGCAGACAGTCCGCCCGGCTACTTCCTGTTTCGGCTGCGCGATCGGCGTGGTTCCACGCCAACCAGATGTTCCTGATCAGCCTCTTCTCCATGTACCTCGCAGCGCGGTTGTGAGCGTGCGCTGCTGTCGCGACCCGCGTCAGTTCGTAGGCCTTGCGCGCGTCGTAGCCAAGCCGATAAGACCCCGCCTGACGCAGCACCGCACCCGTGTGCCGGTCTCGGCGCTCAGACTGCGCACGGAAGAGCGAGCTGCCAACCTGCCAAACTATTGCCCGGCGCGATGGACTGAATCCGTGTGCTATCGCAGCCGCCCCTTGCACACGCCGCTGGCGTTCGCCATTGATGACTGCGAGACCGAGTCGCTTCCACAGCTTGCTGTGCGAACTGTAGTTGCTGAGGTCGCCAGTCTCCCCAATGATGGACGCCAACCCCTGAGCCCCTAGGCCTCTGGTAGCGGCGACTCTCGGCCATATGGGCAACATGCGAACGTCCAAGTCCATCTCGCGTTCGAGGCGCTTGCGTGCCGTAGTCAAAGCCTCGCGTGCGAGAAGGAGTGGCGCGGCCGACGCATGGAATTTCCAAGCGAGCGGATGCATGCCATCCCTCCCGATTGAGGCATAAAGCGAGCGAGCCTGATCCTTGTCGCCGTTGGTGAATCGTCGGCAGATGGATTTCACTTGCAGTGTCAGGCGTACTTCCGCGTTTTGTAGATCCTGTCTTTGCCGGTGGCGCTCTTGGATGCGCATGCATATGGCGCGCCGCTGGCCCACCAGCTTTTCATCAATGGGCACGGAATGTGGTGGCGAGGTTGGCACGAGGCTGGTGGCCTTTGTAGGGCAGGGGACGAGTGGCCAACCTCACCATAGGAGGGGTGCGAGTCCGAAAGGGAGTGATTGGCCGAATTGGCACCCTCGCGCTGGCCGGGCCCGCGCGGCCGAATCTAGCAGAGAACCTGAGCCCTTAGTCAGCCGTCGCTCGATCCAAGAGCGCTCTTAGATCGCGGTCGTCCAGAATGTGCCCGACAACCTTGGCACGCGGCACCAAGGGGGCAATCGCCTCGAGCCATTTCCCTCTTCGCTGCAGCGCGCGCGCCCTGCTTAGATACCAGTTCGCGGCAGCCTCCACGTCGTGCCGGAAGGCGTCCCTAAGTAACGTCCCACTGGGCAAACGGAAATCGAGCAGGGAGTCCGCCAGCGCATGCAGGCGCGCCGATGTATCAGGGATGGTTTGGACCGCCGGCTCATCTGTCAGGCCGCGCGCCAGCTCTAGGCGCTTCTTCACTGCCTTCCAGCACGCGTCGGCCAGATACGGCTGGACGAGCGCAGCCAGCATGCTCGTATGGCCCCTGATCCGATCTTCCAGCAGCAGGGCAGCCGCCACAGGGTCGCCGCTCGCGTCTCGGACGCAGGAGGAGACAAGTCCTTCCAAGGTAAGGCGGGGGCTGGGTGCTCGGTCGGCTACGCTTTCTGGCCTGACGGGCGGAAACTGCGGCGTCGCGAGGATGGCGCGCATGAATCAGCCCCGTGCCGAAGGAGCTTCAATCTACCCCGATCTAGGCCCGACGAGGAAAGGACACGCTCTATCGGGGGCAGTGCACCCCCGGTGATCCTAGGAATGAAGCGGGCTCCAGCAGGTCGGTTGACCAAAAGCTGACCGTTCAGAAACAAAGTGGCCAGTTGCCCCTCGTCCCTGCGGAGGCTTGGACCGCTGTAGAGGGGCGACGGGCGTTCATCCGGCCGCTGTAAAGGAGTTGACATTCGCCAGTGTCTCTTATAGGATACACCCATGCCAAGGGTCGTTTCGACAACGGAGTTCGACACTTGGGTGGAAGGATTGCCCGTGGCAGGGAAAGCCAGAGTTTTGGCACGCATCACTAACATGCGGCGTGGAAACTTCGGAGACTGTGAACCGGTAGGTTCTGGTGTTTCGGAGTCAAGAATCCACCATGGGCCTGGCTACCGACTCTACTTTGTGGTTAAGGGCGAAGAGCTCACTGTTCTGCTTGGAGGCGGTGACAAGTCGACGCAACAGAGCGATATCGCTCTGGCCAAGGAACGGGCCCAAACTGTCTGTGAATGAGGTGATTTATGACAACTGCAGAATTTGACATTGTGCGCCACCTCGACAGTCCGGAGATGATTGCCGCTTACCTTGATGCATGTATGGAAGAGGGTGGCCAAGAGCTGTTTTTGGAGGCACTTGGGTTTGCGATGAAGGCGGTTGGAATGGGCAAGGTTGCCGCGGATGCAGGTGTGGGAAGGACGAGCGCCTATAAGGCCTTCTCTAGTGAAGGGAATCCCGAGCTGAGGACCGTCGATCGCGTTCTCCATACAATGGGAATGAGGTTGGCAGTTGTGCCCGAAGCTGCCGAGGCTGCGTGACTGTCGAGGCACTGCCCATAAGCCCCGCCTTGCGCGGGGCTTTTCATATTGTTCCAAATTGGAGCATCGCTAGGTTGGATAGCGCCAAGCGGTAGGGCCTGCATTTGACCAGTAGCGGCACCTAGGTCTAATTTCGCTGCACCACCAAGCCGGGGAAGGGCGTGGGCAGGAGATCTGGCACCACCCGGGGCGGATCCGTCGGCGCCGTCATAATGCTGGTCGCCTTCGCGTGGCTCGTTGGTCATTGCACGGGGGAGCCCAGCGATTCAAAGCGCTACGAACCTCCATCGGCAAACTATGCACAGTCGGCAGAGTTGTCGCATGCCGGATCGGCACTGTCTCAACCGGACATGGCGTACGTAGACGCGGACGCGCTGAATTTCCGCGAGTCTCCAAACGGGCCGGTTTTGGGGCGGTTGACGCGAGGCACGCAGGTCACGATTGAAGACAGACAATCCGGCTGGATGAAGGTCTCCGCGGGTCCGTCGCGCTCAGGTTGGGTCTCTGAACGCTATACGTGCTCTTCTGCAAACTGTTGGCATCGAGCTGTCTCAACCCCCGTCCGTACGGCGCGCACTGTGCCCTTGGGCGATAGGGGTAGTTGTCCTTGCTCGGGTTCGTCAAACTGCTTCGGTCCACGAGGCGGCCGTTACTGCATCACCAGCGGCGGCAACAAGAGGTACCGTTAAGGTCAGGAGGGAAGCATGGCTGCGTTTGTCATCGGAGTCGTCTTTCTGCTCGCCATCGTTGCAGCGAGCCTCTCCAACAGTGGCGACCTCGACCGGTTTCAACAGTTGAAGAACAAGCGCCGGTTCAGTGGCAGACGCCTTTCGAGCGACGAGCAGGCAGAGTTCGACAAGCTCGCGCGCAAGTATTGGTGGTGGTGAATCCAACAGGAGGGGCCAGCCGCGCCCATTCCTGGGCGCACGCACGGGCTTGGGGAGGAGCTCCGCTGGTGTGGTCGCGTCGCGTCCGTGCGCTGCTGGCGATAGCACTCTGCACTCCTGCCGCCCGCCCTTCCGTGACGGAGTGCGGAGAACGGTTCTTGCCGGACGGCCGGGCCCTCAGCGACGCCAACCCCCAACGGAAGTGAGTCAGATTGTGAGTCGCCCGGCCGAACAAGCGGCCTTCAAACTCGAAACATCAATGACTTAGGGCATCACTGCGGTTGCTGGTGGGCCATCTACTGATCCGGCCGAGTCCGCGCCGGGCATCAGCTGGCGACTGTCAGCGGTATCCGGTGTTCATCACGTAATCGCGGAGCAGCGACTCCTCGTTCTCGACCTCCAGCAGCAGCGCCTGCAGCACGTCGCGTGCGTTGAGCACGCCCAACGGTCGCCGGGCTTCATCAAGAACCGGCAGGTTCTTCAAGCCGCGAGCTTTCATCCTGGACCACACTTCATCCAGCGGATCGCCCAGATGGCACACCACCACGTCGCGCGTCATCACCAGCGCAGCCGCCGTGGTGCATCCGCAGCCCTGGCAACGTCCCATCTGCTCGACCACGTTCGAGCTGGTGACCACGCCTGCCAACAAGCCATCGGGCCCGCAGACCACGACCAGGTCCGTGTCCGGCTCGCCCAGCAATTTCGCGGCTTCGAGGAGTGCAGCGCTGTCGGCCAGCGTGACCAGGCGCGTGCGCGCGGCGACAAGTACGCCGTTAACGAACATGGCGACTTCCAGGACGGTGTGGCCGTCGTGGGACGAGTGGCATGACTAGTGCTGCCGAATCAAGCTGGAATGTCATGTGGCTTCCTCCGGTTTCATGATTGGTGGTGGGGTCCGGCCTATCCGTTGAACGCGATGCCAAGCGTGGCCAGGATCCCCGCCAGCGCCAGAGCGATGCAGCCCAGGCGCAGCAGCAAGAGGGCAGCGAACCTGGCGGTGGAGTGCATGTAGTCTTCGATCACTACCTGCACGCCAAGCGCCGTGTGGTGGAACGCCGCAACCAGGAGCAACACCATTGCGATCGTGTTGAGGGGCAATCGCAGCCAGGCTACGAACTCGGAATGACTGCTTCCGGTGTGCAGGATGAGCGCGGCGGCAAACCACAATGTCAGCGGAACCAGCGCAATGGCGGACACGCGCAACGCCCACCAATGGGCAACGCCTGACCGGGTCGAACCGAGGCCAATGGCGTGTGCCAGCGGCGAACGCGTATTGCGGGGCGGATGGCGCGTCATGGCGCTATGACCCGAGCCATGCACTGCCACCCCATGCCAGGGCCGTGAGCACCAGGCTCGCCGCCACGACCCACCACCCGGATGCATAGATCGCGTGCAGCTCGAAGCCGTGCACAGTGTCCCAGACCAGATGGCGGATGCCGCCGCACAGGTGCAAAAAGAACGCGAAGGTGCATACAAGCAGCATCACTTGGCCGACCCATGAGTCGATGGCGTCCTGGATCACGGCATAGGCTTGCGGCCCGCTTGCAGCCGCAACCAGCCAGACCACCAGCACCACCGCGCCGGCGCTGAGGATGACCCCGGTAATCCTGTTGACCACGGACAGCACCGACGTCAGCTGCGGCCGATAGATCTGCATGTTGGGCGACCTCGGCCGAGGCCGGTGTTGCCCGGGCCTGGTCGCGGCGCCCTGGCTTTTGTCGTCCATCAGCCGTGCCGCTCCATCATCACTTTCTTGATCTCGGCAATTGCCTTGCCGGGGTTCAGCTGTTTCGGGCAGGTCCGGGTGCAGTTGAGGATGGTGTGGCAGCGATACAGTCGGAACGGATCCTCGAGTTCGTCAAGACGCTCGTCGCGGGCGTCGTCGCGGCTGTCGGCAAGCCAGCGCCACGCCTGAAGCAACACGGCCGGGCCCAGGAAACGGTCGCCATTCCACCAGTGGCTCGGACAGCCCGAGGTGCAGCAGAAGCACAGGATGCATTCGTAGTAGCCGTCGAGTTCGGCGCGCTGCTCCTGCGACTGCAGGCGTTCGCGCACTGGCGGCGCGGTCCGCGTCTTGAGCCAGGGCTGGACGACCGCGTACTGCGCGAAAGCGTGCGTGGTATCCGATACCAGGTCCTTGATGACCGGAAAGCTGGCCAGTGGGTAGATCGTGGGTGAAGCGGCCAGGTCGGAGATGAAGCGCGTGCAGGCAAGCCAGTTGGTGCCGTCCATCGTCATTGCACATGAGCCGCAGACGCCCTCGCGGCAGGAACGGCGCAGGGTCAACGTCGAGTCGACCTTGTTCTTGATCCAGAGCAGCGCATCCAGCGCCATCGGGCCGCAGTCGTCGAGGTCGACCTCGAAGGTGTCCAGCCGTGGGGTCGAGGCGAGCCCGTCGCCGGCGTCCGGATCGTATCGATACACCTGGAATGACTTGATCCGCACCGCACCTGGTGGCGCCGGCCATGTCTTGCCGGGACCGATGCGCGACGCCGCGGGGACGCCGAGGTCCCGGGGTACGGGGAAGCGCTTGAGCAGCGTCGTACGCGGCAACTCTTCCGACGATCTGATGATCATCGGTCCACTCTAGAACCAGCCAGGTTCGGTGCGCGTGAACCGGGTTTGCGCGGTCCCCGCGCAACGGCCGGCATTGCCAGACGGCTGCCGGGCGCGAACAGAATGCTGCCGGCAGCACCGGACCGGTTCCCCTCAGTAGCGGACCTGGCAGTGGTTGCACCAGAAGGTCCGCCGCTGGCGAGTACCGAGGTGCGCGAGCTCGAGGCGACTGCCGCATTCGGAGCAGTCGCGCTTGCGGTGGACCAGCCAGTGCTTGCGCAGCACGTACTGCTTTTTCCATTCGAGGAAATCGAAGCTGTATTCGCGCGCCTGCGCGATCATCTGGCCGAGCTTGCGCGGCGGCAGGTCGCCGACGCGTGTCTCGGGATGTACGCGGATGCGAAACAGCACTTCGTTCTTGATGATGTTGCCGACGCCGGCGAACACGTCCTGGTCGAGCAGCGCGTCGCAGACCAGCACTTCGGGCTGCGCCTTGAGCTTCCTGCGCGCCAGCGGCGGGCTCCATTCGGGGGACATCACGTCGCCGCGCCAGTCGTAGGTGTCGTCCAGCGGCCCCTCGATGTACTTGAGCGAGGACGAATAGAAGTACAGCGTGCCGTTGTCGAACTGCAGCGACAGGCGCACGGGCCTGGGCTTGGGGTCGTCGATGCGGTAGGTGCCAAACATCAGCATGTGCACGCGCAGGCTGAAGCTGCTGAACTCCAGCAGGAAATGCTTGCCCCAGCTGCGCACGGACACCACGCGCCGCCCCTGCATGCGCTGGAGGTCGAGTTTGCTGTTGCCCTCTACGTGGCGCACGGTCTTGCGGCGGAAATGGGCGGCCTCTTCCCTGAGAATGACGATGGACGGGCCTTCAGGCATGTGTGCTCCCGCGGGCGCACCGCGTGGCACCGGCAATGGTCTGGAAGCGCAGGGCGTCGGTGGCGGCGTGGCCGTGCGCGGTGTTGTCGAAGATCACCCAGGTGGGTACCCGTTTGCAGGACGCGACCTGTGCCGCCAACGCAGCCAGCGCCGCGTCGTCGTAGCGGCTGTAGTACATGCGCGGCGCGCCATGCCAGCGCCAGTAGGTCCAGCCTGCGGCTGCCCCGCCGGGAAGTGCGGCTTCCGGCAGGCGCGCCGGGTCGGCTGCCACGCGCGAGATCGCGTGCTGCTGCAGCAGCGCATCGGCGCGCGCGTCGAACCAGCTGGCGTGCCGCGGCTCACAGGCCACCGGCAGATCGGTTCGCCGGCGCAGCATGCGGAAGAACGACGAGGCGCTGCGCGCATCGAAGACGAGGCTGGGCGGTAGCTGCAGCAGCAGGCCGCCGAGCTTCCTGCCCAGGCCATCGACTTCGGAGAGAAACTGGTCCAGCGCCGGCCCCGCGCCGCGCAGCACGAGCTCGTGCGAGATGGTGCGCGGCATCTTGGCCGAGAAGCGGAAGCTTGCCGGCACGCTGTCCGCCCAGCGTTGCCAGGTATCGCGCCGGTGCGGCCGGTAGAAAGACGAGTTGACCTCGGCGATGTCGAAGCGCGTGGCATAGCGCGCGAGCATGCTCGCGCCATCGCCGAACAGGCCGCGCTGGGGCGTGCCGATCGACCAGCCGGCGCAGCCGGTGCGGATGCGTGGAGTGGCCATCGCGTCAGCGGCCTCGGCGTGGGAACGGGGCGGCGGTGGGGACGATTTCTCCCTGCGGTCGAAATGACAGCGGTGGGCGGGCGCAGCGGGATGCTGCGCTGTGGGCGATGCCGCCACTGCGTGCCAGGCCACGTGGCGGCGCCTGGAGATCCGACGGGGTACGTTCTGCCAGGGGCACCGGTTCCGCCTCGCGCGTCAATGAAGCCGGGAGGCTGACGTAGCCTCGATCAATGCCTCGTGAGGCGGGAGAGAGGACGTGAGGTGCTGCCCGGCCCACCTCTACAAAAGCACGGCTGAGCGGGCACGGTGTGTTCCACGGCGGGTTTCGGCCGCCGTGGCATCCTGTCCGCCCCCTCCAACCCGTGCACGCCATGTCCTCCAATCCGCTGCTCGATTTCTCTGGTCTGCCGCGTTTTGCGGACATCCGCCCAAGACATGTCGCCGAGGCGATCGGACAGCTGCTGTCGGAAGCCGAAGCCGCGGTCCGCCTGGCCGAAGCCGTCTCGCCGGTGACCTGGGAGGCCTTCGCCGTTGCGCTGGACGATGCCACCGAACGCCTGGGGCGCGCCTGGAACCAGGTCACCCACCTGGAGGCGGTGGTCAACACGCCCGAACTGCGCGCGGCCTACAACGAGACGCTGCCGGCGGTCACCCGCTTCTGGAGTGCGCTGGGGCAGAACGAGGCGCTGTTCGCGCAGTACCGGCAGCTGGGCCAAGCGCCCGGCTTCGCGGACTGGAGCCAGCCGCGGCGCAAGGTAGTGGAAAACGCGCTGCGCGATTTCCGTCTCGGCGGCGCGGAGCTGCCGCAGGCGCAGAAGGCGCGCTTTGGCGAAATCCGCGAGGAGCTCGCCGCACTGCAGGCGCGTTTCTCGCAGAACGTGCTCGACGCCACCGATGCCTTCGCCCTGTACGTCGAGGACGAGGCGCGGCTTGCCGGCCTGCCCGCCGACGTGCTCGCCGCCTGCCGCGATGCGGCGGAGAACGACGGCAGGCCCGGCTGGAAGCTCGGCCTGCAGATGCCCGTGTACCTGCCGGTGCAGGCCTACGCCGAGGATCGCGAACTGCGCGCCGCGCTGTATCGCGCCAACGCGGTGCGTGCCTCCGAGCTGGGCGACGATCCGACGCTCGACAACGGCGCGCTGATCGATCGCATCCTCGCCCTGCGCGCGGAGCTGGCCGCGCTGGTCGGCTTCGACAGCTACGCCACCTACTCGCTCACGACCAAGATGGCCGACACGCCGGACGAAGTGCTGGGCTTCCTGCGCGACCTCGCCGCGCGCGCGAAGCCGCATGCGCAGCAGGACCGGACCGAGCTTGAAACCTTCGCGCGCGAACAGCTGGGCATCGACGCCCTCGAGGCCTGGGACCTGGCCTTCGCCAGCGACAGGCTCCGGCAGGCGCGCTACAGCTACTCGGCCCAGGAAGTGAAGCAGTACTTCACCGAGCCGAAGGTGCTGGCCGGCCTGTTCGGCCTGATCCACGACCTCTACGGGTTGCGCGTCGAGTCCGACACGGCGCCGGTCTGGCACCAGGACGTGGGCTTCCATCGCCTGGTCGACGACGAGGGCGCCCTGGTCGGCCAGTTCTACCTCGACCTGTATGCGCGCGAGGGCAAGCGCGGCGGCGCGTGGATGGACGACTGCCGCAACCGTCGCGAGCGTGCCGACGCCACGCAGACGCCGATCGTGTACCTGGTCTGCAACTTCGGACGCGGTATCGACGGCAAGCCTGCGACCTTCAGCCATTCCGACGTCACCACCCTGTTCCACGAGATGGGCCACTGCCTGCATCAGCTGCTCACGCGGGTGGGCGAGCTGGGCGTGGCCGGCATCAACGGAGTGGAGTGGGACGCGGTGGAGCTGCCCAGCCAGTTCATGGAGAACTTCTGCTGGGAATGGCCGCGGGTCGAAGCGATGACCGCACACGTGGACAGCGGCGAGCCGCTGCCGCGCGCGCTGTTTGACAGGATGCTGGCCGCGAAGAACTTCCAGAGCGGCATGGCCACCGTGCGCCAGCTGGAGTTCGCACTGTTCGACATGCTGCTGCACGACCGCTTCGATCCGGCCCGCGAGCCGGTGCAGGCGCTGCTCGATCGCGTGCGGGGCGAGGTCGCGGTCAACAGTCCGCCTGTCTGGAACCGGTTCCAGCACCAGTTCAGCCACATCTTCGCCGGTGGCTATGCGGCCGGCTACTACAGCTACAAGTGGGCCGAGGTGCTGAGCGCCGATGCCTATGCCGCCTTCGAGGAGGCGCCCGCCGCGGTGGCCGCGACCGGCGCACGTTTCCGCCACGAGGTGCTGGCCCGCGGCGGCAGCCGCAGCGCGGCAGACAACTTCCGCGCCTTCCGTGGCCGTGCGCCACGCATCGAGGCCCTGCTCAGGCATTCGGGCATGACCGGCTGACCTGGCGCCCGCGCGTCGTTGACGTTGCGTTAAGCCGGCGCCCGTTTAATGAAGCGGTTCCGCCATCCTCGCCCAAGGGCTGCCCTTGCATCGCCGTCAACTGATTGCGGCCGCCACGTCGCTGCCGCTGCTGCTGTGCCTGCCCCTGCGCCAGGCGCTGGCAGCGACGCCTGCTGCCTCGGCGCCCTTCGATCGTGACACCGTAGCGACACTGGCGCGCGAGTTGGCCTCGCGCGCCTTCGTGCCGCCCGTGCGTGCGCTTCCGGCCCAGCTCGACGCCATCGCCTACGACCAGTACCGCGACTACCGCTTCCGTCCCGAACGCGCGCTGTGGCGCGACGAGGGGCTGCCCTTCCAGGTGCAGCTGTTCCACCGCGGCTTCCTGTTCAAGGACCGCGTCGAAATGCATCTGGTCGCGGACGGGCGCGCGACGCCCCTGCCGTACCGGCGCGAGCTGTACGACTTCGGTCCGCAGGTGCCGCCGCCGGAGGATGCGGCGCTGGGCCACGCCGGCTTCCGCCTGCATGCGCCGCTCAACCGCCCCGACCATTTCGACGAACTGTGCGTGTTCCTGGGCGCCAGCTACTTCCGCGCCGTGGCGCAGGGGCTGGTGTACGGGCTGTCGGCGCGCGGGCTGGCGCTGGGCAGCGGCGACCCCGGGCCCGAGGAGTTCCCGCTGTTCCGCGAGTTCTGGCTGGAACGTCCCGCGACCGATGCCGACGCCGTGGTCGTGCATGCGCTGCTCGACAGCCCCAGCGTGGCCGGCGCCTACCGCTTCACCATCCGGCCCGAGGGCACGCAGACCACGATGGAGGTCGACGCGCGCCTGTATCCGCGCGTCGAGCTGCGCAATGCCGGGATCGCACCGCTGACCGCCATGTTCGAGTTCGACGCCGGTGATCGCGTGGGCGTCGACGACTTCCGGCCCGCGGTGCACGATTCCGACGGCCTGGCGATCCTCAACGGCGCGGGCGAGCAGATCTGGCGGCCGCTGCGCAATCCCCCGCAGGTCGCGCACAGCGGGTTTGCCGATGACAATCCGCGCGGGTTCGGGCTGATGCAGCGCAAGCGCAGTTTCGATGCCTACCAGGACGCCGAGGCCAGCTACGAGAAGCGGCCCAGCGCCTGGGTCGAGCCGCTGGGCGAGTGGGGGCCGGGCGAGGTGCACCTGGTCGAGTTGCCCACGGGCAACGAGTTCGCCGACAACATCGTCGCCTTCTGGCGCCCGCGCGCGCCGCTCGCCGCCGGCCGCGAGCATCGCTTCGCCTATCGGCTGCACTGGTGCGCAGACCACGCCTGGCTGCCGCAGCTGGCGCGCGTGGTCGAGACGCGCAGCGGGCAGGGCGATGCCGATGCTGGCGTGCCGCCGCGAATGTTCGTGATCGACCTCGACGGCGGGCGCCTGTCCAGCCTGCCGGCCGATGCCGCGCCCAGGGTCGAGGCGCATGCGTCGGCCGGCGAGCTGCGCAATCCGGTTGCCTATCGCCTCGCGGCCAACGGCCGCTGGCGCATGAGTTTCGAACTGCTGCCGGGGACGGCTGAGGTAATCGAACTGCGCGCGCGGCTGCTTGATGCCGACGGCACGCCGCTGTCCGAGACCTGGCTGTCGCGGTGGCCGGCATGAGCTCGTCCGCAGCCCTGCCGGTCGACGCGCCGGTCGGTGCCACGCCTTGGCTGCCGCCCGAGGCGCCGCTGGAGATGCCGGTGCAGGACCTGCGCCGTGGCCGCCTGGCGGGCTCGAAGCCGCCCAGCTCGCCGCCGCGCATGGCGCTGCGGCGCACGGCGGTATTTGGCGGTACCGCACTGCTGAGCCTGGTGGCGGCCTACCAGATGTGGTGGCTGCTGCGCGGCAACGGGATCTCGGTGCTCGAGGGCGTGCTGCTGGCGCTGTTCGTGCCGCTGTTCGCCTGGATCGCGCTGTCCTTCGCCAGCGCGGTGCCCGGCTTCGTGCGCGTGCTGCGCGACCAGCCACTGCGGCTGGGATTGTCGAGCGATGGGCCGCTGCCGTGGCTGTCGACGCGCACTGCGCTGCTGGTGCCGGTCTACAACGAGGATCCGCACCGCACCTTTGCCGGCGTGCAGGCGATCCTGGAGTCGGTGGTCGCCACGGGGCAGGGCGCCTGCTTCGATGTATTCATCCTCAGCGATACGCGCCGGCCCGAGGTCGCCGCTGACGAGGAGCGGGCCTTCCTGCGCCTGCGCGAACGCTTCGCCAACGAGGTCGGGATCTATTACCGCCGCCGCGACGACAACGCCGAGCGCAAGGCCGGCAACATCGCAGGCTGGGTGCGCCGTTTCGGCGGCGCCTTCGCGAGCATGCTGATCCTCGACGCCGACAGCCTGATGGAAGGCGCCACCATCGTGCGCCTGGCCGCGGCGATGGAGCGCAATCCGGACGTGGCCCTGGTCCAGACCCTGCCGCTGGTGGTCAACGGCAGCACCATCTTCGCGCGCATGCAGCAGTTTTCCGGACGCGTGTACGGGCCGGTGATCGCGCATGGCGTGGCCTGGTGGCACGGCGCGGAGAGCAACTACTGGGGCCACAACGCGATGATCCGCACGCGCGCCTTCGCCGCCTGCGCCGGCCTGCCCGCGCTGGAGGGACGCGAGCCGTTCGGTGGCAACGTGCTCAGCCACGACTTCGTCGAGGCCGCGCTGATGCGCCGCGGCGGCTGGGCGCTGCACATGGAGCCGGGCCTGGGCGGCAGCTACGAGGAAGGCCCGCCGTCGCTGACCGACATGCTGGTGCGCGACCGCCGCTGGTGCCAGGGCAACCTGCAGCACTCGCTGGTGCTGCCCGCGCGCGGCCTGCATCCGGTCAGCCGGCTGCACCTGATGATGGGCATCGGCCACTACTTCACCGCGCCGATGTGGGCGATGCTGATGCTGGTCGGCCTGTCGATCCCGCTGCAGGCGGGCATCGAGGGAGGCTATGCGCCGCTGGCCTATTGGCAGGGCGCCGATCCCGAGCGCTTCCTGTGGGTGTTCGGCCTGACCATGGCCCTGTTGTTCGGGCCCAAGCTGCTGGCCCTGGTCGCGGCGCTGCTGGATGGCACCTCGCGCCGCGCCTTTGGCGGCGGCCTGCGGCTGGCGGCGGGCGCGCTGCTGGAGACGGTGCTTGCCGCGCTGATGGCGCCGGTGACGATGTACCTGCAGTCGCGCGGCGTGGCCGAGGTGTTGGCCGGCAAGGACTCGGGCTGGGACGCGCAGCGCCGGGACGATGGCAGCCTGCCGCTGTCGGGGCTGCTCGCACGCTACGGCGGGCTGACCGTGTTCGGCGCCGGCGCGGCCGTGGTCGCGTGGCTGGTATCGCCCGGGCTGGCGGCGTGGATGGTGCCGGTCATCGCCGGCATGCTGCTTTCGATCCCGGTGGTGGCGCTGACCTCGTCCAGAAGCCTTGGCGACCGGCTGCGGCGCCTGCGCATCTTCGCGACTCCCGAGGAAGCTGCGCCGCCGGCGATCCTGCAGCGCGCCGAGGCGCTGCGGCGCGAGCGCTGAGCCCAGCGCGGCCCGGCGCATCGCCTCAGCCGCCAAATGCCCTGCGCAGCAGCAGCAACAGCCCCTGGCTGTCGTGCAGGCGCTGCACCAGGATCTCGATGTAGACCCCCAGCAGCAGCAGGATGATGCCGGTCGCCGCCCATGCCTTGAGCGGCAGGGTCAGCGCGAACACGTTGAGCTGCGGCGCGTAGCGGTTCACCAGGCCGAACGACAGGTCGACGATCAGCAGGATCACCATCACCGGCGCGGCCAGCACCAGCATGGTGGTCATGAAGTAGCCGAAGTGGCCGACGAACAGGTTCATGCCCGAGGCCGCGAGGTCGGGGTAGAACGAGGTCGGCGGCCAGATCGCGTAGCTGCCCAGCAGCAGGTCCAGGAAGATCAGGAACGCGCCGCTGGCCATGAACACCCAGGCCGAGAACTGCGACAGGAAGTCGGCGTGCAGCGAAGTCTGGTGCCCCTGGATCGGATCGAACACCATCGCCATGCTCATCCCGACCTGGGTGTCGATGACGTTGCCGGCCGCCGAGATCGCCCAGAACACGATGCCGAAGCAGAAGCCGATGGCGATGCCGATGAACAGCTCCTTGACCACCAGCGCCGGCCACGACAGCGTGCTCATCGTGCCGGTCGGCGCGGTCGCCACCACGATCGGCAGGGCCACGATCGCCAGGCTGACCAGGAAGCTGTTGCGCACCATCGCCGGCATGTTCTGCGGGCTGATCAGCGGCAGCATGATGAACGCGCCGATGATGCGCGGCAGGGTCAGCCCCAGCGCCAGCACCGCGGTTTCGGCCGAGGCGAAGACTTCCATCAGCGCCGGGTCAGGTGCGGGAACTCGGTGAAGATCCGGTTCGAGTAGGTGTACAGCGTGCCGCCGATCATCGCGCCGGTGACAAACAGCGCCAGCACGATGGCCACGAACTTCAGCGCATAGGCGAAGGTCTGCTCCTGGATCTGCGTCGCCGCCTGCAGGAAGGCGACCACCAGGCCCACGATGGCGGCCGCCGCGATCGGCGGGCCCGACAGCATCAGCACCAGCCACAACGCTTGCCTGGTCAGCTCGAGTGTTTCACTCATCGTCCTGTCGCCTCCGTCCGCGTGACCCGTTCAGGGCGTGTAGGTCAGCACCAGGCCGTGCACCAGCTTGGCCCAGCCGTCGATCAGCACGAACAGCAGCAGCTTGAACGGCAGCGACACGGTGGTCGGCGACATCATCATCATGCCCAGCGCCAGCAGGATGTTGGCCACCACCAGGTCGATGATCAGGAACGGCAGGAAGATCAGGAAGCCGATCTGGAAGGCGGTGGTCAGCTCGCTCACGGTGAAGGCCGGCACCACCACGATGAAATCGTTGGCGCTCAGCGAACCGCGACGCTCTTCGGGCAGCAGGCTTTGCGCGCTCCTGAGGAAGAAGGCGCGCTCGGCCGGGTTGGAATGCGCGATCAGGAATCCGCGCAGCGGCTCCTTGCCGGCCTCGAACATCGCCAGCAGGCGCGCGCCCTCGCTGCCCGGCGGCGCGAGCGGTGCCGCCGGCGGCTGCGTCGCGGGTGCGGGCGCTGACTGCGCGGTCGCGGCATCGGCGCTGGAGCCGGTGACGACGTTGCGAAACAGCGGCCCCGGCCCTTCTTCGCCTGCCGCGGTGCCGGCCGCCTCCGCCTCCGCCTCGGCGCGAAGCGCGTCGGCCGCTGCCGGGCTCGCGGGCGCGGGATCGTCCGTGGCAAGCGCGGGTGGCGCGGTAGCGGCGCCCGACGGCTGCGCGGTGCGCGCCGCGGTGCGGCGGGCCTGCGCCTGTTCGCGCGCGGCCTGCTCGCGCTGGCGCTCGTCGACCATCTTCTGTACCGCGGCCGGCACCGGTCGCCCCTGCTGGTGCGCGGTCACCGCGTCGTAGGTCTCCAGGATCACCGGGTACATCACGTAGATCGACAGCACGATCGCAAGGCCGTTGATGACCACGTTCGGCGGCACCTGCTGCAGGCCCAGCGCATTGCGCAGCAGGCTCAGCACCACCACGATCTTGGTGAACGAGGTCACCATGACCGCGACGAACGGCGCCAGCGCCAGCGCGACGATGACGACGAGGACGAGGGCGGGGGAGTAACTGCTCAGATCCATGGACGCTCCTGCTGGACGCGGACGGGCGGGGGCGGGCGGCGGGCGCCGCTCAGCTCCAGCCCAGCAGGCGCACGCCGAGGGTGTCGCCGACCGCCACCACCTCGCCCTGGCCCACGGCCTGGCCGTTGGCGCGGATGGTGACGTTGGCGCCTTCCAGTGCGCCCGCCAGCGGGAACACATAGCCCGGCTGCAGCGCCGACAGGTCGCCCACGCGCAGTTCGGTGCGGCCCAGCTCGAAGGCCAGGTCGACCGGCAGGCGCCGCGCCAGTGCGTCGGCGTCGCCGTCTTCGCTGGCCTGGGGGGTGTCGTTCATGGGGGAAATCTCCTGTACATGGGTCTGAAGATGCCGGGGTGGTCCGCTGATCCGCCAACCGTCGGCAGCCGGCGCGATCGGCCAGGCGATTGCGCGTGCGCAGGCCTCCGCCTGTGGCGGCTGGCTGCGCCTGCCGGCAACGAGCACGTCGCCCGGCTGCAGCGCGTTCCAGTCGGCCCACGGCAGCGGCGCGATGCGCCACTGCAGTTGGATCGGCACACCAAGCTCGCGCCAGCCATCCAGCGGCGCAGCTTCACCGCTGGGCGGATCGGCGCGCTCGAGCAGGCGTTCGAGCCACGACGCCGGTACGCGCAGCGCGCCCTGCAGCGCCGGCATGCGCGAGGTCGAACCTTCCGGCGCGTCCTCGTCGACGATGAAGTCCAGCCACAGCAGCGAGGCCTCGTCCTGTGCCGCGTCGCCGGCATCGACCAGGGGTGTCAACACCACGCCGAATGCTTCGCTGAGCCGCATCAGCTGCGCCTCGTTGGCCAGGCTCCAGGCGAGCACGCGCGAGCGGCCCTGGTAGTCGCTCCAGTGCGCGCCATCGCCGTGCGTGGGCCCCTGCAGCGCAAGCCCGAGGCGCGTGCCCTCGGCATCGAGCTCGAACGTTTGCGCGGCCGGCGCGGGACGGCCGGGGATGAACTGCAGCAGGCCGTGGTTGGACAGGCTCCAGGTCTGCGGCGTGGCGAAGAAACTGCGCAGCGCGGCCGCCTGCGCGGTCGAGAGCGTGGGCAACAGGCCGCGCAGCGGCCGCAGCGGGCGCGGAGCTTCGCCAGCGGGCGTTGCCGGCTGCCGGCGCTTGGGTCCGGCGGCCTTGCGCCTGGTTGCAGTGGGGTCAGCCATGGCCAAGTGCCACCTTCATCAGTTCGGGCAGCGAACGCACGCCGAGCTTGGCCATCATGTTCGCGCGGTGCAGTTCGACGGTCTTGATGCTGATGCCCAGGATGTCGGCGATGATCTTGTTGGGCTTGCTGGCGACCACCAGGTCGAGCACCTGGCGCTCGCGCGGGCTCAGTTTTTCCAGCGCCGGGCTGTAGGCCGGCGCCTGCTCGCGGCGGCTGGCGAACGCGGCGTGGATGGCATGGGTCAGCGCCTCCTCGCTGAAGGGCTTTTCGAGGAAGTTGGCCGCGCCCTTGCGCATCGCCTCCACCGCCAGCGGCACGTCGCCGTGCGCGGTCACGAACACCAGCGGCAGGCGGATGCCGCGGCGGATGAGTTCTTCCTGCAGCTGCAGCCCGCTCATCTGCGGCATGCGGATGTCCGAGACCAGGCACTCCTCGTGCGCGCCATGGCGCTCGCCCTCGTATGCGGCCAGGAACGCGGCGGCGGATGCATACGGACGCGGCTCGAAGCCGGCAGTCTCCAGCAGCCATGCGGTCGAATCGCGGAAGCCATCGTTGTCGTCGACCAGGTACACCCGCGCGGATGCCATTCCCTACAGTCTCCCTTCCGCGCGTGGCAGTGTGAATGCAAACACGCTGCCGCCGCCGGGGCGTGCCTCGAAGAACAAACGACCTTCATGGTATTCGATGATCGAACGACAGATGGCAAGGCCGATGCCCAGGCCGTCGGACTTGGTGGTGAAGAAGGGCGAGAACAGCTGCTCGGTTTCCGCCGGACTCAGGCCGCCGCCGCGGTCGAGCACGCGCACCTCCACTTCGTCGTCGAGGTTGACCCGACCCTCGATGCGCAACTCGCGCTGGCCGGACGGCATCGCGCGCATGGCCTCGATCGCGTTCTTGACCAGGTTGAGCAGCACCTGCTCGACCATCACCCGGTCGGCGTAGACCGCAGGCAGGCCGGGCGCCAGCGCCAGGTCGATGCACAGCTGCTGGCGCTCGGCCTCCAGCCGCAGCAGCTCCAGCACGGTGCTGGCGATGACGCCGACCTCGTGCGCGTCGCGCCTGGGTTCGCGCGCACGCACGAACTCGCGCACGCGCGAGATCACGGCGGCGGCATGCTCGGCCTGGGTACGCGCGGCCAGCAGCGCGCGCTCGACCTGCGCGGGGCCGCCCGCCTGCCCGACGAGGCGCAGGCTGCCGTTGAGGTAATTGACGATCGCCGCCAGCGGCTGGTTGAGCTCGTGAGCAAGCGTGGCAGCCATCTCGCCCACCGACATCAGGCGCGAGGTGAACAGCAGCTTCTCCTGCTGGTGCTTGTGCGTGTCCAGCGCCTGCAGGCGCTCGCTGATGTCGACCGCGGTGAGCAGGTCGACATCGCCCTTCTCCAGCGCCAGCCGACGCCAGTGCAGTGCATACCAGTGGCCGCTGTGTGGCGCGCGCACTTCGGCGCCATCGTCCGCGCGCGCTGCGCCCAGCGCCGCCAGCAGCCCGGCGCGGTCGCGGTGGCCGGACAGCGCGGAAAACGCCTCGGCAAACTCTGTGTTTCCCGCCACCAGTGCGCCGTTGGCGCGCGAGAATGCCGCGCAGGCGAACGGGACCGCATCGAGGATCGTGCCCAGCGTGGTCGAGGCCGCGTCTGCGGCGCCGCGGCGACGCACGGCAGGCGCCGCGCTCATGCAGCCGATCCGGGCATGCAGGCGTGCACGCCCGCACGCGCAGCAGACCGCCTGCTAGGGTATGCGGCCTGCGCGGACGCACCGCCCGCCCGTCCTTCCAACGGAAGACTTCCGATGATGCCGAGCCGACGCCACGCCCTGCCATTGCTGCCCTGCCTGCTGGCCGCGTCCTGGCCCGGCGCCGCCGTGGCTGCGGCCGCGGTGGCTCCAGCATCCACCGGCGCTTCATACGTCTGGGAACTGCTGGCGATCCTGTTGCCCTTGGCCTTCATCATCATCTGCCTGCTTGTCCTGCTGCGGATCCTGCGAAGGCGGTTTGGCCTCGCAGGACCGGATGCGCCGCTGTCCGTGGTCCAGGTGCTGCCGGTCGGGCCGCGCGAACGCGTCGTGGTGCTGCGTTCGCGCGCCGGCCGCGCATTCGCGGTTGGCGTGAGCGCCGGTGCGGTGAGCCTGATCACCCATCTTGACAGTGACGACCTCGGCCCCGCCACAACCGACGGTGCGTTGTCGGAGCAGGCGGCGCCGATGACGCTATTACAACGGTACAGGGTTAAACGGCCGTGACGCGTCAGCGTGTTCGCGGTCACACTCCTGCAGCGCCGATCAACTGAAACCTGCTGTTGACTCGCGTATAACTTCGCAACGATATATGTAGCCCCCCGGACGACGCGATGCGCGGATGCGCAATCGCCTCGGGTCGGTCGCGACCCGCGCCACGCCGCAGCCCCCGATGCGACGTGGTGTCCGCGGCACGACACGCGCATCGTCGCCGTTCGCAATCGTCCCTTTCCCCCGAGGGCCACGGATGACAACAAGCGTGCGCAGCTGGCTGAGTTCCCTGTTCGCCGCCCCCGACGGCGCGGCGCCTCGTACGGGCCTGGGCTACAGCGACGTGATCCTCGCCTTCGGCGCGGTGCTGATCATCAGCGTGATGATCCTGCCGCTGCCGCTGTTCGTGATCGACGCGCTGGTCGCGGTGAACATCTCGATCGGCTTCGGCCTGCTGCTGCTGAGCATCTACATCCCCAACCCGGTCGCGTTCTCCAGCTTCCCCAGCGTGCTGCTGCTGACCACGCTGTTCCGGCTGGCGATCTCGATCGCGATCACCAAGTCGATCCTGCTGCACGCCGACGGCGGCCACATCGTCGAGACCTTCGGCACACTGGTGGCGGGCAACAACCTCGTCGTGGGCCTGGTGGTGTTCCTGATCATCACGGTGGTGCAGTTCATCGTGATCGCCAAGGGCTCCGAGCGCGTGGCCGAGGTCGCCGCGCGCTTCACCCTCGATGCGATGCCGGGCAAGCAGCTGTCGATCGACTCGGACCTGCGCTCGGGCCTGATCGACAAGGACGAGGCGCGGAGCAAGCGGCGCCTGCTGGAGACCGAGAGCCAGCTGCACGGCTCGCTCGATGGCGCGATGAAGTTCGTCAAGGGCGACGCCATCTGCGGCATCGTCATCATCCTGGTCAACCTGCTGGGCGGCCTGGCGATCGGCGTGCTGCAGAGGGACATGTCGCTGGCCCAGGCCACGCACACCTACAGCATCCTGACCATCGGCGACGGCCTGGTCTCGCAGATCCCCGCCATCCTTGCCACCATGGCCGCGGGCCTGGTGGTCACGCGCACCACCGGCGAGATCGAGGACCGCCACCTTGGCGACGCGATCAGCCGCCAGGTCGCCGCGCAGCCGCGGGTGGCGCTGATCACCGGCCTGCTGGCGATGCTGATGACCCTGGTGCCCGGCTTCCCGTGGCCGGTGTTCCTGCTGCTCGGGCTGGCGCTGCTGGGCTACAGCGCCTGGCGCTATCGCTACGAATTCGAAAGCCTGCGGCGCATGTTCAGGATCAGCGACGAGGAGATCACCGCCGCGCTCAAGCCGATCGAGACCGACGAGTTCGCGCCGCCGCCGCCGCTGCTGCTGGAGCTCTCGCCGGGGCTGGCCGCGATGATCGGACAGGAGCCGCCGCGCGCACGCGCCGCCGAGGCTGCGCGCCGGGTGCGCGACGAGTTCGGCGTGCCGGTGCCGGTGCCGGTGGTGCGCGTGTCGGCCGCGCTCGCCGAGGCCGAGTACCGGCTCAGCGCGCATGGTGCACGCGTCGCCACCGGCCGCCTGCCGCGCGGCGTCGGCTACGTCGCGCAGGTACCGGGCGGCGAGCCGCTGTCGGGCTTCTTTCCCGCCATGCCCGGGCGCTGGGACGAGTGCGTCGCCGCTGAAGGCACGCTGGCGCCGCTCGACGTGCTGACCCTGCACCTGGACGTCGCGTTGCGCCGCCGCCTGGGCAGTTTCCTGGGCATCCAGGAAACGTCCAACCTGTTCGGCAAGATGCAGCGCGACTATCCCGACCTGGTCAAGGAGATGCTGCGCGTGGTCGCGCCGCAGCGCGTGGCCGACGTGCTGCGCCGGCTTGCCGAGGAAGGCGTGCCGATCCGCAACCTGCGCGATGCGTTCGAGGCGATCACCGACGTGGGCAGCCGCGAGAAGGACGTGGTGCTGCTGACCGAATACGTGCGCGTGGCGCTCAAGCGCGAGATCGCCGAGCGCTGGTCCGACGCCGACCGCAACCTGCACGTGCTGTTGATCCATCCCGAGCTCGAGGACAAGCTGCGCCAATCGGTACGCGTGGCCGGCGGCGCCAGCCAGCTGGCGATCTCGCCGGAGCTGGCCGCGCGTCTGGGCAACGAGGTGCGCGCGCACCTGGCGCGGCAGGCACCGGGCGTGCACCCGGTGCTGCTGTGCTCGCTGGATGTACGTCGCCACCTGCGCAAGCTGCTGGAGGTGGACTTCTTCGACCTGCCGGTGCTCTCCTACCAGGAACTCGCGCCGGAGCTGCGCATCGTGCAGGCGGGCCAGGTCAATGCCTGAGCCGCTGTCGCCGATCTCCCGACCCATGACCATCCCGCGGGATCCCCCGCCCGCAGGAGCCAGACCCGATGTCTTCCCCCACAACAGACAGACCTGAAGCCACCGACGACGATGCCGCGGTGCTGCGGATCGTCTCCGGCCTGCACACCGGCGCGACCCGGCCGCTTTCGCGACGCGAGATGGTGCTGATCGGCAGCGGCGACGACTGCGACGTGGTTCTCGCCGACCTCGGCGTGGCGCCGCATCACGCGCTGCTCAACGCCGTCGATGGACGCTTCCACCTGCGTGCGCTCGATGCGCCGGTCGAACTGCCCGGCGGCACCCTGCATCCGGGCGATCCGGTCGAGGTCGGCCAGGTGCAGCGCATCGCGCTGGGCCAGGCGGCGATCGCCTTCGGTCGCGCCGATGCGGTCGAGTGGCTGACCCTCGCGCCTGAACCGGGCGCCGACGCGCCGCTGGCCAGGCCGCGCCCCGCATTCGCCAACCGCATGCCGCTGATCGCGGGAATCGCGGTGCTCGCGCTGTCGGCGTTGGCGATCGTCGCCGCGCTGATGCCTGCGCCGGCGCCGGAAGTCGACGTGGAGCACCGACTGCGCGCACTGGCGCAGGAATTCGACGTCGGAGACGTCGTGATCAGCCGCGACGTCGAAGGTCGCATCGTACTGTCGGGCACCGTTGACGACAGCGACGCGCGCACGCGTTTCCAGTCACGCATCGCCAGCGAAGAAATGGACGCCAGCGTCGCGCTGCGCAGCGGACAGGACCTGGCGGTCGACGTGGCCGAGGTGATGCGCACCGGTGGCTACGCAGTGCGGGCGGAATACCTGGGCAACAACAACGTGCGCGTCAGCGGGCGCTTCGGCGAGGACGACAAGGTGGTGCGCGAATTCATCACCTCGCGCGCCATGATCGAGACCGGGGTCAACATGGTCGAGCCGGTCAACCTCGACCAGCCGGCACCCGACGCGGTCGCCGATGCGGATGCGGGCGCAGTGATGGACGGCGACAAGGCGCACATCGTTTCGATTGTCCGCGGCGAGACGCCGCACATCATCGATGCCGAGGGCAACGTCTACCACGATGGCGCGGCGATACCGGGCTGGGGCGAGCTGGTGTCGATCGGCCAGTTCGCGCACGTCATCCAGGCCGACGGCACGCTGGTCAAGCTGACGCCTTCGCCTGCGCCCAGGGCGCCCGTGGAAGAAGAAGCGCCGCCAGCGCAGGCGCCTGAGGCCGAACCCACCACCGGCATGGGCGCGACGGCGGCGGCACCGCTGGCGGGCACTGGCCGCAAGCGCGCGGCGGGCGCCGAAGACACGATGTGAACACCCCCTGCGGTAAACCCTAGGTCACGATTCGACGCAACATTTTTCCGCTACAGTCCAGCGCGTGACCGTCCCGGAAGTGCACGCGGTCCGCTCCCCCGAATCCGCGAGGTCCCTGCCTCGCATGCACAAGGAGTCATCACGATGACCATCCCGACCAACGCCAACCTCATCAACCAGTACGTCGGCGCGGCGACCTTTGCCAACGGCCCCGGCGGCCCGACCGGCACGCGCAGCAGCAGCGGTGGCAGCAGCGGCACCAGCTGGTACGAAGCGATGTCGCGCGCATGGGGGCAGACCCTCGACGCGCAGGCGAGCGAGATCACCTCGCTGTCCGACGCCATCGGCGCGGGCTCCGACGAGCCCTCGCAGATGGTCGCGCTGACCGCGGCCAGCCTGAAGATGCAGTTCATGTCCAACAATGCGGCCACCTCGCAGAACAGCGTGGCCGAATCGTTGAACGCGGTCGCCCGCAAGCAGTAACCGCGACGCGACCCGGCCGATGCGGGCGAGGCCCGCGGTGGTCGTTCGCAATGGCGATACATGCACGAAAGTGCGCCCACGGGCGCACGCCTCGGGAGCAATCCAGATGATCGATGCAATCCAGGTCGCGGCGATGGACGCGACAGCCAACCCCGCGGCATCGCCCGCGCTGCAGCCGCAGGCCGCGGCGGTGGACGTGCGCGAGTTCGCGCAGGCACTCGACCGCGCCGGCGGTGCCGCGCCTGCGCCCAGCGACGCCAACGCCATCACCAGCACGGCGCCGCCCGGCGAGTCGGCCACGGCCAAGATGATGGTCAACGCCTTCGACAGCCTCAACGGCACGGCCACCAAGATCGAGAACCTGTCGCGCGCGATGTCGGCCAGCGCGACCGAGATGACGCCGGGGCAGATGCTCGAGATGACCATGCAGTGCCACCAGTTCCTGTTCCAGTCGCAGCTCACGTCCAACGTGGCCAACCGCACCTCCGATGGTGTGCAGCAGCTGTTCCGGCAGCAGTCCTGACTTTTCCGGAGCACCGTCGATGGACCTCTCCCGATTCCGCGCCCGCACAGGCGTGACGCTGCGCCCGGCGATCGCGCTGCTCGCCTGCCTGCTGCTTGCGGCGTGCACGCAGGTCACGATGTACGGCGATCTCGAGGAGCGGCAGGCCAACGAAGTGTTCGCCGCGCTGCTGGCGGCCAACGTCGATGCCAACAAGCGCACGTCGCTGAGCAAGACCGGCTGGGAGATCCGGGTCGACCGTTCGGACTTCGCCCACGCCATGCAGGTGCTGCAGGCACGCGGGCTACCGAGCCAGCAGTACCTGTCGATGTGCGACGTGTTCAAGAAGGAGGGCATCGCCTCGTCATCCGTCGAGGAGAACGCGCGCTACCTGTGCAGCCGCCAGCAGGAGCTGGCGCGCACGCTGTCCGGTTATCCGGGCGTGGTCGATGCGCGCGTGCATATCGCCCTGGCCCGGCGCGATCCGCTGGGTGGCGCGGACGGTGATTCCTCGGCTTCCGTGGTGATCTTCCAGCAGCCCGGCGCCAACCTCGAAAATCTGCAGACCCGCATCAAGACCGTGGTCAAGGACGGCATCGAGGGCCTGGACGACATCAACAAGGTGTCCGTCGAGTTCGTGCTGATGCCCGGCGCCCCGGCCGTCCCGCAGCGCCAGGCGGCTCCCGCGGCGATGTCGGCCGCCAACGCCACCTCGATCGGCATCGGCCTGGGCGTGGCGGCACTGCTGGGCCTGGTCTGGGCCGGCTGGGGCAAGCTGCGGCAGCGGCGCATGCGGCAGTCCGCGGGCGACGGCGGCAGGCTCTGGAACGGCTGAGACGCGACATGGCGCTGCAGGCACTGCTCGGCGAACTGCATCCGGACTGGCACGCAGGCAGCGTGCAGCCCGCGCTTGACCCGCAGCTGGCCGCGCGCGCGCGCGCCAGCGCGCTGGGCCGGCGCCTGCTGCTGCGTGCACTGCCGCCGGCTTTCATGGACGGCCTGTTCGCGCCCGCGCCGGGTGGCGGCGATCATTCCGGCATCCTGCAGCGCTGGCCGCGCACGCGCATGCAGGCGCTGGTGCGCGACCTGGGCGTGCTGGCGCATGCGCCGATGATCCGCGCCGAGGTCCGCCGCGAGCCCGTGCGCTGGCTGCGGCGGACCCTGGGCAACAGCTACCTGCTGGCCCTGGATCCCGCGGTCTGGGACGGGCGCGTGGATCGCGAGGTCCACGCGCGCCTGTCCTCGCGCTGGGAGGCGCTGCTGGCCGACCCCGGGTTCCTGGTCGATGCCGCGTTGCTCGGCGACGTGCTCGATCGCCAGGGCCGCGGCGAGCTCCTGGCCTGGGCGCTGCGCCGCAACCGTCCGCTGGCGGACTGGACGCGCCTGCTGCACGCGGATGAACCTCCCGCGCCGGCGCATCTGCCCGAGAAGGCGCTGTTGCTGGTGGTCTCGCACCACGAGGGCCGGGATGGAGACTAGCGTGCGCACGCCGGACACCGCCGACCCGGTCGTGCCTGCGGTGCAGTCCGGGCCGGCGCAGGCGCAGGCGCAGGCGACAGGCACCGTCGCGGTGTTCGAACGCCGTGCGTTCGAGCGTTCGCTGTCGGTGCGCGTGCTCAAGCCCCAGCACCTGGCCAAGCTCGACGAGCTCGACGTGCTGCTCGAACGCGTCAATGCGCTGCATGGCGAGGTCGAAGCCGGTATTGCGCAGGCGCGCGAGGCCGGGCAGGCCGAAGGATTCGCCGAGGGACTGCGGCGCGCGCAGCAACAGATGACCGAACAGCTGACCGCGCTGAACGAGCGGCGCGCGCGCGCGCTTGCCGAGGCGACCGGTCGTATTTCCGAACTGGCCTGTGCGATCGTGGCCAGGATCGCGCCCGGCTTCGACGCCGCCAGCGTAGTGCCGCCGCTGGTGATGCAGGCGGTGGAGGCCGCGCAGGCCGAGCAGTTCCTGCTGATCCGGGTGCACCCGGACGTGCGCACGTCGGTGCAGGCAGGCCTCGGCGCAGTGCGCCAGGCGCACCCTGCGGTGGGCATGATCGAACTGGTCGACGACGAAAGCCTGGACCCGCTCAGCTGCGTGGTGGTGTCCGAAGCGGGCGAGGTGCGTGCCGGCGTGGCCCAGCAGATCGAGGCGATCCGCGTCGCACTGGCCGGCGTCGGCGGAGCGGGCGAGCGGTGAACCTGCCCGGGCCACTCGCGCAGGCGCCGGATGACACGCTCGATCCGCTGCTGAGCGCGCTGGCCGGGGTCAAGTCGATCCAGCGCGTCGGGCGCGTGGTCGAGGCCTACGGCACGTTGATCCGTGCCACTGGATTGAAGGCCTCGATTGGCGAGCTGTGCCATCTGCGCAATGCGCCTGGCGACGGCGACCCTTCGTTCAACCTGGCCGCCGAAGTGGTCGGCGTCTCCAAGCAGCACACCCTGCTCACGCCGCTGGGCGCGCTGGAAGGGATTTCCGCGACCACCCAGATCGTCGCCAGCGGCCGCCAGGCATCGATACGCGCGGGACCCGGACTGCTCGGCAGGATCCTCGATGCGCACGGCGAGCCGATCGACGAACGTGGGCCGGTCGGCCCCGCCGTCGACATGCCGATCTATGCCGCCTCGCCCAACCCGCTCACGCGCAAACTGATCGAGCGGCCGTTCTCCACCGGCGTGCGCGCCATCGACAGCGTGATGACCGCGGGTGAAGGCCAGCGCGTCGGCATCTTCGCGGTCGCCGGCGGCGGCAAGAGCACCCTGCTGGGCATGCTCGCGCGCGGTGGCGACGCCGAGATCAACGTGATCGTGCTGGTCGGCGAACGCGGCCGCGAGGTCAACGAGTTCATCCACGACAACCTGGGCGAGGCCGGCTTGGCGAAGTCGGTGATCGTGGTCGCCACCTCCGACCGGCCCGCGCTGGAACGCAGTCGTGCGGCCTGGGTCGGCACCGCCATCGCCGAATACTTCCGCGACCAGGGCAAGCGCGTGCTGCTGCTGCTCGATTCGGTGACGCGCTTCGCGCGCGCGCTGCGCGACGTGGGCCTGGCGATCGGCGAGCCGCCGGCGCGACGCGGCTTCCCGCCCTCGGTGTTCAGCGCGCTGCCGCGGCTGTTCGAGCGCGCGGGCAACAACGAGATCGGCAGCATCACCGCCTTCTACACCGTGCTGGCCGAGGACGAGGACGGCGGCGATCCGATCGTCGAGGAAGTGCGCTCGATCCTCGACGGCCACATCGTGCTCTCGCGCAAGCTCGCGGCCGCCTACCACTACCCGGCGATCGACGTGCTCACCAGCCTCAGTCGCACCATGCCGCGGGTGGTGGACCAGGCACACCTGCGCGCCGCCGGGCAGCTGCGCAAGGCGCTGGCCAAGCATCAGGACATCGAGCTGCTGCTGCAGCTGGGCGAGTACAAGCGCGGCAGCGATCCCGACGCCGATTTCGCGATCGAGCGCATCGGCCCGATCCGCAAGCTGCTGCAGCAGTCCTCGGCCGAGCTGGTGCCGTTTGCGGAATCGTCGGACACGCTGAAGAAGCTGTTCGCATGAGCACCGCCTCGCGCACGCGCTACCCGCTGCAGCAGTTGCTGCAGCTGCGCGCCCATCGCACCGGGAAAGCGCGCCTTGTGGTCGTCGAGAGGCAGCGCGCGGTGCGCGAATGCCGCCAGGCCTGCGAGCGCATCGAGCAGGAGATCGTCGAGTTGCGCCGCGAGCGCGCCGGCCAGCGCCTGCGGATGATGGAAGCGCCGCCGCCGGGCATTCCCTTCCCGCTCGCGCTCGAGCAGCGCGAGGCACACATCGACTGGCTCGGCGAGCAGGAGCAGGCCGCGCAGCTGCGGCTGCAGCAGGCGCAGCAGAAGCTGCAGCAGGCCGAACAGGCCCTGGCCGCGGCCATGCAGGAATTCTTTCGCGCCAAGGCGCGCGAGGACGCGCTGGAAAAGCGCAAGGGCGTCTGGCGCGGCGAGATGCTGGCGCTCGAGGCCCGCCGCGAAGAGGACGCCGCAGCCGACCTGGTGCAGGCCGCCCACATCAGCCGCAGCCGCCATTGAGGAGCGCAGCATGAGCATCGACCGACCGGATACCTCGTCGCTGTCCAACCGTCCCGCCGAGTCCACGCGTCCGGGCGAGCCGGATCGTCCCGCCGAACGCCCGCGCGAGGCGCCGCCGAAGGAGCAGGTCGACCGCTTTCGCCAGCTGATGCAGCACGGCCGCCAGGAAGGACGCGCCGGCCTGCCCGAACGCCTGCCGCAGGAGCAGCGGCCCGGCGCATCCGGGGCAGGGCAGCACGCCGCAGCCGCAGCCGCGCTGCGGGCCGACGAACAGGCGGCACTACGCGCGCTGGAAGGCCGCGGTCAGCACGATGGCGGGACCGACCACCACGGCATGAGTGCGAACGCCATCGACGGCGCCGACCTGCTGGCGATGATGCAGGCCCAGTCCGCCCTGCGCGAAGGCGCCGGCGCCACCCTGCCGGCCGCGGCTGCACCGCCGATGGCCAGCGGCAAGGCGCTCGCCGAGATGCTGGAGCGCCACGTGCGCCAGCTCGCGGTCGATGCGGCCCATGCCGGCGACGGCGACGGCCAGGTGCTGCTGCGCATGTCCGACGCGACCCTGCCGGGCACCGACCTGCTGCTCAGCCGCACCGCCGACGGCTGGCGCCTGCGCGCCGACGTGCGTTCGCGCGACAGCTATGACGCGATCCGCGAGGCGGCGCCCGCGCTGGCCAGGCGGTTCGCCGAGCAGAACCTCGGCACGCTCGAGGTCGACCCGCACTTCGACGCCTGAGCGACGCTCGGGTTTGCCCGAGGTGGGGCACGCCCCAGCTTGGAGGCACCGACACGATCGCCGCAGACTTCCTCCTGCGCACATCGCGCCTGATGTTCCGACCCCCGGCATCGACACAGACAGGAGTCCCCCCATGAGCTTCCTCAGCGGCCTCAGCGACGTTCTCTCCTCCGTGGTCAGTGCGGTCGTTACCGCATACACGGGCAACCCGATGCTTGGCCAGCTGGCCGGCGGCATCGCCAGCTCGATGCTCAGCGACTCGGGCGGTTCGGGCAACTCCGCTTTCGACAGCTTGTTCAATTCCGCGTTCACCAACGGCTTCCTTGACGCCGTCGGTGCCTGACTCGATCCGTCGGATCGCTGCAGCGGTCGCGCCGCGGCCGGCCGCTGCATCCGCCTCCTGAACTCCGGTGCAAGCACATGGCCCGACGCCCACCCCAGCGCGTACAGCCCAGGCACGACGACACCGACGCTGTGCTCGACGCTGCCGCGTTTCCGCGCGAGGCCGGACCGTCGGCTCCGCATGGTGAGCAGGACGCAGGGGCAGTCCCGGCACCAAGGCTGCCCGCCAGCCGCCGGGAACTGGTCGATTCACTGGAAGAGCTTCGCACGCAGGGAAGTCTGGACGTGGCCGACGAGGCGGCAATCCTGCGCGAGTACGACGCGTTGCTTGAAGAGCTGAAAGTGGAGAAGGCCCGGCTGGAAGCCGAGTTCCGCGAGCGGACAGGGCGCGGGCAGGACGCAAGCTGCGAATGGCTGGCCGAAGCCGCAGCAACCCTTGGCCGCCGGCAGGGCGAACGCATGCGCCGGCTTTTCCAGACCATCCCGGCGCTCACGCAGTCGGCTGCACCGGCCTGAGCGCCTAGGGTCGCCCCCAGTTGTCGCCCGCCAGGGCAGGGCGGAGACTCGAATCACGTCTTGCCGGTATCACTCACCAGAGGATTGTTCGGTCCATGGCCATCCGCCCGCCACGCAGAGTCAGCAACCGTCCCGCCAGCGGCGGAACGTTGGCGCTGGCGGCGACGTCAGGCACGCCAGCGTCTGCCGGGCACGAAGCCTCGGAGCGGACCGACGACGCTGCGGCCGCACACGGCGACCGGCACCAGATCATCGCGCAACTCGAGCAGGCGCTTCGGGCAACCGCCCCCGCAGGCGATGATCAGGACCTCGATTTCGTCATCGAGCAAATGCGCAAGGCTGTCGCTGCGGCCGATCTCCGGCCCGAGCCCAGCGCGATGGAACGCGCGCCATGGGTCGATACGCTCGAGGCGCTTGCGAGCGAAGGCCTGCTGGCCGTGGAAGAGCGCGAGAGCCTGATCCGGCAGTTCGGAGAGGCTTCGGACGTGCTGCAGACGCGCGAAGCGCAGGTGGCGCTGGAGCTGGCCGAGCGCATCGAGCGCGATGGCGAGCACGCGGCCATGGCATGGCTGGCCTCGTTGCGCCCGGGCAACCTGCAGGCCCCCAGGGTGGGCGGTACGGTCGACACGAATGCCGTCCTGCCCGGCAAGCAGTCCATCACCAGATCAAGGTCACGTCGCCTGCGGGGTCCGCCCGGATCGGTCTGAAGCGCGAGGTCCACCGCACTTGAGACAGCCGTTTCGAATCCATCGAACACGATCCAGACCCCAGAGAGATGACTACCATGACCGAGAACTACGTCCTGCAGATGTTCACGTCCCGCGTCGAGAGCGGCGAGGTCAATTCGGCCGACATGAAGCCCGGCAAGGGCGGCTCCTGGTTCGAAGCCCTCGCCGCGGCGATGGGCAAGATGCTCGCGTCGCGCGTCGGCAAGATGATCGATGCGCAGCAGACCATGGAGCGCACCTATGACAGCGACGCCAAGCAGCAGTCGGAGGAGTACATGGCGGCGATGACCGAGTTCCAGGTGCAGTCGCAGATCTTCTCGCAGACCGCGCAGGCGGTTTCGACCGCGATCAAGTCCGTGGGCGAGGGCTTGGCGCAGGTTGCGCGCAAGCAGTAGGCAGCCCGAAGCCGGTTGCGGACGCGTGGTCCGCAACCTTTCACGACGGCGGGCGCTTGCCCGCCGTCGTCGTATGCGGCCGACGGGTGCGCCATACGCGCCAGCCAGCGGTTTTTTGCGGGGTGTTAATGCCCGGGTTGCTAGGGTCGGCAGGGAGCCCGGGCAAGGAGCGAAGTCATGCGAGCACACACGAACACGGCAGGCATGCGTCGGACGGCATGGTCACTGGGGCTTCTGGCCCTCGCCTGCCTGGTCCCGCCGGCGAACGCCCAGCTGATCGACGCGGGCGGCCAGTCCAACCTGATGCAGCAGCACACGCTGATGCGCAACCAGAGCACGGGCGACGGCCCGGACTGGGTCGACCGCGAGGCGCTCCGGAAGAAGAATGGCGGCACCGTCATGCCGCGGTCGTCGCGACAGGCAGGGGCGGCGGTCGACGAGGCAGCCCTGGAAAGCGACATGCGTCGGATGATCGATCAACGACGCGCCCAGCTGTTGCCCGAGTACGAACGTCGCGTGCGCAGTGATGGCCAACCGAGCGCAGACCGTTGGTTGCGCGAGGTGGCCACCGAGATGGGGCGCCGCGACGGTGCGCAGGTCCGGGCGCGCTACGGCCAGTAGGCCGTCGCAGGCCTTGCGGATCAGGCGCGCGGCATTGGCCCTGTTGCCCATCACGTTGGTGCAGTGGCACAGGATCCTTCCTGGATTACCGTCGGCTGGCATGACGTCGCGATCGACAGCGCGGCCGTGGCTGGTGATGGCGATGGCGGTTGCCGTGGCGGGATGCGTTGACGGACCGTCCGGAGAACGCGATGCCGCACGCGATCCGGTTGCGTCGAGTGCACGTGCAAGCCCTCCGGTCGGGCCCGCGGCTTCGGCGCGCGTGGCGTTCGATGAGCGTTTCGAACGTCTCTATCGGGACGGCTGGGTGGACGCATCCGCCGGCACGCCAGACGCGCGGCTGCGTCGCTCACCGAAAATCCGGAACCAGCACGTGCAGGAGTTCCTGCGCGATTACCAGCCGCTGGAACACGCGACGCGCGACGAACTGCGCGGCATGCTCGAAAGTGGAGACGCTTTCCGGAACGTCGCCGAGGCGATGTCATCGCTGGGGCTGGATGCGGACGATCTGGCCGACATCATCACCCTGCATCACGCCGTGCATTGGGCCGTGGTCAATCGCGACCGTGTCCGGCGCGAACAACTGCCCGCGATCCGCGGGGTCGTTGCGTCCTCCGTGCTGATGGACGGATTGGACGCGTCCGACCACGCCGCGAGGCAGGACATCGCCGACCGGGCCATCATGCTGACCGCGATCCGCAGCCGGGAGTACGCGGCACTGCAGGGCGGCGGCGAGACGGAGGCGCTGCGGAAGTACGGCGACCAGATCGCAGCGGAGTTCCTCTCCCGCCACGGGATCGACCTGCGCGAGGGCGACGTGGACCGGTTGCCCCCGCTGCGCGCGCTGCCCGGCCGGTAACCCGGCCGCCCATGGGCGTCACCGCATGCGTCGTGCCAGCAGCCACGCCCAGAGGCCGGTGAGCAGGCCGGTGCCTGTCAGCGCATTGCGCCAGGTTCCCGATGCTTCCGCTGCAATCGGCAGGCTGAACAGGCCGGGTGCCACCGTGGCGAGCGCCAGGCCGAGGCAACCGTAGGTGAGCGCGATCAGCGACCAGTAGAGCCACTGTTGACGGCGTGATTGCTGCGCGTCCTGGTTGCTGGAGGGATGTTCGTCTGCCGCGGCGAAGAGGCTGTCCGCTTGCCGTAGAGCGCCACCGCGCTGCGCGGTGTGGCCTGCGATGCTGGTTTCTCCTTGCGCCCGCGTTGCCGCTGGACGCTCTGCCGCGTTGCCGGCTTCCATTGCGCCGGCCCCGGCCTGGCTGGTCGGCGTGCCGGTGCGCTGTCCCTTCTTCTGGCCGTCCGCCTGCTCGTCAGCGGAGCCGTGATCCGGTGTCTCGCTCCGGCCTTGCTGCAGTTGGTCGCGATTTTTCCGCACCCTGCTCGCCCGTACCGCGCTGTCCGGTGCGTAGGCATGCGTCGTGCCGGCAGGATTGGCAACCGCCGCCAGCGTGATTCCTGCCGCCACGCCGCCGAGGCCGCCGAGGCCGGGGCCTTGTGCGCCACGGTCGGCGGTGGTGCCCGCCACGTCCGCCCGTCCGCCCGGCCACGGCATCCCGTCCTGGGCGGACGCCGTCGCACCTGTCGCAACGTGCGTCGTTCCCGGTGCGGCCGTCGTATGTGCGTGGGTACCAGGCGCAGGCGTCGGCAGCGATGTATCCGCCCGCTGCGGTCCGGCCGGCATCGTCTGCACGTCGGCGCCCGGACCCTGCGCCCTGGAAGGGACAGCCGCGGCGAGCGCTGGGTCCATGCCCGCGGCCGCGCCGGCCGGCCGCGTATCCGTGGCCTGGCCCTGTCGCGTCGCGTCCGCCAGTGCCATGCCGGCGCGTGCATCCACGCCCCTGGCATCCGCGACCGTCCCGGCCGAGGCTGGCTGCCGGGACTCACGCATCGCATCGGCGTCATGGCCGCGCGCGACCGGGTTCTCCCTCTCGGCGGCGTGGGCAAGGCCACGCGTTGCAGCGGTCGCAGGATGAGCCACCGACCCGGGTTCGGGTGACGTCCTTGCCAGTACGGTTGCGAGCGCTTCGGGACGCGCCGGCAGATCCCGCAGCGCACCCGGATTGCCGGATAGCGCATCGCTCAGCTGCCGGATCACGCTCGGCGGCAACTGCTGCAGCTCTCGGGCCAGCGCCTGCAACGAGGGTTCGAGCTGCCCGTGGACGGGTGGGGACAACGGCTGCGTCGGCGGCCCGCGCATGCCGTCGGCTACCGCCCAGGCCACCTGCGGCGCAACGTCCGAGTCCGCGTAGCCCTGGCGCATCTGTCCGTGGCCATCGTGGGACAGGTGATGTGGACGGGGCACGGCGTCGGCGTCGATATCGGAAGCGAGAGGTCCGCGCGCCGGGTCGCCGGGTCGGTCGTCACTGTCGATGCCGTCGCCGAATCCCGGCATGCCCGGGCGCAGCATCCAGTCGTGGCCACCACGGCCGGGCAGCAGGGACGACAGCGCATCGTGCAGTGACGGGAAGGACGGCATGGCGACACCCCGCATCTGGGTCCGGTCGCCCGGGCCGGCGTTTTCCACGCTACGCCGCGCGCTTGCGGGCGGAAACCTGGGGGCAACCCTAGGCCATCGCGTGCGAGGCGAACGCCTCTGCAGGCACCGGGGCGAGCGTCGGCTGCGCTGGCGCAAACGGCCTCGTGCGAAGTGCCCAGTGGCCCGCACCGGCGCGATGCCGAGGGCCGAGTCGGCGGTGTCGGGCGTGCGCGGATCGCGAAGTCAAAAAAAACGGGAAACCGGCTGGTTTCCCGTTCAACCGGCATCACCGGAAAGGACTCGTGTTGTGGCGCGCACAGCCTAGCGCGCGCGACAAGTTGATGCAATACCTTAATTTAGCATGGGTAAGTGGTTGTTTCTACAGCTGTGTATCCAGCGCCTCGCGCTTGATGGCGCGCCGGGCTGGGCGCGGTTCGCTCCAGGCGTTGTTGAACAGCGCCGGCTCCCAGGAGCCATACGTGGGGTTGGCCAGCATCCACCAGCGCTCGCCGAACCAGTTCCGGTGCGCGTCCAGCAGCGCGGCGCGGGCCTGGGCCGTGTTGGCGATGACCTCGACGAAATCGCCAAGCTGGTCGCCGAACTGCATCAGCACGCGATACTCGCGCCCGGCAAGGCGGCGCCGGCACAGCTTCTCGGAGCCGTTCTGCTCGCAGCCTTCGACATGGGTGCCCAGGCCGAGGAAGACGCTCTCGTCCTTCACCGGCATGCCGACCGCGCGCAGGTTGGCCAGGGTCGCCGCCTGCAGGTGCTGGGCGCGGTTGGACAGGTAGAGGATGGTCACGCCCCTGGCCTGCGCGTCGCGGGCGAACTCCAGCACGCCGGGCACGGGCCGGGCCTTGCGTTCCTCCACCCAAGCGGCCCAGGTGACCTCGTCATATTCCTCGCCGTTGGCGACCAGGCGCGCCTGGTAGGGCGAGTTGTCGAGCACGGTCTCGTCGATGTCCATGATCACCGCAGGTGCCAGGCCGGCCAGCGGCGCGGTCTGCACGCGCTCGTCCGGCACCAGCGCATCCCAGCCCGGCGTCTTCAACGCGACATCGAGGTGATCGGCGGCGGCGCGGAACAGCGAGATCGAGTTGGCCTGGTATTCGGCTGAACGCTGCACCCAGAGCACGGCGTTGAGGTTGTCATCGGCGGGGACTATCGCGGTCGCAGGCGCCGATGCCGTGTCGCCCACTGTGCCGCCGGACTGCGGCGATGGGACGGTTGCGCAGCCGGAGGCGAGCAGTGCGGCGAACAGGATGGCGGAAGCGTGCACGCGCATTCTTGGAAACCTACGAATCTGGAGCGGGACGCCGAGTGTAGCGAAGCGGTGTTGCAGATCGGGCGCGTTTGCGTGGCGTGGACGCAGACCGGTCACTCGCCGAGCATGGCGCGGATCGAGGCGAAACCGACGTCGGCCCGTTCGGCCTTGCGCGCGGCATCGGCGACGGGGTCGGCGCCGTCGCGCTGGAGTTCGGCCGCGGGCAGCTCATCGAAGAAGCGGCTCGGCGCCAGCTTGAGTTTGGCGCCCCAGCGCTGCGCCTCGCGGCTGTAGGACAGCCACAGCTGCTCCTTGGCGCGGGTGATGCCGACGTAGAGCAGGCGCCGCTCCTCGTCGAGCCGGCCTTCGTCGATGCTGGCCTCGTGCGGCAGGGTGTTGTCGTCCATGCCGATGATGAACACGTAGCGGAACTCCAGGCCCTTGGCCGCGTGCAGGCTCATCAGCCGCACCTGGTTGCCCGGGTCGCCCTTGTCGGCGTGCGAGAGCAGGGCCAGCTGCGCGGCCAGTTCACCCGGGCCGGCGCCGCGCGCGCCCTCGAACCAGTCGGCCAGTTCGTCGAGGTTGCCGCGGCGGATGCGGAACAGTTCGTCGCTCTTGCACTGCTCGCGCAGCGAGGCGATCAGGCCGGATTGTTCGTTGAGCGCGCGCACCAGTTCGGCCGGCGGCAGCTGCGCGGCATCGCGGCGCAGGCCGCGCACGATGTCGGTGAACGCGCCCAGCGCATTGGCGATGCGTGGCTGCAGCTGTTTGAGCATGCCCATCGATTCGGCCGCGCGCGACAGCGGCAGCTGCGCGTGCTGCGCCATCTGGGCAAGCTTGGCCAGCGAAGTCGCGCCGATGCCGCGGCCGGGCGACTGCACCGCACGCAGGAAGGCCGAATCGTCTTCGGGATTGGCCAGCAGCCGCAGCCACGACAGCGCGTCCTTCACTTCGCCGCGGTCAAGGAAGGCGGTGCCGCCGGACAGGTGGTAGGGCACGCGCAGCAGCTGCAGCGCCTTCTCCAGCGCGCGCGACTGGTGGTTGCCGCGGAACAGGACGCAGAACTCGCCCCATTCGACCTTGCGCGCGGTGGCGATGAAGTGGATCTCGCCGGCTACGCGCTCGGCCTCGTGCGCGGCGTCGCGGCATTCCCAGACGCGGATGCGCTCGCCGTCGGCCTGCGCGCTCCACAGCGTCTTGGGATGCTCGTGCGGGTTGTTGGCGATCAACGCGTTGGCCGAGCGCAGCACGCGGTTGGAGCAGCGGTAGTTCTGCTCGAGCTTGACCACCACCAGGTTCGGATAGTCCTTGCCCAGCTGGGTGAGGTTTTCCGGATTGGCGCCGCGCCAGGCGTAGATGCTCTGGTCGTCGTCGCCCACGCAGGTGAAGTTGGCCTTTGGCCCGGCGATCGCCTTGAGCAGGCGGTACTGCGCGTCGTTGGTGTCCTGGCACTCGTCGACCAGCAGGTAGCCGATGCGTTCGCGCCAGCCCGCCACCGCGTCCTCGTCGCTTTCCAGCAGCTGCACCGGCAGCCGGATCAGGTCGTCGAAGTCGACCGCGTTGAACGCGGCCAGGCGCTGCTGGTAGCGCGCGTACAGCGATGCGGCCTCGTGCTCGCGCGCGCTGCGCGCGACTTCCGCCGCCTGTTCCGGCGACAGGCCGGTGTTCTTGATGTTGGATACCAGCGACTGCATCGCCTGCACCGCATCGGACTTGGCCCCGGGCATCAGGTCCTTGATCTGCGCCAGCGTGTCGTCGCTGTCGAAGATCGAGAAGCCGCGACGCAGGCCGAGCTTGGCGTGGTCGATCTGCAGGATCTTCAGCCCCAGCGCATGGAAGGTGCAGACCGTCAGGCCCTCGGCCGCATCGCCCCGGATGCGCCGGGCCACGCGCTCGCGCATTTCCTTCGCCGACTTGTTGGTGAAGGTGATGGCGGCGATGCGCTTGGCCGGGTAGCGGCTGGACGCGATCAGGTGCGCGATCTTCTCGACGATCACCCGGGTCTTGCCGCTGCCGGCGCCGGCCAGCACGAGCATGGGGCCCTCGCAGTGGGCGACGGCCGCGGATTGCTGGGGATTGAGGCCGTGCATCGTGCAACTGCTGGAGACGGCCGCGCATTCTACCCGGCCCCACCTGCGGGGAGCGTACGTCGCGACCGTACCCACCGATGCCTCGTTACGTTGGTCCTGCGCCGCTGTTCCCGCCGCGCACTGCAATCCATCGAATCTGATCCGCGTCCATCCGCGCGATCCGTGGCTGCTGCCTCACGCGCCCGGCACCGGCGGGCACACGAAACCTGGCGCTAGAATCTGCGCATGGCCAAGCTCTACTTCTACTACTCGGCAATGAACGCCGGAAAGACCACCACCCTGCTGCAGTCCGCGCACAACTACCGCGAGCGCGGGATGCGCACGCTGATCCTGACCCCGCGGCTGGACCACCGCTCAGGCAGCGGCACCGTGGCCTCGCGGATCGGGCTGACGGCCGAAGGCGTGGCTTTCGAGCGCGATGACGACCTGCAGGCGCGGGTCGAACGCGACATCGCGGCCAACGGCCGGCTGCACTGCGTGCTGGTCGACGAGGCCCAGTTCCTGACCCGCGCACAGGTCTGGCAGCTGGGCGAAGTGGTCGATGCGCTGCGGGTGCCGGTGCTGTGCTACGGGCTGCGTACGGATTTTCGCGGCGAGCTGTTCGAAGGCAGCCAATACCTGCTGGCCTGGGCCGACGAGATCAGCGAGATCAAGACGATCTGCCACAGCGGCAGCAAGGCGACGATGACCGTGCGCGTGGACGAACAGGGCTTTGCGGTGAGCGAAGGGCCGCAGGTGGAAATCGGCGGCAACGAGCGCTATGTCTCGGTCAGCCGCGCCGAGTTCAAGAGGATTTCCCGCGGCGAAGGACGGATCGACCCGCTGCAGCAGCCGCTGCCACTGGGCTGATCAGCGCGTGGCCGCGATGGCCAGGCAGGCCGCGTGCAGGCGCTCGATTTCCCGCGGCAGCGCGCCGCCCTCGGGCTGCGCCTGCACGACCTGGGCCTGCAGCGCCTGCAGGCTGGCCAGCGCCAGCGGCCGCTGCGACGGCGTGCCGCAGCGCACGTCGGCTGCGTAGGCACGCGCCAGCCAGCCCGCCTTGCGCAGCTCGGCTTCCTGCTGCGGCAGTTCGGCCAGCGCGTCGAGCCGGGTCAGTGCGGCCGCGTCGCCCAGCCGGGCTTCGTGGCGCGCCAGTGAAATCTCCGCCCGCCGCGTGTGCGAGTGCTGCGCGCCATAGCCGTCGCGCGTCAGCGCCTGCGCCTGGCGCAGGCTGGCCAGCGCTTCGTCCCGCCCGTGCGCGGCCTGCACTTCGCCCAGCAGGCGCAGGGTGTCGCCGACCAGGCCGTGGCGCTCGCCGTAGGCCTCGCGCCGCAGTGCCAGTGATTCAAGCAGCAGCGGCAGCGCCTGCTCGTCGCGCCCGGCGCTGTGCAGCACCATCGCCTGGTTGAACAGCCCGCCGGCCAGCTGCAGCTGGCTGCGATGCCGGCGCCAGGTATCCACCGAGCGCGCCAGGCCTCGCAGCGCGGCGTCGATGTCGCCGCGCTCCCAGGCGACGATGGCCAGGCTGCTGCGGCCGCGCGCGACGTCGACGTGGTCCTCGCCCAGGCGTGCGACCAGCCAAGCCAGGGTGTCGCGGAACTCGTTTTCGGCTTCGGCCAAGCGGCCCTGGTCCACGTGCACCGCGGCCAGCTGCCGCCGCGCATCGATGGTGGCGTGGTGCTGCGGGCCGCGCAGTTCCATGGCCAGCGCCAGCGCCTGGCGGCAGTGGCCTTCGGCGACCACGGTATTGCTGGCGTCGCGCTCGAGCGAGCACAGCGAACGCAGCAGGTCGATCGCCAGCGGATGGCGTTCACCGGCGGTGTCGTGGAGCAGCGCCAGCGCGGCGCGCGAAGCGGTCAGGGCGCGCGCAGTGTTGCCCGTCGCGGCGTGCAGGTTGGCCAGGTCGGCCAGGTTCTCGACCACGCCGGCATCATCGTGCAGCGGGTCGCGGCGCAGCGCCAGCGCGCGCATGTACAGGGCGCGTGCGTCCTCGATGTCGCGCCCGGCGGCGTGGCAGCGCCCGAGCTGCGTGTAGAAGGCCGAGACCGGCACGGGCAGACGGTGCTCGCTGCGCCGCGCCAGCGCCAGCAGGGGCTGCATCCCGGCCAGGCAGCCGTCGGTGTCGCCGGTCAGGCGCAGCACGCGGCCGAGGTCGGTCGCTGACTGCAGGCGCAGGCTCGGCGGCGCCTCGGGCAGGGTGTCGACCAGCTTGGCCTGGCGGCGGAGCAGCTCGTGCGCCGCGACGTAGTCGCCCAGGCCCGACCGCAGCCGGGCCACCACGCCGAGCAGTTCGGCGCGCGCCACCGGCTGGTTGCCCAGCTCGCGTTCGATGCGGCGCTCACCGTCGTCGAGCAGGCGATGGATGTCGACCGGTGCGCCGGCGGGCACGCCGCCGGCGGTTTCGAACAGGCCGACCACGAAGTTCTGCATGGCCTGGGCGCGTGCGGATTCGCGCACCGCCTGGCGCGCCTGCCAGGCGACGATGCCGAGCGCGGCGACCAGCACCAGCGACACCACCGCCGCAGTGGACAGCGCCCAGCGATGCCGGCTGACGTACTTGCCGATGCGGTAGGACACGCTCTGCGGGCGCGCGTGCACCGGCTTGCCGTCAAGCCAGCGCTGCAGGTCCAGCCCCAGTGCCTCGACCGAAGGGTAGCGTTGCTCGGGCTTCTTGCTCAGCGCCTTGAGCACGATGTTGTCGAGGTCGCCGCTGATCTCCTTCGCGCGCCGGCGCAGCGCCGGCCCTGCGGTATTGCCTTCGGCATCGCGCTGCAGCGCCTGCGATGGCCGCTGCGGGTCGACGGTGAGGATCGCGTCCTCCCACTGCGCGTCGCTCGGGCGCTTGAGCTGGTAGGGCTTGCGCCCGGCCAGGAGCTCGTACAGCACCACGCCCAGCGAATACACGTCGGTCATGGTGGTGACCGGCTCGCCGCGGATCTGCTCGGGCGCGGCGTAGTGCAGGGTGAAGGCGCGTAGTCCGGTGCGGGTCTGCTCCGGCGCGTGGTCGGGCGTGTCGAGCAGCTTGGCGATGCCGAAGTCGAGCAGGCGCACGTCGTCCAGCGGCGTGACCATGATGTTGGACGGCTTGAGGTCGCGGTGCACGATCAGGTTGGTGTGCGCGTGGCTGACCGCCTCGCACACCTGCAGGAACAGCTGCACGCGCGTGACCACGCCCGGGTCGCGCGCCCGGCACCAGTCGGTGATCGGCTCGCCTTCCACGTACTCCAGCGCCAAGTAGGGCTGGTTGTCGCTGCTGATGCCGGCATCGAGCAGGCGCGCGATGTGCGGGTGCTCAAGCCGCGCCAGGATCTGGCGCTCGCGGGTGAAGCGCAGGCGCAGTCCGGGATCGGCCAGGCCGGGCCGCAGCAGCTTCAGCGCGACGCGGCGCTCGTACAGGCCGTCGGCGCGGCGCGCCAGCCAGACCTGGCCCATGCCGCCTTCGCCGAGCATGCGCTCGAGCTCGTAGGGGCCCACGTTGGCGCCGGCGTGCACGCCCGGGTGCGGCGCGATCAGGGGTTCGGACAGGAAGTCCTCGCTGCCGGCCTCCAGCGCCAGCAGTTCCTCCAGGTCGTCGGCGAGTTGCGCATCGTCCTCGCGCAGCGAGGCCAGGCTGCTGGCGCGCGCGTCGTCGTCGAGCTCGAGCAGCGCGTCGAGCAGGGGCGAAAGGCGCTGCCAGCGTTCGGCGTCCATCACTCAGCCTGGCGCGCGCGGTGGCGGCGACGCAGCTGCGTGCGCGCCGGGAACGTGGCGTGTTTGGGGCATGTGGCGCGCCGCCGTCCGCCGCGGGCGCCCACGGCCTCGCGGGGAAGGTCGATCAAGGCTCCGGTCCACGTCTTTCGGAAGGCAGCGTCAGCCCTGCAGCGAAGCCAGCAGGTACATCCGCGCCTTCTGCCAGTCGCGGCGGATGCTGCGGTCGGAGCGGCCGAGCAGGGTGGCGATCTCGGCCTCCGACAGGCCGCCGAAGTAGCGCAGTTCCACCACGCGCGCGAGCCTGGCGTCGACGTCCGCCAGCCGGTTCAGGGCGACGTCCAGCGCCAGCATGTCCTCGTCCAGGCGCAGGCCGCCTTCGAGGTCGTGCGGCAGGTCGGTGACGCGGTGCAGGTCGCCGCCGCGCTTCTGCGCCAGGCGCTGGCGCGCGTAGTCGACCACCACGCTGCGCATCGCAGACGCGGCATACGCGAAGAAGTGCCCGCGATCGTCGAACTGGATTTCGCGCCGGCCGATCAGCTTGAGATAGGCCTCGTGCACCAGCGCGGTGGCATCGAGCGTTTGCCCCTGCTGCCCGGACAGCTGGCGCCGGGCCATGGTGTGCAGCTCCTGGTAGAGCGTGGCCAGCACCCGGTCGAGCGCGCCCCGGTCGCCGCTGCGGGCGGCGTCGAGCCAGAGGGTGATATCTGCGGTATCCGACATGCGCGCCGTGCTCCATTCAGCGGCCCGGACTATACCGCGAAGCCGCCCGGCACGCGGGCGGCAGGCCCGGTCAGCGCTGGCAGTGCCCGCACCAGACCGTCGCGCGCTGGCCGATGCTGGCCTGGCGCAGCGCTCGCCCGCAGCGCGGGCAAGGCATGCCGCCGCGACCGTAGGCGGACAGCTCCTGCACGAAGTAACCCGGCGCCCCGTCGGGGGACAGGAAGTCGCGCAAGGTGGTGCCGCCGCGCCCGATCGCATGGACAAGGATGCGGCGCACCGCGTCGGCCAGCAGCCGGTAGCGCTCGCGGGAAACGCGCCCCGCCGCACGCAGCGGCGCAATGCCGGCCGCGTGCAGCGCCTCGGCCGCGTAGATGTTGCCCACGCCCACCACGATGCGCTGGTCCATCAGGAAGGTCTTGACCGGCGCGCTGCGTCCGCGGCTGCGCGCGAACAGGTAGTCGCCGTCGAAATCGTCCGACAGCGGCTCCGGGCCGAGCCCGCGCAGCAGCGGGTGGATCTCGCCGGCGGGCTGCCAGAGCAGGCAGCCGAAGCGGCGCGGATCGTTGAAGCGCAGCACGCGACCCGGATCGGGCCCGCTGTCATCCAGCACCACGTCGACGTGGTCGTGCGCGCGTAGCGGCGTGTCGGCCGGCAGCACCCGCAGGCTGCCGGACATGCCCAGGTGCAGCAGCGCGCTGCCGGCGGCGGTGTCGAGCAGCAGGTACTTGGCGCGGCGGCGCACCGTGTCGATCCGCTGGCCGGGCAGTTGCCCGGCGACTTCAGGCGGGATCGGCCAGCGCAGGTCGGGGCGACGCAGGATGACCGTGCGCACGCGCCGGCCCTCGACGTGGGGCGCCAGCCCGGCGCGGGTGGTTTCGACCTCGGGCAGCTCAGGCACCGACAGGCTCCGCTTCGAGCACGAACGCCGGGACCTCGCCGTCGACGAATCGCAGCGGTGCGCCGAAGGCCAGCGACAGCAGCGGCCCGGTGAGCACCTTGGCGCGCGGGCCGTCGGCAACAACGCGGCCATTGCGCAGCAGCACCACGTGGCCGATTTCGGGCAGCAGCTCCTCGGCGTGGTGGGTGACCAGCAGCAGGGTCACGCCTTCGGTCGTGAGCCGGCGCAGGATCTGCAGCAGGCGCGCGCGCGCCACCACGTCCAGGCCGGCGGCCGGTTCGTCGAGCAGCAGCGCCATCGGCGCATGCACCAGCGCCCGCGCCAGCAGCACCCGCCGCGCCTCGCCGGTGGACAGGGTGACGTAGTCGCGCCCGCCAAGGTGGGCCGCATCGACCCGCGCCAGCGCGGCGTCGGCTGCGGCCAGCCGTGCCGGGTCGACCTCCTCATCCGGCGGCGCCAGGCGCGCTTCGAAGGCGCCCAGCACCACGTCGCGCGCGCCCAGGCCGGGCAGGGACAGCAGGTCGTCGTGCATGGCCCCGGTCACGATTCCCAGCCGCGAGCGGATCGTGCGCACGTCCCACAGGTGTTCGCCCAGGATCCGCACCGGCGGGCGGCCATCGGCGTGGGCGGCGGCGTAGAGCTGGCGGGTCAGCAGCTGGATGAAGCTGGACTTGCCGCAGCCGTTGGGTCCGAGGATGGCGGTGTGCCGGCCCAGCGGCAGGCGCAGGCTGACCCCGTCCAGCGCGGCGTGGCCGTCGCGCCAGACACGGGCATCGTCGAGTTCGATCAGGGCAGGGCTGGCGGGCGGGGCGTGGGTCATGGGCAGGATTGGGGATGAACCGGGGGAGCCATACGGTTGCGTAGGGCTGGCCTTGCGGCGACCCGGGCGCCATCATGCCGGGGATCCCCCAGCTTCGACACAGCCATGCCCGCGTCCTTCATCGACTTCCTTGCCGGCGGCCTGCTTCAGTTCGGTTTCTGGCAGCTCGCGCTCTACCTCCTGATCGCCACCCAGCTGACCATTTTCGCGGTCACCCTGTACCTGCATCGCAGCCAGGCCCATCGCGGCGTGGATTTCCATCCGGTGATCGCGCACTTCTTCCGCTTCTGGACGTGGCTGACCACGTCGATGATCACCCGCGAATGGGTGGCCATCCATCGCAAGCACCACGCCAAGTGCGAGACCGAGGAAGACCCGCACAGCCCGCAGTTCAAGGGCATCAAGACCGTGTTCTGGCGCGGCGTCGAGCTGTATCGCGAGGCGCGCACCATGCGCGCGGACATCGAGCAGTACGGCAAGGGTGCGCCCAGCGACTGGATCGAGCGCAGGCTCTACACGCCGTACGCGACCTTCGGGCCGACCCTGCTGCTGTTCATCAGCTTTGGCCTGTTCGGATTTGCCGGTGTGGCGGTCTGGGCGATCCAGATGGCCTGGATCCCGTTCTGGGCGGCCGGCGTGGTCAACGGCCTTGGACACTGGTGGGGTTACCGCAACTTCGCCACGAGCGACACCGCCACCAACCTCACTCCGTGGGCGTTCTGGATCGGTGGCGAAGAACTGCACAACAACCACCACGCCTTCCCCAGCTCGGCCAAGTTCGCGCTGCGCCGCTGGGAGTTCGACATCGGCTGGGCCGTGATCAAGGGCCTGGAGACGGTGAAGCTGGCCAAGGTGCTGCGCGTTGCGCCATCGCTCGACGTGCGCCCGAACATCCAGGCGCCCGACATGGACACCATGAAGGCGCTGCTCGCGCACCGCTTCCAGGCCATGACCGACTACCAGCGCAACGTGCTGATGCCGGCGCTGCGCGAAGAGGCGCAGGCGGCTGGTGCCAGGCTGCGCAAGCTGCTGCCGCGCAAGATGCGCAAGGCCCTGGTCGACGATGGGCGCTGGCTCGACCCGGAGTCGCGCGAGCAGATGCAGCAATGGGTCGCGCAGCGTCCGCGCATCCACACCCTGGTCGAATACCGGCGCAGGCTTGCAGCCGTGCTCGAGGCGCGCACCACCAACGCCAACGAGGCGCTGCACAACCTGCAGGCCTGGTGCCGCGAGGCCGAGGCCACCGGTATCCGCGCGCTGCAGGATTACGCGGCGCGTCTGAAAGGCTACTCGCTGCAGTCGGCGCGCGCCTGATGCAGGGCCGCGCCGCTCTCCCGCGCGTGCGGGAAGGCGGCGTTGGCGGCGCGGCATGGCACGTGGCCAGGCGCGGCTGGATCTGCCTGGTTCTGCTGCCTGTGGCGGCCTTCGCCCAGGTCAGGCAGACCGGCGAATACCTGGCGAAGATGGATGCCGATGGCGACGGCCGCGTGTCGCTCTCCGAATACCAGGCCTGGATGAGCTATGCCTTCGACGGCATGGACCGCAATGGAGACGGTGTGCTGGACGCGGGCGAACAGCCCGGCGGCAAGGGCGCGCCGCTGTCGCGCGGGCAGCATCTTGCGCGCCTCGCCGAGCGGTTCGGCAAGCAGGATGTCGATCGCGACGGCTTCCTCGACGCACGCGAACTCGCCGCGCCGCCGCGCTGAAGCCGATTGCGCGCTACGCGCCGCGGTCGCGGCGCAGCACGACCAGGGCGAAGCTCAGGCCCGCGCCCAGCGGTCGCTGCCAAGGGGTCAGCGCGCGTCCAAGCCAAGGCGCGTGCGGACCTCCGCCGCGACGCGCGGCGTCTCCCGGAGCGGTTCGACGTCTTGGGCAGGCGCCAGCTCGATCCCGCCGAGGCGTCCGCGTGCGGCGAGGGCTTCGAGGAAGCGACGTGGGCGGCTGCGCGCGAGCGCGGCATCGAACACATGCACGGGCACGCGGGTGGCGCAGGCTTCGGAGACCATGTTGACCGAGTCGGGCGAGCAGACGATGCGGTCGGCCCAGGCCAGCAGGCCGGGGTAGGGGTTGGCGCCGTCTGCCGGGCCGGTCCACAGCAGGCCGGGCACACCATCGAGGCGGCTGCGCAGCAGGTCGACGATACCGCCCGGGGTGCGCCGCGAGACGGTGGCAAGCAGGCTGCCTGCCTCCTGCGCCCGGATGGCCAGAAGCTGGCCAAGCAGGCGGTCGATGTGCGCGGCGTCCCAGCGGGCATTGGCGGTCGGTCCGCCCAGCAGCAGCGCGGTACGCGGCGCCGGCAGCTCGCCCACGGCAGGGAAGCGCGCGCGCGCGCGCTGCAGCCAAGCATCGTCGACCGGATGCAGGCTGCCCAGCAGCGTAATGACGTTGGCGCCGCACAGGCCATCGTGTGCCGGCGCAATGACGGCGTCCCAGTGGCGTGGGTCGATCCGCGGATCGAGGATCTGGACCGCCTTGGCGCCTTGTCCGCGCAGCAGCCGCGTGGCCAGGGCCGCCTGCCGCCCGCAGCCGACGGCGACGGCCGGTGGCGCGACCAGCGCGCGATCGAAGTCGGGGCCGAACGCGCCTGCGGCACCAGGCAGACCCCGCGGCGCGAACCAGCGCCAGGGCGCGCGCGGCTCCAGCGTCAGGCTCCGCGCTGCGCCGCCCAGCGCCGCGGCCAGCGCGTCGGCCTGGCGTGCATTGCCGGCCCGGCCGTCGCTGAGCGACCAGATTTGGGGTGAATCCCCGGGTTGGGCTGCCGATTGTTCTATTTTTGTGATCATCAGTTACAGAGGTCGATGCAAAGTGCCGTGCATGGAACACTACACTGTAGCCATTCCGCCACGCCCAGGATGCACATGACCCCGTTGCCCGACCCAGCGCTCGACCAGCTGTTCCGTACCGCCCGCACCCACAACGCGTTTTCGGGCGCGATCGACGAGGCCACGCTGCGCCGGCTCTACGACCTGCTCAAGCTGGGGCCGACCGAGGCCAATACCTGCCCGGCGCGGTTCGTGTTCGTGCGCTCGCCCGAGGCAAAGGAGAAACTCGGGCCGGCGCTCAGCGAGGGCAACCACGCCAAGACGATGTCGGCGCCGGTGACGGTGATCGTGGGCCACGACCTGCGCTTCTACGACAAGCTGCCCGCGCTGTTCCCGCACGTGGATGCGAAGTCCTGGTTCGAGGGTTCGCCCGAAGAGCGCCTGCAGCGCGTCGCCCTGCGGGGGTCGAGCATGCAGACGGCCTACCTGATCATGGCCGCGCGCTCGCTCGGGCTCGACACCGGGCCGATGAGCGGCTTCGACAACGCGCAGGTCGACGAGGCCTTCTTCAAGGGCACCTCGATCCGCTCCAACGTGCTGGTCAACCTCGGCCAGGGCGATCCGGCGGCGATATATCCGCGCTCGCCGCGGCTGTCCTTCGACGAGGCCGCCAGGATCGAATGAGCGCATGATTTCCCCGCGGGTGGCGACCTGCCGCCGCCCGCGGGTGCCGTACCCATGCCGCAGCGCCCGGGGACGGCTCGCCATCCCCTTCCACCCATCGCTTCCAGAGGCACACCCATGCACATCTCTTCCAGGCTCCTGCTTCCCCTCGCCCTGACCGTGGCCCTCGCCGCCTGCCAGCAGTCCGAACCGCCGGCGCCGGTCGATGCCGCGGGCCCTGCGGCCGAGATCGCCGCCGCCACCCCGGATGCCGCTGCCGAAACCGTCGAAGGCGTGTCGGGCACCTACGTGATCGACCCCGGCCACACCACCGTGATCGCGCAGTGGAACCACCTGGGCTTCTCCAACCCGGTCGCCAACTTCGGCGGGGCCGAGGGGCAGATCGTGTACGACGCCGACAACGTATCCGCGTCCTCGGTCGAGGTCACGCTGCCGCTGAGCGGGCTGAACTCGTTCGTGGCCGACTTCGACACGCACCTGCGCAGCGCCGACTTCTTCGAAGCCGACAAGTACCAGGCCGCGACCTTCCGCAGCACAGCGGTCGAATCGGCCGGCCCGAACAAGCTCAAGGTCACCGGTGACCTGACCATCAAGGACAACACCCATCCGGTGGTGCTGGACGTGACCATGAACCGCTTCGGCGAGCACCCGATGGCCAAGCGTGCCGCCGCCGGTTTCGACGCGACCACCACCCTCAAGCGCAGCGATTTCGGGCTGGGCATGGCGGCGCCGCACGTGAGCGACGAGGTGCACATCCGCATCACCACCGAAGCGCTCGTCGCTGCGCCCGAGGGCGAAGCGGTCGCGGGCTGAGGTCGCGATCATGCGCATCGCCAGGCCCGCCGCCGATCGCGGCCACGTCAACGCCGGCTGGCTCGACAGCCGGCACACGTTCTCGTTCGGGCATTACCACGATCCCCGGTGGATGGGTTTCGGGCCGCTGCGCGTGATCAACGAGGACCGTGTTGCGCCGGGCGGCGGATTCCCGCCGCACCGGCACGCGGACATGGAGATCCTGAGCTACGTGGTCAGTGGTGCGCTCGCGCATCGCGACAGCAGCGGCGGCACGGGCGTGCTGCGGCCGGGCGAACTGCAGTGGATGAGCGCCGGCAGCGGGATCGAACACAGCGAGTACAACGGCTCGGACAGCGAGTCGGTGCATTTCCTGCAGATCTGGATCATGCCCGACGTTGCCGGACCCGCGCCGGACTATGCGCAGCGCACGTTCGACCCGGCGCTGCGCGAGGGCCGCTGGGCGACGCTGGCCTCGCCGGACGGCATCGACGGCAGCCTCGCCATCCGCCAGCAGGCCAGCCTGCGCGGCACGCGGCTGGCGCGGGGGATCGCAGTGGAGCAGGCGCTGGATCCGGCCCGGCGCTACTGGCTGCACGTGGTGGACGGCGCGGTCGATGCGGACGGACAGCCGCTGTCGGCGGGCGATGCGATCGGCATTTCAGGCGAAGCGGGCCTGCTGCGTCTGTCCGGTGCAGGCGATGGCATCGCCGACCTGCTGCTGTTCGACCTGCCGCAATAGCGGGGCATCTCCACGACGCTACCCTGTCGCGGTCGCGGGCTTCCACGCTCACAGGCTGCCGCCGCTCCGGGCTAGAATGCGCGGGTTCCATCCGGATGCCGCACACGCCATGACCGCCACGCAGTCCCAGCCCACGCAGGCCAATGCGCAGACCCGCTACGAAGTCCGTCGCGGCGACCTGCCGCTGAGCTGCCCGCTGCCGTCGATGGCGCTGTGGAATTCGCATCCGCGCGTGTACATGCCGATCGAGGCCGACGGCGGCGAAGCCGACTGCCCGTACTGCGGCGCGCACTTCGTCCTGGTCGACTGACGCCGCGGGCGGCACGCGCATGCCGCGCCCGCTGACCGTGGTGCAGCTGTTGCCGGGGCTGGAGTCCGGCGGCGTCGAACGTTCCACCCTCGAGATCGCGGACGCGCTGGTGCGCGCGGGTCACCGCGCCATCGTGGTGTCCGCCGGTGGCCGGCTGGTGCGCGAGCTGCGGGCGCGCGGCGCGCAGCACGTCGAACTCGACATCGGCCGCAAGTCGCCGCTGGTGCTGCGCCACGTGCCGGCGTTGCGGCGGCTGTTCGCGCGCGAGGGGGTCGACATCGTGCACGCACGTTCGCGGCTGCCGGCCTGGCTGGGCTGGTGGGTACTTGCGGGCATGCCTGCCGCGGCGCGTCCGCGCTTCGTCACCACCGTGCACGGGCTCAACTCGCCCTCGCGCTACAGCGCGATCATGGCGCGCGGCGAGCGCGTGATCTGCGTGTCGCGCACGGTGCGCGACTACGTGCTGCAGCACTATCCGGCAACCGACCCGCTGCGCCTGCGCCTGGTGCCGCGCGGCATCGATCCTGCCGACTTCCCGCGCGCGCCGCGGCCCGATCGCGACGCGCGCGCTCGCGTGGCCGCGCAGCATCCGGCGCTGGGCGGCGATGGCCCGCTGCTGCTGCTGCCCGGGCGCGGCACCCGGCTCAAGGGCCATTCCGACGCGCTGGCGCTGCTTGCGACGCTGCGCGCTGGCGGCGTGGATGCGCGGCTGTGGATGCCGGGGGCGCGCGAACGCGGCCGCGAGCGCTACGTCGCCGAACTCGAACAGCAGGCCGCGCGCGAGAGCGTGTCCGCCGCGCTTGCGATCACCGCGCCCACCGCCGCCATCGCCGAGGCCTATGCCGCCTGCGACCTGGTGCTGCAGCTCTCGCGCAAGCCCGAGGCCTTTGGCCGCACCGTGATCGAGGCGCTGGCCTGCGGGCGCCCCGTGGCGGGATGGGAGCACGGCGGCAGCGGCGAACTGCTGCGCGAACTGCAGCCGGGCGGCGCGGTGCCGCCGTTCGACGCCGCTGCGCTGGCGTTGGCGGCACGCACGCTGCTGCAACGTCCGCCACCGCTTCCCGATACCATTCCGTACACCCTGCAGTCGATGCAGGAAGCCACGCTCTCGGTCTATGACGAACTCCGCGACGATCCCGCCGTCCTCCTCGCCCGCTGAGGCGCAATCCGCCGGCTGGCGCTGGGCCCCGCACTGGGTGCTGGCCTTCGTGGCGCTGTGGCCCGCCCCCGGCTACGCGGAAGCGGTGATGGTGCTGGGCGCGCTGGCCGCGATCGTGCACCTGCTGATCGGCCGCTTCCGCGGCGGCATGCGCCTGCTCAGCCACCAGGCCTGGGCGCTGACCAGCGTGCTGTTCTGCGCGTACTGGCTGCCGCAGCTGGTGTCCTCGTTCGATGCGGTCGACCAGGGCCGCGCGTTGCGCGAATCGCTGGTCGACCTGCGCTACCTGCCGTTCCTGTGGCTGGCGGCCTCGGCCGTCGCCTCGCCGCGCGGACGCCGCACGACCTTCGGCGGCCTGGCGGTGATCGTGCTGGTCTGGACGCTGGATGCGCTGGCCCAGGTCGTCACCGGTACGAGTCCCCTGTTCTGGGGCATCGACATGCTCAAGCAGGCGATCAGCGGCCGGCCCATGTGCAGCGTGGACCAGCTCGCCACCGTCGACCGTCTGGGCGGCGTGCTGGGACCGTGCAACCTCAAGCTGGGCGTGGTGCTGGCCAGCCTGTCGCCGTTCGCACTTTATGTCGCCGGACGCCGCTTCGGCAGCGGTGGCTGGATCGTGGCCGCGCTGCTGGTGGGGACGGTGGTGCTGTTCGCCGGCTCGCGCGCGTCGTGGATCACCTTCGCGCTGGTGCTGGCCTTCAGCGGCTGGGGCCTGCTGGGCTGGAAGAAGCTGCTGGGCGTGTTCGCGGCCGGCGCGATCGCCCTGGTTGCGCTGAGCTATGTGTCGCCGCAGGTGCAGCAGCGCGTGGAGCGCACCGCGCAGGCCTGGACCGCGGACGGCGACGAAGGTGTCGATACCGCCCTGTCCGGACGCACGCGGATCTGGAGCGCGGCGCTGTGCATGGCGCGCGAGCATCCGGTCAACGGCGTGGGCGCGCGCGGCTTCCGTCGTGCGTTCCCGGCCTGCGATCCCGAGCCGGGCGAACCCGCGGCGTGGGGCGAGGGACCGGCCTTCCATGCGCACCAGATCGTGCTCGAGGTCCTGAGTGAAACCGGCTTCTTCGGCCTGCTGCTGTGGCTGGCCGGCGCGGCCATGGCTTGGCGCGCCTGGCGCTTCGCCGACGCCGAGGCACGCAATCGCGCGCGCCCGGCCATGCTGGCGCTGGCGGTGACGGTGTTCCCGTTCAACACCCACCTGGCCTTCTATTCCACGTTCTGGGGTGGCCTCACCCTGCTGCTGGCGGCCCTGTACGCCGGCAGCCTGCTGGCCGGTCGCGCCCCACCGCTGCCCGATAGCCACGCGCCCCTGTAGGAGCGGCTTCAGCCGCGATCGAACATGCGGATGCCGCACCACCCATATCGTGGCTGAAGCCGCTCCTACACCGGGCCTGCCTCGTAGGGCGACGTGCCATCGGGCTGCCGCTTGAAGCGGCGGTGGATCCACAGGTACTGCTCCGGCGCCGCGCGCACCATCGTCTCGATGCCGGCGATCACGCGCGCGGTATCGGCAATCGCGTCCTTCGACGGGAACGCCTCCAGCGCCGGCCGCAGGCACAGCGTGTAGCCGCCGTCGGCGCGGCGGCGGTGCTCGAACAGCACCACCGCCGCGCCGGACAGCCGCGCCAGCGAGTGGGTCGAGGTGAGGCTGTGCGCCGGCTGGCCGAAGAAGGGCACGTACACCGCATCGCCGCGGCTCGGGTCCTGGTCGGGGGCGTACCACAGCAGGCCGCCCTTCTTCAGGTGGCGGACCGCGCCGCGCACGTCCTGCTTGGGGAACATCGCCGCCGCGTAGCGCGCGCGGCCGCGCCGCACTGCCCATTCCATCGCCGGCGACGCGTGCGGGCGGTACATGCCGGCCAGCGGCACGTGGTCGCACATCAGCCGGCCGCAGATTTCCAGCGTGCTGAAGTGGCCGGACACCACGATCACGCCGCGGCCGCTGGCGCGCGCGGCCTGCATGTGCTCCAGCCCTTCGACCACCAGCCCGCGGCGCATCGGATCGACCGAACCCCACCAGGCGCGTGCGAACTCGAACAGGCCGGTGCCGAGCGCGGTGAAGTGCGCGCGCAGCAGCGCGTCGCGCGCCGCGGCGTCGAGTTCCGGGAAACACAGCCCCAGGTTGCGTGCGGCCACTTCGCGGCGGTCGCGCAGCAGTGTGCGCAGCAGCGTGCCCAGCCCACGCCCGATCGCGCGCTGCCACAGCCACGGTAGGCGCGCGGCCAGCGCCATCAGGCCGATGCCCAGCCAGCTCGGCCAGTGGCGTGGCGACAGCGGCGGTGGTGGCGGCGTGGCGGTCTCGGAAGCCATGCGCGGATTGTAGTCGCAGGGGTGTGGCCGGCCGGGTGTGGCGGCGGTGCGACGGATCCGGGCATGCCATTCCGATGCTGATGGAAATGTCAGCCCGTCGGGGCATGCCATTTCGGTGCCGCGTGTCATCCCGAACGCAGTGAGGGATCTGGGCGGTGGCGAAAGCAGATCCCTCACTGCGTTCGGGATGACAGTGAAGATGCTGTTCGACTCCCGACGCCCTGCTCCCGATCTGTCGTGGACCGGCCTCCGCCCCATTCCCGCTATCCTGTCCGCATGTCCGCCGCCGATACGACCGAACGCCTGCTGCGCGGCCTGTATTCGGCCGTGCTGTACCTGCTGGTGCCGGTGACGGTCTATCACCTGATCTGGCGCGGGTTCCGCCAGGAGGCGTACTTCGAGCGCTGGAGCGAGCGCTACGCCCACTACGCCGCGCCCGCGGCGCAGACGCCGGTGTGGGTGCATGCGGTGTCGGTCGGCGAAGTGAACGCGGTTGCGCCGCTGGTCAACGCCCTGCTCGAGGCGGCGCCGGAGCGGCGCCTGCTGATCACGACGATCACGCCCACCGGCTCGGCGCGGGTGCGCGCGATCTGGGGCGAGCGCGTGGACCACGCCTACCTGCCCTATGACCTCGGCGGCGCGGTGCGCCGCTTCCTCGGACACTTCCGCCCGAAGATCGCGCTGGTGGTGGAAACCGAGCTGTGGCCGAACCTGCTGTTCTGCTGCCGTGACGCCGGCATCCCGGCTTACCTGGTCAATGCGCGCCTGTCCGAGCGCTCGTTGCGTGGATATCGCGCGCTGCGGCCGCTGCTGTCGCGGGCACTGGCCACGATGCGCCGCGTCGCCGCGCAGTCGCACGACGATGCGCGCCGCTTCGGCGCACTGGGCGCGCCACCCGCCGCGCTCGTGGTCACCGGCAACCTCAAGTACGACATCACGATCGACGCCGAGGCGCTGGCGCGCGAGGCGGCCGGGTTCCGCGAGCGCATCGGCGGCCGGCCGGTCTGGATCGCGGCGAGTACCCATCCCGAGGAAGAGACGCCGGTGCTTGAAATGCACCGGCGCCTGCGCGAGCGCTGGCCGGATCTGCTGATGCTGTGGGCGCCGCGCCATCCCGAGCGTTTCCGCGGCGCCGCGCAGCAGGCGGTGGACGCCGGCTGGCGCGTGGCCACGCGCAGGCTGACCCGGTGGCCGGATGCCGAGGATGCGGTGTTCGTGCTCGACACGCTCGGTGAGCTGCAGCAGTTCTATGCCTGCGCCGATGTGGCCTTCGTCGGCGGCAGCCTGCAGGACATCGGCGGTCACAACCTGCTTGAACCGGCGGCGGTGGGCACGCCGGTGGTCAGCGGCCCGCACCTGCACAACTTCGCCGACATCGCGCGCCAGATGCAGGCTGCCGGCGCGCTGCGCGTGGGCGAGGACGCGGACGCGGTGGGCGCGGCGCTGATCGGGCTGATGGACGACGCCGACGCGCGGGCGGCCATGCGCGATGCGGGCCTGGCCCTGGTGCGCGACGGCCGCGGCGCCCTGCAGCGCACGCTCGACGTCATCGCCCCCGATCTGCCGCCCGGGCTGGCGTGACGGGGAGCCTCGTTGCGCGCTGCGCTGTCGGGGTCGGGATGACACCAGCTGGTCGCCGAGGTGCAAGGCGGTCAGCCACGGATTTCGCGGATTCCGCGGATCAAGACAGGACAGGACAAGACGGCGAGGACACCGCCACTCGTCCTCATCTGCGTTATCCGCGTCTATCCGCGTCATCCGCGAAATCCGTGGCAGAAAGCTCTTCCGCTGAAACCAGTGAAACCAGTAGGCCCCAGAAACGACGAAGCCGGCGCAATGCGCCGGCTCCGGGTGCCGCAGCGGCGAGGACCGCGGCCTACTGCAGCGGCGCGGGCGCCGTGGTGTCGTTGGTCAGCAGGCGGTTCACGTCCTGCACCGTGGTCGCGTCGAGCGTGCCGGCCGCCTGCTCGAGCAGCAGCCGGTTGCGCAGGTAGTTGTAGCGCGCAGTGGCGTAGTTCTGCCGCGCCTGGAACAGGTTCTGCTGGTTGATCAGCACGTCGATGACGGTACGCGTACCGACCTCGAGGCCGACCTGCGAGGCGTCGTACGCGCTCTGCGCCGAGACCAGCGCCAGGCGCCGCGCCTCGACCTCACTGATGCCCGCGACCAGTGCCTGGTAGGCGTAGCGGGTGTTGCGCTCGATCGCGCGACGGCCCTGCTCGAGCTGGTCCCGGGCGATGTCGCGGCTGGCGATCGACTGGCGCACGCGCGATTGGGTCGCGCCGCCGGAGAAGATCGGCACGGTCAGCGTCAGGCCCAGTGTGTGGCCTTCGTCGGTCAGGCTGACGGTGCCGGGCGAGGGCGAGTACCAGCTGGTGTTGTTGCTGTAGGTCACGCCCACATCGAGCGTGGGCAGGTGGCCGGCGCGCGCGGTCTGCACGCCGTGCTCGGCGCCCTGCACCGAGTACTGCGCGGCCTGCAGGCTCGGGTTGGTCTCGAGCGCGCGCTGCACCCAGGCTTCGGCATCGCCGCCGACCGGCAGCTCGGGGCGGAAGTCATCCGGCAGCGCACGCAGCGCGTTGATCGGCGTGCCGGTGATCTCGGCCAGCGCCTGGTAGGCGTCCTGCAGCGCATTGCGCACCAGGATCGTGTTGGCGCGCGCGCCGTCGTACTGGGCGCGGGCCTCGTGGACGTCGGTGATCGGCGCCAGGCCGACTTCCAGCCGCCGGTCGGCGTAGTCGAACTGCTTCTGGAACGCCGCCTCGGCCGCCTCGGCAGCGCTCAGCGTCTCCAGCGCGACCAGCACGTCGAAGTAGGCGTTGGCGGTGCGCGTGATCAGCTCGTCGCCGGCGGCCGCCAGGTCGTAATCGGCGGCGACGCTGTAGTCGCGCTGCGCGCGCAGGTTGGAGATCGCGCCAAGGTCGACCAGCGGCTGGGTCAGGCGGGCGCCGTAGCTCCGGCCGCGGCCCGATCCGGTCTCACCGGCGTCGTGCGCGCGCGTCAGGCCGGCCGAGCCGCTGACCTGCGGCAGCAGCGCCGCACGCGCCTGCACGGCATTCTCGCGGGTGGACAGGCGGCTGGATTCGGCGATCGAAAGCTGCGGGTCGTTGACCCGCGCCAGCTCGTAGGTCTGCATCAGGTCTTCGGCGAAGACCGGCGCGGACGAAAGGGCCAGGGCGAGGGAGAGAACGAGGGGGCGGCGAAGCATCGGAGATCCTTGGCGAAAATGCGGGGCGTGTCAGAACTTGAATTCGGGCGTCGGTTCGGCGCCGGCGAGGTAGGGCAGGTCGGTCTCGAACAACGATTCGTAGCGGCGGCCGTTGACATCGTTGTGCAGCAGCGCCGCTTCCATCACCGGCGCGCGGCCGCGCACCACGAACATCCGTCCACCGGGACGCAGCCACTCGAGGAAACGTGACGGCACGGTGTCGACCGCGCCCGACACGCAGATCGCGTCGAACTGGCGGCCGGGCTCCCACGCGAACGCATCGGCGGCGACCACCGAGACGTTGCCCAGGCCCTGCGCGTGCAGTCGGTCGCCGGCGGCTTCGGCCAGGTCGGCGTGGCGCTCGATGCTGGTCACCTCGCGCGCAAGCGCGCCCAGGCAGGCGGCGAGGAAGCCGCTGCCGGCGCCGATTTCCAGCACCGCCTCACCGCCCTGCAGCTCCAGCGCCTGCAGCGCACGGCCTTCGAGCACGGGCTTGAGCATGGTTTCGCCGTGGCCGATCGGCAGCTCCAGGTCGGCATAGGCCAGGGCGCGGTGGCGATCGGCCACGAAGGCCTCGCGCGGCATTCGCACCAGCACGTCCAGCACGCGGCCGTCGAGCACGTCCCAGGGACGGATCTGCTGCTCGACCATGGTCTCGCGGGCCTTGGTGTAATCGAACGTCATCTTGCGGTCCGGAATGTGGAAGGAGGGAACGCGATTCTACCGGCCGGATCACCTGAATTCCCCGGGGCCATCATCGCCAGCGGCCCGGGGACGGCTGAGTGCCGGAAGTCACCGCGACCGATGGCCCGAATCGTCAGGGCGCGGTCAGCGGCCGGCGGCCATAGGCACGCAGGAACATCGCGACGGTGGCAGCGATATGTTCGTCCACATCGGCCGTGCTGGGGCGCCCGCACAGCCCGCAGGCCATGCGCGTGTGCAGGTCGCCCTTGAGCAGCGCGAAGAACTGGCGGGCGGCGCGGGCGAGATCGGGGATTTCCAGCTCGGCCGCGCGCGCCTCCAGGAAGGTGGCGAAGGCACGCTGCACGCGTTCAGGCCCGGCCTGCCAGAACAGGTGGCGCAGGCGTTCGTCGCCGCCGGGGCTCATCATCATCCGGTGCGTGGCCAGCGCTTCTTCGCTGGTGATCATCGCGAAGAAGGCGCGGGCGATGCCGTCCAGCTGCGAGCGCAGCGGCGCCGACGGGTCGGCCACGAACAGGTCGTCGGGCATCAGCGAATCGCAGACCACCCGCACGGCCTCGCCGAACAGGGCTTCCTTGTCGCCGAAGTGGCTGTAGACGGTGAGCTTGGACACGCCGGCCTCGGCCGCGATCTGGTCCATGCTCGCGCCTTCGAAGCCTAAGCGCGTGAACATGCGCGCCGCGGCGTCGAGGATCGCGGCGCGCTTGGCCAGGTCCTTGGGGCGGCCGGGTCCGGGGGTCGGCTTGGGCTTGGCGACGACGGGCGGGAGCTGCGGGGCCATCCATGGAATACTAGACTAATCGGTTTGCTATTTATACTCTGCCCGCCCTGGCATTCACCCCGCGCTCCGGATGCACATGACCGATCGCTCCTCCCTGTGGGCCCTTGGTGCGGCGATGGCCGCACTGCTGTCCGCCTGCGGCGGGAACGGCGAGGCCGTCGAAACGCGGCGCCCGGTGCTGGTGGAACAGCCACGCAGCGGCGCCGACGCTGCGGTCGTCACCTACGCCGGCGAGATCCGCGCCCGTGAGGAAAGCCCGCTCGCATTCCGCATCGGCGGCAACCTCGTCCGCCGCCACGTCGATGCCGGAGAACGCGTGCGCAAGGGCCAGGTGTTGGCCGAACTGGACCCGGGCGACCAGCGCCTGCAGGCCGAAGCTGCGCGTGCGCAGCTGGCGGCTGCCGAAGCAGAGCTGGGTCGGATCAGCGCCGACCGCACCCGCTTCCAGGCGCTGCTGCGCGAGCGGCTGGTCAGCCAGTCGGCCATGGACGCGCAGGACGCGGCCTGGCGGGCGGCCGGGGAACAAGCCAGCGCCGCCCGGGCGCAGCTCGATGTCGCCCGCAACCAGGCCGGCTACGCGCAACTGCGTGCGCCGTTTGATGGCGTGGTGGCCAGCCGCCTGGCCGAGGCCGGGCAGGTGGTCGCCGCTGGACAGGCGGTCTATACCCTGGCCGGTGACGGCGGCCGCGAAGTCGCGATCGCGCTGCCGGAATCGCGCGTTGGCGAAGCCAGCCTCGGGCAGGTGGTCGAGGTCGAACTGTGGGTTGGTCCGGAGCGGCGCCTGCGCGGGAGCATCCGCGAGATCGCCGCTGCCGCCGATCCGCAGGCGCGTACCTTCGCCGCGCGCGTGGCACTGGATGCCGACGTCGCCGACGAGGTCGCGCTGGGCCAGAGCGCGCGCGTCCACGTGCGGGAGGAGGGGGAGGGCGCGGCGCTGAGCGTGCCCCTGACCGCGCTGCAGCCGGGTCCGTCGGGCGGGCATGCGGTGTGGGTGTTCGAGCCGGCCAGCGGCACGCTGCGGCTGGCGCCGGTGGAGCCGGGGCGGCTGGGCCAGGAGCGGGTCCGGGTGCTGTCGGGGCTGGAGCCCGACGACTGGGTGGTGACGGCGGGTGGTCACCTGCTGCGCGAGGGCCAGGCGGTGACGCCGGTGGACCGCGACAATCGGCCGGTGGGGCTCGCCACGCCGGCGCCGGCTTCCGCGGAACAGCCGCGGTGACTGCCGCGAAGCCGCAGTGCTTGGCGCCGGGTGTCGCCCGGGCGAGACCTGGTCAGAGCACGCCGGCGCGGCATTGCGACGCCCACCGCGGCCGGGTGGAGCGCTGAGCCATGCGCTTCAACCTCTCCGAGTGGGCGCTGCGCAACCGCAGCCTGGTGCTGTACGCGATGATCGTGGTCGCCATCGGCGGGGCGCTGTCCTACCTGCAGCTGGGGCGCTCGGAAGACCCGCCGTTCACCTTCAAGGCGATGGTGGTGCGCACCCTGTGGCCGGGCGCCACCGCCGAGGAGGTCGCGCGCCAGGTCACCGAGCGCATCGAGAAGAAGCTGATGGAAACCGGCGAGTACGAGTACATCCGCTCGTACTCGCGGCCGGGCGAATCGCAGGTGATCTTCATGGCGCGCGACTCGATGCGCTCGCGCGACGTGCCAAAGCTCTGGTACGAGGTGCGCAAGAAGATCGGCGACATCCGCGCGACCCTGCCCGAGGGCGTAGTCGGCCCGTTCTTCAACGACGAGTTCGGCGACACCTTCGGCAACATCTACGCGCTCACCGGCGAGGGCTTCGACTACGCCGTGCTCAAGGATTACGCCGACCGGGTCCAGCTTGAGCTGCAGCGCATCGACAACGTCGGCAAGGTCGAGCTGATCGGCCTGCAGGACGAGCGGATCTGGATCGAGGTCAGCAATACGCGGCTGGCCACCTTCGGCATCCCGATGGCGACGATCCAGCAGGCGCTGGCGCAGCAGAACGCCGTCTCGCCGACCGGCTTCTTCGAAACCCCGGGCGAGCGCGTGCAGCTGCGCGTGGACGGCGCCTTCGCTTCCGTCGACGACATCCGCGACTTCCCCATCCGCGCCGGCGACCGCACCGTCCGCCTGGGTGACGTCGCCACCGTCACCCGCGGCTTTTCCGACCCGGCCGCGCCGCGCATGCGCTTCATGGGCCAGGACGCGATCGGCCTGGGCGTGTCGATGCGCGAGGGCGGTGACATCCTGCGCCTGGGCAGCACCCTGGACGCGGCGTTCGAGCGCCTGCAGCGCACGCTGCCGGCCGGCATGGAACTGCGCAAGGTCACCGACCAGCCGGCCGCGGTGCGCGACTCGGTCGGCGAGTTCGTCAAGGTGCTGGCCGAGGCGGTGGCGATCGTGCTGCTGGTGAGCTTTTTCGCGCTGGGCTTCCGCACCGGGCTGGTGGTGGGGGTGGCGATCCCGCTGGTGCTGGCAATGACGTTCGTGGTGATGAAGTGGTTCGGCGTCGGCCTGCACAAGATCTCGTTGGGCGCGCTGGTGCTGGCGCTGGGCCTGCTGGTGGACGACGCGATCATTGCTGTGGAGATGATGGCGATCAAGATGGAGCAGGGCTTCGACCGCTTCCGCGCGGCCGGCTTCGCCTGGACCAATACCGCCTTCCCGATGCTCACCGGCACCCTGGTGACCGCGGCCGGCTTCCTGCCGATCGCGACTGCGGCCTCGGGCGTGGGCGAGTACACGCGCTCGCTGTTCGAGGTGGTGGCGATCGCGCTGGTGGTGTCGTGGATCGCGGCGGTGCTGTTCATCCCGTGGCTGGGCGAGAAGATGCTGCCGGACATGCAGGCGCATGCGGGGAAGCCGCCGCTGCTGCAGAGACTGTCCAACTTCGTTCGCCGCGTCGTCTCCCTCCCCCGCCTGCGGGGGAGGGCCGGGGTGGGGGAGCGCCGCGAAGCAGCGCTTGATGGCGCGACGACCGGCTTGCCCCCACCCCAACCCTCCCCCGCAAGCGGGGGAGGGAGCGCAAGTGGGGCAGGAGGCGCAAGCGGGGGAGGGAGCTCAAGCGGGGCGATACCTGGGCACGATCCCTACCAGACCCGGTTCTACCTGCGCTTCCGCCACCTGCTGGACTGGTCGCTGCGCCACCGCTGGCTGGTGATCATCGCCACCATTGCCGCATTCGCGCTGTCGCTGGCGCTGTTCCGCTTTGTGCCGCAGCAGTTCTTCCCCGATTCCACGCGGCTCGAGCTGATGGTCGACATGGAGCTGGCCGAAGGCAGCTCGCTGCGCGCGACCGAGGCCCAGGTGCGTCGATTGGAGGCCATGCTGGCCGGCCGCGAAGGCATCGACAACTACGTCGCCTACGTCGGCACCGGTTCACCGCGCTTCTATTTGCCGCTGGACCAGCAGCTGCCGCAAACCAACTTCGGCCAGTTCGTGGTGCGCGCGGATGACCTCGATTCGCGCGAGGCGGTGCGCGCCTGGCTGCTGGACGAGGTGGTGCCGCGCTTCCCGGAACTGCAGCTGCGCGTGACGCGGCTGGAGAACGGTCCTCCGGTCGGCTACCCGGTCCAGTTCCGCGTCTCCGGCGAACACGTCGAGCGGGTGCGCGAGCTTGCAGAGCAGGTCGCGACGCGCGTGCGCGCCAACCCGCACCTGGACAACGTGCACCTGGACTGGAGCGAGCCGAGCAAGGTGGTGCGCCTGCGCATCGACCAGGACCGCGCGCGCGCGCTGGGCATCAGCTCGCAGCGCGTGGCGCAGTTCCTGTCGGGCTCGCTCAGCGGGCTGCAGGTCAGCACCTTCCGCGAAGGCAACGAGCTGATCGGCGTGCTGCTGCGCGGCACCGGCGAGGAGCGCACGCACCTGGAGCTGCTCGGCAGCCTGGCGATTCCCGGCGGCGAAGGCGGGCCGGTGCCGCTGTCGCAGGTGGCCACGCTCGAGTACGGCTACGAGGACGGCATCATCTGGCATCGCGACCGCCTGCCCACCATCACCGTGCGCGCCGACATCCGCGACGGCGTCACGCCGCCGACGGTGGTGGCGCAGATCCTGCCGACGCTGGAGGACATCCGCCAGGCGCTGCCGCCGGGCTACCTGCTGGAAACCGGCGGCGCGGTGGAGGATTCGGCGCGCGGCCAGGATTCGATCAAGGCCGGCCTGCCGCTGTTCCTGCTGGTGGTGGTGACCCTGCTGATGCTGCAGCTGCGCAGCCTGTCGCGTTCGCTGCTGGTGCTGCTGACCGCGCCGCTGGGGCTGATCGGCGTGACCCTGTTCCTGCTCGCATTCCGCGTGCCGTTCGGCTTCGTGGCGATGCTGGGCACGATCGCGCTGGCCGGCATGATCATGCGCAACGCGGTCATCCTGGTCGACCAGATCGAACAGGACATCGCCGCCGGCCACCCGCGCTGGGAGGCGATCATCGACGCCACGGTGCGCCGCTTCCGGCCGATCGTGCTGACCGCGCTGGCCGCGATCCTGGCGATGGTCCCGCTGTCGCGCAGCGCCTTCTTCGGGCCGATGGCGGTGGCGATCATGGGCGGGCTCACCATCGCCACCGTGCTGACCCTGCTGTTCCTGCCGGCGCTCTATGCCGCGTGGTTCCGGGTGCGGCGTGACGAGCCCGGGCCCGATATCGCGCGCTGAACACGCGAAGTGTCGCGTTGCGCATGATCAGCGTTGCCGCACCGACGCATCGTCCAGCAGCGCCATGAATGCGCGCGCCGCATTCGACAGCGTGCGCCCGCTGTGGGTGACGTAGCCCAGCTGGCGCTGCAGCCGCCCTCCGGCTACGCGCAGCACCACCGTCGACGCATCGAGCATCGTATGCGGCAGCACGCTCCAGGCCAGGCCGACGCCTGCCAGCATCTTCAGCGTCTCCATCGCGTTGGTGGTCATGTGCAGGCGCGGCGCCAGGCCTTCGGCGGCAAAGCGCTCGGCCACGATGCGGTGGGTGAAGGTGTTCGCATCGGGCAGCACCGCCGGATGCGCAGCCAGCTCGCGCAGCGTGGCGCGGCCGCGCGCGGCGAGGGGATGGTCCGGTGCAACCACGAATTCCAGCGGATCGTCCCACACGGGTACGGCGCGCAGCGGCGCCGCGGCCGGGCCGAGCGTGGTGATCGCAAGCTCCAGCCGGCCGTGCAGCACCTCCGACCAGGCGTGTTCGGAATCGAGGAAGCGGATGTCGACCGGCGCCTGCGGATGCTTGCCGATGAACGCGCGCAGCAGCGGTGGCAGCCGGTGCAGGCCGATGTGGTGGCTGGTCGCCAGGGTGAGGTGGCCGGCGACGGACGCGTCCAGATTGCCCAGGGCGCGGCGCGTGTCCTCCATCTCGCCGAGGATGCTCCGTGCGCGCGGCAGCAGGGCGCGGCCGGCTTCGGTAAGCGCGATCTCGCGGCCGATGCGGTCGAACAGCCGCCGCCCCAGGTGCTGTTCCAGCGCGGCGATGCGCTTGCTCACCGCAGGCTGGGTGAGATGCAGCCGCTCGCCGGCCGCCGAGAAGCCGCCGCTCTCGGCGACGGCCAGGAATGCCGCCAGGCTGGCCAGTTGCATCCAGTCGCTCCAGTTATGCGTTGGATGAAAAATATGAATTGGAGTTATCGAATGCAAGTGCCTAGGATGGATCAGCAGGTTGCCCGGCAGCCGCAGACACCGTCATCCCGGCGAAGTGCCTTTCAACAGCCGAAGGCTGGTCAAGCCGGGCTCCATGGCCTGCCTGCCGCTCCGTCACCCACCCCAAGCATCAATCGGAACCATTCGCCATGTCCGGCAAGACTCTCTATGACAAGCTGTGGGAGATGCACGAGGTCAAGCGTCGCGACGACGGCTCCTCGCTGATCTACATCGACCGCCACATCCTGCACGAGGTGACTTCGCCGCAGGCCTTTGAAGGATTGCGCCTGGCCGGCCGCAGGCCGTGGCGCGTGGACGCCAACATCGCGACCCCGGACCACAACGTGCCGACCACCAAAGCCGAGCGCCAGGGCGGGCTGGAAGCGATCGTCGACGAGGTCTCGCGCCTGCAGGTGCAGACGCTTGACGACAACTGCGACGAGTTCGGCATCCTCGAGTTCCGGATGAACGACGCGCGCCAGGGCATCGTCCACGTCGTCGGTCCGGAGCAGGGCGCGACCCTGCCGGGCATGACCGTGGTCTGCGGCGATTCACACACCTCCACGCACGGCGCGTTCGGCGCGCTGGCGCACGGCATCGGCACCTCCGAGGTCGAACACGTGCTGGCCACCCAATGCCTGGTGGCCAAGAAGATGAAGAACATGCAGGTGCGCGTCGAAGGCCGGCCTGGCCCCGGCGTGACCGCCAAGGACATCGTGCTGGCCATCATCGGCAGGATCGGGACCGCAGGCGGCAACGGCCACGCGCTCGAGTTCGCCGGCAGCGCGATCCGCGACCTGTCCATCGAAGGGCGCATGACCATCTGCAACATGTCCATCGAAGCCGGTGCGCGCGTGGGCATGGTGGCGGTGGACCAGAAGACCATCGACTACGTGCACGGCCGCCCCTTCGCGCCCAAGGACGGCGACTGGGATGCCGCGGTCGCGCTGTGGAAGACGCTGGTGTCGGACGACGACGCGCGCTTCGATACCGTGGTCGAACTGCGGGCGGAGGACATCCGGCCGCAGGTCAGCTGGGGCACGTCGCCGGAGATGGTGCTGGCGGTGGACCAGAACGTGCCGGACCCGGCGCGCGAGGCCGATCCGGTGAAAAAGGATTCGATCGAGCGCGCATTGAAGTACATGGGACTGCAGGCCAACCAGCCGATCACCAGCATCAGGCTCGATCGGGTGTTCATCGGCTCGTGCACCAACTCGCGCATCGAGGACCTGCGCGCCGCGGCCGACGTCGCCCGCGGCCGCAGGGTCGCTGCCAGCGTGAAGCAGGCGCTGGTGGTGCCCGGCTCCGGCCTGGTCAAGGCGCAGGCCGAGGCCGAGGGGCTGGACAAGGTCTTCCTGGACGCGGGCTTCGAGTGGCGCGAGCCGGGCTGTTCGATGTGCCTGGCGATGAACCCCGACAAGCTCGGCAGCGGCGAGCACTGCGCGTCGACCTCCAACCGCAACTTCGAAGGACGGCAGGGCACGGGCGGACGCACCCACCTGGTCAGTCCGGCGATGGCCGCTGCCGCCGCCGTGGCCGGCCACTTCGTCGATGTGCGCGAACTGATGCAAGCCTGAGGACACGCAGCCATGAAAGCCTTCACCACACATGCCGGCCTGGTCGCGCCGCTCGACCGCGCCAACGTCGATACCGACCAGATCATCCCCAAGCAGTTCCTGAAGTCGATCAGGCGCAGCGGCTTCGGGCCGAACCTGTTCGACGAGTGGCGCTATCTGGACGTCGGCCAGCCAGGCGAGGACAGCAGCACGCGGCCACTCAATCCCGGCTTCGTGCTCAATCTTCCGCGCTATGCCGGTGCCAGCGTGCTGCTGGCGCGCGAGAACTTCGGCTGCGGCTCCTCGCGCGAGCATGCGCCGTGGGCGCTGGAGGAATACGGCTTCCGGGCCATCATCGCGCCCAGCTTCGCCGACATCTTCTACAACAACAGCTTCAAGAACGGACTGCTGCCGATCGTGCTGGCCGACGACGAGGTCGATGCGCTGTTCGCACAGTGCGCGGCCAACGAGGGCTATACGCTGACGGTGGACCTCGCCGCGCAGACGGTGACCCGGCCCGACGGCGCGCGGTATTCCTTCGAGATCGACGCGTTCCGCAAGCACTGCCTGTTCAACGGCCTGGACGACATCGGCCTGACCCTGCAGGAGCGCGACGCGATCGCCACGTTCGAGACCCGGCACCGCGCGGCGCAGCCCTGGCTGTTCGACGCCATGGGGTGAGCCGGCGCGCCTGGCGTTCGCGAGGTCGGATCGCATCCGTAGCCATTCACCGTCGGCTTGAAGCAGCTGTCATCTCGAGCCCAGCTGTCATCTCGAACGCAGCTGTCATCTCGAACCCAGCTGTCATCTCGAACCCAGCTGTCATCTCGAACGCAGTGAGAGATCTGCCCAACCGAATCACGCCGCCGGAAGAAGATCTCTCACTGCGTTCGAGATGACAGGACGGGCGCGGGCGAGCGACCGAGCGCCCGGTCGCCGCGCTCCGCCTCCACGAGAACGCCGCGCGCCAGCGCCTCAGTAAACGCCTTGCGCCAGCATCGCGTCGGCGACCTTCACGAAGCCGGCGATGTTGGCGCCGTCGACGTAGTTGATGCTGCCGTCCTGGCGCTTGCCGTGGCGCACGCAGTGGCCGTGGATATCCTTCATGATCGCGTGCAGGCGCTCGTCGACCTCCGCGTGGTGCCACGACAGGCGCAGCGCGTTCTGGCTCATCTCCAGCCCGGACGTGGCCACGCCGCCGGCATTGCTCGCCTTGCCCGGCGCGTACAGCGTGCCCGCCTCGAGAAACACGTCCACCGCCTCCAGCGTGCTCGGCATGTTCGCGCCTTCGGCCACGCAGACCACGCCGTTGTGCACCAGCGTGCGCGCATCGTCGGCGTCGAGCTCGTTCTGGGTGGCGCAGGGCAGGGCGATCTCGGCCGGGATGTGCCAGGGTCGCTTGCCGGGCAGGTACTCGAAGCGCGCGTCCTCGCCCAGTTCGGACAGGCGTCCGCGGCGCAGGTTCTTCAGTTCGGCGACCTCGCGGATCGCTTCGGGGTCGAAGCCGTCGCGCGCGTACAGCGTGCCGTCCGAATCGCTGAAGGTCAGCACCTTGCCACCCAGTTCCTCGGCCTTGACTGCGGCGAATTGCGCCACGTTGCCCGACCCGGAGACCAGCACCCGCGCGCCCTGCGTCTCGCGCCGCGCGTGGTGCAGCATCTGCTCGACGAAGTAGACCGTGCCGAAGCCGGTCGCTTCCGGCCGCATCAGGCTGCCGCCGTAGGACAGCCCCTTGCCGGTGAACACGCTGGCGGCCTGGTTGGAGAGCTTCTTCATCATGCCGGCCATGAAACCGACCTCGCGCGCCCCCACGCCGATGTCGCCCGCGGGCACGTCGGTATCGGGCCCCAGGTGGCGGTGCAGCTCGAACATCAGCGCCTGGCAGAAGCGCATCACCTCGCCGTCGCTCCTGCCCTTGGGATCGAAGTCCGCGCCGCCCTTGCCGCCACCCATCGGCAGCGTAGTGAGCGCGTTCTTGAAGGTCTGCTCGAAACCCAGGAACTTGAGGATCGACAGGTTCACCGACGGATGGAAGCGCATGCCGCCCTTGAACGGGCCGATCGCCGAACTGTGCTGCACGCGCCAGGCGCGGTTGACCTGCACGTTGCCGCGGTCGTCGACCCAGCTCACTCGGAACTGGATCACGCGCTCCGGCTCGACCAGGCGCTCCATCAGGCCGTGCTGGCCGTACTCGGGGAAACGCTCCAGGAACGGCCACAGGCTGGCCGTGACCTCCTTTACCGCCTGCAGGAACTCAGGCTGGCCTGGATCGCGGCGTTCGACCCGCGCCAGAAATTCGTCCCTCGAAAGCCGCATTTGCATCCCCTGTCTGTTTCGATGTCGTCGACCCTCGCCGTGCCCCGCGGGCCGGCCGTGCAGCTTCAGGCCATGTGTTCGAGTACCGCCTGCGCGGCGCGGGCGGTATCGACCGCCTGGCCCGGCGCGGCGAGATCGGCGGTGAATACCCTCGCGTCCAGCGCAGCGGAGACCGCCGCCTCCACCGCCGCGGCCTCGGCCTCGAGGCCCAGCGAATGCCGCAGCAGCAGGGCCGCGCTCAGGATCGTGGCGTAGGGGTTGGCGATGCCCTTGCCGGCGATGTCGGGCGCCGAACCGTGGATCGGCTCATAGATTCCGACCTTGCCGGCGCCCAGCGATGCCGAGGCCAGCAGCCCCAGCGAGCCGGCCAGCATCGAGGCCTCGTCGGTGAGGATGTCGCCGAACATGTTCTCGGTCACGATCACGTCGTAGGCGCGCGGCCTGGACAGCAGGTGCATCGCCATCGAATCGACCAGCTGGTGCTCGACGGTCACGTCCGCGAACTCATCGCGCATCACCCGCGTGGTCACGTCGCGCCACAGGCGCGAGGTCTCCAGCACGTTGGCCTTGTCGACCGAGGTCAGGTGTCCGCGGCGCTGGCGGGCAAGCGCCGCGGCGCTGCGCACCACGCGCTCGATCTCGGCCACGCTGTAGCGGCACAGGTCGGTGGCCTCGGTGTCGCTGCGGGTCTTGTCGCCAAAGTAGATGCCACCGGTGAGCTCGCGCACCACCACGATGTCCACGCCTTGTAGCAGCTCGGGCTTGATCGGGGACGCGTCGAGCGCGGCCGCATGCGGCTTGACCGGACGCAGGTTGGCGAACAGGCCCAGGGCCTTGCGGATCGCCAGCAGGCCCTGCTCGGGGCGGACCTTCGCGTTCGGATCCGACCACTTGGGGCCGCCGACCGCGCCCAGCAGGATCGCATCGGCCTTGCGCGCGGCTTCGAGCGTCGCCGCCGGCAACGGCTCACCGTGGCGGTCGATGGCGATGCCGCCGATATCGTGCTCGGCAAATGAGAACGAATGGCCGAAGCGCGTGGCGACGGCTTCCAGGACGGGCAGGGTGGCGGAGATGATCTCGGGACCGATACCGTCCCCGGGCAGTACGACAATGTCAGCGTGCATGGATTTCGAAGGCGAGCGTGGAAGAGGGGCGGACGGCGAAGGCGCTGTCCGCCTGTGCGTGCCGGCCCGACGCGCGAGGCGGCGGACGGCGGCGGTGTGGGTTGGATCAGGCGGTCGCGCGGGCTTCGATGCCCGGCGTGGCGGCGGGCGCGCGGCGCAGGATGCGGTTGGCCACGTCCAGCCAGGCCAGTGCGCTGGCCTCGATGATGTCGCGGCTGGTGCCGCTGCCCTGGTACTCGACGCCCTCGTGGTGGACGCTCAGCGAAGCCTCGCCCTGCGCATCCGCGCCGAGGCCGACGCTGTGCACGCTGTAGCTTTCCAGCGACAGCTTCACCCCGGTCGCATTGCACAGGGCCGCGAACAGCGCATCCACCGGGCCGTCGCCCAGCGCGCTCTCGCTGATCTTCCTGCCGTCCGGATCCGACAGCTCCACCTGCGCGCTGGCGCGCTGGCCGCGATCGCTGATGGTCATCGACGCCAGCCGATAGCCCTGTCCATCGAGGCCACCGTTGATCAGCCGCTCCAGGTCATCGTCCTCCACCACGCGCTGCTGCTCGCACAGGTCCTTGAAGCGGATGAATACCTGGTCGAGCTGCTCGTCCTCCATCGTGTAGCCGAGCGCGCGCAGGCGGTGCTCCAGCGCAGCCCGGCCGCTGTGGCGTCCCAGCACCATCTTGGTGTCGGGCCAGCCGACGTCGGACGGACTCATGATCTCGTAGGTGCTGCGGTTGCGCAGCATGCCGTGCTGGTGGATGCCCGACTCGTGCGCGAACGCGTTCTGGCCAACGATCGCCTTGTTGCGCTGCACCGGCATGCCGATGAGGCGCTGCAGCAGCTGCGAGGTCGACACCAGGCGGCGCGTGTCGATGCGCGTGTCGATGCCGTAGAAGGCGCTGCGCACCTTCAGCGCCATCACCAGCTCTTCCAGCGCCGCGTTGCCGGCGCGCTCGCCGATGCCGTTGATGGTGCACTCGATCTGGCGCGCGCCGCCCTCCATCGCCGCCAGCGAGTTGGCCACGGCCAGGCCGAGGTCGTTGTGGCAATGGGCGCTGAAGATCACGTCGCGCGCGCCCGGGATGTTCGCGATCATGCGCTCGAACAGGCCGCGGATCTCTTCCGGCGTGGTGTAGCCGAGGGTGTCGGGCACGTTGATGGTGGTCGCACCGGCGGCGATCGCCACGCCGACCGCCTCGTGCAGGAAGTCTTCCTCCGTGCGGGTACCGTCCTCGGGCGAGAACTCGATGTCGTCGACGTAGCTGCGCGCCATCGCGACGTGCGTGCCGATCGAGTCGAGCACCTGCTCGCGGCTCATCCGCAGCTTGTGCTCGCGGTGCAGCGGACTGGTCGACAGGAACACGTGGATGCGCGGCTTCGCGGCGCCTTCGAGCGCGCGCGCGGAGGCCTCGATGTCGCCGGGCAGGCAGCGCGAGAGCACGGCCAGGGTGGTGTCGCGCAGCTCGCGCACGATCTGCGCGGTGGCGTCGCGGTCGGACTGCGAGCTGGCCGGGAAGCCGGTTTCGATGATGTCCACGCCCAGTTCGGCGAGCGCGCGCGCCATCACCACCTTCTGCTGCGGAGTCATGCTGCAGCCGGGGGACTGCTCGCCGTCGCGCAGGGTGGTGTCAAAGATGCGTACGAATTGGGGGGTGCTGCTCATGCGAGGAGTTCCTCGGGAAGATCCTTGCGGATGTTACTCGGTGCGGGTTTCTGCCGCGGCGACGATGTATCGGATACAGGGAGAAGGCCGGCGGGAAGCAGGGTCTGCTTCGCCGCCGGCAGCGGAAGTCGCTCGCGCACGCGCCTGCGCGGCTTGCGCGGCGGACGCGGGCGGACCTCCGAAAGCAGGGTGGCCAGCACGCCGGCATCGACGTTGCCGCCGGACACCACCGCGCACTTGCGCTTGCCGGCCACGCGCTTGCCGGCGGCCAGCGCCAGCGCGCCGGCGCCCTCGGCGATCACGTGTTCCTCCAGCGCCAGGCGCACCAGGGTCTCGCGCAGCTCGGCCTCGCGCACGATGATGACGTCGTCCAGCAGCTCGCGCAGGATGCGTTCGGTGAGGTAGCCCGGCTCCTTCACCCGCACGCCGTCCGCCAGCGTGGCGCGCGGATCGACCAGGCTGCGGTCGCCCTTGAGCGCGCGCGCCATGGCGTCGCAGCCCTCCACCTGCGCGCCGATGATGCGCACGCCCTGCGACTTCAGCGCCAGCGCGACGCCCGCGGCCAGGCCGCCGCCGCCGATCGGCACCAGCACCACGTCCGGGTTCATCGCCGCGGCGATCTCCAGGCCGACCGTGCCCTGGCCGGCGATCACGTCGGGATCGTCGAAGGCCGACAGCAGCCGGAAGCCGTTCTGTTCGGCCAGCTCCTTGGCGAATGCCTTGGCCTCGTCGTAGGTTTCGCCGTGCAGGCGCACCGTGGCGCCCCAATGGGCGACGCCGGCGACCTTGGTCTCCGGCGCGGTCTTCGGCATCACCGTGATCGCGGGGATGCCAAGCCGGTACGCCGCCCAGGCCATGCCCTGCGCGTGGTTGCCGGCGGAGGCGGTGATCACGTAGCGGTCGTCGCCGCGCTCGCGCGCGGCCAGCAGCGCGTTCAATGCGCCGCGCACCTTGTACGAACCGGTGCGCTGCAGGTTCTCGAGCTTGAGCCAGGTGCCGAAGCGCTCGGCGTAGTGGGTCGGGGTGACGTCCAGGTACCTGCGCAGCCGCGCCTGCGCCGCCAGCACGTCGCTGGCGGACACCTCGATGGTGCTGGCTACGGCAGGGTCCATCAGACCGTCGTCAGCCAGTGGCGGTATGCGGCTTCTTGGCCGCGCACGACGCGGCCATACAGTGCCTGCAGCCCACGCGTCACCGGGTTGTCGCCGTAGTGGCGGTCTTCGATCTGCGCCACCGGCGCCACCTCGGCGGCAGTACCGCAGGCGAACACTTCGTCGGCATCCAGCAGTTCGGACAGCGTCGCCATGCGCGACTCCGCGCCGCTGAGCTGCAGCAGCGTGTCGCGGGTGATGCCGGGCAGGGCGTCGCGGTGCTCGACCGCGGTGATGCGCCCGTCCTTGACCATGAACACGTTGGCGCCGGTGCACTCGACCACGTTGTTCTCGCGATCGGTGAACAGGGCCTCATCGAAGCCGCGTGCCTTGGCCTCGCGTTTGGCCAGGATCGAGTTCACGTAGCCGCCGCAGAGCTTGAGCGGCGGCAGCGAATCGGCCGGGTTGCGGCGCCAGCGGCTCACGCCCAGGCGCGCGCGGCTGCCGTTGAGGTGCACCTGGGTGGCGGTGGTGGCGACCATCAGGTGCGGCACGTGGCCTTCGACGTCGAGGCCGAAGCTGCCCTCGCCGAACCAGGCCAGCGGGCGGATGTAGGCGTCGCTGTGGCCGTTGGCGCGCAGCGTCGCCAGGGTGGCCTGCGCGCACTGCGCGGGGTCGAAGGGCAGGCCGAACATCTCCGCGCCCTGGCGCATGCGCTCGAGGTGTTCGGGCAGGCGGAACACGGCCGTGCCCTCGTCCGTGGCGTAGGCGCGGATGCCTTCGAACACGCCGCTGCCGTAGTGCATGGCGTGCGTGGTCAGGCCGGCCTGCATGGTGTCAGAGGCAACCAGGGCGCCGTCGAACCAGGCCAGGGTCTGCGCGGGCGTGGCAACCGGCTGCGCGGCTGCCGCGTGGCGGGCATGGGCTTCGGCGATGGGGGTGACGGTGGCGCTCATGGGAGGTCCGTTGGACAGGTCGCGATGGGGTGGTGGAACGACGGGTGGTGCGCGATCAGGGGCAGGGCTGTACCTGGACCGACAGGCAGTCGTAGAGCTTGGCGAGCTGCGCCTGCAGGGTCGCGTCGGGGCGCTCGCCCTCGACGGTCACCCGCAGCCGCCATTGTTCGCCGTCGGCGCCGGCCTCGCCTTCGACCGCCAGCGGGCGGAAGCCGCGCCGTTCGGTCGCGCCCAGCACGCGCGGCAGCACGCCTTCGGCGCGGCGCAGGATGAAATCAAGCTGGTAGCGCATTGTTGGGCTCCCCGGAGGCGGGCGACGTGGTGGACGGTGCGGCCGGTTCGCCGGTATCCAGCGAGCCGGCATCATCCGGATCCATCATCTGTGCGTTGTTGTGGTTCGGCGGCACCAGCGGCCAGACGTTGGCGGCCGTGTCGATCGCCACGTGCAGGAGGGTCGGGCCCTCCGCCGCGAGCAGCGCCTTGAGCGCGTCGTCCACGCCGGCGGCCTTGTCCACGTGCAGTGCCTGGATGCCGAACGCACGCGCCACTTCGGCGAAGTCCGGATTGTCGGACAGGTCGATCTCCGAATAGCGCTTCTCGAAGAACAGTTCCTGCCACTGGCGGACCATGCCCAGCGCCGAGTTGTCGAGCAACACGATCTTCACCGGCAGCCGGTAGCGGCGGATCGTCGCCAGCTCCTGGATGTTCATCATGAACGAGCCGTCGCCGCTGACGCAGATCACCTGCGCGGCCGGGCTTTCCATCTGCGCGCCCATCGCGGCCGGCAGGCCAAAGCCCATCGCGCCCAGCGCGCCGCTGGTCAGGTGCTGGCGCGGGTGCTGGAAGCGCCAGTGCTGCGCGACCCACATCTGGTGCTGGCCGACGTCGCAGGCGACCACGGCGTGCGGCGCCAGGTCGCTCAGGCGCCTGAGCAGGGCGGGTGCGTAGACCTTCTCGCCGGGCGCGTCGTAGCGCGGCGCGTGGCGGCTGCGGCGTTCGGCGCAGAGGTCGCGCCAGGCCTTGCGCGGGGCCGCGTGGCGGCCTTCCATCTGCGCGGCCAGCGGTGCGGCCAGGCGGCTGAGGCTGGCGCCGATGTCGCCGGGCACCGACACGTCGACGCTGCGCAGCTTGCCGATCTCGCAGCAGTCGCCGTCCAGGTGCACCACGCGTGCATGCGGCGCGAACTCGGCCAGCTTGCCGGTGGCGCGGTCGTCGAAGCGCGCACCGACGACGAACAGCAGGTCGCACTCCTGCACCGCCATGTTGGCGGCGCGGCTGCCGTGCATGCCCAGCATGCCCAGGTTGGAGGGATGCTGCGCCGGCAGCGCGCCCAGCGCCTTGAGCGTGAGCACGGTGGGCAGGCCGGTGAGGTCGACGAACTCGCGGAACGCATCGATCGCATCGCCCAGCACCAGGCCGCCGCCGGCATAGACCACCGGCTTGGTGCACTGGGAGATGAGCGCGGCGGCTTCGTGCAGCGCGGCATCGGGCGGGCCCGGCACCGGATCGACCGGCAGCGGCGAATGCACCGGCAGGTGCGAGGCGTCGCCCACCTGCACGTCCTTGGGCAGGTCGATCAGCACCGGCCCCGGACGCCCGCTGCGTGCGATACGGAAGGCTTCGGCGAACATGCGCGGCAAATCATCGACGCTGCGCGGCAGGAAGCTGTGCTTGACGATCGGCATGGTCATGGCGAACACGTCCAGTTCTTGGAACGCGTCGGTGCCCATCAGGAATGTGGGCACCTGGCCGGTGAGGATCACCATCGGCACCGAGTCGAACATGGCGTCGGCGATGCCGGTCACCAGGTTCGACGCGCCCGGCCCGGACGTCGCCACGCAGACGCCGACGCGGCCGCTGGCGCGTGCAAAGCCGTTGGCTGCGAACGCCGCGCCTTGCTCGTGTCGTACCAGCACGTGCTTGAGCGTCGACGCGCCGTGCAGCGCGTCGTAGAACGGCATGATCGTACCGCCGGGGTAGCCGAAGAGCGCATCAACGCCCTCGGCCTCGAGTGCCCGCACCAGCCACTGCGCACCGTTCATCACGCGGCCTCTTTCTCTTCCTTCGGGGAGTTGTCCAGCCACACCATCTTCGCGCGCAGCTTCTTGCCGACCACCTCGATCGGATGGTCGAGGTCGGCCTGCTTGAACTTGTTGTAGTTCGGCAGGCCCGCCGCGTGCTCGGCCACCCAGTTGCGGGTGAAGGTACCGTCCTGGATGTCCTTGAGCACTTCGCGCATGCGCTCCTTGGTGCCGGCGTCGATCACGCGCGGACCGCTGACGTAGTCGCCGTACTGCGCGGTCTCGGACACGAACTCGAGCATGCGGGTGATGCCGCCTTCATAGAACAGGTCGACGATCAGCTTCAGCTCGTGCAGCACTTCGTAGTAGGCGATCTCGGGCTGGTAGCCCGCTTCGACCAGCACTTCGAAGCCGGCCTGCACCAGCGACGAGGCGCCGCCGCACAGCACGGCCTGCTCGCCGAACAGGTCGGTCTCGGTCTCTTCCTTGAAGGTGGTCTCGATCAGGTTGGCGCGCGCGCCGCCCAGGCCGCCGGCATAGACCAGCGCCAGGTCCTTGGCCTTGCCGCTCTTGTCCTGATGGATGGCGTAGATGCAGGGCACGCCGCGGCCGATCTCGTATTCGCGGCGCACCAGCGCGCCCGGGCCCTTGGGCGCCACCAGCACCACGTCCAGGTCTTCGCGCGGCTTGATCATGTCGAAATGCACGTTCAGCCCGTGCGCGAACAGCAGGCAGGCCCCCGGCTTCATGTTCGGCGCGATCGCGTCCTCGTAGACCTGCCTCTGCACCATGTCCGGCGTGAGGACGGCGACCAGATCGGCTTCCTTCACTGCATCGGCCGGCGTCTTGACGTTGAAGCCGTCGGCCTTGGCCTTGGCCTCGGTCGGACCGCCGGGGCGCAGGCCGACGGTGACGTCGAAGCCCGAATCGCGCAGGTTCAGCGCATGGGCGCGGCCCTGGCTGCCATAACCGACGATGGCGATGCTGGGCTTGGGAAGGGAAGACTGGGTCATTTCAGGGCTCTCTGTGGAACGGTGTGTTGGAGGGGTGGGTGCAAGGCAACAAAAAACCCCGCCCTTGCGGTGCGGGGTTTTGCGATTTGGCGCTTACTGCTTACGCGCCCGATCGTCCCGCACCTGTTGGCGAGGTAATAAGTACGAGTACGAGAATGGACGGCGCGCTGGCGTCGTGGGCATTCTTCGCGGGTGTGTGGCGATGCAGCATTCCTGCAAACTAACCCCCGGTTTCAGGCCTTGTCAAGCGCGAGGGCTTGACAAGCGCATGCGGGCTTTGTTGCCGGTGAAATCATTGCAGCCGAAACGGCGCAAAACCAGCAGAATTCCCGCTTTGACGCGATGCGTCATTCCCGCTGCGAAGTCCATGCCCGAATACCGTTCAAAAACCTCCACCCACGGCCGCAACATGGCCGGCGCCCGCGCGCTGTGGCGCGCGACGGGCATGCGTGACGAGGATTTCCAGAAACCCATCATCGCCATCGCCAACTCCTTCACCCAGTTCGTGCCCGGGCACGTGCACCTGAAGGACCTGGGCCAGCTGGTCGCGCGCGAGATCGAGCGCGTCGGTGGCGTGGCCAAGGAGTTCCACACCATCGCGGTCGACGACGGCATCGCGATGGGCCATGACGGCATGCTGTATTCGCTGCCCAGCCGCGAGGTGATCGCCGACTCGGTCGAGTACATGGCCAACGCGCATTGTGCCGATGCGCTGGTGTGCATCTCCAACTGCGACAAGATCACGCCGGGGATGCTGATGGCCGCGCTGCGGCTCAACATTCCGACCGTGTTCGTGTCCGGTGGCCCGATGGAGGCCGGCAAGACCAAGCTGTCCGACCAGAAGCTGGACCTGGTGGATGCGATGGTGATGGCGGCCGATTCTGCGGCCTCGGACGAGGATGTCGCGGAAGTCGAGCGCAACGCGTGTCCGACCTGCGGCTCGTGTTCGGGCATGTTCACCGCCAATTCGATGAACTGCCTGACTGAAGCACTGGGCCTGTCGCTGCCGGGCAACGGCACCGTGCTGGCCACGCATGCAGACCGCGAGCAGCTGTTCCTGCGCGCGGGACGCACCGCGGTCGAGCTGGTGCACCGCTGGTACGGCGCCGGCGATGAACGCGCGCTGCCGCGCGGCATCGCCACGTTCGAGGCGTTCGAGAACGCGATGACGCTCGACATCGCCATGGGCGGATCGACCAACACCATCCTGCACCTGCTGGCCGCGGCGCAGGAAGGGGGGGTGCCATTCACCCTGGAGGACATCGATCGCCTGTCGCGGCGTGTACCGCAGCTGTGCAAGGTCGCGCCGAATATCCCCGACTATCACGTCGAGGACGTGCACCGCGCCGGCGGCATCATGTCGATTCTTGGCGAACTCGCACGTGGCGGCCTGCTGCATACCGGCACTGCGACCGTGCATGCGAACACGCTGGGCGAGGCCATCGCGAAGTGGGATGTCACGCAGAACGACGATGAAGCGCTGTCGACCTTCTTCCGCGCCGGTCCCGGCGGAATCCCGACCCAGACCGCCTTCAGCCAGTCCACGCGCTGGCCGACGCTCGACACCGACCGCGCGGCGGGCTGCATCCGCAGCGTCGAACATGCGTATTCCAGCGATGGCGGCCTGGCCGTGCTCCGCGGCAACGTCTCGCCCGACGGCTGCGTGGTCAAGACCGCAGGCGTGGACGAGTCGATCCACGTGTTCGAGGGCAGCGCCCGCGTGTACGAAAGCCAGGACGCGGCGGTGCAGGGCATCCTCGGCGACGAAGTGCAGGCCGGCGAGGTCGTGGTGATCCGCTACGAGGGACCCAAGGGCGGCCCGGGCATGCAGGAAATGCTGTATCCGACCAGCTACCTGAAGTCCCGGGGCCTGGGCGCGCACTGCGCCCTGCTCACCGACGGCCGCTTCTCCGGCGGCACCTCGGGCCTGTCGATCGGCCACGTCTCGCCCGAGGCCGCGGCCGGTGGTGTGATCGGCCTGGTGCGCGACGGCGACCGCATCCGCATCGACATTCCCGCCCGGTCGATCGACCTGCTGGTGCCGGAAGCCGAGCTCGCTGCCCGCCGCGCAGCGCAGGATGCGGCCGGCTGGAAGCCCGCGCTTCCGCGGCCGCGCAAGGTCACGGCTGCGCTGAAGGCCTACGCGCTGCTTGCCACCAGTGCGGACAAGGGCGCTGTGCGCAACCTGGCGATGCTGGACGCCTGAGGGACTTCCGCGCGCGACCGACGATGCCGCACGCTGCGACGTGCGGCAAATCGAGCATGCCGTCGGTGAGGTGACTGGCGGCGGCGTCAGGCGCGGCAACGCCCGTGGACTGAGCGCCGCGCGCCGCGCCGTGCGACGCCGGAGCTTATCCCTCCCAGGCCGGCAGCTTCTTCTTCACCGCCACGTTCTTCAGCGTCACATAGGCAGGAATGCCGTCGCGGCCGTACGGTGGCGGCAGCTCGCCCCGGATCAGCGGTTCAAGGTAGGTGCGGGCCTTGTCGGAGATGCCATAGCCGTCGCGGCGGATGTAGCCCTTCGGGAAGGTCTTCTCGTGGTTGGCCACCTTGTCCAGCGGCGCGCTGCCGATCTTCCAGCGGTAGGGGCTGTCGGAGGTGCGCACGATCACCGGCATGGTGGCGTTCTGGCCCTTGAGCGCGAACTGCACCGCGGCCTTGCCCACGGCGATGGCCTGCTCGACGTCGGTCTTTGAAGCAATGTGCCGCGCGCTGCGCTGCAGGTAGTCGGGCAGTGTCCAGTGGACCTTGAGGCCGAGCTCGTCCTTGACCTTGCCGGCCAGGTACGAGGCGACGCCGCCGAGCTGGGTATGGCCGAACGAATCCTTGCCGCCGCCCGAATCGGCGACGAAGCGCCCGTCGGCGGTCTGGATGCCCTCGCTGGCGACCACCACGCAATAGCCCACGCGATCGACCACCTTCTTCACGTTCTTCAGGAAGTCGGCCTCGTCGTAGGGGCGCTCCGGGAACAGGATCAGGTGCGGTGCCTCGTCCGGGCCCTTGCCAGCCAGGCCTGCGGCCGCGGCCAGCCAGCCGGCATGGCGACCCATGGCCTCGTAGACGAACACCTTGGTCGAGGTATCGGCCATCGCCGCCACGTCCAGCGCGGCCTCGCGCACCGATACCGCCGTGTACTTGGCGGCCGAGCCGAAGCCCGGGCAGCAGTCGGTCACGGCCAGATCGTTGTCGATGGTCTTGGGCACGCCGATGCAGGTCAGCGGGTAGCCGAACTCGGCGGCCAGCTTGGAGACCTTGTTGGCCGTGTCGGCCGAATCGTTGCCGCCGTTGTAGAGGAACCAGCGCACGTCATGGGCCTGGAACACCTCCAGCAGGCGCTCGTACTTCGCACGGTCCTCGTCCACCGACTTGAGCTTGTAGCGGCACGAGCCGAACGCGCCGCCGGGGGTGTGGGCCAGCCCGCGGATCGTCGCGGCGGTCTCCTTGCTGGTGTCCACCAGCTCCTCGCGCAGCGCGCCGAGGATGCCGTTGCGCGCGGCCAGCACCTTGATCTTGCGCGCGCGCGCCTCGCCGATCACGCCCGAGGCGGTGGCGTTGATGACGGCGGTCACACCGCCGGACTGGGAGTAGAGCAGGGTTCCGGAAGCCATATGCGCCCTTTGCAGGAGGTCGGAGAGACGGATCGATGAGTTAAAGTGGCGGCTGAATCCGCGGTGACGGCCGAGTGTAGCAACGGTCCGCGACCGCTTCCGGTCTCGTTCTGTTGGGAGTCGTCGATGCGATTGGTATTGTTGGGGGCGCCCGGTTCGGGCAAGGGCACGCAAGCGGCACGGCTCAAGGAGCACCTGCAGGTGCCGCATATTTCCACCGGCGACCTGCTGCGCGCCGAGGTGGCTGCGGGCTCTCCGCTGGGCCTGCAGGCGAAGGAAGTGATGGCGCGTGGCGAGCTGGTCAGCGATGACATCCTGCTGGGCATGCTCAAGGACCGGTTCTCGCGTCAGGACACCAGGTCCGGATTCATCCTCGATGGTTACCCGCGCAACCTCGCCCAGGCCGCGGCCCTGGACGAACTGCTGGCGGACCTGGGGCAGAAGTTCGACGCGGCGGTGCAGCTCACCGTCGACAACGAGCAGATCGTCGAGCGCCTGGCCGGCCGCGCCAAGGCCGAGGGCCGCGCCGACGACAATCCCGAATCCGTGCGCAAGCGGCTGCAGGTCTACGACCAGCAGACCGCGCCGGTGATCGAGTTCTACCGCCAGCATGGCCAGCTGACCATCGTCGATGGCGTCGGCTCGCTCGACGCGGTGTTCAACCGCATCATCGAAGCGATCGCGCCGGAGAAAGCGGTCGGCTGAGGGCGGCGTACGGGGTGCGGATCCGGTAGGAGCGGCTTCAGCCGCGAACGGCAACGACTGCCGGCATCACCCACATGAAAGTCCGTCCGGTCAGCCGTGCGCGCAGGCGCGGCACAGGTGTCTTCAGCCTTCGCAACGGGGGGCCAGCCCCGCCGGCTTGCGCTCAATCCCGTGGATAGCTGCTGAACTCGCGCGTGCTGCCGTCCTCGAGCACCAGCATCACCGCGTAGGGGTGGACGATGCCGTCGGGATGCTCCATCCCCGGCGAGCCCAGCGGCATCCCGGGCACGGCCAGGCCCCTGGCGGCCGGGCGCTCGCGCAGCAGGCGGGCGATGTCGGCGGCCGGCACGTGGCCCTCGATGAAATAGCCGCCGACCTCGGCGGTGTGACAGGACGCCATCGCATCCGGCACGCCAGCTGCGTCCTTGACCGCGGCCATGTCCTCCACATCCCGCGCCTCGACCTCGAAGCCGGCTTCGCGCACATGCTCGATCCAGGCGCTGCAGCAGCCGCAGGTCGGATGCTTCTGGACAGTCAGCAGCGGCAGGGCGAGCGCCTGCGTGCCCACGGGGCTGGTGCTGTCGGTGGCGCTGCCGGCGGATCCGACGGCGCTGCAGCCGCCCAGCAGCAGGGCGATGGCGGCGATGGCGAAAGGAATGCGGACCATGCGGTCTTCCAGGAACGGGTCAGTCGCAGAGTCTAGCGGGGCGGGCGGAACCGGCCTTGACCGGGATCAGCCGGCCCGGTCTTGCGCGTTTGGGTAAAGTGCGCGGCTGTCATGCAGCACGCAGGTCCGCCTTGAAACTCCACATCCTCGGCATCGCCGGCACCTTCATGGGCGGCGTCGCCGCGCTCGCGCGCGAACTCGGCCACGCGGTCGAGGGCAGCGACCAGGCGGTGTATCCGCCCATGTCGACCCAGCTCGAGCGACTCGGCATCGCGCTCAGCCAGGGTTATCTGCCCGGCCATATCTCGCCCGATTGCGACGCGGTCGTGATCGGCAACGCACTCTCGCGCGGCAATGCCGCGGTGGAGGCGGTGCTCGACAGCGGCCGTGCCTACACCTCGGGCGCCGAGTGGCTGCGCGACCAGGTGTTGCCCGGTCGCGACGTGCTGGCGGTGGCCGGCACCCACGGCAAGACCACGACGACGACGATCCTGGCCTTCCTGCTGCAGGCGGCAGGGCGCGAGCCGGGGTTCCTGATCGGCGGCGTGGCGGATGATTTCGGGGTGTCTGCGCGGCTGGGGACGCCGGCTGCCGTGTCCTCGTCCGGCGCGTCGCGGCATCCCTTCGCCGAGAAAGAAGGAGATGCCGTATCGGCGCCGGCGCGCCGACCTCTTTTTGTCGTGGAAGCCGACGAGTACGACACCGCCTTCTTCGACAAGCGCAGCAAGTTCGTCCACTACCGGCCGCTGGTGGCCGTCCTCAACAACCTCGAGTACGACCACGCGGACATCTTCCCGGACGTGGCCGCGATCCAGCGCCAGTTTCACCATCTCGTGCGCACCGTGCCGGGGCGCGGGCGGCTGATCGTCAACGGCCACGACGCGCATCTGCGCGAAGTGCTGGAGATGGGCTGCTGGACGCCGGTGGAGCGCTTCGGCTTCGACGACGGCTTCGAGTGGCAGGCCCGCAGGCTGCGCGAGGACGGCAGCGCGTTCGAGGTCCTGCACGATGGACGCGCGCTGGGTACGGTCGAGTGGCCGCTGCTGGGCGACCACAACGTGCTCAACGGCCTGGCCGCGCTGGCCGCCTGCGCGGCGGTCGGCGTGGACGTGTCGAGCGTGCTGGGCGCGCTGGCGCAGTTCCGCGGGGTGAAGCGGCGCATGGAAGTGCTGGGCGAGGCGCGCGGCGTGACCGTATACGACGACTTCGCCCACCATCCGACCGCGATCGCCACCACCCTCGCCGGCCTGCGCGCGAAGGTGGGCGATGCGCGGATCGTGGTGGCGATGGAGCCGCGCAGCAATTCGATGCGGCTGGGCGCCCACGCCGACGCGCTGGCGCCGTCGCTGGCGGGTGCGGATGCGGTGTTCTTCCTGGCGCGACCCGAACTGCCTTGGGATGCGGCGCAGGTAGTCGCGGCGGTGCGCGGACAGGCCCACGCCGTGGCCGATGTCGACGCCCTGCTGGCAGCACTGCACGAGGCTGCGCGCGACGGCGACCACGTCGTGTTCATGTCCAACGGCGGCTTCGATGGCGCGCCGCGGCGATTCCTGGCGCAGCTGCGCGAAGCTTGAAGCGGCGGCCAACGCGTCCGGGTCGACGCGTGCTTGTCATCCCGGGCGTAGCGAGGATTCCGCCGCCGGCCGGGAATCCTTGGCCGCGGACTACGCGGACTACGCGGACTACGCGGATAGGGATCCTCTGAACAAGTCCAGCCTGTCATTTCGAGCGCAGCGAGAAATCTCAGGCAATCAGAAGCATAGATTTCTCGCTGCGCTCGAAATGACATTTGTTCAGAGGTTCCATAGCGCAGATCCGTACCAAAGCGTGCAGGCGGGAATCCCATCCTCTTTCACGCTGTTCATCCGCGTGATCCGCGTAATCCGTGGCAGAGCACATTCCCAGACATTCACCGGCCTAAACGCAGCCCTCCGTCGACCGGCCTAGACTGTTGCCCCATGTCCGAAACGCTGCCCCTGTTTCCGCTGAACACCGTACTGCTCCCCGGCGCCGCGCTGGGCCTGCGCGTGTTCGAGCCGCGCTACCTGGACCTGGTGCGCGAGTGCGGGCGGCGGGGAACCGGCTTCGGCGTATGCCTGATCGCCGAAGGACTCGAGGCCGGCGCGCCGGCGACGCCGGAAGACTGCGGCACCGAGGCGCGCATCGAAGATTTCGACACTGGTCCGGACGGCCTGCTGCACCTGCGCCTGCGCGGCCATCGCCGCTTCCGCGTCACCGCCACGCAGGTGCGCGACAACGGCCTGGTGCTGGGTGAGATCGCATGGTGCGAACCGGACCCAGTCGCCGACCTGCAGCCGCAGCACGCGCTGCTGGGCGAGGTGCTGCGGCGGATCCTCGAGCAGCTCGACGCCGACATCGCGGTGCCGGAACGGCGCTTCGACGAAGCGGCCTGGGTGGGTTGGCGCCTGGCCGAACTGCTGCCGCTCACCCTGGCACAGCGCCAGCAGCTGCTGGACGAGGATGACCCCGACCGGCGACTCGATGCGATGCTGGACCTGATCCAATAACTGGCGCCGCTGCGGCGCAGGCACGCCGTCGATTCGGTCACCGCGCGGGAGCACCGTGGAGGCGGGCGTGGGTCAGTGCGCCTGTTCGCCAGCCTGCCCAGGCGCCACCCGGTCCGTGCGCAGCCGCAGCACCGGCGCGCCGGTCGTCGGGTGTGGCGCGTGCCGGACCGGGAATCCGGTGAGTGCGCGTTGCACGGCAGCGTGGGCGGCGTCATCGTCCAGCGCCGGCAGCCAGATCCCGAACAGGCCGCCGAGCGGGCGCTCGAACGACAGCGTCTGCGTGGTGCCGATCCACAGCGGCGTGCCGTCGGCCAGCCGCGTCGGGGCGCGCCACAGGCGCAGCGAATGCAACCGCCCGTCGCCCGCCGGGCGGCGCAGCAGCAGGGTCTCGGCCTCTGAACCCAGCGTGGCAGGCAGCACTGCCTGTTGGGCTGCGGGCGCATCGTCATCGAGCAGGCTCAGGGTTGCGATCCAGTCCGCCTGCGGCTGCGCCTCCCAGCCCAGCGACTGCAGGTGCGCCTGCAGCGGCTGCAGCGGCCCGGCGACCTGGATTTCCAGCGCCCAGCGGCGGCTGGCATCGCGCTCATGGCGCTGGCCGGGCAGCTGCGCCCAGTCGCGTTCCCACCAGCCTTCGCGGTCCAGCACCAGCGTCGGCTCGGGCGCATGGAAGCGCGCGAGCAGGGGGTCGACTGCCCTGGGCGCATGCCACAGCGCTGCGACCGCGAACGCGATGTAGAAGATCGCCGCCAGCGGTCGCATCCAGAACGAGCGCGCCACGTGCCGCCGGTAGGCGATGCCCAGCACCAGCAGCCAGACGATGCCCAGCAGCATCCCGCCGACCACGTCGCTGAGCCAGTGCGCGCCCAGGTACAGCCGCGCGAAGCCCAGCAGCGCGCCGACCAGGCCCGCGACCAGGTACGGCCAGACGCGGGTGCGCCCGGGCAGCTCGCGTGCGATCAGCACGGCGAAGAAGCCGAAGGTGATCGTGGTCATGGTCACTGACACCGACGGGAAGCCGAAGCCGCTGTGGGCGGTGGGCGGCAGCGGCATGTCGATCAGGTTGGACAGGCCGGTGGTCAGCACCAGGCCGAAGGCGAGCGCGGCCACCCAGTGCGCAGCCGCAATCCAGCGCCGCCGCCACAGCAGCCACAGCAGCGCCAGCGCCGATGCCGGCACCAGCACCTCCCAGTCGCCGATCGAGGCCAGCGCCGCCATCAGCCGGTCGGCCAGCGGATTGCGCAGGGTGTACATCGCCTGGAACACGCTCAGGTCCAGCGACAGCGGTTCGCCGCGCATCCATACCGTGCCCAGCAGGGCGAACCAGGCCCAGCCGATGGCCAGCAGGCAGGCGGCAAGGATCGCCAGCGAGGACGACTCCGGCCGCCGCGGGTCGATCAGCGCCGCCGCGTATCGGCCCAGCCGGGGATGCGCACGGGTCCAGCGCAGCAGCCGCGCCAACAGCGCATTGGCGTGGCGGTCGAACCAGCGGTAGGTGTAGAGCACGCCCGACCAGGCCAGCGCCAGCACCACCAGCAGCCCGCCCAGCACCAGCACCAGCCGGTCGGCGACCGCGGCCACCGCGTCGTAGGACGCTCCGAAGATCCAGCCCGGCGCCAGGAACAGGCCCGCCCACAGGAAGCAGGCCAGCAGGCTCATCGGCACGTAGCGCCGCAGCGGCATGCGCAGCATCCCGGCGATGGCCGGCACGAAGGCGCGGATGGCGCCGACGAAACGCGCGATCAGGATGCCTTTGATGCCGTGCCGGCGGAACACCAGTTCACCGCGGTCGAGCAGCTGCGGATAGCGGCGGAACGGCCAGTGATCGCGCAGCTGCGGTCCCCAGCGACGGCCGACCCAGTAACCCATGCCGTCGCCGGCAAATGCACCGAGCGCCGCGCAGGTCACGGCATAGGTCCCGTCGATGTGGCCCAGCCCGATCAGCGCGCCGATCGCGAACAGCAGCGGCAGCGCCGGCACCAGGATGCCCAGCACGACGATCGCGTCGCAAAACGCGATCAGGAAGATCAAGCCACCGGCCGCCACGGGGTGCGCGCTGAGCCAGGCGAGCGTGGCGTCGAACCAGCCGGAGTCCATCAGGCGATTATGACAGCCGTCGCTGACTGCTCGCCTACACTGTGGCGATGCATCGTGACGCCGCCACCGAGATCCATGCGCTGAAGGCGGACAGCTTCGGCCGCATCTCGCTGATGCGGGGCGCGGCCGGCCCGTTCGTCCGTCGCGACCTCGCCCACGTGCCGCTGTGGCTGCGCCCGCCGGCATGGTGGCTGGCCCGGCGCGAGGCGCTGGCGCTGCGCAGCATCCACGGCATGGCCGACGTGCCGCAGCTGCTGGCCTGGGACGGTCGCAGGCTCGACCGCAGCTACATGGCCGGCGCGGCGATGTACCAGCGCCCGCCGCGCGGCGACCTGGCGTACTTCCATGGCGCGCGCCGGCTGCTGCAGCAGCTGCACCGTCGCGGAATCGCCCACAATGACCTGGCCAAGGAGGCCAACTGGCTGGTGCTCGACGACGGGCGCCCGGCGCTCATCGACTTCCAGCTCGCCAGCCGCGGCGACCCGCGGTCGCGCTGGATGCGGCTGCTGTTCCGCGAGGACCTGCGCCACCTGCTCAAGCACAAGCGCATGTACTGTCGGGAGGCGCTCACACCGGTGGAGCGGCGCGTACTGCGGCGCAATTCCTGGGTGCGCGATGTCTGGTTCCGCACCGGCAAGCCGGTATACCGGTTTGTCACCCGGCGGCTGCTGAAGTGGGAAGACAACGAGGGGCAGGGGCCGAAGCCATGATGGGTGAAAATTCCGTCATCCCGAGCGCAACGAGGGATCCCGTCCCCCGGTCGCCGTATCGCCAAACGCGAGATCCCTCGCTACGCTCGGGATGACAATCTCCCGTCAGCGATGCGCACACTGATGTCCTCACTCTCCAACAAGACCCTCTTCATCACCGGCGCCTCGCGCGGCATCGGCCTGGCCATCGCGCTGCGCGCCGCGCGCGACGGCGCCAACGTGGCCATCGCCGCCAAGTCCGAGGTGGCGAACCCGAAGCTGCCTGGCACCATCCATACCGCGGCCCGGGCGGTGGAGGAGGCGGGCGGCCGCGCGCTGGCGATCCGCTGCGACATCCGCGAGGAAGACCAGGTCCGCGATGCGGTGGCCAGGACCGTGGACACGTTTGGCGGCCTCGACATCCTGGTCAACAACGCCAGCGCCATCTGGCTGCGCGGCGCGCTGGACACGCCCATGAAGCGCTTCGACCTGATGCAGCAGGTCAACGCCCGCGGCAGCTTCCTGTGCGCGCAGGCCTGCCTGCCGCACCTGCTGGAGGCGGAAAACCCGCACATCCTGACCCTGTGCCCGCCGCCCTCGCTCGATCCGAAGTGGTGGGCGCCGCACACCGGCTACACCCTGGCCAAGATGGGCATGAGCTTCGTCACGCTCGGGCTGGCGGCGGAGTTCGCCGACCGCGGCGTGGCGATCAACGGGCTGTGGCCGCGCACCCTGATCGCCACCGATGCACTGAACATGATTCCCGGCGTGTCCACGGCCAACGGCCGCTCGCCGGAGATCATGGCCGACGCCGCGCACGCCGTCCTCACCCGTCCGGCCGCCGGCTTCACCGGCCGCTTCCTGATCGACGACGATGTGCTGGCGGAGGCCGGCGTCAACGACCTGTCCGGCTACGCGGTCGATCCGGCGCAGCCGCTGTTCCCCGATCTTTTCCTGGACTGACGCGCAGGCGCGGGCCGGTTCACTCGGCGGCCGCGAGGCGCTTCAGACCAGCGCCTGCGCCAGGTCGTCGACCAGGTCCTGCGGGTCCTCCAGCCCCGCCGACAGCCGCAGCAGCCCCTCCGGGGAGGCCGATTGCAGACCTTCGATCGACGCGCGGTGCTCGACCAGCGACTCGGTCGAACCCAGCGAGGTGGCGTTGGTGAACAGCCGCAGCCTGCCCGCGACCTCGAGCGCGCCGGCGCGCCCGCCCGCCACTTCGAACGACAGCATCCCGCCAAAGCCGCCGCGCATCTGCCCCGTGGCCACGGCGTGTCCCGGATGCGTGGCCAGGCCGGGGTAGTGCACCACCTCCACGCGCGGATGCGACTGCAGGAACTCCGCCACCGCCTGCGCATTGCGGCAGTGGCGCTCGACGCGCACCGGCAGCGTGCGCAGTCCGCGCAGCACCAGCCAGGCCGCGAACGGCGAGGCGGTGTTGCCGGTCTGGCGGCGCAGCTCGTCGCACTCGGCGGCGAAGTCGTCGTCGACCGCGAACACAAGCACCCCGCCCATCACGTCACCGTGCCCGCCCAGGTACTTGGTCGCCGAATGCAGGACGATGTCCGCGCCCATCGCCAGCGGCTGTTGCAGCGCCGGGGTGGCGAAGGTGCCGTCGACCAGCAGGCGCGCGCCGGCATCGCGTGCGATCTGCGCCAGCGCGGCGATGTCGCAGACCTTGAGCAGCGGGTTGGACGGTGTCTCGGCCCACAGCAGGCGCGTGTCGGGCGTGATCGCGGCGCGCACCGCGTCCAGGTCGGTCATGTCCACCACCCGGTGGCGCACGCCCCAGCGGTCCAGCCACTTCGCGCCGACCGCGCGGTAGCCGAAGTAGGTGTCGTCGGCGATCAGCAACTCGCTGCCCAACGGCAGCGCCTGCATCGCCGTGGTGCCGGCGGTCATGCCGGTGGCGAAGAACATCGCGCGTGCGCCGCCGTCCAGCGTCGCCAGCACGTCCTCCAGCTGGGTCTGGTTGGGGCTGCCGTAGCGCTGGTAGAGATAGCCCAGCGGCGTGCTGGCGTCGGGCGCGTGTTCGAAGGTCGTGGCCAGCTGCAGCGGCGGCGACAGCGCGCCGCTGGCCGGGTCGGGCGTGACGCCTGCGTGGGCGGCGAGCGTGTCGAAACGGTGCGTGCGGGTCATGAGGGCGCCGGTGTCGTGTGGGCACGCGATAATGCCACCACACGCGCCGCCGTCCCCACAGGAGCCGCCTCCATGAAATACCTGCACGCCATGATCCGCGTCCATGACCTCGACGCCAGCAGCCGCTTCTTCACCGAAGGCCTGGGCCTGCGCCAGACGCGGCGCATGGACAACGAGGCCGGCCGTTTCACCCTGGTCTACTTCGGCGCACCGGAAAACCCCGAAGCCGAGGTCGAGCTGACGTACAACTGGCCGCCCGAAGACGGCTCCGCGGCGGAGGACTACGGCAACGCCCGCAACTTCGGCCACCTCGCCTTCGAGGTCGACGATATCTATGCGCTCTGCGCGCACCTGCAGTCGCTGGGCGTCACCATCAATCGCCCGCCACGCGATGGCCGCATGGCCTTCGTGCGCACGCCCGACCTGATTTCGATCGAACTGTTGCAGAAGGGCGCGGCGCTGCCGCCGGCGGAGCCCTGGGCGTCGATGCCCAATACCGGCACCTGGTAGCCGCTCCGCTTTGTTCCTTCCCCCGCTTTGCGGGTAGGGAATCGCTCCGCGCGAGCGCGCTTTGCTCCTTCCCCCGCACTGCGGGGGAAGGCTGGGATGGGCGCGCGCCGCAGGCGCGCAGGACGTGATGTGGCGATCTGACTGCCCCCACCCCAACCCTCCCCCGCTTTGCGGGGGGAGGGAGTCGATCCGAGGCGCCCGACCGCTCCTTCCCCGCAGCGCGCGCGTCCTGACTCGAAAACGGCACAATGGCGCTCCATCCCACGTTCCTGCACGCGCAATGACCGATCCCGCCAGCACCGCCGACCTCGTCGCCCTCGGGCAGCAGCGCTACCTGCCGGTGTACCGGCAGCGCCAGATGATCCTCGACCGCGGGCAGGGCGCGCGGCTGTGGGATATCGAGGGCCGCGACTACATCGATTTTTCCGCCGGCATCGCCGTGTGCAGCCTCGGTCACGCCGACCCCGACCTGGTGGCCGCGCTGCACGAGCAGAGCAGCAGGCTCTGGCACACCAGCAACGTTTTCCTGAGCGAGCCGCCGCTGCGCCTGGCCGAGGAGCTGGCCGCCGCTTCGCGTTTCGCCGAGCGCGTGTTCCTGTGCAACTCCGGGGCCGAGGCCAACGAGGCGGCGATCAAGCTGGTGCGCAAGTGGGCCGCGGCGCAGGGCCGCGAGCCGTCCAGGCGCGTCATCGTCACCTTCCGCGGCAGCTTCCATGGCCGCACGCTGGCGACCGTGACCGCGACCGCGCAGCCGAAGTACCAGGCCGGCTATGAGCCGCTGCCCGGCGGTTTCCGCTACGTCGACTTCAATGATGCCACCGGCCTCGAGGTCGCCATGGCCGGGGGCGATGTCGCCGCCGTCCTGATCGAACCGGTGCAGGGCGAGGGCGGGGTGACGCCGGTGGCGCCGGGGTTCCTGCGCAGGGTGCGCGAACTGTGCGACCACCACGGCGCGCTGGTGGTGCTGGACGAAATCCAGAGCGGGATGGGCCGTACCGGCACGCTGTTCGCGCACTGGCAGGACCAGGTCACGCCCGACATCGTCACCCTGGCCAAGGCCCTGGGCGGCGGTTTCCCGATCGGCGCGATGCTGGCGGGGCCGAAGGTGGCCGAGGCCATGCAGTTCGGCGACCACGGCACCACCTTCGGCGGCAATCCACTGGCCGCGGCGGTGGCACGCGTGGCGCTGCGCAAGCTGTCTTCTCCGGAGATCATGGCCAACGTCGGCCGCCAGGCGGCGGCCTTGCGGGCCGGGCTGGAGGCGATGGGCCGCGCACGCGCGCTGTTCTCCGAAGTGCGTGGCCGCGGCCTGATGCTGGGCGCGGTGCTGGCGCCGGCGTATGCCGGACGCGCCGGCGAACTGCTTGACCTGGCTGCGGCCGAGGGCCTGCTGCTGCTGCAGGCCGGCCCCGACGTGCTGCGCCTGGTGCCGCCGCTCAACATCACCGATGCCGAGGTTGGTGACGGGCTGGCGCGGCTGGAACGGGCGCTGGCGAACGCCTGAGTCGCATTCCCCGGCCGCAGCTTCTGCGGCCACGCGCACGATGCCGGTCAGCCCAGCGTGTAGCGCCTGAGCACCCGTCCCAGCGACCGCGCATCGACCACGGTCTCCGCATGCAGCCCGACCTTGCGCGCCGACTGCACGTTGGCAAACGAGTCGTCCACGAACAGCGTGTCCGCCCGCTGCCAGCCCAGTCGCTCCAGCGCCAGGCGGAACACGGTCGGATCGGGCTTGCGCACCCGCAGCGCGCCGCTGCACAGCACGCGGCCTTCAAAACGCGCGCCCAGCGGCCCGAGGATGCGCGGAATCGCCTGCGCCATCAGCACGCCGTTGTTGGTCAGCACGGCCAGTTCCAGCGACATGTCCAGCGCCGCGACCCGCTCGAGCATCGCAACCTCGGCCACGCTCCCGGCCATGCGCGCGGCGATCCACGCCTCCGCGTCGACCGGCCTGCCGATGCCGCTGCCCAGGCGTTCGAGATAGGTGCCGGTGTCGATGGCGCCACGGTCGAACTCGGACTCCAGTCCCGAGGCGAACAGCACCTCGCGCACCTGCTCGTGCGGGCAGCCGGCGAAGCTCGCCAGCGCCGCGATCCGCCTTTCGTGCCGGTAGGGCGCAAGCACCTGGTCGAAGTCGAACAGGATCCGGCGGATCCCGGGCTTCATCCGGCGGCGACTGCCGCGAAGGCATGCCTGGCCGCGGCAAGGGTGGCTTCGACCACCTGCCCGTCGTGCGCACTCGACACGAAGCCCGCCTCGAACGCCGAAGGCGCCAGGAACACGCCGCGCCCGAGCATCGCGTGGAAGAAGCGGTTGAACGCGGCCGTATCGCAGGCCACCGCCTGGGCATAGGTATCCACGTACGCATCGCCGGTGAAGAACAGTCCGAACATGGCACCCACGCGGGTGGTGGTGAACGGCACGCCGGCGTCGCGTGCGGCGACCTCCAGCCCGTCGCACAGCGCATGCGTGGCGGCCTCCAGCCGGTCGTGGAAGCCCGGTTGCGCCACGACGTCAAGCATCGCCAGCCCGGCCGCCATGGCCACCGGATTCCCGCTGAGCGTGCCGGCCTGGTAGACCGGGCCGGCGGGTGCGATCTGCTCCATCAGCTCGCGCCGGCCACCATAGGCGCCCACCGGCATGCCGCCGCCGATGATCTTGCCGAAGGTGCTCAGGTCGGGGGCCACCCCGTAGCGTGCCTGCGCGCCGCCAAGCGCCACGCGGAAGCCGGTCATCACCTCGTCGAAGATCAGCACGGTGCCGTGCTTCGTGCACAGATCGCGCAGGTGCTGCAGGTAGCCGTCGCGCGGTGGCAGGCAGTTGGCGTTGCCGACCACCGGCTCGATGATCAGGCCGGCGATCTCGCTTCCCGCTTCGTCGAACAGGGCGGTGGCCGCTTCGAAATCGTTGTAGGGCAGGGTCAGCGTGAGGTCGGCCAGGGCCTTCGGCACGCCGGGGGAGTTCGGTACGCCAAAGGTGAGTGCGCCACTGCCGGCCTTGACCAGGAACGAGTCGCCGTGGCCGTGGTAACAGCCCTCGAACTTCAGGATCTTCATGCGGCCGGTGGCGCCGCGCGCCAGCCGGATCGCCGACAGCGTCGCCTCGGTGCCCGAATTCACCATGCGCACCATTTCGCACGAAGGTACGAGCTGCGTGATCCGCTCTGCCATCGTCACTTCGGCTGCGCACGGCGCGCCGTAGGACAGGCCGTTGCCGATCGCGTTTGCCACCGCTTCGCGCACCGCCGGGTGGTTGTGGCCAGCGATCATCGGCCCCCACGATCCGACGTAGTCCACGTAGCGGTTGCCGTCGACGTCATACAGGTACGGACCGTCGGCACGCGCGACGAAGAACGGCTCGCCGCCCACCGACTTGAAGGCGCGCACCGGCGAATTGACGCCGCCGGGCATCAAGGTGCGTGCGCGCGAGAACAGTGCCTGGGAGCGTTCGTGGTTCATGGTGTTCATGCCTCGGAGTCGGGAATGCGAATGGGTGCGTCGGACGTCGGCTGGACAGAATGTCCGGCGTGCCGCGGGGCGGAGCCGTGCGGCTGGAATGCGCCCAGATAAGCCTGCGCTGCGGCCGCAGGGTCGTCGGCACCGAACACGCCGCTGACCACCGCGATCAGATCGGCGCCGGCCTCGACCAGTGCTGGCGCATTGTCCGGGGTGATTCCGCCGATCGCCACCCGCGCCACGCCCAGGCCGGCGGCCTGCTGCAGCAGCGCCGGACCGGCGCGTCGCGTCGCCGCCTTCGTCGCGGTGGCGAAGAACGCGCCGAAGGCCACGTAGTCCGCACCAGCCGCCACGGCCCGCTGCGCCAGCGCCAGCGAGTCATAGCAGGAGGCGCCGACGATTGCATCGTCGCCCAGCGCTGCGCGCGCCTGGCGCAGGTCGCCGTCATCCTCGCCAAGATGGACGCCGTCGACGCCGCAATCCGCGGCCAGGCGCCAGTCGTCGTTGACGATCAGTGGCACGCCCCGTGCGCGGCACGCAGGCAGCAGGGCCTCGATCTGCGCGCGTCGCAGCGCGGGCGTCGCGGTCTTGTTGCGGTACTGCAGCCACCGCGTCCACGGCAGCACGCATTCCACCTTCGACAGCAGCAGGCCGGTATCGGCCAGGTCGGGCGTGATCGCGTAAAGACCGCGCGCGCGCGCCGTACCGGTTTCGCGCTGGCGCGATGGATGGGACAATGGCATGAGTCCTCCGACGCTTCGTGCGCCCATTATCCGATGAATGACATGTCCTACCGCAGCTGGATGTGCGTGGTCTGCGGTTTCGTCTACGACGAAGCGGCAGGCCTGCCCGATGACGGAATCGCGCCCGGCACGCGCTGGGAAGACGTTCCGGACACGTGGACCTGCCCGGATTGCGGCGTGACCAAGGACGATTTCGAGATGGTCGTCCTCTGAGGAGGCGCGGCGCAAACAGCTTTCTTTCCGGCATCCCCCGTGAAGGCGATACCTGCCAGGGACCCGCCAACGCGGCTCAGTGCAGCCGGGTCCGTTGCATTCCCGCTTCGATCAGCCGCAGCCGGATCCGCGCTGCGTCGCTGGCGTCGGGTTGACGCTGCAGATAGCGCCCCAGGTCCGCGCGCGCGCCAGCGTGGTGGCCAAGCTCCAGGTAACCCAGTCCGCGGTCGCGCAGCGCCTCGGCGTCGTCCGGCAGCAGGCTGAGCACGCGGTCCGCGCTGCGCACCGCGCGTTCCCAGTCCCCGTGCTTCTGGTAGACACCGAGCAGGTTGCGCAACATGCGTACCAGGATCGCGCGGTTCGAGGCGGGGTTGAGGATCTGCGAAAGCGCATCGTCATCGGGCACGCCGCCACCCAGGTGCGCACTTGCGCGCTGGCGCAGTTCGTCGACGTCCAGGGGGCGCCCGCGGTTGAACGGATCCATCACCAGCACGCCGTTGTCGACCGGCAGGCGCACCAGGAAGTGGCCGGGGAACGAAACCCCGTCCAGCGGCAGCCCGATCTCCCGCGACACGGCCATCTGCACGAGTGCCAGCGAAATCGGGTTGCCCAGGCGCCGCTCGAACACCTCGTTGATGTAGCTGTTGCGCGGGTCGTAGTACTCGTCGTGGTTGCCGGCATAGCCGACCTCTTCGAACAGGTACCGGTTGATCGTGCGCATCTTCAGTGCGAGGTGCGACTCGCGCTCCACCGCGCAGCGCAGGTGCGACGCATGCCCCTGCACCTGCAGCGCGTAGCGACGCGGATCAAGGCCCGGATACTCGTCCCGCGCGATCAGCAGCGCGACATCCAGCAGCGGCAGCGCCTCGTCGTCGAGCGAAGCGAGTTCGGGCCATTCAGGCAGCTTGCGGATCGGACTCATGGCCGGAAGACTGCTCTGCCCCGGCGGCTGGCGCAAGGCTGTGCTGTTGCAGGTTCAAGGGGTGTTCTGCAGCGAGGGGTGCAATCGCATGCGCGTGCCAGCCGACAGCTGCAGCCGCGCCGCCTCGCCGGCGTTGAGTTCCAGAACATAGCGCGCGGGTGCGTCGCTCGGGTACGCAGGGCACGCGTTGCCGGCCGAGCAGGGCGGCACGTCGCGCTGCTGGGACACCAGCTCCAGGGACTCGTCGAAGTACAGGATATCCAGCGGGATGCGCGTGTTCTTCATCCAGTACGCCAGCGGTTCCGTGCGGTCGTGGATGAACAGCATGCCGTGTCCATCTGCGAGAGAGTCGCGGAACATCAGGCCGCGAGCGCGTTCGGCATCGTCATCGGCCACCTCCACCGCGTAGCGCGCCCCTGCCAGCTCGACCCAGGGCGCATCCGCGCTGGCGCAGCCGGAAAGCGAAAGCGCCACCAGCGCGGCGATGTGTCGGAAAGGCAGCATGTTGCGGCTCCGCGTGCGGGATGGCGGGCAACATCGGGCAGCTGTCGGGCGGAGTCAAGGCGCCCGCGTCGCAGGGGCTATGCAAGCTCTTGGCAAACAGGCAGAATGCGCGCCCCGCTTATGCCGGGGCCGGGAACGGCAACACCCCGGGGCTGCAGCTGGACCTGAAAAATCCTTGAAAAAGGGTGTTGACGGAAAGGAAGAACGGGCTAGAATGTGCGGCTCCCTTCGACGAAACGCCTTCGGGCCGGACTGGAAGGGAGGGTCGATACCTCTCACGGGGTGTTGACAGGACAAGAGGGCCGTGGCAAGATGTGCGGCTACCTGCGGCGAAACATCCGCAGGACGGAATCGAGGCGTTGAGGCCCGGTTCCATGATCTTTGACAGTGTGCGCAGGTGACTTGTGCGGGCGTCTGGCGGGTGGATGACTGTCCATCTTGCAGACGTTCCAAACAAGAGCAACAAAGATTCAAATGCATGCAAATGCAAGCGAGTAATTGGAGCTCAGGTGAGGACGACTGCACTCAAGCAATTAGGACTTTCGGGTCCGAAAAATTTAAGTGAAGAGTTTGATCCTGGCTCAGAGTGAACGCTGGCGGCAGGCCTAACACATGCAAGTCGAACGGCAGCACAGGAGAGCTTGCTCTCTGGGTGGCGAGTGGCGGACGGGTGAGGAATACATCGGAATCTGCCTATACGTGGGGGATAACGTAGGGAAACTTACGCTAATACCGCATACGTCCTACGGGAGAAAGCGGGGGATCGCAAGACCTCGCGCGGATAGATGAGCCGATGTCCGATTAGCTAGTTGGCGGGGTAATGGCCCACCAAGGCGACGATCGGTAGCTGGTCTGAGAGGATGATCAGCCACACTGGAACTGAGACACGGTCCAGACTCCTACGGGAGGCAGCAGTGGGGAATATTGGACAATGGGCGCAAGCCTGATCCAGCCATGCCGCGTGGGTGAAGAAGGCCTTCGGGTTGTAAAGCCCTTTTGTTGGGAAAGAAAACTTTCCGGTCAATACCCGGAGAGAATGACGGTACCCAAAGAATAAGCACCGGCTAACTTCGTGCCAGCAGCCGCGGTAATACGAAGGGTGCAAGCGTTACTCGGAATTACTGGGCGTAAAGCGTGCGTAGGTGGTTCGTTAAGTCTGATGTGAAAGCCCTGGGCTCAACCTGGGAATTGCATTGGAAACTGGCGGGCTAGAGTACGGTAGAGGGTAGTGGAATTCCTGGTGTAGCAGTGAAATGCGTAGAGATCAGGAGGAACATCCGTGGCGAAGGCGACTACCTGGACCAGTACTGACACTGAGGCACGAAAGCGTGGGGAGCAAACAGGATTAGATACCCTGGTAGTCCACGCCCTAAACGATGCGAACTGGATGTTGGGTGCAATTTGGCACTCAGTATCGAAGCTAACGCGTTAAGTTCGCCGCCTGGGGAGTACGGTCGCAAGACTGAAACTCAAAGGAATTGACGGGGGCCCGCACAAGCGGTGGAGTATGTGGTTTAATTCGATGCAACGCGAAGAACCTTACCTGGCCTTGACATGTCGCGAATCCTTTAGAGATAGAGGAGTGCCTTCGGGAACGCGAACACAGGTGCTGCATGGCTGTCGTCAGCTCGTGTCGTGAGATGTTGGGTTAAGTCCCGCAACGAGCGCAACCCTTGTCCTTAGTTGCCAGCACGTAATGGTGGGAACTCTAAGGAGACCGCCGGTGACAAACCGGAGGAAGGTGGGGATGACGTCAAGTCATCATGGCCCTTACGGCCAGGGCTACACACGTACTACAATGGGAAGGACAGAGGGCTGCAAACCCGCGAGGGCAAGCCAATCCCAGAAACCTTCTCTCAGTCCGGATCGGAGTCTGCAACTCGACTCCGTGAAGTCGGAATCGCTAGTAATCGCAGATCAGCATTGCTGCGGTGAATACGTTCCCGGGCCTTGTACACACCGCCCGTCACACCATGGGAGTTTGTTGCACCAGAAGTAGGTAGTCTAACCGCAAGGAGGACGCTTACCACGGTGTGGCCGATGACTGGGGTGAAGTCGTAACAAGGTAGCCGTATCGGAAGGTGCGGCTGGATCACCTCCTTTTGAGACATAAAGACAGGATGATTGCCTGTCCAGGCGTCCGCACAAGTAACCTGCACAATCCGCACAGAACAGACTGGGTCTGTAGCTCAGGTGGTTAGAGCGCACCCCTGATAAGGGTGAGGCCGGTGGTTCGAGTCCTCCCAGACCCACCATCCAAGGCCTTGGCCCAGTTGGTGAAGTCCAGGCCCAGATTGCTATTTTCGGGGCCTTAGCTCAGCTGGGAGAGCACCTGCTTTGCAAGCAGGGGGTCGTCGGTTCGATCCCGACAGGCTCCACCAGGTTCGAAACGGATTGCTGCGCGCACACACAAAGTTTAGAAGCGGACCGGCGTTGAAGCCGGTGCGTGTTCTTTGAAAACAAGGGAAGTAGCGAGCGTTTGAGACAGTTCTGTCCAGACGTGTCGTAAGAGGCTAAGGCGGGGATCTTCGAGATCCCTAATATTTGAGTCGTTGCATACACTTCGCGTCCGTGGCTTGTAACCACGGGCACATGCTAACTCCGAGGCGACTTGGGGTTATATGGTCAAGCGAATAAGCGCACACGGTGGATGCCTTGGCGGTCAGAGGCGATGAAGGACGTGGCAGCCTGCGAAAAGTGTCGGGGAGCTGGCAACAAGCTTTGATCCGGCAATGTCCGAATGGGGAAACCCACTCCGCAAGGAGTATTGCATGGTGAATACATAGCCATGCAAGGCGAACGCGGTGAACTGAAATATCTAAGTAACCGTAGGAAAAGAAATCAACCGAGATTCCCTTAGTAGTGACGAGCGAACGGGGACTAGCCCAAAAGTCTGTGTGGTTTTAGCAAAACGGTCCTGGAAAGACCGGCCATAGAAGGTGACAGCCCTGTATGCGAAAGGGCCACGCAGATGAAATTGAGTAGGGCGGGGCACGAGAAACCCTGTCTGAACATGGGGGGACCATCCTCCAAGGCTAAATACTCCTGACCGACCGATAGTGAACCAGTACCGTGAGGGAAAGGCGAAAAGAACCCTGGTGAAGGGAGTGAAATAGATCCTGAAACCGTGTGCGTACAAGCAGTAGGAGCTCCGCAAGGAGTGACTGCGTACCTTTTGTATAATGGGTCAGCGACTTATTGTCTGTGGCAAGCTTAACCGTATAGGGGAGGCGAAGGGAAACCGAGTCTGAATAGGGCGCATAGTCGCAGGCAATAGACCCGAAACCGGGTGATCTAGTCATGGCCAGGGTGAAGGTTGAGTAACATCAACTGGAGGCCCGAACCCACGTCTGTTGCAAAAGACGGGGATGAGCTGTGATTAGGAGTGAAAAGCTAATCGAACCCGGAGATAGCTGGTTCTCCTCGAAAGCTATTTAGGTAGCGCCTCATGTGAATCCTCTCGGGGGTAGAGCACTGTCATGGCTAGGGGGTCATCGCGACTTACCAAACCATTGCAAACTCCGAATACCGAGACGGAATGCATGGGAGACACACGGCGGGTGCTAACGTCCGTCGTGAAAAGGGAAACAACCCAGACCCACAGCTAAGGTCCCCAATTTACTGCTAAGTGGGAAACGATGTGGAAAGGCACAGACAGCCAGGAGGTTGGCTTAGAAGCAGCCATCCTTTAAAGAAAGCGTAATAGCTCACTGGTCGAGTCGGTCTGCGCGGAAGATTTAACGGGGCTAAGCAGTAAACCGAAGCTTGGGGTGCATCACTTTGTGATGTGCGGTAGAGGAGCGTTCCGTAAGCCTGCGAAGGTGGATTGAGAAGTCTGCTGGAGGTATCGGAAGTGCGAATGCTGACATGAGTAACGATAATGTGGGTGAAAAACCCGCACGCCGAAAGCCCAAGGTTTCCTTGCGCAATGTTAATCAACGCAGGGTGAGTCGGCCCCTAAGGCGAGGCAGAAATGCGTAGTCGATGGGAAGCTGGTTAATATTCCAGCACCTCGCGTAAGTGCGATGGAGGGACGGAGAAGGTTAGGCAGGCCAGGCGTTGGTTGTCCTGGTGAAAGAGTTGAGGCGGTGCCCTTAGGCAAATCCGGGGGCGCAACGTTGAGACTAAGGACCGGTCCATTAGGACTAGGCTGCCGATATCACGCTTCCAGGAAAAGCTCCTAAGCTTCAGCTTACGCAGACCGTACCGTAAACCGACACAGGTGGGTAGGATGAGAATTCTCAGGCGCTTGAGAGAACTCGGGTGAAGGAACTAGGCAAAATAGCACCGTAACTTCGGGAGAAGGTGCGCCTCTTCTGGTGAATAGCTGGGGGAGGCCGAAGTGACCAGGCCGCTGCGACTGTTTATCAAAAACACAGCACTCTGCAAACACGAAAGTGGACGTATAGGGTGTGACGCCTGCCCGGTGCTGGAAGGTTAATTGATGGGGTCAGCCGCAAGGCGAAGCTCTTGATCGAAGCCCCAGTAAACGGCGGCCGTAACTATAACGGTCCTAAGGTAGCGAAATTCCTTGTCGGGTAAGTTCCGACCTGCACGAATGGCGTAACGACAGCGGCGCTGTCTCCACCCGAGACTCAGTGAAATTGAAATCGCTGTGAAGATGCAGCGTTCCCGTGGCAAGACGGAAAGACCCCGTGAACCTTTACTATAGCTTCACACTGAACGTTGAGTTCGTCTGTGTAGGATAGGTGGGAGGCTGTGAAACCCTGGCGCTAGCTGGGGTGGAGCCATCCTTGAAATACCACCCTGTCGTGCTTGACGTTCTAACCTGGGCCCGTAATCCGGGTCGGGGACCGTGTGTGGTGGGTAGTTTGACTGGGGCGGTCTCCTCCCAAAGAGTAACGGAGGAGCTCGAAGGTACGCTCAGCGCGGTCGGACATCGCGCACTGTGTGCAAAGGCATAAGCGTGCTTGACTGCAAGATCGACGGATCAAGCAGGTACGAAAGTAGGACTTAGTGATCCGGTGGTTCTGTATGGAAGGGCCATCGCTCAACGGATAAAAGGTACTCCGGGGATAACAGGCTGATACCGCCCAAGCGTCCATAGCGACGGCGGTGTTTGGCACCTCGATGTCGGCTCATCACATCCTGGGGCTGTAGTCGGTCCCAAGGGTATGGCTGTTCGCCATTTAAAGTGGTACGCGAGCTGGGTTCAGAACGTCGTGAGACAGTTCGGTCCCTATCTGCCATGGGCGTTGGAGATTTGAGAGGGGCTGCTCCTAGTACGAGAGGACCGGAGTGGACGAACCTCTGGTGTTCCGGTTGTCACGCCAGTGGCACTGCCGGGTAGCTATGTTCGGAAGCGATAACCGCTGAAAGCATCTAAGCGGGAAGCGCGCCTCAAGATGAGATCTCCCGGGACACAAGTCCCCTAAAGGAACCATCAAGACCAGGTGGTTGATAGGCTGGGTGTGTAAGCGCAGTAATGCGTTGAGCTAACCAGTACTAATGATCCGTGTGGCTTGACCATATAACCTCAAGTGGCCTTGGACTCTGCGATACGTCGCCGACAGACCAGACCAAACCAGTTCGCTACTTCCCTTCCCTTCGAGAGCGTGAGCGCTGCTCCGTCTACGGATCAATCCGTACCGGTGCCGGCGACCCTCCACGGTCTCCCTGGTGACAATAGCTGAGTGGCACCACCCGATCCCATTCCGAACTCGGAAGTGAAACGCTCATGCGCCGATGGTAGTGTGCATCCGCATGCGAGAGTAGGTCATCGCCAGGGTTTTTTACCCAAAACCCCCAGCCGAAAGGTTGGGGGTTTTTCTTTGGGCGTCGCCTGGGTCGCGATGAAAGTGTGATGAGGCAGCCTGGCTCCAGGCCTGCCTGGCCAGCTCGTCGTGGTCAAGGGGCGCCGCGGGGCTACGCCAGTGGCGAGGCTTGCGCACCGCTGAGCTCGGCCTTTCGAGGGCCGGCACGCTTCTCCACAAGGGGGTGACAAGCCGGACAAACGGCACTATCATGCTCGGCCGCTGAGCAGGCGTCGTGACAGCTCAGCAGGCATCAAGATTTCTTCACGAAGTGTTGACGTACAAGAATTCCGCGCTATCATGTGCGGCTCCCTTCGACGAAACGCCTTCGGGCCGGACTGGAAGGGAGGGTTGATACCCCTCACGGGGTGTTGACAGGACAAGAAGGCCGTGGCAAGATGTGCGGCTACCTGCGGCGAAACATCCGCAGGACGGAATCGAGGCGTTGAGGCCCGGTTCCATGATCTTTGACAGTGTGCGCAGGTGACTTGTGCGGGCGTCTGGCGGGTGGATGACTGTCCATCTTGCAGACGTTCCAAACAAGAGCAACAAAGATTCAAATGCATGCAAATGCAAGCGAGTAATTGGAGCTCAGGTGAGGACGACTGCACTCAAGCAATTAGGACTTTCGGGTCCGAAAAATTTAAGTGAAGAGTTTGATCCTGGCTCAGAGTGAACGCTGGCGGCAGGCCTAACACATGCAAGTCGAACGGCAGCACAGGAGAGCTTGCTCTCTGGGTGGCGAGTGGCGGACGGGTGAGGAATACATCGGAATCTGCCTATACGTGGGGGATAACGTAGGGAAACTTACGCTAATACCGCATACGTCCTACGGGAGAAAGCGGGGGATCGCAAGACCTCGCGCGGATAGATGAGCCGATGTCCGATTAGCTAGTTGGCGGGGTAATGGCCCACCAAGGCGACGATCGGTAGCTGGTCTGAGAGGATGATCAGCCACACTGGAACTGAGACACGGTCCAGACTCCTACGGGAGGCAGCAGTGGGGAATATTGGACAATGGGCGCAAGCCTGATCCAGCCATGCCGCGTGGGTGAAGAAGGCCTTCGGGTTGTAAAGCCCTTTTGTTGGGAAAGAAAACTTTCCGGTCAATACCCGGAGAGAATGACGGTACCCAAAGAATAAGCACCGGCTAACTTCGTGCCAGCAGCCGCGGTAATACGAAGGGTGCAAGCGTTACTCGGAATTACTGGGCGTAAAGCGTGCGTAGGTGGTTCGTTAAGTCTGATGTGAAAGCCCTGGGCTCAACCTGGGAATTGCATTGGAAACTGGCGGGCTAGAGTACGGTAGAGGGTAGTGGAATTCCTGGTGTAGCAGTGAAATGCGTAGAGATCAGGAGGAACATCCGTGGCGAAGGCGACTACCTGGACCAGTACTGACACTGAGGCACGAAAGCGTGGGGAGCAAACAGGATTAGATACCCTGGTAGTCCACGCCCTAAACGATGCGAACTGGATGTTGGGTGCAATTTGGCACTCAGTATCGAAGCTAACGCGTTAAGTTCGCCGCCTGGGGAGTACGGTCGCAAGACTGAAACTCAAAGGAATTGACGGGGGCCCGCACAAGCGGTGGAGTATGTGGTTTAATTCGATGCAACGCGAAGAACCTTACCTGGCCTTGACATGTCGCGAATCCTTTAGAGATAGAGGAGTGCCTTCGGGAACGCGAACACAGGTGCTGCATGGCTGTCGTCAGCTCGTGTCGTGAGATGTTGGGTTAAGTCCCGCAACGAGCGCAACCCTTGTCCTTAGTTGCCAGCACGTAATGGTGGGAACTCTAAGGAGACCGCCGGTGACAAACCGGAGGAAGGTGGGGATGACGTCAAGTCATCATGGCCCTTACGGCCAGGGCTACACACGTACTACAATGGGAAGGACAGAGGGCTGCAAACCCGCGAGGGCAAGCCAATCCCAGAAACCTTCTCTCAGTCCGGATCGGAGTCTGCAACTCGACTCCGTGAAGTCGGAATCGCTAGTAATCGCAGATCAGCATTGCTGCGGTGAATACGTTCCCGGGCCTTGTACACACCGCCCGTCACACCATGGGAGTTTGTTGCACCAGAAGTAGGTAGTCTAACCGCAAGGAGGACGCTTACCACGGTGTGGCCGATGACTGGGGTGAAGTCGTAACAAGGTAGCCGTATCGGAAGGTGCGGCTGGATCACCTCCTTTTGAGACATAAAGACAGGATGATTGCCTGTCCAGGCGTCCGCACAAGTAACCTGCACAATCCGCACAGAACAGACTGGGTCTGTAGCTCAGGTGGTTAGAGCGCACCCCTGATAAGGGTGAGGCCGGTGGTTCGAGTCCTCCCAGACCCACCATCCAAGGCCTTGGCCCAGTTGGTGAAGTCCAGGCCCAGATTGCTATTTTCGGGGCCTTAGCTCAGCTGGGAGAGCACCTGCTTTGCAAGCAGGGGGTCGTCGGTTCGATCCCGACAGGCTCCACCAGGTTCGAAACGGATTGCTGCGCGCACACACAAAGTTTAGAAGCGGACCGGCGTTGAAGCCGGTGCGTGTTCTTTGAAAACAAGGGAAGTAGCGAGCGTTTGAGACAGTTCTGTCCAGACGTGTCGTAAGAGGCTAAGGCGGGGATCTTCGAGATCCCTAATATTTGAGTCGTTGCATACACTTCGCGTCCGTGGCTTGTAACCACGGGCACATGCTAACTCCGAGGCGACTTGGGGTTATATGGTCAAGCGAATAAGCGCACACGGTGGATGCCTTGGCGGTCAGAGGCGATGAAGGACGTGGCAGCCTGCGAAAAGTGTCGGGGAGCTGGCAACAAGCTTTGATCCGGCAATGTCCGAATGGGGAAACCCACTCCGCAAGGAGTATTGCATGGTGAATACATAGCCATGCAAGGCGAACGCGGTGAACTGAAATATCTAAGTAACCGTAGGAAAAGAAATCAACCGAGATTCCCTTAGTAGTGACGAGCGAACGGGGACTAGCCCAAAAGTCTGTGTGGTTTTAGCAAAACGGTCCTGGAAAGACCGGCCATAGAAGGTGACAGCCCTGTATGCGAAAGGGCCACGCAGATGAAATTGAGTAGGGCGGGGCACGAGAAACCCTGTCTGAACATGGGGGGACCATCCTCCAAGGCTAAATACTCCTGACCGACCGATAGTGAACCAGTACCGTGAGGGAAAGGCGAAAAGAACCCTGGTGAAGGGAGTGAAATAGATCCTGAAACCGTGTGCGTACAAGCAGTAGGAGCTCCGCAAGGAGTGACTGCGTACCTTTTGTATAATGGGTCAGCGACTTATTGTCTGTGGCAAGCTTAACCGTATAGGGGAGGCGAAGGGAAACCGAGTCTGAATAGGGCGCATAGTCGCAGGCAATAGACCCGAAACCGGGTGATCTAGTCATGGCCAGGGTGAAGGTTGAGTAACATCAACTGGAGGCCCGAACCCACGTCTGTTGCAAAAGACGGGGATGAGCTGTGATTAGGAGTGAAAAGCTAATCGAACCCGGAGATAGCTGGTTCTCCTCGAAAGCTATTTAGGTAGCGCCTCATGTGAATCCTCTCGGGGGTAGAGCACTGTCATGGCTAGGGGGTCATCGCGACTTACCAAACCATTGCAAACTCCGAATACCGAGACGGAATGCATGGGAGACACACGGCGGGTGCTAACGTCCGTCGTGAAAAGGGAAACAACCCAGACCCACAGCTAAGGTCCCCAATTTACTGCTAAGTGGGAAACGATGTGGAAAGGCACAGACAGCCAGGAGGTTGGCTTAGAAGCAGCCATCCTTTAAAGAAAGCGTAATAGCTCACTGGTCGAGTCGGTCTGCGCGGAAGATTTAACGGGGCTAAGCAGTAAACCGAAGCTTGGGGTGCATCACTTTGTGATGTGCGGTAGAGGAGCGTTCCGTAAGCCTGCGAAGGTGGATTGAGAAGTCTGCTGGAGGTATCGGAAGTGCGAATGCTGACATGAGTAACGATAATGTGGGTGAAAAACCCGCACGCCGAAAGCCCAAGGTTTCCTTGCGCAATGTTAATCAACGCAGGGTGAGTCGGCCCCTAAGGCGAGGCAGAAATGCGTAGTCGATGGGAAGCTGGTTAATATTCCAGCACCTCGCGTAAGTGCGATGGAGGGACGGAGAAGGTTAGGCAGGCCAGGCGTTGGTTGTCCTGGTGAAAGAGTTGAGGCGGTGCCCTTAGGCAAATCCGGGGGCGCAACGTTGAGACTAAGGACCGGTCCATTAGGACTAGGCTGCCGATATCACGCTTCCAGGAAAAGCTCCTAAGCTTCAGCTTACGCAGACCGTACCGTAAACCGACACAGGTGGGTAGGATGAGAATTCTCAGGCGCTTGAGAGAACTCGGGTGAAGGAACTAGGCAAAATAGCACCGTAACTTCGGGAGAAGGTGCGCCTCTTCTGGTGAATAGCTGGGGGAGGCCGAAGTGACCAGGCCGCTGCGACTGTTTATCAAAAACACAGCACTCTGCAAACACGAAAGTGGACGTATAGGGTGTGACGCCTGCCCGGTGCTGGAAGGTTAATTGATGGGGTCAGCCGCAAGGCGAAGCTCTTGATCGAAGCCCCAGTAAACGGCGGCCGTAACTATAACGGTCCTAAGGTAGCGAAATTCCTTGTCGGGTAAGTTCCGACCTGCACGAATGGCGTAACGACAGCGGCGCTGTCTCCACCCGAGACTCAGTGAAATTGAAATCGCTGTGAAGATGCAGCGTTCCCGTGGCAAGACGGAAAGACCCCGTGAACCTTTACTATAGCTTCACACTGAACGTTGAGTTCGTCTGTGTAGGATAGGTGGGAGGCTGTGAAACCCTGGCGCTAGCTGGGGTGGAGCCATCCTTGAAATACCACCCTGTCGTGCTTGACGTTCTAACCTGGGCCCGTAATCCGGGTCGGGGACCGTGTGTGGTGGGTAGTTTGACTGGGGCGGTCTCCTCCCAAAGAGTAACGGAGGAGCTCGAAGGTACGCTCAGCGCGGTCGGACATCGCGCACTGTGTGCAAAGGCATAAGCGTGCTTGACTGCAAGATCGACGGATCAAGCAGGTACGAAAGTAGGACTTAGTGATCCGGTGGTTCTGTATGGAAGGGCCATCGCTCAACGGATAAAAGGTACTCCGGGGATAACAGGCTGATACCGCCCAAGCGTCCATAGCGACGGCGGTGTTTGGCACCTCGATGTCGGCTCATCACATCCTGGGGCTGTAGTCGGTCCCAAGGGTATGGCTGTTCGCCATTTAAAGTGGTACGCGAGCTGGGTTCAGAACGTCGTGAGACAGTTCGGTCCCTATCTGCCATGGGCGTTGGAGATTTGAGAGGGGCTGCTCCTAGTACGAGAGGACCGGAGTGGACGAACCTCTGGTGTTCCGGTTGTCACGCCAGTGGCACTGCCGGGTAGCTATGTTCGGAAGCGATAACCGCTGAAAGCATCTAAGCGGGAAGCGCGCCTCAAGATGAGATCTCCCGGGACACAAGTCCCCTAAAGGAACCATCAAGACCAGGTGGTTGATAGGCTGGGTGTGTAAGCGCAGTAATGCGTTGAGCTAACCAGTACTAATGATCCGTGTGGCTTGACCATATAACCTCAAGTGGCCTTGGACTCTGCGATACGTCGCCGACAGACCAGACCAAACCAGTTCGCTACTTCCCTTCCCTTCGAGAGCGTGAGCGCTGCTCCGTCTACGGATCAATCCGTACCGGTGCCGGCGACCCTCCACGGTCTCCCTGGTGACAATAGCTGAGTGGCACCACCCGATCCCATTCCGAACTCGGAAGTGAAACGCTCATGCGCCGATGGTAGTGTGCATCCGCATGCGAGAGTAGGTCATCGCCAGGGTTTTTTATCCAAAACCCCCAGCCGAAAGGTTGGGGGTTTTTCTTTGGGCGTCGCCTGGCCCTGGAAACTCCGCTCGACTTTCGGCACTGCAGGGGCCGAGGCGCGTGTGATAGCGTGCGGCCACTTTGCAGATGGAGGTGGTCGTGGCGAAATTCATGTCGATATCCGCGGCGATTGCGCTCGCGATGGGACTGGCCGCGGCGCCGGCGCATGCCAACGAGACCAACGAGGAGGCAGCGGTGTCCGATCCGTACCAGTGGCTGGAAGGCGTCGAGGATCCCAAGGCGCTGGAATGGGTCAAGGCGCAGAACGCCAATGCCGAGGCCGAGCTTGCCGCGACGCCCGAGTTCAGGCAGCTGGAAGCGGACCTGCTGGCCATCTACGACTCGGATGACAAGATTCCCGGCGTCTACAAGCAGGGTGAGTGGTACTACAACTTCTGGCGCGACAAGCAGAACCCGCGCGGCCTCTGGCGCCGGACCACGCTCGAGGAGTATCGGAAGCCCAGGCCGGAGTGGGAAGTGCTGATCGATCTCGACGCGCTGAACAAGACCGAGGGCGAGAACTGGGTCTGGCACGGTGCGGACTGCCTGCGCCCCGACTACAGCCGCTGCTTGGTCGCGCTTTCGCGCGGTGGCGCGGATGCCGACGTTACCCGCGAGTTCGATCTTGCCGGCAAGAGCTGGGTGGAAGGCGGCTTCTACCGTGAAGAAGCCAAGGGCGCGCTCAGCTGGATCGACCGCGACACTGTGTACGTGTATACCGATTTCGGCACCGGCTCGATGACGGAGTCGGGTTATCCACGCATCGTCAAGCAATGGAAGCGCGGGACGCCCCTGGAATCAGCCAGCCTGGTCTACGAGGGCAGCCCCGACGACATGTACATCGCGGCCGGCCACGACCACACGCCCGGCTTCGAGCGCGACTTCGTCAGCCGCACGCTCGCCTTCTACAACGACGAGATGTACCTGCGGCGGCCGGACGGCACGCTGGCAAGGGTCGATGCGCCCAATTCGGCCAACAAAAGCGTACACAGGGAATGGCTGACGCTCGAGCTGCGCGAGGCCTGGGAAGCCGGCGGCCGGACCTATCCGGCTGGCTCGCTGCTGGCGGCGAAGTTCGACGACTTCATGGCGGGCAAGCGCGAATTCGCCGTGCTGTTCGAGCCGAGCGAGACCACGTCGCTGGCCGGAACGTCATGGACACAGAACCATCTGGTGATCAACGTGCTGGAGGACGTCAAGAACCGGCTGATGGTCCTGACTCCGGGCGAGGACGGGTGGTCGCGCCGCCCGCTTGAAGGCGTCCCGGAGTTCGGCACGATCGGCGCCAGCGCCGTCGACAGCGATGAATCCGACGCGCTGTGGCTCACGGTGACCGACTACCTGACCCCGACCACCCTGATGCTGGGCGACGCGGGCGCGGGTGCGGCGAAGCCTGAAGTCCTCAAGACCATGCCGACCTTCTTCGACGCGTCGAAGCACGTCGTCGAGCAGCACTTCGCGACGTCGAAGGATGGAACCCGCGTGCCGTACTTCCTGGTCCGCCAGAAGAACCTGGTCCATGACGGCGGCAACCCGACCCTGCTCTACGGCTATGGCGGGTTCGAGATCTCGCTGACCCCGGGCTATTCCGGTGGCGTCGGCAAGGGTTGGCTGGAGAAGGGTGGCGTGTACGCGGTCGCCAACATCCGCGGCGGCGGCGAGTACGGCCCGCGCTGGCACCAGTCTGCGCTCAAGGCCAACCGCCACAAGGCGTATGAGGATTTCGCGGCGGTGGCACAGGATCTGATCACGCGCAAGATCACCTCGCCGCAGCACCTGGGAATCCGTGGTGGCAGCAACGGCGGCCTGCTGACCGGCAACATGCTCACGCAGTACCCGGAGCTGTTCGGCGCGGTCGTGATCCAGGTGCCGCTGCTGGACATGCAGCGCTACAACAAGCTGCTGGCCGGCGCATCGTGGATGGCCGAGTACGGCAATCCCGACATCGCCGAAGAGTGGGAATACATCCGCACCTTCTCGCCTTACCATCTGTTCGATCCGGCGAAGGACTATCCCGCCACGATCCTGCTGACCTCGACCCGCGACGACCGCGTGCATCCTGGCCACGCCCGCAAGATGTTCGCGAAGATGCAGGCAGCCGGCAAGGACGTGCGCTACTACGAGAACATCGAGGGTGGCCACGGTGGCGCCGCGGACAACCGCCAGGCCGCGCACATGGACGCGCTGTACCTGAGCTTCCTCTGGCAGCAGCTCGGCCGTCGATGACATGACCCGCGCCGCCCTGCACCAGGGGTGGCGCAGCCTTCCGGTATCCCTGCGGATCCTCCGATGAAAGCCGCCCTTCTTTTCGTGACTACGATCCTGATGACGCTATCCACCACCACCACCATTGCCGCCGACACCACGCCACCCGACGCCGAAAAACGCCCGCACGTGGTGAAGGCGCCGCATGGGGCGGAGCGCAGCGACGAGTACTACTGGCTGCGCGACGACAAGCGCGAGGACAAGGCGATGCTTGCCTACCTCGAGGCAGAGAATGCCTATGCCGACAAGGTGATGGCACCACTCAAGGCGGTCGAGGACAGGCTCTACGAGGAGATCGTCGGGCGCATCAAGCAGGATGACAGCTCGATCCCTGCACGCGAGCGTGGCTGGTGGTATTACGCCCGCTACGAGGCCGGCAAGGACTATCCGATCCATGCACGACGCAAGGACGGCGCCGGTGTCGACGCGCTGTCGATCCAGCGGGCCAACGAGGCCGGCGACTTCGCCGGCGAAGAGGTCCTGCTCGACGTCAATACGCTGGCCGAAGGCAAGGACTATTACTCGGTCGGCGCGTACGAGATCAGCCAGGACAATACGGTGATGGCCTGGGCCGATGACACCAACGGCCGCCGCCAGTACAGCTTCCGCTTTCGCGACCTGGCCAGCGGCAAGGACTTTCCCGAGCAGATCCGCGGCACCTCCGGCGACCTCGTGTTCGCCGATGACAACCGTACCGTGTTCTACGTCGAGAACGATCCGGAAACGCTGTTGACCAAGCGTGTGAAGCGCCACGTCATCGGCACCGATCCGGCGCAGGACGTGGTCGTCTACGAGGAAGCCGACGACAGTTATTACATGGGCGTCGATCGTACGCGCGACGACCGCTACATCGTGATCGGCGTCAGCAGCACGGTGTCCGACGAGCTGCGCTACGCCCCGGCCGCTGATCCGCGCGAGTTCACCTTGCTGGCCGCGCGCGAACGCGACCTGGAGTACAGCGCCGACCACCTCGGCGACCGCTGGGTGATCCTGACCAACGCCGACGGTGCGAAGAACTTCAAGCTGGTGCAGGCCCCGAGCGGATCGGCCGCGCGCAAGGAATGGCAGGACGTGGTCGCGCACGACGTCGACGTGCTGCTGGAGAACTTCGAGCTGTTCGACGGCTTCATCGCGATCGGCGAGCGCTCCGATGCGCTTGAGCGCGTCCGCATCCTGCGCCAGGACGGCAGCGCCGACTACGTGCAGGCCGACGAGCCGGCCTACTCGATGGGCCTGTCGGCCAACACCGAGTCCGATACCACCAGGCTGCGCTACACCTACACCTCGCTGACCACGCCGGCCACGACCTACGAGCTCGATACCGCCACCGGCGAGCGCATCGTGCTCAAGCAGCAGCCGGTGATCGGCTACGACCCGTCGCAGTACGTGACCGAGCGCGTGTGGGCGACCGCGCGCGACGGCGAGAAGATCCCGGTGTCGCTGGTCTATCGCAAGGGTTTCGCGAAGGACGGCACCGCGGCGATGCTGCAGTACGCCTACGGCAGTTACGGCATGTCGATGGACCCGGGCTTCAGCGTCACCACCGTCAGCCTGCTCGATCGTGGCGTGGTGTACGCACTGGCGCATATCCGCGGCGGCCAGGAGATGGGCCGGCGCTGGTACGACGACGGCAAGCTGCTCAACAAGATCAACACCTTCACCGACTTCATCGACGTCACCGGACACCTGGTGCGCGAGGGCTACGCCGCGAAGGACCGCGTCGCGGCCTACGGCGGGAGCGCCGGTGGCCTGCTGGTGGGTGCGATCTCGAACATGGCGCCGAACCAGTACCGCGTGATCCTGTCGCAGGTGCCGTTCGTCGACGTCGTGACGACGATGCTCGACCCCAGCATCCCGCTGACCACCAACGAATACGACGAGTGGGGCAACCCGGAAGACAAGCCCTATTACGATTACATCCTGCAGTATTCGCCCTACGACAACCTGAAGGCGCAGGCGTATCCGTCGATGTTCGTGGGCACCGGGCTGTGGGATTCGCAGGTGCAGTACTGGGAGCCTGCCAAGTACGTGGCTCGGCTGCGCGACCTCGACACCGGCAACGGCCCGATTGTGTTCCGCACCAATATGGAAGCCGGGCACGGCGGCAAGTCGGGCCGCTTCCGTCGCTTCCGCGAGCAGGCGGAGATGTACGCGTTCATGCTCGACCAGCTGGACGTGAAGTAGAGCCTGTCGTTGGGGAGGCCGCCTTCGGGCGGCCTTCTGCGATTCTGGGAGCATGGCCTCGCTTGCCCCCACCCCGGCCCTCCCCCGCAAGCGGAGGAGGGAGCAGAGCCGCTCCTGCTTCCGGTGCGCTGCTCCGCTTGAGGGAGGCCAGCCGTATCATCCCGTCCATGCGTCCTTCGCATCGCTTCCGCTGGGCCTGGTGGCTGCTGGCCTACGCCAGCCTGGGCCTTGGCCTGCTGGGCATGTTCCTGCCGGGCCTGCCGACGGTGCCGTTCGTGCTGCTGTCCGCGTTCGCAGCCGCGCGCGGATCGGAGCGGCTGCATCGCCGCCTGCTCGCGGATCCGCGCTTTGGCCCGATGATTCGCGACTGGGCCGCCGGTCGCACGGTCGCCCGACGCGCGAAGTGGATGGCCACGTGGACCATGCTCGCGTCGGCCCTGATCCTGCTTGCACTGATGCTGCTGGGCGGCGGAGATCGCTGGTGGGTGCTCGCGCTGCCGATCGGCTGCATGGCGGTGGTCGCGACCTGGCTCTGGTTGCGGCCCGAGCCGCCTGCGCATCGCGATCCTGGCGGCCGCTGAGCCCGCCCTTGCACGGCCCCAGGAGAGGACTCGTCCTGTCCAGCCGGCCGGGATACACTGCTGCCATGCGCAGATTCCCGATTATCGTCGCGCCACTGGCGCTCCTGCTCGCCCTGAACCTCGCCGCCTGCGGCAACAAGGGACCGCTGGTGCGGGCCATCGATGTCGAGGATGTCGATGTCGAGGAAGTGGAGGACGTCGAAGACGTCGAGGAAGTCGAGGAAGTCGAGGAAGTCGAGGAAGTCGACGACGTGATCGAAGGGGATCCAGTCGACGATGCCGACGCGGACCAGGTCGACGTGCCGCCGGCGGCGGATTCCGGCACCGGCTGATCCGGTGGCCGCGACCACCCCGCTACCGCCTGGCTGCGAGATGCCCCAAACAGCGCTGCGCTTCAGCAAGATGCACGGAGCGGGCAACGACTTCGTCGTGCTCGACCTGCGCGATGGCGCGCCGCCGCCGTCGCCCGGGATGTGCCGGGCGCTGGCCGATCGCCACACCGGCGTGGGCTGCGACCAGATCCTGACCGTCGAGCCGCCCGCCAGCCGTGACGCGCTGGCCAGCTATCGCATCTGGAATTCGGACGGCTCGCCCTCCGGCCAGTGCGGCAACGGCGCTCGCTGCGTGGCGGCCTGGCTGGTACGCGTCGGTGCCACGGATGCGCCCCGCTTTGAACTCGACAGCCCCGCCGGCAACCATGCGGTCGAGGTCTTGGGCGAGGGCGACTACCGCATTGCGATGGGCGTGCCGCGCTTCGATCCCGCTCAGGTGCCGATGGCCGGCATCGTGCAGCAGGCACCCAGCTACGAGGCCACCCTGCCGCACGTCGGTGCGCTGCGTTTCGGCGCGGTGTCGATGGGCAACCCGCATGCGGTGATCGAGGTCGTTGACGTGGCCGCGGCCGACGTGGCGCGGATCGGCCCTGCGCTGCAGGCTTCGCCGCTGTTCCCGGATTCGGCCAATATCGGCTTTGCCCAGGTGATCGATCGTGGCCGCATCCGCCTGCGTGTGTACGAACGCGGCGTTGGCGAAACACGCGCCTGCGGCAGCGGTGCCTGTGCGGCGGTGGCCGTGCTGGTGCGCGCCGGGCGGCTGGATCGAGACGTGGCCGTGTCGCTGCCTGGCGGCGAGTTGCGTATCGCCTGGCCTGACGATACCGCGCAGGTGTCGATGTCCGGCCCGACTGCATTTGTCTTCGAAGGAAAATGGACCCGATGAGCACGACCGAGAAACTCGGCGCCCACGAAGTGGCGGCGTGGCTGCGCAGGCAGCCGAAGTTCCTGCAGCAGTTCCCGGACCTGGCATTGAGCCTGGTGGTACCGCGCGAGGATGGCCCGGCCGCATCCCTGGCCAGCTACCAGCTCGAGGTGCTGCGCGACAAGAACCGCGAGCTTTCGCGCCGGCTGCACGACCTGTATTCGATTTCGCAGGAAAACGAACGCCTTGCGGTGCGCACCCACCAGCTCACGCTTGCGTTGATGCGGCAGACCGATCGCGCCGGCGTGGTCAGCGCGATGGCAGCCACGCTGGAGGAAGACTTCGCCGGCGACCTGGTGCGCATCGTGCTGTTCAAGCCGGTGGACGGGCTGGAAGCGCAGCCCTGGCTGCAGGTGATCGATCGCGATGCCGCCGTGCTGCGGCCGTTTGCCGACGCACTGAGGGAAGGCGAGCCGCTGTGCGGACGCCTGCATCCTGACAAGCAGGCGCTGCTGTACGGCGCGCGGGTCGATGAGGTGGAGTCGAGCGCGCTGCTGGCGCTGGAAGGCACCGGACTGGTCGCGGTCGGCAGCGCCGACCAGAACCGCTTCTATCCCGGCATGGGCACGCTGTTCCTGCGCATGATGGGCGAGGCGTTCGAAGTGGCGCTGCGCAGGTTCGATGGCTGAACGGCCGCCCGCGCCCGGCATCGTGACGGTGGGGGAGTTCCTTTCCTACCTGCAGGTCGAGCGCCGCGTTTCGCCGCACACGCTGGACGGGTATCGGCGTGATCTTGAAACACTGTCGGCCTGGTCCGAAGCGCATGGCGGCATGATCGGCCTGGACGAAGCCGCCATCCGCGCCTTCATCGCTGCCGAGCACCGCCGCGGCCTGTCGCCCAAGAGCCTGCAGCGGCGGCTCTCGGCGGTCCGCAGTTTCTACCGGTGGCTGCTCAAGCATGGCCGCATCGTCGCCAATCCCGCAGCCGGCGTTCGCGCGCCAAAGGCGCCGCGCAAGCTGCCGCAGGTGCTTGACGCGGACGAGGCCAAGGCCCTGGTCGAAGTGCCGACCGACGTGCCGCTGGGCCTGCGCGACCGCGCGGTGCTGGAACTGTTCTATTCGTCGGGCCTGCGGTTGAGTGAGCTGTGCGCGCTGCGCTGGCGTGACCTGCATCTGGACGAAGGCCTGGTCAGCGTGCTCGGCAAGGGTGGCAAGGAACGGATCGTGCCGGTGGGGTCGTTCGCCCGCAACGCCCTGCGCGAATGGCGCGCCGACAGCGGTGGCGCCGAGGACGGGCCGGTGTTCCCGGGCCGCGGCGGCAAGCCGATCAGCCCGCGCGCGATACAGATCCGCATGCGCCAGCTTGCGCAGCGCCAGGGCCTGTTCAAGCGGGTGCATCCGCACCTGCTGCGGCATTCGTTCGCCAGCCACGTGCTGGAGTCCTCCGGCGACCTGCGCGGCGTGCAGGAGCTGCTCGGGCACGCGGACATCTCGACCACGCAGATCTATACGCACCTGGATTTCGGACACCTGGCCAAGGTCTACGACGCGGCCCATCCGCGGGCCCGGCGACGCAAGGAATAGCCGCTGGCGCCAGGCGAGGTCCCGCCGTATGTGTCGAAGCGGCAGATCTCCCTGCGCGCCTAGGACGCTGCGTGGATATGTTCGATGCAGCGGTCTGTGACGGCGACGGGGTGGCGCGCGAACTCGAATGCATGTTCGCTGGCGCCGCAATCTCCTGCGTCCACCTGCACAACGCCAGGCGCGGCTGCTACTCCTGCGTGGCGCGCCGGGCCTGAGGCAGCCCGTTCGCCGTCGGGGCTTGATCATGCCCGGGGCGCCCCTATGTCTGTCGGACCCGCCCCGGAGGCCGTATGGACCCCAGCCAGAACCCGAACGTATTCCACGCCACCACGATCCTGTCGGTGCGCCGTGATGGCAAGGTGGCCGTGGCCGGCGACGGCCAGGTCACGCTCGGCCACACCGTGATGAAGGGCAACGCGCGCAAGGTGCGCCGGCTCGGCAACGACGGCCAGGTGCTGGCGGGCTTCGCCGGTGCCGCCGCCGATGCCTTCACCCTGTTCGAACTGTTCGAATCCAAGCTCGCCAAGCACGGGCAGCTGCAGCGTGCCGCGGTGGAAATGGCCAAGGATTGGCGCACGGAGCGCCGCTTCGGCAAGCTCGAGGCGCTGCTTGCGGTGGCTGACAAGGACACTTCGCTGATCATCAGCGGCACCGGCGATGTGATCGAGCCGGAGGACGGCCTCATCGCCATCGGCTCCGGCGGCAGCTACGCGCTCTCCGCCGCGCGCGCACTGCTCGCGCACACGCAGCTCGATGCGCGCACCATCGCCACCGAAGCGTTGAAGATCGCCGGCGACATCTGCATCTACACCAACCGCAACGTGGTGGTCGAGGAACTTTGACCGTCGCCGCCGCGAGGACTGAACGTCTTCCCGGCAGCTGTCGAGTCCGGTCACCGAGCGCATTCCCCCGATCGAATACAACGCCGCTGGATCCCCGCCTTCGCGGGGATGACGGGCAAGAGGCATCTATATGAATCAACCTGGATCGTCTTCCACCATGACCCCGCGCGAGATCGTGCAGGAGCTCGACCGCCACATCATCGGCCAGACGTCGGCCAAGCGTGCGGTCGCGATCGCGCTGCGCAACCGCTGGCGCCGCGCGCAGCTGCCCGACGAGCTGCGCAACGAGGTGATGCCCAAGAACATCCTGATGATCGGCCCGACCGGCGTTGGCAAGACCGAGATCGCGCGCCGCCTGGCGACGCTGGCCAACGCACCGTTCGTGAAGGTCGAGGCAACCCGTTTCACCGAGGTCGGCTACGTCGGCAAGGACGTGGAGCAGATTATCCGCGACCTCGCCGACACCGCGGTCAAGCTCTACCGCGAGCAGGCCAAGAAGAAGGTGCGCACCCAGGCCGAGGAACGCGCCGAGGACCGCATCCTCGACGCGCTGCTGCCCAGGCGCGAGGCGCCGCAGCCGGGCTTCGGCTTCGGCAGCCAGACCACCGTCGACATCGGCGCGGAGCCGTCGTCGAAGGAATCCGAAACCCGCCAGAAGCTGCGCCGCCAGCTGCGCGCCGGCGAGCTGGACGAGCGCGAGATCGAACTCGAACTGTCGGCCAACGTGGGCGTCGACATCATGACCCCGCCGGGCATGGAGGAGATGGGGCAGCAGCTGCGGCAGATGTTCTCCAGCTTGGGCGGCGCGAAGACGCACGCGCGCAAGCTGACGATCAAGGCGGCGCGCCCGCAGCTGATCGACGAGGAAGCCGCCAGGCTGGTCAACGAGGATGACGTGCGCGAGGCCGCGATCGAGGCCTGCGAACAGCACGGCATCGTATTCATCGACGAGATCGACAAGGTGGCCAAGCGCGGCGAGAACGTGGGCGGCGGCGACGTCAGCCGCGAAGGCGTGCAGCGAGACCTGCTGCCGCTGGTGGAAGGCTCGACGGTGAGCACCAAGTACGGCTCGGTCAAGACCGACCACATCCTGTTCATCGCATCGGGCGCCTTCCACCTGGCCAAACCCAGCGACCTGATCCCGGAAATGCAGGGGCGTTTCCCGATCCGCGTGGAGCTGTCGGCGCTGACCAAGGACGACTTCGTGCGCATCCTCACCGAGCCCAAGGCCGCGCTCACCACGCAGTACGTCGAGCTGCTGCGGACCGAGGGCGTGCAGCTGGCGTTCGCCGACGAGGCCATCGAGCGCCTGGCCGAGATCGCCGCCCAGGTCAACGAGCGCCAGGAGAACATCGGCGCGCGCCGCCTGCACACCGTGCTCGAACGCCTGCTCGACACGCTGAGCTACGAGGCGCCCGACAAGGACGGCAGCAGCGTGACCATCGACCGTGCCTACGTCGATTTGCACCTGGGCGAACTGGTGCAGGATCCGGACCTGAGCCGCTACATTCTCTGAACCCGCGCGCCGCGCCAGCCCAACAAGGACACCCTGCAATGCAGATCCGCCGCTTTCTCACCGTTGCCACGTTGGCATCCGCGCTGCTGGCCGTCGCGCCGGTCGCCGCGCGCGACGTGTCCTGCCGCCTGGCCTTCGACATGTCGGGCTGGTCGGCCTTCTACAAGACCGCGTCCGGCACCGGCCGGGTGAGCTGCGACAACGGCCAGTCGATGTCAGTGAGCATCGAGGCCCGGGGTGGTGGCCTGAGCGTGGGCAAGTCCGACATCCGCGACGGCCGCGGCGACTTCTCCGCGGTGCGCGACATCCGTGATCTGCTCGGCACCTATGTCGCGGCCGAAGCCCACGCCGGCGCGGTCAAATCGAGCAAGGCGCAGGCGATGACAAAGGGCGACGTGTCGCTGGCCCTGGCCGGTACCGGCAAGGGCTGGGACCTGGGTGTGGCGTTCGGCGGGTTCACGATCGAGGCGCGCTAGGGCGCGGCGGGCGCATGGGGCTCCCCCTGCCTGGTTCGCGAACGCCTGCCTTGTTTGAGTAGATCCGGCAGACCTTCGTTCGCGTTCCTGCAGACCAGCCCTGATCCGCAGCCTCAGCCCAGCGACTGGCTGCCGTGCCAGCGATCGCCCGGCATCAACACTGCCGGCTGCAGCACCTGCCCGGCTTCCACGCAGACGAACCGACGGTGTTCGCCGGGGGCCAGGTCGCCGATACGCGTGGCGAGCTGTTCGCCCGGGTTCCAGACGATGGTGTCGGTGAAGCCCGCTTGCTCGATGTCGAGGCGACGCTCGCCATCGACGAGGGTGAGCGGGGCGACGACATCGCCGTAGATGCGGTCGATCTCGCCATCGAAGGCGAGGGCATGGTGGTCTTCGCGGTGCAGTGTGCCGCCGTTGGCGCTGTCCTCGTAGTCGCAGCCCTGCAGGCCTTCGAGCGTGACCTGTGCGAGGTCATCGACGCGCAGGTAGGTGTGGAGTGCGGCGGTGAAGGCGAAGGCGTTGTCGCCGCGGTTTTCGACCGCGAGGGTGGCGGTGAGCGCGGTGTCGGTGAGCGCGATCGACAGGCGGCAGGCGAAGGCATGCGGCCAGTCGGCGGTGGCGGGGCCGGCGTGTAGTTCGAAGTGGGCCGCCTCGTGCTCGATCCCCGCGAAGGACCAGTCGAGCACGCGCACGAAGCCATGCTTGCGCAGTGCGCCGCGGTCGCTGAACTGGGGAAAGATCACCGGTACGCCACCGCGGATGGCGGCGCCGGGGGAGAAGTCGGCGCGTTCGGCCAGGAACAGGCGCTCGCGACCGTCGGCCGGGACCCAGGACAGCAGCTGCCCGCCGTGTAGGGCGGCCAGCGCGGTGGCGCCTTCGTTGCGGAGGCGGATGCAGGGCGTGCCGCGGAATTCGATGGGTTGGTGCTGGAGGGTCATGTCGGGCCGTGCGGGGTGCGGAGGTGCGAGGCCACCCGCGGTATGGGGCGATGGGGCTGGCGTGGTGGCTGGCTGGGGTCAGGGAGGGAATCCTGTCATCTCGAGCGTAGCGAGAGATCTTTCGCGCGACGGCGTCCGGATGGGAGATCCCTCGCTGCGCTCGGGATGACAAACCGGGCGCAGGGACCTTCAGGGCATTCGACCCTCGTCGACCCGGAGGACGACCTCAGCTCGCGGCGACGCGATCAATCCTCGCCGATGTCTTCGTTCCATACCCGCGGATTCGCCGCGATCCAGTCGCCGAGCATGGCGATGCATTCGGGGTCCCCGAGGTCGATCACCTCGACGCCATGTTCGCGCAGCCAGTCGTGGCCGCCCTGGAAGTTGACCGATTCGCCCATCACCACGGTGCCGATCCCGAACTGTTTCACCAGCCCGCTGCAGTACCAGCACGGCGAGAGCGTGGTGACCATGATGGTGTCGCGGTAGGTGCGCTGGCGGCCGGCCTTGCGGAAGGCGTCGGTTTCGCCATGGACGGAGGGGTCGCCTTCCTGCACGCGGCGGTTGTGGCCGCGACCGAGCAGGGTGCCGTCATTGCGAAACAGCGCCGCGCCGATCGGGATCCCGCCTTCGGCGAGGCCCTGGCGGGCTTCGGCGACGGCGATGGCGAGCATGGCGCGGTAGTCGGGTGTGGGCATGGCGATTGAAATGCGGGGCTGCGCAGCACGATAGCGCGGAATGTCGCCGGTGGCGCCGCACGACGGCCGTCACAAGTTGTCCGGTGGGGGCGGGTGGTCGAGAATCGGCCGGTACGCAAGGGGAAGTGGGATGGACAGGATGCGGATCGTGCTGTTCGCGCTCGCGGGGCTGCTGGCGGGGACGGCCCATGGCGAGGTGGTGCAGGGCGAGGTGGTGCAGGGCGGGTTGGAGCTGCGCTGGGGAGATGGCGCTCCGGTCTCCGGCGCGCGACTGGCGCCGAAGTTCGAGGCGGCGCTCGCGCTGGATGGCGGCGGCCGCATCGTGCTCGATGCCGAGCAAGCGCGGCGTGGTGCCGGTGATCTCTATGCGCTCGCCAACCGCCGCGTGGCGGTGGGCTTCAGCCGCGCCAAGTCGGGCGGCATGCGGGCGATCGACGCGATCGTCCCGATCGACGATCCGGACGACAGCCTCGTCCACGTGCGTAGCGGGAAGGCCGACGGGGTCGCCAAGGCCACACTGGGCCCGACCCGGTGGATCAGCGTGGCCTGCCGTTTCAGCGACATCGCCGAGGAGCAGAAGACGGTCGAGTTCTTCCGTGGCCAGTACGGCGAAGCGGCCGGCCAGCTCGGCCACTACTGGCGCGAGGTGTCCTACGACCGGATCAACCTGGCCGGCAGCGACGCGGTGGGCTGGTATGCGCTGCCGCATCCGCGTTCGCACTACGTGACCACGGAAGGCGGCAAGGAGAAGGCCAACCTCGACGCGTTGTTCGACGACTGCACCACGGTCGCCGATGTCGACGTCGACTTCAGCGACGTCGTCGGCATCAACATGATGTTCAACGGCGACCTGGACGGCCATGCCTGGGGCGGCGGCCGCTGCGCCACGCTCGACGGCCGCAACCGCTGCTGGTCGGCCACGTGGAATCCGCCGTGGTCGTTCAACAACCTTGCGCCACTGGCCCACGAGATGGGGCATGGCTACGGCCTGCCGCATTCGGACAACTCGGACGGCGACGACGACAGCTACGACAATCCCTGGGACGTGATGAGCGACGGCTGGAGCAATGCCGCCCGGGATTCGACCTACGGGACCCTGCCCAAGCACATCAACATGCTGCAGCGCGAACGCATGGGCTGGGTGGATGCGGCGCGCAAGCGCACGTTCGACGCGGGCACGCCGCGCACGCGGCTGCAGCTGGATTTCGCCAGCCTCCAGGGCGCCGGCAACGCGCAGATGCTGGTGCTGCAGACGCCGTCGTCGCCCGATCCCTACAGCGGTGCGTTCTACACCGTCGAAGCGCGGCGGCGCATCGGCACCTACGAGAGCCATCTGGCCGGGGATGCGGTGATCATCCACCGGGTCGGCGGCGACTATCGTTACGAGGCCCAAAGCCAGGATGCCGACCGTCCGCCCGCGGATACCGCCAACAACGAAGGTTCGATGTTCAAGCCCGGCGAAGCGTGGGTGTCGCCGGATGGCTTGTTCAGCCTGTACGTGGAGGCGGCCACTGCGAACGGGTTCACGGTGATCGTGGGCGACCGGGGGCGGGTGACCGGTGGCGAGGGGGCGCGTCGGCGCAGGTGAATGCGGCGGTGATGCCGGGTCAACGCGGCGATGCGATAATGCGCGCATGAGCGCATCCGACGAGTCTGGCACCACCCATTTCGGCTACCGCGAGGTGCCGGTCGGCGAGAAGCAGAAGCTGGTCGGCGAGGTGTTCTCGTCGGTCGCCGGCAACTACGACCTGATGAATGACCTGATGAGCATGGGCATCCATCGGGTCTGGAAGCGCTATTTCGTGGCCACGGCGCAGGTCCGGCGCGGCGCACGTGTACTCGACCTGGCCGGCGGCACGGGCGATATCGCGGCCCTGCTCAAGGATCGTGTCGGCGAGTCGGGCGAGCTGGTGCTGGGCGACATCAACGGCGAGATGCTGCGCGTCGGCCGCGACCGCATGACCGACCGCGGCGACGTGCGCGGCTTCGAGTACGTGCAGTGCAACGCCGAGAAGCTGCCGTTTCCCGATGCCAGCTTCGATCTGGTCACGATCGCCTTCGGCCTGCGCAACGTCACCGACAAGGACGCGGCATTGCGCGAGATGCTGCGCGTGCTGAAAGTCGGCGGCCAGGCGCGGGTGCTGGAGTTTTCCCAGGTCAAGCCGGACTGGTTCAAGCCGCTGTACGACTTCCATTCGTTCAAGGTGTTGCCGCGCCTGGGCCGCCTGTTTGCGGGCGACGCCGACAGCTACCGCTACCTGGCCGAGTCGATCCGCCAGCATCCGCCGCAGGATGAGCTGCGGGCGATGATGGACGCTGCAGGTTTCGCGCGCGCGCGTTATCGCAACCTGACGGGCGGCATCGTCGCGATCCACGACGGCTGGAAGGTCTGAGCCCACCGGGTTTGATGGCGATGCGCGTTCCGCCTTCGGGCAACGCTGAAACCTGTCATTTCGAGCGTAGCGAGAAGCGTTTTATAACAGCGAAGCTGGTCAATCCATGCTCCTGATTTTCCGAGATCCCTCACTTCGTTCGGAATGACAAGCCGGATTTTTCGGCTTGCTTTTGTCGGAATGCGGGCCGGGCGACGTGACTATCGCCGCATGCGGCTGCGCGCCATCGGGACTAGAATCGACCCCTGTTTTCGCCAGAGGCGTCCCCCGGCCATGCGTCATTCCCGAGTGCGCGCGTTGCGCGCCCTGCTGTTGCTGCTCCCCGTGTTGTTCGTGCTGTCGGCCTGCAAGCGCGACGCCGCCGCACCCGATCCCGCCGCCGCGCCCGAGGCCAAGCCCGCCGCCATGGCCGATACCGACGAGCATTCCTACGCCGAGCCGGGCAAGGTCGTCATCGATGATCTCGCCCTGGACCTGGCGCTCGACTTCGACACCAGGACCATTTCCGGCACCGCGACCTACGCCCTCGAGTGGAAGGACCAGGGCGCGACCCAACTGCTGCTCGATACCCGCGCGCTGACCATCGACAAGGCCGAAGCCGAGGTCGATGGCGCCTGGCAGCCGCTGGAATTCACACTCGCCGACGCGGACGCCTCGCTCGGCAGCCGGCTTACCATCCAGACGCCGCAGCGACCGGCGAAGGTGCGCGTCACCTATCGCACCGCGCCCGACGCATCGGGCCTGCAGTGGCTGGAGCCCGGCATGACCGAAGGCGGGCAGTTGCCCTTCATGTTCAGCCAGTCGCAGCAGATCCACGCGCGCTCCTGGGTGCCGCTGCAGGACACGCCGCAGGTGCGCTACACCTACAGCGCGCGCGTCACCACGCGCCCGGACGTGATGGTGCTGATGAGTGCCGACAACGACCCCGCCGCCGCGCGCGATGGCGAATACGCCTTCACCATGCCGCAGCGCATTCCGTCCTACCTGATGGCGATCGCCGCGGGCGACCTGGTGTTCAAGCCGATCTCCGGGCGCTCGGGCGTGTGGGCCGAGCCGTCGATGGTCGACCGCGCGACCGCCGAGTTCGCCGACACCGAGAAGATGATCGCCGCCACCGAGGCGTTGTACGGCCCCTATCGCTGGGAGCGCTACGACCTGCTGGTGCTGCCGCCGTCGTTCCCGTTCGGCGGCATGGAGAACCCGCGCCTGTCGTTCATCACGCCCACCGTGATCGTCGGCGACAAGTCGCTGGTCTCGCTGATCGCGCATGAACTCGCGCACAGTTGGTCGGGCAACCTGGTCACCTTCTCCAGCGCCAAGCACGGCTGGCTCAACGAGGGCATGACCAGCTATGTCGAGAACCGCATCGTCGAGTCGCTGTATGGCGAGGAATTCAGCGACATGGAGTGGGTGATCGCGCGCGACGCCCTCAAGAAGGGTATCGCCGACATGTCCGCGGCCACGCAGGCGCTTGCGATCCGCCCGGGCGTCGAGCTCGATGCCGACGACGCGCTCAGCCAGGTGTCCTACGACAAGGGCGCGTGGTTCCTGCAGTTCCTGGAAGATCGTTTCGGGCGCGAAGTGTTCGATCCTTTCCTGCGCGGCTACTTCGACCACTTCGCCTTCCAGAGCATCCCCACCGAAACCTTCCTGGCGTACGCGAAGCAGCACCTGTTCGACACGCATCCCGGGGTGGTGACGGAGGCGGAGATCGACGAATGGATCTATGGCCCGGGAATCCCCGGCAATGCGCCGAAGGCGCTGTCGCCGCGGCTGGGCATCGTCGACTCGGCGCGGCTGGGCTGGCGCGGCAGCAAGCAGCTGCCGCCAAGCCAGATCACCAGCCAGTGGAGCACGCAGGAGTGGCTGCATTTCCTCGAAGGCATGCCAGCGACCCTGCCGGTGGCCGAGCTTGAACAGCTCGACCGCGCCTACGACTTCACCGGTACCGCCAACGGCGAGATCGCGATGCGCTGGTATCCGCTGGCGATCCGCAGCGGCTATGCGCATGCCAACGAGGCGATCGTCGCCTTCGTGCAGAAGATCGGCCGGCGCAAGCTGATCATGCCGGTGTACACGGCGCTGGTTGGGACGCAGGACGGGCTGGCGCTGGCGAAGGCGGCATTCGAGCAAGCCCGGCCGGGCTACCACCCGATCACCACCGCGTCGGTGGAGAAGGTGATCGCCGAGGCCAAGCCTGCAGCGTCGCCGGCGCCGGCTGCGCCGCAGGTGGAGCAGGACGGGGACGCGCAGGCCGTGCCTGAGGCTGGCGACGCCGGGTAATCCGGAAGGTCGAAGAAGCGCGACTGTCGCCGGCGTCACAACCAACCAGGGGTCTTTGCCATGCACGCCATGAAATCTGTTGCCGCCACGCTGCTGCTCCTGGCGCTGCTGCCCGGCTGCAAGGATCGCGAGGCCGAGGCCGCCGCGCAGGCGGCTGCGATTGCCGCCGCCAACGAGCAGGCGGCCACGGATGCCGAACGCGCCTTCGAGGCGGCCGTCGCCGACGGCAACTGGGCCCTGGCCAAGGCGCAGGGTGACATCCTGTTCGCGCGCTGGCCGACCACCGAAGCCGCCGGGCGTGTGCGGCCGAAGTACGAGGAAGCCAGGACCAAGGGTGATGCCGAAAACGAGGCGCGCCGCGTCGCCGCGCTGTGGGCCTACCAGAGCCAGGCGGTGGAAGGCGGCAAGCAGCTGTCGGCCGCGATCTATGCGAAGGAGCCGCTGGACGTCGACGGCAGCGGCGCGAAACCGGTGCGCCTGATCTTCCGCGACCATCCCGACTGGGGCCGCAGCAGCTACCTGGTGCTGCCCGGCGGCGATTTCGCCAAGGCCTGCTACCGCAGCTGCAGTGTCACCGTCACCATCGACGACCAGGCGCCGAAGAAGATGGCCGCCAACCGGCCAAAGACCGACGAGGCCATCGCCATGTTCATCGACGACGAGAAGATGCTGTGGCGCCTGACGAAGGATGCCAGGCGCATGCGCATCGAGTTCCCCACCCGCGACGTCGGCAACAAGGTGGCCGAGTTCGAAGTCGCGGGGCTGGAGCGCACGAAAATGCCGAAGTGGGACTGAATTAGCGAGTTACGGTTCTGTCGTCGCAACTTCACGTTGGGAAGAAGTCCTCACCCGAGTTGCGATGCTGCGGCTCAGGTACGCGGGCTGCGATTGTGTGCAATGCCCCATTCCTGGATGCTGGCGTCAAGATCGCCTTCGGCGGCAATCCAGTCCAGAAAGGCGGGGAATACGTCAGCGTGCTCTTCCATACGCATCCGGAAGACATTGGGCTTGTCTCGCAGGAACGCTTCTATGTTGCTGGTCACCGAATCGACATAGTCATAGCATGCCGCGAGCGGATCCTTGGGTGATGTCATGCAGATCTGTTCCGTGTATGCGCGCATGATCGACGAGCGGAGATGCCAGCGGCCATTGAAGCTTTGTGCGACTGCGTGGCGCTCCCGCGTCAAGTGAACGTAATGTGCATCCGCTCCGAATCGTTGCTGAAGGTAACCGAGAAACCAGACCAGGCGATTGTCAACTTCGATGTGACGAGGTGGATAAGCAACCCGTTCCATCCCAGGAAACCTCACGCGGCTCTCGTGCCCAGTAGTGAAGTTCGTCAAGTGCGCGCACGCCCTCGCGAATGTCACGGAGCCGCAACGGCCTGTGCAGAGAACAAAGACGTTATGGGGAATCACGAGGAATATTCCAGGTCCAAGCGGTTGACCGGTGCGTGGGTGGAAAGACGCTAAGGCGCGTACCCGAACTGCTGCCGGAACTGCCCGGCGAACTCCTCGTAGTCGAAGCGCTGGTTCTGCGTGCCCGGGTGCTCGACCTTGAGCGCGCCCATCAGGTTGCCAATGCGGCCGATCGTCATCCAGTCGCAGCCCTTCTCGATGCCGAAGATCAGCCCGGCGCGGAACGCGTCGCCGCAGCCGGTGGGGTCGGTGATGCGACGCTCGTGCGCCGGCGGCACGTTGTGGGTCTTCTCGGGCGTGTGGATCGTGGCGCCCTTCGGGCCCTGGGTGGTGATGTAGGCCTTCACCCGCTGCACGATGTCCTTCTCGTTCCAGCCGGTGCGCTCCTGCAGCAGGTTGGACTCGTAGTCGTTGACCGTCACGTAGTCGGCCTGTTCGATGAAGTTGCGCAGCTCCTCGCCGTTGAACAGCGGCATGGCCTGGCCGGGGTCGAAGATGAAGGGGATGCCGGACTCGGCGAACTCCTTCGCGTTCTGGATCATGCCCTCGTAGCCGTCCGGGCTGACGATGCCGATGGTGACGCCCGGCACGTCCTTCACGTGGTTCTCGTAGCTGCGCATCATCGCGCCCGGGTGGAACGCGGTGATCTGGTTGTTGTCGAGGTCGGTGGTGATGAAGGCCTGCGGGGTGAACAGCTCGTCGATCACCTTGACCCGGTCCAGCGTGATCCCGTGCTCCTCGAACCACTCGCGGTAGGGGCCGAAATCCTGGCCGACGGTGGCCATAGGGATCGGGTCGCCGCCCAGCAGCTTGAGGTTGTAGGCGATGTTGCCGGCGCAGCCGCCGAACTCGCGGCGCATCCTGGGCACCAGGAACGAGACGTTCAGGATGTGCACCTTGTCCGGCAGGATGTGGTTCTTGAACTGGTCGGGGAACACCATGATGGTGTCGTAGGCCAGGGAACCGCAGATGAGGGCGGACATCGGGCGTCTCGGCAGAAAAAAAAGGTCCGACAGGGTAGCCGGGCGGCCCCCGCGAGGCCAGTCGCGCGGCCTGGATCGGCGCGGTTTTGGGCGCGTCCACGGCGCCCGGGCTTCGCAGCTGTGGCGGAGGCCCCGTTCCGGACACGCCGAAAGCGCTGGAATGCGCTTTTTTGCTAGGCTAGCGGCCCTTGTGTACCAGCGCCCGAACGGATCCAGTTCCCGATGTTCAAGAAGTTCCGCGGCATGTTTTCCAACGACCTGTCCATCGACCTGGGCACGGCCAATACCCTCATCTTCGTGCGCGGGCAGGGCATCGTGCTCAACGAGCCATCGGTCGTGGCCGTGCGCCAGGACCGCAGCGGCGGGCAGAAAGTGGTGGCGGCGGTGGGCAGCGAGGCCAAGATGATGCTCGGCCGCACCCCCGGCAACATCACCACCCACCGGCCGATGAAGGATGGCGTGATCGCCGACTTCACCTACACCGAGGAGATGCTGAAGCACTTCATCCGCAAGGTGCACAAGAGCCGTTTCCTGCGTCCCAGCCCGCGCGTGCTGATCTGCGTGCCGGCCGGCTCCACCCAGGTGGAGAAGCGCGCGATCCGCGATTCGGCGATGGAGGCCGGTGCCCGCGACGTCTCGCTGATCGAGGAGCCCATGGCCGCTGCGATCGGCGCCGGCATGCCGGTCACCGAGGCGCGCGGCTCGATGGTGGTCGACATCGGCGGCGGCACCACCGAGGTGGCGGTGATCGCGCTCAACGGCATCGTCTACTCGCAGTCCGCGCGCATCGGCGGCGACCGCTTCGACGAGTCGATCATCAACTACGTGCGGCGCAATCACGGCATGCTGATCGGCGAGGCCACGGCCGAGCGGGTCAAGATCGAGCTGGGTTGCGCCTACCCGCAGGAGAAGGTGCTGGAGACCGAGATCTCCGGCCGCCACCTGGCCGAGGGCGTGCCGAAGATGGTCCGGATCAATTCCAACGAGGTGCTCGACTCGCTGCGCGAGCCGCTGGCGGGCATCGTGGCCGCGGTGCGCCAGGCGCTGGAGCAGACCCCGCCGGAACTCAGCGCCGACGTCGCCGAGCGCGGCATCGTGCTCACGGGCGGCGGCGCGCTGCTGCGCGACATCGACCGCCTGTTGAGCGAAGAGACCGGCCTGCACGTGCAGGTGGCGGACGATCCGCTGACCTGCGTGGCCCGCGGCGGCGGACGCGCGCTGGAGCTGCTCGACCTGCACGGGAACGAGTTCTTCGCGTCGGAGTGATGGGGCAGGGCGCAGGGCAGGGGAGTCGGGAACAGGCAAGGCGCTGGCGTTTCGCGCCCGGGCTGGCGCCACGGCTTCCGGCCTGCGCGCCGCTCTCCGCAGCGGCCGGACTTCGCCCCGGCCAGGCTGGAAACCCCATGACACCCGACACCCGGGGCCCGGCCGTGGCCACGTGCGCAACCCCGACAACCCGATTCCCGATCCCCGGACCCTGACATGTCCACCTTCGCCAGCCCGGCTGCCCAACGACCCGGCGACGTCGCCGGTACGCTGCGGCTGCTGGCGTTCCTGGCGCTGTCGGTGGTGCTGATCGTGCTGGACCATCGCGGTGGCTGGCTGGACCGCGCGCGGGCCACCGCCGGCATCGCGGTGCAGCCACTGTGGCAACTGGCCGGCCTGCCCTCGCGGCTGGGCCAGACCGTGCGCGAGGATGCGGTGACCCGCTCGCTGCTGGCCGAGGACAACCGCCGCCTGCGCAACGAGCTGCTGGTGTATGGCGCGCGCCAGGCGCGGCTGCAGGTCGAGGCGGACGAGAACGCGCGGCTGCGCGGCCTGCTCGGCGCGGCGACCCGCCACGGTCTGGACGTGCAGCTGGCGCCGATCCTGGATGTCGACCTGGATCCCTCGCGCCAGCGCCTGCTGCTCAATGCCGGAAGCGACGACGGCGTGCGCCAGGGCCAGAGCGTGATCGACGCCGGCGGCCTGCTTGGCCAGATCATCGCGGTCACGCCGGGGACCGCGACGGTGCTGCTGCTGACCGACCTCGACCACGCCGTGCCGGTGTCGATCTCGCGCAGCGGCCTGCGCCTGGTGGCCTACGGCATCGGTCGCAGCGATCACCTGGAGGTGCGCAACATCCCGGTGTCCAGCGACGTGAAGGTCGGCGATGTGGTGGTGACCTCGGGCCTGGGCGGGCGCTTCCCGCCAGGCTTCCCGGTCGGCACGCTGATCGACCTGCGGCCGGACGACAGCCACGCCTTCCTGGTGGGCGAGCTGGCGCCTTCGGCCCAGCCCGACCGCGGCCGCGACGTGCTGCTGCTGCGCGAGCGCCCGCGGGCGCCGCTTCCGGCGGCATTGGTCGAGCCTGAAGGCGACGCGCCCGCCGCACCGGCAGAAGGTGGTGCAAGCTCCGCGGACACGCCCGCGCAGACCGACGCGGGCGCGGTGACGGCCCGGCCTGCCCTCCAGCCACCCCCGTCTGGCGACGTGCCGGAGCGTCGCCCATGAACCGCCGCGGACGCCTGTGGCTGCTGCCGGTGAGCGTGCTGGTCGCCCTGCTGCTCGGGCTGCTGCCGCTGCCGGCGCCGGTGCAGGGGCTGCGGCCGTACTGGCTGGCGCTGGTGGTCGCCTACTGGGTGATCGAGGAGCCCGAGCGTGCCGGCCTGGGCCTGGCGTTCGTCGCCGGCCTGCTGGCTGACCTGACGTTTGGCGCGCTGCTGGGCGAGCAGGCGCTGCGGCTGGTGATCATGGCCTTCCTCCTGCAGCGCTTCCGCACCCAGCTGCGCTTCTTCCCGCTGCCGCAGCAGGCGCTGGCAATCGGTGGCCTGCTGCTCAATGACCGCGTGGTGGCGGCCGCGCTGCACCTGGTGCTGGGATTGCCGCAGCTGCCCTGGATCCACTGGGTCGCGCCGCTGGTCGGCATGGTGCTGTGGGTGCCGCTGTTCCTGGGCTTCGATGCCCTGCGGCAGGTGCGGAGGCCGCGCTGATGCGCGAGAGGCGACCGCGCATCCGCAACGCATCGGCCGAGGCCGCGCAGTTCCGGCTGCGCGCGCTGGTCGGTTTCGGCCTGGTGCTGCTGGGGCTGCTTGGGTTGGCGGGCTGGTACTTCCGGCTGCAGGTCCTCGAGCACGACGAGTACGCGCGCCTGTCCGAGGCCAATCGGATCAAGCCGCGGCCGGTGGTGCCGGCGCGCGGGCTGATCTACGACCGCCAGGGCCGGCTGCTGGCCGACAACATCCCGGCCTACCGCATCGATGTCACGCCCGAGGATGCCGGCGACATCGCGCGCATGCTCGCGCAGCTGTCGCAGGTGGTGCGGTTGTCGCCGGAGGAAATCGCGCGCTTCGAGGCGGCGCGCAAGGGCACCCGCAGCTTCCGTGCGATCACGCTCAAGGCGCGCGTGAGCGACGAAGAGGTGGCGCGCTTCGCGGTCGACCGCTGGCGTTTCCCCGGCGTCGAGGTGGTGCCCTACCTCAACCGGCGCTACCTGCACGGCGACCTGTTCGCGCACGTGATCGGCTACGTCGGCCGCACCGACGAGAACGACGTGGAGCGCTACGGCCGCGACCAGATCCTGTTCCCGCACACCGGGCGCACCGGGCTGGAGCGCGCCTACGACGAGCAACTGCGCGGCCGCATCGGCTACGAGCAGGTCGAGACCAACGTCGAGGGCCGTGCGCTGCGCCGCATCGGCATGGTGCAGGCGCAGGCCGGGGCCGACCTGCGCCTGGGGATCGACCTGGACCTGCAGCAGGCGATGGTGACCGCATTCGGCGAGCAGGAGGGCGCGGCGGTCGCGATCGATCCGCGCAGCGGCGAGGTGCTGGCGATGGTCAGCCTGCCGGCGTTCGACCCCAACCTGTTCGTCAACGGTATTTCCAGCGCCGATTACCGGCAACTGATGGACGCGCCGTCGCGGCCGTTGTTCAACCGGCTGGTGCTGGGCGGCGTGGCTCCGGGCTCCACCCTCAAGCCGCTGCTGGCGCTGGCCGGGCTGGACAGCGGCGTGCGCAAGCCGGAGGACCGGGTGCTGTCGACCGGCATGTTCTACCTGCCCGGCACCAGCCGCGGCTGGGGCGACGCCAGCCGCGGCGGCCACGGCTGGACCGACCTGCGCAGTTCGATCTCGCGGTCGGTGAACACGTACTACTACCGGCTGGCGCTGGACCTCGGGATCGAGCGCTTCGCCCGGTACATGCGCCAGTACGGCTTCGGCGAGCCCACCGGCATCGACCTGATCGGCGAGATCGACGGCATCCTGCCCTCGCCCGAGTCCAAGCGGATCGCGCGCGGCGAGCGCTGGTACCCCGGCGACACCGTCAATGCCAGCATCGGCCAGGGCGACTGGAAGGTGACGCCGCTGCAGCTGGCGCGCGCGACCGCCGGCCTGGCCGGCGGCATGCTGCACCGCCCGCACCTGGTGGCGCAGACGCGCTCGGGATTCGAGGCCGACTGGGACGACGTGCCGCAGCCGGCGCCGGTGCCGATCAGTCCCAGCGCCGAGAACCTGCAGGTCGTGCGGCTGGGCATGATGGACACCATGCAGCCTGGCGGCACCGGCTGGCGCGTGGCCAGCGGCGCGGGTTACCTGATGGCGGGCAAGACCGGCACCGCGCAGGTGATCAGCCGCCGCGGCACCGGCGCGGTCCATCCACGCGACCTGCCCCTGCACCTGCGCCACCGCGCCCTGTTCATCGGCTTCGCCCCGGCCGAGGCGCCGACCATCGCGATCGCGATTGCGGTCGAGGGCGGCGGCTACGGCGGCAGCGCCGCCGCGCCGATCGCGCGCAAGGTTTTCGACGCGTGGCTGCTGGGGGTGATGCCCGAGCCGTCGGAAACGGAAAACGCGGAGGCGGCGCCGGCAGCCGGCAGCCCGGCGCCCCCGGATTTCGGCAACGTGACGACGGCTGCGGCCGCGCCACAGCCGGAAGCGCGGACCACCGCGCCTGCGGCATCCGCCGACGACAGGGTGGGTGCAGCGGCCAGACGTGACCGGGTGGATGCCGCGCAGCGACCGTGGCCGTCCCATTCCAGATTCCCCGCTTCCCATTCCCGGCCAACGGCATGAACACCATCCTGCGCTGGCTGCTGGACCTGGTTGCGCGCTTCGTGCGCACGCTGGACTGGCCGCTGCTGGGCGCGCTGCTGGCGCTGATGGGCATCGGCCTGGCGGTGCTGCACAGCGCCGGCGGGCAGGACCCGGCGCTGGTGCGGTCGCAGGGCGCGCGCTACGTGGTCGGGCTGGGCGTGATGTGGCTGCTGTCGCGGGTGCCGCCCGGGCCGCTGCGCCGTGCCACTCCGGTGTTCTACGCGGTCTCGTTGCTGCCGCTGCTGGTGGTGCTGTTCATCGGCACCGGCCGCAGCGGCGCGCACTGGATCGACCTGGGCGTGTTCTATTTCCAGCCGGCCGAACTGATGAAGCTGAGCCTGCCGATGATGGCGGCCTGGCTGCTGGCCCGGGGCGCGCCGCCGCCGCGGCTGGGCGTGCTGCTGTCCACCGTGGCGATCATCGCCGTGCCGACCGGCCTGATCATGCTGCAGCCGGACTTCGGCACCGCGATGCTGGTGGCCGCGAGCGGGGTGTTCGCGCTGTACCTGGCCGGCCTGTCGCCATGGTGGTTCGTCGCCGCCGGCATCGGCGCGGCGACCACCGCGGGGCTGGCGCTGTTTGCGCCGATCGGCTGGTTCTCGTTCCTGCGGCCTTACCAGCAGGACCGCATCCTCACCTTCCGCGATCCGCAGAACGACCCGCTGGGTGCCGGCTGGAACATCATCCAGTCCAAGATCGCGATCGGCTCCGGCGGCATGGCGGGGCAGGGCTGGGGCGACGGCACGCAGTCGCACCTGAACTACGTGCCCGAGCACACCACCGACTTCATTTTCGCGGTGCTGGCCGAGGAATTCGGCTGGCTCGGCGTGGCCACGGTGCTGGCCCTGTACGCGGTGGTCATCGGCCGCTGCCTGTGGATCGCGGCCGGCGCGCGCGATCCGTTCGCGCGGATCGTGGCCGGCAGTTTCGGCCTGGCGCTCTCGGTGTACGTCGTGGTCAACGGCGGCATGATCTCCGGCCTGCTGCCGGTGGTCGGCGTACCGATGCCGCTGCTGAGCTTCGGCGGCACTGCCGCGGTGTCGCTGCTGGCCGGCATGGGCGTGGTGATGGCGGTGGGCGCGCACGGGCAGGGCAAGCGCTGAACTGGCGGCACTGAAGGTGTTGCCTCGCATACTTCGTCCCTGTCGAAGCACCTGCATCGAGGGCAGCGTTCGCGCGCCGATTGCAACCGCTGTTCATGCTCTGCAAATCTTTGCGCACAGCACTGCGTGCTAACCTCGCGCCGATGATCCGAGCGCGCTTATTCCGTCTTGCCATCTGCCTGTTGCCTGCCGCCCTGTGCGCCTGCGCGACAGCGGCGCCGTCGGCCGCGAACGAGGCCGCCCCGCCTGCGCCCGTGGCGCAAACGCCAGCGGCGTCCGCACCCGGCGAGGGCCTGCTGCCGAAGGTGCCGCAGCCGCCCGAACGTCCGGTGGCGCCGGCGTCGGTCACCGATCCCGCCATCCCGCGCGCGCAACGCATCGATGCCTTCGTCGAGTACACGGCCACCACCTACGGCGTGGACCGCGCGCATATCCGCGAGGTGCTCGCGCAAGCGCAGGTGCGCCAGAGCATCGTCGATGCGATGAACCGCCCCGCCGAGGCGGTGAAGCAGTGGCACGAGTACCGCCCGATCTTCCTCAACGATGCTCGCATCAACGGCGGCGTCGCGTTCTATCGCCAGCATCGCGATGCGCTGGAGCGCGTGGCCGCCGAGACCGGCGTGCCGGCCGAGGTCATCGTCGCGATCATCGGCGTGGAAACCAGCTACGGCCGGGTCACCGGCAACTTCCGCGTGCTCGATGCGCTGTACACGCTGGCGTTCGACTATCCCAAGCGCGCGCCGTTCTTCGCAGGCGAGCTGGCGCAGCTGTTTGCGCTGAACAAGCAGGAGCCGCAGCTGGACCTGCTTGCGCTCAAGGGCAGCTATGCCGGCGCGATGGGGCTGGGGCAGTTCATGCCGTCGAGCTATCGGCTGTGGGCGAAGGATGGCGATGGCGATGGCCGCCGTGACCTGCTGACCCACCTGCCGGACGTGTTCGCCTCGATCGCCAACTATTTCGTGGTGCACGGCTGGGAGCGCGGCGCGCCGGTGGTGGCGCGCGCCTCGCGCGGCGCAGGCGCGGAGGACTTCGTCCCGGAGAACTGGGATCCGGTGTATCCGCTGGCCACACTGGCCGCGCGCGGCTACCGGCCACAGCCGGGTGAGCCGGTCGCCGAGGGCGCCACCCTGCTCACGCTGCAGGGCGACGCCGGCCCTGAGTACTGGCTGGCCTACCGCAACTTCTACGTGATCACGCGCTACAACCGCTCGCCGATGTATTCGCTGTCCGTGCACCAGTTGGCGCAGGCGATTCGCGCCGGGGTCGGGCGCGGCCCGTGAGGCGGCTGCTGCCGCTGCTGGCGATCGCGCTGCTGGCCGGTTGCGCGGGCACGCAGAACAAGCCCTCCAGCGCCGCGGGCGCAGTGCTGCCGCCGCGGGTCGCCGACAGTGGTCCGCCGCCCGACTGCACCGGTTTCAAGCCCTATCCGGCCGCGCAGGAAGATCCCGGCACGCGCGGCAACTACGTGGCTGGTGGCCTGTACCGGCCCGGCGTGAGCGACACCACGCCCGACTACCTGCCCAACGTGGACTGCATCCCGGAGCCTGCGGTCATTGCCGAGTCGCGCTCGAACTACGGCAACCGCTCGCCCTACAGCGTGCTGGGCAAGTCCTATCGCGTGCTCGATTCCACCGACGGTTTCGTCGAATCGGGCGTGGCCTCGTATTACGGCAACAAGTTCCACGGGCGCCGCACCTCCAACCAGGAGGTCTACGACATGTACGCGTTCACTGCCGCGCACAAGTCGCTGCCGCTGCCGAGCTTCGCCCGGGTGACCAATCTGGACAATGGCCGCAGCGTGGTGGTGCGGGTCAACGATCGCGGCCCCTTCCACGAAGGCCGCGTCGTCGACCTGAGCTACGCGGCGGCGGTGAAGCTCGATATCCACCGTCGCGGCACCGGTCGGGTGGAAGTGCGTGCGCTGCGGCCTGGCGAGGCAGGCACGGAGCCCCGCACGCTGGTGGCAGCCGCATCAGCGCCTGCGCCTGCGCGTGTCGTTGCGACCGCTGGCGCGACCGGCCTCGACCGGCTGGTTGGCGACCTGCCGCAGGCGCCCGCGGCTACCGTCGTGGCCGTCGCCACGCCAGCTCCGGCGCGGACGGCCCCGGCCCCCGCGACGGCGGTAGCGCGCCTGGCCGACCATCCCGCTTACGGGCGCGCAGAAGACCGCTTTCGCCTGGTGGCCGACGACGGCCGCGTGCGCAGCGCCGACGAATTCGATACCTGGATGCGCGAACGCCAGGCCCGCATCGATGCCGCGCCGGGCAAGGCGACGATGGCTGCCACCGCGCAGTCGGCCGCGCCGCGCGCTGCGCCGCCGCCTGCAGTGCCCGCCACGTCCACCCCAGTGGCTGCCGCCCACGCGGCGCCGTCGCAGCCGCCGGTTGCCGGCAGCCCCGGTGACGTGACCCTGCAGGTCGGCGTGTTCTCGGTGCGCGACAACGCCGAACGCGCGCTGGCTGCACTGCACGGTGCCGGCATCGGTGGCGCACACCTGCAGGACGTGACCGTCTCCCAGCGCCGCCTGTGGCGGCTGCGGGTGGGGCCGGTGGCCGCAACCGCACTGGCCGAACTTTCCTCGCGTGTCTCCGGTCTGGGTCTGGGCATACCGCAGATCGTTCGCGAGTAGACTGTCCGACTTTCGTCGCGCGGCCGCGCCCGCGACATTTTCCATGTTCCGCCCGGCCAGGGATGTCCGGCCCACCGGAGTCGCGTAGCCGATGAAACCCGCTGTCCTCACCCACCGCATCGCCGTGGCCGCGCTGGCCGCCCTTCTCGTCGTCGGCCTGGCAACCGCCCAGGATGTGCCGCAGCCGACCCCGGCCGCGCCCGCCGCCGCCGCCCTGAGCGACGCGCTGCCCACCCCGCCGCCGCCGTCCGTCACCGGCAACGCGTGGCTGCTGATGGACTACGCCAGCGGCCAGGTCCTGGCCGGCGAAAACGTCGACGAGCGGGTCGAGCCCGCCAGCATCACCAAGGTGCTCACCAGCTACGTGATCGCGGCCGAGATGAAGGCCGGCAAGGTCAAGGCCGACGACCAGGTGATGATGAGCGAGAACGCCTGGCGCAAGGGCGGCGCCGGCACCGACGGCAGCTACAGCGGCTTCCCGGTCAACCAGAGCGCGCCGCTGCTGGAAATGGAAAAAGGCATGGTGGTGCAGTCGGGCAACGACGCCGCCATCGCCCTGGCCGAGCACGTCGCCGGCAGCGAGGAGTCCTTTGCCGCGCTGATGAACGCCTATGCCAAGCGCATCGGCATGGCCAACTCCAACTTCGTCAACTCGCACGGACTGTCCGAACCCGAGCATTACTCGACCCCGCGCGATCTTGCCCTGCTCGGCCGCGCGATGGTGCGCGATTTCCCCGAGGAGTACGGTTACAACGCGATCAAGGAATTCACCGTCGGCCCGATCACCCAGCGCAACCGCAACCTGCTGCTGTGGCGCGACCAGAGCGTGGACGGCATCAAGACCGGCCACCACTCCGGCGCGGGCTACTGCCTGCTGGCCTCGGCCAAGCGCGGCGACCAGCGCCTGATCTCGGTGGTGATGGGCTCCAGCGGCGAGGCGCAGCGCGCCACCGACTCGCTGGCCCTGCTCAACTGGGGCTTCCGCTTCCACGAAACCCATCGCCTGTACGACGCGTCCAAGCCGGTGTCCACGCAGAAGGTGTGGAAGGGCGCGGTCAACGAAGTGCAGCTTGGCGTGGCGGCACCGCTGCTGGTCAGCCTGCCGCGCGGCAAGTACGACCAGCTCAAGCCGTCGATGGACGTGCCCGAGACGCTGGAGGCGCCGATCGCCAAGGGCCAGGCCATCGGCAAGGTGCGGGTGACCCTGGACGGCAAGGTCGTGGCGGAGCGGCCGCTGGTGGCGCTGGAAGCAGTGGAAGAGGCCGGCTTCTTCAAGCGCCTGTGGCACGAGTTCCTGATGTGGTGGAACTCGGTCTGATTCCCGCCGCGAAAGCGGCCTGATCGCGCTGATGTCCCGTGGCTGTCCGGTCCCGGGGCTGCAGTGCGTGTCTGTTAAGATCCGCGCGTGCGCGGCGCTGGGTGTGCCGGAGCACACCGGGGGGTGGGTGCGTCTGCACCCGCACAGACAACTCAGGGAGAAGGGGAATACAGATGTCCGGATTCAACGGCAGGCGCGTCCTTGCGGTCGCGCTTTCGACGGTTGCCATGCTCGCCGTGGCTACGCCCGCGCTGGCCCAGCGCCAGAGCGTGCAGGAGCGGCGGCAGGAGCAGGTGGCACAGATCCCGGTGTGCGCGCAGCCGCTGGGCGCGATCTCGGTGATCGAGCCCGAGGACGGCGTGCACTGGTGGAGCGGCCAGCAGCTGCCCGCGCCATCGCGGCTGATCAAGGTGTTCGTCAACAAGTCGCGCTGCTTCACCCTGGTCGACCGCGGTGCGGGCCTGGGTGCGGCAATGCGTGAGCGCGATCTCGGCGCCGACGGCGAGCTGCGTAACCGCTCCAACATCGGCAAGGGCCAGATCAAGGCGGCCGACTACGTGATGGTGCCCGACCTGATCGGTGCCAACAGCAACGCCGGCGGCAACGCCGTGGGCGGCCTGCTCGGCGGGCTGATCGGCGGCCGCGCGGGCGCGCTCGTCGGTGGGCTGAACTTCAAGAGCAAGACCGCCGACGTGGTGCTGACCGTCACCGACGTGCGTTCCTCCGAGCAGCTGGCGATGGCCGAAGGCCACGCCAAGAAGACCGACATCGGCTGGGGCGCCGGCGGCGGCCTGTTCGGCGGCAGCGGCCTCGGCGCCGCGGGCGTCGGCGGCTATGCCAACACCGAGCTCGGCCAGGTCATCACCCTGGCCTACCTGCAGGCCTATACCGACCTGGTCGCCCAGCTCGGCGGCTTGCCGGACAACGCCTCGGCGGCCAACGCCCAGCAGGCGGTGTCCGTCACCAAGCCCGCGCGCCTGTTCACCGGCGCCGACGGCAAGGGCGTGGTCCGCGACCTCGATGTGGGCATGATGCTGTATCCCACCGGCGCCAAGCAGGGCGTGATGTGGGAGGTCGAGGACGAGCTGGGCAACAAGGGCTGGGTGTCCTCGAGCCTGCTGCAGCTCTCGCGTTGAGTCGCCGTCAAGGCAGAGCGCACGCAAAAGGCCGCCGCGAGGCGGCCTTTTGCATTCCACGTTGGGCGGTTTGGGATCGCGCTGGCTGGCCCCATAATCAGATGATGGAGATCAAATCCGACAACCCTGACCACGGCTTCCAGTTCCCCGGTGTTTTCGAGATCACCGCAATGGGAGCGGCCAGCATTGGACTGGAGAGCGAGATTCCGCGCCTGCTCACCGCCGCCGGCCTCGAGGTGCTGGACGAAACCATTTCCTGGCGTGAATCCAGCGGTGGTCGCTATGTGTCGGTCAAGCTGAACTTCCGCGCCCTGGATCGCGAGCAGTACGAGGTCGCGCACAGTGCGCTGCGCAACCACCCGGAAGTGAAGTGGACGCTGTAGCACCGTCGACCTGCCTGGTCCGCGACCTTGGTCGCCAGCCCTACGAACCGGTCTGGCGCGCAATGCAGCGTTTCACCGATGCGCGCGACGAAGGCTCGCTCGACGAGCTGTGGGTGGTCGAGCACGATCCGGTGTTCACCCTGGGCCAGGCCGGCAAGCCCGAGCACGTGCTGGTGCCGGGCGACATCCCCGTGCTGCAGGTCGATCGTGGCGGGCAGGTGACCTACCACGGGCCGGGCCAGCTGGTGGTGTATCCGCTGCTCGACCTGCGGCGGCTGAAGCTGGGCGTGCGCGACTACGTATGCCGCATCGAGCAGGCGATCATCGACACGCTGCTGGAGTGGAACATCATCGCCACGCGCCGCGATGGCGCGCCGGGCGTCTACGTGGCCGATGCCAAGGTCGCCGCGCTCGGTATCCGCGTGCGCCGCGGCCGCAGCTTCCACGGCCTGGCTTTCAACATCGCCATGGACCTGGAGCCGTTTGGCCGGATCAATCCCTGCGGCTACGCGGGGCTGCGGGTGACCTCGATGCTAGACTTGGGCGGTCCGTCGGGCATGGATGCGGTCAAGCCCGTCCTGCTGGACGAACTGGCCCGGCAGTTCGGGCTGGCGCTGCGTCCGGCGCCCGCGCCCGACCTGGCCAATCCCCTTCCCATCGCCGCGGCGCAGGCCGCCTGAGCCGACATGTCCGAGTCCAGCCCGCGTTCCATCCCGCTGCAGGTGATGCAGTCCGCTCCGCCGGCGTCGCTGGAAGAGGGCGCGAAGCAGGTGGCCGGCGACAAGATCGCGCGATCGCCGGTGCAGTTCGCCGATGTGCCGGTGCTGCGCAAGCCTTCGTGGATCCGGGTCCGCATCCCGTCCAACGGCGCGGTTGCAGCGCTCAAGTCGAAGCTGCGCGCAAACCGCCTGGTCACCGTGTGCGAGGAAGCCAGCTGCCCCAATATCCATGAGTGCTTCGGACATGGCACCGCCACGTTCATGATCCTCGGCGAGGTGTGCACGCGGCGCTGCAGCTTCTGCGACGTCGCCCACGGCCGGCCGAAGCCGCCGGACGCATCCGAGCCGCTCAACCTGGCCAACACCATCGTCGACATGGGGCTGAAGTACGTGGTCATCACGTCGGTGGACCGCGACGACCTGCGCGATGGTGGCGCCCAGCATTTCGTCGACTGCATCCGCGAGGTGCGCGCGCAGTCGCCGGCGATCCGCATCGAGATCCTCACCCCCGATTTCCGCGGCCGCGGCCGCATGGAGCGCGCGCTGGAGATCCTGGCCACGGCGCCCCCGGACGTGTTCAACCACAACGTCGAAACCGTGCCGGAGCTGTACCGCAACGTGCGTCCCGGTGCCGACTACCAGTGGTCGTTGACCCTGCTGCAGAAGTTCAAGGCGCAGCATCCCGGCGTGCCGACCAAGTCCGGCATCATGCTCGGCCTCGGCGAGACCATGGAGCAGGTGCAGGGCACCCTGCGCGACCTGCGCGCGCACGACGTGGAAATGGTCACCATCGGCCAGTACCTGCAGCCCTCCGCGCACCATCACCCGGTGCTGCGCTACTGGACGCCCGACGAGTTCAAGGCGCTGGAGGAGTACGGCATGTCGCTGGGCTTCAGCCACGTCGCGTCGGGACCGCTGGTGCGCTCGTCGTACCACGCCGACCGCCAGGCGATGGAGGCCGGCGTGCCCGCCTGAGGCGGCGCACCGCGTGCAAAACCCTGCGGGTTGGCGGGATTGGTGGACAGGCGGCGCGGCTCGGGCCGCGGCCTTCGCATTCACGTAGCCTGCAGCCCAGCCCGATAGAGTGGACCGCGCTGCGCAACTTTGTGCACTTGCGCGGGGTCAGAGCATGGCGGCATCGTTGGCGCAGCGCCCACGGACCGCATTCCCAGGATCGTTCTCGATGAAATTGAATCGCCTCACCGCCGTGACCCTGATCGCCCTGGTGCTCGCCGTGCCGCTTGGGCTGATGGCGCGCAGCGAGGGCGATGCGCTGCCGGGTGCGCCCACCGCCGAGCAGGTGACCACCTCCAAGCTTGTCTACGGCCTGCTTTCGGACAGCCGTTATGCCTACCGGCCGCGTCCGCTCGACGCGACCATGTCGGTCGAGATCTTCGACCACTACCTGGAGGCGCTGGACGGTTCGAAGCTGTTCTTCACCGCCCAGGACATCGCGGGCTTCCAGGCTTACCGGGCCTCGATGGGCGAAAACGTGCGCAGCGGCAACCTCGAACCCGCCTACACGATGTTCGCCATCTACAAGCAGCGCGTGGCCGACCGTGTCGCCTCCGCGCGCAGCCTGCTCGAAGAGGACATCTTCGACTTCACCGGCGAGGATCGCTGGGAGTACGACCGCGAGGATGCGCCCTGGGCCAGCGACGCCGCCGCGCTCGACGTGCTGTGGAAGCAGTCGGTCCGCAACGACTGGCTGCGCCTCAAGCTCGCCGGCAAGAATGCCGACGAGATCCGCAAGACGCTCGACCGGCGTTACCTCAACCTCGCCAACAATGTCGCCGCGCTCAAGCAGGAGGATGCGTTCCAGACCTTCCTCAATGCCTACACCTCGACGGTCGATCCGCACACCGACTACCTGAGCCCGCGCACGGCAAAACTGTTCACGCAGAGCATGTCGCTGTCGCTCGAAGGCATCGGTGCGCAGCTGCAGAAGCAGGACGACGTGGTCGTGATCCGCGAGCTGATCGCCGGCGGGCCGGCGGCGCTGAGCGGCAAGTTCAAGCCCGGCGACCGCATCGTCGGCGTGGGACAGGGCGCCAGCGGGCCGATGGAAGATGTAGTCGGCTGGCGCCTCGATGACGTGGTCGAGAAGATCAAGGGCCCCAAGGAAACCAAGGTGCGCCTGGACGTGATCCCCGGCGAGGCGACGCTGGACAGCACGCCGGTGCGCATCGTGCTCAACCGCGCGCGCATCAAGCTCGAGGAACAGGCGGCCAAATCCGAGATCATCACCATCCCGGGCGTCGAGGGCGGTGCCGAGCAGCGCATCGGCGTGATCAAGCTGCCGGCCTTCTACCAGGATTTCGAAGGCCGCCGCAGCCGCGATGGCGAATACACCTCGGCCACGCGCGACGTGGCCAGGCTGCTCGGCGAGTTCCGCGCAGACGGCATCGATGGCGTGGTGCTGGACCTGCGCAACAACGGCGGCGGCTCGCTCAACGAGTCGATCGAACTCACCGGCCTGTTCATCGACAAGGGCCCGGTGGTGCAGGTGCGCGAATCCGGCGGCCGCATCAGCGTGGAGAGCGACCGGACCGCGGGCGTGTCCTGGGACGGTCCGCTGGCCGTGCTGATCAACCGCGGCTCGGCTTCGGCGTCGGAGATCTTCGCCGGCGCGATCCAGGATTATGGCCGCGGCCTGGTCATCGGCGAGACCTCGTTCGGCAAGGGCACGGTGCAGAACATCGTCCCGCTCGACCGTTGGCCAGCGTCCGAGGGCGACCGCTATGGCCACGTCAAGCTGACCATCGCGCAGTTCTTCCTGCCCGGCGGCAGCAGCACGCAGAACCGCGGCGTCGTGCCCGACCTGGCCTTCCCGGTGACGGTCGACGCCAGCGAGTTTGGCGAGAGCACCTACGACAACGCATTGGAGTGGCGCCAGATCGCGGCGGTGCCGCATCAGCGCTACGGCGATTTCGCGCCGCTGCTGCCCAAGCTGCAGACCCTGCATGACCAGCGCGTGGCCAGCGACCACGAGTTCCGCTGGTGGTCGGAGGACGTGGCCGAGTTCCGCGCCGAGCGCGAGAAGAAGTACGTCTCCCTCAACGAGGCCGAGCGCCGCGCCGAGCGCGACCGCGACGAGGCCAAGCGCAAGCGTCGCCAGGAAGAGCGCAAGACCCTGGGTCTGGCGCTTGATCCGCTGGCCGAGAGCAGCAACGATGACGGCCTGCAGGCGGGCGAACGCAATGTGGCCGAGGACGCGGCCCGCGAGAAGGCCGCCGAGAAGCGCCCGGATCCGCTGCTGAATGAATCGGCCGCGATCCTGTCCGATGCGGTCAGGTTGCTCGACCAGGACCGCCCCCTGGCGGCGCAGGTGCTGCCAGAGTCGACCGGCCCGGGGCGCTGGACGCAGTAGCCCTGACGAAGGGTTTGCGGATGACCGGTGCGCACATGGCGGCGCGCCGGTCGCCGCACGGATAATCCCGGCCCATGCCCTCATTCCGTTCATTGCGGCTGCTGGTGGCAGCCAAGCGCCATCCCTCGGCCTGGCTGCTGCTGGTGCAGCTGGCCGGTGTGCTGCTGTACCCGGCCATGGAGGGCACCCCAGCGGGTCGCGCGGTCTTCGGTGCGTTCGGGATACTGGTGCTGGTGCTGGCGCTGTGGGTGGTCAACCGCAGCGCGGCCAGCAACCGGATCGCCTTGTGCCTGGCGGCGGCGTCCGTCCTGCTGTCGGTGTGGTCGGTGCTCTCGGGCCAGCCCGGCGTGCTGGTGTACGCCTATCTGCTGGAGGCGGCGCTGTACTTCTATACGGCCGCGGCTCTGATTGCATACATGCTGCGCGACCACAAGGTCACCAGCGACGAGCTGTATGCGGCCGGCGCGACGTTCACCCTGCTGGCCTGGGGATTCGCGTTTGCCTATGCGGCCTGCCAGTACTGGTTCCCCGGCAGCTTCCTGGCCGCGGTGGATCCGCATCTGCCGCGCAGCTGGACGGAGCTGCTTTTCCTGAGCTTCAGCACGCTCTCGGGCGTCGGGCTGACCGACATCCTCCCGATCCGGCCGGCGGCGCGCGCGCTGGTCATGCTGGAGGCGTTTGCCGGCGTGATGTATATCGCGCTGGTGGTGTCGCGGCTGATCGGGCTGACGATCCTCGGGCGGCCGCCGGCGCGGCCCTGAGCGCGCGGCGCGCCCGATGCATCAGGCCCTCGCCGCGACGTCCGCGTTGTGGCGTTCGATCGCGTACACGAGGATCTTCTTCGCTTCCTCGGCGCCGCCCCAGCCTTCGAGCTTGACCCACTTGCCCTTCTCGAGATCCTTGTAGTGCTCGAAGAAGTGGCCGATGCGTTCGAGCCAGTGGGTGCTCACCTGGTCGATGTTCTCGACGTGGGCATAGCCCTGGAACACCTTGCTGATCGGCACCGCCAGCAGCTTCTCGTCACTGCCGGCCTCGTCGGTCATCTTCAGCACCCCCACCGGGCGGCAGCGGATCACCGAGCCAGGCACCAGCGGTAGCGGCAGCACCACCAGCACGTCGGCCGGGTCGCCGTCGCCGCAGAGCGTGTTGGGGACATAGCCGTAATTGCAGGGGTAGCGCATCGGCGTGGACAACACGCGATCGACGAAGATCGCGCCGCTCTCCTTGTCGACTTCGTACTTGACCGGCTCGGCGTCCTTGGGAATCTCGATGATGACGTTGATTTCGTCCGGGGGATTCTTCCCGGTGGAGACGTGGCCGAGACCCATGGGGCGCAACTCCTGCGGCGCGGGCGCACGGCCCGCATGGTGGGAGCGGCATTCTACGCGAGCACATGCTGCGATGCAGTAAACGCCGCCGGCAGGGCAGCAGCGCGGATACAGGGTTTTCCCGAGGCAGGGTACGCCCCAGCTGGGCGATGGCCATACGCAGGCGTACATATGACCCCGTCATCCGGTCCTGCGAGTCCCCGCCATGTCCATCACCGATACCTCCCGCGTTGCCGACGCCGCCCTGCCGCGTACCGACGGTTACTGGGAAGACCCCTCCGTGGACAGCAACCGCCTGGCCTCGCCGACGGACCTGGAGTTCGACCCGATCGATCCCGGCACCGTCGAAGACACCTCATGGCTGTCGTTCCTGCCGAGCTTCGGGGCGACGGAGATCGACGGCACCCGCAGCAACCCGGCCGAGCTCACCCTGGGACAGACGCCGGACGGCAAGCAGGTCCGGATCGAGCCGCTGCACCGCGACGGCGACATCCAGATCGCCCGCGAGCGCACCATCGGCGATGCCGGCGCCGGCCAGACCTATGTCAGCGCCGACCAGCTGGTGCTCTCCACCGGCAGCGCCAACGACAGCATCGGGGTGAGCCAGCGCGACGACGGCACCCTCGACGTCAGCGTCAACGGGCAGTCCTATGCCGTGACCATGGCGGAAGGACAGGAGCTGACGATCCGCACCGGTGCAGGCGATGACGTGATCGAAGTGGCGTCCAACGTCACCGTCAACATCGTCGCCGACACCGGCGAGGGCGACGACAAGGTCGACATCGCCGGCAGCGGCGATAACCGCATCGACGCCGGCGTGGGCAACGACAGCGTTACCCTGACCGGAGGTGGCCGCAACGACGTGTTCGGCGGCAGCGGCGACGACGTCATCCAGGGCGGCCGCGGTGTCGACGTGATCCACGGCGGCGACGGCAACGACACCATCGACGGCGGCGCCGGCCGCAACTTCCTCGAGGGCGGCGCAGGCAACGACACCATCCGCAGCCGCGGCACCGGCGACATGGTCTCCGGTGGCCTGGGCGACGACACCCTCCATGCCGCCAGCGGCGCCAGCAGCATCCATGCGGGCGCCGGCCGCGACACCATCGAAGGTGCCGGCGATCGCACCACCGTCTACGCCGAGTCCGGCGACCTGATCAATGCCGCCACCGGCACGCGGCCGACGGTGATCAATGTCGAGATCGATCCGCAGGCGGGCAGCAGCCTGCGCGTCGAGGGTTCGGATGCCTTCGTGCAGCGGGTGCAGGCCGAGATCGAGTTCCTGCGCGGCTCGCCCAACGGCCAGCGCATGCTGGCCGAGTTCGATGCCACCGCGGCCGGCAAGGGCAACACGGTCACGATCAAGGAACTCTCGAACGAACACAACGGTTACGCGATGCCGGCCAACGATGGCGCCACCTGGCCTGACGTGCAGATCACCAACGGCGTCGCCGGCCCGGGCGTGCAGACCGACATCCGCTACAACCCGTCCTTCCACATGGACGCGTTCCCCGCACCGGTGGTGGTGCTGTACCACGAGATGTCGCACGCCTACAACTTCGCCAACGGCACGTTGCAGCCGGGCAACTACAGCGGGCCCGACGCGGCCGACCGCGGCATTTCCAACTCCGAGCGGCAGGCAGTGGGGCTGGAGACCACGGCCCCCGCCTTCGACTTCGACGGCAATCCCGCCACGCCTTCCACCACGGCCAATCCGGATCACCTAACCGAGAACGGCCTGCGCGAGGAGCTGGGCCTGCCGGATCGTCCCAGCTACAGGTTGTGATCGTGGCAGGGAGCCGTGATCACGCGCTCCAGGGATGGAGAGGGCAGCCTGCGTCCAGCGCAGGCTGCCCGTTTTTCGTAGGCCGGGCTGACAACGGCAGGGCTCTCGCCAGGCGCACCCGCGCGGCATGGCTGCCGTGCCTGCTGCTGGCCGCTGCCATGATGACCGGCCTGCCCGCGGCCGCCGAGAATGCGTCCATGCCCACGCAGCCGAGCAAACCCATGCGCCCGACGATCTCCGATTCCACCAGCGTCGAAAGCGGAAATCTGCGTCTGGAGGTGCAGCTGTCCATGCCCTCGGCCGATACGGTCGAGCTGCGTTACCGGCTGCGCAACGCCGGCGAGACTGCGATGGTCGTTTTCGATCGCGGCGATCGGCATGCGGTCCTGAGCGGACGACAGACCAAGGGCGCGGTCGCTGCGCCAAGCTTCGAGGACACCGGCGATGGTGCCGTGGTACTGCGCCATGTCGCGCGCCCGGCGCCGGCTGGGCCGACCGGCCCCGCCAGCCCGCATACGCCACTGGCGCTGAAGCTCGAGGCCGGCGCGGTGCTCGAGGACGGCTTCCGCTTTTCGATCCCATCGTCGGCACCGCAGCGCCTGCGCTGGTGCCTGGGCGTGGCGCCGTTCGAGCAGGACCGGTTCTTCGCGCCGGAGCGCGGCGCTGGGGTCGAGGTCTGGCAGACGACCGACGCCAGCGCGCAGCGGGAACTGTGCACGCCCTGGTTCGACTGCGCGCGCGGTGCGTTCGCGGAGCGATGAGCGGACGGTCTTGCGGTTGCGTTGCGTGTCGGGTGACGCGCATGCCAGTGACCTGGTCGTGTGCGTCGATTCGCCCTCTGCAGGCGCGGCGCGATGGCCCGCGGTTTCGATTGGCCGCCGCGCCCTGTCGACCGGGGGTCGCTCTTCGCTCGGTCAGGGCATCCTGCCCTGACTCGCGCGCAAAACATCCATGTTTTGCTTTCCGCGACCCCCGGTCGCCAGGGCACGACTCACTGCGACTGCTGCCGTGATGCTTCGATGGCCAGCTTTTTCGAAGCCACGCCAGTGACTGGACGATAGTCGTTTCGGGGCGGGGGTTGCGGAAAGCAGCGCATGGATGCGCTGCGGCGGCGAGTCAGCCATGGATGGCTGACCGAGCCGGGGAGCAACCCCCGGTCCGGGGCGGCCCCTGCCGCAGGCTCGATCCAGTCGCTTGCAAGTCGGCCGACTCCTTCGACTGGGAGAAGGACCAAAGAAAAGGGCGGCCGCAAGGCCGCCCTTTTCATGTCGTGGCTACGCCCCCGCTACAGCAGCGGCACCATCAGCAGCGCGACGATGTTGATGATCTTGATCAGCGGGTTGATCGCCGGGCCGGCGGTGTCCTTGTAGGGATCGCCCACCGTGTCGCCGGTGATCGAGGCCTTGTGCGCCTCCGAGCCCTTGCCGCCGAAGTTGCCGTCCTCGATGTACTTCTTGGCGTTGTCCCAGGCGCCGCCGCCCGTGGTCATCGAGATCGCCACGAACAGGCCCGTCACGATCGTGCCGATCAGCAGCCCACCCAGCGCCTCCGGCCCCAGCAGCAGGCCGACGACGACCGGAACCGCGACCGGCAGCAGCGAGGGCACGATCATTTCCTTGATCGCCGATTTGGTCAGCATGTCCACGGCCCGGCTGTAGTCCGGCTTCGCGGTGCCCTGCATGATCCCCGGGATCTCGCGGAACTGGCGGCGCACTTCCTCCACCACGCTACCCGCTGCGCGGCCCACTGCTTCCATCGCCATCGCGCCGAACAGGTAGGGGATCAGGCCGCCGATCAGCAGGCCGATGATCACCTTGTGGTCGGACAGGTCGAAGGCGTAGGTCACGCCCGGGTTGGCCGCCTCGAGGTTGTGCGTGTAGTCGGCAAACAGCACCAGTGCCGCCAGTGCAGCCGAACCGATCGCATAGCCCTTGGTCACCGCCTTGGTGGTGTTGCCGACTGCATCGAGCGGGTCGGTCACGTCGCGCACCTCGGGCGGCAGTTCCGCCATCTCGGCGATGCCGCCGGCGTTGTCGGTGATCGGGCCGTAGGCATCAAGCGCCACGATCATGCCCGCCATCGACAGCATCGCCGTCGCCGCGATCGCGATGCCGTACAGGCCGCCCAGCGCGAAGCAGGACCAGATCGCCGCGCACACCGCCACCACCGGCAGCGCGGTCGACTTCATCGATATGCCGAGGCCAGCGATGATGTTGGTGCCGTGGCCGGTGGTGCTGGCCTGCGCCACGTGGCGCACCGGCGCGTACTGGGTGCCGGTGTAGTACTCGGTGATCCACACGATCGCGCCGGTCAACGCCAGGCCGATCAGCGCGCACCAGTAGACGTTCATCGCACCATGGCTGTTGTCGGCCATCAGCTCCTGCGTGATGGGGAAGTAGGCGATCGCCGCCAGCACGCCCGAGACGATCACGCCCTTGTACAGCGCGCCCATGATCGAGCCGCCCGCCTTCACCTTGACGAAGAACGTGCCGATGATCGAGGCAATGATCGACACGCCGCCCAGCACCAGCGGGTACAGCACGCCGTTGCTGCCGACCTCGCCGACCATCAGGTAGCCCAGCAGCATCGTCGCGATCACCGTGACCGCGTAGGTTTCGAACAGGTCGGCGGCCATGCCGGCGCAGTCGCCGACGTTGTCGCCCACGTTGTCGGCGATCACCGCCGGGTTGCGCGGGTCGTCCTCGGGGATGCCGGCCTCGACCTTGCCAACCAGGTCGGCGCCGACGTCGGCGCCCTTGGTGAAGATGCCGCCGCCCAGGCGCGCGAAGATCGAGATCAGCGACGAGCCGAAGGCGACGCCGACCAGCGCGTGCAGCACCTCGGAAGTCGGCAGGCGAAAGCCGAAGTTGAGCACCGCCCAATAGCCGGCCACGCCCAGCAGGCCCAGGCCCACGACCAGCATGCCGGTGATCGCGCCGCCCTTGAAGGCGACGTCCATCGCCGGGCCGATGCCCCTGCGCGCGGCTTCGGCGGTGCGCACGTTGGCGCGTACCGAGACGTTCATGCCGATGTAGCCGGCCGCCCCGGACAGCACCGCGCCGAGCAGGAAGCCGATCGCCGTGTACCAGTCCAGGAAGATCCCGACCAGCACGAACAGCACCGCGCCGGCGATGCCGATCGTCAGGTATTGCCGGTTGAGGTAGGCGCGCGCGCCTTCCTGGATCGCGCCTGCGATTTCCTGCATGCGCTCGTTGCCGGCCGGTTGCCGGTTGATCCACTGCGCCTGGATGATGCCGTAGACGATCGCAATCACTGCACACACCAGTGCCAGCGCCAATCCGTACTGCTCGAGCATGAATCCTTCCCCGAAAAGTGGAGCGTGAAAAGAACACGAATTCCGGGCGGGGCTCGACCATGACGGCCGGCCCGGCCGGTGAACCGATTCTTACCGATTTTGGGCGCAGGGAATGTTGCAGCACGGCAACGGGTCGTCGTATGGCTGGATTTGAGCGGTTCCGGCGTGGTGTCCCGGCTGTTCTGGCCATCCGGAGTCAGTGGGCAGCGTCTGCTCCACTTGCTGCGGGCCGGATCCCATGGCTGCGCTCGGCATGGCCGTGCGGCATGAGCGTGCGGCCGCACGGCAAATGTCATCCCGAGCGCAGCGAGGGGTCTGCTCTTCATCATCGTCGCGCGGCTTGGGCGAGATCCCTCGCTACGCTCGGGATGACAAACCAAGGGCGCAGACGTCGCCGCAAGCGACCACGCCTGCCCAGCCCTGGCCAGGCGCCCAGGCCAGTCCATCGACAGCTGCCGATCAGGCCGCGGCGAATGCCTCGCGCGTGAGGTTGAGCGGATCGCCGTCGGTGCACACCACGTTGTCCTCGATGCGGATGCCGCCGTAGGGGCGGAACGCCTCGACGCGGTCCCAGTTCACGCTGCCGCCGCGGCCTGCGGCCTTGAGGTCTTCCAGCAGCATGTCGACGAAGTAGATGCCCGGCTCGATCGTGACCACGAAGCCCGGCTCCAGGCTGCGGGTCAGGCGCAGGTAGGGATGGCCTTCGGGCTTGGGGATGGTGCCGCCGCGATCGGAGGCCGCGAAGCCGGCGACGTCGTGCACCTGCAGGCCAAGCCCGTGACCGATGCCGTGCGGGAAGAACGCGCTGCTGACGCCTGTAGCCACTGCTTCCTCGGCCGACACGGTGCTCACGCCTGCGTCCCTGAGGATGCCGGCCAGCGCCAGGTGCGCGTCCAGGTGCAGCTGCCGGTAGTCGACGCCGCTGCGCACCTGCGCGCACATCGCCTGTTCGGCCGTGTCGACCGCATCGATCAGCGCCTGGAAATCGCCGGCGGTGTCCTGCGCGTGGGTGCGGGTGATGTCGCAGGCGTAGCCGCCGTGGCTGGCACCGGCATCGAGCAGGAAGCTGCGTATGGGCTTTGGCGGCACGCGATCGAGTTCGGTGTAGTGCAGCACCGCGCCATGCTCGTTGAGCGCGACGATGTTGGAGTAGGGCAGCTCGCCCGCGTCCTGGCCGGCCGCCTGGCAGTACGACAGGTGGATGCCGAACTCGCTGGAGCCGGCGCGGAAGGCACGCTCGGCCGCCTGGTGCGCGCGCACGCCGCGGCGGGTCGCCTCGCGCATCATCTCGATCTCGTACGGCGTCTTGAAGGCGCGGTGGTATTCCAGGTAGTCGAGCACCGGCTGCGGATTGTTGGGCTGGAACGCGCCGTACTTGCCCAGCGCGCTCTGCGCCTCGCCCAGCACCGCGCAGCGCTGCGCATTGCGCGGCAGGTGCTTGAGTGCGTCCTCGGGCTTGCGGACCACCACGATGTCGAAGTGCTCGACCCAATAGCCTTCCGGCGCCTGCGGCACCACATGCCAATAATCACGCGGCTGCAGGTAGACCAGTTTCGGCTTCGCGCCCGGGGTGGCGACGATCCAGCTGCCCGGGTTGCGCGTCAGCGGCAGCCAGTGCTTGAACTGCGGGTTGGCGGCATAGGGATAGTCGCGGTCGTCGAAGACCTGGTAGTGCAGCGTGCCGCTGGGCACCACCAGATGCTCGAAACCGCCGCGCTCGAGCGCGGTCGCGGTGCGGGCCTGCAGGGTGGCCAGATGGTCGGCGTAGAGGGAGGCGGCAGTGGGCATGGTGGGGGAATTCCGCGTGAGAACGTGGCGTCATTCTGCCGCAAGGCCCCGACCACTGCAGGCGCCGCGCCACGTCAGGTCCCTCGCTGCGCTCGGGATGACAGCTTCCGGCCGCGCCCATCCCAGCGTCCGCGCCTGCGGATGCCGAGTGCAATCCCAGCTACTCGTAATGACTCCCCGGCGCCTCGATCCAGCTGCGCAAGCGCCGCGATTGCTCGGCGCCCAGCGCGATGAAGCGGAGGCCCGCCCACAGCTGCGAGCGCGCGCTGGCGTGGTCCATCCACAACAGGTGCGCGCCGACGTCGACCGCGACCGACCCCTGGTCGTGGGGCAGGGTGAACTGCAGCTGGTACAGCGCGTCGTCGACCAGCGGTTCGCTGGCAATCAGCAGCATGCCGCTCTGGGACACGTTGCCGATGCGGCCGATCACATGCCCGGTCATCGTGTCGGTGACCAGGATGGTGTCGGAGGCCTTGCGCCGCTTGGCGCGCCGGAACTCTTGCGTCATGGCTGCGCCTCCGGGGCTGCGTCGCCGCGTTCGCCCAGCCCGGCGAAACTGCGCAGCGCGTGCATCGCCGCCTGCCAGGCGCGGTCGACCAGGCGCGCCTGGCCACTGGTGACGATCTTCGCCTGTCCCGAAGCCAGCAGCCGCGCCACGCTGTCGAGCGATTGCTCGCCCATGCGCTGGCCGCGATTGTTGACGAACAGGGCGTTGCCGGTGAGCAGGCTGTACCAGGACAGTCGGCGCCGCACCACGTCGCCCTGCTGGTTGGTGGTGAACTCGATCCAGGTGCCGAACGGCAGCACCCGCAACTGCTCGTAGCGGGCCTGCTCATCGGGCGTGCGCGGCGGCAACACCGGCTTCTTGCGCTCGGCGTCTTCACCCAACCGGGTGCGCGCCTTGAGCTTCATCGCCAGCTCGGTGCGCGAAGCCGGATCGCCGTCTTCCTCGTCCGACCGGCTGCTGGTCAGCCGCTGCGCGATGACGCTGGCCTCGTCGCCGTGGTAGCCGACCTGGGCCAGCGCCGATTCGATGTGCGCGACCAGCTCCGGGTCGCGCTCGGCGTCGTCGCGCGTGCAGGCCTCGGTGATGCGGCGGGTGGCGTCGACCTGCCGGGTCCAGGCTTCGGAGCCTTCGCCCTGGCGCAGCAGGGTCAGGGTCAATACGTCGGCCCAGGCCTGGTTGAGCAGGGCGCGGCTGAAGCGCGGCAGGCGCTGGTCGCCGACCACTTCGGCCATGACCTCGGCGGCGCGGAGCTTGGCGACTTCGAGCTTTTCCTTGCCGCGCGCGGCCTCGGTGTGCCGCTTCTCCAGCAATTCGGACTTGCGGACCTGCGCCTGCAGGTGGGTCTGCAGCTGCTCGTTGGAGGCGCTGAAGACCTCGATGTCGCCGTCGTACTTCTCCACGATCTGGTTGACCGCGCCCTGCAGCGGTGCCAGGAAGTTCGGGTCGAAATCGGCATCGTCGAGCCACTTGGCCGCGCTCTCGGCGACCGTGTTCAGCAACTGCCGCGCGGGATGGCGGCTGCGCACGAAGAACGCGCTGTCCTGCAGCGCGACGCGCAGCAACGGCACCTGCAGCCGCTTGACCAGGGCCGCAGCCGGCGCCTCCGCACGGATCTCTTCCTCGAGGTTGCTGAACAACATGCCCAGCAACTCGAAGGTGTCGTTGTCGCGTGGCGACAGTTCCGCGTGCACGCCGCCGCGCTGGCGCGCCTGCGCAAGCAGGGTCTGCTTGACGTCGGCCAGGGTCTGCGGGGCGCCGGCCACCGACAGTGGCTGCGCCTGCAGGTGACCGAGTGCGGCGTGCATGTCCTCGCTGCTGATCACCGCGCCAGCGGCCATGCGCCGGGCGGGGCGGAGCTTGCCGAGCAGCTCGCGGCGGCTGTGCAGCAGTTGCTGCAGCTGCTCGGTCTCGACCTGCTCGTCGACCTCGCGCGCCTCGATCGGCTCGCCAGGCCATCCGGTATGCGGGCGCTGCGGGCCACGGGCAGGGGCTTGCCGTCCAGCGTCGGCGGCTGTTGCCGCGCCTTCGCCCGAGCCACCCGAAGCGCCACGATCGCCGCTGCCAGCACCTGCTCCCGGCGCACGTACGTCTTCGGTCCGCTGCGGCGAAGGCCGCACACGCACAGGCACATGGGTCAGGCCGCTGAGGATGCCCTCCTGGTCGAGCAGCCTGTCGAGCCCCTCCAGCACCTGCGGGTAGCCCGACATCACGTGCCGGTCGAAGATGCGGTAGAGCAGCAGGCGCGAATCGTGTTCGATGTCCAACGCCTTGGCCACCGCGCCGATTGCGCGGCAGACCGAGTGCGGGCCGAGCGGCAGCCGCTCTGCGTCGAACGCCGGCGCGCCGGCGAGCACGCCGAAGCGCTGGCCAAGCAGGTGCAGCGCCAGGCTGGCGCGCCCTTCCTGGCGGCTGGCGATCTCGCGCAGCACCATGCCCTCGTCCATCACCGTCTCGTCGACCAGGCTCAACTTGCCGAAGCCGGACTGGGCCGGGCGGCCGGAATCCGAAGCGCCGGACGCGAAGGGCGCGGTCGCCGGGCTGCGGATGGTCGCCACCGACGCCTCGACCTCGAGGATGAAGCGCGGCACCAGATCGGACCGGTTGAGGCGGAAGGCCCGCAGCGTCTGCATGTAGCCCGACTCCATCCCGGGGCTGCGCGCCTGGTCGGCCAGTCGGAACAGTTCTTCCTCGAACTCGTCGAGCATCGATCCCAGCTTCGGCTCGAGGGCATCGGTGACCGTGGTCAGTGCGGCTTCCAGCGCGGCGCGCACCCGGCGCGGCAGCCCTGCGGTGGCAATCGACCGAGGCATCGCGGAGTCTCTGGAAGTGTGTGTCGGCATCGCCTGTGACCGGCCCGAGGTGCGCGAATACTTACACGACTGCGACGGATTGCCCACTTGCGGGCGCGGGGCCTTCATCGAGGAACAGCGCGATGACGTCGTTGCCGAAGCGGCGTCCCAGCGCGGTGGGCACGACGCGCGCGCCATCGCGCAGCAGCCAGCCCTTGTCCACGGCCTCCGCCAGCGGGGCCTCGATCGCAGCCAGGGGCAGCCCGCAGCGCGCCTCGAAATCCGAGATGGCAAAGCCGTCCACCAGCCGCAGCGCGTTGAGCATGAACTCGAAGGGGCGCTGCGCCGGAGCGACACGCTCGTCGCCGCCGATGGCGGCTTCAGTGCCAGCGGCCGCCAGCCATGCCGTCGGATGGCGGAGCTTCCAGCGGCGCAGGATCGCCTGCTCCGCGCCCAGGGTGAGCTTGCCGTGCGCGCCGGCGCCGATCCCCAGGTAATCGCCGAAGCGCCAGTAGTTGAGGTTGTGCGCGCACTGGCGCCCCGGGCGGGCGTAGGCGGACACCTCGTATTGCGCGTAGCCCGACTGCGCCAGCAGCGCCTGGCAGTGCTCCTGCATGTCCCAGGCCAGGTCTTCGTCGGGAACGCCTTCAGGCGGCCGCGCGGCGAATACGGTGTTCGGCTCCAGGGTGAGCTGGTAGTGCGAGACGTGCGCGGGCGCCAGGGCGACGGCGCGTTCCACATCCGCCAGCGCCATCGGCAGCGACTGGCCGGGCAGGGCGTACATCAGGTCCAGGTTGAGATTGTCGTATCCGGCGTCCTGCGCCAGCTTCACCGCCGCCTCGGCCTGGGCGGCATCGTGGATGCGGCCCAGCCGCTGCAGACAGCCGTCATCGAAGCTCTGGATGCCGAAGCTGATCCGGTTCACGCCGGCGGCCAGGTAGTCGTTGAAGCGGCCGTGCTCGGCCGTGCCCGGGTTGGTCTCCAGGGTGATCTCCAGCCCGGGCGCGAAGCGCAGGCGCGCCGACGCCCCCTGCAGGAAGCGATCGATCGCGGCGGCCGGGAACAGGCTTGGCGTGCCGCCTCCGAAGAACACCGAACGCACGGTGCGGCCCCAGACCAGCGGCAGGTCATGGTCAAAGTCGGCGAGCAAAGCGTCGACGTAGCCCTCGAACGGCAGTGGCCCGCGCGCCTGGTGCGAGTTGAAATCGCAGTAGGGACACTTGCGCACGCACCAGGGCAGGTGCACGTAGAGCGAGAGCGGCGGCGGGTGAAGCAGCGCGTTTGCGGGCCACTGGCCCGCGCGCTGCTGAACGCCCGGCCATGGATGGCCGGGCAGGTGGTCGTCAGGGCGAGCGTCTTGCGCCATGGATGGCATCGCCAGCATGTGTGGAAACCGTGGAAAGCCGTTCGCGCAACAGCACGAGCGCCTGGCCGCGATGGCTCAGCCCGTTCTTCAGGCCCAGCGGCATTTCCGCCGCGGTCTGGCCGTGCGCAGGATCCAGGAACACCGGGTCGTAGCCATGGCCGCCGCTGCCGCGGCGCTCGCGCAGGATGCGCCCAGGCCAGCGCCCTTCGACCACGATCGGCTGCGGGTCGTGCTCGTGCTGCAGCAGCGCCAGCGCGCACACGAAGTGCGCACCGCGGCATTCGTCGGGCACATCGACCAGCTCGTGCAGCAGCTGGTCGATGTTGCGTTCGGCGTCGCCGTGGCCACCGGCGTAGCGCGCCGAATACAGGCCGGGCGCACCGTCGAGCGCATCCACGCACAGGCCCGAGTCGTCCGCCAATGCGGGCAGCCCGGTGGCGCGGCAGGCGTGGCGGGCCTTGAGGATCGCGTTCTCGATGAAGCTCAGGCCGGTTTCATCGGCGTCGGCGACACCGAACTCGGTCTGCGCGCGCACCTCGAAGCCATCGGCGGCCAGCAGCGCGCGCAACTCCTCCAGCTTGCCGGCGTTGCTGGACGCCAGCACCAGCGGCCGCGGCGCCGTGCTCATTGCGCCAGCGCTTCCCGCTGGCGTTCGAGCAGGGTCGCGATGCCGCCTTCGGCCAGACCGAGCAGGGCGTCAAGCTCGTCGCGGCGGAAGGCGTGGCCCTCGGCCGTGCCCTGCAGCTCGATAAAGCCGCCACCGTCGTTCATCACCACGTTCATGTCGGTGTCGCAGTTGCTGTCCTCGGCGTAGTCCAGGTCCAGCACCGGCACACCGCGGTAGACGCCGACCGACACCGCGGCCACCGCGCCAAACACCGGGTCGCGGGTGATCTCGCGGCGCTTCTGCAGCCAGCGCACCGCGTCCACCAGCGCGACGTAGGCGCCAGTGATGGCCGCGGTGCGGGTGCCGCCGTCGGCCTGCAGCACGTCGCAGTCCAGGGTGATGGTGCGCTCGCCCAGCGCGCCGCGATCGATGCAGGCGCGCAGCGTGCGGCCGATCAGGCGCTGGATCTCCAGCGTGCGCCCGCCCTGCTTGCCGCGCGAGGCTTCGCGGTCGCTGCGGGTATGGGTGGCGCGCGGCAGCATGCCGTATTCGGCGGTCACCCAGCCCTCGCCCTTGCCGCGCAGGAAGCCGGGGACCTTGTTGTCGACGCTGGCGTTGCACAGCACGCGGGTCTGGCCGAAAGAGACCAGCACCGAGCCCTCCGCATGACGTGTGTAGCCGCGCTCGATGCGGACTTCGCGCAATTGATCGGGCGCGCGGCCGCTGGGGCGGGCAATGCTCATGCGTGGATTTCCGGCAGAAAAAGGGGTCCCAGATTACCATTGCCTCCCCGCACGCACTGGATGCCCGATGTCGATCCGCAGCATGACCGCCTACGCCTCGGGCGAGCGCAACACCCCGTGGGGCACGCTCGGCTGCGAGCTGCGCGCGGTCAACCACCGTTTCCTCGAGCTGGGCGCGCGCCTGCCCGACGAGTTGCGCGCGCTGGAACCCGCGCTGCGCGAACGCGTGTCGACACGCGTCTCGCGCGGCAAGCTCGACCTGACCCTGCGCCTGCGCGCTAGCGAAGGCGCCGTGTCGCTGCAGGTGGACGAGGCGCTGGTCGATCGACTGGGCGAGCTTGCCGGCGGACTTCGAAGCCGCTTCCCGGAGCTGCGCGTGGGCCTGGTCGAGCTGCTGCAGTTCCCGGGCGTGCTGCAGTCGCAGGCCGGCGATCCAGCCGAACTGCAGGCGCAGGCGCTGGCCTTGCTCGACGTGGTGCTCGCCGACTTCATCGCCGCGCGCGAGCGCGAGGGCGGCAAGCTGGTGACCGCGATCCTGGAGCGCGTGGACGGCATCGAGCGCATCGCCGGCGAAGTGCGCGGCCTGGTGCCGCTGATCCGCGACGGCCAGCGCGCCAAGCTGCAGGCGCGCCTGGCCGAGCTTGCCCAGGCCGCCGATCCCGCGCGCGTGGAGCAGGAGCTGGTGCTGTCGCTGCAGAAGCTCGACGTGGACGAGGAGCTCGACCGCCTGTCCAGCCACATCGACGAGATCCGCCGCGTGTTCCGGCAGAAGGAACCGGTCGGGCGCCGCCTGGACTTCCTGCTGCAGGAGTTCAACCGCGAGGCCAACACGCTCGGCTCCAAGTCGGTCGACGCCCGCACCAGCAATGCCGCGGTCGAGCTGAAGGTGCTGATCGACCAGATCCGCGAGCAGGTGCAGAACATCGAGTAGCCGCGAGGGCGGAATTCGGGATCGGACGCCAAGCCGGTACGATTGCGCACCGACCCAGGCCGAATCCGCCGTGTCCAATCCCCAGACCGCAATCAAGAATCCCGGCCCGATGCGCGGAACCCTTTTCATCGTTGCCGCGCCCTCCGGCGCCGGCAAGTCGAGCATCGTCAACACCTGCCTGGCGCGGGATCGCAACATCTGCCTGTCGATCTCGTTCACCTCGCGCGCGCCGCGGCCGGGCGAGCGTCACGCCGAGCACTACCACTTCGTCGATGCCGACGAGTTCAAGGCGATGATCGGCGCCGGCGATTTCTTCGAGTACGCGCAGGTGCACGGCGACTGGAAGGGCACGGCCCGGCAGTCGGTCGAGCCGCAGCTGGCGGCCGGGCGCGACGTGCTGCTGGAGATCGACTGGCAAGGCGCGCAGCAGGTGAAGTCGCAGGTGCCCGATGCCGTCAGCGTATTCATCCTGCCGCCCTCGCGCGCCGCGCTCGAGGAGCGCATGCGCAAGCGCGGCCAGGACAGCGAGGAGGTCATCGCGCGGCGCATGGCCAACGCCCGCGAGGAGATGTCGCACCACGCCGAGTTCGACTACGTGATCGTCAACGAGGACTTCGAGGTCGCGGTGGACGAGATGTGCGCGATCTTCCTGGCCAGCCGCCTGCGCCGCACGATCCAGGTGCAGCGCCACGCCGGCCTGATCGCCGCGCTGCTGGTCGAGGGCTGAAGCCAGTCTCGGCCGCAAGCGCGGTTTCTGCCGCAAGTCACTGATTCCAAACGTTGGTATTGCGCCAGCGGCGCGAATTCCTATAGAATACGCGGTCCTATCCGAATTGATCGACGGCCGCAGGCCGCCGGGAGACCTATGGCCCGCATCACCGTGCAAGATTGCCTGGAAGTCGTCGACAACCGCTTCGAACTCGTCATGATGGCCGCCAAGCGCGCGCGCCAGCTTGCCAATGGCGTCGAGCCGCAGATCGACAACGCCGAGGCGCAGGACAAGCCGACCGTGCTGGCGCTGCGCGAGATCGCCGCGCGCCGCATCGACCAGCCCTTCATCGACGCCGTCGACAAGGCCGAGCGCCAGCGCAAGGAGCGCGAAGCGCTGGAATGGGCCGCCGCCGAAGTGGTTGCCGGCGATGACGACATGAAGGGCGACGACGCCTGAGTACCCGAGCGGGACCCGGGAATGGGCAGCCGGAACACCGGTTCGCCCGTGGCAGTCCCGCGACGTGACTCGACATGGCCCCGCTTCGGCGGGGCTTTTGTTTGATCCTTCTCCATTCGAGGGGAGGCGGCCGGATTGCGAGGGGCTGGGTCAGGCCTGCGGCTGGGAGTCGTCCCGGGCCGGGGGTTGCTCCCCGGCTCGGTCAGCCACTAGGTTGGCTTCGAAAAACGCTGCCCATCGAAGCATCGCAGACCCAGTCGCAGTGAGCCGTGCCCTGGCGACCGGGGGTCGCGGCAAGCAAAACATGGATGTTTTGCGCGCGAGTCAGGGCAGGGAGAGCGTGGGTGGCTTGCGCGGCATGCCGCGCATCCACGCGAGCGCCCGGCATGCTGTGCCGGGCCGGGCCGGACCGCGTAGCGGCCCTGACCGAGCGGAAAGCGATCTCCGGTCGCCAGGGCGCGGCGTCCAATTCGAAGCCCGCGCGGGACGTCCAGAAACCGTGTCCACCTTCCTCCCGATTGGGAGAAGACCGTGTGCTATTTCGCGGCATTCACGTACGCGACGCGGGCGCAGGCGAGGGGCCACGCGAGGGGTCACGCCTGTCCCCACCCCGATTCGCGGTGCCTCCCCATTCCCTATTTCCTGCCTTCCAATTAGGCTCAGGGGATGACTTCCGACGCTCCCGTCCTGATCCAGCCCGTGCCTTCGTCCGAGGAGGACGTGCCGGACTACGTGCGTGTATTCGAGCGCGCGGCGGGATATCTGCCGGCCGACCAGCGCGTGCTGCTGCGGCGGGCCTGGGCGGTGGGCGCGGCGGCGCATGCGGGGCAGACGCGCAGGTCGGGCGAGCCCTACATCACCCACCCGGTGGCGGTGGCGCAGGTGCTGGCCGAACAGAAGGTCGACGTTGAAACCCTCGTCGCGGCGATCCTGCACGACACCATCGAGGACACGCCGCTGACCCGCGCGCAGCTGGCCGAAGAGTTCGGCGAGACCGTGGCCGAACTGGTCGACGGCGTCACCAAGCTCGACAAGCTGCCCTTCAGCAACCGCCAGGAGGCGGCCGCCGAAAGCTTCCGCAAGATGATGCTGGCGATGGCGCGCGACCTGCGCGTGATCCTGATCAAGCTCAGCGACCGCCTGCACAACATGCGCACCCTTGGCGCCCAGCCGGGTCCTGCGCGCGAGCGCATCGCGCTGGAGACGCTGGAGGTCTACGCGCCGATCGCGCAGCGCCTGGGCATGAACCTGATCAAGGCCGAGCTGCAGGACCGCGGCTTCCACGCGCTGCATCCGCTGCGCCACCTGATCCTGGAAAAGCACATCCGCGGGCAGCCGATGCTGCGGCGCGAGGCGATGGCCAAGATCGAGGCGCAGCTGGCGCAGCGGCTGACCAGCGAAGGCCTGGAGTACCGGCTGGTGAGCCGGGTCAAGTCGCCGTGGAGCATCTACAACAAGATGCGCTCGGAGGGGAAGACGTTCGCCCAGGTGATGGACGTGTTCGGCTTCCGTGTCGTGGTGGGCTCCGTGGCGAACTGTTACCACGCGCTTGGGGTGGCGCATTCGGTGTACAAGCCGCTGGACGGGCGCTTCCGCGACTTCATCGCGATCCCCAAGGCCAATGGCTACCAGTCGCTGCACACCGTCCTGTTCGGCCCGTACGGCTCGCCCATCGAGGTGCAGATCCGCACCGAGGAGATGGACCTGATCGCCGAGCGCGGCATCGCCGCGCATTGGGCCTACAAGCACGGCACGGCCCCCAGCGGGGCGCAGGCGCGCGCGCATTCGTGGATCGCCAACCTGCTCGAATCGCAGCGCGCGACCGGCTCGTCGCTGGAATTCCTGGAGAACGTGAAGGTCGACCTGTTCCCGGACGAGGTCTACCTGTTCACGCCCAAGGGCGACATCCTCTCGCTGCCGCGCAACTCCACCGCGCTCGACTTCGCCTACGCCGTGCACACCGATGTGGGCAACACCGCGGTGGCCGCGCGCCTGGACCGCAAGCTGGTGCCGCTGCGCACCAAGCTGGTCAGCGGGCAGACCGTGGAGATCGTCACCGCGAAATCCTCGCTGCCCAAACCGCAGTGGCTGGAGTTCGTGGCCACCGGCAAGGCCCGCACCGCGATCCGTGCCCAGCTCAAGCAGCTAGAGCACGAGGACGCGGTGACGCTGGGCCATCGCATGCTCGACCGTGCGCTGGAGGACATGGGCACCCCGCTCGATCGACTGCCGCAGGCGCGCCTGGATGCCTACCTGGGCGAACTGCGCTATCCGCGCCTGGAAGAACTGCTGGCCGACATCGCACTCGGCAACCGCATGCCCTCGCAGGTGGCCATGGCGCTGGCGCAGACGGATGCGACGGGCACGGTCCCCGCCGGCGAGCACATGCACCCCCGCGGTGAGCGCATCCTGATCACCGGCCACGAGCGCGGCGTGATCAGCTTCGCCAACTGCTGCATGCCGATCCCCGGCGACGAGATCATGGGTTACCACACCGCCGGCAAGGGCATCGTCGTGCACCGGCTTGACTGTCCCAACGTCGCCGAATACCGCAAATCGCTGGACCGATGGGTGGCGATCGGCTGGGACCGCGAGGTCATCGGCGAGTATCCGGTCGCGCTCATCATCGAAACCGAGAACCGGCCCGGTTCACTGGCCGAAGTGGCTGCGGCGATCGCCAAGGCCGACTCCAACATCGAAGGCGTGGAGTACCTCGAGCGCGACGCCAGCGTCGCCGTGATCCGCTTCGGGATCCAGGTCCGCAACCGCCAGCACCTGGCCGACGTCATCCGCCGCACCCGCAGGCTTGCGGTGGTGCACGGAGTGCGGCGCCTGTAGCGAGGACGGGCGCCGTCGTGCGCCGCGTTGCCGACCTATAATCGGATCCATCCCGAACCGAGACGCCCGATGCCCCGTACCCCGATCCAGACCGACCAGGCCCCTGCCGCGATCGGCCCCTACTCGCAGGCCACGCGCGCAGGCAACATGGTGTTCTTCTCCGGCCAGATCCCGCTCGACCCCGCCAGCGGCGAAGTGGTCGAAGGCGGTATCGACGCGCAGGCCCGCCGCGCGTTCGACAACCTGCGTGCGGTGGCGGAAGCGGCCGGCGGTTCGATGGCCGACATCGTCCGCGTCGGCCTGTACCTCACCGACCTGTCGCAGTTCGCTGCGGTCAATGCGGTGATGGCCGAGTACTTCGAGGCGCCGTATCCCGCGCGCTCGACCATCGAGGTGTCCGCGCTGCCCAAGGGCGTGCTGTTCGAGGTCGATGCGGTGATGGTGCTCGGCTGATCCCCGCGACGGGATGGCGAAGCCAGCGCCCGCACTCACGGCCAGCGGCGATGTCGCACTGAAGACGCTGTCGGGCGTCGGCCCGGCGGTGGCGGAAAAGCTGGCCGCCCGCGGCCTGCTGTCCTTGCAGGACCTGTGGCTGCACCTGCCGCGCCAGTACGAGGACCGCACGCGCATCACGCCGGCCCGCCAGCTGCAGCCGGGCGTGGCGGCGCAGGTGGAGGGCCGCGTCGAGGCGGTCGAGCGCGGCTTCCGCTACCGGCCGATGCTGCGCGTGGCGATCGCGGACGACTCCGGGTCAACGCTGGTCCTGCGCTTTTTCCACTTCCGTTCGCAGCAGGTCAACCAGTTCCGCGTCGGCGCGCGCGTGCGCGCCTACGGAACGCCGCGGCCCGGGCAGCAGGGGCTGGAAATCGTGCATCCGAGCTATCGCGTGCTGGCCGAAGGCGAGGACGGCGAGCTTGGCGATGCGCTCGATCCGGTGTATCCGGCGGTCGAAGGCATCGGGCCGGCGACGCTGCGCCGCCTGGTCGGGCAAGCGCTGGACCGGCTCCCCGGCGACGATGTGCTGGAATTGCTGCCCGCGCCAATGCTGCTCGCGTGCGGGCCGGGAATGCCGACGCTGCGCGAGGCGTTGCTCACGCTGCACCGGCCGCCGCGCGGCGCTGATGTCGGCGCATTGCTCGCCGGCACCCATCCGGCGCAGCGGCGCCTGGCGCTGGAGGAGCTGCTGGCGCATCACCTGAGCCTGCGCCGCCAGCGCATCGCGCTGCAGTCGCACGCCGCGCCTGCGCTCGCCGACGACGGCGGGATGCTGCAGCGCCTGCTTGAATCGCTGCCGTTCGCGCTGACCGGCGCGCAGCAGCGCGTGTTCGCCGAGATCCGCGCAGACCTGCGCAATGCGATGCCGATGCTGCGCCTGGTGCAGGGCGACGTGGGCAGCGGCAAGACCGTGGTTGCGGCGCTGGCTGCGCTGGTCGCGATCGGCAGCGGCCGCCAGGCGGCGCTGATGGCGCCCACCGAACTGCTGGCCGAGCAGCACCTGGCCAACCTGCGCGCGTGGCTCGAACCGCTGGGCGTGCGCGTAGCCTGGCTCGCGGGCAAGGTGTCCGGGCGCGCGCGCCGCGCGGTGCTGGCCGATGCCGCGAGCGGCGCGGCGCAACTGGTGGTGGGGACGCATGCGCTGATGCAGGAGGGCGTGCTGTTTCGCGACCTGGCGCTGGCGATCGTCGATGAGCAGCATCGCTTCGGCGTCCACCAGCGCCTTGCGCTGCGCGACAAGGGCGCGGCTGCCGGCATCGTGCCGCACCAGCTGGTGATGACCGCCACGCCGATCCCGCGCACGCTGGCGATGGCCGCCTATGCCGACCTCGATGTTTCTGCGATCGACGAGCTGCCGCCCGGCCGCACGCCGGTGCAGACGGTCGTGCTCGGTGCGGGGCGGCGGCCGGAGCTGATCGAGCGCATCCGCGCCGCCTGTGCCGAAGGCAGGCAGGCGTACTGGGTGTGCACGATCATCGACGAGAGCGACGAGGTCGTCGCACAGGCGGCGCAGACCACCTGGGAGCAGCTGACCGCGGCGCTGCCCGGACTGCGCGTGGGTTTCGTCCACGGGCGCATGAAGGCGGGCGAGAAGCAGGCGGCGATGCTCGCCTTCAAACGTGGCGAGATCGACCTGCTGGTGGCGACCACCGTGATCGAGGTTGGCGTCGACGTGCCCAATGCCTCGCTGATGATCATCGAGAACGCCGAACGCTTGGGCCTGTCGCAGCTGCACCAATTGCGCGGACGGGTGGGGCGGGGCAGCCAGGCCTCCAGCTGCGTGCTGCTCTACCAGGCGCCGCTGTCGCAGATGGCCAGGCAGCGGCTGGAAACCATGCGCGCCACCAGCGACGGATTCTTGATTGCCGAGAAGGATCTCGAGCTGCGCGGTCCCGGTGAACTGCTGGGTACGAGACAGACCGGGCTGGTCGGCTTTCGCATCGCGGACCTGGCCCGCGATGCCGACCTGCTGCCGGACGCGCACCGCATCGCAGACGCGTTGATGCAGGCGTCGCCCGAGGTCGCCGACCGTGTAGTGGACCGCTGGATCGGCAGCGCGGCGCGCTACGCTGGCGCCTGATCGCCATCTTCCGATGCCATCCCCTTCCCGATGTCATCCCGAACGAAGTGAGGGATCTGCTTTTGCCTGTATGGGATCCCTCGCTCCGCCCGGGATGACAAGGCCTCAGGCCGTCCGATTCCCGATTCCCGATTCCGGTGACGCCATGAACACCTCCGTCCCACTCCTCATCGACACCGATCCCGGCGTCGACGATGCACTCGCCCTGCTGATGGCATTCGATGACCCGGCCCACGAGATCGTCGGCCTGACCATCGCGGCTGGCAACGTCGGCCTGCGCCATACCGTGGCCAACGCGCTGAAGCTGTGCGAGGTGGCCGGTCGCGGAGACGTGCCGGTGTTCGCCGGCTGCTCCGCTCCGCTGCTGCACGCCGCGCCGGACGCGGCCTATGTCCACGGCCAGGACGGTTTCGGCGATACCGGCTACACACCAGCCACGCGCGCGGCAGCGCAGGAACACGCGGCGCTGGCGATCCTGCGCCTGTCGCACGCGCACGCCGGACGCCTGCTGCTGGTCGCCCTCGGCCCGCTGACCAACCTGGCGCTGGCGCTGAAGCTCGATCCGACCCTGCCCGAGCGCGTGCACCGCCTGGTGGTGATGGGCGGCTCGGTGGCCGGGCGCGGCAACATCACCCCGGCGGCCGAGTTCAACGTCTACTTCGACCCCGAGGCCGCGCACCTGGTGTTCGAGGCCTTCCCGCGCCTGGACCTGGCCGACTGGGACGCCACCCTGGCGCATGGCCTGCCGCATGCGCAGGTGGAAGCCTGGCTGGCCACCGGGTCTGCCGCCGGCCGCTTCTTCGACGGCATTTCCAGGCAGACGCGCGAATGGTCGGCGGACCGGCGCGGCGACCGCTGGTTCGCCGCGGATGCGCTGGCCATGGCCTGGGCGCTGGCGCCGGACGGCGCCGTGGAGCTCGCCGAGCGCCCGCTCCAGGTCTGCATGGAGCAGGGCCCCGGCCGCGGCGCCACCGTGGTCGACTGGAACCGGCAGACCGGGCGCCCCGACGCGGCGCGGATCCTGCTGCGCTACGACCAGGCGGCCTTCGAGACCCGGGTCCGGCGTGCGCTGGGGGCCGCTTGAAGGGCCGCTTGCGCGGGGTAGGGGCTGCCGCTACAATGCCGGGCTTCCCTGCGCAATGTCACGGTGTTACCGCCATGAAGGCCGACATCCATCCCGTATACCGCGAAGTCGTCTTCCAGGACGTGACTTCCGATTTCAAGTTCCTGACCCGCTCCACGCTGGCCGCCTCCACCAAGGAGTCGATCAAGTGGGACGACGGCAAGGAATACCCGCTGGTCAAGGTCGAAGTCTCTTCGGCCACGCATCCGTTCTACACCGGCCAGAACAAGGTCATGGATACCAGCGGTCGCATCGACAAGTTCAAGCGTCGCTACGCGAAGTAAGCGCAGCGGGAACGTTCCGTTCCCCGTCACGCATGCAGACGGCCGCCTTCGGGCGGTCGTCGTCGTTTCAGGCCCCCGTTTTCCGGCGCTCCGTGCCGGATGCCGCCTGCCGGCTGCGCATAGCTCCGGCCGTCGCCACGCCATGACGGACAGGACCAAAGTCCGAGTCGGTGCTCAAACCGCCTGTGCGATAATTGCTGCGCTGCGGTAGCCGCTGTACCGCCGTCGCCGGGCTCCACGGGCCCGTCCGTACGTCAGAACCACGAGGAGCACATCCGTGTCCGACAAAGTCGTGTTGAACGCCGGCGGCAAGTCCGTCGACCTGCCCATCCTGAAACCCACGCTCGGCAACGACTGTGTCGACGTCTCGAAGCTGACCAGGGAAACCGGGCTCTTCACCTACGACTCGGGTTTCACCGCCACGGCCAGCTGCAAGTCCGCGATCACCTACATCGACGGCGACAAGGGCGTGCTGCTGTATCGCGGCTACCCGATCGAGCAACTCGCCGAGCATTCCAGCTTCCTGGAAGTGGCCTACCTGCTGATGAATGGCGAACTGCCCAACCAGGCGGAGTTCGCGAAGTTCGAGCATGAGGTGACGCATCACACGATGATGCACGAGACGCTGAAGAACTTCCTGCACGGCTTCCGCTACGACGCGCATCCGATGGCGATGCTGGCCGGCACGGTGGCTTCGCTGTCGGCGTTCTACCACGACACCCTGGACCTGGATGATCCGGCGCAGCGCCGTCAGGCCGCGATCCGCCTGCTGGCCAAGGTGCCGACGCTCGCGGCAGCCGCCTACCGCTATTCGATCGGCTGGCCGATCCGCTATCCGCGCAACAACCACGAGTACGTCGACCGCTTCCTGCACATGATGTTCGAGGTGCCGAGCGAGCCGCTGGAACTGAACCCGGTGGTGTCCAAGGCGCTGGACCTGTTGTTCATCCTGCACGCCGACCACGAGCAGAACGCCTCGACCTCGACCGTGCGCCTGGTCGGTTCCACCGGCGCCAATCCCTATGCCTGCATCGCCGCCGGCATCACCGCGCTGTGGGGCCCCGCACACGGTGGCGCCAACGAGGCGGTGCTGAAGATGCTCGAGGAGATCGGCGATCCGAAGAACGTCGCCTCGGCCGTCGCCAAGGCCAAGGACAAGGAGTCGGGGTTCCGCCTGATGGGCTTCGGCCACCGCGTCTACAAGAACTTCGATCCGCGCGCCAGGATCATCCGCGAGATGACCCACAAGGTGCTGGGCGAGCTGGGCGTCGACGATCCGCTGCTGGAAGTGGCGATGCGCCTGGAAGAGGCCGCGCTGCAGGACGATTACTTCATCGAGCGCAAGCTGTACCCGAACGTCGATTTCTACAGCGGCATCATCTACAAGGCGCTGAAGATCCCGACCGAAATGTTCACTGTCATGTTCGCCATCGGCCGCACCGCCGGCTGGGTCGCGCATTGGCTGGAACAGCAGGTCGACCCGGAAGCCAAGATCGGGCGCCCGCGCCAGATCTACACCGGCAGCGACGTGCGCGACTACGTGCCTTCCGGCAAGCGCTGAGCGCGTCGGATCGGCCACAGGACGCCCCGCATCGCGGGGCGTTTTTTCTGTTGTGTTCTTCACGGGCTGGGCGTTTCAGCGCGCAGCTGGAGACGCGATTTACTCCGCGACCTCGTCCCCGGCCAGCAGCTGCCGCAGCTGCGTGGCCGAGGCGCGTTTCATCGGCTTCTCGTCCACGGCCGACAGCGGCGCCTGGCGCAGCGCGAGCGCCGGCAGCACGGTCAGTTCGAAGCCCAGATCTTCCGCGCTGAACATCCACGCCGGAAACTCGCCCTCGCGCATCCGGTCCAGCCGCAACCGTCGGCTGCGCAGTTCGGCGGGGATGCCTGCCTCCTCGAGGAAGCGTGCCACCGCGTCCGCATCGTCGCAGTAAAGCTGCAGGCTGACCGGCGCGCGCGCATCGGCGGTACCGTCGAGCACCGGTCCGACCAGGCGCGGATCGAAACGGGCGAAGAACTCCAGTGCGTGCAGCGCGGCCTCGCGGCGGGTGCGCAGGTCGTCGGTGTGGCTGTCGCCGAGGAACAGGCGCTGGTACTCGCGCAGCGCGTCCTCGACCTCGCGGTTGCGCGGCAGCGACGCGTCGTCGTGGAAACCAAGCCGCTCTGCCGCCTTGCGCTTGGCCTGGTGGTAATCGCGGATGCCGCCTTCGGCCATCAGCCGCGCGGCCTCGTGGGCAAGGCGGTGCCGGCGCTCGCGGGTGCGGGTTTCGGCGTGCTGGCGGGCGCGGTGCATCACGGTCCCCCGATCCTGCGACGTCCCGACTGTAACCCAGCCCCGGAAAACGTCAACGTCAAGCGCGCCGGCGGCGGCGTCCGGATCAGAAGATGTCGAACGCCTCTTCGGCGGGCACGTCGTCGAACTCGAACGGGTTCAGCGCTTCCATGCGTTCCAGGTCCTCGACCTTCACGTACTCGCCGATGCCGCCGCCAGCAGTGGTCGGGAGCAGCTGGCCGCCAGCGGTGACCGCGACCTTGACCATGCCCGGCGGCGGATCGTTGCTCGCCACCGGCACGCCTTCCAGCGCCACCCGCATGAAATCGATCCAGATCGGCAGCGCGGAGCGGCCACCGTATTCGCGGAAACCGAGCGAACGGTTGTCGTCGCGGCCGACCCAGACCGAGGTGACCAGGTTGCCGCCGAAGCCGGAGAACCAGGCGTCGCGATGGTCGTTGGTCGAGCCGGTCTTGCCGCCCACGTCCTCGCGCCCCAGCACCTTGGCCGCCGCGCCGGTACCGCGCTGCACGACGTCGCGCATCATCGACACCAGCTGGTAGGCCACGCGCTCGTCGATTGCGCGCGGCGCCAGGACCGCGTCCTCGGGCAGCTCCACGGGAGCTTCCGCGGCCGTTTCGTCACCTTCGGCCGCAGCGGTGACCGGTCGCGCGGGCCCGAGGTTGAAGCCGTCGACCACGTTCGCGCGCGCCACCTGGACGCCGCGCTCGTTGGCCGCGCAGCCGCGGCAGGCGACGGCGGGATTGGCCTTGTACACCAGCTCGCCGTTGCGGTCGCGCACCTCGTCGATGAACCAGGGATCGATGCGGAAGCCGCCGTTGGAGAACACCGCGTAGCCACGCGCAACCGACAGCGGCGTCAGCGACGGCGTGCCCAGCGAAATCGACAGGTTGGGCGGCAGCTCCGATTCCTCGAAGCCGAAATGGCTGATGTAGCGGCGCGCATAGTCGACGCCGACCGCGTCGAGCAGGCGCACCGACACCAGGTTGCGCGAACGCACCAGCGCCTCGCGCAGCCGCATCGGACCGAGGAAGCGGCCATCGGAGTTCTGCGGGCGCCACTCCTGGCCGCGGCGCATGCGGAACACGACCGGTGCATCGAGCACGATCGAGGCCGGATTGAAGCCACGCTCGAACGCGGCCGCGTAGATGAAGGGCTTGAAGCTCGAACCGGGCTGGCGGCGGGCCTGGGTGGCGCGGTTGAACTTGTTGCCGGCGTAGCTGAAGCCGCCGACCAGGGCGCGCAGCGCGCCGTTGCCGGGCTCCAGCGACACCAGGGTGGCCTGGCCGCGCGGCAGCTGGTCGAGCTGCCAGGTGACCGTGGGCGGTACGACCGCGTCGCCCGCGGGCTTGCCCGCCTTCTCGATCCGCGCCACCCGCACCAGGTCGCCGCGCTTGACCAGGGCGGCCGGATTCTTGCCCGTCCAGCGGCTGGACGCCGCATCCAGGGTGAGCGTGATGCCGTCGGCCAGCACCACATCGGCCGTGCCCGTGCCCGTGCCGAGCACGACGGCCGGCAGCAGCCCGCCCTGCGCTGGAATGCCGCGCAGCCGCGCGCTCGCGGTGGCCGCATCCTCGTCCGCCGCCAGCTCGAAGCTCTGCTCGGCGCCGCTCCAGCCGTGGCGGTGGTCGTAGGCGGCCAGGCCGCTGCGCACGGCGTGGTCGGCCGCGGCCTGCATCACCGGGTCGATGGTGGTGGTGACGTGGTAGCCACGGCTGAGCACGTCGCCGCCGAAGCGCGCCTCCATCTCCAGGCGCACCATTTCCGCCACGTACGGTGCATAGGACTCGACCGGACGCTCGTGCGGCTTGGCGTGCATCGGCGTCGCGCGCGCCTGCAGGAACTCCGCTTCGCTGATGAAGCCGAGCTCGTGCATGCGCGCCAGAACGTAGTCGTCGCGCCGCTCGCGCGCGCGCTCGGGATTGCTCAGCGGATTGCCGCTGGATGGGAACTTCGGGATCGCGGCCAGCGATGCGATCTCGTCGAGCTCGAGCTGGTCGAGCGCCTTGCCGTAGTAGAACTCCGCCGCCGCCGCGATGCCATACGAGCGGTTGCCGAAGAAGCTCTTGTTGAGATACAGCTCGAAGATCTCGTCCTTGCTCAGCTCCTGCTCCATCTTCCGCGCCAGCAGCATCTCGGCGAACTTGCGGGTGAAGCTGTACTCGGTGCTCAGGTAGAACTGGCGTGCGACCTGCTGGGTGATGGTCGATCCGCCGGGCACGCGCTCCTGGCCGCGGGTCTTGGCCAACAGCCAGACCGCGCGCGCCACGCCCTTGTAATCGATGCCGCCGTGTTCGTAGAAGCGCGCGTCCTCGGTGGCGAGGAAGGCCTGCTTCAGGCGCTCGGGCACGTCTTCGATCTTGACCGGGTAGCGCCGCATCTCGCCGAACAGCGCCATCAGCTTGCCGTCGCGTGCGTACACGTACATCGGCTCCTGCATCTCGATGTCGCGCAGGCTGTGCACCTCCGGCAGCTTCGAGGACACCGTCTGGTAGACGATCGCGGCAGCCGCGCCGGCGGCGATGGCGAGGACAATGCCGGCCAGCAGTGCCCAGCGCAGGACGCGGAGCAGCAGGCGGGGTTTCTTGCGGGGAGGGGAGGTGGGCGCTGGCATAGGGGCCCGATTATAGAGGTCGGGCGGGGTTGTCCCGTGGGTCCATGCGCATCGGCGCGGCCGGCCGGAGGGGAGGCTGGCGGGAGGCGCGTCCAGGGCGGCGGGCCACCCCCGGCGGACCCCTCAAGGCGGGCAGTCCGGCACGCAACGGAGAGCCAGAGGTTGCCAGCGGATGAAAAGTCCGTTATTTAATGCTCCGGGGCACGTTGCGCACGTAAGCGCCCGTGGCAAAGGGGAAAAACGTGGGGCTGATCACAAAAAGTCAAGCGCCGCTTGTCGGGGTCGACATCAGTTCGACCGCGGTCAAGCTGCTGCAACTGTCGCGATCCGGGGACCGCTACCGGGTCGAGCATTACGCCGTGGAACCACTTCCACCCAACGCGGTGGTCGAGAAGAACATCGTCGAGGTCGAGGCCGTGGGCGAGGCGATCCGCCGCGCCATGTCGCGCTCGGGCAGCAAGGCGAAGTTCGCCGCGGCCGCGGTGTCGGGTTCGGCGGTGATCACCAAGATCATCCCGATGCCGGCCGACCTGGACGACGACGACATGGAATCCCAGGTCGAACTCGAGGCGGTCAACTACATCCCGTACCCGATCGAGGAAGTGAACCTCGACTTCGAGGTGCTGGGCGGCATGCCCGGCAATACCGAGATGGTTCAGGTGCTGCTGGCGGCCTCGCGCTCGGAGAACGTGGAGATGCGCGCGTCGGCGCTGGAGCTGGGCGGATTGACCGCGAAGGTGGTCGACGTCGAGGCCTTCGCCATCGAGAACGCCTTCGGCCTGATCGCCAATACGCTCAGCATCCCGCGCGACGGCATCGTGGCAATGGTCGATGTCGGCGCGACGATGACCACGCTCAACATCCTGCGCAACGGCCGCAGCCTGTACTCGCGCGAGCAGGTGTTCGGCGGCAAGCAGCTCACCGACGAAGTGATGCGCCGCTACGGCCTGAGCTACGAGGAGGCGGGCCTGGCCAAGCGCCAGGGCGGCCTGCCCGAGAGCTATGAGATCGAGGTGCTCGAGCCCTTCAAGGAGGCGCTGGTCCAGCAGATCAGCCGCCTGCTGCAATTCTTCTATGCGGGCAGCGAGTTCAACCGCGTCGACCAGATCGTGCTGGCCGGCGGCTGCGCGTCGATCCCGGGCGTCTCCGAGATGGTCGAAGAGCAGCTCGGCGTTCAGACCGTGATCGCCAACCCGCTTGCACAGATGACGCTGGGCTCGCGGGTGCAGGCGCACGCGCTGGCCCAGGACGCGCCGGCCCTGATGATCGCCTGCGGCCTCGCCCTGAGGAGCTTCGACTGATGGCCCGGATCAACCTCCTTCCGTGGCGCGCGGAGCGCCGCAAGCTTCGCCAGAAGGAATTCGGCGTCATGCTCGGCATGGCCGCGCTGGCCGGCCTGCTGCTCTGGTTCCTGTTCAACATGTACTACAACGCGCAGATTTCCGGGCAGCAGGAGCGCAACAGCTTCCTGGAGCAGGAGATCGCCACGGTCGACCAGAAGATCGTCGAGATCGAGGTGCTGGACCGGCAGCGCGCGCGCCTGCTGGCGCGCAAGGACGTGATCGAGCAGCTGCAGGCCAACCGCTCGCAGATGGTCCACCTGTTCGACTCGCTGGTGCGCACCATCCCCGATGGCGTGATCCTCACCGGGATCAAGCAGGAGGGCGAGAAGCTCACCCTGGAAGGCCGCTCGCAGTCCAACTCGCGCGTCAGTGCCTACATGCGCAACCTGGAAGGCTCGGGCTGGATGACCCGGCCGGACCTGTCGATCATCGAGGCACGCGACGGCGTGGCCGGACTGCCCTACGCCTTCGTGCTGTCGGTGCAACTGGCCAATCCGAACGCGCCGAAGGACGAGGACGGCGATGGCATTCCGGATCCGGTGCCGCCGGTCAACGCCGAGCCGGCCGCCGCCGCGCCCGTGGCCGCCGCGACGCCCGAGGGCGAGCCGGCCGTCGCGGACGAGCCAGCGCTGGAGTCCGCGGCCGAGTCCGCGCCTGTCCAAGGAGCTGCCCAGTGAGCAAGAAGAAGGTGTCGCTGCGCGAGCTCGACTTCAACAACATGGGCTCGTGGCCGCGTGAGTACAAGATCGGCTTCTGCGTGCTGCTTGCGGCCTTGATCTTCGGCCTGCTCTGGTACGTGGTGACGCGTCCCAAGGGTCCGGAACTCGAGAACCTGGAGCGCAGGGAAACCGAACTGCGGAGCGATTTCGAGACCAAGCAGGGGCGTGCAGCCAACCTCGAGCCGCTCAAGCAGCAGCTCGCGCAGATGGAGCAGCAGCTGCAGCAGATGCTGCGCCAGCTGCCCAGCCGTACCGAGATGCCGGCGCTGATCAACGACATCTCGCAGACCGCGCTGGCCACGGGCATCCACAACGAGCTGTTCAAGCCCGGTCCGGAAGCGCCCAAGGAGTTCTACGCCGAGAAGCCGATCGAACTGAAGATGGTGGGCACCTACCACCAGTTCGGCGCGTTCGTCAGCGGCGTGGCGTCGCTGCCGCGGGTGGTGATCATGACCATGCACGACATCTCGCTGCGTCCGCGCGGTAGCGGCACCAACGCATTGGCCGGCATCACCCCCAATTCAAGCCTGGAGCTGGCGGGAACGGTCAAGACCTACCGCTACCTGGACGAGGAAGAGGCGGCTGCCCAGGAGCAGGCTGCGGTCGCTGCCGGGGGGGCTCGCTGATGGGAATTTCCAGGAACACGGCCGGAGCCATGGCATGCGTGCTGGCGCTGGCGCTCGGCGGCTGCGTCCGCGGCATCGGCAGCACGCCCGGCGAGGCGCCCAACCTGCACGAATGGGTGGCCAACGTGAAGGCGCGTCCGGCGCCGCCGCTGGATCCGCTGCCGGTGATGCAGCAGTTCGAGACCTTCGAATACGCGGCGCAGGACCTGCGCGATCCCTTCAGCGCCGTGTTTGGCGATGACGGCAGCGGTAGCGGCCCGCGGCCCGACTCCAATCGACGCAAGCAGATCCTCGAGCAGTACCCGCTCGACAGCCTGGACATGGTCGGTACCTTGCATACCGGCGCGTCCATGCTTGCGCTGGTGATGGCGCCCGACAAGGTGACCTACCGCGTGGCACCCGGCGCCTACATGGGCCAGAACGATGGCCGGGTGACCGGTGTGCAGGGCGATAGAATCGATCTCGTCGAACTAGTGCCGGATGGCGCTGGCGGCTGGCTTGAACGGTCGGCCTCGGTTGCGCTCGAAGACAATTGATCAGGGGAAGTCAAAGATGACCGTCACCACAGTGCGTAATCGGCAGCCTGTCCGGCCAGCCATCCCGGTCCAGGCCCTGGCTATCGGCCTCTTCGCCGGCCTGCTTTCGGCCTCGGCTGCAGCAGGCGCTCCTGACCTGCGTGCATTCGCACCCGGCGGGCTGGCGATGGCCCAGGCTGCTGCCGCCCTCGACCCGGCCAAGCAGGTCCCCGGCGTGGTCTCGGTCTCGGCCGTGGACTTCAAGCGCGGCGACGGCGGCGCCGGCAAGCTGATCCTGCGTTTCGACGGCGACGGCGCGAACCCGGACCTCCGTACCCAGGGCTCCAGCATCGTCGTCAACATCGGCAACGCCACGCTGCCTGCATCGCTGCAGCGCCCGTTGAACGTCACCGACTTCGCGACGCCGGTGCAGCGCATCGACGCCCGCCAGAGCGGCGAGGGCGCGCAGCTGGTGCTCAGCACCCAGGGCAACTTCGAGTCGATGGCCTACCAGACCGGTCGCGACTACGTGGTGGAGATCGTGCCGCGCGCCGCGTCGTCCGAGCGCGCGGTCGGCGCCAGCAGCCCGTCGGCAACGGCCACGACTGCACAGGCCTCGGCCGCCCGCGCCTACACCGGCCGGCCGGTGACCTTCAACTTCCAGGACGTGCCGGTGCGCACCGTCCTGCAGCTGATCGCCGAAGAGTCCAACCTCAACATCGTCGCCAGCGATACGGTCACCGGCAACGTCACCCTGCGCCTGATCAACGTGCCCTGGGACCAGGCGATGGACATCGTCCTGCAGGCCCGCCAGCTCGACAAGCGTCGCAACGGCAACGTGGTGTGGGTTGCCCCGCAGGCCGAGATCGCCTCGTTCGAGAAGGCCAAGGAAGATGCGCGCCTGGAGCTCGAGGAGCGCGCCGAGATGGTCACCGAGTACATGCCCATCAGCTACGGCAACGCCGAAGACATCGCCAAGCTGCTGACCGAGGAAAGCAAGAACAGCATGGGTAGCGGCGGCGGCGGATCGTCGGGTGCCAGCCAGCAGAGCCGCGGCTTCCTCTCCTCTCGCGGCAGCCTCAGTTTTGACCGGCGCACCAATACCCTGCTGGTGATCGACATCCCGCAGCGCGTGACCGAGATCCAGCGCCTGGTGATGATGCTCGACAAGCCGGTCGACCAGGTCGTGATCGAAGCGCGCATCGTCATCGCCAACGAGTCGTTTTCGCGCGACATCGGTGCGAGGTTCGGTATCCACCGGCCAAGGAATGGTGATTTTGGCCCATCTTTGGGCGGTTCGATTCCCGGCGCCATCGGCGGCGAGACTGGCGGACTTAATTTCAACGGACCTGCTGGTGAGGGTGCAGGATCCCTGGCTCTGACCATTCTCGGCGGCAGCATCGACTGGTCCTTCGAGCTTTCGGCTATGCAGGAAGACGGCCGGGGCGAGGTCGTGTCGAACCCGCGCATCGTCACCAGCAACCAGAAGGAAGCGGTGATCCGGCAGGGCCAGGAAGTGGGCTACCTGACCGTGACCGGCGGGCAGAGCAACAGCATCCCGACCGTGGAGTTCAAGGACGTACTGCTGGAGCTGAAGGTCACCCCGACCATTACCAACGACGGCCGCGTGTTCCTGAACATTGCGCTGAAGAAGGACGAGATCGACAGCTTCATCTCCGTCGGTGTCGGCCTGGGCCAGGTGCCGCAGATCAACAAGCGCGAGATCACCACTGCGGTGCTGATCGAAGATGGCCAGACCGTGTCGATCGGCGGCGTGTACGAGTTCCGCGATCGCAGCGACATCGCGAAGGTCCCGTTCCTTGGCGACCTCCCGATCCTCGGCAACCTGTTCAAGAGGCGCGGCCGCGACCGCGAGAAGGCCGAGCTCCTGATCTTCATCACACCCAAGGTGCTGCGGGTCGCGCAGCGCTGACGGCAGCGATCATTCGCGCAGACGGGGCCTTCGGGCCCCGTCTGCGTTTGGCGTGCCGTCATCGCGGACGGGTTAGCGTGGCCTCCGGCACTGAACCTACCCGTCCGGGCCTGGTCCAATGCCCTTCGACGCTCGCAGCCAAGGCGGTCCATGGATACTTCCCGCGACGACACCCCACGCCTGCACGCGGCCTTCGCCGCGCTGCGCGACGACCTGGCCAGTGGCATCCTGGGCCAGGCCGCGCTGGTCGAGCGACTGCTGATCGCGCTGCTGGCCGACGGCCACCTGCTGGTGGAGGGCGCTCCGGGGCTGGCCAAGACCAGCGCCGTGCGCGCGCTGGCCGAACGCGTCGAAGGCGACTTCGCCCGCGTCCAGTTCACGCCCGACCTGCTGCCGGCCGACCTCACCGGCACCGAGATATGGCGCCCGCAGGAAGCACGATTCGAGTTCGTCCCCGGGCCGATCTTCCATTCGCTGCTGCTGGCCGACGAGATCAACCGCGCGCCGGCCAAGGTGCAGTCGGCGCTGCTTGAGGCGATGGGCGAGCGGCAGGTGACGGTCGGGCGGCAGACGTATGCGCTGCCGGCGCTGTTCCTGGTGATGGCGACGCAGAATCCGATCGAGCAGGAGGGCACGTTCCCGCTGCCCGAGGCGCAGCTGGACCGCTTCCTCATGCACGTGCGCGTCGACTACCCGGATCCGGGCACCGAGACCGAGATCCTGCGCCTGGCGCGCGAGCGTGCCCGCGACGGCCTGCGTGCAAAGGTGCACGAGCCGACGCGGATGCCCCAGGCGGACGTGTTCGCGGCCCGCGCCGCGGTGCTGGACCTGCACCTGGCGCCAGCGGTCGAGCGCTACCTGGTGGAGCTGGTGCTGGCCTCGCGCGACCCGTCCCGCTATGACGCCGAGCTGACCCGACGCATCGCCTGGGGCGCGAGCCCGCGCGGCTCGATTGCGCTGGAGCGCTGCGCCCGCGCGCGCGCCTGGCTGGCGGGGCGCGATTTCGTGACCCCTGATGACGTGCGCGAGGTGGCCCCCGATGTGCTGCGCCATCGCGTGCTGCCCAGCTACGAAGCCACCGCCGAGGGCTGGGACGGCGAGCGGCTGGTCGCGGCGCTGCTTGCCCGGGTGCCGCTGCCCTGAAGCAGCCACCCCAGTCCCCGAACGCGCCGATGCCTGCCCACCCCGCCGATCACGCCAACGAACCCCCGCAGGATCGCGCGGACGGCGTCGTGCCGACGCTGGCCGAGCTGGTCGCCCTGCGCGGTGTCGCGCAGGCGCGGCGGCCGCCGCAGCGCGGCCGCCATGGCGTCAACGGCCCGGCGCCGTCGCCGATGCGCGGCCGCGGCATGGAGTACGCGGAGTCGCGCGAATACGCCCGCGGCGACGATGCGCGGCACGTGGACTGGCGGCTGACCGCGCGCAGCGGCCGCATGCACACCAAGCTGTTCCAGGCCGAACGCGAGCGCCTCACCCTGATCGTGGCCGATACCTCGCCTGCGCTGTATTTCGGCACGCGCGTGCGCTTCAAGTCCGTGCAGGCCGCGCGTGCAGGTGCGGTGGCGGTGTGGGCTGCGATCGCCGACGGCGACCGGGTCGCGGCGCTGCGCGGCAGCGATGCCGAAGCGCCGGTTGCGCCGGCAGGCGGAACCCGCGGCGCCCTGCACGTACTCGACGCGCTCGCGCGCTGGTACGCGCGGACGCCTCCAGATGACGCCGGGCTGGCCGATGCGCTCGCGCGTGCGCGACGCCTGCTGCGGCCAGGCTCGAGGCTGCTGGTGCTGGCCGACGCCGGCAGCCTGGACGCCGTGCCCGACGCGACGTGGCCGGCGCTGACCATGCACCACGAGGCCACCGTCGTGCTGATCGACGATGCGCTGGAGCGCAATCCACCGCGGCAGCGCCTGCCGCTGCTCGGCGCCGGACGGCGCGTGGAGCCGGACCTGGGCAGCGCCTTGCTGCGTCGCGGCTGGCGCGATGCGTTCTCGGGTGCAGCCGAGCGTGCCGCAGTACGACTGCGCGCGCGCGGCGTGCGCGTCATCCTGCTCGGGGCTGATGCCCCCAGCCAGTCCTGGCTGGTCCCCGGCGGGCGCGCCGAGGCGCGACCATGAGTCCGCTGCAGCTGCCGCTGCGCGACGTGCACGAGCCGGTCGCGCCGCCGTGGTGGCCGCTGGCGCCGGGCTGGTGGATCGTGGCGGGCGCACTGCTGCTCGTCGCGCTCGTATTGGCCTGGCTGCATTGGCGCCGGGCGCGACGTCGCCGCCTGGTCGCCCGGCTGTTCGACGACACCCTTGCCGCTGCGCCCACGCGCCCCGGACAGGTGGTCGCCATGTCCGAGCTGCTGCGCCGTGCCGCGGCCCGGCGCGTGCCGGAGGCGGCCACGCGCGACGGCGATGCCTGGCTGCTTCTGCTTGACGAAGGGCTACCCGAACCCGTGTTCTCGGCTGGCGCTGGCGCCATCCTGCGCGATGGTGGCTTCCGGCAGGACGTGGATGCCGCCGAGGTCGAGGCGCTGCGCGTGATCGCGCGCGCGCGCTTCATCGACTGGATGCAGGTGCGTCGATGATCGATGCGTTGAGCGCCTGGGCCGACCTGCTGCCGCGCCTGGCCTGGCCGTGGATGCTGCTCGCGCTGCCCGCGCCGTGGCTGGCGCGCAGATGGCTGCCGCCGGCGCGACATGCGCTGCCGGCGCTGCGCGTGCCGTGGAGCCGGCGGATCGAGGATCTGGTCCTGCGGGGCGAGGGCGTTGCGGTGCGCGGCATGCCGCCGCTGGCGCTGCTGGCCTGGTGCCTGCTCTGCGTCGCGGCCGCCAGGCCGCAGCAGCCCGGCGAACTGCTGCAGCCGCCGGCGTCCGGTCGCGAGCTGATGCTGGCGGTCGACCTGTCCGGCAGCATGGGCGAGCAGGACATGCGCCTGGGTGCGGACGTGGTCGACCGCCTCACTGCAGCCAAGGCGGTGATCGCGGACTTCCTGGACCGGCGCGAGGGCGACCGCGTCGGCCTGATCGTGTTTGGCCAGCGTGCCTATGCACTCACGCCGCTGACGCTCGATCGCGAAAGCGTGCGCCTGCAGCTGCTCGACAGCGTGGTCGGGCTGGCCGGCCGCGAGACCGCGATCGGCGATGCCATCGCGCTGGCGATCAAGCGCCTGCGCGGAACCGAGCAGCGCGCGCCCGGCACGCAGGTGCTGGTGCTGCTGACCGATGGCGTGAACACGGCCGGGCAGGTCGAACCGATGAAGGCCGCCGAGCTGGCACGCGACCAGGGCGTGCGCATCCACACCATCGCCTTTGGCGGCGACACCAGCCGGACGATGTTCGGGATCCAGCTGCCCAGCGATGAGGCGGAAATCGACGAGGACGCGCTGCGCAGCATCGCCGAGGTCACCGGCGGCCGTGCGTTCCGCGCCCGCGATGCCAACGAGCTTGCCGGCATCTATGCCGAGATCGATCGCCTGGAGCCGGTGGTCCGGCCAGGCCCGTCGCTGCGACCGATGGTGGAACGTTATCCCTGGCCGCTGGCGGGCGCGCTGCTGGCGGCGCTGCTGGCGATGGCGCCATGGCCGTCGGCGCGCCTGCCCGGCAGGCTGCGCCAGCGCGACGACGCCAGCGGGGAAGGCGCATGACCGACGCGCTCGCCCAACTGCAGTTCCTGCGCCCGGACTGGCTGTGGGCGCTGCTTGCGCTGCCGCTGCTCGCCGCAGGGTGGTGGTGGCGACGGCGCCAGGCCAGCGTCTGGCACAGGCATGTCGATGCGCACCTGCTGCCGCACCTGCTCGAGCCAGGCACGACACGCAGCAGCCTGGGCGGCCTGCTGCTGCGGCTGCTGGCGTGGACCCTGGCCGTGCTGGCCCTGGCCGGCCCAAGCTGGCGCCATGGCGAGGTGCCGCTGCACCCGCAGGGCCGCGCGCTGGTCATCGCGATCGACCTGTCCGACGCCATGCTCGCGTCCGACCTGCCGCCCTCGCGCATGCTGCAGGCGCGCGCCAAGCTGGCGACGCTGCTGCGAGAGCGTGGTGGTGGCGAGGTGGCGCTGGTCGCGTTCGCGGACGATGCCTACACCGTTGCGCCGCTGACCGCGGATGCTGCAAACGTTGCGCTCTTCCTCGACGCCCTGGCGCCGGAGGTGATGCCCGCCGAAGGACACCGCCCCGACCGCGCCGTGCTCGCCGCGATGCGACTGCTGGAGCAGGCCGGCCATTCGGCGGGCGACATCCTGCTGCTCAGCCACGCCGCGGACGCGGCCACGATGGCGGCCGCCCGGCGCGCGGCGGCGGCCGGATTCCGGGTGTCCGTGCTGGGCCTGGGCACGGCGGCGGGTGCGACCTACCGCGCACAGGACGGCAGCCTGCGCCCGACGCGCCTGGACGCTGCGTCGCTGCAGCGCGTGGCGACCGCGGGAGGCGGCCGCTACGCAGCCCTTTCCGCCGGCAACGAAGACCTTGTCGCGCTGCAGGTGCTGTCGGGCGAACCGGCACCCGGATCGGCGGCGGGGTCGCGCAGCGAAGCCCGGATCGCGCGCGACGAGGGCTGGTGGCTGCTGCCGCCGCTGATGCTGCTGGCGCTGCTGGCGTTCCGCCGCGGCGCGGGGATCGCGGTACTCGCCGCCTGCCTGCTGTTGCCCTTGCCGCAAGTACAGGCGCAGACGCAGCTTCCGGACGCGCCAGCCGGCACGCCCTGGCGGCGCGCCGACCAGGTCGGGCATGCGCGCATGCGCGAGGCGCTGGACGCCTATCGCGCAGGACGCTTTGCCGAAGCCGCGCAGACGTTCCAGGCGTTGCCCGGCGACGAGGCCGCCTACAACCGCGGCAATGCACTGGCCCGGGACGGACGGCTCGAGGCGGCGCTCGAAGCCTACGACGAGGCGCTGCGCGTCCAGCCGGAAATGGCCGACGCCATCCACAACCGCGCGGTGGTCGAAGCTGCCCTGCGCCGCAATCCGCCGCCCGGCGACGGCCAGTCGCGACAGCAACAGGACGCGGACAACGAACGCAAAGGCGCCGGCGCAGCGGGCGACGAAGACACGCCCGACGCGCCGCCAGCGCAAAGCCAGGGCGAGCCAGGCAGCGACGCGCCGCAGACGCCCCCGTCGACGCCGCCGGACGATCCGCCGGAGCGCGACGCCTCGCCTGCGCAGACACCCACAGGCAGCGACGCGCAGGCGCAGGACCAAGCCGACGCGGCGCAGCGGCAGCGCATGGAGCAGGCGCTGGCGGAGGACGGCCAGCCCGCGGAGCAGGGCGAGCGCGCGCCCGGCGATCCCGAGCAGGCCGAGAGCGAAGCCGAGCGCGAGCGGCGCCAGGCCGGCGAAGCCTGGCTGCGGCGCGTGCCCGACGATCCGGGTGGACTGCTGCGCGCCCGCTTCCGCCTGGAACACCAGCGCCGCCACGGCGGGGGACCCATACCATGAGCCTGCACATCGCCCGCGCGCTGGCCTGCGCACTTGTCCTGTCGTTCGCGGGCGGCCTCACGACAGCGCACGCCGCCACGCGCGCCTGGCTCGACCGCGATCGCATCGAGGTCGGCGAGACCACCACGCTCAACATCGAGACCGACCAGGCCGATGCGCGAATGCCCGATTTCAGCGCGCTGGTTCCGGACTTCGTACTCAGCGCGCACAGCAGCAGCCGCGGGTCGGACCGGGTCAACGGGCAGCTGCGCGAGCGGGTGCTGTTCGCGGTGGCGCTCAAGCCGCGCCGCGAGGGCTTGATGACGGTTCCGGCACTGCGCGTGGGCAACGAATCGACCGGCCCGCTGCAGCTGACCGTGACGCCCGCATCGACCGCACCCGCACGTGCCGGCGAGCCGGTGTTCATCGAGGGCGAGGCCGACAGCCAGTCGCCCTACGTGCAGCAGTCGATCGGCTACACGCTGCGCCTGTACTACGCCACGCCGCTGGTCTCGGGCCAGCTAGACCAGCCCGAACCCGACGGTGCATCGATCCAGCGCATCGGCAGCGACCTGCAGTACACGCGCGAGCTGGACGGTCGCCGCTACACCGTGGTCGAGCGTCGCTTCCTCATCGTGCCCGAACGCAGCGGCACGCTGACCATTCCCGGCGCGCGCTTCGAGGGCACCGGCGTGGGCGGGTATTTCGACGACATGTTCGGCAGCGGTCGCCGTGCGCTGCAGGCCAACGGTCCGCCGCGCATCCTGGATGTGCGGCCGCTGCCCGATGGCGCGCCGCAGCCTTGGCTGCCGCTGCACGGGCTGGAGCTGCGCTACGTGGCCACGCCGCAGCAGGCGCGCGCAGGAGAGGCGGCAACCATCGATGTGGAGCTGGTCGCCGACGGCGCTGCCGCCAGCCAGCTGCCCGAACTCGTGCTGCCGCCGGTCGAAGGCGCGCAGGTGTTTCCCGAGCCCGCGCAGGTGGACGAAAGTTTCGAGCGCGGGAGGCTGCGCACGAAGGTGACGCGCCGCTTCTCGCTGGTGCCTGCGCGCGATGGCAGGCTGCACGTCGCCGCGCCGCGCGTGACGTGGTGGGACGTGCGTGCCGGTGTGGCCCGCACCGCATCGCTGCCTGCGCTGGAGCTGGAAGTGGCGGCTGGCAGCGCCGCGCCGGCCGCCGCGTCGGTCGAATATGCAGCCGGCCCCGCCAGCGTGCGCGGGACCAACGCCTGGCCATGGATCGCGCTCGGGTTCGCCCTGCTCTGGCTGGCGACGCTGGCCTGGGCGCTGCGACGTCGCGCGCGCGCCGACGAAGCGGCAATTCCGCAGCAACAACCGTCGCCGCCGGGGCCGGCCACCAGTCCGCGGACGCTGCAGCGCGTGCTGTCCGCCGGCGACCCGTCCGAGGTCGAGCAGGCGCTGTGCGCCCTGGCGACCCCGCCAGCGGCGAGCCTGGAGGCGCTGTCGCAGCGGATTGCCGACCCGCGGCAGCGTGATGCGCTGTTGCGCCTGCAGCAGGCGCGCTGGGCCGATGGCGATATCACCGGTGCGCGCGAGGCGCTGCGCGAGGCCTTTGCCCAGGGGCCGATCTGGTCCGGTGACGCCACGCCTGTCGGCCCCGCGCCCGAGCTGCTGCCACCGCTGTATCCCGGTCTACGAGGGCATTGAGCGGCGCGGCCGCGATGGTCCGGGGTCAAGCGCTGCAGTGATCGCACCTGCGCGGGCAAGACGCCGCGGCGGTTTGTTAAGCTGCCGCGATTCGTTGCAGCAGAGACAGAGCCGATGAGCGAACCAAACCGCGCGACCCGCAAGTCGATGCCGCTGCACTGGAAGATCGGCATCGGCTTTGTCGTCGGCCTCGTGCTGGGGATGTTCGTCCACTACGGCATCGGCGAGGAAACCCGCTGGGTGGAGGCGCTCACGCGCTACCTCACCACGCCGTTCTCGCAGCTGTTCCTGAGCCTGATCTTCATGCTGATCGTGCCGCTGCTGTTCTCGGCGCTGGTGGTCGGCGTGTCGGAGATGGGCGACGTGCGCGCGCTGGGGCGCATCGGCTGGCGCACGCTGGCCTGGACCATCGCGCTGTCGGGCATCGCGGTGCTCCTGGGCCTGGTGATGGTCAACGTGTTCCAGCCCGGGGCGGGCGTGGATCCCGCGCTCGCGGCGCAGTTGCTCAGCGAAGGCGCCGAGCGCGCGCAGGCGATCGTGCGCGACAGCGCCGACCAGCCCAAGGGCATGGAGATGCTGCTGTCGATCGTGCCGCAGAACGTGATCGGCGCGGCGAGCAACAACGCCAACATCCTGGCGTTGATGTTCTTCGCGCTGATGTTCGGCGTCGGCCTCGTGCTGACCCCGTCGCCGCAGACCGCGGTGCTCAAGCGCGGCATCGAAGGGCTGTTCGAGATCTCGATGACCCTGATCGGGCTGGTGATCCGGCTCGCGCCCTACGCGGTGTTCTGCTTCATGTTCAACCTGGCCGTGCTGTTCGGCTGGGACCTGCTGATGAAGCTCGGGCAGTTCGTGCTGGTGGTGGTCGGCGCGCTGGCGATCCACATGCTGGTGGTCTATTCGCTGGCGCTGCGGTTCGTGGGCGGCTGGTCGCCGCTGGCCTTCTTCCGCGGCGTGCAGGAAGCGATGCTGATGGCGTTCTCCACTGCCTCGAGCAACGCCACCCTGCCCACCGCGCTCAAGGTCGCCGACGAGAACCTCAAGCTGCCGAAGAAGGTGTCGCGCTTCGTGCTCACCATCGGCGCCACCGCCAACCAGAATGGCACTGCGCTGTTCGAGGGCGTGACGGTGATCTTCCTGGCGCAGTTCTTCAACGTCGACCTGACCCTCGGCCAGCAGGTCATGGTGATGCTGGTGTGCATCCTCGGCGGCATCGGCACCGCGGGCGTGCCCTCGGGTTCGCTGCCGGTGGTGGCGCTGATCTGCGCGATGGTCGGCGTGCCGCCGGAGGGCATCGGCCTGGTGCTGGGCGTGAACCACTTCCTCGACATGTGCCGCACCACGGTCAACGTGACCGGCGACCTCGGCATCGCCGCATTGGTGTCGCGCGGGGAAACGGACGGCGAACCCGACATCGCGGCCGCACGCTGACGCGCTGCGGGCTGGGCGAAGGTTGCAGCGGTACCGGTTGCCGGTGAAAACACCGGCAAGCCAGGCGTCGCTGCCAAACGCCGGGCGCGGCATGGGACAATGGCGCCCCCCGGTTCCGGGGCCACTCCCCTCGCTTCCCGTGCGCACATGACCACTCCCAGCCGCAGAGAGCTCGCCAACGCCATCCGTTTCCTCGCCATCGACGGCGTGGAAGCCGCCAAGTCCGGCCATCCCGGCATGCCGATGGGCATGGCCGACATCGCCGAGGTGCTGTGGAACGACTACCACAGCCACAACCCGGGCAATCCGAAGTGGAGCAACCGCGACCGCTTCGTGCTGTCCAACGGCCACGGCTCGATGCTGCAGTACGCGCTGCTGCACCTGTCGGGCTACGACCTGTCGATCGACGAGCTCAAGCGCTTCCGCCAGCTCGATTCGAAGACGCCGGGGCACCCGGAAAACTTCATGACACCGGGCGTGGAGACCACCACCGGTCCGCTCGGCCAGGGCTTCGCCAACGCGGTCGGCTTCGCGCTGGCCGAGAAGCTGCTGGCGCAGCGCTACAACCGCCCCGGTTTCGACGTGGTCGACCACCGCACCTGGGTGTTCATGGGCGACGGTTGCCTGATGGAAGGCATCTCGCACGAGGCCGCCTCGATCGCAGGGACCTGGGGCCTGGGCAAGCTGGTCGCGTTCTGGGACGACAACGGCATCTCGATCGATGGCCAGGTTGAAGGCTGGTTCACCGACGACACGCCGGCCCGCTTCGAGGCCTACGGCTGGCGCGTGATCCGTGACGTTGACGGCCACGATGCGGACAGCATCAAGGCCGCGATCGACGCTGCGCTCGAGCACGACGACCGCCCGACCCTGGTCTGCTGCCGCACCACCATCGGCTACGGTTCGCCGGCCAAGGCAGGCAAGGAATCCTCGCACGGTGCGCCGCTGGGCAAGGACGAAGTCGAGGCCACGCGCCTGGGCCTGGCCTGGTCGCATGTTCCATTCGACGTGCCGCAGCCGATCGCCGACGCCTGGCGCGCAAACGAGTCGGGCGCCGAGCGCGAGGCGAAGTGGAACACGCTGGTCGAACGCTATGCCGCGGAGTACCCCGAGCAGGCCGCCGAACTGCAGCGGCGCATGCGCTGCGAGCTGCCGCAGGGCTTCGCCGCCGCGGCCGATGCCTACATCGCCAAGCTGCAGGCAGACGGCCCCGTGGTCGCCTCGCGCAAGGCTTCGCAGATGGCGATCGAGGCCTTCGCGCCGCTGCTGCCGGAACTGATCGGTGGCTCGGCCGACCTGGCCCATTCCAACCTCACCCTGTGGTCGGGCAGCCAGCCGGTGACCGGCGGCTCGCCGGACGCCAACTACATCAACTACGGCGTGCGCGAGTTCGGCATGACCGCGATCGCCAACGCGCTGTCGCTGCATGGCGGCTTCCTGCCCTACGACGCCACCTTCCTGGTGTTCAGCGATTACGCGCGCAACGCCGTGCGCATGGGCGCGCTGATGCAGTCGCCGGGCATCCACGTCTACACCCACGACTCGATCGGCCTGGGCGAGGACGGTCCCACCCACCAGCCCATCGAGCACCTCGCCTCGCTGCGCTACATCCCCAACAACGACGTGTGGCGCCCCTGCGACGCGGTCGAGACGGCGGTGGCGTGGAAGTCGGCGATCGAGCGTCGCGACGGGCCGTCGTGCCTGGTGTTCTCGCGCCAGAACCTGCAGCACCAGCCGCGCGGCGAGCAGCAGGTGCGCGACATCGCGCGCGGCGGCTACGTGCTGCGCGATTCGAATGGCGCGCCGGAGATCATCCTGATCGCCACCGGTTCGGAAGTGGAACTCGCGACCCAGGCCGCCGACCAGCTCGGCGACAAGGTGCGCGTGGTGTCCATGCCGTCCACCGACGTGTTCGACCGCCAGGATGCCGCGTACCGTGAGTCGGTGCTGCCCAACGCCGTGCGCAAGCGCGTTGCGGTGGAAGCGGGCGTCACCGGCTTCTGGCGGCAGTACGTCGGCCTGGATGGCGCCGTGATCGGCATCGACACCTTCGGCGCCAGCGCGCCGGCAGGCGAGCTGTACAAGCACTTCGGCATCACGGTCGATGCCGTGGTCGCGGCGGCGAAGGCGCTCTAACCGCGCATCGCGCCCCGCAATTGCGGAATGAACAAGGGGCGCTCCGGCGCCCCTTGTTTCATTGGGGCTCTGTCAGTGGCATCGCACGGGGCGGGCGCTGGCCCGGCTGCATGCGCCTCAGGGGTCGACGCGGTCGTGCTTGCTGCCGCCGCGGCAGGTTGGCGAATCCGGCGCGCCGCCGGCCTGCGCCCATTCCTCCGGCGTGTAGGTGTGCAGGGCCAGCGCGTGGATCTCCTGCATCAGCGGCCCCAGCGTGCGATAGACCAGCTGGTGGCGCTGCACTGCGCGCTTGCCTGCGAACGCCTCGCCCACGATCACGGCCTTGTAGTGCGTTTCCAGCCCGCGGCTGTGCATGTGGCTTTCGTCCAGCACATCCAGGTGAGCGGGATCGAGCGTCTGCAGGGCTGTTTGGAGGCGGTCGGCTTTGCTGGTCATGCGTCGATGATACGCGCGGGGCCGATCCGGGGTTGCTCCCTCCCCCGCGTGCGGGGGAGGGTTGGGGTGGGGGCCAGCCCGCCGCAACCTGCGCACCGCATCGTTGCGTTCACGCCGCCGGCCGTGCGGTGCGCGCCAGCGCAAGCCGCAGCAACCTGGCCTGCAGCCATTCGCCCACGCCCCGCGGCCGCGCCAGATCCATGCGTGCCAGTGCATCGCCGTCATCCCCGCCCCGTTCGAGCAGGGCCGAGACGACTGTCGCCAGCTTCGCGCGCCGCGACCCGGTGCGCCGCTTCAGCCACGCCAGGGCGCGTACCAGGCGCTGCTCGGTGTCGTCGAAATCGCTGCCGAGCGGGTAGTCGGGCAGGGTGCCATCGGCACGGAACGGGGCCAGCGCGGCGCGCACCCGCGCTGCGCTGTTGCGCGACCATGCTTCCGGCATGCGGTACTCCGCGTGCAGTTTGTGGCTGCGCGTGGCTTCTTCCAGCAGCGCCGGCGCTGCGGTCGCATCGGCGATCGCGGCCATCGCGATCACGCAGTCCTCGTCGGTCTTGCCGCGCAGGTCGGCGATCCCGTATTCGGTGACATAGAGGTCGCGCAGGTGGCGCGGAATGGTCACGTGCCCGTAGTTCCAGCGGATGTTGGATCCGGCGCGCCCGCCCGCCTCGCGCGTGGCGCGCAGCAGCAGCACCGAACGGCCGCGCGGCAGCGCATGCGCCATCGCGACGAAGTTGTACTGCCCGCCGACGCCCGATACCACGCGCCCGTCGTCGAGTCCGTCCGAGACCGCCGCGCCAAGTGCAGTAGCCATCATGCAGGTGTTGAAGAAGCGCCCGTCGCGTCGCTGCATCCGCTCGAGTGGTTCGTCCTGGCCGTACAGCGCATTGACGTGGCTCACCCGCTTCATGCCGATGCCGCTGCGGGTGGCGTCGTCCAGGCCGTGCAGCCAGTCGTAGAACGCCTGCGAACCCAGGTAGAACGCGCCGTGCAGGAACTGCCCGTCGCGCTCGACCAGGGCGCGCTCGGATGGGTCGGCGCTGCCGTCGTTCATGCGCTGCATCAGCGCGGCCTTGTCCACGACCCGGCGCCGGATCACGCCCGCTTCGACTAGGCGTTTGAAGCCCTCGTTGATCATCTCGCTGCAGCCGTACAGGCCCTGCTCGAACGGACCGAGCCCGCCGCTGGCCAGTACCGCCGGATGCGTGGGCAGGTCCGGGTCGAGCGCGGCCAGCACGCGACGGTAGGCGGCGTTGTCGGTGTGGCGCAGCGCAAGCGCATGGCACAGCGCGTCGGACAGCGCGCCAATGCCGATCTGCAGCGTGCCGCCATCGCGCACCAGGGCGCTGGCGTACAGGCCGATGGCGTGTTCGGCGTCGCCCACCGGCTCGCGCGGCAGTGCGAACAGCTTGGGGTAGGGCGGTGGCGGGGCCACCACCAGGTCGAACCAGCCGGCATCGACCGCCGCCTCGCCGCCCATCCACGGCAGCTGCGGGTCGATCTCGGCAACCAGCAGCGGACGCGGATGGCCGGCATCGACGATCGCGTCGATCGCGTCGAAGGTCAGGTCGGTATTGCTCGACAGCGACAGGCGCGAGGCGTCCGCGTTCGCCGCCACCTTCTGCACGATGCAGTTGACCCCGCGATCGGCCAACGCGCGCGCAACATGCGTGTAGTTGAGGCTGGCATAGCGCCGCTGCGCCTGCCGCGAGCCGAGCAGGGCGCCCGACTGCAGGTAGAACTCTTCCACGCAGACATGCGCCGGCAGCGCATCGCGACGCTGCGCGTCGACATAGGCCAGCCGCGGGAAATCCGCGCCGAAATGGCGCTCCGCGAAGGGCGCCATGAAGCGACCCTCCAGCCCGCGCGTGGCGCGTGGCGGATCCAGCGACAGCGCCGTATAGAGATTCGTGGGGCGCGACGCGTCCGCTGCCACGCGCGCGTACAGCGCATTGAGCAGGCGGTGCGGCTTGCCGATGCCCAGCGGCGCTGCGATGTGCAACTCGCGCGGCAGGCGCTCCAGCATCCACGTCACCGCGTCCTCAAGGTCGCTGCAGGCGTGTGCCATCGGGCGGGTTCCGGTTGTGCTCATTGCGCCAGCATGTCCGGCCGGAACAGCCGCCGCCGCGAGACCTCGTCGCCCGAACACATGAAGCGCCCTTCGCCGCGGTAGTGCACCGTGCGCGGCCACTTCGGCGAGCGCGCCACCCGCGCGTGCACGATGCGCCACACGAACAGCGGGTACTCGCGGGTGATGCGCGTCTCGTGCAGGCGGCATTCGAAGCTGGCGTGACACTGCCCGATCGATGGCGCCGCCACTTCGCGCGACGCCTCCGCGTCCAGCCCGAAGCGCTCGAACTTGTCGCCCTCGCGGCTGGAGCAGTTGCCGATGCGCACCACCGTGTCCAGCATTGCGGCGGTGGGCAGGTTGAGCGTGCATTCGCGGCTGCGCCGCGCCAGCGCATGGCTGCGGTTGGCATCCCAGATGTAGGTGCCCACCAGGTCGTAGCCGAGCATCATGTGCCAGCCCAGGGTCATGATCGCGCGTTCGTCCTTGGACTGCGTGCACAGCAGCAGCACCGGCCCCGGCTCGAGCCAGCGGCGGGCCTTGTCGACGGGGAATGCAGCTTTGCGGACTGGCTTCATCGGCGCCTCTCGATTCGGTGACGGCCAAGAGGATGCCGCCCCGTGCGCTAACACGGTGTGCTCTACGGCCCGTCGCCGGCGATGAGCAGATATTTACGCGCCGTCAGCGTGAAGCCACGTGAATCCTCGCCTTGGGCCTTGAGCACCAGTCGCTGGCCGGTGTAGGGGAGTAGGGCCACCCGCAGCGCTGCAATATCCACCGGCTGCATGTTGCCGTTCGCATCGACGGTGAACGAGTTGCTCAGCGGGAGCAGGAGGTTGCCGGACTCGTCCTCGATCGCGATCTCCGAAATGTACCGCACGGGTCGATGTGCGCCGGCATCCAGCAGCCTGATCCCGAACGTGTGGAAGTCGTGGGGAAGCAGGTCGCCGCTCATGCTATCGACGACGGCGGTGGCCGGGGAGACGACCTCCTTCGAGTCGTCCAGGACCAGGTCGATGGCGCGCGTCTGCCCGGGGTCGATCGACACGGTGACTGTCGCGATCGCCGTCGAGGGTATGAGCGCCGTCAGCTCGAACTCTCCGGCAGGTACTCCGAACGAAGCCCGTCCGGCGTCGTCGGCGCGCGCGACGAGCTGGTTGTCCACGTAGATGCGGACATCGGCGTCGGCAGACTCGCCCCGGAGATCCGGCTCGGTTTCATCGAGCAAGTAGGTGCTCAGGTCGATCCGTGCGGTATTGCCTGGCCGTTCCGCACTTGATGATGCCGGCGGCAGGATCTCGCCAGGCAAGGTGCCCTGCGCGTCGGCATGGGCCAGCTGACAATGGTGCCTGCTTTCATCGCCGTGCGGTGGCTCGCCGCCCCATGCTTGTGCCAGCAACAGCCATGCAGCCAAGACACAGCACAGTTTGGCAGTCGATATCCGTGGCTGTTTCATGCGCATCTCCTTCAGCCTTGATTGACCCGGGCGGAGACTGGATCCATGCGGTGGAAGGGATGATGCATCGAACGCGTACCAGACGAAAATCCAGAGCGCTGCACGCTCAAGCCAGCACGTGCACCGCCTCGGCGATGCGGCGCACGTCGTCCTCGGTGTGGCTCACGTAGACCATCGGCAGGCGCACCTCGTCGCGCACTCGCTGCAGCCAGGGAATCAGCTCCTCGCGCCGCGCCTGGTCGAGCGCCGACAGCGGCTCGTCGAACAGCAGGATCGCCGGCTGCGACAGCAGCGCCCGCCCGATCGCCACCCGCTGCGCCTCGCCCCCCGACAGGTTGGCGGGCCGCCGCAACAGCAGCGCACCGATGCCCAGCAGATCGACCACGGCATCCAGTTCGAACGCCGCCGTCGCGCCGCGCACCGCATGGCGCCCGTACAGCAGGTTGGCGCGCACGTCGCGGTGCGGGAACAGGCGCGCGTCCTGGAACACGTAGCCGATGCGGCGCCGGTGGGTGGGCACGTCGATGCGCGCGACGCTGTCGAACAGCACCCGCCCGTCGATCGCGATGCGCCCCGACACCGGCCGCTGCAGCCCGGCGATGGCGTTGAGCACCGAGGTCTTGCCCGCGCCCGAGGGCCCGGTGAGCGCCAGCACGCGCGCGTCCTCGGCGATGCGCACCTGGCGCTGGAAGCCGCCCCGGCGCAGCAGCACGTCGATGTCCAGCATCAGTCGTGCTCCTCGCGGCGGCCGCGGCGCACCAGCCACTCCGAGGCCAGCAGCGCCGCCAGCGAGATGGCGACGGCCACCAGCGCCAGCCGCCAGATGCCGGACTCGCCGCCGGGCACCTGCATCAGCCCGTAGATCTCGGACGACAGCGTGCGGGTTTCGCCCGGGATGCTGGAGACAAAGGTGATGGTGGCGCCGAACTCGCCCAGCGCCTTGGCGAACGCCAGCACCATGCCGGCCACCAGGCCCGGCCAGGCCAGCGGCAGGGTGATGGTGAAGAACACCCGCAGCGGGCTGGCGCCCAGCGTGGAGGCGGCGCGCTCGAGCCGGCGGTCGACCGATTCGATCGCCAGCCGGATCGCCCGCACCATCAGCGGAAAGCCCATGATCGCGCTGGCCAGCGCCGCGCCCGTCCAGCGGAACGCAAGCGTGATGCCGAAATGCTCCGACAGCAGCCGGCCCAGCGGCCCGCCGTGCCCAAACGCCACCAGCAGCGCATAGCCCACCACCACCGGCGGCAGCACCAGCGGCAGGTGCACCAGCGCATCGACCAGCCCCTTGCCCACGAAGCGCCGCCGCGCCAGCAGCCAGGCCACGGCCACGCCCAGCGGCAGGCTGCCCAGCGCGGCGGCCACCGCCACCTTCAGGCTCAGCGCGATGGCCGTGGTTTCTTCCTGCGAGAACACCTGGGCGGGCCGTCAGCGCGTGCTGAAGCCGTGGCGGCGGAAGATCGCCGCCGCCTCCGGCGAGGCCAGCCAGTGCACGAAGGCGGCGCCTTGCGCATGGGTGGACGCCTGCACTCGCGCCGCCGGATAGACGATCTGCGGGTGCGAGCCTTCGGGGAAGGTCGCCAGCACCTTCGCCCGCGGCTCGGCCTGCGCATCGCTGGCGTAGACCACGCCCAGCGGCGCCTCGCCGCGCGCCACCAGCAGCAGTGCCGCGCGCACGTTCTCGGTTTCGGCCACGCGCGGCTGCAGCGTCTGCCACAGCCCCAACGATTCGAACCCGGCTTTCGCGTACTTGCCGGCCGGCACGCTGCCGGTGAGCGCCAGCGCCAGCCGGCCGTCCGCGCCCAGCAGCGGCAGCAGGTCGGTGCCCGGCGCCAGCGTGAGCGGCGCCGCATCGCCAGCCGCCGGTGCCACCAGCACCAGCGTGTTGCCGAGCAGGTCGATGCGCGAGGCCGGATCGACCAGCCCGCGTTCGCCCAGCCAGTCCATCCACTCGCCATCGGCCGAAACGAACACATCGGCCGGCGCGCGCTGCTCGATCTGCCGCGCCAGCGCCGGGCTGCCGGCATAGGTCACCTGCACCGGCAGGCCATTGGCCGCGCGATAGGCGGCAGCCGCCTCGTCCATCGACTCCTTCAGGCTGGCGGCGGCGAAGACCTGCAGTGGGCGCAGCTCATCAGTGTCGGGTCCTGGCCCTTCGCTTGCGCTGCAGGCGGCCAGCAGGGCAGACAGGGCCAGGGCAGCCAGGCGGAAGGCAAAGCGCACGGTCGGGCGGTTCGGATCCATGCGGCATCCGGGGAAGGGGGAGGCGCACTATAACGGCGGCCCCGTCGCCGCGGCTGGCAAGGGCGGCTGCGGGGATCCCGCGCATGCCATGACTGGCCCGTCTCCGGACCGTCCGCCTGCCCAGGCCTGCGCAGATGCGTCCTGCAGTCGCGGCACCTCTACCTTTGGCAACAGACGTCGGGTGAAGTAGCTGTCCTTGTAATAGCGGATCTTGCGGCACAGCACCGGATGCGCAAGGCCTTCGTAGAGCAGAATCTGCTCCTCGGACCCCATCGCCTTGAGTTCCTGCGGCAGCATCAGTGCGCGGCGCTCCAGCACCTCGTTGTCGGACACGCTGCGACCCTGGCCGTGGGCACGGGTGCGCGCGCGACGCCGCACGGTGGTGTAGCCGAGCATCTCTGAATAGTCGTTGGCGTCCTGCTGCTCGCGGGGCGCGAAGACGATCTGCAGGGCGTGGTTGGTGAGGATGGTGCGCGAGAGATCCTTGCCGTAAACCGAATCGAGCTGCGCCATCGACTGCACGATCGGCAGCAGCCGCAGGTTGTAGCCGGCCATGTAGGCCACTGCCCTGGAGATGATGTCGACCTTGCCGATCGAAGTGAACTCGTCCATCAGCAGCAGGCACTGGTGGCGCAGCGTTGGATCGCTCGACGGCAGCACCTTGGTGTTGGCGTTGATCAGCTGGCTGAAGAACAGGTTCACGATCAGCCGGCTTTCCGCGAGCTTGTTGGGCTGGATGCCGACATAGATCGTCATGCGCCGGCGGCGCACGTCGTCGAGGCGGAAATCGTCGGCGCTGGTGGCCGCATCGAGCAGCGGATTGAGCCAGGCATTGAGCGGCTCGCGGAACGAACCCATGATCGAGGCGAAGGTCACGTCGGCCTGCGAGAGCAGCCCGGAAAACGCGGTGCGTGCGGGCTGGCCGAGAAACGGCGCCTCCGACAGGCGCTGCAGGAAGGGCCGCGGCTCACCGCCGTCGCCAGCGGACAGGCGCAGCACGCCGCCCAGAGTCGGCGTCGCAGAAACTGCAGCGGTTGCCGAGCGCGCGTCGTGATCCATGCGCTCGAACAGGTACAGGGTGAAGGCGAGGAAGGCATTGCGCGCCTGGCTGATCCAGAAGCGGTCGCGATCATCGCTGTCGGGATAGAGCATCGCTGCGATGGCTTGCAGATCGGATACGCGCATCGCCGGGTCAGTCGACACATACGACATCGGATTCCAGCGGTGCGTGCGGCGATCCTCGGCAAACGGGTTGAACAGGTAGACCTCATGGCCGATCGACTTTCGCCAGCCGGAGGTGAGGTCGAAGTTCTCCTGCTTGATGTCCAGCACCACCGCCGATTCGCGATAGTCGAGCAGGTTGGGCACGACCACGCCAACACCCTTGCCCGAGCGCGTGGGCGCGGCAAGGATGGCGAATTGCTGCCCGGACAATCGCAGCAGCTTGCCGTTCATGCTGCCGACGACGATGCCGTCGTCCCTGTGCGCCAGAAGTCCCTTGCCGGCCAGGTCCAGCATGCCGGCGAAGCGCGCGCGCCCATGGATGTTGCGATGGCTGCGCAGCTTGTACAGCATCACCAGCACCGCAGCCCAGGCCAGCGTCGTCAGGCCGAAGCCGAGCGCGCCGGCGGTGCGGATGCGCCAGGCGTAGGGCGCGACCTTCGAATGGTCCAGGTGGCGCAGGTAGGCGAACCACGTGGTCGGGCCCGCCGAGCCGGTATCCAGGCCCAGGAACAGCAACGCCAGGCACCCGGAGAGGTATGCGCCCGCGAGCAGCGCCAGTGCGGTGGCCAGCACGGCAGCGAGATGTCGATGGTCGGTCACGGGATCCTTCCTGTTGCCGGTGGTGGTTGCCTGCAGCCCCTCAGGGCGCGCTGCCGCGCTGGCCGGAGAGTGCGGCTGTGCGATGCACCAGCACGTACTCGTCGTTCTTCGGCCAGCGGGGAATCCCGTCCTCGAGCTTGAGGCAGGGCTGCCCATCGCAGGATGTGATCGTGACCTGCGCCAGCGCTTCCATGACTTCCGCCCGCACCTGCGCCTGCCCCGCCCGCTGCATGTTCTTCCACGCCGCATACGCGCTGCCGCCGACCATCACCGTCGCGGCGAACGCCAGCGACAGCATCGTCTTCCAGCCGAGCACGCGCATCCGCAGCGACGTCAAGGCTTGCTCGCGCTGCAGCTGTGCTGCCATCTGCTGGAGCTGCATGGCCGTATCGCGCAGGGAGCGCGCGGCGGCAGGTATCTCTTCGGCCAGCGCCTCGCGGATCGCGATCTTCGCCTGCTGCTGCAGTTCGGCGTTGGCGCCGAGTACGCGCTGTCCAATCGCGTCCGTGCTACGACGCAGGTCATCAGCCGCGTTGCGCTGACTGGAAATCGATTCTTCGCACTGTCGCGTGAGGTGCGCGGCCAGCAGGGCGGCGCTCGCGACGAATTCCTCCAGCTTTGCCCGTTCCATCGGTGCTTCCCCCGGCGCGCCTTCCTGGCACGGCTGCATCTTGCCAGAGGCGCGCGGGCCGCGCGAGCGCGTATCTCGCGGCACACGATGGCGCAGTTGCGTGATCGCCTCCGCGGCCGTGACGCGTGCAGACATCCCATCAACGTTCGGGACTCCACGCGGCAGCCAGCGTGTCGGCCACCGTTTCTGCTGAAACCTGCCCGTGGCACGAGCCGCTTGACGCGGCTACGGAACCGGGATTATGTTTCGGCGCAAGCGCTGCAGTGAGCGGCGTGGGATACCGGCCATTCGCGCCATCAGGTATCCGCGGGGATCAAGGAGCGTCATGCAATGGAATTTGCGCCCGGGGCCGGAGCCCGTATCCGGTGTTCGTCCGTCATCGATCAGCAGCGCGTGCCGCATATCGGGCCGGCGCATCGTTTGTACGCGAGCTTGTGTTCGCTCCCCGTCGCCAGACCGGGTGCCGGTCGCTGCGTTTCCCTCCAGCGCGTGACCGTCCCCCGCAACGGCTGGCTGCGCGCGACCACCGCCGGCGTCGCGCTGATGGCGGCGGTAATGCTGTCCGCGTGCGCCACGCCGGAGGCTGCGGATTTCGGCGGACGTTGGCGCGCGGTGAACCGGTTCGCGGACACGCCTCAGCCCATCCCCCTGCAGCAGGCCTATGTATTCCAGGCCTCGCCTGCGGACGGCACGCTCAAGACCATGCTGTCGCGCTGGGCGCGGGATGCGCGGATGACGCTGTCCTACCAGCATCCCAACGATTACACCCTGCACGGGCCAGTCGGTGGCATCCGCACCACCAGCCTGGAGCATGCCGCGTCTGCGCTGTCGTCCGCGTATGCCGCCCACGGCGTCCACGTGCTGGTGGACCGCACGCAAATCGTCGTCAGCCAGGGATTGCCTGATGACTCACCGGCTGCAGCGGGCCGGGACGGATAGGAACCCCTGCCCATGTTCGGCAAACGGAATGCCGCCGCGCCCGGGATCGAAAGGGCCATCGACCAGGGCGTCAGCTACGAGCTGACCCTGGCAGATCGCATGCGCCGCAGCGAGCGTCGTGCCTGGATTGTCGCGTCATGTGCGGTTGCGATGTCGCTGATCCTGGCGGGCGGCTACTTCGTGTTCCTGCCGTTGAAAGAACGCGTCCCTTACCTGGTGATGGCAGATCCGTACACGGGAACCGCCACCGTCGCGCGCCTTGTCGGCAATTTCCACGACCGTGATGTCACTGCCGAGGAGGCGATCAACAAGAGCAACGTCGCCCGGTTCGTGCTTTCGCGGGAAGCTTACGACTCGGGACTGGTGGGCCAGCAGAACTGGCGCACGACCCTGGCCATGGCCGACAGCGGCGTCGCCCCGGCCTATATCGCGCTGCATTCGGAAAGCAACCTTGAGCGGCCGAACCGGATCTACGGCACGGCGCGTGCGATCCGCGTGCGCATCCTGAGCATCGTGCTGATCGGCAGCGGTGCCGGCCGGCGGCCCACCGGCGCGACCGTGCGCTTCCAGCGCAGCATCTACGACAAGGGCCGTGGCCGCGCCGAGCCGCTAGACAGCAAGATCGCCACGCTCGAGTTCAAATACGACCAGGACCTGCGCCTCGGTGAAGAGGATCGCCTGCTCAACCCGCTCGGCTTCCGCGTTACTAACTACCGGGTCGACAACGATTACGCGCCGGGGCCGACGCCGGAGCCGGAGTTTCCGGTTCCTGTGTCGGAGTCAGCGGCCTCCGCGGCGCCCGCACTTCCGCCTTCCCCGCCTGCGACGGACGTCGCCACGACCTTGCCACTGCCGGCCACCGATGCACCGTCCGCGCCAACGCCCGCAGTCCAGGACGGGATGACCGCCGAATGAGGAGCCTGTCCGCAATGATGCGCCTGCACCGGATGCTGTCGAACATCGTCCTTGTGATGCTGCTTCCCGCAGCGGCCTCGCATGCGCAGGTGGTCGAGGAGTACGAGTACCGGCCCGACCAGGTGTATCCGGTGCGCACGGGTCTGGGCATCACCACCCAGATCGAACTCAGCCCGCACGAGGAGATCCTCGACTACAGCACCGGCTTCAGCGGCGGCTGGGACCTGAGCCGCCGCGACAACGTGTTCTACCTCAAGCCGAAGAACGTCGACGTCGACACCAACCTGATGGTGCGCACCGCGGCCCATGCCTACATCTTTGAACTGAAGGTGGTCGCGACCGACTGGCGCCGCCTGGAACAGGCCAAGGCGGCCGGCGTGCAGTACAGGATCCGCTTCAGCTACCCCGGCGACACCGCGTTCCGGCCGCAAGCTGCGGAAGAAGACGTCGAGCCGCTCACCGAACTCAGCACGCGCCTGCATCCCGATCGCCAATACCACTTCGGCTACGAGTACGCCCACCGCAAGCGCAATCCTGGGTGGCTGATCCCCGCCACCGTCTATGACGACCGGCGTTTCACCTACATCAGGATGGGCGACCGCAGCCGCTTTCCGAGCGGCAACTTTCCGGCGGTATTCGCCCGCGACAGCGAACGTGGCGAGGAGTTTGTCGTGAACTCCACGGTGGAGGGCAACACCATCGTCGTCCACGGGACCTACCCCTACCTCGTCATCCGCCATGGAGACGGCGCCGTCGGGCTGCGCAGGAGTCCCGAACCGTGATGCATACGCCCCACGACGAACACGACGAGGCGGCCCGCGAGCGGACGCCGCCCAATCCATACCAGGAGCGGCAGGCACCGGCCAGGCCGGACCTTGATGCCGGCACGCCACACCTGCAGGCGTCGGAGATGCAGCGCCTCAACCGCAAGGCGCTGCTCTTCCTGGGCGGCATCGTGGTACTGCTGCTGTGCGTGGCCTTCTGGATATTCAGCGGCGCGATGTCGCAGGCCGACGAGCGTGGCCCACGGACCCGCAGCGAACAGGTGGTGATCCCGGCAGCGCCGCGCGACCTGCCGGAGCTTCCCCCCGAGCGGCCGATGCCACCCCCACTGCCAGAACTGCCGCCCCTGCCGGTATATGAGGGCGCCGCGTCGTCACCGCCTCCATCGATGTCCATGCCTACGCCCGGATGGGCGGAGCGTCCTGGCCTGTCGCTGCAGGAGCGACGGATGATGGATGTCGCGGGCGTGGCCGGTGCCGGTGGCGCGGGGGGTGGGGTGCCGGGGATGCTGCCGCCCGATGAATACGCGCGCCTGATGATGGCCGCCGGAAACCCGGCTGCACCGTCCGTGATCGAACAATCCCCGCAGGGTGAGGCGGGCGCAAAACCGCTGTACAACCCGGACACCTTGCTGCTGCGTGGCACCTACATCCGCTGCGTGCTGCAGTCGCGGGTGATCTCCGACTTCCCGGGCTACACCTCGTGCATCGTGACCGAGCCGGTGTACTCGGTGACGGGCCGACGCCTGCTGCTGCCCAGGGGCTCCAAGGTCCTGGGGAGCTACGAGCCGGACATCGTCGGCGACCGCGTGGCCGTGGTCTGGGACCGGATCACCACCCCCACCGGGCTGGACGTGAACATGCGCAGTCCCGGCGTCGACATGCTCGGCGCCGCGGGCGTCCCGGGAAACTACAGCGCCCACTGGGCCCAGCGGATCGGTTCGGCCCTGCTGATCAGCATGCTCAGCGACGCTTTCAAGTACGCCGGCGCCAAGCACGGCCCGCAAGAGACCTCGATCGCAAACGGCGTGGTGGTGCAGAGCCCCTACGAGAGCAGCACCGCGCGCACCATGGAGCGCCTGGCCAACATGGCGCTGGAGCGGAACATGGCTCGCCCGCCGACCGTCACCATCAACCAGGGCTCGATCGTAAACGTGTATGTCGCGCGCGACGTCGACTTCTCGTCCGTGCTGCGCCAGGCCGTGCCATGAGTGCAGTCGCCCTACCCGCTGCCGCGTCGAACGACTTCCTGGACTACCAGTACCGCCTGCTGGGGATCGGGCAGCACATGGATTCCAGCGACGTTACCGAGATCTGCATCAATCGGCCGGGCGAGCTGTACCTGGAAACCCGGGAGGGCTGGCGGCGCAACGACGTGCCCATGCTGACCTTCGAGCGCGCGCGCCAGTTCTGCACCGCGGTGGTCAACGAAAGCAACACCGGCCAGCGGATCACCGACGCCGACCCGATGGTGTCGCTGACCTTCCCGACCGGGCAGCGCGCCCAGTTCGTCATTCCGCCCGCCTGCGATGCCGGCAGGGTGTCGATCACCATCCGCCTGCCGGCCAAGTTCGGCAAGAGCCTGGACGAGTACGAGTCCGACGGCTTCTTCGCGGAAATACTGGAGCAGGCCGAGGACATCGGTGAGCTCGACCGCGAGTTGCTCGCGCTGCAACGCGAGCGGCAGTACGCGGAGTTTTTCCGCAGGGCCGTGCAGTACCGCAAGAACATCGTGGTCGCCGGCGCGACCGGCAGCGGCAAGACCACCTTCATGAAATCGCTGGTCAACCACATCCCGGACGACGAACGCCTGGTGACCATCGAGGATGCGCGCGAGCTCTTCCTGCGCCAGCCCAACGTCGTCCACCTGCTTTACTCCAAGGGCGGACAGTCGATCACCAACGTCAGCGCCCGCAGCTGCATGGAAGCCTGTCTGCGCATGAAGCCGGACCGCATCATCCTGGCCGAGCTGCGTGGCGACGAATCGTTCTATTTCATCCGCAACTGCGCCTCGGGCCATCCCGGCTCCATCACCAGCTGCCACGCCGGCAGCACCACCCAGACCTGGGACCAACTGGCGCTGATGGTGAAGGCCTCGGCCGAGGGGGCGGGCCTGGAATTCGAGGTCATCAAGCGGCTGCTGCGCATGACCATCGACATCGTCGTGCACATCAAGGCGCACGCCGGCAGGCGTTTCATCACCGGCATCGATTTCGATCCCGCCCGCATGCGGGCCTAGCAGGAGCATTGGTCATGACCCAGGGAAGCGGTCGCAGGCAGATCAGCATGGAATTCGCAGGCAGCCCAACGGCCAAGCTGGCGACACCGGGCGTGGCGGGACGGGGCTGACGCCATGTTGCCCGGCATGGAGCTGATGGGATGCGCGGAGCTGGCCGTTCCGGTGGACGTGATGCACCACGTGGTCCGCGTCGAGTCCTCGTTCAACCCGTACGCGATCGGCGTGGTCGGCGGCCGGCTTGCGCGGCAACCGCGCAACCTGCCCGAAGCGGTGTCCACCGCACGCATGCTTGAGCGCGAGGGCTACAACTTCTCGCTTGGGCTGGCGCAGGTGAACCGGCACAACCTCGCCAGCCAGGGGCTCGACTCCTACGAGCACGCGTTCGACGTCTGTCCGAACCTGCGTGCCGGCGCGAGGATCCTGGCCGACTGCTACCGCCGCGCGAAGGACGACTGGGGCAGGGCGCTGAGCTGCTATTACTCGGGCAACTTCGTCACCGGCTTCCGCCACGGCTACGTGCACAAGGTGCTTGCCTCGTGGAACGGGGAGGCAGGGGCAGCTGCCACGCCTGCAATCCGAGTGCTCGAACGTCGCGCGGACGCTCCCGCAGGGACGTCCTCTAGGTCGACAGGTCAAGGCTCGCTGATGCATCGCCGGATGCAAGACCAGACAGGCGTGCGGGTTCCGGAGACGATGCGGCCCCAGCAGGTCGGTGCCCTGGATCCAGGCATCCCCAGCAACCCCGAACTCGTGCATGCCACGCCGATGCCTGCGGTGCCGCGGCAGGACGACGCACCGGTCCTCGTCCAGCCCATGCAGGCGGCGACGCATCCGCAGACGCCCGCGACGAGGACTGAGCCGCCACCCCGGCAGGCAGCGCCGTCAGCCGATGCAGCCTTCGTGTTCCAGCAGTAAGCGCGCCCAGCGGCGCGTGGCAGTACCAGCAAACGCAGTGCCCAATCCACCACTGGAGTCCGTCATGAACCACACCTCACACAACCGTCTTCTCTGCAAGGCCGCCGGCCGCGGGACCCGCGCCCTGGTCGCAGTCTCGATGCTTGTCCTGCCGGTGCTCGCACTGGCCCAGGACGGCACCGGCGCACGCGGGCGCGTCGAGACCTTCTTCATCAACATCAACTCGCTCCTCAACGTCGCGTCGATCGCGGTGGTCACCATCGCGGTGATCTTCGCCGGCTACCAGATCGCCTTCAACCACAAGCGCATCGGCGACGTCGCGCCGGTCCTGATCGGCGGCTTCCTCATCGGCGCGGCCGGCCAGATCGCGAAGATGCTGCTGCCCGACGACGTGACCTCTACGGCGATGGCGATCGGGCAGCTGCTGCTCCAGCATGCATAAGGATCCGCTCTTCCGAGGCTGCACGCGCCCTGCCATGTTCATGGGGGTGCCCTACGTGCCATTCGCGATCGGCGCGGGCGCGTGCATCCTGATGACCTTCTACTTCAACATGTTCTTCCTGGCCCTGCTGCCGGTGGTGATCTTCGTCATGCGCCAGATGGCGAGACGCGACGAGATGATCTTCCACCTGCTGGCCCTCCGATGGCAGTTCCGGAGCAAGGTGCGCAACGTCGGCCTCCACGACGGCGCGTGGGCCTTTTCCCAGAACAGCTATCGCAAGGACCTGCGAAGCCCGGTCGGGAAGGGATGAACACCATGCGTGTCGCAGACACCGCCATCTCGGAGTTCATTCCGCTTTCATCGCATGTCGCCCACAGCGTTGTGAAGACGACCGGAGGCGATTTCCTGCTGACCTGGCGGCTGGACGGGCTGCCGTTCGTGGGCCGGGAGGAGTGGGACCTCGAGCACCGCCACAACGCCTTCAACCGGATGCTGCAGACACTGCGCGCGCCTGACTTCGTCAACGTGGCGTTCTGGGTGCACGACGTGCGTCGCAAGGGCCGGATCCGGATGGGGGGCACCTATGCCCAGGCGTTCAACCAGCAGCTGTCGGACGAGTATTACCAGGCGCTGTCTGCACAGAAGCTCATGCAGAACGAGCTGTACCTGACCATGATCTACCGGCCCGTCGTCGCCGGGAAACGTTTCGTCGAACGGTCGACGAGCCTCGTACGCCTGCAGGCCGAGCAGGACCAGGCCGTTGCAAAGCTGCTGGAACTCGCCGGCAACCTGGAGGCCGTGCTCAAGGACCATGCGCCTGTGCGCCTGGGCATGTACGAGGGCGCCAACGGCGTGGTGTTCTCCGAAACGCTGGAGTTCTTCGGCTACCTGCTCAACAGGATCAGCGAGCCGGTGCCGGTGCTGCGCGCGCCGGTCTGCGACTACCTGCCTGTCAGTCGCCATACCTTCTCCGCGCGTAGCGGCGACTTCGTGGTCACCACCCCCGGGGGCGAGAACCGGTTTGGTGCGATCCTCAACGTCAAGGAGTACGCCGACGCGACCTGGCCGGGCGTGCTCAACGGGCTGAAGTACCTGGATTTCGAGTACGTGATCACCCACTCGTTCAGCCCCATGGGGCGGCAGGACGCGCTGAAGGTCCTGGACCGCACCAAGGGGATGATGATCTCCTCGGGCGACAAGGCGGTCAGCCAGATCGCCGAGCTGGACCAGGCGATGGACCAGGTGGCGTCGGGCAACTTCGTGCTGGGCGAGTACCACTTCATCATGGCCCTGTACGCGGAGGGCCAGCAGTTGCTGTCGCGCAACCTGGCGACGGCCCGCGCCGAGCTGTCCAACGCCGGCTTCGTATCGGCCAAGGAGGATCTGGCGGTGTGCGCGTCGTTCTACTCGCAGTTTCCCGGGAACTGGAAGTACCGGACCCGAATCGCCAACGTGAGCTCGCTCAATTTTCTGGGTCTCTCGCCGCTGCACAACTTCGCCATCGGCAAGCGCAGCAACAATCCCTGGGGCGATTGCGTCACCGCCTTGCAGACCACCAACGGGCAGCCCTACTACTTCAACTTCCACGCCACCCATCCGGCCGAGAACTCGCTGGGCGAGAAGGCGATCGCCAACACGATGGTGATCGGCAAGTCGGGTACCGGCAAGACCGCGTTGATCAACTTCCTGCTCAGCCAGGTGCAGAAGTTCGATCCGGTGCCCACGATCTTCTTCTTCGACAAGGATCGCGGCGCGGAGATCTTCGTCCGCGCCTGTGGCGGCAACTACCTGGCGCTGGCCAACGGCGAGCCGACGGGCTTCAATCCGTTCCAGTGCGAGCGCACCGATGCCAACGTCCAGTTCCTCGGCAACCTCGTCAAGGTGCTTGCGGGCAAGGGGCACTACACCGCGCGCGAGGACGAGGACATCTATCGGGCAGTCGAGGCGATGCTCGACATGCCGCTGCATCTGCGCTCGATGACAAATTTCCAGAAGAGCCTGCCCAACATGGGCGACGACGGGCTGTTCGCTCGCATGCGCAAGTGGACGGCCGGCAATGCGCTGGGCTGGGTGTTCGATAATCCGGCCGATGTCATCGAACTTGGCGGCGCCAGCATCATTGGCTTCGACTACACCGACGTCATCGACAACGCCGAGGTCCGCGTGCCGGTGGTCAGCTATCTGCTGCACCGCCTCGAGGAGCTGATCGACGGCCGTCCGCTGGTCTATGTGATGGACGAGTTCTGGAAGATCCTGGCCGGCGGCGGCGAACTGAAGGAGTTCGCCAGGAACAAGCAGAAGACCATTCGCAAACAGAACGGCTTCGGGATCTTCGCCACGCAAAGCCCCGAGGATGCACTGGGCAGCGACATTTCCGCAGCCCTGGTCGAGCAGACCGCCACCCTGATCCTGCTGCCCAATCCCGGCGCCGGGCGTGAGGACTACATCGAGGGACTCAAGCTCACCGAGGCCGAGTACCAGGTGGTCAAGAACCTCGATGAGCGCTCGCGCAGCTTCCTGGTCAAGCAGGGTCATGTCTCGACGGTCTGCCAGCTCAACCTTCGCGGATTGGAGGATGCGCTGGCGGTGATCTCGGCCAGCACCGACAACATCGCGGTCATGCACCGGGTGCTCGCTGAGGAGGCCGGGCACAGGGGCGTCAGCGCGGATGAGCTGACGCCGGAACAGTGGCTGCCCAGGTTCCAGCAGGAACGTAAGGGCGCTCGGGACAGCGGCGCTTCCGGCAACGGCGGGAGCACGGTGCGGGACAACCAAACCGGCAGGGTCATGGGCGGCGACAGGGCCCCACAGCGGCCGCCGACTATCAAGGAGGAGTTGAGATGAGCTGGGCAAGGATGAAGGGTGGCGGGCGTGTCCCGGCGGTGCTCGCGGCGCTGACAGTGGGCCTGGTGACGTCGACGGCCGCCCTCGGTGTGGACGTGGTCACCGATCCGATCCACACCATCACCAACAAAATCGCATGGATCGCGCAATACCAGCAGAAGTACGACCAGCTGCGCCGCCAGATCCAGCAATACGAGGCCCAGATCCGCGACCTCGAGCAGAAATACGTGAAGGGCCAGGCCTTCAAGGGTGGCGCTGGCTATCGAGAGACGCTCGCCGAGCGCGGCCTGAACGACTTCGTCGAAGAGACTTGCGGGAACTCCGATGCGCTGCCGAAGGCTCCGCACAGGATCGCCAAGATCTCGCAGCGGCAGCTCCAGAACTGCATCGCGATCGTGCAGACCGAGAACACCCGGTACAACGTGATGGTCAAGATCCTCAGTCGCCTGTCCGAGCGGGATCGCGAGATGGACGTGATCCGCCGTCAGGCCGAGAACGTGCCCGAGGACCAGCCCGGCGCGCTCGACCGGGTGGACAACAACATCGCGCAGCTCGAGGCGCGGCTGACCACGGACGTGCAGAACGCCAGCACCCTGCTGGGTGCGTACGACGCGGCGCTGCAGGCACTGCATACCGAGCAGGTCCGGCTGGGGCAGGCTGCATTCAGCGACGACGCGGCCCGCAAAGGTGGCATCGCCGGCCTGCTCGACACCACGATCCAGTACGGAACCTTGAAGGCGGCGCTGGGTGTGGCACGTAGCCGCGAGCGCTGACGATCCGGCTCGCCGGCTGCATGCGTGTGGCCGGGCGCGAGGAACAGGAAAGGAAGGCAAAGCAAATGGACGTTGTTGGCCCGGCATTGGCGAGTGCGATGTTCGACTGGCTTCCTGCACAGGCGGGACTGCCGAACATGATCTTCTTCAGCGAGATCAACGATTTCCTCGACGACGAGCTGATTGGCGAGTACCTGCCCAATCTCGGTGCGCGGGTGATGCGGGTGCTGGGTGGTCTCGGCGTCACCCTGCTGACGCTGTGGATCATGCTGCAGGGCTACCGGGTCGTGACCGGCCAGTCGCGTGAATCGATGATGGCCCTGGTGGTCAGTTCGCTCAGGGCGACCTTCATCGTCGGGATCGCGCTGGGCGTCGCGGTGTCCTGGGGCTCGATCTACCAGACGCTGACCGATGGCCTGAGCCGCACGATCAACGAAACCATGACCGGAGAGGAAGACGCCGGGGGCGCGTACGACGACATCGACCGGACCCTGGCGATCATGCAGGTCGCACTGGAGGCGATCGACGCAGTGGACGTCCGCGACAATGTCGTCACCCAGTCGCAGAAGGAGCGGGCCTTGACCCTCACCGCCGTCGGACTGGGCGCCCCCGCCATGATGGCGGCCACGGCGCTATTGCTGAACAAGATCGCGATCGGCCTGATCGTCGCCCTCGGCCCGCTGTTCATCCTGTGCCTGCTGTTCGAGCAGACGCGATCACTGTTCCAGCGATGGCTGTTCTATGGCATCGGCACCCTGTTTTCCATGGCGCTGCTGAGCGTGATGGTGACGCTGGCCTTGGACATGGTGATTGCGGTGGGAATGGCGTTCTGGGTGACGTCGTTCTTCGGGGTCGGCAGCGAGAGCGTCACCGCGATGGCGATGCAGCAGGGCGGCCTGGGCCTCATCCTGACCGCGCTGATTGTCAGCGCGCCCCCCATGGCGGCCATGCTGTTCCAGGGCACGCTCGGCCAGTTCAATCCGTACAGCGCTTTCAACCAGCCGATGTACGGTGCGCCGGGGCAGCCGGGGTCCCCTGGGGCGGGGGGAGGGCGTTGACGCGACTGCATCTGGCCTCCTTCGTGCAGAGGGACGACTGGAGCAGTTGTGCGTGCGAGTAGCTGATCTTCCCGGCGCGGATGGTGCGGTCCGCCCGTCCTGCGTCATATTTCCAGCGGACCAGACAAAGGAATATTTCGATGAATGGAATCACCCTGTGCGGAGTCCTCGCCACGCTGACATTCGGCCTTGCCGGATGCTCGACCCTTGCGTCGAGCACCAACTCCCTCACCGACGAGAGGATCAGATCAGAATCCGCAGGAGCCCTGGGCTATGACCCTGCCGAATTGACTCTGGTTGGTCGTCGCACGGAAGGAACCAACACCTACGCCAACCTCAAGGCCGCAGATGGAAAAGAGTTCACCTGCATCATCAATGGCGGAAACATGTTGAGTTTTGGCATGACCAACCCGCCCTCATGCGGCAAGAAGGGGGAGGCGATCAACGCCAACCCCTTCAGATAGGTAGGGCACACGTCCCGTCCATGCCGGCGTTCCAATGACGCTGGCTCGATGGCATGCCCGGCGACGTGCACGCGGGCGCGCCTCAAACGACATATCGGTTCATGGATATCCAGATGCGCAGACTAGTCTTGCTTGCGGTTGTCCTTGTTGCTGCTTGGGGCCCCGTGCTGGCGCAGACGGCGTGCCCCCAGGGCGTGGCGGTAGGTTCGGCGCGCTGCGGCCCGGGTGGCGGGGGAATCCCGTGGAGCATCGGGTTCGTCAAGCCGAAGCCGACGTGGCGCCCCGGATGGGGTGCGTTTGCCAGGAATGATTCGCAGTCGATCATCGGCACCTCGACAAGCACCCGGTCCCCCAAGGCTGCGGCTCGCGGCGCCATGAGGGGCTGCAGATCCGGCGGTGGCCAGGGCTGCGAGGTGTTCTTCACCTATCGCGACAGCTGTGCCGTCATCGTAAAACTGAGTGGGACCGAACCCGTCATGCCGACCTACCACGTTGTGGCCCCATCCGTGGAAGAGGCCAGCAGCCTGGCCCTCGAGACCTGTGGCCACGCCAACAAAGGACGCGCCTGCGAGGTCATCTACAGCAATTGCTCGAAGGGCTTCTACAGGAACTGAAGACGGGAGCGGCCGCACGACAGTCCGGGCGGCTGCAATCCCCGTGCGACCGTCAACGCAACACGTCGTCGAGCAGGCGCGCCAGCCTGGCGCCTCCCAGCTGCACCTGCTGCTCGGCCGTTGGCCGATGCCGCTCCAGGTAGGACTTGCCGATCTTCGCCCTGTCCGGATACACGCCGGGCGTGGTCGCGATCCGGCATGACTGCTCGGCCCAGACGGCCGGGGCCGATGGCGTGTAGGGGCCGACCTCGGGCGTCAGCTGGTCAGGGGTGATCTGCAGTTTCGCGGCGTACTCGGCCTCATCCAGGCCGGCAGACGCGAGCAGGTCGCCGTCCCACAGCGCGTGCAGGTTGCTGCCCTTGCCGTGCACGCGCACCTGCAGCCGGTTGCCGCCGCGGTCGTGGCCGTAGCCGGCGTGCATCGGCTGGTGGGCGTCGCCCACGAAGTGGATCACGAACTTCAGCGCCTGCAGGCGTTCGGTGTCGGGGCGCTCGCGGTCGGCCAGGATCGCGGCCTGGTCGCGGATGGCGGCCACCACGCAGTTGCCGTCCGGGCAGTGGCGCGCGGCATCGTAGGCGCAGCCGTCCTCGGCCATGTTGACGAAGTGCCAGTTGGACGAGCGCCGGGCGAGGTCGCCGCTGGTGCCGCGCAGCTCGTCGGCCCAGCTGGCCACGTCGGCCATGCTGGACGCGCCTTCCAGGGCAAGCAGGCGTTGCACTTCGGCGCGGGTCTGTGGGCTCAGGTGGGGCTCGGCGAGGTTGGCGACCAGGCGGTGCCCGGCGCCGTTCCAGGCGTGGGCGACGCTGGTGCAGGCCAGCAGGCAGAACAACAGCAGGGAGGCGGACGGCAAACGCATGCGGTGCACTCTACCTCTCGGGCTGGACGTCGGTCCCGGGCCAAAGGTCGTGGCCACGGCTGCGACCGCAAAGAAAAAGACGCCCGGGCGGCGGGTGGCCGGCCGGGCGTGCATTCGGGCAGCGGCATGCGCCGCGCCCGCGGGCTCAGAACTTCATCACCCAGGCCGCGCCATAGACCAGCGGGTCGATGTTGGCGGTGCCGACCTTGATGCCGTTCACCTTGACGTCGCTGTCGATGTCGGCCCAGCGCGCATCGATGCGGATCGCGCTGCGCTCGCTGATGGCGAAGTCCACGCCCACGTGCCCGGCCAGGCCCCAGGAATTGCCCAGCTTGAGCTCGGTGCCGGCCAGGGCGCCGGTGGTCTCTTCGCTGAAGAAGGTGGTGTAGTTCACGCCCACGCCCACGAACGGGGTGGCCTTGCTGGCGTTGGCGAAGTGGTACTGCAGCGAGACCACCGGCGGCAGGTGCTTGGTGCTGCCCACCTTGCCGACGCCGCGCACTTCGATGTCGTGCTGGAACGGCAGGGCGGCCAGCACCTCGATGCCGAGGTTGTCGGCGATGAAGTACTCGGCGGTGATGGTCGGCCGCACGCTGTTGCCGACCTCGGTGGGCGGCAGCGGGCCGAGGCCGAGCGCGGTGGCATCGAGGCTGCCGTTGTCGGACTTGGGGTCGACGTTGTGGACGCCGATGCCGAGGGTCCAGTCGCCCTTGGACTGGGCGGCGGCGGGGAGGGCGGCGGCCGCGACCAGGGCCGCGAGCAGCAGGGTGGACGTGCGCTTCATGTGGTGCTCCGTGTGGGGTGGTGCCAGTGTGTCCACGGCCCGCCCGCGCCACCTTGATCCGGATCATTGCAAGCGCAACCAGCTGGCGGCGGCCGGCGCAACGGAACGCTCCGGTGGGCCTGTTAGAATCGGGGCCTCATTTCCAACCCTGTCCAGGAGTCCGCGCACCATGGCGATCAAGGTAGGCATCAACGGGTTCGGCCGCATCGGCCGCAACGTGCTGCGTTCGGCGGTCGAGAACTTCGACGACATCCAGATCGTCGCGATCAACGATCTGCTCGAGCCGGATTACCTGGCCTACATGCTGCGCTACGATTCGGTGCACGGCCGCTTCAAGGGCGAGGTGTCGGTGGATGGCAACACCCTGGTGGTCAACGGCAACCGCATCCGCCTGACCCAGGAGCGCGACCCGGCCAACCTGAAGTGGGACGAGGTCGGTGCCGATGTCGTCATCGAGTCCACCGGCCTGTTCCTGGACAAGGCCAGCGCGCAGAAGCACGTCGATGCCGGCGCGAAGAAGGTGATCCTGTCGGCGCCGTCCAAGGACGACACGCCGATGTTTGTCTTCGGCGTCAACCACGAGACCTACAACGGCGAGGCGATTGTTTCCAACGCCTCGTGCACGACCAACTGCCTGGCGCCGCTGGCCAAGGTGCTGCACGACAAGTGGGGCATCAAGCGCGGCCTGATGACCACCGTGCACGCTGCCACCGCCACCCAGAAGACCGTCGACGGTCCGTCCAACAAGGACTGGCGCGGCGGCCGCGGCATCCTCGAGAACATCATTCCTTCCAGCACCGGCGCGGCCAAGGCGGTGGGCGTGGTGATTCCGTCGCTCAACAAGAAGCTGACCGGCATGAGCTTCCGCGTGCCGACGTCCGACGTGTCGGTGGTCGACCTGACCGTCGAGCTGGAAAACCCGGCCAGCTACGAAGAGATCAAGGCCGAGATGAAGGCGCAGAGCGAAGGCGCGCTCAAGGGCATCCTCGGCTACACCGAGGACAAGGTGGTGGCCACCGATTTCGTCGGCGAAACCTGCACCTCGGTATTCGACGCCGACGCCGGCATCGCGCTCGACCCCACCTTCGTCAAGCTGGTGGCCTGGTACGACAACGAGTGGGGCTATTCCAACAAGTGCCTTGAAATGGTGCGCGTGGTCGCCGGCAAGTAAGCCGGCGGTAGCCGCAGGCGATACCCGAAGCCCCGCGTCAGCGGGGCTTCCTTTTATGGCGATGCGGCCCGCTAAGGTGGCCGCCACTGCGCCCCTTGCGGCGCTCGACGGGATGGCGGAATGGAAGGTCTCCTGAGTCTGCTGGTGTTGGTCGTGCTTGCGGTACCGGTGCTGCTGGTGATTGCGCTGGTGTCGATCAACGGCCTGAAGCGGCGTGTGGGCGAGCTGGAATTCGAAGTTGGGGAACTGAAGTACGGTGCGGCGCGCGTGGATGTCGCAGCGCCGCAGGCTGTCCGCGAGCGCGCGCCGGCGGTGTCGCAGGTCGAACCTTCGCAGGCCGGGCAGGCGCCGTCGGATGCGCGCGGTCCGGCAGCTGACGCAACCGGCGGACACGGCCGCGATACCTGGAACACGGCTGCGCCAGGATCGGTGCAGCGGCCGGACGCTGCGCCCGACACGCGCGAGATGGAAGGCGCGCGTGACCCCTCAAATGCCGGCGTCGCGCCGGGCCTGTCGCCGCTCGCGAGCGCTGCAGCGGACCTGTCCGGCGCGCAGGCCGCTGCGGTTCCGCCACCGCTCCCCGACCCAACGCAGCAAACGCCTGCGCCGCCGCCTCGTCCGGCCGCGCCGCCGCCGCCCGCGCGTCCGGACTTTGCCGAGGTCGCGCTGCGCGCGGTCAAACGCTGGTTCACCGTCGGCAACGTCCCGGTCAAGGTCGGCATGCTGGTGCTGCTGGCCGGCGTGGCCGCGCTGCTCAAGTACGCCAACGAGCAGGGCTGGCTGCAGCTGCCGGTCGAATTGCGCCTGGCCGGCGTGGCTGCCGCGGCGATGGCGGGCCTGGTGTTCGGCTGGCGCCAGCGCACGGCCAAGCCGGCGTTCGCGCTGGCGCTGCAGGGCGGCGCGATCGGCGTGCTGCTGCTGGTGGTGTTCGCCGCGTTCAAGCTCTACGGCCTGATGCCTGCAGGCGCGGCGTTCGGGCTGAGCGTGGTGCTGGTGGCCGGGCTGGGCGTGCTGGCGGTGCTGCAGGATTCGCGCACGCTGGCCGTGCTCGGCATCCTCGCCGGTTTCCTTGCGCCGATCTGGCTGTCCACCGGCAGTGGCAGCCATGTTGCGCTGTTCTCCTATTACGCGGTGCTCAATGCCGCGATCTTCGCCATCGCCTGGGCGAAGTCGTGGCGGGTGCTCAATCTGCTGGGTTTCGTGTTCACCTGGGGCATCGGCATCGCTTGGGGCGTGCTGGCGTATTCGCCGGCGCAGCAGGCCAGCACGCAGCCGTTCCTGCTGTTGTTCTTCGTGTTCTACCTGCTGCTGCCGATCCTGTACGCGCGTCGCCGGCCGCCGGGACGGCGCGACCTGATCGACGGGTGCCTGCTGTTCGGCACGCCGCTCATCGCGTTCTCGCTCCAGGCCGCGCTGCTCGATGGCGACCGGTTGCCGCTGGCGTTCTGTGCACTGGCGCTGGCGGTCGTGTACGCGGCGCTGGCATGGGCGCTGCGCCGTCGCGAGGGCTACGCGGTGCTGGCGCAGGCGCATGCGCTGCTGGCAATCGGCTTCGCAACGCTGTCGGTGCCGCTCGCGCTGTCGGCGCACGCCACCGCCTGCGTGTTCGCGCTCGAAGGCGCGGCGCTGACCTGGCTGGGGCTGAAGCAGCAGCGCCTGCTGCCGCAGCTGGCGGGCGTGGGCCTGCAGCTGGCGGCGGCGCTGGCGTATGCGCTGGGCATGTCCGCGCTGGCATCGCCCGACGTGCAGACGCTGGCCAATCCGGCGTTCATGGGCGCACTGCTGATCGCGCTGGCGGGCTTCGCCAGCGCCTGGTCATACCGCGACCACGACGAACCGCCTGTCGCGCTGATGTATTACGCGTGGGGCCTGGCGTGGTGGGGCGGCAACCTGTTCCACGAGATCGAGGCCTTTGTCGCGCGTGATGCGCAACTGGCCGCGATGTTGGCCGCGACCGCGCTGACCGGCTGGCTGGCGGCGGAAGTACATCGCTGGCGGCCGGCCCGCGCGCTGGCGGCGACGACCTTGCTCGCACTCGCCTCGGCGATTCCGTTCGCGCTGGCGCAGAGCGCGGTGCACGGGCATCCGTTCGAGGGCATGGGTCTGTGGGCCTGGCTTGCCTACGCAGCGTTCGGCGTGCGCAGCCTGCTGTGCCTGCGCGGCGATGAAGACTGGATCGGCAACTGGGCGCAGTTCGCATGGTGGCTGGCGTGGCCGTCGGTGCTGGCGCTGTTCGCCGGCTGGATGTCCAACCACATGGGCTTGGCGCAAGGCTGGATGCTTGTGGCAATCGCGTTGCCGTGGGTTGTCCTGCTGGCCGTGTCGATGTGGCGCTGGCGGTTGCTGCGCGCGCCCCGGGGCGCGCGGTTCGATGCCCTGCGCCTGCCGATGCAGCTGGTGGCGTTCGCGCTGCTCGGGCTGTGGTGGCTGTTGGGCCTGCTGGCCGCCGGCAGCGCTGATCCGTTGCCGTGGCTGCCGCTGCTCAATCCGCTCGAACAGATGCAGACGCTGCTGCTGGTGCTGCTCGCGCGCTGGCTGTGGTCGGACCAGGCGCCTCGCGCGCTGGCGTCGATGCGTGTCGTGCTGCTCTCGGTCGCCGGCTTCACCCTGCTCACCAGCGTCACGCTGCGTGCCGTGCACCACTGGGGCGGCGTGCCCTGGGACGCGGGCCTGGTGGAGAGCAAGCTGGCGCAGACCAGCCTCACCCTGGTCTGGAGCCTGCTTGGCGTGATCGGCTGGATCGCCGGCTCGCGCCGCGGCCAGCGCATGCTGTGGCTGGCCGGTGCGGTGCTGATGGGCGTGGTGCTGGCCAAGCTCGTCCTGGTGGATCGCCAGCACCTGGGCGATCTGCTCGGCATCGGCTCGTTCATCGCCTACGGCCTGCTGTGCACGCTGGTGGGCTACTTCGCTCCGGCACCGCCGCGTGATGTGGCCGTGGCGCAGGAGCAGGCGGCATGAGCCGGCTCGGGGCAATCCTCGGGCTGGCGCTGCTGGCCGGCGGCGCGTCCGCCGCGCCGGCGGATGACTACGCCATGCAGTGGCCACTCATGCTGGCCGACGAGGGCGCGGGCGCCCATGCGGTCGTGCTGGACGATGCGGTCTATCGGCAGGCGCGCTCCCCGGCACTGCGCGACCTCGATGTGCTCAATGCCGACGGCGCATCAGTGCCCGCGCAGCTGATGCGCACGGGCGATGGCGCTCGCACCCAGGCGCCGCGCGTGCCGGTGCGCTGGTTCGTGCTGCCGCGTGCGGCCGATGTGCAGGGCGGCTGGTCGATGGCGGTCGAGCGCGGCGCCGACGGCAGCGTGCTGAGCGTGCAGGCAGGCGCCAGCGGCGCCGAGGCGGGCGATGGCCCCGCGGCCTGGCTGGTGGATGCGAGCGGAGTTGACGCCAGCATCGAGGCCCTGCACCTGGAATGGGCCGCAGGCGAAGAGGGCATCGACCGCGCCTACCGCATCGAAGCCAGCGACGACCTGCGGGAGTGGCGGCCGGTGCAGTCGCAGGCGCAGTTGATCGACCTGTCGCGCGGCGGCGAACGGCTGGTGCAGCGCCGCGTTCCCGTGGCGGCCCGCGCGCGCTACCTGCGCCTGCTGCCTGCGCAGGGGCACGGCACCCCTCGGCTGCAGGCGGTGCACGCCGAACTGGCCGCACCCGACCGGCGCGCGCCGCTGCAGTGGCGCGAGCTCGCCGGCACGCCGGTGCAAGAGCGCGGCGTGCAGGCACGGGTCTTCGACCTCGACGCGCGCTATCCGGTCGAGGCCGCCGACCTGCAGTACGACGGCAATGGCACCGGGCAGTGGCGCCTCTACAGCCGCGAACACGCCGACGCGTCATGGGTGCTGCGCGCCGGTCCCTGGGTCGCGTACGCGATCGGCAATGGCGGCGGCGCCAACCGCTCCGCGCCGCAGCCGCTGACCGGCATCACGCGGGACCGGCAATGGAAGTTGGTCGGCGCCGAAGGCATCGGCCTGGCGCCGCTGCTGCGGCTGGGCTGGCGGCCCGAGGCGCTGGTGTTCATCGCGCAGGGTGCGCCGCCGTATCGCCTGGTCGCGGGCAGTGCACGAGCGCAGCGCGAGGATGCGCCGGTGGCGCAGTCGCTGGAGGCGATCCGTGGCGTGCAGGGGCCGGACTGGCGGCCCGGCGCCGCGGCGCTGGCGGACATGCAGCCGCTTGCCGGCGAACGCGCGCTGGTGCCCGCGTCGGCGCGCGACTGGCGTACCTGGCTGCTGTGGGCGCTGCTGATCGGCGGCGCGCTGCTGGTCGCCGGTTTCGCCGCGAGCCTGTTGCGCAAGCCTTCCGGTTGATCGCGCGGTTCGTGGCAGCTGCAACGTTTGCCTGCCGCGCTGGCGCCGTCGACAATGCGCGTCGAAGCGGCATCGCCGCGCGCGCCAGCGCCGCGCAGCAGCACATGTACTGCCTGGCCGCGCTCCCAGCGCCTTCGCGCCGCGCCACCGCACCCCGATCACAGCAAAACAGGCCACGACTCCATGACCATCCTGCGAATGACCGACCTCGATCTTGCCGGCAAGCGCGTGCTGATCCGGCAGGGCGAGCGGCATTAGACGGACTGCCCTATCGGCAGTCCGTCGCCGCGAGCGCCCGGCCATGGATGGCCGGGCTGGACCGTCTGGAGCCACGCGAGCCGCGCCATGGATGGCACACCGAACCCCAATGAACCAAGCGAGTATTCGATGACCATCCTGCGAATGACCGACCTCGATCTTGCCGGCAAGCGCGTGCTGATCCGGCAGGACCTCAACGTCCCGATCGACAACGGCCAGATCACCTCCGAACAGCGCATCACGGCCTCGATCCCGACCCTGCAGCTGGCGCTGGAGAAGGGCGCGGCGGTGATGGTGACCTCGCACCTGGGGCGTCCGAAGGAAGGCGAGTGGAGCGAGGAGAATTCGCTGGCGCCGGTGGCCAGGCGCCTGGGCGAACTGCTCGGCAGGCCAGTGCCGCTGCTGCGCGACTGGGTGGACGGGGTCGAAGTCGAACCCGGCCAGATCGTGCTGCTGGAGAACTGCCGGATGAACCCCGGTGAGGGCAAGGACGACGAGACGCTGTCGCGCAAGTACGCCGCGCTGTGCGACGTGTTCGTGATGGACGCCTTTGGCACCGCGCACCGCGCGCAGGCCTCGACCCATGGCGTGATCCGCTTCGCCGCGCAGGCCGCGGGCGGCCCACTGCTGATGGCCGAACTCGATGCGCTGGCCAGTGCGCTGGACAAGCCGGCGCGGCCGCTGCTGGCGATCGTGGCCGGCAGCAAGGTCTCGACCAAGCTCGAACTGCTCTCCAACCTGGTGGGCAAGGTCGACCAGTTGATCGTCGGCGGCGGCATCGCCAACACCTTCATCGCCGCGCAGGGGCTGCCGGTGGGCAAGTCCCTGCACGAACCCGACCTGCTCGACACCGCCCGCGACATCCTCGCCAAGGCGAAGGCGCGCGGCGCCGACATCCCGGTCCCGACCGATGTCGTGGTCGCACAGCAGTTCCATCCCGACGCCGAGGCCACGGTCAAGGCGGTGGCCGATGTGGGCGCCGATGACCTGATCCTCGACATCGGCCCGGACACCGCCGCGCGCTACGCCGAAATGATCGCCAGCGCCGGCACGGTGGTGTGGAACGGGCCGGTGGGCGTGTTCGAGTTCAACGCCTTCGGCAAGGGCACCGAAACCCTGGCGCGCGCGATTGCTGCAAGCGCCGCGTTCTCGATCGCCGGCGGCGGCGACACCCTGGCCGCGGTCGACAAGTACGGCATCGCCGACGAGGTGTCGTACATCTCCACCGGCGGTGGCGCCTTCCTCGAGTTCCTCGAGGGCAAGACGTTGCCGGCAGTGGCTGCGCTGGACGCGAGGGGGGGATGAACCTGCACCACCGGACGCGGTCTGCTGGTGTACCTTTCCCGTCGGGGAAAGGGGTGGAACGACAATGGGGATGCGAGTCTGGGCGTGGACGTTGTTCCTGCTTGCGGGGACGGCGCAGGGTGCCGTAGCCGAACACGAACGGGGCGAATACCGTTTCGAGACGGGGCCGGTGCCGGCGTTTGTCGAACGCGCGACGCTGCCGGCGCAGTGGCCTGGCGATGCACCGGGTGCGGACGACGAGCGCTGGCGCTACTGGTTGTACGACGTGCAGTCCGATCGTCGCAAGGCGAACGATGAACTGTTCGTCGACTATGCCTACGAGGCCCGCGGTGCGTCGCTCGTCAGCGACGCGGGCCGCTTCCAGGTCAGCTTCAACCCCGAATACCAGCGGCTGACGATCCACAACGTCGAATTGCGCCGTGATGGCAGCTGGCACGACCGGTTTTCGCCCGAACGCGTTTCGCTGGTCCGGCGCGAGGACGGTTTCGAGCAGGACCTGGCCGACGGCGCCGTGACCGCACTGATCGTGCTGGACGACGTCCGTCCGCGCGACGTGGTCCGGATCGCGTACACCATCGCCGGCAGCAATCCGGTGCTGGCCGGCCAGGGATCGGATTGGCTGCGTTTCGGCTGGCAGCATCCGATGTTGCGCGCCCGGTTGCGGGTGCTGATGGATCCGGGCGCGGAGCCGCGTGTCTATCGCGAGCACAGCGCGCCGGAGGCCGTGGTGCGCCGTCGTGGCGACGCGGTCGAGACGGTGCTCGACGCGCGCGCGCTGCCGCTGGTGGTGGACGATGGGCAGTATCCCGCTTGGTACCAGCCGTATCCGAGCGCGCAGGTGAGCGAGACGCGCAGCTGGGCCGATGTGGTGGCCTGGGCCTTGCCGCTGTACCCGTCAATCGAGCGCCTGCCCGAGGATCTCGAGCAGAAGCTCGCCGAATGGCGCCGACTCCCGGACCAGCGTGCGCGCGTCACCGCCGCGCTGCGGCTGGTGCAGGACGATGTGCGCTATTTCGGCGTCGAAATGGGCGAGAACACCCACCGGCCGACAGCGCCGGCGGACACCTGGCGACGGCGATACGGCGACTGCAAGGACAAGGTGTATCTGCTGGCCAGCCTGCTGACCCGTCTGGACCTTCGTGCAGTACCGGCATTGGTGAGCAGCGGCCGCGGCAAGGCGATCTCGGACTTCGCGCCGTCGGCGGCGGTATTCGACCACGTGATCGCGCGCGTCGAGGTGGATGGCGATACGCTGTGGCTGGACCCCACCTTGACTCTGCAGGGTGGTCGCGCGGGCGACTACGACCTCAGCGTTTATGGCGTTGCCTTGGCGGTCGCGGGTGGCACTACGCGTCCCGAACCGATCTCCCCGCCGCCCGGGGGCGCCGGGCGCAATGGCATCACCGTTGTCGAGCGCTACTTCCCGCAGGTCGACGCGCGCGATGTCCGGCTCGAGGTCGAGACGCACTACCGCGGCGACCTCGCCGACCAGCGCCGGCGGTCGCTCGCCAGCGAGCGCAGTGGCGACCTGTCGCGACGCTACGCGGACTATTACCGTCGCCGGCTCGGCGAGTTGGACGCGACGGCCGTCCCCCGGCTCGACGACGACCGGGAGGCCAACACGCTCAAGGTGGCCGAAAGCTACCTGCTCAAGGCGCCGTTCGACGACGAGCCAGGCGCGGTCAAGGCCCTCGATGTCTATGCCGATGCGCTGCAGGACGTCACGCGGCTACCGGCTTCGATGTCGCGCACATCGCCGCTGGCCTATGCGGTGCCCGGCGGCTACCGGCACGAAATCGAGGTGGTCGTGCCGGAACGTTGGACCGCCGTCTTCGGAAAGGAGGACCGCCAGGTGGCAGCGTCCGCATTCGACTACGCCCGCGACGTGACGGTGGATGGGCGCAGCGCCCGTGTCGTCTACCGGCTCGACGTCAAGCAACCCGAGGTTGCGTCGCACGACGCGACCGGTCATCTAGGCCAGATCCGGAAGCTCCAGGACGAGTTGTCGGCCACTCTGCGCTTCCGGATGCCGACAAGCGTCGCCGCCGATGAACGTCAGCACCGCCTGCAGCAGTTGCTGCGCAACGCCATGGACGAAGGATCAGCCCAATGAGCCCAATTGCCCTCCGTGTGCCGCTGGCGCTGTTTGCGCTGTTGTGCGCCTTGCCCGTACTGGCGGAGCAGCCCCGTTTGCATGTGCGCGACGTGATCGAAGCACCGCAGGCCGCGTGGGATAGTTTTCTGTCCGACCCCGCATACGGCAAGGCCTACGATGCGTACGAGGTGCTCGGCGAGGTTGGCTACGACCTGACGCAGGTCGATGCTGCGGCCTGCAAGGAGCGAAGCGAGGCATTGGAGGCTGCTGTACTGCAGGCGCCGGTCAGCATTGCGCTGCACAGGGCCCGAATGCTTTGCGCCGAAGCACTCGATGACGACATGGCGGCGGAGGAAGCGATGCTGGCCACTGGCGCGCTGGCGCGGCTCGCGCTCGCCGAGCGTCGCGATGGATTCTGGCCGGAGCCGGTGCGGGTGATGGGACCCGCCGACATCTATGCGTTGCTTGCCTCCAGCGGCCTGGAGTTCCGGTACGAGTACTTTCAGCATGCCGGCCCGCAGCGCCATTACCCGCTGGTCGTCGCGGCATGGGACGAAGAACTCGGGGTCGAGCGACACCTGTGGTTCGATTACGTCGACACGGCCAACGCTATCGTGCGTGGAGATCCGTTTTCGGGCTATCCCGTGCAGCGCCGCCAGCTTGCCGACATCTTCCTGGAAGCGCAGGCGGCGCGCGGCGAAGTGGCGGCGCGCGACATCCTGGCGATCCGGTCCTTCCAGCTGGCTGGCGGGACCGCGGCTGCGGTGGAGATGTTGCGGTCCGCGGCGGAGGCAGGGGGACTGCAGTCCGCGGGCGCCTGGTTGCTGACCTGCGCGCGGCAACCGGGTGACGGATGTGCGGACGGCTTGGTGGATGCCCTGCTGCCACAGGCCGAGGAAGAGCGCGCTGCACACACCGCACTGCTGGCGCTGGCGTATGCGTTGGGGGTGGGGGTCGAACGGGATCCGGGGTCGGCTGCGACGCTGCTGGATGCGGTGGACGCGCGCTGGCACCGCAACGGCGGCACGGTGATGCTGGCGGGCCTGTGGCCCACGCTCGGCGGCGTGGAGCCGCCGCCGGCATTCCTGCTGCAGCGGATGCAGGCTGCCCAGGAGCGGGGGAATGCCGTAGTTCCCGCAATGAACGCCGTTTGGAAACTGTCGCGGGAAGGGGCGCTGCAACTCGAGCCCGCGGAACTGCGTGCGCTGGCCGATCCTGTCAACAATGGCATCGGCAAGGGCTATTCACTGCTGGCCAGCTATCACCACCGGCGCGACGAGGCGCCGGTTGCCAATGCCTGGATGAAGTCCGCCGCGGATTCCGGCGATGCGAATGCCCAGGCCGCCATGGGCAACACCCTGTACGCCGCGGCGACCACCGACGCGCAGCGGCGCCACGCGATGGACCTGGTCGAACTCGGGGCACAAGGGGGCAGTGCGTTCGGCGCGCGCAGGCGGGCATACCAGAGCATGCGCGCGCAGGAATGGCCGCAGGCGGAAGGCTGGCTGCTCGGTGCGGCGCAGGCAGGCGATCTGGGGGCGATGCTGGCCCTGTCTCTGATGTACGAACAGGCCTATCCGGGCGTGCACGGAACGCCGCAGCAGGCGATCGACACCTACCAGGCGCTGGACACCAATGCGGATAACGCCGAGGCACGGCGCCGGCTCGCCGATATGGCGTTGGCGGGCCGTGCCATGGCCAAGGATCCGGTGCGCGCCATGGGCTGGCTGCGCGCCGATGCCGAAAAGGGCGACGGCGCTTCGGCGGTTCGGCTTGGCCATGCCTACATGGCCGGCGAGCTGGGAGCGCCCGACGAAGTCGAAGGGGCGCTCTGGATGGAGCGCGCGATTGCGGACGGCCACGTGGCCGCGTATGTGGATTACGGCGGCTGGTATTTCTACCGGCACGGCAACACGCTGGACGCCCGCCGACGCGGAATCGAACTCTGGCGTAAGGGCGCGGAGGCGGGTGCGGCCATGGCGCGGAACAATCTGGCATGGGCGCTGTGTACGGCGCCGGAGCCTGAACTGTTCGACGCGGCTTCCGGCCTCGAGGCGGCGCTGCCCTTGCTGGAGGATGGCGGCCGTTCGGCTTGGCTCGACACTGTCGCCGCCTGCCATGCCGCAGCAGGTGATTACGGTCGCGCGGTGGAACTGCAGACCGGGGCAATGTCTTCCCTCATGCCCGCGGAGATCGCCAGCGACGCCGAGCGCGACGACGGGTACGCTGCACGTCTGGCTCTGTACCGCCAGCACAGACGTTACCTCGAACGGCACCGGACCGAGGCCGATTTCGCGGGCTCACCCTGAAGCCCGGCGGACACGGCGCCACCATGCTGGCGTGTCCGCGCGTGCTGGATTGTGGCGGTGCCGGGGAAGCCTTGCCGCCGTGCGACCCTGTGGCCTGCCGGAAAGCCGGGCGCGGCTTCAGCGGCGCTCATTCCGCCAATCGGACGCGAGCAGGCCGAAGATTTCCGAATCGCTGGCGCTGCCGTCGATCAGGAAGCGCTGGCGCAGCAGGCCCTCGCGGCGGAAGCCGAGCCCGGCGAGCAGGCGTCGCGAGGCTTCGTTGCGCGGGTCGATGTCCGCCTCGATGCGGTGCAGCCCGAGGCGGTGGAAGCCCCAGTCCAGCGCCAGCGCGACCGCCTCGGTCGCCAGCCCGCGGCGCCACCAGTCCGGGTGCAGTGCGTAGCCGACTTCCGCGCGGCGATGCCGGGCATCGAATCGGTACAGGGTGCAGCTGCCGATCGCGCGGTCGTCGCGACGCGCGGCGATCAGCCAGTTGAGCGACTCGCGACGCGCGAATCCGTCGAGCATCTCCTCGATCTTGCCCTCGGCCTGCATACGCACGCGCATGGGCGCGCTGCTCCAGAAGCGCATCACGTCCGCATGCGAGAACAGTGCGAACACGTCGTCGATGTCCTGCACGCGTGGGCCGCGCAGGCACAGACGTTGTCCGGTCAGGACAGGAAAACCGGGCAACCCGGCAAGACGTGCGTTGATGTCGGTGGACATGTGCGATATCGCCATCAGGCTCGGCTAGGATAACGGGCTCACGCGACACCGTCGCGTTCCTTACTCATGCAACGGATCCAGTCCATGTCCGAACACCGCCGCCGCACCCGCATCCTCGCCACGCTTGGTCCCGCGACCGACCCGCCAGGCGTGCTCGACGCGATCCTGCGCGCGGGCGTCGACGTGGTGCGCCTGAACTTCTCGCATGGCGACCCGGCAAGCCAGATTGCGCGCGCCGAGGCGGTCCGCGAGGCGGCGGCGCGCGTGGGCGTCGAAGTCGGCATCCTCGCCGACCTGCCTGGCCCGAAGATCCGCGTCGAGCGCTTCGTCGAAGGCAAGGTGTCGCTGAAGGCCGGCGACCGCTTCGACCTGGTGGCCAGCGAGGATGCGCCGCCGGGGACGCAGCACGAGGTGGGCGTGAGCTACATCGACCTGCCGCGCGACCTGTCGGCCGGCGACGTGCTGATGCTCGACGACGGCATGGTGCAGCTCAAGGTCGAGCGCATCGAGGGCCAGCGCATCATCACCACCGTCCTCAACGACAGCGTGCTGTCCGATCGCAAGGGGCTCAACAAGCTCGGCGGCGGGCTGTCGCTGGGCGCGCTCACCGAGCGCGACCGCGAGCTGATCGGCGTCGCCGCGCAGATCGGCGTGGACTACATCGCGGTGTCGTTCTGCCGCAACGCAGCCGACATGGAGGAGGCGCGTGCGATCGCCCGTTCGCACGGCTCCGATGCCGCGATGGTGTCGAAGGTCGAGCGCGCCGAGGCGATCGAGAACCTGGCCGAGGTGATCGACGCCAGTGACGTGGTGATGGTGGCGCGCGGCGACCTGGGCGTGGAAATCGGCGATGCCGAGCTGCCGGGCCTGCAGAAGAAGATCATCCGCGAGTCGCTGGCGCGCAACAAGGTGGTGATCACCGCGACCCAGATGCTGCAGTCGATGGTCGACTCGCCGATCCCGACCCGCGCCGAAGTGCTGGACGTGGCCAACGCGGTCATCGACGGCACCGACGCGGTGATGCTCTCGGCCGAGACCGCGGCGGGCAACTTCCCGCTGCGCGCGGTCGAGGCGATGGCGCGCATCTGCATGGGCGCCGAGCGCCAGTTCGCGCACGACACCGACTTCGAGAAGGCGCAGCGCGGGCTCCAGCACGCCGACCAGGCGATCGCGATGGCGACCATGTTCATCAGCGAACACATCGGCGTGGCGGCGATCGTGGCCATGACCGAATCGGGCGGTACTGCGCGCCACTTGTCGCGCTTCCGTGCCGGCCCGCCGATCTACGCGTTCTCGCGCCACGCGGGCGTGCGCCGGCGCATGGCGCTGATGCGCGACGTGTATCCCACCGACTACGACAGCCGCGGGCAGACCCCACGCGAGGCCGCGCGCGGCAGCGTGCGCCTGCTGGTGGAAGCGGGGGTGCTGGACCCGGGCGACCGCGTGGTGTTCACCAGCGGCGAGCACATGGAAACCCACGGCGCCACCAACACCATGCGCCTGCTGCAGGTCGGCAAGGACGGCCTCGCCGAAGGCCTCGGCGAGCTGTAGGAGCGGCTGCAGCCGCAACCACGCGGCCGCTGGCAATCCAACGCCGAAGGCGGCCGCACCACGCGCGCGGCAAACGGGAAATGAAGGGACGGGCGCTATACTCCGCCCCCTTTTCCCGCACGGCCCACTTCCCGACATGAGCATCGAAACGCTCGCTGAAACCGCACAGGCGATGGTTGCCCCCGGCAAGGGCATCCTGGCGATCGATGAATCGACCAGCACGATCTCGAAGCGTTTCGAGATCGTCGGCGTGCCGAGCAACGAGGCCAATCGCCGCGCCTACCGCGAACTGCTGCTGGCCACGCCGAACCTGGGCCAGCATGTCAGCGGCGCGATCCTCTACGACGAAACCATCCGCCAGGCCAACCGCGACGGTGTGCCGTTGGCCCGCTTCATGGCCGACGCCGGCATCATTCCCGGCATCAAGGTCGACAAGGGCACCCAGCCGCTGGCCGGTTGCCCGGGCGAACTGGTCACCGAGGGCCTGGACGGCCTGCGCCCGCGGCTGGAGGAGTACTACAAGCTCGGCGCGCGCTTTGCCAAGTGGCGCGCGGTGATCAACATCGGTGACGACATCCCGACCGGCACCTGCATCGAATCCAACAGCCACGCGCTGGCGCGCTTTGCCGCGCTGTGCCAGGAGCAGGGCCTGGTGCCGATGGTCGAGCCGGAAGTGCTGATGGAGGGCACGCACGACATTGAATCCAGCTACGAAGTACACGAGGTGGTGCTGCGCTCGCTGTTCGACGCGCTCTACCAGCACAACGTGAGCCTGGAGGGCACCATCCTCAAGCCCTCGATGGTGCTGCCGGGCCGTGACAGCGGCGAAACCGCGACGGTCGAGGAAGTGGCCGAGGCCACGCTGCTGTGCCTGAAGTCGACCGTGCCGGCGATCCTGCCGGGCATCGTGTTCCTGTCGGGCGGCCAGGGCGACCAGGCCGCGACCGCGCACCTGGACGCGATGAACCGCATGGGTCCGCATCCCTGGCCGCTGTCGTTCTCCTACGGTCGGGCGATGCAGTCCGCGGCGCTGGAAATCTGGTCGCAGGACCTGCAGGGCAACGTGGGCAAGGCGCAGGACACGGTGTTTGCCCGGGCCCGCGACAACGGCGAGGCAGCCCTGGGCAGGTGGCGCGGCACTGCCTGAGTTCCGCAGCGCGCCGGTAACGCGCGCGCGCGGCCGCGGTTGACAGGTTTCCGGAGGGGATCGCCCCCTCCTATGGCATGGGCGGCCTTCACCGTCGATCGATAGAATCGGGCGGTTTCCCCCCGCCGTGTCGACATGCCCGCCGATTTCCGTTTCCCGTCGTTCCCGATCCTGCTGTTGTCGGGCCTGTGCCTGCTGCCGGCCGCCTGTGGCCGCGATGCCGCGTCCACCGGTGCGGGCGAGGCCGCACCCGTGGCGGTGGTGACCACGCAGGTCGCCGCTATGCAGCCCTGGAGCGACACGATCTCGGCGCTGGGCACGGTCAAGGCGCGCGAGTCGGTGTCGATCACGGCCAAGGTCAGCGAGACCGTCGAACGCGTGCATTTCGAGAGCGGCGACGAGGTGGCGGCCAACGCGCCCCTGATCACGCTGTCCGGCAACCAGCAGCAGGCGGCGCTGCAGGCGGCCGAGGCCGAGGCCAAGGAAGCCGAGCAGCAGTACCGCCGCGGCAGCGAGCTGGTCGGGCAGCAGCTGATCGCGCGCTCCATGGTCGATACCCAGCGCGCCACGCGCGACGCCACGCTGGCACGCGTGGTGCAGATGCGCGCCGACATCGGCGACCGCCGCATCCGCGCGCCCTTCGCCGGCGTGCTTGGCATGCGCGAGGTGAGCCCCGGCGCGCTGGTCACGCCGGGCACGGTGATCGCCACGCTCGATGACCTCTCGCGCGTGCATGTCGACTTCCCGGTGCCCGAAGTGCACCTGGCGCACCTGGCCGCCGGCCAGCCGCTTGCCGGCAGCAGCGTTGCATGGCCCGGCGTGACCTTCGAAGGCGAGGTGTCCAGCGTCGACGCGCGTGTCGATCCGGCCACGCGCGCGGTCATGGTGCGCGGCGACTTCCCGAACGATGGACGCAGCCTGCGCCCGGGCATGCTGATGCAGGTGCAGCTCTCGCGGCCGCAGCGGCAGGCGCTGGTGCTGCCGGAGATCGCGGTGGTGCAGGTGGGCCGCGACACCTTCGTGTGGCGGGTGAAAAGCGACGACACGGTCGAGCGCGTCCCCATCCAGGTGGGCGAGCGCCGGGTCGGGCAGGTCGAGGTGCTGCGCGGCGTGGACGCGGGCGAGCGCATCGTCATCGATGGCACCGGCAAGCTGCGCCCGGGCCTGATGGTCAGCGACACGGCCGGCGCCGACGTGCCGGTGCAGCCGCCAGCGGAGCCTGCGGCGCAGGACGGCTGACCGGCAATGAAGCTTTCCGACCTCTCGATCAAGCGCCCGGTCTTCGCGATCGTCATCAGCCTGCTGCTGGTGGTGCTGGGGCTGATGTCGTTCATGCGCCTGACCCTGCGCGAGCTGCCCAACATCGATCCGCCGATCGTCTCGGTGGAGGTCAACTATCCCGGTGCGTCCGCGGCGGTGGTGGAAACCCGCGTCACCCAGATCCTCGAGGATGCGCTGTCGGGCATCGAGGGCATCAACACGATCCAGTCGAGCAGCCGCAACGGCCGCGCCGACGTGACCATCGAGTTCAACCTCACGCGCGACATCGAGGCGGCCGCCAACGACGTGCGCGACCGCATCAGCCGGGTGATGGACCGCATGCCCGACGAGGCCGATCCGCCAGAGATCTCCAAGGTCGAGGCCGATGCCGAGGTCATCGTCTGGCTCAACATGCGCTCCACCGCGATGGACACGATGGCGCTGACCGACTACGCCGACCGCTACGTGGTAGACCGGCTGTCGGCGCTGGATGGTGTGGCGCGCGTGCAGCTGGGCGGCTCGCAGCGTTACGCGATGCGCATCTGGCTCGACCGCGACGCCATGGCTGCGCGCGGGATCACCGCCGGCGACGTCGAAGCCGCGCTGCGCAGCGAGAACGTCGAGCTGCCGGCCGGGCGCATCGAGTCCGAGTCGCGCGACTTCACCTTGCGCGTGGAGCGCGGCTACCGCGAGCCCGAACAGTTCGCGCAGCTCCCGCTGCGCCGCGGCGACGATGGCTATGTGGTGCGGCTGGGTGACGTGGCGCAGGTGGAGGTGGGCCCGGAAGAGCGCCGCTCCTACCTGCGCAGCAACGGCGTGCCGAACGTCGGCCTTGGCATCGTGCGCACCTCCACCGCCAATGCGCTGGACGTGGCGCGCGCCGCCCGCGTCGAGGCCGAGGTCATCCAGGAGACACTGCCCGAAGGCACCGACATCTACGTGTCCTTCGACAGCACCACATTCATCGACGCCTCGATCAAGCGCGTGTACTGGACGCTGGCCGAGGCGATGGCCCTGGTGTTCCTGGTGATCTGGCTGTTCCTGGGCAGCCTGCGCGCGGCGCTGATCCCGGCGGTCACGGTGCCGGTGTGCCTGATCGCGGCCTTCATCGCCCTGTACGCGTTCGGCTTCTCGATCAACCTGCTCACCCTGCTGGCGCTGGTGTTGTGCATCGGCCTGGTGGTGGATGACGCGATCATCGTGCTGGAGAACGCGCAGCGACGCGTCGACCTGGGGGAGCCGCCCCTGGTCGCGGCGCGCCGCGGCACCGCGCAGGTCGCTTTCGCGGTGATCGCCACCACCGCGGTGCTGGTGGCGGTGTTCCTGCCGGTCGGCTTCATGGAAGGCAACACCGGACGCCTGTTCCGCGAACTGTCGGTGGCGCTGGCCGGCGCGGTGGCGCTGTCGGCGTTCGTCGCGCTGACGCTGACGCCGATGATGTGCTCCAAGCTGCTGCGCCCGCACGTCAAGACCACCGGCTTCAACGCCTGGATGAACCGGCAGCTGGGCCGCGTGAGCAAGGGCTACGGCTACCGCGTGTCGAGGCTGGTGGCCTTGCCCGGTGGCCGCCTGCTGGCGATGGTGGTCGCGGCGATGGTGCTGTGTGGCCTGGTTGCCGCGCTGCTGTTCCTGCGCGTGCCCAGCGAGCTGGCGCCGGCGGAGGATCGTGGCCGCTTCTTCCTGATGATCGACGGGCCGGAAGGCGCGGGTTTCGACTACACGGTGCAGCAGGTCCAGCAGGTCGAGGAGATCGTGCTCAGGCAGGTGGGCGAGGGCAAGCCGATCCAGCGCGCCAACTCGCGGGCCCCGCGCAGTTGGGGTGGCGGCGAGGAGATGCACACCGGACAGATCATCGTCTTCCTGGAGGACTGGGGCACGCGCGAGCAGAGCACCGACGAGGTGGTGGCCGGGCTGCGCCGCCAGTTCACCGACGTACCGGGCGTACAGGTGCGCGCAAGCGTGCCCGGCGGCCTGGTCGGCAGCCGTGGCCAGCGCTACCAGCTGGTGCTTGGCGGGCCCGACTACGCGGAGCTGGCCGAATGGCGCGACCGCGTGCTGGAGCGCATGGAATCCAACCCCGGCATCCAGGATCCGGATTCGGACTACAAGGAAACGCGTCCGCAGATGCGCGTGCAGATCGACCGCGCGCGCGCGGCCGACCTGGGCGTGTCGGTCACCGAGATCGGACGCACCCTGGAAACGATGATGGGCTCGCGCCACGTCACCACCTACGTCGACAACGGTGAGGAATACGAGGTGGTGGTGCAGGCCGGCCGTGAAGCGCGGATGACGCCCGCGGACCTGGGCAACACCTACGTCCGCGGCAGTGATGGCGGGCTGATCCCGATGTCCAACCTGGTCACGCTCGAGGAAATCGCCGAGCCGGGCAACTTCAACCGCTTCAACCGCCTCCGCGCGATCACCATCAGCGCGGGCCTTGCGCCGGGCTACAGCATGGGCGAGGCGCTGGACTGGACGCGCCAGGTCATCGACGAGGAACTGCCCGACTACGCACAGATCGACTGGAAGGGCGAAACGCGCGAATACCAGCGCGCCGGTGGCGCGGTGCTGGTGACCTTCACCATGGCGCTGCTGATCGTCTACCTGGTGCTGGCCGCGCAGTTCGAGAGCTTCATCCATCCGCTGGTGATCATGCTGACGGTGCCGTTGGCGGTACTCGGTGCACTGATCGGGCTGTGGGCGACCGGCGGCACGCTCAACCTGTTCAGCCAGATCGGCATCGTGATGCTGGTGGGGTTGGCGGCAAAGAACGGCATCCTGATCGTCGAGTTCGCCAACCAGCTGCGCGACGAGGGCATGAGCGTGCGCGAGGCGATCGCCGAGGCGTCGGCGGTGCGACTGCGCCCGATCCTGATGACCTCGGCCGCGACGGTGATGGGCGCGGTGCCGCTGGTGGCGGCGGGCGGACCGGGCTCGGCCAGCCGCGCGACCATCGGCGTGGTGATCATCTTCGGCGTGTCGTTCGCGACCCTGCTGTCGCTGTTCGTGGTGCCCGCGTTCTACGCGCTGCTGGCGCCGTTCACGCGCTCGCCCAATGCGCTGGCGAAGAAGCTGGAGCAGATGGAGGCGGAGACGGCGCCGGTCAGCGGGCACGCCTGAGCGTGCCTGCGGTGGCACGCAGTGGCGACGGCGGGTGCGGCTCGCAGTCCCGGCACCTTGTGGCTGTCATCCCGAGCGCAGCGAGGAGGGATCTTGCCTGAGCAGGCACCAGGCCCGGATCCCTCGCTGCGCTCGGGATGACAGCTTGGAGGCGGCCCGATGAGGGCGGCAACCTGGCGGAAATCAGTTATCGTGCCGCCTTCCGTGCGCCCGCCGTCCCGGCCGGAGCGTCGAACCGAACCGGAGGCAGAGTTCCGTGGAAGCAATTCTCGGCTGGGTGAACGGCATCATCTGGAGCAAGGCGCTGATCGCGCTGTGCCTGGGTGCCGGACTGTGGTTTTCGTTCCGCACGCGCTTCATGCAGGTGCGCGGCCTGGTCGAGATGACGCGGCTCACCTTCTCGGGCCAGAAGTCCGACGCCGGCGTGTCCTCGTTCCAGGCGCTGGCGCTGTCCATGTCAGGACGCATCGGCATCGGCAACATTGCCGGCGTGGCGACCGCCATCGCCTTCGGCGGGCCGGGTGCGATTTTCTGGATGTGGGTGATGGGCTTCCTTGGAGCCTCGACCTCGTTCGTCGAGTGCTGCCTTGCGCAGATATACAAGGAAAAGGACAACGAGGGCCGCTATCGCGGTGGCCCGGCGTACTACATCGAGAAGGGCCTGGGCCTGAAGTGGTATGCGGTGCTGTTCGCGATCGCGACCATTGCGGCGGCCGGCGTGCTGATGCCGGGCGTGCAGGCCAATGCGATCGCCGACGGCATCGCCAATGCCTGCCAGGGCGGCGCGCTGTGCGGTTCGCTCGAGGGCCAGGTGTTGGGCATGGAGACGCGCGACGCGCTCAAGCTCGGCATCGGCGTCGTCGTGGCCCTGCTGCTGGCCACGATCATCTTCGGCGGCGTCAAGCGGATCGCCGCGTTCGCCGAACTCGTGGTGCCGTTCATGGCGGTGGGCTATATCCTCACCGCGCTGCTGGTGATGGCGCTGAACTACGAGTACGTGCCGGAGATGTTCAACATCATCTTCTCCAGCGCCTTCGGCATGCACGCCGGCTTCGGCGCGATGCTGGGCCTGGCGGTGGAGTGGGGCGTGAAGCGCGGCGTCTATGCCAACGAGTCCGGCCAGGGCACCGGTCCGCACGCTGCCGCCGCGGCCGAGGTCTCGCATCCGGCCAAGCAGGGTTACGTGCAGGCCTGGGCGATCTACTTCGACACCATGCTGATCTGCACTTCGACCGCGTTCCTGGTGCTGGCCACCGGCATGTACAACGTGGTGGGGCCGGACGGCGCGATGCTGCAGGAGGCACTGCCCGGCATCGAGGCGGGCGCCGGCTTCGTGCAGCACGGCATCAATACGGTGCTGCCGGGCTGGGGCGCGGGCTTCGTGGCGACGGCGCTGTTCTTCTTCGCATTCACCACGATCATGGCCTATTACTACATGGCCGAAACCAACCTGACCTACATCAACGGCCACAAGACGCGGCCACTGGCGACGCTGCTGCTGCGCGTGACGCTCGTGGGCATGGTGATTTTCGGCGCATTCAACAACGCGGGCATGGCCTGGGCGCTGGGCGACCTGGGCGTCGGGCTGATGGCCTGGCTCAACCTCATCGCCATCCTGCTGCTGCAGAAGCCAGCGCTGCTGGCACTGCGCGACTACGAGCGGCAGAAGAAGCAGGGCGTGGAGCCGGTGTTCGACCCCGACGCCCTCGGCATCCGCAACGCCGAGTTCTGGCGTGGGCGGCTGAAATGAGCAGGCGTCCGCCGCCTCCGGGCCCCGGCAGGGATTCGCCGTGGGGCGCGCGCGGACGCGAAACGGCGGCGCCTGGGCGTGAATCGCGGGCACCGCGCGAACCCGCGCGCATTCCCGCGGACGCGCCGACTGCGCCGGCGCGGAGCGCGGAACTGCGCCTGCACGGGTTGAATGCGGTCCGCGCGGTGTTCGCGCGGCGTCCGCAGGCGATCCGCAAGCTGTACCTGTCGCCCGATCGCATGGGGCAGCTGCAGCCGCTGCTGAAGTGGTGCGTGGCCAACCGCATCGGCTACCGCGTGGTCGAGGACGAGGACGAGCTGCGCCGCCTGTCGGCAAGCACGCATCACGAAGGCGTGGTGGCCGATGTGCTGCGCGAGTCGCAACTGGCATTGTCCGACTGGCTGGCGGCGCTGCCGGCGGGGCCGTGCTGCGCGCTGTGGCTGGATGGCGTGGGCAATCCGCACAACCTGGGCGCGATCCTGCGCTCGTCCGCGCACTTCGGCGTGTCTGCGCTGTTGTTGCCGGAGGACGCGTCGCTGACGCTGTCCGGCGCTGCCGCACGCGTGGCCGAGGGTGGCGCGGAGATCGTGCCGCTGGTGCGCCCGGGCGCCGCGGACGAGGCGATGGCGCAGCTGCGCGCGGCGGGGTTTGTGTTGGCCGCGACGGTCGTGCGCGACGGCGAGGATCTGTTCAAGGCAGCGCTGCCGCCGCGTGTGGTCTACGTGATCGGTGCCGAGGGTGCAGGCATGGGGGATGCGCTCGCCGCGGCCTGCGACCTGCGCCTGTCGATCCCGGGCACCGGCGCGGTGGAGAGCCTCAACGTCGCCGCGGCGACCGCGGTGTTGCTTGCGCAGTGGGCGGGCAGCCGCCGCTAGTCATCCGCGGCGCAGCGATGGCTGCGCCGCGCCCTGTCCGCGCCAGGACGCCGCGAAGCTGGCGCCCGCGGGACTCCACGCGAGCCAGATCGATGACATGCTTGGGTGACCTCCTCACGGTATCCGTCCATGCAGCAGCCGTCTCCCGCACAGCACGAAATCCCGCGCGCCCTGCCGAAACTGGTCGTCTTCGGCGAGGCATTGACCGACTTCGTGCGCACGGACGAGGACCAGTGGCGCAGCGTGCCGGGTGGCGCCTGCTGGAACGTCGCACGCGTGGCGTCGACGCTGGGCGTGCCGACCGGCTGGGGCGGGTCGGTGGGCAACGACCTGTTTGGCGATGAGCTGATGCGCAGGTCGGCCGAGGCGGGCCTGGACCTGCGCTTTGCGCAGCAGGTTGGACAACCGCCGCTGCTGGCGATCGTGCATGCGCTGGATCCACCGCAGTACTTCTTCGTCGGCAGCGCCGACCAGAGCTTCGACGCGGCGCTGCTGCCGGAGGGTTGGCGCGAGGCCTGCGAGTACGCGCACTTCGGCTGCATCAGCCTGGTGCGCCAGCCGCTGGGTGCGCGCCTGCTGGCGCTGGCCGAAGAGCTGCATGCGCGCGGCGTGCGGATCAGCTTCGATCCCAACTGCCGCAACCTGATGGGTGCGGACTATCCGCCGCTGTTCGAGCGCCTCGCCGCCATTGCCGACCTGGTCAAGCTGTCGGACGAAGACCTGCGCCAGATCTACCCGCCGCTTCCGGCCGGCGAGGCGCTGGGCCGTGTGCGCGGGCGGATGAAGCCCGGGGCGCTGCTGCTGTACACACGTGGCGCGGACGGCATGACCCTGCATCTTGAGGGGCGTCGCATCGAGCAGCCGGCGCTGGCGGTCGCGGTACGCGACACGGTCGGCGCCGGCGACGCTTGCGTAGGCGGCTTCCTCGCCAGCATGTTGCAGCAACCGGAGCAGGGCTGGGAGCAACACCTGCGCTTTGCGGCCGCCGTGGCCGCCGCGGCATGCACGCGCGCGGGCGCGCATGCGCCGGACCGGCGCGAGGTCGAGGCGTTGCTGGCCGCGGATGCGGAGAAGGTCTGACGGTGTAGCGTGCGGTTGCCGGCGGGCATCCGTGGCGCGTTGCTATCCATCGCGGCTGAAGCCGCTCCTACAGGCATCGCAATCGCAGGAGCGGCTTCAGCCGCGATGGACAGGCGTCGCACTTGTAGGAGCGGCTTCAGCCGCGATGGACGCCCGCACCAGCGCCGACTCCTTTCCCCGGGCAAGGATCCGCCAGACGCTTCCGCCCCCCGTCAGGCTCCTTCAGGCAGCACGTTCAGCACTTCGTGGCAGGCACCCATCGTGTGGTAGTCGGTCTTGCCCGCCGGACTCTTCTCGTCGCTGTAGCTGCGGTTGTCGCGGCTGAGGATGCGGTACCAGGCGCCGTGCGCGTGGTCGACGAAGTGGGTCCAGCTGTAATCCCACAGCCGCTCGTACCACTGCCAGTACGCGGCATCGCCGCTGCGGTCGGCGAGCAGGACGGCCGTTGCGATCGACTCGGCCTGCACCCAGAAGTACTTGTCGGCGTCGTAGATGCCGCCGTCCGGGTCGTTGCCGTAGACCACGCCGCCATGCACGGGGTCCCAGGCCATCGCCATCGCGCGGTCGAACAGTTCGCGTGCGCGCGGCAGGCGCCATTCGGCCGGCGCGTGCCGGTCGAGGATCAGCAGCAGCTTGGCCCATTCCACCTGGTGCCCGGGCTGGAAACCCCAGGGGCGGAAGATGTTGCTGCGGTCGCCGCGGTTGTAGTCCGGGTCCACGCGCCAGTCGGTGTGGAAGTGCTCCCAGACCAGGCCGCCGGTGAGCGCCGCGCGGCCCTGCACCATGCGCTCGGCCAACAGCGCCGCACGCTCGAGGTAGCGTCGCTGACCGGTGGCTTCGAACGCCGCCAGCCAGGCTTCGCAGGCGTGCATGTTGGCGTTCTGCCCGCGATAGGGCGACAGCCGCCAGTCGCCGTCGGCTTCGTCGGCATACAGGCCGTGCGCCGGCTCCCAGAAGTGGCGCTCCATCAGCTCCCAGGTTTCGTCCAGCCAGGCTTCGGCCTCTGCGAACCCGGCTTCGATGCCCTTGGCATAGGCCAGCGCGACGAAGGCCAGGCCGTAGCAGTGGTTGGTGTCGTCCACCGCCACGCCGTCGCGCAGCAGCCAGGCATAGCCGCCGGTGTCCGGATTGCGGTGCACGCGCCGCAGGTAGTCCAGGCCATGCCCGACCGGTGCGCGCCAGCGCTCGTCGCCAAACGCGCGCAGCGCCATCGCGTAGTTGAAGACGAAGCGCGTGCTGCTGACCAGGTGGCGCGTGGCCGCGTCGTAGACCGTGCCGTCGTCGCGGAAGAAGTGGAAGAAGCCGCCGGCCGGATCGATGCAGCGCGGGTGGTAGAAGCGCATGGTGTCGGCGACGTGGCCGAGCAGGAAGGCGCGGGAGCGGAAATCAGGTGCTGCGGGCGCGGTCGAGACTTCGGGCATGTGCATGTTTCCTGTCGAGGTCCGGTGGATCGCGGCTGAAGCCGCTCCTGCGGGAATAGAAACTGTAGGAGCGACTTCAGCCGCGATGCTTTGCCTATTCGCCCGCACCGAGCCCGGGCTTTGGCGCGCTGCCGAAGCCCTCGTCCGATTCCGCCGCCAGCCATGCGAACACGGCGTACGCGGCAAGGTTCTGCGCCAGGTCGGCCGGATCGATCTTGTCGAGCGTGTCGTCTGCGTTGTGGTGCAGGTCGAAGTACTGCGTGCCGTCCTGGCCCAGCCACGCCCAGGCGCCGCCAATGGCCGCCAGCGGCGAGATGTCCGGCCCCGGGCCGCCCTTGCCCGGCATGTGCACGATGCCGAGCGGCGCCAGCGCTTCGGCGATCCGCGCGACGGCCTGCGCTTCGCCGCCGCTGGTGTTGAAACCGTAGATGCGGCCGGCGCCGAAGTCGCTCTCCACCGCGATGACGTGGTTGGCCACGTCGGCCGCATGCCTGCGCGCGTATTCGCGTCCGCCGAGCAGGCCCTGCTCCTCGTTGGCGAAGGCGACCACGCGGATGCTGCGCCGCGGCAGCTGCGGCAGCTGGCCGATCAGCCGGCCGGCGGCCATGGTGATGCCGATGCCCGATGCGTCGTCGATGGCGCCGGTGCCCAGGTCCCACGAGTCCAGGTGCGCGCCCAGCAGCACGACTTCCTGCGGCGCTTCGCGCCCGGTGATCTCGCCGATCACGTTGTGCGAGGTGTATTCGCCGTCCCAGCCGCAGTCCAGCGCCAGGCGCACGCGCACCGGGCCGCGCTGCAGCAGGCGCACGAGCTGGTCGGCATCGGGCAGCGACAGCGCCGCCGACGGGATCGGAGCGAGCCCTTGGTCGAAGCGGGTGATGCCGGTGTTGGCGACGCGCTGCGGGCTGGTGCTGGCCGAACGCATGAGGAAAGCGACCGCGCCCTTGCGGATCGCCTCGGACGGTCCGCGGCTGCGGATCGCGCCGCCCGTGCCGTAGCCGCTGCCGTTGCGCGCGCGCTGCATGCGGTAGTCGACGAAGGCGATCCTGCCGCTCAGCGAGCCGGCAGGCGCGGCCTGCAGCGCCTCGAGGCTGTCGAAGCGCACGATCTCCGCATCGACCGTGCCGCCCGGGCTGCCGCCCAGCGCGGTCACCACCAGCGGCTGTGCGTGGATACCCAGCACCTGCGCGGATTCGCTGCGCCGCTCCCACTTGGGGAACGTCACCGGTTCGGTCCAGACCCGGTCGTAGCCCAGCTCGCGGAACTTCGCTTCTGCCCAGGCCACGGCACGCGCGTCGGCTTCGCTGCCGGCCAGTCGCGGTCCGATTTGGGTGGTCAGCGATTCGACCAGCTTCCACGCGGTCCCGTCGGCCAGCGCGCGTTCGCGCAGTGCTGTGGCTGTTTCGATCATGTCGTCGGGCGCTTGCGCCGATTCGGCAGCGCCGGCGAGTGCGGGCGTCAGGCAGGACAGCAACAGCAGCTTGGCCAGGCGCATCAGGGCATTCCGGAAAAACGAAGAAGCCGCGAGCCTAGCAGGCCCGCGGCTTCGCGTGCAGCGGCTGCCGGCGCGCTACTTCTGCAGCGAGTCGCGGATCTCGCGCAGCAGCAGCACTTCTTCCGAAGGACCTTCCGCCGCGGCCTCGGGCTTGCGGTGGATGCGGTTGATCAGCTTGACCAGCATGAAGATCGCGAACGCGATGATCACGAACTGCACCATCGTATTGAAGAATTCGCCGATGCCGATCACGACCGCCGGAACGTCCTCGCCGGCCGCATCGACCGTTGCGCCGCGCAGGGTCCAGCCGATGTCGGCGAAGTCCACGCCGCCCAGCAGCAGGCCGATCGGCGGCATGATGATGTTGTCCACCAGCGAGGTGACGATCTTGCCGAAGGCGCCGCCGATCACCACGCCCACGGCGAGGTCGATGACGTTGCCGCGCATCGCGAATTCCCTGAACTCACTGATCATGCCCATCGGCCTCTCCTCGAAATGTACGGGGCGCGGCGGCGGTCGCCGCGCGCGGCCACTATGCCGAGCGCGGCTGCAGCTGGCAACGCAGCTCCAGCACCTCGTCCAGGCGCGCCACGCAGGTGTCGCCCGACTGCAGGGCAGCCACACCGGCGGGGGTGCCCATGAACACCAGGTCGCCGGCGCGCAGGGCATGGAGTTTCGACAGTTCGTGCAGGATTTCCGGCACGTCCCAGATCAGCTGGTCGAGCGTGGACTGCTGGCGGATCTCGCCGTTGACCTCAAGCGACAGCCGCCGCGGCGCGAGTGCGCCAATCGCTCCGGCCGGCACGATCTCGCTCACCGGCGCGGACTGGTCGAAACCCTTGGCCGCGTCCCAGGGCAGGCCCTTGGCCTTGGCCGCGGCCTGCAGATCTCGGCGGGTGAGGTCGAGGCCGATGCCGTAGCCGAACACCAGCGCCTGCGCGGCATCGACCGGCAGCACGCCGTATGGCGCATCGCTGCCGAGCGCGACGACCAGCTCGACCTCGTGGTGCAGGTCCTGCGTAGCTAGCGGATAGGCGACGCGGCCGTCGGTGACGATCGCGTCGGCCGGCTTGTGGAAAAAGATCGGCGTGCCGCGTTCGGCCTTCGACGCAGGCGCTGACGCACCCATTTCGCGCGCATGGTCGGCGAAGTTGCGTCCCACGCAATAGATCCGGCGTACCGGGAACGTGCCGCCACCGCGCACGGGAATGCGCGGAATCACGGGTGCCTCGATGACGTCCCGCATCGGATCAGCGCAGGATGGGCTGGCCGGGCTTGGACACGACGCGGTACTCGGCATCGAGCACCCCGGCGCGCGGCTTGCCCGGACGGGCGCGCAGCACGCTGCGCAGCAGGCCGAACGACAGCATCGCCGCGCCCACGAACAGGCCGATCACCAGCAGCACCGCCAGCACCGCCACGCCCACCAGCCCCAGCGCCACCCGCAGCAGCGGATTGCGCGGCTTGCGCGGCGTGAACAGCCCGCGCACGCCGGAGGCGTCGAAGCGGGCATGGAGCGAGCGGAAGGAGACAAACGACATCGGCAGTGGGTGCGACAATGTGGAGGCGCCAGTATCGGGCGCGGACGCAACCAAGTTGTAACGGGAACGTTAAACCCTCGACATGAGCACAGCGTATAACCAGCCGCCGTTGATCGCACTCGACGCCATTCCCGACGGCGGCTTGGCCGAGGTCGAGGCGCTGGTCGACGACAATGCCGAATCGCTGATCCTGCACCGCGACGGCGACCAGGTGCGCGCCTGGTTCAACATCTGCCCGCATGCCGGTCGCCGCCTCGACTGGGCGCCGGGGAAATTCCTCAAGTCGAAGGAAGGCCTTCTGGTCTGCGCAGTGCACGGCGCGAGCTTCGAGCTGCGCGGCGGCGAATGCGTCGCCGGGCCCTGTCGGGGCGAATCGCTGCGCGCGGTGGACGTCACGATCGTGGACGGCGCGGTGTCGCTCGGCGCCGCCGACGGCGCCTGAGGCGCGCTAGAACATCAGGTTCACCGCCAGCACCACGATGCAGGTGTACACCAGCGACAGCGGCAGGCCGATGCGCCACAGCTCGCGCGGGCGATAGCCGCCGGGTCCGGTGATCATCGACATCACCGGGTTGGACTGGGTGACGAAGTTGTTGGAGGCCGACAGCGCGACGATCAGCGCGAACGAGGTCGGATTGCCGCCGGTCGCCAGCGCCAGGTTGACCGCGATCGGTACCACCACGATGGTCGCGCCGACGTGGCTGATGACCATCGAGAACGCCGCGGTGAGCAGGGCCACGGAGAACTCGAGCAGCCACACCGGCAGCCCGCCCGGCAGGCGCTCGATGGTGTTGCCGGCGACCCAGGCCGCGGCGCCGCTGCCGTCCATCGCCCAGCCCAGCGGGATCAGGCAGGCCATCAGGAACACCGTCTTCCAGCTGATCGCCGAATAGGCCTCGTCCATCTTCAGCACGCCGAACACCAGCATGCCGGCCACGCCGGTCATCAGCGCGATCGAGGTCGGCACGCGCCCGGACAGGGCGATCAGCATGGTCACCGCGAAAATGATCATCGCGATGCGGAACTTGTGCGGCCGCTGCTCGCCCTTGGGATAGTCGGTGACGGTGACGAAGTCGCGCTTGGCGGCGGCCAGGGCCAGGTCCTGCCAGATGCTGTGCAGCACCAGCATGTCGCCCGCGCGCAGCGCGGTGTCGCGCAGGTTCTCGCGGATCACGGTCTTGTCGCGGTTGATCGCCAGCAGGCTGATGCCGTACTGGCGGCGCAGCTGCAGTTCGGCCGCGGTCTTGCCGATGAACTTCGACGTCGGCGGGATCACCGCTTCGGAAATGCCGGCGCGGCTGGGGTTGAACAGGTCGGCGAAGTTGCGCAGCCGCGAGTTCATGCGCAGGAACTGGTTCTGCGCGAAGTCCGCCACCTGCTGGCGCGGGCCCATCGCGCCGAGCACGCTGCCCACCCAGATGCGGGCATCGGGCGGCGGCGCCAGGCGAGATTCGTTGCCGGTCTGCAGGGCCAGCAGCAGCGGCGCGTTGTGCAGCGCCTCGGCCTCGCCGAAGGTCATGCCCACCATCGGGCTGTCGGCGGTGACGATCAGCTCGTGCACCTCGCCCTCGATGCCGTAGGTGCGCGAGAAGTAGCTCTCGGTACGCGCCGGGGTGACGTTGGCGTCGCCGTCCTCGCGCAGCCGGCGCTTGCCCTGGAAGTGGAAGTAGAGCAGGCCTGCGGCCAGCAGCGACAGGCCGATCGGCATCGGCGCGAACATGTTCAGCGGCTCGAGCGTCGCCGCGCCGGAAGGCAGGTTGGCATTGGTCGCCACCAGCAGGTCGTTGAGCAGGATCAGCGGCGAGTTGCCGACCATGGTCAGGGTGCCGCCCAGCACGATCGACACCGCTACCGGCAGCAGCAGCCGCGACAGGCTGATGCCGGTGCGCGAGGACAGGCGCGAGACCACCGGCAGGTACAGCGCCATCACCGACGGGTTCTGCATCACCGACGAATTGAGCCCGGCGATGCCCGAGACCAGCAGCAGCAGCCGGTCCTCGGCTCCGCGCGAACGTCGCAGCAGCCACGCCGCCAGCCGGTTGAGCGCGCCGGTGCGGTCCAGGCCCATGCCCAGGATCATCGTGGCGATGACGCTGATCACCGCATTGGACGAGAAGCCGTTGAACAGGTCTTCCGGCTGCACCAGGCCGGTCAGGCCCAGCATCACCAGCACCACCAGCGCCACCAGGTCGGCGCGCACGCGCTGGAACACGAACAGCACCATGGTCAGGCCCACCAGCCCGAGCACGATCTTCATGTCCGTCGTGAGCGCGAGCTGGGGGTCCATCAGGGTCGGGATCCGGGATGCGAGTGCCGGGAGCCGGACCCGTCCGCCATCGGGACCGGCGCAGCCGGCTCAAGGCCCGGCGGCAGCAATCGCGGCGTCGGTCGCGGCAGGAGGGTCATGTCGCCAGCGTTCCCTGCCGGTCGTACAGCAGGTCCCAGACGCCGTGCCCGAGGCGCTGGCCGCGGGTTTCGAAATGGGTCTGCGGGCGCCATTCGGGGCGCGGGACGTGGCCGCGTGGACCGGCGCGGTTGGTGAGTCCCGCGGTGGCGTCAAGCACGTCCCACATCTGCTCGGCGTAGTCCTGCCAGTCGGTGGCCAGGTGCAGGCGACCGTTCGCCGCAAGCTTGCGCACCAGCAGCTGCGCGAACGCGGGCTGCACCAGGCGGCGCTTGTTGTGGCGCTTCTTGTGCCAGGGGTCGGGGAAGTAAATGCGCACTTCGTCGAGGCTGGCGTCGGCGATCTCGTTGGCCAACACCTCGACCGCATCGTGGTGGTAGACGCGCACGTTGTCCGCATCGTCGGCGGCCAGGGCGTTGAGGAGGCGGCCGACGCCCGGTGCGTGCACCTCGATGCCGACCAGGTCGCGGCCGGGATCGTTCGCCGCGGCAAAGCGCAGCGCATCGCCGTTGCCGAAGCCGATCTCCAGCACGCGCGGCGCGCTGCGCCCGAATGTCGCGTCGAAATCGCGCGGCTGCCCGCTGTAGTCCAGGCCGTAGCGCGGCCACTGCGCATCGAACGCGCGCTGCTGCGCGTCGGTGAAGCGGCCCTGGCGCAGGACGAAGCTGCGGACCTCGCGGCGGCCTTCGACGACGGTGAACGGCTTGGGTGGGACCTTTGCGCCGTCACTGGCGAACGGATCGGTCATCGCTCAGCCGACCAGCCCGTCCACCGGCGAGGACGCGCTGGCGTAGCGCTTGCGCGGGATGCGGCCGGCGAGGAAGGCATCGCGCCCGGCCTCGACCGCCAGCCTCATCGCACGCGCCATGCGCACCGGATCCTTGGCGCCGGCGATGGCGGTGTTCATCAGCACGCCGTGGCAGCCGAGCTCCATCGCGATCGCCGCATCGGAGGCGGTGCCCACGCCAGCGTCGACGATGATCGGCACTTTCGCGTTCTCGATGATCTCGAGCAGGTTGTAGCGGTTCTGGATCCCTAAGCCCGAGCCGATTGGCGCGGCCAGCGGCATCACCGCCACGCAGCCGATCTCCTCCAGCCGCTTGGCCAGGATCGGGTCGTCGCTGGTGTAGACCATGACCTCGAAGCCGTCGGCCACCAGCTGCTCGGCCGCCTTGAGCGTCTGCACCACGTCCGGGTACAGCGTCCTCTGGTCGCCCAGCACCTCGAGCTTGGTCAGGTTGTGGCCGTCCAGCAGCTCGCGCGCCAGGCGGCAGGTGCGCACCGCATCCTCGGCGGTGTAGCAGCCGGCGGTGTTGGGCAGGATGGTGTAGCGCTCGGGCGGCAGCACGTCGAGCAGGTTGGGCTCGCCGGGGTTCTGGCCGATGTTGGTGCGGCGGATCGCCACGGTGACGATCTGAGCGCCGGCGGCCTCGGTGGCGCGGCGGGTTTCGTCGAGGTCGCGGAACTTGCCGGTACCGGTCAGCAGGCGCGAGCGGTAGGACTTGCCGGCGATGACGAGGTCATCGGAAGTGGTGTGCGTGGTCATCGCCCGATTATCGCGCAAAGGGCGTGGGATGCGGGCGGCGGGTGGGGCTGTGGTCAGGGACGGGCGCGAATGGGTGTGGGAGCGCGGAGTGGGCAGGGGCAAGGCCATCGGCGAAACGCAGTGCTGTGGGCGCACGCGAGGGCGGTGCGACGGCCCGGATCATGCATTGCGGCTTCCGATTGCCATCCCGAGCGCAGCGAGGGACCTGCTTGCGCCACCGCAGATCCTTCGCTGCGCTCGGGATGGCATCAGTGCTGGCGGCCGCCTTCCTGGGCGGTGTGCGGCGTTCGCGAACGCAGCCGATGCCGATAGGGCATCGCGATGCGTCGGTCAGTGGTTTGATGCCGTCCATGGCGGGACGGCGGGGGCTTCGGGTCGGTCCGGCCCGCACATCCATGTGCGGGCGTTCGCGAACGCAGCCGATGCCGATAGGGCATCGCGATGCTTCGGTCAGTGGTTTGGTGCCGTCCATGGCGGGACGGCGTGGGCTTCGGTCCGGTCCGGCCCGCACATCCATGTGCGGGCGTTCGCGAACGCAGCCGATGCCGATAGGGCATCGGCTAAGCGCGTTCGCTCACCCCCCTCCCAATGCGTGGACGATTTCGATGTGGTCGCCGTCGTGCAGGAGATGGTCCTGGTGGTGGCTGCGGGGCACGATCGTGCCGTTGACCTCGACCGCCACGCGGCGGCCGCCCAGGCCCTGTTGTTCGAGCAGGGCCTGCACCGTGGTGTTGTCCGCGACGGTCAGTGCGTCGCCGTTGAGCTGGATGTCCATGCCTGGATTGTCGCCCGCTGTGCTGCGCAGTGCACGTCGGCCGTGCCGCAGTGCGGCGTGAGCCGAGGGCGTGATTCGTGGACACTTGCGAACCATGCGGCCCCGTACTGTGGCCGTCGTCACTTTATCCCGGAGCCGCTGCATGCACCGTTCCAAGCCCCGTTCCACCCCCGTGATCGCGATGCTGGCCGCTGCCCTGGCGCTTGCCAGCGCGCCGGCGCTGGCCGAAGACACTTTCTCGCGCACGGTGTTTTTCGGCGACAGCCTGACCGACGCCGGCTACTTCCGGCCGCTGCTGGTGCAGCAGAATCCGCAGGCGGCGGCGCTTGGCCGCTTCACCACCAATCCGGGCCTGGTCTGGGCCGAATGGCTGGCGCTGGCATACGGCACCGACGCCAGGCCCAACGGCAACGGCCAGTCGGGCGACAACTACGCCGCCGGCGGCGCGATGGTCGCCACCGACCGCATGGGGCCGCCGTTCGGGCTGACCCCGTCGCTGGCCACGCAGGCAGGCAACTACCTTGCCGCCAACGGCGGTCGTGCCGATCCCGATGCGCTCTACACCGTGTGGGGCGGCCCCAACGACCTGTTCTCGATCGCGGCCAACCCGGCCCAGGCGCAGCAGATCATCGGCGCGGCCGTGACCGCCCAGGTCGGCATCGTCGGCGCGCTGCAGGCGGCTGGCGCGCAGTACGTGCTGGTCCCCAACATCCCCGACATCGGCATCACCCCGAGCTTCCTGGTGCAGGGGCCGACCGCTGCCGCGCAGGGCACGGCGATCGCCGCGGCCTACAACGACGCGCTGTACGGCGGACTGGCGGCCAGCGGGCTGCGCGTGATCCCGCTCGACACCTTCACCTTCCTGCGCGAGGTGGTGGCGACACCGTCGGCATACGGCCTGGCCAACGTCACCGGCACCGCCTGCCAGCCGCAGATCACCGCGCAGTCGATCACCTGCAGCCCCGCCACCTATGTCACGCCCGGCGCCGACCGGACCTACCTGTTCGCCGACGGCGTGCACCCGGGCTCGGTCGCGCACCGCGCCATCGCCGACCTCGCCCTTTCGATGATCGAGGGGCCACGCCAGATCGCGGTGCTGCCGCATTCGGCGGCGATGACCGGCCGCGGCCGCGCCGAGCGCGTCGGCGCGCAGCTTGCGGTCGCGCCTGCGCAGGACGGACGCCGCTGGTGGGTCGACCTGCGCGGCGATTTCCAGCGCTACGACCACGGTGACGACTACGACGGCGCCGGCCCGGCACTTACTGCCGGCCTGGGCTGGGCCAGCGGCGAGCTTGTGTTCGGCGGCTTTGCCGGCTACGGCCGCCAGGCCAACGACTGGGGCCAGCGCCGTGGCGAGTGGGACCAGGCCGAGGCGACCCTGGGTGGCTTCGTCGGCTGGCATTCCGAGGGTGGCGCCTGGGTCAACGGCCAACTCAGCTACACCAGCCTGGATTTCGACATCGAGCGCCAGGTGCCGATCGGACCGGCGCTGCGCGTGCACCGCGGTTCCACCGACGGCAGCAACCTCACCGCCGCGCTGCAGGCCGGCTGGAACCTGGGCGAGGGTGCGTTGAGCCACGGCCCGGTGCTGGGCGTGGTCGCGCAGCGCATCGAGGTCGACGGTTTCGCCGAGGGCGATGCCGGCAGCTCGAGCTCGCTGGCCTTCCCCGACCAGGAGTTCGATTCGCTCATCGGCAGCATCGGCTGGCAGGCCAGCTACACGATCCATGCCCGGTTGGCGCCCTACGCCCGGCTCACCCTGGACCGTGAGTTCGAGGACGGCGCGGCCGAGGCCTTCGCGCGTTCGCAGAGCACCGGCCTGGACTACGCGGTGCCGGGCCGGAGCTATGACGATGGTTACGCAACGCTGACCCTCGGCGCGCGTACCTCGCTGTTCGGCCTGGACGCCAACCTCGGCGTGAGCCTGAACGCCGGCGAGAAGGGCGGCAAGCAGAGCACCGCCTTCGCCACCCTGGGCGGCGGGTTCTGAGCCCGCGCGGGGCGCCGGCTGCGTCGGCGTCCCGCGTTGCCAACCCGGGCGCGGCGCGCATAGACTGGTGCCGCATGCGGGTGTAGTTCAATGGTAGAACTGCAGCTTCCCAAGCTGCTAGCGTGGGTTCGATTCCCATCACCCGCTCCAGACTCCAGGCGGCGGCATCATCGACACGGTGATGCCGCCGTTTTTCGCTTCCAGGCCAGCCGATGAAGCTCGCGATCCTCTCCCGCAACGGCAAGCTCTATTCGACGCGCCGACTGGTCGATGCCGCGCGCGCGGCCGGCCACAGCGTGCGCGTGCTCGACCCGCTGCGCTGCTACATGCGCATCGGCGACGACGGCTTCGCGATGCGCTACAAGGGCCGCGCCATCGACGGCTACGGCGCGGTGATCCCGCGCATCGGCGCCTCGATCACGCGCTACGGCTGCGCGGTGCTGCGCCAGTTCGAACTGATGGGCAGCCACACACCCAATCCGGCCGCCGCGATCGCGCGGGCGCGCGACAAGCTCGCCTGCCACCAGCTGCTGGCGGCGCAAGGCATCGGCCTGCCCGCGACCGTGTTTGGCGACAACCCCGACGACACCGCCGACCTGCTGGCCCTGCTCGGGCCACCGCCGCACGTGGTCAAGCTCAACGAGGGCACCCAGGGCGCAGGCGTGATGCTGACCGAGAAGCTGTCGGCCTCGCGCAGCGTGGTCGAAGCGCTGCGCGGGCTGTACGCCAACTTCCTGGTGCAGGAGTTCATCGCCGAGGCCGAGGGCGCGGACCTGCGCTGCTTCGTGGTTGGTGATCACGTGGTCGCGGCGATGCAGCGCCAGTCGGCGCCCGGCGATTTCCGCTCCAACCTGCACCGCGGCGGCACCGCGGTCGCGATCGAAGCCACGCCAGACGAACAGGCCGTCGCGGTCCGGGCGGCGCGGGCGGTCGGGCTGGGAGTGGCGGGCGTCGACCTGATCAGATCGCACCGTGGGCCGCTGGTGCTGGAGGTCAACGCGTCGCCGGGGCTGGAGGGTATCGAGGAGGCTACCGGCATCAATATTGCCGGCAAAATCATCGAACTTGCAGTCAAGATCTCGCAAGATGCAGGTTGGGTAGAGGTCGGTCGGGTCCGCCGGCAGCGCCGCGGCGGCAAGCCCGGGCGGCGCGATTTAACAAGTGCTTAATCGGCCCGGGAATACCGTAGCGACACCGGATTCCGCGCTCGCCCCTGTCTCCTTGTCCAAGGGTCGACCAACGGATTACGGTGATCGGGGCAGTACTTTTGGGCCCAGGCGATGGCATCGCCTGGGCTCTTTTGTGCGTGTCTATCCGACTTCCCCGCCCGTCATACGGCTTTGACGCGCCATCGATACAGTCCGGTATCGTGTGGCGCCTTCAGGGTTCTGTATGCTCTGTTTTTATGCGCCTCCGCTTGTGAGCTGGGGCAGTTCAGGCAGGACTCCTTTGATTAGGACTTGCCTTCGACTTTTTTCTTGGAGCGTGCGCGGTGATGAAGCGACCCTTTGCAGCAGCGATTGTCGTAGTTGGCTTTATGCTCGTTTTTCAGGCGTATGCGAAGGATGAAGTTGTTCTGACCGAGCCGGCCACCTTCGATGCGCAGAAAGCGAAGATCGAGGCGGAGATGGGGCAAGGTGGGGAATATGGCGAGATCAGCGCCGACAGGCGCGCCGAAGTCCGACGGCGGCTGGACAGCATTGGACTGGCGTTGGAAGCAGGCGGCGGGACCGCGAGCCGCATTTCCCCGGACCGGCAGGTGGATGTCTTCAATCACCAGGCGGCCATCAACCAGATTTTGACTGAAGCTCAGGCAGACAGCCGTGTGGTTTGCTCTCGTGAACGCAAGACAGGTTCCAAATTCCCGACCAATCGCTGCGTCACGGTGGCTGAAGCCAGGCGTGAACGCGAGGCTGCGCGCGAATGGTCCAGTACCCTCAACCGTGGCATGGAAAAAAAGGTGCCCTGAGTGCGCATTCTCGTCATCGAAGACAACCAGGACATCGCGGCCAACCTCGGGGATTACCTTGAGGACCGCGGTCATACCGTCGATTTCGCCGCCGATGGCGTGACCGGCCTGCACCTCGCCGTCGTCCACGACTTCGATGCGATCGTGCTCGACCTCAACCTGCCGGGCATGGACGGCCTGGAGGTCTGCCGCAAGCTGCGCAACGACGCGCGCAAGCAGACCCCGGTGCTGATGCTCACCGCCCGCGACAGCCTCGACAACAAGCTCGCCGGCTTCGATTCCGGCGCCGACGACTACTTGGTCAAACCCTTCGCGCTGCAGGAAGTGGAAGTGCGCCTGAATGCGCTCTCGCGCCGTGGCAAGGGCGTGCAGACGCGGGTGCTGGACGTGGGCGACGTCGAGTACAACCTCGACACGCTGGAAGTGCGCCGCCAGGGCAAACTGGTCCAGCTCAACCCGACCGCGCTCAAGATCCTGCAGGCGCTGATGGAAGCATCGCCGGCGGTGGTCACGCGCCAGGACCTCGAAACCCGCGTCTGGGGCGAGGAACTGCCTGACTCGGATTCGCTGCGCGTGCATATCCACGGCCTGCGCGCGGTGATCGACAAGCCCTTCCCGGTGCCGATGATCCAGACTCGACACGGCATCGGCTACCGCATCGCCGCGCCTGATGGCGCAGCCTGAGGAAACGGCGCCGGACGACAGCGTCCGCAGCCACCGGGGGCGACGCTACCGCAGGCGGCTGCGGACCCGGATCATCCTGTCGTTCGTGCTGCTGGGGCTGGGGCTGACCACGCTGTTCGCGGTGGCCACGCTGTACGTGCGCAGCAAGCTCGAGAAGCAGCTGATCGAGCAGACGCTCGAGCGCGAGGTGAGCAACCTGGTCGAGCAGGTCGAGCGCAATCCGGACGAGCCACCGTTCTTCCTGATCTTCGATGCGCGCACCTGGAGCCCGCAGAACGCGTTCAAGGTCGATCCGCTCTACCGCGACCTGTCGGCCGGCATCCACGATGTCCAGCAGCAGGCGCCCGACGGCGGCTGGCACGACTACAAGGTGGCGGTCCGCCAGGGCGTGAGTCCCACCGGCACGCCGTTCACCAGCCTGGTGCGCTACGACGTCACCGGTGCGTCGGAAACCGGCGCCAAGCTCATGCGCGCGCTGGTGCTGTCGGTGGTGCTGTTCTCGATCCTGTCGCTGGTGCTGGGCTGGTGGTCTGCGTCGCGGGTGATGAGCCCGGTGTCGGAACTGGCGCGCCGGCTTGGCAGCTCCGGCGGAACCACGCGGCCAGAGGCGCTTGCGGGGCACTTCCCGGACGACGAAGTCGGTGAGCTGGCCAAGGCCCTGGACGACTACGCCGCACGCCTGACCGAGGTCGTGCAGCGCGACCGCGAGTTCAACGCCGACGTGAGCCACGAGCTGCGCACGCCGCTGGCCGTGATCCGCGGTGCGGTCGAGCTGCTGCTCTCGCGCCCCGAAATCGACGCCAAGACCCGCGACCGCCTGCAGCGGATCCAGCGCGCCGAACAGCAGTGCACCGACCTGATCAGCGCGCTGCTGCTGCTTTCGCGCAACGAGCGCGGGCACGGCGCGACCGACGTGGCCAAGGTCGTCGAGCAGCTGTTCGATGCGCACCGCGGCCAGCTCGGCAGCAAGCCGCTGCAGCTGCGGGTGGAGGGCGTGCACGGCCAGGTCGTGGTCGACGCGCCCGAATCGGCGGTGACCGTTGCCCTGGGCAATCTGATCGGCAACGCGGTGAAGTACACGCGCGAGGGCGAGGTGGTCGTGCGCCTGCGCGGCAACAGGGTGGACGTGATCGATTCCGGCCCCGGGCTGAGCGCGGAGGACGCGGCACGTCTGTTCGAGCGCGGCTACCGCGGCACCCACGCCGAACATTCGCAGGGCGGCGGCATCGGCCTGTCGATCGTGCGCCGCCTGTGCGCGCTGTATGGCTGGAATGTGCGGGTGGTACCGGGCGAGGGGCGCGGCGTGGTGGCGACGCTGGCGTTCGAACCCGACCAGGACGGCGGCGTAGCGCGCTGAGCGGCGGGCCGTTGACGGCCACGCAACCCGATGCCCGGCATGATGGCCGTCCGGCCCTGCTTCGGAGGTGGCGATGTCCATGACCAGCAAGCTCGCACCGCGGTGGCGGGCAGTCGCACTTGGCCTGTGCGTCCCGGCCGCGGCCTGTGCCGGACAGGATCCGCCGGCAGGTGATGCCGCGCTACGGCAGCAGATGGTTGAACAACAGCTGGCGCCGCGCGGCATCGACGATGCCCGCGTGCTCGAGGCCATGCGCAACGTGCCGAGGCATCGCTTCGTACCCGATGCGGTGGCGCCTGATGCATACGACGACGGCCCGCTGTCGATCGGCTATGGCCAGACCATCTCGCAGCCCTACATCGTCGCGCTGATGACCCAACTGGCGCGGCCGGCGCCCGGCGACCGGGTGCTCGAGGTGGGGACCGGCTCGGGCTACCAGGCCGCGGTCCTGGCGGGCCTGGTGGAGCACGTGTACAGCATCGAGATCGTCGCGCCGCTGGCACAGCACGCGGCCGGGCTGCTGGGCGAACTCGGCTACGACAACGTGACCGTGAAAGCCGGCGACGGCTACGCCGGCTGGCCCGAACACGCGCCGTTCGACGCCATCGTGGTGACGGCCGCGCCCGAGCGCATTCCCGCGCCGCTGCTGGAGCAGCTGCGTCCCGGCGGACGACTGGTGATTCCGGTTGGGCCGGTGCATGCGACCCAGCAGCTGCGCGTGGTGGAGAAGGATGCGCAGGGAAGGCTGCACGAGCGCCACATCACGCCGGTCCGGTTCGTGCCGCTGACCGGCGAAGCGGCGGAGCGCGACCGGGGCGGGCGCTAGGGGTCGAGAGTTCGTCGCTCGGGCTGCCCCCACCCCAGCCCTCCCCCGCAAGCGGGGGAGGGGGCGAAAGCGCGGAGTTGCTCGCGGGAGGGTGCTGCAGGAAGGAGCGGATACCGCGACCGCTTCGTTCCGACTCCCTCCCCCGCCTGCGGGGGAGGGTTGGGGTGGGCGCCTGCCGCAGCAACACCCCCACCGAAGCGCGCTACACCGCTTCCAGCCAGCCGTGCGTGTCCGGGGTGCTGCCATCGAACAGCCCGAAGAACAGCGCCTGGATGCGGCGCGTCACCGGCCCGGCCTTGCCGGCGCCGACCTGGCGGCCGTCAACCGAGCGGATCGGAGTGATTTCCGCCGCCGTGCCGCACATGAACAGCTCGTCGCACAGGTACAGGTATTCGCGCGGCAGGTCACGCTCGACGACCTCCAGGCCCGCGCCGCGCGCCAGCGTGATGATCGAGTTGCGGGTCAGGCCATTGAGCAGGGCGGCGCTGACCGGCGTGGTGTGCAGCACGCCGTCGAACACCAGGAACAGGTTCTCGCCCGCGCCTTCGCTGAGCAGGCCGGTCGAGGCCAGCGCGACGCCCTCGCCGAATCCGAGCCTGCGCGCCTCGCGCGCGACCAGGGTGCCGGAGAGGTAGTTGCCGCCGGCCTTGGCGCCGGCCGGGATCGTGTTCGGCGCGAAACGCTGCCAGCTCGACACGCAGGCGTCGATGCCGTTCTCGAGCGCCTCGTCGCCGAGGTACTTGCCCATCTTCCAGGTCGCCACCGCCACGTCGACCGGCGTTTCCGCCGACAGGCCGAAGCCGCCGAGGCCGCGGTAGGCGACCGGGCGCAGGTAGTCGGTGGTGTTGCCGTTGGTCGTGATCACCTCGCGGCAGGCGGCGTTGATCTCGTCAAGCGAGTACGGGATGTCGATCTCGTGGATCTTCGCCGACTGGTACAGGCGCTTGTTGTGGTCGTTCAGGCGGAAGATCACCGGGCCGCTGGGAGTGTCGTAGCAGCGGATGCCCTCGAACACCGACGAGCCGTAATGCAGCGCGTGCGACATCACGTGGGTGGTTGCCTCGGCCCATGGCTTGACGCGGCCGTTGTGCCAGATCCATTGCGGGTACTGCATGGAGCGCCTCGATACGTTTGAAACCGTCATTCTGCCCGATCGCGGCGTATCGCCGTGCATCGCGCCTCCGGGCCACGTGGAAAGGGCGTCGCGATGCGCGCTACAGGCTCACCCACCAGCAGTCCAGGTGGCGGCGCAGCGACAGCACCGTCTGCATCGGGGTGATGCGGCCGCGCATGCTCTGCTCGACCACGAGTCCGGTCGGGGCACGTCGCGCGCTGTTGTTGCGCCCGGCCGCCGCCACGACCGACGGCGGCAGTTCCGCCTCAGGTGCCGCCGCTGCGGTCGTCTCCGGCGTGAGGCCCGGATTCTGCGCCATCGCCGCCCGGTCCGCGGTGCGCCAGGTCAGCGCCCCGGCGGCGGCGGTGTCGTCCGGCGCGCGGGCCGGCGCGTGCGGCTGCACGGGCACGATGCCGACCAGGGGACGATTCACGATGCCGTCCAGCCGGCCCATGATCGCGTGGGCGCCGCGTGTCGAGGTGCCGGGCCAGTGGTAGATGCCGGCCAGCCGGTTCACGTCGCGGTTGTCGATGGACGCGGTCAGCTCGAACACCAGGTCCTGCAGGTTGCGGCTGCAGTCGCGGCGGATCAGCCGCCCGCCCTGCTGCACCATGCTCTGGCGCGGGGCGCGCTCGGTGGCGCCGAGGTCGCTGCACTGGCGGTCGGTGTAGACGTGGCCGCCGTCTGCGGTCACGCAGCGGCGGATCTGCGCCTGCGCTTGGACGCCGGCCAGCGCGGCGGAGGCAAGGAGGGCGAGGCAGACGAGGAGAACGGGACGCATCGGGCCAGCCTAGCGCCGGCGCCGGAATGCGGGAAGGGCAGGCCGTCGCGCATTCAGCGGCGTGCCGGCACCGCCCCGCGCAGCGCCTGGGCGCAAGCGCCTGCGCCCAGGCGCTGCCTCATCCCAGTCGCGCGAGCACGGCCTGGGTGGGGCGGGCGAGATTGAGCGTGTAGAAGTGCAGTGCCGGCGCGCCGCCGGCGACCAGGCGCTCGCACAGGCGCGCGACGACGTCGGCACCGAACTCGCGGATGCTGTCGGCGTCGTCGCCCAGGGCCTGCATCTTGCGGGTGATCCAGCGCGGGATCTCGGCGCCGCACTGCTCGGAGAAGCGGCGCAGCTGGGCGAAGTTCGAGATCGGCATGATGCCGGGCACGATCGGCACCTCCACCCCGAGCGCGCGCACCGCGTCGACGAAGTGGAAATAGGCGTCGGAGTTGTAGAAATACTGCGTGATCGCCGCATTGGCGCCGGCGTCGACCTTGGTCTTGAAATGGCGCAGGTCGGCGAGCGCATCCTCGGCCTGCGGATGCGTCTCGGGATAGGCGCCGACCTCGATGTGGAAGTGGTCGCCGTGTTCGCCGCGGATGAAGGCGATCAGGTCCGAGGCGTAGCGCAGGTCGCCGGGCTGGCCCATGCCCGAGGGCAGGTCGCCGCGCAGCGCGACGATGCGGCGGCAGCCGAGTTCGCGGTATCTGTGCAGGAGTGCGGCGATCTCCGCGCGGGTGCCGCCGACGCAGGACAGGTGCGGCGCGGCATCGAGCCCGTGTGTCTCCAGCAGGCACTGCACGGTATCGGCGGTGTAGCTGAGCGTCGAGCCGCCGGCACCGAACGTGCACGACACGTACTCGGGCGCGTGCGCCTTGAGCCTGCCGACGGTGCGGTCGAGCTGTGCACGCTGTTCGTCGGTCTTGGGCGGATAGAACTCGAAGCTGATCGGAGTCATTGTTCGGCGCGGCCCGGCGGAGTCGGCGGATTATATCTCTATATCGCGATGGATGAGTAGAGATGGCAGATGCCAAGGACATGGCCGGGTAAGCTGCCCGCCTTTATCCGCGATGCCGCCTTTCCGCATGCAAATCACCCTCACCCCCTTCGCCCGTGCCCGCCTGTTCCCGCGCCAGCGGCGCGGCAACGCCGTCCAGGACTGCACCCCGCAGGAGTTCGAGCGACGCCTCAACGACGAGCCGCCGCTGCAGGTGCTCGAGGGCTACGCACCCTTCTGCCGCCTGCATGTGCACCGCAACTGGACCTCCACGCGCTGCCTGACGGTGCCGGTCGAGGATGCCAACCGCCACCTGCTGCGCTCGGCCTACGAGGCGCGCACGAAGGCCGAACTGCCGGTGCTGGTGCGCTGGTTCGAAGGCGTGGAGTCGCCGGTGGCGGGGTACCTCGTGGTCATCCTCTACAGCGCCGAGCAGCTGGCGAAGGAGGACGCGCCGATCGACGGCGACTGGGGCATCGTCGGCTGTCTGTACACCGCGACGCCCGAGGAAATCCCCATGGCGCCGGTCACCATGATGCGCAATGCATTGGGCGTGGACGAGGGTGGCTCGGGCGTGCCGCTGGACCGCGCGGCGTACGCGCGCAGCGTTGCGTTCTGGGAGGCCAACGCCAACTGGCGGCCACCGGCCTGAGCTCAGCGCAGGAAGTCGAGCAACAGCGCGTTGAACGCGGACGCGGATTCGATGTTGACGATATGGCGGCCGGGCAGGGCGACGTGCCTGCCGTTGGCGACGCCGTCGGCGATGGCCTGCAGCTCGGCGGGCGGGCAGACCGGGTCGTCGTCGCCGGATACCGCCAGCAGCGGCCGTTCGATCCGCGCGATGTCGCCGCGCAGGTCCGCTTCGGCGAGCGCAGCGCAGCAGCCGATGTAGGCCTCGGCCGAGACTTCCGTGAAACGCTTGAGGATTGCCTCGACCGCGTCCGGGTGCGCGGCGATGAAGCCGGGCGTGAACCAGCGTTCGGCGGTCGCGCTGATGACCGGCGCCAGTCCGCCGGCCTGTACCTGGGCAATGCGTGCGTTCCAGCCCTCGGCCGTGCCGATCCGGGAAGCGGTGGCGCATACGACCAGCCGGTCGATCCGTTCGCCGGCGTGGACGCCCAGCCACTGCCCGACCAGGCCGCCGATCGACAGCCCGCAGAAGTGCGTGCGTTCGATGCCCAGCGCATCCAGCAGCGCCAGCGCGTCGCCGCCAAGTTCGGCCAGCGTGTAGGGCGGCGGCGGCGCGGACGAGGCGCCGTGCCCGCGGCGGTCGTAGCGCAGCACGCGGAAGTGCTCCGACAGGGCCGCGGCCTGCGCGTCCCACATCTGCAGGTCGGTGCCCAGCGAGTTGCACAGCAGCAGCCACGGGCCGGCGCCGCCGTCGATGCGGTAGTGCAGGCGATGCCTGGGCAGGTCGAGGAAAGACACGGCTCAGACCCGCTCGACCGCCAGCGCCAGGCCCATGCCGACGCCGATGCACAGCGTGGCCAGGCCGCGCCGCCCGCCGCTGCGCTCGAGCTGGTGGACCAGGGTCAGCGCCAGGCGCGCGCCGCTCATGCCCAGTGGATGGCCAAGCGCGATGGCGCCGCCGTTGGCGTTGACCTGCGGCGCGTTGTCCGGCAGGCCGAGCGCGCGCAGCACGGCCAGCGACTGGCTGGCGAAGGCCTCGTTGAGCTCGATCGCGTCGAAGTCGGCGATCTCCAGACCCAGGCGCGCCATCAGCTTGCGCGTGGCCGGCTCCGGGCCCATGCCCATCACCCGCGGCTCGACGCCGGCGGACGCCATGCCGAGGATGCGGGCGCGCGGCGTCAGGCCGAACGCCTTGACCGCCGCTTCGCTGGCGACGACCAGCGCGGCCGCGCCGTCGTTGATGCCTGATGCATTGCCGGCGGTGACCGTGCCCTCCGGAAACAGCGGGCGCAGCTTCGCCAACGCCTCGGCGGTGCTGCCTGCGCGCGGATGCTCGTCGACAGTGAACTCGACGGTCTCGCCGCGCTTCGCGCCGGGCACCGTCACCGGCACCATTTCCTCGGCGTAGAAGCCGGAGGCCTGCGCGGCGGCGGCGCGCTGCTGGCTGCGCAGGGCGAACGCGTCCTGATCCTCGCGCGTGATGCCGTGCTCGCGCGCCACGTTCTCGCCGGTCTGCGGCATGCTCTCGGTGCCATGCAACTCTTGCAGCCGCGGGTTGACGAAGCGCCAGCCCATGGTGGTGTCTTCCAGCTGCTGGCCACGGCCGAACGCCGTGTCCGGCTTGCCGATGACAAACGGCGCGCGCGTCATCGACTCTACGCCGCCGGCGATGGCCAGCGACAGGTCACCGCTGCGGATGCCGCGCGCGGCCTGGCCCACTGCTTCCAGGCCCGAGGCGCACAGGCGGTTGAGCGTCACCCCCGGCACCTGGACCGGCAGCCCGGCCAGCAGCAGGCTCATGCGCGCGACGTTGCGGTTGTCCTCGCCGGCCTGGTTGGCGCAGCCGTAGAAGACGTCCTCGATCGCGGATGGATCGAGGTTGGGGTTTCGCGCCAGCAGCGCGCGCAGCGGAACCGCACCCAGGTCGTCGGCACGGATCGCGGACAGCCCGCCGCCGTAGCGGCCGATGGGCGTGCGTACCGCGTCGCAGATGAAGGCTTCGCTCATGTCGTTTCTCCTTCGGCCATCTCCAGAGGCAGGCCGGTCATCTTTCGCAGGTCGTCGAGGCTCACGCCCTCGACCAGCTCGAGCACGCTTGCGCCGTCGCGGCCCACGGCAATCACGCCGACGTCGGTGTAGACGCGGGAGACGCAGCGCAGGCCGGTGAGCGGATAGCTGCATTCGGCGACCAGCTTGCTGTCACCATGCTTGGTCAGCAGGTCCATCATCACGAACACCTGCTTGGCGCCGATGGCGAGGTCCATCGCGCCGCCGACCGCGGGAATCGCACCGGGCGCGCCGGTGCTCCAGTTCGCCAGGTCGCCGTGCACCGACACCTGGAACGCGCCGAGCACGCAGATGTCGAGGTGGCCGCCGCGCATCATCGCGAACGAATCGGCGTGGTGGAAGAACGCGCCGCCGGTGAGCAGCGTCACCGGCTGCTTGCCGGCGTTGATCAGCTCCGGATCCTCCTCGCCGGGCGCCGGTGCCGGGCCCATGCCGAGCAGGCCGTTCTCGCTCTGCAGGAAGATTTCCTTGTCCTTGGGCAGGTAGTTGGCGACCGTCGTGGGCAGGCCGATGCCGAGGTTGACGTAGGCGCCCTCGTGGATGTCGCGGGCGACGCGCGCGGCCATCTGTTCGCGGCTCAGTCCGTTCATGCGGCAACTCCCACCTGGACCACGCGCTGCACGAAGATGCCGGGCGTGATGATGTGTTCGGGATCGAGCGCGCCCAGCGGCACCACCTCGCTCACCTGGACCACCGCGGTCGCCGCGGCCATGGCCATGATCGGACCGAAGTTGCGCGCGGTCTTGCGGTAGACCAGGTTGCCCCAGCGGTCGCCCTGCTGCGCCTTGATCAGGGCGAAGTCGGCGTGGATCGGATACTCGAGCACGTACTGCCTGCCGTTGATCTCGCGGGTTTCCTTGCCTTCCGCCAGGTCGGTGCCGTAGCCGGTCGGGGTGAAGATCGCGCCCAGGCCCTGTCCCGCGGCCTGGATGCGCGCGGCGAGGTTGCCCTGCGGCACCAGCTCCAGTTCGATCTCTCCGGCGTGGTAGGCCTTGTCGAAGTGCCAGGAGTCGCTCTGGCGCGGGAACGAGCACACCACCTTGCGCACGCGCCGGTTGGCGATCAGCGCGGCCAGCCCGGCGTCGCCGTTGCCGGCGTTGTTGTTGACGATGGTCAGCTCACGCGCGCCGTGGTCGATCAGCGCGTCAATCAGTTCGTCGGGCATGCCCGCCGTGCCGAAGCCGCCGACCATGACGGTTGCCCCGTCGGGGATATCGGCCACTGCGGACTGCAGGGTCCAGGTCGTCTTGTCGATCATGGCTGTCTTGCCTCTGCTGTCGGTGGGGCTTCGGGCGATGCGGCGATGTTCATCCCAGATCGCCGCCTGCCACCGGCAGCACGCTGCCGGTGATGTAGGACGCCTCGTCGGAAGCCAGGAACAGGATGGGCGCGGCCTGCTCTTCGATGCTGCCGTAGCGCTTGAGCAGGCTGGACGCCTTGACCTGCTCCACCACCTCGGCCATCCACCCCCGTTCGGCATCGGTATCGCCGGCGGCGTTGCGCGGGATCCGTCGCGGTGGTGCCTCGGTGCCGCCGGGCGCGGTCGCGACCACGCGGATGCCGCGCTGCGCGACCTCCATCGCCAGCGATTGGGTGATCGCGTTGATCCCGCCCTTCGCCGCCGAGTAGGGCACGCGGTGGATGCCACGCGTGGCGTTCGACGACACGTTGACGATGGTGCCGCCGCCGCGCGCGAACAGGTGCGGCAGCACTGCGTGGCAGCAGTACAGCGTGGGCATCAGCGAGCGGCGGATCTCCGCGTCGATGTGGTCCGGTTCGAACTCCGCGTAGGGACGCATGCGGATCGCGCCGCCGACGTTGTTCACCAGGATGTCGATCCCGCCGAAGCTTGCCGCGGCGAAGGCCATCGCCGCTTCGGCGCCAGCATGCGTCTCCAGGTCTGCCTCGAACGCTGCGCTTTCGCCCTGCGCCTCGGCAGCCACTTCGGAGACGAAGTCCGCGCGATCCACGAACACGACCTTGCCGCCCTCGGCCGCGGCGCGCAGCGCGACCGCGCGACCGATGCCCTGGGCCGCGCCGGTGACCACCAGCACCCTGCCGGCGAAACGGAGCGTGTTCATGCGGCCTTGTCCCGCGCCGGCGCGTTCGGCGTGAACTTCTCGTAGTGGAAGCTGGCCGGCTTCACCCCGGTCTCGTCGAAATGCCGGCGCACCGCGTCGACCATTGGCGGCGGGCCGCACAGGTACACGTCGACGTTGCCGCCGTGCAGCACGTCCGCCGGCATGTGCTGGGTGACCCAGCCCTTGCGCGGATGGCTGCTGGCCTCGTCGGCGATCACGGTGGTGAAGCTGAAGCCCGGCAGCCTTGCCGCATAGGCCTCGAGTTGTTCGACCAGCACCAGGTCGCTGTCGCGGGTCACGCCGTAGATCAGGTGCGCCGGCTGCGATGAACCGGACCGCAGCATCGCCTCCAGCATCGACAGGAACGGCGCCAGTCCGGTGCCGCCGGCGAGGAACAGCAGCGGGCGTTCGACCTTGCGCAGGTAGAAGCTGCCAAGGGGGCCGGTCAGCTCCAGCGCCTGGCCAGGCTGCACCGTGCCGAGCCATTCGCTCATCAGGCCACCGGCAATGCGCTTGATCAGGAAGCCGATGCGGCGTTCACCCGGTGCCGAACTGAAGCTGTAGGAGCGGGACTGGCCGCTGCCGGGCACTTCGATGTGGACATACTGGCCCGGCAGGAACACCGGCGCGACGTCCGCCACGTCCAGCTCCAGCACGATTGCCGCATCGTTGTGCTGCTCGACCCGCGTCACGGTCGCGCCGAACTTCGCGTTGCCGGTCTTGCAGGCGGTGGAGTCTGCAGGCACCGAGATCACGCAGTCCGACGCGGGCACCATCTGGCAGGTCAGTACCATGCCGGCCTGCTTCTCGCCCTCGCTGAGCGCGTCCTCGATATAGTCGTCGCCCAGGTCATAGCTGCCGCTCTCGGCGTGACACTTGCAGGTGCCGCACACGCCGTCGGAGCAGTCCATCGGCAGGTTGATCCGGCTGCGGTACGCGGCATCCAGCACCTTCTCGCCTTCATGGCACTCGATGAAGCGGGTGACGCCGTCCTCGAAGTTCAAAGCGATCTGGTAACTCATGGGCTCTCCAGGCGGGCAGCGACGCCGGTCAGACGTGGTAGATGTCGATGACCTGGCGGATGTAGTCGTTCTTCAGCACGATCTTCTTGCTGCCGATCAGGAACCCGTCGCCTGCCTTGCGCAGGGTCAGGAACATGGTCCCGAAGTACTGGTCGGTGGCCTTGTAGCGATGGCTGAGGGTGTGGAAGTTGTAGCGGACGTCGACCTCGTCACCGCGTTCGGCCAGCACCTCGACGTTGTGCACGCCGTGGCTGGTGCGCGGTTCGGGCATGGACGCGCTGGAGCGTTCGGTCTTGATGCGGAAGATGCGGTCTTCCAGGCCGGAACGATCCGGGTAGTAGATCAGCGAGATCTGCGACTGCGGATCCTCGGTGATCTGGTCGTCGTCATCCCAGGCGGGCATCCAGTAGCTGGCGTCCTCGGCGTAGGTCGCCAGCCATTCGTCCCATTGGCGCTCGTCGAGCAGGCGCGCTTCGCGGTAGAGGAAGGCGCAGATCTTCGGATAGTCGGCGCTCATGCCGGCACCTCGTCGCGCTGCCGCTGCAGCGCGTCGCGCATGACCTTTACCCAGTACTCGTGCTGGCGCACGAACAGGCCCTCGTCCTCGCTGCGTTCGCCCGACAGCGTGGGCTTGAGGCCCATGCGCCTGGCGTTCTCGTCCGGGCCGTCGATCCACAGCGGCGCGCCGCGACTCATGTCGTTCCACAGCGCGGTGGTGGCGGCATAGCCGGCCTGGCAGGCGCGGAACTCCTCCAGGTCATCGGCGGTGCCCATGCCTGAGACGTTGAAGAAGTCCTCGTACTGGCGGATGCGCGTGGCGCGATCCTCGGCGCTCTCGCCCTTGGGCGCGAAGCAGAAGATGCTGACCTCGGTCTGGTCGACGCTGATCGGGCGCACCACCCTGATCTGGGTCGAGAACTGGTCCATCAGGAACACGTTCGGATACAGGCACAGGTTGCGGGTCTGGTTGACGATGAAGTCGGCGCGTTCCTCGCCCACGCGCGCGCTGATTTCGTCGCGCCGTCCGTACACCGGCCGCACCTCCGGGTTCATCGTGCGCGTCCACAGCAGCATGTGGCCGTTCTCGAAGCCGTAGACGCCGGCCGTACTCTTGCTCCAGCTGTTGGCGTCGACGGCCTTGGTGCCCTCTTCGCTGCGCCGGCTCATGGTCGCCGCATAGTTCCAGTGCACGCTGCTGACGTGGTAGCCGTCGCAGCCGTTCTCCATCTGCAGCTTCCAGTTGCCGTCGTAGACGTAGGAAGAATTGCCGCGCAGCACCTCCAGGCCATCGGGGGACTGGTCGACGATCTGGTCGATGATGACCCGGGTCTCGCCGAGGTAATCCTCCAGCGGCGCGACGTCCGGATTGAGGCTGCCGAACAGAAATCCACGGTAGTTCTGGAAGCGGGCGACGCGGCGCAGGTCGTGCGAGCCTTCCTGGTTGAACTGCGGCGGGTACTGCGTGGTCTTCGCGTCCTTGACCTTGAGCAGCTTGCCGCTGTTGGCGAAGGTCCAGCCGTGGAACGGGCAGGTGAAGCTGCCCTTGTTGCCGTGCTTGCGCCGGCACAGCATGGCGCCCTTGTGCGCGCAGGCGTTGATCACCGCATGCAGCTCGCCGGCCTTGTCGCGGGTGACGATGATCGGCTGGCGGCCGATATGGGTGGTGTAGTAGTCGTTGTTGTCCGGGATCTGGCTTTCGTGCGCCAGGTAGACCCAGTTGCCCTCGAAGATGGCCTCCATCTCGAGTTCGAACAGATCGGCATTGGTGAAGATGTCGCGGCGGCAGCGGAACACGCCTGCGTCCTTGTCGTCCTGCACCGCGGTGGCGAGCAGGCGGTCGAGCTCCTGGGTGTTGTCGATGACGGCGGACATGACAGGTCTCCCGATGGGGGTTCGATGTCGCCCGGAACGGGCGGCGGATGCGGCGGAGGCGCGGGGCCACGGTCAGGCGGCGGCGCGCACCCGGAGGTCGTTGATCTGGTTGTCGACGCCGTCGACCAACGCGGTCACGGTGAAGTCGAATGCGATCTCGGCGAAGGGCCCATCCATGCCGGCCTCGCGGATGGTGTCGGCATCGCTGTGTTCGACGGCTTCGGCCACCAGGTCGTCGCGGGTGGCGTAGGCGAAGTCGTCGTTCACCAGCGGATCGCCGGCCAGGTTGATCTGGGTGGTCAGCTTGCGGTGGCCGTCGGCGGTGATGAAGAAGTGGATGTGCGCCGGGCGCAGGCCGTGCCGGCCGAGCGAGGACAGCAGCTGCTCGGTCGGGCTGCCCGGTGGCACGCCATAGCCGCTGGGCACGATGCTGCGGAAGCGGTAGCGCCCCTGGTCGTCTGCGACGATGGTGCGGCGCATGTTGAACGGCGCCTGCCTGCCGGTCGGATCGAAGTGCGAATAGAAGCCGCGGGTATCGCAGTGCCAGACCTCGACCGTGGCGCCGGGCAGGGGACTGCCGTCGGGCGCGCGCACCGTGCCGTGCATCACCAGCGGCTGGCCGTCGGTGTCGCTGCCGTCATCCAGGCGCGCGAAGCCCTGTTCGACCGGCGCGCCGGCCACGTACAGCGGGCCTTCGATGGTGCGCGGCGTGCAGCCGCTGACGCCGGCCTGTGCGTCGATCGCGTCCAGGCGCATGTCGAGGAAGTGGTCCAGGCCCAGGCCGGGGGAGATCAGACCCGCCTGTCCGGCAGCGCCGAGCGCGTTGAGCCAGGCGATGCCGGTCCAGTATTCGTCGGGCGTGATGTCGAGATCGTCGATCGCCCGGAACAGGTCCGACATCAGGCGATGGATGATCTGCTTGCTGCGCGGGTCGCCGCCGTCCTTGTCCAGTCCGCTGACGGTTTTCAGGAAGTCCTGGACTTCAGGCGTATCGAAGATCTTGACGCTCATGGTGCCGCTCCTGTCGTGGTTGCGTTGGCTGCCCGGTGAGCCCGGGCTGCGTGGCGGAAGTCTGCTAGCGGTCGTCCTCGCGGATCGACGAGGGGTGCCGGCACAGCGGCGCCACCGAGATGTCCATGTACGGAAACAGCGGCAGGCCGGTGAGCAGCTCGTGCAGCTCCTGGTTGTCGGCGACGTCGAAGACGCTGTAGTTGGCGAACTCGCCGGCGATGCGCCAGATGTGGCGCCACTTGCCGCTGCGCTGCAGCTGCTGCGAGTAGGCCTTTTCGGTTGCCTTGAGTTCGGCGGCCCGTGCCGGGTCCATGTCGACCGGCAGGTTCACGTCCATTCGCACATGGAAGAGCATGGCGTCAGTTCCCGGTTGCGGAAGGGGGGAGGGAGGTGGTCCGGCGCGACGCGTCGCGCCGGAAGAACTGCACGCGGTCCTCGTCCAGGGCGATGCCGAGGCCGGGGCCGTCGGGAACCGTCAGGTGGAAGTCGCTGTAGTCCAGCGGCGTGGCAAGGATTTCTTCGGTCAGCAGCAGCGGCCCGAACAGTTCGGTGCCCCACTGCAGGTTGGCGAAGGCGGCGAAGGCGTGCGCCGAGGCGATCGTGCCGACCGCACCTTCGAGCATCGTGCCGCCGTACAGTTCGATGCCGGCCGCGTCGGCGATCGCCGCCACCCGCAGCGCATTGAACAGGCCGCCGGACTGCTCGACCTTGACCGCGAACACGTCCGCGCCCGCCGCCTTCGCGATCGCGAACGCAGACTCCGGCCCGTGCAGCGATTCGTCGGCCATCAGCGCAAGCGGGAAGCGACGCATCAGGCGCGCCAGCCCGGCGGCGCTGGCCACCGGCTGTTCGACCAGCTCGCAGCCGGCGTCGGCCAGCGCGGCCATGCCCCAGGCGGCCCGGGTTTCGCTCCAGGCCATGTTGACGTCCACGCGCACCGCGGCGCGGTCGCCCAGCGCACGCTTGATGGCGGCGACGTGGGCGATGTCCTCGTCGATCGGCCTGGCGCCGATCTTGAGCTTGAAGACGTTGTGCCGGCGCAGGTCGAGCATGCGTTCGGCTTCGGCGATGTCGCGCGCGGTGTCGCCCGAGGCCAGCGTCCAGGCGACCGGCAGCCGCTCGCGACGGCGGCCGCCCAGCAGCTCGGACAGCGGCAGACCGGTGCGCTGGCCCTGGGCGTCGAGCAGGGCGGTCTCGACCGCACTCTTGGCGAAGCGGTTCTCCTTCACCGCGCGGCCCAGGCGCGCCATCAGCGCCTGCACCCGGCTCGCGTCCTGGCCGAGCAGGACCGGCGCGAAATAGGTGTCGACGGCCAGCTTCATGCCTTCCGGGCTCTCGCCGCCGTAGGCCAGCCCGCCGATGGTGGTGCCCTCGCCGACGCCGACCACGCCATCGGCGCAGTGGATGCGCACCAGCATCAGGGTCTGGCCGTCCATCGTCGCCACCGACAGCTTGTGGGGACGGATGGTGGGCAGGTCGATCAGGAGCGTCTCGATCCGCTCGATCGAATGGGCGCTGGACGGGACGGGGGTCAGGACTGCGTTCATGGCTGTTGTTATGCGCCGCCATGGATGGTGCGTCCAACACGATTTTCGTGTAATTCGATACCCTGAAGGTATGATTACGCCGTAACTATTGATTCCGTTGGGTTGTGCGGTCGCACAATTCGATCCATCGCCAGATCGAGACTGTCATGGACCTGCGGCAGCTCCGCTACTTCCTCGCCGTGGCCCGCGAGCGCAACTTCACCCGCGCCGCGGAAACGCTGCACATCGCGCAGCCGCCGCTGAGCCGCCAGATCCAGCTGTTGGAGGAAGAACTCGGCGTCCTGCTGATCTCCCGCAGCAGCCGCCCGCTGCGCCTGACCGACGCCGGCCGCCTGTTCCGCGAGCAGGCGCTGCAGATCCTCGGCCGCGTCGAGCAGATGAAGGCCGCGACGCAGCGCGTGGGCAAGAACGAACGCAGCGTGTTCACCATCGGCTTCGTCGCCTCGACCCTCTACGGCGGCCTGCCGATGCTGGTACGCAAGCTGCGCGAGCATGCGCCGGAGCTCGACATCAGGCTGCTGGAAATGATGTCGCTGCAGCAGATCGAGGCGCTCAAGGCCGGCCGCATCGATGTCGGCTTCGGCCGCGTGCGCAGCAATGATCCGGCGGTCGAGCGCATCGTGCTGCGCGAGGAGCGCCTGCTGCTGGCGATCCCGCCCGGCACGCCGCTGGACGCCAGCACCGATCCGGTCGCCATCGCCGACCTCGCCGGAACCCACCTGATCGTCTATCCGAAGGAACCGCGCCCGAGCTTCGCCGACCAGGTGCTGACCCTGCTGCACGACCACGGCGTGCGCCCGGCCGAGGTGCAGGAAGTGCGCGAACTGCAAACCGCGGTGGGGCTGGTCGCCGCCGAGGCCGGCGTCTGCGTCATTCCCGCGGCCGCGCGCTCGCTGCGCACCGACCTGCACTATCGGCTGATCGACGACGAGCGTGCGACCTCGCCGATCATCCTGAGCCATCGCGTAAACGATGGCTCGCGCCACGTCGAACTGGTCAAGCAGCTGCTGCGGGAGATCTACGCCGAGAAGCCGTCGTGGCTGGATGCCGCGCACAACCGCCTGCCCGAGCAGGCTGTGGAGGTGGCGCCGGAGCGTCCACGCCGGGGCGATTGAGACCGGCTTCGGCGCCGATATCGCCGCAGGCGTTGCAGCCGCTGTCGGCGGATATCCCCGGCACCGCCCTCGCCGGCGCTCACGCCACCGCCAAAAGGGCTGAGCGGGGTCATGCGTCGCGCGGCGTTCCGCCGCAGCGAGAACGACCTGCGGCACTGGCTCATGCTGGTCGCGGCCGACCGCGTGAACGTCGTCGAGGGGCTTTGCGAGGACGTGAAGCGTTCGCCGGTGAAGCTGGCCGCGGTGGGCGTGGGGATCGTGGCGCTGGTGTGGTGGCTGGCGTCGGACTGATCCGCTCCAGCCCCGCCAGCGCATCCGCGTAGCCCAGGAAGTGCTGCAGGTAATCCGGCGCGGTGTCGTGCATCAGCGCGATGGCGCGGTGCACCAGGACGGTGGAGTGCATGGGACCGGCATCCTCCGGGACGTCGGCCATGATGTGCTGCAGATGGCTGGCGGTGCGCAGGCGCGCCCAGGTCCGGCGGATGGCGTCCAGGGCCGGGAGTGACTGGAACCCGCCGTCGTCCGGGTCCTGCGCTTGGTTCGTCGCGCCGCTGGCCGCGATCGTGTCGGCGTCGCCGTCGACAGTTGATGTAGTGGCAGCGCTGTCCAGCGTCGCTGAATCGCCACGCATGGTCCGGATGCCGGACAGCCGCAGCACCAGTGCCGACAGCTCCGCCGTGGGTGAAGGGGGTTCGTCGAGTGCGGACGCGTCGCGGTCGGCTGGCGGGGCGTCGTCGTCGCCGGCCTGCGCAGGCAGATCCTGCTCCATGAGCAAGCGCAGCCTCGCGTCCAGCACGTCGCGCGCGCTCCCTTCCAGCCGAACGGCGCGTGCGGCGAGCGCCTCGATGCGATGCCAGCGCATCCCGTCCCGCTGCCCGATACCGCATCGGCGCCAGGCGTCGAGGAGTCCGACCAGATCGGGCAGGCTATCGGTCATCGTCCGCAGTGCCGTCCTGCTGCGGTCGCGGCATCGGCGCGATCTCGACGCGCCGGTTGCGCGCGCGGCCGGCTTCGTCCTGGTTGGAGCCAACCGGCTGCTGCGCGCCGAATGCCGCAGCAAAGATCGAATCGGCCGGCAGGCCGGCCTCGATCAGGGCGCGGGTGACGGTGAGCGCGCGCTGGGCGGACAGCTCCCAGTTGTCGGCATAGCGGCGATTGCTGCCGAGCACCGGGCGATCGTCGGTGAAGCCGCTCACCATCAGGATCTCCTCACGCGCGCCGAGGTAGTCGGCCAGGGGCGTCGCCAGTTCCACGAGCAGGTCGCGGCCTTCGTCCTGCAGTGCGTCGGAGTTGAGCGCGAACAGCACGTTGCCGCGGATCCCGATGCGTCCGTCGACCAGGGTGACGCGCCCGGCCGCGAGCGGCACCGCCAGCGCATGTTCCAGTGCCTGCCGCTGCGCGGCCGCGCGCGCCTGCTCGCGCTCGATCCCGTCCAGCTGCGCCGCCGTGTGCAGGTGCATGCCGACCACGCCCAGCAGGATCAGCACGAACACGCCCAGCATCACCGCCATCAGGTCGCCGAACGCGGCCCAGATGGTGGCGGTGTCGCCGTCGCCGGCATCGAGTCCGGCGCTCATGCCTCGGCGACCTGCCCGGCGTCGGCAACGCGCTGCAGCTCGGCGATGATCTGCTGCTGCGACAGCACGCTCAGCTCGACCACTTCGCGCGCCTGCGCCACGTAGTAGGCGAGCTGCTCGTCGCTGCGCGCAAGCGAGCCGTCGAGCGCGCCGGCGACCTGCTGCAGGCGTTCGAGCAGCGCCTCGTTGGCTTGCCCGAAGCTGTCCACCGCCGCGCCGAAAGCATCGCCCAGGCTGGCCACGTCGACCGCGCTGGCGGTGAGCTGGCCGGCGGCGGCATCCAGGCGTCCGGCTTCGGCATCGATGCGCTCGACCAGCTGCGTGCTGGTGCGTTCGAGCAGGTCGGCCGAGGTCGTGACCAGCGCATCCACCGCGGCGCGCTGCTCGCCCGAGGCGTGATTGACCGCGTCGAGCAGGGTTTCAAGCGTGGCCAGCAGGCGCGTGCGCTCTTCCAGCATCGCGGTGTCGCGCACCATGCTCTCCGACAGCGACTGGCGCAGCTCGCCGATGACCTCGGCGGCCGCGCGCGGGGCCTCGGATGCGGTCTCCACCAGGCGTGCGACCTCGGCGATGGTTGCACCGGCATGGGCCTGGGCCTGCGACGCGATTTCGCCAGCGGTGCGCTCCAGCGCGTCGCAGATGGCCTGCTGGCGGCTGGCGACCTGTTCACCTGTCAGCTCCCAGCGGCGCGCGAGTTCGCCGGTCATGGATTCGAGCGTGCCGGTCCAGGTGACCAGGCGTGCCTCGTCGCGCGAGGCGAGGGCGGCCTGCAGTTCATCGTGCGACTGCCGCAGGGTGCCGGCCAGTGCGGTGGCGTGCTGCTCGAAGCCGGTGGCGGCGATGGCCAATGCAGCTTCGTTGCGGGACGCCAGCGCGTCGTTCGCCGTCTGCTGGCGAGCAAGCGCCTGGGTCCACGCTCCGGCCACGGAGTCGCCCGCAGCGGCCAGGCGGGTGGCGACACCGTCCAGGAGTTCGGTGGCACGCTGCTCGTGCGCCTGGCTGGAGCGTTCGAGCGTGACGCGCAACTCGGACGCCAGGCCGGCGTTGGCGCGCTGCTGTTCGACCAGCGCTGCGCTCCAGCTGTCAGAGGCGCGGCTGCTCGCCGTCTCGAAGCCGGCGGTCAGGGCCTGCAGCTGCTGCTGCACGGCTTGGGCCACGGTCTCGCGCAGCGTCGCGGCCTCGCGCGCCATGCCGGCAAGCGTGGTTTCGATCGCGGGCTGCAGCGCGCCGGTCACCGCGCGGCTGCTTTCGGTCACGCTCGCTTCCAGCGATTGCCCGACCGACGCGGCCAGCTGCGTGTACGCGCGCCCGGCGTCCGCATGGAAATCGTCCTGGCGCGCCTGCAGCTGCGCGTTGGCCGAGGTGGCCTGCGCTTCGATGGCGACGCTCATGGCCTGCAGCCGGTCGACCAGCGCCGGCATCAGTTCGGTCTGCCGCTGCAGCAGGCGGAACGCCTCTTCGCGCTGGTGTCCCTGCGAGTGCAGGCGCAGCGGGCCGGCGATGGCGGCGTCCAGGCGCTGCACGACCTGCAGGCGTTCGCGCCGCACCAGGGTGGACAGCAGGCCCAGCGTCGCGGACGCGCCGACGCCCGCGATCGAGGTACCGAAGGCGAGCGCCAGCCCGCGCACGGGCGTGGCCAGTGAATCGCGGATGGCGGCGAGGTCGAGCGCACTGTCGAGCGCCATCCCGGTGCCGCGCAGCGTGGCCATCATGCCGAGCAGGGTGCCGAGCATGCCCAGCAGCACCAGCAGCGCGGCCAGCGAAGGCGCAAGCACCGGAGCGGGCAGCGCGGCGTTCCCGCCCGCGATGCGCAGCCGCACCGGATTGCGCAGGGACGGCTGCAGGCGGCCGAGCCAGGCCGTCAGGTCCGCAGCGGCCGTGTCTGCATCGTCCAGCGCCTGCGCCAGGCTTGCGCTGCCCTGGCGGTAGCGGTGCAGTTCCAGTGCGCCCGCCGCGTAGCAGGCAACGATCAGCCCGACCACGGCAATGCCCAGCAGGCTGCTGCCGAGATAGCCCGCGCCGATCCAGCCGACAACGATCAGGCCGGCGAGGAACACGATGGGCGCGAGGAAATCGAGGGGGCGTCGGGTCATGGCGTCGGATCAGTGGTGCGAAGCGCGGCAAGCAGCGCCTCGACGGGTGAGAAACGGACATCGAGTTCGGCGAGCAGCAGTTCGCGCATCTCGAGGCGGAAGCGGTCGAGCCAGGGTCGCGGCGGGGACGGCGTCGTGGCGTCCTGCGACGCAGCCGTTGCCTGCGCCTGCAGTCGTTCGAAATGCCGGCCGAGCAGGTCCGGCACGGTCGACAGCAGCGTATGTTCGCGCGGCCCCAGCACCTGCTCCATCGCCGCATCGACCTCGGCCAGCCGTGCGCCATCGGGTCGGGCCGCGAGCATGTCGCGCAGGCGCCCGCGCAGGCGGCCGGTGGCGGCGAGGATGGCGCGCTGGTGAGCGAGATGGCGTGCGCGCAACGGCGCGAAGTCCACCTTCGCTTCGGCTGGCATCTGGCCCGGCACCGCAAGCAGGGCATCGGACTGGATCGCCCCGCGCAGCTGCGCCCGTATCTGCACGCAGGCGGCGTCCTCTGCGGCATCGAAGCGCGGACCTTCGGTGGTTGCAGCCACCGCGCCATCGAGCGCGCCGGCCAGGGTCACCGCGCGCGGCCAGTCGATCCACTGCGCGAGCGTCGCGGCCAGTGGCGGGCCATCGCGGCCGCCAGCGCCAGCGCCCGCCACGCGCGCCAGCAGGCGCACGAATACCGGGCCGGCGGCCGGGGCCGGAGAGGACACGCTGGTCATGCAGTCGGGATCCTGAAAAAGAACCGGGCGCCATTCGGCGCCCGGTGTTGTGCCGCGCGTGGGCGCGGACTCAGTAGCGGTAGTGCTCCGGCTTGTAGGGGCCGTCGACCGATATGCCCAGGTAGTCGGCCTGGTCCTGGGTCAGCCTGGTCAGCCTCACCCCGATCTTCTCCAGGTGCAGGCGCGCCACTTCCTCGTCCAGCTTCTTGGGCAGGATGTAGACCTTGGCCTCGTAGCTGTCCTTGTTGGCCCACAGGTCGATCTGCGCCAGCGTCTGGTTGGAGAACGAGTTCGACATCACGAAGCTCGGATGGCCCGTGGCGCAACCCAGGTTCACCAGGCGGCCTTCGGCCAGCAGGAAGATCGCGTTGCCGTTGGCGAAGGTGAACTTGTCCACCTGCGGCTTGATGTTGATCTTGACCGCGCCGGAGGCGTACAGCGCATCGACCTGGATCTCGTTGTCGAAGTGGCCGATGTTGCAGACGATCGCCTGGTCCTTCATCGCCTGCATGTGCTCGAGGCGGATGATGTCCTTGTTGCCGGTGGTGGTGACGTAGATGTCGGCCTCGCCGAGGGTGTCCTCGATCGGCTTGACCTCATAGCCTTCCATCGCCGCCTGCAGCGCGCAGATCGGGTCGATCTCGGTGACGATCACGCGCGCGCCATAGGCGCGCAGCGATGCCGCCGAGCCCTTGCCCACGTCGCCGTAGCCGCACACGACCGCGACCTTGCCGGCCAGCATCACGTCGAGCGCGCGCTTGAGGCCGTCGGCCAGCGACTCGCGGCAGCCGTAGAGGTTGTCGAACTTGCTCTTGGTGACCGAGTCGTTGACGTTGATCGCCGGCACCAGCAGCTGGCCGCGCTCGGCAAGCTGGTAGAGGCGGTGCACGCCGGTGGTGGTTTCCTCGGACACGCCCTTCCAGTCGGCGACGACCCGGCTCCAGTAGCCCGGACGCTCCTTGGCCACGCGCTTGAGCAGGTCCTTGATCACCTGCTCCTCGTGGCTGCCCGAGGCCGAGTTGACCCAGCTCTCGTCGCCCTTTTCCAGCTCGTAGCCCTTGTGGATCAGCAGGGTCACGTCGCCGCCGTCGTCGACCACCATCTCCGGGCCGGTCAGGGTGCCGTCGGGCAGGGTGAAGGTCAGCGCCTCGAGCGTGCAGTCCCAGTATTCCTCCAGCGTCTCGCCCTTCCACGCGAATACGGGAGTGCCAGAAGCGGCGATCGCGGCGGCGGCGTGGTCCTGGGTGCTGAAGATGTTGCACGAGGCCCAGCGCACGTCGGCGCCGATGTCCTTGAGCGTCTCGATCAGCACCGCGGTCTGGATGGTCATGTGCAGCGAGCCGGTCACGCGCACGCCCTTGAGCGGCGCCTGCGTGGCGTGCTTGCGGCGGATCGACATCAGGCCCGGCATCTCGTGCTCGGCGATGTCGAGTTCCTTGCGGCCCCAGTCGGCCAGGGAGATGTCGGCGACCTTGTAGTCGCCTTCCTGGGAGAAGGTCTTCACTTGTGCGTTCATGGTGGTGCTCCGTCTTGGGACCCGGTGCGGATCCGTGGTGACGGGCGCCGTTGTCGCGTGTTGATCCTGCCGAGCCTGGCCGTGCTGATCCACGGTCGCAGCGCCCCTCGGCGGGGGCGAATTATATCGCTTCCCGCCGCGGCGAGGCTGAATCCGGGCGCGCACGAGGGCGGTCCTCCGGCAGCCATGACCAGTCATCACGGGGATGACCCGGTTCGATGCGGATGCCCTGCGAGGTTGAGCCAGAAGGTCGGCGGCCAGGGCAACTGGCCTTCGGCGGCGTTTGCGCCGTTGTTGGCCCCACCTTGCCCGTGACGCGACCATCCCGTGACAGCGAGCTGTGCGCGATGAAATGAAAACGGGCCGCTTTCGCGGCCCGTCCACTGTCCCCGTGTCCCACCCGATCGGGCGGGAATGCCTTGCTTATTTGAGCTTCGCGGCCTTGCGCAGCTCGTCGGCGCGGTCGGTCTTCTCCCACGAGAACGCGGTGGCGGTGTGCTTCTTGCCGGCGCCGTCGACGTAGGAGATCTCCTTCGGCTTGCGGCCGAAGTGGCCGTAGGCCGCGGTCGCCTGGTAGATCGGGTGCTCCAGGTCGAGCATCTGCATGATGCCGTAGGGGCGCAGGTCGAAGTGCTTGCGGATCAGCTTCTCGATCACATCGTCGGCGACCTTGCCGGTGCCGAAGGTGGTGACCGAGATCGATGTCGGCTCGGCCACGCCGATCGCGTAGCTCACCTGCACCTCGCAGCGGTCGGCCAGGCCGGCGGCGACGATGTTCTTGGCCACGTAGCGCGCGGCATAGGCGGCCGAGCGGTCGACCTTGGACGGATCCTTGCCCGAGAACGCGCCGCCGCCGTGGCGGGCCATGCCGCCGTAGGTGTCGACGATGATCTTGCGCCCGGTCAGGCCGCAGTCGCCCACCGGCCCGCCGATCACGAACTTGCCGGTCGGGTTGATGTGCACCTTGTTCTTGGCCAGCGCCTCGAGCCACTTCTTCGGCAGCACCGGCTTGAGGATGTGCTCGCGCACCGCCTCCACCAGGTCCTTCTGCTTGATGTCCGGATCGTGCTGGGTGGACAGCACCACCGCGTCCAGGCCGAGGATGTCGTTGCCGTCGCCGCTGTAGCGCAGCGTGACCTGGCTCTTGGCGTCCGGACGCAGCCACTTGAGCTTGCCGCTCTTGCGCACCTTGGCCTGCTGCTCCACCAGCCGGTGGCTGTAGTAGAGCGGGGCGGGCATGTACTCGGGCGCCTCGTTGCAGGCATAGCCGAACATCAGGCCCTGGTCGCCGGCGCCCTGCTGCTCGGGCTTCTTGCGGTCCACGCCCTGGTTGATGTCGGGCGACTGCTTGCCGAGCATGTTGATGATCGCGCAGGTGTGACCATCGAAGCCGACGTTGGAATTGTCGTAGCCGATGTCGTTGATCACCTTGCGCGCCAGGCCCTCGATGTCGACCCACGCGCTGGTGGTGACCTCGCCGGCCACGATCGCCGCGCCGGTCTTGACCATCGTCTCGCAGGCCACGCGCGCGCGCTTGTCCTGGGCCAGGATCGCGTCCAGCACCGCGTCGGAAATCTGGTCGGCGATCTTGTCCGGATGGCCTTCCGAGACCGATTCGGAGGTGAACAGGTAGCTCGACATCGATATATCCTTCAATTCGGATGAAAAGATGGGTCGGAATGATACACGCCGCCGGGCGGTGGCGCATCTTGCCGTGGAGGAAGTTGCAGGGCGGTTAACCCTGCCACTGCCGCTCGGCCTCCTGGAGCGCATCGGCAGGTGGCAGGACGGCCCGGACGATTCAGGGTTGCCCGGACCTTCCCTAGAATGGGCGCATGGATTCGCTCTCCCAGCTTCTGCTCGGCGCCGCGGTTGCCGCCGCCGTTGTGCCTGCCGGGCATCGTCGCGCGGCCATGCTCGCCGGTGCTGCGCTCGGCACGCTGCCCGACCTCGATTCCTTTCCGATCGCCCTGTTCACCGACGATCCCGTTGCGCTGATGACGCTGCATCGCGGCTTCAGCCATTCGCTGTTCGTGCTGCCGCTGCTGGGCTGGGCGATCTGGGCCTTGTTCCGGCGCCGCGATGGGCGCGTGGCGCAGGCGCCACTGGCATGGTTCTGGGCGATCCAGCTGGCGCTGGTCACCCATCCGCTGCTGGACGCGTTTACCGTTTACGGCACGCAGCTGCTGTGGCCGCTGGCCACGCCGCCGGTGATGTGGTCGAGCGTGTTCATCATCGATCCGGGCTACACGCTGTGGCTGCTGCTGGGCGTGATGGTGGCGCTGTTCGCGGGTGCGAGGCCGCTGGCGCGACACGCGCTGCTGGCCGGGCTGGTGCTCAGCACGGCCTACCTGGGCTGGTCGCTGCTGGCCAAGGCCATGGTGGAGCGCGAGGCGGAGCGGTCGCTTGCCGCACTCGGCCTGCAGGACGCGGCGCGGTTCTCGGTGCCGATGCCGTTCAATACGCTGCTGTGGCGGGTGGTGGCGATGACGCCGGACGGCTTCGTCGAAGGCGAACACTCGCTGGTCGCGGATTCGCGGCCAATCGCCTTCCGCCACCATCGTTCCGATGTGGAGGCACTCGCGCAGGTCGGCGAGCTACCCGCGGTGGCGCGGCTGCAGTGGTTCAACCGCGGCTTCATGAAGGCGCAGGTGCGCGAGGACAGGCTGGTGCTCAGCGACCTGCGCATGGGCGCCGAACCCGACTACAGCTTCAACTTCGTGGTGGCGCAGCGCGATGGCGAGCAGTGGCGCGCGATTCCACCCGAGCAGCTGTCCTGGCCCTGGGAGGCGCGCAGGCGGCTGGGACAGATGTGGCATCGGATCTGGAACGAGCCGGCGGCTGGCCCCGGGGATCCGTAGGCGACGGGCCGGCTGGTCCCCGGGCGCGTTTCGCTTGCCGGGTCAGACCTAGCCCGGGAACCAGTAGCGGGTCAGGTGGAAGAACACCGGCGCGGCGAAGACCACCGAGTCCATCCGGTCCATCATGCCGCCGTGGCCTTCGATCATCCGGCCCCAGTCCTTGGCGCCGAGGCTGCGCTTGACCGCCGACAGCGCCAGTCCGCCGCAGAAGCCCGCGAGCACGATCACCGCCGACATGCCGGCCGCCTGCAGCGGCGTGAAGGGCGTCATCCACCACAGCGCGGTGCCGATACCCACCGCGGCCAGCCCGCCGCCGACCAGGCCTTCCACGGTCTTGGATGGGCTCACCTGCGGCGCCACCTTGTGCCGGCCCAGCAGCTTGCCGAACACGTACTGCATCACGTCGCTGATCTGCACCACCAGCATCAGGTAGAGCAGCAGCAGCTGGCCGGTCCCGGCAGGCGCATCGGGATGCAGGATCATCAGCGCCGGCGCATGGCTGATGCAGTAGATGGCGATCATCACGCCCCACTGGATCTTGGTGCTGCGCTCCAGGAAATCGGTGGTGTCGCCGCCGAACACGGCCAGCACCGGCAGCGCGAGGAAGGCGTAGACCGGGATGAAGATCGCGAACAGGCCATACCACTGGTCGAAGATCAGCCAGTACTGGATCGGGATCAGCAGGTAGAACGCGGCCACCAGCGGCAGGTGGTCGCCGGCGCGCGTGGGGGTGAGGGTGATGAACTCGCGCAGCGCGAAGAACGAGATGAAGGCAAACACCACCAGCGTCGCCACCGGCCCGATCGCGAAGCAGGCGCCCAGCACGCCCACCATGCCCCACCAGGCGCGCACGCGTGCATTGAGGTTGCGCACGCTCGCGCCGCCGCCGTCCGGGCCTCGGCGGGACAGCAGCCAGCCGACGATCGAGGCCACCAGCAGCAGGGCGACGATGCCCGAGAACACGTAGATCATCTTCGTCTGCGGGCTCATGCCATCGCCTCCACCGCGGCGCGCGCGCGCTCGAGGAAATCGTCGCGGCTCTCGCCGGGCGCCAGCGCCAGCGGCGCGCCGAAGTTCACGTTGCAGTACAGCGGCAGCGGCAAGGGCAGCAGCGCGCCCTTGGGCAGGCTACGGTGCAGGGTGTCGAGGTAGACCGGCACCAGTTCGACGTGGGGATACTCGCTGGCCAGCTTGAACAGGCCGCCCTTGAACTTCTGCGGCAGCCGCTCGTTGCTGCGCGTGCCTTCCGGGAACAGGACCAGCGAGTCGCCCTGGTCGAGCGCATCGCGCACCGGGGCCAGCGGGTCGGCATCGGGCGATTCGCGCTGCCGGTCGATCAGGATCGCGCGCAGCACCTGGCCGGACAGCCAGCCGCGCAGGCCCGGCTTGTCCCAGTAGTCGCGCGCGGCCACCGGGCGCACCGTGGCCCGCAGGTGCGGCGCCAGCGCCGACCAGATCGCCACCGTGTCCAGGTGGCTGGTGTGGTTGGCGAAGTAGATGCACTGGCCCTGCGGCGGCGCGACCCGCCACTGCGCGCGTGCGCCCACCATCGTGCGGGTGAAACCGACCAGCGCGGCCGCGCCGAGGCGCGCGATCAAGACGCGCGCTCCAGTCGCCGGGCGATCGCGCTCAGCCGTGTGCCGCAGGTCAACAGCGAGCCGATCGCAATCACCGCAACCGCCACGACCAGCACGTGGCGGCTGCCTGCGAGCATCGCCTCGGCCGGCGCCAGCACGCAGGCCAGCGTCATCAGCGCCATGCGGTGCTGCTTGGCCATCGGCCCGCGGAAATCCTGCGCCTGCCCCAGCGCGCCGCCAAGGGTGCGGACGTAAGCGGTCGAAGCGGCGAGCAGCGCCGCCAGCCATCCGGCCCACGGCAGTCCTGCCGCGTAGCCGAGTGCGACCAGCAGCAGACTGTCGGCGACACGGTCGGGCACCTCGTTGTAGAGCGCGCCGGTGGGCGTGGACTTGCCGCCCTCCACCGCCACCATGCCGTCGAACAGGTTGCACAGCAGCCGCAGCTGGATGCCCAGCGCGCACAGCCAGGCGCCCCACACCGGCAGCCACAGCAGCGCCACCGCGCCTGCGGCGGCGAACACGATGCTGAGCACCGAGATGGCATTGGGCGTCAGCGCCGAGCGCGCGAGTGCCGCGGCGATGCGCTGGACGAGTAGATTGCCGCGCGCCCTGATCGGCCGGCGCGATGCGTCCGGGTCGTGTTCGTGCAATTCCATGTGCCGCTCCCCGTGCCGGTCCAGTCCGTCCGGCGCGCCGCGAATCTTGGGTGCCGGCGCGCGCGCTGGCAAGCCCGCCGTGCTCAGGCGGCTGCGGACAGCTCCGGGACGACGCCGGCGACCAGCGCGTCGAAGTAGTCGCGGGTCAGCCGCCGCTGCATGTCCGCGCTCTCGGCGCGGTTGACCACGCTGCGGAAGGCCGCATTTTCCGGCCGGTCCTTCGCGTACCAGCCCAGGTGCTTGCGCGCGATGCGCACGCCGGACTGCTCGCCGTAGAAGTCATGCAGCGCCTGCAGGTGGCCCAGCAGGATGTCGCGCACTTCGGCAGGCGAGGGCTCGGGCAGGATGGCGCCGGTGGCGAGGAAGTGCGCTACTGCGGCGAAGACCCACGGCCGGCCCTGCGCCGCGCGTCCGATCATCACCGCATCGGCGCCGGTCTGGCGCAGCACCTGCAGCGCCTTGTGCGGCGAGTCGATGTCGCCGTTGGCGATCACCGGGATGCGCAGGTCGGTCTTGATCGCGGCGATGGTGTCGTACTCGGCCTGGCCGCTGTAGTGCTGATCGCGGGTGCGGCCGTGCACGGTGAGCGCGGCAATGCCGCTCTCCTGCGCGATGCGCGCGATCGCGGGTGCGTTGCGATGCGCGGTGTCCCAGCCGGTGCGGATCTTGAGCGTGACCGGTACATCCACCGCCGCCACCACCGCCTCGAGGATGCGCGCCACCAGCATCTCGTCCTGCATCAGCGCCGAGCCGGCCCAGGCGTTGCACACCTTCTTGGCCGGGCAGCCCATGTTGATGTCGATGATCTGCGCGCCATGGCCGGCGTTGTGGCGCGCGGCTTCGGCCATCACTTCGGGCACCGTGCCCGCGATCTGCACGCTGATCGGGTCCGGCTCGCCGTCGTGATCCATGCGGTGCACGGATTTGCGCGTGTTCCAGAAACGCGGATCGCTGGTGGTCATTTCCGACACCGCCAGCCCCGCGCCCAGCCGCTTGCACAGCTGCCGGAACGGCTTGTCGGTGACGCCCGCCATCGGGGCGAGGATCACGCGCGGTTGGATGCGGTGGGGGCCGATCTGCATCGCGCAATTGTAGCGGTGGTGGGGCGGAGCGCCGTCTACAGGCTTCACGGCCGTTGCCGTTACCGCAGCCCGGATGCGGACAGGCGCGGCATCGAGGCGGCCGCGCCTTCGTGCTCGGTCGACAGCGCGGCGTAGTGGGCGGCAAAGCGCACGTGGTCGGCGAAGGCCCGGTTGGGCACCGTGGCCAGGGAAGATGCCAGTGCCCCGTTGAACGCGTCGCCGGCGCCGGTGGTGTCGATCGTCTTCGCCTCGAAAGCCGCGACGCGGTAGTGCGGAATCTCGTCGCCGCGGCACTTGTCCTCGCGGTGGGACACGAAGGCACCGGCGGCGCCCAGCGTGATCACCACCGTGCCGCGCGGCAGCAGCATCCGGCACAGCCGGTGCAGGCGCGCATCGTCCAGCGCGGCGACCTGGGCTGGATCGACAGCTTCGCCGGCATGCCGCGCCAGCAGCGCAGCAAGCTCGGTTTCGTTCGGGGTGAGGATGTCGGCCACCGCGAGCAGCTCGCGCGTGCTCGGCGCATTGGCCGGCGCCGGATTGAGGATCGTGCGGATCCCCGCCGCGCGCGCCAGCCGCATCGCCTCGAGCACGCTGTCGACCGGCGACTCCAGCTGCGCCAGCACGATCCGTGCAGTGGCGATGGCCTCGGCCTGGCGCGCGACGAATTCCGTCGACAGCACGCCGTTGGCGCCCGCGCCGATGACGATGGTGTTGATGCCGGCGCGGTCCACGTGGATGCCGGCGGTGCCGGTGGGCTCGTCGCCGGTTTCAGCGCGCAGGTCGATGCCGTCGCGCGCCGCCAGGCTGCGCACCAGCTGGCCACCCGCATCATCGCCGATCGCGCAGATGAACACCGTCGCCGCGCCGCTGCGCGCGCAGGCCGTGGCCTGGTTGAAGCCCTTGCCACCGGGCCCGGTGGCGTAGCTGCCAATGAGTGTCTCGCCCGGGCGCGGCAGCGTTTCGCAATGCCAGACGTGGTCGACGTTGAACGAGCCGACCACGACCACCTGTGCTGGAGCGGGGATGGACACGGCGCGTCGGTTCCCTGCTCAGGCGCCGAGGTTGATCAGCACGCCGGCGATGGTCGCCGTCATCAGCGTGGCGACGGTGCCGCCCAGCACCGCGCGCAGGCCGAAGCGCGCCAGGTCCTTGCGGCGGTCGGGTGCGAGCCCGCCGATGCCGCCGATCTGGATCGCGATCGAGCTGAAGTTGGCGAAGCCGCACAGCGCGTAGGTCGCGATCAGCCGCCCCTGGTCGCTCAGCACCACGCCATCGACGCGGCCGTTGACGATGTCGGCCAGCTGCAGGTAGGCGACGAACTCGTTGATCACCACCTTCTGTCCGATCAGCGATCCGACCACGCCCGCGTCCTGCCACGGCACGCCGATCAACCAGGCGATCGGCGCCAGCACCCAGCCGAAGATCGTCGCCAGGTCCAGCGGCCGGCCGATCGCGGCCTGCAGGCCGGTGATATCGCCCAGCCAGGTCAGCGGCGCGTTGATCATCGCGATCAGGGCGATGAAGGCCAGCAGCATCGCGCCGATGTTCAGCGCCAGGCGCAGGCCGTCGCCGGCGCCGGCGGCGGCCGCGTCGATCACGTTGCTGGTGGTCTTCTCGACCTCCATCTTGACCGTGCCGCGGGTCAGCGGTTCGCCGGTTTCCGGGATCAGGATCTTGGCGATCACCAGCGTCGCCGGCGCGGCCATGATCGATGCGGCCAGCAGGTGCTTGGCGTAGAAGGCCTGCTCGACCGGGTCTCCGCCGCCGAGCATGCCCACATAGGCCGCCAGCACGCCGCCGGCGATGTGCGCCATGCCGCCGATCATCATCGTGATCAGCTCGGATTCGGTCATGCGCGAGATGTAGGGGCGCACGGTCAGCGGCGCCTCGGTCTGGCCGATGAACACGCTGGCGCAGACGCTGGTGGTCTCGGCGCCGGATACGCGCATCACCCTGGTGATCGCCAACGCCATGATCCGCACCACGTACTGCATGACGCCGAGGTGGTAGAGCACGCTCATCAACGCGGCGAAGAAGATGATCGTCGGCAGCACCTGGAAGGCGAAGATGAAGCCGTAGGTCTCCACGTTCATCAAACTGCCGAAGATGAACTCCGAACCGGCGTTGACGAAACCGAGCAGCCGCACGAAGCCGTGGCCGAGCCAGTCGAACACGTCGCGCCCACCCGGCACCAGCAGCACCAGCGCGGCAAAGGCGATCTGCAGGGCGATGCCTGTGCCGACAAGGGGCCAGTCGACACGCCGCTTGTTGTTGGAGAACAACCAGACCAGGCCGATCAGCACCGCCAGTCCGAACAGGCCGAAACCGACGCGCAGCAGTGCTTCCATCCCGTTTCCCCGCATCGATTTCGTGCAAAACAGACGCGGCAGCCTAGAGCAGCGGGCAGGCTGCGGCAACCGCGGGCGGCCTGCGCTCGGCTGTCGTTCGACCTGTCCCCATCCGTGGGATGCCGTCCCGGCCCTGTCCACGTCACCTGGGTTGCCCAGTCCCTGTCATTTCGACCGAAGGGAGAAAGCCGCTTCCTCGCGCGCTGGATGGGATTCCTCCCGACGGTCGAAATGACAGGTCCCTTACACGTCGCGCGCGATCACCCGGTTGCGTCCGGCGCGCTTGGCCTCCTGCAGGCGCCGGTCGGCGCTGCCGAGCAGGGCCGAGGCGCTGGCGCCGTCCTGCGGGAACGCCGCCAGCCCGGCGCTGAAGGCCAGGCTGACCGGTTCGGCGCGATCGGCGTGGAAGGGCTGCGCGGCCAGGCTGCGACGGCTGCGGTCGATCCGCTCCCAGGCGCTGCCGATCGGGCACAGCAGCACCAGCACGAACTCCTGCCCGCCAATGCGCGCCAGGTGCTCGTCCTCCTCGAGCATCCCACCCAGGTGTTCGGCAATGTGCCGGATCGCGCGGTCACCGCCGAGGTGACCGATCTCCTCATAGACGCGGCGGAAGTGGTCCACGTCGACCAGTCCGATCGTCACCGTGCGACCATCGCGGCGCGCAGCCTCGAACATGCGCGGCAGGCGCTGCAGCAGCCAGGCGCGGTTGGGCACGCCGGTCAGGCCGTCGCGTCCGGACAGCTCGATCAGGCGCTGCATCCGGTAGACGATGGTGCTGCTGAGCAGGGTCATCATCGCTAGCAGCAGCAACCGTCCGCATTGCGGGACCAGCGACGGCGCGCTGCCGTCGATGGCCGGCGCCGCGGTCGTGGTGAAGGCCAGCACGGCCGAGGCGAACACCGCGTACTGCACGATCGCCAGGGCGCCGACGAAGGTGGTCAGTCGCCCATCGCTGCGCAGCGCGGTGAGCGCGATGGCGAACAGGTAGAAGCACCACACCACCATGCTGTGGAGCCCGGCCGCAGGGTCGTCCAGCGAGAGCATCACCAGCACGCCGGTGGTGGCGGTGATGTCCCAGGCGCCGGTGGCATAGGGCAGCCAGTGGTGCCGGCGCGGGTTGCGGGCCAGCGCCAGCCAGACCTGGGCGATCAAGTTGATCAACACCGCTGCGGCCAGGCCGACCAGGGTGCGGCTGGTGGCGGCGCCGCCAAGCGCTGCGGCCAACGGCAGCACCAGCACCAGCAGCGACAGCAGCGCTCGCACCTTGGCCACCAGCAGCTCACCGCCGGCGCCAAGCTCGAGCATCACCTCGTCGGGGCGCCCGAACAGGGTGGCCAGTACGCGCTTGAGTGGAACGGGTTCGTGCATCCGGGCGGTGTCGGCGGGCGGGATCGCCGCGCGAGGATACCCCGCGCCGCAACGCGGCGCGGCTCGCCGCGTCGCATAGACTGTTCGCCCGAATCGCATGCCGGAGCAAGACGTGATGCGCTATCGCCGCCTTGGAAGTTCGGGCCTGCAGCTGTCGGCACTGTCGTTGGGCGCCTGGCTGACCGCGGGCACGCGCCTGGGCCGCGGCGAGGCGCGCGAGCTGGTCGCGTTGGCCTGGGACCATGGCGTCAACTTCTTCGACAACGCCGAGAACTACGCCCGCGGCGAGGCCGAACGGGTGATGGGCGACGTGATCGCCGACCTGCGCCTGCCGCGCGACGGGTTCTGCGTGTCGAGCAAGGTGCGCTTCGGCTCGGTCGCCGATCCGCGTCCGACCCAGCTCGGACTGTCGCGCAAGCACGTGCGCGATGCCTGCCACGATGCGCTCAGGCGCCTGCGCGTGGACTACCTGGACCTGTTCTTCTGCCACCGCCCGGATCCCGACACGCCGGTCGCCGAAACCGTGTGGGCGATGGACGCGCTGATCCGGCAGGGCAAGGTGCTGTACTGGGGCACGTCCGAATGGCCGGCGGCACTGATCCGCGAGGCGATCCAGGTCGCCCGCAGCCATCACCTGCATGCGCCGACCATGGAGCAGCCGCAGTACAACCTGCTGCACCGCGACCGCGTCGAGCTCGAGTACGCGTCGCTGTACGCCGAGCATGGTCTTGGCACCACGGTGTGGTCGCCGCTGGCTTCGGGGCTGCTGACCGGCAAGTACAACGACGGCGTGCCAGAGGGCAGCCGCCTGGCGCACCTCGGCGAGTCCAGTCCGCTGCACGACCGCGAACGCGGCGAAGCACGGCTGGAGCGCGCACGGCGCTTCACCGCCCTGGCCGAAGAGCTCGGTGTCGCTCCCGCGCAGCTGGCGATCGCCTGGTGCCTGCTCAATCCACACGTCTCCACCGTCCTGCTCGGCGCCAGCTCGACGCAGCAGTTGCGCGAGAACCTCGGCGCGCTGGAGCTGGTCGACCGCTTCGAAGAACCTGTCTGGAGAAGGCTGGAAGCGGCCACGCGGTAGCGAAGGTTGCACGGGGGTTGCGTCCGCCAGGCGGCGGTACCGTTGCATTGAGCTGGCCGGCATTCCGCCGACAAACGGCTGTTGACAGGCTAATGAGAATCATTAGCATCGCTACTCCCCGCAAAGGAGTCCCCAAGATGCTGCTCAGTCCTGAAGCCGCCGTGCACTCGACCGCGACCGAACCGGGCCATGACCACGGCCGCGCGCCAGTGCCGTCGATCGAGATCGACAGCCTGCGTCTACTCCAGGGACAGCGCGAACTGCGCATCCGCCATGGCAACGAGTGCTACCGGCTGCGCCACACCCGCAACGACAAGCTGATCCTCACCAAGTAATACCCGCCGCGGTGCGCCCGCGCCGCATGGGTGCAGCGCTGGCTTGGTACAGCCGAGCACGCTTTGGGTCAGCGCCTCGTTGACCGCGATCTGCCCAGCCATCCCGGAACGGCTGTCGCCGCGAAAGCCGTGGATCCGGCCGATCACCTTCGGCATCGTGCCTGCGGCACTCGGATGTCTCGCGATCGCCGCGGGTGCGCAGCGCAAGCGTGACCACCGGACGCTCGAACCAGCGGTAGAGCTGTTCGAGCGCTGCCTGTACGCCGGTCACACCCGGCCTGCCGCCGTCGTCACCGACCTATACTGGAAACCACGCAGGCGAAGGGGAATTCCATGGGCGGAGGCATGTTTTTGGCGGCGGTGCTGCTGGTGGCGGGCATCGTGATCCTGTTCAAGACCGTGCGGATGGTGCCGCAGGGCTATGAGTGGACGGTCGAGCGCTTCGGTCGCTACACCCACACCATGAGCCCGGGCCTGCATTTCCTGGTTCCAGTGGTCTACGGGGTGGGGCGCAAGGTCAACATGATGGAGCAGGTGCTGGACGTGCCCAGCCAGGAAGTCATCACCAAGGACAACGCCGCGGTGAAGGTCGACGGCGTGGTGTTCTTCCAGGTGCTCGATGCCGCCAAGGCCGCGTACGAGGTCTCCAACCTCGAGATCGCGATGATCGCGCTGGTGCAGACCAACATCCGCACCGTGATCGGTTCGATGGACCTGGACGAGTCGCTGAGCCAGCGCGAGACCATCAACGCGCAGCTGCTGAACGTGGTCGACTCGGCCACCAATCCCTGGGGCATCAAGGTCACCCGCATCGAGATCCGCGACATCCAGCCGCCGCGTGACCTGATCGACTCGATGGCAAGGCAGATGAAGGCCGAACGCGAACGCCGGGCCGTGATCCTCGAGGCCGAGGGCCATCGCCAGTCGGCGATCCTGCGCGCCGAGGGCGACAAGCAGGCCGCGATCCTGGAGGCGGAAGGCGAGAAGGAAGCCGCGTTCCGCGAAGCCGAGGCGCGCGAGCGCCTGGCCGAGGCCGAGGCCAGGGCCACGCAGATGGTGTCCGATGCCATCGCCCAGGGTGACGTGCAGGCGATCAACTACTTCATCGCACAGAAGTACGTGCAGGCGTTCGAGAAGCTGGCGACCGCACCCAACCAGAAGTTCGTGCTGATGCCGATGGAGGCCACCGGCATCATCGGCTCGATCGCAGGCGTGGCCGAACTGGCCAAGGAGGCGCTGGCCAAACAGCAGTCGGCGCCGCCGCGCAGCCCGCCGCCGACGCGCGCCGTGTTCCCGAGCGGCGAGGGCTGAGTGATGGACCTGCGCTGGGACGTGGTCGCATGGGCGGCGGTCGCGCTGCTGCTTTTCGCCGCCGAAGCGATTGCGCCGGGAGCCTTCATGCTGTGGATGGGCTTTGCCGCGGTCGCGGTGTTCCTCGCGGTGCTGGCGGTGCCGGGCATTCCGCTGCTGGCCCAGGTCGCGGCCTTCGTCGTGCTGAGCTTCGTCTCCATCCAGGTCTACCGGAAATGGTTCCGCAGCCGCGCCCGCGAAAGCGACCGTCCGACGCTGAACCGGCGGGCGTTCCAGCACATCGACCGGGTGATTCCGCTCGAGCAGCCGATTGTCGCCGGGCGCGGCCGGGTCAAGATCGGCGATGCGTTCTGGATCGTCGAAGGCACCGACCTGCCGGTGGGCACACCGGTCAAGGTCGTCGGTACCGACGGCGTGATCCTGCAGGTGGAAGCAGCGCCTGCGACGGCGGCGCCCTCGCTGCAGTAGCAACCCTGACTGGTCCGCGATTGTGTAACAGCGCCCACCGCGGCCAGCATGCCGCGCCATGGGACACGATCACGACCACGCCAGCGCCGCCAGCATCCGCCACGAGAAGCCGCTGTGGTGGGCGCTGGCGCTCATCGTGGCCTTCATGCTGGTCGAGCTGGCGGCCGCGTTCGCGACCAACAGCCTGGCCCTGCTCTCGGACGCGGCGCACATGGCGACCGACGCGCTGGCGCTGGGCATCGCCCTGGTCGCGGTGCGGCTGTCGCGGCGCCCGCCCGACGCGCGCCGCAGCTTCGGCTATGTGCGCACCGAGGCGATGGGGGCGATGCTCAATGGCCTGCTGCTGTTCGCGTTGGCCGGATACATCCTGTGGGAGTCGGCGCACCGCTTCATGCAGCCGCCCCAGGTCGCCTCGATCGGCATGCTGGTGGTCGGCGTCGCCGGCCTGGTGGTGAACCTGGTCGCGATGCGCCTGCTGCATGCAGGCAGTGGCGAAAGCCTCAACGTCAGGGGCGCCTATCTGGAAGTGTGGGCCGACATGCTCGGCTCGGTCGGCGTGATCCTCGCCGCGCTGGTGATCCACTTCACCGGCTGGCAGCTGGCCGATCCGATCATCGCGGTCGCGATCGGGCTGTGGGTACTGCCGCGCGCCTGGACGCTGATGCGCCAGGCCGGCAACGTGCTGATGATGGGCGTGCCCGACGGCATCGACCTGGCCGAAGTGCGCGCGGCGCTGGCCGGCCTGCCCGGAGTGGCCGACGTGCACGACCTGCACGTCTGGGCGCTGGCGTCCACCCGGGCCGCGATGACTGCGCACCTGGTGGTCGACGACAGCGTCGATGCGCGCGAGCTGCGCCACCTGGCGGCGGCCGCGCTGCGTGAGCGTTTCGACATCGGCCACGCCACCCTGCAGATCGAGGGGACGGATGACTGCCACGGGGGCGACTGCGATGACAGCGGCGCGGACGCTGGCGACGGCGGCCACGCCCACCACCATCACTGAACGGCCCGCGCGCGCGGGCCCGCGCCGGATCGATCTGGGATAATCGGGCCACCCCCGCACCAAGGATCGCGCCATGACCCGCAAAACCGTTCTCAACGACAGCCACCGTGCGCTTGGCGCCAGGATGGTCGACTTCGGCGGCTGGGACATGCCCATCCATTACGGCTCGCAGATCGACGAGCATCACCAGGTGCGGCGCGACGCCGGCATGTTCGATGTCAGCCACATGACCGTGGTCGACCTGCACGGCGACCAGGTGCGTCCGTTCCTGCGCAAGCTGGTCGCCAACTCGGTCGACAAGCTCAAGCAGCCCGGCAAGGCCCTGTACGCCTGCATGCTCAACGCGCAGGGCGGCATCATCGATGACCTGATCATCTACTACCTGGGCGAGGACTGGTTCCGCCTGGTGGTCAACGCTTCCACCCGCGACAAGGACATGGCCTGGATCGACGCGCAGGCCCAGGCCTTCGGTGTCGAGGTCCGCGAGCGGCCCGAGCTGTCGATGATCGCGGTGCAGGGCCCCAACGCACGCGAGCGGATGCTGGGCCTGATCGAAGGCGACGATGCCGCGGCGGTCGCGGCGCTCGGCAAGTTCGCCGCGTGCGACGTGGCCGGCGCGCGCTTTGGCGAGCTGTTCATCGCCCGCACCGGCTACACCGGCGAGGACGGCTTCGAGGTCATCGTGCCAGAGGCGCACGCGGTCGCCCTGTGGGACGCGCTGCTGCAGGCGGGGGTGAAGCCGGCCGGTCTCGGTGCGCGCGACACGCTGCGCCTGGAGGCGGGCCTGAACCTCTATGGCCAGGACATGGATGACACGGTCTCGCCCTTCGAGGCGGCGCTGGGCTGGACGGTCGCGCTCGACGCGGGACGCGACTTCATCGGCCGCGACGTGCTCGAGCGGCACAAGCGCGACGGCGCGCCGCGGCAGATGATCGGCCTGGTCATGGAAGAGAAGGGCGTGCTGCGCCACGGCCAGCGCGTGCTGACCGCCAACGGCGACGGCGAGATCCTGTCGGGCACGTTCTCGCCCACGCTCGGCAAGGCGATCGCGTTTGCGCGCGTGCCGGCGGGCAATGTCGCCTCGGACGTGCGCGTGGACATCCGGGGGCGCGAGGTGCCGGTGCGGGTGGTCCGGTTCCCGTTCGTGCGCGACGGCAAGGCGCTCTGACCCCTTCCGACCGGCGGCGCTTGCGGCAGCGGCGCCGGGCTTGGCTACACTAGCCGTCCTTTCCCCAAGCCCGTACGAGAGCGGAGTCCACGATGAGCGAGATCCCCGGCGACCTGAAGTTCCTGAAGTCCCACGAGTGGGCGCGTGTCGAAGGTGACGGCAAGGTCACCGTCGGCATTTCCGACCACGCCCAGGGCCTGCTTGGCGACCTGGTCTACGTCGAGCTGCCTGCGGTCGGCGACACCATCGAAGCCGGTACTGCCAGCGCCGTGGTCGAGTCGGTCAAGGCGGCATCGGACGTGTACGCGCCGGTGTCGGGCACCGTCACCGCGGTCAACAGCGCGCTGGCCGACAAGCCCGAGACGATCAACGAAGACGCCTACGGCGAAGGCTGGCTGTACGTGGTCGAGGTCAACGGGCTCGACCAGTTCAACGAGCTGCTCGCTCCTGACGACTACGCCGACCTGCTCGAAGAAGACGATCATTGATTCGTCACGCGACGGGCACGATGCCCGTCGCCCTCGCGGACGCTGCCAACCATCGCGGCGTCCGCTTCCGGCAAACGCCGGAACGCGTCATCGCCGCACCTGTCGCACTGTCGACTCTGGCCTGGGCACACCCACTTTCCGGACTTCATGTCGCGTCTCCAAAGGCGTCGGCACGGCGGAAAAGTTTGCGCACTTTGGGCGCAATCGGTCTTTGTGCGCCGCGCAACGCGGTCTTCCGATAGCGTCCGTTCAACCGCCGCGCCGATGGCGTGCGGGCTGTTTGAAGCGACGCGATGCACATGCCTCGATGACCGCGGTGGCAAGCGGCAGTGCGAGGCGATCATTCAAAACACACTTGTTTTGCGCGCTTTCGTCTTGATGCCGCGCGGCATCGACGCGCGCGTCGCCGTGTTTTGCACGACATGCCGGCGCGTCGGTTCGCACGCGCGTGGTCGACGCCGGTGCACGTACTGCGAAGAATTCGAAACGCCGGGTGTTGACAGCTGAAAAAACCGTGATTAGGTTTCGCCCAACAGACGTGGCCGCAGAAGCGAGTGAGTCAGCACACAGCGAAAACGCGCAGCACAAAAAAGACCTCCGCCCCGGACTTCTACAAGGTGGATGAAGGCATCGTCTCCGCTGCGAAAACCAGACCACCTCTTTCCAGACACCTGCGCCGCTCCGGGCCGCAGGTGTTTTCGTATCACCGGGACCGCGTTCCCCCGACCGCGTTGTCCCTGCCGAATCCGTTCCGGCGCGCGTGGCGCGCCGGCGGTGTGCACGGGTCCGATACCCGCGCGCTGCTTGACCACTGGGCAGTAGTACTGCAAGTCAACTGACGAGGAGAGCCATCTCATGGCCGCGAAGAAAGCTGCAAAGAAAAAGGTCGCCAAGAAGGCGACCAAGGCACCTGCCAAGAAGACCGCCAAGGTCGCGAAGAAGAAGGTAGCCAAGAAGGCGACCAAGAAGGTCGCGAAGAAGACGGTCCGCAAGGCCGCCACCAAGAAGGTAGCCAAGAAGGCGACCCGCAAGACCGCCAAGAAGGCGGCCAAGAAGACCACGAAGAAGGCTGCCAAGAAGGTAGCCAAGAAGAAGGTAGCCAAGAAGGTTGCCAAGAAGACCACGAAGAAGGCTGCCAAGAAGGTTGCCAAGAAGAAGGTAGCCAAGAAGGCGGCGAAGAAGACCGCCCGCAAGGTCGCCAAGAAGGCCACCAAGCGGCCTGCCAAGAAGGTCGCCAAGAAGGTCGCGAAAAAGGCCACCAAGAAGGCCACCAAGAAGACCGCCAAGAAGGCGGCCAAGAAGACCACGAGGAAGGTAGCCAAGAAGCGGGTCGCCAAGAAGAGCGCCACCCTGGCCATGCCGCCGATGCCGACACCCTTGATCTGATATCCCGATCAGCCGTAACCGAAGCTCCTTCTCCGTTGCCCAGGCGGAGAGGGAGTTTTTTTTTGTGGGATCCCAAGCGCACGACGTACTGCCGTGTCGCGCGCAGTCGTGAGGTCCGGTCGCGGCTGAAGCCGCTCCTGCGGGGCGTGGCTGTAGGAGCGGCTTCAGCCGCGATCACCGCCGACCAGCCCCACCGCCCACAGCAAGCCCGTGCGAGCACCGACTGTCCCTTCACCGCCCCCTATGTCGCAGCGTCCGGCGCAGCCTTCAGCGCGGGCGCGCTTCAGCCTTCCCCGACTGCGGGCCGCCGTTTGCCGGCGCGTCCGCGCCGTCGGATGCGTAGAGCGCTTCCATGTCGATATCGACGTCCAGCCACTGCTGCGCAGGCAGGCCGATCGCGCGGTCGAGGATCGTCGGCAGCAGGCCCGAGGGCAGCGAACTGTTGCTGTTCCAGAGCACCACCACGCCCACGTCGCGCTCGGGCAGCATCGCCATCAGGCCGCGGTAGCCCTGCACCGCACCACCGTGGAAGACCAGGCGATGGCCCGCGTAGTCGTACACGCGCCAGCCCAGGCCGTAGCCCGCGGAGTTCAGGCGCTCGCGTCGCCACGAGCTGCCGCGGATCTCGCCGGGGGTGCCGACGATCGGCGCCTGCAGCGTGGCCAGCAGCGGCGCAGGCAGCACGTCCGGGCGATGTCCGCCCTGTGCGAGCAGCCACTGCGCCATGTCGGCGATGCTGGCGTTGACGCCGGCGGCAGGCGCGAGGCGATAGTAGGTGGGCTTGGGCGTCAGCGATTTCCAACCGGCGCCGGCGCGCACGTGGGGCCTGGCCCAGCGCGAACTGGCGGTGATGCCGTCCAGGCCGAGGCTGGCGTCGTTCATGCCCAGCGGTTTGAAGATGCGGCGCGCCACCGACTCGCTGTAGAACTGCCCGCTGGCCGCGAACACCACGTCGCCAACCAGGCTGAAGGCGACATTCTGGTAGCCATAGCAGTCGCCCGGGGCGCAGGCCATCGGCGCCGCTGCGAACCGCTGCACCAGGCTGTGGTAGTCGGCGTTGCCCTCGATGTCGCGGTCGTAGGTGTGGTGGCGCAGGCCGACCCGGTGGCTGAGCACGTCGGCGACGGTGAGCTGCTGCGCGGCGGACGGATCGGCGAACTGCAGGCTCGGCATGAAGTCGGCGACGCGGCTGTCCCAGCGCAGCGCGCCCTCGGACACCAGCATGCCGGTCACGGTGCCGGCGAAGGATTTGGACAGCGAGGCCAGGCGGAACACCGTATGCGCGTCCACCGGTTCGGCATCGGATACGTCGGTGATGCCGTAGCCGCGCGCGCTGAGGATCCGTCCGTCGTGGACGATCGCCATCGCCAGGCCCGGCACGCGCTGGTTGGCGACCAGGTCCTGTGCCATCGCCTCGAACAGGCGCACGTCGAAGCCTTCCGCGAGCGGCTGCCGCTTGACCTCGGCCGGCAACGGCACGGGGCGGTCCGACGGCACCACCGGCACGATCGGCGCTGGCGTCACATCCGCCGCGGCGGGCGCGTCACTGGTCCACGGCAACGGAGTCTGCGCGGCGACGGTCAGGGCGATCGCCGGCAGCAGGCCGAGCAGCAGTGCGCGATGCAGGCGTGTGCTGCGCGGCCGGGGGAGGTTCGCTTTCATCGGGACTGTCCCCTGCGTATGCTCTGCTTCAGGCGATCATATGCGCCTGTTTCCGCACTTGCATGAACAAGGGGAGGAATCTTCGTGAGTGGACTGATTCTGCTGATGATCCTGATCGGACTTGTCGTCGTCTTCGGCGCCTGGGCGGTGGGCATCTACAACGGTCTGGTGACCGCGCGCAACGTATTCAGGAATGCCTTCGCACAGATCGACGTGCAACTGCAGCGGCGCTTCGACCTGATCCCCAACCTGGTGGAAACCGCCAAGGGTTATCTCTCGCACGAACGCGGCACGCTCGAGGCGGTGACTGCCGCCCGTACCGCCGCGCAGGCCGGGCTGTCGGCGGCCAAGGCAGCGCCTGGCGACCCGGCTGCGATGGCCGAGCTGTCGCAGACGCAGGGCGCCCTGAACGGCGCGCTGGGTCGGCTGATGGTCGTGGTCGAGGCCTATCCCGACCTCAAGGCCAGCCAGAACATGATGCAGCTCACCGAAGAGCTGACCAGTACCGAGAACAAGGTCGCCTTTGCCCGCCAGGCCTACAACGACTCGGTGATGGCCTACAACACCAAGCGCGAGGTGTTTCCGTCCAGCATCGTCGCGGGCATGTTCAACTTCGCCCCCGCCGCCCTGCTCGACATCCCCGCCGACCGTGCCGAAGTGCGCGAAGCTCCGAAGGTGCAGTTCTGAACGCCCGTGCTTCGTGATGACTCTTCGCCTGTTGTAAAGCGCATCGCCGCCCTTCCATGAACTTCTTCGAACGCCAGGCGCAGGCGCGCCGCAACACGTCACGGCTGGTGCTGCTGTTCGCGCTGGCCGTCGTCGGGATCGTGGTGGCGGTGGACCTGGGCGTGCTGCTGGTGTTCGGCGCCGATCCGGCGCTGCTGGCGATGTCGACCCTGCTGGCGCTGGGCGTGGTCGGGGTGGGTTCGCTGTACCGGGTCGCATCGCTGCGCGGCGGCGGTGAAGCGGTGGCGCAGCAGATGGGCGGCGTGCCGGTCCCCGAGGACACCACCGACCTGCACCTTCGTCGCCTGCGCAACGTGGTGGAGGAGATGTCGATCGCCTCGGGCGTGCCGGTGCCGAAGATCTACGTGATGGAGCACGAGCCGGGGATCAATGCGTTCGCCGCGGGCTATTCGACCTCCGACGCGGTGATCGCGGTCACCCGCGGCGCGCTCGACCGGCTCAACCGCGATGAGCTGCAGGGCGTGATCGCGCACGAGTACAGCCACATCCTCAACGGCGACATGCGCCTGAACATCCGCCTGGTCGGCGTGCTGTTCGGCATCCTCATGCTGGGCCTGATCGGCCGCAAGATCCTGCAGCACGGCGGCAGCGTGCGCGGCCGCGGCGCGATGCCGGTGCTGGTGGGCGCGCTGATCGTGCTGCTGGTCGGCTACGTCGGCCTGTTCTTCGGGCGCATGATCAAGGCCGCGGTCAGCCGCAGCCGCGAGGTGCTGGCCGATGCTTCGGCGGTGCAGTTCACGCGCCAGCCCGGCGGCCTTGCCGGCGCGCTGAAGAAGATTGCCGGCCTGCACGACGGCTCGCGGCTGGCCGAGCGCGCCGACGCCGAAGAGGTCAGCCACATGCTGTTTGGCGACGGCACCGGATTGAGCGGGCTGTTCGCCACGCACCCGCCCGTGCTGCAGCGGATCCAGGCGCTGGAGCCGTCGTTCCGCGCGGAGAGCCTGGAGCGCCTGAAGTCGCAGTGGCTGGCCATGCCGCCCAGCGGACTGGACGAGGACGTGCAGATGGGCCTGGTCGGACCGGGGCACGGCGTGCTGCCGCAGGCGTCGGCGCGGATCGACCTCACGCCGCCGATGGTGTCGTCCCAGGTCGCCGACCCGCGCGATGACGACTATCGCCGCGCCGACACGATCGTGGCCACGATGCCGCAAGAACTGCGCACGATGGCCGGTCGCCGCGATGGCGCCGGGATGCTGCTGCTGGGCCTGCTGCTGGACGGCGACGCCGAGGTGGCCGACCGGCAGCGCAGCGAGATCGTCGCCAGGCTCGGCGTGCAGGTGGCCGCCGAAGCGCGGCGCCTGCGCGAGGAGCACCTGCAGGCGCTGCATCCGATGCTGCGCATGCCGCTGGCGGCACTGGCCTTCCCGGCCATGCGCCTGCGCCCGCGTCCGGAACTCGCGACCTTCCTGGACACCGTGCACGCGGTCGTGCATGCCGATGGTCGCGTGAGCCTGTTCGAGTACTGCCTCGGGCGCCTGCTGGAGGTACAGCTGCGCGAGACGCTCGACCCCGGCCGTTACGCGCGCTTCGGCCGGCGCAAGCCCGGCAACGTGCGCCAGGAATTCGCCACCCTGCTCGCGGTCGTCGCCCATGCCGGCAATCCGCAGGATCCCGATGCCGCGCGCCGCGCCTATCTTGCCGGCATGCAGCGCGTGCTGCCGCGTGACCACCTGCCGTACGCGCCGCCTGCCGAAGGCGTGCTGGCGCTGGACGCGGTGTGGGAGCCGCTGGACGCGCTCGACCCGCTGGCCAAGCAGGTCACGGTCGAGGCGATCACCGCTGCGGTGTCCCATGACGGCCGCGTGTCGGTGGCCGAATCCGAGCTGCTGCGCACCATCTGCGGCGTGCTGCATTGCCCGCTGCCGCCGATGCTGGAGCGCCACTGAACCCTGCCCGGGCGCGCACGCGGCCCGGGCGGACACGCTGACTGTCCAACATGGTCCGGCCCGGGTCCGCGGTGGGCCGGGGCGGCCAGATGCAGGCACGAGGCATCACCGATAGAGGCTGGCACCGGCAACGCCCGCCCGGTCATTCCGGTTCGATGACGGCTACGTGCGCGGCGTCAGGCGTATGCACGATCTCGACGATGTGTTCGGCGTGGTCGTCCATCAGCGCGATGACGAAGCCCTGTTGCTCGACGCCGTCCACCCGCAGCCCGACCGGCGTCATGCCGGCCGGCTGCTGGCGCACATGGATCCGGTAGACGGTATCGCCGTAGCGGTAGCGCAGTGAGTACTCGGGCCAGTCCGCCGGGATGCACGGCGCAAGCTGCAGCGTGTCGCCGCGGCGCTGCAGGCCCAGCAGCGATTCGACGATCAGCCGGTACATCCAGCCGGACGAACCGGTGTACCAGCTCCATCCACCGCGGCCCACGTGCGGCGCGACCGCGTAGACGTCGGCCGAGACGACGTAGGGTTCGACCTTGTAGGTCGCGATCCCTGCGGCGTCGCGGGCATGGTTGATCGGGTTGATCATGCCCAGCAGTTCCCAGGCCTTGGCGCTGTCGCCCACCTTGGCAAAGGCCATCGTCGCCCAGATCGCGGCATGCGTGTACTGACCGCCGTTCTCGCGCACGCCGGGCACGTAGCCGCGGATGTAGCCCGGATCCTGTGCGGTCTTGTCGAACGGCGGATCGAGCAGCTGGATCAGGCCGGCGTCGCGTCGCACCAGGTGTGTGTCGAGCGAGGCGAGAGCCTGTTTCGTGCGTTCCGGTGCACCGGCGCCCGAGAGCACCGACCAGCTCTGCGCGATCGAGTCGATGCGGCATTCGTCGCTTTCGGTCGAGCCCAGCGGGGCGCCGTTGTCGAACCATGCGCGCCGGTACCAGGCGCCATCCCAGGCATGCATCTCCAGCGCTTCGCGCAGGCGTTCGGCGGCGGCCTGGCACTCAGCGGCGAAGGCGTGGTCGTTGCGCATCCGCGCCAGGGGATCGAAGCGCCCGAGTGCGTCGTACAGGAAGAAGCCCAGCCACACGCTCTCGCCGCGCCCGCGTTCGCCGACGCGGTTCATGCCGTCGTTCCAGTCGCCCGTGGCGATCAGCGGCAGGCCGCGCTCGCCAAGCAGGCGCATGCCGCGCCGCAGCGAGCGCACGCAGTGCTGGTACAGGTCCTCGCTCAGGCCCGAGGGCAGGGGCAGGTCGTAATACGACTCCTCGTCGGGGTTGACCGGGCGCCCTTCGATGTAGTGCACGCGCTCGTCGAGCACGCCGGCATCGCCGGTCACCTCCACGTAGCGCGCCGTCGCCACCGGCAGCCACAGGTAGTCGTCCGAACAGCGCGTGCGCACGCCTCGGTCCTGCGGCGGATGCCACCAGTGCAGCACGTCGCCTTCGGGGAACTGGTGGGCGGCGCTGCGCAGCAGGTGTTCGCGCGCCAGCGCGGGCTGCGCGTGCAGCATCGCCATGATGTCCTGCAGCTGGTCGCGGAAGCCGAACGCGCCGCCGGACTGGTAGTAGCCGCTGCGTGCCAGGTAGCGGCAGCCGATGGTCTGGTACAGCAACCATCCGTTGGCGAGCACGTCCACGGCGGGGTCGGGCGTTTCCACGCGCACCGCGCCGAGCGTGCGCAGCCAGTGGATGCGCACCACGTCGAGCGCGTCGTGCGCCGCGCCGGAGCCGCGTGTGCGGCGTGCCAGGGCGATCGCCTCCCCCCAGTTGCGCCCGATCCCGAGGCGGAAGACCGTCTCGGTCTCGCCGCCGATCGCGATCAGGATCGGGACCTGGATCGCCGCGCACGGGTCCAGCCCCGCGCCGAGCCGGCCCGACAGCCGCTGGCGCTGCAGGGCGGCGGGGGCCTGCATGCTGCCGTTGCGGCCGAGGAATTCGACGCGGTCGGCGGTGATGCTGCGGCCCTCGTGGCCGACGCCATGGGTGTCGGCATCGAAGAACGCGACCCGGTCGGCGAATTCGGTGTTGTAGCTGTTGCGCGCGGTGAGCACGCCGCTGTCGCCGTCGACCTCGCTGATCACGTGCATCCGCGTCCTGGCGCCGAGGTCGCCGAGCACCCATTCCACATAACCGGTGGCCGACAGGCGCCTGGGCCGGCCGGACCGGTTGCGCAGCCGCAGGACGCTGTACTTCACTGCCTGCTCCAGGTCGACATAGACCCACAGCTCGCTGGCGATGCCGTCCTCGACGTGCTCGAACACGCTGTAGCCGAAGCCGTGCCGCGTGCGGTAGCTGCCCTCGCCGCGGACCGGCCAGGGCATGGGCGACCACACCTTGCCCGTGTCCTCGTCGCGCAGGTAGAACGCTTCGCCGCTGGTATCGCCGACCGGATCGTTGTGCCAGGGGGTGAGCCGGAACTCGTGCGCGTTCTCGGTCCAGGTGTAGCCGGGCGCGCTGTCGCTGACCACGCAGCCGAAGTCGGCGTTGGCCAGCACGTTCGACCACGGCGCCGGCGTCACTCCGCCAGGGCCGGGCTCGATGATGTACTCGCGGCCGTCGGCGGAGAACGCGCCGAGGCCGTTGTCGAGGATCCGATCCTCCGAGACGGCGTCGAACGGCCATGGGTCCACGACGTCGCTCGCCGCGTGCGGGTCCTCGTCTGCATCACCGATCAGGTCGTACTGCACCGGATTGGCCACCAGCAGTGGGCCTGGCGCGGGCGCGGGCGGCCTGCGCGCGACCTGCTCGGCAAGCGATCCGTCGGTATCGCTGACGATCACCCGGGCCACCGACTGCAGCAGGATGCGTTCCTCCTGCGACAGCTGCTGCGCGGGGCGCACGAAGATGCCGCCGGGGCGATCGATCACGTTGGCTTCGATGCCGGCGGCGACCAGGCCCATGATCTGGTCCTGCAGCTGCTGCCGGTAGCCGGCGTGGTCCTCGTTCCAGATCACCAGGTCCACGGCCAGCCCCTTGAGCCGCCAGTACGCGTGGGCTTGCACCATCTGCCGAACCAGTTCGATGTTGGCGCCGTCGGCGATGCGGACCAGCGCGATGGGGTGGTCGCCCGAGATCGCCTGCCCCCACAGACCGGACTGGCCGCGCCGGTTCTGCAGCAGCACCGCGGGTTCGGCACGCAGTGCCGAGTTGGCGAAAACCATGTGTCCGGCGATCTGTTCATACAGCTGCGCGTCGGCCTCGCTGGCGTTGATCTGGCGACGCACCACCTGGCAGTGGGTCCAGGCCAGGTCGAACACGCGGTCGGCCAGCCGGCGGTCGCGGTACTTGTCCACCAGCGCAACGCAGGCGTCCCTCGCATCGGCCACGCCGGTGACCATGTCGATGGTCGCCGAACGTCCTGGCTGCAGGGTGATCCGGCAGCGGATCGCGACCACCGGATCGAGCACCGATCCCGATGCGTTCGACAATGCCTCGGCGTCCGTCAGCGCATGCGGCGCCACAAGCGTGCGACCGCGCCCGATGAATCGAGACCGGTCGGTCTCGTACGAAATCGCGCCGATGTCCGCGTCGTGGACCGCGAGCAGGTGGAACATCCAGGGCGGTGTCTCGCCAAGTGCGCGCGGTCGCCGGGTGCAGACGATCGCCTGGCTGGCTTCGACCAGTTCGGTCTGCACGAACAGGTTGCTGAAGGCCGGGTGCAGTTCGTCCGAGATGGCCGGGGCCAGCACCACCTCGGCATAGGTGGTGACTTCGATGGTGCGCGCGGTGCGCGAGAGGTTGGTGAGGCGCAGGCGGCGCAGCTCGATGTCGTCCTCGGGCGACACCGCGATCTCGGTGTGCGACTCGACGCCATGCTTGCGGCCGCGGAACTCGGCCTTGGCATCGGAGAAGATCGCCTCGTAGCCGTCGACCGGCACGGCCGTGGGCTGGTAGGCGGTGGACCAGAACGCCCCGCTCTCCACGTCGCGCAGGAAGCAGAAGCTGCCCCAGTGGTCGCGCGTGCCGTCCTCGCGCCAGCGCGTGACCGCGATGTCGCCGACGCGGCTGTAGCCGCCGCCGGCGCCGGTCAGCAGCACGTGGTAGCGGCCGTTGGACAGCATCTGGATCGTGGGCCGGGCCGTGTCGGGCGTGCGGAACACCCGCAGCTGGCCACCGTCGACCTCGCCGACCGGCGCCGCCGAAGCGACCTCGGCCGAGTGCGGATGAAACGCGCCCGTGCGCGGGATGCGCTCCTGCAGCAGCAGCAGGGTCGCCTGGAACTCCGGATCCTCGACAAAGCGCTTCTGCATCGGCTGGTCGCGCAGCACGTAGTCCAGCGCCAGCAGGCCCATGCCCTGGTGGTGGGACATGAACGAGCGGACCACCGCATGGCTCTGGCCACGCGGCAGGCGGGCAGGCGTGTAGTCGATGGCCTCGTACAGGCCGAACATTCCGCCGAAGCCCGCCGCTGTCAGCCGCTGCAGGTTCGCGCACGCCGCCTCGGGGGCGACCATCAGCGCCATCATGCTGGCGTAGGGTGCGATCACCAGGTCCTGCGACAGGCCGCGCTTGAGGCCCAGGCCCGGGACGCCGAACGCGCGGTACTGGTAGTTCATGCGCGCGTCGACGAGGTTGTAGCCGGACTCGGAAATGCCCCACGGCACGTTGCGCTGGCGCCCGTACTCGATCTGGCGTTGCACCGAGTGCTTCGCGGTCTGGTCCAGTAGCGTGCCCGCGTAGCTGGGCATCACCAGCTGCGGCATCAGGTACTCGAACATCGATCCGCTCCACGACAGCAGCGTGGAGGCCCCGTCGACCTCGGTCAGCAGCCGCCCGAGCGCAAACCAGCTTTCCTTCGGCAGCTGGCCCTGGGCGATCGCGACGAAGTTGGCGAGCCGTGCCTCGGACGCGAGCAGGTCGTAGTAGCCGGCGTCATGACGGTGGTCGTCGACGCTGTAGCCGATCGACAGCAGGTGGCGGCTGCGATCGTAGAGGAAGCGATGGTCCATCAAGGCGCATTGGCCTGCGATGTGGGCCAGCCGCTCGAGCTCGGTGATGCGAGCCCGGGCCGCATTGCGGGCGCTGGCCCGGAGCGGATCGGCGGGTGCGACGCCCGAGGCCACCTCGCGCAGCGTCGGGATGCGCGCGGATGGATCGGCCGTTGGCGCATGCGTGGCCGCAGCCTGCGCGGCTGGCGCGAAGAGCTGCAATTCCTCGCGCGCAGCTGCGCACTGTGCGGCAAGCGCACGCGACCAGTACCCGATCTCTTCCGGCGCGGCTGCCTGATCGGCTGCAACTGCGGTGGACAGCGCCTCCAATTCGGCCAGCACGCGGTGCGCCTCGGCCACGGTGCGCGGTGGAGCGCTGCGGGCGACTGCAAGGCGGTCGGCGATGGTGCGCATCGTCTCGCCCATCGGCTGGCCTGCGGTCGTTTCCACGACCAGGCCGAACGTATCCGCCATGCCCTGGAATACGTTTGGCGACAGCACCGGCGCCTCGCGCAGGGCCAGCAGCCCCTGGCGCAGGGTCAGCAGGTGGCCGGCCAGGTTGCCGCTGTCGACCGCGGAGACGTACTTGGGCGGCAGCGGCTCCAGGGTCGCGGTGTCGTACCAGTTGTAGAAATGGCCGCGGTGGCGCGGCATCGACTCGAGCGTGCGCAGCGTGTTGCCGGTGCGCTGGACCACCCCGGCCACCGGCAGGTAGCCGAAGTCGTACGCGGCCAGGTCGGCCAGCAGAGACAGGCCGATGTTGGTCGGCGAGGTGCGGCGCGCGACCACCAGGGTCGGGTGTTCCTGCACGTTGTCCGGCGGCAGCCAGTGGTCCTGTTGGGTGACATGGGTTTCGAAGAATGCCCATGTGCGCCGTGCGAGGCGCCCGAGGAACTGCAGCTGCGATGCGTCGAGGTTGGACCCCGGATGCGCACGGGGACGCCCCAGCCACCACATCAGCGCTGGCGACGCGGCCCAGAGCGCCAGCACCGGCGCCGCCACCCACAATGCCGCCGGCTCCACGCGAAGCAGCAGCACGACGGTGGCGACGGCCAGCGCGGGCGCGAACCACATCGTGCGCAGGGAATCGGCGAGGGTGTTGCCAAGCGTGCGCTCCACTTCGCTCGACGGACGCCACTGCAGCAGCTTCCGCCGCGTGATGCACATGCGCCACAGCGTCCGCATGATCGCATCGAGGCTGAAGAACGCCTCATAGGGCAGGCACGCCAGGCTCACCGGTGCGTGCGCGAAGCTGCGCCCCATCGCCGCCCAGGCCTGGCGCAGGTGTGCCGCCAGCGGCATGTCGGCCGGACGCTTGAACAGGTCGACCAGCGAGGCCAGCAAGGGCGGCAGCAACAGGATCGACAGCAGCCACAGCGTCCAGGCCAGCGGATCGGCGGCCAGCGCCCAGCCCAGCACCAGCAGGGCGGTGAGCGCGGTCGGAAACAGGCTGCGACGCAGGTTGTCGAGCAGCTTGCCGCGCGACAGCATCGACAGCGGGTTGCGCTCCAGCGTCTTCGCAGGCGCCGCACCCGCGGCGGCAGTCTGCAACGGCACCAGCGGCAGCAGCCACGGCAGCAGCTGCCAGTCGCCGCGGATCCAGCGGTGCCTGCGCTTGACGTCGGCGGCGTAGCGCGCCGGGTAGTCCTCGTACAGCTGCACGTCGCTCACCAGCCCTGCGCGCGCGTAGCAACCCTCGAGCAGGTCATGGCTGAGGATGCGGTTGTCCGGCATCCGCCCTTCCAGCGAATGCTCGAATGCATCGACGTCGTAGATGCCCTTGCCGACGAACGATCCTTCGCCGAACAGGTCCTGGTACACGTCCGACACGGCCCGGGTGTAGGGATCGATGCCAGGCTCGCTGCCATACAGGTTGGCGTAGCGGGAATGCCGCTCGCCGCTCATGCTGATCCCCACGCGCGGCTGCAGGATTCCATAGCCGCGGGTGACCACCCGTCGGCGCGCGTCGAAGCGCGCACGGTTGATCGGATGCGCCAGGGTGCCGACCAGTTCCCGCGCGGCATCGCGCGGCAGTTGGGTGTCGGTGTCGAGCGTGATCACATAGCGCACCTCGCCGAGCAAAGCGGTGTTGCCCGCCACGCGCACGAAGGCGTTCCCCGCATCGCCGCGGAGCAGCGCATTGAGCGCCGCGAGCTTGCCGCGCTTGCGCTCCAGGCCCATCCACGCCCGTTCGCGCGGGTTCCAGCTGCGCGGGCGATGGAACAGGAAGAAGCGGTCATGGTGTTCGGGCGCGTAGCGCGCGTTGAGCACGTCGATCTCGCGCTGCGCCGCATCCATCAGCGCTTCGTCTTCGGGAAGGTGCTGCTCGGCGGCGTCGAAGAAGTCGGTCAGCAGCGCAAAGTGGACGTGGTCGTCGCGATTGGCGAGGAAGCGCACCTCCAGCGCCTCGGCCAAGGAGGCGATGCCGCTGGTGCTGCCGAACATCGTCGGCACCACGACCAGGGTGCGCATGTCCGCCGGCACGCCCGCGGAGTAGTCGAGCCGCGGCAAGGCGTCGGGCCGGACCAGCCAGGTGGCGACCCGGTTGACCAGTGCAACCGCCAGCTCGCTGTAGGCGATCACGCACAGCCCCAGCGCCAGCCAGACCCAACCGCGCTCGGCCGGCGACAGCGCACCGCGCAGGGTCGCCCAGGTGAACAGCGCGACCACCAGCGCACCGGGCAGGGTGTAGGCCAGCAGCGGCAGGCGGCGGGCGGTCCGGCGCACGCTTCGGGTGACGCCGCGCAGCGCCAGCGCGTTCTCCAGCGCGCTGCGGCCCTCGTCGATCAGGTAATAGCCGACATGCGCGGCGAGCTCGTGGCTGCCCGCTTGCGTGGCATGCGCCTGTGCCAGTTCCAGCACCTGCGTGGCCACCGCGTCCTCGGACAGTCCGCCGCGGCGCGCGATCAGTTCGATGTTCTGCCGGTAGTTGTCGCGTGTGGCGAAGTCCATCGCCCCATAGGTGTCCGAGGGGTCCTGCCGCAGCGTGGCGTCGACCACGCTCAGGGCCTCGACGAACTCGCGCCAGTCCATCATCGCCAGGAACCGCAGGCTGGAGATGCTGTTGCTGATCGAAACCTGGGCCGCTGCCTGCTGCTGGGCCTCCGCCTGGACCATCTGCTCGATGCTCTGGCCGGCGTCGGCCAGCCACTGCTCGACCCAGGTCAGGGGCAGGGCCAGTTCCGAACTCCTGCCCTGCAGGCGCCGTGCGAACTCGGCGACGAAGGAACTGCTGGCAGGTGGCTGCGAGCGCACCATGTCCGCGATCACCAGCACCAGATGCCTGGGATCTGACTCGGCGATGTCGGTCAGCCGGTCCGCCCAGTCCTCGGCGAGGCTGCGGTCGACGCGGTCTTCGATGATGCGTGTGCTGATGCGGCGCAGGTTCTCGATCAGCGCCAGGCGCAGCATGATCGGGATCGCCCAGAGCTCGCCGAGCTTGAGTGGCGTCACCGTCTGATAGGCGCCGACGAAACGGACCAGGCTCTCGCCATCGACGCGGCCGTCGCCATGGGAGATGGCGTTGAGCGCCAGGTCGTACACGCGGGGCAGGCCCGTGGACGGGCCCTGGTCTAGCTGCGGCAGCTCGCGGCTGTAGCCCTTGGGCAGGTGGCGGCGGGCGATCGCGATCTGCTCTTCGACCAGGTAGAGGTTGTCGAGCAGCCACTCGCTCGCCGGCGTCGGCGTCCGGCCGGCGTGCACCGCTTCGATGAGCAGGGTGCAGGCGCGGTCGAGCAGCTTCTGGTTCTCGTCGAGCCGCGCCAGCAGCAGGTCTGGTCCCGACTTGCGCCTGACGCGGTGGGACTTCGCCAGTACGCGGCCGTGCACCTCCATCTGCTCGGCGCTGAACAGCTGCGCGCGCAATGGCGGTTCATGCGTGGTGGCCCGCGCTCGCGCCGTTACACGCCGCTGGACCTTCCGGAACCACCGCAGGCTCCTGCGAAACCAGAGGGAAAGTCGGTCTACCTGAGGGTCATTGCGCATTCGTCATGGTAGGTCACGGGCACGCGGTTACCGTGAAAGGCGCGAGCACTGCGTTTCCGGTGTCCCGCCGCGTCGGCCGACACGCTGTGCGCAGGCCAACCGGGAAGGGAACGCAACGAATGGAGCAACCGGGCACGTCGCGGCTCCGCTGTCGGCGCGCCAGCGCGACAGTGGCCCGCGAGGTCAGGCGCGGTTGCGGATCAACGCGGCAGCGCGTTCGGCGATCATGACCGTGGGAGCGTTGGTGTTGCCGCCCGGCAATGTCGGCATCACCGAGGCATCGACCACGCGCAGGCCGTCGACACCGCGCACGCGCAGTCCGGGGTCGACCACGGCGGCATCGTCGCTGCCCATCCGGCAGCTGCCGACCGGGTGGTAGACACTTTCGGCACGGGCGCGGATGAAGGCGGCAAGCTGCGCGTCATCCAGCCCGTCGCGCGCCGGGAAGATCGGTGCGCCGCGGTATGGATCGAACGCAGGCCGGGCCAGGATCTCGCGCGAGACCTTCGCACACTCGACCATCATCTCCAGGTCGAAGCCTTCCGCATCGGAGAGGTAGTTCGGCTCGATCATCGGTGCGTCGCCGCCACGGTTGCTGGCCAGCGCGATCCGACCGCGGCTGCGCGGCCGCAGGAAGCAGGCGTGCAGGGTGTAGCCGTCTCCGGGCAGGCGGCGCCGGCCGTGGTCGTCGAGCATCGCCGGCACGAAATGCAGCTGGATGTCGGCGCGCTCGTCGGTCGCCAGCGCGGAACGCACGAAGCCCCCGGCCTCGGCGAGGTTGCTGCTGCCGGCGCCGCGACGGCCGCGCAGGTAGTAGTCGAAGGCCAGGCGCAGCTCGCTGGCGCGGTCGTATGACACCCGCTGCGTGGAATGCCACAGCGTGCAGATGTCGAGGTGGTCCTGCAGGTTGGCGCCCACGCCCGGCGCGTCATGCTGCACGCGGATGCCGTGGCGTCGCAGCTCCGCCGCCGGGCCGATCCCCGACAGCATCAGCAGCTGCGGTGAATTGATCGCGCCACCGGACAGGAGCACCTCGCCTGTCGCCGGCTGGTGGAAGGCGCGGCCGCGCGCGGTGTAGACCACGCCGGTCGCGCGGCCATGTTCGAAGGTGATGCGCTGGGCCTGCGCGCCGGTGACGACTGACAGGTTCGGGCGCGGCCTGGCCGGTGCCAGGTAGGCGGCCGCCGCCGAGCAGCGCGCACCCTTGCGCTGGCTGACCTGGTACAGCCCGACGCCGTCCTGCACCGGGCCGTTGAAATCCGGGTTGCGCGGATGGCCTGCCTGTTGCGCGGCTTCGACGAACGCGTGCGAGAGCGGATTGACGTGGCCCAGGTCGCACACCGACAGCGGGCCGTCGCCGCCGTGCAGCGCATCGCCGCCGCGGGCGTTGGCTTCGCTGCGGCGGAAGTACGGCAGCACGTCGTCCCAGCCCCAGCCGCTTGCGCCCATCGCTGCCCAGTCGTCGTAGTCGCGCCGATGGCCGCGGGTGTAGCACATCGCGTTGATCGAACTCGATCCGCCCAGCACCTTGCCACGCGGCCACCACAGGCGCCGGCCTTCGAGCTGCGGCTCCGGTGCGGTGTGGTAATTCCAGTTGATGTCGGTGCGGTGGACCAGCCGGGCCAGGCCGGCGGGCATGTGGATGAACGGGTGCCAGTCGCGGCCACCGGCCTCCAGCAGCAGCACGCGCACGTCCGGATCCTCCGACAGCCGATTGGCCAGCACGCAGCCGGCCGAGCCGGCGCCGACCACGATGTAGTCGAAGCCTGCGTTGGGGTTGGCGGGTCTGGCGCGCATCGGCGCACTGTAGGTGCGGGGCCTGGAGCATATGCTCGGCGCGCTGGAACGCGCAGGCGCATTCGGCTACCGTTTGCGCGCCCCACGCGTGGAATCCAGATGAGCAGCGCACCCGAACACCAGGTTCCCGCGGGTCGGGCCGCGCGCTTTCGTGCCGTGTTCTCCGAATCGCCACCGCTGCTGTGGTCGTTCCTGTACTTCTTCTGCCTGCTCAGCGGCTACTACGTGCTGCGGCCGGTGCGCGAGGCGATGGCGGCCTCCAGCGATATCGAGGCGGTGTTCCCACCGGCGCTGATCGGCTTCTTCGCCGATCGCGGGGTGGCACTGGGCGAGTTCACGCTGCAGTTCATCTTCACCGCGGTGTTCCTGATCATGCTGCTGCTGCAGCCGGTCTATGGCTGGCTGGTCAGCCGCTTCGCCAGGCGCGTGTTCCTGCCGGTGATCTACGGATTCTTCATCGCCACGCTTCTGCTGTTCTACGCGATGTTCGACAGCGGCATGGCCGGGCGCGGGCTGGCCTTCATCCTCTGGATCACGGTGTTCAACCTGTTCGCGGTCGCGGTGTTCTGGAGCTTCATGGCCGATGTCTACAGCAACGTCGAGGCGAAGAAGTACTACGGCTACATCGGTGCGGCCGGCACGGTCGGCGCCTTCGTCGGCCCGGTGCTGACACGCAGCCTGGTGGAGCGGGTCGGGATCCCGAACATGATGCTGGTCTCGGCGGTACTGCTGACCCTCTGCGTGGCTTGCATCCTGCGCCTGCGCCGCTATGCGGTGGCGCGCGAGGTGGAACGCGGGCAGGTGAGCGGCGAAAAGCCGATGGGTGGCGAGGTGCTGGCCGGCCTCAAGCTGGTCGCGAAGGAGCCGCTGCTGCGCTGGCTGGCGCTGATGGTGGTGCTGGGGGTGGGCATCGGCACCCTGCTGTACAACGAGCAGAACCGGATCGCGCGCACCGCTTTCGCCACCGCGGAGGAGCGCGCGGCGTTCTTCTCAACGCTCGACCTTGCGGTCAATTCGCTGACCCTGGTCGTGCAGCTGCTGGTCACCCGCGCGCTGATGTCGCGCTTCGGCATCGCGCCGGCACTGCTGGTCCCGGGCGCGGCGATCATCCTGGGCTTCTCGATCCTGTCCGCCTCGCCGCTGCCGGTGATGGTGGCGATCGTGCAGGTGGTCACCCGCGCCAGCGAATTCTCGCTGGCCAAGCCCGCACGCGAAAGCATCTACACGCGCGTGGGCCGTGAGTGGCGCTACAAGGCCGGCGCGGCCATCGATACGGTGATCTACCGCGGCGGCGACCTCACCTTCGTCTGGTTGCACAAGTTCCTGGCCGCATTCGGCTCGAACGTGGTGTTCGGTGCCGGCTTGCTGATCGCATCGGCGATGACCTTCAGCGCCTGGCGGCTGCTGCGCGAGGAGGCGAAGCTGCCACCCGAACGCGAGCCGCGACCTGCAGACGGTCGAACGCAAGGCACCGAGCGGATCTGAGCCGACGCGCGCGCGCAACCGCGTCAGCCGGCCAGCAGCGGCCAGGCGAACAGCAGGGCGCCGCAGGCGAACAGCACCGTCAGTGCGTGCACCAGCGGATGGTTGACCCGCAGCCAGAGCAGTTGCGCGACGATGCGGATGATCCAGAACGCGGACATGCCCGCCAGCACGGCGCGGCCCAATGGTGTGTCGGCCAGCGCGGCCGGATGCAGCAGGCACAGCAGGCCCACGCCGGTGAACACCCATACCAGCTGCAGGTTGGCGATCTGCACGATCGCGCGGTTGGGCAGGGTCGTGCGTTCGAGCGTGCGTGGCCAGCCGAACAGGCGCCAGAACCCGAGATGGAACAGCGCGAAGCCGAAGCTGTGCGTGGCGCAGAGCAGCAGGATGGTGTGGGTGTCCATGAGGCGATCCTCGCAGTACGAAAAGAGCCGGCGGCTGCATTGCGCCAGGCATGGACCAGACGTTGCAGGAGCGGGCTGTCAGGTTCGGCGCGCCGACACCCACATGCGGATGGTGGCGCGGAACACCGTTTCGCCAGCCGCGTCGAGGACCTCGACGCGCACGGGCAGTTCATAGCCTTCGGCAGATTCGCGAGCCGGCTCGTGCAGGGTGGCGACCGCTCGCATGCGGCCCTTGGCCTTCTTCAGGTACTCCACGTCCATGCCGCGCGGGATCCAGCGCATCGACGAGGGGATGCTCACGTCGGTGGTGAGGCCGCCGATGAACTCCGCCAGGTTGCACAGCGCGATCGCATGCACGGTACCGAGATGGTTGCTGACGCGCCGGCGGTGGCGCAGCGTCGCCTCGCCGCGCCCGGGCTCCAGCGACACGATCCGTGGCGCGATGCTGGCGAAGTAGGGCGCCTTGAAGCACACGAGGCGCGAGAACAGCCACTTGCCCAGGGGCTTGCGTTCGAAAGCGCGGTAGAGGTGGAGGACTCGTGAGGTCATGCGATCGGGCGGATTGTGCTCCCTCCCCCGCAGGCGGGGGAGGGAGCAAGAAGGCAGCTTGGCCGTCAGGCGGCTTCGCGCGGCAGCCGTGCGTGCTGCGGCAGGTCGTAATAGCTTGCCGCACGCAGCTCATGCGTGTCGAAGTCGTCGACGGTGATCGTGTCGAGGGTCAGCTCGCGCAGTTCCTCGAGCTGCTGGCGCTCGTCGGCCGTGATCCAGCCCTCGCGCACGCCCTCGTCCAGCTGCGAGCTGAAATCCAGCGCTTCGATGTTGCTGGTCTTGAGCGCCTTGAGGAACTTGCGCTCCACCGGCTCGGCCGCGATCGCCTTGGCCAGGTAGCTGTCGATGCGGCCACCCATGTTGTTCGCGCAGGGCGTCAGGAACACGCCGTCGCCGAGGCGGTCGCGCGCCTCGTTGGGCGCCATCAGCGACAGCGCCACGCGATGGACCAGGCGGTCGCCCGGCGGCACGGCGCGACGGCCGAGCGGGAACACCACCGGCCACAGCAGCCAGCCCAGCGGCTTGATCGGGAAGTTGCGCAGCGCCTGCGACAGCGCCAGTTCGATCTGGTGGGCGCTGTTGTGGAAGGCCCAGGCCAGCAGCTGGTTGTCCGATTCGGGCGCACCGTTGTCGTGGTGGCGCTTGAGCACCGCGCTCATCATGTACAGGTGGCTGAGCACGTCGCCCAGGCGGCCCGACAGCGACTCCTTGAACTTCAGCTTGCCGCCCAGCGCGCCCAGCGACACGTCGGTGAGCAGGGCCAGGTTGGCGGCGTAGCGGTCCAGCCTGCGGAAGTAGCGGCGGGTGTTGTCGTCACCCGGCGCCGCGCCGATCCTGGAGCCGGTCAGGCCGAACCAGAACGAGCGCACCGCGTTGGAAACCGCGCCGCCGATGTGGCTGTACAGCGCATCGTCGAGCGCATCCAGGCCGGCCTTCTCGTCCGGATTCTGCGCCGCCTTCATCTCCTTCATGATCCAGGGATGGCAGAGGATCGAACCCTGACCGAAGATCAGCAGGCTGCGGGTCATGATGTTGGCGCCTTCCACCGTGATCGCGATCGGCGAGGCCTGCCAGGCGCGGCCGCCGAGGTTGCGCGGCCCCAGGATGATGCCCTTGCCGCCGATGATGTCCATGAAGTCGCTGGCGACTTCGCGGCCCATCGAGGTGCAGTGGTACTTCGCGATCGCCGAGGGCACCGACGGCACGTCGCCGCGGTCGACCGCAGCCGCCGTCGCCTGCGACAGCGCACTGATCGCATAGGCCTTGCCGCCGATGCGCGCGAGCGCCTCTTCCACGCCTTCGAAGCGGCCGATCGAGAGGCCGAACTGCTTGCGGATGCGCGCATAGGCGCCGCCCACCACGGCCGCGAACTTCGCGCCGCCGCTGGCGGTGGAGGGCAGGGTGATCGAGCGGCCCACCGCCAGGCACTCGTTGAGCATGTTCCAGCCCAGGCCGGCCTTCTCGACGCCGCCCACCAGGTGGTTGAGCGGCAGGAATACTTCCTTGCCGCGCACCGGGCCGTTCTGGAACGGCGAGTTGAGCGGGAAGTGGCGGCGGCCGACCTCCACGCCGTCGGTATCGCGCGGCAGCAGCGCCAGAGTGATGCCGATGTCGCGCGTGTCGCCGATCAGCCCGTCCGGGTCGTACATGCGGAAGGCCAAACCAATGATCGTCGCCACCGGCGCCAGCGTGATGTAGCGCTTGTCGAAGGTGAGCTTCACGCCCAGCACCTGCGCGCCATTCCACTCGCCCTTGCAGACGATGCCGAAGTCGGGGATCGAGGTCGCATCCGAGCCGGCGAACGGACCGGTCAGGCCAAAGCAGGGCACTTCCTGTCCAACCGCCAGGCGCGGCAGGTAGTAGTCCTTCTGCTCGGGCGTGCCGTAGTGCATCAACAGCTCACCCGGGCCCAGCGAGTTGGGCACGCCGACGGTGGAGCTGACCACGCTGCTGGCCGAGGCCAGCTTCTGGATCACCTTGTGGTGCGCCAGCGCGCTGAAACCCAGGCCGCCGTATTCCTTCGGGATGATCATGCCGAAGAAGCGGTTGCTCTTGATGAAGTCCCATAGCGCCGGTGGCAGGTCGGCGTGGACGTGGTTGATCTCCCACTCGTTGGTCATCCGGCACAGTTCTTCGACCGGGCCGTCGAGGAAGGCCTGCTCCTCGTCGGTGAGCTGCGGCTTGGGATAGGCGAGCAGCGTGTTCCAGTCGGGGTCGCCGGAGAACAGTTCACCCTCGAAGCCGACCGACCCGGTTTCCAGCGCGATGCGCTCGGTCTGCGAGAGCGGCGGCAGCGCCTTGCGCAGGAAGCCCAGCGCCGGCGCGGTGATCAGCGGCTTGCGCACGAAGGGGAGCAGCAGCGGCACCGCGACCAGCGCGAGGATGGCGCCGGCGACGACCGTCGCGATGCGGTCCGCGCCAAGGAACCAGCAGGCGACCAGCAGGGTGGCGCTGATCGCGACCCAGGTCGCGAGGCGGAAGCGGTGGTAGGCCGCGAACGCGCTGGCAAGCAGCAGTGCGATGAAGGGAATGGCGACGCTCATCCGATGGTCTCCAGATAGGGGATGGTGGTCCGCGCACGGGCAACCAGCCGTGATGCAATACCGTACGGTCGAGTATGGTGAGGCCGTCCAGACTTGTCAACGCACCGCGTCATCGGCGACGATACGCTTCCCGACGGCAGCGTATGGACAACGATCGACATGGCCAGACCCGCCAGCAAGACCGCCGTGAACGCGTCCGCGGCCGCAACCAACGAGGCGAAGCCGGAGCGGACCGGACGCCTGAGCGCCGACGACTGGGCGCAGGCAGCGCTCGAACTGATCGCCGAGCAGGGCGTGGCCGCCGTCGCGGTCGAGCCGCTGGCGCGCCGGCTGGGCGTGACCAAGGGCAGCTTCTACTGGCACTTCCCCTCGCGTGAGGCGCTGCTGCAGGCGGCGCTGGAGCGCTGGGAAACGGTCGAACAGCAAGCCGTGTTCGGCACGCTCGAGCGCGTGCCCGACCCGCGCGAGCGCCTGCGCTCCCTGTTCCAGATGGTGGCGCACGAATACCAGTCGCACGTGATCTACAGCGCGCTGCTCAAGGCGCTCGACCACCCGGCCGTGCAGCCGGTGATCGATCGCGTCTCCAAGCGTCGCCTCGACTACCTGACCGCCTCGTTCCGCCAGACCGGCCTGGGCCGCGAGGATGCGCTGCACCGCGCGCGGCTGACCTACGCCGCCTACGTCGGCTTCCTCCAGCTCAACCTGCAGTTGCACCAGGCGCGGATGCCGCAGGAGGAGTTCGAGGCCTACGTCGAACACCTGACCGCCACGCTCGTGCCAGCCTGACGCAGGCGTGCCGAGCGCCGTCGCCAGTCCGCCCGTCTGGATCGCCGGAGATCTGGCGCGGTGAGCGTCTCAGTCGACCTGGTCAATGCACTCAAGCGCAGCCTGCGCGCGCAGGGGCTGACCTATCGCGAACTGGCCCAGCGGATCGGCCTGAGCGAGGCGGCGGTCAAGCGCATGTTCTCGCGTCGCGCGATGAGCCTGCTGCGGCTTGAGCAGATCTGCCAGGTACTGGGCATCGGCCTGGCCGAACTTGGCGCCGAGGCCGGGCGCGGCGCCGAACCGATGGCGCGCCTGAGCCAGGCGCAGGAGCAGGCGCTGGTCGACGATCCAGCGCTGATGCTGGCGATGTTCCTGAGCATCAACCGCTGGCGGCAGGACGACGTGATGGCGCATTTCGCCTTTGGCCTGCCGCAGTGGACCGGGCTGCTGGCCAGGCTCGACCGCTTGGGCATCATCGAGCTGATGCCCGGCAACCGCGCCCGTGCGCTGACCGCGCGCAATTTCCGCTGGCTGACAGACGGCCCGATGGAGCGCCATTTCCGGACCACGCTGCTGGGCGACTATTTTGCCGATCCCTTCGACGGCGAGCAGGACCGGCTGCTGCTGCTCTCCGGCGCGCTCAGCCCGGACGGGGTGAAGCAGATCAAAGTGCGGCTGGAAGAAGTCGCGCGCGAGTTCGACGGCCTGCTCGCGCGCGATGCCGCACTGCCGGCAGAACAGCGCGTCGGCGTGAGCCTGGTGCTGGCGCAGAAGCCGTGGCTGCTGAAGCTGTTCGCGCCGTATCGCCGTGCGCGCGATTGAGTCGTCTCCAGTCGGCGACGAACGCAGCACGCGCTCCGTCCCATCGCCGTATGCGGTGGCGAACATGCGCCTGATCCTGTGGGCCGGGGTTCGGCGAGAACACGCGGGTGCTTGAGTGGGTCGTCGGGCGCGTGGACCTATCGCGGCCGGCTGTCGGCGCAGGTGGTTCTTGACGCCGGACGACGTCCGTGGCTACTGGCCGATAGAATGGGCCCACGCCGGTCCGGCCAAAACGGAACAGGTTCGTGAACACACAACTGTCGTCTTTGGTAAACGCCGCCGGGGCCGCTGCTGCCGGCGGACGCTGGCAGGAGGCCGAGCGCCTCTGGGGCCAGGTGCAGGCGCTGGACCCGGGTAACGTGCAGGCGCTCTACAGCTTGGGCGTCCACGCATTCCAGCGTGGCGACCCGCAGGCCGCGCTGCAGCTCCTGCAGCATGCGCAAGCCCGCGCGGCGCGTGACCCGATGATCCTGCTGACCATCGGTCGGGTCCATCGCGAGATCGGACGGCCGGAGCAGGAATGGGGCGCGATCATCGGCGCGCTCGAGATCGATCCCTATTTCCTGCCGGCGCTGCTGGGCAAGGGCGAATTCCTCGAGCAGCAGCGCAAACACCGCGCGGCGGCGGGCGCCTACCGCGATGTGCTCAAGGTCGCGTCGGGTGAGTCCGAGTGGCCGCCTGCGCTACGCCGGCGTCTCGCACATGCGCGCGAAGTGGTCGAGCGCGATACCGAGGAACTCGTCCACTACCTCGGCCACCGGGTGGCGGCGAAGCGCAGCTGCGTGGACCAGGCGTTGGCTGGACGCTGGGACGAAGCGGTATCGATCCTGGCGAGGCGCACCCGGCCCTACCATTCGCACTGCAACCAGCTGCAAGTGCCGCGGCTGCCGGCGATCACCTTCTACGACGACGCGCTGTTCCCGTGGATGCGCGAACTCGAATCGCGTACCGACCAGATCAAGGCCGAGCTGCAGGAGATGCTGGCCAGCCGTGGCGAGGAGTTCGTTCCCTACATCCAGTACAGGCCCGGGGATCCGGTCAACCAGTGGGACAAGCTCAACCACTCGCGCAACTGGAGCGGCTTCCATCTGTATGCGCATGGCGAACCGGTGCCGGAACACCTGGCACAGTGCCCGCGGACGGCGGAGGCGCTGGCGCTGGTGGATGCGGTGGAGATCGCGGGGCTATGCCCGAATGCAATGTTCTCCGCGCTTGCCCCGGGCGCTCACATCCCGCCGCACACCGGCGAAACCAACGCGCGGCTGGTCGCGCACTTGCCGCTCGTCGTCCCGGAAGAATGCCATTTTCGAGTCGGTTTCGACTGGCGGCAGTGGCGTGAGGGCAAGTGCTGGGTGTTCGACGACACGCTGGAGCACGAGGCGCGCAACGACAGCGACCAGGTACGCGTCATCCTGATGTTCGACGTGTGGAACCCGCTGCTCAGCCTGGAGGAGCGGGACATGGCGACAGCGCTCGCAGGTGCGATGCGCGACTGGCACACCGAAAGCGAGTAGTTTGAACTTGCAGATTTCCCTGGGAGTCGACGATGCGGATGCGCTGTCTTTTGCTATCGCCTTTGTGGTTGCTCGCGCTGCCGCTGGCCGCGCAACAGCCTACCCATGCTTGCGCCAGCGTGGCCCAGGCCGAGGACAGACTGGCTTGCTACGACAAGGCGTTTCCGCTGTCGCTGGAAGTAAGCGAGGCAGCGACAGAAAAGGCACAGGCCGATTTCGGTTTGGACAGGCCGCGGGAGCCGTTGCGCAATCCGGGGCAGGCGGCCGAACCGGCCGACGCCGACCGAATCGAGAGCCAGGTAATCAAGGTTGATTACGAGCGCAACGGGCAACGCAGTTTCAGTCTTGATAACGGACAGGTCTGGACACAAGCCGAATCACGCAGTAGCGGCCATGTGGCAGCCGGCGATGTCGTGCAGGTCCGCAAGGGTTTATTGGGAAGCTATCAGCTTGTAACGCCGGCCGGGGTGCTCCTGCGCGTGCGCCGCGCGCGTTGAGCGGAAGGTGTCGGCCACCCGCAACCTGCCGTTGACTGCGGCGCAGGCGGAACGCTTCAGGCAGGCGCTCGGTCTGTTGCAATCCGGGCAGCGTGCGCAGGCCCTGCCCATTGCCGAAACCTTGGCAGAGCAAGCACCGCAGGCTGCGGATTCGTGGCAATTGCTGGGAATGTGCCTGGCGGACAATGGTCGTCAGGAGCAGGCCGATGCGGCATTTGAACGCGCATTGGTCTTGCTGCCGGGTAACGCCGCGGTGTCGCGCAATTATGGCGTGTGCCTTGCCCGGCACGGCAAGGCGTTGCGCGCGCAACGCCAATTTCAGGCAGCCGAACCCGTTCTCCGCAAGGCGCTTGCGCTATCGCCTGGACAGGCGTCAGCCTGGGTCGACCTGGGCGTGGTGCTGCGTTTGCTGGGGCGCGTAGAGGAGGCGCTGGCCGCGCTCCGGCGGGCAGAGGGCATGCTGCATCAACGTGGCATCAGCCAGCCTGAAGTGCAGGACGCCATCAACGGCGTATTGGCCGATGCAGGCCGGCCGTTGGAAGCTCTGACGGGTGCGCGCAATCTCGTTGCCTTGTATCCGGCCCATGCGCCGGCTCATGAAACCCTGAGCAACCTCCTGTGGGAAAACGGTGCGGAACTTGCCCCGGGCGAAGACCCGCTGGGTGGCTTTCGTGCCGCGGCGCGGGCGCAGCCGGAAAATCGTGCACTGCAGCTGGCTTTCGCACGAATGTTGCTCGCGGCAAAGCGCGCCGACGAAGCCTTGGCGCTGCTGCACCCGCTGCGCCAGCGCGAACCTGGCAACGCAATGCTGGATTGGTTTGCCGCCGACGCGTTGGACGCGCTGCAACAACACACAGAGGCCGCGCCGCTGTACGCGACGGCGGCGCGTGGTGAGTTGGGCCAGCTGCCGGAATTCCTCAATGCGCGTGCGCGGCATGCGTTTCGCACGCGGGACTTCGACCTGGCCGCAATTTGCGCAGAAAAGGCGGTTGGAATCGATCCAGACAATCAGGAAGGCTGGAGCCATCTGGGTACGTCGTGGCGCTTGGCTGGCGATGAGCGCGAGCACTGGCTGTGCGACTACGAACGGCTGGTGGGTTATGTCGAAGTAGCGCCGCCGACGGGCTTTGGAGACCTGTCCTTGTTCCTGCAAACACTGGCAGCCACCCTGGGAAGCATGCACAAAGCCAGGCAGGAGCCCTTGAATCAAAGCGTGCGTGGCGGAACGCAGACGGCCGGCCGGCTGTTCGGACGCGACGATGCGGTCATCCTGGCGGCGGAGGACGGCCTACGCGCAGCGGTCGAGAATTGGCTGCGCACGCTGCCCGATGACGTCGCCCACCCATTCCTGTCGCGTAAACAGCGCAGCGTTTGTTTTGTCGGTTCATGGTCGGTGAGGCTCAGCTCATCGGGCCGTCATTCCAACCACATCCATCCCAGGGGCTGGGCGAGTTCCGCTTTCTACGTCGCGTTGCCAGGCACGGTGCTTGATTCAGGGGACGGATCCCGCGCTGGATGGCTCCAGTTCGGACAGCCACTGGAAGAGCTGGGACTTGAGCTGCCACCGCGCCGGGTCATCCAGCCAAGGCCGGGTCACCTGGCGCTGTTTCCTTCCTATATGTGGCATGGCACCGTGCCGTTCGATGCGCGGGAGTCGCGACTGACTGTCGCCTTCGACATGCAGCCCGAATCATAGGGTGGGGTACGGCCCTTCGCGACCAAAATGAAAGCTGGGTTATGGGTATAAAGTGGTCGTGGATACACTGGATGCGACCATATCGTGGTCCCACGATGGCAGTAGTTCCACCCCACCGAGGAAACTTCCATGCGCACCTCTTGCCTGAGTTCCATCCGTCGGTATCCCGTCTTAGCGGTTGCGGAATGGCAGCGGCACACCCGTCACGCGCTGCTCGCGGTTGCAGCTGTGGGCTTGCTGTTCCTCGGGCAGGCAACGGCGCAGGAACCGGCGGCCGATTCTGCGCAGACTTCCGCGCCCGTAGGGCCGGGCAAGAATGGCAAGGTGTGCAAGCAGGAAGATGTCACCGGCAGCCGGATGAAGAAGAGGGTTTGCCACACGCCGGAACAATGGGAAGCACGCGAAAGAGCGTCGAGGGATCTGGTGCGGGAGCTCGATCGAAAGCCGGCAGGCGGCCACAGCGGCGACTGAAGGCAAGCAGATTGGAGCACCGATTCAGCGCCGCACCGAGCGCTGAATTGTTTTAAAACCTCTCCGCATTTGCAGGAGGATGCCTGCTGACATCTGGACCCGCGCCGCAGGGCTGTGGAAGTCCGGATGATTGTGCGAACCTCGGATGCAGGTAGCAAAAAGGCGGCGGGCCTGAGCCCGCCGCCTTTCTTTTGCCTTGTAACGCTTTCTGCTTCGATCAGAACTTCAGGGAAATGCTGCCGAACACGTAACGGCCCACCTGGTCATAGCCGCCCAAGGCGTTGGCATTGGCCGCAAGGCCGCTGTCACCCACGAACGGCGGTTCCTTGTCGAGCACGTTGTTGACGCCCAGGGTCACGACGGCTTGGCCGAAGCTCAGGCTGCCGTTGAGGTCCAGGTAGCTGTAGGACGGGACGCCCCCCTCGATCCAGATGACGTCAGTCAGCGGGCTGCCGTCCACGTCGTTGTAGTCCATGCTGTTGATGAAGCGCCAACGCAGACCCAACGCGTACCGATCCCACGCATACCGCGCCGAGGCGACATGACGCCACTTCGGCGTCTGGCACAGGAAGGTGTCGTTGACCAGTCCCTTGCAGTCGAAGCCGGTGCTCGATTCGGCGGCCAGCGTCTGGGTGTAGTCATCCAGGACGTAGTTGCCCACCAGGCTGGTGCTGATACGGCCCGGCCCAACGGCGAAGGAATAGTCCGCGGCCAGGTCGAGACCCGAACGCTTGTAGATGCCGATGTTGTCGGGCAGGTTGTTGACGTGGCCAGTCGCGGGGTCAGACGCCAGACCAATCCAAAGATCATGGTCACCCGCGCGTGCGTCGCGGTTGATCCGGTTGCAGTACAGGCTCTGTTCCATGCAGAGGATCTGGATGGTGTTGTAGCCAATGCCGCCAATCGCGCCCTCGATCTCGATGTTGTACCAGTCCAGGGACAGGTTGAGGTCTTCGATAGGCTCGACCGCAAAGCCGACGGTGTAGGTATCAGCCACTTCCGGCGCGAGGCTGGGGTTGCCGCCCGTCATCATGTTGTACTGATTGGCCGGGTTGCTCGGCACGTTGCCATAGGCCGCAGTCGGGACACCCGTGAGTGCGCATTGTGCCGCCGTGTACGCAGGCGTCGGGCCGGCGCAAAGGTCGGTGCCGCCGGCGTTCAGGGCGATGCGCTGCGAGTAGTACAGGTCATTCAGACCAGGCGCACGCACGGCGCGGTTGTAACCGGCACGTACCAGCAGCTTGCTGTCCCAGAGCATGCTGCTCAGGCCCACCTTGTAGGTGTCGTAGTTGCCCGAGGTTTCGTCGTCCGAATAACGATAGCCCAGCGAAGCATCGAGGCGGTTGAACGCACCTTCACCCACGTAGATCGGCAAAGCGGCTTCGAAGAAGAAGTCGTTCACGGTGTTGGACGCATCCACCGGCAGGCTGGCGGCACCGGCACCGGCAAAGTTGCCAGCGGCGGAATCGCCGTCGTACTCGGTGGTATAGGAATAGTCGCGGCGCTCCATGCCCACCGCCAAACCGATTTCCTCGCCGTCCGCAGACGGGAAGCCCCAGCCAACGTAGCCGTTGGCTTCCGCAGCAAATGCGCGGTAGCTCGTCTTGTAGATGCCGAAGCTGGTGCCGGCCATCGCGTTGGCGGCTTCCGGGCTGATGTTGTCAGTCCAGATGTCGTACGGCGTACAGCCCGGGAAAGTGCCATAGACGGGGTCATTGCATCCCAGCGCAGCGGCGGAGATCCTGGTGATCAGGAAGTCGTTCTTGCCGATGTCGATGGTCTTGGTCTTGCCCGAAAGCAGCGACACATCGTAGGTCCAGGACGAGTCGAACAGGCTGCCGCGCACGCCCGCGGTGAGGCGGTGGGTGCTGTCATCGCTGGTGGCGATGCGGGGGCCGCCCTCCACGTTGCGCTTGTACATGGTGATGCGCGCGATATCGGTGGTGACGCCTGCATCGGCGCACAGGGTGCCAATCAGCGGGTTGCCGCAGTCCACGTTGATCGGCACGCCGAAGGCGCCGGATTCAGCGATCTGCATGTCGGAGCTGCGCTCAAGGAACATCGCCTCGATATACGGCTCGAAGTGCTCGTTGATCTCGTAGCTGCCCATGAAGCCGGCAGTGACGCGCTTGTCGGGGCGCTGGTAAAAGTTGATCGGCGCGTAGTTGTATACATACGAGCCGTTCTCGTAGCCAGTACCGTTATAGACGTAATTGGCGTCGGTGCCTGGCGGCCACGGAATCACTCCGATTCGGGGCTCACCGGTATCGGGATCGACAAACGGACCGTACTCATTGACCGCGAAGCGGGCCGGGTCGGCCGTGCCGGAACCACCACACTGTGCGAGGTCGAACCACACTGCGCAGGTGGAGTAGTCGCGCTGGCCGTGGTACAGGGCATCGTTCTCGCGCCAGGTCAACCAACCCACCGCGTGGCCCCTGTTTTCGGCGAAGCTGCCACCCACCACGAGGTCGGCACTGCGGCTGATGCCGTCAAAGCCGGAATTGCCCGTCGGGTAGGGGAAGCCTGCAGCCTCGTTGAGGCCCTGCATCTGCTCGTTGTCGTTGTCGTGCTGGTAGGCGGAATAGCCGAAATTGAGACTGACGCCCTCGAACTTGTCGTCGAGCACGAAGTTGACCACGCCCGCCACGGCGTCGGCGCCGTAAACGGCCGAAGCGCCGCCGGAGAGGATGTCCACGCGCTTGATCATGGCAGCGGGGACGATCGAGGGGTCGGTGACCTCGTTGCGGCTGGCCGGCAGGCGACGGCCGTTGACCAGGGTCAGCGTGCGCTCGGGACCCAGGCCGCGCATGGAAATGGTCGCATGACCGTAGGAGCCGTTGTTCTCGAAGTTGTCGAAACTCAGGTCGATCTGGGGGTACTGGTTGACGAGATCCTCAACCGTAGTGGCGCCGAAGTGGGTGAATTCCTCCGCGCTGATTTCCGTGATCGGGCTGGAGGCGGTGAAAGTCTGACTCTGGATTCGCGTACCCGTGACGGTCACCGTGTCCAGGCTGGTGGCCGTGGGCTGGTCTTGCGTTGCTTCCTGGGCCAGCGCCGAGCCGGAGCCGGTAACGGCGACTGCACTAATGGCGAGCGACAGCGCGATCGCATCGCGCAGCTTGTTTCGCTTCAATCTCATCTCTCTCTCCAGTGAGCTTCTAGGGAAACCTCACCGGAGGAGTCAACTGAACTGCCAAAACCGGCAAAGTCAAGGCCGATACTACCCGCGGGCGGCGGACAATTAAAGCGCCGTTAAAGATATGTGCGTCAAGTGTTATTGGGCACCCGCGGGCAAGCGTCCCGCTCCTACGGCCCAAAAAAAACACGGCCCCTTGCGGGGCCGTGTTTCTGCGACCGATCAACCTAGATCAGAAGCGCTGCTGGTACTTCATGTACACCGTACGGCCGAAGTCGAAACCGCCGTAGTAAGCGAACTGGTTGTTCGGGGCCGTGAACATGAGCGGGCCCTTGTGGTCCGTCACGTTGTTCGCGCCGACCGACACCGTGCCGTTCCAGGGCGTGTTGTAGCGGACCTGCACGTCGTGGAACGTGTTGGAACCGACCTTGCGGAGCGGGTAACCGTCCGGCACGTCCGGAGCAGCGTAGTCCGGAATGTTGCAGTATTCGGCGTCGAAATCGTCCGTGACGACGCAGCCTTCCTTCATGGACGAGTAGTAGCGGGCCGTCCACGTGGCGCCGAGATCACCGTGCTGCCAGTTCACGCCCAAGTTCGAGCGCGTACGGAAGGTGCCGGCGAACGAGACCGACGGCTGGGCGACGGTTTCGGGGTTGTTGTTCGACCAGATGTTGTACTCGGAGATGTAGGACACCTGCCAGTCGAAGTCGAAGTTGCCGAATGAGGTCTCGGGCAACTTGTAACGGACACCCAGGTCATAGCCTTCCGTTTCCAGGCGACCCTTGTTCGTCAGCGCGAAGCTCAGCGAGTTGATGTGGAAGTCGCTGGCATCGCGGGTAAACAGGGTGCAACGCTCGGAGATCCCACGCAGATAGCAGTCCTGCAGGATATCCGTGACGCTGTCGGTGGCGATCAGGTTCTCGATCTCGACCCTGTACCAGTCCAGGCTGATGTCCAGCCCCGCGACCCACTGCGGGCTGTACACGATGCCAGCGGTCCTGGATTCCGCCGTTTCCGGCGTCAGGTTCGGGTTGGAACCGGACAGGAACTGGTCAGGAGTCTGGCACGGGAAGCTTGTGCACGGAATCAGGCCCTGGCCCAGCTGCACGTAGTCAGCCGGGACGCCCGACGCGGAGCACGTGGCGCCGCCGGCAACGTTGCCCGCACCCGTCGAGCCGCAGGGATCGATGTAAGACTCGAAGCTGCCGCCAACGCCGCCGTAGAGGTTGTCGACGCTCGGAGCGCGGAAGCCTTCAGCGAAGGTCGCACGGACCAGCAGTTCCTCGATCGGACGCCACACCAGGCCGAACTTGTTGTTGATGGTGTCGCCGAAGGTGCTGTAGTCCGAGTAGCGGCTGGCGAGGCTGAGCGACAGCTCATGTGCGAACGGGACTTCACGCAGCAGCGGCACAGCGAGTTCCACATAGACCTCGTCGAGCTTGTAGCCACCCGCCGTCGTGGTCGCCGGAAGACCGGTGCTCAGGCCCGCCTGGTTGAAGGCGTCCGGAACGAAGCGGCCCTGCTCGTTGCGGTGCTCGTAGCCGACTGCGACGCCCAGGTCGCCGGCGGGCAGTTCGACCACCGTGCCCGAGATGTTGGCGAAGTAGGTGGTCGACTCGGTCAGGCCGCGGTCATGGTAGAACGGGAACAGGAAGGCCTGGACGTCCGCATTGGACAGCGAGCCGCTACCGGCCACGCCGTACGGCAGCAGAGGGTTCACCGGCGTGCACTCGCCCGCACCGAGATTGGTGCCCAGCGCGATCGGGTCGGCAGCGGTGCCGCATTGCGCGACGCCAAGGCCATTGACGAAGGACGGGCCCATCGCGCCTTCCATTGCCACCAGGCTCGCGTCGCCGCGGCCGGTCTTCAGCATGTCATTGCGGTTCCACGTGCCACCCACGTCCCAGTCCCACGTGGTGCTGCCCAGTTCGAAGAAGCCCTCGAACGCCGCGGTCAGGCGGTACGTCGACAGTTCGCTTTCGGTGGTGCGCGGCACTTCCCACAGACGACGGCGGATGGTGAGGTCGGTGCCCGGGGTCGGGTTGAATGCACTGTCGCCCGACAGGGGGATTCCGAACGCAAGGCTCTGGAACGGATAACCCGCAACCGTCTGGGTGGTGGTGCGGTTGTTGTACAGGGCGTCGCTGACGAAGCGGACGTTGTCCGTGACGTCATAGTCGGCGGCCACGAACACCGAGCGGCGCTCGATGCCGGTGCGCGCCATCATCTGCTGGTTGCTGTTCGCGTTGAAATCCGCGGTGTGCAGCTCGTAGCTGGCACGGTCGGTCGGATCCTGACCCGGGGTCAGGGTCCACCAGCGGGCGGCAGCGGCAGGGCTGCACGGATCGCAGAACGAGCCGTTCTGGCTGACCGGGCTGAAGCCGGCGCCCGGGAAGTCCGGACCAAGGTTGCCGGAGGCGGAGTACCACAAATCGCGCGCCCAGATCGGGTCTTCCTTGCCGTACTCGACGCTCATCGTCACGCCACCGCGCTCGCCAGCAGTGCCGATCGTGAAATCGACGGTCTGGTTGGTGCCGTTGCCTTCGTTGAGCTGGCCGAAGTAGGCGTTGAGTTCAGCGCCCTCGAAGCGGCGACGGGTAATGACGTTCACCACGCCGGCGATCGCATCGGAACCATAGATGGACGAAGCGCCGTCCTTCAGCACCTCGACGCGCTCGATTGCCGAAGCCGGAATCTGGCCCAGATCCTGCAGGCCGGTGGTGTTGGCGCCCAGGCGCTTGCCGTTGACCAGGATCAGGGTGCGGGAAGCGCCAAGGTTACGGAGGTCGATGTAGTAGCCACCGACGTTCTCGCCCGAAGCCAGCACGTCGCCGCGGGAGATTGCAGGCGAACCGGCCGAAGTCAGGTTCTGGAGGATGTCCGCGACGCTGGTGACGCCCATGTGTTCGATGTTTTCGCGGCTCAGCACCACAACCGGCTGGGACGTTTCAACGGACGCCTGGCGGATGCGCGAACCCGTCACTTCGATTCGGTCCAGGGTGGTGGTGCTTTCGCTGGGGGCTTCTGCCTCTTGCGCGAACGCAACGCCGGTGCCGGTGATCGTGGCAGCGCCTGCGACTAGCGCGAGACCAATCGCGTCGCGGAGCTTGTTGGTTTTCAGGGTCATTTGATTCTCTCTCCAACTGTGTCTTCGTGTGTATCGCACGGGAACCTCCCCGCCGGAGCCAACATAGGCGCCAAAGCCAGCAAGGTTGCGGCCGATACTAGCCGGCCTTCGCCAAAAATTAAAGTGTCGTTAACAAATCAGTCGGACTTTGTGATGGCGGGCACCGCCATCCGGCCGGAACCAGAAGAGACAGGGTTCGGCGAGGAGCAAAAAAGCCCCTTCCGCAGGGTCAGAGATCCTGCTCGTACCGCACGTAGGGCACGGCGCCCTCGTCGTTCGTCTCACCGCTTGGTGAGAACGGGTTGCGGCCGCGGGTGACGACGTTTTCGGCGCCGACGGTGAGCTGGCCGCTCCATGGCGTGCGCCATGTCACGCCAAGGCCGAGGCCCTCGAACCGGGGCTGGCCGGGGGTTTCGATGACGCGACCGATGACGTTGGCGCTGAAGGCGCCATAGCCGCCGCCGACCGAGACACTCTTGCTGCTCCAGCGGTCGCTGATGTCGGCCGGGGCCTCGGAGAACGGAATCAGCGTGGCCTTGGCCACGGTGCCGGCGATGGTCACGTACGCGGCGTCGCCGATGTTCTTCTGGGCGAAGACGGTGAGGTCGTTGAGGTCGAGCTGCGGGTTGTCCTGCGCCGATCCGGCGCGGCTGAGCCAGGCCGGCAGGCGCTCGTTGCCTTGGCCGACGCTGACACCGAAACCGCCGCCGGGACGGTGGAAGGCGGCTGTGGCGCTGGCGTGCCGGTTGCCGTCGGCCTCGCCCAGCGACGCCAGCTGGCAGTTGTCGACCAGGCTGCCGACCGCGCTGAACACGCCGCTGCGCTGGTTGCACAGCAGTGCCAGCGAGTTGCCCGCTTCAAGTCCGAAGGTGGCGTCGAGCGAGCTGCCGCCAGCGCGCCAGCGCGCACCGGTGCGATTACCCTCGGTGGTCGGCTCGAGCAGCAGGTAGGCCTGCACCTTGCCGCTGCTGTGGTCGACGACCGGAAGCACCGTCTGGTCCCGCTTCACCTGCGCATGCGCGCCAGCCGCAAGGCCAAAGGCCAGCAGCAGGGCGGTCATTACTCGGGCGGGGTGGGGTGCCATGGAATTCAATCGACCTGCCGGAGTGGCGGGAGTTCCTTTCAGCGTGGAAACGATCGTAGCCGGTTTATGTTTATTTAACAATCCCGTGCCACGGGCTTGCTGCACCTCTACTGAATGCCCGGGGCCGGCGCCAATGGTTCAGGCGCAACCAGCAGGCCCTCGACCTCTTCGGCGGTGAACTCGTAGCGTTCGCCGCAGAATTCGCAGCGGACCCGCGCTGCTCCATCGATAACGGCAGCGCGGGCCTCCTCTGGACCCAGCGAGCCGAGCATCCCGGCCACGCGCTCGCGCGAACAGGAACAGCCGAAGGCCAGCGACCGGCCTCCGACCAATTCCACGCGCTCCTCGTGGAACAGGCGGGTGAGCAGGGTGGCTGTCGCGGTGTCGAGCAACTCGCCCGGCGCCAGGGTGTCGAACAGGGCGCCGGCGCGGGTCCAGCCGTCGGCGTCGCCCTCGTCGCCGGGGAGCTTCTGCAGCATCAGGCCGGCGGCGCGATCCGCGTCGGCGGACAGCAGCAGGCGCGTGGGCAACTGTTCGGACTGGCGGAAGTAGTCCTCGAAGGCCTCGCCCAGCGAGTCGGACTCCAGCGGCACCAGTCCCTGATAGCGGGCCGGGTCGCGCCCGCGGCTGCCGGGGTTTTCGATGGTGATGGCGAGGATGGCGCCCGAACCCAGTTCGCGCAGGTCGCGCGAAACCGGCGTCGGGTCGCCTTCGGCCAGCTGCACGATGCCGCGCAGGGTGCCGTTGGCGGAGCATTCGGCAAACAGCGTGCGCAGGCGATGCTGCCCGCGCAGTTGCACCGACAGCCGCCCCTCCACCTTGGCATGGCCGGTGAACAGGGCGGCGGCCGCGACCGCCTCGCCGAGCAGTTCGGCCGCGGCGGCAGGATAGTCGTCGCGGCTGCGGATTTGATGCCAGGCCTGGCGCAGCTGCACGTGCACGCCGCGTACGCCCGCGTCGGGGAGCAGGAAGCGGGTCAGCCGGTCGTTGTCGGCGGGAGGTGCGATATCGGTCATCGGGTTCGCTTTGCCGGGCTGGCGTGGTCGAATAAAGGAGGCGCAGACGTCGCGCCTTCATCGAGATAGGGACGAACAGATGATGGCGCAAGCCTTGCCCGCAGACCGCGCTCCCGGCCCGGTGCCCGTCCCGCCGCGGCGCCGCTGGCTGCGGCGGGTGCTGATGCTGCCGCTGTGGCTGCTGCTGTTGACGGTGCTGCAGGTGGCCACGCTGCGGTTCGTGGATCCACCGTTCTCGAGCTTCATGGCCATCCGCCAGGCCGAAGCCTGGATGCAGGGGGAGGGCGCGTTCCGCATCGCGCACGACTGGCGCGACCTGGATGCGATGGCGCCGTCGTTGCCGGTGGCGCTGATCGCCGCGGAAGACCAGAACTTCGCCACGCATTCGGGTTTCGACCTGGACGCGATCGACCAGGCCCGCAAGCGCAACGAGCGCGGCGGGCGCCTGCGCGGCGGCAGCACCATCAGCCAGCAGTTGGCCAAGAACCTGTTCCTGTGGCAGGGCAGCAGCCCGCCGTCGCGGTGGCTGCGCAAGGGCGTCGAGACCTGGTACACGATGCTGATCGAACTGCTCTGGCCGAAGCGTCGCATCCTCGAGGTCTACGCCAACGTCGCCGAGTTCGGCGACGGCGTCTACGGCGCGCAGGCGGCGGCGCGCAGCTTCTTCGGTCGCGATGCGTCCGCGCTCTCGACCGCGCAGAGCGCCCGGCTGGCGGCGGTGCTGCCGAGTCCCAAACGCTACAGCGCGTCCCGTCCCGGCCCGTACGTGCAGCGGCGCACGCAGGCGATTGAACGCAACATGCGCCAGATCGGCGGTGCCGCCTATGTCGAGGCGCTGGAGTGAGCACGTCGACCCTCGCCGTCTCCGCTACGATGCGCGCAATGGACCATGACCTGCTGACCGTCGTCGTCGCGGCACGAGACGAAGCCGAAGCGCTGCCGCTGCTGCACGTGCGGCTGGCGCGCGTGCTCGATGCGCTGGAGGCCGATCGGGTCGAGGGCCGGATCCTGTATGTGGACGACGGCAGCCGCGACGGCACCTGGGACGTGATGCGCGGCCTGGCCAACGGCGACCGCCGCGTGGGGCTGCTGCGCCTGTCGCGCAACTTCGGCAAGGAGGCGGCGCTGACCGCCGGCCTCGACCATGTGGTCGAAGGCGCCGCGATCATCCTCGATGCCGACGGCCAGGATCCGCCCGAACTGATCCCGCAGTTCGTGGCCCGCTGGCGCGAGGGCTACGACGATGTCTACGGCATGCGCGAGCAGCGTGACGGCGAGGGCTGGCTCAAGCGTTCCAGCGCACACGTTTTCTACCGCGTGATCCAGCGCCTGTCGAACACGCCGATCCCGACAGACACCGGCGATTTCCGCCTGCTTTCGCCGCGCGCCGTTGCCGCGTTGCGACAGTTGCGCGAGCGCCACCGCTTCATGAAGGGGCTGTTCGGCTGGATCGGCTACAACCGCATTGCGCTGCCGTACCGGCGCGAGCCGCGCGCGGCCGGGCACAGCAAGTTCAGCTTGTGGAAACTGTGGAACTTCGCGCTCGAGGGCATCACCAGCTTCTCGACCGCGCCGCTGCGGCTTGCGACCTATCTGGGGCTGGCGGTCGCGCTGCTGGCGTTCGTGTACGCGATCGTGATCGTGGCCAAGGCCGTGTTCCTCGGCGACCCGGTCGCCGGCTGGCCGACGATGATGTCGGTGATCCTGTTCCTGGGCGGCGTGCAGCTGGTGGCGCTGGGCCTGATCGGCGAATACCTCGGGCGCCTGTACGAGGAATCCAAGCAGCGCCCGCTGTACCTGCTCGACGACTGGCATCCCGCGGCCACGGGAGTATGCTCGGGAGCATCGCAACCATCGGGAGGGAAGCGCCATGCGCACGGTGCGTCAACTGCTGGAAGCCAAGACGCCTGAGGTGTTCGCGGTCGCCCCCGATGCCCCGGTCATCGACGCGATCCGCCTGATGGCGGCCAAGGGCATCGGCGCGGTGCTGGTGATGGACGGGTCCAGGCTGGTCGGCATCCTGTCCGAGCGCGATTACGCGCGCAAGATCGTGCTGGAGGGACGCTCGTCCAAGGACACGGCGGTCAGCGGGATCATGACTTCGCAGCTGATCACCGTGGGCCCGGACCACGTCGTGCCCGACTGCATGCAGATGGTCACGCGCAACCGGATCCGGCACCTGCCGGTGATCGAGAACGGCGCGGTCGTGGGCATGATCTCGATCGGCGACCTGGTGGCGGCGGTGATCGAGGACCAGCAGCACGAGCTGGACCAGCTGCAGCGCTACATCGCCGGCTGACCCACGCCGGGTCGTTGTTGGCCAAGCACGTTTTCTGCCCGCGCCCTCACTTCCCCGCAATCTCACTTCGCGTATTTGCCGCCGCAGTCGCTGTCCTCGCCGGGGCCCAGTTCGAGCGTGGCCAGCAGCGCCGCGGGCGGGGCGATGCTGCCCAGCGCCAAGGCGATCGCGCCGCGCAGGCCCAGGCGTGCCATGTCCGGCCGGAAGGACGGATCGGCGAAGGTCCCGCCGACATGCAGCGGTGAGCGGAGCGCGAGGATGCTGCGGTCCTTGGGCCGCGGCCGCAGTTCCAGGTCCAGGGTCTCTTCGCCCAGGTCGATCTGGCCTTCGCCGACGATGATCGTATCGGTGGTATCGAAGGCCAGCGCGCGCGAATCCATCACGCCCTGCTTGACCCCGAAGTCGGCGAACGCGCAGCGCACCGGCACCTTGCGGTCCTTGCCCAGCAGGTATTTCACCGATTCGTAGATGTCGATGCCGGCCAGCTCCACCAGCAGGTTGCTGATTTCGCCGCGGCCCATGCCCACGGCGACGTCGCCATCGGCGGTGGCCAGCATGGCCGCGACCGAATTGCCGGTGCCGGCCAGGTTGAAGTCTCCGGCCAGGCGCCCGACCGTGTCCTTGGCCAGTTCGACATCCGGGAACAGCTGCGACAGTTCCACCTGCCGGAGGTTTGCCTTGACCCGGGTATGGATCGTGTCGCGGCTTGCATCCATATGCACGTCGGCGCGGATGTCGCCACCGGCGACGCCGAAGTTGAGCGGATCGAGCCGCACGACGCCGGCCTCGAGCAGCAGGTGCGCGTCCATGTCGTCGAGAGGCAGCTTCGGCGAGTTGATGCGGCGCGCGTGCAGACGCACGTCCGCGTCCATCGAGCGCAGCTTGTGCAGTTCATAGGGCTGCGAAGGCAACACCTTTCCCTGCGCCGCCTGCTTCGCGGCCTGTGCAGCCAGTTGGGGATCGAGCTTTTCGCCCTCGGCATCCGGGGCGCCGCCGACGAAGCCGGCGAGATCGTCGAAGTCGAGGCGGTCGGACACCAGGTCGGCCTTGAAGAACAGGCGTTCGCCGCCGGTCGTGACCGCGACCGATCCACCCAGATCGCTCTGGCCCACTTCGCCCGTGAACGCGTCGTAGTGCCAGGTGTTGCCATCGCGGGTGAGCCGGCCGTCGACGGAGTACGGAGGCGAGTCGGGCAAGGCCAGGCCGAGCAGCGGATACAGATGCGCGAGGTTGCGCCCGGACAGCGCGAACTGCAGGTCGAAATCACGCAGGCGGAAGGGATCGATCAGGCTGCCGCGGGCGTGCGCGCGGGTCGCGCCGGCGCGCGCGCGAAGGTCGAGTCGGAATGGGCGTTCGGTGTCCTGCAGCTCGAGCGGCGATTCGGCCGTGCCCTCGAGGCTGAACTCGTTGCCGCTCCATTCGCCCTGTCCCTCCAGCTCGACGGAGGGTGCGGACCCGTCTTCTCCCTCGCGGCTGGCCAGCTGGATATCGATGGCGGTGCGGCTGCGCGCGTCGTCGAAGCGCAGGTGACCGTCGTCAACCCACAGCCGGCGCAGCTGCAGCGGCTCGCCCCCGTCGTCGTCGAAGCCGAAATCCCAGTTGCCTGGGCTGCCGTCGGGGCCTGTCTCCAGATGCACGTCCGGCTTCACCAGGCGCACCTCGGGCAGGCGCACCTTGCCGACCAGGAGCGGCCAGAACTCGAACTGCAGTGCGAGGCGATCGGCCGTGGCCATGTCCGCGTGTTCCGACCATTCGGCGTTGCCCAGCCTCAGGCCGTCGGCAGTGACGGTGGTGACGCGGCCAAGGTCGACGTCGAGGTCGCCGGCGATGTCGAACTCGCGGCCGGTGCGCGCTTCCACCAGGCGCTCGACCGGCCCCTTGAACCAGTTCCAGTCCCACACCAGCACCAGCAGCACGATCGCCGCGGCTACGACGCCGACGACGGCGAGCGTGCGTCGTGAAGGCCGGCGACGGCGGGGCGCAGTGGGCGAGTTGGCGTGTTCAGGGGTGCTCGGCATGCGCCAAGACTTGCGCGTGTCGCGTCACACCGGCGCGAAAGTGGTTCAAATGTTCAGCTTCGCGAAGCCGGCGTATTCAGGCCTGTGGCACAACCTGCGCCAGCACCGCCACGTAATGGCAGACGCTGCCGGCGATGCAGAACAGGTGCCAGATCGCGTGCGCGTAGGGAATCTTTTCGCGGTGGTAGAAGAACGTGCCGAGCGTGTAGAACACGCCGCCGGCGATCAGCCAGCCGAAGGTCCAGCCGTCGAGGTTGGCCATCACCGGCTTGATCGCGACCAGCACCAGCCAGCCCATCGCGACATAGATCAGGGTGGACAGCTTTTTGAAGCGGCCGGTGTAGAACAGCTTGAACACCACGCCGGCCAGGGCAAGGGTCCAGATCGTCGCGAACAGGCCCCAGCCCCAGGGGCCGCGCAACCCGATCAGGGTGAACGGGGTGTAGGTGCCGGCGATCAGCAGATAGATCGCGCAGTGGTCGAAGACCTTGAGCCTGCCTTTGGCGACCGGGTGCCGGGTCGAGTGGTAGAGCGTGGACGCCACGTAGAGCAGCAGCAGGCTCACGCCGAACACGATCGCAGCGCCGAGCTGCCAGCCATCGCCATGGATGGCGGCCAGCGTGATCAGCACTGCGCCGCCGGCCAGTGCCGCGGCCGCACCGAAGCCGTGGGTCAGGGCGCTGGCGATCTCGTCGCGAATACGCGCCAGGCGCGCGGCGCGCCGGCGAACGCGCACGTCGTGGCGTGCTTCCCGGAATTCGCTATGGGGGGTACTCACGCAGATACGTTACCGCATTGCCGGTGGAGGCGCCCTGTCGGCCGGCGCAGCTCAGTCCGCCACTGCGTGCGCATGCTCGCGCGTGGCCATGAAGCGCACCGCGGGCGAACGCTCCTGGGCCAGCTGCAGGTTGACCCGGGTCGGGGCGAGGTAGACCAGTTCGCCGGCGGCGTCGATCGAGAGGTTCATCGCGTGCTTGTCGCGGAACTCCTCGAGCTTGCGCTCGTCGTCGCACTTGATCCAGCGCGCCGTCGCGACCTGCACCTGCTCGAAGATCGCATCCACGCCGTACTCGTCCTTGAGCCGGTAGGCGACCACTTCGAACTGCAACACGCCGACCGCGCCCAGGATCAGGTCGTTGCTCATCAGCGGGCGGAAGAACTGCGTGGCGCCTTCCTCCGACAGCTGCGCCAGGCCTTTCTGCAGCTGCTTGAGCTTGAGCGGATCGCGCAGGCGCGCGCGGCGGAACAGCTCCGGCGCGAAGTTGGGGATGCCGGTGAAGCTCAACGACTCGCCCTCGGTGAAGGTGTCGCCGATCGAGACCGTGCCATGGTTGTGGATGCCGATGACGTCGCCGGGCCAGGCCTCCGCCGCGATTTCGCGGTCGCTGGCCATGAAGGTCAGGGCGTTGGCCAGCTTGTGTTCCTTGCCGGTGCGCACATGGAAGGCTTTCATGCCTGCGACGAACCTGCCCGAGCACACGCGCATGAAGGCGACGCGGTCGCGGTGCAGCGGGTCCATGTTGGCCTGGATCTTGAACACGAAGCCGGTGAGCTTGTCTTCCTGCGGCGCCACCTCGCGCCCGGTGGTCGCGCGCGGACGCGGCGACGGGGCGTGCTCGACGAAGAAGTCCAGCAGCGGCTGCACGCCGAAGTTGTTGACGCCCGAGCCGAAGAACACAGGCGTCTGCTTGCCCTCCAGATAGGCCTGCTTGTCGAAGGCATGGCTGGCACCCTGCACCAGTTCCAGTTCCTCGCGCAGCTGCGCCAGCACGCCTTCCCCGATCCTGCCGGCCAGCTCGGGCGCATCGAGCGCGGGGAAGATGGTCGAATCCTGGCGGGTGAAGTTGCGGCCCTGTTCGTACAGGTGCACTTCGCCGGTGAGCAGGTGCACCACGCCCTTCAGGCGCTGGCCCATGCCGATCGGCCAGGTCACCGGTGCGCACTGGATGCCGAGCACCGATTCGACCTCGTCCAGCAGGTCGATCGGGTCCTTGCCCTCGCGGTCGAGCTTGTTGATGAAGGTCATGATCGGCGTGTCGCGCATGCGGCACACCTCCATCAGCTTGATCGTGCGCTCCTCCACGCCCTTGGCCACGTCGATCACCATCAGGGCGCTGTCGACCGCGGTGAGTACCCGGTAGGTGTCCTCGCCGAAGTCGGCGTGGCCGGGGGTGTCGAGCAGGTTGATGATGCGGCCCTCGTAGGGGAACTGCATCACCGAGGACGTGACCGAGATGCCGCGCTCCTTCTCGAGCGCCATCCAGTCGGAAGTCGCATGGCGCGAGGTCTTGCGCGATTTGACAGAGCCAGCCATCTGGATCGCGCCGCCGAACAGCAGCAGCTTTTCGGTCAGCGTGGTCTTGCCCGCGTCGGGGTGCGAGATGATGGCGAAGGTGCGCCGGCGCGCGGCTTCTTTGGAAACGTCGGGCATGGCGATACCCGCCGCGGTGGCGCCGGGAGTGTGCGGAAAGCCGGAAATTATACGGGGTCCGGTGGGCGGGGGTGGCCAATCGCCGCCTCGGCGCGCTCACTCCGCGGCGGAGGCCTCGCCGAAACGCAGGATGCCCTCCGGCCCGAACATCCGGAACGGCACCGAAGCCAAGCGCATGCCGCGGTTGGCCTGGACCACGAAGTGCAGGTGCGGGGCGGTGCTGTGGCCGGTGTTGCCGGAGCGGCCGATGGCCTGCCCGCGGCGCACGAGCTGGCCGACGCGGACCAGCACGCCCCCGGCCTGCAGGTGGGCGTACAGCGCCATCGTGCCGTCGTCGTGCAGCACGCGGATGAAGTTGGCGCGCGCCAGCAGGGTGGCCTCGTCCTCGCCGGGTGCGGCCTCGTCAAAGCCGGCCTCGGCCTGCATCACCACGCCGTCGCGTGCGGCCACCACGGGCGTGCCCACCGGCGCGGCGAAATCCACGGCGTGGCGGTTTTCCGCGTCGTCATGGCTGAAGCCGCCGCCCCAGGCCTGTTGGATGCGCAAGGGCGCGGAGGGCAGCGGCCAGGCGTACTCGACATCGCGCGGCCGAGCGTTGGGAGAACCCGGCACGGCGATTACACGCAGCCGCGGGTTGCCATGGCCGATGCGCGCCAGCAGCGCGGCCGAATGCGGCTGCACCGTGCCGCGCGCGGGCAGCGCGGGATCGCTGGTGAAGGCGGCCCCGCCATCGGCATGCAGCATCACCTCGATCGGCCCGGCCAGCAGATTGTCGACCCAGGCCAAGGCGCCGCCATCGGCCGGCTCCACCCGCAGGCGCGCAACCGCCGCGGCCTCGGCCTGGGCGGCGATGCGCTCCACGCCGTGGGCCGGGGCGGCCTCGTCCACGCGGTCGGCGTAGTGGGCGCGGCCCTGTGCGTCGGTCCAGCGGTAGACCGTCGAGGCCTGCGTGGTCGTGGCGGCCAGCGCGAGCGCCGCGATGCCGGCCGTCAGCAGGCGCCGGTTCATTGCGCGCAGGCCGGGTCCAGGCCAAGTGCGCGGGCGACATCGCGCAGGTCGAAGGCGGCGACCGCGCGATCGCTGTGGACCGCGAACAGGACGCCGGCCGGGAAGCGCGCGGTCGGCGCGGCATGCAGGGCGACGCCGTCGGTCCAGGCGGTGACCTGCCCGCTGAAGGCGCCGCGCGGGGCCAGGCTGGCCCGGTCGAACACGCGGAACACGGTCAACGGACGCAGCTGGTCGGAAACGATCCAGTAGCCGGTGTCGGCGGTACAGGCCCACAGCGCAATGCCCTCGGGCTCGGCCTGGAAAGCGCCCGGGCGCACGCCGCCGCCGGTGAAGCGGCCGTCGAGCGTGTACTCGCGCAGGGCGGTGCCGGTGCGCGTGTCCTCGTCCGCGACCAGCAGGCGCCCGTGCGCCGGGTCCCCCAGCAGCGACTCGACCATGCGCAGCGCGCTGTCCTGGCCGGTGTCGCCGAAAGAGTCGATGTATTCGGGTACCGGCCGCCCACCGCCATCGAAGCCGACGCGGAAGCGGCGGACGCGCTGGGCGAGCTGCGGCAGCGGCGGCACGGTCTTGAAATCGGCGCCCTCCATGAAGCTGTCGGTCACGTAGACATGCAGCTCGCCCGGTTTGGTTTCATACGCCCACAGACCGTAGGGGCTGCGCAGCTGGCCTTCGCCGAAGCTGCCCAGCGGGCGGAATTCCGGCAGCGAGAGCATCTGCACGCGACGGTTGTCGCGCTCGGAGACGAACAGCATGTCGCCGTGCACGAACACGCCGTTGGGGCGCAGGAACGCGCCGTCGGCGGTGCCGCGGTGGCCGACGCTGCGCAGCTGCTCGCCGCTGTCCGCGTCGAAGACCACCAGCTCGTGGGTGTTCTTGGCCGTGGCGATCAGCCAGGTGCCACCGTCCTCGGTCGGCCAGGTGGCCAGCGAGTCGAGCTCGTCGTCGGGATTGTCGAGCGTGATGTAGCGCTCGGGCACGGTGGCGACATCCGCGGGCGGCGCAGCGGAAGGACCGGCCGGCATCACCGGGGCGTGCGGAGTCGCGCAGGCGGCCAGCAGCAGGGCCGCCATGAAGGGAAGGGCAAGGCGCATCGGCGGATTATCGCCGCAAGCGGTCGCCAAACATCGTATCGCTTCATCTGCATGAAGCGATTGACAAGCCGGCCGGGCGCTGGCAACCTGCGCGACATCCATCGAGACCGGCTGAGGGACAGGCCCGAAGAAGCCGGGGCAACCTGATGGAGACGACCGCAAGGTCGACTCTGTCGCGGTGCCAAGTCCTGCGGGGACCTGAGTGTCTACCGGAAGATGGTTGTGCAGCACCGCTCGCGGTGGATGCGCATCTGGCCGGTCCTGCCGGCAATCTTCCGATCCCTGCAAGCCTCGTTGGGCGTCCTTTCCAACGGATTGCGCCATGGGTCTTGTCCACGCCACCGCCAGCCCCTGTCCGTCGCCCGTCGCGGCGACGGTGGATACGCGCGCGCCCGTTGCCGATCCGGCGGGGCCGCGTCGCGGCGTGCTGGAGCTGGCGCTGCCGTTGCGCCATGCGGGATCGCGCCAGGTCCGCGTCGCCTGGGAGATCGCCGGTCCGGCCGGTGCGCCGGTGGTGCTGGTGGCCGGCGGCATTTCCGCCCACCGCCACATCGCGGCAAACGCGGAATTCCCCGAGGCCGGCTGGGCGAACGACCTGGTCGGGCCCGGACGCACGCTGGATCCCGCGCGCTGGCGCATCCTGGGTTTCGATTACCTCGGCGCCGATGGCCGCATCGATGCGCCGCTCGACACCGCTGACCAGGCCGATGCCGTGGCCGCGCTGCTCGATGCGCTGGGCATCGATGCGCTGCGTGGTTTCGTGGGCTATTCCTACGGCGCCCTGGTCGGGCTGCAGTTCGCGATCCGCCATCCGGCCCGCGTCGCGACCCTGGTCGCCGTGAGCGGCGCGCATCGTGCACATCCCTACGCCGCTGCCTGGCGCGCGCTGCAGCGCAAGGCGGTCGCGCTCGGCCAGCTGCAGTGCGCCGACGTGCAGGGGCTGTCGCTGGCGCGACAGTTCGCGATGCTCAGCTACCGCACGCCGGAAGAGTTCGAAGAGCGCTTCGATGCGCCGCCGGAAGTGATCAACGGGCGCGTGCGCGTGGCCGCCGAGGACTACCTCGACGCCGCTGGCGCGCGCTTCGTCTCGCGCACGCCGGTCAACGCCTGGCTGCGCCTGTCCGAATCGATCGACCTGCACCGCATCGACCCCGCGCAGGTGCGCGTGCCGACGCTGGTGGTCGCGGTCGAGGGCGACCGCCTGGTGCCGTTGTCGGACTCGGTGGCGCTGGTGGAAGGACTCGGCACCAACGGCCAGCTGCGCGTGCTGCGCTCGGCTTACGGCCACGACGCATTCCTGAAGGAAACCGACCGCATCGACGGCATCCTCGCCGGCGCGCTGCGCAACCCTGGAGAACCCGCATGACCGCCAGTTCCACGCCCGTTGCCAGCCACGGGGCCTGTCGCCCCGCCACCAGCGCGGTGCGCGCGGGCATCGACCGCGACACCGCCTACGGCGCGGTGACGCCGCCGATCGTGCTGTCGAGCAACTTCAGCTTCGACGGCTTCGGCAACAAGCGCGAGTACGACTACACCCGCAGCGGCAACCCGACCCGCGACCTGCTCGGCGAGGCGCTGGCAGAGCTCGAGGGCGGCGCCGGTGGCGTGGTCACCGCGACCGGCATGGGCGCGATCACCCTGGTGCTCAACGCGCTGCTCTCCCCCGGCGACAAACTGGTGGTGCCGCACGATGCCTACGGCGGCAGCTGGCGCCTGTTCAACGCGCTGGCAAACAAGGGCCATTTCGAACTGATCACCGCCGACCTCACCGACCCGCGTTCGCTGGCCGCGGCGCTGGCGCAGTCGCCGAAGCTGGTGCTGATCGAGACGCCGTCCAACCCGCTGCTGCGCGTCACCGACCTGCGCTTCGTGATCGAGGCCGCGCATCGCGTCGGCGCGCTCACCGTGGTCGACAACACCTTCCTGTCGCCAGCGCTGCAGACGCCGATCGCGTTTGGCGCCGACGTGGTGCTGCATTCGACCACCAAGTACATCAACGGCCACAGCGACGTGGTCGGCGGGGCGGTCGTGGCCAGCACGCGCGAGCTGCACGAGCAGTTCGCCTGGTGGGCGAACGCGCTGGGCATCACCGGCTCGCCGTTCGACAGCTTTCTCACCTTGCGCGGCCTGCGCACCCTGGACGCGCGCCTGCGCGTGCACCAGGAGAACGCGCAAGCCATCGCACAGCAGCTGGAAGCGCACCCGGCGGTGGCCAGGGTGCACTTTCCGGGCCTGGCGTCGCACCCGGGGCACGCGCTGGCCTCGCGCCAGCAGAGCGGCTTCGGCGCGATGCTGTCGCTGGAGCTCGAGGGCGGCGTCGACGCAGTGCGCGCCTTCGTCGACGGCCTGCAGCACTTCACCCTGGCCGAATCGCTGGGCGGCGTGGAAAGCCTGGTGGCGCACCCGGCCTCGATGACGCATGCGGCGATGACGGCCGAGGCGCGCGCGGCTGCCGGGATTCCCGACGGACTGCTGCGGCTGTCGGTCGGCATCGAGGCCTGCGAGGACCTGCAGGCGGACCTGGCCGCAGCGCTCGAGCGTGCGCTTGGCGCCGCCGCAGCCGTTTGCGACGCGGGCCTGCAGCAGGTGGACGCATGAGTACAGTGACACCGATCCGTCCCGCCGCGCCCGCGCGCAGTGGCCGCGTTGCGCTGCTGGGCACCGGCGTGGTCGGCAGCGCCGTGGTTGCGCGCTATCGCCAGCTGGTCGAACGCGGCATCGCGCTGCCGGCGTTCGCCTGGCTGAGCAACTCGCGCGTGCAGGTCAAGGCCGGCGATTCGCTGGACGAGGCCATCGCGCAGGCGCGGTCCGCGCCGCGGGCCACGGTTGCGGTGCCGCCATGGGCCGAGGGCGAGTCGCTGGTGCGCGGTGACATCGTCATCGACGCCACCGCCAGCGACACCGTCGCCGGCTGGCATCCGGAATGGCTGCTGCGCGGAATCCACGTCGTCACCGCCAACAAGCTTGGCAACGGCGGCGACCTGGCACGCGCGCAGGCGATCGTCGATGCGCAGCGCGAAGGCGCCCGCTACGGGGATTCGGCCACGGTGGGTGCAGGCTTGCCGCTGCTGCGGCTGCTTCGCGAACTGGTCGCGGGCGGCGACCGCATCCATGCCGTGGAGGGCGTGCTTTCGGGTTCGCTGGCCTGGCTGCTGTCGCGTTACGACGACACGCGTCCGTTCTCGGACCTGGTCCGCGAGGCGCGCGATGCCGGCTACACCGAACCGGACCCGCGCCAGGACCTGTCGGGCGAGGACGTGCGCCGCAAGCTGCTGATCCTGGCGCGCGCGGCGGGCCTGCCGCTGGAGGCGCGCGAGATCCGGGTGTCGTCGCTGGTGCCCGACGCGCTGCGCGACGTCGCTGCCGATGCGGTCGACGTGCAGCTGTCCGCACTCGACGCGCCGCTGCGCGAACGCTTCCTCAACGCCTACCGGAACGATGCGCGGCTGTGCTTCGTCGGCCGCTTCGACGCCGAGCGCGGCGCCAGCGTTGGGCTGCGTGCGCTGCCGCTGTCGCATCCCCTGGCCATCGGCAACGGCACCGACAACCGTGCCGCGATCTTCAGCGACCGCTACAGCGAACAGCCGCTGGTGATCCAGGGGCCGGGCGCAGGCGCGAAGGTGACGGCGGCGGCGCTGCTGGACGACGTGCTGCGGATTGCGAACGCCTGAGGGTGGAGCTCAACACTCGATGATGTTCACCGCCAGCCCGCCGCGGCTGGTTTCCTTGTACTTGTCCTGCATGTCGCGGCCGGTCTGGCGCATGGTGCGGATCACCTTGTCCAGGCTCACCTTGTGCTTGCCGTCGCCGCGCAGGGCCATGCGGCTTGCGTTGATCGCCTTGACCGAACCCATCGCGTTGCGCTCGATGCAGGGAATCTGCACCAGCCCGCCGATCGGGTCGCAGGTCAGGCCGAGGTTGTGCTCCATGCCGATCTCGGCCGCGTTCTCGACCTGCCCGGGCGTGCCGCCCAGCGCGGCGGTGAGGCCGGCGGCGGCCATCGAGCAGGCCACGCCCACTTCGCCTTGGCAGCCGACTTCGGCGCCAGAGATGCTGGCGTTTTCCTTGTAGAGGATGCCCACCGCCGCGGCGGTGAGCATGAAGTCGAACACGCCCTGTTCGCTGGCGCTGGGGCAGAAGCGGTCGTAGTAGTGCAGGACCGCCGGGATGATCCCGGCGGCGCCATTGGTCGGCGCGGTGACCACACGACCGCCGGCGGCGTTTTCCTCGTTGACCGCGAGCGCGTAGAGGTTGACCCAGTCGAGCACGGTCAGCGGATCGCGCATCGCCGCTTCCGGGCGTGCGAGCTGTTCCTTGTACATCGCTGGCGCCCGGCGCGGCACGTGCAGGCCGCCGGGCAGGGTGCCTTCCTCGCGCATGCCGCGCGCCACGCAGGCCTGCATCGCCGTCCACAGTTCGCGCAGGCCGTCGGCAATCTCGGCCTCGCTGCGCCAGCTCTTCTCGTTCTCCAGCATCAGCTGGGCGATGGTGAGACCATGCAGTTGCGCCTGCGCCAGCAGTTCATCGCCGCTGTGGAAGGGATACGGCAGCGGCGTTGTGTCAGCGACGATGCGGTCCTTGGCCGCCTCGTCCTGGTTGACCACGAAGCCGCCGCCGACCGAGTAGTAATCGCGCGTGGCCAGTACCTCCCCAGCCGCGTCGAAGGCGGTGAAGCGCATGCCGTTGGTGTGGTGCGGCAGCTTCTGGCGCTTGTTCATGACCAGGTCGCGCTTTTCGTCGAACGCGACCGGGTGCAGGCCGCCCAGGACGATGCGCTTCTCCCCGCGGATGCGCGCCAGTGCGCCGGGGATGATGTCCGGATCGATCAGGTTGGGCAGCTGTCCTTCCAGGCCCATCAACAAGGCCTTGTCGGTGCCGTGGCCGCGGCCGGTCAGTGCCAGCGAGCCGAACACCTCGGCGCGTACCTGCGCCACTTCGTGCAGGCGCCCCGGTTCCACCAGCCAGCGCTCGACGAAGCGCGCCGCCGCCCGCATCGGGCCCACCGTGTGCGATGAACTCGGTCCGATGCCGATCTTGTAGAGGTCGAAGGTGCTGACGGACATGGCGTATTCCTGATTCTGCGCAGCCATTGTATTGGTTGCGTCCGTAACACAGGCGGTACGGTGCGTCGCGCTGCGGCAGCCGCTACGCTGCGTTTCCCGTCCGGATCCGGCCCGCCACCGCATGTGCCGCTACATCCTCTACCAGCGCGACGACTGCCACCTGTGCGACCAGGCCATCGAACTGCTGGCGCGGGTCCGCTTCGCCGAGCCGCGCAGCGTCTTCATCGACGACGATGCCGACCTCGAGGCGCGCTACGGCATGCGCGTGCCGGTGCTGCTCGATACGGCCACCGGCGCGGAGCTGGACTGGCCGTTCGATCCGGCGCAGCTGCAGGCCGCGGCCAGGTGAAGGCCTCGGTCCTGGCGGCGGGGATGATGATGATGGCAAGCGCGACGGGCACGGACGTGCACCTGGGCAAGCCCGCCGCGGGTGGCGATCCGCAGCGCTGGCAGGGCATGGCGCTGGGCGTTTTGGTTGATCCAGCGCAGGTGGAGCGGATCATCCTGCTGCGCGCGGTGACCAGCGCCCCCCGCGAACTGGACCTGGCCAACCTGCGCCGCATCCTGGCCGAAGGTGCGGCCCTGCCGCTGCAGGTACCGGACGCACCGCCGCCGCCGCCGTGGCAGCCGCGCGACGGCATCTGGCATGCGCTGCTGCTGCTGATGCGTACCGGGCAGGTGTTCGACCTGGAGATCCACGCCGGGGATGGCGGACTGCGCGGCTGCCTCGCCGCCGAAGACGGCGCGCGGGGCTGTTTTGTGCTGCCGCAGGGGCCGGGCGCGCCCTGATCAGGGCGCCTGCGTGAGGAACACCCGCGTGCTGATCGCCACTTCGTCCGGGATCGCGCCGGTATCGGCCCAGTCGCCGCCGCCCACGCCGAACTCCAGCCGCCGCACCGTCGCGCGGCCCGCGAGCAGGGCGGGACTGCCCGGCGTCCAGGTGAACTCGAGCGTCACTGGCCGGCTCACGCCGCGCAGGCTGAGCGTGCCGTCGGCTGCATAGCGGTCATCGCCGAGTGCGCGGAAGCTGTCCGCCACGTAACGCGCCCTGGCGAACTTCGCCACGTTGAAGAAATCGCCGCTCGACAGGGTCGAATCGCGGTCGGCGTTGCCGGTTTGCGTGCCCGCCAGCTCGATGGTGACGTCGAGCCGCGCCGCATCGAGCTGCTGCGGATCGAAGCTGAGCTTCGTGTCGAAGCCGCCGAAGCGGCCGGTGAACACCTCGCCGTCGTACTTCGTGGCGAAGGCGAGCGAGGATCCGGGCGCCTGCACGTAGTCGGCGGCGTGCGCGGGCGTGGCCAGCATCGCCACCAGCATGGCGGCGACGGCGGCGGGTGTGGTGAGACTATTGGACATGGTCGGTGTTCCCGAGGGGGGCAGGGCGCGCGCCGCGGCGGGGCAGCATGCGCCGCAGGGTGTCGTCGCGCTGGAAGATGTGATGGTAGAAGGCGGCGCCTGCATGCACGGCCACCAGCATGGCCAGCACCCAGAACAGCAGCCCGTGCGCCTCGCGCGCCAGATCGGCCAGCCATTCGTTCGGACCCACCAGCTTGGGCATGTCGAACTGCCCGAAGTAGCGGAACGGGCGCAGGCCGCTGGCCGAATCGTAGAGCCAGCCCGACAGCGGCATCGCCAGCACCAGCGCATACAGCAGCCAGTGGGTGATGTTGGCGGTCGTCGACTGCCAGCCGGGCGTGCCCGCCACCGGCGCCGGCGCACCGGCATACAGCCGCCAGCCCAGCCGCGCCAGCATCAGCGCCAGCACGGTGATGCCCAGCGACTTGTGCGCGGTGTAGACCCAGAAGTATTTCGGTGTGCGCGGCAGCTCGCCCATGGTCAGGCCGACGATGGCAAGCACCAGGATCAGCAGCACGATCAGCCAGTGGAAGGTCTGGCTGACGTGGCCCCAGTGTTCGCGGGAGTTGCGCAGGCTCATGGTTCGGGTTCCGGTTCGGGAATGGGCGTTGGCTCGGCATCGTCGTCGGCATCGTCCTCGGGCGCCGGGGCGTCGGGCGCCTGCGCGTCGTCGGCATCGGTGCCATCTTCGGCAGCGACGCGCGTGCGCGTGGCCTCGGCTTCGATCCTGAGTTGCACGGTGTCGCCGATCATCGAGCGCCAGGCGGTGATGCCGAAATCCGAGCGCGCCAGGGTCGCGGTCGCCGAGAAGCCGACGGTGCGCCGGAATGGCGGCAGCGGATGGCGCCGGGCGCCGTTGAGTTCGACCTGCAGCGCCACCTCGCGGCTCATCCCGCGCAGCTCGAGCAGGCCGTGGACGATGGCCCGGCGCTCGTCCAGCGGCTCCACGCGGGTGGAGCTGAACGTCGCGACCGGATGGTCTTCCGCGTCGAGCAGGTTGCGCGCGAGCGTGGCGCGGTTCCAGGCCTCGTCGCCGAAGTCCAGGCGCTGCAGCGGGATCTGCACCTCCACGCGTGCACCGGACCAGTCGCCGGGCGTGAAGTGGAGGGTGCCGGTGCTGCCCGAGATCGTGCCCAGCGCGGTGGAGAACCCGGCGTGGTCGACCGCGACCAGGATGCGCGTATGCACCGGATCGAGCGCATAGGCCACCGGCTCCGCGCGCGCGATGCCGGCCAGGGCCAGCATCAGGCAGGCGCTCGTGCTCAGGCGGATGAGGATGCGCGGCATTGGCGGCTCGGCGGCGGGACGGGTTGCGTTGCCCGCATTCTAGGCTGCGGCGCCGGGCCGGGCCGGTCCGGGCTTGCGCCGGCAACGATGCATTGCGACGATGCGTGGCCGCGTGCCCCGGGTGCGCCAGGGACAGGCACGGCGAGCGGGGAGGCCGGGTGCGGGCGATCGCGTTGACAGCGTTGTGGTGGTGGCTGCTGGCCGCGTGCGCGCAGGCCGGGGCCGCGCCGCCTGCCGCGCCGCCGCAGCTGCCGATGCCGCGCCAGCTCAGCGTCTACGACGGCCTGCCCTCGAACCGGATCAACGCCCTGGCCGAGGACCGCCAGGGCTACCTGTGGATCGGCACCCGCGATGGCCTGGCCCGCTACGACGGCGTCGGCTACCGGGTCTGGCGCGTTGGCGACGGGCTGAACGACAACCACGTCTGGACCGTGTTCGTGGACGAGAGCGACCGGGTCTGGGTCGGCACCCAGAACGGCGGCCTGGCGATGCTCGACGCGCAGCGCCGTGGCTTCGTCCACTTCGACCGTGGCACCCACGCGCAGATCGGCAGCAACGACGTGTGGTCGGTGGCGCAGACGCCCGATGGCGCGATCTGGTTCGGCACCGCCGACGGCGGCCTGCACCGCATCGACGCCGACGGCACGATCCGGCGCTTCATGCCCGAGGTCGGCAACCCGCGCAGCCTACCTTCGCCCGCGGTCACCTGGCTGCGCGTGGATCGCCGCGGGCGGCTGTGGGTGGGCACCTACCAGGGCCTCGCGCGCTGGACCGGCGACGGTTTCGACCGCCTGCTGCAGGACGTGCGCCCCAGCCCCGCGGTGAACGCGCTGGTGCTCGACCAGGCCGGCGACCTGTGGATCGGCACATCGAGCAGCGCCTGGGTGTATCGCGACGAGAGCGGGCACATCGAGCCCGCGCCGTGGCTCGACCCGGTGCTCGGCCTGCCGGTGCTGAGCATGCTGGTCCAGGACGCACAGGGCGCGCACTGGCTCGATACCCGCAGCGGCCTGGCGGTGGAGCGCAACGGTCGCGTGGAGGACGTGCCGCTGTACAGCAGCACCAGTCGCGGCCTGGTGCGTCCGGCCTGGTCGGCCGCGCTGGAGGATCGCGAGGGCGGGCTGTGGCTGGCCAGCTCCGAAACCGGGCTCTGGCACCTGCCGGCCAACTGGCGCAATTTCACCGTGCTGCGGCGCCAGCTCGACGACCCGGACTCGTCCGGCAATGCCTTTGTCTACAGCGTTACGCCGGCCATCGACGGCGGCCTGTGGCTGGTCGGCACCGGCGGCGTGCTCGACTGGCTGGATCCGCAGACCGTCCAAGTCCAGCACCGCATCGACGGCGTCTGCGGCGACATGCTGCCCTACGTGGTGCGCGAGGTGCGCGACCGCAGCGTCTGGATCGGCTGCCACGGATCGGTGACGCGCTACGACCCGGCGAACGGCACCCTGCGCCGCTGGCACCAGGCCGACGCGGTCGATCCCGCACCGGCGGGCGTGATCACGCAGATCGCCGAAGAGCCGGACGGCGCGATCTGGCTGGGCGCAGCCGACTCGCTGCAGCTGCGTTCGCCGGACGGCAGCCTGCGCGAGGTGATGGCGGCGGGCGGGCCGGAGGGCTTCCCGGCCCGCAATGCGCTGCAGCAGATGTCGCGCGGCCCGGATGGCGCGCTGTGGCTGGCGACTGCCCAGGGCCTGCTGATGTGGAATGCCGGCGCGCGCCGCTTCGAGCCGGTCCCGGGCGGGCCGCCGTGGCAGGTGTTTGCCTTCGGCTTCGCACCGGACGACACGGTCTGGGTGGGCGGCAGCGGCATCCTGGTGTCCTACCGCTGGACCGGCGCGGAGCTGATCGCCGAGCGCACCGTGGATGCGCGCCACGGCCTGCCCGCGGTGGCGGCGGGCGGCCTGGCCGTGGATGGGCTGGGCGTGGTCTGGATGAGCACGCCACGTGGCCTGGTGCGCTACGACCCGCAGCGCGAGCGGCTGCGCGTGTACAGCGTGCTCGACGGCCTGCCGAGCCAGCAGTTCAGCGATTATCCGTTCGAAGCCTCGGCGCGCGGCTATATCGCGGTGGGGACCGCGGACGGGCTGCTGCTGTTCCACCCGCAGCACGTGCAGGTCAGCGACCGCGCGCCGACGCTGGCGATCGAATCGGTGCTTGCGCGCCGCGGCGAGGAACTGCTGGAGCTGCCGGCCGGCGCGCCGATCGTGCTGCGCCACGATGACCGCGACCTGCGCGTGACCGCCCGCCTGCTCTCGTTCACCGACGCGCATGCGCATCGCTACCGCTTCCGGCTGGAGGGCTACGACCCCGACTGGGTCGAGGTCGGCGCTTCGGGCGAGCGCATGTTCCCGAGCCTGCGCCACGGCGACTACGTGCTGGAAGTGCAGGCGCGCACCGCCGACGACGAATGGACCCCGGTGCAGCGCCTGGATTTCGTGGTCCAGGAGCCTTGGTGGCGCACCGGCACCGCGACCGCGGTCTGGGTGCTGGGCGCGCTGGCGCTGCTGGCGCTGCTGGCCAGCCAGTACCGCGCGCGGCTCAAGCGCCGCCACGCGTGGCAGCTGGCCGAACACAAGCGCGAGCTGGCCGAACAGGCCTCGCTGGCCAAGACCCGCTTCCTCGCCACCCTGGGCCACGAGGTGCGCACGCCGATGACCGGCGTGCTGGGCATGAGCGAGCTGCTGGCGGCGACCGAGCTGGACGCGCGCCAGCGCGGCCACGTCGAGTCGATCCGGCGCGCCGGCGAGCACCTGCTGCGCCTGGTCAACGACGCGCTCGACCTGGCCCGCATCGAGGCCGACCGCCTGCAGCTCGACCAGCAGCCGTTCGACCTGCACGCGCTGGTGCGCGAGACCGTCGCGTTCTGTGCGCCGCAGGCGCAGCAGCGCGGGCTGGAATTCCACGAGGACATCGCCGCCGACGTGCCGCGCTGGGTGCTGGGCGATGCCGGGCGCGTGCGCCAGATCCTGCTCAACCTGCTTGGCAACGCGGTCAAGTTCACCGAGCGCGGCAGCGTCGGACTGCAGGTGGCGGCGCTGCAGCCGTCGGGCGTGCGCCTGATCGTTCGCGATACCGGGCCGGGACTCAACGAGGAGCAGAAGCAGCGGCTGTTCCGCCGCTTCGAACAGGCCGAAGGCGCGCGTACCAGCGCACGCTACGGCGGCAGTGGCCTGGGGCTGGCGATCTCGCAGGAACTGGCCGCGGCCATGGGCGGCCGCATCGGGATCGAAAGCGCGCCGGGACAGGGCACCGCCTTCATCCTCGACCTGCCGCTGCCCGACGCCGAGCCGCCGGCCACCGCCGCACCGGCGCCCGCTGCCGCACCGGGCCGCGCGCTCTCGCTGCTGCTGGTCGAGGACGACGCCACCATCGCCCAGGTCGTGGCCGGGTTGCTGCAGGCGCAGGGCCACCACGTGACCCATGTCGCGCACGGGCTGGCGGCGCTGTCGGAGATCGCCGCGCAGGTCTTCGACGCGGCCCTGCTCGACCTCGACCTGCCCGGCCTCGACGGCCTGAGCCTGGCGCGGTTGCTGCGCCAGAAAGGATTCGCCCAGCCACTGCTCGCGGTCACCGCCCGCACCGATGCCGAAGCCGAGGCGGCCACGGCCGAGGCCGGATTCGACGGCTTCCTGCGCAAGCCGGTCACCGGGGCGATGCTGGCACAGGCGCTGGCCGCGGTCCTTCCCGCCGGGGCGGCCGACTAGCAGGCAGGCGGGCAATGCGGACCCCGGCACGCGGTGTTTTCCGACCCGCCGCGCCGACCCGGGCCCGATAGGCGAGGCCCCTGCGGGACGGGACGATGGCGCTCGTCATCCGCTGTGGAATCACGCCATGCGTGCATGTCTCGTGCTCTTGTGCTTCCTGCTGCTCGCGCCCGCCGCGCCCTGCGGCGCGCAGCCGCCAACGCTCATGCTGGCCATGGACTACGAGCCGGGCGTCGTCGTCGCCGACTACTGGGTCAGCGAGAAGCTCGACGGCGTGCGCGGGCGCTGGGACGGACGCGCGCTGTGGACCCGCGGCGGCAGCCGCATCGACGCACCGGGCTGGTTCGTCGCGGGTTGGCCGCCGGTGCCGTTGGATGGCGAACTCTGGATCGGTCGCGGCCGCTTCGACGAAGTGAGCGGCATCGTGCGCGCGCAGCGTCGGGACGAGGCGGCGTGGCGGCAGGTGCGCTTCATGGTGTTCGACCTGCCCGGGCACGCCGGAGGCTTCGGTGAGCGACTGGTGCAACTGCGCGCCCTGCTCGCCGGCGCGGGCGTCGCCTGGCTGCAGCCGGTGCCGCAGCAGCGCTTCGCCGATGCGGCGGCCCTGCAGGCGCGGCTCCGGGCCGTGGCCGCGGCCGGCGGCGAGGGCCTGATGCTGCACCACCGTGATGCGCGCTACCGCGCCGGGCGCAGCGATGGGCTGCGCAAGCTCAAGCCCCATGCCGACGCCGAGGCGCGCGTGGTCGGGCATACGCCCGGCCGCGGCAAATATGCGGGCATGACCGGCGCGCTGCTGGTCGAGCGTGCGGATGGCGTGCGCTTCCGCCTGGGCAGCGGACTTGACGATGCGCAACGCGCCGCGCCGCCGCCGGTCGGCAGCCTGGTGACGTATCGCTACAACGGCCATACCGGCAATGGCGTGCCGCGCTTCGCGCGCTTCCTGCGCGTGCGCGATGAGGCGCCGCCGCCCGACCCGGGGCGGTGACGGCGGAACCTACGGTCACGCGCCGCTCAAGCCGGCTCGAAACGTGCGCCGGAGCGGATCAGCGCGCGCTGTAGGCGTGGACCTCGTCAACCAGCGCTGCGACGTGGTCGGGGTCCATGTCCGGCGACATGCCGTGGCCGAGGTTGAACACATGGCCGTCGCGCGAGCCGCCGTTGCCGTCGCGGTAGCTGTCGAGCGCGCGACGCACCTCGCGGCGGACCGCCTCGGGCGAGCCGTACAGGGTGGTCGGATCGAGGTTGCCCTGCAGTGCGACCTTGCCTCCGGTGCGGCGCGCGGCCTCGCCCAGTTCCACCAGCCAGTCCACGCCGACGCCGTCGGCGCCGGTGGCGGCCAGTTCCTCGAGATAGGGGGCGGTGCCCTTGCCGAACAGGATCAGCGGCGTGCGCGCATCGCCTTCGCCACGCTCCAGCTCGCGCGCGATGCGCTCCAGGTAGGGCAACGAGAACTCGCGGTACATCGCCGGCGACAGCACGCCGCCCCATGTGTCGAACACCTGCAGCGCCTGCGCGCCGGCCGCGCGCTGCGCGGCCAGGTAGGCGATGACGGCATCGGTGTTGACAGAGAGCAGCGCGTGCAGCGCCTGCGGCTCGTTCAGCGCCATCGCCTTGATCCGTGCGAAGTCCTTGCTGCCGGCTCCCTGGACCATGTAGCAGGCCAGGGTCCAGGGGCTGCCGGAGAAGCCGATCAGCGGCACCGAGCCGTCGAGCTCGCGCCGGATTACCCGCACCGCGTCCATCACGTAGCGCAGTTCGGTCTCCATGTCGGGCACGCCGAGCCGCGCGACGTCGGCAGCGCTGCGCACGGGCCGCTCGAACTTCGGTCCTTCGCCGTCGACGAAATACAGGCCCAGGCCCATCGCGTCAGGGATGGTGAGGATGTCCGAAAACAGGATCGCCGCGTCCAGCGGAAAGCGGCGCAGCGGCTGCAGCGTCACTTCGCAGGCGATGTCCGGGTTCTTGGCCATCGCCAGGAAGCTGCCGGCCTGGCGGCGGGTTTCGCGGTATTCGGGGAGGTAGCGGCCGGCCTGGCGCATCAGCCAGACCGGCGTGTGGTCCACGGGCTCGCGGCGCAGCGCACGGAGGAAACGGTCGTTCTTGAGGGGACTGGTCATGGGGCTCCGTATCCGGTCATCGGGCCGGACAAGTGCAGAAGGTCGAGGGCAGCGCGGCCGCAGGGCGAGGTTGTCACCTCGGCGCGCCCGCGCCTTCGGCGTACATCAGCTGGAAGCCGCGCTTGAGCTGCGCGTCGCGCGCCTGCTCGAGCGCGGTCAGTGCGCTGGCGTGGTCCATGTGCTGCTCGCGGCGCAGGGTGCTGCGGCCGCCGGTCTGGCCGGTTTCGCGCAGCAGAGTCCACGCGCCCAGCAGGTCCTGCTGCAGGGTCAGCTGCACGAAGCGCGGGGCTTCGCGGCCATCGGGGCGTTGTTGCAGGAGCAGGCGCATGGGCCGGCCATTGTACGTCGCGGCACGGCTGGGCTCCGTCATGGCGATCAGATTCAGGGCTCCGGCTGGGTCGTTCCGGGCCGGGGGTTGCTCCTCGGCTCGGTCAGCCATCCATGGCTGACTCGCCGCCGCAGCGCATCCATGCGCTGCTTTCCGCAACCCCCGCCCCGGAACGACCATCGCCCAGTCACTGGCATAGCTTCGAAACGAAGCATCGCAGCACCAGTCGCAGTGAGCCGCGTCCTGGCGGCCGGGGATCGCGACAAGCAAAACATGGATGTTTTGCGCGCGAGTCAGGGCAGGAAGCCCTGACCGAGCGGAAAGCGATCCCCGGCCGACACGGCGCGGCGTCCACTCGAAGGCCGGGAAAGGACTTGCGCCATGGCCTCCTTAAAAGACCGCTTTGCAGGCCTGCAGCACGTCCCGCACAGTGTCTTCCGGCACGTCTGCCTGCACTCGGGCGCGGCCGGCGCCTTCCCAGACGATGAAGCGCAGGCCGCCGGCCTGGGTCTTCTTGTCCAGACGCATATGGGCGATCAGCGCATCCGGATCCAGGCCGGGCGGCGGGTCCACCGGCAGGCCGAAGCGCAGCAGCAGGTCGCGCAGGCGGCCGGTATCCGCCGCCGCGGCCAGCCCCAGTCGTTCGGACAGGCGCGCGGCCTGGACCATGCCCACCGCCACCGCCTCGCCGTGGATCAGGCCGCCGTAGCCCTGTTCGGTCTCCAGCGCGTGGCCGAAGGTGTGGCCGAAGTTGAGCAGCGCGCGCTCGCCGTGCTCGAAGGGATCGCGCTCGACGATCGCGGCCTTGTGCGCGCAGCTGCGCGCGATGGCTTCGGCCAGTGCGTCCTCGTCCATCGCCAGCAGCGCATCGGCATGGGCGTCGAGCCAGTCGAGGAAGTGCGCATCGACGATCGCGCCGTACTTCACTACCTCCGCCAAACCCGCGCGCAGTTCGCGCGGCGGCAACGTGCGCAGCGTGGCGGTGTCTGCCAGCACCGCGCGTGGCGGATGGAAGGCGCCGACCAGGTTCTTGCCCTGCGGCAGGTCCACCGCGGTCTTGCCGCCGACCGAGGAGTCGACCATGGACAGCAGCGTGGTCGGCAGTTGCACGCAGTCCACGCCGCGCATCCACGCGGCCGCGGCGAAGCCGGCCAGGTCGCCGACCACGCCGCCGCCGAGCGCGTATATCGTGGCGTCGCGGCGCGCGCCTGCACGCGCGATCGCGTCGATGGCCTCGCCGAAGTGCGCCAGCGTCTTGGACGCCTCGCCGGCGGGCATCGTCCAGTGCGCCAGGCGCAGGTCGGCGTGCGTGCCGCGCAGCGTATCCAGCACGCGCTGCAGGTACAGCGGTGCAACGGAGTCGTCGCTGATCACGAACGCGTCGCGCCCGCGCAGCGTGCCGGTGAGCAGGCCGCCCTCGCCAAGCAGGCCCTGGCCAATGGTGATTGCATACGGACGGTCGCCGCCGACGGCGACCTCGCGACGGTGCTGGCTCATGCGGTGGTGGTTTCCTGGATGCCGGATTGCGGGATGCGGTTCCACTGTGCCTGCAGCTGCCGCGCCAGCTGCGCGGTGGCCTGCGGTGGGAAGCGCTGGTCCGTGTCGAAGCACAGGTCGGCCACTTCGAGATACAGCGGTTCGCGCAACCCGGACAGGCGCTGCAGCACCTGCTCGCGATCGTCGCCGGCGATCAGCGGCCGGCTGCGATCGCGCGCAAGGCGCTCGACCTGGCGCGCGAGGCTGACCTGCAGGTACACGACGAAGCTGCGCGAGCGCATCCGCTGGCGCGAACCGGCATCGAGCACCGCGCCGCCGCCGGTGGCGATCACCAGGCCCTCGCGCTGCAGCAGGTCGGCCAGCGTCGCGGATTCGCGCGCGCGGAAGCCGGGCTCGCCCTCGCATTCGAAGATGGTGGGAATGGTGGCGCCGGTGCGCGTCTCGATTTCGCGGTCGACGTCGACGAAGACCAGGCCGAAGCGGCTGGCCAGGCGCTTGCCGATCGAGGACTTGCCCGCGCCCATTGGGCCGACGAGCACGAGGTTTGGCGCGGGATTCATCGCCCGGATCCTAGCAGGACACACGCTCTGGCCGCTGCGTTAACGTGCGCCGGCGCAGTCTGTTGCAACCGCGACGATTCCGTCGCCATTCCAGAGGCACACGCCATGGCCGTTGCGAAAGTCATCGAGATCAATTCGTCATCGAAGACCAGCGTCGAGGACGCGGTGAAATCCGGGTTGAGGAAGACAGCCGAATCCGTCAAGAACATCCAGGGTGCCTGGATCAGCGAAACCAAGGTCGTCACCGATCGCAGCGGTGAGGTGATCGAGTGGCGGGTGAACATGCGTGTGACCTTCGTGGTCGACTGACCGGACCGGTTGCCAGGCTGCGTTGGACCCTGCGGGCGCGGCCTTCCGGCCGCGCATTCCGGCCGGGGAAACGGCCCAAGACGGAGTCCGCGCATGGGCATGGGAATCCTCCCCTGCTGCTGACGCTCAACGCCGGCGAGCAGCCTGGCGTGCTGGCGATCGAGGGGTATGACCATGACTATCCGGGCGGGCCCACGCTGCCCGAGCGCTATCGCCCCTACATCGCAGCCTCGCCCTACCTCAGGTGCGCGGCCACGCCCTAGGCGCGATGTCTGTCGCCGCCCGGGCGGATCCAATGGCCGGCGCCCGCAGGATCGGTCGACGGGTGGAGCGGCCTGCCACGCAGGCGGGGCATAGGCGTTGTTCCGGACCGGACGCAGGTCGGGGCGGTGTCACGCACTGGCCCACGTCGAGGCCGGTGTCGGCCAGCGCCCTGCATCCAGCGTGAGCACGCGATCGGCGATCCGTGGCAGCGTGCGCAGCGCGTGGCGACTGACCCGTTCGTAGTGCTGCACGAAGCGCTCGAGCTGCGCCCGGCTCATGCCGCCGTGCGCCGGATCGCGCGCCTGCAGGGACTGCTCCTGCTGCCAGCGCCATTCCGGGACGACTTCGAAGCCCGGCGGCTGCAGGAACAGCAGCCGGTCGATCCGCCGCCACAGCGGCGGGTAGTCGCGGGTGAGTGCGTCGTTGCAGTGCCGGCGCCAGGTGCCGCCAACGTCCTCGTCGCGTTCGAGCGCATTGACTGGCGTGCGCAACGCCTCGTCCGTTTCCGGTGGCGTGCCGAGGAACCAGCCTTCGAAGACGACGAGGTCGATGCTGCGCACTTCGCGCCAGCGCTGCGGCGGCATGCGGCGGTCGCCCAGCTTGTCGAATGCGGGCAGCCGTGCATGCCCGCCGCTGCGCAGCGCATCCAGCGTCGTGCAGGCGAGCGGCAGGTCGTGCGTGCCGGGCGGGCCGCGAGTGGCGAGCAGCGGATGCACCTCGCGCGCGAGCCGCTGCCGCTCTGGCCGGTCGAGATAAAAGTCGTCCACCGACACCGCCACCGCGCACAGTCCGCGCGCCGAGGCCGCATCGACCAGCTGGGCGGCGACGGTGGACTTGCCGCTGCCCTGCAGGCCGGAGATGCCGTACACCTTCGTGCCGGCGGCCATGTCGTCGAGCAGCGACGCGACCAGATCGTCCGCGAAGCCATGCTGCGGAGCGGAGTGCGCAGTGGGGACCATCGCGCCACAATAGCCCAATGAACCGCGCAGACCTGCAGGCCGAGGCACTGGCCACCTTCGATGCCCTGTTCGCCGAGGCGCTGGCGAGCGGGGAGCCCGATCGCACCGCGATGACGCTGGCCACCGCCTCGCGCGAGGGCGCACCGTCCGCGCGCACCGTACTGCTCAAGGCGCATGACGCGCGCGGCTTCGTGTTCTACACACATCTGGACGGGCGCAAGGGCCGCGAGCTGCAGGCCAATCCGCAGGCCGCGCTGCTGTTCCACTGGCCGCGCGTGCGCAACGGGGTGCAGGTGCGGATCGAAGGCCAGGTCGAGATCGTCGAGGAAGCCGAGGCCGATGCCTATTTCGCTTCGCGTCCGCGCGTGAGCCAGCTGGGCGCCTGGGCGTCGAAACAGTCCGACACGCTCGAATCGCGCGAGGCCTTCGACCAGCGCGTGGCCGAACTGGAGGTCGAGTTCGCCGATCGCGAGGTTCCGCGCCCGCCGCGCTGGACCGGCCTGCGCGTGCATCCCGACCGCATCGAGTTCTGGTATGGCGCGCAGTTCCGGCTGCACGAGCGCTGGCTCTACGAATTCGACCTGACCGGGCAATGCAGCAAGCGGATGCTGTATCCGTGAATGTGGGCTCCCCGCGATACGGCCCCCGCCGCATCGTCTGCCTCACCGAAGAACCCACCGAGGTGCTGTACGCGCTGGGTGAGCAGGACCGCATCGTCGGCATCAGTGGCTTTACCGTACGGCCGCCGCGGGCACGCAAGGAAAAGCCGAAGGTCAGTGCATTCACCAGCGCGAAGATCGACGCGATCCTGGCGCTGCAGCCTGACTTCGTGGTCGGCTTTTCCGACATCCAGGCCGACATCGCCGCCGAGCTGGTGCGGCGTGGCGTGGAGGTGTGGATCAGCAACCACCGCAGCGTCGAGGACATCCTCGACTACGTGCGCCGGTTGGGCGCGCTGGTCGGCGCCGGCGCGCGGGCCGACGCGTACGCAGACCAACTCGAACGTGGCCTGGATGACATCGAACGCGACGCCGGCGCCTTGCCGCTGCGGCCGAAGGTCTACTTCGAGGAATGGGACGAGCCGATCATCACCGGCATCCGCTGGGTGGCCGAGCTGGTCCGCATCGCCGGCGGCGACGACGTGTTTCCCGAGCTGTCGGCGCAGCCGCTGGCGAAGGCACGGATCCTCGCCAGTGGCGACCCGGTGGTCGAACGCGCGCCGGACATCATCCTCGGATCGTGGTGCGGCAAGAAGTTCCGTCCCGAGAAGGTGGCCGCGCGCCCGGGCTGGGATGCGATTCCGGCGGTGCGCGACGGCGAACTGCACGAGATCCGCTCGCCGCTGATCCTGCAGCCCGGACCGGCGGCACTGACGGACGGGGTACGGGAGATCGCGGGGATCATCCGGCGGTGGGCGCAGCGGCGGGGGTAGGGATCGGGGGCACTGCCGCGAAGTGCCAAGTCAGGCTGTGGTCGCGCCTACAGGGGCACTACGTCGCGGCTGAAGCGCAGGATCTCCGGGGTCTCGGTGCCGGCACGGCGCACGGTGACCTCGAAGGCCAGCGTGTCGGGCGGCGCCACGCGCACGCTGCCGACGTAATCGATGAAGCCCTCGCTGCGCACCTCGCGCATGGCCACGTTCTGCCAGACGCCCCGCAGGTCGCGAACGCGGACGGTGACCTGCGCCTGCATCGACGTCTCGTCGTGCGCCGGCCCCTGCCGCAGGCCGACCAGCAGCAGCTGCACGCCCTGGTCCGGCGTCACGCCATAGCGATCGGCGATGATGGCGCTCAGCGCGGCGGTTGGCGCGACGCTGGCGCTGATGCGCAGGTCGCCCAGCGCCAGTTCGGCGGGCTGGCGCGAGGCCGTGGCCTGCGCCGCGCGATCGGCCTGGTCGCCGGGACTGTCGCCGCAGGCCGCCAGCAGGCACAGCGCCAGCAGGCCCGACGCCAATCGCGGCAGCTGCGTGCGCTCAGTCATTGTCGGCCGACAGTTCGGCGCCGCGTCGCGTCGCCGCATCGATCGCGCGCGCGACCAGTTCGCGCAAGCCCCCGGCTTCGAACGTCTCGATCGCCGCCTGCGTGGTGCCGTTGGGCGAGGTGACGCGACGTCGCAGCTCGGCGGGTGGCTCGCCCGACTCGGTGAGCATGCGTGCCGCGCCCAGGATGGTCTGCTGCGCCAGGGTGCGCGCCGCGTCCGGCGGCAGGCCCTGCGCGACGGCGGCATCTTCCATCGCCTCGGCCAGCAGGAATACGTAGGCCGGGCCACTGCCCGAGGTGGCGGTGACCGCGTCCATCAGCGCTTCGTCCTCGATCCAGACCGTTTGCCCGGCGCTGGCCAGCAGGCTTGCGGCACGCTCGCGACCGGCCGCGTCGACCTGCGCATTGGCGAACAGGCCGGTCACCCCGGCGCCGAGCAGGGCCGGGGTGTTGGGCATCGCGCGTACCACCGGCATGCGGCCGCCCAGCCACCGCTCCAGCTGCGAGGCGGTGACGCCGGCCGCGATCGACACCACCAGCGGACGCCCCGCCTGCGCGGCCGCCGCCAGCGGTTCGCAGACCTGGCGCATCACCTGCGGCTTGACCGCGAACACCCAGGTGCCCGCGCCCGGGGCCGCCTCCTCGGCGCTGGCGAAGCAGGCAACGCCGAAGTCCTCGGCCAGCCCGGCGCGGGTGCGCGCGTGCGGCTCGGCCACGCGGATGCGGGTGCGGTCGACGCCGGCGGCGACCAGCCCGCCGATCAGGCTGCGGGCCATGTTGCCGCCGCCGATGAAGGCGATCGGCGACGGGGAGGGTGCGGACGGCTTGGGCGTGGTCATGGGCGCTGGCGCGACATCGGGGACGACAACCCTAGCGCGAAGACGCGCCCCTGGCATGTCGCGGACGGGCAAGGGGCGGGGCCGAACGGGTCAGACCCCACGGAGGGGCCGGGGGCTGCCGCCGCGGCGGGCCTCCCGTGTGCGCGCCGTGTGGCTCGGGGCCACCGTGGACGCGGAGCCGGGCCAAAGGCAGGTGCACGGCTGCTTGCCCCGGCCCGATCGAGGCCCGCCGCCCGTCTGGGGCTGGGCACGCAAGCGGGCGTAATCGGCCTGAATTGTGAACCGCGTACATGGCTATACTGCCTGCCGGGGATAGGCTGTCGACAGCAGTCGTGGCGGCCGCATCACGACATACCGCAGCCGCAGGGGAGCTTGCATGGATATTGCCGAGCTATTGGCGTTCTCGGTCAAGAACAAAGCGTCCGACCTTCATCTGTCCGCGGGCCTGCCGCCGATGATCCGGGTCGATGGCGACGTGCGCCGGATCAACATCCCGGCGCTGGAGCACAAGCAGGTGCACGCGCTGGTCTACGACATCATGTCGGACAAGCAGCGCCGCGACTTCGAGGAATTCCTCGAGACCGACTTCTCGTTCGAGATCCCGGGCCTGGCGCGCTTCCGCGTCAACGCGTTCAACCAGAACCGCGGCGCCGGCGCGGTATTCCGCACCATTCCCTCCGAAGTGCTGACCCTCGAGGACCTGGCCTGCCCGCCGATCTTCCGCGAGCTGATCGACCAGCCGCAGGGCCTGATCCTGGTCACCGGCCCGACCGGTTCGGGCAAGTCGACCACGCTGGCGGCGATGATCGACCACATCAACAAGAACGAGTACGGGCACATCCTCACCATCGAGGACCCGATCGAGTTCGTGCACACCTCGCAGAAGTGCCTGATCAACCAGCGCGAGGTGCACCGCGACACCCACGGCTTCAGCGAGGCGCTGCGTTCGGCGCTGCGCGAGGATCCGGACATCGTGCTGGTCGGCGAGCTGCGCGACCTGGAAACCATCCGGCTGGCGCTGACCGCGGCCGAGACCGGCCACCTGGTGTTCGGTACCCTGCACACCAGTTCGGCGGCCAAGACCATCGACCGCATCATCGACGTGTTCCCCGCCGGCGAGAAGCCGATGGTGCGCTCGATGCTGTCCGAGTCGCTGCGCGCGGTGATCTCGCAGGCGCTGCTGAAGAAGGTCGGCGGCGGCCGCACCGCGGCCTGGGAAATCATGGTCGGCACCCCGGCCATCCGCAACCTGATCCGCGAGGACAAGGTCGCGCAGATGTACTCGTCGATCCAGACCGGCCAGCAGCACGGCATGATGACGCTCGACCAGCACCTGCAGGACCTGGTCAAGCGCGGCATGGTCACGCGCCAGCAGGCCAAGGAATACGCGAAGGAAAAGCGTCTTTTCGAATGACCGGAAAGACGCGGGAATCGACAACTTAGGAGCCGGGAGACGGGAGACAGGATGGAGATCGGAAAGATGTCGTTTCCATGATTCCCCGTCCGCATTCCCCATTCCCCGCGCCGCAGGAGCCACCCATGAGCAGCATCGATTTCACCTCGTTCCTCAAGCTGATGGCGCACCAGAAGGCGTCGGACCTGTTCATCACCGCGGGCATGCCGCCGTCGATGAAGGTGCACGGCAAGATCTCGCCGATCACGCAGAACCCGCTCACGCCGCAGCAGTCGCGCGACCTGGTGCTCAACGTGATGTCGCCGCCGCAGCGCGAGGAGTTCGAGAAGACGCACGAGTGCAACTTCGCGATCGGCGTGTCCGGCGTGGGCCGCTTCCGCGTCTCGTGCTTCTACCAGCGCAACCAGGTGGGCATGGTGCTGCGCCGGATCGAGACCAAGATCCCCAGCATCGAAGAGCTGAACCTGCCGCCGATCATCAAGACGCTGGCGATGACCAAGCGCGGCATCATCATCTTCGTCGGCGCGACCGGCACGGGTAAATCGACCTCGCTGGCGGCGATGATCGGCTACCGCAACCAGAACTCGACCGGCCACATCATCACGATCGAGGATCCGATCGAGTTCGTGCACAAGCACGAGGGCTGCATCATCACCCAGCGCGAAGTCGGCATCGACACCGACAGCTGGGAAAACGCGCTGAAGAACACCCTGCGCCAGGCGCCGGACGTGATCATGATCGGCGAGGTGCGCACACGCGAGGGCATGGACCACGCCATCGCCTTTGCCGAGACCGGCCACCTGGTGCTGTGCACCCTGCATGCCAACAACGCCAACCAGGCGATGGACCGCATCATCAACTTCTTCCCCGAGGACCGGCGCAGCCAGCTGCTGATGGATCTGTCGCTCAACCTCAAGGGCGTGGTCGCGCAGCAGCTGATCCCGACCCCGGACGGCAAGGCCCGGCGCGTGGCGATGGAGATCATGCTCGGCACGCCGCTGGTGCAGGACTACATCCGCGACGGCGAGATCCACAAGCTCAAGGAGATCATGAAGGAGTCGACCAACCTCGGCATGAAGACCTTCGACCAGGCCCTGTTCGAGCTCTACCAGGCCGGCGAGATCTCCTACGAGGACGCGCTGCGATTCGCCGACTCGCAGAACGAGGTGCGGCTGCGGATCAAGCTCGCCCAGGGTGGCGATGCGCGCACCCTGTCGCAGGGCCTGGACGGGGTGGAGATCGCCGAGGTCCGCTGACGGGCCACGTCCGCTGCTCTTGCTGCGACGCTTCGGTGGCTGGCGGCTTCGGAGCCATGGAGGCGGCGGAAGCCGCAAAACCCGGGCCTGCCCTTCGCACTCTGGCCCGGTTCCCCTCGAATGGGAAAAGAACCCACAAACGATCCGGACCTGGTGTTGGCCGTCGACTGGCTGGAATCCGGGCAGGCCGCCGCGCTCGCGGACAGGCTGCTGCACGAACTGCCCTGGCAGGTTCATCGGGTGCGGATGTTCGGGCGGGAGATCGATTCGCCGCGGCGCAGCTGCTGGATCGGCGATCCGCAGGCCGCCTACCGTTACTCCGGCGTCCGCCACGAACCGCATCCGTGGCCGTCGATCCTGGTTCCGCTGCGCGAGCGCCTGGCCCTTGAAACCGGCGTGCACTTCAACAGCGTGCTGGCCAACCTGTATCGCGACGGGCGCGACAGCATGGGCTGGCACAGTGACGACGAGCCGGAGCTGGGCGAGTGTCCGGTGATCGCTTCGGTGAGCCTGGGGGCGACGCGCAGGTTCGTGCTCAGGCACCGGCACGATCCATCGCGCAAGCGCACGCTCGAGCTGCCCGGCGGCAGCCTGCTGCTGATGCGCGGCCAGACGCAGGCGCAGTGGCGGCATGCACTCCCGCGGACGGCACAACCGGTCGGGCCGAGGATCAACCTGACGTTCCGGCGCATCCAGCGCGGCTGACGCGGGCGGCCTCCGGCAGAGCGGCGCCGGACCGTCCGCTGTCATCCCGAACGCAGTTCCGCTGTCATCCCGAACGCAGTGAGGGATCTGCGGGGGCGAGATCCCTCACTGCGTTCGGGATGACAGGCATGAGTCGACAGGCATGAGTCGGCAGGCAACGGGGGCACGCGCAGGGGCAGGGCTGACCGGCGCAGTGGACGACAACAGATGCGGTCGCCGACACAGGCGGCGCCAGCCGCGGCGCGTGACAAACGCAGTGATCGACCAGGCTGGTCGGCCGGATTATTCCTGGCGGTGGTGGGCGTCGCCCGTGACCAGGATCCAGTGCGCCAGTTCACCGGTCACGACCTCCAGCCCACGCGAGAAGGCCTGCACGACCACGCCGATATCGGTGCTTGCGGCGGACTCGACGTGGGCAAAGGTGCGCGAGCCGACGATGGTCTGGTCGTGCGAATGGATCAGCTTGGCGTTGAACTCGATTGCCGCGGAGGGAACCGCGTTGCCGGCGTAGTCCGCCTCGAAGCGGCGCAGGTCGATGACCAGCTTGTAGTCGGCCGAGATGCCCGACCCCTGGCGGGCCACCGCCGGGATCCGCCCCGAATCCTCCAGTGCGCGCAGCAGTGCGTCCTGCAGCATGTCGGTCGGCGTCTTGGCCCAGCTGGCGCCGCGGTACACCTGCAGCTCGCCAGGTGCCGGCCGCACGGCGATGCGCGAGCTGTCGATCATGCGCGCCGCCATTGGCGTGGCGAGCGAGAGCTGCCAGGACACCGTGGGCGCGGTCGCGTCCAGGGTCACGCGCGGATCCGGCGCGTAGATCGTGGCGCGCTCGCGCCCGTTGCCGCCGCCCAGCAGCGAGCAGCCCGCCAGGGCCAGCGCAAGCGTGGCGATGAGTGGAATGCGCCAGCGCGGGGCTGCATGGTGCGTCGCGCATGTTGCTGCCGAAGCGGATTCGCGGGTACTTTCCAACAGCCGCAGGCTGGTCTTCCCGATTGCCGGCTTCATCACGGTTCGAACTCCTTCGGCGCGTCGCGGCCAAACAGGTATTGGGCGGGATTGGCGTCGAGGCGGTCGCTGATGCGGCGCAGGTCGCGCACCAGGCCACGCAGTTCGCCCAGGGTGGGGCCGAGCTGCGACAGCCCGTCATTGGCGAAACTGTTGATCGCCGCGCGGTTCTCGTTGAGGATCGCGTCCGCGCCACCGGCGGCCGAGTCGAGCTTGGCCAGGGTGGTGTCGATCCTTGCCACCAGTGCCGGCAGCTTCTGGGCGAGTTCGCGGTCGAACGTGTCCAGGGTGCGGTTGGCGGTGGACATCGTGACCGTGAGCTGCTCGCTGGCGGTGCGGGCGTTGATCAGGATCTCGCGCATGTCCTGGCGCTGCCCGGCGATGGCGCCGGTCATGCTCTGGATGTTGTCGAGCGTGGCGGTGACGCGCTGCACGTTCTCCTCGCTGAGCATTTTGTCGAGCCGTTCGACCAGCCGGTTGGCGGTGTCGGCGATGTTCTGCAGCGCCGAGGCCTCGGTCTCGATCACCGGCGGCGCGCCATCGGGGCCGGCGACGAGCGGTGCGGCCTGGGGGCTGCCTCCGGTGAGCTGGATGATGGGCGGCCCGGTCAGGCTGGTCATCGACAGCCTGGCGCGGGTATCGGACCTGACCGGGGCGTTGGCCTGTACCTTCAGCCGCGCGATGACCTGGCGCGGATCGTTCGGCGCCAGCATCAGGTCATCGACGGTGCCGATCGCGATGCCGTTGTACTGCACGCTGCTGCCCTCGGTCAGGCCGGTCACCGGCTCGCGGAACACCACCAGGTATTCGTTCCAGCTGCGGTCGGAGGAATACTTGGCTGCCCACAGCGCGAACAGCAGCAGGAACAGCGTCACCGCGATGGTGAACGCGCCGATCAGCACGTAGTTGGCCTTGGTTTCCATCAGGTGTCCTCAGCGATGGCCGACGCTCGGCGGGCTGCGCGCCCGCGCGGGCCATGGAAATAGTCGTGTATCCACGGATGGTCGGTCCGCTCGATCTCGTCCAGCGGCGCCACCGCGACGACCTTGCGATCGGCCAGCACGGCAACACGATCACAGATCGCATACAGCGTGTCGAGATCGTGTGTGATCAGGAAGACGGTCAGCCCCAGCGCCTGCTGGAGGGTGCGGATCAGGCGGTCGAAGGCGGCGGCGCCGATCGGGTCGAGGCCGGCGGTCGGCTCGTCCAGGAACAGCAGCGGCGGGTCCAGCGCCAGCGCACGGGCCAGCGCGGCGCGCTTGCGCATGCCGCCCGACAGCTGCGAGGGCAGCTTGTTCAGCGCGTCGGCAGGCAGCCCGGCCAGGCGCACCTTGAGCAGGGCCAGCTCGTAGCGCAGCGATTCGGGAAGGTCCCGATGGTGCTCCTTGAGCGGCACCTGCACGTTCTCGCCGACGGTCAGCGACGAGAACAGCGCGCCGTCCTGGAACAGCACGCCGGTGCTGCGCTCGATGTGCAGGCGGTCTGCCGGGTCGTCCGAGCGCGGGTCGACGCCAAGCACCGCGATCTCGCCCGCGTCCGGCTTGCGCAAGCCGATCAGCGAGCGCATCAGCACCGACTTGCCGCTGCCCGAACCGCCGACCACGCCGAGGATCTCGCCGGGCCGCACGTCCAGGTCGAGGTCCTCGTGCACCGTCTGCGCACCGAAGCGGTTGAGCATGCCGCGCACGCGGATCACGGGCGCCGCATCCGTGGCGGCGTCGTTCCCGGACCGGGATTCGTGCGCGGCCGCGGGCAACCCCGTCGCCGCGTGGCCCGCTTGTTCCTGCCTGTTCGGATCACCAGTCACTAATCACCGTCACCAATCCATGTACATGAACCAGATCGCCGCGAACGCGTCGAACACGATCACTAGCGAGATCGTCTGCACCACCGACGACGTGGTGCGTTCGCCGACCGATTGCGCGGTGCCCTTGACCTGCATGCCTTCCAGGCAGCCGATCAGGCCGATCACCATCGCGAACAGCGGCGCCTTGGACATGCCGATCAGGAAGTGGCGGATCTCCATTTCCTGGTGCATGCGTGCCAGGTAGGCCTGCGGCGGGATGTCGAGGCTGAAGGCGCCGACCGACAGGCCACCGAGCAGGCCCGCGACCATGCCGATGAAGGTCAGCAGCGGCAGCATCACCAGCAGCGCGATCAGCCGCGGGATCACCAGCAGCTCGACCGGGTCCAGGCCAAGCGTGCGGATGGCATCGACCTCCTCGCGGCTCACCATCGCGCCGATCTGCGCGGTGAACGCGCTGGCGGTACGGCCGGCGAGCAGGATCGCGGTCAGCAGCACGCCGAACTCGCGCAGGAAGGCGATCGACACCAGTTCGACGACGAAGATCGTCGCGCCAAAATCGACCAGGATCTGCGCGCCGAGAAAGGCAATCACCGCACCGACCAGGAACGACAGCAGCGCCACCAGCGGCACCGCGTCCAGGCCGACCTGCTCCATGTGGTGCACGGTCGAGGTGAGGCGGAACCTGCGCCAATCGACCAGGGTGCGCCCGAGCTTGAGCAGGGTTTCGCCGAGGAAGCTCACCAGGGCGACGAACTCCCTGGCATTGTCGTGGACGGCATGGCCCAACCGCGCCAGCGCCGCGGCGAACCCGTACTCGCGCCTGGGCTTGGGGCGGTCGTCGTGGATGTCCTCGATCGCGGAAACCAGCGCGCGATGGTCCTCGCGGAAGCGGAAGTCCCCGTAGTCCAGCTCGCGCCGCTTGGCGTAGCGCAACAGCTGCAGCACGCCCAGCGAGTCGAGCCGGTCGATGCCGGTCGCGTCGATCGCGGTGATCGAGTCGGGCGCGGTGCGCAACGCCTGGCCTATGTCGCCGGCGTAGTCGAGCGTCCAGCTTCCGTCCAGGCGCAGCAGCGCGTCGTCGCCGGGCGCAGGGCCCGCGGTCGGCGGCATATGGTCCGGGGCACTCATCGGAGGCGAGGATACAGGCAAGCCCGTGCAACGGCAGCGTGAGGCCGCTGCAGCGGGACGCCCCGGCCGCGCCATGCGATCCTGTTGCAATGCCAGTTGCCAAGCTTCCCGCCACCGCCGCCTACGCCATCCGCATCGCGTTCATCGCCGAGCTGGCCGGGCACCTGCATCGCTACGGCACCACGGCGCAGCGGCTGGAAGGCGCGATCGTGTCGGTCGCGCGCCGGCTCGGGCTGGATTGCGAACCGTGGAGCAACCCGACCGGGCTGATCCTGAGCTTCAGCGACCCGCAGCGTCCGCCCGGCGAGAGCGATACCACGCGCGTGATCCGCCTGCCGCCAGGGGAGACCAACCTGTCCAGGCTGTGCGAGGCCGACCGCATCGCCGAGGAGGTGATGGCCGGGCGGCTCGACATCGCCCAGGGCCACGCCGCGCTGCGCGCGCTGGACCGTGCCGCGGACTGGCGCGCGAACCTGCGCCAGATCTTTGGCTTCGGGCTCGCGGCGGCGAGCCTGGCGGGTCTGCTGCGGCTGCCCTGGCTGGACATCGCCACGGCAGGCGTGATCGGGACCCTGATCGGCCTGCTGCTCGTGGCCAGCCGCAACAGTCCGCAGATGCGGGAGGCCGACGATGCCATCGCCGGCATCGTCGCCGGCGGGCTCGCGGCGCTGGTGGCCGTCTTCGTTGCGCCGCTCAACCTCAATACCGTGGTGATCGCATCGATGATCGTGCTGATGCCGGGAATGGCCCTGACCAACGCCTTCAGCGAACTCACCAGCCAGCACCTGATGTCGGGCACGGCGCGCTTCTTCGGCGCGATGACGACCCTGCTCAAACTCACCGTCGGCACGATGATCGCGCTGACCCTGGTGCAACTGGTCGGACTGGAGCCGCAGGTGCGGGCGTGGCGGCCGCAGCCGGCGTGGGTGGAGTGGGTTGCGGTGGTCACGGCGGCGTGGGCCTTCGCGGCGCTGTTCCGCGCAGCGCGCCGCGACTACCTGCTGGTGATGGCCGCGGCGATCGTGGGCTACCAGATCTCGCGCCTGGGCGGGCAATGGCTGGGCAGTCCGGTCGGGGTATTCCTGTCGGCGCTGGTGATCACCGTGGCCGGCAACGGCTACGCGCGCTGGAGGAACCGGCCCGGCGCGCTGATCCGGGTGCCCGGCATCATCATGCTGGTGCCCGGCAGCACCAGCCTGCGCAGCCTGCTGGTGGCGGTACAACAGCAGGATGTCTCGGCCGGGCAGGGTGCGGCCATCGCCGTGATCAACGTCCTGCTGGCGCTGGTGGCCGGCCTGCTGTTCGGCAACCTGCTGCTGACGGCGCGACGCGACCTCTGAACAGGCGCGGCTTCAGCCCCGCGCGAAATGACGACCAGGCTGTTACGAATATCGCGCAGCACGATCTGAAACCGCGACCCGGTCAATCAACGCTGCAGATTGACCGGGTTTCGCGCTGCACCCCAACAACGAGGGGTGCAGAGGAGTCCGATGTTCCGGGCCTCCTCCTTGCCATTGCCTTACTTCTTGATCAGGAAATCTTCCGGCTTCTTGCCCTTCTTGACCAGCGCCGCCATCCAGCGCGGGTGCTTGCCGCGGCCGGTCCAGGTTTCTTCCGGACTGGCCGGGTTGCGGTACTTGGGCGCGACCTTCCCGAGCTTGCGCCCCTTGCGCGTGGCCTTCTTCGCAGGCGCCTGCTTCGCGGTGCGAGCGGGCGTGCCGGTGGTGGCGCGCCCGCCGAACAGCTCATCGATGGAATACCCTTCCGCGGCAGCGAATTCGACGATCCGGCTGCGGATCGCGGTGATGGGCGTGCGCTTTTTCAGCGCGGTCTTGCGCTGCCGGGCGGCGCTGATAAGCGCATCGAGTTGCTGGGGCGAAAGTGTATTCAGATCGATTGCCATTCAGATACTCCGTAAAGGGAAAGGGGAATGGCCGGTCCGTGGCGCGCGGCCATGGTAGTGGAATGTGCCGCGCAATCAAAACAATACCTTCGCGCAACTGCGTGAAGGAGATTATCCCTGCGATATTGCGGCCGGATATCCGGCCCGGTTTTCAGCGGGCCGGAAGGCGCGACAGCAGTGCCTCGCGATCGAGATTCACCGATTCGGATTCGCCGCGCGCGCGGTATTCGAAAGTGCCCGCCGCCAGGCCGCGCTCGGACACCACGATCCGGTGCGGGATGCCGATCAGCTCGATGTCGGCGAACATCGATCCCGGGCGCAGTCCGCGATCGTCAAGCGCGGTGTCGATGCCGGCCTCGACGAGCTCGCGGTACAGCGCCTCGGCCGCAGCCGCCACTTCGGCGTTGTGCTTGGGATTGATCACGCACACCACCGCCTGCCATGGCGCCATCGGTGCCGGCCAGACGATGCCGGCCGCGTCGTGGTTCTGCTCGATCGCGGCGGCGACGATGCGCGACACGCCGATCCCGTAGCAGCCCATCGCCGGGTGCACGGCCTTGCCGGCCTCGTCGAGCACGGTGCAGCGCATGGCCTCGGAATAATTGCGGCCCAGTGCGAACACGTGGCCGACCTCGATGCCGCGCGCCAGCGCGAGCGTGCCGCGGCCGTCGGGCGAGGCATCGCCGGCGACGACGTTGCGGATGTCGGCCACCTCGTCGGCTTCGGGCAGGTCGCGGCCCCAGTTCACACCAGCGATGTGGAAGCCGCTTTCGTTGGCGCCGACGACGAAGTCCGCCATGGCCGCTACGCTGCGATCGGCGATGACGCGGATCGGCTTCTTCGCGCCGATCGGGCCCAGGAAGCCGGGATCGGCGCGGAGGTGCTCGCGGATCTCCGCTTCCGTGGCCAGCCGGTAATCGGCCATGCCCGGCAACTTGGCCAGCTTGATCTCGTTGACCAGGTGGTCGCCGCGCACCAGCGCCAGCACGAAACCGTCCTTGCCCCACAGCGCCACCGATTTCACCGTGCGCTGCAGCGCGACGCCGAGCAGGGCTGCGACGTCCTCGCAGGTTTTCTGCACCGGCGTGTCGACCTTGCGCAGGTCTTCCGATGCGGTGGCGCGCGCGCCTGGCGAGACCGCTTCGGCCAACTCGACGTTGGCGGCGTAGTCGGAGTCTTGCGAAAACGCCAGCGCGTCCTCGCCAGAATCGGCCAGCACGTGGAACTCGTGCGAGGCGCTGCCGCCGATCGCGCCGGTGTCGGCGGCCACCGCGCGGAACTTCAGCCCCAGGCGGGTGAAGATGCGCGTGTACGTGTCGTACATGTTGCGATATTCGCGGTCCAGGTCCTCGTCGGTGACGTGGAAGGAGTAGGCGTCCTTCATCAGGAACTCGCGCGCGCGCATCACCCCGAAGCGCGGACGGATCTCGTCGCGGAACTTGGTGCTGACCTGGTAGAAGTTGACTGGCAGCTGCTTGTAGCTGGCGAACTCATGGCGGAAGAAATCGGTCACCGCCTCTTCGGCCGTGGGCGTGAAGCAGTAGTCCTGCTCCTTGCGGTCGCGGATCTTGAGCAGCTGCGGCCCGAACTTTTCCCAGCGTCCGGTTTCCTCCCACAGTTCCTTCGGCTGCACCGATGGCATCGCCATCTCGATTGCGCCGGCGCGGTCCATCTCCTCGCGCACGATCGCCTCGACCTTGCGCAGCACGCGCAGGCCCAGCGGCGACCAGGTGTAGAGGCCCGCGGCGAGCCGGCGCACCATGCCGGTGCGGAGCATCAGCTGATGGCTGACGATCTCGGCGTCGGCGGGCGTTTCCTTTTCGGTACGGAGGTGGAACTGCGACAGGCGCATCGGCAAGCTCAGGGCGGCGGGATGCGCATTCTGCCATGCGTCCCGCGGCAAGCCGGCCGCGGTGCTCAGGGAGCGGCTTCGATCGAGGGATCCGGATCGATGATGTTGCGGCGTTCGAGCGCAGCGACATCGACCACGGTGTAGTCGCGTCCCTGCGGTGGGATGTCGGTGATCTGGACGATGCCGGCGGCGTCGCGCCAGCGATACAGGGAGGGGCCGGGTGGCGGGCCGGCGGTCCGTGCGGCTTCGTTGCCGGCCGGAGTCCCGCCCTCGACGGACGCCAGCGCGGGCGGCTGCTCGCGCGCCAGCCACCAGGCGAGCGCACCGGCGCCGAGGATGCCTGCTGCAATGGCCCAGGCCGGCCGCATGGCTCAGCTGGCCGGAACGCTGGTGCCGCTGCAGTAGGCCTTGACCGCCGCGTTCGCCAGTTCGGTCTGGCTGGCGCGCTCGGCGTCGTTCAATGCGCGACCCGGCTGGCCTTCCTCGCCGGCCTCGTGCACCGGACGACCGCTGGCCAGCGCGGCCACGTTGGCCTGCGCAGTGGCGCACCTGGGGTCTTCGGCGGCGGCCTGGGCGGCGACTGGCTGCACGCTGCCGGCGCGCTCGCCGCTGATCGCACGCTGCTGGTAGCTGCCCTTCGGCGGCGGGGTCTGCGAGTAGTGGGTGATGCCGTTGGCATCCTTCCACTGGTACACCTCGCCAGCGTGCACGGTGGCTGCGGCAAGCAGGCCGGCGGCGGCGAAGATCAGGATCGGAAGGCGGGGCATCGACTAGCTCCTGCGGGAGACGTTGGTTTCCACGGCGATTCCAGCACTGCGCGGCCCCTTGCGCAAGCAGGGCGCTGTGGAAACGTGAACCGGGCGCGGGCCACGGCAGCCAACGGCAGCGTCGCGCCCAGGACAGCGCCGCGCCGGCAGGCGCTACACTGCCCGGATGGAGCATCCGACCCCAGCGCCGCCACGCGGCCGCGGCATCTACCTGCTACCCAACCTGTTCACCACCGGGGGCCTGTTTGCCGGCTTCTTCGCGATCATCGCCGCCTCGCAGGGGCGCTATGGCGCTGCCTGCATCGCGATCTTCGTGGCCGCGATCCTCGACGGCATCGACGGGCGCGTGGCGCGGCTGACCAACACCCAGAGCGAGTTCGGCGTGCAGTACGACTCGCTGGCCGACCTGATCAGCTTCGGCATGGCGCCGGCACTGGTGATGTACCACTGGGCGCTGGTGTCGATGAAGCTCGACGGGCCCACGCTGGGCAAGATCGGCTGGCTGGGCGCCTTTCTCTACGCCGCCTGCGCGGCGCTGCGGCTGGCGCGGTTCAACAGCCAGGTCGGCACCGTCGACAAGCGCTGGTTCATCGGCCTGGCCAGCCCTGCCGCCGCAGGGCTGATGGCGAGCTTCGTGTGGACCTGCCACGAACTCGGCTTTGTCGGCGAAGAGCTGCGCTATGTGGCGTTGGCGGTGACGGTGGTGTCGGCCCTGCTGATGGTCAGCCGGCTGCGCTACAGCAGCTTCAAAGGCAGCGGCAGTGGACCGAAGGCCGAACGCGTGCCGTTCGTGGCGCTGCTGATCGCGGTGGGCGTGCTGATCGCGCTGTGGGTGGACCCGCCCAAGACCCTGCTTATCGCGGCCACGCTGTACGCGCTGTCCGGACCGGCGCTCTGGCTCTGGCGGCGCCGCGGGGGCGGACGCGCGGAGGTGGCGTGAACTGGGATCCGTTCCAGCGCGACGCACTGGAAGCGATGGGCTACCGGCTCTACGCGGTCCAGGGTGCGCCCGCATCGCCGATGGAAGAGCGGGACGCGCGGCCGGCGCCGAGACCTGATGCTGCTGTGGATATTGCAGCGGTCGATGCCACGGCGGGCGCGCCGCTGCTGCGCGCGCTGCTGCGCGCGGCCGGACGCCGTGCGGACGATGCCGCTGCGCTGGCGCTGTGCCGCGACCTGCTGCCATCCGGCCGGCTGCATGACGCGGCCTCGCGTCGCGCGCTGTGGCCGCGGCTGCGCGCACTGCGGGCCAGGCACTCGCGATGAGCGCGGTCGCCGTCGACGCAGGGCAGGCGCGCGCCGCGCTGCGGCCGATGCGCGATGGCGACCTCGACAAGGTGATGCGCATCGAGGTGCGCGCCTATCCCTTCCCGTGGACCGTCGGCATCTTCCGCGACTGCCTGCGCGCCGCGTACCCGGCCTGGGTGCTGGTCGAGGACCAACGCATCATCGGTTACGGCGTGCTGAGCGTGGCCGCAGGCGAGGCGCACGTGCTCAACGTCTGCATCGATCCCGATGACCAGGGCCGTGGCCACGGTCGCCGCCTGCTGCGCGCGCTGGTGCGGGCGGCGCAGGGACAGGGCGCGCAGCGCGTGTTCCTGGAGGTGCGCCCGTCCAATCCGAACGCGATCGCGCTCTACCACGACGAAGGATTCAACGAGATTGGCCGCCGCCCGCGCTACTACCCGACGCACGACGGTCGCGAGGATGCGATCGTGATGGCGCGCGAACTCGTCTCCGACGACATCAGCAGGATGCCGCCCCTGTAGCAGCGGCTTCAGCCGCGATCGCTTGCCCGGCCGTGTCGAACGTCCGGTCGCGGCTGAAGCCGCTCCTACGACAGCCGCGCGCGCTGGGCGCCCAGTGCCTCGTGCTGCGCGGTCCAGTCGGCCAGGCGCTGGCGCTCCTGTTCGACCACCGCGGGTGGCACCTTGTCGCTGAACTTCTCGAGCTTGGCCGCGCTCTTGTCCTTCTCGGCGGATACGCGCGTGATCTCCTTGTCCAGGCGCGTGCGCTCGGCATCAAGGTCGACCAGGCCCTCCAGCGGTACGAACAGCCGCAGCTCTCCGACCAGGCCGGCCGCGGCCGGCGGCGGGTCGCCCTCGACCGCCTCGATGCGCTCGAGCCGGTTGAGGAAGCGCAGCTGCGCATCGAAGCGCCGCAGGCGCGCGGCATCGTCGTCGGTGCCCGCCTGCACCAGCAGTGGCACCTGCCGCGAGGGCGACACGCCCAGCTCGCTGCGGATGCGGCGCAGGGCCGTGACCATCAGTTTGAGCCATTCGACGTCTGCTTCGGCGCGCGCGAAATCACCCTGGAAATCGGCGGCCTGCGGATAGGCCTGCAGCGAGATGGTGTCGCCTTCGATGCCCAGGCGCGGCGCAACCTGGCGCCACAGCTCTTCGGTGACGAAGGGAATGAGCGGATGCAGCAGGCGCAGCAGCGCTTCCAGCACGACCAGCAGGGTATGGCGGGTGCTTTCCGCGGCTGCCGCGTCGCTGCCCTGCAGGGCAGGCTTGGCCAGTTCCACGAACCAGTCGCAGTATTCGTTCCATGCGAACTCGTACAGCGTCTGTGCGAGCAGGTCGAAGCGGTAGCTGGCGAAGTGTTCATGCGCCTGCGCGGTGGCACTGGCCAGGCGCGACAGGATCCACTTCTCCGCGTCGGTATTAGGCTGGGTCGGGTTGCCCCCATCCGCCCTTCGGGCACCTTCCCCCGCAGGCGGGTGAAGGGATTGCGTGTTCATCAGCACGAAGCGCGTCGCGTTCCACAGCTTGTTGCAGAAGTTGCGGTAGCCATCGGCGCGACCGAGGTCGAACTTGATGTCGCGGCCCGGGCCGGCGAGCGCGGCCATGGTGAAACGCAGCGGGTCGGCGCCGTGTGCGGCGATGCCGTCCGGGTATTCCTTGCGCGTGGCCTTCTCGATCTTCGGCGCGTCGCCGGGCTTCATCAGCCCGGTGGTGCGCTTGGCGACCAGCGCATCTGCGCTGATGCCGTCGATGATGTCGAGCGGGTCGAGCACGTTGCCCTTGGACTTCGACATCTTCTGGCCTTCCCGGTCGCGGACCAGGCCGGTGATGTAGACATCGTCGAAGGCGACCTTGCCGGTCAGCGCGTCGGTCATCATGACCATGCGCGCGACCCAGAAGAAGATGATGTCGAAGCCGGTGACCAGCACGCTGGTCGGCAGGAAATCCTCGAACCCGCGCTCGCGCATCGCGTCCTGGTCCGGCCAGCCCAGGGTGCTGAACGGCCACAGCGCCGAGGAGAACCAGGTCTCCAGCACGTCGCTGTCCTGGCGCAACGCGACGTCGTCGCCGAGGTCTGCGCGAGCGCGCGCCTCGGCCTCGTCGCGGCCCACGTACACGTTGCCGGCCTCGTCGAACCAGGCCGGAATGCGGTGGCCCCACCAGAGCTGGCGGCTGATGGTCCAGTCCTGGATGTTCTCCATCCAGTGGCGGTAGGTGTTGATCCAGTTCGGCGGCACGAATTTGACGCTGCCGTTCTCTACCAGCTCCATGCCGCGGCGGCCCATCTGGTCCATGGCCACGAACCACTGGTCGGTCAGGAACGGCTCGATCACCTGGCCGCTGCGGTCGCCGAACGGCTGCATGATCGGCTTGGCATCGACCAGCGGCTGGCCCTCGACGTCGACGACCGCCAGGCCTTCGCCGGTGATCGCCTCGACCACGCGCTGGCGCGCCTCGTAGCGGTCCAGGCCACGCAGTTCCTCGGGCACCAGGTTGATCGCGCCGACGTCGTCGGGGTTGTGCTGGCCGCGCGCGATGCGTCCGGCAATGTCCGCGCTTTCGGCGTACGACAGCCCGTCGCTGCGCATGCGCGCCGAGCCGTCCATCAGCGCGTACAGCGGCAGGTTGTTGCGCTGGGCGACACCGTAGTCGTTGAAGTCGTGGGCGCCGGTGATCTTGACCGCGCCCGAGCCGAACGCCGGGTCCGGGTAGTCGTCGGTGATGATCGGGATCAGCCGCCGGTGCTGCTTCGGCCCGACCGGGATCTCGCACAGCTTGCCCACGATCGGCGCGTAGCGCGCGTCCGAAGGATGCACCGCCACCGCACCGTCGCCGAGCATGGTCTCCGGGCGGGTGGTGGCGATGGCGATGTAGTTGCGGGTCTCGCGCAGGGTGACGTTGCCGTCGGCGTCGCGCTCGACGTATTCGTAGGTCTCGCCGCCGGCCAGCGGGTACTTGAAGTGCCACATGTGGCCGGGCACTTCGCGGTTCTCCACTTCCAGGTCGGAGATCGCGGTGTTGAGCACCGGATCCCAGTTGACCAGGCGCTTGCCGCGATAGATCAGGCCCTTTTCGTGCAGCCGCACGAAGGCTTCGATCACCGCCTGCGACGGGCCCTCGTCCATGGTGAAGACCTTGCGCGACCAGTCGCCGGACGTGCCCATGCGTCGCATCTGGCGCTCGATGGTGTCGCCGGACTGCTGCTTCCACTCCCACACTTTGGCGATGAAGCCGTCGCGCCCGAGCGAATCGCGGGTCTGCCCTTCGCCGGCAATGGCGAGGTTGCGGCCGACCACCATCTCGGTGGCGATCCCGGCATGGTCGGTGCCCATCTGCCAGAGCGTGCGGTGGCCGAGCATGCGGTGGTAGCGGATCAGCGCATCCTGCAGGGTGTGCTGGAAGGCATGGCCCATGTGCAGGGTGCCGGTGACGTTCGGCGGCGGCAGCAGGATGGTGTAGGCGGGGCCATCGCCACGCGGCGCGAAGACGCCGGACGACTCCCATTTGGCGTAGAGCCGCGATTCGAAGTTGCCGGGGTCGTAGCTGGGGGCGAGTTGGTCGGTCATGGGATGCGGCTTGTCATTCCGAAAGGAGTGAGGAATCTGCTCCACGGGGCAGACGCGTCGACCAGAAGCGGATTCCTCACTGCGATCGGAATGACAGAGTGGGGAATGGTGTGGCGATGGTCCGGCTACGGGTTCACATGTCGTACTTGTTGAGCTCGAAGCCCTGTGCCTTGTAGTGCTTCCAGCGCTCGCGCAGCGGGCCGCGCGCGGATTCGTCCGCGGGCACCACCTCGAGCACGCGCTGGAAGTCGCCGGTGACCGGCGCGTCGCGCAGGTTGATCACCAGTGCGCGCATCGGCGCATCGGTCTGCGGGTCGGCGATCAGCACCGGCGTCACCTCGTCCTCGTCGTCGCGGCCGGCGATCTGGTGCGGGATGTAGTCATCCTCGCCCATGTCCCAGAGCAGGTCGTCGAGCGCCTCGGCCTGGGCGGTGTCGCGTGCGAGCACCAGCGTCCACAGATCGGCGCCATACGCCTTGCGCACCAGCTCGCAGACCAGCCGCAGCGGCTGCTCGCGGAAGCGCGGCTTTGCGACCAGGTAGAAGTCGGCGCGGGGCATCAGGGTCGGGGATGCGGAGCAGGCAACCGCGAGCGGCGACGTACCGCGATCCCGTGGCCCGCAGGTGACGGCCGCAGTGCAACGCTTTTCACCATTGCCGGTTCCCGGTCCTCAGCCCGCGGTCGCGCCGCCGGCGCGATCCAGCAGCCACTGGCTGAGCAGGCCCACCGGGCGTCCGGTCGCCATGCCCATCTTGCCGTCGCCGCTGGCGCTGCCGGCGATGTCCAGGTGCGCCCAGCGCTGGCCTTCGGTGAACCGCGACAGGAAGCAGCCCGCCGTGATCGCGCCGCCCCAGCGGCCGCCGATGTTGTAGACGTCGGCGAAGTTGGATTCGAGCAGGGTCTGGTATTCGTCCCACAGCGGCAGGCGCCAGGCGCGGTCGAACACGTCCTCGCCCGCGGCCAGAAGTTCGGACGACAGGTCGTCGTGCTTGCTCATCAGGCCCGAGGCGTAGCGGCCCAGCGCGACCATGCAGGCGCCGGTGAGGGTGGCCACGTCGACCAGTGCCTCGGGCTTGAAGCGCTCGGCGTAGGTCAGCGCATCGCACAGGATCAGGCGACCCTCGGCGTCGGTGTTGCCGACCTCGATGGTCTTGCCGGCCATGCTGGTGATCACGTCGGACGGGCGGTAGCTGTTGCCGTCGATCGCGTTCTCGACCGCCGGCACGATCACCACCAGGTTGATCGGCAGCTGCATGCCGACCGCGGCGACGAAGGTGCCGAGCACGCCGGCCGCGCCGCACATGTCGAACTTCATTTCCTCGATGCCGCCCTGCGTCTTGAGGTTGACGCCGCCGGTATCGAAGGTGATGCCCTTGCCGACCAGCACGTAGGGCCTGGCGTCGCCGCCGTTGTTCCACTTCAGCACCACCAGGTGCGGGCGGTTGGCCGAACCGCGCGCGACCGCGAGCAGGGCGCCCATGCCCAGCTGCTCCATCTGCGCCTCGTCGAGGATCTCGGCCTCGGCCTTGTCGAAGCGCGCCGCGAATTCCTGCGCCTGCTGGGCGACATAGGCTGGGTTGCAGATGTTGGGCGGCAGGTTGCCGAGCTCGCGGGCGAACTTCACGCCGGCCGCGATCGCCTTGCCCTGCGCCAGCGCAGTCTCGTCCTCACCCTGCACCGCGAAGGCGGCCAGGCCGGTTTCGCTGCGCTTCTTGTTCTTCGCACCGAGGGTGCTGGTGTAGCGGTAGGCGGCATGGTCTGCGGCGATGACCGCCTGGCGGATGTTCCAGGCCGCGTCGCGGTCCTTGACCTCGAGCTCGGACAGGGTGAACAGCGCCGACTTCACCGGGCCGGTGCGCAGGGCGCGCACCGCGTCGGCGACCGCCTTGAGGTACTGGGCCACGCCGAACTTGGCCTTTTCGCCCAGCCCGATCACCAGAACGCGCGGCGCGGACACGCCAGGCAGGTCATGCACGGTCAGGCTGCGGCCGGTAGCGCCGGAAATGTCGCCGCGCGTGACCAGCGCGGCCAGCCGGCCTTCGCCGTCGAGGGCCTGGGCGGCGGGGCTCAGCGAGCCGTCGGAGAAGGCGCCTACCACGACGCAATCGGTGCCGGTGGCGCCCGCAGTCGAGCGGTTCAGGGTGAATTCGAGGGTCATCAATCAGATTCCAGAGGCTATTTCGTACAATCGCCGGCCACGCAGCGCCTGGACGCCGGAGCCGCGGCGATCAGGGCCGCATTTGCGGGCCGCAGGCAATGCCCTAGTCTAATCGAACCCCCCATCCGATGCCGAAGCTCGACAGCTACCTGTTCCGCGAATTCGCGCAGACCACGTTCGCGGCGCTGGTGGTGCTGATGGTGGTGAGCCTGGGCGGTGTGTTTGCCGACGTGCTCAAGGATATCGTCGGCGGCAAGGTGCCGGCCGGCATCATGCTGGCCCAGCTGGGCCTGCAGTTGCTCAACTACCTGCCGCTGATCCTGCCGCTGGGGCTGATGCTGGGGCTGCTGCTGGCCGTGGGCCGGCTCTACCGCGACAGCGAGGCGCCGGTGCTGGCCTCGATCGGCGTCGGCCCGCGACGGCTGCTGCGTCCGCTGCTGATGCTGGTGGTGCCGTTCGTGCTGGTGGTTGGCGCCTGCTCGCTGTGGCTGGGACCGTGGGCGCGCAGCTATTCGCAGCAGATGATCGAAGCCGGGCAGCGCACGCTGCTCGTGTCCGGACTGGAGGCCGGGCGCTTCGTCGAGCTGCCGGGCGGTGGCGGGGTGGTGTATGCCAACGCGATGTCGAACGACGGCACGCAGCTGGGACGCGTGTTCATCTACCGCCAGGAGGAGGGCCGGATGGACGTCACCTCGGCGCGCACCGGCGCGCTGGCCGTGGACGGAACGACCCGCTACCTGCGGCTGGACGAGGGTTTCCGCGTCGAGGGCCCGATGGATGGGGGCAAGGACTACCGGCTGATGCGCTATGGCTCCAACGAGGTGCGCCTGCCCGATGCGGACAGCACCGACATCGCCAACGATCCGGAAATGATGTCGACCCTGGCATTGCTGCCCGACGGGCGCCCGGAGGCGCGTGCGCAGCTGCATTTCCGGCTGGCGCCGCCGCTGCTGGCGCTGGCATTCGCACTGATGGCGGTGCCGCTCGCACGCAGCCCGCCGCGGCAGGCGCGCTGGGGGCGGATCCTGGTCGGCCTGCTGGCCTACGTGTTCGGGCTCAACCTGATGCTGCTCGGGACCAATGCGCTGGCGTCGGGCAAGCTGCCCGCGCCGCTGGGCCTGTGGTGGCTGGTGCTTCCGCTGCTTGCCCTGGGCCTGTGGATGTACTTCACCGATGGCCGCGTCACGCGTGTGCGCCCGCGCCTGCCGGGGAGGAGGGAATGATGGCGTTCCCCAGGCGCCACGACCTGCTGGTCGCGCGCGTGGTCATCGGCACGGTGCTGCTGACCTGGGCGGTCCTCACCGGCCTGGACCTGGTGCTGGCGATGGTGGATGAACTGCGCAGCGTCGGCCAGGGCAGCTACGACTTCATCAAGGCGGTCAACTACGTCGCGCACACCGCGCCGCGGCGCGCCTACATGATGTTCCCCACCGCTGCGGTCATCGGCTCGCTGATGGGCCTGGGCCAACTGGCGGCCAGCTCCGAGCTGACCGCACTGCGGGCGCTGGGCATCTCACGCCAGCGGCTGAGCCTGTCGGTGGCGCTGCCGCTGCTGCTGCTGACCGGCCTGATGATGGTCAATGCCGAGACGGTCGGCCCCTGGGCGCAGCGCAGCGCCGACATGATGAAGTCCGCCGCGCGCTCCAACGACATGATCGTGGCCCAGTACTCGGGCCTGTGGGCGCGCGAAGGCGACACCTTCCTCAACGCCCAGGCCGGCCGCGAGCGTGAGGAGGGCGGCGAGCACTGGCTCGAGCTCGACGACGTGCGCCTGTTCGAGTTCGACGAAAACGGGCGCCTGACCTCCATCGCCCACGCACGCGTCGCCGAGCACCGCAGCAGCGGCTGGCTGCTGCATGACGTCACGCGCACCTGGTTCGAGGAGCGTGCGGTCAGCCAGACCGAGTCGACCGAGGAGCGCTGGGAGTCGAACCTGGATTCCGCCGCCCTGGCCGCAAACGCCGGCAACATCTGGCGACCGCGTTACATGACTTCGGCCGAGCTCAGCCAGGGCATCGAGTACCGCAAGCGCAACCAGCTCGACGCCAGCGAGTTCGAGGAATACTACTGGGGCCACTGGTTCTATCCGCTCAACGTCCTGGCCCTGTGCCTGGCGGCCATTCCCTTCGCGTTCGGCAGCCTGCGCAGCGGCGGCCTGGGCAGGCGCCTGTTCATCGGCGTGGTCTTTGCGCTGGGCTTCTGGCTGCTGCAGACCCAGGTGGTGAAACTCGCCGCGGTCTACCAGTTCGACTACCGCATCGCCTATTCCGTACCCCCGCTGCTCATGCTCACCGTCTCCTGGCTACTGTTCAGACGTCGGAGTGGGTGAGGAGCGGGCGCTCGCGAGGCACTGCCTCGCGCCCGCTCCGAACGCCCGGCGCGCTGCGCCGGGCCGGACGTAAAACAACATCTGCGCTGCGCTTCGCGCTTTCGCGCGCCACGGTCCGGAACCTCCCCATGCAGATGATCGCGGACGTCGTTGCCCATCGCGGCTGAAGCCGCTCCTACAGATCCGCAATGCGATCGGCCCTGAGGGAACGTAGAGCGGCGAAGAACGCGCCATCGACGCGCACCTGCCCGCAAACGACGAATCACCGCTCCCGTTTCGGCACCCGCACCACGCGCGTTCCGCTGGCCCGGTCGTGCCAGGCAAGCCGGTCGCGATCCAGCCACGCCCACCAGAGCCCGAGTCCGCCCGCCAGCAGCGACAGGGTGCCGACTGCATAGCGCCGCCAGACGGCGCCCCGCGACGGCGGGCCGCCCTGCAGGGACACGACCCGCAGCCGCCACGGCCGCATGCCCAGCGTCTGCCCGCCGCGATGCCAGCTCAGCGTCGCGTAGAGGCCGGTCACCATCCAGCACACCGCCCACAGCAGCCACTGCAATACGCTGAGCGACCCGATGTTGTGGCGGACATCGCCAGTCACCGCGACATCCAGCAGCACGAACGGCACCGCCACCAGGAACCACAGCGCGAGCGCCGGGAACAGGTCGTACAGCAGCGCCAGCAGCCGCCGGCCGACGAAGGCGGAAGGGCGCTGTGTGCTGGCATCTGCGTCGTGGGCGTGCATCGGCACAGGATAGCGGCTCGGAGCGTCGGCTAAGCTGCACCGATGCCCAGTACCACGCCCGCCGAACGCCGCCAGCGCGCGCAGCAGCTGCCGCCGCTGCGCGATGCCGATGGCGACGCCGTCAGTGCCTTCCTCGACGCGCTGTGGGCCGAGAGCGGCGTGGCCCGGCAAACGCTGGACAGCTACCGGCGCGATCTCGAAGGGCTCGCCCGCTGGCTGGACGGTCGCGCGGGTGGCCTGGCCATGGTCGACCGGGGCGCGCTGTTCGACTATCTCGCCGCACGCACGCGCGACGGCTACTCCGCCCGCAGCAACGCGCGCCTGCTGACCGCGCTGCGCGCGTTTTTCGTCCATCTGCGCAGGCGCGGCGTGCGCGACGACGATCCGGTTGCGCTGATCGACTCGCCACGACTGCCCCGCTTGCTGCCCAAGGCCGTGGGTGAAGGCGAAATCGAGGCGCTGCTCGCCGCGCCCGACGTGTCGACGCCCGCCGGCCTGCGCGATCGGGCCATGCTCGAGCTGATGTACGCCTGCGGCCTGCGCGTGAGCGAACTGGTCAACCTGCCGGCGACTGCGGTCAACCTGCGCCAGGGCGTGCTGCGGGTGACCGGCAAGGGCGGGCGGGAACGGCTGGTGCCGCTGGGCGAAGAAGCGCAGCACTGGCTGGAGCGCTACCTGGCCGAGGCGCGGCCGGCGCTGGCCGGAAGGCGCGTGCTGGCGTCGCTGTTCCTCGCGGCCTCGGGTGAGCCGCCCAGCCGGCAACAGTTCTGGGCGACGGTGAAGAAGTCGGCCGCGGTCGCCGGCATGGATCCGTCGAAGATCAGCCCGCACGGCCTGCGCCACAGCTTCGCCACCCACCTGCTCAACCACGGCGCCGACCTGCGCGCACTGCAGATGCTGCTGGGCCACAGTTCGCTGTCGACCACCCAGATCTACACGCTGGTGGCGCGCGAGAAGCTCAAGCAACTGCACGCCAAACATCATCCGCGCGGATGACTGCGCGGCCTCGCGCGCAGCGGGAGAAAAAAAGTTCTTCTCCCGATCGAAAGAAGGGTGGGCACCGTTGCGAAGTCCGCGCGGCCTCGATTGGACGCCGCGCCCTGTCGACCGGGGGTCGCTTTTCGCTCGGTCAGGACATCCTGTCCTGACTCGCGCGCAAAACATCCATGTTTTGCTTTCCGCGACCCCCGGTCGCCAGGACACGGCTCACTGCGACGGGCGCTGCGATGTTTCGGTGGGCACTCCTTCGAGGCCACGCCAGTGACTGGCGACGGTCGTTCCGGGGCGGGGGTTGCGGAAAGCAGCGCATGGATGCGCTGCGGCGGCGAGTCAGCCATGGATGGCTGACCGAGCCGGGGAGCAACCCCCGCCCCGGGACGACTCCCGGCCGCAGGCCTGGTCCAGTCGCCAGCAATCCGGCTGACCCCCCGAATTGGCGAGGAGCCGCAAAAGCGCGTTGGCTGCCCTCTGCACAACTGCAACACGGACTCCACGCCACAGCATTGTTGCACCGCCGCAAGCAATCTCCAGCCCGAATGTTAGCGTTAACACTCGTCTCCAGGGGAAGTCGTCCACCATGCCGCATCCAGTTCGCCGTCGTCTGCTCGCCGTCACCCTCACCCTCGCGGCGTCCGGATCGGCGTTCGCTGCGCCGCCTGTTCTCAACGAGCTCGAGTACTTCAGCAAGCCGGGCCTCGACGTGCTGGCCTTCAACAACTACTACGACGGGCTGTTCAGCGACTCCAAGCACGCGGGCGTCGAGCTGATCCATCACGGCGTGCGCACCGCGACCAACGGCGACGTACGCCTGAGCCCCACGCCCGAGCAGTGGGATGCGGTGGCGCTGCTGGTCGATCGCAAGGTCGACGCGCGCACAAGCACCGTCACCACCCGGCTGGGCTATGCCGAGCACGGCTTCGAATACGACATCCGCGTCTCGCCCGCGGGCGAGGGCGTGAAGCTGCAGGTAGTGTTCGACAAGCCGCTGCCGCGCGCGCTGGAAGGCAAGGCCGGTTTCAACCTCGAGTTCCTGCCCTCGGCCTACTGGGGCAAGACCTGGCTGACCGAGGCCGGCAGCGGCCAGTTGCCGCTGTATCCGGCCGGCCCGACCACGCGCGGAGGCGACGGCAAGCCGGTGCGGCTGCCGATGGCATCCGGGCGCAGCCTGACCCTGGCGCCGGAGGATCCGCAGCGCCGCGTCACGATCAACTCCAACAGCGGTGACCTGGGCATCTTCGACGGCCGCAACCAGGCCCAGAACGGCTGGTACGTGGTGCGCGGACTGCTGCCGGCAGGGAAGACCGGCGTGGTGCTGGAGTGGACGCTCGAGGGCAATACCGTCCCGGGCTGGACGCGGCAGACCGTGATCGGCCACTCGCAGGTGGGCTACCACCCCGCGCAGCGCAAGGTCGCCGTGCTCGAGACCGATCGCCGCGCCGCCGCGCCTGGCGCCGCGCGCCTGCTGCGCATCGACGCCGATGGCCGCGAGCATGAAGCGCACGCCGCCGATGCCGAGCGCTGGGGCCCGTACCTGCGCTACGACTATTACACCTTCGACTTCTCCGACGTGCGCGAGCCGGGCATCTACGTGATCGAGGCGGCCGGCCAGCGCACCAGCGCCTTCCGCATCGCAGCCGACGCCTACGCCAATGCCTGGCATCCCACGCTCGACGTGTTCTTCCCGGTGCAGATGGACCACATGTTCGTCAACGAGGCCTACCGCGTCTGGCACGGCCGCTCGCACATGGACGACGCGCGCCAGGTGCCGCCGAACAAGGAGCATTTCGACCTGTTCGGGCAGGGACCAGACCTGGATTCGCCGTTCCAGCCGGGCGAGCACATCCCGGGCCTGAACTACGGCGGCTGGTTCGATGCGGGTGACTACGACATCCGCACCCAGACCCACTACGCCACGGTGATGTCGCTGGTCGACACCTGGGAGCAGTTCCGCCCCGAGCGGGACGAGACCTCGATCGACCAGAAGAAGCAGCATGTCGAGATTCATCGCCCCGACGGCGTGCCCGACATGCTGCAGCAGATCGAGCATGGCACCCTGGCGCTGATCGCCCAGCACCGCGTGTTCGGCCATGCGATCCCCGGCATCGTCGAGCCCGACCTCGGCCAGTACACCCACCTGGGCGACGCGGCCAGCAAGACCGACGGCAGGGTCGACGATCCCAACGATCCCGATTCGCCCAACGACGACCGCCTGGCTTTCACCACCAACACCACCGCGCTCAACTACGGCTCGGCCGCGGCGCTGGCCGCCGCCAGCCGCGCGCTGCGCGGCTACAACGACGCACTGGCCGACGAGTGCCTGGCCACCGCGCAGAAGGTGTGGGACTTCGAGCACGCGCGCGAGCCCAACCTGTTCCGCGTCGGCAACACCACCGGCGGCGATCCGGAGGACGAGGAACTGCGCGCGGCGGTGCAGCTGTTGCTGAGCACAGCCGACGCGAAGTACGGCGCGCGCATCGAGGCGCTGTGGCCGGCGATCGACACGCGCTTCGGCTTCAATGCCGGCCTTGCCATTGCCGCGCTGCCGAAGATGGACGCGGCATTCGCGGCCAAGCTGCGCGCCCGCGCGGAAGCCTTCAAGGTGGAGCGTTCGGAGATGGTGGCCGAGAACCCCTACGGGGTCCTGATCACCCGCGGCGGTTGGGCCGGCAACGGCGCCGTCATCGGCATGGCCAGCACCAACTACCGGCTGCACAAGGCCTTCCCCGACCTGTTCGACATCGAGCCGACCCTGCAGGGCCTGAACTACCTGTACGGCACGCATCCGGACTCGAACATCTCGTTCGTTTCCGCAGTCGGCGCGAAGTCCAAGCAGGTGGCCTACGGCATGAACCGCGCGGACTTCAGCTTCATCGCCGGCGGCATCGTGCCGGGCGTGCTCGTGCTCAAGCCCGATTTCCCCGAGAACAAGGAGGACTGGCCGTTCTTCTGGGGCCAGAACGAATACGTGATCAACCTGGGCGCCAGCTACATCTACCTGGTGCACGCGGCGCAGGAGCTGCTTTCGCAGCCGTAGCCGACAGCCTGGGACCGGCCGCTGGAGCGGCGGCCGTCTCAACCCTGCAGCGAGTTGACCAGGGCGAATGCCACCGCAAGCACCAGCGCGGCGCGCAGCAGCACGATGCCGGCTTGCTCGCTCAGCTTGCGGAAGGGAAGGTCGGAGAGGTTCATGGCTGCGGTCGCCTGTCGGTCCGTCGCTTCTGTTGACGGCACCGGGACGGCAAGCAGGAGTCGTGCCTGCGGGAACTGAGACGGGCGGCGCACTTTTTCGCGCAGAAGCTGACGCTGGCCGGCAGTCTGCTGCGTGGCGGCGGGCGGGTTGTGCCGTTGCGACTCGCCACCGGGCGTCGGCAATACGTCTTCGGCTCCCGGAACGTCTCGCCCGGATACGCAAAAGCCCCCTTGCGGGGGCTTCGGCGGATCTGGCGGGGAGGGGGGGATTCGAACCCCCGAGGCGCTATAAACGCCTGCCTGATTTCGAGTCAGGTACATTCAACCGCTCTGCCACCTCCCCTGGATGCGGGTGTTGCGCGGTCCCGGCGCTGAACGCCGGGGGCGCAATCATACGGGGCGGGCTGCCCGTGGACAAGGCGCGCGCTAGACTTCCCGGCCCGACTTTTCCGCAGGAACCGCGTCCATGTCCGAGATTTCCGTGCCCGTGTCGTTCGGCGAGCTGCTGGACAAGATCTCGATCCTGCAGATCAAGTCCGAGCGCATGACCGACGAGGCCAAGTTGGCCAATGTCCGCAACGAGCTGACGGCGCTGGAAAACACCTGGATGGCGCACCCGGTCGCCGGCAACGACATCGCGCGCCTGCGCGCCGAGCTCAAGGCCGTGAACGAGCGGCTGTGGGTGATCGAGGACGACATCCGCCTGAAGGAAAAGGCGCAGGCCTTCGACGAGGAATTCATCCGCCTGGCGCGCAGCGTCTACTTCGAGAACGACGTCCGCGCGCGGGTCAAGAAGGACATCAACCTCGGCCTGGGCTCGGCCTACGTCGAGGAGAAGTCGTACCAGGACTACGGCAGCGGGACTGGCGCCTGAGGCGAACGGTCAGCTGCGGTCGGCGCGATAGCGCTCGAACGCGGCGATGGCGTCGTCCACCGTCACCAGGTCCATCACCGCGTCGAACTCGATCTTGGTGCCCCATTTGAGTGCGGCCGCCGGTTTGCCCAGATAGCGACGGGCGGCGGCGTCGTAGCGGTCGACGCAGTAGCGCAGGTCCGAATACGGCCCGCTGCGCGCGGGATTGCTGGCCGCGTGCAGGCCCAGGACCTTGGTGCCCATGGCGTTGGCGATGTGCATGGGGCCCGAATCGGGGGTCATCACCAGGTCGGCGCGTTCGAGCAGGGCTGGCAGTTGTTTGAGCGTGTCCTTGCCGACCAGGTCGAGGGCGGGCGCGGCCATCGCGGCGAGGATCGCGTCGCTGGTGTCGCGCTCGAGCTGGCTGCGGCCGCCGCACAGGACGATGCGCCAGCCTTGGGCGGCCGCGTGGTCGGCAACGGCGGCATGGCGGTCGGCGAACCAGTTGCGGCGCACGTGGCTGGAGCAGGGTGAGATCAGCAGGGTCGGGGTGCCGTCGTCGGGCCACTGCGCGCGGGCCCAGTCGCGGGCTTCGTCGGGAACCGGCATCGTCCAGCGCACGTCGTCCTGGCGCAGGCCCAGCGGCTCGCAGAAGCTGCCGATGGCGTCGAGCACGTGGATGCCGGGCCGGTCGGGGATGCGCTGGTTGATGAACAGCCCATGCAGGTCCTTGGAGCGCGCACGGTCGTAGCCGATCCGGCACGTGGCCGGGATGAAGGCCGACAGCAGGTTCGCGCGCGCAGCCACCTGCATCTGCAGCAGCGCGTCGAATCGCCGGCCCTGCAGCTCGCGCCGCAGCGCGCGCATGCCGGCCAATCCGGTCTTCTTGTCGTAGACGATGAACTCCACGCCGGGCACGCCTTCCAGCAGCCGGTGCTCGCCGCGGCCGATGATCCAGGTCAGTTCGACACCCGGCCAGGCCTCGCGCAGGGTCCGCACCAGCGGCAGCACGTGGGTGACGTCGCCGAGCGCGGACAGGCGCAGCAGGCAGATCGAGCGCGGAGCAGGGTGGAGATGGGGCACGGCTTGTTAGACTCGCTGGATGGTCGCGTTCGATGCCACTGAGAGCCTGACGCCCTTCCGCGACCCTCGCGGCAGCGGGGAGTATGGCGCGATTCTGTTCGACGCCGCGCAGTTGCGGCAAGTCGACCCGCGCTGGTTCGATGCCCAGGAGTGGGGCGCGCGCGCGCAGGCGGTGACGGGCAGCGGTCGCGGCGGCGCCTGGTTCATCGAGGCCAGCCACGGCCCCTGCGTGCTGCGCCAGTACCTGCGTGGTGGCATGGCGGCGAACATCAGCCGCGACCGCTACGTCTGGCGCGACGCCAACGCGACCCGCAGCTTCGTCGAATACCGCCTGCTGCGCGAACTTCGGCGGCGCAAGTGCCCGGTACCCGAGCCGGTCGCGGCCTGCTACCTGCGCGGCCGCTTCAGCTATCGTGCCTGGATCATCATCGAACGGCTGATGGACGTGCGTTCGCTGGCAGACCTGGTGCGGGAATCCGCCGCCGGTGCGCCCTGGGAGGAGACCGGGGTGCTGATCGCGCGATTCCATCGCGAAGGCCTGGACCATGCCGACCTCAACGCCCACAACGTGCTGTTCGATGCGCGCGGCAAGGGCTGGCTGATCGACCTCGACCGCAGCCGCATGCTTATCCCGGCCACCGCCTGGCGCGAGCGCAACCTGCAGCGGCTGCTGCGCTCGCTGCACAAGATCGCCGGCGCGGGCAACAGCGCCGCGGTGGATGCCGGCTTCGCGCGGCTGCGCGAGACCTATGACGCGCGCTGGGCGCGGGGCAATTGAGCATGGACGGGCGTTGCTTGCGCGGCGCGCCACGCGTTGACCCGCGCCGCAGGGGCGCGCCCGGATGAGCTGGGCGCTGCGCTTCCACGGCGTGGGCAACGCTTCGGCGATCGAGCTGGGTTCACCCATGGCGACCATCGAGCGCGATGGCCGGCCGTGGCTGACCGTCGACTGCGGCAGCGAGGGCCTCACTGCTTTGCTCGAGCATTACGGCGAGCCGCCGCCCGCGCTGTTCATCACCCATACCCATCTCGACCACGTCGGCGGCTTCGAGCGGCTGTTCGTGTCGGAGTATTTCGATCCGGCGCGGCGCGGGAGGATGCCGGTGTACGTGCCGGCCAGCGTGCTGCCGCTGCTGCACCAGCGCGTGGCCGCCTATCCCAACGTGCTGGCCGAGGGCGGCGCCAACTTCTGGGACGCGTTCCGCGTGATCCCGGTGGGCGACGCGTTCTGGCACGACGGTCTGCGGCTGGAGGTGTTCCCGGTGCGCCACCACTGGCCGGACACCGCATTCGGCCTGCGCCTGCCGGGCAGCCTGGTGTGGACTGGCGACACCCGGCCGATCCCCGAGCAGCTGCGCAGGCACGCCGATCGCGACGAACTGGTCGCGCACGACTGCGCCCTGCATGGCAATCCCTCGCACAGCGGCATCGACGACCTGGAGCGCGAATACGAGCCGCAGCTGCTCGCGCGCTGCGTGCTCTACCACTACGCCAGCGCCGCCGACGGCCGGGCCATGGCGGCGCGCGGCCATCGCGTGGCGCAAGCGGGCGAGGTCTTCCCGCTGCGGGCGCCTGCGATTTCCCCGGAGACGGCGGCATGAGTGCGCAGCCCGGTTTCCCGCTGGCGCTGGTCGACCGACTGGCGCGGCCGCTGCATGACCTGCGGCTGTCGGTGATCGAGGCCTGCAACTTCCGCTGCGGTTACTGCATGCCGGCCGATCGGATTCCCGACGACCACGGCCTCGATGCGGCGGGCCGGCTCTCGTTCGACGCGATCGAGACGCTGGCGCGCGGCGCCGCCGGGCTGGGCGTGACCAAGCTGCGCATCACCGGGGGCGAGCCGCTGCTGCGTCGCGGCCTGCCCGAACTGATCGCACGCCTGGCGCGTATCGAGGGCATCGAGGACCTGGCGATGACCACCAACGGCTCGCTGCTGGCGCGACACGCCGCCGCGCTGCATGCGGCCGGCCTGCGCCGGATCACGGTGAGCCTGGACGCCCTGGAGCCGGACCTGTTCCGTACGCTGTCCGGCGGGCGTGGTGACGTGGCCGACGTGCTGGCGGGGATCGCCGCGTCAGAGGACGCGGGCTTTGGTCCGCTCAAGATCAACTGCGTGGTCCAGCGTGGCGTCAACGAATCGCAGGTGCTGGCCCTGGCCGGGCATTTCCGCGGCAGCGGCCATGTGCTGCGCTTCATCGAATACATGGACGTGGGCACCTGCAACGGCTGGCAGCGCGAAGGCGTGGTGTCTTCGGCCGAACTGCGCGCGCGCATCCACGCGCGCTGGCCGCTGCGTGCGCTCGACGCCAACTATCGTGGCGAAGTGGCCGAGCGCCATGCGTTCGAAGACGGCGGCGGCGAGATCGGTTTCGTCAGTTCGGTGACCGCGCCGTTCTGCGGCGACTGCCACCGCGCACGTGTATCGGCCGACGGGCATCTGTACACCTGCCTGTTCTCCTCGCAGGGCCTGGACCTGCGGCCTGCGCTGGCGCAGGGCGAGGCCGCGCTGGCGGCGCGCCTGGCGGAGATCTGGTCGCGGCGGGCCGACCGCTACAGCGAGCTGCGCGGCAGCCCCCACGCGTCGCCGCGGCACGTGGAGATGTTCCTGGTCGGCGGCTGAGTCCAGCGGGCGCGCCGCCGCCGCAGCGACTACGATGGCGCAATGGCGAAAGGCAAGACACTCACGCATCTGGATGCCGACGGCCGACCCGCGATGGTCGACGTGTCGGGCAAGGCCGTCACCGCGCGCCAGGCGCTGGCCGAGTGCCGCGTGCGCTTTCCGGCCGACGTGGCCGCGCAGCTGCGCCGCTCCGGACTGCGCAGCGCCAAGGGCGGCATCGTCGACACCGCGGTGATCGCCGGCACCATGGCGGTCAAGCGCACGCACGAGCTGATCCCGTTCTGCCACCCGCTGCCCATCGACGGCATCCGCATCGCCATCGACTGGCACGGCGAGCGTGACCTGCGCATCGAGTGCCTGGTCAGGACCACGCACCGCACCGGCGTGGAGATGGAAGCGCTGACCGGCGCCACCGTGGCCGCGCTCACCGTCTACGACATGTGCAAGGCGCTGTCGCACGCGATCGTGCTGGGCCCGGCCAAGCTGGCCGGCAAGCGCGGCGGCAAGCGCGATTTCGGGAAGGTCGGCTGATGGCGCGGGTGACGCTGCTGTATTTCGCCAGCCTGCGAGATGCCGCGGGCGCAGCGTCGGAAACGCTGGACACGGGCGCGGCCGATTTGGCCGCGCTGTACGCGCAGACGCGCGAACGCCACGGCTTCGCGCTGCCAGTCGAGCACCTGCGCGTCGCGGTGGATGGTGCCTTCGCCCGCTGGACCGATGCCGTCCCCGACGGGGCGGAAGTGGCCTTCATCCCGCCGGTGTCGGGAGGATGAGCATGCGCAGGCCCAATCCATCCGCCGTCATCCCGGCGAACGCCGGAAGCGCCTTTCAACAGCCCGCAGGGCTGGTCATCCATTTTGCCGCTGATGTTTTCGCGGCGGGTACGCCTGGATGCCTGCCGGCATGAAGCGCTTCCGCATCGCCGATGCGCCCTTCGACATCGCGCCCCTGCGCGAGCGCCTGTTGCACGAGCGCGCCGGCGCGTTCGCCGCGTTCGAAGGCTGGGTGCGCGACCACAACGATGGCCGTCCGGTGCTTGGGTTGCGCTACGAGGCCTACGTCGAGCTGGCCGAAACCGAGGGCGGGCGGATCCTGGAAGAAGCGCTGGCGAAGTTCGGCGCGATCGACGCCTGCTGCGTGCATCGCGTCGGCGATCTCGCGATCGGCGAACTGGCGGTCTGGGTCGGCGCCAGCGCCGCGCATCGCGACGCGGCATTCGACACCTGTCGCTGGATCATCGACGAGGTGAAGTCGCGCGTGCCGATCTGGAAGCACGAACGCTACGCCGACGGCCACGCCGACTGGTTGCATCCGCGCCAAACCGACCCTCCAGGTTCCGGCAACTGACACCGTCGCCACGGGCGAAAGCAAAGAGTGGCCGCTACGCCCGGTCTTTTGCACATCCCTGCCGGTCCATCCGCCGTCGCTGATTACGCAGAGGTCCTCATGAAGCGATTCACACTGTTCCTGCTGGGACTGCCGCTTTCCATGTCGTGTGCGGCAGCGTTCGCCCAGGATGCGCTCCTGGTCGGCAACAAGAGCGACGACACCGTGTGGCGGATCTCGCTCGAGGACGGGCGCAGGCTGGGCGAGATTGCGAGCGGCGCGGGGCCGCACGAGATCGCGGTGTCCGCCGACGGCCGCGTGGCGGTGGTGACCGACTACGGCCAGCAGCAGCCGGGCAGTTCGCTGACCGTCATCGACCTGGCATCGGGCGTCGCGCGCAGCATCGACCTGGGCGAGCACGGCCGCCCGCACGGCCTGCGCTTCCTGCCGGGCGGCGACCTGCTGGTCACCACCGAGCAGAGCCGTGCGCTGCTGCGCGTGGACCTGGAGGCCGGTGCGGTGGCGCAGGCGATCGACGTCGGCGACGGTGTCGGCCACATGGTCGCGATCTCGCGCGATGGCGCGACCGCCTACGTGAGCAAGATCGGCGCCGGAACCGTGTCGCGCGTCGATGTCGCGGCTGCGCGCGTCACCCATGAAGTCGCGGCGGGCGAGGGCGCGGAAGGCATCGAGGTCGCGCCCGACGGCAGCGTGTGGGTGACCAACCGCGCCGAAGACACGGTGACCGTGCACGACCCGGACACATTGGAAAAGATCGACACGCTCCAAGGCGCCGGCTTCCCGATCCGCGTGGTGTTCACGCCCGAGGGGCGCCATGCGCTGGTCACCAATGCCAGGGCCGCGACGATGTCGGTCTTCGACGCCGCGACCCGTGCGCCTGTGGCCACGGTGCCGCTGCAGCCCGAAGGCGGCGAGTCCGGCCAGAGCATGCTCGGCCAGGGCCCGATGCCGATTGGCGTCATCGCCGATCCATCGCGGCCGCGCGTGTACGTGGCGATCAGCGGCGCGGACCGGATCGCCGTGATCGACAGCAGCGACTGGCGCGTGCTCGAGTACTGGAACACCGGCCGCCAGCCCGACGCTCTGGGGATCGTGCGCCAGGGGCCGTGAATCCTGGTTCCGGGTTCGCCGCAGGACGCTGGCGTCGCGCGAAGCTTCCACTGTCATCCCGAGCGCAGCGAGGGATCTTGCATCGAGGCCGAGATCCCTCGCTGCGCTCGGGATGACAACCGTAGTGTGCGGACCATCGGCCGCCCGCTTTTGCTCGTCATTCCCGCGAAGTGCTCTGCAACAGCCGCAGGCTGGTCAAGCGGAAGCGCGTTTCAACAGCGGCGGAAGCGCTGGTCAATCCATTGGCTTCGAACTCAACGGCTTGCGGTCACTGGATCCCCGCGTTCGCGGGGATGACGACAGTTGTTCAGAGGTCACCTGCAACCGCCACCAGTGGCCGCTGCCGCCAGTGACGATCGGCGTGAATACGCAGCGGACTCCCGAAAGGGTGATGGCCCCGCCAGCTTGCCTCGGCACCCGCGTCGATCGATACCGTTGCTGCCTTCCGGCCCTGGCGGGATTTTCAACCTAGCGTCGCGAGGGGCCGACGGGGCCACCATAGGACGGGCCACGCAACGCGCGGCCCTTGAACATGAAACTGAAACTGGCGGAGAGAGGGGGATTCGAACCCCCGAAGCGCGGTTTAGACGCTTACACACTTTCCAGGCGTGCTCCTTCAACCACTCGGACACCTCTCCGGGAGGCCCCGGTGGGCGACAGCCGCCGCTCACAGGGGCGCAAATTCTAGCGGTCGCGCGGCTTTGCCACAACCAAAGACTGCGCTGGCGTCGCGCGATCGTTCGGGCATGGCCAATCGGGACAGGCAAACCGGGGCCCGGCGCGGCACAATGGGCGCATGTCGTATCTCGTCCTCGCCCGCAAGTGGCGCCCCAGGCGGTTTGCCGAGCTGGTGGGCCAGGAACACGTGGTCCAGGCGCTCTCCAACGCGCTCGATTCGGGCCGCGTGCACCACGCCTACCTGTTCACCGGCACCCGCGGCGTGGGCAAGACCACGATCGCGCGGATCTTCGCCAAGAGCCTGAACTGCGAGCAGGGCACGGGCGCCGATCCTTGCGGCCAGTGCGAAACCTGCCTGGCGATCGACGCAGGCCGCTACATCGACCTGCTGGAGATCGACGCGGCCTCCAACACCGGCGTCGACAACGTCCGCGACCTGATCGACAACGCGCAGTACATGCCTTCGCGCGGCCGCTACAAGGTCTACCTGATCGACGAAGTCCACATGCTGTCCAAGCAGGCGTTCAACGCGCTGCTCAAGACGCTGGAGGAACCGCCGGAGCACGTGAAGTTCCTGTTCGCGACCACCGATCCGGAAAAGCTGCTGGTGACGGTGCTGTCGCGCTGCCTGCAGTTCAACCTCAAGCGGCTGGACGAGGAACAGATCGGCGGGCAGATCTCGAAGATCCTCGAGGCAGAGGGCATCGCGGTCGAACCGGGCGCCGTGCGCCAGCTGGCGCGGGCGGCCGATGGCAGCCTGCGCGATGGCCTGTCCTTGCTGGACCAGGCGATCGCCTACACCGGCGGCAACCTATCCGAGGACGGGGTGGCGACGATGCTCGGTACCGTCGACCGCACCCGCGTGGGCGCGCTGCTCGATGCGCTGGCCGCGGCCGATGGCGCGCGGCTGATGGCGGAAATCGAGGCACTGGCCGGGTTCTCACCCGACTGGTCGGGCGTGCTGGACGCGCTGGCCGCCGCGCTGCACCGCATCCAGGTCCGGCAGCTGGTGCCCGACAGCACTGGCGAGGCCGATGGCATCGATATCGCACCGCTCGCCGCCGCGCTGCGGCCGGAGCTGGTGCAGCTGTGGTACCAGATGGCGCTGACCGGGCGTCGCGACCTGCCCCTGGCGCCAGGCCCGCGTTCTGGCTTTGAAATGATCCTGCTGCGGATGCTGGCGTTCCGGCCGGTGGAAGGCGGCAGCCAGGCGGCTGCGGCGACGCCGACGGGTAGCGTTGCGCCGGCGCGTGGCGGACGTTCCGCCGCCGCCGACGCCGCGCGCGCTGCACTCGCGGCGGAGATGGCGCCCGCTCCGCGTGCGGGGGCCGCGCGCGATGCGATGCTTCCGCGCGAAGCAGCCAGCCCTCGCGACGCCGCGCCTGCGGGCCACACGGCCGTTGCACGTGACAGTGCTCCAGCCGCTGGCGCCGTCGACACCCCACCGCCGACACCAGCGACACCGGCGCCAGAACCCGCGCCGGTCGTGGCTGCCTCGCCACTGGCGGCGCTCGACGCCGCGGCCTGGGTCGACCTGGTCGCCGGCCTGGCGCTGCGCGGTCCGGTCCGCGAGCTGGCTGCGCATGCCTCGTTCATCGACTGGAGCGGCGCCGTGCTGCGCCTGTCGCTGCCGGCCAGCGACGACCATCTCAAGACACCGTTCCTGATTTCACAGCTGGCCAATGCGCTGTCGCCGAAGCTTGGCGTCGCGCCGCAGATCCGGTTCGACGAGGTGGCCGCGGCCGTTGGCGAGACCCTGCATGCACGCACCGCGCGTGAGCGCGACCAGCGCCAGGCCGCTGCCGAAAGCGCGTTTCTGGCCGACCCGCAGGTGCAGCGCCTCATGCAGCAGCAGGGCGCCAAGCTCGTGCCAGATTCCATCCGACCATTCGACGAAGCCTAGGAACCAAACATGCGTGGAAACATCGCCCAGCTGATGCAGCAGGCGCAGAAGATGCAGGAGAACATGCAGCGCGTGCAGGAGGAAATCGCCGCGCTCGAAGTCATCGGCAGCGCCGGCGGCGGCATGGTCAACGTGACGCTCTCGGGCACCAAGGAGTGCCGCAAGGTGCGTATCGACCCGAGCGTGCTCTCCGATCCGGAGATGGCCGAGGACCTGGTCGCGGCGGCCTTCAACGACGCTTCCAACAAGATCGACGCGGCGTCCAAGGACAAGATGGCCGGTGCGACGGCCGGAATGCCGATCCCGCCGGGGATGAAGCTGCCGTTCTGAGAGCCCCGCTGATTCGTCAGCAACCGCCTGCCGCTCTCCTGAAGCGCGGTGGCCGCTCGCTGCGGCCGACGGTCGGCCTGGCGCTTTTCGAATCACCGGTTACCGGTCCAGCAGTCACCAGCCCATGTCCTCGCTCCTCGAACAGCTGATCGAAGCCTTCCGCGTGCTGCCCGGCGTGGGCCAGAAGACGGCGCAGCGGATGGCCTACCACGTGCTCGAGCGCGAGCGCGACGGCGGGCGTCGCCTGGCCTCGGTGCTCGCCGACGCGGTCGAGCGGGTGGGCCACTGCACGCGCTGCCGTGATTTCAGCGAGACCGAAGTCTGCGCGACCTGCGCCAGCGGATCGCGCGACGCGCACCTGCTGTGCGTGGTGGAATCTCCCGCCGACCGGCTCGCGATCGAGCAGGCCACCGGCTACCGCGGGCTGTACTTCGTGCTGCAGGGCCGGCTGTCGCCGCTCGATGGCATCGGGCCGCGCGAGATCGGCCTGGACCGGCTGGACGCGCGCCTGCGCGAGGGCCAGGTGCAGGAACTGATCATCGCCACCAATCCCACCGTCGAAGGCGAGGCCACCGCGCACTACCTCGCCCAGCTCGCGCGCCAGCACCAGGTCAAACCCAGCCGGCTCGCCCACGGCGTGCCCCTGGGCGGCGAGCTCGAGTACGTCGACCGCGGCACGCTGTCGCACGCGTTCGGCTCGCGCAGCGAGATGGCCTGAGTAAATCCCGGACACCCCATGCCCACCATCTTCCACAGGATCATCCGCCGCGAGATCCCCGCGCAGATCGTGTTCGAGGACGAACACGTCATCGCCTTCCACGACATCGCGCCGCAGGCGCCGGTGCACGTGCTGTTCGTGCCGAAGCAGGATTTCGCCACCTTGAACGACGTGCCGTCCGCGCGGCCGGAAATCATCGGCAGGCTTGCCCTCGCGGCGGCCGCGTACGCGAAGGCGCAGGGATTTGCCGAGGACGGCTACCGCGTCGTCATGAACTGCAACGGCGACGGCGGCCAGACCGTGTACCAGATCCACCTCCACCTGCTGGCAGGTGCGCCGCTGGGGCGATTCGGGGCTTGATGGCCCGCGGCGCGCCGATAACGGTTGCCGCTTACCACCACCCCCACCACGGCCAGGGCTCGGGGCGGGTGATCACGCGCACCGCGTCGCGCTTGGGCCACAGGTAGACCACGTCGGCGGCGAGCTTCGGGAAGCGGTAGTCGTACTCGCCGATGCGACGCGTGTCGTAGCCGGTGACGGTGCCGGTGAAGGTCACTTCCCGGTTCACTTCGAACACCGCCGGGTCGTAGAAGCCGGTGCGGCAGGCGATGAAACGGCCGTTGCTGTCGTCGCTGCCCCACCACGGGCGACCCGTCGAGGTCAGGCGCGTGGAGATCATCTCGAAGCAGGTCTGGTTCGGACCCGGTTCGACCCGGACGATGCGTCCGCCCCAGCGCACCGGAAGGCCGGTCGCGTCGGATTCCACCACGGCATGCGGCGTGGTCTCGCTGAAGCCACCCTGCAGTGGCCTGGGCTGCGACACGCAGGCCGCCAGCAGGAGCAGCATCGCGGCGGCGGGAAGCATGGGACGGACGGTCATGGTGGTGGTTCCGTGCGGTCGGGTCATTCGGGGCGATGCCTGCGCAGGTCGCGGATCAAGGGGCATGGGTCTGCAGCAGCGCTGCGCGGAGCGTAACGCCAGGCTTCGAAACGCGCGGTGAGCGAGAGCAGGGTTTCGCCCTTGCCCGGTCGCGCGGCGGCCACGCGCCTGGCCCACTGCAGCGCCGGCTCGTGTGGCGCACGCGCCAGCCCAAGTTTCGCGTAGCGTGCGCCCAGCCGTCGCCAGGCGGCCAGCACGACATCGCCGCTGCGCTCGGCGCGCGCGGTCAGCCACAGCATCCAGGCCAGCGCCAGGCCCGCGCATACGGCGAACAGGGCAACCAGTCCGCGCGTGCCGGTCTCGCCCATGCCCAGCGGCCGCAGCATCGCCATCTGCCGGCTGGCGTCGAAGCCCAGCACCAGGTCGTTCCAGCCGCGGCGCAGCCAGTCGCCGACATCGAGCATCGGCAGCACGCCGGGCAGGGCGCCGAAGCCGCCGGCGTTGGCGCGGTCGTCGATGGTGTCGTAGATGCGTTCGGGCGCGACCGCGGCGGTCGGATCCACCCGCACCCAGCCGCGGTCTTGCAGCCAGACCTCCGCCCAGGCATGGGCATCCTGGTTGCGCACGATCCAGTAGCCGCCGAACGGATTGCGGTAGCCGCCGGCGTAGCCGGTCACCACCCGCGACGGAATGCCGGCTGCGCGCATCAGGATCACGAACGCCGAACTGTAGTGTTCGCAGAAGCCTTCCTTCCATTCGAACAGGAACTCGTCGGCGCTGTGGCGACCGGGCAGGGGCGTGGCCAGCGTGTAGCCGAATTCGGCGCGGATCATCGCCATCGCACGTTCGACGATGGCGGCGTCGGCGGACGGGCCGAGCTCGCCCCGCCACTGCTGCGCAAGCGCGACGGTGCGCGGGTTGAAGCCGGCCGGCAGGCGCAGCGCGGCCTCCCGCACGAACGGATACAGCTGCGTTTCGAAGCTGCGCGGCGGCGCGGCGTCCATGCGCCAGCGCGTCACCGAACTCATCGGCAGCCGCGACTCCAACGTGTAATCCCACGCCAGCCGCGCGCCCGCCGGCACGGCATCGGGCAGCTCCAGCGCGACCAGGGTGCGGCGGTCGGTGGGTTCCAGCACCATCTCGTAGTGCCAGCGTCCGTCGACCCGCGCGGTTGCGGGCACTGGCAGCCCTTCCAGCCGCCGCGCGCGGGTCCATGTGCGCCCGTCGTAGTCCATCAGCACCGGGCCACGCCAGTACATCTGCGACTGCTGGGGAACCGGTCCGCTGAAGCTGACGCGCAGCGCGGGCCGGTCGTCGTTCATCATGTCCAGCCATTCGCCCGGCGCCATCTCGTCGGACAGGCCCGGACGCGCCAGCGCGCGCTCGGGCACGCCCCACAGCGGCGCACCCAGGCGCGGGAACAGCCAGAACCCCGCCAGCGCCAGCGGCAGCCCGATCAACAGCAGCCGGCCCACCGTGGCCAGGCGCGCGCGCGGCGCCAGCCGGGTCGCAGCGCCCGATTCGTGCTCCGACAGCTGCGCCAGCGCGGCCAGCGCGATGAGCACGCCGGCCAGCCCCAGCAGCAGCGACAGCGGCCCCTGGTCGAGCAGGAAGGTCGAGAACGGCGCGAACAGCGCAAAGCCGACCAGGCTGCGCGCGTCACGCAGGGAGGCCAGCTCGCCCGGCTTGATCGCGAGCATCGCCGCGAGCAGGGCGCAGGCCGTGTCGCGTCCCAGGCTGAAGCGCGACATCGACAGCACCATGCCGACCAGGCACAGCGCCAGCAGCACGCGGATCCAGGTCGGCAGCGGACGCCTTCGCGAAGCCAGAACCACCAGCAGTCCGACGCCGGCGCAGCCCAGCGCCAGGGTCGCCGGCAGCTGCAGCAGCAGCGGCAGCAGGCAGGCGGCCGCGGCGGCCAGCGCCCAGCGGCGGCTGCCGCGTTCGAGCGGCGCGCGCTCAGCCCGCCGCACCGGAGCCTCCCTCCCGCGGCAGCAGGGCCAGGGCACGCAGGCAGGCGTGCCGATGCGCGGCACCATGGCCCGGCCCCAGTACGGACTGGCCAGGCAGGTGCAGACGGTAGCGCCGCGATTCGCGCTCGGCCTCGTCGACCCAGCGCGCGAGCCGGCGGATGCGGTCCTCGTGGCGCAGCGCGTGCAGCGCCTGCCAGTCGAGCACGATGTCGGCGCCGAGCGGCTGTTCGAACTCGCGCACCAGCAGCGCGTCGCGCCGGGCCGAGGCTTTCCACGCCACCCCGCGCAGGCTGTCGCCGCGCCGCCACTCGCGCAGGTGGTGGACGTCGTCGCCGCTGGGCGTCAGGCGCGATTGCGCGTGTTCGCCTTCGCCGGTGGGCAGCGGTGGCCCGGCCGCTTCGGGCGCGGGATAGACCAGCAGCGGCGTATCCGCCCAGGCATAGGCCCAGGCGCGCGCCAGGCCCAGCGGCCGCGTGGTGGAGATGCGAAGCCGGCCGGGGTCGAGCCAGCCGCGGGTGGCGGTGGCTAGCGCCAGGTCGGCTTCGCCGGTGCCATCGTCCAGCGACAGCGTCGCGGCATGGCCTGCGCATTCCACGCGCAGGCCATGCCGCTCGCGTCCAGCCTCCGCGCGGGCGTGTATGCGCAGCTGCAGCGGCGAGCCGGCAGACACCGGCTCGGCGCCGATCACGTGGATCTCCAACCCACCCAGCTGCAGCTGTGCCTGCAGCAGGCTGGCGATGCCTGCGCCTGCCAGCAGCATGCACAGCAGCAGGGCCGGGTTGTTGTTGTAGTTGAGCGCGCCCGCGCCCATCACCAGCAGCAGCACGCCGAAGAACAGTCCGAAGCGCGTCGGCAGGACATAGATGCGGTGGCGGTCGAAGCGCACCGGCAGTGAAGCCGGCGTGCGCCTGCGCGTCCAGGCGTCGAAGCGTGCGTCCAGCCGCTGCCGGAGCTGCCGCAGCATCACGGCGCCGCGCGAACGGTCGCGGGCATGTGGCCAGCCGGCGCGGATGCGGGGATCGGAGTGACCGGAGCGGCAGTCATGGCACGGGCCGCATCAGTCCACCGGCACGTCCTGCAGGATCGACGTCGCCAGCGCGGCGCCGTCGCCCCCTGCCTCGATCTCCGGCACCAGCCGGTGCGCGGCCACCGCGCCAAACAGCGCCTGCACGTCGGCCGGGGTCGTGCTGGTCCGGCCCTGCAGCAGCGCGTAGGCGCGGGCCGCGCGTAGCAGGGCGATGCCGGCACGCGGCGACAGACCCACGCGCACGCCGGGCGCGTGACGGCTGCGCGCCAGCAGGGCCTGCACGTAGTTGACCAGCGCCTCGCTGGCGTGCACGGCGGTCACCGCCTGGCGCAGGCGCGTCACGTCGTCGCCGCCGAGCATCGGCGTGGCGCGCGCGATCAGCCCGCGCCGGTCTTCGCCGGCCAGCAGTGCGCGCTCGGCGGTTTCGTCCGGATAGCCCAGCGACAGACGCAACAGGAAGCGGTCGAGCTGCGAGTCGGGCAGGGGATAGGTACCCGACAGGTCCACCGGGTTCTGCGTGGCGATCACGAAGAACGGTTCGGGCAGCCGGTGGGTGGTGCCGTCCACGGTTACCTGGTGCTCGCCCATCGCTTCGAGCAGCGCGCTTTGCGTACGCGGCGGGGCGCGGTTGATCTCGTCCGCGAGCAGGACGTTGGCGAACACCGGCCCGGGATGGAATTCGAAGCGCCGCGCCTGCGCATCGAAGATCGATACGCCCACGATGTCGGACGGCAGCAGGTCGGAGGTGAACTGCACGCGCTGGAAACCAAGCCCCAGGGTCGCGGCGAGCGCGTGCGCCAGCGTGGTCTTGCCCAGGCCGGGCAGGTCCTCGATCAGCAGGTGGCCGTCGCACAGCAGCGCGACGAACGCCAGCTGCACTTCGCGCGCCTTGCCCAGCACCAGGCGATTGACCTGGTCCTGCGCGGCCGTCAACGCCTCTTGATCGCGGTCGGTTAGCATGGCCGGTTCATGGATGGCGGCGGACACGACGCTCTCCGTAATGATCAATTTCCAGTGTACGGGGTTGCGGCGGATGCGGGAACGGAACGGTCAGCGAACAGCGTTCATCGCGCTGTGGACGGGCGTGGTGCTGGCCAAGCTGCTGGTGGCCGCGCGCCTGCCGCTGTTCGTGGACGAAGCCTTCTACTGGCAGGAAGGGCAGCACCTGGCCTGGGCCTATTCCGACCTGCCCGGGCTGACCGCGTGGACGATCCGACTCGGCGCCGAGCTGTTCGGCGACAGCGTGCTCGCCGCGCGCTCGCTGTTCGTCATGATTTCCGCCGCGCTGCCATGGCTGGTGGTGCGTATCACGATGCGCGAGTCCGGGCCACGCCATGCCTGGATCGCCGGCTGTGGCGCGCTGGTCCTGCCGCTGTTCGGTAGCCTCGGGGTGATGGCGCTGCCGGACGTGCTGATGGCGCTGGCGACCCTGCTCTGCCTCGATGCGCTGACCCGGATGCTGCGCGAGGTCAGCTACGGCAGCGCGGTGCAGCTCGCGGCCGGCCTGGCGATCGGTGCGCTGAGCCACTACCGCTTCATCGCCGCGATCGGCGCAGGTGTGGTCGCGCTGCTGCTGATCGCGCGCGGCCGCGCGCTGCTGCGCGATCCACGGGTGATCATCGCCGTCGCGTTCGGCGCCGCAGCGTGGATGCCGCTGCTGGCCTGGAACATCGAAAACGCCGAGGCCGGCCTGCGCTTCCAGCTGGTCGACCGCCACCCCTGGGCGCTGCACCGCGACGGCATCGACTTCATCCCGATCCAGGCGGCCTTCGTCACGCCACTGCTGCTGGTGGCGCTGCTGGTGGCGGCCTGGCGCTTCCGTCGCCACGACAACGATGCGCTGCGGCTGCTGGCGCTGTCGGGCGGGATCGTGGTGCTGGGATTCTTCATCCTCGGTTTCTTCGCCGACACCGAGCGCGTGAGCTTCCACTGGCCGCTGCCGGGCTATGTCGCGCTGCTGCCGCTGCTGCCGCTGGTACTCGCGTCGTGGCCGCGCTGGCTGCGCACGCTGACCTGGGGCGTCGCGGTGGCCGGCATGCTGGCGATGCTCGGCTACTACGCTGCCGTCTCGGATCCCGCGCTGCGCGAGCGCAGTGCGGAGACCAAATGGTATCCGCAGAACTTCTCCGGCTGGGACGAGCTCGCTGCCGCCGTGCGCACCAAGCGGGCGGCCATGCCTGCCGGCACGCGCCTGATCGCAGACAACTTCAAGGTCGGCGCCGAGCTCGGCTTCGCGCTGGGCGACCCCGCCATCCCCGTGCTGCCGCATGCGCTCAACCGCGGCCACGGGCGCGCGCCGCAGCTGCAGCTGTGGGGGCTTGAAGTCGGCGCACAGGGCGCCGGCGACCGCCCGGCGCTGCTGGTCGTGTCGCCCAGCGACGTGAAACTCAGCGAACTGCTTGGTCACTACCAGGCGCTGTGCGAGCGCTTCGGGACCCTGCCTGCGCCGCAGGTCGTCCACGCCGATGGCGGCGGCAGGCGGTTCCTGCTGTTCGCGCTCGAGGACGGAACGCCGGATGCGTCGTCGCCCTGCGTGCCGCCGGCCATCGCCTATCTCAACGCGCCGCAGGCCGGGACGCGGGTGCCGGCCGTGTTCGAAGCCAGCGGCTGGGCGATCAAGGACGTTGCGGGCGTGGAGCGCGTGTCGCTGACGCTCGATGGCCGCGTGGTGGCCGAAGCCGAGTACGGGCTGCCCGACGACTGGCCGCAGCGCTTCTATGGCGACCGCTCGAAGGACCCGTCGCTGCCTCACGTGGGCTTCCGCGCGCAGGTCGATGCGGGCGACCTGCGCCCGGGCCGCTATTGGCTGGGCCTGGAAGTGGAGGGCAAGGACGGCAGCGTGGAGCGGTTCGCCGGCCAGCCGGTCGAACTTGTCGGGGAATGATGCGCGACGCGTGCCGCATGGGCAGGGGGGTGGGATGACGACGGTTCCGCTGCGCACATGGTTTGCGTTCGCCACCCTTGCCCTGCTGCTGCTTGTGGCCACGATGGCCTGGCACCTGCCGATGATGCTCTGGGACCACATCGACCTGGTGCCGATGTACGAGGCCTGGCGCGACGGAACGCTCGCATCCTCGGCGTTCTGGCGGATCCACGACGGCAGCCACCTGCACGTGTCCGGATACGCCGTGCTCCTGCTCACCACCGCTGCCTCGGGCGGGCAGCCGTGGCTGGATTGCCTGGCAAGTGTCTGCCTGCTGGTGCTGCAGGCCTGGATCCTCATGCGCATCGCCGGTGCGGCTCCAGTAGGCAGGATCGGCGGGATCTGGCTGCTGGCGTTGCTGTGGCTGGCGCTCAACCCGGGCCATCTGGTCAACCTGCAGTGGGGCTGGCAGGTGGCGGTGTTCATCAGCACGCTGGGCGCGGTTGCCACCATCGCGCTGCTGACGCGGCCCGGGCTGTCTGCGATCGGCAACCTGCTGGCGGTGCTGCTGGCCTCGCTGGGCGTGCTCGGGTTTTCGACCACGCTTGCGGTGTTCCCGATCGCGCTCGGCCTGCTGGCCCTGCATCCGGGCCTGTCGCGTGCGCAGCGTGTGTTGTTCGCGCTGCCGTGGCTGCTCGCGGGCGGGGCTCTGCTGGGCTGGGTCTGGGCGGGGCGGGGCGCCGCCGCCGGTGCGCCCGGGCTTGGCACCTTGTTGATGTACGTCCTCAATTACCTTGGCGCCGGTGTGTCGCGGCTGGCGACCACGGCCGCGCCGGTATGGGCCGCGGTCGCGCTGGCGACCGCGGTCTGGGCGGCGGCCAGGCGCTGGCAGCCCGCGCTGCTGCCGTGGCTGGCGCTGATGCTGTTCGGCATCGGCTGTGCGCTGTTGACCGCGCTCGGGCGCGCGGCCGAGTACGGCGCCGAGCACGCGTTCGTGACCCGATACGTCAGCTTCTCGTCGTTGTTCTGGTTCGGCTGGATCGGACTGATGCTGGTGGCCTGGCGCGACGTCCAGCCCGCGTGGCGGCGCTGGGTGCGACCGCTGCTGTCGGTGTTGCTGGTGTTCCTGCTGGGCAACGGCATCCACATGGCCAAGCAGGCCCGGGAGCTGCACGTGCGCGCCGAAGGCTACGCGGCGCATATCCGCGCAAGCTGGCCCGACGTGGATGCCGGCGTGATGGAAGCGGCCTATGGCTGGCGCGCCGAAGCGGCGCACGGGTATCTGGGGGTGCTGCGTGCGCGCGGCTTTGCGCCGTTCGATCGTGCGTCGCAGCCGGCCGGCACCGGCGTGGGCTCAGGGCAGGACGAAGCCGGCCGCGCGCAGTAGTCGCGCCGTTGCGATCAGCGGCAGGCCGACCAGCGCGGTCGGGTCGTGCGACTCGATCGCCTCGAACAGGGTGATTCCCAGGCCCTCGCAGCGGAAGCTGCCGGCGCAGTCCCAGGGCTGCTCGGCATCGACATAGCGGGCGATGGCGTCATCGGCCAGCGGGCGGAAGCGCACCAGGGTGGTGTCCAGCGCCTGCCCGGTCGCGGCGCCGGGGCCGGCCACCGCCACCGCCACCGCGGTCAGGAACACCACGTCCCGCCCCGACATTCCCTGCAGCTGCGCGATCGCGGCCTCGCGTGACCCCGGCTTGCCCAGCGGCCGACCGTCGCAGCTGGCCACCTGGTCGGAGCCGATCACCACCGCCTGCGGCTGCTGCCGGGCTACCGCCTCGGCCTTGGCGACGGCCAGGCGCAGCGCCAGCGAGGCCGGCGGTTCGCCCGCCCGAGGCGTCTCGTCGACCTCCGGGCGCGCGGCCTCGAACGGCAGGCGCAGCCGTTCCAGCAGCTGCGCGCGATAGCGCGAGGTCGAGGCAAGCACGAGTGGGAACGGATGCGGCACGAAGGTCGCCTAGTGGAGTGGGGCGCGTGCGCGTTCGATCTGCAGCAGCTGCGCGTCGATGCTGCTGCGTGCGGCCTCGATCGATTCGCGCACGCTGTGGAGCTGCTCCAGGGAGGCCGACTGCCCGTGCAGCTGCAGCCACAGCCGCTGCCGCAGCATTTCCTGCATCGCCTCGCGCACCGGGTTGTGCTCGTCGCCGGCAATGGCCTCGATCTCCAAGCGCGCGGTGCGCAGCCGGTCCTCCAGGGCATCGGCTGCGTCGAGCAGCTCCGCCATGGCGCGGTTGCGTTGTCCGCCGCGGCGGCGCAGCCATGCCGCCAGGCCGGCCGTCACCGCAACGACCAGCACGGAAAGGGCAATAACGGTCACAATGCAGCTCCCCAAAGTGGACGGCAGTCTGACCGCCGCCGCGCTGCCGGGCAAATTCCCCTGCCGGCACAACGGCTTGCCTTCCCCATTCGGGTTTGACAGGGGCGGATCCGACCTTTAAAATCCTACAGCTTATGTCTGCGGAACTGCCCGAAATCCTGGACGCCTGGCGGATGGTTGCCGCGCGGCGGGAGTTCAAGGGGAGCGTCGCGCTGGCGTCGCTGCCTAGGCTGCGCGATGCGCTGACGGATGCGGAGGGCGATGTTTCATTCGCACTCGGCTTCGACAGCGACGCGATGCAGGTGCCGTATCTGGAGCTGAGGATCGAGGCTGAGCTGCCGCTGCAATGCCAGCGCAGCCTGCAGCGGTTCCTGTTCCCGGTGCTGATCGAGCAGCGGCTGGGGCTGATCAGGGACGAGGACGAGGACGCCGGTCTGCCCGAAGGCTACGAGCCGCTGCTGGTCGCGGCCGACGGCATGCTGCGGACGCTGGACCTGGTGGAGGACGAACTGATCCTCGCCCTGCCGCTGATCCCGGTGAAGCCGGGCTCCGAGGCGGTCGAGCGCGACTGGCCGGTGTCCGCGGAAGAAGAGGTGCGTGCCAATCCGTTCGCCGGGCTGGCCGCGCTGAAGAAGAAAGAATAAGCGGTTGGCGCCCCGGCGCTGCCGCACTGGCAACAAACGAATCGTTCCTGGAGCAATCCCATGGCTGTGCAGAAATCCCGCGTCACCCCGTCCCGTCGTGGCATGCGTCGTTCCCACGACGCGCTCACGGCCAAGCAGCTGGCCACCGACCCGACCTCGGGCGAGACCCACCTGCGCCACCACATCACCGCCAACGGCTACTACCGCGGCAAGCAGGTGATCCAGCCGAAGACGAAGGCCGTCGAGGAAGATTGACCCGCTCCCGGGCCCGCACGCGGGCCTGGTGACCTCGGCTCGTCACCCGCGCCCGCGCCCTGCGGCATCCCGCGGCGCGGGCCGCCCCGTTTCGACCCGAGGGCCGTCCACGAGATGAGCAGCAGCGCGCGGATCTATTCACGTATCGCCGGTACCGGCAGCTACCTCCCCAGCAAGGTGCTGACCAACGACGACCTGTCGAAGATCGTCGACACCAGCGACGAGTGGATCGCCTCGCGCACCGGCATCCGTGAGCGCCATATCGCCGCCGAAGGCGAAACCACCGTGGACCTGTCGTACCACGCGTCGGTGCGCGCGCTCGAGGCTGCCGGCTGCAGCGCCGACGAACTCGACCTGATCATCGTCGGCACCACCACGCCAGACCTGATCTTCCCGTCCTCGGCCTGCCTGCTGCAGGAACGTCTGGGCGTGGCCGGCTGCGGCGCGTTCGACGTCAACGCCGCCTGTTCGGGCTTCCTCTACGCGCTCTCGATCGCCGACAAGTTCATCAAGTCGGGCGATGCCAAGACCGTGCTCGTGGTCGGCGCCGAAACCCTGACCCGCATGGTCGACTGGACCGAACGCACCACCTGCGTGCTGTTCGGCGACGGCGCCGGCGCGGTCGTACTCAAGGCCGATGCCGACACCGGCATCCTCAGCACCCACCTGCATGCCGACGGCAGCAAGAAGGAGCTGCTGTGGAATCCGGTGGGCGTGTCGGTGGGCTTCGAGGAGAATGCGAAGAACGCCGGCGTGCGCATCCAGATGTCGGGCAGCGACGTGTTCAAGTACGCGGTCAAGGCAATGGATTCGGTGGTCGAGGAAACGCTGGAAGCCAACGGGCTGGACCGCCATGACATCGACTGGCTGATCCCGCACCAGGCCAACCTGCGCATCATCGAGGCCACCGCCAAGCGGTTGGACATGCCGATGGAGCGCGTCGTGGTCACGGTCGACAGGCACGGCAATACCTCCTCGGCCTCGGTACCGCTGGCGCTGGACGAAGCCGTGCGCTCGGGCAAGGTGCAGCGCGGCCAGCTGCTGTTGCTCGAAGCCTTCGGCGGCGGCTTCACCTGGGGCTCGGCGCTGCTGCGCTACTGAGCACGTAGCTGTCGCGGCCCACGCCGCGCGGCATACGGCCCGGTACAGACGACGCGATGGCTTTGCCCGTATCATCCCGCCCTGTTTTCACCCCGGATGTTGGCGTGACCGATCCGAAACTCGCGTTCGTGTTTCCCGGGCAGGGCTCGCAGTCGGTGGGCATGCTTGCGGAACTTTCCGAACGTCATCCCGTCGTGCGCGACACCTTTGCCGAAGCCTCGCAGGGTGCGAGCGTCGACCTGTGGGCGTTGGCACAGGACGGCCCCGAGGAGCAACTCAACCGCACCGAGTTCACCCAGCCGGCGCTGCTTGCCGCGGGCGTTGCGGTGTGGCGTGCGTGGCTGGCTGCGGGCGGCGCGCAGCCGGCACTGCTGGCTGGCCACAGCCTTGGCGAATACGCGGCGCTGGTCGCTGCCGGCGCGCTGTCCCTCGAAGACGGCGCGCGTCTGGTGCGCGTGCGCGGCCAGCTGATGCAGGACGCGGCACCGGCCGGCACCGGCGCGATGGCCGCGGTGATCGGCGCCGAGGACGCACTGGTGGAGGAGGTCTGCCGCGAGGCCTCGCGGGACGGCGTGGTGGTGCCGGCCAACTACAATTCGCCCGGCCAGATCGTCATTGGCGGGCACGCGGCCGCGGTCGACCGCGCGCTGGCGCTGCTGTCCGAACGCGGCGTGCGCAAGGTGGTGAAGCTCGCCGTCAGCGTGCCCTCGCACACGCCGCTGATGCGCGATGCGGCCAATCGCCTGTCGGAAGTGATGGCGGGCCTGTCCTGGAGCGCGCCGTCGATCCCGGTGGTGCAGAACGTCGATGCCGAGGTGCACGACGGCGCACACGCGATCCGCGACGCGCTGGCGCGCCAGCTGTACCTGCCGGTGCAGTGGACCGGCTGCGTGCAGGCGCTGACCGCGAAGGGCGCGACGCGTATCGCCGAGTGCGGCCCGGGCAAGGTGCTGGCCGGACTGGCCAGGCGCATCGACAAGGGCATCGACATGCGCACGCTCGGCACGCCAGGCGACCTCGACGCTGCGCTGGAAGGTTTGAAAGGCTGACCAGCCACGGATTTACGCGGATCACGCGGATTGGAAAGCGCGCGACGCTGCGGCTGATCCGTGTCCACCCGCGAAATCCGCGGCAGAATGCTCCAGTTTGAGACAGGCAGGAACAAGATGACCCAGGAACTCAAAGGCGAAATAGCGCTGGTGACCGGCGCCAGCCGCGGCATCGGTGCCGCGATCGCCGACACGCTGGCCGCGCAGGGCGCGACCGTGATCGGTACCGCGACCTCGGAGCCGGGTGCCAAGGCGATCGGCGATCGGCTCTCCGCGCACGGCGGCCATGGCCGCGTGCTGGATGTGTCCGTGCCGGGCCAGGTCGAGGCGCTGATCGATACCATCGGCAAGGAGATCGGCCCGCTGTCGATCCTGGTCAACAATGCCGGCATCACCCGCGACGGCCTGCTGATGCGCATGGGCGACGAGGACTGGCAGGCGATCCTGGATACCAACCTCACCAGTGTCTACCGGTCCTCCAAGGCCGCGATGCGCGGCATGATGAAGGCGCGCAAGGGCCGCATCATCAACATCGCCTCGGTGGTCGGCGTCACCGGCAATGCCGGCCAGACCAACTACGCCGCGGCCAAGGCTGGCGTCATCGCCTTCAGCAAGTCGCTGGCCAAGGAGATCGGTTCGCGCGGCGTGACCGTGAACGTGGTCGCGCCGGGTTTCATCGAGACCGACATGACCGCCGCGCTTCCCGAGGAAGTAAAGAAGGGCCTGGTGAGCCAGATCGCGCTCGCGCGCCTGGGCCAGGCCTCCGACATCGCCAATGCGGTGGCCTTCCTCGCCGCCCCCGGCGCCGGCTACATCACCGGTGAAACCATCCACGTCAACGGCGGCATGTACATGCCCTGATGCACCCTGTCTTCCGGGGAGCACCGCGGCCCGCCGCGATGCTTTCCTAAGTTGCCGTTTTCAAAGGGAATGCGGGGCCGGATGTCGCGGCCTGCCTGCCCGCACCGGGGCCGCGCAGCGGCAACGCGCTATCCTCGCCCCGGATCAGACCTTACACTTGTCAACGTAACAGCCTCCGCGGAGCTACAACCAATGAGCAGCATCGAAGAACGCGTCAAGAAGATCGTGGTCGAACAACTGGGCGTCAAGGACGAGGAGGTCAGCGCAAGCGCGTCCTTCGTCGACGACCTCGGCGCGGATTCGCTGGACACCGTCGAACTGGTAATGGCGCTCGAAGAAGAGTTCGAGTGCGAAATCCCCGACGAGGAAGCCGAGAAGATCACCTCGGTGCAGCAGGCGATCGACTACATCAAGACCCACGTCAAGGCGTGATGTCGGGCCGGCGCGCCTGGCCTGTCGGCCGGGCGTCGTCGCGCCAGGCGATACCGTCGACCCTTCAGGTCGATCTGTAACAACCCGGGGCCGCATTGCGGCCTCGTGCGTTTTGCATCGCGCCATCGAAACGGCGCATGCCCACGAATGCATCGAAGAGAGAGCTGCCCATGTCCAAGCGCCGCGTCGCCATCACCGGAATCGGCATCCTGTCGCCGCTCGGCAACGACCTGGCCTCGAGCTGGGACGGCGTCGTCAACGGTCGCTCCGGGATTGGCCCGATCACCCATTTCGATGCTTCCGCATTCGCCACGCGCATCTCCGGCTCGGTCAAGGGCTTCGATCCGGCGCAGTGGATCCCGGCGAAGGACGTCAAGAAGATGGACCCCTTCGTGCACTACGGCGTGGCGGCGGCCCTGATGTCGATCGCCGATGCGGGGCTCGAGATCCGCGACGCGGACGCCGATCGCATCGGCGTGGCCATCGGTGCCGGCATCGGCGGCCTCAAGGGCATCGAAGAGACCGCGATCAAGTACCACGAGGGCGGTCCGCGCAAGATCTCGCCGTTCTACGTGCCCAGCACGATCATCAACATGGTCGCGGGCCAGGTGTCGATCATGACCGGTGCGCGCGGCCCCAACATCGCCGTGGTCACGGCGTGCACCACGGCCACGCACAACATCGGCCTGGCCGCGCGCATGATCCAGTACGGCGACGCCGACGCGATGATCGCCGGCGGCTCCGAGTTCGCGACCACGCCGACCTCGCTGGGCGGGTTTTGCGCGATGAAGGCGCTGTCCACGCGCAACGACGATCCGGAGCGTGCGTCGCGTCCCTGGGACGCGGGCCGCGACGGCTTCGTGATGGGCGATGGCGCGGGCATCCTGGTGCTCGAGGAATACGAGCGGGCGAAGGCGCGCGGCGCGCACATCTACGCTGAACTCGCAGGCTTCGGCATGAGTGGCGATGCGCACCACATGACCGCGCCCAGCGAGAGTGGCGAGGGTGGCGCGCGCTGCATGGTGGCGGCGTTGCGCGATGCGGGCATCGATCCGTCCGAGGTCGGCTACATCAACGCGCATGGCACCTCCACGCCGCAGGGCGACCTGGCCGAGACCATGGGCATCAAGTCGGTGTTCGGTGCGCACGCATCGAAGCTGATGGTCAGCTCGACCAAGTCGATGACCGGCCACCTGCTCGGCGCGGCCGGCGGGGTGGAAGCGGTGTTCTCGGCGATGGCGCTGAAGACGGGTGTGGTGCCGCCGACGATCAATCTCGACAACCCGTCCGAAGGCTGCGATCTCGACTACGTGCCGCATACCGCGCGCGAGGCGAAGATCGACATCGCGCTGTCCAATTCGTTTGGATTCGGCGGGACGAACGGGACATTGATCTTCAGGCGGGTTTGAGGATCTGTTCTATGCAGCTACGGAAGGATGTTGCGGCTCAGCGATTGCGTAGAGCGAGCGCCTTCGGAAACAGCGCCCTGCCGGCCGGGGATTGCTCCTCGGCTCGGTCAGCCATCCATCGCTGACTCGCCGCCGCAGGCCATCCATGGCCTGCTCTCCGCAATCCCCAGCCGGCACGGCGCCGGGATATTCGTTGACGTCGCTTGAAGCAGGCGGCTTGAGCGTCTATCTCGCCAAGAGCTCGGTGCTTGATCAGGTCTGGATAGCCATCATTTTCGGGAGTTTGCAGAAACTCTTTGTGCAGTGAAGATTGGCTGCGCTTGGGATGGCAGCATTCCAGCCTCCAGACGATTACTCAAAGCGAGTCCACGTGCTGATCAGCAGGCCGCTACCGCCCGACACCGACCTGCTGGCGCTGCACCGCCTCGATCCGGGCCGCTATCGGCTGCTGCTGCAGTCGGTCGCGCACGGGACGGCGCAGGCGCGCTGGGACCTGCTGCTTGCAACCGATGGCGGCTCGCTGACGCTGGGCAACGACGGCGTCACGCGCGACGGGTCCGGTGTCGCGATGGCCGGCACCTTCCTCGATGCGCTCGATGACGCGTGGCGTGCCGCGCGCCTGCCGCGCGAGGAGCCGCGCTGGCCGTTCCGCGGTGGCTGGGCGTTGCTGCTGGGCTATGAGCTGGCGCGGCAGGTCGAGCCGGTGCTGCGATTGCCGGACGCGGCGGGCAGCCTGCCGGTGGCACAGGCGCTGCGCTGCCCGGCTGCCATCCTGCGCGACCACGCCAGCGGTGAATGTGTCGCGGTTGCCGAGGCCGACCAGGACGCGATGCTCGATGTGATCGAAGCCGACCTTGCCGCGGCTGCCACGCTGCCGGCCCTGCCTGCGTGGCAGGCGCCTGCGCAGGTGCGGGAGGACGCGCCGGCGCGCTTCACCGCTGGTGTGGTGCGCATCCTCGACTATCTGGCCGCGGGCGACGTGTTCCAGGTGAACCTGTCGCGCGGCTGGCGCGCGGATTTCGCGCAGGCGCTGGATCCGGCGCGGCTCTACGTGCGCATGCGCCAGGCCAATCCCGCGCCGTTCGCGGGCCTGTACGCAGGCGATGGCTGGGCGGTGGCCAGCGCCTCTCCCGAGCGGCTGGTGTCGATCCGCGGCGAGGTGGTGGAAACGCGGCCGATCGCAGGCACCCGTCCGCGGCTGGCCGGCGATGACGATGCCGAGCGCGTGCGCGAGCTGATCGGACATCCCAAGGAACGCGCCGAGCACGTGATGCTGGTCGACCTGGAGCGCAACGACCTCGGCCGCGTCTGCGTGCCCGGCAGCGTCGAGGTGGACGAGCTGATGACGATCGAGAGCTACGCCCACGTGCACCACATCGTCAGCAACGTGCGCGGCCGGCTGCGCGCCGATGCCAGCCCGGGCGACGTGATCGCGGCGACGTTCCCCGGCGGCACCATCACCGGCTGCCCCAAGGTGCGCTGCATGCAGGTCATCGCCGAACTCGAGGGTCGCGGGCGCGGCGCCTACACCGGCGCGATGGGCTGGCTCAACCGCGACGGCGACCTCGACCTCAACATCCTCATCCGCAGCGCCGAGGTCGAAGGGGCGCGGGTGCGCTTTCGCACCGGCGGCGGCATCGTGGCCGATTCGGATCCTCCGCGGGAACTCGACGAGACCCGCGCCAAGGCCCGCGGCATGCTGCAGGCGCTGGCGGCCGACGCCGACGCCGACGCCGACGCCGACGCCGACGCCGACGCCGACGCCGACGCCGACGGCGCCACGGTATCCTAGGCCGATGATCCGGAATTTCCCCTCGATGGAGCAGGCGCATGGCCAAGGCTCCTAGGCGCTGGCGCGGCCTGCGGCTGCTGTTCGTGCTGTCGGCCCTGGTGGCCGGTGCCGCCGCGTTCTTCCTGTCTGAGCGCTACACCGGTTTCGCCGATGCGCCGCTCTCTGGGATCGAGGCGGGCGACACGCTGCGGGTCGAGCGCGGCGATTCGTTCCGGCGCGTGCTGTCGCGGCTGCGCGAGGCCGGCGTGCGCGACGGCCATGACCTGGAGTGGCAGGCGCTGGCGCGCCAGCTCGGTGCCGACGCGCGCGTGCAGGTCGGCGAGTACGCGCTGGAGCCGGGCATGACGCCGCGCACGCTGCTGCAGCACATGCGCAATGGCCGCGTGGTCAGCTATCGCTTCACCATCGTCGAAGGCTGGAACATGCGCGAGCTGCGCGCTGCGCTGGCCAGGGCCACGCCGCTGCTGCAGACCATCGGTGAACTGGACGACGCCGCGTTGATGGACACGCTGGGCCGCGCCGGCGTGCACCCGGAAGGCCGATTCCTGCCCGAAACCTATGCCTACACCCGCGGCGACAGCGACCTGGATGTGCTGCGCCGCGCCAACCAGTCGCTTGAACGTGCGCTGCAGGCCGCGTGGGAGGCGCGCGCACCGGATCTGCCGCTGGACGACGCGGAGCAGGCGCTGGTGCTGGCCTCGATCATCGAGAAGGAAACCGGCATCGCCGAGGAACGCGCGCGCATCGGCGGCGTGTTCGTGCGCCGCATGAAGAGCGGCATGCGCCTGCAGACCGATCCGACCGTGATCTACGGCATGGGCAGCCGCTATGCGGGCAACATCCGCCGCGCCGACCTGCTCGCCGATACGCCCTACAACACCTATACCCGCGATGGCCTGCCGCCGACGCCGATCGCCATGGCCGGCGTGGCTGCCATCCGTGCGGCGACGCAGCCGGCCGCTGGCGACGAACTGTATTTCGTGGCCGTCGGCGACGGCAGTGGCCGCCACGTGTTTTCGCGCACGCTGGACGAGCACAACGCCGCGGTGCGCGAATACGTGCGGCGCTACCGCGCACAGTTCGGGCCGTGATGGCGCTGCGTTCGCATGCGCGCTTCATTTCGCTCGAAGGCGGCGAAGGCGCGGGCAAGACCACCGTGCTCGATGCGCTGCGCGAAGCGCTGCGCGAAAGCGGGCAGGAGGTGGTGTGCAGCCGCGAGCCGGGCGGTACGCCGCTGGCGGAAATGATCCGCGGCCTGCTGCTCGATCCGGCACACGAGCCGCCCGCGGCCGACACCGAACTGCTGCTGATGTTCGCCGCCCGTGCCCAGCACGTGCGCGAGACGATCGCGCCCGCGCTCGAACGCGGCGCCTGGGTGCTGTGCGACCGCTTCACCGATTCCAGCTACGCCTACCAGGGCGGGGGCCGTGGCCTGGACGCCGGCTGGATCGCGGAGCTGGAGCGGCGCGTGGTCGGGCTGCAGCCGGGATTGACCCTGCTGCTGGACGTCGATGTCGGTCGGGGGCGCGAGCGCACGCGCGGCCGCGATCTCGCGCCCGATCGCATCGAGTCCGAACGCGATGAATTCTTCGAGCGCGTGCGCGCGGTCTACCGCGCGCGCGCCGCTGCCGAGCCACAGCGCTTCCGCGTGATCGATGCCTCGCAGCCGGCGGCCGACGTGGCCAGCGAGGCGGTGCGCCTGTTGCGTGAATGGATGGCGCGCGCATGACTGCGCCGCTGGCCCCCTGGCAGCAGCGTGCGTTCGACCATGCGGCGCGCACGCTGTCCGAAGGCCGCCTCGGCCACGCGCTGCTGATCTGCGGCCCGGCGCGACTGGGCAAGCGCGCGGTGGCCGCGCGCCTGGCCGCGCACCTGCTGGGCGCGCACGAACCGCGTGCCGCGCATCTGATCGAGGCGGGAACGCATCCGGATTTCCACGTGGTCACGCTGCTGCCCAACCGCGAAGGCACGAAGCTGCGCACCGAGATCGTGATCGAGCAGATCCGCGAACTGTCGGAAAAGCTGTCGCTGACGCCGCAGTACGGCAGCGCGCAGGTGGCGATCGTCGATCCCGCCGACGCGCTCAACGCTTCGGCCGCCAATGCGCTGCTCAAGACCCTGGAAGAACCGCAGCCCGGCCGCTACCTGTGGCTGCTCGCCTCCAGTCCCTCGCGCCTGCCGGCGACGATCCGCAGCCGCTGCCAGCGCCTGGAGTTCGGTCTGCCGCCGCGCGATGAAGCACTGGCCTGGCTGCAGGCACAGGGTCATGCCGCCAAGGTTGCGGGTGAGGCGCTGGACGCCGCGCGCGGCCATCCGGGCCTGGCCGATGCCTGGCTGCGCGATGGTGGCATGCAGCTGCGCCACGAAGTGGCTGCGGACCTGGACAAGCTTGCGCGCGGCGAGCTGGCGCCGGTCGAGGCCGCGCAACGCTGGACCGGCGACGAACATGCCGTCCTGCGCCTGCGCCTCGCCGCCGACCTGGCGCTGGCCGAGGCCTCGGGCTTGACCGATCCAGCGCGAATCCGGAAGCTGGCGCAGTGGTTCGACGCGGCCAACCGCACGCGCGACCTGTTGCGCACCACGGTGCGCGCAGACCTCGCAGTCGCGGAGCTGCTGCTGTCCTGGCGAGGCACGGATGTGCCAGGCCCGGCATCCGCCAACAAGAGGTATCGATGAATACGACCGCGGGCGGCGCGCGGCAGGGAATCCTGTCGCTGGCACTGAAGGACAAGGCGCAGCTCTACAGCGCCTACATGCCTTATCTGAAACACGGCGGCATCTTCGTGCCCACCGCGCGGCGCTACTTCCTCGGCGACGAGGTGTTCCTGCTGCTCACCCTGCCCGAATCCAACGAGCGCCTGCCGGTGGCCGGCAAGGTGGTGTGGGCCACCCCGACCGGCGCGCAGGGCGCGCGCACCGCGGGCGTCGGCGTGCAGTTCGCCGACACCCCGGAAGGCGAGACTGTGAAGGGCCGGATCGAAACCCTGCTCGCGGGCACGCTGTCCGCGGAAAAGCCGACGCATACGATGTGACGGGCGCGATCGCGTCGCGCATGTGGCAAGGCGCTGCAGCGCTGTTGCTCGCGGCGTCGCTGGCACTGCCGGCGATCGCGACCGAGCACATCCGGCTGGATGATGGCCAGCTGCAGGTCGAGGTGGCGCCCGCGGTCGGCGGGCGGATCGTGCACCTCTCGTTGCCCGGCCGCGGCAATGTGCTCAAGGTCGGTCCAGCGCTGGCGACCGTGCCCGCGCCAGAACCCTCCGCCGACGGCCCGGACCTGCCTTATTTCGGACACGAGCTCTGGCTCGGCCCGCAGTCGCGCTGGTGGCTCGACCAGGACGTGAACCAGACCCGGCGCGCGGCCGCGGCGCCGTGGCCGCCGGATCCCTGGCTCGCGCATGCGCGCAACCGCATCGTCGAGCGCGACGCGCACGCGCTGGTGCTCGAAGGCGTGACAAGTCCGGTGAGTGGCCTGCGGGCGACACAATCGTTCCGCCTCTCCGGCGGCACTCCGGCGACACTGGAACTCTCCGCTGAGGCGGTGAACCGCCGTGACCGGGACGTGCGCCGCAACCTGTGGTTCAACACCCGCCTGCCGGCGGGCAGCCGCGTGTTCGCGCCCGTGGCCAGGCCCGAAGATGCGCGCCTGCGGGCGGATGCGGACGCGGTGTTCGACGGCCCCGTCGCCTGGTGGCGGGACGGCCTGTACTCGCTGCAGCTCGAGCCGCCATCGGCCGGGAAGGGCGGTCGCCGCGGCAAGATCTTCATCGCCCCGTCGGCCGGCTGGGTTGCCGGCTTCAACGCCGGGCAACTGCTGGTGATCCAGTTCGAGCGCCAGGACGGCGCGCTGATCGATCCCGAACACGGCCAGCTCGAGCTGTATCAGCAGTGGCACCACGACGATCCGCAGGCGGGGATCCTTGAGCTCGAGGTCCACGCTCCGCTGCGCACGCTGGCGCCGGGCGAGTCGATGCAGGCGCGCGAACGCTGGACGGTGTTCGCCTACGAGGGACCGGACACGCTGGACGCGCAGCGCGCCGCGCTGGAAGAAGCGCTGCGCGGCCTCGGCCTGGATCGCTGAAGGGCGACTTGCGCGCCTCCCGAACGCGTGCGAACCCGGGCAACTGATTCGCGTCGCGGTCCAGGGCTGGCCGGATCGCGCCCGTTCCGGGATTTCTCCCTGCGGTCGAAATGACAGGGTCGGGGCGCACGCCGTGCGCCCCGATTACCGTTCGTCCTGCTGACGCCCCGGCCTCAGCGCAGCAGTGCATCAACGCAGCAGTACATCAACGCAGCAGCGCATCCGCGCATCAACGCATCAGCGCATCAGGACGCCAGGCTGCCCGTCTCCGCGCCGTCGCGCAGCGCGGGGTTGTCCCAGCCCGCGCGCGGCGCGAAACGATCGCCGTATCGCGCCTGCAGCACCTGCAGCCGCGCGAGCAGCACGTCGACGCCGACTTCGCGGATGGTCTGGATCGGGCCGCCGCGGAAGGGCGCGTAACCGGTGCCGAAGATCACGCCGGCATCGAGCAGGTCGGCATCCTCGACCACGCCCTCGTGCAGGGCGGCCACGGCCTCGTTGAGCAGAGGCAGGATCAGTCGATCCTCCAGGTCCTCCGGCACGCGGTATTCCTTCGGCACCTCCGGCTTCTTCGGCTTGCCGTTCTCCCAGGCGTAGATGCCCTGGCCGTCCTTCTTGCCGCGTTTGCCGGCTTCCGGTGGCTGCGACAGCGCCGGCGGGATCGCCAGGCCAAGGAAGGGAGCCAGTTCCTGGCCGACGCCGTAGGCCACGTCCAGGCCCACGGTGTCGATCAGCTCGATCGGCCCCATCGGCATGCCGTACTTGACCGCCGCCTTGTCGATCACCGATGCCGGGATGCCTTCGGCATACGCGGTGGCGGCCTCGAGCATGTACGGGAACAGCAGCCGGTTGACCAGGAAGCCCGGCGTGCCCGCCACCGGCACCGGCAGTTTGTCGATCGCCTTGCAGAACGCGGCCAGGCGCTGCTCGGTCTGCGCCGACATCGCGTCGTGGCGCACGATCTCCACCAGCGGCATCGACGCCACCGGGTTGAAGTAGTGCAGGCCGGCGAACTGCGCCGGACGCGCGATATGCCCGCGCAGCTCGTCCAGCGGGATCGACGAGGTGTTGGTGGTCAGCAGCGCATCGGGCTTCAGGCGCGGCTCGACGCCTGCATACAGTTCACGCTTGGCATCGGCGCGCTCGATGATCGCCTCGATCACCAGGTCGGCCTGCGCGAGGCCGCTGCCTTCGAGGTCGGATTTGAGCCGCGCCGCGACCGCCGGACGCTTCGCCTCGTCCTTGACCCGCTTCGCGAACAGCGCCTGCGCGCGCGTCATCGCACCGTCGATGAACTTCTGCTCGCGGTCCTGCAGCGTGACCTCGAAACCCTTGTACGCCGACCACGCGGCGATGTCGCCGCCCATCACGCCGGCGCCGACCACGTGCACGTGCGTGATGCCGTGCGGATCCTTGCCGCCCAGGCCCTTGAGCCGCTCCATCAGGAAGAACACGCGGGTCAGGTTGCGCGCGGTCGGGGTGCCGGCCAGCTTCACCACCGACTTCTGCTCGGCCTTGAGCAGGGCCTGGATGCCGCCACCGCTGCGCCGCCAGGTTTCGATCAGCGCGTAGGGCGCCGGATAGTGTTCCTTGCGCGCCTTGCGCGCGACCTGCTTGACCAGCATCGGCGCCAGCAGCTGGCGCACTGGCCAGGTGTTGGTGAACCAGCCGAGGAAGCGCTGCTTGAAGGGGCGCTCGCGGCCGCCCAGCGCGAGCTTCGCGGCCTCGTCGAGCAGCAGCGCGGGTTCGACCACCTTGTCGACCACGCCCATGGCCTTCGCGGACGCGGCCGACAGGTTGCGGCCGGTCAGCATCACGTCCATCGCCGCTGGCGCGCCAATCAGTCGCGGCAGGCGCACGCTGCCGCCCCAGCCCGGGTAGATGCCCAGCTTCACTTCGGGCAAACCGATGCGCGTGGACGGGTCGCTGCTGGCGATGCGGTAATCGCAGGCCAGCGCGATCTCGGTGCCGCCGCCCATGCAGAAGCCGTGGATGGCCGCGACCGTGGTGCAGGGCAATTCGGCCAGGCGCTGGAACACCTGTTGGCCGCGCCGGATCGAATCGCCGATCGTGCCCTTGCGGTCGAACTCGGCGAACTCGCGGATGTCGGCGCCGGCGATGAAGCCCTTGTCCTTGGCCGAGCGCAGCACCAGGCCCTTCGGCGGCTCCAGCGCCACGCGCTCGAGCAGGCCTTCGAGTTCCAGCAGAACGTCCTGGGCGAAGGTGTTGACCGACTCGTCGGCGCGGTCGAACGACAGCACCAGCACGTCGTCCGGGCGCAGTTCGACCTGCCAGTGGCTGAAGCGCAATCCATCGAGGCCAGCGATCATGCGGGACCATCCGTTAGGGTATGGGAACCCCTTATGATCCAGAGGGTGTTGCGCCGCAGTCAAATCGGATGTCTTGGCAAAGCCGCAGGCGGCCTGTGGCGCGGCTTGCGGCGGACGGCTGGCGCCCCCAGATCCGTCCGATGCGGGAACTTCCCGCCCCAGCGCAGGTCACAGCGCCCGGCCCCGGCCGGCCAACCCAGGAGTGACCAAGGCCGATGGCCGAGATCGACACCCAGACACTCGACCTCGAACTGGTCAAGCGCGTGCAGCGCGGCGACAGCGCCGCGTTCGACCTGCTGGTGCGCAAGTACCAGCATCGCATCGCAGGGCTGATCGGGCGCTATGTGCACGACTGGAGCGAAGTCCAGGACGTCGCCCAGGACACGTTCATCCGCGCCTACCGCGCGATCGGCAACTTCCGCGGCGACGCACAGTTCTATACCTGGCTGCACCGGATCGCGGTGAACACCGCCAAGAACCACCTGGTGGCCGGCAACCGCCGCCCGCCGGGCGCCGATATCGACATCGAGGACGCCGAACAGTTCGATTCCGGCATCCGCCTGCGCGACAGCGACACGCCCGAACGCGAACTGATGCGCCACCAGCTGGAACAAACCGTGATCCGCGCGGTCGAAGCATTGCCCGAGGAGCTGAGGCTGGCGATCACGCTGCGTGAGGTCGACGGTTTGAGCTACGAGGAAATCGCCCAGCGCATGGATTGCCCGATCGGCACGGTGCGCTCGCGCATCTTCCGTGCGCGCGAAGCGATCGACCAGGAGATGAAACCCTTGTTGGACAGCGACAACAGATCGGAGCGTGCTGCACGATGACTTCCGTCCACGACAACGAAACCCTGCAGATCGTCCCTGACCCGGACAAGCTGTACGTCTACCACCGGCAGCAGCTGTCGGCGATGCTCGACGGCGAGCTGTCGCCCGACGAGGCGAAGTTCATGCTGCGCCGGCTGCAGCACGACGGCGAGCTCGCCACCTGCTGGGAGCGCTGGCAGGTCTGCGGCGACATGCTGCGTGGCCAGCGCAACGACCTGCTTCCGGCCGACTTCGCGCACCGCGTCGCGGTCGCGGTGGGTGCTGACGGCGCGGGCGTGGAGACGGTCGAGCCGCGTCGCGCGACGCGACCACGCCTTGCACGCTGGGGCGGCGGCGCGGCGGTGGCCGCTTCGGTCGCGCTGATGGCGGTGTTTGCCACCCGGCAGCTTCCCGAGGCGGGCCTTGTGCCCGTTGCCGAGCCTGCGCCGATGGTGGCGGCGGTCGCCCCGCCCCCGCTGCAGGAACCGGGAGCAGCGGCGTCCGCCTCCATGAACGACGATGTGTCCGCCGCGATTGCCGACGCAGCCGATCCGGCGCCGGCAATGCCGCGCGCGCAACCCGACGCGACCGTCGCGGTGGCGGCGATGGCTGTGGCTGCGGCCGTCGAGACGCCGCGCCGCGCCGCGCAGCGGCGGCGTGCGGCGCGTGCGCAGCCAGCGTCGGTCGAAGTCGCGCGCGCGTCCGTGCCCGCAGCGATCGACGACCCGACGCCGCCGATGTCCCTCGCCAGCGAGGACATCGCGCCCGCCATCGTGTTTCCCATGCCGCAGGCCGCGCGCCGGCCCTGGCCGCGCGCGCTGCTGGCGCCGCAAGGCGCGTTCACCGTGGCCAACGGCAGCCTGCTGCCGCGCGAGCCGCAGTTCGAACCGCTGTTGCCGCGCGAGTCGCAGTTCGACCCCGTGCTGCCGGGTGGTCGCGTCGCGCCATGGCTGGCACCGACGCCGTCCGAGCCGCAGGCGGACGCCACCCAACCCTGAGGTCGCTGCGGCCCTGCCGCGTCGCGCTCCGGTCACCATCTTCCCCACGCGTTGTCCAGGGTCACATCCCGATGAAAACCCCGCTGCATGCTCTTACGCTGATCCTCCTTGCCTCTGCTGCCACGACCGCCGTGGTGCTGCCCATCGCCACCGCACAGCCGGGAGCGGACGCCGTTGCCGCGCCGCTGGCCGGACAGGCGACCGCGGTCCCGGCCGCGCCGCTGGTCACCGGGCTGCCTGATTTCACCCGCCTGGTCGAAGAGGTCGGCCCGGCCGTGGTCAAGATCGACACCATGATCGGCAGCCGCCGCACCGCCCAGCAGCCCGACGACAGCGTCCCGGGCGAGGAGCAGATCCCCGAAATCTTCCGCCGCTTCTTCGGCCCCGGCTTCCAGATGCCTGGCCCCGGCGGCCCGGGAGGCCCGGGTGGCGGCGGCCAGGCCCCGCGCGGGCGCGCAATGGGCACCGGCTTCATCATTTCCGATGATGGCTACATCCTCACCAACCACCACGTCATCGACCGCGCCGACGAGGTCAAGGTCACCCTCAGCGACCTCAGCGAGTACACCGCCAAGGTGGTGGGCAGCGACGAGCGCTCGGACGTGGCCCTGCTCAAGATCGAGGGCAAGGGCCTGCCGGTGCTGCGCACGGGCGATGCCTCGGGCGTGAAGCCCGGCCAGTGGGCGGTGGCGATCGGCTCGCCGTTCGGCTTCGACCAGACGGTGACCGCCGGCATCGTCAGCGCGGTCGGCCGCAGCAATCCCTACGCCAACCAGCAGTACGTGCCCTTCATCCAGACCGACGTCGCCATCAACCAGGGCAACTCGGGCGGCCCGCTGCTCAACACCCGCGGCGAGGTGATCGGCATCAACTCGCAGATCTTCAGCAACTCCGGCGGCTACATGGGCGTGGCCTTCGCGATCCCGATCGACGTGGCCATGAACGTGGTCGACCAGCTCAAGAAGACCGGGCGCGTGCAGCGCGGCCAGCTGGGCGTGCAGTTCCAGGCGACCGGCATCACCGCCGACCAGGCGAAGGGCTTCGGCCTGCCCGATACCCTGGGCGCGCTGGTCAGCGAGGTGGTCCCGGGGAGTCCGGCCGAGAAGGTCGGCATCGAGCCCGGCGACGTGATCCGCGGCGCCGACGGTGTCACCATCCGCCAGCCGGGCGACCTGCCGCCGATCGTGGGCAACAAGGTGCCGGGTGCGAAGATCAAGATCGTGGTGTTCCGCGAAGGCCGCGAGCGCACGCTCGACGTGACCCTGGCCGAGCTCGACGACGATGCGCTGGCGAGCGCCACCCCGCGCCCGGGCGCGCCTTCGCCGGCGGCGGCGAGCGATGCCAATGCGCTCGGCCTGGTCACCCAGGAGCTCACCGAGGCCCAGCGTCGCCAGCTTGGCCTGGAGGCGGGTGAAGGGGTGCGCATCGCCCGCGTCGAAGGCGCGGCAGCCCGCGAGGCCGGCCTGTCTGCTGGCGACGTGGTGCTGCGCGTGGGCCGCACGCCGGTCGGCAGTTCGGCCGCGCTGGCCCGCGAAGTGCGTGGCGTGAAGGCGGGGCAGACGGTGATGCTGCTGGTCCGCAGCCAGGGCGGCGGCAGCCGCTTCGTTGCAATCACGCCCGAAGGCTGAGCGGCTCCATCAGGCCCCTGAAAGCGCCTGCCCTGCATCGCCGGGCAGGCGCCTTGCCGCGCGGTGATGGGGCTGGGAGCCGCGGCGGGGACCACGTCTGCCCTATGCGATAATCTCCGGCTGTCCTGACGACGGCCGCTGCCGCTTCCCCATGTCCGACCCCATGCGGCTTATCCGCAACTTCTCCATCATCGCCCATGTCGACCACGGCAAGTCGACGCTTGCCGACCGCATCATCCAGCTGTGCGGCGGCCTGACGGCGCGCGAGATGGAGGCGCAGGTCCTCGACAACAACCCGATCGAGCGCGAGCGCGGCATCACCATCAAGGCGCAGTCGGTGTCGGTGCCCTACACCGCGCGCAACGGCGAGACCTACCACCTCAACTTCATCGACACGCCCGGCCACGTCGACTTCAGCTACGAGGTCAGCCGCTCGCTGGCCGCTTGCGAAGGCGCGCTGCTGGTGGTCGATGCCGCCCAGGGCGTCGAGGCGCAGTCGGTCGCCAACTGCTACACCGCGGTCGAGCAGGGCCTGGAAGTGGTGCCGGTGCTCAACAAGATCGACCTGCCCACCGCCGACATCGAGCGCGCCAAGGCCGAGATCGAGGCGGTGATCGGCATCGACGCCAGTGACGCGGTCGCAGTCAGCGCCAAGACCGGCCTCAATGTGGAGGAGGTGCTGGAAGCCATCGTGCACCGCATCCCGCCGCCGCAGCGGCGCGACAGCGACAAGCTGCAGGCGCTGATCATCGACTCCTGGTTCGACAATTACCTGGGCGTGGTCTCACTGGTGCGGGTGATGCAGGGCGAGATCAAGGCCGGCGCCAAGATGCTGGTGATGTCCACCGGCCGCACCCACCAGGTCGACAAGGTCGGCGTGTTCACCCCCAAGCGCAAGGAAACCGCTGCTCTGCGCGCGGGCGAGGTGGGCTGGATCAACGCCTCGATCAAGGACGTGCACGGCGCGCCGGTCGGCGACACGCTCACGCTCGCCGGTGACCCGGCCGCCGAGCCGCTGCCCGGTTTCCAGGAGATGCAGCCGCGCGTGTTCTCGGGCCTGTTTCCGGTCGACGCCGACGACTACCCGGACCTGCGCGAGGCGCTGGAAAAGCTGCGTCTCAACGACGCCGCGCTGCGCTTCGAGCCGGAAAGCTCGGAGGCCATGGGCTTCGGCTTCCGCTGCGGGTTCCTGGGCATGCTGCACATGGAAATCGTGCAGGAGCGGCTGGAGCGCGAGTACGACCTCAACCTGATCAGCACCGCGCCGACGGTGGTCTACGAAGTGCTGTTGACCGGTGGCGAAGTCATGTCGCTGGACAACCCGGCCAAGCTGCCGCCGGCCAACAAGATCGAGGAAGTGCGCGAGCCCATCATCCGCGCCAACATCCTCACGCCGCCCGACTACGTGGGCAACGTGATCACGCTGTGCGAAGAGAAGCGCGGCAGCCAGATCGGCATCCAGTACCTGGGCAGCCAGGTGCAGATCAGCTATGAGCTGCCGATGGCCGAGGTGGTGCTGGACTTCTTCGACAAGCTCAAGTCGGTGTCGCGTGGCTACGCCTCGCTGGACTACAACTTCCTGCGCTTCGAGGCCGGTCCGTTCGTGCGCGTGGACACGCTGATCAATGGCGACAAGGTCGACGCGCTGAGCATCATCGTCCACCGCAGCCACGCCGATCGCCGCGGTCGCGACCTCACCGAGAAGATGAAGGAACTGATCCCGCGGCAGCAGTTCGACGTCGCGATCCAGGCCGCCGTCGGCTCGCAGATCATCGCCCGCAGCTCGGTCAAGGCGCTGCGCAAGAACGTGCTGGCCAAGTGCTACGGTGGCGACATCAGCCGCAAGAAGAAGCTCCTCGAGAAGCAGAAAGAGGGCAAGAAGCGGATGAAGCAGGTCGGCCGGGTCGAGATCCCGCAGGAAGCATTCCTGGCGGTGCTGCAGGTGGACAACAAGTAGGGGATGGCGTGACATGATGAAATGGTTCGAGCTGGGGCTGGTCGTGCTGACCTTCGCAACCGGCATCACCTGGCTGCTCGACCGGCTGTTCTTCGCCAAGCGTCGCGCGCAGCGGTCGGGTCTGCTGGAAGAGAAGGAGCCGATCCTCGTCGACTACGCGCGGGCCTTCTTCCCCGTGCTGTTCGTGGTGCTGATCCTGCGCAGCTTCATCGCCGAACCGTTCCGCATCCCCTCCAGTTCGATGATGCCGACCCTGCTGATCGGCGACTTCATCCTGGTCAACAAGTTCAGCTACGGCATCCGCCTGCCGGTCAACAACCGCAAGGTGATCGCGCTGGGCGAGCCCGAACGCGGCGACGTGGTGGTGTTCCGCCCGCCGCACCATCCCGACCAGGACTGGATCAAGCGCGTGGTCGGCCTGCCGGGCGACGTGGTGTCGTATCGCGACAACACCGTGTACGTGAACGGCGAGTCGTTCGGCTACGGCGAGCCCCGGCACTATGTCGGCGTGGGCCGCGGCAGCGACATGACCGGCGCTGGCCTGATCGACGAGACCATGCCCGGCCGCACCCACCAGGTGCTCGAGACCCGGCGCCCCGGCATGCTCGACCCCGGCGAGGGCGAGTGGCGGGTGCCCGAAGGCGAGTATTTCGTGATGGGCGACAACCGCGACCGCAGCGACGACAGCCGGTTTTGGGGTACGCTGCCGGAGAGCCAGCTGCGCGGGAAGGCGTTCCTGGTCTGGATGAATCTCGACAGCAGCGCGCCGGGCTGGATCGACTGGAGCCGGATCGGCAGCCGCATTCCGTAGCGCCGGCGCGGAAGGCTGTCAGCGTGCCGGCACATCTGCAGCAACAGGGGATCGGATCATGGACATGCGTCGCAGGCAGGGCGGCATCACGCTGCTGGGCTTCATCATCGTCGCCGGCGTGGCCGGCTTCCTGGTGTTCATGGGGATCAAGCTGTTCCCCATGTACTCCGAGTACTACAGCGTCAAGTCGGCGCTCAAGAGCCTGGCGGCCGAACCCGGCGTGGGCAACTACGCGCCGGGGCGGATCCAGGACCTGTTTTTCCGCCGGCTCAACATCAGCTACGCGTCCAACATCAAGAAGGAACACGTTAAGATCCAGCGCGTGGACAACGGCTGGCAGATGGACGTGACCTACGAGGTGCGCAAGCCGATGGTCGCTAACCTCGATGCGGTGGGCCGGTTCCATGCCAGCCAGCACCTGACCGGGACCGGCGGTGCCGCAAACTGACCCACGGGGCGGGGTGTTCGACGCGCATGCGTTCGGCGACCCGTCCCTGCTCCAGCAGGCGCTGACGCACCGCAGCGCGGGGGCGCCCCACAACGAACGTCTGGAATTCCTCGGCGACGCGGTGCTGGGCGTGATCGTGTCCGATGCGCTGTACGCGCGCTGGCCGAAGGCCGACGAGGGCTCGCTCACCCGTGCCCGCGCCGAACTGGTGCGCGAATCCTCGTTGGCTGAAGTGGCGCGGCGGCTGGCGGTCGGCGAGTGGCTGACCCTGGGTCCGGGCGAGATGAAATCCGGCGGCCACCGGCGCGATTCGATTCTGTCCGACGCGCTGGAGGCGGTGATCGGCGCGATCTACCTCGACGCCGGCTTCGAGGCCTGCCGCGCCGTGGTGTTGCCCTGGTTCGAGGAAGCGGTGTCGGCGGTGCCGGCCAGCAAGGTCGGCAAGGATGCCAAGACCCGCCTGCAGGAGTGGCTGCAGGGGCGGCAGAAGCCGCTGCCGCAGTACGAACTCAAATCCGAGAGCGGCGAGGAACACGCGCGCGTGTTCGTGGTGCGCTGCGTGCTGTCCGACCCGGCGGCGGCCGGAGAGGGCGAGGGCGGTTCGCGGCGCGCGGCCGAGCAGGTCGCGGCCGGCGTGGTGCTGGAGTTGCTGGAAGCAGGCGACTGACGTCGCGCGCTCGCGGCGGGTTCGGGCTGCCGATCACCCGCCCACGTCCGCAACTCCCCTACAATCCGCGCCATGCAGCAGCCCCCCCCCGCCGCGCACCGCGCCGGCCACCTCGCCGTGATCGGCCGTCCCAACGTTGGCAAGTCCACCCTGGTCAACGCGCTGGTGGGCGCCAACGTCAGCATCGTGTCCAACCGGCCGCAGACCACGCGCCACCGGCTGCTGGGCATCGCCACCTTGCCTGCGGGGCAGATCGTCCTGGTCGATACGCCCGGCCTGCACCTGGAAGGGGGCAAGCGTGCCTCGTCGGCGCTCAACCGGGTGCTCAACCGCGCCGCCCGCGGCGCGCTCGAGGGCGTGGACGCGGCCGCGCTGGTGGTCGAGGCCGGTCGCTGGGACGAGGAAGACACGCTGGCCTACGACACCCTGCACGCCAGCGGCCTGCCCCTGGTGCTGGTGGTCAACCAGGTCGACCGCATCCCCGAGAAGGCGAAGCTGTTGCCCTACCTGCAGCGCATCACCGAAGGGCGCAGCTTTGCCGCGGTGCATCCGGTGTCCGCGCTCAAGCGCACCGGCCTCGATGCACTCACCACGTCGCTGCTGTCGCAGCTGCCCGAGCAGCCGCCGCTGTATGGCGAAGACGAGATCACCGACCGCAGCCAGCGCTTCCTGGCGGGCGAACTTCTGCGCGAGCAGCTGATGCGCCAGCTCGGCGCCGAGTTGCCCTACGCCACGACGGTGGAGATCGAATCATTCACCGAGGAGCCCTCGCCCAAGGCCGGGGTGATGTACCGTATCGGCGCGGTGATCTGGGTCGAGCGCGAGGGCCAGAAGGCGATCGTGATCGGCAAGGGCGGCACCCGCCTGCGCGACATCGGCAAGCGTGCGCGCGAGCGGATGGAACAGCTGTTCGACGCCAAGGTGTTCCTGCAGACCTGGGTGCGCGTGCGCGAGGGCTGGTCGGACGACGAAGCGGCGCTGCGCACGCTCGGCTACGAGTAGCCGGCGCGCTGGGGGCGGGCATCCGTGCGCTACGACGCCGAACCGGCCTATGTCCTGCATGCGCGAGCCTGGCGCGAGACGAGCCTGCTGGTCGACGTGCTGACGCGTTCCCACGGCCGCCTCGGCCTGCTCGCGCGCGGCGTGCGCGGACCGCGCAGGCAGGCGCAGTTCGCCGCGCTGCAGCCGCTGCAGCACGTGCGGCTGGTGGCGGTGCAGCGCGGTGAGCTGGCCACCCTGACGTCGGTGGAGGCGATCGACGCGCCGCCGCGGCTGCCCGGGCACGCCGCGCTGTCGGCGTTCTACGTCAACGAACTGGTGCTGCGCATGGCGCCACGACAGGATCCGCACCCCGAGCTCTACGAGCTGTACGGATGGTTGCGCGCGCGGCTGCACGATGCTGCGGGGCTGGCCTGGAACCTGCGCCGCTTCGAGCGCGACCTGCTGCAGGTGCTGGGCTTCGGCTTCGATCTTGGCCATGACGGCGACGGCACGGCGATCGACCCGGCCGCGCGCTACCGGCTTGATGCCGAGCACGGCCCGCGGCGTGTGCTGGGCGAGCGCGTCGGCGAATCGCGCGCGCGCTACGCGACCGGTAGCGCGCTGCTGGCGCTGGGCGAGGACCGCAGGCCCGATCCCGCCGATCTCGACAGCCTGCGCGGCGCCATGCGCGACGTGCTGTCGCAGCACCTGGGTCCGCGCGGATTGAAATCCTGGCAGCTGGCCGGCGAGCTGGGACGGCTCGCGCGCGGGTCCGATCAGGCGCCTGACAGCGTGTCCTGAACCGCATCGCGGAACGCCTGCAGCGCATCGCCCGAGCCGGGCGCGGCGTGCAATCGAGAGACCGCCGCGCCCAGCCGCGCCGCGCCCACGAAGCCGCATCCGGCCTCGAGCCTGTGCAGCGTGGCGCGCAGCGCCTCGGCATCGCCCGCGGCTGCGGCCGCGGCCACTGCGTCGCGCGCCCCCGCGAGTTCGGCAATGAACAGCCCGCGCATGGCCGCGACATTGTCGGCGTTGCCGGCCAGCGCCGACAGCGCCTGCGCATCGTCCCAGACCGGCAGGTGGTAGCCCGCGGCCGGTTGCCGCACGTGGTGCGTGCCGTCAGCGGTATCGCCGTCGCCCCGCGGTTCCAGCACGCGCCGGATCGCAGCCAGCCAGGCATCGGCCGGTAGCGGCTTGGCGACCGTGGTGGCGAAGCCGGCTGCCAGCAGCGCTGCGTGTTCGTCCTGCTCGCGCGAGGCCGTATGCGCGATGGCCGGCGTCTGCAGCCCGCGTGCGCGCAGTCGCGCCAGCAGTTCGCTGCCGCTGCCGTCCGGCAGGCGGGCATCGAACAGCCACAGTGCGTGTGGATTGGCAGTGGCGAGCGCGAGCGCTTCGGCCATGCTGGCCGCCGCATCGACCACGGCCGGCAGCAATTCGGTCGCCGCCTGCAGGAACGCGCGGCTGGTGGGATCGTCCTCGACCAGCAGGATCCGTGGATTCATCGTCGCCCCCTGCGCAGCGGATATGCTCGCCCGATGCCTTGGCGCATCTTAACGCTGTTGCTGCTGGTGCTGGCCGCGAGCCCGGCGCTCGCGCGCACCGCGACCGCGCGCATCGACGCCATCGATGCCGCCGGCGTGGCGCTGCGCGACGTGCGCGTGCGCCTGCACTGGCCGGCGGACGCGGCGCAGGGCGAACTGCGGATCGAGGCGGCGCTGATCGAGGCGTCGGCGCTGGGCTACCGTTTTGACAACGTGCGCTGGCAGTGCCCGCTGGCACGGCCGCAGGCCGATGCCTGGCGCTGCGAAGGGCCGCTGCAGGGCCAGGGCGGCGCCCCTATGCGACTGGCGGTGGATCTCTCGCCGGCCAGCACCGACGCGCTGCTGGCCCGCGGCGACGCGCGGCTGGCGCTGCATCGCAATGCCGCCAGTCCCGACGCCACGCAGCTGCAGCTCACGCGCGTGCCGATGCTCTGGGCGCAGGCGCTGCTGGCCAATGCCTGGCCGGGCGGGCGGCTGGCTGCGGGCACGATGGATGGGGCGATCACGCTGCAGACGCCGAGTGGACGACCGCTGCAGGTCGAAGGGCGTCTTGCGCTGGCCGGCCTTGGCCTGGAATCGGACGACGGCACGATCGCGCTGGGTGATGTCGATGGCAGGGTGCGCTTTGACCTGCGCGTGCCCGAGGACAGCGGCATGCTGCTGTCGCTGGACGGCGAGGTCGATCGCGGCGAGGCGCTGTTCGGCAATGCCTACCTCGCGCTGGGCGGCACGCCGGTGGCATTCGCGATCGATGCGCGGCAGATGCCCGGCGGCGGCTGGTCCGCGCCGCGGGTCGAATGGCGTGACGCGGGCGCAGTCGATGCGCGCGGCAGCGCTGAGCTCGATGCCCAAGGCGGGCTGCGCGCGCTCACGCTCGACGTGCGCAGCGATGCGCTCACGACCTTGCCCGACCGCTACCTCGCCGGCTGGCTGGGCCTTGCCGGAATGTCGGGCCTGGCGCTGGACGGCGCGGTGGGCGCACAGATTCGCGTCGAGGAAGGTCGGGTCGAGGCGCTGGAGCTGCAGCTTGGCGGGGTGGATATCCGCGACCCGCGTGAGCGCTTTCGCATCGACGGCCTGGAGGGCGACCTGCGCCTCGCCGCAGGCGGAATGGTCGACAGCGAACTGCGCTGGCGCGGCGGCGCGCTCTACGAGCTGGCCTTCGGGCCGATCCGCCTGCCGCTGCGCAGCCAGTCCGGCACGCTGCAGCTGCGCGAGGCCGTTGCGCTGGACATGCTCGGCGGCCAGCTCCAGCTGGAGAACTTCAGCCTGACCCCGCCGGATGAGGACAGCGGCCTGCGCCTCGGTTTCGGGCTGGCGCTCGACGCGCTGGACGTCGGCCAGCTCGCCAGCGCCTTCGGCTGGCCGGAGTTCCGCGGCACCCTGGGCGGGCGCATTCCCAGCGCACGCTATGCCGACGAACGCCTGGAGTTCGACGGCGGCCTGAGCGTGCATCTGTTCGATGGCCGCATCGACGTCGGCGCGCTGTCGATGGAGCGTCCGTTCGGGGTCGCGCCCACGCTGTCGGCCGACCTGTCGCTGCACGACCTGGACCTGATGGACATCACCGGCGTGTTCGACTTCGGCAGCATCAGCGGTCGGCTGCATGGGCGCATCGACGGGCTGCGCCTGGTCGACTGGACTGCGACCGCCTTCGACGCCGAACTCCATACCGAACCACGTCGTGGCGTGCGCCAGCGCATCAGCCAGCGCGCGGTGCAGGACATCTCCAGCGTCGGCGACGCCTCCTTCGTCAGCAGCCTGCAGGGGCAGCTGATCGGGCTGTTCGACGATTTCGGCTATCGCGGCATCGGCATCGGCTGCCGCCTGGCCAACGAGGTCTGCGCCATGTCGGGACTGCATTCAGCGGGAGACGGCTTTACTATCGTGCAGGGTGCGGGCGTGCCCAGGCTGCAGGTGGTCGGGTTCAACCGCAACGTCGACTGGCCTACCCTGCTCGAGCGCCTGGCCGCAGTGGCCGCCGGCGATGTCGCGCCGGTGGTGGACTGAGCGGCCGCAACGTCATCAACGCAAGGGAGTCGTCGCATGCGCCGTGTCTTGGGAATCTCGCTGTTTTCGCTGGTGCTGTGCGCCTGCGTCACGATCAACGTCTATTTCCCCGCCGCCGAGGCGCGCGAAGCCGCGCGTGAGTTCGTCGAGAACGTGATTGGCGACGAGGCCGCGCCCGCGTCCACGCCCCCGGGCGACGGCGGCATGGCCACGCGCCAGCTGCGCTTCGATCCCTGGATGCTGCTTGGCATCGGCAGCGCGCAGGCGCAGTCGCAGCCGGACATCACCATCCGCACGCCGGCGATCCAGGCGATCCAGTCGCGGATGGAGTCGCGCTTCAACTCGATGCGCCCGCATTTTGATTCCGGCGCGCTGGGTTTTGCCGGTGACGGCACGGTGGTGGTGCGCGATGCATCGCAGCTGGCGATCAAGGACCGGGTTGCGGTCAACGCCGCCGTCGCCGACGACAACCGCGACCGCAAGGCGGTCTATCGGGAGATCGCCGTGGCCAACGGCCATCCCGAATGGGAGTCGCAGATTCGCGACGTGTTCGCCCGCCAGTGGATCGCGAGCGCGCGCCCGGGCTGGTGGTACCAGCAGGGCGGGGTCTGGAAGCAGAAGTAGGGCGCGGCGCTCCAATGCCAGCGCAGGGGACGGAACGGCACCGGCCAATCCGTCCCCTCCATCGCATCTGCGACAATGTCCGGCCCTGCAAGCAGCCTGATGCCACGTGGCCCGGATCGACCAGACGCCTTTTGAACTCGACATCGTCGACCTCAGCCACGATGGACGCGGGGTGGCGCGCCGCGCCGACGGCAAGGCCGTGTTCGTGGCAGATGCGCTGCCCGGTGAACGCGTGGTGGTGCGCCAGACCGCGCGTTCGCGCAGCTTCGACGAGGCGACCACGCTGGAAGTGCTGCAGGCCTCGCCCGACCGGGTGACGCCGCGCTGCCCGCACTTCGGCGTGTGCAGCGGCTGTGTGCTGCAGCACCTGGACGAGTCCAGGCAGATCCTGGCCAAGCAGCGCGTGCTGCTGGAGAACTTCGAGCGAATCGGCCATGTCGCGCCCGCGGCGGTGCTGCCGCCGCTGACCGGCGGTGCCTGGGGATACCGGCGCAAGGGCCGCTTCTCGGTGCGGCGCGTGGAGAAGAAGGACAAGACACTGGTCGGCTTCCGCGAGCGCGACGCGCGCTACGTGGCCGACCTGCGCGAGTGCCATACCGTGGTGCCCGAAGTCGGCGTGCTGATCGTTCCGCTGTCGGTGCTGGTCGACGGCCTGCAGGCGCGGCGCGATGTGCCGCAGATCGAGTTCATCGTCGGCGATGCGCAGCCCGACTTCGACGGCGTCGCGCTGGTGTTCCGCCACCTGCAGCCGCTGGGCGAGGCCGATCTGGCGGCGCTGCGCGATTTCGGCGCGCGCCATCGCGTCGCCATCCACCTGCAGCCGGGCGGGCTGGACTCGGTGCATGCGCTGTGGCCGGTGCAGCCGTCGCTGTCGTTCCGGCTGGAGCCCTGGGATATCGGCCTGTCGTTCCGGCCGCTGGATTTCATCCAGGTCAACGCGCGCCTCAACGAGGACATGATCGCGCGCGCGTTCGAGCTGCTCGACCTGCAGCCGACCGACCGTGTGCTCGACCTGTTCTGCGGCCTGGGCAACTTCACCCTGCCGATGGCGCGCATCGTTTCTGAAGTGGTAGGCGTCGAGGGCGAGGCCGGACTGGTGGCGCGCGCGCGGGAGAACGCGGAACGCAACGGCCTGTCCAACGCGGGCTTCCATGCTGCAGACCTCACCCAGGACCAGCGCGGCAGCAGCTGGATGCGGCAGGGATTCGACAAGCTTCTGATCGATCCTCCGCGCTCGGGCGCGATCGACGTGCTGAAGCAATTGCCGCTGGAGCGGTTCGGCCGCATCGTCTACGTCAGCTGCCACCCGGGATCGCTGGCGCGCGACGCGGGCTACCTGGTCAATGAGCGTGGCTGGAAGCTGGCGAGTGCGGGGGTGATGGACATGTTTCCCCAGACTGCGCACGTCGAGTCGATCGCACTGTTCGAGAAGCGATGATCGACGTGACGTCGGTCCTCAGGCGTGTCATCCCGAGCGCAGCGAAGGATCCTGTTTCCGTCGACCTGATACCGGATTCCTCGCTGCGCTCGGAATGACAATAGGTATGTCCCCAGCCTCCAACCCCGGTTGAAACGCCATGCCCATCGAAATCGAACGCAAATTCCTGGTCACCGGCGACGGTTGGCGCGCCGCCGCGCATGACGTCCTGCCCATGGCCCAGGGCTACATCAACGACCTTGGCGCGATGGATGACGGCGGGCAGAAGGCCTCGGTGCGCGTGCGTATCCAGGGCAAAGAGGCCTTCCTCAACCTCAAGTCGCGCGAGCTGGGCAGCACGCGGCAGGAATTCGACTACCCGATCCCGCTCGATGATGCCCGCGCCCTGCTCGCGCTGTGCGTGGGCGGGGTGATCGACAAACTTCGGCATCTGGTGTCCCACGAGGGGCACCTGTGGGAAGTCGACGAGTTCCTCGGCGACAACGCCGGCCTGGTGGTCGCCGAGATCGAGTTGTCCAGCGCCGACGAACATTTCGCCCTGCCGCCGTGGGCCGGGCGTGAGGTCACCGACACGTCGCGCTACTACAACCTCGCGCTCGCGTCGCACCCATACGCGCGCTGGAACGCAGAGGACCGCGCCGGGGTCGGCTGAGGGCTTGGCCGCGGTGGATCCGCCCCCATGACCGTTGCATGAGAATCGATGTCTGGTCCGACGTGGTCTGCCCCTGGTGCTGGATCGGCAAGCGCCGCTTCCAGCGTGGCCTGGAACTGCTGGGCGCCGATGCGCCGCAGGTCGAGGTGCACTGGCATCCGTTCCTGCTCGATCCTGACGCAGGCACCGTACCGGTCCCGCTGCGCGAGGCCTACGCGAAGAAGTTCGGCGGCCCTGAGCGCACCGCGCAGATGCTGGCCAGCACCCAGGCCACGGCGCGCGCGGAAGGCCTGCCGTTCGATTTCGACCGGGGCCAGGTGCGCGTGACCACGCTGCCGGCGCACCGCCTGCTGTGGCTGGCCGCGCGCGAGGGCGATGCCGACCGCGTTGGTGAGGCGCTGTTCCACGCCCATTTCGCCGAAGGCCACAATCTGGCCGACCCGGAGGTGCTGGTCGCGGCCGGCCTCGTCGGCGGGCTGCCCGAGACGCGGATCCGCGCCCTGCTCGCCGGCGACGAGGGCGAGGCCGAGGTACGCGCGCAATTCGCGCAGGCGCAGGCCATGGGCATCCGTTCGGTGCCGACCTTCATCATCGATGGCCGCCTCGCGGTGCAGGGCGCGCAGCCACCCGAGGCGTTCGCGCAGGCGCTGCTGCAGGCCCGTGGCACCGCGCCGGCCAACGAGGCTCCCGACGATGCGAGCTGCGGTCCGGACGGCTGCCGCATCTGAACGCGTCGAGCCGCCGAGGGCTGCGGCCCGGCGGCCATCTGCGACAATGGCGCGGTGCGCAACCGCGCATGTGAAGGAGACCCGCGGATGCTCGTGATCGGCGTTGCCGGCATGGAACTCAGCGCGCAGGAGCGCGACTGGCTGCAGAACGACGCCTGTGCTGGCGTGATCCTGTTCAAGCGCAATTTCGCCTCGCGATCGCAGGTGATGGAACTGTGCACCGCGATCCGCGAAGCCGCGTCGCGCCCGCAGCTGATCTGCGTCGACCAGGAAGGCGGGCGCGTGCAGCGCTTCCGGGACGGTTACAGCGCGCTGCCTTCGCTCGACGGCTTCGGCCGGCTGTATGCCGACGACCGCGAGGCTGCCCTGCGCCTGGCCGAAGAGCATGCCTGGCTGATGGCCAGCGAAATCCGCGCCACCGGCGTGGACCTGAGCTTCGCGCCGGTGGTCGACGTCGGCCACGGCAACCTCGCCATCGGCGACCGCGCGTTCTGCACCGATCCGCAGGTCGTGGCCGACTTCACCCGCGCCTACGTGCGCGGCATGCATTCGGTGGGCATGGCGGCCACGCTCAAGCATTTTCCCGGGCACGGCACGGTGCGCGAGGACACGCACTTCGACAACGCGATCGACAACCGCTCGCTGGACGAGATCCGCGCGCACGACCTGGTGCCCTTCGTCGCCGGCATCGAGGCCGGCGCCGACGCGGTGATGCTGGCGCACGTGGTCTATCCGCAGGTCGCGCCGGAGCCGGCCGGCTACTCGCCGCTGTGGATCAACGACATCCTGCGCAAGGAAATGAGCTTCCGCGGAGTCGTGTTCTCCGACGACATCGGCATGGCCGCGGCGTTTTCCGCCGGCGGCATCAAGGCACGCGTGGACGCGCACCTGGATGCCGGCTGCGACGTGGTCCTGGTCTGCCATCCGCAACTGGTGGAGGAATCACTGGCGGCGGTGAAGCACCGCAGCCTCAACACCATGGCCCTGGTCGGCCTGCTCGGTCGCGGTGGCCTGGGCTGGGACGGCCTGCTGGCCGATGCGCGCTACAGTGGCGCGCAGGCGCAGCTGGCTGCGCGACTGGGACAGACCGCATGAACGTGCCGAAGCTCTCGGAAATCCTCGAGACCGCCGAACTGCTCTTCGATCGTGACGAGCTGGACGATGTGATCGAGGAAATGGCCGACGCGATCCTGGCCGACTATGCCGGCGACGAGCAGCCGCCGCTGTTCCTCACGGTGATGCACGGCGGGCTTCCATTTGCCGGACAGCTCGCCTTCGCGCTGGGCGAACGCGGCCTCGACCTCGAGTTCGACTACCTGCACGCCACCCGCTACCGCGGCAACACCACTGGTTCGGGGCTGGCCTGGCTGCATCGTCCGGCCACGCCGATGCGCGGCCGCCGCGTGCTGCTGGTCGACGACATCCTCGACGAGGGCCACACGCTCAAGGCGGTGAAGTACTGGTGCGAGGACCAGGGCGCGGCCGAGGTGCGCGTCGCGGTGCTGGCGGTCAAGGAGCACGACCGCTGCGTCGACGACATCTGCGCCGACCACATGGGCGTGGGTGTGCCGGACCGCTACGTGTTCGGTTACGGCATGGATTTCCACGAGCAGGGCAGGAACCTGCCGGGCATCTACGCGCTCGGCGAGTAGGCGCTGCGCCACCGGCCATCGCGGTCACTCCGTAGTCCGGTCATTCCAGCGCAAGCTGGGATCCATTGGACGGCAGCCGCGGCAGGCGAGGTCAAGCTGACGCGGGCCTCGTGATCCTGGCGGTATCCTTTGGCTCCGCCCGCCTGAAGCAGTCCAGCATGACCACCCCGATCCCGCTCGCCGTCATCGGCGGCACCGGCCTGTATGCGCTGGCCGAGCTGCAGGACATCGAAACCCACCAGCCGGTCACGAAGTACGGCGCGCCCTCCGGCCCGATCCGCATCGGCACGCTGGACGGCACGCGCGTGGCCTTCCTCGCGCGCCATGGCGAAGGACATTCCGTGCCACCGCACCGGATCAATTACCGCGCCAACCTCGCCGCGCTGCAGGCACTGGGCGCAAGCCGCGTGCTGGCGCTCAATACGGTCGGCGGCATTGGCGAGCGCTTCGGCCCGCGCGTGCTGGCCTGCCCGGACCAGTTGATTGACTACACCTGGGGGCGCATCTCCACCTTGTGCGAAGAGCCCGGCACCGAGGTGCTGCATGTGGATTTCGGCGACCCCTACACGCCACCGCTGCGGCGGCAGGTGCTTGACGCGGCGAAGGCGGCGGGCGTCGAACTCGTCGATGGCGGCTGCTACGGCGCCACCCAGGGTCCGCGCCTGGAAACGAAAGCCGAGATCGCGCGCCTGCGACGCGACGGCTGCGACCTGGTCGGCATGACCGGAATGCCCGAGGCGGGACTCGCGCGCGAACTCGGGCTGGAGTACGCATGCCTGGCGATCGTCGCCAACTGGGCGGCGGGCGCCGGACCGGATCCGGATGAAACGATCACCCTCGACGACGTGCTGGCCAACGTCGCCGCCGCGTCCTCCGGCATCCCCGCGCTGATCTCGACACTGTTGCGCGGGTGATTGCAACCCCCCGGTTTGCTTTGCATACTCGGCGTGCACGACCGGCCGCCCAGCGCGGCCGTGCGGGCGCCACCCGCCATCACGAGGTTTGACGAGTCATGCAATACGGCACAGTGAAGTGGTTCAACGACGCCAAGGGATTCGGATTCATCGCGCCCGAGGACGGCAGCGCCGATGTCTTCGTGCACTATTCGGCGATCGATTCGACGGGCTTTCGCAGTTTGCAGGAAGGCCTGCGTGTGCAGTACGAAGTCACCCAGGGTCCGAAGGGTGCGCAGGCGACAGGCGTACAGCCAGTCGTCTGAGATGTCGGCAAAGACATTTTTGAAGCCCCGCCCAGGCGGGGCTTTTTTCTGGTTCTTCGCCTGGCCGGGACGGGTTGGTTTCCCTCACAAAGATGGAAAGATGAACTTCCGTTCCAACGATTCGCGTTGCCTCGTCCCGTCGCGACCTGACGGGCCACGCCGTGACCGGCAGGCCCTCTCCGCGAATGTCCCCCGGCATCCGCCTGCCGGCGGATGCCTCCTCCTTGATTTCGCTGCGAAGGCCAGCCGGCCACGGCCTGGCCCGGCTTACGGCCGCGTGCGCGGGAGCGAAGCAGAGGCCATGGCCTTGCACTTCCTGAAACGCCAACCATCCCGACACGTCGGGTGCGGGTACCCCTGGGTGCGAAATCAAGGAGGAGGCGACGGCGGCAAGCCGGCGCCGGGGGACATTCGCACCCAGGGGTACCCGCACCCGGCGCCGCGAGAGGCGTACGGACACCGCGCTTCTCCTTCGCCTGGGAAAAACCCTTCTAATAGGCCGGAGCCTTGCCGATGAAGCGCCGTATCGCCATCGTCGGTTACGGCAGCGCGGGGCAGTGCGCGGCGGTGCTGCTCGAGCGCGACGGGCATTGCGTGGAAGTGTTCGAACGGGTGCCGGAGCCGGGCCCGGTGGGCGCTGGATTCCTGCTGCAGCCCAGCGGTCTGCAGGTGCTGTGGCGGATGGGGCTGCTGCCGCAGGTGCTTGCACACGGCGCGGTGGTCGAACGGCTGTTCGGCGATACACCCTGCGGCCGCGCGGTGATGGACATGCGCTATGACGGGCTTGATCCGCGGCTGGCGGGTGTGGGCCTGCAGCGTGGCGCGCTGTTCTCGATCCTGGCGGCAGCGTTCGCAGGCCATCGGCGCGTGCGGGCGGGCATGCGGATCGTCGGGCTGGACGACGATGGCCGCGTGTTGCTCGATGCGGCCGGCGGGCGTCATGGGCCCTATGACCTGGTGGTGGTTGCGGACGGCGCGGCCTCGCTGCTGCGCGGCCATGCCGGCCGTGTACGTCTCGACCAGCCTTACCCGTGGGGCGCGCTGTGGTGCCTGCTGCCGTCCGCCGACTGGCCGCACCTGCGCGAGTTGCGCCAACGCTATGTCGCGGCGCGACGGATGATCGGCCTGCTGCCGGTCGGGACCAGGCCAGGTGACGACACGCAGCGGCTGAGCTTCTTCTGGAGCCTGCCCACCGCCGCCTTCGATGCCTGGCGCGAGGGCGGCATCGAGGCCTGGAGAGCGGAGGTGTGCGCGCTGTGGCCGAAGATCGAATCGCTGCTCGCGCATATCCGCGTGCCCGACCAGCTCGCCTGCGCCAGCTACCGAGACACCGTGGTCACGCAGTGGCACCGCGGCCACGCGGTCCTGATCGGCGATGCAGCGCATGCGATGAGCCCGCAGCTGGGGCAGGGCGTGAACATGGCGCTGATGGACGCGATGGCGCTGGCATCGGCGCTGCGCGTGCCGGGTTCGATGCACGATGCGCTGGCCGCGCTGCAGCGCGAGCGTCGCCGCCACGTCGCGATCTACCAGCTGTGGAGCCGCTGGCTGACGCCGATGTTCCAGTCCGATCTCGATACGGTGGCCCGCTTGCGCGACCTTGCGCTTCTGCGGGCGGGCCGGCTGCCGTTGGGCGGGACGCATATGCTGCGGGTGCTGAGCGGCACGCAACAGGGGCTGTTCGGCCGGATCGCGCTCGACGAGGCCTTCGTCGAGGCGCTGGCGCAAGGCTGCAGCCAGCGCGGATGAAGACAGGAGGGCAGGATGAGCGGATCGGCCACCCACATCGTCGACAACCAGCCGCCGGAGTTCGCGCCGCGCGAACTCTGGCGCGATGACCACGCGCTGCGCGAGGCGTTGCAGCGCGAAGGTGGCGGCGCCTTCGCCGACACCGTCGCCGGTTACGGTGCGCTGGCCGGCAGCGAGCTGCTGGCGCTGTCGTTCGACGCGCATCGCGACCGTCCGCGCCTGCGCACGCATGATCGCGGCGGCCATCGCATCGACACGGTCGAGTTCCATCCGCACTACCACCGCATCATGCAGGCCGCGATCGGCCACGGCGTGGCCGGGCTGTCCTGGGCACGACCGGGGCGGGGCGTCCACGTCGCACGCGCCGCGCTGTCCTACCTTCACTACCAGGCCGAGCCGGGCAGCAGTTGCCCACTGACGATGACCCATGCGGCGGTTTCCGTCCTCGCGCGGGAACCGGGCCTGCAGGATTGGGCCGCCGGGGTCGCCGCCTGCCGCTACGACCCGCGTGACCTGCCCATGACCGACAAGCACGGCGTCACCCTGGGCATGGGCATGACCGAGAAGCAGGGCGGCAGCGACGTGCGCGCGAACACCACCACCGCGACACCGTTGCCCGGTGGCGACGACTACGTGCTGCGCGGCCACAAGTGGTTCCTCTCCGCGCCCATGAGCGACGGCTTCCTCGTGCTGGCGCAGGCACCCGGCGGCCTGACCTGTTTCCTGATGCCGCGGCGCCTGCCCGGTGGCGCGCTCAACGGGTTCCGGCTGATGCGGCTCAAGGACAAGCTCGGCGACTGGAGCAACGCGTCGTCCGAGATCGAATTGGACGCGGCGCGTGCGCATCGCGTCGGCGATGAAGGGCGCGGGGTGGCGACGATCATCCAGATGGTCATGCTGACCCGGCTGGACTGCATGCTGGGTTCCGCGGGATTGATGCGCATGGCGCTGGCGCAGGCGCTGCATCACTGCCGGCATCGCCATGCGTTCGGCCGCGCGCTGGTCGACCAGCCGCTGATGCGCAACGTGCTGGCCGACCTGGCCATCGAATCCGAAGCCGCGCTGGCCTTGTCGATGCGGGTGGCGCGCGCGGTCGACGCCGCGCCGGGTGATCCGGTCGAGGCTGCATTCGCGCGCATCGCCACCGCGATCGGCAAGTACTGGGTCTGCAAGCGTGCACCAGCCTTCGTCAACGAAGCGCAGGAGTGCCTGGGCGGCGCCGGCTACGTCGAGGAATCGCTGTTGCCGCGGCTGTACCGGCAGGCGCCGCTGAACTCGATCTGGGAGGGCAGCGGCAACATCCAGTGCCTGGACGTGCTGCGCGCACTTGCGAGGGAGCCGGAAACTGGCGCGGCGGTGCTGGCCGAACTGGATGCGGCTGCGGGTGCGAACGGGGATTTCGATGCAGCGCTCGCGGTGCTGCGCGATGCGCTTGCGGCCGGCCCGGCCGAAGCTGGCGCACGCCGGCTGGTCGAGCGCGTGGCGCTGCTGCTGCAGGGCGCTGTGCTGCTGCGCGCGGGAAGCCCGATGGCTGCGGGATTCTGCCGCAGTCGCCTGGGTGGTGGGCAAGGCCTGGCGTTTGGCAGCCTGGATGCGGATGCGGGTTTCGATGCGCTCGTTGGGCGTGCATCTGGCGTGTCATCAGGCCTGGACGCGTCCGGCCGTAACGCTCGCGGCTGAAGCTGCTCCTACAGCCGCGACCACGACGCCTGGCCTGCATCGACAACCGCTCGCGCCCGACGCACTTGCACGCAAAAGCGGACGCATGCCGAAGCATGCGTCCGCAGTGATGCGTCCATGCGACCTACCGCCGCAGGAACTCCAGCAGATCCTGGTTGAGCCGGTCCTTGTGCGTATCGGTGATCCCGTGCGGCGCGCCGGGGTAGAGGATCACTTCGGCGTGCTTGACGTGGCGCGGCACGAGCTGCGCCGACATCGCCGGGGGCACGATCTGGTCGTCGCCGCCGTGGATCACCAGGGTCGGGACGTCGAACTTCGCAAGGTCGGGGCGGAAGTCGGTGGCCGAGAACGCCGCGATCGAATCGAAGGTGTTCCTGTGGCCGGCCTGCATGCCCTGCGCCCAGAACGTCTGCACCAGCCCCTGGCTGACGCTGGCGCCGGGCTTGTTGAAGCCGAAGAACGGGCCCGAGGCGATGTCCAGGTACTGCTGCGAGCGGTTGGCCTGCGCGGCCGTGCGGAAGCTGTCGAACAGTTCGATCGGCGCGCCATCCGGGTTGTCGGCGGTGCGCAGCATGAAGGGCGTGACCGCGCCGACCAGCACCGCTTTCTTCACTCGCGAGGTGCCATGGCGGCCGATGTAGCGTGCCACTTCGCCGCCGCCGGTGGAGAAACCGACCACGGTGACATCGCGCAGGTCGAGCGCGCTGATCACCGCCGCCAGGTCGTCGGCGTAGTGGTCCATGTCGTTGCCGTCCCAGGGCTGGCTGGAGCGGCCGTGGCCGCGGCGGTCGTGGGCGACCACGCGATAGCCGTTGTCGGCGAGGAACAGCATCTGTGATTCCCAGCTGTCCGAATTCAGCGGCCAGCCGTGGCTGAGGGTGACCACCGGCCCGTCCTTCGGGCCCCAGTCCTTGAAGTACAGGCGCACGCCGTCGGCGGTGACGATGTGGCTGCCGTCGATGGTGGCGGCGCGGGCGGCAGCCTGCAGCCCGGCAGGCGCGGGCGTTGCCGCCTGGGCGGTGCCGGCGTGGACGGCGATGGCCAGCAGGCTGGTGGCGAGGGTGCGGGCGATGGCGTTCATGGGTGGTGCTCCTGTGGGGATGCGTGCCCTGGTCGGCGGCTCAGTCGGCGATCGAGAGCGAGACGTCGATGTTTCCGCGGGTGGCATTGGAGTAAGGGCAGACGATGTGGGCCTGCTCGACCAGTGACTGCAGAATGTCGCGATCGACGCCCGGCGCCGAGACGGTGAGCGCGGCCTCGATGCCGAAGCCGGTCGGGATCTGGCCGATGCCGACCTTGCCGGTGACGCTGGCGGACGCCGGCAGCGTGACCTCCTGTCGGGCTGCGACGAACTTCAGTGCGCCGAGGAAGCAGGCCGAATAGCCGACGGCGAACAACTGCTCGGGATTGGTCCCGGGACCGCCTGCGCCGCCCAGCTCGCGCGGGGTGGACAGCTGCACGTCGAGCACCCCGTCGCTGGACCGGGCGCGGCCGTCTCGGCCTCCGGTGGCGGTGGCGGTGGCGGCGTAGAGGATCTTCTCGATGGACATGGCGCAACTCCTGTCGTTGGTGGTGGCCGGGGGCATCCCCCGGTGAGGCGTACTTTGCGCCGTGCAGCGGGACCACTGGTGATGTAAAGTCCTGAAAATTTGATCAGGAGTACTGGCATGGTGGACAGGCTTGCGGCGCTCATGGCGCACTTCCCGATTGCCGCACGGGTGTTCAACACCGGCCCGCTGTGCGGGATCAACAGCGTCGAGGACGACGGCCACCACGGCCAGCTGCACCTTGTGCGCGAGGGCGCGGTCCAAGTCGTGCACGGCCGCGAGTCGCTGCACATCGACCGGCCCAGCCTGCTGCTGTATCCGCGGCCGCTCGCGCACCGCTTCATCACCGATCCGCTGCGCGGCGCGGACATGGTCTGCGCCCACCTGGCGTTCGAGGGCGGTGTCGGCAACCCGGTCGCGTCCGCGCTGCCGCCGGTGGTGTGCCTGCCGCTGGACGAACTGGGCGGCGCTGCACCGATCGTGGCGCTGCTGTTCGAGGAGGCGTTCGAACAGCGCTGCGGCCGCGTGGCGCTGGTCGAGCGGCTGCTGGAGGTGCTGATGATCCAGATCCTGCGCCACCTGATGGAAAGCGGCGCGGTGCGCGGCGGGATGCTGTCGGGCCTGTCCCACCCGCGCCTGCGCAATGCGCTGGTGGCGATGCACGAGGCGCCGGCGAAGGAGTGGACGCTCGACGGGCTGGCGCAGGTCGCCGGCATGTCGCGCAGCGTGTTTGCAGGCAGCTTCCGCGACGCGATGGGCACCACGCCCGGCCAGTACCTGCAGGGCTGGCGGATTGGCCTGGCGCAGCAGGCGCTGCGGCGCGGGCGGCCGCTGAAGGTCGTCGCCAGCGACGTCGGCTACGGCAGCGAGGCCGCGCTGTCGCGCGCGTTCAAGGCCCACACCGGGCAGTCACCGCGCGAGTGGAAGAAGGGTATGGCCCAGGCAGCGTAGCTGCCTGGCTGCTTTTGCTCCTTCCCCCGCAGAGCGGGGCATTGCGCCCTTTACGGGTGGAAGGTTGGGATGGGGGCGCGCGCCAACGGCGCGCGTAAACGACGTGGCGACCTGCCTGCCCCCACCCCGGCCCTCCCCCGCACGCGGAGGAGGGAGCAAAACGGCGTCAGTCGATGAACTGCAGCCGCGCCAGCTCCGCGTAGAGCCCGCCCTCGGCCAGCAGCTCGGCGTGGGTGCCCTGGGCCACGATGCGGCCCTGGTCCATCACGACGATGCGGTCGGCCTTGAGGATGGTGGCCAAGCGGTGCGCGATCACCAGCGTGGTGCGGCCGTCCATCAGGTGTTCGAGCGCGGTCTGCACCGCGCGTTCGCTCTGCGCGTCGAGCGCCGAGGTGGCCTCGTCGAGCAGCAGCACCGGCGCGTCCTTGAGCAGGGCGCGGGCGATGGCGATGCGCTGCTGCTGGCCGCCGGACAGGCGCGCGCCGCGCTCGCCGAGCTGCTCGTCGTAACCCTGCGGCAGGACGCTCAGGAACTCGTGCGCCTCCGCCGAAGCCGCGGCGGCCGCGACGTCCGCATCGCTGGCGTCCAGCCGCCCGTAGCGGATGTTGTCGCGCGCGCTGGTGGCGAAGATCGTCGGCTGCTGCGGCACCAGCGCGATCGATTCGCGCAGCGCGACCGGATCGAGCGTGGCCACGTCGACCCCGTCGACCGTGATCGTCCCCGACTGCGGATCGTGGAAGCGCAGCAGCATCGCGAACACCGTGCTCTTGCCCGCGCCCGACGGCCCAACCAGCGCCACCGTCTCGCCCGGCGCCACGTCCAGGCTGAAATCGTGCAGCGCCGGCGCATCCGGGCGCGTCGGGTAGTGGAACGAGACCGCATCGAAATGCAGTGCGCCGCGCAGCGGCCGCGGCAGCGATGCGGGCTGCTGTGGCGCCGCGATACCCCCGCGCTCGTCCAGCAGTTCGCCGATCCGGCCCATGCCGCCGGCCGCGCGCTGCAGCTCGTTCCAGACTTCGGCCAGCGCGCCGACCGAACCCGCGCCCAGCAGCGCGTACAGCACGAACTGGCCGAGCGTGCCCGCGCTCATATCGCCGCGGATCACGTCGTGCGCGCCCGACCACAGCACCAGGATGATCGCGCCGAAGATCAGCGAGATGGCCACCGCAGTCACCAGCGACTGCACGCCGATGCGCCGGCGCGCCGTGGCGACCGACAGCGCGACCGCCTCGGCGAAGCGGCCACGCTCGTAGGTTTCGCGTGCGTGCGCCTGCACGGTGCGGATCGCGCCCAGCGATTCGGCCGCCAGCGCATTGGCGTCGGCCACGCGGTCCTGGCTCTGGCGCGAGATCTTCTGCAGCCGGCGCCCGCCCAGCACCAGCGGCAGCACCAGCAGCGGGATGCCCACCAGCGCCCACACCGCCAGCTTCGGGCTGGTCACCATCAGCATGACCACGCTGCCGAGCACGGTCACCGTGCTGCGCAGCGCCACCGACATGGTGGTGCCGATCACGCTGCGCAGCAGTTCGGTATCGGCGGTGAGCCGCGACACCAGCTCGCCGCTGCGGCTGCGTTCGAAGAAGGCCTGGTCCAGGCCGATCAGATGCCCGTAGAGCCGGTTGCGCAGATCGGCGACCACGCGCTCGCCCAGCAGCGAGACGAAGAAGAAGCGTGCGGCGGTGGCCAGCGCCAGCGCCAGCGCGACCAGCAGCACCATGGCGAAGGTCGCGTCGATGTTGCTGCCGCTGCTGAAGCCTTGGTCGATGATGTGGCGCACCGCAACCGGCAGCGCCAGGGTGGCGCTGGACGAGGCCATCAGCGCCAGCAGCCAGGCGAAAAACAGGCCCTTCTGGCGCATGACGAACGGCCACAGCGTGCGCAGCGAGCCGATCGGGGCCTTGGAATCGGGCGCATCCGGTGCGGTGGGCGGGTTGCCTGGGGCGCCGCCGCGCCGGTCATGGTTAAACGCCATCAGCCTCAGTCATCGAAACGTGCCCGGTCACGAGTGGCGTCGCGCAGCCGGGTTTTCAAGGCGTCGACCTGGTCGACGGGCAGTTCGACCACCATCCGGGCGCCGCCGGCGTCGAATGTTTCGGCCTGCTTGGCCGCCGCGAACGCGGGCAGCAGGTGGTGCAGCAGCGAGATGTCCTCGAAGGCGACATGCACCGCCAACGTGGCGGTTTCGACCAGCGGCAAGCGTGGTGCCAGGCGCAGGCATTCGGCTGCGGCGCCGCCGTAGGCGCGGACCAGCCCGCCCGCGCCGAGCTTGATCCCGCCAAACCAGCGCGTGACCACGACCACGATGCGGTCATAGCCCTGGCCGTCGATCGCGGCCAGGATCGGTCGCCCCGCGGTGCCGGCGGGCTCGCCGTCGTCGCTGCTGCGGTAGTCGCCGCCCAGCCGCCAGGCCCAGCAGTTGTGGGTGGCGTCGGCAACGGAGACCTCGCGCAGGAAATCGGTGGCGTCGGCGGTCGCGCCGATGGGTGCGGCGCGGGCGACAAAGCGGCTGTGCCTGACTTCGATGGCGTGCTGCGCCGGCGCGGCCAGCGTGTCCAGCGTCATCCTTCGAGCAGCGGACGCAGGTCGTCGGGCACCCCGGCCTGCGGATGGCGGCGCACGAACTCGCGCAGGCTGTCGCGGGCCACCTCGTGCTGGCCGGCGTCGCGCAGTTCGCGGATGCGCTGCAGCCAGCGCTCGCGCACGGCCGGGGAATCGGCCGAGGCCGGCGGGCTGTCGTCCAGCGGCTGGTCGGCCAGCACATCGACCACGTCCGCGACAGGTGCGGCGCGGTGGCCGGTGACCTCTATCCTGTCGAGGGCGGGCGAGGCGGCCTGCGCGCGCGCGCGGCGCTCTTGCGCCGGCAGGGGAGCGGGCGCGGCGACGCCCGGCGGCGGGGCAGCGAGCGTGCGGACGGGCGACGGGGGCTGCGCAGGCGGTGGCGGCGCCGAGACGAATTCCGGCGCCCGCGCTGCCGCCGCAGGCGGGGCAGGCGGGGCAGGCGGGGCAGGGGGCGCGGGTAGAGGCGCCTGTGTCAGTTCCGGTTCCAGCGCCATCTCGGCCGATGGAGCCGCCATCGCCGCCCGCGGCGCCTGTCGCGCGGTGTTCTCGCGTGCGCGCGCGTCCTGCGACGCGGCCTGTTTCCGCGCGGCGGCCTGCCGCGCTTCTGCCTGCCGGGCTTCGACCTGCCGCGTGGCGGCTTCGCGGGCCAGCTGCGCGGCCCATTCGCTGCGCTCCCGCTCGACCGAGGAAGTCACCGCGCCGGCTGCGGCGGCCTCCGGCAGGGGCGCAGCCATGGGAGCGGGTGCCGCCGGGTCGGCAGGCATGCCGGCGCTCTCTTTGGCAGCGGTTGAAGCGGCCGCCGCGGACGGCGCATCCATAGTGTCGGCCGTCGGCGCCGGCTCGGCCTGTGTGCGCGACATTGCCACTTCAGACGGTGCGTCCAGCGCCACGCTGTCCGGCTGCGGCCGCAGCTGCCAGGCGACGCCGACCGCCACGACCAGCGAGGCGGCAATGCCCATGCCCACCGGCCAATTTGGCCTGCGCGGGCGGGCCGGCGCCACCGGCGTCGCCGCCGGGGCTTCAATTTCCGCCCGCGCTGCGGCCAGGATCCGCGCGTCCAGCCCGGCCGCAGGCGCGGCGCTGGCCTCCAGGCGCGCCAGCCGTTGCGCGATCTCGCGCTCCTCGGGGGTAAGCGGTTCGCGCTCGTGGCGGGTCATGGCAGGGCCGTCCCCAGCCGCGCGCGCAGCTTGTCCATCGCGTAGCGCAGGCGCGATTTCACAGTCTCCCGGCCCACGCCGGTGATCTCGCCGATCTCCTCCAGGCTCAGCTCCTGCTCCAGCCGCAGCACGATCACCTCGCGCTGCTCCGGCGGCAGTTCGTCCAGTGCCAGCTGCAGCCGCCGCCGCTGCTCGAACTCCGACAGCTGCCGTTCCGGCGTGTCCGGGTCGGGCACCCGCGCGGTGCGCTCGTCGGCGTCGGCCGGTGCGGGCGGCCGGTGGCGCAGCGCCCGCCAGTGGTCGGTCAGGCGGTTGTGGGCGATGCGGTACAGCCAGGTCGCGAACGCGGCCTCGGGCGTCCAGGTCGCGCGCGCGGCGATCAGCTTCTGCCAGACGTCCTGGAACAGCTCGTCGGCCAGCGCCGGGTCACGCAGCTGGCGCAGCAGGAACCGGTACAGGCGCAGCCGGTGGCGCCCGTACAGCGCCTCGAACGCAGCCACGTCGCCGCCGGCATAGGCCAGCATCAGCGTCTCGTCGCTGGGCTCGGGATCGCTGGCGGGCGCGGCTTCGTTCACTGGCAGCAGGGTAAGCCCTGCCCCGGCGCGAGTGAAGCCGGGGCCGTAAGGCTGCCGCGCAGGCGGGTGGCAGGCGAGGGACGGGGACATGGGCATGACAAACGGACAAACGCGGCAAACGGGGTTGCCGGATCGGGCGCCTTATTGCGTTATGCCTCTCCGATGGAGAACCAACCCGTGGACATCCCCGTGGTCGAGGCGCAGATACCGGACCCCGCGGAGCAGGCGGGACTGGCCGGCCTTGCGCCATTGCTGGCGCGGACTCTCCCTCCCGGGGCGGCGGTGGCGGTCGGCTGGGAAGACCCCCTGTCCGGCGCCGGCGCTTCGCATGGCGGCAAGGACGGCCCGGTCGCCCTCGCCGCGGTGGTGGCGATGCTGGCCGGGGAGAGCGCAGGCCTGCGCCGCCAGGACCTCGCCCTCGGCTGGACGCTCGACGCCACCCGCATCGCGCTGGTGGTGCAGCCCGGGCGCTCGCTGCCGGGCGCGCTGCGCGACGGCTGGCTGGCGCTGGCCCGCAGCACGGTCGATGCCCATGTCGCCAGCGCCCGCGCGCAGTCGCGCATCGAGGGCATGCGCAAGTCCGAGCGCCTGCGCCAAGCGCTGTACGAAATCGCCGACCTGTCCGGCGCCAGTCTCGACATGCAGGAGATGCTGGCGCGCATCCACGCCGTCGTCGGCACCCTGATGGCAGCCGAGAACTTCTTCATCGTCCTTTACGACGACGTCCGCGAAACGCTGCGCTTCCTCTATTTCGTCGACCAGCGCGACCCCTGGGTCGCCGATCCCGACGATGAGATCGCGATTGCCGACATGCCCACCAGCCTGACGGTGGCGATGCTGCGCCAGGGCCAGCCGATGCTGGGGCCGTCGGTGCAGGTGCGGCGCGCGCTGGGCGTGGTCAAGGACCCGGCCCACGGCCCCGACAGCGCCGACTGGCTGGGCGTTCCGATGCGCCGCGAAGGCTACGTCAGCGGCGCGATCGTGGTGCAGAGCTACGACCAGCCGCAGCGCTACACCCACGAGGATCGCGCGCTGCTGGAGTTCGTCGCCCAGCACATCCTGACCGCGCTCGACCGCAAGTCCGCGCAGGAGGAGCTGGAGCGGCGCGTCGAGGAGCGCACCCGCGACCTGCAGCACGCCAACGGGGTGCTGGAAGCGGAAATCGTCGAACGCGAGCGCGCCGAGCGCCTGCAGCGCGCGCTGTTCCGGATCAGCGAGCTGTCGATCACTGCCGGCAGCATCGAACGCTTCTACGCCGACGTGCACGGGATCATCGACGAGCTGCTCGATGCCCGCAATTTCTACATCGCGCTGCTGTCGGAGGACGGCAGCGCGCTCGAGTTCCCGTATTCGGTGGACGAGCGCGACGCGGTGCGGCGCCCGCGTCGCCTGGGCATGGGACTGACCGAATACGTGATCCGCACCGGCCTGGCGCTGCTGGTGGACCGCTACGGCATGGCGCAGCTGGAGCAGGCCGGGCAGATGCGCGGCCACGGCACGCTTGCGCACTGCTGGCTGGGCGTGCCGCTGACGCGCGACAGCGTCACCTGCGGCGTGATCGCGGTGCAGAGCTACGGGCCGGACTGCACGTTCACGCCGGCCGACCAGGACCTGCTCACGTTCGTGGCGCATCACGTCGACGGCGCGCTGGCGCGCAAGCGCGCGCAGGAATCCCTCAAGTCCACGCATGCCGAACTCGAGTTCCGGGTCGAGGCGCGCACGCGTGAACTCGAGCAGGCCAACCGCGAACTGCGCGCACAGATCGGCGAGCGCGTGCGCGCGCAGCAGCGCCTGACCCACCAGGCGCGCCACGACCACCTCACCGGCCTGCCCAACCGCGTGTTCCTGCTCGACCGGCTCGACGGCATGATGCTGCGCATGTACGAGGCCGGCCGGCAGCCGTTCGCGGTGCTGTTCCTCGACCTGGACCGGTTCAAGCTGATCAACGATTCGATGGGGCACGCCGCCGGCGACGCGATGCTGCTCGAGGTCGGGCGCCGGATCCGCGCCGCCATCGGCCCCGAGGACGTGGTCGCGCGCCTGGGCGGGGACGAGTTCGCGATCGTGCTCGCCTCGGTGGCCGACGCGCAGGCCGCCGAGGTCCGCGCCACGCGCATCCTTGCCCGGCTGAGCCGTTCGATGTGGGTGGCCGGGCGCGAGCTGTTTCCTTCGGCCAGCATCGGCATCGCGCTTTGGCAGCCGCGCTACCGGCACGCCGACGAGCTGCTGCGCGACGCGGATGCCGCGATGTACCGGGCCAAGGCCTGCGGCCGCGACCGCAGCGCGCTGTTCGACGAGGCGATGCGCGCCGAGGCGATGCGCCTGCTCGACCTGGAGGCCGACCTGCGCCGTGCGATCCAGCGCGAAGCGTTCGAGCCCCACTTCCAGCCCATCGTGCGCCTGTCCGACGGCGCCGTGGTCGGGCACGAGGCGCTGCTGCGCTGGAAGCATGAACTGCACGGCTGGCTGCCGCCCTCGGAGTTCCTGCGCGTTTGCGAGGACAGCGGCCTGATCGAACAGGTCGACTGGCAGCTGTACCGGCGCGTGGTCGGCTGGATGGCGCGCAACCTCGACGGCTACGTGTCGATCAACGTCTCGCCGCGGCACTTCCACGCCGAGGACTTCGCCGAACGCCTGCTGCGCACTGCCGCCGAAGCCGGCGTCGACCACCGCCGCCTGCGCATCGAGATCACCGAAGGTGCGCTGCTCGATGACGCGCCGCGCGCCGCGCGCATCCTCAATACCCTTCGCGAGCAGGGCGTGCTGGCGCTGCTCGACGATTTCGGTACCGGCTTCTCTGCGCTGTCGTACCTGCACCGCTTCCCGATCCAGGCGCTGAAGATCGACCAGAGCTTCATCGCCGGGCTGTCGGGCGACACGCACGCCGAGAGCCTGGCCCTGGTGCGCGCGATCCTGGCGCTGGCCGGGACGCTTGGCATCGACACCATCGGCGAGGGCGTCGAAAACCTGCAGCAGCGGCAGCTACTCTCGGAACTGGGCTGTGCCTACGGCCAGGGCTATCTGTTCGGGCGGCCGCGGGCGGAGGAGATCGAGTCCGCCGCCCTGCAGCCGGCTTGAGTCAGTACGCCACTGGCGGCGCGGTGGACGCACCGTCATCGCCACCGCCGGCGATCGTCGCGGCCGAGGCTTCGACCAGTTCGACGAACTCCGCGCGCAGCTTCCAGGTGTCGCGTCCCTGCGCATCGCGCGCGCTGGCCACGATCGACGGCCAGTCCCAGCCGCCCAGGTGGGTGCCGCCGCGCAGGGCATCGGCAAAGGCCGCCACCGTGGCCGCGAGGCGCATCGATTCGCCCGGCTGCGCGCGCATCGCCGCGCGCGTGACCGGGGTTTCGATCAGCCGGCTCTGCGTCTGGCCGGGGCGCTTGTAGCGCAGGCGCAGGTGCGCGAGTTCTCCGGTCTTCGACGCATCCGATGGGGTGGCCGCCTGTCCATAACGCAGCGCGGGCAGCTGCTCGGCGCCGGATCCGGCCAGGGTGATCTCGTACAGCGCAGTGACCTCGTGGCCGGCGCCGATATCGCCGGCGTCGACGCGGTCGTTGGCGAAATCCTCGCGCGCCAGCATGCGGTTTTCGTAGCCGATCAGACGGTACTCCGACACCAGCGCAGGATTGAACTCGAGCTGGATCTTGACGTCCTGGGCGATGGTGAGCAGGGTCGAGGACATCTCTTCGACCAGCACCTTGCGCGCTTCCTGCAGCGTGTCGATATAGGCATGGTTGCCGTCGCCGGCGTCGGCCAGGCGCTCGGCCAGGTGGTCGTTGTAGTTGCCGTGGCCGAAACCGAGCGTGGTCAGCGCGATGCCCGACTTGCGCTGGTCGGCGACCATGGTTTCCAGCGAGCCGCCGTCGATTGTGCCGACGTTGAAATCGCCGTCGGTGGCCAGGATCACGCGATTGACGCCGCCGTCGATGAAGCCGCGTCGCGCCATCGCATAGGCCAGGCGGATGCCGTCGCCGCCGTTGGTGCTGCCGCCCGCCTCCAGCCGGTCGAGCGCGGCCAGGATCTCGTCCTTGCGGTCGCCCGACGTGGGCGGCAGCACCAGGCCGGCCGAGCCGGCATAGACCACGATCGATACGCGGTCCTGCGCGCGCAGCTGGCCGGTGAGTTCGGCGAAGGCCTGCTTGAGCAGCGGCAGCTTGTCGGGCGAGTTCATCGAGCCGGAGGTGTCGAGCAGGAACACCAGGTTCGCCGGCGGCAGCTGCGCCTTGGGCACGTCGAAGCCCTTGATGCCGATCATCAGCAGGTGGCGGCGCGCGTCCCAGGGCGCGGGCGCGATCTCGGTGGTCGCGAGGAACGGCGTATCCAGCGAATCCGGGCCGGGGTGGCCGTAGTCGAAGTAGTTGATGAACTCCTCGGCGCGCACCGCATCGGCAGGTGGGCGCGTGCCGGACCGGATCATCCGGCGCACGTTGCTGTAGCTGCCGGTATCGACGTCGATGGAAAAGGTGGAGACCGGCTGCTCGGCTACGCGCTGCACCGGGTTGTCCTCGCGTTCGGCGTAATTCTCGGTATTGGCGGGCGGCGGGACGTGCGCGGGGTAGGGCGCGGCAATGGAGGGCGGCGGTGCCATGGCCGCCGGCATGGCCGCGTGCATCTGCCGCTGCGTGGCGCGCGCGGCCTCCGCGCGCTGGCGGCTGCCGGTGACCATGACCGACTCCAGCGCCATGTCGGCCGTTGGCGATGGCGGCGGCGGTGGCGCTTCGGCGAGGTGATCGGAGCGGAAGCTGCAGGCGGTCATGGCAATGGCGGCAACAAGGGCGACGGCAAGGACGTGGCGATGCATGGCGGGACTCCGTGATGGACAGGGAGATTGAACGCGCGGCACCGGGGAACGGGGTTGGGGCTCCGGAAGATCGCGGGAAGCCGGCACAGACATCGTGCTGCGGGCCCCCACCCCAACCCTCCCCCGCAAGCGGGGGAGGGAGCAGAAAGCGGTTCGTTCTTGTTCCCTCCCCCGCGTGCGGGGGAGGGTTGGGGTGGGGGCCGCCGGAGGCCGGGCATGTCCCGACCACGCACACCGATCCACGTCCCATCCACCGCCACCCGCCTCACCCCCGATAATCCCCCCATGCCCGCCGACACCCGCCCACCCGCGATCGCCCTCATGGGCCCCACTGCCTCGGGCAAGACCGCGCTGGCGCTGGAGTGGGCGCAGCGCCATGGCGGCGAGATCGTCAGCGTCGACTCGGCCCTGGTCTACCGCGGCCTCGACATCGGCGCGGCCAAGCCCGATGCCGCCGAACGCGCCCGCGCCCCGCACCACATGCTCGACCTGCGCGACCCCTGGCAGACCTACTCGGCCGCCGAATTCGCACGCGATGCGCGCGCCGCCATCGACGGCATCGTCGCGCGCGGCCACCTGCCGATCCTCGCCGGCGGCACCGGCCTGTATTTCCAGGCGCTGCTGCGCGGCCTATCGCCCATGCCCGCAGCCGATCCGGCGATGCGCGCCGCCATCGCGTCCGAGGCCGGCGAGTGCGGCTGGCCGCGCATGCACGAGGAACTGGCCCGCATCGATCCCGCCGCCGCTGCCCGCATCAAGCCCGGCGACCCGCAGCGCATCCAGCGCGCGCTGGAGGTGTTCCGCCTCAGCGGCCGCCCGATCAGCGACTGGCAGCGCGAAGCCAGCGCCTCGCCGCCGCTGCCGGTGCGCGTGCTGAAGCTGGTGATCGCGCCGGCCGAACGGGCCCTGCTGCACGCGCGCATCGCCACCCGCTTCGACGCGATGCTCGCCGCCGGTTTCCTGGACGAGGTGCAGGCGCTGCGGGCGTTGCCGCAGCTCCAGTCCCACCCCGCGCCGCTGGACCTGCCCGCGATCCGCGCCGTCGGCTACCGCCAGGCCTGGGAACACCTGGATGGCGCCACCGATGCCGCGCAGCTGCGCGAGCGCGCCATCGCCGCCACCCGCCAGCTCGCCAAACGCCAGCTCACCTGGCTGCGCGGCCAACTCGACGCGCTGTGGTTCGACCCGGGCAGGCAGGGCGGGGCCCTCGATGGGACAGTTCGCCGCTTCCTCGGCGGCTGAAGCGCCTGCAGATACCCCGGCTGGCCCGGAAATGCGATCGGGCGGGCCCCCAATTCCCCTTTTGTGACGCCAGCCCCCCACATCCCGTCCGCAGCGGCGCCGGTTGTGTACCATCGACCTGTTGCCGCCGCCGGGGATGTTGCGGGTCGGGCAATGCGGCCGGGGAGGCCCGCCAGGGCACCCGCCGGACACAACAATAATCAAGCTGGGGAAACACCATGTCCAAGGGACAGTCCTTGCAGGATCCTTTCCTGAATGCGCTGCGGCGCGAACGCGTTCCCGTTTCGATCTACCTGGTCAACGGCATCAAGCTGCAGGGCGTGATCGAGTCTTTCGACCAGTTCGTGGTCCTGCTGCGCAATACCGTCAGCCAGATGGTCTACAAGCACGCGATTTCCACCGTGGTGCCGGCGCGCAACGTGCGCGTGGGGCCGGGCGGAGGCGTGGTCCAGTCGGCCGATGGCGTCGACGAGGCGCCAGTCGATCCGGCCTGATCGTGAATCCCCGGGCGCCTGCGTGGCGCCCCGGAGGTTGAAGACCGGTCCTGCGGCCTCCATGTCGCAGGACTGAGCCAACCGCCGAGATCCAATGCCCACCGAATTGTTCGAGCGCTCCCGCAAGGGCGAGCACGCGCTGCTGATCCAGCCCCACTCACAGGGCGCGCCCGATGATGCCGAGCTGGAAGAGTTCGCCGAGCTGGCGCGTTCGGCCGGAGCCACTGTCGCGACCGTCCTGACCGCGCGGGTCGACAAGCCCAATCCCGCCACCCTGATCGGCAGCGGCAAGCTGGACGAGGTGAAGGCCGCCTGCGAGGCCACTGGCGCCGACCTGGTACTGGTCAACCACCATCTCAGCCCCGGCCAGGAGCGCAACCTCGAGAAGCTGCTGGAACGCCGCGTGGTTGACCGTACCGGCCTGATCCTGGACATCTTCGCCCAGCGCGCGCGCAGCCACGACGGCAAGCTGCAGGTCGAACTGGCCCAGCTCAAGCACATGTCCACGCGCCTGGTGCGCGGCTGGACCCATCTCGAGCGCCAGCGCGGTGGTTCGATCGGCCTGCGTGGCCCCGGCGAGACCCAGCTCGAGACCGACCGCCGACTGCTGCAGAAGCGCGTGGACATGCTGCAGAAGCGGCTGGCCAAGGTGCAGGTGCAGCGCGACCAGATGAGCCGCGCCCGGGTGCGCAGCGAGCTGCCGCGCGTGGCGCTGGTGGGCTACACCAACGCCGGCAAGTCGACCCTGTTCAACGCCCTGACCGGCGCCGACGCCTACGCCGCCGACCAGCTGTTCGCCACGCTCGACCCCACGGTGCGTCGCATCGGCCTGCCCAGCGGCCCGGTGGTGCTGGCCGATACCGTCGGCTTCGTGCGCGACCTGCCGCATGAGCTGGTCGCCGCGTTCCGCTCGACCCTGAGCGAGGCGCGCGAGGCCGACCTGCTGCTGCACGTGATCGACGCCGCCGACCCGCTGCGCGAGGAGCGCATCCGCCAGGTCGACAAGGTGCTGGGCGAGATCGGCGCGGGCGACATCCCGCAGCTGCTGGTCTTCAACAAGATCGACCGGATCGAAGGCGCGCTGGCAAGGCGCGACACGCCCGAGCCCGCCAACGGCAATGGCGAGGACGCGCTGCCGGGAGGCACCGTGGCTGTCGGTCGCGAGCGCGTCTGGATCTCGGCCCGCGACGGCCTCGGCCTGGACCTGCTGCAGGAGGCGCTTTCGGCGCGGCTGGCCCAGCGCCGGATCGTCGCCCAACTCGACCTGCCGCCGGAAGCCGGGCGCCTGCGCGCGCGCCTGCACCAGCTGGACGCGGTGCGCGGCGAGTCGCAGGACGAGCACGGTTGGCGGCTCCAGGTCGACCTGTCCGAGGCCGATGCCGCGCGCCTGGCGGCGCACGCCGATGGCGCGGTGCTACGGCCGCTCTTGCCGGAACTCGAGCCCGACCCCACCCTGTAAACTAACGGACCCGCTGGCGCAGGAGCGGGCCATGCGCGCGACCGGAGGCCAGGCCTTCGATCGCGTGACAAGGCCACTCCCACGCCCGCACCCGCACCCTCGGTACACGATGCGCTGCCGCCCGCCCGGGCACGGCGCACACACACTGGAGCAGGCATGGCCTGGAACATTCCCGGCAAGAACAACGGCGAGCGGCCCGAACGCCCGCGCCCCGGCGGCGAAGGCCGCAATCCATGGCCGCCCAAGCGCCGTGGCAGCGGCGGCGGCGGGGGGCTGGGCGACGTGGTCGATCGCCTGCGCGGCATGTTCGGCGGCGGCGGTCCTGGCGGCGGCCATCCGCTGCGCTGGATCGGCGTGGCGCTGGTGGTGTGGCTGGTGTTCAATTCCTTCGTGCTGATCGGCGAGCAGCAGCGGGGCGTGGTGCTGCGCTTCGGCAAGGTGGCCCGGATCATGCAGCCCGGCCCCAACTTCAAGGCGCCCTGGCCGATCGAGATCGTCACCAAGGTCGACGCCACCAGCGTGCGCACCTTCACCAACAGCCTGCCGGTGCTGACCCGCGACGAGAACATCGTCACCGTGTCGTTCAACGTGCAGTACCGCGTCGCCGACCCGGAGATGTTCCTGTTCGGCACCCAGAACGCAGTGCGCGTGCTGGAGCAGATCGCGCAGAGCACGGTGCGCGAGCAGATCGGCCGCGCCGACCTGGACACCGCGCTCAACGCGCGTGGCCCGCTGTCGGTGGCCGCAGCCACCGCGCTGCAGGCTTCGCTGGAGGCCTACCGCACCGGCCTGGTCGTGACCGAACTCAACCTGCAGGACGCGCGTCCGCCGGAAGAGGTCAAGCCCGCGTTCGACGAGGTCAACAGCGCCCAGCAGACCAACGAGCGCCTGGTCAACGAAGCCCGTGCCTACGCCGCCAAGGTGGTGCCCGAGGCCCGCGGTGACGCAGCGCGCCTGCGCACCACCGCCGAGGGTTACAAGACCGCGTCGGTGGCTCGCGCCACCGGTGACGGCGAGCGCTTCACCCTGCTGCTCGACGAATACCTCAACGCGCCCGACGTGACCCGCAAGCGCCTGTGGCTGGAGACCCTGCAGCAGGTGCTGGCCGACAACCGCAAGGTGGTGGGTGGTGACGGCCGCCAGTTGATCTACGTCCCCATGCCCCAGCAGGGCGAGGGTGCATCCGGCAATGTGCAGCCGCCGCTGCTGCCGCCCGAGGTGGTGATCCCGCAGACCGGTACCGGCACGGAGGCCACGCTGCCGCGGCCGACCCGTGGCGCCCGCGGTGAAGGAGGCAACCGATGAGACTCAACCTGATCATTCCCGCCGTGGTCGTGGCGCTGCTGCTCCTGCTCGGCTCGGTGTTCGTCGTGCGCGAGGGCCAGACCGCACTGGTGCTCAACCTGGGCCGCGTCGCCCGCACCGACCTTGCGCCCGGCCTGCACTTCAAGGTGCCGCTGATCGAAACCGCGCGCGTGTTCGACCGCCGCTTCTACGCGGCCGAGTTCTCGCCCGAGCGCTACCTCACCTCCGAGCGCAAGGACGTGAGCGTGGACTTCGTCGCGATCGGCCTGATCAGCGACGTGGCCGATTTCTATCGTGCCACCGGCGGCCAGATGGACCTGGCCAGTGAGCGCCTGGCCCCGATCATCAAGGACTCGCTGCGCAACGAGATCAACCGCCGCACCCTGCAGCAGCTGGTGTCCGGCGACCGCACGGAGATCATCGCCAAGCAGCTGGAAGGCATCAACGAGGCGGCCATGACGCTGGGCATGCGGGTGATCGACATCCGCCTCAAGCAGATCGAACTGCCCACCGACAGCGACGTCATCGCCCAGGTCTACGACCGCATGCGCGCCGAACGCCGCCAGGTGGCCAGCCGCCTGCGCGCCGAGGGCGAGGAGCAGGCCCGCATCATCCGCGCCGAAGCCGACCGCGAACGCACCGTGCTGGTGGCCGAAGCCGAGCGCGATGCGCAGAAGCTGCGCGGTGAAGGCGACGCCGAAGCCACCCGCATCTACGGCGAGGCCGCAAGCCGCGATCCCAGCTTCTACGCCTTCCAGCGCAGCCTCGAGGCCTACCGCGCCGCGTTTGCCGACGGCGAGGGCGTGATCGTGCTCGAGCGCAACGATCCGTTCCTGCAGTACATGCGCAGCGAGCGCTGAAGCGGCACGCGCTCGCCCCCGCAGGCGAGCGCGACCAACCAACGTTTTCCTTCCCCCGCTCGCGGGGGAAGAGCCCTGCCCTGAGCCCGCCGAAGGGTGCCGAAGGCGGATGGGGGCCGCCTCCGAAGGCGCGTCACCCGACGCCCAACCAAACCACAAGGAACCCGACCCATGCAAGACCTCTGGGCCGCCCTGTGCCTGGTCGCCGTTCTCGAAGGCCTGATGCTGTTCGTCGCCCCCGGCGGCTGGAAGCGCGCAGCCGAGCAGCTGCAGTCCCTGCCTGACCACAACCTGCGCCGCATCGGTGCCATCGTCCTGGCCTGCGGCCTGCTGGCGCTGTACTTCGTCCGCAGCTGACGGCCAAGGCCGCCGTAATCCCCAAGGCTGGCCCCGGTCCCCGAAAACCCGGATAATGCATAAAAGCCGGTCGGGGACTGACGTCCCCCCGGCTTTTTCCGTGTCAGGCCCGGCGTGGCGGACGGTTCCCCGATGGAACCGGCCCACATGCACTTCGTGCCAGACCCGACCAATCCCGCGGCCCCGATGGCCGCACGCAACAAAGGAGTCATGGCCATGGGCCAGTCAGTCGTGGTGCTCGGCGCGCAGTGGGGCGATGAGGGCAAGGGCAAGATCGTCGACCTGCTCACCGAGGAGATCGGCGCCGTCGTGCGCTTCCAGGGCGGCCACAACGCCGGCCACACCCTGGTCATCAACGGCAAGAAGACGGTGCTGCACCTGATTCCGTCCGGCATCCTGCGCGACGACGCGCTGTGCCTGATCGGCAACGGCGTGGTGATCTCGCCCGCCGCCCTGATCAAGGAGATCGAGGAACTGGAAAGCGCCGGCGTGGAAGTGCGCTCGCGCCTGAAGATCTCCCCGGCCGCGCCGCTGATCATGCCGTACCACATCGCGCTGGATCAGGCGCGCGAGAAGGCTGCCGGCGGCAAGGCCATCGGCACCACCGGCCGCGGCATCGGCCCGGCCTACGAGGACAAGGTGGCGCGTCGCGGCATCCGCATCGCCGACCTGCATTACCCCGAGCAGCTGGCCGAAAAGCTCAAGTCCGCGCTCGATTACCATAACTTCGTGCTGACCAAGTACCTGGGCGTGGACGCGGTCGACTACCAGAAGACGCTCGACGAGGCGCTGGCCTTCGGCGACTACGTCGAGCCGATGAAGTCCGACGTCGCCGGCATCTGCCACGACCTGCGCAAGCAGGGCAAGCGCGTGCTGTTCGAAGGCGCGCAGGGCGCGCTGCTCGACATCGACCACGGTACCTATCCCTACGTCACCAGTTCCAACACCACCATCGGCGGCGCGCTGGCTGGCACGGGTGTTGGCGCCGATGCGATCGACTACGTGCTCGGCATCGCCAAGGCCTATGCCACGCGCGTGGGCGGCGGCCCGTTCCCGACCGAGCTCGACGACGAGGTTGGCCAGGGCCTGCGCGACCGCGGCGCCGAATACGGCGCATCGACGGGGCGTCCGCGCCGCTGCGGCTGGATCGACATCGTCGCGCTCAAGCGTGCCGTGGCCATCAACGGCATGTCCGGCCTGTGCATCACCAAGCTCGACGTGCTCGACGGCATGGAGAAGCTGAAGATCTGCATCGCCTACGAGTACCGCGGCAAGCGCACCGAATACGCCCCGCTCGACGCGCAGGGTTGGGAAGAGATCACCCCCGTCTATCTCGAGTTCCCCGGCTGGACCGAGAACACCCACGGCATCACCGTGTGGGACGAACTCCCGCCCGCCGCACGCGCCTACCTGCGCGCGCTGGAGGAATTGGCCGGCTGCCCGATCAGCATCGTCTCGACCGGCCCGGACCGCGACCATACGATGGTGCTGCAGGATCCCTTCGCCTGACTACGCACTGTTGCCATCCCCGCGCAGGCGGGAGACCGGTGACCTGAAGAAAGCCCTGCGAAAGCGGGGCTTTCGCTTTGTGGGGTGCGTCAGCCTTCGGGGGCTGGGCATCGCCACCTCTGGTGGGAGACGTGCAGACCGTCCGTGCTTCGCGCCCTGTCCACGCCCGCGCCGCGACCCTGCCATGTGGATCCAACCGGGAGCGGCGCAGTGCGGCACATTTCCAGCGGCACGCTGAGCAAGCTGGTCATCAGCCTGCGGTCGAGTTTCTGGTTCCTGCCCGCATGCATCGTGCTCCTGGCGATCGGGCTGGCGCTGGGGCTGGTCGCGCTCGACCGCCAGCTCGGCGGTGCGCCGGGCGAACGCTGGCCGTGGCTGTTCGGGGTCGACGCCGACGGCGCGCGCGAGCTGATGGCGACCATTGCCGGTTCCATGATCACCGTGGCCGGCGTGGTGTTCTCGATCACCATCGTCGCGCTCGCGCAGGCGTCCAACCAGTACACCTCGCGCGTGCTGCGCAACTTCATGCGCGACCGTGGCAACCAGGTGGTGCTGGGCGTGTTCCTGGGCGTATTCGCCTACTGCCTGTGCGTGATGCGCACCATCACCGGCGGCGACGGGCAGCAGTTCGTGCCGCTCGTGGCGGCGACCGCGGGTCTGTTGCTGGCGCTGGTGGCGGTGGCGTTCCTGGTGTACTTCATCCACCACGTGGCCGCGTCGATCCAGTCCGGCGCGATCGCGCGCAGTATCGCCGTCGATACCCTGGGCACGATCGACACCGTCTTCCCTGATCAACTCGAGGACGACGAAGCAGCGCCCGACCGCGACGCCGGCGGCGGGCTGCAGTGGTATCCGGTCCCCGCCACGCAGATGGGCTACATCGAGCGCGTGCAGTACCAGGCGCTGCTCGAATTCGCGCGCGAGCACGACGTGGTGGTGCGGATGGAAAGCAGCCTCGGCGATTTCGCCAGCCCCGACCGCTGCATTGCCAGCATCGGCGCGCGCCGCGCACCCGATGCGGACGCCATGCGCTACCTGTCCAGCCTGTTCGCCATCGATTCCTACCGCACCATCGAGCAGGACGTGGCCTTCGGCATCCGCCAGCTGGTGGACGTGGCGCTGAAGGCGCTTTCGCCCGGGATCAACGACGCCACCACGGCGGTGACCAGCCTCGACTACCTCTCGGTGATCCTGCAGCGGCTGGCCGGGCGCCACATCGAGCCGCGTCCGATGCGCGATGGCGACACCCTGCGCGTGCTGCCCGCCGGGCCGGGGTTCGAGCGCCTGCTGGCGCTGGCCTTCGACCAGATCCTCGAGAACGCGCACGGCAACACCACGATCCTGCTGCGCCTGCTGCAGGCCATCGAGCAGGTCCGCGCCGGCACCCGTTCGTCGCAGCGGCGGCGGGCGCTGGACGACAAGCGCGACACGATTGCGGAAGTGGCACGACGCACGGCGTCGTGCAGCGATGCGCGGCGGCAGATCGAGGCCAGGCTCGGGGGCGGCGAGGTGGTGGAGGATACGGCGGGAGCGTAGCGCTTCGTCAGCGCGCACCTTGCCGAACGGCCCAGCGTGCTGCGCCGGGCCGGGCGGGCGAGGTTGGGGCGTCCCAGCCGCTGCGACGCGTCCACGCCAGCATGGTCGCCTGCAGACAGGGGAAAGCGCATGAATCAACAAGACCAGCCACTCGCCCGCGTCATCGACGCGATTGCCTTCGCCGCCCACGCCCATCGCGCCCAGCGCCGCAAGGACGCCGACGCGACGCCCTACATCAATCACCCCGTCGCCTTGGTGCGCATCCTCGCTGTCGAAGCGGACATCGATGATCCTGACATCCTCTGCGCTGCCGCCCTGCACGACTACCTCGAGGACTGTTGTGGCAGCGATGGCCAGCCCGACCTCGAAACGGGCCGCAAGCAGCTGCGCAGCCGCTTCGGCGACGCGGTCCTGGCCTACGTCGACGCCCTGACCGACGACAAGACGCTGCCCAAGGCCGAGCGCAAGCGCCTGCAGGTCGAACACGCCGCGAACGCCTCCCACGGCGCGCGTCTGGTCAAGCTCGCCGACAAGATCGCCAACCTGCGTGACCTCATCGAGTTCCCGCCCGCCGACTGGCCCGCCTACCGTCGCCGCGAATACTTCGACTGGACCGCGGAGGTCGTCGCCGGGTTGCGCGGCACGCCCCCGCGGCTGGAAGCGCTGTTTGACGACGTGCAGACGTTGCGGCCCGCCTAGCGTTGCGGGCGCGCGGTCTTCGTCATTCGCGCTGCTTGAGGATCGTCGAGGGCAGCGTCGCCACGCAGCGCTCCAGCATCGCGACAAGCTGGTCCTGTTCGGCAGGCGACAGCACGCCCAGCGCGCCATCGATCACGCCTTGTGCCACCAGTCCGCCGCGCGTGACCAGTTCGCGCCCTTCCTCGGTGATCCGGAATGACATCACACGTCCCAGCCAGGGATGCGGCGCGCGCGTCACCAGTTCCTCGCGGCCGAGCCGCAGCAGGATCTGGTGCATCGTCTGCGGCGACACCGCGCTCATCCGCGCCAGTTCCGCATTGGACGCGCCAGGGCATTCGGACAGGTGCATCAGCGCCAGCGCCTGCGGCCGCGTCAGCACGATGCCGTGCCCGCGCAGGCGCTCTTCCATCATCACCGTCAGGCCGACGTGCAGGCGCTTGAGCAGGGAGCTGGCGCGATAGCCGCGGGAATTCCTGAACGCCTGCAGTGGACTCAGCTTCTTGTTCGGCATCGCAGGCCCTCCACAGCTTTCGCAACGTATCAGTGTGCTGATAGAGTATCAGCCTTCTGATACGAGCCGAAACCCCCATGCCTGCCATTCCCCTGCGTGCGCTGGCTGTTGCTGGACTGCTTGCCCTGGCCGCCTGCGGCGCCGACGCGCCTCCCGAGGCGACGCCGAGCCTCACCGTATCGCTGGCCACGCCAACGACGCGTGAGGTTGTGCGCGAAGTGGTTGCCTCAGGCGCGGTGGCCGCGTGGGAGGAGGTGTCGGTGGGCGTCGAGCTCTCCGGCGTGCGCGTCTCCAGCGTCGACGTTGAAGTGGGCAGCGTGGTGAAGCAGGGCGACGTGCTGCTGCGCCTGGACGACCGCACCCTGGCCTCGCAGCTGGCCCAGTCCGAGGCGTCGGTGACCGAGGCGCAGACCAACCTGGAGACCGCCCGGCGCAAGGCCTCGCGCGTACGCGAACTGGCCGACGACCGCATGGTCTCGCTGCAGGACGCCGAGGAAGCCGAGGCCGCCCGCGCCAATGCCCAGGCGCGGCTCAACACCGCCATCGCCGGCCGCGACGCGGCCCGCGTGCAGCGCGATTTCACCGTGGTGCGGGCGCCGGTCGACGGCGTGGTGTCGGCGCGCAGCGTGCAGGGAGGGCAGGTAGTAGGGGCCGGAGGCGAACTGCTGCGCCTGATTCGCGACGGCCGCTTGGAATGGCGCGCCGAACTGGCCGAGGCCGACCTGCTGCTGGTCGCGCCCGGCGCCACCGTGCAGGTGCAGACGCCCGCCGGTCCCGTCGCCGGCGTGGTGCGCCGCGTCTCGCCGGCGCTGGATGCGCAGAGCCGCACCGGCACCATCTACGCCGACCTGCCCGAACCCGGCGGCCTGCGCGCGGGCATGTTCGCGCAGGGCCGCATCGCGCTGGGCCGCGCGCAGGCGATGCTGATTCCCAACGATGCCGTGGTGCGCCGCGACGGACGCGCCTACGTGTTCACCGTCGAGGATGACCAGCGCGTGCGCGAACGCGGCATCGAGGTCGGGCCGACGCATGGGGACCAGATTGAAGTCGTCAGCGGGTTGCCTTCCGACGCACGCGTGGTCGCGCGCGGTGCCGGCTTCCTGGGCGATGGCGATCTGGTGCGGGTGGTGGAATGAACTTCTCCGCCTGGTCCATCCACCGCCCGCTGCCGGCGATCCTGCTCTTCATCCTGCTCACCGCCGCCGGCCTGGTCGCCTTCAACCGGCTCGCCGTCTCGCAGTTCCCCGACCTCACCGTTCCGGTGGTCACCGTCACCGTCACCCTGCCGGGCGCCAGCCCCAGCACCCTGGAAACCCAGGTCACACGCAAGGTGGAGGATGCCACCGCCAGCATCCCGGACCTGCGCAACATGGTCTCGATCGTCAACGAGGGCGTGTCGACCACCGTGCTTACCTTCCAGATCGAGAAGGACGGCAACATCGCCAAGGACGAGGTGCGCGACGCCATCGACCGCGTGCGCATCGACCTGCCGGCCGATGTGCAACCGCCGATCGTCTCCCTGGTCAACGTTACCGGCGGCGACATGATCAGCTTCGCCGTCACCGCCGACGGTTGGAGCGACGAAGAGCTGAGCTGGTTCATCGACGACGCCATCGCCAAGCGTCTTTTCGCGGTGCCCGGCGTGGGTGCGGTGCGCCGCATCGGCGGCGTGAACCGCGAGATCCGCGTCGACCTGCGCCCCGAGGCGGTGCAGGGGTTCGGCGTGAGCCCGGCGCTGCTGTCGCAGCAGCTGGCGCGCATCCAGCAGGAGCAGCCCGGCGGACGCACCACCGTGGGCGGCAGCGAGCAGGCCGTGCGCACGCTGGGCACCGTGGACAGCGCAGCGGATCTGGAGGACTACCCGATCTTCGTGCCCGACGGGCGCAGCGTGCGCCTGTCCAACATCGCCGAGGTCAGCGACGGCCACGCGCCGATCACCCAGCGCACCACGCTCGACGGCACGCCGGTCATCGGCTTTGCCGTGCAGCGCACCACCGGTTCGAGCGAAGTGGACGTGGGAAATGCCGTGCGCGCGAGCATCGCCGAACTGCAGGCGCAGCAGCCGCGCCTGCGCATCGTCGAGGTGGGGTCGACCACCGAGGTGGCCGAGAACTCCTACACATCGTCCATGCACATGCTCTACGAGGGCGCGCTGCTGGCGGTGGCGGTGGTGTTCTGGTTCCTGCGCGACTGGCGCGCCACCCTGATCTCGGCCGTGGCGCTGCCGCTGTCGATCATCCCGACCTTCGCGGTGATGTACTGGTTCGGCTTCAGCCTCAACATGATCACCCTGCTGGCGCTGGCCGTGGTGGTGGGCATCCTGGTGGACGATGCCATCGTGGAAGTCGAGAACATCGACCGCCACCTGCGCATGGGCAAGACACCCAAACAGGCCGCGCTCGAAGCGGCCGACGAGATCGGCCTGGCGGTGATCGCCACCTCGTGCACGCTGGCCGCGGTGTTCATCCCGGTGGCCTTCATGCCAGGCATTCCCGGCAAGTTCTTCCGCGAGTTCGGCTGGACCGCGGCGTCGGCGGTGCTGTTTTCGCTGCTGGTCGCGCGCCTGATCACGCCGATGATGTCCGCCTACATGCTCAAGCCCACGCCCGAGCACAAGGGCGATTCGAAGCTGATGCAGTGGTACCTGCGCTGGGCCGATCGCGCGCTGCGCCATCGCAACCGCACCCTGGTCGCGGCGCTGGCGATCTTCATCGGCTCGCTGGCCTTGCTGCCGCTGCTGAAAGTAACCTTCATCCCGCCCAACGACGGCATCCTGAGCAGCGTGCTGGTGGAACTGCCCCCCGGCACCGCGCTGGAGACCACGCGCGAGGTGGCCGAGACCGCGCGCCAGCGCATCGCCGACATTCCCGAGATCGAGCACGTCTTCGTCACCGCCGGCAGCAACAGCGGCGCCAACGGCCCGGCGGGCGACATCACCAGCGCCGAGCTGCGCAAGGCCACCCTGCTGATCCGCTGGTCCGACGATCGCGACGCCACCCAGTACGAGCTTGAATCGCAGGTGCGCGCACGCCTGGCCGACCTGCCCGGCGTGCGCCTGAGCTTCCAGGGCGGCGAACCCGGCCGCGCGCTGCAGCTGGTGCTGGCCGGCGACGACCCGGTGAAGCTGGCCGAAGCCGCGCGCGACGTGGAGCGCGGCATCCGCCAGCTGCCGGGCCTGGGCACGGTGAGCTCCTCGGCCTCGCTGGTCCGCCCGGAAATCATCGTGCGACCCGATGCCGCGCGCGCCGCCGACCTGGGCGTCTCCACCGCCGACATCGCTGCGGCCACCCGCGTGGCCACGCGCGGCGACTACGAACAGTTCCTGTCCAAGCTCAACCTGCCCGAGCGGCAGGTGCCGATCCGCGTGCAGTTGAACGAACAGGCGCTTTCGGACCCCGCGCTGCTGGGCCAGCTGCGCGTGCCCACCGCCAGCGGCGACAGCGTGCCGCTCTCGTCGGTGGCGCAGATCATCACCGCCAGCGGCCCCTCGCAGATCGACCGCTACGACCGTCGCCGCAACGTCACCATCACCGTCGACCTCAACGGCCAGGCCATGGGCGAGGTGGAGCAACAGATCGACGCGCTGCCATCGCTGCAGAACCTGCCGACCGGCGTCGAACGCCAGGCCGCCGGCGACAGCGAGATCTTCGCCGAGATGTTCGGCGGCTTCGCCATGGCCATGGTGGCCGGCATCTTCTGCGTGTACGGCGTGCTGCTGCTGCTGTTCAACCACGCCAGCCAGCCGATCACCATCCTGGTGGCCGTGCCGCTGGCCGCCGGCGGCGCCTTCGGCGCGCTGCTGATCACCGGCCTGGACATCTCGCTGTCGGTGCTGATCGGCCTGATCCTGCTGATCGGCATCGCGGTCAAGAATTCCATCCTGCTGGTGGACTACGCGGTCATGGCCGAAGCGCAGGGCATGGCCCGCCACGACGCCCTGATGGATGCCTGCCACAAGCGCGCCCGCCCCGTGATCATGACCACCATGGCCATGGGCGCCGGCATGCTGCCCATCGCCCTGGGCCTGACGGCGGACGCCAGCTTCCGCATGCCCATGGCCGTGGCCGTCATCGGCGGCCTGATCACCTCCACCGTACTCAGCCTGATCGTGGTGCCGGCAGCGTTCACGCTGGTGGACGATGTGGAGGAGTGGGTGGTGGCGAAGTTCCGCAAGCCGAAGGTGGCGACGGCCTGAGCCTGCCGCATCCGTAAACCCGGCGCGCATCCATGCAGTCGTCCGCGACTGCGGGGCTCAAGTTGCCTGACTCAGAGTTGGAAAAGCCCCGCATAAACGGGGCTATTTCGTGTCCCGCCACGAACCCGTGTGGCCGCGGTAGTCCGGCGCCCGCCCGTCTCACGCGCCGCCTACCGCGGGGCTGGTCCACTTCCCGTCATGCCAACGCCCGCAGCTTCGACCACCGACACTGTTCCTCTGCCTCTCGAAACACGCGCCCGTACGCGTCTGCGCGAGGCCCCGCTGCCGCTGCCGGGGCGGGGCGAAACGCTCGCCCGCTGGCGCGCACTTGCGCGACTGGGCGCCGAGGACCTGGCGCTGGCCAAGGTGCTCGAAGCCCACCATGACGCGCTCGCGATCCTGGCCGAGCTGGTCGCCGCCCCACCCGCGCCGACGACGCTGCTGGCGGTCTGGGCCGCGGAGGGCCCGGAGTCGACGGTGGTGACGCGCGACGGGCCCGGCGGGCCGCGCCTGTCCGGGCGCAAGCCCTGGTGCTCGGGCGCGCGCTTCGTCGACGCCGCGCTGCTCACCGCAGGTGAGGGCGACGCGCGGCAGCTGGTGCTGGTGGACATGCGCCAGCCCGGTGTCGCCATTCCCGACGCGGACTGGCAGGCGGTCGGCATGGACACGATCGAAAGCGGGCCGGTGGAGTTCGACGCCGTGCCCTGCGTGCGCATCGGTGGGCCGGGCGCCTATCTCGCGCGTCCCGGCTTCTGGCACGGCGGCGCTGGCGTGGCGGCCTGCTGGCACGGGGCCGCGGTGGAAATCGCCCAGCGCATGGCCGACCCGGCACGCGTCGCGCGCGATCCGCACCTTGCCGCGTCGCTGGGACGCGTCGACATGGCGCTGGGCGCCGCGTCCGCCCTGCTGCGCGAGCTGGCGGCACAAATCGACGCCAACCCCACACAGCCATACCAGCGCGAAGTGGTGCGCCTGCGCTCGGTGATCGAGCGCGCCTGTCACGACGTGCTCGACGCCGCCGCGCGCAGCCTCGGCCCCGCCCCGCTGTGTCGCGACGGCGCGCATGCCCGCCGCTGCGCCGACCTCGCGGTGTTCGTGCGCCAGAGCCACGCCGATCGCGACTGGGCAGCGCTGGGCGCGCAGGTCGCAGCGCTGGACGCGGAGGCACGATGGCCGCTGTAGCCCCACCGCGCATCAATGGCGCAGGCCAATGCGAATCCGCGTGGCGCGCCTCGCCCTGGCTGGCCGCACTGGACGAGCGGCCAGCGGCGCAATTGCTGCAGGGCCGGTGCCGCCTGGTGCTGCTCTCGCCCCACCCGGATGACGAGACCCTCGCCTGTGGCGGCCTGCTGCGCGCTGCCAGCCAGGCCGGGCTCGACATCCTCCTGGTGGCGGTCACCGACGGCGAAGCCTGCTATCCCGGCGACGCCGCCTGGACCCCCGATCGCCTGCGCGAGGTGCGCCCGCGCGAAGTGACGCAGGCACTCGATGTGCTGGACGTACGCGCGCAGGTGCAGCGCCTCGGCATTCCCGACGGCGGGGTCGAGGCCCGCAGCGCTGCACTCAAGGCGACGCTTCGCACCCTGCTGCAGCCCGGCGACCTCGTGCTCGCCCCCTGGGAGCAGGACGGCCACCCCGACCACGACGCCGTCGGCCGCGCCGCACTCGCCGCCGCGGCGCAGCCGGGCATGCGCCTGCTGCGCTATCCCGTGTGGGCCTGGCACTGGCTGTTGCCGCACACCAGGCGGCCGCCGTTCGATGCACTCCGCATGCCGCTGACGCCCGAAACCGTCGTCCTCAAGCAGCGCGCCATCGCCTGCTTCGCCTCGCAGCTGCAAAGCGACGCGCCGCACGCGCCCGCGCCGATCCTGCCCGCGCACGTGGTGCAACGCTTCCACCGCCCGTTCGAGGTCTACCTGCCATGACGCTTGCGCGTTATTTCGACCAGGTCTGGCAGGAGGGCGACGACCCCTTCGGCTACCGCACCCGCTGGTACGAAACCCGCAAGCGCGACCTCCTGCTGGCCGCGCTGCCGCGTCCCGAGTTCGAACGCGGCTGGGAAATCGGCTGCGCCAACGGCGAGCTGACCCGCAAGCTCGCCGCACGCTGCGATGCCCTGCTGGGCACCGACCTCAATCCGCGCGCGATTGCCGTGGCGCGCCGGCGCTGCGCCGGGCTGGGCCATCTCGAGCTGCGCTGCATGGAGCACCCGCGCGAATGGCCCGACGGCCGCTTCGACCTGGTGGTGGTCGGCGAGATGGGCTACTACCTCGACGACACCGCGATGCAGGCCTTCGCCCACAGGATCGAAACCTCGCTCGCACCAGACGCCGTGCTGCTGGCCTGCCACTGGCGGCATGGCTTCGACGGCCGCCACAGCGACACCCTGGACGTGCATGCACGGCTGGCGGCCATCCCCGGGCTGACCCGCATCGCCCACTACCGCGACCCCGACTTCATCCTCGACTGCTGGAGCGGCGACACCACCTCGGTGGCGCAGCGCGAGGGCCTGCGATGATCGGCGTGCTGGTACCTGCGCACAACGAAGAGGCACTGATCGGCGGCTGCCTGCGCTCGATCCTCGCCGCCGCGCAGTCCCCCGCGCTGGCCGGCGAGCGCGTCGAGGTGGTGGTGGCACTGGACAGCTGCCGCGACGCCACCGCCGGCGCCTGTGCCGCGCTGGGCGTGCGCACCGTGGCGCTCGACGCGCGCTGCGTCGGCCGCGCGCGCGCGGCCGCGGCCGAACTGCTGCTGCACGAAGGCGCGCGCTGGCTGGCCTCCACCGACGCCGACAGCCGCGTGCCCGCCGACTGGCTTGCCGCGCAGCTGGCCTGCGATGCGGACGCCTTCTGCGGCACCGTGCGCGTCGCCGACTGGCGCGACTTCGCCCCCCGCGTGCGCGCCGCCTTCCTCGCCGGCGAGCACTATATCGACGGCCATCCGCACGTACACGGCGCCAACCTCGGCGTCTCGTCCGCCGCGTACCGCGCCGCAGGGGGATTCCCAGCGCTCACCGCCCACGAAGACCGCGCCCTGCTGCACGCACTGGAGCGCAGCGGCCACACCGTCGCCCGCCGCGCCAACCCCGCCGTCATCACCAGCGCCCGCCGCGACCCCCGCGCCCGCCATGGCTTCGGCGACTACCTCCTGGCGCTTGAAGCGGCGGCGTAAACCGCGCGCTCACTCCCTCCTTGCCGAGCCTTTGTCCCTCGTCCGCGCGCGGGGTATTGCGCCCTTGACGGGTGGAGAGCTGGGGCGGGGCCCCCAGAAGCCTCAATATCCGACCCACCACCGCCCACCCCGGAGGCGCCACCCATGCGCACCCAAAACCTCGCCCCCATCCAAGCCTCCCTCCTCACAGCCACGCTGATCCTCCTCGCCAGCTGCACCACCACACCCCAATCCGCAGCCACCCCACCACCCACCCCCGACACCACGGCCCACGCCCCCGGACTGAGCCGCTTCAACAATCCCATCCCCGGCATCCACACCGGCGGCCGCATCACCGCCGAAGACCTGCCTGCCCTGCGCGCCGCCGGCATCACCCACGTCATCGACCTCACCCCCGACGCCGAAACCCCCGCCTTCGACGAAGCCACCGCTGTGCGGGCCGCCGGCCTGTCCTACGAGAACCTCCCCATCGCCGGCGCCGCCGATCTCAACCGCGAATCGGTCGCTGCCTTCGACCAACTGCTGCGCGGCGTCGAAGGCCCGGCCCTGGTCCACTGCGCCAGCGGCAACCGCGTCGGCGCGCTCGCCGCGCTGCGCGCTGCCTGGCTGCAGGGCGCAGACGATGAAGTCGCCATTGCCGAAGGCCGCCGCTGGGGTCTGCGCAGCCTGGAAGGCGAAGTCCGCACGCGACTGGCGCGTGAGCGCTGCGTGGCGTCGGCGCAGGGTCAGGAAGCGCTCGCGGCGTGCGCCGCAGGCGGCTGATTCACGCCGACTGAGCCAGCCACCCGTTTGTTCCCTCCTCCGCCTGCGGGGGAGGGCCGGGGTGGGGGCGTCCCAGCCGCTGCGACGCTCCCGGGCCAGCATGGCCGTCTGCAGACAGGGGAAAGCGCATAAACCACCAACACCAACCAATCGCCCGCGTCATCGACGCCATCGCCGTCGCTGCGCACGCCCATCGCGCCCAGCGCCGCAAGGACGCCGACGCCACGCCCTACATCAACCTAGTCAAGCTCGCCGACAAGATCGCCAACCTGCGCGACCTGGTCGAATGCCCGCCCGCCGACTGGCCCACGTACCGCCGCCGCGAATATTTCGACTGGACAGCCGAAGTTGTCGCTGGCCTGCGCGGCACGCATGCGGGGCTGGAGGCGCTGTTTGACGATGTGCAGGCGCTGCGGCCCGCCTAGCATTGCCGGCGCGCGGCTTTCGTCATTCGCGAATTGCGAACTATGGGATGGCCATCTGCGATCGCGTTGACGGCCAGGTCGGCCGCGCGTCCATCCTGCTGGTGGACTACGCCGTGATCGCCGAACAGCAGGGCCTGGCCCACCCCGATGCCCTGATGGACGCCTGCCACAAGCGCGCGGCCGGTGATCATGACCACACTGGCGATGGGCGCGGGCATGATGCCGTTGTAAAGCTCTTCTCACTGCGTTCGAAATGACAAGCCGGACTTTTTCACCATGCCGAACTCGCCTTTGAAGTATCTCGGCGGCTATCCGCAGGACGTGCAGGCGCGTGTGCGCGAGCTCATCGCACAGGACCGGCTGGAGGCGCTGTTGACCGCGAAGTACCGCGATGCCCATACGGTGCGCAACGACGGCCAGCTCTATGCCTACGTCCAGGCACTCAAGGATCGCCACATGCGAAAATCCGCGCCGCTGGGCAAGGTGATCTACGACGGCAAGCTGCAGGTGCTCAAGCATGCCCTGGGCACCCACACCACCATCTCGCGCGCGCATGGCGGCCGGCTCAAGGCCAGCCGCGAAATCCGTATTGCATCCGTGTTCCGCGATGCGCCGGCGGATTTCCTGAAGATGATCGCCGTGCACGAGCTGGCACACATGAAGGAGGCCGACCACAACAAGGCCTTCTACCAGCTGTGCACGCATATGGAGCCCGACTACCACCGGCTTGAGTTCGATCTGCGCTTGTATCTGACGCAGCTGGATCTGGCGCGGATTGGCGGGCAGGACGGGAGACACATCGCGTCGGCGGCGTCAGTGACGAGCCGTGATTGAAGCGCGGGCGTCGCCATGTCACGATGCATCGCAATTGCAACGCACGGAAGCCCCGATGAAGACCGCCACGCTCCCCTCGCTCCGGGTCGACCCCGCACTCAGGGAAGCCGCCGAAGCCGTGCTGCGCGAAGGCGAGACGCTTTCCAGCTTCGTCGAGCAGTCGGTTCGTGCACAGGTGCAGCAACGCCAGCAGCAGGAAGAATTCATCGCCCGCGGCCTGGCATCGCGCGACAGGGCGCGTGACCAGGACCGCCACGTCGAGGCAGCGGCCGTACTGGAAGGGCTCCATAGCCGGCTGCAATCGGCCCGCAAGAGGGCCGGGGCCGGATGAGCTTCCGCGTACGCTTCACGGAGGAAGCGCAGCGGGACCTGGAGCTGCCTTACGACTGGCTGCTGCAGCAGAGCGAGGGCGATTTCGTCCTGGCCGAGCGGACCCTGCAGTCGATCCGTGACGCGGTGACCGTGCTCGAGCTCGCTCCGCTGAGCTGCCGCAAGGCCACCACCGCGGACCCGTTCCTGCGGGAGCTGGTGATCGGCTTTGGGGCCAGCGGCTACGTACTTCTGTTCGAGGTGGATGACGCGGCAACCGTGACCGTGCTGGCGGCCAGGCACCAGCGTGAAGACGACTACCATTGACTGGCTTGGGGGCAGGGGTAGCACATGGTCCAAAACGAAGAACGCTCATGGCCAAGCCGACAAACGACATCGATCCCCGTTTCTGGTTCGAACACAGCAGCGGCCAGCGCCTCTACCCCTATCGCCTGCTCAACCGCGACACCGGCAAGGCCACGTTCCGCGTGGCAAAGCCAGGGACGGGCGCCAATCGCAAGGAGAACCAGCTTGAACTCCATGACGTGGAGGACGTGTACCGCCACGTCTTCGGTCACGGCTGGTCGGTACGCCTGCGCGGCCCCGATCCAAAATTCAATGGCCTCTACAACGCCAGGGGCCACAGCATCGTCAGGACCTCCGAATCCTGAATCGCAGAAGCAAGGACATACATGATCACCGGCACCATCAAATCCCAGGTCGACGCCATCTGGAACGCGTTCTGGAGCGGCGGCATCTCCAATCCCATGGAGGTCATCGAGCAGATGACCTACCTGCTTTTCATCAAGCGGCTGGATGAGCTGCACACCGTGTCGCCAAGCTGCGCCACAACCGGACGCTGACGCCGACGGACCTGGAGGAGCTGGAGCGGTTCGTCTACGGCGCCGAAGTGGTGGGCGGGCGCGCGACGTTCGAGAAGCACTACGGCAATGACCGGCCGCTGACGGTGTTCATCCGCTCGTTGGTCGGGCTGGATCGCAACGCCGCGAAAGAAGCGTTTGCCGGGTTCCTGGACGAAAATCGCTACAGCGCGCAGCAGATCCGATTTGTCGAGATGATCATCGACCGACTGACCCATAGCGGAGTGATCGACCCGGGCCAGCTGTACGAGCCGCCGTTCACTGCGATCCACTACGGCGGGGTGGACGGCGCATTTGGAGACGCGGACGCTGAGGCAATCTTCCAGATTGTGTCCGACATCAACCAGCGGGCTGCTGCCTAGGAACCAGCAGGGCGGCGATGCCGAGGGCGAGGGCATGGGCCGATCCTGGCCACTCAAGCCCGCTTTCACGGTCGCCGTACGCCGCTATGGGGAAGCTCGAAGCTTTCCAGGAGCCCCCCATGGCCAGCGAACAGAATTCGGTATCCCTGCAAGGCAGCACCTTCGTCATCACCGGCGCGTCCAGCGGCCTCGGTCGCGGCGTGGCCCTGAAGCTCGGTGCCCGCGGCGCGAACGTCGTGCTGTTCGCCCGCCGCGTGGAGCTGCTCGAAGAAGTCGCCGCGCAGGTCCGTGCAGCCGGTGGCACCGCGATCGTGGTCGTCGGCGACGTCACCCAGGTCAAGGATATGGAGACGCTGACGGAGGCCGCGCTCGCGCCCACGGGGCGCATCGATGTCTGGATCAACAACGCCGGCATCGGCGCGCTGGGCCGGTTCTGGGACATTCCGCCGGGGCACCACGCGCGCGTGCTGGACGTGAACCTGAAAGGCGTGATCTACGGCAGCCATTTCGCCATCAACCGCTTCCGCGCGCAGGGCGTGGGCACGCTGGTCAACGTCGGCTCCATCGACAGCGAAGTGCCGCTGGCCTACCAGGCGGGCTATTCGGCCTCGAAGGCCGGCGTGCTGAGCCTGGGCCGCGCGCTGAACGCCGAGCTGCGATTGGATGGCCAAGAGCGCATCAAGGTGGCCACCGTCATGCCGTGGGCGGTCGATACCCCGTGGTGGGAGCATGCCGCGAACTTCAGCGGCGGCACGCCGCGCATGGCCGCGATGGACGATCCCGACAAAGTGGTGGACGCGATTATCGACATCGCGCTGGATCCGAAGGAGGAGCTGGCGGTGGGCTGGAAGGCCAAGGCCTCGTACGGATCGCACAAGCTCACGCCGGATATCGCCGAACGCATGTCCGCCGACATCGCGCACAAGTGGCAGATGGAAGATGCGCCGCCGGCGCCGCCCACCGATGGCACGCTGTTCGTTGCGATGGAGTCGGGGCGTGGCGTGGATGGTGGCGTGCGGGATCGGGTCGAACGCGAAGACGAGGTGCGCGAGCTGCGTGGGGATTGAGCGCAATGCGAGCTGGGTGCGAGCTGGGGTCAGAGTCGATCCCAGCGGTCTACGACCAAGATAGACCGGTCAAGGGGGTTCGATAGGCAGCGCCGAAGATGTCGTGTGCTGGAAAGGCTGGCGCGCTGAGGCGCAACGCCCGGTCTCCGTACCGCCCTCCCTTGCCTTGGTTGTGTCACATTTGTGCTACCTTTACGCGAGGCCGGAGCACACTTGGAGTCCCCATGAGCACCACTACCATCCGCCTGCCCGAAGACCTCAAGGCCCGCGTCGCCCATGCGGCGGAAGCGGCGGGCACCACCTCGCACAACTTCATCCTGGAGGCGATCGCCGAGAAGGCCGCATTGGCCGAGCAGCGCGCCGGTTTCCACGACGAGGCGGAGCGACGGTACGCACGCATCGTGGAAACGGGCGAGACCATCGACTGGGTGGAGTACCGCGCCTACATGATGGGCCGTGTCCAGGGGAAGCCGGTAAAGCGCCCGGTGGCGCGCAAACCCGCGAAGTGACATGGCCGCCATCAGGCTTGCTACCGAGTTCGCGGATGATCTGGATCGGATCACCGATTTCCTGCTGAGCCAGGACATCGCGGATGTCGAGGGTCGGTTGCGCGGGATTGCCGATGCCCTCGACGTTCTGCGGGCCAATCCCCTGATCGGCCGTGCCGACGGCGACACCTTGCGGGAACTGGTGATCGGCCGGGGGTCCCGCGGCTACGTTGCGCTTTACCGGTATGTCGCCTTGGTGGACACCGTGTTCGTACTGGCGATCCGTGCACAACGCGAGGCAGGGTACGCACGCCCGTGATCGGGACCGGGGCAATTCGCCAGCGGTAGGGGCGATCGGGTGTGGCCAGACTCACCCAGTGAGACTGCCCCCCACAACACTGGCCCGCCCAAACAGGGCAGGCCCCATGAACGCCATCCTCCACGCCAGGCCGCTGCCTGCGCCCGTTCCGTCCGGGGGGCAGCTGGCGCGTCGCCTGGCCGATCGCTATGCCGACCGTGTCACCGGGCAGTTCACCATTCCGGGCCAGGCGGCCGACCTGCGCCCGCTGCCGCGTGACCTGCCGCCCGCGCTCGATGCGGCGCTGCAGGCGCGCGGTATCCGCTCGCTGTATTCGCACCAGGCGCTGGCCTGGGAGGCGGCGCGCGCGGGGCGGCACGTGGTGGTGGCCACGCCCACGGCCTCGGGCAAGTCGCTGTGCTACACGCTGCCGGTGGTCAGTGCGGCGCTGGAGCAGGGGGCCAAGGCGCTGTACCTGTTCCCCACCAAGGCGCTGGCCCAGGACCAGGTGGCCGAGCTGCTGGAGCTCAATGCCGCAGGTGCGCTGGGGCTGCGCGCGGCGACCTTCGATGGCGACACGCCGGGCGATGCGCGACAGGCCATCCGGCTCAATGGCGACATCGTGGTCAGCAATCCCGACATGCTCCACCAGGCGATCCTGCCGCACCACACCAAGTGGGCGCAGTTCTTCGAGAACCTGCGCTACGTGGTGATCGACGAGGTGCATACGTATCGCGGCGTGTTCGGCTCGCACGTGGCCAACGTGATCCGCCGGCTCAAGCGCGTGTGCGCGTTCTACGGTGTCAAGCCGCAGTTCGTGCTGTGCTCGGCGACGATCGGCAATGCCGCGCAGCACGCCAGTGCGCTGATCGAGCACGAGGTCGACGCGATCACTGACAGCGGCGCGCCCACCGGCGACAAGCACATCCTGCTGTGGAACCCGCCGGTGGTGAACCCGGACCTTGGCATTCGCGCGTCGGCCCGCTCGCAGTCCAACCGCATTGCGCGCATGGCGATCAAGTCGGGCCTGAAGACGATGGTGTTCTGCCAGTCGCGGCTGATGGTCGAGGTGCTCACCAAGTACCTCAAGGAAGTGTTCGACCACGACCCGCGCAAGCCGCGGCGCATCCGCGCCTATCGCGGCGGCTACCTGCCCACCGAGCGGCGCGAGGTGGAGCGCGAGATGCGCTCGGGGAAGATCGACGGCATCGTCAGCACCTCGGCGCTTGAGCTGGGCGTGGACATCGGCAGCCTGGATGTCGTGGTGCTCAACGGCTATCCCGGCTCCATCGCGCAAACCTGGCAGCGCTTCGGTCGCGCGGGCCGGCGCCAGCAGCCGTCGATCGGCGTGCTGGTGGCCAGCAGCCTGCCGCTGGACCAGTACGTGGTGCGCCATCCGGAGTTCTTCGCCAGCGCCACGCCCGAGCAGGCGCGCATCGAGCCCGACCAGCCGCTGATCCTGATGGACCACATCCGCTGCGCGGCCTTCGAGCTGCCGTTCCTGGCCGGCGATGCCTTCGGCCCGGTCGATCCGGGCCCGTGGCTGGAGGTGCTGGTGGAAAGCGGCGTGCTGCACCAGGAGGGCGAACGCTGGGAGTGGATCGCCGACAGCTATCCGGCCCAGGCGGTGAACTTGCGCTCGGTGGCCGACGGCAACTTCGTGGTGGTCGACCGCACCAATGGCCGCCAGACCATCATCGCCGAGGTCGACTATTCGGCCGCGGCGCTCACGCTGTACGAGGGCGCGATCCACATGGTGCAGTCCGAGCCCTACCAGGTCGAACGCCTGGACTGGGCAGGGCGCAAGGCCTACGTGCAGCAGACCAACGTGGACTACTACACCGATGCCATCGACTACACCAAGCTGAAAGTTCTGGACGAGGCCGAGGGCGCGCCGGCCGGGCAGGGCAGTGCCCACCACGGCGAGGTGCACGTGCTGCGGCGGGTGTCGGGCTACAAGAAGATCCGCTTCCACACCCACGAGAACATCGGCTACGGGCCGGTGACTCTGCCCGACCAGGAGCTGCACACCACCGCATGCTGGTGGCAGCTCCCGCAGCGGGTGCTCGATGCAAGTTTCGACAGCCGGCAGGATGCGCTCGATGGCTTTCTGTCTGCGGCGTATGCGTTGCACTTGGTGGCGATGGTCTGCGTGATGGCCGAGGGGCGCGACCTGCAGAAGGCGGTGGGCAGCGGCGATGGCGCGTGGTTTGCGACCGCCGATCAGGCCGGGCGCGGGCAGATCCGCTCGGGAGACAGCGGCGAGGCGATGGTGGAAGCCGCGCGCGGTTTCACGCCCACGCTGTTCCTCTACGACAACTATCCGGGCGGCGTGGGGCTGTCGCTGCCGCTGTTCGAGCGCAGGGAGGATCTGCGCCAGCAGGCGCTGGGGCTGATCCGTTCGTGTCCCTGCAAGCATGGCTGCCCCGCGTGCGTGGGGCCGATCCTGGCCAGCAGCGAAGTGGAAGGAAAATCGGTCAAGGCGGCCGGCATGCAGGTGCTGGAACTGCTTGGAGAGGCGGCTTGAGCGTGCTGGCCAAGCGGCTGGCCGGATTGCGGCAGCAGGCGGGCGTGGCGGCGCGGCCCGTGGCGGCGTCCGTCGCATCGCCCGTTGCGCTGCCCGCTGCGCCGCGTGAGAAGTCGGCCGGCGAGCAGGTGGCGCAGCTGCGCAAACTGCTTGGCCTGCGCCCACGCGCTTTCGCGCCGGTGCGAAGTTTCGATCGCAGCCTGGAGGGCGACGAAATCTCGCCGGGCCTGCGCTACATCGAGAAGTGGGTGCCCTTCGAACGCCTGCCCGAACAGCTGGACCTGACGGCGCTGAACCTGACGGCGTTCGATCACGAAGAGATCGAAACCCACCGTATCCTCGCCTTCGACACCGAGACCACCGGCCTTGCCGGCGGCACCGGCACGCGCGCCTTCATGATCGGCGCCAGCGACTGGCGCGATGGCGGCCTGCGCATCCGCCAGCTGCTGATGACCACCATGGGCGCCGAGCAGACGATGCTGCGCGAGTTCGCCAACTGGCTGGAGCCGCACACCGTGCTCTTGTCCTACAACGGCAAGTGCTACGACCGGCCGCTGCTGAGTACGCGCTACACCTTGGCCCGGCTCGCTGATCCGGTGCTCGGCCGCGACCACATCGACCTGCTGCATCCGGTCCGGCGGCGCTACCGGGGCGTCTGGGAAAACTGTCGCCTCGCCACCATCGAGCGGCAACTGCTGGGCGTGGTGCGCGAAGACGACCTGCCCGGATCGGAAGCCCCCGCGGCCTGGCTCGACTACCTGCGCGGCGGCAGCGCCGACAAGCTGCGGCGCGTGGGCGACCACAACGCCCAGGACCTGCGCAGCCTCGCCGGGCTGCTGGTGCATTTCCACGCGCAGGCGCAAGTTCTGTCGAGGCCGAGCTAGGGAAAACGGCTCCATGCCCCAATCGGAGCCTGCGGCCGCAGCGGATCACCGCTTGACGTTGACACGACGGCAACCACCGCCTGCGCACCCTCGTCGCTTCCCACACGACTGGAGCGCCACCATGCTCAGGCACAAGACATCCTCGGCCATCGTCGCAGTGAGCGACCTCGGACGCGCGCGCGGGTTCTACGAAGGCATCCTGGGCTTGGAACTGGACGGGGATGGGAGCGACGGCGTGCTGACCTTTCGCACCGGTGACACCTGGCTGGTGGTGTACCCGTCGAAGGACGTCAGGCCGGGCACGGGGAACGCGGTGGTGTGGAGCGCGGGCAGCGACGTCGCCGCCATCGCCGGGGACCTGCGCGGGAAGGGCGTGCGGCTGGAGGAGTATCCGGAACTTGGAATGCGGATCGAGCGCGGCGTACACGTTGTCGACGACTTCGCTGCCATCTGGTTCACGGATCCGGACGGCAACATCCTGCACGTCAACAGCATGTAGCGGACGCGCACGTGCACAGACACGCCGCCCTCAGTCCGCCGCCGGCATGTCCACCGCGGTGCCCGAGACGATGATCCCGCCGCTTGTCGGCACGGTGACGTGCAGCAGGCTGGGTCGCCCCATCGTCGCGCCCTGGATGATCTGGAACCCACCCGGCACCGGCATCAGGCCGGCATCGCGCAGGTAGCCGCCAAGCGCCGCGGCGGCCGCGCCGGTGGCCGGATCCTCGACCACGCCGCCCACGGGGAAGGGGTTGCGCGCGTGGAATCGCGCGGGCGATTCGCGCCACACCAGCTGCAGCGTGGTGAGTTCGTGCGCCAGCATCAGGGTCTTCAGGCGCTCGAAGTCGTAGTGCAGCCGTTCGAGCCGCTGTTGCTGCGTCACCGCCAGCACCAGGTGCCAGGCCCCGGCAAACGCGAGCATCGGCGGCAACTGCGGGTCGAGTTCGCCCGGGCGCCAGTCGAGCGTGGCCAGGGCTTCGTCGAGCACGGCCGCGGGCACGGGTCGCTGTTGCGTCGGCACCGACTGCAGGCTTGCGCGCCACGCGTCGCCTTCGCGCTCGACCTGGACACGCACTTCGCCCGCCCGGGTGGCAAGCGTGTAGGTGCCACTGCCAGACCCGCGACCCAGCACGACGCCGCTGGCGATCGTGGCGTGCCCGCAGAACGGCACTTCGGCCAGGGGACTGAAGTAGCGGACCCGCCACGCGCGCCCAGCGGCAGGGGCCAGGAACGCCGTTTCCGAGTACCCCACCTCGGCGGCGACCCGCTGCATGTGATCCGCAGGCGGCAGCGCATCGCCGATCCAGACGCCGGCGGGGTTGCCGCCTCGCGGATCGTCGGTGAACGCCGCCAGGCGGTGCAGTTCGTGCGGGGTGGTGGTCATGCCGTGCGTGCGTGTGCCCGGGTTGCCCAGTCTCCGAAGAGACAGGGGAGGCCGCAAGCGAATCGTCCCGGCGACGTCTGCCTGCGGCAGCGAGGGGCAGAAATCGGACGCAACGGGGCACCCTGCGGATGCCGGTAGGCGCAGCGAGTCAATTTTCCGGCAGCGCTGCGGCGCGCCGGTCGACCCGGATCGGGTGGTGGGGGCGCGGACAACGGTTCGGTGTCAGCCGGACGGCGCCTGGCGTGCACATCCCCTCCACATTCCTGCATCCGAAGTGAACAAATCACTGAATTCACTGGGATTCCTTGGCAGGACACCCATAACGGCACGCGCCTTGCTTTGCCCCATGCGCCGGCGTATGCCAGCGCGCCATGGGAAGCGCGCCAGGTAGGCCCCGGCCCCCACCGAAGTTCCGGAGTTTCCATGTCCCGCAACCACCACCAAGCCACGGTCATCGACGGTCCGTGGCAGTCCGTGGCGCCGCCTCCCGGGCCGCGCACGCCCGAGCGCCGCAGGCCGGCCCCGCCGACCGCTGCCGAAGCGCTGCGCGCCGGGCTCACGCCTGCCCAGCTGGTCACGCTGGAGGCGCTGGAGATCTTCCGCTGGCGGCTGGCCTTCGTGCGCCGGCCGCTGTTCCAGACGCCGATCCCGGTGCTGTTCGACAAGGACGACACGCGCCACGTGGTGATCCTGGAAGACGGCGTGCTCGACGAACATCCGACGCTGAAGCTGCGCGACTGAACGGTCGCGTCCGGACTCCGTCAGGGCTGCCGGCAAGGGGCCCGACGGCGCGGCCGTATCATGGTGGCCTCCCAAGCAAGGTGCCGCCGCCATGGCCAAAGGCAATCCCCTCCAGGAACAGCTGCTCAAGGCCGGGCTGGTCAAGAAGTCCAAGGTTTCGGCGGTGGCGCGCGAGCAGCACCTGGCCCGGCATGCGCGGGCGCCGTCCGGGCCGAACGAGATCGAGCTGGAAGCGCAGCGGGTGCGGGCCGAGAAGGCCGAGCGCGACCGTGCGCTGGAGGCCGAGCGCAGGGCGCAGGCGCGCGTGGCCGAGCTGCGCGCGCAGGCGCGCCAGATCATCCGCGACAAGCGCGTGCCGCACGGTGGCGAGAGCGAGTACCGGTTCACCGCCGATGGTGCGATCCGCACGCTGCTGGTGACCGAGGACCTGCGCCGCAAGCTGGCGGCGGGTGAGCTGGTGGTCGCGGCTGGCGCGGACGGGTATGTGCTGCTGCCGCGCGGGGCGGGGCAGCAGGTGCGCGAGCGCGATGCGGGGATGATCGTGCTCGATCACGGGCAGGCGGGGGCAGCGGCCGCGCCGTCGAGTGATGAAGACGATGCGTATTACGCGCAGTTCAAGGTGCCGGACGACCTGGTCTGGTAGCGGGTTGGGGTGATTGCGCCGCGACGCGGCTGCGCGTTAGTCCGGCGTCCCCACGTGGTAGCGGTTGCGCCCTGCATTCTTGGCCGCGTACAGCGCGGCGTCCGCCTCTGCCATCAGCGTGCCGGCGTCGGTGGGCTGCCGGGTGCAGGCGATGCCGATGCTGGTGGTGACGGTGATGCGGTGGCCGTCGCCGGCATCGATGGGATCGACCATGGCGGCCACCACCTTGCGCGCCACGGCCTCGGCGCCCGTGGCCGGGACGTCCTCGAGCAGGATCACGAACTCGTCGCCGCCCAGGCGCGCCACCAGGTCGGTCTCGCGCACGCAGTGGCACAGGCGACGGGCGAACGCCTGCAGCACGGCATCGCCGGCGGCATGGCCATGGCCGTCGTTGATGCCCTTGAAGCGGTCGATATCGAGGTACAGCAGCGCCACCGGCGTGTGGTGTCGCTGCAGGCGCTTGAGCGCCAATGACAGGCGCTCTTCGAACTGGCGGCGGTTGGCCAGGTCGGTCAGCGCGTCCACGCGCGACTGGCGTTCGAGTTCCAGGCGGCTTTCGGCCAGCGCCTGTTCGGCGGCGACGCGGCGGTTGATGTTGCGCGCGGCGATCACCACGTCGTTGCGGTCGCCGCCGTCGTCGGCGGGGATGCAGCGCGACACCGCCTCGATCCAGACGTAATGGCCGTCCTTGTGGCGCAGCCGGTATCTGTCGGTGTTCGGCTCGCCACTGGCGAGCACCTCTTCCATCGCCGCGCGTTGTCTGTCCCGGTCTTCGGGATGGACGATCTCCCAGCGCGGCCCCAGCAGGTTGTCCGGCGCCCAGCCCAGCATCTCGGTGGCGGAGGGCGAGACGTAGATGCGCTCGCCCTCGGCGTTTACCCGGGTAACGGCATCGTGCGAATGGTCGGCGAGCATGCGGTAGCGGCGCTCGCTGTCGCGCAGGCTGGCGGCGAGGCGGTCGCGCTCGGCCATGGCCAGGCACACGGGAATGGTCATCACGCAGCCGCCGGCGATGTACAGCTGCAGCAGGGCGATGCGCGTGGCCGCGTCGAGTTCCTGGTGCGCCATCGGGCCCAGGCCGAGGGTAGTAGCCGTGGCGCCGATCAACGCCAGCGCGATCACGCCCAGCGCCACGCCGGCGAAGCGGTGTTGCACCGCCACCAGCAGCAGCGGCGGATAGGTGAGGAACAGCACCGAGTGGCTGGTGGTGAACACGCCGACCGCCACCGCTGCCAGCAGCGCCAGCGTGGCGGCCAGGCTCCAGCCGCGCCTGGACGCGATGGGCAGGCCCAGGCCTCTGCGATGCGCGACCAGGGTGGTGGTGGCCACCACCACCATGCCGACCACGTGCGCCGAGTACCACCGCCCCAGCGCGGGCAGGAACGGCTGCGCGTGCAGCGAGTAGGCCACGGTCGCCGCCAGCACGCCGGCCACCGCGCAGGCCGCCAGGGTGGCGGCAGTGGCGATTCCGCCCAGCCGTATCCAGCTGCGCGGATCGCGGATGTCGGGGACCCGCAGGCGCACGATGCCGGCCACGCCCAGCACTTCGATCAGGTTGCACACGGCGATCGCGATGGCGTAGAGCGGCTCGTCGCCGGCGAGGATGCGCGCCGACAGCTCGGACGCGAATGCAACGAGGAGGTAACCCGGCCAGGTGGCGGTGCGCCGCGACAACAGCCAACCGGTGAGGATGCCGTTGCCCACCCAGATGGCCGCGAGCTCACCGGGGCCGCGCGCCAGCGTGAGCGACAGCCACGCTGTCCCCGCGATCAGCACGGCCAGGATGGTCCTGTCGGCCCAGTAGGTGCGCGGAATCCTCAAGCGGCGGGACATGGTGTCTGCATGGACGGGTACGCGGTCACTGTAGGCAAGGCCGGCGCGGCTGTCATTCGGTGGTGCGGCAAAGTGGTTGGTGGTGCGGCCGGAGATTGACCGGCTTCGCCGTTGTAAAGCTCTTCTCGCTGCGCTCGGAATGACAGGCTTGTTGTTCCGGTTGCTCACGAACTGGCCCAGCAGAAAAATTGTCATCTCGAGCGCAGCGAGAGATCCCGGCAGGATCTCCGCCAGAGATCCCTGTTCCCCGCGCTCAATGTTCCCTCGGGGTGCTGATCGATACGTCGATCTGGTCCAGCCGCCAGTCGATCGCCTGCGCGATCGCGCGCACTTCCTCCACCTGCGCGGCGGTGAGCGTGCGGTTGCGCAGCAGCACCACGCCCGACAGGTGGAAACCTTCCTCGTGCAGGCGCACCGCGCAGCCGTCCATCCAGGGCAGTGCGGAGATCTCGGCGCACAAGCGGTCGGGCAGGGGGTCGGGCTCGCCGCGTTGGAGTGTTTCGGGGCGCGCGTCGTGCAGGTTGCGCACCGCGGCGCGCAGGTTGCTGCTGCCGTCGTGCAGGATGCTGCCGGCGATCACCAGCGCCGCGGTGGCATCGGCCCACCACAGGCCGAAGCCGATGCCCGCCACGCCGACGATGCCGGCTGCGGCCGTCATCCAGTCGGCCTTGCCCATGTCGGCATCGGTGTGCAGCGGCTTGAGCGAAAGCGTCTTCGCCAGCGCCAGCTTCTTGTGGCCCAGGATGATCGGCGGCACCGCCGAGACCAGCAGCGCGCCCATCATGATCCAGCCCTGCCACAGCACGTGCCCGGCGATCATCACCGTGCCCACCACCGGGCGGGTGGCGGTGAGCAGGGTATGCAGGCCGTCGTAGACCAGGGCCAGGCCGACGCCGGTGAGCGCGACGGCGGAGATCAGGAAATTGACGTCGAAGGCGCGCTCGCGGCCGGTGATGTACTCGGCGTCCACGCCCTTGCGGCGGAAGCGGCTGGCCACGAGGAAGGCGATCGGGGGAACCAGGCTCAGCACGTCCTCGATCAGCGCGGTCTTCATCGCCTGCGAGCCGCCCATCGTCACGAACATCAGCGCCGCGACCAGCGACATCCACAGCAGCGTCCAGCCGCACAGCCGCTCGGCGCGGCGCAGGGCGTCGCGCTGCGCCTGTGGAAGTTCGCGCGCTGGCGGGCGCAGGCCGTCGACGGCGCTCATTGCGCGCCCTCGCGCTCGGCCAGGTGGCGGTCGAAGGCCAGGTGCCAGGCCGGTTGCCCGGGCGGCAGGGCGATGCGGCGTTCGGGCATGGGCCCGTCCGGCGATGCGCGCAGCGCGAGCGGGCGCGACCAGCCGACCTTGGGCTTCCATGGCGAGTCGGGATGGTGGCCGCCGACCACCGCGTGCAGGCGCGCGCGCTCCAGGTCGCCCATCAATGCGTCATGGCTGCCCGGCAGCCAGGTGAGCCGGTAGCCCTGCGCATCGGCGTAGCGCTGCACCAGTTCGGCTTCCGGGCCGCCGACCGTGCCGTCGGTCGACACCATCACCCACGGCGGATCGTGGCTGGCGCCCACGCGCATGCCTTGTTCTTCGGCCTGCCGGGTCATGTCGTCGGCGTCGCGGGGGTAGTCGTCGCAGGCGGACAGGGCGAACAGGGTCGCGAGTGCGGCTGCGGCGGCGATGGAAGGTCTGGCCATGGCGGCGTTATGGACGCAGTGCGGTGAACGGGCCGTCACTTCGTGCTCCAGACGTCATGCCCACGCCACGCGTGCGATCGTGCGGCCTTCATCGCCTGCGCCGGCCGCCCCCATGCATCTTGTCCAGCTGTTCCTGCCGCTGCATGACAACGCCGGCGTGGCGTTCGAGAGGTCGCTGTTCGACACCGTGCGCACCGAGCTCACCGACCTCTTCGGCGGCGTCACCGCCTTCCTGCGTGCGCCGGCGCTGGGCGCCTGGGAAGACGATGGCGGGCAGGTGCAGCGTGACCAGGTGGTGCTGTTCGAGGTGATGGCCGCGCAGCTCGACCACGGTTGGTGGGCGGCGTACCGGCGGCAGCTGCAGCAGCGCTTCCGCCAGGACGAGGTGCTGGTGCGGGCGATGGCGGTGGAGCGGCTATAGGCGTGTCGGCACGCCTTGCGCGGAACGGGAATGCCGCAGGGGCGGCGGTAGACGCCATGACGCAATGCCGTTTGCACAGGGGCCTGTTCATAGTCTTCTGCACAAACCTGTACAGACCGGCGGTCGACCGGCCGGGGCGCACGACCTGGACATCCCGCTGCTGCGCAAGCCCTGCGCGTTCGAGGAGCTGCGGCTGGCGGTGGAAACGCAGCTGGCAGCAGCGCGGGACGTCTAGCGCGACGCGCCCGGGTGTCGCGGAGCAGATCCCTCGCTGCGCTCGGGATGACAGCTGGCGAGGGCCACAACGCAGCGAAGCATCTGTCCGCTGTATCTCTGTCATCCCGAGCGCAGCGAGGGATCTGCCGGTCGCGCCGCTTCGTATCGCATGCGCGCCACCCACGGGCTGCGGCATCATCGGCTGATGCAGACGCCGCACTCGCCCGCACTCACGCGCCCGGACATCGCGCGCATGGCCTGGCCGATCATCCTGGCCAATGCCTCGGTGCCGCTGCTGGGGCTGGTGGACACCGCCGTCATCGGCCACTACGGCAGCACGGCCGCGCTGGGCGGGCTGGCGCTGGGCGCGCTGCTGTTCAACTTCATCTACTGGAGCTTCGGCTTCCTGCGCATGGCCACCACCGGCTTCGTCGCGCAGGCCGATGGCGCCGGCGACGAGGCCGAGGTGCGCGCCACGCTGGCGCGCGCGCTGTTGCTGGGCGTGGGCCTGGGAATCGTGGTGATGCTGCTGCAGTGGCCGCTGGCGACGGCCTACTTCGCGGTGATGGACGCCAGCGTCGCGGTGGAAAACGCCGGCATGGACTACTTCCAGGCGCGCATCTGGGGCGCGCCGGCGGCGTTGGCGCTGTATGCCTTCAGTGGCGCGCTGATCGGGCTGGGCCACAGCCGCACCCTGCTGCTGGTGCAGTTGCTGCTCAACGGGCTCAACGCCGCGCTCGACGTGTACTTCGCCGGCGTGCTGGACATGGGCGCGCGCGGAATCGGCCTGGGCACCGCGATCGCCGAGTGGACCACCTGCGTGGTGGCGGCGCTGGTGCTGTGGCGCACGCTGCGCGCGCGGCACCGCGACGACGCGCCGTTCCTGCCGCTCGAACGCTTGCGCGACGGCACGCGCCTGCGCCGGATGATGGCGGCCAACGGCGACATCATGCTGCGCACGCTGTGCCTGCTGGCTGGCTTCGGCTGGTTCGCCAGCCAGGGCGCGCGCTTCGGCGACGTGACGCTCGCGGCCAACCATCTGCTGCTGCAGCTGGTGTCGTTCAGCGCGTTCTTCCTCGACGGTTACGCCTTCGTGGCCGAGGCGCTGGTGGGCGGCGCGGTCGGCGCGCGCAACCTGCCCCGGCTGCGGCGCGTGGTGCGCCTGTCGAGCGAACTGGCGCTGGCCACCGCGGCGCTGCTGGCGCTCGCCATCTGGCTGCTGGGCGGGACGGTGGTGGGGCTGCTGGTGTCGCTGCCCGAGGTGGTCGCGGCGGCACGCGCGTACCTGCCCTGGGCGGCGCTGTACGTGCTGCTGTCAGTGGCCGCGTTCCAGCTCGACGGCGTGTTCATCGGCGCCACGCGCACGCGCGAGATGCGCAACGCCGGCCTGCTGTCGCTGGCCGTGTTCCTGCTCTGCGCATGGCCGGCCGCCGCGCTGTGGGGCAACCACGGGCTGTGGGCGGCGTTCGTGCTGTTCGTGGTCGCGCGCGCGCTGGCGCTGCTGCCGTACTACCGGCAGCTGGAACGGTCGCTCAGCCCGGCTTGCGCGCGCTGAGGAAGGTCCACAGGTCGCGGTAGGACGGAACCAGCACGCTTTGTTCGCAGCGATCCTGGAAGTGCGCGTCCACCGCCTCGCGGATCAGCGGCAGCAGTTCGCGGCGGGTGGCGCGGTCCTCGGCGTCGCGCAGGCCGTGGCCGCAGCACTGCATGCTCAGTACGCCACCGGGGCGCAGGGCGCGCGCCATGTGGGCGATGACGCGGGCGATGAACTCCGCGCGTGGATGGCCTTCGCGCACCGGGTCCATGGTCAGGTCGTAGATCACTGCGTCCAGGCCGCGCGCCTGCGCGATCCAGGCGTAGGCGTCGCCGTTCACCACGCGCGCATGCGGGCTGTCGAAGGCATCGCCGCACAGGGCGGGAAGATGGCGGCGTGAGAGCGCGACCACGCGCGGGTCGATCTCCACCATGGTCAGTTCGGAGGGAATGGCGTCGAGCGGTTCGAACGTGCGCAGCAATTCGCAGAGCACGCCACCGTCGCCGCCGCCGAGGATGGCCACGCGTGCGGGCCGGGGCAGTTCCAGCAAGGGGCTGGTCATGGCCACGCCGTAGGCGGTGTCGGATTCGGAAATCTGCAGGTCGTCGTCGAGGAACAGCTGCCCGCCGAAGTGCGGGTGGCGAGTGACCATCACGTGCTGCAGGCCGGTATGTTCGTCGGCCAGGACGCTGGAACGGGCCGGCAGCGCCGGCGCGAAGTGGGGTTGGAGGCCGGCACGTTGGCCGGTAAATGCTGGCATCAGGGCTCCCAGATCGGGTGAATGGAGTCCCATCCTCGCGGCTGGGAGAGGAAGGGTCAAACCGGTGGGCGCGGCGTGTGGCGGTGATCGCGTGGTGGGCGGCGTGGCGCCCCTACCTGCGTTCGCGGCTGAAGCCGCTCCTACAAGTGGAGACGACCGCGTTCTGTAGGAGCGGCTTCAGCTGCGAGCGACATGCACGTGGCGCGATCCTGGATCGTCGCCTCCCGGACACGCCCGTCCACACCTTTGTAGGAGCGGCTTCAGCCGCGAGCGACATGCACGTGGCGCGATACAACGTTGGCATCCCACGCCACGCCACAGTCACGGTGCCACCCGGGCCTTGCTCAAACCTTCAGCGACGCCTGCAGCGCAACCGCCAGGGCCGCATCTCCGCTCACCAGCTCGGTCCAGCGCAGCACCAGTCCCTTGCGCTTGCCCTTGGGCACCAGCTTCAGGCCCTCGGGGTCGATGGTCAGCGTGTAGGGCATCTCGTCGATCAGCAGTTCGCGGCGCAGCGGCTTGTCGAGCGGAGTCATGGCGATCAGGCGCGCGCGGACTTGCGTCGCGGCATCCCGGCCAGCGCATCGGCGAGGTCCTGGCGGCCGAAAGGCTTGCGCACCAGTACCGCGCCGGCATGACGGGCCGGCAGCGCGCCACGGCCATAGCCGGAGGCGAACAGGAACGGGATGCCGCGGCTGTCGAGTTCGTCGGCGATGGGGAACGACGCGGCACCGGCCAGGTTGATGTCCAGGATGGCCATGTCCGGCTCGTGTTCGTCCATCGCCTCGAGCGCGGTCTCCACCGAGTGCGCCGTCGCCACGACCTCGTAACCGAGCTCGGGCAGCAGGTCCTCGAGCACCATCACCAGCAGCGATTCGTCTTCGACGATGAGAACGCGAGGGGTCATGGCCGGATTCCTGCATTGCAAGGGAGGGGAGCTTCGATGTGGCAGCGCACGCCCGCGGGGGGGAATTCCAGTGTCACCGTGCCCTGGAGGTCGTGTTGCAGCCCACGCTGCAGCAGGCGCGTGCCAAAACCGCCGCGCGTGGGCGCCTGCACGGGAGGGCCGCCGGATTCTTCCCAGTCCAGCACCAGTCGCGTTTGCCCGTCCTGGTCGTGCAGCGCCCAGTGCACGCGCACGCGACCGTCGGGCACGGACATCGCGCCGTACTTGGTCGCATTTGTGCACAGCTCGTGCATCGCCATCGACAGGGCGACCGCGCGCCGGGGGTCGAGGCTGACGGCTGGCCCCTGCAGGTCGAAGCGCGCCGGGTTGCCGTCGCGGCAGTGTCCGACCGCCAGGCGCACGATCTCCTCGACCGGGGCGCCGCTCCACTTCTCGCGGGTGAGCACGTCGTGGGTCGCGGCCAGCGCCTGCAGCCGCGATTCGATCAGCGGCGTCGCCTCTGCGCCGTCCGGGCTGGTCCGCAGCGTCTGCGCCACGATCGACTGGACGATGGCGAGCGTGTTCTTGACCCGGTGGTCGAGTTCGTTGACCAGCAGGCGCAGCGATTCCTCGTGGCGGACGCGCTGGTCGATGTCGGTGGCGGCGCCGAACCATTCGCTGACCGCACCATCGTCGTCGCGGATCGGTACGGCGTGCGACGAGACCCAGGCCCAGCGGTCCTCGCCCAGCCGTATCCGGTGCTGCGACTGGTACGGGGTCAGCGTTTCGCGCGCATGGCGGATGGCTTCGGCCACGCGCTCGCGATCCTCCGGGTGGATGAGGTTGAACGACCAGGCCAGCGACTGGCCGCGGGTGAAATTGCCGACCGCACGCCCCCCGACCACCGCCAGCTGCCGCCAGTCCGGACTGACGCGGTAGATCAGGTCGGAGCTTGCATTGACCATCGCGCTCAGGCGCTCCTCGCTGCGGCGCAGCGACTCTTCCTGGCGTTTGCGGGTGGTGACGTCCCGCGATGTGCCGGCGACGGCCTCGACTTGCCCCTGCGGGTTCAGCACCGGCATGAAGATGTAGTCGTATACCCGCTCGCCCAGTGACGCATGCTCGAAAGGCACGTCGTTGCGGATCGTGCCGCGCGTGGCGATGACCCGATCGATCTCTTCGTCGTGCATCGACGCGTGCCAGGGCTCGTAGCCCATCTCCAACAGGGTCTTGCCCCTGGCCTGCTCCCAGGTGCAGCCCCACATCGCGAGCAGCGCCTGGTTGGCGTAGATGAAGCGATGCTCGAGATCGAACACGTACACCAGGTCCGGCACGGCCTGGAGGATGGTTTCGTACAGGCGCAGCTGGTTGGCGTCGACAGCTGGGCCCTGCACCGGCGTGAGCATATCCAAGCGCGCTCCCCGCGGGCCATGACACAGACAAGTCTAGGAGCGGTCGCCCGGCGTCGTGTGAAGGACTTGTGATGGCTGCGCGCGCAATGCACCCTGCGTCGCCCCTGTTCGCCCCTGTTCGCCCCTGCGGCGGGGTCAGCGTGCACTCACGCCGGCTGCCACCCTCGCCGCCACAATGACGGTCTTCTTCCTTGCGTCCCCCTTTGTCCCCGAAACGCCTGCTTCCGCTGATCATCGCCACCGCCCTGTTCATCGAGAACATGGACTCCACGGCGATCTCGACCTCGTTGCCGCAGATCGCGGCCGACCTGGGCGTGGCGCCGGTGGCGCTGAAGCTGGCGCTGACCACTTACATGCTGGCGCTGGCGATCTTCATTCCGGTCAGCGGCTGGGTTGCCGATCGTTTCGGCGCCAAACCGGTGTTCATGGGCGCGATCGGCGTGTTCCTGCTGGGATCACTGGGCTGCGCGGCCAGCGATGGACTGGGGCAACTGGTGGCCGGGCGCTTCGTGCAGGGCGTGGGCGGCGCGATGATGGTGCCGGTCGGACGGCTGGTGCTGTTGCGCAGCGTGGAGAAATCCGAGCTGGTGCGCGCGCTGAGCTGGCTCACCGTGCCGGCCATGCTCGGGCCGATGCTGGGCCCGGTGCTGGGCGGCGCGATCACCACCTATGCGCACTGGCGCTTCATCTTCCTGATCAACATTCCGATGGGCCTGCTCGGCATGTGGCTGGCGTGGCGGCACATCCCGATGCTGCGCCAGCCGGTGGGGCCGCTGGACTGGCGCGGCTTCCTGCTCTCGGCCGGCGGGTTGGCGCTGGCGATGTTCGGGCTGTCGGCGATCGGGCACGGGCTGGTGCCGGGCGTGGCGCTGGCGGCCGCGATCCTGGTCGGTGCCGCACTGCTGGCGGCCTACGTGCGCCATGCATGGCGGCATCCGCATCCGCTGCTGCAGCTGGACCTGCTGCGCGTGCCCACCTATCGCGCAGGCGTGCTGGGCGGCTCGCTGTTTCGCATCGGCATCGGCGCCACCCCGTTCCTGCTGCCGCTGATGCTGCAGCTGGGCTTTGGCCTGGATCCGCTGCAGTCGGGCCTGGTCACCTTCACCTCCACGGCCGGCGCCATGCTGATGAAGGTGCTGGCGCCGCGCGTGCTGCGCATTTCCGGCTTCCGCCCGGTGCTGGTGTGGAACGGGCTGCTGGCCTCGCTGATGCTGTGCGGCTTCGGGCTGTTCCGCGCCGATACGCCGTACGCGCTGATGGTGGGCGTGCTGCTCACCAGCGGCTTCCTGCGCTCGCTGCAGTTCACCAGCATCAACGCCATCGCCTATGCCGACATCGACCAGGCGCGAATGAGCCAGGCCAGCAGCCTGGCGGCGATGGCGCAGCAACTGTCGCTGGCGCTGGGGGTGACCATCGGCGGCTTCGCGCTGAGCATCGCTTCACGCATGACCGGCGCAGGCGCTGACGCGCCGATCAATTTCACCTTCGCGTTCCTGACCGTGGGCCTGGTTTCGCTGGTCTCGGTGCTGCAGATGCGCAAGCTGGCGCCGGATGCGGGGGCGGAGATGGCCGGCCGCGCCGAAGCGGGACAGGAAGTGACCGAACCCAAGGCCGAGACGCGCCCGCAGGCCTGACGGCACGGGCAGCCCCTCACGCATCCTGCATTGCGGCCGGCGCACGGTAGGGCGCCTCGCAGGTGCAGGAGTGCAACGATGAACAACCGACCCCACGACAACGGCATCGAGCAGGAGCCGCCCCCGCGCCGCGAGGATCCGCATCCGGCCAATCCCGATCGCCAGGCGCCGGGCCAGCAGCCGGGCGAGCAGCCGGGCGAGCAGCCCAGGCAGGATCCGGGGTCCGGCCCCGATCGCGAACCCGACCGGCGCCCGCGCCAGGATTGAAACGCGTCGATACCAGTGGCAGCAGGAGAGAGATGACCCGCAAGACCGACACGCCGCCCCAGGCCGACAAGCCGGAGCGCGAGCAGCGTGAGTACCCGCATGGCAGCGGCGACCGCAACAGTTTCCCGCCGTTCGGCAAGGACCGCATGCCGATCCATGAAGGCGGCAGCCAGCGGCAGGCGCCGCCCGATCCGGAGGCCGAAGGCGACAAGGACACGCCATCGCGTTGAGCGGGTCACGCGACATTGATCGCGGATGGGTGAAGGTGGTTCCTCGATCAAAGAGGAGAACCGCATGGCACTGATTCCTTCCGGCACGCTGGTGGTGGTCGCCGACGGCGGCAACGCGCGACTGTTCCGCAACCGTGGCGACGAACGCGAGCTTGCGCTGCACCAGGTCGAACTGCGCGAGCTGATGAACATGGACGACGACGGCCCGGCCGGCAGCATGCCGAACGAGTCCACCGGCCAGCAGATCGACGAGGCCACCTTCGCCAAGCAGCTGGCGCACGCGCTCAACGACGGCGCGCTCAAGCACCAGTACGAATATCTCGTGCTTGCCGCCGACCCCACCACGCTCGGGCGCATGCGTCCGCTGCTGCACAAGGAAGTGCAGGCGCGCATCATCGCCGAGCTTCCCAAGACCCTGACCAACGCGCCGCTGGAGGATATCGAGCGCGCGCTGCGGGCATCCGCGTGAGCTATCGCGGCGACTACGAAGTGGTGGAGCCGGCGCGCATGGATGTCGATGCAGCGCCCGGACTGGTGCTGCTCGAATTCGGCGCACCCTGGTGCGGCCACTGCCAGGCGGCCCAGCCGGCGCTGCGGGACATGCTGGACGGGCCGGCGAACGTGATCCACCTGAAAGTGGAAGACGGACGCGGCAAGCCGCTGGGCCGCGCTTTCGGCGTGAAGCTGTGGCCGACACTGGTGCTGTTGCGCGCGGGAGACGAGATCGCGCGCGTGGTACGGCCGGTGTCCGGCGAGGATCTTGTGCCATTGGCCGAGGCCCTCGGAGCGCGCTAGCGCGATGCATCCCGTCGGCTTCACGGCGTGCGCATGTTTCCGGACAGCCTGAACGATTTTCAGCGCAAAAAACCCGGTGAATTCACGCACCTGTTTCAGTCGCGCCGATAGCTTCGGCGGCCTGTGCAGAGCGACGTAGCCCGGTGACTGCCGCCCAACGCGGAACATCGCGCCCGACCGGTCGCACAGCCCCGGATCCCCCCCGTATCGTGCGCCCAAGGAGCAGCAGATGTTCAGCCACAACAAGCGACTGCAATACACCGTCCGCGTCGCCGCGCCCAACCCCGCCCTGGCCAACCTGCTGCTCGAGCAGTTCGGCGGCCCGCAGGGCGAACTGGCAGCCGCCATGCGCTATTTCACCCAGGCCCTTTCCGAGGATGACCCGGGCAGGAAGGACATGCTGCTCGACATCGCCACCGAGGAGCTCAGCCACCTGGAGGTCATCGGCTCGCTGGTGGCCATGCTGAACAAGGGCGCCAAGGGCCGCTTGGCCGAAGCGGTCGAGGAAGAGGGCGAACTGTTCCGCTCGCTGCAGGGCGAGGGCAACGATTCCCACGTGACCCAGGTGCTGTATGGCGGTGGCCCGGCGCTGATCAACTCGGGCGGCCAGCTGTGGAACGCCGGCTATATCGACAGCATCGGTGAACCGACCGCAGACCTGCGTTCCAACATCGCGGCCGAAGCGCGCGCCAAGATCGTGTACGAGCGACTGATCAACGTCACTGCCGATCCGGGCGTCAAGGACGCACTGACGTTCCTGATGACGCGCGAGATGGCGCACCTCAAGTCATTCGAGAAGGCGCTCTACGCCATCGAGCCGAACTTCCCGCCCGGCAAGCTGCCTGGCATGCCGGAGTTCCAGGAGATGTACGTCAACACCTCGCAGGGCGATGGCGACATGCGCGGGCCGTGGAACAGCGACGAGAACTTCGACTACGTCTCCGACCCCGAGCAGTTCACCGCGGTCGATGGTGGTGATGGCGTTCCCAGCGTCGTGCTGGATCCGATGGAAGAGCGCGTGGTCACGGCCATGGCGGAGCGCACTGCCTCCGACCCTGCGTCCAACCCGGTCACCGGCATTGAACTGGGCAAAGCCGAAGGCACGATGGCCAAGACCACCAAGGTCAGCCTGAGTTCGGATGATGTCGGCGAGGCCGAGTGACTCGGTTCGCAACATCCCCGCATGTCGATGCGGAGAGGGTGGGCCATTGAGAGGGTGCGTCTTCCGGGCAGTTCCGGGGACGCGCTCCCTGCCGTATTCCAAATGCCACGGTGCGTGCGGCCGATTCGCGCGCCCTTGACGCGTCTACGTCGAATCTGGAGCGCCAACGCACCGACACTCCATGGCAAGACTTCGACACACCGACTGGCCCGACCGCCTGTGGATCGTGCGACACGGCCAGAGCGCAGGCAACGTCGCGCGTGATCGCGCGGAACTTGCCGCGCACCACCTGATCGATCTGGAAACCCGCGATGCCGACACGCCGCTGTCCGAGCTCGGCCGCGAGCAGTCGCGCGCACTCGGCGACTGGTTCGCACGCCTGCCGCCGGACATCCAGCCCACCACGCTGATGAGTTCGCCCTTCGTGCGCTCACGCCAGACCATGGAGGCGGTGGCGCGTGCACTGGGTACGCCCGACGAGCAGGTGCTGGTTGACGAACGCCTGCGCGAGAAGGAATTCGGGGTGCTCGACGGCTACACCATCGCCGGCATCAAGGCGAAGTTTCCGGAGCTGGCCGCGCAGCGCTCCAGCGTGGGCAAGTTCTACTTTCGCCCGCCTGGCGGCGAGAGCTGGTGCGACGTGATCCTGCGCCTGCGCAGCCTGACCGAGGAACTGCGCCGCGACTACGTGGGCGAACGCGTGCTGATCGTGGCGCACCAGGTGATCGTCAACTGCTTCCGCTATCTGTTCGAGTGCATGGACGAGGCCGAGATCCTGGACATCGACCGGCAGGCCGACGTGCCCAACTGCTCGGTCACCACCTACGCCATGGACCGCGCCGCGCCGGACGCGCGCTTCCGGCTGGAGGTGGCCAACATGGAGCTGCCGCTGCTCCAGGCAGGCGCGCCGGTGACCGAAGCGGCGGACGTCCCGGCCGGGCCGAAGTGAGCACTGCCGCGCCCGATACAGGCGGACGCGCGCCGCGGCCCAAGCCGCTGACTGCGGCGCTGCTGCGATCCTGGCCGCTGCCGTCGCGGCGCGATGGCGGCGGCAAGGAAGAGCGCGGCCGCGTGCTGGTGGTCGGCGGCCAGCGCGACCTCGCTGGCGCGGTGCGCCTCGCAGGCGAGGCTGCTCTGCGCGCGGGCGCGGGCAAACTGCAGCTCGCGGTCGCGGGCAGTGCTGCGCCTGCGCTGGCCATCGCCGTGCCCGAGGCGCGGGTGCTCGGCCTTCCCGAAGCCAGCGACGGCAGCATCGTGGGTGGTGGCCGGCACCTGCCCGCAGCGGCGGCACACACCGACGCGCTGGTGCTGGGGCCAGGCGTGGAAAGCGGCACGGCGATGCGCGCACTGGCGGCGCGACTGCTGTCGCGCCTGCCAGGCACCGCAGTGCTGGATGCGGGTGCGATCGACCTGCCGCTGTTGCGCGGATGGCAGCGCCTGCGCAAGCGGCCGCCCGCCCGCCATCATCACGCCGCATCACGGCGAAATGGCATCGCTGCTGGGCTGCGATGCAGCGGATATCGCCGCGCACGCTGCGGCATTGGCGGCCGCATTCTCACGCGATTGGGATCTGGTCGTGGTGCTCAAGGCTGCCGACACCTGGATCGCCGATCCGTCGGGCGGCCTGTGGCTGCATCGCAACGGGCCGCGGGGACTGGGCACTTCCGGATCCGGCGACGTGCTGGCCGGCCTGATCGGCGGGCTATGCGCACGCGGCGCGCCCCCCGCGCAGGCGGCGTGCTGGGGCGTGTGGCTGCACGCGCGCGCCGCGGCAAGGTTGGAGGGCGGCGGCGCAATGGGATTGCTTGCGCGGGAGATCGCGGTAGGGGTGCCTGCGCTGCTGCGCGGGTTCTGAGGGCTTGCGGCCGACCGTGTTCAAGTTTGCCCGTGCGTCGCGGAACAGTCCCGGCCTCAGAAACCCCAGGCCAGCCGCAGGGCGACGCGGCCGTCGGCCTTTTCGGCGTCGTCGAAGTTTTCCGACAGCGCTTCGCCGTAGCTGAAGGTGTTGGTGTAGTGCAGTTCGGCGTCGATCGGGCCGAAGGAGCGGGTCACGCCGACCAGCCAGTTGCCATAGCTGTCGCCGGCGGCATCGTCCAGGTCGTACCAGCCGCTGGACAGCTTGAAGCCGAAGCCGCTGTCGCCCAGCGGGTACTCGGCGGCAGCGCTGTAGTAGATGCCCTGCTCGCCGAACTGGACGATGTCGGGTGAATAGGCGACGCCGACGGTGTAGTACTCCGCGAACGACAGCGCGGCGGCGAATTCGGTGTAGTCGAGTTCGTAGCCTTCGTTGACGCCGGGGTACTTGACGCGCGTGACCGACAGGTCCAGCTCGACGTCCTCGGCCAGTTCGCCGGCCCAGCCGAGGTAGAGGTCGATCTCGTGGTCGATGCCGGACTCCGAATCGCCGGTATCCGCGCTGCCGGCCCAGGCGCCTGCATAGAAGCCGCTTTCGTGGGACACGGTGATTTCGCCCATCAGGGCGGGCTTGCCGTCGGTCTGGGTCAGGCCGCGCCAGACGTAGTCGCTGGTGGCGGCGATCTCGCCTTCCACGGACCAGGCGCTGCCGCCGTCCGCGTCCTGGGCGAGGACGATGCCGGGCAGGGCGGCGAGGGCGAGCAGGAGGCTGGTCTTGGCGAGGCGCATGTGCGTGGGCGGGCAGCGTGGGGGCGCATACGATACACGCGCGGAACACGCCTTCGCATGCAGCCCGGGAGTGCAAGGCTTAACATGCCGCGATCACGGGCGGCCACGGCCCGCCGGCTTCTTTCCCTGCACAGGAATCCCCCCGATGCGCACGATCCTTCCCCGCCTTGCGCCGCTTGCCTGCGCGCTGACGCTGGTCGCCTGCGGCGGCGGCTCCGGCGACGCCGGCGGCGGTTCCGCGCAGGAGCTCAACGTCTACAACTGGTCGGACTACGTGGCCGAGGACACTATCGCGGGCTTCGAGGCCGCGACCGGCATCAAGGTCAGCTACGACGTGTACTCGGAGAACGAGACGCTCGAGACCAAGCTCACCACCGGCAGCTCCGGCTATGACGTGGTGTTTCCCTCGGCGCGCCCGTTCGCGCAACGCCAGATCAAGACCGGACTGTATGCCGAGCTCGACAAGGACCAACTGCCGCACTGGTCACACCTGGATGCGGACGTGCTGGCCGGCCTGACCGACATCGACCCGGGCAATGCGCACGTGGTGCCGTACATGTGGGGCACCACCGGGCTGGGCATCAACGTGGACAAGGTGCAGGCGGCGCTGGGGCCCGATGCGCCGCTGGATTCATGGGCGCTGCTGTTCGACCCGGCCAACGCCGCGAAACTCGCCTCCTGCGGCATCCATGTGCTCGATGACGACCAGGAAGCCTTCGGCGCGGCGCTGATCTGGCTGGGCCGGGATCCCAACGGCGGCGGGGTCGAGGAGATCGAGCTGGTGAAGCAGGCCTATGCCGGGGTTCGGCCGCATGTGCGCACCTTCAACAATGCCGCCTACAAGGATGCGCTGGCCAATGGCGACGCCTGCCTGGTGATGGGCTATTCGGGCGACATCGGCCAGGCGCGCGACGTCGCCGCCGAAGCGGCCGAAGCCACCGGCAAGGATGCGCCCGACATCCGCTACGTGATTCCGAAGGAGGGCGCTATCCGCTGGATGGACGTGATCGCGATTCCCAAGGACGCGCCGCACGCCGACAACGCGCATGCCTTCATCGACTATCTGCTGCAGCCTGAAGTGATCGCCAAGGTCACCGACCACGTGGCCTATGCCAACGCCAACCGCGATGCGACCGCGCTGGTGGATCCGGAGATCGCCGCCGACCCCGGCGTGTACCCGCCGGAAGAAGTGCGCGCGAAGCTGGTCGATCCGGTGTCGTTGCCCGAAGACGTGCAGCGCCAGCGCGTGCGCGCATGGACGGCAATCAAGAGCGGGCGGTAAGGGGCGGTGAGGAGTGGCGGCCAGGCTTGACCACAAAGGCTCGCGGCAACGGCTGGCGGTGAGGAGCGGCGCCGTTGACCTCCAAACGGCACACTGTCATTTCGACCGCAGGGAGAAATCTTCTTCTTGCCGGGATAAAACCAGATTTACCGGCTGCGCCGTTGAAGAGCGCTTCTCCCTGCGGTCGAAATGACAGCTGTAGACAGCCGGTGTCTGCAGTTGGGAGGCACTTTAGGAGCGCTGCCCCCGCGGCAGTCGCCGCATGATCCCACTACGCTGAGCCCCGGCTCCAGACCATGACGCGCCCATGACGCGCCCATTGCCCGAATGGATCTGGCCCGAGCGGCTTGGCCGCATGGACGTCGAGGCCGCCATCCGCGCCTCGTTCTGCGTGGTCGTGCCGCTGGCGCTGCTGCTGGCGCTGGGGCGGTCCGACCTGATCGTCTACGTGGCCTTTCCTGCATTCACCTCGCTGTACGGCCGCGGCGAACGCTATCGCGACCGCGTGGTGACGCTGGCCGTGGCCGGGTTCTGCCTGCTGGGCGTCGTGGCGGCGGCGACGCTGGCCTCGGTCGCGATGTGGAACGGCTGGCAGGTCACGCTCATGCTTGCGGCGCTTGCGGCCGCGGGCGTGGTGTTGTCGGAGCGGATGCAGTGGATCCCGTTTGGCGGGACGTTCTTCGTGTTCTCTTTCGCCGTGGTCGCCTCGGTGCCGGTGGAACCCGCGCAGGTGCCGGCGCGGCTGCTGCTGTCCGCGGCCACGGTAGCGCTGTGCTGGGTGGTGGGCATGGCCGGGCTGTTGCTGCGCCGGGCGATGGCGACGCGGTTGCGGCGAGCCGTGCATCTGCCCGCGTTCGCGCCGCTGCGCCCGGCGCGACGCAGACCCGCGGCCTGGACCGACGTCGTGGTGTGGTGGACGGCGGTGGAAGTGGCCATGGGCGTGGTGCTGGCGATCGTGGTGGTCGAGGCGCTGGGCTTCGGCCACGCCTACTGGGCCGCGGTGACGGTGGTGGCCTGCATGCCGCGCCCCTACAGCCGGCACTTCGCGGTCAAGACCGGACACCGGATCATCGGCACCGCGCTGGGCGTGCTGGTCGCCGGCCTGCTGCTGGGCCTTGGCCTGCCGGCCTGGGTGCTGGTGCTGGCGGTGGGCGCGTTCCAGTTCGCCACCGAGCTGTTCGTCGGCCGCGTGTACTGGCTGGCGACGGTCTTCATCACGCCGCTGGCGCTGGTGGTGGGATACCTGGCGCAGGTGTCGGCGCTGGCGCCGCTGCTGGTCGACCGCCTGGTCGATACGCTGATCGGCGGCGCGGTGCTGCTGGTGGTGGAGTTCGCGGGGCGTCCGCTCGCGCAGCGGCTGCTGCGCCGCCGCGGCGTGCCGGCAACGCGCTGACCGTCACCATCGCGGACGTCGCGCACAGGCGCGGCGCGAGGACGTACCATGCCCGCTTCGCCGAATGCGGCGTCCTGCGGACGCGCACTGTTTCCACCGGTCTTGCCCGACGTGCGCGCAGCGCACCGGTGCCAGGGCCAGCCCGGGAGATCGACACACATGGCAGCACCCGCTCGCGCCACGCCACCGATCGAGCCCTGGCGCGATGCCGACGCGCAGCCGTTCGTGCGCATCGAAGGCGTCACCAAGACCTTCGGCAAGTTCTACGCCTGCGACGACATCTCGCTGGACATCTACCGCGGCGAGTTCTTCGCGCTGCTCGGCGGGTCGGGCTCGGGCAAGAGCACGCTGCTGCGGGTGATGGCCGGCTTCGAGGCGCCCGACAAGGGGCGCGTGCTGATCGACGGCGTCGACGTGACCGCGCTGCCGCCCTACCAGCGGCCGGTGAACATGATGTTCCAGAGCTATGCGCTGTTCCCGCACATGACCGTGGCGCAGAACATCGCGTTCGGCCTGAAGCAGGACCGCTTGCCGGCCGGCGAGATCCGCGACCGCGTGCAGGCCATGCTGGAGCTGGTGCAGATGCCGCAGCTGGGCAACCGCAAGCCCGACCAGATCTCCGGCGGACAGCGCCAGCGCGTCGCCCTGGCCCGCGCGCTGGCACGCGAGCCCAAGCTGCTGCTGCTCGACGAACCGCTGGGCGCGCTCGACAAGCGCCTGCGCGAGCGCACCCAGTTCCAGCTGGTGAACATCCAGGAAAAGGTCGGCACCACTTTCATCATGGTCACGCATGATCAGGAAGAGGCGATGACCATGTCCTCGCGCATCGCGGTGATGGATGCGGGGCGCATCGTGCAGGTGTCCACGCCGGCGGCGCTGTACGAATTCCCGGCAACGCGCTTCGTGGCCGAGTTCATCGGCGGCATCAACCTGTTCGAGGGGCGCGTGCTCTCGCACGACCTCGACGCGGGGCTGGTGCGGGTGCAGTGCGACGCACTGGCCGAGCCGGTGCTGGCGCGGCATACCGACTACATCCCGGAAGGCACCACCGTGAGCGTGGCGGTGCGGCCGGAGAAGATCGACGTGCACGAGCAACGCCCGGCCGCCGACAACGTGGCCGTGGGCAAGGTGCGCGACATCGCCTACCTCGGCGACGTGTCGATCTACCACGTGCAGACCGAGTCCGGCGCGGTGATCCAGGTACAGGAAACCCACGTCGAGCGCAGCTCCGAGCCGCACTACGACTGGGACGACACGCTGTGGCTGAGCTGGCCCGCCACCGGCGCCGTGGTGCTGGCCTCGTGAACGCGCGGCGGGACCAAGGGACGTGGAGCTTCTGGGCCGACGTCGTCCGCAACCTGTTCGGTTTCTTCCGCGTGGTGCGCGACGAGTTCCGCACCCGCCGCGGTCGGCTGCTGGTCAAGCTCATCCCGATGCTGTGGCTGGGGCTGTTCTTCGCCGTGCCGTTCCTGATCGTGGCCCGGATCAGCTTTGCCGAGGCGGTGTTCGGGCAGGTGCCGCCGTATACCGCGCTGCTCGAGCAGGCCGGCGACGGGGCGCTGTCGCTGCGCGTGCACATCTCCAGCTATGCGCTGCTGCTGCAGGATCCGCTGTACGTGGCGGCCTACCTGCGATCGCTGCTGTTCGCCGGTGTGTCGACGCTGTTCTGCCTGCTGATCGGCTATCCCATGGCGTACGGCATTGCGCGTGCGAAGCCGGTGACGCGGCTGCTGCTGATGATGCTGGTGATCCTGCCGTTCTGGACCAGCTCGCTGCTGCGCACCTACGCGATGATCGGCATCTTCAAGACCAACGGCTGGCTGTCGAGCGCGCTGGCGGCCATCGGCCTGCTTGAGCCGGGCGAGGCGGTGCTGCACACCAACCTCGCGGTGTACATCGGCATCGTCTACAACTACCTGCCGTTCATGGTGCTGCCGCTGGCGGCGACACTGATGCGGCTGGACTTCACCCTGCTCGATGCTGCGGCCGACCTGGGCGCGAAGCCGGCGCAGTCGTTCCTGCGCATCACCCTGCCGCTGTCGATGCCCGGCATCATCGCCGGCTGCCTGCTGGTGTTCATCCCGGCGGTGGGCGAGTTCGTCATCCCCGACCTGCTGGGCGGTCCCGACGCGCTGACCATCGGTCGCGTGCTGTGGACCGAATTCTTCACCAACCGCGACTGGCCATTGGCCTCGGCGGTGGCGGTGGCGATGCTGCTGCTGATCGTGATCCCGACCCTGGTGTTCGAGTACATCGAAAACCGGCGCGAACAGCGCGAGGTCGACGCATGAAAGGCCGGCCATGGTGGCTGTGGGCGGTGATCGCCGGCGGCTATGCCTTCCTCTACATCCCGATCCTGTCGGTGATCGTGTACTCGTTCAGCGCCTCGCGTCTGGCGACGGTGTGGGGCGGGTTCTCGTTGCGCTGGTATGGCGCGCTGCTGGACAACCAGCAGATCCTCGATGCGCTGGGGCGCAGCCTGGTGATCTCGGCCACCGCAGCCACCGCCGCCGTGTTCCTCGGTACCGCCAGCGGCATGGCGCTGTCGCGCTTCGGGCGCTTTCCCGGGCGCGGCCTGCTGAGCCTGATGAATTCCGCGCCGATGGTGATGCCCGACGTGATGCTGGGGCTGTCGTCGCTGCTGCTGTTCGTGTCGCTGCAGCAGATGACCGGCTGGCCGCAGCGCGGCATGACCACGATCATGCTGGCGCACATCACCCTGACCACCTGCTACGTGACCGTGGTCGTGCGCTCGCGCCTGACTTCGCTCGACCGCAGCCTGGAAGAGGCGGCGATGGACCTGGGCGCGCGGCCGTGGCGGGTGTTCTTCCTGATCACCCTGCCGCTGATCGCGCCCGCGCTGCTGGCCGGCTGGCTGCTGGCCTTCACCCTGTCGCTGGACGACCTGGTGATCGCCAGCTTCACCTCCGGCCCGGGCGCGAGCACCCTGCCGATGCTGATCTATTCGAAGGTCAAGCTGGGGGTGACGCCGGAGATCAACGCGCTGGCGACATTGATCATCAGCGTGGTGGCGGTAGGCGTGGCGGTGGCCGGCGTGTTCATGCACCGGCTCGAAGCAGGACGCGGCTGAGCGGCGGCATCCGCTCCCGCGATCAGGAGGCGCGGTGACCGCCGCCGTCGCCGGACGCCGTTGTTGCCTGGCAACGGCGATGTCGCCGCCCCGGGAGCGCTGCCGATGATATTCCAGGACATTCGATTCACCTGCGCGGCGGCGCTGCTGCTGACTTGCACGGCAGCGATGGCCGTCGAACCGGCTGCGGCGCGCGCGGACAGCCCACTGGCGATCACGGCTGGCGAGGCGCCGGCGCTACCCTACGATGCCGGCGCGCTGCGTGTGCTGGTGCCTTCGGCCAGCACCGGGGGAGCGTACGCGCTGGTGGAGCTCATCGAACAACCGCCCTACCGCACGCCGCCGCACGTGCATCCGCAGCTGGACGAAAGCTTCTACGTGCTGGAGGGCACCCTGACGCTGGACATGGACGGCCATGCGTACCGGCTGCCGGCGGGTTCGTACGTCCATGTCCCGCGCGGAACGGTCCATGCCCAGGGAAGTGCCGACGGCAACCCGGTGCGCCTGCTGACGCGACTCTCGCCGGGCGGGTTCGAGCAGTTCTTCCTGGACCGCGTGGAACTGGCGCGGACCATCGGTCGTGAGCATCCCGACTTCCAGCAGCGCATGCTCGAGATCGTGCGGCGCTATCCGCAGTGGCTGGGGCCGGCGCCGTCTGCGGAAGAGTGAAGCGCGGCGTGGCGGGCAGCAGAAGCAGATCTCTCCCTGCGGTCGAGATGACGGACTCTGCGGTCGAGATGACAGGGTGAAGGGATGTTGCAGGCAGCTCCGCCGCCCCGAGCCTGTCATTTCGACCGAAGGGAGAAGCGCTCTTCAACGGCGCAGCCGGTAAATCCTGGATCGGACAGCAGATCTCTGCAGTCGAGATGACGGGGTGGACCTGAGGGCATGGATGCGGCGGTAATCTCAGGCGCCGCTGCCGGCCGTTTCCTGCACCCGCCCACCTGACTTGATGGTGATGCGCGGACGCAGCCAGGCGGCGAACCCGGCTTCGTCCAGGGAACCTTCGGCGAGACCGAGGTACTGCGGATACAGCTCGTGGTCTTCGGCTTGCAGCGTGCCGCCGTTGAGCATGATGAAGACTTCGCAGCCCACTGCGGCGGTGCGCTTGTTGCCGTCCACGAAGGGATGGTTGCGTGCAAGGCCAAAGGCCAGGCTGGCGGCAAGAGCAGCCAGATCTGGTGGAGGATCGCCGTAGGCGTATAGCTGCTGCGACCGGGCAAGGGCGGAATCGAGCAGGGCGTCGTCCCGCACGCCACTGGCACCCCCATGTTCGGCGAGCTGCCTGTCGTGGATGGCCATGGCCAGCGCCTTGTTGATCCAGACGATCATGGCTATTGCGCCAACTTGTTGAGCAGCGTGCGTCGCTTGCGCATCACCTGCTCGGCCACTCCCATCTGCGCGGCCAGCTCGGGATCGAAGGCGGTCAGGCGGATGCCGTCGGGCGTCTCCAGCGCATACAGCTCGTCGCCCTTGCCCAGGCGCAGGCGGGCGAGCAGTTCCTTGGGCAGGATGACGCCGGCGGAATTGCCGATGGCGGTGATTTTCAGCTTCATGGTGGGTACCGGTCCGTTATAACGAAAGTTATATTGCGTCCTCCGGGCCTCCCGGGCAAGTGAAAGCGCGGCTATGTCCAGTCTCGCGCAATGCGCCGGAGAGGTGTACATATGTACACCCATGAGCCCCATCGACACCCTCTCGCCGCAACGCGCCGCCGTGCTGGCCTTCCTGCGCCAGGAACTGGCAGCGGGCCGGGCACCGAGCCTGGCCGAGATCGCCCACGCTTTCGGCTTCGCCTCGCGCAACGCCGCCCACAAGCACGTGCAGGCGCTGGTGGCCGACGGCCTGCTGGAGCTGGACACCGGCCGCATGCGCGGGCTGCGCCTGCCCGGGCGCCCCGACCAGCTGCCGCTGCCGGTGCTGGGCCAGGTGGCGGCGGGTACCCCGATCGGCGCCGACATCGGCAGCGACGAACTGCTGCTGCTCGACCGCGCGCTGTTTTCCGAAAAGCCCGACTACCTGCTCAGGGTGAAGGGCGAATCGATGCGCGACGATGGCATCTTCGACGGCGACCTGGTGGCGGTGAAGCGCGCCAGCGAGGCGCGCAACGGCCAGGTGGTGGTGGCGCGCATCGATGGCGAGATCACCATCAAGCGACTCGAGCGCGGGCGCGCCCGCATCCGCCTGTTGCCGCGCAATCCCGACCATGGACCGATCGAGGTCCGCGCCGGACAGGATTTCGCCATCGAGGGCGTGTACTGCGGTCTGGTGCGCAGGGGCTAGGCATGTCGGCCGTTGTCGCACTAGAAACCCTGCTGGCCGCGCGCACGCTGTGGCACGCCGGCCGCAGCGCGGCGATCGCCGCCGATGGCGAGCCGACCGGGCACGCCGTGCTCGACGCGCTGCTGCCGCAGGGTGGCTGGCCGCGGCGCGCGCTGACCGAACTGCTGCTGCCGGCCGACGGCGTGGGCGAACTGTCGCTGCTGCTGCCCACGCTGGCGCGCTGCACGCAGCAGGGCGAACGGGTGGCGGTGATTGCGCCGCCATACCTGCCGTATGCACCGGCCTGGCAGGCGGCCAGCGTGGACCTGTCGCAGCTGCGCATCATCGATGCATCCCCGCGTGATGCACTTTGGGCATTCGAACAATGCCTGCGCAGCGGCACCTGCGCGGTAGTACTGGGCTGGCCGCAGCAGGCCGACGCGCGCGCGCTGCGTCGCCTGCAGGTGGCCGCCGACAGCGGCCAATGCCTGGGCTTCGCGCTGCGCGACCGCAAACACGCGGCGAACCCTTCTCCGGCAGCGCTGCGGCTGGAAGCGGTGTGCACGGAGCGCGCGATTGCCTGGCAGGTGCGCAAGTGCCGCGGTGGGCCGGTGCCGGCAGCGCCATTCGTGCTGGAGCCGATGCAGACGGACACGGCTGCAACTTCCGTTCCGGTCGCGCAGCTTCCGTCTGCCCGGACGGATCGGGAGGTCGCAGATCGGGAGGCACCCGCGCACCTGGCTCCCTCCCCCGCAAGCGGGGGAGGGCTGGGGTGGGGGCAAGCCGGTCGCGACGCAACTGCCCGCGCCTGCGGCGCGCCCCCATCCGCCTTCGGCACCCTTCGGCAGGCTCAGGGCAGGCTCTTCCCCCGCGAGCGGGGGAAGGAAAAGCCAACGCTCGAGGTTTCGCGCGCTCCCTCTCCCGGAACGCTCGCCTGCCCGCAGCACGAGCTCCATCTCGTCCAGGCCCCCGCGCCGCTCCTGCGTGGCTGACGACGTCGATGCTCTGGGCCTGCGTACTGCTGCCGCAACTGGCGCTGGATGGCGTCCTCCGCCGTTTGCCTGATCCGCAGGCGCCGCTGGCGCTGGTGACCGGGCCGGCGCAGCTGCGCAGCCTGCATGCGGTGAATGCCACAGCCGCGGATGCGGGCCTGCGGCCGGGCATGCGCCTGACTGCCGCGCATGCGCTGCTGCCGGACTTCGCGATGGTCGAGCACGATCCGCAGGCCGAAGCACGCTGGCAGCGCTTCCTCGCCGCCTGGGCCTATCGCCACAGCTCGCTGGTGAGCGCGCAGTGGCCGGGCTGCATCGTGCTGGAGGTGCGCGGCAGCTTTCGTCTGCTCGGGCCGTGGCCGCAGATCGAACGCCGCCTGCGCGAGGAGCTTGCGGCGCTGGGCTTCGAACACCGCATCGCGCTGGCGCCGACGCCGCGCGCCGCGCGCGTGCTGGCGGGACTGCGCGATGGCCTGGCGTTGATGCACGGCGACGCGATGACGGCCACGCTCGACCGCATGCCGGTGCGGCGCGCGCGCTTTCCCGGCGACAGCGGCGAGCGCCTGCAGCGCATGGGCGTGCGCGACCTGCGTGCCTTGCGCGCGCTGCCGCGCGATGCGCTGCGGCGGCGCTTCGGGCGCGAGCTGCTCGACCATCTCGACCGGCTCTACGGTGAGGTCGACGATCCGCTGGACTGCTACGCGCCGCCGGATCATTTCGATGCGCGTGTTGAAATGGGCTACGAGGTCGAAAGCCACATGGCCCTGTTGTTCCCGCTGCGGCGGCTGGTGGGCGACCTGTGCACCTATCTGTCGATGCGCGACGGTGGGGTGCAGTGCTTCGTGCTGCGGCTCGAGCATGAAACAGGACACACCGACGTGGAGGTCGGACTGCTCTCGGCCGAACGCGATGCGGCGATGCTATTGGAGGTGACGCGCAGCCGGCTGGAGCGGGTGCGGATCGACAGGCCGGTGGTCGCGCTGCGCCTGCTTGCGCGCGAACTTCCCCCCTTCGCGCCGGCCTCGCGCGACCTGTTCGATACGCGCAGCCAACAGCAGCTGCCCTGGCCGCAGCTGCGCGAGCGGCTGCGCGCGCGCCTGGGCGACGAGGCGGTGTATGCCGTGGCGCCATCAGGCGATCCACGTCCCGAGCGCGCGTGGCGAAGGGTGGAAGACGATGCGGGCCGCATCGACGAGGCGCCCGCCCGCCCGCCGCGCCCCTGCTGGCTGCTGCCGCGTCCGATCCCGCTGCGCGATTCGCGGCCGCGCATCGTCTCGGGACCGGAGCGCCTGGAAAGTGGCTGGTGGGACGGCGAGGACGCGCGTCGCGACTACTACGTCATCGAAACCTCGCAGGGACAGCGCGCCTGGGCCTTTGCGCCGCCGGGCGAGCAAGGCGGCTGGATGCTGCAGGGATGGTTCGCATGAGCGATACCGACGGCATCGACCGCGACACCCCCAGCGGCCGCCCGCCGCGCGCCTGGGAAACCGCGCAGCGCCTGCGCCTGTCGACCGCGGCCAACGACGATGCGCCGGTCGAGGCGGGGCTGCCGGCCTATGCCGAGCTGCACTGTTTGTCCGACTTTTCCTTCCTGCGCGGCGCGGCAAGCGCCGAAGAGCTGTTCGCACGCGCGGCCCAGGTTGGCTACGAGGCGCTGGCGATCACCGATGAGTGCTCGCTGGCCGGCATCGTGCGCGGACTTGAGGCGGCGCGCATCACCGGGGTCAAGCTGATCGTCGGCAGCGAGTTCATCCTCGACTGCGGACTCAAATTCGTGTTGTTGGTGGAAACCCCGGCCGGCTACACGCGGCTGTGCGAACTGATCACCCAGGCGCGGCGTGCGGTCGAGGGCAAGGGCTACCGGCTTACGCGCCAGGATGTCGAACGCCGGCTGTCGGACGTGGATGTTTCGCTGAGCGGCCTGTTCGCGCTGTGGATCCCGGCGCGCGAGGTTGATCCCGCACAGGGCCGCTGGCTGCGCACGGTGTTCGATGATCGCGCCTTCCTCGCGGTGGAGCTGCATCGCGAACAGGACGACGTGGCGCGACTCACGCAGCTGCTCGACCTCGCAAAGGCACTGGACATGACGCCCATCGCCGCCGGCGACGTGCACATGGACGTGCGCCGGCGTCGCGCGCTGCAGGACACCATGACCGCGATCCGACACAACACGCCGCTGTCCCAATGCGGCGCGCAGCTGTTCCGCAACGGCGAACGCCACCTGCGCACGCGCCGCGCGCTGGGCAACATCCATGGCGCGGTGGAGGGCGGGGCGGCCCTGCTGGACAACGCGGTGGCGCTGGCGCGCCGCTGCAGCTTCGATCTCGGCAACGACCTGCGCTACGCCTATCCGGTCGAACTGGTGCCCGAAGGCCACACCCCCACCACCTGGCTGCGCGAACTCACGCATCGCGGCATGCGCGAACGCTGGCCCGACGGCGTGCCTGCGGACGTGGTGCTCCAGATCGAGGACGAACTCGCCCTGATCGCGAAGCTCAGATACGAAGCCTTCTTCCTCACCGTCGAGGACATCGTCCGCTTTGCCAAGTCGCAGGACATCCTCTGCCAGGGCCGCGGCTCCTCCGCCAACTCGGCCGTGTGCTTCGCGCTCGGCATCACCGTGGTGAACCCGACTGAAAGCCGCCTGCTGATGGCGCGCTTCCTGTCGGAGGAACGCAACGAGCCGCCCGACATCGACGTCGATTTCGAGCACGAGCGGCGCGAGGAAGTGCTGCAGTACGTCTACGCCAAGTACGGTCGCCATCGTGCGGCGCTGGCTGCGACCGTGATCCGCTATCGCGGCAAGAGCGCGGTGCGCGACGTGGCCAAGGCCTTCGGCCTGCCGCCCGACCAGATCGTGCTGCTGGCCGAGTGCTTCGGCTGGGGCAATGGCGAGACGCCGATGCAGCAGCGCCTGCGCGAAGCCGGTTTCGATCCGGACAACCCGCTGATCGCGCGCGTGCTGATGGTGGCCGGCCAACTGCGCGACCACCCGCGCCATCTCTCGCAGCACGTCGGCGGCTTCGTGATCTGCGATGCACCGCTGGCCACCGTGGTGCCGGTGGAGAACGCATCGATGCCCGAGCGCAGCATCATCCAGTGGGACAAGGACGACCTGGAGACGATGAAGCTGCTCAAGGTCGACTGCCTGGCGCTGGGCATGCTCACCTGCATCCGCAAGGCGGTGGAACTGGTGGAACGCCATCGCGGCCACGTGGTGGACATCGCGCGGCTGCCCACCGACGACAGGCCCACCTTCGAGATGATCCAGGCCGCCGACACCGTGGGCGTGTTCCAGATCGAATCGCGCGCGCAGATGAGCATGCTGCCGCGACTCAAACCGGACAAGTACTACGACCTGGTGGTGGAAGTCGCGATCGTGCGCCCCGGCCCGATTCAGGGCGACATGGTGCATCCCTACCTGCGCCGCCGGCAGGGCAGGGAGGCGGTGACCTATCCGTCCGAAGGCGTGAAGGCGATCCTGGGGCCGACGCTGGGCATCCCGCTGTTCCAGGAGCAGGTGATGGAGCTGGTGATCCACGCCGGCTATTCCCCGAGCGAAGCGGACAACCTGCGCCGCTCCATGGCGGCATGGCGGCGGGGCGGCGACATGGAGCCGCACCGCGTGCGCATCCGCGAGCTGATGCTCGACAAGAACTACGCGCCCGAGTTCATCGACCAGATCTTCGAACAGATCAAGGGCTTCGGCTCCTACGGCTTCCCGCAGAGCCACGCCGCCTCGTTCGCCAAGCTGGTCTACATCAGCTGCTGGCTCAAGCGCCACGAACCGGCGGCCTTCGCCTGCGCCCTGCTCAATTCGCAGCCGATGGGATTCTATTCGCCCAGCGAGATCGTGCAGGACGCGCGTCGCGGCCGCGGCGCGCGCGTGGGCCTGGAGGTGCTTGCCGTCGACGTGGCCTGCAGCCAGTGGGACTGCACGCTCGAAGGCGGGCATGCGCGTAGCGGCGTCGACGACGGCGGACAGGCGGCGATCCGGCTCGGCTTTCGCCAGGTCAAGGGCCTGTCGCAGGCCGCGGCCGACGCCATCGTGGCCGCGCGTGGGCAGCGTCCGTTCGTCGACGTGCGCGACCTGTGCCTGCGCGCCGGTCTCGACGGGAAGGCGCGCAATGCGCTGGCCGAATCGGGAGCGCTGGCGTCGCTGTCCGGGCATCGGAATGCCGCGCGCTGGGCGGTGGCGGGCATCGAGAACAAGCGGCCATTGCTGCCGGGCAGCCCGGACGAAGACGAGATCGCGTTGCCTGCGCCTTCGCCCGGCGAGGAGGCGGTGGCCGACTACCGCAGCACCGGGCTGACGCTCGGCGCGCATCCGCTGTCGCTGATCCGCGAACGCCTGCAGCGCGAGCGCCTGCTCGACACGCGCCAGTTGCTGGAGCTGCCGCACGGGCGCGGCGCCTTCGTCGCCGGCATCGTCACCCAGCGCCAGCGTCCGGCGACGGCCAAGGGCACGATCTTCGTCACCCTCGAGGACGAACACGGCATGGTCAACGTGGTGGTGTGGCCGCATCTCGCGCTGCGCCGGCGCAAGGCCCTGCTGGGCGCGCGCCTGCTGGCGGTGCGCGGTCGCTGGGAGCAGGTCGATGGCGTGCGCCACCTGATCGCGCGCGACCTGCAGGACATGACCGCGCTGCTCGGCCAGGTCCACACCAGCTCGCGGGACTTCCGCTGATGGCATCCATGCGCACCGCCTCGCTCGCCGGCGACCTGTTCGCACCGTCCATGCTGCAGCTGGTGGACGATGCGCAGGGCGGCGCGCGCTACTGGCCCGGCGTGGTCGACCCGGACACGGCGCAGCGCTGGTTCGACCAGCTTGTCGAGCGCGCCGGGTGGCGCCACCTGCGTCGCCCCATGTACGAGCGCATGGTCGACGTGCCGCGGCTGCTTGCCTCGTACGCGGTGAACGACCTGCCCGTGGACCTGCCGTTGGCAACGATGCACGCCTGCGTGCAACAGCACGTGCCGGCGCCATTCACCTCGATCGGCATGAACTTCTATCGCGACGGCAACGACAGCGTGGCCATGCACGGCGACAAGCTGCACCTGCTGGGCGAGGGGCATCCGGTCGTCGTGTTCTCGCTGGGCGCACCGCGGCGCATGCTGATCCGCTCCGTGCGCGACCACGCCGACCAGATCGCCGTCGACCTGATGCCCGGCAGCCTGCTGGCGATGAGCCATGCGATGCAGACCACGCACGAGCACGGAATCCCGAAGACGCGCCAGGCCGAACCGCGCATCAGCGTGGTGTTCCGCGCGAAACCGGATGCAGTCGCATGACGCCCGCGCACGACGCATCCACAAAACAGCATTGCCATCTGTAGGAGCGGCTTCAGCCGCGAAAGAAGGCACACGTGGCGCCGGCGTTCGCGACTGAAGCCGCTCCTGCAGGGGCTGATGCTCCGCCCGCGAGACGCCAGCGCGGAGGCTCACGCGGTTTTGTGGCCTCAGGCGTGGCGCTGTACCCACTCCAGGTACGCATCCATCCAGTCCTGCAGGAACTTGCGGCTGCCATCGGCGATGTCGCCGTTTTCATCCAGCACGTCGTCGGCCTTGAGGAAGGCCTCGGGCTGTCCGAGCGTGGGCATGTCGAGGTAGGCGAGGATGGTGCGCAGGTGTTGCTGCGCGACCGCGGTGCCGATCGCGCCGATGGAAACGCCGATGACGCCCGCCGGCTTGTCCGGGAAGGCGCTGTCGCCGTAGGGGCGCGAGGCGTGGTCGAGCGCGTTCTTGAGCACGCCGGGGATCGAACGGTTGTACTCGGGCGTGACGAACAGCAGCCCGTCGGCTTCGCGGATCGCTTCCTTCAGTCGGATCACCGGCGCCGGCGGCGAAGCGTCGTCGTCCTGGTTGTACAGCGGCAGGTCGTCGATGCGCAGTCGGCGGAACTCGATGTCGTCCGGCGCGAGCCTGGCAAGCGCATCGGCCAGCCGCGCGTTGAATGAATCCTGGCGCAGGCTGCCGACGATCACGGCGATGGTCAGTGACATGGATGGCTCCTGGAGTGCGTGCCGGCTCCTGGAACCTCCCGGGTGGCACGGATGCGGCGTGAGCGCAAGATGGCCCCGACCGCGTGAACGCGGCGTCTGGACGGTTGTCGCACCTGTTCGCAGCGCCTTGACGGACATGGCACCAAGGTGGAAGCAGGCTTCGGGGGTCACGATGCAATCGAAACATCTGCGCTTTGGAAAAGGATTCCGCCCCGCCTTCACCGTCCGCAAGGTCCAGGCGGCGGAGATGGTGATCGCGCCCGGCGACAGCGAAGGTGGCGCGGACAATTTCCATCGCGGCGCCGACCAGTGGATCTATGTGGTCAGCGGCACCGGCCTCGCCATTGTCGATGGCTCGCGCCGGAAGCTGCGCGAGGGCAGCCTGCTGGTGATCGAACGCGGCGAGCGCCACGAGATCCGCAACACCGGTCGCGGCCTGCTGAGGACACTCAACTTCTATACGCCTCCCGCCTACACCGAGGGCGGCGACCCGCTGCCCGCGGCGCGGCGCGCGCCACGGGGACATGCGCGCGACTGAGGGCCCGTCGCTGCCGCGCCTGCCTGGCGGCGGATCGGGTCAAGCCCGTCCGCCACGGCGCGGGCAACGGCAGCCACCACCACGAGGCCTTCAGGCCGAAGCGTCCGTGCCGATGTCGTGGTTGCGTCACCACAGCGAATGCTGCGCGTCCTTGCACGCCGCCGCGGCGGTTGGCATGGTGCAGACAATCTAGGGGAGCAGAACGGTCCAATGCGTCCACGCGTGCGCAAGCGGTTGCCCGGATCGGTCAAGAAGGTACTGACCGTAGGGGTCGCGCTGGGCCTGCTGATGATGCTGGGACTGGCGCTGCTGCTGTACCAGGATCGTGAGCTCCGCGTCGCGTCGGCGCAGCGCCAGGCGTTGGCGCTCTCAACCGGCGTGGACCGGCTGCTGCGGCAGGAGTTCGGCAGCCTGGAGCGTGCGATGGCCGGCATCACTGCCGATGCCACCGCCTACGCCGGCTCGGCCCCGGCCCGGGCGGACGCGCGGCTGCGCGATGCAATCGCAGGCGTGGTTGCGCGGCGCGCCGATCTCGACTCGGTCGCGGTGGTCGATTCGCAGGGGCGCGCCCTGGTGGTGGGCGAGCAGGGCGACCCGGGGCTGCCGGAATGGGTCGCAAACGCGCGCAGCGGCCGCCTGGTGATCGGTACGCTGCAGGCCAACGGCGAAGACGGATGGTGGCTGCGCGTGGCTTGGCCGTTCGGCGACGGGCGCTGGCTGCTGGCGCGACTGCACACGATCGCGATCGAGCGGATGATCCGCGACCTCGACATCGGCCGCGAAGGCAACGCCACCGTGCTCGACCGCAACGGCGTGGTGCTCGCGCGACAGCCGGAAGCTGCCACCGGTAGCTTCGTTGGCCGCCAGACCCCGCTGTCACCGGAACTGCGGGATATCAAGGGCACGGCGTCGGGCCTGCGGGTCAGCCACGTCGATGGCGTCGCGCGGCTGGCCGGCCTCAGTGCGATGAGTGGCTATGACGTCGTCGTCGTTGCCGGCATCGGCCTGCGCGAGGCGCTGGTGCCCTGGTATCGCAACGTGTCGATCGCGTCCGGCTTCGTGCTGCTGTACTGGCTCGGGCTGGGCTATTTCTTGCACCGGCTCACCAGCGGCGAACGCGTGCGCGAGGATCTGCTCGTCGAACTGGAGGAGCAGGCGGACTGGCTGGACCAGGCGCAGCGCGCCTCGCGCACCGGCGTGTGGCGGATCGAATCCGACGGCGAGCACATCAAGGTCTCCGAGCACACTGCTGTGATGTTCGGGTTCGAGCCCAGGGCCGGGGTGCTGCCGATCCGTGCATTCTTCGAGCGGATCCATCCGGACGATCGCCAGCGGGTGGAGCAGCGGTTCGCTCACACGCTCGAGACCGGTACGCCCTTCAGCGCGGAGTACCGCGTGCTGACCGATCACGGCAGCGAGCGCTGGGTCAGAGGCAGCGGAGGCCTCGCCACCGACAGCCAGGGAAAGGGTCGGATCACCGGCACGGTCGCCGACGTGACCGCCAGGCACAAGGCGCAGGAACGCATCGAGCGCGCGGAAGCGCAGTTCCGCACGCTGTTCGAGCGCAACCCGCTGCCGTTCTGGGTATTCGACGCGAAGACCCTGCGGTTCCTCGCGGTCAACGATGCCGCGGTGTCTTCCTACGGCTACAGCCTGGAAGAATTCCGCGCGATGACCATCCTCGACATCCGTCCCGCGTCGGAGTGGAAGGATGTCGAAGCGTCGATGGACAGGCGTGGCGCCAGCCAGGACGTGGACGGTGTCTGGACCCACGTCCGCAGCGATGGGAGTCGCCTGGACGTGCGCGTCTTCAGCAGCGGCATCGAGTTCGGGGGACGGCAGGCGCGGCTGGTGCTGGCCGAGGACGTCAGCGACCGCGTCTCCTATGAGCACGACCTTGCCTGGCGCGCCACCCACGACAGCACCACCGGCCTGACGCGCCTGTCGGCGCTGGTCGAGCAGGTCAATGCGCAGCACGTGCCCGGATCGCGCTATGCGGCGGCCTTCGTGCGCTTGCGCGACCTGGAGCTGGTCGCGCCTACCCTGGGCGCGACCACCAGCGAGCTGCTGTTGCGCGAGACGGCGGCGCGCCTGAGCGTGGTGGGGCGCGAATTCGGCGCGGTGGGGTTCTGGCCCGGCGAATCGTTCATCGTCGTGGCCCTGGACGCCAGCCGCCAGCAGGAGATGCTGGCGGCACTCGAGGAAGCGATCGCGCTGCCGGTCCAGACCGAGGGCGGGGCCCATCCGGTCGAGGCCTGGATTGGCATTGCCGAAGGCCCCGAGGCGGGCGAGGGCGCCGAGCAGGTGATCGGCCACGCCGCCCTGGCTGCGCTGCAGGCGGGACGAGAGCTGGTGCAGGTCCTGCCCTACGACCGCACCATGGCCGACCAGGCGTCGCAACGCATCGTCCTGGCGCGTCGCCTGCACGGCGCGCTGCCCAACGACGAGTTCGAGCTGCACTACCAGCCGATCCGGCGTTTGTCCGACGGCCGGCTGGTGGCGCTTGAAGCGCTGTTGCGCTGGCGCCAGGACGGCAGGCTGGTGCCGCCGGCGGTGTTCATGCCGCTGGCGGAAACCTCCGGCCTGATCGTGCCGATCGGCCGCTGGGTGCTGGAGCAGGCTGCGCTTTGTCACGGGCGCCTGGCCGATCGCGGACTCCGCGATGTCTCCATCGCCGTCAACATCTCGGCGGTACAGCTGCTGGGCGACAACATCGCCGACGCCGTGGCCGAACTGCAGCAGCAGTACCGGCTGCCACGCGGCGCACTGCACGTCGAGTTGACCGAGAGCGTGGTGCTGCGCCAGCCGCAGGCGGCGCGCACGCGCATGCTGGCGCTGCGCAATGCCGGGGTGCCGATTTCGATCGACGACTTCGGCACCGGCTTTTCCAGCATGGCCTACCTGCGCGACCTGCCGCTGGACTATCTGAAGATCGACCGGAGCTTCGTGCAGGACGTGCACACAGACGATCGCAACGCCTCGATCTGCCGCGCATTGATCGCGCTGGCCGGCGGCCTGGGATTGGGCACGATCGCCGAAGGCGTGGAGCACGAAGGTGAGTTCGAATGGCTGCGCAACAACGGCTGCGACCAGGCGCAGGGCTACCTGCTTGGCCGCCCGGCGCCGTTGAGCCAGCTGCTCGACTCGATCTGTGGTGGCACGCCGAAGTAGTCGGGCGTGCCGGGCGGACTGCTTGCGCCGCGGAAAGCATCGAAAGCCGGCCTGCTGCCTGCACCCCCGGCTGCATCCGTCAAGGGCGTCGCGATTGGGGCTTGCATTGCGCAACGATTGCCGAACCTCGTCGTGTGCCCGCGCAGACTTATCCACGACGCTTGTGGACAAGGTTGTGGAGGGCCCATTGAACAACCGCCGCCAGCCCGCGTGGCGTCACGCCCGGCGACTGTTTGGTGAAAACAACGCCATTGCCGCAAACGCGAACCGCCCCTTGCGGGGCGGTTGCGTGTGTGCTTGTTGCAGTGGTGAAACTTTGATCAGGCGTCGGCGTCTTCTTCCTTGAACGCGTCGACCGGGATGCAGGCGCAGAACACGTTCTTGTCGCCGTGCACGTTGTCCACGCGCGCCACCGGCGGCCAGTACTTCTGCTGCCGCAGGCTGGCCAGCGGGAACACCGCCAGCTCGCGCGGATAGGCGTGCGTCCACTCGCTCGCGGCGGCCGCGTCGGCGGTGTGCGGCGCGTTTTTCAGCGGGTTGTCCACGCGATCCAGGCGTCCATCCTCGATCGCGCGGATCTCGTCGCGGATCTGGATCATCGCGTCGATGAAGCGGTCGAGTTCATGCAGCGATTCGCTCTCGGTCGGCTCGACCATCAGCGTGCCGGCGACCGGGAAGCTGAGCGTCGGCGCGTGGAAGCCGAAATCGATCAGCCGCTTGGCCACGTCCTCGGCGCTGACGCCGGTGGCCTTCTCCAGCGGCCGCAGGTCGAGGATGCATTCGTGCGCCACCAGCCCGTTGCGTCCCGTGTACAGCGTGCGGTAGTGCGGGGCGAGCCGCCTGGACACGTAGTTGGCGCTGAGCAGCGCGACCTGGGTGGCACGGCGCAGGCCGCCGGCGCCCATCATCGCGATGTACATCCAGCTGATCGGCAGGATCGAGGCGCTGCCGTGCGCGGCGGCGGACACCATGCCCACGCTGCCTTCGGAATCCTTGTGTCCGCGTGGCAGGAACGGCGCCAGGTGCGCTTTGACCGCGCACGGCCCCACGCCCGGGCCGCCGCCGCCGTGCGGGATGCAGAACGTCTTGTGCAGGTTGAGGTGGCTCACATCGGAGCCCCACTTGCCCGGCTTCGCCAGGCCGACCAGCGCGTTCATGTTGGCGCCGTCGGTATAGACCTGCCCGCCGTGGCGATGGACGATCTCGCAGATCTCGACCACGTCTTCCTCGAACACGCCGTGCGTGGACGGGTAGGTCATCATGATCGCGGCGAGGTTGGCCGAATGCTTCTCCGCGGCGCGGCGGATGTCTTCGACGTCGACGTTGCCGTTGGCGTCGCAGCGCGTCACCACTACCTTCATGCCGCACATCTGCGCCGAGGCCGGGTTGGTGCCGTGCGCGGATTCGGGGATCAGGCAGATATCGCGGTGGCCCTCGTCGCGCGATGCGTGGTATGCGCGGATCGCGAGCAGGCCGGCGTACTCGCCCTGGGCACCGGAGTTGGGCTGGAAGCTGATCGCGTCGTAGCCGGTGATCTCCACCAGCATCGCTTCGAGTGAATCGATCAGTTCCCGGTATCCGCGCGTCTGCGAGGATGGCGCGAGCGGATGGATCCCGGCGAATTCCGGCCAGGTGATCGGGATCATCTCGGCGGTGGCGTTGAGCTTCATGGTGCACGAGCCCAGCGGGATCATCGTGCGGTCCATCGCCAGGTCCTTGTCGGCGAGCGCACGCAGGTAGCGCAGCATCTCGTGCTCGCTGTGGTGCGTGTTGAACACGGGGTGCTGCAGGAACTTCGACTCGCGCTGTAGCGCGGCCGGCAGGGCGTCGTCGATGTCCGCATCAAGCGCGTCGATTGCGCCGCCGTTGAGCTCGGCACCGAAGATCTTCGCCAGCGCGGCGAGGTCGGCGCGGGTGACGGTCTCGTCCAGGCTGATGCCGACGCTGGTCGCGTCGATCTTGCGCAGGTTGATGCGCTGGTGGCTGGCGTAGTTGTGGACGGTCTCGGCCTCGACGCCGCTGACGTGCAACGTGTCGAAAAAATCTCCGCCCACCTGCACGCCCACCTGGCGCAGTGCCGCAGCCAGGATCGCGGTCTGGCGATGCACGCGACGGGCGATACGCACCAGCCCGTCAGGGCCGTGGTAGACGGCGTACATCGCGGCCATCACCGCCAGCAGCACCTGCGCGGTGCAGATGTTGCTGGTCGCCTTCTCGCGCCGGATGTGCTGCTCGCGCGTCTGCAGGGTGAGGCGGTAGGCGGGCTTGCCGGCAGCGTCGACCGAGACGCCGATCAGGCGGCCGGGCATCGAGCGCTTGAACGCGTCGCGGCAGGCCATGAAGCCCGCATGCGGTCCGCCGAAGCCGAACGGCACGCCGAAGCGCTGGGTGTTGCCGACCACGATGTCGGCGCCCCATTCACCCGGTGCTTTGATCAAGGTGAGCGCGAGCAGGTCGGCGGCGACCGTGACCAGGGCGCCGCGCGCATGCACGGCCTCGGCCAGAGCGGCATGGTCGACGATGTGGCCGTAGGTGTCGGGATACTGCAGCAGCACGCCGAAGCAGTCGGCCTCGGCCGCGTCCGCCGCCGGCCCGACCTGCAGATCGATACCCATGCCGTCGGCACGCGTGCGCACCACTTCCAGGGTCTGCGGATGCACGCTGTCGGCGACGTAGAACAGGTTGGACTTCGATTTCGCCGAACGCTTGGCAAGCGTCATAGCCTCGGCCGCGGCGGTGGCTTCGTCCAGCAGCGATGCGTTGGCGATATCCATGCCGGTGAGGTCGGAGCACATCTGCTGGAAGTTGATCAGCGCCTCCATGCGGCCCTGCGAGATCTCCGCCTGGTAGGGTGTGTAGGCGGTGTACCAGGCCGGGTTCTCGAGGACGTTGCGCAGGATGACGTTGGGCGTGTGGGTGCCGTAATAGCCCTGGCCGATGAAGCTGCGGAACACGTCGTTGCGCTCGGCGATCGTGCGGATCTTCGCCAGCGCCTCGACCTCGGTCAGCGAGCCGGGCAGGGCCAGGCCGGGGCTCGACGCCGGATCGAGCGTGCCGGTGGGCTTGATGGTGGCGGGGACGATGGCGTCGGTCATCGACTCCAGCGAGTCGTGGCCGACCTCGCGCAGCATGTGCGCGACCTCGGCGTCGTTGGGGCCGATGTGGCGTTCGACGAAGGCGTCGTGGTGTTCGAGTTCGCGCAGGCTGGGCTTGGACATGGCGGAGGCACCGGAAAAGTGAAGGGCGCCGCCCGGATGCCGCTGCATCGTCATCCCGGCCGAAGCCGGGACCCATGGCCGCTCCTGCGCGGACGCAGGAGCATGGACGGGTTCCAGCGTGGGCTGGAACGACAACGGGCGTTCCGTGGCGGTGGTGCCCCTCTGTCCTTTTGCCTGAGAGTTTGGAAGCGCGCGGACGAGGATCGCGTGCTTCGTGCCCCTTCGGCGCCGGTTCCGGCTCGTGCCGGTCGGTCTCTCCAGAGTGTTTGCCGCGTCCGGTGGTATCGGGCCTGAGCGATTACGGGCGTTTGCGCCTTCGGCAGCACGGGCAACGCGCCCTGTGCTTCTCCCACCATTGCCTCGCGATTATAGCGCCTGGCTGCTGCCCGATCGCGGACCATGGGCGTCTTCGCGGGCACGGAGTTGTTAATCTGAACGCCTTTCCCGGATATTCCCCCGCATGATTCCGACCCAGGCGCAGCACTCCACCAAGGGCCCCGGGCCAGATGCCGACGGCGACGTGTCCCTGGTCCGCAGGATCTGGAGCGTGTTCCGTCGCGAACCCGTCCTGCTGATCAGCTGCAGCTACCTGTTCATCTCGGTCTACGGACTGTGGGACAGCTACTGGTTCTACCGCCGTTTCGACATCCCGATCCTGGAGTTCATGCAGAGCAGCGACTACTTCGTGGCCGGCCTGCGCCGGCCCGAGTACCTGTGGCTCCTGTTGTGGACGCTGCTGGCGTCCTGGTTGGCGTTGCTGCCCGAACGCTGGCGCCAGCGCCATCCCGAGCGCGTGTCGCGGATCGAACGCCGCTGGTGGGGCCGCGTGCTGCTGCCGCGCCGCAGCGACTGGTGGGCTTACATGGGGCTGCATCCGGAAACCATGACGACCCTGGCCGCGCTGCTGGCGATGGCCTTTTGCCTGTACGCACTCGGCGACAGCCGGGGCCAGCGGACGTACGAGGGTGGCGGCCACGCCGTGTCGGTGCGGCTGACCAACCAGGCGCGGGAACTGCCGGGAGACTGGCGCATGCTCGGCACCAGCAGTGCCTTCGTGTTCGTGTGGAATCCTGGCGAGCGGCGCGCGGAAGTGCTGCCGATCGATTCGGTCTCGGCGATCCGCCTGCTGGGCTGGCGCTCGCGTGGGGACCGCGAGGAAGCCGGTGTCGCGCCGGAGCAGCAGGCGCCCCCGACCGTGAGGCGCACGCCGCGATGAGCCATCGTCCGCCCGGCCTCCGCCGCCTGGCGCTGCTGCTGGCGGGCCTGGCAATGTTCGGGCCGTTCTCGATCGACACCATCTTCCCGGCGTTCCCGGTGATAGGCGCGGACCTGGGCGCCGACAAGCTGGCGATGCAGCAGACCATCAGCGTCTACCTGATCGCCTACGCGCTGATGAGCCTGGTGCATGGGCCGTTGTCGGACATGCTGGGCCGGCGCCGCGTGATCCTGGCCGGGCTGGTGGTCTTCATCGCCGCCTCGGTCGGTTGCGCGCTGTCCACCGACCTCGGCACCCTGCTGGCCTTCCGCGCGCTGCAGGGCCTGTCGGCGGGCGTGGGACTGATCGTCGGCCGCGCCGTGATCCGCGACGTGCTGCATGGCGACGACGCGCAGCGGCTGATGAGCCAGGTGTCGATGATCTTCGGCGTGGCGCCGGCGATCGCGCCGGTGGTGGGCGGCTGGCTGCTGGGCTGGGGCCGCTGGCCGCTGATCTTCTGGTTCCTGGTCGGGTTCTCGGTGCTGCTGCTGTTGGCGACCTGGCGCTGGCTGCCCGAGACACTGCCGCCGCAGGCCCGGTTGGCGCCGTCGCCGCGCCGGCTGCTGCGCGACTTCGCCTGGATCGCGACCAACCCGCGTTTCGTGCGCCTGGCGCTGGCCGGCGCGCTCAACTTCGCCGCGTTGTTCCTGTACATCGCTTCCGCCCCGGCCTTCGTGCTCGACCTGCTGCACCTGGACGAGCGCCAGTTCGGCTGGTTCTTCATCCCGATGATCAGCGGCATGATGCTGGGGGCCTTCGTGTCGGGGCGCGCGGCGGGGCGCATCAGCGGGACACGCCTGGCCAACATCGGCTTTGCGCTCAGCAGCGTGGCGGTCCTGGTCAACCTCGCCTACAGCGCGGCCGTGCCGCAGCCGAGCGTGCCCTGGGCGGTGCTGCCGATGGTGCTCAATGCCTTCGGCATCGCGCTGGTGTTCCCGATCGTGACGCTCGCCATCCTCGACATGTATCCGCGCCAGCGCGGCTCGGCCTCGTCGCTGCAGGCCTTCGCCGGGCTGGTGCTCAACGCGCTGATCGCTGGCGTGATCTCGCCGCTGGTGAGCCACGATCCACTGCATCTGGCCGCATTGGCCGCAGCCTTCATGCTGTCGGGCTGGGCGTTCTGGCGCTGGGAGATCCGCCGCGGCAGCACGCCGCCGGACTGCCCGCAGGCGCCGGGCGCGCTGGAACCGACCGAACAGCTGTAGGAGCGGCTTCAGCCGCGATGCTTTCGCGATGAGGCGGCAGTGGCGCTTCCAGCCGGTCAGCGCGGCCGTAGCGGCTGCGAGCCGTTGCGCCGGCGCGGCGCGGTGGGCTGCTCGGGGGCGAGGTACTGGCGGATGGCGGGAAAGTCCACGTCGAAACGCGAATACCAGTCGATGTTGTCGGTGTGCGTTGTGTTCGAGTTTGCGCAGGAGGCGTAGCCGCCTTGCAGCCCGCCGCGCAGGTAGTAGTTGCCGCCGTCAAGAGTGAACAGGCCTGAGCCACTGCTGCCTTGCTCGGTAGTTCCATTCAGCCAGCTCGCAGCATTGCGCGCCCCTGTGCTCCTGGACGTCGCGTGGTGGCCAGATGACACCTTTTTCAGATCGCCGGCGGGATGGTGGATGGCCAGGACACTGATGCCGGAGGGCAGCGCATTCGCATCCCAGCCGGCGAACACTGCACCGGCTGGCGCAGCGTCGCGCAGGCGCAGCAGGGCACCGTCGGTGACAGAGCTCGAGTACTGGTAGTCGGCGCCGCCGCTGAGCTGCACGTACCCGCCCACCGAGTTGGTGTCGCACGCGATGGATTCGTACTTCCAGTAGGTGTTGAGCGTCGCCGCAAGCTGCGCCGAATCGATGCAGTGGTCGGCGGTGTGGAACCAGGGCACCTGCGTCGCGCTGTCGGTATCGTTGAGCAAGGTGCCCGTGCACAGGTAGCTGACGCCGTCACTGACGAAAACCATGCGTGCCACCGCGTCTTTGGTTAGCGCATAGCCCTGGCCCAACTCGCCGACGCGGCACACGGCGTTGACGTTGCAGCTGCCCGACCCGCCGATGTTCTTGAGGATGCGAAACTCGTCGACCGCATTGGCCATCAGGTGGCTCAGGCGGGGTGCATCGATCTGGACGCCGTTGGGCGAGGTTCCCGTCGGCAGCCAGATCTCCAGGATCTGGCGCTCGCCTTCGGTCGTGGGCGTCCAGTACAGCCCGTCGTCACCGGCAAGCCCGGCGGCCTGTTGGCCGCGGACGATGGCGACGATGTGGCCCGGTTGGGCCGATCCCGCGAACCGCAGTTCAGCGCGTGGGTCCAGGCCGTCGATCCGCAGCCCGGCACGCACGCCGTAAGCCAGCGGTGAGACGAACTCGATGCGCGCCACCGAACTGCCGTCGGCCAGCCGGGTCCACTGCAGTGCAGGGAGCGCTCGCGCCGAAGTTTCGACGGCGGCCTCGCGGGCGATGCCGATCTGGATCGGCTTGCCGCTGCGCGAGGCGTTGTCCTGCTGCAGCCGGTGGATCCGCTGCGCGGACATCTCGCTGTAGCGCAACTGCGCCACCGGTGTATCCGCGGCGCGCCAGCCGGTGGCCGACTTCGTCGCGGGTGTACGGCTGGCCTCGCTGTGCACCCGCGGCGCATCCGCGGCCGCGGCCGTTGCGACGACCGCGGTCAAGCACAACGAAAGCACCGTCCTGCGCATGGCTGGCATCCTGTCATCCCCTGTTCGGCGCGCATCATAGGCGAGCGGGGCGGGAACGTGCAGCCCCGCGCTGGGCCGCACGACGGGCCTCAGCCGTCGCCGGGGGGAGCGGCCGCCGCCGGTTCGGCATTGGCCGCCGCCGCTGGCGCCTGCCAGCCGCAGGTCCGGCCCTCGTTCTGCTGCTTGAGCCACTCCTGCAGCGGCGCGAAGTACTCCAGCACGGCGGATGCATCCATCTGCTCGCCGCCGGTGAGTTCCTTCATCGTCTGCTGCCAGGGCTGGCTGTTGCCGTGCGAGAGCATCGCCCAGAACTTGGCGCCGCTGGCCTTGTTGCCGGCAAAGGTGCATTCGTACAGCGGACCCTGGTGGCCGGCCGCGTCGCACAGCGCCTTGTAGAACTGGAACTGCAGCACGTGCGAGAGGAAGTAGCGCGTGTACGGCGTATTGCCCGGCACGTGGTACTTCGCGCCGGCGTCGAAGAACTCCTCGCCGCGCGGCGTCACCGGCGCCACGCCCTGGTACTTCGCCTTGAGATCCCACCAGGCGCTGTTGTAGTTCTCCGGCGTGATCGAGCCGTCGAACACGCCCCAGCGCCAGCGGTCGATCATCAGCCCGAACGGCATGAACGCGACCTTCGCCAGCGCCATGCGCATCTGCGCGTTGATCAAGGCCTCATGGCTGGGCTGCTGCTCGCCGACCAGGCCGATCGACTTGAGGTAAGTCGGCGTCATCGCCAGCTCGATGGTGTCGCCGATCGCCTCGTGGAAACCGTCGTGCGCACCGCCCTGGAACAGCGGCGGCAGCTTGTTGTAGGCCAGGTAGTAATACACGTGGCCCAGCTCGTGGTAGATGGTGAAGAAGTCCTCTTCGCCGGGCTTGATGCACATCTTGGTGCGCACGTCGGGCGACTTGCCGTCATCGCCGCCCATGTTCATGTCCCAGGCGCTGGCATGGCAGACCACGTCGCGGTCGCGCGGCTTGATGAACTGGGTCTTCTGCCAGTAACTCTCCGGCAGCGCAGGCATGCCCAGCGAGACGTAGAACTCCTCGGCCTGGCGGGTCATCTGGCGCGCATGCTCGAGCTGCGCCTTGCGCACCACCTCGACCCGGCTGTCGGTGTCGATCAGCGCGTTCTCGCGCGAGAGGCGCTCGTTGAGCATGGCCTGGTACTGGCGTTGCAGCGCGCCGTTGACGTCGAGGCTGCCGGCCTGCTGGGCGCTGTACGGTGCCAGCACGTCCCACAGGTTGCCCCAGTCCTGCTGCCACATGTTGCCCATCAGGTGTGCCGGCAGCAGGCCGTCGACCGATCCCTGGCCCGGATACTGTGCGTCCAGGCGGCTGCGCGCGTAGCAGTGCAGCTGTTCGTACAGCGGCTTGACCTGGCCCCAGAGGCGATCGGTTTCGGCCGACAGTTCGACCGGCGACATGTCGTAGCCCGCGCGCCACATCTCGCCGGCATCGGCGTAGCCGAGTTCGCGCGAGCCTTCGTTCACCAGCTCGACGAAGCGCGTGTAGTCGCCGCGCATCGGCTGGGCGATGGTGTGCCAACCCTGCCAGGCGTCGAGCTGGGCGTTGTAGTCGCGGCTCTTGGCCAGCACGTCCTCCAGCTCGCCCAGCTGGCGGCACTTCTGGCTGTCGCCCTCGGCCTTGCAGTACGAACCCGAGCCGTACATGCCTTCCATCTTCGTGGCGATACGGGTCAGTTCGGCCAGCCTGACCGGGTCTTTGGGTGCCGGCATCGCGGTGCCGAGCTTGAGCAGGGTGATCGCGCGCGCGGTCTCGGGCGACATCTGCTGGCCTTCGAACTTCTTGGATTGCTCGATCCACGCATTGAGCGCGGTCAGGAACTTCTCGCTGGACTTGGCCGCCAGCAGCTGGCTGTCCTCGATGATGTAGGTGCTCGACAGCCACTGCGCGGCGGTCATCTCCGGATACATCGCCTTGAGCTCGGCGTTGACGCGCGCGACAAAGGCGTCGGCGGTCTCGTCGGCGTGCACCGTGCCGGTCGGCGCGCCCGCGCTGCCGTCGGTTGCGGGCGTGGGTTCGCGTTTGCAGGCAGACAGGGCAAGGCTTGCGCCGATGGCGAGGACGAGCAGGGCGTGGCGATGATTCACGATGGGATCCGGGCAGTGCGCGCAATGCGGTGCCGGCAGGCTAGATCGGCGGCCGCCGCCGGGCAAGTGCGGGAAGTCCGGACTCAGGCCGCCAGCAGCCTGCGCTGCGCATCGACCAGCCCGCGCGCGTGCAGCCAGTCCCAGGCCGCGCCGGCATCGTGCTGGAAGTAGGCGCGCGCGCTGCCGAGGCGGAAGGTGTAACCCCAGGCGTCCATGTCGGCGAACACGCGGTCGCGGCCGACGCCGGGCAGGGCGTCGCCGAGCAGGGCCTGCAGCAGGCAGACCGCGTCCTCCTCGGCCACAGAATCGGTCGCGTCGGTGTGCACGGCCTGGCGGCGCTCTTCGGGCAGCACGATCAGGTGGCAGGCTTCGTGCAGCATCGAGTGCACCGGCGTGTCGCCGCGGACGTACACATTGCTGCCGACAATGCCTGCTTCCGGCTCACCCCAATAGCTGCCGGGGATCGGCGCGCCATCGTCGACATGGTGCAACTGCAGGCCGTAGCGTTGGATCAGCGCTGCGGCGTCGGCGAAGGCGATGTGGCGCAGCAGCAAGATCTTGTCTGGTGCTGGCGTGGCTTGGGCGGTCATGTCGACAGTCGTCCGTTACGTCGGCGCCGATTGGGTGCAGGTCTTCGGTTTGGAGCCGTCCCGTGCTTCAACATCCGTGGGCACCAAAGCGTTGCGGCACCAGCAGCAGTGAGCCGTGTCCTGGCGGCCGGGGATCGCGACAAGCAAAACATGGATGTTTTGCGCGCGAGTCAGGGCACGATGCCCTGACCGAGCGCAAAGTGATGCCCAGCCGACAGGACGCGGCGTCTATCCGAAGTCCAGGTGGACAGTTAGCCCGCCGCGTCGGACTTGCGTCCAATGAGGAGACGCCCTTTCTTGGCGAACGCCTTGCGATCAGGCAGTCGCGGAACGGCCGTCAGGCAGTGCGACCGAGATATCCAGCACGTCGTGCTCGCCATCCTTGACCAGGTCGACCTTGACCGCGTCCACGTCCACGCTGACGTACTTGCGGATCACCTCCAGCAGCTCGCGCTGCAGCAGCGGCAGGTAGTCGGGCGCGCCGCGGCTGGTGCGCTCCTGCGCGACGATGATGCGCAGGCGGTCCTTGGCGATCGCCGCGGTGTTCTGCTTGGGCTTGAGGAAATCAAACAGTCCCATCACTCAGCTCCCGAAGAGCTTGCTGAAGAAGCCCTTCTTCTCCGCCTGGGTGAAGCGCATCGGCCGGTCTTCGCCGAGCAGCCGTGCAACGGCGTCGTCATAGGCCTGGCCGGCCATGGATTCGCTGGCCAGGATCACCGGCTCGCCCTTGTTGGAGGCGTCGAGCACGTCGTTGGATTCGGGGATCACGCCCAGCGTCTTGATGCCCAGCACCTCCTCCACGTCGGCGATCGAGAGCATCTCGCCCTTTTCCACGCGCTGCGGGTTGTAGCGGGTCAGCAACAGGTATTCCTGCACGCGCTCGCCGGTTTCGGCCTTTCGGGTCTTGGACGACAGCAGGCCCAGGATGCGGTCGGAGTCGCGCACCGAGGAAACCTCGGGGTTGACCACCACGATCGCGCGATCGGCGAAATACATCGCCAGGTGCGCGCCCTTCTCGATGCCCGCCGGCGAATCGCACAGGATGTAGTCGAAGCCGTCCTCGGACAGGTCCTTGAGCACCTTCTCCACGCCTTCGATCGTCAGCGCGTCCTTGTCGCGCGTCTGCGAGGCGGCCAGCACGAACAGGTTGTCGAAGCGCTTGTCCTTGATCAGCGCCTGGCGCAGCGAGGCCTCGCCCTGGACGACGTTGACGAAGTCGTACACCACCCGGCGCTCGCAGCCCATGATCAGGTCGAGGTTGCGCAGGCCCACGTCGAAGTCGATGACCGCGACCTTCTTGCCGCGCCGCGCAAGGCCGTTGGCCAGGCTGGCGCTGCTGGTGGTCTTGCCAACGCCTCCCTTGCCCGAGGTGACCACGATGATTTCTGCCAAAACACGTCTCCTGTGTGTGTCGCCGTCAATCGAGTGCGGCGATCTTGAGTTCGTCGTTGTCGAGCCAGACCTGCACCGCCTTGCCGTGCAGATCCTTCGGGATATCTTCCAGCACTTTGTAGTGGCCGGCCACGGCGACCAGCTCGGCGTGGAAGGCGCGGCAGAAGATGCGCGCCTTCGCGTTGCCCTGGGCCCCGGCCAGCGCACGCCCGCGCAGCGGGCCGTAGATGTGGATGGAACCGTCGGCGATGACCTCGGCGCCGGCGCCGACCTGGGAGAGCACGGTCAGGTCGCGGTTCTCGGCGTAGAGCTGCTGGCCGGAGCGGACCGGCGCGGTCTGGACCAGGCCCGGGGCGGCGCGGTCGGCGGGCGGGGGCGCCGCTGCCGGCGCGCGCTGGGCGGACGCTGGCGGGGTCGACGCGGGCGCGGGCGCCGCTGTCTCAGTCTCCCCTGCGACGGACTCGTACTGGGCGCGGAAGCGCGCCAGCACCGGCAGCCCGATCTGGACCGCCAGTGCCTCGTTGTCGCTGCTGCCCCAGGCCAGCGCCACCGGCAGCACGCCGGCCTCGCGCAGGGCCTCGACCAGGGCGCGGGCAGTGGCGGCATCGGGGGACGCGGCGAGGCCGCCAAAGTCGAGGATGACCGCGGCGCGGGCGAACAGCTTCGGCGCGCGGGCCACGCGGCTGCGCATCTCCTCGGCCAGGCGCCCGATGTCGAGCGTGCGCACCCGCAGGTTGGCGATGCCGACCTGGCCGATCTTCAGCTCGCCGGCCTGTTCGTAATCCATGCCCGCGCTCATGCGGCGGACGGCTCGGCCATGGCCGCGCGCGGGCGCAGCAGCCACGGCTCGGCCGGCAAGGCCTCGCGGTAGGTATCGCGCACCCATTCGTAACTGCACATGTCCTTGGCCATCATCGAGGCGCGGATGCCGCTCTCGGGCATCACGTGCTGGCCGATCTCCTGGAAACCGAAGCTGCCGTGGAACAGGCGCACCGGGTCGGCGTCGTGCTCCAGGAACACCTCGCAGGTCAGCAGCGGGTAGCGCAATTCGGCATAGCTCTGCGCGTCGGCGTAGAAGGCGCGGCCCACGCCGCCGCCGCGGCGGCGGCTGGCCACGACGATGCGGTCGATGTAGAAGAACCGGTCGCAGTGGGTGCGGAACCAGTGGAAGTTGCTGCTGTCGTGCTCGGCGTCCGAACCCAGGCCGACGAGGAACCCGGCCAGGGCGCCATCACGCTCGGCGACGCGGAAGTATTCGGCGGTGTCGAAAAACCTGCGGATGCGGGCCGCGTCCAGCGCCAGGATCGTCGGGCCAGCGGCATTGTTGAGGGCGAGGATGGAATCCAGCTCGTGCTCGCGCACGTCGCGGATGACGATCGACATTCCTGACTCCAGAAGACTGCGGGTGCTGCCCGGCCGCAGCTCGGCAAACGGCGCGCGCGCCGTGCGACGGCCACCGCGGATTATCGCATGGGCGCCGCCCGCGGGGGGGGGCGCATGCCGCTTCGCAGCATGACTTCCGAGGGATCGCGGCGGCCCGGATTGCGCCTACCATGGCGCCATGCTGTCGCACCTCGACCATGCCCGCCTCCTGCGCTATGCCGGCCTGTTCACATGGGCGGTGATGGTTCTGCCGCTGTGGGTGATTTCGGGGCCGGTGGACGATGCCGATCCGCTGTCGAGTGTCGGCGCCGGCTGGAACGCATGGTTCGCCTGGGGTCTGTTCGGGTTCAGCTTCGCGTGGCTGACCCGCGCGCTCGATTCGCGCCGCGTGAGCGTGCCGGACTACCTGCTGCTGGTGCTGATGATCGGCAGCGCGGTGGCGCTGAGCTACTACAGCAACACCGGCCTGGGCGTGCTGCTGCTGATGGTCGCCGCCTGCGTGCTGCCCTGGCTGCTGCCGCTGCCGGTGAGCATCGCCGCGCTGGTGATCAGCGTGCTGCTGGTGGTGCCGGTCTACGTGCGGGCGATCGGTTTCTCGCTGCTCGAAGCGGTGATGCAGTCGATGCTGTACGTCGGCTTCAACTGCTTCGTGTTCGCGACCGGTTATGTCGCCCGCCAGCAGGTCCTGGCCCGCGACGAGCAACGCCGGCTGAACGCCGAGCTGCGCGCCACCCGCGCGCTGCTTGCCGAAAGTGTCCGCGTCAACGAGCGCACCCGCATCTCCCGCGAGCTGCACGACCTGCTCGGCCACCACCTGACCGCGCTGAGCCTCAACCTCGAGGTCGCCAACCATCTCGTGGAAGGCCAGGCCCAGGTGCACGTCAGCCAGGCCCACACCCTGGCCAAGCTGCTGCTGAGCGACGTGCGCGAGGCGGTGAGCCGGCTGCGCGACGACGACGCCATCGACATGCGCGCGACCCTGCTGCCCCTGGCCGACAACGTGCCGGGCCTGCGCATCGACATGGACATGCCACGGACCTTCCTGGTCGACGATCCCGAACGGGCCCACGTGCTGCTGCGCTGTACCCAGGAGATCGTCACCAACGCCGTGCGCCATGCCGAGGCCAGCCTGCTGCGCCTGCGCTACCGGCTTGACGGGGATGCGGTGGTCCTGGATGCCCGCGACGACGGGCGCGGGGCTGAGGGTGCGACCGCCGGCAACGGCATGCTCGGCATGCGTGAGCGGCTGGCCGCGCACGGCGGCACGCTGCAGGTGGAAACCTCGCCCGGCAGCGGCTTCAGCGTACGCTTGCGCCTGCCGATGGACGGCGGCGTGGTGGTCATTGATCCGATCCCTCCGGCCGCGATCGCGCCGGCTCCCGCCCCGTCCCATCCGCCCCGACCCCTGGAGGTTCCATGATCCGTGTCTGCCTGGTCGACGACCAGACCCTGGTGAGGCAGGGCATCCGCTCGCTGTTGGCGCTCGACGGCGGCATCGAGGTCATCGCCGAGGCCTTCGACGGCAAGCACGCGGTCGAGCTGATCCCCGGGATCAAGCCCGACGTGGTGCTGATGGACATGCGCATGCCGGTGATGTCGGGCCTGGAGGCGCTGCAGGCGCTCTCGCGCGCCGGCCAGCTGCCGCCGACGATCATCCTGACCACCTTCGACGACGACCAACTGGTGCTGGCCGGCATCAAGGCCGGGGCCAAGGGCTACCTGCTCAAGGACGTGTCGCTGGAGCAACTGGTGGGCGCCATCCGGGCCGTCGCCGGCGGCGGTTCGCTGGTGCAGCCGGCGGTGACCCAGCGCCTGCTCTCGGGCCTGGAGCACATGCGCAACGATTTCGTGAGCCTCGACCGGCCCGACCCGTTGACGGAGCGCGAAACCGAGATCCTGCGGCTGATGGCAGGTGGCTTCTCCAACAAGGAGATCGCCAATTCGCTGGGCGTGGCCGAGGGCACGATCAAGAACCACGTGTCCAACATCCTGTCCAAGCTCGGCGTGCGCGACCGCACCCGGGCTGTGCTGAAGGCCTTCGAGCTGCAGTTGGTCTGATCGACAGGATGGCCGGCCCACCGCAGCGCGGCGGGCGTTCGCGGGCAGCACGGGTGCTGCCGCGACTGCGCAAAGGTCTGGTGCCCGGTCGCGGCTGAAGCCGCTCCTGCGTGGGGCGGATACCTGTAGGAGCGGCTTCAGCCGCGATCGTCAGCGACGAGACCGCTCGCTCCGGTGGCCGCCCCGCGAGCCGATGAAGCGCCTTGAAACTGCGTGATCCCGTGCGGGCGGGTGGTCGCACGGCCCGCGTTTGTATACGGGCCAGCAGTTGCGCCGGCAACCGTGGCGCCCCTCCGGGAAGACCGGTTCAGGACTGCATTGCTCGCCCGGCGCGGGCGGTTCTTGATAGGATTGGCGACTTGCCCCTGCTACGGCAGGAAATGGTCCCGGAGAACCCTGAATGACCCGTTTGATCGAGATCCTGATTTCCACGGCGATCGTTGCCGCGCTGTTCGTGATCGTCGCTCTGTTCCTGCCGTCGAGCCGCACGATCACCGAAAAGATCGAGACCAACCGGCGCCCGGCCATTGTGTTCGACACCCTCAACAGCTTCAGCCGCTTCAAGGACTGGAACGCGCTGTCCATGCGCGATCCAGCCGCGAAGCTGGAACTGTCCGGCCCGCAGTCGGGCGTCGGTGCACGCATCGACTACACCTCCGAAGCGCGCGCGCTGGGCGAGGGCAGCTGGGAGATCGTCGAGAGCGATCCTGACAGCCGCGTGCTCTACCGGCTTGAGAATCCCGACCGCGGCGACAACAAGCGCATGGAATTCACGCTCAAGCCGACCGGTCGCGGCGGCCGCAACATCGAGGTCACCCAGCGCTACGACGTCGATTACGGCTGGAACCTGCTGGGCCGCTATGCCGGCATGTACGTGCGTGGCCACGTCGGCGAGGACATGAAGATGGGCCTGGGCAAGCTCACCAGCATGCTGGCGGGCGTACCCAACGTCGATTATCGCGCCGAGGGCGTGAGCCTGACCAACCTGGGCGTCGTCGATCGCCCGGCCGAGAACCTGCTGTCGGTGTTCGCGGGCGCCGTCGAGCGCAACAACGAGAAGATCAAGCAGTCGATGAAGGCCAACAGCGAGTGGATCAAGCGCACGATGGATGCGAATGACCTCGAGCCGGTCGGTCCGCTGCGCATCGTGTCCACCGAGCTGGGCCGCGAGAACTACACCTTCGACGTGGTGCAGGCGGTGCGCCGCAAGGGTGCGGGCGCATCATCCGGCGCGGAAGACGCGGCAGGTGAAGGCGAAGCAGGCGAAGCTGGCGAAGCCGTGACGCAGCCGGTTGCGCAGGCGCCGGCGGTGGACGAGGGCAAGCTCGAGATCAAGATCCCCGAGGGTGCGCCGGTCGAATACATCCGCGTCGAGGCGGGCAAGGTTGCCCGTGGCGAGTACACCGGCTACATGGCCGAGCTGGAGAACGTGCGCAATGCGGTGCGCGCCTGGGCGATGACCCACGGCCACGAAGTCACCGATCGTCCGTTCGAGTACTACAAGAACGGTATCGATGAGGCGTTCACCGAGAACGGCCAGTTCGAGGTGTTCTGGAGGCTCAAGCAGTAAGGCAAGGCGCTTCCATGCCCCTGTCCGTCGCGCGCCGCATCCCCGGATGCGGCGCGCTGCGTTTGTGTCCCCCGAATCCATGAGCCCGACTGTCGCCTTTCCGTCGACCCGCTGGCTGCGCGCGAGCGGCGCCGTGCTGGCGGGACTGGGCGTGGCGCTGGCGGCCTACGCGTCGCATGGCGCCAGCGAGGGCGCGCGCGGCAACCTGCAGACGGCCGCGCTGTTCGCATTCGGCCATGGCATCGCGCTTGCTGCGCTGGCGCGCGGAGTGGCGTCGCGGCTGTCGCTGGCGGCGCTGGCGATGCTGCTGCTGGGTACGCTGGTGTTCGCCGGTGCGCTGGTGGCGAAGTCGCTGTGGGACGCATCGTCGGCGCCGGCGCCATTTGGCGGCATGGTCCTGATCCTGGGCTGGCTGCTGTACGCGGCCAGCGCGCTGCGGGACTGAGCGCCGTGCCGCGATACGCCCGCGGTTTCGATACGGCGGCCGCCTGGGACCACCTGCAGCGGCGCGACCGTCGGCTGGGCGCGTGGATGAAGCGCATCGGCGTGATCGAACCGGAGCCCCGCTGGCGTGCCCGCTTCGATCCGGTCGATGCGCTGGCGCGCGCGATCCTGTTCCAGCAGCTCAGCGGCAAGGCCGCCTCGACCATCGTCGGGCGCGTGGAGGCGGCGATCGGCAGCAGGCGGCTGCATGCCGACACGCTGGGGCGGGTCGACGATGCCGCGCTGCGTGCCTGCGGCGTGTCCGGGAACAAGGCGCTGGCGCTGCGCGACCTGGCGGCGCGCGAGGCGTGTAGCGAGATCCCGACGCTGCGGCAGATGTCCACCATGCATCACGACGACATCGTCGCGGCGCTGGTGCCGGTGCGCGGCATCGGCCGCTGGACGGTGGAGATGATGCTGATGTTCCGGCTTGGCCGGCCGGACGTGCTGCCGGTCGACGACCTCGGCATCCGCAAGGGCGCGCAGCGCGTGGACCGCCTCGACGCGATGCCGACGCCGAAGGAGCTGGCGGTGCGTGGCGAGAAGTGGGGGCCGTACCGCACGTACGCGGGTCTGTACCTGTGGCGGATCGCCGACCTCGCCAGCGCGGCGAAGGCGGCGACGGATCGTTCGCAGGGATAGTGCGCGCTTGCGTCGTGCGCCGCAGGAAGTGCGCGGCGCGGCGAGTGCGGTTTATCGCGCCGTCGGGACGCCCGCGTACCGCCAGTGCCAGGGCTCGTACACGATCCCGTGTGCGTTGTCGCGCGGATAACTCATGGAGAAGCCGAAATCGTCGGCGTGCTGCTGCAGCCAGGCGAATGCGGCGGTCTGCTCGAACGATTCCTCCGCGGGGGGTTCTCCCGGCGCGCCGATATCCAGCGCTTCGCCCGAATGGTGTTCGCTGAAGCCCGGCGCTGCGTTGACCGTGAGGATCTGCGCCAGCGCGAGTCCGCGTGCGCGCTTGCGCTCGAAAATGCCCAGCTGGTAATCGTGGCTGCGGTAGCCGGAGATGGCATCGAGCGCCACGCCGTCCCGTGCGGCCGCCTCGCGCATGCGCTGCCAGGCGCGCGCCGCCTCGGGCAGCAGCCATAGCGGGCGGCGGTAGCGGTCGAAGCCGGCCAGCGCCAGCAGGCCGGGCTCGGGTACGAGCGCCAGGGCGCTGCGGGCGGCGTAGTCGTCGGCCTCCAGGCCCAGCGCATCGAGGCGTTCGGCCAGGCGGTGCAGCGGCAATGTTCCGGTTTCACTCACGCTGTCGCGTGCGGGTTCGCCGTCGAGCAGGTCGAGCGCATCGTCCACGCCCGGCTCGCGCACGAGGCGCGGCACCAGCGGCATCAGGCCTTCGGGCAGCACCGCTGCCAGGTAGCAGCCGTCGCGCTTGCGCCGCAGCACCCGCGTGGCGCGCGAGACGATCCGCGCATCGCCATTGCTGCGCGCGCGCAGCAGCCAGGCTGGCCACAGCTCGATCTCCGGCGTGTTGAGCAGGGTGCGGGGAAGGACGCGCATGGGCGCAGCTTATCGACGCGCCCGGTGTGGCGCCAGTTCACGCCACGGCCTCTCGCGGCCTGCGTCGCACCTGGTCATTGCTCCTTCTTCAGGTAGCACCGCACGACCATCCCGGCCTGGACGACCGAAACCAGCTCCCATCCCTGCTGGCCGAGCCGGGACAGCTCCTCCTCGATGTCGACGGCCTTGAGGCCGAGGAACTTCGGCTTGATCTCATGGATCCTGTACTGCCAACGCTTGCTCATGGCACGTCCTTTTCGTTGGGTGCGTCCGCCTGCGGCAGCCGCCCGGCCTTGCGCAGCGCGTCGCGCAGCACGTATTCGATCTGGGCATTGAGGCTGCGCAGTTCGTCGTCGGCCCACTGCTGCGCCGCCGACAGCACGTCGGCACCGATCCGCAGCGGATAGGCCTTGCGCTCGGCCATCAGCGCCGCGCCCGTCCGCGCATGTGCAGGATCATCGAGAGCAGCAGCACGTTGACCGCGACCACCATGAGGATCGCGATCGTGGTCGCCAGCCCGCGGTCGGCACCGGCGAAGTACATGCCCACCGCGCCGCCGAACATGGCCAGGGCGATCCCGGCCCAGCGCAGTGCCAGGCCACGCGCCTTGGGATCGGACGCGGCGGCGCGGGCCTGCCACGCGGCGATGCCCAGCGCGGGCAGCGCGGTCAGGGCGATCAGCAGTGATCCCAGGGCGTGCATGGCGCTCAGTACAGCGAGCCGGCGTTGACGATCGGCTGGGTGCTGCGGTCGCCGCACAGCACGACCAGCAGGTTGCTGACCATCGCCGCGCGCCGCTCCTCGTCCAGCTTCACCGTGCCGTTCTTCTCCAGTTCCGCCAGCGCCATCTCCACCATGCCGACCGCGCCGGCGACGATGCGGGTGCGTGCGGCGATCACCGCGTTGGCCTGCTGCCGCTGCAGCATCGCCTGGGCGATCTCGGGGGCGTAGGCGAGGTGGCTGATGCGGGCGTCCACCACGTCGACGCCGGCGGCAGTCAGGCGCTCGTCCAGCTGTTCCTTGAGCCGGTCGGAAATCTCGACCGGATGGCTGCGCAGGGAGATGTCGCCCTCCTCGTGCTGGTCGTAGGGATAGCTGGTCGCCATTGCGCGCAGCGCCGCCTCGGACTGGATGTGCACGAAGCTCTCGTAGTCGTCGACGTTGAACACCGCTTCGGCCGAATCGACCACGCGCCAGACGATCACCGCAGCGATCTCGATCGGCGAGCCGTCCAGCTCGTTGACCTTGAGCTTGCCGCTCTCGAAGTTGCGCACCCGCAGCGAGACTTTCCTCTTGCTGAAGAATGGGTTGTTCCAGCGCAGCCCGTTTTCCTTGGCTGTGCCCACGTACTTGCCGAACAGGCTGAGCACGGCCGCCTGGTTGGGTTCGACCATGTAGGCGCCAAGCATCAGGAACGCACTGCCCAGCGCCACGACGATCGCCAGGATCGGCAGCACGCTGCCCTGCAGGAACATCCAGACGGCGGTGGCGATGAGCGCCAGCAGGACCAGCAGCACCGGAATGCCGGGCAGCGAACGGATCGGGTTCTCTTTCATGGTGTGCCTCGGGACTGGGGTGCGCGCGGGGAAAGCAGTGCGTGCCTGATTGATATCAATCTGATGTCAAATTGTCAAGATTTTAGGCAGCACTGCGCCGAAGCGCTTGCGTGGCCCCGGTCCGGCGCTGGCTAGAATGGCGGCCCCGTACCCGGACCTGCCCATGCCCACCTCCCTCGGCACCCCCCTGTCACCCTCGGCCACCCGCGTGCTGCTGCTGGGGTCGGGCGAACTGGGCAAGGAAGTCGCTATCGAGCTGCAGCGTCTGGGCGTGGAGGTGATCGCCGCAGACCGCTATGCCGATGGGCCGGCGATGCAGGTCGCGCATCGCAGCCATGTGCTCGACATGCTCGACCCGGCCGCGCTCGCCGCCCTGGTCGAATGCGAACAGCCGCACCTGGTCGTGCCCGAGATCGAGGCCATCCACACCCCGACCCTGGTGACGCTGGAGCGCGACCGCGGCCAGCGCGTGGTTCCGACCGCGCGTGCGGCGTGGCTGACCATGGACCGCGAGGGCATCCGCCGGCTTGCCGCGGAAACCCTGGGCTTGCCGACTTCTGCCTACCGTTTCGTCGACACCGGGGCCGAATACCGCGAGGCGGTGGCGGCCATTGGCCTGCCCTGCGTGGTCAAGCCGGCGATGTCGTCCTCGGGCAAGGGCCAGAGCACGCTGCGCGGCGAGGCCGACATCGACCCGGCCTGGGACTACGCGCAGACAGGCGGGCGCACCGGCGCGGGCCGCTGCATCGTCGAGGGCTTCGTCGATTTCGACTACGAGATCACCCTGCTCACTGTGCGCCACGCCGGCGGCACCTCGTTCTGCGCGCCGATCGGCCACCTGCAGCGCGACGGCGACTATCGCGAAAGCTGGCAGCCGCAGCCGATGTCGCCAGGCGCGCTGGCGCGTTCGATGGAGATCGCGCGCGCCATCACCGACGATCTCGGCGGCTGGGGCGTGTTTGGCGTGGAGCTGTTCGTGAAGGGCGACGAGGTCTGGTTCAGCGAGGTGTCGCCGCGGCCGCACGACACCGGCCTGGTGACCCTGGTCTCGCAGGATCTCAGCCAGTTCGCGCTGCACGCGCGCGCCATCCTGGGCCTGCCGGTGGGTGCCGAGGATGGTGGCTTCATCCCGCAGCGCGGGCCGTCGGCCTCGAGCGCGATGCTGGCGCAGGGCCACGGCGTACCGGCGTTCGGCAACATCCAGGCCGCACTGCACGCGCCCGACACCGCGCTGCGCCTGTTCGGCAAGCCGCGTGTCGACGGCCAGCGCCGGGTGGGCGTGACGCTTGCGCGAGCCGATTCGATCGACGCGGCACGCGCGGTCGCGCGCGATGCGACCGCGGCGATTACCATCGATCTCCAATAGCGCGCACCCCCGCGTGCGGCGCGTCCCCAATGGAGCAGGCATGAAAGGCAGCAACGGCTACGCCGTATTCTTCTATCCACAGGCGCTGGAAGCGCTGGGCGATGCGATCAGGCCGTACCTGCAGGACAGCGGAAGCGGCGGCGCGCACCTGCTCTGCCATGAGATCGATACGGCCGGCGCCTTCGTCGAGATGACGATGTCGGGCAGGACGCCGCAGGACCAGGACGCGACCCTCGACCTGCTGGTGCCGACCAGCATGGTCCGGATGATCGTCTCGAGCCAGCAGGCCGGGAGTTTCGGCTTCCGCCCGCATGCGCCAGCAGCGGACGGAACCCCGCCGTAGGAGCGGCTTCAGCCGCGAACGCAGCTGCAGGTTCGCGGATCACCGGAGAACGGTCGAAGCCGCTCCCGCAGGTGCCGTAAGCCAGATGCGTGTGCCTGCACGCCCACTCAACGCAACAGGTCCACCCACACCAGGTGATGATCGCTGGCCGCGGCGATGTCTTCGTCCGGATGACCCCGCGGTGGCCAGAACACGCCCGTACCCGCAAGCCGGAAGCCGGTGGACGGCAGCGCATAGTCCAGGCGCAGGTTGCCCACGCGCGGCCCGAAGCGACCGGTGTCGTGCGCGTGCGCGCCGCGGTGCGCGGCATTGCCCGGGTCGATGCGCGAGGCCAGGTCTGCGCCCTCGCTGCCCGGAGCCGCGTGGCGCAGCACGCGCGGATGTTCGAGCAGCGAGACGATGGCGGCGTGTTCCCCGGCGCCGTCGACGGGATCGTTGTTGAGATCGCCGAGGATCACGAAGCGCACGTCCGCGTCCAGCCCGCCACAGCGGCCGGCGTCATCGCACAACCAGGATGCCTGGCCTGCTTCGGGTGCGAGGTATTCGCGCCACAGCCTGATCTCGTCATGGTTGCGCAGCACGTTGCGACGTTCCGGCCCGTCGAAGGCCGGTGGCGTGGGATGCGAGGCCAGCACGTGCACCACGCCCAGCGGCGTGCGCACCGGCACGTCCCAGTGCGATTTCGACGACAGCCGCAGCTGGCGCCACACCGCATCGCTGTGGAAGGGCTGCCCGGTCACGGGATCGACCGGACGCCGCGCGCCGGGCATCGCACTCCACTTCAGCAGCTGGAAGGTGCGCGCCTGTGCCGCGTCGATCGGATGTTTCGACAGCAGCAGCATGCCGTACTGGCCGGGATGCAGTCCGTAGCCCCAGGCGTCATTGCCTCGCTCGCGGCCTTGGCCGCCGACGCTGCCGCTGCCGTCGAGGTCCAGGCCGCTCGGCACGCCGGTGTTGACCGGCGCCATGTAGCGGTGGGGATAGTGCAGCGGCTCTCCGCCGCCGGGCTGGGGCTGCTCGAGGTAGTCGCGCTGGAACAGGTCGGCCGCGCGGCCTTGAGGGTCGTGGTCGAACTCGTTGAGCAGGACGATGTCCGGTCGCACCTTCTGCAGCACCGCGGCGATGCGCCGCGCCTGGGCGTTGCCGAGCTCCAGCCGCTGGACCAGCCCGCCCGTGTCTTCGTCGAAGAGCGAGACGTTGTAGCTGGCGACGCGAAGCGGGGCGGGGTCGGGCATCGGGGATCCGGACTGCGGCGGGGTGCCGTGGACGTTGACCCGCACGCAGGCGGCCAGCGCCAGCGCAGACAGGGCGGCGAGCGCAAGCAGCGCGGTCAGGCGGCGGCTCATTCCGCCGCGATCGCTTCAAAGGGGCGCCAGCGACGGCCATCGAAGCCTTCCAGCGGGCGGAACCTGCGTTTGTAGTCCATCTTGTCGTGCCCTGCGATCCAGTAGCCCAGGTAGAGGTGGCGACGGCCTTCGCGCCGCGCCCATTCGATCTGGCGCAGGATCGCCAGCGTGCCAAGGCCGCGCGCGGCCTCGTCCGGATCATAGAAGGTGTAGACGGCCGACATCGCCTTCTCATCGATGTCGGTCACGGCGATGGCGAGCAGGCGGCCATGCTCGCGCAGCTCGAGGAAACGCGTGTTGGCCCAGCTGCCGACCAGGAACTGATCGAACTCGTGCGGGCCGTGCCCGTCCATGCCGCCGCCCGGATGGCGCGCGACGAGGTAGCGCCGGTACAGCGCAAGCCGTTCGTCGCTGCGCTCGGCGGGCAGGATGCGCGCTTCGATCGCTGCGTTTTGCGCCAGGCAGCGACGCTGGCTGCGGTCGGCAGCGAACGCGTCGACCGCGATCCGCACCGCGACGCAGGCGCGGCAGCCCTGGCAGTGCGGGCGGTAGACGATATCGCCGGAGCGGCGGAAGCCCCACTCCAGCGCCTGCGGATAGAACGCGGCCAGGCGCTCGTCGTGCGGATCGAACACGAGGTCGCGCGCCACGCGCTCGGGCCAGTAGCCGCAGGCGTGCTCGCCGGTGTGGAACAGCCGCAGGTTGTCGTTTTCGCCCATGCCGAGGCCAGCATACTGCGTGGCTGTCGCAGGCGCCGCGACCGACCGCCAGCTGAATCGCGCGGCCGCCGGGTCAACGGTTGCCGCGGACGATGCGTTGATGGGTGCACGGCGGCGCTGGAGCCGCACCTTCGAGGAACACCGCAGATGAAGCACAGGATCCTGTTCACCGCGCTCACCCTGGCCGTGTTGACTGCTGCGGGCGCAACCGCCGCCGAGCCGGCAACCTCCACCCAGCGCAGCGCCAAGGCCACGCTGGATACCAACGGCGACGGCGTGATCGATCGCGCCGAAGCGGCGAAATCCCCGCGCCTGGCCGAGCGTTTCGATCGACTCGACCGCAATGGCGACGGACGCCTCGAGGCCAGCGAGCGCCCGCAGCGCAGGCACGGCCACCATGGCGGCAAGCGCCCGCAGCACGGCGCCCACCGCGACCATGCGCGACTGGACACCGACGGCGATGGTCGCCTCAGTCGCGCCGAAGTCGAAGCGAGCGCCAATGCGCGCGGCAAGCGTGCCAATCCGCTGGTCGAGCACTTCGCCGCGATCGATGCCAACCGCGACGGCCATCTCGTCCGCAGCGAGATCGGCGCCTGGCACGAGCGCCAGCGTCCGCAGCGCGAAGCAGAGATGCGCAAGCGCTTCGACGAGCGCTTCGCTGCCGCCGACCTCAATAGCGACGGCAAGCTCAGCCGCGTCGAGGTGGACGAGAAGATGCCGCGCCTGTCCGACCGCTTCGCCTGGATGGACGACAACCGCGACGGCTTCCTGAGCCGCGATGAATTGCGTCCTATGAAGCGCTGATTCCCGTCACTGCATGACTCGGAGGCCCGCGTCCCTGGACGCGGGCTTTTTTTGGTTCTGCCCCCAATCAAACTAGAAGGCCGGCGCAGGCTTCGAATTGACGCCGCGCCCTGTCGACCGGGGATCGCTTTTCGCTCGGTCAGGGCATCCTGCCCTGACTCACGCGCAAAACATCCATGTTTTGCTTTCCGCGACCCCCGGTCGCCAGGGCACGGCTCGCTCTACTGCTGCTGCGATGCTTCGATGGGCAGCTTTTTCGAAGCCACGCCAGTGACTGGGCGATGGTCGTTGCGGGGCGGGGGTTGCGGAGAGCAGCGCATGGATGCGCTGCGGCGGCGAGTCAGCCATGGATGGCTGACCGAGCCGAGGAGCAATCCCCGGCCCGGGACGACCCCCGGACGCAGGGCTGATCCAGTCGCTTCAGATCGGGCGAACTCCCCTCGGTTGGGGAAGAACCTCTTATGGTTCTTTCCGGTCCCGGAGCGGGCAGTGGCGTCGCCGCCGCGTCACGCGAAATGCAGGTGCGCGATGACCAGCGAGCCGATCACGATGAGGTTGCTCATCAGCACGCCGCTACGGCCCCAGGTCAGGCGATAGGCCAGCAGGCGCTGCCTGGCGCCCACCGGATCGCGACGGGCATCGCGCGCGAGCAGCGGGTTTATGTGCCTGGGCAGGATCACCAGCAGCTGCCAGTTCATGGCGAGCATGGCGACGGCGATGGCGATGAAGGTGTGGGACGCATCGCGGAACACCAGGTGGGTGCCGACGATCGCGGCGATCATCACCAGGGAGAACGCGATGTAGCGGCGCGAGAAGCGCAGCAGCATGTTGCGTTCGGCCGGATCGTCGGCGTAGTCGAGGATGATGCTGCGCGCGAACCATGCGGCGACCAGGCCGCCAAGCAGGCCGCCGGCCGCGGCGCCCGCGAAACCCAGCGCAAAGCGCGCGAGCAGGCTACCCGCCAGCGACCTGGTGGCCAGGCCCAGGCCGGCCGCGGCCGCCGGCTTGGCGATGCCGAGGGTGGCAGTGACGCCGACAGCGAACGCCGCCGAAGGTGCGCTGCTGCGCGCGAACTCGCCAAAGCGCTGCAGCAGGTCCTCGCGCACGCTCTGGCGCGCGCGCGACAGGCGCTTGCGCACGGCAGCATCGGACAGGCCAAGCAACATCGCCACCTGCCTGGAACTCTGCCCCTCGCGGTAGTACAGCAGCAGCGCCTCGCGGCTCTCCTCCGGCAGCTCGGAAATCAGGTCGGCGGCGACCGCGTCGCGCTCGGCATCGAGCGCCTGCTCCATCGGGCAACCGTCCGGGTCGGCGGCATGCTGGATCGCAAGATCAGCGACCTCGCCGTCGAGCATGCGGTTGCGGCGGCCGCGCAGGTGGTCGTGTGCGAGGTTGCGGGTGATCTGCCGCAGCCACGGCAGGAAGCTCGACGGGTTCTTGAGCCGCGGCAGATGGTGCCAGGCCGAGAGGAAGGCCTCCTGCGCGATGTCCTCGCTGGTGTGCACGTCGCGGGTGATGGCCAGGGCCACTGCGGTGACCGCGTTCTGGCTGGCGACGATGATGCGCCCGTAGGCGTCGCGGTCGCCACGGACGGCGGCCGGCAGTTCACGCTTGATCAGCAGGTCGATCGCTTCGTTGGACATGCGGCTTCGTCAGTTGGCTTCGTGACGGGACGCGCGGCGGCGACCGATGTGACCGCTCAGAGTGTATCGCCGACCTGCCATGCATCGCCCTCGCGGCGGACGTCGAGCTGCCGGACGGCCGGTGCGGCGTCGCCGCGGGCCACGTCCAGCGCGATCGTGCCCGCGCCCGAGCCGTCGGTGCGGTAATCGGACACGTCCACGCGCAGCACGTCGCCGGCCCCGGGGCAGGCGGACGCGGGTGCAGGGTCGAGGCCTGCTTCGCGCGCCGCGGCCTGCGTGGCCTCGCCTGGGTCCTGCCCGTCCACCGACAGGCACAGCTGTGCGCCTGGCACGCGCGCCTGCTCGGCCACGGCCAGCGTCACCGCCAGCGCGGGCGGAGTCGGGACGAGGTGCACGGCATCGACGGTGTTGATCGCCTGCAGTGATGGATCGAGCGGAGCATTGGCCGGCGCGGTGCGGGTCACCGGCGTCGGCAGGTCCCAGCCCGGGGTGCGGAACTGGTTGAGCCACAGCGCCAGCGCCACCGCCGCGACAAGGAACATGCCCAGCCCCACCTGCGCGCGCCGCTTGGGCGCGGCCGCTCGCGCGGCGTGCCCGGACCCGGGCAGGAAGCTGGCGGGATTGGCCGGCGTGGCTTCCAGCAGTCCTGCCGCGTGCAGCAACTGGCGCGCGCGTGACTGGTCGTCCGAACGCACCACCCACACGCTGGCGCGCGACGCGTTGCCACCGCTTTCGCGATAGCTGAAGCCGCTGCGGATCGAACGCCGGTAGCGCTGCCCGTCCTCGACCCGCACCTCGATCCCTTCGTCGGCGAGCAGTTTCGCCACGGCCTGCACGTTCTCGATGCGGGCACTGCTGAAGACCTGGCGCATGTCAGCCCCTGCATCCGCTCGTGGTCGGCCGCGTCGCCATCAGGCGCCCTGGCCCTTCGCCGGAGCCGTGTCGGCGTCCCCAAGCACGCGGATCATTCCTTCCTGCGCGGCGCTGGCCACCAGCCGCCCGTCGCGCGAGAAGATCTGGCCGCGCGCCAGCCCGCGAGAACCCTGCGCGCTCGGGCTGTCGATCGCATACAGCAGCCACTCGTCGGCGCGGAACGGACGATGGAACCACAGCGCATGGTCGAGCGAAGCCATCTGCACGTTCGGCTGGTAATAGCTGATGCCGTGCGGGAAGGTGGTCGTGCCCAGCAGATGGAAATCCGATGCGTAGGCGAGCAGGGCGCGATGCAGCTCAGGGGCGTCGCCAACCCGCTCCGACAGCCGGAACCAGACGTGGTTGAACGGGGGCTGCCGCGCCGGCTCCAGGTCGTTTCGGGGGTGGACGTGGCGGAATTCGAACGGACCGGCGCGGTCCAGCCAGCGCCGCACCTTGCTCGGTAGTGCCGCCAGCACATCGGGCGCCAGCGGATCCGCTGGCCGGATGTCCTCCGGGGCGGGCACCTGCGGCATCGGCGGCTGGTGCTCGGCGCCGTTCTCCTCTTCCTGGAACGAGGCCGCGCAGAAGAAGATCACCTTGCCGTGCTGGATCGCGGTCACCCGCCGCACCGAGAAGCTGCCGCCGTCGCGGGTGCGGTCGACGTGGTACACGATCGGATGCTCGACGTCGCCGGCGCGCAAGAAATACGCGTGCAGCGAATGCGCCGGACGGGGCTCGGGCATCGTCGCCTGCGCCGCCGACAGCGCCTGCCCCAGCACCTGCCCGCCAAACACGTAGCGGGTACCGATATCGCGGCTCTGCCCGCGGAAGAGGTTGTCCTCCAGCCGCTCAAGCGAAAGCAGTTCGATCAATTCGGATACGGCGGAATTCATGGCGCGGATTATACGGGGATGGCAGCAAGGCCCAGTGCAAGACACGGGAAGCGCTTGCCGTAGTAGCAGGATCCTGCCGAAGGCATGTGCCGCGAGTCGCAAAGCCGCGGCGACCCGGCGGGGGATGGTGCAAGCGGCACATGGATGTGCCGCGGCCGCGAGTGCGGACAAGGATGTCTGCCCGGGCGGTGCGCCATCCCCCGCCGGGGCGTCGTGGCCCTACCGCAGCCCGCGTTCCCCTGGATTTTTCTGGTTCCTCTCCAATCAAGGGGAAGTTGGATGCAATAGGGAAGAAGTGCCCCGCCGTCTTGGCTTCGGTCGGACGCCGCGCCCTGTCGGCCGGGGATCGCTTTTCGCTCGGTCAGGGCATCCTGCCCTGACTCGCGCGCAAAACATCCATGTTTTGCTTGCCGCAATCCCCGGCCGCCAGGACGCGCCTCGTCGCTGCTCCTGCCGGCGATGCCTTGATCCCCCGCGGTTCCGAACCCCGATTCAATCCCTGGCGCTTGGGCAGCCTCCCGCACATTGGTGGAGAACCATTTCTGCCGTATACGGGTTGTGCCCTGGACAAGGAGTCCCGGCAGGGAGTTCTCAGGGCAGTCGCCGCAGCCCGCAGCTGGCCAGCACCTGTGGCCAGGGAAACAGCGGGCCGGGATCGCGCTTGCGGGATACCAGGACGGTCGGGTCGTCGCTTGCCGGGACGCGCTCGGTGTCGAGGTCCTCGTGGCCCGCGATGCCTTCGAGCGCTGGCAAGGCGGCGTGCAGATGCGCGAGCAACGCAAGCAGCGCCTCGATCTGCGCATCCGGATAGGGCTCATCCATCGCCTGGTGGCCCGCGTCCAGCCAGTGCGGGAAGCGTCCACGGTTGACCAGCTCGATGCCGACCGAATTTGCGTTGCGCCCGCGCACGTGGTGGGCGATGCGCGTGGCCGGTACGTACTCGACGACGCTGCCGTCGCGGTCGATGTACCAGTGGCCGCTGTTGCCCGTGCCCGCGTCGTAGAGCACGCGTTCACCGTATTCGCGCGCAGTGGCCAGGTCGGGCAGCTCGGTGCAGTGGATCACGACCAGCTCCACCGCCTCTGCTGCACGTGCCTGCAGGCGCTCGACATAGGGCAGGTGATGGACGTCGATCCCGATCTCGCTGGAGGGCGCAGGCATCGGGCGATGCTAGCATTGTGCAATGAAAATCCCGCCTCCCGGAACACAGATGCACGCCCTGATGTCGCGGTTTCCGCGCGCCGGAATCGTGCAGTGGATCGGGCTGCGTCCGGGCCGGAACGTGGCGATGCGCGAGGTCGACGCGGTCGAGGCGGCGGCCGGCGGCGGCCTGGCCGGCGACCGCTATGCCGGCGGCAGCGGCAAGCGCGGCGTGACCCTGATTCAGGCCGAACACCTGCCCGTGATCGCGGCGCTTGCCGGGCATGGAGCGGTCGTGCCGGCCACGTTGCGCCGCAACCTGGTGGTGTCCGGGATCACGCTGGCCGCGCTCAAGGGCCAGCGCTTCCGTGTCGGCGGGGTGCTGCTGGAGGGCACCGACGCCTGCGATCCCTGCTCGCGCATGGAAGACGCACTCGGCGCGGGCGGCTACAACGCCATGCGCGGCATGGGCGGGCTGTGCGCACGCATCCTCGAGGGCGGCACGCTGCGGCTGGGCGACACCGTGGCATGGGTGGAGGCATGAGCATCCGCGGACACTGCATCCTCTCGCACGGGTTCGAGAGTGGTCCCGACGCAACCAAGGTCACGGCGCTGGCCGAAGTCGCCGCGCGCTTGGGCTGGAGCCACGAGCGGCCGGACTACACCGACCTCGATGCGAAGCACGGGATCAGCCGCGTCGGCGACGTGCTCGCGCGCGTTGAGCGCCTGCGCGCGCTGGCCGAAGCTGCCGCGATGCGCGGCCCGCTGGTGTTGGCCGGTTCAAGCCTGGGCGCCTGGATTTCCGGCCAGGTCTCTCTGCGCGTCGCGGTGCGCGGACTGTTCCTGATGGCGCCGCCCACGAGCATGGGCGAGGCGCCGCCGCTGCAGGCGGCGGACGTTCCGACCAGCATCGTGCATGGCTGGCACGACGAACTGATCGCCGCAGGCGACGTGGTCGAATGGGCGCGCGCACGCAGCGCGGAGCTGCTGCTGGTCGATGACAGGCACCGCCTGTCGGCCAGCGTGCAGGCCTCGGCCAATGCCTTCGCCGCCCTGCTTGCGCGGATCGGGCAATGAGGTTCTTCGCCTCCTGCGCCAAGGGCCTGGAATACCTGCTGGCCGACGAACTGGTCGCGCTCGGCTGCACGCGCGCCACCGCGGCCATGGCTGGCGTCAATGCCGAAGGCAGCCTGGTGGACGCGCAGCGTGCGGTGCTGTGGTCGCGCCTGGCCAGCCGCGTGCTGTGGCCGCTGTCCGATTGGGAGTGCGCCGATACCGATGCGCTCTATCGCGGCGCGCGCGAACTGCCCTGGCCCGAGCACCTCGACACGCAGATGACACTTGCAGTCGATGCGCACGTCTCGGGCAGCGCCATCACGCATGCGCGCTATGCCGCGCAGCGGGTCAAGGATGCCGTGGTCGACGTGCTGCGCGAGGCGACGGGCGCGCGCCCGGACGTCGATGTCGCCGCGCCGGACCTGCGCCTGAACCTGGTGGTGCGCAAGGGCAGGGCGCTGCTCTCGGTCGACCTCGGCGGTGGTCCGCTGCACCGGCGCGGCTGGCGCGGCGCACAGGGCGATGCACCGCTCAAGGAAACGCTGGCCGCGGCGGTGCTCATGCGCGGCGGCTGGGCGGCGCTGTACGCGCAGGGCGGCGGTTTGCTCGACCCGATGTGCGGCAGCGGCACCCTGCTGATCGAGGGCGCGCTGATGGCCGCCGACGTGGCGCCGGGCCTGCTGCGGCATGGCGACGTGGCGCCGAGCCGGTGGCGCGGCTTCGACATCGATGCGTGGCGGGTGCTGGTCGACGACGCGCTGGCGCGCGAGCGCGCCGGGCGCCTGTCGCTGCGTCCAGTGTTCGACGGCAGTGACCTGGATCCCCAGGCGATCCGCGCCGCGCGCGAGAACGCGACGGCGGCCGGACTGCGCGAGCTGATCCGCTGGGACGTGCGCGGGATCGAGCAGCTGGATGCAGGCGACATCGGCCCGCCTTCCGAGGGCGGCACGCAGGCGGTAGCGCCCGCGCAGGCACCGGCCGTGGCGCGGCAGGACGGCGAGGCGCAATCTCCGCCGGCCGACACGTCCCCCGGCCTCGTCGTCTGCAATCCGCCCTACGACGCGCGGCTGGCCGCCGATCCCGCGCTGTACCGCGCGCTTGGCAATGCGCTGCGGCGCGTGGTCCCCGGTTGGCGCGCCAGCCTGCTGTGCGGTGATCGCGAACTCGCATTCGCCACCGGCCTGCGCGCCAAGAAGAGCTACCAGCTGTTCAACGGCGCGCTCGAATGCACCCTGATCGTCTGCGACCCGGTGCAGCCGACGATGCGCGCCGATGCCGCGCCGCGCGAGTTGGCCGAGGGTGCGCGCATGGTCGCCAATCGCCTGCGCAAGACGCTCAAGGCGTCGAAGACCTGGCGTGAGCGCGAGCATGTCGACTGCTTCCGTGCCTACGACGCCGACATCCCCGAGCACGCCGCCGCGGTCGACGTATACACCGATGCGAGCTCGCGCGAGCGCTGGCTGCATGTGCAGGAGTACGCGGCGCCGGCGGAAATCCCCGAGCCCGTCACGCGCAGGCGCCTGGGCGAGCTGATGGCCGGTGCCGCCGACGCGCTGGATGTGCCGCGGGAGCGCATCGCGCTCAAGACCCGCACGCGCGGCAAGGGCGGCAGCAAGTACGGCAACCTGGCCCATCGCGGCGAGTTCATCACCGTGCGCGAGGGCGACGCGAAGCTGCGGGTGAACCTGTTCGACTACCTCGACACCGGCCTGTTCCTCGACCACCGGCCGCTGCGCCTGCGCATCGCGCAGGAGGCGCGTGACTCGCGCTTTCTCAACCTGTTCTGCTACACCGGCGCGGCCACGGTGCAGGCGGCTGTGGGCGGCGCCGCGCAGACCACCAGCGTCGACCTGTCCGCCACCTACCTGGAGTGGCTGGCCGACAACCTTCGCGAGAACGGCATCGGCGGCACCCGCCACCGCATCGTCCAGGCCGACGCCATGGCCTGGCTGCGCGCGGATCGCGGCGAGTACGACCTGGTGTTCTGCGATCCGCCCACGTTCTCCAACTCTGCGCGCGCAGATGACTTCGACGTGCAGCGCTCGCATGTGGAGCTGCTGCGGTTGGCGGTGGCACGGCTGTCGTTTGGCGGCGTGCTGTATTTCTCGAACAACTTCCGGCGCTTCCGGCTGGATGCGGAGGCGATCTCGGCGTTCGCCGAGGTCGAGGATGTCAGCGCGGGCACGATCCCGCCCGATTTCGCACGCAATCCGCGCATCCACCGGACCTGGAGGCTGGTGGGGCGGTAGCGCGGGGTGGCAAGTACCGTTCCATCGGTGCAGGTTTTGCGGGCGGCATCGGCGCGCCATATTGGCCGGCACTCCATGAGGACACCGCCATGAACGCGACAAATACCGACCGCCAGGCCCGCATCGTCCGCAAGGTGCGCGGCATGCCCGCGTCCGATGGCGCGGGGGTCAAGCTGACCCGCGTGATCGGCAGCGGCGAGTTGCCCGACCTGGATCCATTCCTGCTGCTCGACGAGTTCGGCACCGATCGCCCGGAGGACTATCTCGCTGGCTTCCCCAGCCATCCGCACCGCGGCTTCGAGACGGTGACCTACATGCTCGATGGCCGCATGCGCCATCGCGACAACCACGGCAACGAGGGCCTGCTGGTCCCCGGCGCCGTGCAGTGGATGACCGCCGGTCGCGGCCTGGTGCATTCGGAGATGCCCGAGCAGGAGGCAGGCCGCATGCGCGGCTTCCAGCTGTGGGTGAACCTGCCGGCGAAGGACAAGATGACCGCGCCGCGCTACCAGGAATTCCCTCCGGCGCAGCTGCCGGTGCTGGAGCCTGCCGAAGGCGTCAGCATCAAGCTGATCGCCGGCGAGGTCGACGGCGTGCGTGGACCGATCTCGCAGCCGGCCACCGACCCGCTCTATCTCGACATCTCGCTCGCGGCAAACACGCAATGGCAGTACGAACTGCCGGCCGGACACAACGCGTTCGCCTACGCGTTCGAGGGCAGCGCGAGCGTCGGTACGGGCGAGGATGCCAGGCCACTGGTGGCGCAGGAGCTGGCCGTGCTCGGCGGGGGCGGATTCGACAGCGAGCCGGGGCCTGCGCTGCTGACGCTGCGCGGCGGGGATGCGGGCGTGCGCCTGATCCTGGTCGCCGGGCGTCCGCTGCGTGAGCCGGTCGCACGCCATGGGCCGTTCGTGATGAACACCCGCCAGGAGCTCATGCAGGCCTTCGTCGACTACCAGGAAGGCCGTTTCTGAGTGGCAGCCGGGTTGGCGACAGCCCGGCCAGCGATCGGACATCCCGCCGGGGCGACGCGCTCGGCGCGACGGGGGAACGGTCGCCGCCGCCCGTCGATGCGGCGCTGCAGCACGGGTGGCCGCCGCGCGCCGCTATAGTGGCCTTGGAAATGGACTTCGCCCCCCTTGCAGTACGTGATACCCGCGGCGCTGTTGCGGTACGGCACCTTCCCCCATGCAGGACTGTGACCTCGTGGTCCCTTCGCTACATGGAGCTATTTCCGATGAGAACGATCTTCCTGCTGGTGGCCGGCCTGCTGTGGTCGAGCCAGGGGTCCGCGCAGGCGGCCGAAGAGAATTGTCCCGAGCTGCCTACGGGCGCTGCCGTGGCCTGGGATGTGGTCCAGGGGCCCGACTTCGTATTCTGCAAGGCGATCCGTCAGAGCGACGGTACCCAGGCGTTGTCGGTGATGCTGGGCGCTGATCCGTCGTTCCGACCGGAGCGCGGGATGCGTGAGGAATCCGCGGTGATCGATGGCCACAAGGTGCGCTGGTATCGCGGCGAGGTGGCGACGGTGCGCGAGGTGCACGTGCGCGAGACGCTGGTTGAACTTGGCCGGCGGAGCAATGCGCACATCGTGGTGCGCGCCGACTCCGAGGACCTGCTGGCACAAAACCAGCAGCTGGCCGAGGCGCTGCGCTTCCGCGCGACCGCCGTCGGCGGCGACTGACCGCTCGCGACAGCCGGCCGGTATCGCCGGCCGCAGCAACGTGGACCAGGCGCCGCCCCCGGTCAAGGCCGTGGCGCTAGTGGCTGCCCAGCCGCGTATCGCGGAAACGCAGGCCCTCGGCCAGGCGCCGGCTTTCGGCAAGCTGTTGCTCGCTGTCCGCGCGCAGCACGACATGCGCGAACACGTCGTCGTCCAGTTCGATCGCCGTCTCGCGCACGATCGCGCTCTGGTCGGCGATAACGCCGCGATACCAGCGCACTTCGTGCCCGTCGATCTCCCCGCGCTCCTCGCGCAGGGACATGCGCTCCCGCATTGGCGATTCGCTGCGCAACATCACCGAGAACGCCTGGCTGCCGTCGGTCTCGCGCATGGCCCGGCAATACAGGAAGCCGGCGCCTTCGGACATCTGCCACTCCAGTCCGCTGGCGGTTGGCAGTTCCGGGCAGTTGCCTGCCTGGGCGAGGGCCTGCAGCGGCACGAGCAGGGCGGCGAGCGGAATCCAGCGCTTGATCATCGGGCGGTCCATGCAAGGGAGAACCGCCCGACCATGCCATGGGCAGGCGGATGACGCAACGCACCAAAGCCGACGGACGTCATGCTTTGCATGCATGGCCCCGCTGTTTGCGGGGCATGCACGGACGGGCCCATCCGCTCCACCTGATTGTCAGTAGCGCCCGGTTTCCAGCCGCGCCCGCCCGCGGGCATCGATGCGGACGGTGCTGGTCCGGTCGAACTCGGTTTCGGTCATGGCTGCGACGTCGCAGCTGCACAGCGCGGCGACGATGTCCGGCACGGTGTTGCTGTGCCCGGCCACCAGCACCGTGCCCTCGCGATGTGCGGCCTTCAGCCGTGCGACCAGGATAGTTGCCGGCTCATCCGCGTCGTAGACGGTGGCGGCCAGTCCCTGCGCCGTGGCGGTGGGGGCGACCGTGTCGCGGGTGCGGCGGAAGCCGGTGGTGTAGATCGCCACGACGTTCGCGCCCGCCAGCCTGCGTGCCAGCGATGCGGCGCGTTCGCGGCCGGCGGCGCTCAGCGCGGGATCGCCGCCCACAGCGTCCGCCTTCTCCGCATGTCGCACGATGACGAAGGCCACCTCGTCCGTGCTGGCGCGCGGCTGCGGCGTGGCGCAGGCGGCAAGTACGAGCGCGGCCAGCAGCCACGACAGGCGGGCCACGCCGCGCCTGCCTGCGGCTGCAGGTGGGCACGCCACAGCGGCTTGGGCATTCCGCCTGTCGCCGCTCACTGCTTCCGTCCAGCCGGTGCGCCGGTGGGCGCGAGCGCCACCAACAGCCCGCGCGCGGCCTTGAGTCGCGTGTCGAAGTCGGGCAACTCCAGGGTGATGCGCAGCTTGTCCGGGCCGTCCATGCGGTAGTGCTTCGGCTGGCCCTGGATCAGGCGGATCACGCCCATCGGGTCGATCGCGGGCTGGTCGGCGAACTGCAGTCGGCCGCCTGCGCCGCCCAGGTCGAGCTTGCGGATGCCCAGCGCCGTGGCCTGCAGCTTGAGCTCGGCGATGGCGAACAGCTGCTTCGCCGGATCGGGCAGCAGGCCGAAGCGGTCGATCATCTCGACCTGCAGCTCGCGCAGTTCGTCGGCGTCGCGCGCGGAGCTGATGCGTTTGTACAGGGTCAGGCGCGCGTGCACGTCGGGCAGATAGGCATCCGGGATCAGTGCCGGCACGTGCAGCTCCACGTCCGCGCCGCGATAGGCGGTTTCGTCCAGGTCGGGCAGCTTGCCCTGGCGGATCGAGCGCACCGCGCGCTCCAGCAGCTCGGTGTAGAGGCTGAAGCCGACCTCGGCCATCTGCCCGCTCTGGTCTTCGCCCAGCAGCTCGCCGGCGCCGCGGATTTCCAGGTCGTGGGTGGCCAGGGTGAAGCCGGCGCCGAGTTCGTCCATCGAGGCGATCGCATCCAGGCGTTTCTGCGCATCGGCGGTGATCGAACGGCCGTCGGGCACCACCAGGTAGGCATAGGCGCGGTGATGCGAGCGGCCCACGCGGCCGCGCAGCTGGTGCAGCTGGGCCAGGCCGAACTTGTCGGCGCGGTTGATGACGATGGTGTTGGCGTTGGGGATGTCGATGCCCGACTCGATGATGGTCGAGCACAGCAGCACGTTGAAGCGCTGCTTGTGGAAGTCGAGCATCACCCGCTCCAGCTCGCGCTCGGGCATCTGCCCGTGGGCGATGCCGATGCGCGCATCCGGCACCAGCTGTTCCAGCTCGCGCTGCATGCGCCCGATGCTTTCGACGTCGTTGTGCAGGAAGTAGACCTGGCCGCCGCGCGAGAGCTCGCGCTGGAAGGCCTCGCGCAGCATCGCGTCATCCCAGGCATGGATGAAAGTCTGTACCGCCAAGCGGTGCGCGGGCGGTGTGGCGATGATCGACAGGTCGCGCAGGCCGGCCATGGCCATGTTGAGCGTGCGCGGGATCGGAGTGGCGGTGAGGGTGAGCAGGTGCACGTTGGCGCGCAGCGCCTTCAGCGCTTCCTTCTGGCGCACGCCGAAACGCTGCTCCTCGTCGACGATGACCAGGCCCAGGTCCTTGAACTTGACGTCCTTCTGCAGCAGACGGTGGGTGCCGACGATGACGTCGATCTTCCCTTCCGCCAGCTTTTCCAGCTCGGCCTTGATCTCCTTGGTGCTCTTGAAGCGCGACAGCACCTCGACCTTGAGCGGCCAGTCGGCGAAGCGGTCGCGGAAGTTGCGGTAGTGCTGCTCGGCCAGCAGTGTGGTCGGCACGAGGATGGCCACCTGCTTGCCGGCGGCCGCGGCGACGAAGGCCGCGCGCACCGCCACCTCGGTCTTGCCGAAGCCGACGTCGCCGCAGACCACGCGGTCCATCGGCTGGCTGGAGCCGAGGTCGCGGATCACCGCCTCGATCGCGGCGTGCTGGTCGGGCGTTTCTTCGAACGGGAAGGCCGCGGCGAACGGCTCGTACATGGCGCGGTCGACGGTCAGCGCCAGGCCCGCGCGTGCCATGCGCTTGGCCTGGATCTCGAGCAGCTCGGCGGCGACGTCGCGCACCTTTTCGGCGGCCTTGCGCCTGGCCTTGGCCCATTGCTCGCCGCCGAGCGAATGCAGCGGCGCCGTTTCGGGAGAGGCGCCGGAGTAGCGGTTGACCAGGTGCAGCTGCGCGACCGGGACGTACAGGCGGTCGCCCTTGGCGTATTCGATGTCGAGGTATTCGCCGGCCTGCCCGCCGGCTTCAAGCGTGACCAGGCCGCGATAGCGGCCGACGCCGTGGTCCTCGTGGACGATCGGCGCGCCTTCGCCGAGCTCGCCCAGGTCGCGGATGATCGCCTCGGGTTCGCGGCCGGCGCGCTTGCGGCGGCGCGGCTGGGAGGCGCGCTCGGGGAACAGCTGGCGCTCGGTGAGGATCGCGACGTGCGGCGCGTCGAGCGCGAAGCCGTCGTCGAGTGGCGCGACGGCGATGGCAAAGCCGGGGTCGTGCGCGCGTGCATCGGTGGCCTTGCCGTCGGATGCCGGCTTGCCGCTTCCGCCGGGACCACGGTCGGAAATGAACGTGGCGAAGTCGGGCAGGACCTCGGGGACCAGGCCGGCCACGTCGAGCATCTCGAGCAGCGCCTCGCGTCGACCGGCCGAGTCGGCGGCCACCAGTACGCGGCCGCCGTAGCTGGACAGGAAGCTCTTGAGCGAAGCGCCCGGCGCGCTGTCGCGCAGTGCCAGCGGCAGCACGGGCGCGGGCTGGTCGCCCAGCGCCTGTGCCTGCGCGTGGCGCGGGTGCGAGGGCGGGCACAGCTCGATGCGCTGGCCTTCGTTGAGCCGTTCGCGCAGCGTCTCGGGCGACATCCACAGCTCGGACGGCGGCAGCAGCGGGCGCTCGATGTCGTGGCGCAACTGTTCGTACCGGTCGCCGGCCTGCTTCCAGAAATGGTCGGCGGCCTCCAGTGCGCCTTCGTCGACCAGCGGCAGGGTGCCGGGCGCGAGGTAGTCGAACAGGGTGGCGGTCGAATCGAAGAACAGCGGCAGGTAGTACTCGATGCCGGCGGGCGCGATGCCAGCCTTGAGGTCCTGCATCAGGGCACTGCGCCGGGTGTCGACGTCGAAGCGGCCGCGCAGCGCGTCGAGCACCGCGCCGAGTGCGTCCGCGTCGGTGGGCACCTCGCGCCCGGGCAGCATGCGCACCGCCTCGACCTTGTCCAGCGAGCGCTGGGTTTCGGGGTCGAAGGCACGGATTGTCTCGATGCTGTCGTCGAACAGCTCGACGCGGTAGGGCTCGGTCGCGCCCATCGGGTACACGTCCAGCAGCCCGCCGCGCACGGCGAAATCGCCCGGGTCGTACACCTGCGGCACGTTGCGGTAGCCGGCGCCACCCAGCCGGCGCTTCTCGGCATCGAGGTCGAGCGTCTGCCCCACGCGCACGTCGAACGCGCTGCCGACCGCGTAGCGCAGCGGCGGCAGCCGCTGCAGCAGGGTCTGCACCGGAACGATCACGATCGCCTGCCTGCGCAGGGTCGGCAGGCGCAGCAGCGTGGACAGGCGCTGGGAAATGATGTCCGGATGCGGGCTGAAGCGGTCCCAGGGCAGGGTTTCCCAGTCCGGGAAGGGGACCACCGGCAGGCTCGCGTCAGCGCCCAGCAGGGTGTGCAGGTCGGATTCGAGCTGGTGCGCGGCGTGGTTGTCGCGGGCGATCAGCAGCAGCGGCGCCGACTGCGCGTGCGCCGCGCGTGCGGCGTGCCAGGCCAGGGCGCTGCGGCTGGCCGGCACGCGCCACCAGGCGCGGGGCTGGCCGGCGCGCGGCAGGTGGGGGGAAGGGCTGTCCTGTGGGGGCATCTACGCGGGTTCCGGAAAAGCACGACCGCGCCGGCAACGGCGTTGCCAGCGTTCGAAAGGCCGGATTTTAACGCGTGCAGCCCAAGGGGCGGGCGCTCAGCTCTCGTCCTGGCGCAGCCACTGCAGCCTGTGGGCGCCGCCTGCAGGCGCCAGCGCGGCCTGCAGCGCTGGCAGCAGCCGCTGCAGGGTCTGCTCGAACTGCCAGGGCGGGTTGCACAGCAGCAGGCCGCTGCCGTTCATGCGCAGCGCTGATTCCTCGGGGCGCACCATCAGCTCCGCGATCACTACCGACTTCGCCGGCAGGTGCGCGGCCTTGCGCAGGAACGGCTGCAGGGTCGCGCGCTGCTTGATCGGGTACCACAGCATGAACATGCCCTGCGGCCAGCGCAGCAGGCCCGCGCGCAGCGACGACAGGATGGCGTCGAATTCCGCGCGCTGCGCCTCGTACGGAGGATCGATCAGCACCAGGCCGCGGCCGATGCGGGGGGTTCCGGATTTGGGCGGCAGCAGCGCCTCGATGGCGGCATAACCGTCGCGCTGGTGCACACCCACGCGCGGGTCGCCGGCGAAACACTCCTTCAATGCTGCGGCTTCGCCCGGCTGCAGTTCACAGCACGCGATCCGGTCATACTCGCGCAGCGCGCGGGCCAGCAGCCATGGTGAACCCGGATACGCGCTCGGGCCGTGCTGCGTGCGGCAGGCATCGATGGCGGCGCGATACGGTGCGAGCACGGGATCGTCACCCCGCTCCAGCAGGGCGCCGACGCCATCGGTTGCTTCCCAGGTACGCCGCGCATGCTCGCCATCGAGCTGGTACAGGCCGCGCCCGGCGTGCGTATCCAGCGCGAAGCAGGCGCTGGGCTTGGTCACCAGCGCTTCGCACAGGGCCAGCAGCACGGTGTGCTTGAGGACATCGGCGTGGTTGCCGGCGTGGAAGGCGTGGCGGTAGTTCATGGGGCTGGGCTGGGGGTCGGGGGTCGAAGGAGCCTAACGGTTTGTCATCCCGAGCGCAGCGAGGGATCTGCTTTACCCGGATCAGAAACACATCCCTCGCTGCGCTCGGGATGACAACTCGCTACGCTTCCTTTCGATTCCGCTTCCCGATTCCGCCCATGCCTTCCATCCTCCTGGTCGAAGACGAAGCCGCCATCGCCGGCACGGTGCTGTACGCGCTGCGCGAGGACGGCTACCAGGCCAGGCACTGCCTCACCGCGGGCGATGCGCTGGCAGTCGCGGCGGAGCAGGCGTTCGACTTGGCCATCCTCGACGTCGGTCTGCCCGACCTGGGCGGTTTTGCGCTCTGTCGCAGGCTGCGCGAGCAAAGGGACCTGCCGGTGATCTTCCTGACCGCGCGACAGGAGGAGGCGGATCGCATCCTGGGCTTCGAGCTGGGTGCCGACGATTACGTCTCCAAGCCGTTTTCGCCGCGCGAGCTGGTGGCGCGCGTGCGCGCGGTGCTGCGACGCGCGCAGCCCACGGCGGCCGAGGCCGTCGCGCAGCCGGCGATGACGGCCTTCGAACACGATGCCGAGGGCATGCGCGTCCGCTACCGCGGCCGCCTGCTGGAGCTGACCCGCTACGAGTACGGCCTGCTGGCTGCGCTGCTGGCGCGCCCCGGCGCGGTGCTGGGCCGGGCGCAGCTGATGGACCGGGTATGGGGCGATGCGCTGGACACCGGGGACCGCACCATCGATACCCACGTCAAGACGCTGCGCGCCAAGCTGCACGCGGTCGCGCCCGATGCCGAGCCGATCCGCACGCATCGCGGCCTCGGCTATTCGATCGACGCCGGCTGAGCCGCCGTGAAGATCGGCCTGCGCATCCTGCTCGGCTATTTCGTGATCGTCGCGGTTGCCGGATTCCTGCTGATGCGCGTGTTCGTGCAGGAGGTCAAGCCGGGCGTGCGGCAGGCGATGGAGGACACGCTGGCCGACACCGCCAACGTGCTGGCCGAGTTGGCCACCGACGACATGCTCGCCGGGCGCATCGCCGACGGCCACTTCGCCGCGCGCATCGCCCGGCTGCGTGAGCGCGAACTGGGCGCGAAGATCTGGGACTTCGACAAGGCCGGCGTGAGCTACCGCATCACCGTCACCGATGCGGCCGGCATCGTCGTGTTCGATTCGGCCGGGCGCGACCTGGGCCGCGACAACTCGCACTGGAACGATGTCCACCGCACGCTGCGCGGCCAGTACGGCGCGCGCTCCACGCGCAGCGATCCGGACGATGAGTCCTCCTCGGTGATGTATGTGGCCGCGCCGATCCGCGACGGTGGGCGCGTGCTCGGCGTGCTCACGGTGTCCAAGCCGAATCAGACGATCGAGCCCTTCATCCAGCGCAGCGAGCGCATCGTGCGGCGCTGGGGCCTGGTGCTGCTGGGCGTGGCGCTGACCATCGGCCTGTTCATGGCCTGGTGGCTGTCGCGCCAGCTTGGCGGCCTGCAGCGCTACGCGCGCGCGGTGACCGAGGGCGAGCGCGCCACGCTGCCGCGCTCGGCCGGTGAATTCCGCGACCTCGGCCTGGCGCTGGAAACCATGCGCGACCGGCTCGAGGGCAAGCAATACGTGGAAAACTACGTGCACAGCCTCACCCACGAGCTGAAATCGCCGCTGACCGCGATCCGCGGTGCGGCCGAACTGCTCGAACGCCCCCTGCCCGAGGCCGACCGCGTCCATTTCGCCGGCACGATCCGGGAACAGGGCGAGCGCATGACCCGGACCATCGACATGCTGCTGGCCCTGGCGGCCGTCGAGCACCGGCAGCGGATCGATGCGCCCGAAGCAGTGGGCCTGCCTGCGCTGCTGGCCGAAGTCGCCGCCGACGCCGCCATGCGCGCCGGCGAGGCTGGCGTCCGCATCGAGACAGGTGACGACGAGGCGCTGCCGCCGCTGCACGGTGATCGCTTTCTGCTGCGCCAGATGCTGGGCAACCTGCTCGACAACGCCATCGACTTTTCGCCGCGTGGCGGGGTGGTGACGCTCTCCGCCCGCGTGGACGGCGCACGCCTGCATATCGAGGTGGCCGACCAGGGTGGTGGCATACCCGACTACGCGGCCGGCCGCGTGTTCGAGCGGTTCTATTCGCTGCCGCGTCCCGGCACCGGTGCGCGCAGCAGCGGCCTCGGGTTGGGCTTCGTGCGCGAAGTCGCCGCGCTCCACGGCGGCGAGGCGGACCTGCGCAACCACCCCGAAGGCGGCGCGATCGCCAGCGTGAGCCTGCCCCTCGCCGGAGGTTGATTCCGCGTCGGCAGTCGCCGTCTTTCGTCCGCCCGCAGCAAGATCACCACTTCACTCCCGCTTCACCGTCCCGCCATCCTCTCCCCGCACGTCGCGCGCATCGTGGCGCCCTGTTCCTTCGAGGAGGTGGTGCAATGCGACTGTGGCTGAAGATCTTGATGGTGGCGGGCATGACCCTGGCAATCCTGGTACCGCTGATGCTGATCCGCGGCACGATCCAGGAGCGACAGGCCTACCGGCACGAAGTGGTGCGCGACATCGCCGCCAACTTCGGTGGACGCCAGGTGTTTGGCGGGCCGGTACTGTTGGTGCCCTATGTCGACACGGTCGAGGAGGATGTCGTCCACGGCGAAGGCGACGTGCGCAGGGTTGTCCAGCGCAAGCCCGGTAGCTGGACGTTCTTTCCCGAATCGCTCTCCATCGGCGGCACGCTGCAGCCGGACACGCGGCGGCGCGGGCTGCACGAGGTGCGGGTCTACCAGTGGGACGGCGTGGCGCTGGCCAGGTTCGACGTGCGGCTGCCGCCGCCCGAGAGCGCCGCCACGAGCCGCGAGGTTGGCCGCCCCTGGCTGAGCTACGGCATCGCCGACGTGCGCGGCCTGCGCGGCACGCCGCAGCTGCAGGTCGGTGGCCGCGCGATGACGCCGCTGCAGGGCATCGGCCACGGCGACGGTCCCGGCCTGCACGTACGCCTGGAGGCGCCCGGCGACGACGGCCGCATCGTGCTGGACACGCGCATCGAACTGCAGCTGCGCGGCACCGAGACCTTCGCGATGATGCCCTACGGCCGCAGCAACGACCTGCGCCTGGCCTCGTCGTGGCGGCATCCCAAGTTCGAAGGCGTCTCGCCGCAGCACGATATCGACGACAGCGGCTTCCGCGCGCGCTGGCAGGTGGCATCGGTGGCGAGCAACGCGCAGCGCCGCTACCTGCAGGATCCCGCGCTCACGGTTCCGGAGCGATTCCGCGAAGCCGCGGCCGACCTGCCGTGGTCGCCCCAGCCCGATGGCGTCAGCGTATCGCTGGTCGACCCGGTCAACCCCTACCTGCAGGCCGAGCGCGCGACCAAGTACGGGCTGCTGTTCGTGTTGCTGACCTTCGTCGGCTTCTTCATGTTCGAGCTGCTCAAGCGGCTGCCGATCCATCCGATCCAGTACGCGCTGGTCGGCCTGGCGATCGCGCTCTTCTTCCTGCTGCTGGTGAGCCTGAGCGAGCACGTGGCCTTCGGCCTGGCCTACCTGTGCGCAACCGTCGCCTGCATCGGGCTGATCGCGTTCTACCTGGCCGCCGTGCTGCGCAGCACCGCGCGCGGGCTGGGTTTTGCGGCGATGCTTGCGGCGCTGTACGCCGCGCTCTATGGCCTGCTGGTGTCGGAGGACAACGCGCTGGTGCTGGGCGCTGGGCTGCTGTTCCTGATCCTGGCCGCGATCATGGTGGCCACGCGCAAGGTGGACTGGTACCAGCTGTCCTCGCGCACGACGACACCGGGTTGAGGTGCAGCGCTAGAATCCGCGGATGCACGAGGCGTCTTCCATCACCATCCGCAGCCTGACCGGCAGCGACGCGCGGCGGCATCTGGACGATGTCGCCGCGCTGCGCATCGCAGTCTTCGACCATCGCGAGGCGCATGCGCGCCGACTCGGCGGCTTCGGATGGACGGCCTTCGCCGCGGTCGAGCGCGAGCCACAGGATCCGCGCCGCCCGGAGGGCCACCGCGGCCATGAGGTGCTGTGGACGGCCCGCGGCTACACGCGCAGGCCGGAGCTCGGGATGCAGCTCGACTGGGCGGAAGCCGGTGTCGGCGAGTGCTCGCACGCGCTGCGCTTCTGGCTGCGTCCGCTGGAGCAGGCGGCATGAAGGTCGCAGCCGCGAAGTATGCGATCCAGGCGCCGCCAAGCTTCGACGCGTTTGCCGAGCGCCAGCGGCGCCTGCTCGAGGGCGTCGCCGTGCAGGGCGCGGATATCGCGGTGCTGCCGGAGTACCTGTCGCTGGAGCTGGCCTCGACCCTGGCCGCCGACGTGGCGGGCGAGTTGCGCGCATCGCTGGCGGCGATCCAGCGCTATCGCGAAGCATGGTTGGCGCTGTTCGCGGCCATCGCGCGCGACACCGGCATGATCATCGCCGCGGGCACCTTCCTGCTCGACCTTGGCAACGGCCGCTACCGCAACCGCGCCGATCTGTTCCTGCCCGGCGGCGGCCACGCGTGGCAGGACAAGCTGCAGCTGACCGGCTTCGAAAAGTCCACCGGCCTGATTGACGGCGGTGATGCGCTCAAGGTCTTCGACGCGGGTGGTGCGAGGCTGGGCCTGGCTGTCTGCTACGACATCGAATTCCCACTTCCGGTGCGCGCGCAGTACGAAGCCGGCGCGCGACTGCTGCTGGTGCCCAGCTGCACCGATACCGCAGCAGGCGCGACGCGGGTGCGCGTGGGCGGCCTGGCGCGCGCGCTGGAGAACCGCTGCTTCGTCGCGCACGCGGTCACCGCCGGCGACGCGCCGTGGCATCCGGCGCTGGACGTGAACACGGGCGAGGCCGCGATCTACGCACCGATGGACGCAGGGTTTCCCGCCGACGGCGTGCTGGCGAGCACCCGTGACGGTGGGCAATGGGCGATCTCCGATATCGACCTCGCCGCGCTGGAGGCATCGCGCGACCACGCGCAGGTGGCCAACGACCGCGACTGGCGCGGGCAGTCCCTGCCTGCACTCACCACGGCGCGGGTCGAAGACCCGACATAGGGTGCGTCAGGCGTCGCCGCTTGGTGATGCCGCTGCTAGATCATCGACCCGAGCCACAGCGACAGCGCGGCCAGCGCGCCACCGATGGCGGTGGCCGCCATGACGTCGCTGGGATAGTGCAGCCCCAGCACGACGCGCGACGCGCCCACGCCCACGGTGAAGGGCACCAGCAGCCATGCCAGCGCGGGGTAGTAGGCCAGGGCCACGACGGTGAACGCCACCGCGTGCAGGGTGTGGCCGGACGGAAAGCTGAATTCGTCGAGCGGCGCGACCCAGGCGTGGATGCGGCCGTCGGCGGCAAACGGACGCGGGCGCCTGGTCCAGCGCTTGAGCGTCTTGTACAGGCTCAGCGCGACGGCGCCGGTCGCCGCCAGATGGGCGCTGGCGGCCAGTCCGTCCAGACCATCGGCCACGATCATCCCGGCCATCAGCAGGTACCAGAACACGCCGTCGCCGAGCCGGCTGATCACGGCGAAACAGAAGCGGATGTCGCGCCTGGCGCCGGCGCGGTTGGCGCGCAGGCACCAGCCCGAATCGCTTTGCGACCACCAGTTAGGCTGCGGCGCTGCCGACATGTGCGTTCTCCCGGTTGCAAAGCCCAGCCAGCACGGCATCGAAGTCGGCCGCCACCTGCCGTGGCGACAGCCCCAGCATGGCGGCGCGCGCGGCGCGGCCCATGGAATGCAGGGTGTCCGTGTCAGTGCCCAGGCGCAGCACCGCTGCGAGGAATGCCTGTTCATCGCCGGAGGTGATTGCTGCGCCGTGTACGCCGTCGCACAGGTGCTCGCGCGCCGCGCCATAGTCGTAGGCGACCACCGGTACGCCGCTGGCCATCGATTCAAGGGTGACATTGCCGAAGGTCTCGCTGCGGCTCGGGAACACGAACAGGTCGGCGCTGGCGAACAGCCGCGCCAGCTCCTCGCCACGCAGCACGCCGGTGAAGATGCAGTCCGGGTTCTCGCGCTGCAGCCGCTCGCGCAGGGGACCATCCCCAACCCAGACCATGCGTGCGTCGGGTCGCCGCGCCTGCAGCATGCGCAACGCACGCAGCGCCAGCGGCAGGTTCTTCTCCGCGGCAAGCCTGCCAACGTGGATCAGCAGCGGCGCGTCGGGAGCCACGCCGAACCCGGCGCGCACGGCCTCGCTGCGCTTTGCGGGATCGAACAGCTGCGTGTCCACCGCGCGCGACAGCAGGCGCACGTGCCGGAAGCCGCTGCCGCGCAGCGCCACCTCGAGTTCGTGCGTCGGTACCAGGGTGGCATCGGCGCGATTGTGGAAGCGGCGCATCCAGCCCAGCGCCACCGGCTGCAGCCACGGCATCCGATAGTCGCGCATGTATTCGTCAAAGCGGGTGTGGAAGCCGGTCGCGACCGGGATGCCAAGACGTCCTGCCGCGCGCAGGGCCGACCAGCCGAGCGGACCTTCGGTGGCGATGTAGATCGCGTCCGGCGTGGCGCGGCGCCAGATCCGGCCCAGCAGGCTCGCCGCCGGCAGGCCGGCACGCAGGCCCGGGTAGCGCGGCAGCCCGAAGCCGGGCACGAGGGTATGGTCGGGCGGCGCGGGGCTGGCGCCTTGCTGGCGCGGACGTACCAGCGAAACCCGGTGCCCGCGTGCGCGCAGCCCGTTTTCCAGCGACTGCACGGTCAGCGCCACGCCGTTGACCTCGGGCGGGTACGTTTCGGTGACGATGGCGTAATGCATGCGGCCTCCGCGTTTGGCCCATGCTGCCGTGCCCGCATGAAGCCCGGATGGCGTGCGGATGACCGTGCGGTGACGGTGCCGGCGGGGCAAGGGGACGCGTGACGGATACCGCCTCGCGGGATCGGGAGCAGCGGGCTATTCCGCCGCGATCTCGAGCTCGATCCCCAGCGGCGCGATGTCCGCCGGCTCACCCTCCAGGTCGGCGCGCAGGAGCGGGCGCATCTCCAGCCAGCGGCGGTCCATGCGCAGCGTGAGATGCGCTCCCGCCACGTCCAGGTCCAGCCGCGGGATCTCGTCTGCGTCGCGGCCGCGGTGCAGCAGCGCGGCGATGCGCAGCAGGGCCGCAGTGCGGCGCGCGGCGTCGAGCAGGCGGTCGGGCAGCGGGTCAAAGGCGGATTTCGGAACGCGGCGCCGGTGCGTGCGCACGAGCGCGGCGAGGAACTGCTGCTCCTGGCGCGAGAAGCCGGCGATGTCGGAGTGTTCGATCATGTAGGCGCCGTGCACCTGGTACTGGCTGTGCGCGATGACCAGGCCCACCTCGTGCAGTCGCGCCGCCCAGGCCAGCATCAGCAGGTCGTCGGGATCGAGATTCCAGGCGGGCGCAGCCTGTTCGAACAGGCGGATCGCTGTGGTTTCCACGCGCGCGGCCTGGGCCACGTCGATGCCGTAGCGGTGGGTCAGGGCGAGGATCGATGCCTCGCGCGGATCGTGTTCGCTGCCGCGGCCGAGCATGTCGTACAGCACGCCCTCGCGCATCGCCGCCTTGCTCACCGCCATGCGCGTCAGGCCAAGGGCCGCGAAAGCGGCCTCCAGCACCAGGATCCCGCCGGTGATGATCGGGCGCCGGTCCGCGGACAGGCCGGGCAGCTTGATCCGGTCGATATGGTCGGCCTGCAGCAGACGGTCGCGCACCTGCGGCAGCGCTTCGGCGGTGACCGCGCCCTTGGTGAGCTTCATCGCCGCGCAGATGTCGCCGATCGCCTTGTTGGTGCCCGATGCGCCGATCGCCTCGTTCCAGCCCAGCGCGCGGTAGGCATTGGCGAACTGCTGGAACTCCGAGCCGACCTCGATCACCGCCTCGCGCCACCTGTTCTTCGACAGCTTGCCGTTGCCGAAGAAGCGGCGTGTGGTGGCGATGCAGCCGACCTGGAGGCTCTCGCGTTCGACGGCCTGGAATCCGCGGCCGATGATGCACTCGGTCGAGCCGCCGCCGATGTCGATCACCAGGCGCAGGCTGCCGGGCCGGGGCCGCTGTGCGTGCGCGACGCCCAGGTAGATCAGGCGGGCCTCCTCGCGACCGGAGATGACTTCGATACTGTGGCCCAGCGCCGTTTCCGCTGGCACCAGGAACGATTGCGGCGACGCGAGCAGGCGCACGGTGTTGGTCGCCAGCGCGCGCACCCGCTGCGGCGGGATGTCGCGGATGCGCTGCCCGAACCGCGCCAGGCAGGCAAGCGCGCGTTGGCGCACCTCGGCCGACAGCCCGCCCTTGCCGTCCAGGCCTTCGGCCAGGCGCACGGTTTCGCGAAGACGGTCGACGATGCGCAGCTGGCCCAGCGTGAACGTCGCGACGACCATGTGGAAGCTGTTGGAGCCCAGGTCGATCGCGGCCAGCACGTCGCCATCGCGCAATGGCGATGTCAATGAACCGGCACGGGCAAGCGCATCCATCATCCGCAGAGTCTGTCCAGCAGGAAAGTCTGCGCCGAGTGGGGCAGGGCGTCGTCGTCGGGCGCAAGCTTGCGGTAAACGCCGTCCTCGTGCAATTCCCATGCGTTGAGGTTGTCGGCCAGGTAGTTGTCGAGAACCTCCTCCTTGACCCGCGCGGCGAGCGCCGGATCGAGGATCGGGAAGCAGGTCTCCACGCGTCGCAGCAGGTTGCGCTCCAGCCAATCGGCGCTGGAGCACAGCAGGTCCGGCTCGCCGTCGTTTCCGAACCAGTACACGCGATGGTGCTCGAGGAAGCGCCCCACGATCGAGCGCACGCGGATGTTCTCGGACACCCCCGGCACGCCGGGGCGCAGGGAACAGGCACTGCGCACGATCAGGTCGATCGACACGCCCGCCTGCGATGCGGCGTACAGCGCGCGCATCACCTGCGGTTCGTTGAGCGCATTCATCTTGGCGATGATCCGGCCCGGACGTCCCGCCTGCGCATGCGCGATCTCGCGCTCGATGCGGTCGAGTATCCCCGGGTGCAGGGTGAACGGCGATTGCAGCATGCGTTTGAGGCTGATCGCAGGCGCCAGTCCCGACAGCTGCTGGAAGATCTGGTGCACGTCATTGCCGATGTCGGCATCGGCGGTGATCAGCCCGATGTCGGTGTACACGCGCGCCGTGCCCGAGTGGTAGTTGCCGGTCCCCAGGTGCATGTAGCGGCGCAGTTTGCGGCCTTCGCGACGCACGACCAGCAGCATCTTGGCGTGGGTCTTGAAGCCGACCACGCCGTACACCACCTGCACGCCTGCCTCCTGCAGTCGATCCGCCAGGCCGAGGTTGGCCTCTTCGTCGAAGCGCGCGCGCAACTCGACCACCACGGTGACGTCCTTGCCGTTGCGTGCGGCCTGGACCAAGTGCTCGACGATGGGCGAGTCGGCGCCTGTGCGGTACAGCGTCTGCTTGATCGCCAGCACGTTCGGGTCTTCGGCCGCCTGCTTGATCAGCTCCAGCACAGGAGAGAAGGCGTCGAAGGGATGGTGCAGCAGTACGTCGCCGCCGGCGACCAGGTCGAATATCGCGTCGCTGTGCCGAAGTGCGCGCGGCTGGAACGGCGTGAACTTCAGGTCGGGGCGCTGCACCAGGTCGTACACCTGGATCACGCGGTTGAGGTTGACCGGCCCGTCGATCCGGTACACCGCGTTCTCGGGAAGATCGAAGTTCCGCAGCAGGGTGCGCACGATCGGCTGCGGGCAGTTGGCCGCGATCTCCAGTCGCATCGCGCGCAGGTAGCCGCGACCCACCAGTTCGTCGCGCAGCGCCAGGGCCAGGTCATCGACCTCGTCCTCGTCGACAATCAGCTCCGAGTTGCGGGTGACGCGGAACTGGTAGGCGCCCTTGACCTCCATGCCCGGGAACAGCTCGTGCACGAACTCCGACAGCACCGCCGACAGGAACACGAAGTCGTTCTCGCCGGAGACCTTCTCGGGCAGCTGGATGATCCGCGGCAGCGAGCGCGGCGCGCGCACGATGGCGAGGTTGCCGACACGGCCGTACGCGTCCTTGCCCTTGAGCACGACCACCAGGTTGAGCGACTTGTTGAGGATCTTCGGGAACGGATGCGCCGGATCCAGCCCCAGCGGCGACAGCACCGGCATGATCTCGTCGCGGAAGTAGGCGCGCAGCCAGCGGGTCTGGCGTGCACTCCAGTGTCCGCGCCCGAGCACGCGCACGCCGCTGTCGGCGAGCGCCGGACGCAGCACCTCGTTCCAGCACCTGTACTGCGCATCGACCAACTCGGCCGCGCGATCGTGGATGCGCTTGAGCACCGTCGCAGGTGCCAGGCCGTCGGGGGGCGTGGGCACCGTGCCGAAGTCCTGCGCATGGCGCACGGTGGCAGCGCGGATCTCGAAGAACTCGTCGAGGTTGGTGCAGGAAATGCACAGGTAGCGCAACCGCTCCAGCAAAGGAACCGATTCGTCCAGGGCCTGCGCCAGCACCCGGAAATTGAAATCCAGCTGCGACAGCTCGCGGTTGAAGTACAGCGAAGGATCGCGCAGTGGATCGGCTCCGGCCAGCTCGCCTGGAGGAGACGCGACCGGCTTGGAAGGACTTTTGCGTGGCTTGCGCGGCTGGGCCGCCTGGCCTGATCGGGTCACGGGGCTACTCCGGAATGGGCGCCGTCGCGCGCCAGCACGCGCTCGGGGCCGAAGTGACAGGAAAACACGCTGCCGCGCCCGACCTCGCTGGTGATCTCCAGCCGTGCCTGGTGCAGGTTCAGTATGTGCTTGACGATGGCCAGGCCCAGGCCGGTGCCGCCGGATTCGCGCGATCGGCTGGTCGACACCCGGTAGAAGCGCTCGGTCAGGCGCGGCAGATGCGCGGCCGGGATTCCGTAGCCGCTGTCGCGCACCGACAGCACCGCGCCGCCGCGGTCGCGCTCGAAACCGATGGCGATGGTCCCGCCCGCCGGGGTATAGCGCACGGCATTGCTCACCAGGTTGGAGAACGCGCTGTGCAGCTCGCGGGTGGAACCGTCCAGGTCGACCCCCGCGCTGTCGTCGATGCTCACCTGGTGCTGTCCGTGGCTGAGGGCCATGGCCTCGCGGCGCAGCGTGGAGAGCATCGAGCCCATCGCTACCGGTTCGCTCTCGATGCCGTCCTGGGCTTCGAGCCGGGACAGGGTGAGCAGGTCTTCCACCAGCTGGGTCATGCGCTGCGACTGCTGCCGCATTTCGTCAAGCATCGGCGCCCAGTCCGGATGCTCCTCCGGGTCGAGCATGTCCAGGTAGCCGTGCACCACGGTCAGCGGCGTGCGCAACTCGTGCGAGACGTTGGCCACGAAGTCGCGGCGCATCTGCTCCAGCCGCATCATCTTGGTCACGTCGCGCGCAATCACCAGCCACAGCTCGTCCGAATAGGGGATCAGTCGCAGGGTCAGGCGGGTATCGGACGCAGCGGGCGAGGGCACGTCGAGCAGCGGCTCGGCATTGCGCCCGGACGCGAGCCAGTGCGAGATCCGCAGCGCCCGCAGGCGTTCGCCCAGCGGCTGGCCGATGTCGACCGGATGGCGCAGCCCGAGCAGGCGCGTGGCCGCTTCGTTGAACCATTGCACGCGCTGGCTGTTGCGCTCGACCACGATCACCGCATCGGGCAGCGCCGCGGCGATCGCGCGGTAGGCGCGCAACATCGCGACCAGGCGACGCTTGCGCGCGCGCATGCCCTCCTGGTTCGCGCGCAACTGGCGCTCGAGTTCGTTCCAGACCCCTTCGCCGCGGGCTTCGGGCTGGCGCTGCCGCGACCCGAGCCGGACCAGCAGCCGCCGCAGCCGCCAGTAATGCCAGGCCACCACGCCCAGCGCCGCGATCGCCAGCGCCAGGCCGACCTGTCCAAGCGCCAACCCCGCCAGCAGCGCAGCCACCAGCACCAGGCCAAGCTGGCCAAGTGTGCGGATCCACGCGGAACGGGCGTTGGGGGGCATGGGGGAAGGCGGCCGTCGGGAATGGTGGGGCTGGAAGTCTGTCATCCCCAGCGTAGCCGGGGGATCAGCCCGCCGGCACGCCGGGTGGGCCCGGCTGGATCACCCGCTGCGCGCGGGCTGGGCGCGAGTGCTTATACCGACGCCGAGAACCGGTACCCCGCGCCGCGCACGGTCTGCACCATGCCGTCGAGTCCGGAGGGTTCCAGCGTCTTGCGCAGTCGCCGGATATGCACATCAACGGTCCGTTCCTCGACGTAGACGCTGCCGCCCCAGACGTGGTCCAGCAACTGCGAGCGGCCGTAGACGCGCTCGGGATGGGTCATGAAGAAGTGCAGCAGGCGGTATTCGGTCGGGCCGATGCTCACCGGCGCATCATTGGCGTACACGCGGTGCGCGGCGCCGTCGATGCGCAGGCCGCCGATGCTGACGCTGCCGTCCTCGTCGTCGTCGCGGGAGCGGCGCATCACCGCACGGATCCGCGCCAGCAGTTCGCGCGCCGAGAACGGCTTGACCACGTAGTCGTCGACGCCGGCCTCAAGCCCGCCGACACGGTCGTTCTCCTCGCCGCGCGCGGTGAGCATGATGATCGGCACCTCGCGGGTCAGCGTGTCCTTGCGCCAGCGCCGCGCCAGCTCCAGGCCGCTGGTGCCGGGCAGCATCCAGTCGAGCAGGATCAGGTCGGGCACCTTGTCGGCAATGGCCGCCTGCGCCTCGCGCGCGTCGCCGGCATGGGCCGGTTCGAAATCGCCCTTGCGCAGGGCAAAGGCGACCATCTCGCGGATCGCGGGTTCATCGTCGACGATCAGGATGCGTTTCTGCACGTCCAGTCCTGCAAGCGAGCCACAACGGCCGATGCAGGCATTAGACGACAGTTTTGTGACATAACCATGACACCGGCTCGCCCGCGGTTCAGCGGCGGCGGTTGTTGAGGTCCGGATCGCGGATGCCCTGGCGGCGCAGTTCGAGCACCACCGGCGTGATGTGGGCAATGCGCGCGTCGATCCGCGCCCGCGCGTAGTAGTCCAGGTCCTCGCGCTTCTTGAGCGTGTCCAGCTGGACCAGGGCCTGCTCCTCGCGACCGCTGAGGAAGGCAGCTTCGGCCCATGCTTCACCCGCGCGGACCGGGTCGCCGGCGATCTCGCTGGCGCGGGCGAAGGTGCGCTGGAAGGCCGGGTCGTCGCCGCTGGAGTTGGTCAGCGGCCGCAGCACCGCTTGCGCGCGACGCCCCGCCTCGGCCGTGTTGCGCGCCACCAGCACGTCGGCGTAGGACAGCGCCACCGCCGGGTTGCGCGGCATGCGTTCGAGCAGCGTCTCGAAGCGGCGGTCGGCGGCCGCGGCGCGACCGGCATGGGCGTCGGCCTCGGCCAGGCCGAGCGTGATCCACAGGTCGCCTGGATAGCGCTCCAGCAGTTCGGCGAAGCCGGTCGCGGCCTGGTCGCCGCGCCCGGCGCGCAGGTGTGCGACAGACAACCCATAGCGCTGCGCGTCGTCGAGCGGAGCGGCGCGCGCGATGCCGTCGTATTCGCGCACCGCGGCCTCGGCGGTGTTGGCGCTGAGCACGCGCAGGCGCTCGCGCGCCCAGCCGAATTCACGGCTCTCGCCGGCGTCCAGGCCAACGGCCATGCTAAGGGTCGAGGGCAGCAGCGGGTTGTCGCTGACGCGCAGGCTGTCGGGCACGCTCACGCCGTCGATCCGCACGCGCTGCGTGCGCGTGGCATCTGGCGTCGAGACCGACCCGGTCACGATGTTGCCGGCCAGCCGCTCGGCGCGATCCTTGGCCTCGCTGATGCGGGTGGTGGTGACCGGGTGGGTCTTGAGGTAGTCGGGCAGCCGCTCGCGCTCGCCGCCCTGGTTGGTGCGCGACACCGCCTGCATGCGCTCGAACATGCTGGCCATCGCTTCGGGCTCGTAACCACCGCGGGCGAGGGTGCGGATGCCGATGCGGTCGGCCTCGGACTCGTTGGAGCGGGTGTAGTTGATCTGGCGCTGCGCGGCGAAGCCCTGCGCGCTGGCGATCGCCGCCATCGCCGCGTCGTCCGAGGAGTTGCCGCCGGCCGACTGCGCGATCGCGATCGCGCCCAGCATCGCCAGCAGGATCGGAATGCTGTCGCGCTGGGCGCGCTCCACGCTGCGCAATACGTGCGCCTGGGTGACGTGGGCGATCTCGTGGCCGAGCACTGCGGCCACTTCGTCCTCCTGTTCGGCGGCCAACACCAGCCCCGCGTTCATGCCGATATAACCACCCAGCGTGGCGAAGGCATTGATGCTGCGGTCCTTCATCATGAAGAAGGTGAAGCGCTGCTCGGGGTCGTCGCTGACCGCGGCCAGCCGGTTGCCGGTGGACTGCAGCCAGGCTTCGGTCAGGGGATCCTCGAGGATGTAGCCGTAGTGGCGCAGCTGGGCCAGCATCATCCGGCCATATTCGGCCTGCTGCACCGGGCCGAGCAGGCTGCCGGCGGACGAGCCGATGTCCGGCAGGCGGTTTTCCTGCGCATGCGCGCCGGCCGCGCCCACCAGTACCAGCAGGGCGGTGGTCAGCAGCGTGCAGAAGCGGGCGAGGCAAGGGCGCATGTGGCTCCGGGGGTGGCTGGGTCGAGGCGGCTGCGCACGCGTCAAGCATGCCGGGGCGCCCCTGCGGGGGAGTGAATCCGATGTTAATCGTTTGCAGCGTTCCGCCTGCGACGGTGGAAAAGCACGGCCTGCGGACCCACCATTCGACCCATTCCCGCGATACAAGGTTCCCTCATGGCCGATGAACCCACTCCAGCGCACGCGCAGCCGCCGATCATCATCTACACCAGCGCGATCTGTGGGTACTGCGTGGCCGCCAAAAACTTCCTGCGCAGCCGTGGCCTGCAGTGGGACGAGGTGCGCATCGACCTGGATCCGGTCGAGCGCGAACGCATGGTCGCGCGCACGCGCCGCACCTCGGTGCCGCAGATCTTCGTCGGCGACGTGCACGTGGGCGGCTACGACGACATGATGGCGCTGCATCGCCAAGGCAAGCTCGAGCCGCTGCTCGGCGGCTGAGGCCAGGCGACTTTCCCAGTGGGACGCGGCCGTTCGAACCGCGAGGGCGGTGAGCCCCGGCCGTCTGGCTCCCGGCGATTTTCCGAAACAATCAAGGCAGGGCACATGAGCGAAGCAGACCGCGGCGAGGAGTTCACCGCATTCCGCAAACGCATGAACGAGCGCATCCTCGCCGAGCCCAATCAGGTCGTGCGGCGCTTTTTCGCGCTCGACACCCAGACCTACCAGGCCGGGGCGCTCGACGTGAAGACCAAGGAACTGCTGGGGCTGGTCGCCTCCCTGGTCCTGCGCTGCGACGACTGCATCAGCTACCACGTGGCCCAGTGCCACGAGGCGGGTGCCAGCCGCGAAGAGCTGTTCGAGACGTTTTCGGTCGGCCTGGTGGTGGGCGGCAGCATCGTCATCCCGCACCTGCGCCGGGCGGTGGATTTCCTCGACAGGCTCGAGCAGGGCGGGGCTGACGCACCGGCCGCGCACGATCATTCGCAGGCCTGAAAGCGCCCGCTGCCTGCGGGCGCGACTATGGTCGGCTTGGGGCTAAGCCCGGCTTTCGGGCATAATTTCATATTGAACCAATTTCCACGCCGCGCCTTCCGCGCGGCGTCTTTCGCATGGATATCCCCCACATGACCCAGACAATCACGGTCATCCGCGGCGACGGCATCGGCCCGGAGATCATGGACGCCACCCTGCACGTGCTTGACGCGATGGACGTCGGCCTGCGCTACGAGGAGGCCGACGCCGGCCTGGTCGCGCTGGAGAAGCACGGCGAGTTGCTGCCGCAGGCGACCATGGATTCGATCCGCCGCAACAAGATCGCGCTCAAGAGCCCGCTGACCACGCCGGTGGGCGAGGGCTTCAGCTCGATCAACGTCGAGCTGCGCAAGCGCTTCGACCTGTACGCCAACGTGCGTCCGGCCAAGTCGTTCCCGAACACCAAGTCGCGCTTCCCCAGCGGCGTGGACGTGATCACGGTGCGCGAGAACACCGAAGGCGCCTACATCGGCGAAGGCCAGTCGATCACCGAGGACGGCGAGACGGCGACCCTGATGCAGAAGATCACCCGCAAGGGCTCCGAGCGCATCGTCCGCTATGCCTTCGAGCTGGCGCAGAACACGGGCCGCAAGAAGATCACCGTGGTGCACAAGGCCAACATCCTCAAGAGCACGTCGGGCCTGTTCCTGAAGGTGGCGCGCGAGGTGGCGGCGCAGTACCCGCAGATTGAATGCAACGAGATGATCGTCGACAACACCTGCATGCAGCTGGTGATGCGGCCGGAGCAGTTCGACATCATCGTCACCACCAACCTGTTCGGCGACATCATCTCCGACCTGTGCGCCGGCCTGGTCGGCGGCCTGGGCCTGTGCCCGGGCGCGAACATCGGCAAGGACGCGGCGATCTTCGAGGCCGTGCACGGCACCGCGCCGGACATCGCCGGCCAGGGCAAGGCCAATCCCTGCGCGCTGCTGTTGGGCGCGGGGCAGATGCTCGACCATCTGGGCAAGCCGGATGACGCCACCCGCCTGCGCAACGCCGTGGTGGCCACGCTCGAGGCCAAGGACAGCCTGACCCCGGACCTGGGCGGCAGCGGCAACACCATGTCGTTCGCCAAGGCGATCGCTACGCGGATCTGATCGCGGCGGCCTGCGGTACGGAAAACGGGACGCCTCGGCGTCCCGTTTTCGTTTGTCCTGGAACCTCGAAGCGTCGGCTTCGGATGGGCCGCAGCGCCCCGGGCAGAGGTGACGCACCGCTCGGGCAGACGTCCCTGTCCGCACTCGCGACCGCGGCACATCCCTGTGCCGCTTGCGCCACCTCTGCCCGGGTCGCTGCGGCATCGAGGCTTGAATTTCGTGGCTGCGGCGCCCGTACCCGACGTGATCCGTCAGATCGTGCCGAGAGAAGCACAACACGAATCCCCGAATACAAGGCGCTGCCTGACATGGTGTGCGGTGCCGACGCTTAACGGACTTAGGGGAAAAGCCGCACAATCGACGTTTTCCGCCGGCGCTCCACGATGACCACCCGCCCCAGTGCGCTTGCGCTGACTCCGCTGCTGCTGTTCGTCGCCATCTTCTTCGGCGCGGGCGTGTACTACTCGATGCAGGGCGAGCCGATGGGCTTCTACCAGCTGCGCGCGCCGGTGGCGATCCTGCCGGCGCTGGCGCTGGCCGCCTGGATTGCATGGCGGCGCGGGATCCGCCCTGGAGAGACCCTGCTGCAGGGCATGGGCGACCCGAACATCGTGCTGATGTGCCTGATCTTCCTGCTGGCCGGCGCCTTCGCCTACGTGTCCAAGGCGATCGGCGCGGTCGATGCGGTGGTGTCGCTGGGCATCGGCGCGCTGCATCCGGCGCTGCTGCTGCCGGGGCTGTTCCTGATCGCCTGCGCGGTGTCGCTGGCCATCGGCACCTCGATGGGGACCATTGCTGCGGTCGTTCCGATCGCGATCGGCGTGGCCGATGCGTCGGGGCTGGACCGCGTGCTGGTGGCCGGCGCGGTGGTCGGCGGCGCGATGTTCGGCGACAACCTGTCGGTGATTTCCGACACCACCATCGCCGCCACCCGCACCCAGGGCGCGCAGATGCGCGACAAGTTCCGCGAGAACTTCAAGATCGCGCTCCCGGCCGCGCTGCTGACGATGCTGCTGCTGGGCTTTGCCGGTGACTCCGCGCCGGTGCAGGCCGAGGTCTCGGCGCCCGCCTGGCTGGCGCTGCCCTACCTGGTGGTGCTGGTGCTGGCGTTGGCGGGGCTGGACGTGTTGCTCGTGCTGGGCCTGGGGCTTGCGCTGGCAGGTGGCTTTGGCCTGCTGCTGGTCGAGGGCTACGACCTGCAGCAATACGCCGGCGACATCTGGACCGGGTTCGAGGGCATGGTCGAGATCCTGCTGCTGTCGCTGCTGATCGGCGGACTGGCCGGGCTGATGAAGGCGAGCGGCGGCCTGGCCTGGCTGGCCCAGGTCATCTCGCGGTTTGCGCGAGGCCATCGCGGCCGGCGCACCGGCGAGTTCAGCATCGCCGCGCTGGCGACGACGGCGGACGTGTTCACCGCCAACAACACGGTCGCGATCCTGGTCGGCGGCAGCGTCGCGCGCGACATCGCGCAGCAGCACGGCATCAGCCCGCGCCGCGCCGCCAGCGTGCTCGACATCTTCGCCTGCGTGCCGCAGGGGCTGCTGCCCTATGGCGCGCAGCTGCTGCTGGCCGCATCGCTGGCGGCGGTGTCGCCATTCGCCCTGGCCGGCAGCGTCTGGTACTGCTGGCTGCTGGCGCTGGTGGCGATCGGGTTCATGGCCTGGCCGCAGCGTGCCGATTCCGCACCCGCGCAGGCTGCGGACAGCGCGCCACCGACCCCGTAGGCAGGCGCCAGGCACGAAAAAGGCGCCCGCAGGCGCCTGTTTCGATCGCTGCTGCCGTGTCAGTCGCGCGACTGCAGCTTGGCCAGCAGTCGCAGGAACTCGATGTACAGCCACACCAGGGTGACTATCAGGCCAAACGCGCCGTACCACTCCATGTACTTGGGCGCGCCCTGCTCGACGCCGCTCTCGATGAAGTCGAAGTCCAGCACCAGGTTCATGGCCGCGATCACGATCACGAACAGGCTGAAGCCGATCCCGACGATGCCGTTCTCATGGATCATCGGGATGTCCTTGCCGAACATCCGCAGCGCGATCGTCGCCAGGTAGACCAGGGCGATGCCGCCGGTGGCCGCGACCACGCCCAGCTTGAAGTTCTCGGTGGCCCGGATCAGGCCGCTGCGGTAGGCGAACAGCAGGGCGAACAGCGTGCCGAAGGTCAGCATCACCGCCTGCATGACGATGCCTTCGTACAAGTGGTTGTACAGCGCCGAGATCGCGCCGAGGAAGAAACCCTCCAGCAGCGCATACAGCGGCGCGGTGACCGGCGACCACTCCTTCTTGAACGCGGTGACGATGGCGATCACAAACCCGCCGATCGCGCCGCCCCAGACATAGACGCCGAAGCCGGGCGCCGGCGTGCCGTCGGGCCCGAGCGCCTGGTTCCAGGCGAACGCGGCGGTCAGCACGGTCAACAGCAGCAGGAAACCGGTCTTGTTGACGGTGCCGTTGATGCTCATCGCATCGCCATCGCGCGAGACCACCGCGCCGCTGCCGAGGTCGAGGAAGGTCGATTCTTTCAGTACCGGGTTGCCGCTGCGCATGGAGGTCCTGTCCGCTGTATGGAGCCGGCGTTCAGGATACACGGCCCGCATGGGCGGCCGCTGTACGAAGCCGTGCCGCAGCCGGCGCGTTGACACTACGCGGCGCGCTGCGGAGAATGTCCGGCTCCGCCGGGCGTGCCCGGTGGGGATCGGTTCGACCGCCCGTCACCGGCCGGGGTATAGCGCAGTCTGGTAGCGCGCCTGCTTTGGGAGCAGGATGTCGGGGGTTCGAATCCCTCTACCCCGACCATCCGTCCCGTCCGGGACAGCTATCATGCGCACACGCGCCCGTAGCTCAACCGGATAGAGCACCGGCCTTCTAAGCCGGTGGTTGCAGGTTCGAGTCCTGCCGGGCGCGCCACACCGGGCAGGGGTCGGGTGCTGGTGGGGAAGCCGATCGAAGACATGCGTTGTGCGACCAGGACAGCGTTCGCGGTGTCCTGATCCGCATCGCGACGGGGAATCCGGGCCGTGCTCGGGTATCCTGTGCAGGTTCCAGTGGTGGCTGTAGCTCAGTTGGTTAGAGTCCTGGATTGTGATTCCAGATGTCGGGGGTTCGAGTCCCCTCAGCCACCCCATTTGTTTGACTGCGGCAGTTCTTTGCCGCACACGGCGCGCTTTTGCTACACTGCGCGCCCGCTTTCGGGCCGTTAGCTCAGTTGGTAGAGCAGTTGACTCTTAATCAATAGGTCCAAGGTTCGAATCCTTGACGGCCCACCATTCGACGGATCGCCCGGCTTCGGCCGGGCGTTTTCGTTTCTGGGCGGAGATGAAGCATTGCCCGGGCATTTGGCTGTCGGGCGCGGACGGATTGGCGCCGCGTGGCCTTAAGATGCGCCCAGCGCGAAAGTGGCGGAATTGGTAGACGCCCTGGATTTAGGTTCCAGTGCCGCAAGGCGTGGGGGTTCGAGTCCCCCCTTTCGCACCAGCCCTCCTCAGAACGGTCCGTCGCCACGTCGACTCGCGAGCGCTGGCGAGGGCAGGACCCGCAGTCGCAAAAAAGGCCTCCTCGCAATAGCCCGCTTCCCGTCCTGTGCCCGCAACATGTTCGTCCCCGCACGCGTCGGAACGCAGGGCGGAAATCTCCAAACCCACCGCTGTGCGCCAAGCTGAATAGAGTCGGCCCAGAACCGCCGCCGACCGCCCGGATTTCTCCCCACCGCCGCACCCCGCCGCCACGATTCACCAACACTCTGGCGGCCAACCCCCAATTCCGCCAAAATATCCCGTTCCGCCGGCCGTCGCCGGCCTGCTGCGGCAGGCCACGGCGCCTCCCGGCCCCCTATCCGATCCAAACAGCGGCGGCACTGGCCGCGCGGCAGGAGTGAGTCAATGCAAGTCTCGGTCGAAACCCTGGGCAGCCTCGAGCGCCGCCTCACGTTCCGCCTGCCGTCGGAACGGCTCGAGACCCAGGTGGGTGGGCGCCTGCGCGAGATCGCGCGCACCGCCAGGCTCAAGGGCTTCCGTCCGGGCAAGGTGCCCGCGAAGGTGATCCAGCAGCGCTACGGCGAGCAGGTCCGCGCCGAGATCCTCGACGGGCTGCTGCGCGAGGGCTTCGACGAGGCCGTGCGTGAGAACGAACTGCGCCTGGCCGGCCAGCCGAAGATCGAGCCCAGCCAGGACACCGCCGAGGGCGAGCTGGCATACGTGGCCACCTTCGAGGTGGTGCCGGACTTCGGCGACATCGACGTGTCGAAGCTGAGCGTCGTGCGCCACGCCGCGGACGTGACCGAGGAGGACATCGACCGCATGATCGATAACCTCCAGCAGCAGCGCCGCAGCTGGAGCGTGGTGACGCGCCCGGCACAGGCCGGCGACGCAGTCGAGCTCGAGACGTGGTCGCAGGTGGGTGATGAGCGCTTCCCGGCCGAGGGCGTCGAGCGCGGCACGACCGTGATCGGCTCCGGCGGCATGTTCAAGGACATCGAGGACGCACTGGCGGGCATGGCCGCCGGCGAAGAGAAGACGGTCGAGGTGAGCTTCCCGGCCGATTGGCGCGTGCCCGCGCTGGCTGGAAAGACCGCACAGGTGCACCTGAAGGCCGTGCAGGTTTCGGAGCAGCAGCTGCCCGAGGTCGATGCGACCTTCATCAAGAGCTTCGGCGTCAAGACCGGCGGGCTCGAGCAGTTCCGCGGCGATATCCGCACCAACCTGGAGCGCGAGCTCAAGGGCGCGCTGATGAACCGCCTGCGCCGCGAGGTCGGGGAGCAGCTGGTGGCAGCGTATTCGCAGGTCGAACTGCCGCCGCGGCTGGTCGAGACCGAGGCGCGTTCGATGCTGGCCCAGCAGGTCGAGCAGGTGCGCCGCAGCGGCCGTGACCCGGGTGCGGTTCCGAACGACGCCCATCAGGGCTTCACGGACGCGGCGCGCAAGCGCGTGCTGGTCGGTCTGCTGGTGGGTGAGGTCGCCCGCCGCAACCAGCTGCGCCTGGATCCCAAGCGGCTGAACGAGCACCTGCGCCTGATCGCCTCGACCTACGAGGAGCCGCAGCAGGTCATTGACTTGTACCGCAACGACCCCCAGTTGATGTCGGGACTGCAGAACCGCGTGATGGAAGAGCAGGTGATCGACTGGATTGCCGAGCGCGCCCAGCACACCGAGCAGCAACTCACGTTCCAGGAAGCCATCACGCCGTAAGCCGGGTCCACCCGGCCGGCGCAGCGTCAACCCCGGGCCGGCCCGTCCGCCAGCCCACGACCCGCAAGCGAGAATCGATCCATGAGCTACGAGACCAGGGCCCTCAACCTCGTTCCGATGGTGGTCGAACAGACCAGCCGCGGCGAGCGCGCCTACGACATCTACTCGCGGCTGCTGAAGGAGCGGGTGATCTTCCTGGTCGGCGGCATCGATGACCACGTGGCGAACGTGATCGTGGCGCAGATGCTGTTCCTCGAGGCCGAAAACCCCGAGAAGGACATCAGCCTCTACATCAATTCGCCCGGCGGCATCGTCACCGCCGGCATGGCGATCTACGACACCATGCAGTTCATCAAGCCCGACGTGAGCACCATCTGCGTGGGCCAGGCGGCCAGCATGGGCGCGCTTCTGCTCGCCTCGGGCGCGGCCGGCAAGCGCTACTCGCTGCCCAATTCGCGGGTGATGATCCACCAGCCGCTGGGCGGGTTCCAGGGCCAGGCGACGGACATCGACATCCATGCCCGCGAGATCCTGTCCCTGAAGCAGCGCCTGAACGAGATCCTGGCTCGACACACCGGCCAGTCGATCGAAACCATCGCCAGCGACACCGAACGTGACAACTTCAAGAGCGCCGAGGCGGCCCGGGAATACGGCATTGTCGACGAGGTCCTGGAGCGGCGTCCGGAAGAGTCGATCCAGCCCGCTTAAGTAATTGATTGAAAACGAAAACGGTGTTCCGGTGGCGCGATCTTTGCGCCCCCGGGCGCTGTGCTATTCTCAAACCGTGACCGCATCAGCAAGCCAGATCCATTCATGACTGAAGACCGCCAGGGCCGTTCCGGCGACAGCAACAAGATCCTCTATTGCTCGTTCTGCGGGAAGAGCCAGCATGAGGTCCGGAAGCTGATCGCCGGTCCCAGCGTGTACATCTGCGACGAATGCGTCGAGCTGTGCAACGACATCATCCGCGAGGAGCTCGAGGAGAAGGCCCAGTCGGCGCGCAGTTCGCTGCCCAAGCCGAAGGAGATCCTCGAGGTCCTGGACCAGTACGTGATCGGCCAGACCCGGGCCAAGCGCACGCTCGCGGTTGCGGTGTACAACCACTACAAGCGCATCGAGAGTCGCAGCAAGAACGACGAGGTCGAGTTGGCCAAGTCGAACATCCTGCTGGTCGGCCCGACCGGTTCGGGCAAGACCCTGCTGGCCGAGACCCTGGCGCGCCTGCTCAACGTGCCGTTCACGATTGCCGACGCCACCACGCTGACCGAAGCCGGCTACGTGGGCGAGGACGTCGAGAACATCATCCAGAAGCTGCTGCAGAAGTGCGACTACGACGTCGAGAAGGCGCAGCAGGGCATCGTCTACATCGACGAGATCGACAAGATCTCGCGCAAGTCCGAGAACCCGTCGATCACCCGCGACGTGTCCGGCGAAGGCGTGCAGCAGGCGCTGCTCAAGCTGATCGAGGGCACCACCGCAAGCGTGCCGCCGCAGGGCGGGCGCAAGCATCCGCAGCAGGAATTCCTGCAGGTGGAGACCAAGAACATCCTGTTCATCGTCGGCGGCGCGTTCGCGGGCCTGGACAAGATCATCCAGCAGCGCAGCACCGAGGCCGGCGGCATCGGTTTCGGCGCCAAGCTCAAGAGCTCCGAGCGCAAGACCGACACCGGCAAGGTGCTGGCGCACGTCGAGCCCGAGGACCTGATCAAGTTCGGCCTGATCCCCGAGTTCGTCGGCCGCCTGCCGGTGGTCGCCACGCTCGAGGAGCTCGACGAGCCGGCGCTGGTGAGGATCCTCACCGAGCCCAAGAACGCGATCAGCAAGCAGTTCAAGAAGCTGTTCGAGATGGAAGGCGTGGAGCTGGAGTTCCGTCCCGACGCGCTGAGCGCGATCGCCAAGAAGGCGATCAAGCGCAAGACCGGCGCGCGCGGTCTGCGCACCATCGTCGAATCGGTGCTGCTCGACACGATGTACGAGCTGCCTTCGCTGGAGAACGTCAGCAAGGTGGTGGTCGACGAGTCGGTGATCGAGCACAAGACCGAGCCCTACCTGATCTACCAGACCCCGCCGGCCGCACCGAAGGTCGCCTCGGCCGAGTAGCCGCGGTCGCGGCGCGAGCTGTCGCGGTCATCCCCGCGAGCGCGGGGATGACGGTCACGGAACGGCCTCGCGTTCGTGGCATGACGTCGCAGGAACAGTCCGCCGTTCACGGGATGACGGTCGCGTAACCGCCCCGCGTTGCGCCACGACCCAGCAACGACCCGCGTTCGCGGCAATGACGGTGTGCCGGCAAGGCAGGCAGCCGCTGCTCCGATGGGCGGACCACCGTCCGCCGTCCGGGATACTGCGTTCGCCCGCGGCGCTTGCATCGTTCCCCGCCGGGCCCCATAACCCAGCAGTGGGCGGCGTCGTGCCGCCCGGCTCCCGCCGCTCCGCTGTCCATGGAACCCGCAATGACCGATCGACCCCGCAGCGAATCGCTGGAACTGCCCGTCCTCCCCCTGCGCGACGTGGTGGTGTTCCCGCACATGGTGATCCCGCTGTTCGTCGGCCGGGACAAGTCCATCCGTGCGCTCGATATCGCGATGGAAGGCGACAAGCGCATCCTGCTGGTCGCGCAGAAATCGGCCGAGACGGACGATCCGGAAGGCGACGACCTGCACGGCATTGGCACGCTTGCCCAGGTGCTGCAGTTGCTCAAGCTGCCCGACGGCACGATCAAGGTGCTGGTCGAAGGCGTGTCGCGGGTCAGCGTGTCGCAGGTGCGTGAGGTCGACGGCACGCTCGCGGGCGTGGGCCATGTGATCGAGCTGGTGGAAAGCCGCGATGCGCGTGAGGTGGAAGCCATCGCGCGCTCGCTGGTCTCGCTGTTCGAGCAGTACGTCAAGACCAACCGCAAGCTGCCGCCGGAGCTGATGCAGACCCTGGCCGGCATCGACGAGCCGGGCCGCCTGGCCGACATCGTGGCCGCGCACCTGGGGGTGCGCCTGGGCGAGAAGCAGCGTCTGCTCGAAAGCGTGGACACCGCCGAACGGCTGGAGCTGCTGGTCGGCCTGGTCGACGGCGAGATCGACGTGCAGCAGATGGAGAAGCGCATCCGCGGCAGGGTCAAGTCGCAGATGGAGAAGTCGCAGCGCGAGTACTACCTCAACGAGCAGATGAAGGCGATCCAGAAGGAGTTGGGCGAGATCGACGAGGCGCCCAACGACATGGAGGAGATCGCCCGCAAGATCGCCCAGGCCGGCATGCCCAAGCCGGTCGAGACCAAGGCGAAGAACGAATTCAACAAGCTCAAGCAGATGTCGCCGATGTCGGCCGAAGCCGCCGTGGTCCGCAACTACCTGGACTGGCTGCTGGGCGTGCCGTGGAACAAGCGCAGCAAGGTGCGCAAGGACCTCAAGGCCGCGCAGGATACGCTCGACGCCGACCACTACGGCCTGGAGAAGGTCAAGGAGCGCATCCTTGAATACCTCGCGGTGCAGACGCGTGTGAAGCAGATGAAGGGCCCGATCCTGTGCCTGGTCGGGCCGCCCGGCGTGGGCAAGACCTCGCTTGGCCAGTCGATCGCCAAGGCGACCAACCGCAAGTTCGTGCGCATGGCGCTGGGCGGCGTGCGCGACGAGGCCGAAATCCGCGGCCATCGGCGCACCTACGTCGGCTCGATGCCGGGCCGCATCGTGCAGAACCTCAACAAGGCGGGCGCGAAGAACCCGCTGTTCGTGCTCGACGAGATCGACAAGATGTCGATGGACTTCCGTGGCGATCCGTCCTCGGCGCTGCTCGAGGTACTCGATCCCGAGCAGAACCACACCTTCAACGACCATTACCTCGAGGTCGACCTCGACCTGTCCGAAGTGATGTTCATCGCGACATCGAACTCGCTCAATATCCCTGGCCCGCTGCTCGACCGCATGGAGGTGATCCGCATCCCCGGCTACACCGAGGAGGAGAAGATCAGCATCGCCACGCGATACCTCGTGCCCAAGCAGATGAAGGGCAACGGCCTGAAGGACGAGGAGATCGCGATCGCGACCGATGCCATCCAGGACATCGTGCGCTACTACACGCGCGAGTCGGGCGTGCGCAACCTCGAGCGCGAGATCGCCAAGATCTGCCGCAAGGTGGTCAAGCAGATCGCGCTGGCCGGGCCGAAGAAGGGCAAGGTGAAGGCGGTCAAGATCGGTGCAGACAACCTCGACGCCTACCTGGGCGTGCGCCGTTTCGACTTCGGGCGCGCCGAACAGGACAACGAGATCGGCACGGTCACCGGCCTGGCATGGACGGAGGCAGGCGGCGATCTGCTGCAGATCGAAACGACCCTGGTGCCCGGCAAGGGCAACCTGATCCTGACCGGCCAGCTTGGCGACGTGATGAAGGAATCGGCCTCGGCCGCGCTGAGCGTGGTGCGCGCGCGCACCGAGCGCCTGGGGATCGACGTGGATTTCCTGCAGAAGCAGGACGTGCACGTGCACGTGCCCGACGGCGCCACGCCGAAGGATGGCCCCAGTGCCGGCATTGCCATGACGACCGCGCTGGTGTCGACACTGACCAAGGTGCCGGTGCGCGCCGACGTGGCGATGACCGGCGAGATCACGCTGCGCGGCAAGGTCACGGCCATCGGCGGGCTCAAGGAAAAGCTGCTCGCTGCGCTGCGCGGTGGCATTACCACGGTCATCATTCCCGAAGAGAATCGCAAGGACCTGGCGGACATTCCGGCCAACGTCACCGACCACATCGAGATCGTGCCGGTGAAGTGGATCGACGAGGTCCTCGACCTGGCGCTGGAGCGGCCGCTGGCGGTTGCACAGCCGGAGGCTGCGAAGGCGACTGCGCCTGCGCGCAGCGCGATCGTGCGTCGACGCAAGGAGAAGACGCCGGGAGCGGACGTCAAGCACTGAGGTCGATGGTGCAAACCGGGACCGCTTCGCATGCTTCACGCTGGCCTAACGATTGAATGCATGACCGGTTGATCCGCAAACCCACGTCGCGGCTGTCGTATTCGGCCGCGCCTCCGCGTAAAATGCCGCGGATTCCAGATTCCATCCTCATGGCCAGGCCGCGTCGCGGGAACCCCCGTCGACAAGGGGCCTGGTCCCCAGCAAGGCGGGCTGCGGTCCGCACACGGAGTGTCCAACATGCCAGTGAACAAGAGTGAATTGATCGACCAGGTCGCCGACAAGGCAGGGCTGTCCAAGGCCGATGCCGGGCGCGCGCTCGACGCGGTGCTTGAATCGGTGACCGCGGCGCTCAAGCGCGGCGACACGGTCAACCTGGTCGGCTTCGGTTCCTTCTCGGTCAAGGCCCGGGCCGCGCGTACCGGTCTGAACCCGCGCACCAAGGAGCCGATCGCAATCCCGGCGTCCAACAATCCTGCGTTCAAGGCTGGCAAAGCGCTGAAGGATGCCGTAAACTGAGCGGCTCCTGAGTTCCCCTGCACGGGTGCTTAGCTCAGCGGTAGAGCGTCTCCTTTACACGGAGAGGGTCGGGGGTTCGAAACCCTCAGCACCCACCAGGCAACGGGGCGCAAAACTGCGGGGAAAGTTTCAAGATCAAAGCGCGGAGCGGTAGTTCAGTTGGTTAGAATGCTGGCCTGTCACGCCGGAGGTCGCGGGTTCGAGTCCCGTCCGCTCCGCCATTTCGATACGAAGGACCCCGCAGCGATGCGGGGTCTTTTTTTTGGGTCTTCTCCTCTGCGAGGGAGTTGGCCGGGTTGCAAGCGAGTGGATCAGGCCTGCGGCCGGGGGTCGTCCCGGCCCGGGGGTTGCTCCCCGGCTCGGTCAGCCATCCATGGCTGACTCGCCGCCGCAGCGCATCCATGCGCTGCTTTCCGCAACCCCCGGCCCGGAACGACCATCGTCCAGTCACTGGCGTGGCTTCGAAAGCTGCAATAGAAGCATCGCCGCACCAGTAGCAGTGAGCCGTGCACTGGCGGCCGGGGATTGCGGCAAGCAAAACATGGATGTTTTGCGCGCGAGTCAGGGCAGGATGCCCTGACCGAGCGAAAAGCGATCCCCGGCCGACAGGGCGTGGCGTTCGTCGGAAGCCCGGAAAGGGGCTCTTCCTTACCGCATCCAACTTCCCTCGATCGCTTCCATGGGCCGCAAAAACCGTCCGAAGGCGCTTCGCCGCCCCTCGCGGCGGCAAGCGGGTAAACTGCGCGGCTACGTCCCGACTCCGCTTGCCCAATGCTGCAGACCCTCAGAGACAAGATGTCCGGCTGGTTCGCGATCGTCATCGTCGCGCTCCTGGCCATTCCGTTCGCCTTCTTCGGCATGGAGCAGTACCTGTTCCAGAGCGGCGCCAACTACGCCGCCAAGGTCGAGGTGCAGCCGTCGTGGTGGCGCAGTGCGCCCGACTGGTGGCTCGTGCGCCGGCTGGCGTGGGAGTCCGAGGAGATCAGCCCGGAAGAGTTCCGCGAAGCCTTCGAGTCCGAGCGCCAGCGCCGGCGCGAGGCCGGGGGTGAGGCCTTCGACGCGCGCGCGTTCGAATCCCCCGAGACCAAGCGCGAGCTGCTTGAGGCGCTGATCGACCGCAAGGTGCTCAAGCTGGCAGCGGTGCGTGACGGCATGGTGGTCGGCGATTCGCGCGTGCGCGAAGCCATCGACGCCATTCCCGCGTTTCAGGTGGATGGCCGCTTCGACGAGCAGCGCTACCTGTTGACCCTGCAGTCACAGGGCTATTCGCCGCGTGGCTTCCAGGAAATGGTGCGCGAGGACCTGCAGGCCGCGCTGCTGGCGGGGCAGGTTGCGCAGTCGGCGTTTACCACGTCGTCGGAGACCGGGCGGATCATGGCCCTGCTCGGTGAGCGTCGCGACGTGTCCTTCGTCGTGCTCCCGCCACCCGCGGCGGATACGGGAGCCGTGTCGGCTGTGGAGATCCAGGCCTGGTACGACGAGCACCGCAACGAGTACCGCGCACCCGAGCGGGTCACGCTCGAGTACGTCGAACTTGATTCGAACACGCTGCCGGCCGCGCCCGAGCCCGACGAGGCCACGCTGCGCCAACGCTACGAACAGGAGAAGGCACGCTTCGTCGAACCCGAACAGCGGCTGGTGTCGCACATCCTGGTTCCTGTGGAGCAGGGCGCGGACGACGCCGCGCAGCAGGCCGCCCAGACGCAGGCGCGGGAGCTCGCGCAGGCGGCGCGTGCGCCGGGCGCCGATTTCGCGGAACTGGCACGGGCCAATCCGGGTGATCCGGGTTCGGCCGCCAACGGTGGCGACCTGGGCTGGGTCCGCCAGGATGGCGGCATGGCCAAGCCGTTCGAGGATGCGGTGTTCGCCGCCGAGGCCGGCAGCGTCAGCGATCCGGTGCGCAGCCAGTTTGGCTGGCATGTGATCCAGCTGCGCGAGGTGCGGACCGGGCACCAGGTGCCGTTCGAGCAGGTGCGCGACACGCTGGCGCAGGAACAGGTGCTGGCTGACCGCGAACGTGCGTTCAACGACCTGGTCGGTGGCTTCGTCGACGAGGTCTACCGCAATCCCACCGAGCTGACCGCAGCGGCGAAGACGGCCGGCCTGCAGGTGCATACCGCAGGCCCGATCGCGCGCGGCGAGGGCGAAGGCGTGATCGCGGTGCCCGCCGTGCAGCGCGCGGCGTTCTCGGAAAGCCTGGTGCAGGACAACACCGCCAGCGATCCGATCGAAGTCGGCCCGGACCGCAGCGTGATCATCCGGGTGACCAAGCACGAGCCCGAACGCGCGCTGGGCGTGAACGAAGCGCGTGACCGTATCGTCGCCGCCATCCGCGCAGATCGCGCGGACAAGCGCGCCGAGGCTGACGCCGAGGCCATGGTGGCCAAGCTGCAGGCGGGCGAGACGCTGCAGGCGCTGGCGGACGCAGCATCGCTGCAGCTGCAGGAATTCACGGGCATGCCGCGCGGTACGCCGGTGCCTGACGAGGCGGCTGCTGAAGCCTATTTCCGCGTGACGGCTCCTGGGGAAGGCGAGGTTTCGGCCGGCCATGTCGCTCTGTCCGACGGCAGCAGGCTGGTGTTCACCGTGGGGAATGTGAAGCCGGGCGACGCTTCGGAGGCCAGCGACGTGGAGCGCGACATGTTCCGCCAGCAGATGGCCTCGTTGATCGGCGCGGAAGATGCCCAAACCCTGCAGCGCGCGCTGCGCCGGCAGATGAAGGTGACGGTGGTGGAGTCGCAGCTGTAGCAGGCAGCGGATTGCGCACCCATGAAAAAAGCCCGGCTTGTGCCGGGCTTTTTCGTTGTCGTGGAAGCTGCCGAGATACGCGCTATTCGGCTTCCAGGCCGGTCATGCCGACGATGTTGTAGCCGCCGTCGACGTAGGTGATTTCGCCGGTGATGCCCGGCGCGAGGTCCGAGCACCAGAAGGGTTCCAGCCCGAGATCACGGACGCTTACGCGAAGGCCGATCGAGGCCATGAGGAGTGTTCGTGTCAAGCGCCGCAGTAATCCACCACAGGTGATCGAACGTTGCCGCGATGAGTTTCCGGTTCGACTGATCTGGCGCTGCTTGCGGGTGTCGCCAGCGGCTACTACGACTGCTCGTACCTTCTGTGGCGAGCACGTGCAGCGTGGGAACTCGGGGGCAACTGGCCCTAGGCGGAGTCGCGCATGACCAGATGGCTTGGAATGAACTGGGCTGCCGGCCGGAGCTCCGGTCCTGGCTGATCTACCAGGATTTCGAATGCTGCGGTTGACAGTGCACTGAAGTCCTGCGCGATGGTCGTCAAAGAGGGGCAGGCGTAACGACTAAGTGGATGGTCGTCATGGCCGGCGATACGCAGATCACAATCTTCGCCGCGTCCAACCTTGAGCCTGCGTTTGTTTGCGGCGGACAACGCGCCAAATGCCAGACGATCGTTCGCGCAAAGCAGGGTCGTCGACGGCAGGCCCCGGCCACCCAGCGCTGTGTCGACTGCTTCGAATCCGGCCAGTTCGAAGTCCCAATCCTTCCGCTTGGTGTGAATGACATGGGCTTCGAATCCGGAAGCCTTGGCCGCGGCGAGATATGCCCTGCGCCGACCTGCGGCGTTCTCATTCACTGCGGGCATCTCCAGAAAGCAGGGAGGCTCGCCGGTCCGCACGAGGTACTCGACCATCAAGTGGATGCCGGTCTCGTTGTCGGTGCCGACGAAGGGAACATCGAGCTCGACACGATTGTCGAGCAGGACCACGGGAAGTTCACGCGCGAGGGTGGCGTAGACCCTGCGGTTGGATTGAGTTCCCAATGGGGCCACAACGGCGCCAGCCAGCTTCAACGAGAGCAACGTCCTGAGCGCGGCCTCTTCGCGTTCACGGTCGCCGTGCGAGCTGAGCACGATGGCCCAGTATCCCCTGGTTGCGCACAAGGTCTCCAGGTGGCGCACCACCTCGGCATAGAAGGGGTCGGTCAGGTGGGGCATCAGGATGCCTAGGGTTCGGGGATGCCGGCGGTTCTGGTTACTGGCGAAGATGTTGTGGTGGTACTCGTACTGCTTGATCGCCTCCTCGATCCTGGCCCGCGTCCGTGCGCGGACGCTGCTCGGATCGTTGAAGAACTTCGAAAGCGTGGGCCTGGAGATGCCGCTGGCCGCGGCCAGTTCCTCCATCGTTCTGATCTTCGACATTGGACCTGAAGTGCTCTTGGTTGAGGCCCGCGGACCGGCCCGGCCGGCTTCGGGCGAGGCCGCGCCGGCCGGCCTGGTGAGTGGGCGAGTGAGGGACGGCGGCGTCCGGAAGTCTATCGTCGACGGCCGTCATTATTGGCGACCGGTGTCCGAGCGCTGACAAGGGTATGGTTTTACTTTTACGCGTGTAAAGGTTTATGCTTCCGGGTGTTGCGTTCGGGGGCCTTTGGCGTATGTGGTCCGGCCACCCCCAGGGCAGGAGGAAAACACGTGCCGACAAGCCACACCACAACGCCCACCGCCGCGCCGCGACCGCGCTTGACACCGCCCAAGGTGCTGGTGATCGGCGAGATCCTGGTCGAGATAATGGCCGACCAGATCGGCGAGGGTTTCCTGGAGCTGCAGCGCTTCAGCGGCCCGTATCCCTCCGGCGCGCCGGCGATCTTCATCGACCAGGTGGCGCGCAACGGCGTGGCCTGCGCGATCGTGGGTGCAGTCGGCGACGACGATTTCGGGCGGGTGAACATCCAGCGCCTGCGCAGCAGCGGCGTCGATGTCTCGGCGGTCAAGGTGGTGCCCGTGCTCGCGACCGGCAGCGCCTTCGTGCGCTACCGCCCCAGCGGCGAGCGCGACTTCGTCTACAACATCGTCGGCTCCGCCTGCGCGGCGATCGCGAGTGGCGCTGCCCCCCGGCGCGCGATCGACAGCGCCACCCATCTCCACGTCATGGGTTCGTCGCTGTTCTCGGCCGGCGTGACGCAGCTGACGCTCGATGCCATCGCGCAGGTCAAGAGCAGGGGCGGCAGCGTCTCGTTCGATCCCAACGCCCGCAAGGAGATGCTGGCCATCCCCGGCATGCGCCAGGCTCTGGAGCAGGTGCTCGCCGCGACCGACCTGTTCATGCCCAGCGGCCAAGAGCTGACGCTGCTGACCACGCGGACCGACGAAGCCGGCGCGATCGCCGAGCTGCTCGAGCGCGGCGTGCAGGCGATCGTGGTCAAGCGCGGGGCCGAGGGCGCCTCCTACCACGACCGCTCTGGCGCCCTGGCCGTCGACCCGATCCCCGTCACGGAAGTCGACCCAACCGGTGCCGGCGACAGCTTCGGCGGCACGTTCGTGGCCAGCTGGCTTAGTGGCGCGAGCCCGGACGCCTGCCTGCGCCTGGCCAACGCCAGCGGCGCACGGGCGGTGATGACGCGCGGGCCGATGGAAGGCAACACGTCCAGAGCCGAGCTCGAGCGCTTCGTCGCGCAAATGGCCGCTGCACCCGCCCGCGCTCCGGTTTCCGCACCATGAGCATCGCCACGATGACGACGAATGCCGCCTCCGGATCCACCTGCGCGCGCGTGCGCGGCATCACCTCAGTGTGCTCGGCCCATCCGCTGGTCATCGAGGCGGCGCTGCGCCACGGGCTGGAAGAGTCGCGGCCGGTACTGATCGAGGCCACCTGCAACCAGGTCAACCACAGGGGCGGCTATACCGGCATGACTCCCGCCGACTTCAGACGCTTCGTGCTGGGGATCGCCGACCGGGTTGGCCTGGCCAACGACCGGATCCTCCTGGGCGGTGACCACCTGGGTCCCAATCCCTGGAAGTCGCTGCCGGCCGATGCGGCGATGGACGAGGCGTCCTCGATGGTCGAGGCCTACGTGCTGGCGGGGTTCACCAAGATCCACCTCGACACCAGCATGGGCTGCAGCGGCGAGCCTGTGGCCCTGGACAACGAGGTCACGGCTGCGCGCGCTGCCCAGCTAGCGCAGGTGGCCGAGCGTGCCGCGGCGCGCTCTGGCCATCCGCCGCCGATGTACGTGATCGGCACCGAGGTGCCGGTGCCCGGCGGCGCGCTGGAAGAGATCAGCGAGCTGGATGTGACCACGCCCGAGGCCGCACTCGAAACGCTGCGGGTACACCGTCAGGCGTTCGACGCGCTGGGTCTTGGAGAGGCGTTCGGGCGCGTGATCGCGGCAGTGGTGCAGCCCGGCGTCGAATTCGGAAACGCCAACGTCGTGTTCTACGACCGCGCGAAGGCGCACGCCCTGAGCGCCGCGCTGGAGCAGGCCGACGGCCTGGTGTTCGAAGCGCATTCCACCGACTACCAGCCCGTGACCGCTCTGACGGACCTGGTCGAGGACGGCTTTGCCATCCTGAAAGTGGGCCCGGGCCTGACCTTCGCTTTGCGCGAGGCGCTGTACGGGCTCGACTGCATCGCCGAGCTGCTGGCGCCGGAGGTGGACGAGGACGCGAACGGCCTGCGTCCGGCCATGGAAGCGCTGATGACGTCCGAGCCGGGCTACTGGAAGGACTACTATCACGGCAGCGCGAACCAGCTGCTGGTCCAGCGCCATTTCAGCTACAGCGATCGCATCCGCTACTACTGGAGCCACCCGCGCGCGGTGGCCGCCGTCGACCGGCTGTTCGCACGGCTCGAGGGCGTGGATATCCCCGAGACGCTGGTCAGCCAGTTCCTGGCGCCGCTGTATCCGCTGGTGTCGGCGGGCAGGGTGGCCGCGCGCGCGCGCGAGCTGTGCATCGCCGCCGTGCGGCATGCGCTGGCACCCTATTCGGAAGCGACGCGGGGCGGCAGCGCGCCGACCGTTCCGGTTCCGCCGGCATTCGACCCATGAAGCACCCGTACGGCCGGTGTGGCCATTCCATCCTCGAGGACTGATATGAAACTTGACGGGAAAGTCGCGATAGTGACCGGCGGCGGACAGGGCATCGGCGCCGAGATGGCGCGCGCGCTCGCCGCGGAGGGTGCGCGTGTGGCGGTCGCAGACATCGCCCTGGACCATGCCGAATCGGTTGCCGTGGCGTTGGGCGACAAGGGGCTGGGGGTGCGGGTCGACGTGCGCGACCGTGCTTCGGTCGATGCAATGGTGCAGCAGGTGGTCGCGGCCTTCGGCCGGCTGGACATCCTGATCAACAACGCCGCCGTATTCGAGCTGGCGCCGATCCTGGAGATCACCGAGCACGGCTTCGATCGCCAGTTCTCAATCAACGTCAAGGGCACGCTGCTGTGCATCCAGGCCGCCGCGCGGCAGATGATCGAGCAAGGGCAGGGCGGCAAGATCATCAACATGGCGTCGCAGGCCGGCCGCCGGGGCGAGGCTCTGGTCGGCGTCTACTGCGCGTCCAAGGCGGCGGTGATCAGCCTGACCCAGTCGGCCGCGCTGGGCCTGATCGAGCACGGCATCAACGTCAACGGCATCGCCCCCGGCGTGGTGGACACCCCGATGTGGGATGAAGTCGATGCCGGCTTCGCCAGGTACGAAGGCCTGCAGCCTGGCGAGAAGAAGCGCCAGGTCGGCCTGGCCGTTCCGGCCGGACGCATGGGCGTGCCGGCGGACTACCGCGGCATCGCGGTGTTCCTGGCATCCAGCGACTCGGACTACATCGTCGCGCAGACCTTCAACGTCGACGGCGGCAACTGGATGAGCTGAAGCCGGACCGCTCCGTCGCGCCGCCGGCGCGGCTGGACGATCCGCCAGGACCAGGAGGTGCATCGATGAAGTTCAAGCGTCCACGGGCCACCCGCCCCGACACGGGATCGGGTGATGTCACCGAAATTGCATAACGCAAGGCCAATCTCGGCAGGCCCCGGCGTCCCGCCTTCCGCAGGTGCGGGAGCGGACGCGCCTGAAGCGCCACCTCCTCCCGTCATGCCCATGGACATCAATCGCAACCACATCGCAGCCTGGGTCGCCGAGAAGATCCTTCCGCACGAGGCCGAGGTGCGCCACTGGCTGCTGCGCCACTGGCGTACGACCGTGGACGTCGATGATGTGGTGCAGGAGGCCTACTGCAGGATCTCGGAGCTGGACTCGGTCGACCACATCCGCAACGGCAGGTCCTACTTCTTCACCACCGCCAGGACCATTGCGATCGACACCATCCGGTCGGCCCGGCATCGCAATTCCGTTTCGCTGACGGAAGACGAGTGGTCGTGCGTCCTAGATGAGGCCCCCTCACCGGAGCGGGTGGCCGAGGCCGGCCAGACGCTGGAGCAGGCCACGGCGGTGCTGTCGAGCCTGTCGGTGACCTGTCGCCAGGTGATCGAGTTGCGCCGGATCCGCGGCCTGTCGCAGGCGGAGACGGCACGCAGGCTGGGCGTGAGCGAAAATGTGGTCGAGAATCACATCGTGCGCGGCATCCGGCGGCTGCTGCACGCGATGACGGCCGAGGACGCATGCGGGTCAAGTCGAGGTAAACGGAATTGGAGCACCCGCGATCGAGCGACCGCTCAGAAAAGGCAGCGAGGTGGGCGGCCCGCCTGAGCCTCGGTGAGCTCACGCCTGCGCGCCAGGCCGAGCTGGACGCGTGGCTGCAGGCCGATCGCCGCCATCGCGGTGCGCTGCTGCGCGCGCAGGCGGCCCTGCATGCGCTCGAAGCCGCGGCCCGCGAGGGCGTCCACGCGCAGTCGTCCTACGATGACACCGGATCTCGCTAGGCCCGGAATCCCGACTGATCCGGGTCGGCAAGAACAAGGCCAGCACCGTTCCCCTGCCGCGGGCCCATCGCCGGAGAATGAAGAGCCACATGGCCTGAAGGAAATCGCCGGCTGCGTCGTCCTCATCAGGGAACGCCATCCCTACAGGAATTACGCAGTGCGTCCCACGACTTCCCGTTTGGCCATCTCCATCGCCGCCGCCATGGTCGCGATCTCCTCTTCCGCCAGCCTGCATGCGCAGGACCAAGCCCTGAGTTCCAGCACGGAGCCGGCAGCGGCCGACTCCGCTGCGACCGGCGAAGACGTCTCGACGCTCGCCAACGTGGTTGTGACCGGATCGCGCATCGCACGTCCGGAACTCGACAGCCCGATGCCGGTCAGCGTGATCACCATGGAGGACATGGAGCGCATCGGCATCGTGTCCGCAGAAGACGCGTTGCGCCTGGAGCCGGCGATCGGTTCCGGGATCGGCCGCTACAACGCGCAGGGCGAGGGTTTCGACGGCGGCATGGCGGCGATCTCCCTGCGCAACATGGGCACCAACCGCAGCCTGACGCTCGTGGACGGGCGCAGGCGCGTGAGCGGGTCGGCCCGCAGCTCGGCGGTGGACGTGAACATGATCCCGTCGGGCATGATCGAGCGGATCGAGGTCGTGACCGGCGGCGCCGCTGCGATCTACGGCGCGGACGCCGTGACCGGCGCCGTCAACGTCATCACCAAGAGCGACCTCGAAGGCTTCCAGGCCAACGTGCGCTACGGCATCTCCGACCGGGGCGATGCGCAGACCAGGACGGTGTCGGCCTCGTACGGCACCCCCTTCGCGGACGGCCGCGGCCACTTCAGCGTCGGCGGGACGTTCCTCGACAGCGAGGGCTTGCGCACCAACGACCGTCCGCGCACCCACCGCGGCCGGCTGCTGTACGGCGTCAACCCGGAGAACACCGCGATCGGCGACGGCATCCCCGACCGCATCGTCCACTACGACTTCGGCGAGTTCTACTACAACGACTACCCGACTTTCCTGCTGAACAACCTCAACTACGGCTACACCGGCGGTGGCGTGCGGGAGCTGTACATCCACACGCCGCTCAATGCCCGTGGCGAGTTCTACGGCGGCGACGGCGCGTTCCAGAGCGATATCCAGCCGCTGACCCAGGGCAACCAGCTGCGCGCGCCGATCCGCCAGTCGGCGGTGATCGCGCGCCTCGATTACGACATCAGCGACTCGGTCCGCTACACCGCGCGCCTGGACGTGGGCAAGACCCGGTATGAGGGCACCAAGAGCTTCTACCGCGAAGACAGCCGTAACAGCTGGCTCAACGGCGCCGGCAGTGCCTGGGCGTACCTGGACAATCCTTACCTGCCCGGGCCCGTGCGCGATTTCATGAGCGACAACAGCCTGGAGCGGCTGCGGATCTCCCGCGCCTACCGCGGCTTCGGCCTGTTCGAGGACATCCACGACCGCGAGCTGTGGTCCATCGACAACACCTTCGCCGGCAGCTTCGACAACGGCTTCCAGTGGGAGGCGTTCGCGCAGTACGGACGCAACACCGGCGAGGTCTCCAACCCCAACACGGTGCGCGTGTCGCACTGGCTGGCCGCGCGCGACGCGGTGATCGATCCGGCGACCGGCATGGCCGCGTGCCGCGACGTCGAAATGCGTGCGCGTGGCTGCGTGCCGTTCAACATCTTCGACAGTCACGTTCCCACGCCAGAGGAGGCGGCCTGGATCTTCGGCAACCGCCAGGAGAAGCGCACCAACAGCCAGCACGTGTTCGGCGCCAGCCTCACCGGCACCGCGTTCTCGCTGCCGGCGGGCGACGCCAGCTTCGCCGTGGGCGTGGAGCACAGGGGCGAATCGCTCAACACGCAGGAAGACCCGCTGGCGAAATCCGGCGAGCTGGCGCACAGCGCCAGCGTGGCCGCGCACGCCGAGATTTCCGAATCGATGCGGGTCAGCGAGGCCTACGGTGAGCTGGTGGTGCCGCTGCTGGCCGACCTGCCGTTCGCCGAGCGCCTGGAGATCGAGGGCGCCTACCGCTATTCGCATTACGACAGTTTCGGCGGCACCAAGGCCTGGAAGTTCGGCAGCACCTGGTCGCCGATCCGCGGCATCACGCTGCGCGGAGTGCGGTCCCACAGCGTGCGCGCGCCCAACTTCGGCGAGCTGTACGAGCCGATCAATGTCAGCATGAGCAACCTTGCCGACCCCTGCGAGGACATCTACACCTACGAGACCCCCAACCGGCTGGCGAACTGCCAGGCCATGGGGATCGCTATGCCGCCAGCCAACAGCGTAGCCGTGTCCGAAGTCACCTCGGGCGGCAACCCGGACCTGCAGCCGGAAACCTCCGACAGCATCACCTACGGTGTGATCCTGCAGCCGAGCTTCGTCCCCGGCCTCGACGTCACCGTGGACTACTGGGACATCGACATCAAGGACGTGGTGACCCAGATGAGCGCGAACAACCTGCTCAACTTCTGCGTCGACATGCCCACGCTCGACAACCCGTTCTGCCGCCAGATCGTGCGTGACACGGATCCGGCGCGCACGGTCCTGCAGGTCTCGACGCAGCAGATGAACGCGGCGCGCTTCCTGGCCCGCGGCGTGGACTACGGCATCAACTACCGCGTGCCGGTGGGCCCGGGCTATCTGCGGATGAGCCTCAAGGCGACGCGCCTGATCCAAAAGCAGCAACAGGGCGTTCCGGGCATCGAGGCCAGCACGTCCTACCAGGAAGGCGGCCGCGCCGATCCGATCTGGCGGGGCACGCTGATGACCAGCTACTCGGTGGGCGATTTCGACGTGACGCTGCACAACCGCTACAACGGGAGCGCGATCTACGATCGCAACCGGGCCTCGGAGGAGAGCTTCGACATTGACGAGATCCCGGCGGTGCGCTACATGGATCTTTCCGCGGGCTGGCACTTCAACGACAACCTCCGCGTCACCGCGGGCATCACCAACCTCACCGACAAGGATCCGCCCTTCCTGCCGTCGATCTACATGGGCGAGTCGGGCAGGTACGACATCGTCGGCCGCGCCTACTTCGTCAGTCTGAACGCGCGCTTCTGAGTTTGCTCGTCTGGCGCCCGCCGGCTCGTTGTGGTCGGCGGGCGCCCTCTTATTGGTTCTCTGTCATTAGGTCGACCGCTGCCGCATCGGGTTGCCCCCCGGCGTGGCGGATCGAGGCCGTCCCGGGCCGGGGGTTGCTCCCCGGCTCGGTCAGTCCGCGTCCCTGCCCGGCCTGGCGCAGCGCGCCGGGCGTTCACGCGCCTACGCGTCAGTGCCGCGCATGCCATGCGCTCACCCATGGCTGACTCGCCGCTGCGCATCGATGCGCTGCTATCGGCAACCCCGGCCGACAGGGCACGGCGTCCGCTTTCGAAGTACGGGTCGACCGTCGCCACGTGGCAACCCATGCGCTCTAGCGAACACAGGGGAGTTCTTGGCACGGATCCCTCGGTCCGGCGGCCGGAGAATCTGCACTGCTCCTTGCCGTGCCGCGCAAATTCCGGCAGCCATTTCAATTTTGATACATTTGCCCAGGCGGTATGCGTTCGCTCAGTCGGCTGCTATAGTGAATTTCCGACAGACGACAGGCAGCCGCGGGTGGCACCGAATCCAGCTCCTTCCCTGGTGATCTTCGACTGCGACGGAGTGCTGGTCGACAGCGAGCCGCTTTCGCTCTCCGTCCTGTCCCAGACGCTGACCCAGCGCGGCCTGCCCGCCGACGTTCCCTATGTCACGCGCCACTTCCTCGGCCGCCAGTTAGCCACGGTGCGCGAGCACGCCGTGGCACACCAGCTGGATCTGCCGCCGAACTTCGAGCACGACCTCAACGACCAGCTGGTCCAGCGGTTCCGCGGCGAACTTCTTCCGATCCCGCACGTGGCCGATCTGCTGGCCGGGCTTGCGCTCCCGCGCTGCGTGGCTTCTTCCAGCGATCTGGCGCGGGTACGGCTGAGCCTGGAGATCACCGGGCTGGCGCAGTTCTTCGACGAGCATCTCTTCACTGCTGAAATGGTCTCGCGCGGCAAGCCCGAGCCCGACCTGTTCCTGTTTGCCGCCGAGCGCATGCGAGCGGTCCCGGCCGACTGCCTGGTGATCGAGGACAGCCCTCACGGCGTGCTCGCGGCGCGAGCGGCCGGCATGGAGGTGTGGGCCTTTACCGGCGGAAGCCATCATCGCGGTCGAGCCGAGGCGGCAGCTCCGTTGCTCGAAGCCGGCGCGCACCAACTGTTTGACGACATGCGTACACTAGGAGCGGCCATTTCCAGCGCTGTCGGCAATGCCGAGTACGCGGCCACCATCAGGTAACAGGCACCAGGTAACAGGTGATATGGCAAGTCCCGGAAACGACACTTCCCGTCTGGACGCGGCCGCCCGGGCGGGCTGGCTGTACTACATCGCCGGCAACACCCAGGACGAAATCGCCCGCAAGCTGAAGGTGTCCCGGGCCACCGCGCAGCGTCTCGTGTCGCTGTGCCTGACGCAGCGATTGATCACCTTCCGCCTGGGCCATCCCATCGCAGAGTGCATGGACCTGGCTGCCCGGCTGCAGGAGCGGTTCGACCTGCGTTCCTGCGACGTCGCGCCCAGCGAGCCAGACGATCCCAGCGGCATCGCCGGCATCGCCGAGCGCGCGGCGGCGCTGCTCGAGACCACGCTGCGCAGCGAGGTGCCGAGCATCATCGGCATCGGCACCGGTCGGGCGATGCGCGCGGCCGTCGAACGCCTGCCCGCGGTGCAGGCACGCGACCACCAATTGGTGTCGCTGGTGGGCAACATCTCCCCGGATGGGTCGGCCAGCCCCTTCGACGCCATCGCCCGGCTGGGCGAGCTCACCGGCGCGCAGTACTACCCGATGCCGCTGCCGATGCTGCTGTCCTCGCCCGAGGAATGCCGGAGCCTTCTCGACATGCAGGTGTTCAAGCGCATCCACGCGATCGCAGCGAAGGCCACTCTGCGCCTGGTCGGTGTCGGTCAGATCGACCAGACGGCACCCGTGTACGTGGACCGGTTTCTGACCCGGCTCGAGTTGCTCGAACTGATCCAGCTCGGAGCCGTGGGCGAGGTGGTCGGCTGGGCGTTCGACCGCGAGGGCAAGGTGATCGTGGGTGGCAGCAACCTGCGGTTGACCAGCGTCCCGCATACGCCCGACCAGGACTGCGTGACGGTCGGCGTAGCAGCCGGCACGGTGAAGGTCGGCGCCATCCGCGCCGCGCTCAAGGGCCGCATCATCAATGGCCTGATTACCGACGAAGCAACCGCCAAGGCCATTCTGGCCGACTGAGCGCGGCGCGCTTTCACCCATCCAGCGGGCCGACGCCCGATTTCGCCCTGGCGCTCCGGCGTTGGCGTTCTGCCACGTCGCTGACATTTTTCCCCTATAGCCTCGTTCATGCCCCGCGGTGTGCGGCGCGCGCCAACGCGTTTTTACGCTGCGACGAATGCTGCAGTGCAGGATCGAAAGTGCTTTACAACGTTTATGTAACATGGGCATATGCGCACAACGAGGGCATTTGTTCATTTCTTGGGAGAGAGAAATCAAATGAAAGTATTCCGCATCCAGCCAAAGAAGCATCTGCTCACGGCGGCCCTGCTTGTCGCGCTCGCCCCCACGGCGGCGGCGCAAGAGCAGCCGGCCACCCAGGCCACGGGCACTGATAGCAAAGTCGCCCAGACCCTGGACAACGTCGTGGTCACCGGCAGCCGCATCGCCCGTCCCGAGCTCGAATCGGTGATGCCCATTTCGGTCGTGGACTTCGAGGAGATGAAGGATACCGGCCGCTTTACCGTGTACGACGCGCTCCAGCTCAATCCCGCGATCGGCCCAGGCGTGGGCGAAATGAACTCGATGGGCCAGGAGTTCGACAAGGGCGTGGCCAACATCGACCTGCGCAGCATGGGGACCAACCGCTCGCTGGTGCTGGTCGACGGCCTGCGCTGGGTGTCGGGCGGCGCGCGTACCGCGGCGGTGGACCTCAACACCATTCCTTCGGCGCTGATCGAGCGTATCGAGACCGTCACCGGCGGCGCGTCCGCGATCTACGGCGCTGACGCCGTCACCGGCGCGGTCAACATCGTGATGAAGAAGCGCATGGACGGCACCTCGCTCTCGCTGACCACGGGTCTGTCCGAGCAGGGCGATGCGCGCCAGACGCACATCTCGGCGGCCTCGGGCCTCAACTTCCTGGATGACCGGGCGCACCTCGTGTTTGGTGCGAACTACGTGTACACCGACGACATCCCGCTGCTGGACCGCTCCAGCGACCGAATGGTCTATGCAGCCAATCCCGACAATACCGGTCCGGATGACGGCATCCCGGACAACATCATCATCGACTTCCATCAGTTCTACCGGTCCCCCTACCCGACCTGGTGCGAATACCAGGGCGAATCGCCCTGCGGGACGAACGCCATCAATGGCGACTGGTACCAGATGATCGACGGACAGGTGCGTCACATTCCTCGCGACAGCTACCGCTCCATTACCAACAACGACACCGGCCAACAGGACGGGGGGCCTGATACGGCGTTCGGCATCTACGACTACATGTTGCTCCGCGACAAGTCGGAGAAGAGTTCGCTCTATGCCAACCTCGAGTTCGCGGTGACGCCGGAGTTGATCTGGAACACGAACTTCGGCTACGCGCGCACCTACGTCAGCGGCCACGCCCAGTGGCCGGGGCACCGCGACGACATCCGCCAGGTGAACTGGTGGGGACGTGATCCCGACACCGGGGTGGCCTATCCGGGCCTCGTGGCGCGACTGTCCGACCCGTTCCTGCCTGATTCGCTGCGCCAGCGTATGCTGGACCAGGACATGACCGAGCTGCCCATGAGCCGGCACTATTCGCATCTGCCGATGTCGCGCGAGATCCATCGCCGCCAGGCGGTGAGCTTCGGCACCGACCTGTCGGGTCCGCTGAGCGAACGGATCGACTGGAAGGGCTTCCTGCGCTGGGGCACGGTCGAGGACGACATCACCACGACCAACATGGTGGGGCACAACGAGTGGCTGTTGGCGCGTGACGTGACGGTGGACGCCGCCGGCGCCCCGATCTGCGCCGACCCGATCGCCCGGCGCGCCGGCTGCGTGCCCACCGACCTGTTCAGCACGGAGATGCCCAGCCAGGAGTGGCTGAACTACGTCATGCCGCACGAGCGCTACGAGCGGACGCAGAACAGCATGCTCAACGTCGGCATCGGCTTCAATGGCGAGCTGTTTGACCTGCCTACAGGCACGGTGCGTTTTGCGGCTGGCGCGGAGTGGCGCCATGAGAAGCTCGATACGCGCGACGACCCGAACACAGTCAAGCTCAACAACATCATCTGGTCGCCGGGCAACGACCACGGCCTGCACCCCGACATGAGCGCGGAGCGCAAGGTGTCGGAGGTGTACGGTGAGCTGGTGGTGCCGGTGCTGAGCGACCTGCCGTTCGCCCAGAAGCTCGACCTCGAGGCCGCGTACCGCTATTCGCACTACAGCGACAATCCGTCGACCAACACCTGGAAGCTCGGCATGATCTGGTCGCCCTTCCAGGGCGTGAACGTGCGCGCTGTCAAGGGCTACAGCATTCGCGTGCCGAACTTCGGCGAACTGCACTCGCCGGTCAGCATGGTCACGATGGGCCACATCTCCGACCCCTGCCAGGAAGTGCTGATTCTCCAGGACAACGATCGTGCCGCGAACTGCGCCGCGACCGTGCCAGGGTGGACGGGGCCCCTGCCGCGGCCGAATCAGAACACGCCGAGCGTGCTCACCGGCGGCAACGCGGATCTCGAGCCGGAAACCTCGAACTCGTTCTCCTACGGCGTGGTGTGGCAGCCCTCGTTCGTCCGCGGTCTTGACCTGACCGCCGACTATTGGGAGATCGACATCGACAACGTGATCACGTCGATCGCGTACGGCACGATCATGAACAACTGCGTCAACGCCAGCGGCGGCCCCGACATGGGCTATTGCCAGTTCGTGCATCGTCACACCACGTCGGGCGAGGGACACCAGGTCGGTGAGGTGGACTATGTGCAGGCGCAGTACGCCAACCTGGCCGGCCGCAAGACTCGCGGCATCGACTTCGGCGCCCAGTACCGCTTCGACCTGGGCCCGGGCAGCTACCGCGTCGCGTTCAGCGGCACGCGCAACCTGGAGCGCAGCATCATCTCCCAGCGTGGCAGCCAGGGCACGGATCGCGCCGGCCAGTTCCAGTACCCGGACTTCAAGGCCAACCTGATGAACCGGTACGACGTCGGCCAGTTCAGCTTCGCGCTCAACACCCGCTACACCAGCAAGGGCCTGTATTCGCGGACCGACCAGTCAATGGAGACGCGCGAGTTGCCGTGGGTGCCGGAATACTGGCAGCACGATCTGAATGTCAGCTGGTACCCGACCGCCGGCTATTCGATCTCGCTGGGGGTGAAGAACCTGACCGACACCAAGATCAAGCACCCGACGCTGCGTGCCTACACGACATCTCCACACCTTAACGCCGACTCGGCCAACGCCAACTACGGCGCGAACTACATGGATGCCATCGGACGCTACTACTTCGTCACCCTGAAGGCGGATTTCTGATGAGACTCAGCACTGCATCCCTGCTGACCGGGCCGACGCTCGCCGGCCTGGTGTCCCTGGCCTGCGCGGGGTTCGCGCAGGCTGCGCCGGCGGACGGGCCGGCGCAGAAGCTGCGCGATCCCGAGCGCGTGCTGGTCGTGGCCCATCGCGGTTGCGTCGGCCCGGCGCCGGAGGTCTCGGTGGCGTCGATCCATGCCTGCGCAGGCAAGGGCATCGACGGCATCGAACTGGACATCCGCAAGTCGAAGGATGGCGTGCTGGTGTCGATCCATGACACCACCCTCGAGCGCACCACCAACGGCAAGGGCAGGGTGGCCGACCATACTGCGGAAGAGCTGCGCAAGCTGCGCCTGCGCCGCGGCAACGGCGGCCCGAGCGTGGTGGTCACGGACGAGCCGCTGCCGACCCTGGAAGAGATGCTGCTGGCAGCCAGGCAGCACGGCTTCATCGTGCACCTGGACATCAAGGACGCCACCCACGCCGAAGTCGCCGCGATGATCCGCAAGCTCGGCATGGAAGGGCAGGCCACGGCCTGGGTGACCGGTTCGCCGGATGATGCGGACCAGCCCGATCCTTCCGTGGGCCAGGTGCTGGTGATCGTACCGCGCATCCAGGACTGCTCGGAAGGCGCGCCTGCCTCGTGCCGGCCGAACGACCTGGCCGACCTGATGGGTTTTGCACGATACAACCCGGCGGGCTATTTCCTCTGGTACCGCGCCACGCCGGAGTTCTTCGCCGCCTTCCACGCCGCGCCGCGGCCGCCGGGTACGCGCTTGACCACAGAAACCCTTTGGGAGATCGACAGCCTGCCCAAGCAGGAGCGGCACGCGCAGTACCGCCGGCTGCTCGACGCGGGCGCTACGCTGTTCCTGACTGACCGCCCGGAGGACATGGTGGCCTTCATGAAACAGGAAGGAGGCAAACCATGAGGCCGGTCGGGTCGATTGTGCTGGCGGGGATGCTGCTTGCCGCCTCGGCAGCGGCCTCGGCCGAAACGCCCGAGGTCGTGGCCCATCGCGGCGGTGCGCTGCTGTGGCCGGAGAACACGCTGTACGCGTTCGAGCAGGCGACCAGAGCCGGGGTCGAGTACCTGGAGTTCGACCTGCAGATGACCGCCGACAACGCGCTGCTGGTCACCCACGACCAGGACATCAATCCGGCCTTCTGTTCCGCGCCGGCCGGCCAAGGGCTGATCCCCAAGCCCGTGCGCAATCTGACCCTGGAACAGAGCCGCGCCTTCGATTGCGGCAGCCGCTCGCGCAGCATCTATCCGGATGCGGAAAAGCGTGCCGCGGGCATGCCGACGCTGGCGGAGGTGTTCGAAGCCTTCCGCGACAACGCCCGGATCAAGTATTTCATCGAGACCAAGCTGCCCAAGCCGGGTTCGCCCGGAGAGCCGGTCGACACCACGCTCTACGCGGCCAAGCTCGAGCAGGTGATCCGCAAGTACGGTCTGGAGGATCGCGTGGTCCTGCAGTCCTTCGACTGGCGCACCATTACCGCGATGCACGAGCTCAATCCCAAGGTGCGTACCTGCCCGCTGGGCGTGCCGCGCAACAGCCATGATTACGAGGCCACGCTGCGTGAGCTGCACGCCACCTGCATTGTGCTGGATGCCCGGACGACGACGCCGGCGCAGGTCAGGCAGTTCCAGCGCGATGGCGTCCTGGTGTTCTCCGGCGTGATCGACAACGAGGAAGACTGGCGCGAGGCGCTGACGTTCGGCTACGACGCGATCTTCACCAACGACCCGCTCGGGGTGATCGGATTCCTGCGCAAGGATTCTGCACGCGGCCGCTGATGCAGCCGTGTCGCGGGCACCGGCCCACTTGAACGAACGAAGCCAATCAACAGGAAGCCAATGAATATCTGCTCCATGCTCAGGTTCGCCCTTGCCGCGCTGCTCGCGGTCGCCCCCGCAGTCAGTGCGCAGGAAGGCAAGCCTGCGGTTCTGCTGATCTCGATCGACGGTCTCCATCCAAGCTACGTGATCGAGTCGCAGCGGTTCGGCGTCGAGGTTCCGACCCTGCGCGAGTTCGTGAAGAGGGGCGCGTACTCCACCGGCGTGGTCAACGTCACGCCCACGCTCACGTATCCCAACCACACCTCGATCATCACCGGCGTCGCGCCAAACGAACACGGCATCCGCGGCAACACCGTGTTCGATCCGGAGGGCCTGGAACAGGGCGCCTGGAACTGGTACGCATCGCAGATCCGCGTGCCCACCCTGTGGGACGCCGCCAAGGCTGGCGGACTGACCACCGCCAGCGTGCTGTGGCCGGTGAGCGTGGGCCATCGAGCCATCGACTACAACGTGCCCGAGTACTGGCGCACCAAAAACCGGGCGTCGGACGACCACGTGCTGCACGCGGTCAGTACGCCGCGTGGCTTCCTGGAGACGGTGGACGGCGCCAACCGGATGTTCGACCCGACCGATACTCCGGACGAGTGGTCATTCGACGAGAAGCTGACGAAGATCGCGCTGGCGATGATCGAGCAGGGCAGGCCGCAGCTGCTGAGCATCCACATCACCAACCTCGACAGCGCGCAGCACAAGCGGGGTCCGCTGGAGACCAACGACCTGGCGCGGCGAACGCTGGAGAAGATCGACGCGATGATCGCGCGCCTGATCAAGGCCCAGCGCGCCGTATACCCGGACTCGACCGTCGTTGTCGTCTCCGACCACGGCTTCCATCCGGTCAACGCGACCATCAACCTCAATGCCGCGTTCGCGGATGCCGGGCTGATCGAACTGGACGCGCAAGGGGAGCTGGGTTCGTGGAAGGCCTATGCCTGGAGCGCGGGGGGCAGCGCCTCGGTGGTGCTCAAGGACAAGGACGACGCGGCGACGTACCGCGCGGTCGATGCCATCCTCACCGCGCTGGAGCGCGACCCCGACAGCGGCGTGGCCAGCGTGCTGCGCGGCGAAGCGGCGGTGCGCGACGGCGCGCTCGAGGAAGCGTCGTTCATGGTGGACGCCAAGGGCGGCTTCGCCATGGGCAAGGCGCTGACGGGCGAAGTCTTGCGGCCGCAGGCACGCACGACGGGTGCGCATGGATATCGCAACACGCATCCGGAAATGAACTCCTCGTTCTTCGTGACGGGACCGGGCGTGGAGCAGGGCAGGAACCTGGGCAGGATCGATGCACGCCAGGTCGCGCCGACGCTCGCGCGGGTGCTGGGCGTATCACTGCCAACGGCCACGCAGGAGCCGCTGCCGCTCGGGAACTGATCCCGGCGGTCTGGGTTGCGAAGGCGGGCAAATACTTTACAAATTCGGCCTGTTGTGAGTATGTGTGCATACGACGGGCAATTGTTCGAAATGATATTGGAGATATACGCAATGGGCACTTTGACCAAAGGCGCGCTCGTGGTGGTCATCACCGCGGGACTGGCGGCATGCGGCCAGTCCCGCGAAAGCGGCACGGCGGGCAAGCCTGAGACGTTGGTCATCGCCACGCTCAACAACGCCGACATGATCCGGATGCAGAAGCTGACGCCGGAGTTCACGGCGAAGCATCCGGGGATCAAGGTCGAGTGGGTCACGCTGGAGGAGAACGTCCTGCGCCAGCGCGTCACCACCGACATCGCCACCAAGGGCGGCCAGTTCGACATCCTGACCATCGGCACCTACGAGGTTCCGATCTGGGCCGCGCGCGGCTGGCTCAAGCCGCTGGAGTTCGGGCCGGAGTACGACGTCGATGACCTGCTGCCCAAGATCCGCGAGGCCGCGAGCTTCGACGGGCAGCTCTATGCCGCGCCGTTCTACGGCGAGAGTTCGATGCTGATGTACCGCACCGACCTGTTCGAGCAGGCCGGCCTGGCCATGCCTGAAGATCCGTCGTGGTCATTCGTGACCGACGCGGCCGCCAGGCTCACCGACAAGGACGCAGGCGTGTACGGCATCTGTCTGCGCGGCAAGGCCGGCTGGGGCGAAAACATGGCCCTGCTGACCGGGATGGGCAACGCCTTCGGGGCGCGCTGGTTCGACGAGAACTGGACTCCGCAGTTCGACCAGCCCGAGTGGAAAGCCGCCATCCAGACTTACGTCGACGTGATGCGCGAAGCCGGCCCGCCGGGCGCTGCGTCGAACGGCTTCAACGAGAACCTGGCGCTGTTCAACGCGGGCAAGTGCGCGATGTGGGTGGACGCTACGGTAGCGGCCTCGTTCGTCAGCGACCCGAAGGATTCCAGGGTCGCCGACAAGGTGGGCTTCGCCCCGGCCCCGCATGCAGGCAAGGGCAAGACGACCGGCTGGCTGTGGGCGTGGAACTTCGCCGTCCCCGCCAGCTCCAGGAAGGTCGAACAGGCGCAGACTTTCATCGCCTGGGCGACCAGCCGCGAGTACATCGAGCTGGTGGGCGAGCGGGAAGGGTGGGCCCACGCGCCGCCCGGCTCCCGGGCTTCGCTCTACAAGAATCCCAAATACCTCGAGGCGGCGCCGTTCGCGGCGCAGACCCTGGCCGCGATCGAGGGCGCCGACACGCGCAACCCCGCGGTGAAGCCCGTGCCCTACATCGGCGTGCAGTACGCGGCGATTCCCGAGTTCCAGTCCATCGGCACCACGGTCGGGCAGCTGTTCTCGGCCGCCTTGGCCGGCTCGGTGAGCGTGGACCAGGCGCTGGCGAGTGCGCAGGAGACCACCGAGCGCGAGATGAAGCGCGCGGGGTATCCGAAGTAGGCGCGACGACAGCAAGCGCGTCGAGCAGGCGCGCTGAACAAGCCGCGCGACGACGCAAGCGCAACCCCCGCCGGTCCACGGGCCGGTCCCGGTTTTTTAAAGCCCTGCGGCGGACACCCCGGGACGCTACCTCCCCTCCCCGGCCCCCGGGGTGTCCGCTGACAGGCTGCCGGTCCCGGCTGCCGCCGGGTCCATACGCATCAACGGAAAGCGCCTGATGGCAACGCAACAGACGCAGAAACTCGCACGATTCCTGATCGCGCCGTCGGTCATCCTGCTGCTGGCGTGGATGATCGTCCCGCTGGCGATGACGATCTGGTTCTCAACACTCAACTACAGCCTGCTGAACCCTGAAAAAGCGTTTGTCGGCCTGGCCAACTACAGGTATTTCCTCAGCGATCCAGCATTCCTGTCTTCCCTGACCAACACGCTGGTGATGGTCGGTTCGGTGCTGGCCATCACCGCGGTGTTCGGCGTGCTGATCGCGCTGCTGCTCGACCAGGTATTCATCGGTCGCCAGATCGTGCGGCTGATGCTGATCGCGCCGTTCTTCATCATGCCCACGGTCAGCGCGCTGGTGTGGAAGAACCTCCTGATGCATCCGGTGTCGGGCCTGCTTGCGTGGTTGTGGGGGGCATTCGGGCTGACGCCAGTCGACTGGTTCACCCAATATCCGATGTTTTCGATCATCCTGATCGTGGCCTGGCAGTGGCTCCCCTTCGCCGTCCTGATCCTGCTGACCGCCCTGCAATCGATGGACCAGGAGCAGCAGGAGGCTGCGCGGATGGACGGGGCCGGCATGTTCGACCGCTTCTTCCACCTGACCCTGCCGCACCTGGCGCGCCCGCTGACCATCGTCATCCTGATCGAAATGATCTTCCTGCTGACAGTGTTCGTGGAGATCTACGTCACCACCGCCGGCGGGCCCGGCATGGAGACCACGACCCTGACCTACCTGATCTATTCGCAGGCGCTGCTCAAGTACGACGTCGGCGCGGCTTCGGCCGGCGGCCTGGTGGCGGTGGTGCTGGCCAACATTGCCGCGATCTTCCTGGTCTACATCATCGGCAAGAACCTGGAGACCTGAGCAATGGCACGCCGCACGCCCCCCCTCCAGCTCGCCCTGACTACCGCATTCGCCTGGGCGGTCGGCCTGGTCGTGTTCTTCCCGATCCTGTGGATGCTGCTGACCAGCTTCAAGACCGAGATCGACGCGTTCACCACGCCGCCGTCGTTCGTCTTCTTCGACTGGACGCTGGAAAACTACATCGCCGTCCAGGAGCGCAGCAACTACCTGACCCACGCCTGGAACTCGGTGGTGGTGGCGCTGGGTTCGACCCTGCTCGCCATGGCGGTCGCCATTCCGGCTGCATGGGCGATGGCGTTCTCCCCGACCCGGCGCACCCGCGGCATCCTGCTGTGGATGCTGTCGACCAAGATGCTGCCACCGGTTGGCGTGCTGGTGCCCATCTACCTGATCTACCGCGACTCGGGCCTGCTCGACACGCAGCTGGGCCTGGTGATCGTGCTGTGCCTGAGCAACCTGCCGATCCTGGTGTGGATGCTGTTCAACTACTTCAAGGACATCCCCAAGGACATCCTGGAAGCGGCCCGCATGGACGGCGCCACCATCGGCAAGGAGATCCTCTACGTCCTCACCCCGATGGCGCTGCCGGGCATGTTCTCCGCACTGCTGCTGTGCGTGATCCTGGCCTGGAACGAGGCGTTCTGGTCCTTGAACCTGACCTCGTCGAGCGCCGCGCCGCTCACCGCCTTCATCGCTTCGTATTCCAGCCCCGAGGGCCTGTTCTGGGCCAAGCTGTCGGCCGCATCGACGATGGCGATCGCGCCAATCCTGGTGCTGGGGTGGTTCTGCCAGAAGCAGCTCGTGCACGGGCTGACGTTCGGCGCCGTCAAATAGATCGCAACGAGGAACTCATGGGACGTATCACACTGCAGGGCGTGCGCAAGAGCTTCGATGACACCACCGTCATCCATGGCGCCGACCTCGAGATCGAAGACGGAAAGTTCATGGTCTTCGTCGGCCCCTCCGGGTGCGGCAAGACCACCCTGCTCAGGATGATCGCGGGCCTGGAGGACGTCAGCGGCGGCAGGATCCTGATCGACGGCCAGGACGTGACCCGCTTGCCGCCGGCCAAGCGCGGGCTGTCCATGGTGTTCCAGTCCTACGCGCTGTATCCGCACATGAGCGTGCGCAACAACATCGCTTTTGGCCTGAAGATGGCGGGCCTGCCCAAGGGCGAGATCGACGAGCGCGTGGCCAGGGCCGCCGAGATCCTCAACCTCACCGATTACCTCGAACGCCGCCCGGGCCAGCTCTCGGGCGGGCAGCGCCAGCGCGTGGCGATCGGCCGCGCCATCGTGCGCAAGCCGAAGGGCTTCCTGTTCGACGAGCCCCTGTCCAACCTCGACGCCGCGCTGCGGGTGCAGATGCGGATGGAGGTCACGCGGCTGCAGAAGCAGCTCAAGACCACCGCCGTCTACGTCACCCACGACCAGGTCGAGGCCATGACGATGGCCGACGAGATCGTGGTACTGCAGGCCGGCCGCATCGAGCAGGTCGGTTCGCCGCTGGAGCTGTACGAGCGTCCGGCCAACGTGTTCGTCGCCGGCTTCATCGGCTCGCCGCGCATGAACCTGCTCACCGGCGCGCCGGCCGAGCGACACGGCGCGAGCACGCTGGGCATCCGCCCCGAGCACATCGGCGTGCACCACGGCCGCGTCGACGCCCAGGGTCCCGGTGAAGCGTGGCCAGGCACCGTGATCCAGGCCGAGCACCTGGGCAGCGACACCTTCGTCTACGTCGACGTCCCGGAGATCGGCCCCGTAAACGCGCGCTGCACCGGCGAGCTGAGGGTGGCCCCCGGCGACGCAGTCACGCTGCTGCCGGACCCGGCGCACCTGCACCGGTTCGACGCGAACCGGCAGGCGATCCGCTGAGGCCCGTGCCCGCGCCCGCTTTCTTCCCAATCCACTTTGCAGACAGGAAAGGCACCATGTATCTGGACATGTTCAGACTCGACGGCCAGGTGGCGGTCGTCACCGGCGGCGGCCGCAGCATCGGCCTTGCGATCGTCGAAGCGCTCGCCGAGGCCGGCGCCAGGGTGATCATCGCCGACCACGACCCGGCTGTGGCGGAGCAGGGCCTGGCTGAATTGCGCGGCAAGGGGGTCGAGGCCGAGTTCGTGCAGATGGACGTCACCGATTCGGAGCGCGTGACCGCGGTGGCCGACGAGCTGGTCGCGCGCTACGGCAAGGTCGACATCCTGGTCAACAACGCCGGCATCGCCCGCAGCCAGACGCCGGCCGAAGCCGTCACCGACGAGCACTGGCTGAACGTCGTCGACGTCAACCTCAACGGCACCTTCTGGTGCTGTCGCGCCTTCGGCAGGCACATGCTGGAGAAAGGCGAGGGCACCATCGTCAACATCGGTTCGATGTCCGGCTTCATCGTCAACAAGCCGCAGGAGCAGTCGTACTACAACGCTTCCAAGGCCGCCGTCCACCACCTGACCAAGTCGCTGGCGGCCGAATGGGGCTCGCGCGGCGTGCGCGTCAACGCGCTGGCGCCGACCTATATCGCCACTCCGCTCAACGCCTTCGTCAAGGACGACCCACAGATGTACGACGCCTGGATCGGCGGCACGCCGATGGGACGGCTGGGCGAGGTCGAGGAAATCGCGTCGGTGGCGCTGTTCCTGTCCTCGCGCGCGTCCAGCCTGATGACCGGCAGTGTCGTGCTGGTTGATGGCGGCTATACCTGCTGGTAAGCCCGGGCCCGCTCCGGCTATCCGGGCGCCGCACGGTGGGGCCGCGTCCGCTGACACACCGCCCGTCCACCGGCGTTTCCACTGAAGGCTGGTACGACATCCGTCGAACGCCTCTGCAACCCGAAGGATTCCAGATGCCCCGTAAGCTGCCTGCCGCTACCGCACTTGTCGCCGCCCTGTTGGCCGGCTGCGTCGCGACCCCGGGACACCAGGCGAGCCCACCGCAGGCGAGCGCGGCACCGCAGGCGGTCGCGGTGGACGTTCCGTCCATCGCGCGTCCAGCGGGCGAAACGCCGCAGTGGTGGTACCGCAGCGGTGCGGCCCATGCGGCGCGCAACGGAGCGATGTCCGGCGGCGCGAAGAACGTGATCTTCTTCCTTGGCGACGGCATGAGCCTGACCACCGTGGCGGCTGCGCGCATTCTCGAAGGCCAGCGCGCCGGCGGTCCTGGCGAGGAGCACCTGCTGAGCTGGGAGCAGTTCGAGCACACGGCGCTGAGCAAGACCTACAACACCGATTCGCAGACGCCGGATTCGGCCGGCACCATGACCGCGCTGGCCACCGGCGCGAAGTCGCACATGGGTGCCATCGGCGTGTCCGCAGGCAACCGCAGCGACTGCGCCGAAAGCCTGGACCGGCAGTTGCTGTCCTGGCTGCGGCTGGCCGACGACGTCGGTATGCAGAGCGGCATTGTCACCACCGCACGGCTGACCCACGCCACGCCCGCCTCCCTCTATGCGCACTCGCCCGACCGAAACTGGGAAAGCGATGCGCAGCTTCCCGCTGACGCGCGCGCCGCGGGCTGCCGCGACATCGCCAGCCAACTGCTGGACTTCGCGCCGGGCCAGGGGCCGAAGGTGGTCATGGGCGGCGGCCGCGCGATGTTCCTGCCCGCGACCGAGCGCGATCCGGAGTACGACGGGAAGACCGGCCTGCGCCGGGACGGCCGCAACCTGGTCGCCGAATGGCAGGAGCGCAATCCGCGCGGAGCCTACGTGTGGAACAACGAGCAGCTGCGCGCGGCCCGCGACGCCGAGGCCGTGCTGGGCCTGTTCGAGCCCGACCACATGCAGTACGAGCACGACCGGCGCAAGGACGCGGCGGGCGAGCCGGATCTGGAGACGATGACGCGCGTGGCGATCGAACGGCTCTCGCGCAGCGGCGACGGCTACGTGCTGCTGGTCGAGGGCGGACGCATCGACCACGCCAACCACGAGGGCAACGCCTTCCGTGCGCTCGACGAGACCACCGCCATGTCGCGCGCGGTGCAGGCCGCGGCCGAGATGACCTCGGCCGAAGACACCCTGATCGTGGTGACCGCCGACCACTCGCACACGCTCGGCTTCGTCGGCTATCCCACGCGCGGCAACCCGATCCTGGGCAAGGTCCGCGGACTGGCCAGCGAGGGCGGCGACCCGACCCAGTACGCGCGCGATGCGCTCGGCCTGCCGTACACCACGCTGGTCTACGCCAACGGTTCGGGCTACGTCGGTGCCAGCGACGAGCAGCCCGCCGGTCCCAAGCACCACCTGCATGTCCCGCGCAAGTTCGAGCCGGCGACCGGCCGTCCCGACCTGAGCGAGGTCGACACCGAGCATCCGGACTTCCTGCAGGAAGTGCTCGTGCCGATGACCGCCGAAACCCATGGCGGCGACGACGTGGGCATCTGGGCGCGTGGTCCCGGCAGCGATGCGTTCCGCGGCACCATGGAGCAGCACGTCGTCTACCATGTCATCGTGCAGGCCACGCCCCGGCTGCGCGAACAGCTGTGCGCGGCGGGTACCTGCAATGCCGCGGGCGTTCCGGTCGAACTGCCCGATCCGGCGGCGTTCAACGTCGTCAGCGACTGACGCCCGCGATGATTGACGCCGGCGGCGCGCGATCGCCGCCGGCGCAGAACGCCTGTCCGCGCCAGTGTCGGCCTCCTATCCCCGGACCCGCTGGCGCGGACCAGGCACCTGCGCGCCGCCGCCTAGCAGGGCGGGGCATCCTCGCCGACGAGCTCGGGCGGAATTTCCACGACCCCCGCCGCCTTGATTTTGCCGTCTATCATGTCGAACAGGGCCTGCAGCATCTTCGGCACGTCCTGGCGGAGCATGAGGATGTTGCGGTCGAGTGCCCGCACCATCGGATCCCAGTCGAAGCAGCCGATGCACGGGCGCGCCTGCGCGTACGCCGGGTCTGTCTCGATCCAGGGCACCACGCCCTCGAGGGTGATGGTCGAGCTGACGAAGATCGCACTGGGCGAGCTGCCGCCGCCGGCGACATAGGCCTCCAGCGCGCCGCGCGATTTTTCCGGCGCGTAGCCCCTGGTGAGGATCCTGTCCTCGTCGACCGGGATGCCGGATTCCGAATGCGCATCGCGGAAGCCCTTGATGCGTTCGATCGTGTTGTGGTCGCTCGGCCGGCCGCCGACGAACAGCAGCGGCTCGTTTTCCACGCGCCGGTCCCGGGAGGCCTTCAGGATCTCCCGCGTCAGCTCGCGTGCTCCGCCGCGGTTGTCCGAGATCACCGACGGCGCGAGCTTGCCCGGGAGATCGAGGTTGAGCGAGCGCACACCCGCCCGCGCGCAGATTCCAGTGATGCGGTCGGGGTCCGTTGCGCCGGTTGCGATCAGGTAGTCGACCTGGTGGGAAATCATCTCGCGCGCGGCCTGGATTTCCAGCTCCGCGTCGCGCTGGGTGCAGGTGATGATCGGGAACAGGCCGCGCTCGCGCGCCATCGCCTCGAACCGCTCGACAATGGAGCCGAAATAGCGGTTGTCGTACTTGGGCACGATCATGCCGATGAGGTTGGAGCGCTCGCGGCTCAGTCCGCGCGCCTGCAGGTTGATCGCGTAGCCTTGCTCGTCGGCCACCCGCTGGATCTTCTCGGCCAGGGCAGGGCCGATGCGCCGCTCGCGCCAGGTACCGTTGAGCACGGCGCTCACGGCCGATGGCGAGGTGCCCGCCAGTTCGGCCAGATCGTAGATCGTGGTGCGCTTTCCGGTGCGCCTTGCCGTCGCTGTCCGCTTCCCCGTCAAGGCCATTCCCCAGCATGCCCATCGTCCATGAGCTGGGCGCAGCTTGACATCGACCGGCCCTTACAGCAACCTCGCTCAACCGGTTGAGCACGGGTGCTCAACCGGTTGAACAGATGAGCGGGTCCAAGCGCGGCGGCCGGCGGAAAAGTGCCCGGCCATGCGGCGATTGCCGCCCATACCAACAGCCACAAACAGTCCCAGGCACACCGGAGAAAACCGGAATGAATCTTTCCAGGCTGGCGACGGCCGTAGGCTTTGTCGCATTGCTCGTCGGCTGCAGTTCCGGCGGTGAGTCCGCCGGCACGGTCGCCTTCCTGATGCCCGACCAGAGCTCGACGCGTTACGAGGAGCGCGACTTCCCCGGCTTCAAGGCCGAGATGGCCAGGCTCTGCCCGGACTGCACGGTGATCTATCAGAACGCCAACGCGGATGCGACGCTGCAGCAGCAGCAGTTCAACTCCGCGCTGATCCAGGGCGCGAAAGTCATCGTGCTCAACCCGGTGGACTCCTCGGCGGCCGCCGCGCTGGTGACGCTGGCCAGGTCGCAGGGTGCCAAGGTCGTGGCCTACGACCGGCCCGTTCCGGGCACGCCGGCGGACTACTACGTGTCGTTCGACAACGAGGCGCTGGGCTACGCGCTGTCGAGCTCGTTCGTCGAGCACCTCAAGGCGTCCGGCGTACCCGAAGGCTCCGGCGTGCTGCAGGTCAATGGCTCGCCGACCGACGCCGCGGCCGGCCTGATCCGCGACGGCATCCATCGCGGCCTGGCGGGTTCGGGGTACGCCACGCTTGCCGAATTCGATACGCCCGACTGGAAGCCGGCCGAGGCCCAGCAGTGGGTCGCCGGCCAGATCACGCGCTTCGGACCCGAGATCAAGGGCATCGTCGCGGCCAACGACGGCACCGCAGGCGGCGCCATCGCCGCGCTCAAGGCGGCGGGCGTCGACGCGCTGCCGCCGGTCACCGGCAACGACGCGGTGGTCGCCGCGCTGCAGCTGATCATTGCCGGCGACCAGTACAACACCATTTCCAAGCCCTCGGAGATCGTCGCGGCCGCGGCGGCCAACGTGGCCGTGGCGCTGCTCGACGGCGAGGGGCCGGAGGCGAAGACCACCATCTACGACACGCCGGCGGAACTGTTCGTCCCCACCGTGGTGACGCGCGGGAACATCAAGGCCGAGATCTTCGACACCGGCATCCAGACGCCCGCGCAAGTGTGCACCGGCGAGTACGTGGAAGCCTGCCGGGAGCTCGGCATCCCCGAGTAGCCAGCCGCGATCGTTCCGCGCGCGCCGCGCATCCGAATGGGATGCCGGCGTGGCCCGGAACTGCCCAGCCGCCATGCGCGCGAAGCCACGGAGACCACCATCATGAGCCAGACGGCGCGACGCCCGGCAACAGGCGAGGTCATCCTCCGCCTGAAGGGCGTGTCCAAGAAATTCGGCGCGGTATCCGCGCTGACCGACATCGACCTGGAAGTGCGTGCCGGCGAGGTCGTCGCCCTGGTCGGCGACAACGGTGCAGGCAAGTCGACCCTGGTGAAGATCCTCGCCGGCGTCCACCAGCCGACCTCCGGCTCCATCGAGTTCATGGGGCAGCCCGTGACCTTGGACAGCTCCGCGACAGCCCTCAGGCTGGGTATCGCCACCGTGTTCCAGGACCTCGCGCTGTGCGAGAACCTGGACGTCGTGGCCAACGTGTTCCTCGGGCACGAGCTCAACCCGCTGTGGCTGGACGAGGTGCAGATGGAAGTCCGCGCCTGGACGCTGCTCAAGGAACTGGCGGCGCGGATCCCTTCGGTGCGCGAGCCGATCGCGTCGCTGTCGGGCGGCCAGCGGCAGAGCGTGGCCATCGCCCGTTCGTTGCTGCTCGATCCCTACATCATCATGCTCGACGAGCCCACCGCGGCGCTGGGCGTCGCCCAGACGGCCGAGGTGCTGAACCTGATCGAGCGGGTGCGCGCGCGCGGCCTGGGCGTGATCCTCATCAGCCACAACATGGAAGACGTGCGCGCGGTCGCCGACCGCATCGTCGTGCTGCGGCTGGGCCGCAACAACGGGATCTTCGAGCCCGACGCGAGCAACCACGAACTCGTCACCGCGATCACCGGCGCGACAGAGAATTCAGTCTCCCTGCGCACCCGCAGGAAGGCGGCCGAATCGGCAGGGGAACTGCAATGAGCAAGCAGAACGCACAGGCGATCGACCGCGCCGACGAGCGCGTCAGGCACGACGACAGCATGCTCGGGGCGGTCCGCGCCTTCTTCGACCGGGTCCGGTCAGGCGACCTGGGCACACTGCCGGTCGTGGTCGGGCTGGTCGTCATCTCGGTGGTTTTCAGCAGCCTCAACCCGCTGTTCCTGGCGCCGGACAACCTGGTCAACCTGCTGTTCGACTGCGCCACCATCGGAGTCATCTCGCTGGGCGTGGTCTGCGTGCTGATGCTGGGCGAGATCGATCTTTCGGTGGGGTCGATGAGCGGGCTGGCCTCGGCGATCGTCGGCGTGTTCTGGGTCAACATGGGCTGGCCGCTGCTGCCGGCCATCCTGGTGGCGGTGGCGGCCGGCGCATTGGTTGGCGCGGTCTACGCCACGCTGCTGAACTGGATCGGCATGCCGAGCTTCATATCGACCCTGGCGGGCCTGCTCGCGCTGCTGGGCTTGCAGCTGTACGTGCTGGGCAACGCGGGTTCGATCAACCTTCCCTACGCCTCGTCCTTCGTGGCCTTTGGCCAGTTGCAGATCATGCCCGTCTGGCTCTCCCACCTGGCGGCGCTGGTGCCCGGACTGGCCATCCTGCTGGTCGGCCTGGATACGGCCAGGCGCCGGCGCACCGTCGGCCTGACCGCACAGCCGACCAGCCTGCTGCTGATCAAGGCCGGCGCCCTGACCGCCGCGCTGCAGTTCGCCGTGTGGTACCTCAACCTCGGGCGCGGCGTGCCGTGGATGTTCTGCCTGTTCGTGCTGCTGGTGGTGGGGCTGGACTATGCGCTGACGCGGACGAAGTGGGGCCGTTCGATGTTCGCCGTCGGCGGCAACCGCGAGGCGGCGCGCCGCACCGGCATCAACGTCAAGCGGATCTACCTCTCGGCCTTCATGCTCGGATCGTCGCTGGCCGCGCTGGGCGGCATCCTCTCGGCCGCGCGCCTGGCCTCGTCAAGCCAGCAGGCCGGCACCGGAGACGTCAACCTCAACGCGATCGCCGCGGCCGTCATCGGCGGCACCAGCCTGTTCGGCGGCCGCGGCAGCGCGTACTCGGCACTGCTCGGCATCATCGTCATCGTGGCCATCTCGAACGGGCTGACGCTGCTCAACCTCTCGTCCAGCCTGCGCTACATGATCACTGGTGGCGTGCTGGCCATCGCCGTCATCGTCGACTCGCTTGCCCGTCGCTCGCGCGCGACGCACGGCCGCGGGTAACCGGACAACCAGGGCAGAGAACGTCATGTCGCAACAGATGAAGGGCAAGGTCGTCGCCATCACCGGCGCGGCATCGGGAATCGGCCTGGCGTGCGCGCGCGCGCTGGTGGCCGCGGGTGCCAGGGTGGTCATGATCGATCGCGCCGGGGACCGGCTCGAGGCGCTGTGCGGGGAGATCGGCCCGGATGCGCTGCCGCTGGTCGTGGACCTGCTCGACGGGCCGCAGGTGTCGGGGATGCTGCCGCACATCCTCGAGTTGGCCGGCCGGCTCGACGCGTTCCATGCCAATGCCGGCGCCTACATCGGCGGCGCGGTGGCGGAGGGCGATCCGGACGCCTGGGACCGCGTGCTCAACCTCAACATCAATGCAGCGTTCCGCTCGGTGCGCGCCGTGCTGCCGCACCTGATCGCGCAGAAGGCGGGCGACATCCTGTTCACTTCGTCGGTCGCAGGCGTCGTGCCCGTGGTCTGGGAGCCGATCTACACGGCGTCCAAGTTCGCGGTGCAGGCCTTCGTCCATTCCACCCGCCGCCAAGTCGCGCCGCACGGCGTGCGCGTGGGCGCGGTGCTGCCCGGACCGGTCGTCACCGCGCTGCTGGACGATTGGCCCAAGGCCAAGATGGAAGAGGCGCTCGCCAACGGCAGCCTGATGCATCCGGAGGAAGTGGCCGACGCGGTCGTGTTCATGCTCACGCGCAAGCCCGGCGTGACCATCCGCGACATGGTCATCGTGCCGAGCGGCCTGGACCTTTGATTCACCTTCGCAGACCTGGATTCGGGAAAAACTGATATGGGCAGGAACAACGGGCGTTTCATCCTTGGTGTCGACGTCGGCACGGGCAGCGCGCGTGCAGGGCTGTTCGACCTTTCGGGCCACATGCTCGCCTCGGCCAAGACCGAGCTTGAAATCTGGCGCGGCCCGGGCGCCATGGTCGAGCAGTCCTCGGCACAGATCTGGGACGCCGTATGCAGCTCGGTGCGCGCCGCCATCGAGGTGGCGGATGTGCTTCCTTCGCAGGTCGCCGGCATCGGCTTCGATGCCACCTGCTCGCTCGTGGTCCTGGCCGAGGGCGGCGCCTCGCTGCCGGTCGGGCCGTCGGAAGATCCGGCGCGCGACGTGATCGTGTGGATGGACCACCGCGCCGTCGACCAGGCCGCGCGGATCAACGCGGGCGGGCACGACGTGCTCAAGTACGTCGGCGGTCGGATCTCGCCAGAGATGCAGACGCCCAAGCTGCTCTGGCTGAAGGAGAACCGCCCGGAGATCTATGCCAAGGCCTGGGCGTTCTTTGATCTCTCGGATTTCCTGACGTGGAAGGCCACCGGTGATCTGGCCCGTTCGACCTGCACCGTCACGTGCAAGTGGACCTATCTGGCCCATGAGCGCCGGTGGGATGCGTCGTACTTCGACAGCATCGGCCTGGAAGACCTGGTCGAGGACGGATTCGGGAGGATCGGTGCGCGGGTGATCGACCCGGGCCAGCCGCTGGGCCTGGGCCTGAGCGCAGCCGCGGCACGCGATCTCGGGCTGGAACCAGGCACCGCCGTGTCGGCGGGGATGATCGACGCGCATGCCGGTGGCATCGGTACGGTCGGCGTCGAGGGCTCGCCTACCACGCATGTGGCCTATGTGTTCGGCACCTCCTCTTGCACCCTCACCTCGACCATCGAGCCGAAGTTCACACCCGGCGTTTGGGGTCCTTATTACTCGGCGATGGTGCCGGGCATGTGGCTCAATGAAGGCGGGCAAACCGCCGCCGGTGCGGCCATCGATCACCTGATCGAATGCCACCCTGCCTCGGGCGAGGCGCGTGAGCTGGCCCGGGCCCGCGGCATCCCGGTGTCGGAACTGTTGACCGAACGACTGATCACGAGGGCGTCCTGCTTGTCGGAGATCGTCCGCCTCGCGGGCGGGCTTCATGTCGTTCCCGAGTTCCTTGGCAATCGTGCACCGTTCGCCGATCCCCACGCTCGCGCCGTGATCGCTGGCATGGGCATGGAGCGGGATCTCGACAGCTTGGCCGCGCTCTATCTGGCAGGCGTGTGCGGCGTCGGGTACGGCTTGCGGCAGATCATCGAAACCCAGGCCAAGGCTGGCGCACCGATCGAGAAGATCGTCATCTGCGGAGGGGCAGGGCAATCGCGCCTGATCCGGCAATTGCTGGCAGACGCTGTTGGCAAGCCGGTGATGGCCTCGCACAGCGAGGAGCCGGTCCTGCTTGGTGCCGCAACTCTTGGCGCTGTAGCGGCCGGCCTGTTTGTGGATATCCAGGCAGCGATGGCTGCGCTCAGCCATCCGGGTGAAACGTGCCTGCATGCCGGCGGTGAGATCGCCGAACTGCACGATCTCCGCTTCGACGTCTTCTGTCGCTTGCAGGCGCTGGCACGCGAGATACGCTGATCGTCACGGTACGGGCGGTTCGTCCGGCCTTCGGCTCCAACGCCGGTCGGTCGCCGTTCCCGTAGCATTGAGTTGTATCGCTCGGGAAAGGACGGAGCCGACCGGGCTGCCCTGATTTGCTCGTCCGGTTGTCGTCCGCCCTTGCAGCTCAACGCCGGGACGAGAGCGTTCTGGTTAGCGGAAGCGCGCTTATTCGCCGGCTTCCAGGCCGGTCATGCCGACGATGTTGTAGCCGCCGTCGACGTAGGTGATTTCGCCGGTGATGCCCGAGGCGAGGTCCGAGCACAGGAACGCGGCGGCATTGCCGACGTCTTCGATGGTGACCGTGCGCCGGATCGGGGCGTGGGACTCGACGTGGCCGAGGATCTTGCGGAAGCCGCCGATGCCGGCTGCGGCCAGGGTCTTGATCGGGCCGGCGGAAATCGCGTTGACGCGGATGCCCTCCGGGCCAAGGTTGAGCGCCAGGTAGCGCACGCTCGCCTCCAGCGCGGCCTTGGCCACGCCCATGACGTTGTAGCTGGGCAGGGTGCGGACGGCACCGAGGTAGCTCAGGGTGAGGATCGAGCCCTGGCGGCCCTGCATCAGCGGGCGTGCGCCCTTGGCCAGCGCCGACAGCGAGTAGGCCGAAATGTCGTGGGCCATCGCGAAGTTCTCGCGGGTCAGCCCGTCCAGGAAGCCGCCGGTGATCGCCTCGCGCGGGGCATAGGCGATGGCGTGGACGAGGATGTCGAAACCATCGGTCCAGTGCTTGCCCAGATCGTCGAACAACGCGGCGATCTGCGCGTCATCGGTGACGTCCAGGGGGAAGGACGGGCCACCGCCCAGCTTCGCGGCCGCGTCGTCGACGCGCGACTTCAGCTTTTCGTTCTGATAGGTGAAGGCCAGTTCGGCGCCTTCGCGGTGCATCGCCTCGGCGATGCCGTTGGCGATCGAACGCTGGCTGGCGATGCCGGTGATCAGTGCGCGCTTGCCCTGCAGGAAACCCATGGATGACTCGCGATGTGGACCGGCGCCTATTCTGCCATGACCGTCGAGGCAGCCCCGGCCGGATCGATCGCCAGCACCATGCCGGGCCGCAGCACGCTGCGGGCGTCGAGGCCGTTGCGCGCCAGCAGGTCGGTCACGCGCAGGCCGTAGCGGCTGGCAATGCGCCAGGCTGAGTCGCCGCGCACGACCAGGTGCGTGCGCGCCGGCATCGCTTCGACGAAGCCCGACGCATCGGCCATGGCGTCGGAGATATCGTCGTCGCTGGCGAGGACGCGCGCCGGCGGCGGGGCAGCGCGAGCCACCAGTTGGGACGGCGCCTGCACGGAGGCCAACAGCACGCGGGGCGTTCCGCCGGCGCGGGCGATGCGGCCGTTGCCGTGCACCGGGTTGAGGCGTCGCAGCTGGGCGGGATCGGCGCCGTGCTCGCGCGCCAGGGCGTCCAGCGAGGCAATCTGCAGGGGCACCGCGGCCGCGGTGAGCACCGGAACCGGCCGGTCCAGCGCCTGCAGCCAGGCATCGCCTTCCCCGGCCTCGACCAGGAGGCAGGACAGGGCCTGCAGCTTGCGCACGTAGGCCTGGGTCATCTGCGGCATCGGCAACGCGTCCGGATCGGCTTGCGCAGGGCGCTGGCCAGCGCGCTTGAGGGCGCCGAGCAACCGGTACTCGCCGGCGTTGTAGGCCATTACCGCCAGGCGCCAGTCGCCGGCGAACATGCCGTGCAGGGTGCGCAGGTAACGGGTCGCGGCATCGGTGGAATCGACCGGCGACAGGCGCCCGTCGTATCCCGGGCCCACCGCCACCTTGTGGTTGCGCGCGGTCAGCGCGATGAACTGCCAGAGCCCCGCCGGACCGTGCGGCGAGCGCGCGCCCGGCCGGTAGCCGCTCTCCACGAACGGGATCAGCGCGTACTCGGTGGGCAGGTGCAGCTCACGCAGGCGGTCGACGACATAGCCGAACAGCGGCAGCACGTCGCTGCCGGGCGCGACGAACTGGCCGGGCGCATGGGCAAAGTGGCGCCGCCAGCGCGGGCTGGCGTCCGCCGGGCATGCCTGGTCGGCCAGGCCTTCGCGGAAGTTGCGGTAGATGTCCAGGCCGCTGCGCGTGCCCGCCGGCAGGGCGATCGCGGATGCATCGGAAGCGGGCAACTGCGTCGCAGCGTCGCCTGCGACGGCGTCGACAGCGGCAGCTTCGGTTCGATCTGCGACCTCTGCCGTCTGCGCGGCGACCGGGCCTGGTGCAGTCGCCACCGGCTGACCGGCAAGCGCCGGTCCGGCCAGCGCGCACAGCAGCGCGAGGCCCCCGGCAATGGCGCGCGCCCTCATGCGCGGAAGCCGTCTTTCCAGCGCCGCAATGCGGCGAATGCTTCGACCCGGTCATGCGCCGCGGATGGCTCGCGCGCGGCCAGCGTGGCGCGGACGGCAGGCGCGTCGATCCGCAGGAACGGGTTGCAGGCCAGCTCCTGGGCAAGGGTCGAGGGGACGGTGGGCTGTGCGGCGTGGCGCATGGCGATGGCCTCTTCGTGGCGGCGTCGCAGCGCCGCGTTGTCGGGATCGACCACGCGCGCGAAGGCGGCGTTGGCCAGGGTGTATTCGTGCCCGCAGCAGACCAGGGTTGCCGCGGGAAGGGCGGACAGCCGGTCGAGGGCGCCGAGCATGTCGCGCGGCGTACCTTCGAACAGGCGCCCACAGCCCAGGCTGAACAGGGTATCCCCGCTGAACAGCAGGCCATGCCCGTGGAAGGCGATGTGGCTGGTGGTATGGCCGGGCACGGACAGGACATCGAACGCCCATGGCCCGGCCTGGATCCGGTCGCCGTCCGCGGCCACGTGGTCGACGATGGCCTCGACCCGCGCGTCCGCCGGGCCGTGCACCGGCACCTGCGGCCAGCGCTGGCGCAGGCCGGCGACCCCGGCCACGTGGTCGCCGTGGTGATGGGTGAGCAGGATCGCCTCGGGGGGGCGCCCGTCGCCGGCCGCGGCCAGGACCGGTGCGGCATCGCCCGGGTCGACCACCAGCCAACGGCCGTCCGCCCCGGCCAGGTGCCAGATGTAGTTGTCGTCCAGCGCGGGGAGCGCGGTGAGCTGCATCGGCGGGTCCGGGTCCGGCTGCCTTTAGAATGGCGACCATGCCCGTCCAGATCCCGGTCCGTCAAATGGACCCCGCCACCGTCCACGACTGGTTCCTGACCGACGCCGGGCGCGCCGTGCTGGCCAGCGAGGAGGCGGCGGTCGCCGAGGCGCTGGCCGACCGGCCCGGGCTGCCCTGGCTGTGGTGCGGCCCGGTGCCGCGCGCGGCGGACGGACCCGGTCGCGGCCTGTACCTGGCGCCCAGGAGTGGGACCCGCTGGCGCGGCCCGGTCGACTGTGCGCTGCCGCTGCCGCTGCCCAGCGAGGCCTTCGGTGCCGTCGTCCTGCAGCACGTGGCGCGACCCGGGGGCGCCCGCGGCGTCGCCCTGCTGGAGGAGGCAGCGCGCCTGCTGGTGAACGGCGGGCGCCTGTCGCTGTTCGTGCTCAACCCGCTGGCGCCCTACCGGTGGCGCTGGCGCGGCAGCGGGATCAGCGCCTCCGAGCCGCTGGCCTGGCGCCGGCGCCTGCGCGAGGCCGGGCTGGCGCCCGATGCGGTGTCGCAGGGGCTGGGTCCGAACTGGACCGTGCAAGTCTCGCCCGTGCCGCAGCAGGGCCCCGGGCTGCGCGCGGCCTATCTGCTGCGCGCCGAGAAGCGCGCCATCCCGCTGACGCCGGTGCGGTCGCGGCGGGTCCTGCCGCTGCCCCAGGGAGCCTCGGCGATATGAGCGTCGGCATCCATACCGATGGCGCCTGCCTCGGCAATCCTGGTCCCGGCGGCTGGGCGGCGCTGCTGCGCTTTGGTGAGAAGGAGCGCGAGTTGTCCGGCGGGGAGCCGCTCACCACCAACAACCGCATGGAGCTGATGGCCGCGATCGTCGCGCTGGAAACCCTGAGCCGCGCCTGCGAAGTGGTGCTGCACACCGACTCCCAGTACGTGCGCCAGGGCATCACCCTGTGGATGCCCAACTGGGTGCGGCGCGGCTGGAAGACCTCCGGCGGCGACCCGGTCAAGAACCGCGACCTGTGGGAGCGCCTGCATGCGGCCTGCGCCCGCCACGAGATCGACTGGCGCTGGGTGAAGGGCCACTCCGGCGACCTGGACAATGAGCGCGTCGACGTGCTCGCCCGCAACGAGGCCATCCGCATGCGCGCGCGAGCGGGATAGGCCAAGCGATCCCTCGCTGGGTCCGGCGTGACAACCGGACCGGATCAACCACTGCCACCAGGCACCCAACCACAGCCCCGGCTTCTGAAGACCATGCGCCACATCATCCTCGACACCGAAACCACCGGCCTTGAATGGAAGAAGGGCAACCGCGTGGTCGAGATCGGCTGCGTCGAAATGATCGAGCGCCGGCCCACCGGGCGCACCTTCCATAAGTACCTCAATCCCGACCGCGAGTTCGAGATCGGCGCGCAGGAGGTGACCGGGCTGACCCTGGAATTCCTGGCCGACAAGCCGCGCTTTGCCGAGGTCGCCGACGAATTCCTCGCCTTCGTCGACGGCGCCGAGCTGGTGATCCACAACGCGGCGTTCGACATGGGTTTCCTGGAGTCCGAGCTGTCGCGGCTGGGCGACGGCTACCCGCCGCTGCGCGAGCGCGTGACGGTGCTCGATTCGCTCGAGCTGGCGCGGAAGCGCTACCCGGGACAGCGCAATTCGCTCGACGCACTGTGCCGGCGGCTGGGCGTGGACAACTCGCACCGCCAGTTGCACGGCGCGCTGCTCGATGCGCAGCTGCTGGCCGAGGCGTGGCTGGCGCTGACCTCGGGGCAGGGCGAGATCGGCTTCGCCGCCGCCGAGCCTGCGGCCGGGACCGGGGCCAACCGCTTCGTGCTGCCGGCGGGTGCAAGCGCGCCGCGTCCGTCGATCACGGTGTCGGCGGAAGATCTGGCGCTGCACGACGCGCGGGTGGAGGCGATCCGGCGCAAGGCCGGGCGCTGCGTCTGGGAGCTGCCCGAGGCGGCGCCGCACGAGGCGGTCGCCGTCGCCGGCTGATCGATCACCGGAAGGCGGGCGCACCAGGGCGTGATGTCCGGTGCAGGGCGGAATGCCCTGACGGTCCGATCGCGCCACGACTTCAGTGGCTGCGCACCAGCACCACGGTCACGTTGTCCGAGCCGCCGCCATCGAGCGCGGCCGCGACCAGGCCGTCCACGCACTCCTGGGCGCTGCATTCGGTGTGCCCCAGAACGCGCGAGATGGCGCGGTCGTCCACCTCCTCGGTCAGGCCATCACTGCACAGCAGCAGCTGCGAGCCGGGCGCGAGTTCGCCGGACAGGGTTTCCACGTTGAGCAACTGCGGTTCGGTCACGCCCAGGGCCTGGGTGACCACGTTGCGGTGCGGGTGGGTGCGCGCCTGGTCGATGCTGATCGCGCCCTGGGCGATGAGTTCCTGCACGTAGCTGTGGTCGTGCGAGAGCTGGGCCAGCTTGCCGTCGCGCCACAGATAGGCGCGGCTGTCGCCGACCCAGGCCACCTCGAAGCGGCTGCCGGTGACGCGCACGGCCACCACGGTGGTGCCCATCGGCAGCGCGTCGCTGCGCTGGCGCGAGGCGCGGATGATCTCCTCGTCGGCGATGCGGATCGCCTGCGGCAGTGGCGTGCCCTGGCGGGTCTCGCGCACGATCGTCTCGCGCGCCAGCGCGCTGGCAACCTCGCCGTACTCATGCCCGCCCATGCCGTCGGCCACCAGCCAGAGCCCCAGCTCGCTGTCGCCGTAATAGGTGTCCTCATTCAGTTCGCGCCGCAGGCCGACGTGGGTGAGGTGTCCGAATTCAATCATGCGTTGCGCGTCGGCGGGGGGCGGACTGGCGGGGTATTGTGCTTGGGAACGGGGAAAGAAGGGCAGTCAGGTCACCCGGCTTCCATGAGCCCGGCCAGAGCCAGGCAAGGCGACGCTAGCAAGTGCCAAGTGAATGCCGCATGGCGTCGGTTCCGTCAGCGGCCTTCGGGCTGCAGCCGCAGGGTGTGCGTGGCCGGGCCCGGCAGGAATGGCGTCGGCCGCCCCTGCACCCAGTCGTCGTGTCCCGCGCCCCAGAACGGCGACAGCGGATGGCCGCTCTGCCCGCCGGGCATGTGCATCACGCCGGCCTCTTCGTGGCCCGGCGCGACGACCATGCGCTGGGAGGCGCCGAAAGCCGGGCCCTGCACCCGCGGCATCATCGTGTCGCCCGGCAGGCGGTCGGCCGGCATGCACAGCAGCCGCCGGCCCAGCGGAATGGCACCGGCCAGGGGATGGCAGATGGCGGCGGTGTTGTGCTCACCCCAGCTGCGTTCGCGCAGCGGGCCCAGGACGGTGAGGTCGTCGCGGACTTCGCGAGCGGCGTCTTCGAACAGGGCAGGCCAGGAGTCGAACCGTTGCGGCAGCAGGTGTGCGGGCCGCTGCTGGACCAGCGGCCAGGCGACGCCCTCGAACAGGGGAAAGGCGGGTGGTTCGAAATCCTCGCCGGGTGCCGCCTGCGCCGGGGCCAGCAGGCCCTCGAGCAGCCGCGCGTGCACCGCCAGCCGCCACGCGCGGACGATGCGGTAGCTGGCGGAGTCGACGCTGGCGCGGCCCTGCCATGTGTCGGCGGCTGCGGCGAGTTCGTGCAGGGCCGGGGTCGCGCCGCTCCCGAGCGAGCGCAGCAGTTCCCACCAGCGCGTCATCAGCAGGGCGCGGTCGTCGAGCTGGATGGCCAGCAGATCAGCTTCGGTGAAGCGCTGGCCGGCCTGCAGCGCGTCGCGGATCTGCCCGGCGCGGGCGCCGAGCGCATAGCCGCCGTCGCCGATCCGGGCGAGGGCTTCGCCATCGGTGGTGCGGGCGTTTGCGGTCCAGATCCGGTCGAAGGCGGGGGAGGTGGCGAGGGGCGAGGCGTCGGCGGTGGACTGCCAGGGCGGGCAGGCGCCAGCCAGCGCGCCTTCGGAGGTGGCCCCGTCGGGCCCGATCGCTTCGCCGGCAATCGCCACGGCCGCCGGTGCGGCAGGATCGCAGCCGGGTGCGCGCGACGGCAGCGGTCCCAGCAGCCGCCAGGCGATGCGGCCGCCGGCATCGCCGATCACCAGGTTCTGGGTCGGCACGCCGGCGCTGTCCGCAACCGCGAGGGCGGCATCGAGGTTGCCGGCACGCGCGAAGCCGGCCAGGCCGAGGTTGATCGAGCCGGGCAGGTGCGCGGTCCAGCGCAGGCTGAGCAGCCTGCCATCGGGCAACTCATGGAGAACCGGGCCCCAGCGGGTTTCGTGCACGTCCAGAGTGACTGGCTCGGCGCCGGCGATGTGGATGGTTTCGCGATGGAGCTGGACCGCGGCACAGGGCGTCGCCGCCTGGGCAGGCGCCATGCCGGCGTCGGCGCAGGGCGTTTCCAGCGCCCAGTCCAGGTAGTCGCCGTAGCTGTTGGTATAGCCCCAGGCGACATGGCCGTTGCTGCCGACGATGATCGCCGGCAGGCCGGGCAGGGTGACGCCCTGCACGTCGACCCTCCCGCCGGGCGCAGCTGCCTCCGGCCAGCGCAGGCGCGCGCGGAACCAGAGGTTGGGCGCGCGCAGCCCCAGATGCATGTCATCGGCGACGATCGCGCGGCCATCGTCGGTGAGCGCACCCGACACGGCAAAATTGTTGCTGCCCGGCAAAAGATCGGTCGCCGCAGGCGACCAGCCGCTGCCTCTCCCCTGCGTAGCGGGGGAGAGGGGGACCGTCCGCGGAGCGGACGGTGGAGAGGGGGCAACCGCCGCCCATGCACCCGCCGCAGGCGACCAGCCAATGCCTCTCCCCTGCGCAGCGGTGGAGAGGGGGACCGTCCGCGGAGCGGACGGTGGAGAGGGGGCAACCGCCTCCCGCGCCGCGCCCGCACCCGCCGCCGCAAGTTCGCGCAGGTCCACTTCCTCCGCGCCCGGCAACACCGCGTCGCCGAACGCTGCCCCCATCAGCGGCGCATCCCAACTGCTGCCCGGATGCGTGAGCAGCGCGTACAGCGGCGCGGGCAGGCCTTGCCTGAGCTTCCACAGCGCGAGTTCGTTGGCGTTCGACGCATCCTGCAGATCGAAGTACATCGCGTAACCGGCAAGCGCAGTGTCGGCCGGTCGCCAGGGCTCCGGCTGCTGGCGCAGCAGCAGGTAGGGCCAGGGCCGGGTGCGCAGCGCAGCCACGCCGGCGTTGACGCCGTCGGTATAGGCCCGGAGCATCGGTATGCGCTCGCCTGCGATGGCCTCCAGATGCGCGTCCACCCGTGCGCGCATGCGGTGCACGCGATGGCGGCGGTCGGCATCGAGCGCGACCGCGCCAAACAGCGCAGACAGTTCGCCCGCGGACGTGCGCCGCAGCAGGTCCATCTCGAAATAGCGTTCCTGGGCGTGCACGTAGCCAAGCGCGCGCATCGCATCGGCTTCGTCCTGCGCGTCGATGGTGACCACGCCCAGCGCGTCGCGCTGCACACTCACCGGCGCGGACAGCCCCGCCAGCGCCAGCTCGCCGTCGAGCGCGGGCAGGCTGCCGCGCAGCAACCACCAGGCGAGGCCGCCGCCCGCCACCGCCAGCGCGAGTCCAAGCAGCAGCAGCCGTTTCAGCCATCGAACCATCGTTGCCGCTCCGCGCGCGCGTGAGCGGCGACTCTAGCGGATCGCGCACCGCCGACCGCCGCGGTGGCGGGTGCACCGTTGCCGCGCGACGGGTAGGCGCATGGGCGATGGCGCGGTCTAATGGCAGCCCGCTGCGGGGAGGGTGTGGAGCATTGGGTTCGAAACTGCGCGTGTTGCTGCTGGCTGTCGTCGTCGCGATCCTCGCCTGGTCGTTCTGGCGCGATGCCGGCTGGCTGCAGCTGTGCGCGGGCCTGGCGATCTTCCTGTTTGGGATGCAGTGCCTGGAGGAAGGGCTGCGCCAGCTCGCCGGTGGGCGCCTGGAGCAATTGCTGGCGCGCAGTACCGGCACGCCGGCGCGCGGCCTGCTGTTCGGCATCGGCGCGACGGTGGTGCTGCAGTCGAGCACCCTGGTCTCGCTGCTCACCATCGCCTTCATCAGCTCCGGCCTGGTCGGGCTGGCGGGCGGGCTGGCGATCATCTTCGGCGCCAACCTGGGCGCGACCAGCGGCATCTGGCTGCTGGCGCTGGCGGGGCAGGATTTCAGCCTGGCGCCGCTGGCGCTGCCGCTGCTGGTGTTCGGCGTGCTGGCCGGCTTCACCGGGCCGCGCGGCCGTGCAGCGGGACGGGTGGTGCTGGGCGTGGCGTTCGTGTTCCTGGGCATCGACCAGGTCAAGGCGGGGTTTGCGGCGTTCGGCGGCGGCCTGGACTTCAGCGCGGTTCCGGCGGAGGGCGCGGGCGGGGTGATGCTGTTGGTGCTGGTGGGGCTGGCCGCGACGGTGGTGCTGCAGTCCAGCCACGCGACCCTGATGCTGATCCTCGCTGCGCTGGCGGCGGGCCAGCTCGAGCTTGGCCAGGCGCTGGCGCTGGCGATCGGCTCCAACGTCGGCAGCAGCGTGAGCACCGGTGTGGTCGGCGCGCTCGGCGGCAACCGCAGCGGCCAGCGCCTGGCGCTGGCGCACGTTCTTTTCAACGTGGTGACCGCGGGACTGGCGCTGGCACTGCTGGTGCCACTGACCTGGATGGTGGTCGGCATCGCCGGACTTGTCGGGTTCGGTGGCAACACCCTGCTGCAGCTGGCGCTGTTCCATACGCTTTTCAACGCCACCGGCGTCGCGCTGTTCTGGCCTTGGCAGGGCCAGCTGGCGCAATGGCTGCAGCGCTGGCTACCGGAACGCGCCGTGCCTGCACTGGTCGCGACCGGGCCGGTGACGCCGGGAGACGTGGAACCGGTCCGCGCACGCCATCTGAGTGATCATGCGCTGGACTCGGCCGACGCCGCGGCCGCGGCAGTGGCGCTGGAGCTGCGCCACCTGGGCGAACTCAGCGTCGAGGTGATCTGCCGCGCGCTGGGCCTGCCGCTGGTGGGGCTGTCTGGATCCGGGTTTGACGACGCCCGGCTTTCGGAGTCACCGGGACGCGACAGCCCCGATGCGGATGCGCTCTATCGCCAGCGGGTCAAGGGCGTGTACGCCGACCTGCTGGCGTTCATGGGCCGCATCGAAGTGCCGATGGACGAGGAGCACCAGCGCTTCTGGACCCAGGCACAGATGGCGGCGGTGCAGATGGTCGAGGCGGTGAAGGGCGCCAAGCACCTGCAGAAGAACCTGCTGCCGCGCCTGCGCGATGGCGACTCGTCGCTGCGCGAGGCCTACGTTGCGCTGCGCCGGCACCTGTACGCACAGATGCGCGGACTGCACGGCATCGCCGGGGACAAGCCGGATACCGACGCACTGACTGCGCTCGAGGCACGGGCCGTCGACTTCGAGACCGGCTTCCGCCAGCACGTGCTTTCGATGGTCGGACGCGGCGAGCTCGATGGACTGCAGGCAGCTTCGCTGCTCAACGACCTCGGTTACGTCGATCGCATCGACCGCAGCCTGCGCGGGCTGGGAATCGCGGAGGAGCCCAGCTCGCTGCGCGCGCTGCGGCAGGCGACGCGCCTGGCGGAAGCGTTGCCGGAGGCGAAAGCGGGGGCGGGGCGCGCGACAGGGTAAGGAGTGGCGGTCTTCTCCGGTGCAGGAAGCGTCCAGGCCGCTGCAGGCGGTCAGGTCCCGGTGATGGTGTGGGTTGGTAGCGCGGCGCATGGCGATGCGTTCATCACCGCGCTTCGTCCGGTGCACGGGGGCGCGGTCGAGAATGCGAACTGAAATGGCTCTCATCCGGCGCCGTCGCGCCGGCTTGGGCATACTGCCCGGCATTCCTGTTCCCGGAGCCATTCGCCATGAAAGGCCAGCCTGAAGTCGTCGATTACCTCAATTTCCTGCTGCGCGGCGAGCTGGCCGCGCGCGACCAGTATTTCCTGCACTCGCGTCGCTACGAAGACCTCGGGCTGCACGCGCTGTATGCGCGCATCAACCACGAGATGGAGGAGGAAACCCAGCACGCCGACGCGCTGCTGCGCCGGATCCTGTTCCTCGAGGGCGATCCGGACATGCGGCCCGATCCGTTCGAGCCCGGGCGCACGGTCGAGGAGATGCTGCGCAAGGACTTGGACCTTGAATACCAGGTGCGCGGAAACCTCGCCAAGGGCGTGGCGCTGTGCGAAGAACACGGCGATTACGTCACCCGCCAGATCCTGGTGGCACAAATGGTCGACACCGAGGAAGACCACACCCGCTGGCTGGAGCAGCAGCTGCGCCTGATCGAAATGGTCGGCCTGCAGAATTACCAGCAGGCGCGCATGGGCGAGGACGCGCCGCACGGCTGAGGACCAGCCGCTGCCGAAACCTGCCGTCGCGCCGCAGGTCCATAGGAGCGGCTTCAGCCGCGACCGGGGGCGTCGGGATCGATGCCGGCGATGTTCGCGGCTGAAGCCGCTCCTACAGGGTAGGCGGCGTGCGCTGCATGCGGTAGACGGCGGTGGACAGGGCGGAGACGCCTTCGCTCTGGAACGAAGGCTCGTTCGCAAGGATGTCGCGACGCTCGACCAGGGCGAGCTCCCACTCCGGCGCAAACTGCGCATGGACTTCCGCTTCTTCGACGGAGAACGGTGGGCCAGCCTTTTCCGCCTGCGGATATTCGAGCGTGACCAGCAGGCCACGGCAGCCCGACGGCAGGCGCTGCCACGTGGTCCGGGCGTAGGTGGCGCGCATGTCGGGCGGCAGCGCGATCAGCGCGCCGCGGTCGTACACGCCGACGCTTTCGGCAAGCAGTTCGCCGGGAATGGCGAAGGCATCGCCGGCGACCAGTTCCCACGCGCCGCTGCTGTAGTGCGTGCCGGCGGGGCTGGTGTGGATCCGCGGATTGAGCCCACGCTCGTCGAAGAACTGCTCGATGGCCGTTGCCGACAGTTCGATGCCGAGCACGCGATGGCCCTGTTCGGCCAGCCACACCATGTCCAACGACTTGCCACAGAGCGGGACGAAGACGCGGCTGCCTGCCGGAAGCTGCAAGTCCGGCCAGTGCCGGATGAGCAGCGGCAGCGGCGCGTCGCGATGGAAGCCGATGCGGTTGCGTTGCCAGCGGTCGTGCCAGAAATCAGGTTGCATGGTGGTCTCCGGTTACCGGCAGGGTCGGTCTCTTGACGGGAGAGCGATGCGGGGCGTCCTTGGTTTGCGCGCTGCATGGCGGATACAGGCGAGATCCCTCGCTACGCTCGGGATGACAGCTGGAGGGTCGCGTCCTAGCGCTGGCTTACGACTCCACGGACAAGGCTTCCACCTTCTGCCATCCTCTCGGCAACAGCCCGCCGCGGCTGGCGCGCAGACCCAAGTACACGTCGAGGTCCTTGAACGACAGGCTCATCGTGCGTGCGCCCGACTTCACCACCAGGGTGCCGCCCGGCGGCACCACGGCCACGGCGACCACGCGCTCGGTGCCGCGCTTGGCCTTGGGGATCTCGATCAGCTTGTTGCCCTTGCCCCGGTCCAGCTCGGGCAGCTCGGCGACGGGGAAGGCGAGCAGGTGGCCGGCGCTGGTCACCGCGACGATGCGGCCTGCCTCCACGCCGCCCGCCGGCGCCGGCTGCAGCACGCTCGCGCCTTCCGACAGCGACAGCAGCGCCTTGCCAGCCTTGTTGCGGCCGGTCAGGTTCTCGAAGCGGGTGACGAAGCCGTAGCCGTGCGAGGAGGCCAGCACGAAGCGCTCGTCGTTGCCGCCGCTGGCCAGCGCCACGAACGAGGCGCCCGCCGCAGGCGAGAAACGTCCGGTCAGGGGTTCGCCGTTGCCGCGCGCCGAGGGCAGTGCGTGCGCCAGCGTCGAATAGCTGCGCCCGCCGCTGTCGAGGAAGGCGACCTGCTGCGTCGTGCGTCCATTGACTGCGGCGAGCACCGCATCGCCATCGCGATACGACAACGCCGCAGCGTCGACATCGTGCCCCTTGGCCGCGCGCACCCAGCCCTTCTGGCTGAGCACGACGGTCACCGGCTCGCTGGGCACCAGGTCGGTCTCGCCCAGCGCCTGCGCCGCGCCGCGCGCGACCAGCGGCGAGCGCCGCGCATCGCCGTGCTTCTTCGCGTCGGCCAGCAGCTCGTCCTTGATCAGCTTCTTCAGCTTCGCCTTGCTGTCGAGCGTGGCCTGGATGCCCTCGCGCTCCTTCGCCAGTTCGTCCTGTTCGCCGCGGATCTTCATCTCCTCCAGCCGGGCGAGCTGCTTGAGCTTGGTCTCCAGGATGTATTCGGCCTGGTCCTCGGACAGCGCGAAGCGCGCGATCAGCGCGGCCTTCGGCTCGTCCTCGGTGCGGATGATGTGGATCACCTCGTCGAGGTTGAGGAAGGCGACCAGCAGGCCCTCGAGCAGGTGCAGGCGGCGCTCGACCTTCTCCAGCCGGTGGTTGAGGCGCCGGGTGACGGTGCTGGTGCGGAACACCAGCCACTCGGTCAGCAGCATGCGCAGGTTCTTCACCTGCGGACGGCCGTCCAGGCCGATCACGTTGAGGTTGACCCGGAAGCTCTTTTCCAGGTCGGTGGTGGCGAACAGGTGGCCCATCAGCTGTTCGGCATCGACCCGGTTCGAGCGCGGGATCAGCGCGATGCGCACCGGGTTGGCGTGGTCGGACTCATCGCGGATGTCCTCCAGCCACGGCAGCTTCTTGGCGCGCATCTGCGCGGCGATCTGTTCGATCACCTTCGACGGCGAGACCTGGTGGGGCAGGGCGGTGACGATGATGTTCTGGCCCTCGCGCGCGAAGGTGGCGCGGGCGCGCACGCTGCCGTGGCCGGTTTCGTAAATCGCGAGCAGGTCGGCGGCCGGGGTGATGATCTCGGCCGCAGTCGGGTAGTCCGGGCCGCGCACGTGCTCGCACAGTTCGGCCACGGTCGCGTCGGGATCGTCGAGCAGGCGCAGGCAGGCGCTGACGATCTCGCCCAAGTTGTGCGGCGGCACGTCGGTGGCCATGCCCACGGCGATCCCGGTGGTGCCGTTGAGCAGCAGGTGCGGCAGGCGCGCGGGGAGCCAGCTCGGTTCCTCGAGCGTGCCATCGAAGTTCGGCACCCAGTCGGCGGTGCCGTGGCCAAGTTCGCCCAGCAGCACCTCGGCGATCGGGGTGAGCCGCGATTCGGTGTAGCGCATCGCCGCGAACGACTTGGGATCGTCCGAGGAGCCGAAGTTGCCCTGGCCGTCGACCAGCGGATAGCGGTAGGAGAACGGCTGCGCCATCAGCACCATCGCCTCGTAGCAGGCGCTGTCGCCGTGCGGGTGGAACTTGCCGATCACGTCGCCGATGGTGCGCGCGGACTTCTTCGGCTTGGCGGGGGCGGCCAGGCCAAGCTCGCTCATCGCGTAGATGATGCGGCGCTGCACCGGCTTGAGGCCGTCGCCGATGAAGGGCAGGGCGCGGTCGAGCACCACGTACATCGAATAGTCGAGATAGGCGCGCTCGGCGTATTCGCGCAGCGGGATCTGCTCGAAACCGTGGAAAACGGGACGGACGGACTCGGTCATTTCAAAACTGCGTAAGGGAGCCGGAGAATTCTACCCGGGCATGGAAGCCGGCCGCGGTCTCGCGGGCTGAGATGCGGGCGCGTCGGCGGAGGCGCCGGGGTTCGACACGACTGCTACCGGATCCTGTCGGGGCCGGTGCTGGCCGGCCAGTGCCGGATCATGCGGCTCTGAGACTGAGGAGGCTCTTCGGACGGTGGGAAGTGACGCAGGGGGCGCGGCAGTGAGCCGGGCCGGGCCCGAAGCCTTGGCCGCGGATTGCGCGGATTGACGCGGATCAGGCCAACAGGAGAGAAGCGTCCGGGTGCGGAATCCTGTTCAGCTTTCTTGATCCGCGTAATCCGCGTGATCCGCGCAAATCCGTGGCAAAAACCCTCCAATTGGAAATTAAATGTTAACGCTAACGTGATCCGGGTCCCGGGCTGACGCCGATTGCGCAGTGCAGCAAGGCTTTTTTCCAACAGGTGTGTAGAGTTCGTGCACGCCGCTACGCCTGAATACGACATCGACACACATCGGTCGGTGTTGTTCTGGGTGCCCTGCATCCACGTTGTGGTAGCGCTAACTTTTTTGGGGATCTCTCGATGGGGCTGTTTGCTGGACTCGATATAGGCACGCAGAGCGTGAAGCTCGTGGTCTATGACCCCGGGGCGCGCCAGATCGTCGCGACCGCGGGCCAGCCGCTGGACCTGGCGGCCGGCGACGACGGCAGCCGCGAGCAGCGCGCGGACTGGTGGGTGGACGCGGTGCGCGCGTGTTTCGCGCGGATCGATCCGACGCTGCGCGCACGCGTGGCGGCCATCGGCGTATCCGGGCAGCAGCACGGATTCGTGCCGCTCGACCAGGGCGGCAACGTGCTGGCCCCGGCCAAGCTGTGGAACGACACCAGTACCACTGCAGAGTGCGACGAGATCATGGACGCGGCCGGTGGCGCACAGCGCTGCATCGAGCTGGCCGGCAACCCGATCCTGGCCGGCTACACCGCCTCCAAGCTGCCGTGGACGCGCAAGCACCGCTCGCAGGCCTATGCGCGCCTGGCGACGATCCTGCTGCCGCACGACTACATCAACTACTGGCTGACCGGCGAGCTGTGGATGGAGCACGGTGATGCTTCCGGCACCGGCTGGCTCGACGTGCGCACGCGCGACTGGTCGCCCGAAATGCTGGCCGCGACCGACCCCGACCGCGACCTGCGCGACTGCCTGCCGCCGCTGGTCGGGGCCGACACCCTGGTGAAGATCCGCCCGGCGCTTGCCGACGAGCTGGGCCTGCCGCATTCGGTGCAGGTGTCGGCCGGCGGCGGCGACAACATGATGGCCGCGATCGGCACCGGCAACGTGGTGCCCGGCGTGCTCAGCATGAGCCTGGGCACCTCGGGCACGCTGTTCACCTATGCCGGCGAGCCGGTGGTCGATGCCGAAGGCCGCTGGGCTGCGTTCTGCGATTCGACCGGCGGCTGGCTGCCGCTGATCTGCACCATGAACTGCACCGTCGCCACCGAAGCGGTCGCCCGGCTGTGCGGCTTCTCCTCGCGCGACGGCGACGCGCTGCTGGCCGGCACCACGCCCGGCGCCGACGGCCTGCTGATGCTGCCCTTCCTCAACGGCGAGCGCACGCCCGACCTGCCGCACGGGCGCGGCAACCTGTTCGGCATGACCGCGACCAACCTGACCCCGGCCAACCTCTATCGCTCGGCGATGGAGGGCGCGCTCTACAGCCTGATGACCGGCTACGACGCACTGGTCGATGCCGGCCTGCGCTTCGAGGCCATCCGCCTGACCGGCGGCGGCAGCCAGAGCGCGGTGTGGCGGCAGATGGTGGCCGACATGTTCGGCCTGCCGGTGGACGTGCCCGAGCAGTCCGAGGGCGCGGCCTTCGGTGCCGCGCTGCAGGCGCTGTGGGCAGTGCGCCGCGCCGAAGGCGGCAGCGACGGCGAGCTCAGCGCGCTGGCCGCCTCGCACGTGCGCCTGGACCCGCGCCTGGCCGCGCAGCCGCACCCCGGCGCCACCGCGGCCTACGCCGCGCAGTACCGTCACTTCCTTTCCCACCTCGATGCGATCCGGCCGCTCTACGCCGACTGACGCCTCGTTCCCACCACGACACCACGGACATACATATGAGCAAGGCATTCATCGGCGCGAAGGAGTACTTCCCCGGCATCGGCACGATTCCCTACGAGGGACCGGGTTCGGACAATCCGCTCGCGTTCAAGACCTATGACGCGGAAAAGAAGATCGGCGGCAAGACCATGCGCGAGCACCTGCGCTTCGCGGTCTGCTACTGGCACACCTTCTGCAACGCCGGCGCCGATCCGTTCGGCCCGGGCACGCGCCGCTTCCCCTGGGAAACCGGCGATGCGATGAAGACCGCCGAGGCCAAGGTCGACGCCGCGTTCGAGTTCTTCACCAAGATCGGCGTGCCGTACTGGTGCTTCCACGACGTCGACATGGCGCCCGACGCCGAGGACATCGGCACCTACGAGAAGAACCTGCACCACCTGGTGGGCCTTGCCAAGGAGCGCCAGCAGGCCACCGGCATGAAGCTGCTGTGGGGCACGGCCAACCTGTTCTCGCATCCGCGCTACATGAATGGTGCTTCGACCAACCCCGACTTCAACGTCGTTGCCCGCGCCGCGGTGCAGGTCAAGTCGGTGCTGGACGCGCTGGTCGAACTGGACGGCGAGCATTACGTGTTCTGGGGCGGCCGCGAGGGCTACTCCTCGCTGCACAACACCGACATGAAGCGCGAGCTCGACCACTTCGCGCGCTTCCTCACCGTCGCTCGCGACTATGGCCGCAGCATCGGCTTCAAGGGCCAGTTCTTCATCGAGCCCAAGCCGATGGAGCCGATGAAGCACCAGTACGACTTCGACAGCGCCACCGTCGTCGGCTTCCTCAAGCAGCACGGCCTGGAGAAGGATTTCTCGCTCAACATCGAGGCCAACCACGCCACGCTGTCGGGCCACACCTTCGAGCACGACCTGCAGGTCGCGGCCGACAACGGCCTGCTGGGCAGCATCGATGCCAACCGCGGCAATGCGCAGAACGGCTGGGACACCGACCAGTTCCCGACCGACCTGTATGACACGGTCGGCGCGATGCTGGTGGTGCTGCGCCAGGGTGGCCTGGTTGGCGGCCTCAACTTCGACGCCAAGCCGCGCCGCGAGTCGACCGACATGGAGGATCTGTTCATCGCCCACATCGGCGGCATGGACGCGTTTGCCCGAGGCCTCGAGGTGGCGCACGCGCTGCTCAACGATTCGCCGTGGGAGCAGTGGCGCAAGCAGCGCTATGCCAGCTTCGACAGCGGCGCAGGCGCCGATTTCGCGGCCGGCAAGCTGGGCCTGGCCGATCTTGCGGCGCTGGCGGGCAAGAGCGGTGAGCCGATGCAGATCAGCGGCAAGCAGGAGCGCTACGAGAACCTGCTCAACCAGTACCTGCTGCGCTGAGCCGGACGGCGGCCGGTCGACATGGGAGTGCAAACGCCCCTGCCAGCCGAGCCGCCGCGCCGTTGCCGCATCGATGTCCCGGCCCGCAAGAGGGCTGGGGCGTCAGCGTGCCGGTGGCGCGACCGAATCGCGTTCGATCAGTTCGTGCGGCACGACGTGGTCGACCACCGTGCGCGTGCTCTTGTCCTTGCGGCGGATGTTGCGCAGCAGGATGTCGACAGCCGAGTCGGCCATCGCCGAGATTGGCTGGCGAATGGTGGTCAGCTCGGGCCAGACCGTGGTCGCGGCCGAGGTGTCGTCGAAGCCGACGATGGACAGGTCGCGCGGCACGTCCAGCCCGCGACGGTGCGCGACCGACACCGCGGCGGCGGCCATGTCGTCGTTGGCTGCGCAGATCGCGGTGGGCGGGTTGGCGTGCGCCAGCAGCTTCTCGGTCGCATCGAGCCCGGAGCGGTAGGTGAAGAAGCCCGACTCGACCACGCTCTCGTCGAGTTCGATGCCCGATTCGGCCAGCGCCGACTGGAAGCCCTCGTAGCGTCGGGTGCTCGCGGTCTGGTTCGGATTGCCCCGGATGTAGCCGATGTGGCGGTGCCCGGCGGCGATCAGGTGCAGGGTGATTTCCTTGCTGGCGCGGAAGTCGTCGATGCGCACGCAGGAGATGTCGTGGTGGAAGCGGCCCGAGGCGATCGCCACGACCGGCACCTCGGCTTCGACAAACTCCGCCACCAGGGATTTGGATTCGCACAGCGGCGGCGGCAGGATCACGCCGGCCACGCGCTTGGCCAGCGTGCGCGCGGCCTGGCGCTGGGCGTTGACGCCGATGTTCTCCCAGGTGTCGATGACCAGCTGGGCGGCCGTGCGCGTCGCGCCGCGCAGCGCGCCGGCGAGCAGCTCGCGCAGGTAGGCGTTGCTGGGATTGGTGTAGATCATCGCCACCCGCGTGTCCTGCGCGGTGGCCAGTGCGCTGGCGGCGAGGTTGGGCGAGTAGCCCAGTTCGTGCACTGCCCGCAGCACCCGTTCGCGGGTGCTTTCGCGCACCTTGCCGTGGCCGTTGACCACGCGCGAGACCGTCATCGGCGACACCTTGGCAAGTGCCGCGACCTCGTCGAGCGTGACCGCCAGTCCCTTGCGGCGCGCGGCCTTCTTGGGCTGATTCTGCAATTCCTGTCCCCTTGCCGCGCCGCGGCGGCGTGCTGCGCTGGCGCGCACGCGACCCACGGCGCAAACCGGCGGTCGCCGCCGGAGCGCGTACATCATTGACCAACTGAGGGCTGAACGAATGGTACACATCGACAGGCGTCCACGACATCCCGGCGCAATGTCCGCGCAGGACAGGCCCGGACGCGCCCGCGGCGCGATCCTGGCCACGCTGGGCTGCCTGCTGGCCGTGCTGTCGTGCCTGCCGTTTGTGGCGCAGGCCGAGGACGGCTACGACCTGTGGCTGCGCTACCGGCCGATTGAATCCGTTGCTGCCGGCGAATACCGCGCGCGGTTCGCGCAACTGGTGGCGCCTGCGTCCACGCCGGTGCAGCGCGCCACGCGCGACGAACTGCTGCGCGGACTGCAGGGCCTGCTCGGCCAAGCGCCGGCGCAGGGTGAGGCGGCCGGCCGCGCGGGTGCGCTGCTGGTCGGCACGCCGGCCTCGCTGCCGCGGATCGCAAGCCTGCAGCTTGCGCTCGACGACCTTGGCGACGAGGGCTACCTGATCCGCAGCACGCGCATGGACGGCAACGCTGCAACCGTGGTCGCGGCCAATACCGATGCCGGCGCGCTGTATGGCGCCTTCCACCTGCTGCGCCTGCTGCAGACCGGACAGCCGGTCGACGCGCTCGACCTGCGCGAGTCGCCGAAGGTCAAGCTGCGCGTGCTCAACCACTGGGACGACCTCAGCCGGCACGTCGAGCGCGGCTATTCGGGCCAGTCGATCTGGGACTGGCATCGTCTGCCGGGCTGGCTCGACCCGCGCTACACCGACTACGCCCGCGCCAATGCCTCGATCGGCATCAACGGCACGGTGCTCAACAACGTCAATGCCAATGCGCAGATCCTGACACCGCTGTACCTCGAAAAGGTCGCGGCGCTGGCCGGCGTGATGCGTCCCTACGGCATCCGCGTGTACCTGAGCGCGCGCTTCAGCGCACCGATGGAACTTGGCGGCCTCAAGACCGCCGACCCCAAGGACCCAGCGGTGCAGCGCTGGTGGCGCGCGAAGGCCGACGAGATCTACGCGAAGATCCCGGACTTCGGTGGCTTCCTGGTCAAGGCGAACTCGGAAGGACAGCCGGGCCCGCAGGACTTCGGCCGCACGCACGCCGACGGCGCCAACATGCTGGCCGACGCGGTTGCGCCGCATGGCGGCGTGGTGATGTGGCGCGCCTTCGTCTACTCCGACGAAGAGCCGGACGACCGGCACAAGCAGGCCTACACCGAGTTCGTGCCGCATGACGGCGAGTTCCGCGACAACGTGCTGGTGCAGGTCAAGAACGGCGCGATCGACTTCCAGCCGCGCGAGCCCTTCCATCCGCTGTTCGGCGCAATGCCCAAGACGCCGCTGATGATGGAGTTCCAGATCACCAAGGAGTACCTGGGTTTCGCTACACACCTGGTCTACCTTGGGCCGATGTACGAGGAAGTGCTGCGCGCCGACACCCATGCCAAGGGCGAAGGTTCCACCGTGGCCAAGGTGGTCGACGGCTCGCTCGAGGGGCACGCGCTCAGCGGAATCGCCGGCGTGGCCAACATCGGCAGCGACCGCAACTGGAGCGGCTCGCACTTCGACCAGGCCAACTGGTATGTCTACGGGCGCATGGCCTGGGATCCGGAAGCGGGCGCGCGCGAGATCGCGCAGGACTGGGTGCGGATGACGTTCTCCGGCGACAGCGCCATCGTCGAGCCCGTGGTCGAAATGATGATGGCCTCGCACCAGGCGGTGGTGGACTACATGACGCCGCTGGGCCTGCACCATCTGATGGGCCGCGGCCACCACTACGGCCCCGCGCCGTGGGTCGAGGGTGGTCCGCGCGCGGACTGGACCTCGGTGTATTTCCATCGCGCGACGAAGGACGGCATTGGCTTCGACCGCACCACGAGCGGCAGCAACGCGGTCTCGCAGTACGCGCCGCCGGTGGCCGCGCTGTTCAACGATCCGGCGCGCGTGCCCGAGGATTTCCTGCTGTGGTTCCACCACCGTCCCTGGGACAGCCGCGTCGCCTCCGGGCGCACGCTGTGGGACGAGCTGGTGCATCGCTACTCGCGCGGCGTGGCAGAGGTGGAGCGCATGCAGGCAACGTGGGCGGGCCTGCAGCCGCATGTCGACGCCGAGCGCCACCATCAGGTGGATCGTTTCCTCGCCATCCAGCGCGACGAAGCGCAGTGGTGGCGCGATGCCAGCATCGCCTATTTCAAGACCTTCTCCGGCCTGCCGCTGGCCGAGGGCGAGGCGCCGCCGGCGCAGTCGCTGGAGTACTACAGGGCGCTTGAATTCCCGCATGCACCGGGAGACACGCAATGAGCCGGGCATTGCATTGCGCCGGGCGTGGCGCGGCGCTGGGCCTGTTGCTGTCGGCGTGCCTGCTTGCGCCGGTGGCTGCGGCAGAGGGTGGGACACCGCTGCTGCACGCGATGTTCCAGGACCACGCGGTGGTGCAACGCGACCGGCCGCTGCAGGTCTGGGGGCAGGCCGATCCGGGCGCGCAGGTGCGCGTATCGCTGGGCGGCAAGCGCACATCCGCGCGCGCCGATGCCGACGGCCGCTGGGAGGCGCAGCTTCCCGCATTGAAGGCCGGCGGGCCGCACGTGCTGGAGGTCGCCGCGGGCGACCGTAGCCAGCGCGTGTCGGACGTGCTGGTCGGCGATGTCTGGCTGTGTTCGGGCCAGTCGAACATGGAGCTGCAGGTCTGGCGCGCGCTCGACGCGCGCGCGGAGATCGCCGGTGCCGGCAACGACCGCATCCGCCTGCTGACGGTGCCGCAGGTCTCGGACGTGACGCCGCAACCGACCTTTTCCGAGGACGTGCGCTGGGAGCCGGTGAATCCGGAATCGGTGCGCGAGTTCTCCGCGGCCTGCTACTTCTTCGCGCGCGAACTGCAGAAGACGGTCGACGTGCCGATGGGACTGATCGACGCCTCGTGGGGCGGCTCGCGCATCCAGGCCTGGACCAGCGGTGAAGCCTTGCGCACGCTCAAGACCTATGACGGCGAGCTCGACGTGCTCGAGCGCTACGCCGACGATCCGGTCGCGGCGGTGGGCGAGTGGGGCGCGCTGTGGCAGCGCTGGTGGGCGCAGCAGCCGGCAAATGGCGAGGGCGATCGTCCCTGGGAGGGCGGTGCCGCCGGCGACTGGCGTGCCGCGCCGGCGCAGCTTGGCGCCTGGGAGCGTTGGGGCGTGGCGGAGCTGGCCGAGTTCAACGGCATGGTCTGGTACCGCACGGACGTGCAGCTGACTGCGGAGCAGGCGGCGCAGGATGCCGTGCTGTTGCTGGGTCCGGCCGACGAGATCGACATGACCTGGGTCAACGGTCGCGGCGTCGGCAGCACCTACGGCGCCGGCGCGGGCCGCGAGTACGCGCTGCCGCCGGGCCTGCTGCGCGCGGGCGACAACACCATCGTGGTGAACGTGCTCGACACCTATCGCGATGGCGGGCTGGCCGGCCCGGCCAGCGCCCATTCGCTGCGCCTGGCCGACGGCAGCAGCGTGGCGCTGGAGGGCGGCTGGCAGTACCGGATCGTCCCGGAGGAAGCGGGCACGCCCCCGCGTGCGCCCTGGCAGAGCGCGGCGGGACTGTCGACGCTGTACAACGGCATGATCGCGCCGATCGGTCGCTACGGCCTGCGCGGCGCGCTGTGGTACCAGGGCGAGTCCAACACCTTCGAGCACGCTGACTACGCTGAACTCCTGCGCGCATTGCGCAGCGACTGGCGCGCGCGCTTCGGCGAAGGGCTGCCGCTGCTGGTGGCGCAGCTCGCCAACTACGGCGCGGCGCCGACCAGTCCGACCGAAAGCGACTGGGCCGCAATGCGCGAGGCACAGCGTGCGGTCGCAGCCGAAGACGCCGGCACCGGCCTGGTGGTGGCGATCGACATCGGCGACCGCTACGACATCCATCCGACCAACAAGCAGGAACTCGGGCGCCGCTTCGCGCGCGCCGCGCGCCACGTGGTGTACGGCGAAACGCTGCCCGCGTCCGGTCCGGTCGCCATGGCGGTCCGTCGCAATGGCGAGGCGGTGGTGGTCGAGTTCGGCGATGTGAGCGACAGCCTGGTCGCATACGGCGCGGACGGTCCGATCGGCTTCGAGCTGTGCGGCGCGGATGCCGGCTCCTGCCGCTACGCGCAGGCGCAGGTCCGGAGCAACCGCGTCACCCTCAACGCACCTGCCGCCCATGCGGCCACGCGCGTGCGCTACTGCTGGGCCGACAGTCCGGTCTGCACACTGTTCGATGGCGCCGGCCTGCCGGCAGGCCCGTTCGAGCTGCCCGTATCCCCTTTGATCGACGACGACCACGCACGATGAATACCAACACCACGGAAACCTCCGCCCACGGATCGAAGAACGACCGCGAGATCGTCGATGCCAAGGTCATCGTCACCTGCCCGGGGCGCAACTTCGTCACCCTCAAGATCACCACGCGCTCGGGTGTGTACGGGCTTGGCGATGCCACGCTCAACGGGCGCGAGCTTGCGGTCGCGTCCTACCTGCAGGACCACGTGGTGCCGAACCTGATCGGCCGCGACGCCGGCCGCATCGAGGACCTATGGCAGTTCCTCTACCGCGGCGCCTACTGGCGGCGTGGCCCGGTGACAATGAGCGCCATCGCCGCGGTCGACGTGGCGCTGTGGGACATCCTCGGCAAGATGGCGGGCATGCCCGTTTACCAGCTGCTGGGCGGGCGCTCGCGCGAAGGTGCGCTCGTCTACGGGCACGCCAACGGCCGCGACATCGCCGAGGCTTCCGATGCGGTCGGCGGATTCATCGAGCAGGGCTTCCTGGCGGTGCGCGCGCAGTGCGGCGTGCCCGGCATCAAGAAGTCCTACGGCATCTCCAACGCCAAGGGCTACGAGCCGGCCGAGAGTGAACTGCCGCTGGAGACGGTATGGAATACGCCGCGCTACCTCGACACGGTGCCCAAGCTGTTCGAGCAGCTGCGCGCCGACCATGGTCCGGACGTGGAGCTGCTGCACGACGTGCACCATCGCCTGACCCCGATCGAGGCCGCCCGCCTGGCCAAGTCGCTGGAACCCTACCGCCTGTTCTGGCTGGAGGACGCGACCCCGGCCGAGAACCAGAAGGGCTTCGAGCTGATCCGCCAGCACTCGGTCACCGCACTCGCAGTCGGCGAGGTGTTCAACTCGATCTGGGACTGCAAGCACCTGATCGAGAACCAGCTGATCGACTACATCCGCACCACCATCGTGCACGGCGGCGGCATCACCCATGTGCGCCGCATCGCCGATTTCGCTGCCCTGCACCAGGTGCGCACCGGCTTCCACGGCGCCACAGACCTGTCGCCGGTGACCATGGGCGCCGCGCTGCACTTCGATACCTGGGTGCCGAACTTCGGCATCCAGGAATACATGTTCCATACCGAAGAGACCGACGCGGTGTTCCCGCACGACTACGTGCTGCGCAACGGCCGCCTGCACGTGGGCGACACGCCGGGGATCGGCGTGGACATCGACGAGAAGCTGGCGGCGAAGTATCCGTATGCGCCCAAGCAGTTGCCCATCGCGCGCCTGGAAGATGGCGCGATGTGGGACTGGTGAAGCACGTTCTTGAAAGGGGAATGAAGATGAGCATCCGCAACACACGCCGCGCCCGGCTGGGCAACACCAACCGCATCCTCGCCACCGGCATTGCCGCGCTGCTGCTGGCCGCCTGCGGCAACGAGCCTGCGGCGCACGCCGCCGCCGTCGACGGATCCGATGCGCCAGCGCCCGTCCATTTCGACTGGTTCGAATACACCGGGCGCGACGCCGCTTTCGAGGCGCCGGTGCCCGAGGGCAGCTTCCGCAATCCCGTGCTGGCCGGCTTCCATTCCGACCCCAGCGTGGTCGCCGCCAACGGCAATTTCTACCTGGTGGCCTCGACCTTCACCTTCTTCCCCGGCATCCCCGTGTTCGAAAGCGAGGACCTGGTCCACTGGAAGCAGGTCGGCAACGCCATCCATCGGCCGGCGCAGCTGGATTTCGACGGGCTTGGCGTGTCGCGCGGCGTGTTCGCGCCAGCCATCGAGTTCCATGACGGCACCTTCTACGTGGTCAACACCTCGGTCGACGCCGGCGGCAACTTCGTCGTCACCGCCAGCGATCCGGCCGGGCCGTGGTCGGATCCGGTCTGGCTGCCGGGCATCGGCGGTATCGATCCGTCGCTGTTCTTCGACGACGATGGCAAGGTCTACATCCTCAACAACGATGAGCCTGCGGTGCCGGTGCGCTACGACGGGCATCGCGCGATCTGGCTGCAGGAGATCGACATTGCCAACGGCAAGCCGTTCGGCCCGCGCAAGGTGCTGATCGACGGCGGCGTGAAGCCCGACGAGAACCCGATCTGGATCGAAGGCCCGCACATCTACAAGGTCGACGGCTGGTACTACCTCAACAACGCCGAGGGCGGCACCGGGCCGCAGCATTCGCAGGTGATCCTGCGCAGCCGCGACGTCTGGGGCCCGTACCAGCCTTACGAAAACAACCCGATCCTCACCCAGCGCGACCTTGATCCCAATCGGCCGCTGCCGATCACCAACGCCGGCCACGCCGACCTGGTGCAGGGGCCCGACGGCAGCTGGTGGGCGACCTTCCTGGCCAGCCGCAACTACGGCGTCGACCACTACAACACCGGACGCGAGGCCTTCCTGCTGCCGGTCACCTGGAAGGACGGGTGGCCGGTGATCCTGCCGGACGGCGAAAAAATTCCCTATGTACTGCCCGGGCCGTCTTTCATGAAGAAGCCGGCGGACCAGGCGCCGATGACCGGCAACTTCACCTGGCGCGACGAGTTCGACACGGTCGAACTGGGCACCGGCTGGATGACGCCGCGCGTGCCCAAGACGCAGTGGTACGACGGCAGCTCGCGTCCGGGCTGGCTCGCGATCCAGCCGCTGGCAGAGCGGCTCGACACGCTGGTCAATCCCGCGTTCTACGCGCGCCGCCAGCAGCACCAGGCGTTCGAGGCCAGCACCGCCATGGAGTTGCCCGCAGCGGGCGTGGCTGCGGGGCTGGCGGCGTTCCAGGGCGAGACGCACTGGTACTTCCTCGGCGTGCGCCGCGACGGCGAGCAGGGCGTGGAGGTGTTCCTGGAGAAGAAGGCGGGCGAGGGCGACGTCGAGGTGGTGGCGACGCACTCGGCCGACGCGGCGGAGCTGTTCACCCTGCACATCGAAGGCAACGAAGGGACCTACGGCTTCGGCTTCGACGCCGGCGACGGCAAGGGCGTGCAGTGGCTGGTGCGCGATGCCGACGGCACGATCCTGAGCACCGACGTGGCCGGCGGATTCGTCGGCGCGACCATCGGCCCGCATGCGCGCGACGAACGCGCCGCGCAATGAAACGACCTGGGAGGGTAGGGGACATGCGAGTACACGAAACACACGCGCCGGCAAGGCGCGCCAACCCGGCGCGGCGCACGCTGGTCCGCGGCTGCGCGATCGCGCTGCTGGCCGCGCTGCCGGCGCTCGGCGTGCAGGCCGATGACGGCAATCGGCCCTGGCTGGACACCTCGAAGCCCTTCGAGGAACGCGCCGCGGCGCTGGTGTCGCGGATGACGCTGGAGGAAAAAGCCGCGCAGATGCAGAACGACTCGCCGGCGATCGAACGGCTCGGCCTGTCCGAGTACGAGTGGTGGAACGAGGCCCTGCACGGCGTTGCCCGCGCCGGCGCGGCGACCGTGTTTCCGCAGGCGATCGGCATGGCCGCGAGCTTCGACGTGTCGCTGATGGACCAGGTCTCGAAGACCATCAGCGACGAGGCGCGCGCCAAGCACCACGAGTTCTTCCGCAACGGCCAGCACGGCCGCTACCAGGGCCTGACCTTCTGGTCGCCCAACATCAACATCTTCCGCGATCCGCGCTGGGGCCGTGGCCAGGAAACCTACGGCGAGGATCCCTACCTCACCGCGCGCATGGGCATCTCGTTCGTGCGCGGGCTGCAGGGTGTCGCGCCCGATGGCTCACTGCTGCCCGAATCGCAGGGCGGCAAGTACCGCAAGCTCGACGCCACCGCCAAGCACCTGGCCGTGCACAGCGGCCCCGAGGCCGACCGCCACACCTTCGACGTGCACCCCTCGCGCCGCGACCTGTGGGAGACCTACCTGCCCGCATTCGAGGCGTTGGTGAAGGAGGGTCAGGTCAAGGCGGTGATGGGCGCCTACAACCGCGTGTACGGCGAGTCGGCCAGTGGCAGCAAGTTCCTGTTGCGCGACATCCTGCGCGAGCAGTGGGGTTTCAAGGGCTACGTGATGTCCGACTGCTGGGCGATCGTGGATATCTGGCAGAACCACAAGATCGTCGCCACGCCCGAGGAAGCGGCAGCGCTGGCGGTGCGCAACGGCACCGAACTCAACTGCGGCAGCACCTATGCGCAGCACCTGCCGGTGGCGGTGCGCAAGGGCCTGATCAGCGAGGCCGCGCTGGACGATGCGCTGACCCGGCTGATGACCACGCGCATGGAACTGGGCATGTTCGACCCGGCTGACCAGGTGCCGTGGGCGCAGACGCCTTATTCGGTCAACCAGGCGCCCGCGCACGACGCGCTGGCGCGGCGCGCAGCGCAGCAATCGATCGTGCTGCTGAAGAACGAGGGCGTGCTGCCGCTGTCGAAGGACATCCGTCGCCTCGCCGTCATCGGCCCGACCGCGGATGACACCATGTCGCTGCTGGGAAACTATTACGGGACGCCGTCCGATCCGGTGACCGTGCTGCGTGGCATCCGCGAGGCGTTGCCAAACACTGAAGTGGTGTACGCACGCGGCGCCGACCTGGTCGAAGGACGCGAGGATCCGGCGGCCACGCCCCTGGTCGAGCCGCAGTACCTGCGCCCGGAAGCGGATTCCAACGAACGCGGTCTGCGCGGCGAGTACTTCCGCAACCCCGACCTGTCCGGCGAGCCGGTGCTGGTGCGCGTCGATGCGCAGATCGGTTTCCGCTGGGACCGCGGTTCGCCGACCGACAACCTGATGGCGCGCGGCGAGGCTGGTCCCGACAACGCCGTGCCCAACGAGAACTTCAGCATCCGCTGGAGCGGGCAGCTGCTGCCGCCGGTGGACGGTCGTTATCGCCTGGAAGCCGGTGCCAACGACGGCTTCCGCCTGTACCTGGACGGCAAGCTGGTGCTCGACCACTGGGAAGACGCCGAACGCCTGCGCGCGGAAAGCGTCGAACTCGACCTGGAAGGCGGGCGCGCCTACGACATCCGGCTCGAGTACTACGAGCGCGAGCGCGACGCCAGCGTGCGCCTGGCCTGGGACCTGCCCGGCGCCAAGCCCGCCTTCGACGAAGCGATCGCAGCGGCGCAGGGCGCCGATGCCGTGGTGTTCGTCGGCGGCCTGACCGGCGACGTGGAAGGAGAGGAGATGAAGGTCGACTTCCCCGGCTTCACCGGCGGCGACCGTACCGACATCCGCCTGCCCGCCACCCAGCAGAAGTTGCTCGAGGCCCTGCATGCGACCGGCAAGCCGGTGGTGCTGGTGCTGACCGCAGGCTCGGCGCTGGGCGTGGACTGGGCCAAGGCCAACCTGCCGGCGATCATGGTGGCCTGGTATCCGGGCCAGCGCGGCGGCAACGCGGTGGCCGACGTGCTGTTCGGCGACGTCAGCCCGGCCGGGCGCCTGCCGGTCACGTTCTACAGCGCGGACGAAAAGCTGCCCGCGTTCGACGACTACGACATGGCAAACCGCACTTACCGCTACTTCGGCGGCAAGCCGCTGTACCCGTTCGGCCACGGGCTGTCGTACACCACATTCGACTACCGCGACCTGCGGCTGGACCGCGACCGCGCCGGCGTCGACGACACGCTCACCGCGACAGTGACCGTGCGCAACAGCGGACAGCGCGCCAGCGACGAGGTCGTGCAGCTTTACCTGCGGCCACTGGCACCGATGCGCGAGCGTGCGCTGCGCGAGCTGCGCGGCTTCCAGCGCGTGCACCTGGCACCGGGCGAATCGCGCGAGCTGAGTTTCGACTTCATCCCGTCGCGCGACCTGCGCCACTACGACGAGGCCGCCGGCGGCTACGCGGTCGACCCCGGCCGCTATGCGGTGGAAGTGGGTGCGTCCAGCCAGGACCTGCGCATCGGCAGCCAGTTCGAGGTGGAAGCGCCGTGAACCCCGCAGCTGGTGTGCAGACGCAGGCCGATGCGCGCGCGGGCCTGCCGCGGCTGGCCACGGCCACGCTCGCATCGCTGCCGGCGCAGGTGCTGCGCCCGGACTACGATCGTGAGGCCACGTGCATCGGCGTGGTCCACTTCGGCCCGGGCGCGTTCCACCGCGCGCACCAGGCGGTGTACCTGGACGACCTGCTGGCCGCGGAGCCGGACTGGGCGATCAGCGCGGTCTCGCTGCACAACCCGGGCGTGCGCGATGCGCTGCAGCCGCAAGACGGGCTGTACACGCTGGCGCTGCTCGGCGAGCAGCCGTCGCTGCGCGTAATCGGCTCGATCCGCGAGGTGCTGTGCGCGCCGCAGCAGCGCAAGGCGGTGATGTCGCGGCTGGTCGATCCGCAGGTGCGGCTGGTGACGTTGACCATCACCGAGAAGGGCTACTGCCTGTCGCGCGATGGCATCGATGCCGCGCATCCGGACATCGCCCGCGACCTGGCCTCGCCCGAGCAGCCGATCAGCGCCATCGGCTGGCTGGTGGCGGGCCTGCGCGAACGCCGCGAGCGCAGGCTGGCGCCGTACACCGTGCTCAGCTGTGACAACCTTGCCGACAACGGCGGGCGCCTGCGCCGCGCGGTACTGGACTACGCGCGCCGCATCGACCGCGGGCTGGCGGCCTGGATCGAGTCGGAGGTCGCATTTCCGCGCTCGATGGTCGACAGCATCACCCCCGCCAGCGACGACGCGCTGCGGGCACGCGTGTCCGCGGCGCTGGGCGTGGACGACGCCTGGCCCGTGCAGCGCGAGGCGTACACGCAGTGGGTGGTCGAAGACGATTTTCGCAGTGGCCGACCGCGGTTCGAGAACGCCGGCGTGGTGATGAGCGCCGACATCGTCGACTTCGACCGGGCCAAGCTGCGCCTGCTCAACGCCCCGCACTCTGCGCTGGCCTACCTCGGCTCGCTGATGCGCCTCGAAACCGTGGCCGATGCCATGCGCGAACCGGCGCTGGCCGGCTTCGTCGAGCGGCTGATGCGCGAGGACATCGTGCCGACGCTGTCGCTGCCGGCCGCATTTGATCCGGACAGCTATGTGGCTGCGATCCTGCAGCGCTTCCGCAATCCGGCCATCCGCCATCTGCTTGCGCAGATCGCCTGGGATGGCTCGCAGAAGATCCCGGTGCGCCTGCTTGGCACCATCGTCGATGCGCTGTCGGCCGGGCGCCGCATCGACCGGCTGTGCCTGCCGGTGGCCGGCTGGCTGCGCTTCGTCGTGCGCCAGTCACAGGTGGGCGCGACGCTGGTCGACCCGATGGAAGCAAAGCTCTCGCAGATCGGCCACGCCGCCACGGGCGATGCCGAGGAGGACGTTGCCGCGTTCCTGAAGATCGATGCGGTATTCGGCCCGCTCGCGGGCGATGCACGCTTCGCCGATGCGCTGCGCAAGGCCTATGCCGCGCTCGGGGACGGCGAGCCGGCGACGGTGGCGCATGCGCTCACCGTCGCCGCGGGGACGCCTCAGTCTTGAAAGCCCAGGCCCGTCACCTTCAGCGGTACGCGGGCCAGGAACTTGTGCGAGGTCATGTACAGCGTGCGGCCGTCGTCGCCGAAGGCTGCATTGGCAACGGCACTACCTGTTTCGATACGCCCCAGGCGCGTGCCGTCGGCGGCGAACACCAGCACGCCTCCGGGGCCGGTGGCGAACACCAGTCCCTCCGTGGATACCGCCAGCCCATCGGGCAGGCCCGGCGCATCATCACCGACCAGGTCGGAGGCATCGGCGAACTGGCGCTTGTCGACGACGTTGCCCGTCGCATCGAGCGTATAGGCCATCCAGATCGGGCGCTTGTCGTCGGAGTTGGCCACGTACAGGGTGTTGCCATCGGGCGAGAACGCGATGCCGTTGGGGCGATTCAGCGAATCGTCCAGCAGGTGCACGCTGCCATCGGCGTCGATGCGGTAGATGCCGTTGACCTTCTGCTCCTTGGCCGGCGAGTCGTCGCCGTCCTTGAGCCCGTAGGGCGGATCGGTGAAGAACACCGTGCCGTCGCCGCGCGCGATCACGTCGTTGGGGCTGTTGAAGCGCTTGCCTTCAAAGCTCTCGGCCAGCGTCGTGCGGGACTTGTCGGATGCATTGAAGCGGGCGATCAGGCGGTTGCCGGAATCGGCCAACAGCACACTGCCGTCGGCTTCGGTGAACAGGCCGTTGGCGCCGCCCTCGCGCAGCGTGTCGAGCGGCGGGCCGGCGTAACCCGAGGGATCGAGGAAGACCGACAGGCCGTCGGCCTGCGACCAGCGGTACATGCGGTTCTCGGGCACGTCGTTGAACAGCAGGTAGCCGCCACCATCGCGTACCCAGGTCGGACCTTCGGACCAGGTGAACTCGTCGCCGGTCAGCTTCTCGACACGCGCATCGGCGTCCGCGACGTCGGCGAAGGCCGCGTCGTAGGTGGTGAGCTGGCCGACGGTTTCGAAGCTGGCGGCCGTGGGCGGCTCGGCGGCAGCGGCATCGGCGTCGGTATTCGCGCTTGCGCTGTCGTCGCCTCCGGCCGTGCAGGCGGCAAGGCCGAGGGCGAGGGCGGCGGTCAGCAGCGAAGGAAGAAGTCGCATCGGCATGTCCTGTCTGGAAGTGTCGGAAGCAGCGCCGGCCTGCATGCGCAAGCCGGTCGCCATCGCGTGGCGTGTGCGCCGCATGGTGCGCGCGCGGGCGGCCTCTGTCGCAAGCCGCGTCCGCATCATAAGCGCTGCACACGATCGCGGCGCGGCACCTTTGAAGTTGCACGCGCAACCGTGGCCGCGCAATCGCGCTCGCGTTCGTACACCACGTTCCCCGGCGCGCGTGATCCCGAAACGCTTCCACCCACTGCCCCACGGAGCCAACACCGATGCACCCACTGCTGACCCGACACGCCACCACGGACGGCCCGCGCTGGGCAATTGACGGCCACTACCTGCCGCGCGAATTCTCGCTCTCGCGCTGGCTGGCGCTCGCGCCGGGTGAAGCCGCCGGTGCGCTCGATGCAGGCGATGAAGCGGCGGATGCACCGCTGCTTGCGCCGGTCGACGACGCGCAGGAAATCTGGGCCAGCGGCGTGACCTACCTCAGCAGCCGCATGGCGCGCGAGGCCGAGTCGCAGAGCGCGGACGTCTACCAGAAGGTCTACAGCGCCGAGCGGCCCGAGCTGTTCTTCAAGGCCACCGGCTGGCGTGCCTGCGGCCCTGGCGCGCCGATCCGCGTGCGCGCCGACAGCAGCTGGAACGTGCCCGAACCCGAGCTGGTGCTGGTGCTCGACTCGACGGGGCGCATCGTCGGCTACACCACCGGCAACGACGTATCCTCGCGCAGCATCGAGGGCGAGAACCCGCTGTACCTGCCGCAGGCCAAGGTCTACGACGGCTCCTGCGCGATCGGCCCGGGCATCCGCCTGTGCGATGCGGATGCGCTGCGCGACCTGCCGATCTCGCTGCAGATCCTGCGCGGCGGCACATCCGTGTTCTCCGGAGAGACCCGCAGCTCGCAGATCAAGCGTCGCTTGGAGGAACTCGCCGGCTGGCTGTTCCGCGAGCTGCGCCAGCCCGCAGGCGCCCTGCTGTTCACCGGCACCGGCATCGTCCCCGGCGAAGACTTCACCCTGCGCAGCGGCGACGTGGTGCGCATCGACATCGACGGCCTCGTCCTTGAGAACCCGGCCGAATGATCGTTGGCTGCCCGATCTCCCGCTCCGCTCCCTCCCCCGCCTGCGGGGGAGGGCCGGGGTGGGGGCGCACCGAAGCATCGAACCCGATCCCGCGCGCCCTGCCCAACGCGAATAATTGCCACTGCCTCGACCAAGAGGGGCAACCATGACCACTACCTCTTTCGACCCCATCTTCGGCGACGGCACCTCGCTCCTGCACACCCGCACCAGTGGCGAAGGCCCTGCCGGCAGCCTGCCGATCGACGCCGACACCCTGCGCGATGCACCCAGCGGCCACCTGTTCGGCATGACCCAGAACGCCGGCATGGGCTGGCGCGCATCCGAAGTCGCACGCGACCCGTACCTGATCCTCAGCACCCAGGGCGGCCTGCGCGCCGCGGACGGCAAGCCGGTCGCACTCGGCCTGCACACCGGCCACTGGGAACTCGACCAGATGGTGCGCGCCGCGGCAGAGACCCTGGCAGCGAAGGGCGGCCTGCCGTTCTCGGTCGCCTGCAGCGACCCCTGCGACGGCCGCACCCAGGGCACCACCGGCATGTTCGACAGCCTGCCCTACCGCAACGATGCGGCGATGGTGATGCGGCGCCTGGTGCGCTCGCTGCCCACGCGCCTGGGCGTGCTGGGCGTGGCCACCTGCGACAAGGGCCTGCCGGCGATGATGCTGGCGTTGGCCGGCTGCAGCGAACTGCCCGGCGTGATCGTGCCCGGCGGCGTGACCCTGCCGGCGCGCGACGCCGAAGACACCGCCGTGGTGCAGACCATCGGCGCACGCTTCGCGCATGGATTGATCGACCTTGAGCACGCGGCGGCGATGGGCTGCCGCGCCTGCGGCTCGCCCGGCGGCGGCTGCCAGTTCCTCGGCACGGCCGCGACCTCGCAGGTGATTGCCGAAGCGCTGGGCATGGCGCTGCCGCACAGCGCGCTGGCGCCCTCGGGCGAACCGGTCTGGCTCGACCTCGCGCGCCGCTCGGCGCTGGCGCTGATGCAGCTGGCGGGGCAGGGCAGGGCGATGTCGACGATCCTCACCCGCGAGGCATTCGACAACGCGCTGGTCGTGCACGCCGCGTTCGGCGGCTCGACCAACCTGCTGTTGCACGTGCCGGCGATCGCGCACGCGGCTGGTGTCGAGCGTCCCACGGTCGACGACTGGATCCGCGCCAACCGCGCCACCCCGCGCCTGGTCGATGCGTTGCCCAACGGGCCGCGTCATCATCCGACCGTGCAGGTGTTCATGGCCGGCGGCGTGCCCGAGGTGATGTTGCACCTGCGAAGCATGGGCCTGCTGCATCTCGACGTGGCGACGGTCAGCGGCCGCAGCCTCGGCGACAACCTCGACTGGTGGGAGCGCAGCGACGCGCGCCGCATTGCGCGCGAGCGCCTGCAAGAACTCGACGGTGTCGATCCCGCGCACGTCATCATGGGGCCGGATGCCGCGCGTGCGGCGGGGCTGTCGAGCGCGCTGGTGTTCCCGCGCGGCAACATCGCGCCGGAAGGCGCGGTGATCAAGGCCACTTCGATCGACGCATCCGTTGTCGACGCCGACAACGTCTATCGCCACAGCGGCCGCGCCCGCGTGTTTGCCAGCGAGCGCGACGCGATCCGCGCGATCAAGTCAAAGGGCGAGGGCGCGGTGGTGGCGGGTGATGTCATCGTGCTGGCCGGCTGCGGCCCGGCCGGCACCGGCATGGAGGAGACCTACCAGCTCACCTCCGCGCTCAAGCACCTGCCCTGGGGCAAGCACGTCGCGGTGATCACCGATGCGCGCTTTTCCGGCGTGTCCACCGGCGCCTGCATCGGCCATGTCGGTCCCGAGGCGCTTGCGGGTGGTCCGATCGGGCGACTGCGCGATGGCGACATCGTCCGCATCGAGATCGATCGCGGCCGGCTGGAAGGACGCATCGACTTCGTCGGCTGCGACCCGGACGCGCCGCTTGAACCGGTCGTGGCGGCCGCACTGCTCGACGCACGCGAACTGCATCCCGCCATCGCCCCGCATCCGCGCCTGCCCGCCGACACCCGCCTGTGGGCCGCGCTGCAGGACGCCGGCGGCGGCACCTGGGGCGGCTGCGTGTACGACGTCGACGCGATCATCGAAACGCTGCGCGCTGGGCGCGAGGCGCTGGCGAAGGAACACGGCAGCGCTGCACGCGACGCGGGCACATGAGTGGCGAGATTTCTCGCTTCGCTCGAAATGACAATCAAAAATTGTCATCCCAAACAACCTCCACATTGTCATCCCGAACAAAGTGAGGGATCTGCTCTTGCCCCCAAACCCGGCAAGACACCCACCGCCTCACACGATTGAAACCACCCAGGATCCACCCAGCCGCCGGGGAGGGCGCACCGCATGACCATGTTTCTGATCATCGCCGCGGCGATCGCGCTGCAGATCTTCCTGACCGCGCGCAAGCTCAGCCCGTTCCTGTCGCTGCTGATCGTCGCCATCCCGATGGGCCTGGCGCTCGGCATGTCGCCGCAGGAGCTGCTCAAGACCATCGACAACGGCGTCGGCAGCACGCTCGCCGGCCTGGCCCTGGTCATCGTGCTCGGCGCGGTCCTGGGCAAGGTGCTGGAAGAAAGCGGCGCGGCCGAGAGGATCGCCAACACCCTGGTCACGCGCTTTGGCGAGAAGAACATCCAGTGGGCGCTGCTGCTCACCGGCTTCCTGGTCGGCATCCCGCTGTACTTCAATGCCGGCTTCATCATCCTGGTGCCGTTGATCTTCTCGCTGGCGCGCAGGACCGGGCTGCCGATCCTCTACCTCGCCATCCCCACCGTCGCATCGCTCAGCACCACCCACTGCTTCCTGCCGCCGCATCCGGGGCCGGTGATCCTGGTCAACGCCTTCGGCGCCGACATGGGCGTCACCCTGCTGTACGGCATTCTCATGGCGATTCCAGCCGTGATCATCGCCGGGCCGTTCCTCGGCCGCCGCATGCAGCACATCAACCCGCCGCTGCTGGACCTGTTCGCGTCCTGCACCGGGCACAAGGAACTGCCGGGCACGTGGAGCTCGTTCCTGATCGCACTCTCGCCGGTGCTGCTGATCGGCCTGTCGGTGGCGGCCGACGGCCTGCTGCCCGACGGCATCACCCGGTCCGCGCTGCTGTTCCTCGGCAATCCCACGGTTGCCCTGCTGCTCTCGACCCTGGTTGCGTTCTGGTGGCTCGGCCACCGCCGCGGCGTCGACCTGCATACGCAGACGAAATGGCTCAACGCCGCCATCTCCGGCATCGCCGTGATCCTGCTCATCATCACCGCCGGCGGCGTGTTCAAGCAGGTGCTGGTCGACAGCGGCGTGGGCGCGACCATCGCATCGTTCAGCAGCACGTGGCAGATGCCGCCGCTGGTGTTCGCCTGGCTGGCCACCGCACTGCTGCGGGTGATGATCGGCTCGGCCACGGTGGCGGTGATCACCGCCGCAGGCATCGTCGGCCCCCTGATCGCAACCACCGGCGCCTCGCCGGAACTGATGGTGCTGGCAGTGGGCGCGGGCAGCGTGTTCGGCTCGCACGTCAACGACTCGGCGTTCTGGATGTTCAAGGAGTTCTTCAACCTGTCGATGAAGCAGACGTTCGCGTCATGGACGGTGATGGAGACGACGATCTCGATCGTGGGGCTGGCAGGTGTGCTGGTCCTTGAAATGCTGGTGGGCTGACGGCCACCTGTTTGCCTGAAGCAAGGCCGCAGCCGCGTAGCGGCGGATCTGAAAACGGAGCACGACAATGCAACACAAGCACCTGCTGACATTCCTGGGGACCCTGTGCTGCCTGTTGGGTCCAGGGCTCGCCGTCGCCTGCGATACGCCGGCATCCGTTTGCGATCGCGACACGGAGGGCAGCCTTGCCCTTATCGCGCAAGGCGTTCCCGCGACCGTGCTGATCGACGTCAACGCGGACTCCGCGGTCAGGCACGTGGCAGGGAACTTCGCCGAAGACCTCGGGCGCGTAGGCAGTCGCCGTGCAGAGGTGCTGACCGACGCCAGCCAGGCCAAGGGCCCGCTGGTGCTGATCGGCGTGGCGGGTGACAGTGCGCTGATCGATGGACTCGTTGCTGCAGGCAAGCTGGAGCTCGATCCGATCACGGCGCAGTGGGAGGCCTACCAGGTCGCGGTTGTCGATCAGCCCTGGCCCGGCACGCAGCGTGCGCTGGTGGTCGTCGGCTCCGACCGCCGTGGCGCAGTGTTCGGCACTTATGATCTGTCGGAGCGGATTGGCGTTACCCCGTGGTACTGGTTCGCCGACGTGCCGGTGCAGCGTCGATCCGTGGTCCATGTCACTGCCGGTGCACGAACCGACAGGCCAGGCGTGCGTTACCGCGGCTTCTTCATCAACGATGAGGACCCCGCCTTCAGCGGCTGGGCGAAGCAGCGCTTTGGCGGGATCAATGCCGAGATGTATGCCCACGTGTTCGAACTGCTCCTGCGGCTGAAGGGCAACTACCTCTGGCCTGCAATGTGGGCACCGAAGGCCTTCCACCTGGACGATGCGGACAATGCGCGTGTCGCCCACGAAATGGGGGTTGTGATGGGCACCTCCCATCACGAGCCGCTGACCCGGGCGCAATCTGAGTGGCACCGCCTCGAAGACGATCCTTCAACCGGCGGCGAATGGAACTACCAGACCAATGCCGAGAACCTGCGCGCCTTCTGGAAAGGAGGGCTCGAGCGCATGAAGGGCGCGGACGGCACGGACCCCCACGAGAATCTGCTGACGGTCGGCATGCGCGGCGACGGCGACGCGCCGATGAGCGAAGGCACGGCGACGGATCTGCTCCAGTCCATCGTGGCCGACCAGCGCGCGCTGATCGAGGAGGTCACCGGCAAGCCCGCCTCGCAGACGCCGCAGATGTGGGCCTTGTACAAGGAAGTGCAGGACTACTACGACGAAGGCATGACCGTGCCGGACGACGTCACCCTGCTGTTCTCCGACGACAACTGGGGACAGATCAGGCGGCTGCCGACCCGCGACCTCGATCGCGAGGGTGGTTTCGGCGTCTATTACCACTTCGACTACGTCGGCGTGCCGCGCAACTACAAGTGGATCAATACCAACCAGATCGAGAAGATCTGGCAGCAGATGGATCTGGCCCACGCGCGTGGCGCGCGAAACATCTGGATCGCGAACGTCGGTGACATCAAGCCCCTGGAGTACCCGCTCGAGTTCTTCATGGACATGGCCTGGGCACCGGAGAAGATGACGCCGCAAGCCTTGGCGGCCTATCCGGAAGTCTGGGCGACGCAACAATTCGGCGCCGACCTCGGAGCCGAGGTGGGAGAGCTGCTGACCCTGTACGCGAAGCTCTCGGCCCGGCGCAAGCCGGAGCTGGTGGACGAGAAGACCTATGCACTCGGCGAGATCCGTCCGGACGTGCTGGTGCGTGGCGAATGGAGCGGCGTGGTCGAGGACTGGCGCGCGCTGGTGGCCAAGCTCGATGCGGTGCGTCCACGCGTCGGTGGGGACGCGCAAGCGGCCTTCTTCCAGCTGGTCGAGTATCCGATCCTGGCGGTGTCCAACCTCTACGAGATGTATTACGCGACCGCGTGGAACCATCGTCTCGCTTCGCAGTTCGATCCGCGCGGCAACGTTTTCCTTGAACTGGCCGAGCGCGCCTACGCGCGCGATGCCGAACTGACGCGGCAATACCACGCGCTCAATGACGGCAAGTGGGACCAGATGATGTCGCAGGTCCACATGAACTACGTCATCTGGAACGATCCCACGCAGCACAATCCACCTGTGCTGATCCGCACCGCCGGCGATGTCCCGGAAAAGATGCGCGACGCCGAGGCGGTCTTCGTTGATCCCGAGACCGTGCCCGGCGTCATCGCCATCGAGGCGGCGGATTTCGCGCGCAACGTGGCAGCCGACGGCCTGGCCTGGACCCCGATCCAGAATCTGGGCCAGTCCCGCGCGGGCCTGGTGACGCTGCCCCAGGGGCGACCGACAACGGCGCCGCCGAGCGCGCCACGCGTCGAGTACGACGTCATCCTTCCGGAGAACCGCGGTGTCGAGGTCCGCCTCCGGCTCGCGCCAACCCTGGATACGACGGGCGGTGGCGGCGTTCGCATCGGCGTGTCGATCGATGACGGCGCCGTGCAGACGCTGGTGTCCGCACTCGAAGCCACGGGCGGCGGCGCGTCAACGCCGCAACAGCGGAACTGGTACCAGGCGGTGACGGAGAACCGTGTGGATCTTTCCGCGAACTTCGACGCGCTCGCGGCTGGCCGCCATACGGTCAAGGTCTGGCGACTGGACGACAACGCCATCGTGGAGGCGCTGGAAATCGTGCCCAGGTAGTCGGTGTCGGGCGATCTGTGGTCCGGATCCGGGCGCGCGGCCCTGCGCGCCCGGGTTCAAGGGCTGCTCTCCGGATGGGCCTGCCAACATCCGTCGACCCGTCGCGACGTTTGCACGCGACGGCGCCGGAGTGCGACAAGCCATCACTCCGCGGCTTTCAGAGGCCATGAATGGTGGCGATGAATCGTGCAATACGACTCATCGTATTCAATAAGCGGACCGTCGCATGGGCGCGGGCAGCGTGTTCGGGTCGCACGTCAACGACCCAGCGTCCTGGATGTTCAAGGAGTTCTTCAGCCTGTCGATGAAGCCGGCGTTGCTTCTTGGGCGGTGATGGAAATGACGAATTCCGTTGTGGGCCTGGGTGGCCTGCTGCTGCTGGGAATGCTGGCGGCTTGATAGCCTGGTCGCGCACGCCTCGTGATGGTCCGTTCAGATCGAAGCGGACAGTCGGATCTTTGCCCGGCGGTAACAGTAGTGGCTTTACGCTGAATTTACGCATCAAAGCCTCCGCGGAATAGAGGCTTTACGCGGTGTCGTCCCAGACTGGCGCCGTGGCCAATTCGGCCTCGTCGCCAGTCCCGGAACCCGCATGTCCCTGCATCTGCTTCGCCAGCGTGAAGCGTCGCTTCCGCTGTTCCTCGCCGCGTGTGCCGGCATCTTCAGCGCCACCCAGGGTGCGTCTGCCCACGCCGCCGAGTTGACCGGCAGCGCGGCGCTCACCACCGACTACGTGTTCCGCGGCATCAGCCAGACGCAGGGCGATCCGGCGATGCAGGCGGGCGCCAGGCTCGCGGCCGCGTCCGGCCTGTACGGCGCGGTCTGGGGCTCCACGGTCGAGTTCGCCGGCGACACTGGCGCGTCCAGCGAGATCGACTACGTGCTCGGCTGGGGCGGCAGCCTCGCGGATGACTGGGCGCTCGACGTGAGCGTGACCTGGTTCGATTACCCGGGTTCGCGCGCCGAGCTCGACTATCCCGAGCTGGTCGGCACGCTCACGCTGCGCGATGCCTGGTGGCTGACGGTTGGGTTTTCGCCGGACGTGTTCGCCAGCGACGGTAACGGCGTCTATGCGCAGCTCGGCGGCAAGTTCCCGGTCAACGACGCGCTTCGCCTGGAGGCGGCAGTCGCGCACTACGACCTCGACGATGCCTACGGCGACAGCTATTCGCACGCCCAGCTCGGTGCGGTGTGGGCGTTCAAGGCGCCGTTGGAGCTGCGCGTGACCGCGCACGGTACCGACGCATCGGCAAAGACGTTGTTCCCCGGACTTGCAGGCACGCGCATCGAAGCGGCCCTGCAGGCCTCGTTCTAGGAGCAGGACGATGCACGGCTGGCTTGCCATGGTGTGCGGTGTCGCGGTGGTGCTTGCCGCCGCGTATCTGCTGTACGTGATCCTGCGCCCCGAAGACTTCTGAGCGGCTCGAACGACGAGCGCGCCTGACCGCCAAATGGATGTAACCCAATGATCGAGACACTGCTGGTCCTGGCACTGGCGATCGGCCTTGCCTGGCCGCTCGGACACTATCTTGCGCATGTGATGCGCGGCGCGCCGTCCAGGCTGGACGGCGTGTTCGTGCCGGTCGAGCGCGCCGTCTATCGCGCCCTGGGCACGCGACCGGAGCGCGCCATGTCATGGCGTGGCTATGCCAAGGCGTTCGGGTTGAGCAACCTGGTGCTCGGCCTGCTGGTGTGGGCGCTGTTCATGACCCAAGCCTGGCTGCCGTTCAACCCCGACGCCATCCCCAACATGCGTTGGGACACCGCGCTGCACACCATGGTGTCGTTCCTGACCAACACCAACCAGCAGCACTATTCGGGACAGGCGCAGCTGAGCTATCTGTCGCAGATGGTCGGCATCGTCGGCCTGCAGGTGGTGACGCCAATGATGGGGCTGGCGGTGGTGGTGGCGACGCTGCGCGGCCTGTTCGGCGGGCGCGAGGCGATGGCGGCGGCGTCGGCGACGCCTGCCGCGACGACGCAGGACGCATCGGCGCCGCTGCAGGGGACGGGCGTTTCGCCGGCCCCGATCGCCACCGCCAGCGCCGCATCGGCGACGGCCGAACGCGACCTCGGCAACTACTGGGTCGACGTCACCCGCGCCACCTTGCGCTTCATGCTGCCGCTCTGCCTGTTGTGGACCGTGTTGCTCGTGGCGCAGGGCGTGCCCGCGACCTTCGATGCCGGGCCCACCGCGACGCCGCTCGACCCGAGTGTCGAGATGAAGCAACAGAAGATCCCGCTCGGTCCGGTCGCACCGATGGTCGCAGCCAAGCAGCTGGGCTCCAACGGCGGCGGCTGGTACGGCCCCAACAGCACCGTCGCGTTGGAGAACCCGACCCCGTTCTCGAACCTGCTCGAGCTGCTCGCGATCCTGCTGATCCCGGTCTCGGTCGTTTTCATGGTCGGCGCGTTCACCGGCCGCAGGCGGCTCACCGGCATGGTGTTCGGCACGATGCTGCTGATGTCGGTGGTTTCGACCGGCGCGGCCCTCTGGTCCGAGGCGCACTCGGCGACGTCTGCGGACATCGCGCTGATGGAGGGCAAGGAGGTGCGCCTGGGCGCCCAGTCGTCCGCCCTGTGGTCCACCATCACCACGCAGGTCAACAACGGTTCGGTCAACGCCATGCATGACTCGCTGGCGCCGCTCACCGGCGGCGTTGCGATGGTCAACATGCTGGTCAACTCGATCTGGGGCGGTGTCGGCTGCGGCCTGCAGCAGTTCCTGGTGTACCTGCTGCTGGCGGTGTTCCTCGCCGGATTGATGACCGGGCGCTCGCCGGAACTGTTCGGTCGCAGGATCGAGGCGCCGGAGGTGCGGCTGCTGGCCCTGCTGATCCTGCTGCAGCCGCTGGTGGTGCTCGGCTTCACCGCGCTCACGCTGGCCTTGCCGCAGTTCACCGGCAACTCCAATCCAGGCTTCCACGGCATCAGCCAGGTGTTCTACGAGTACACCTCGGCATTCGCCAACAACGGCTCCGGCTTCGAGGGCCTGGGCGATGCCACGCATTGGTGGAACCTCACCTGCTCTGCCGCTCTCGCCCTTGGCCGGTTCCCCGCGCTGATCGTACCCCTCGCGGTGGCCGGCCTCATGGCCCGCAAGCGCGTCGCACCGCAAGGCAGCGGCACGCTGCAGGTCGAATCTCCGACCTTCGCATTGACCCTGGTGGCGGTGATCGTGGTGCTGACCATCCTGCAATTCATGCCCGCGCTGGTGCTCGGCCCGGTCGGCGACCACCTGACGCTCGTTGCGCGCTGAGGAAGACTGTAATGGACAAGACTGTGCCAATCCCCGCAACAACCCCGCGGCCCCGTCGCGATCGCGCCGCCGGTCTCGACGGCCCCGGCCTCCGCATCGCGATCCTCGAGGCCTTCCGCAAGCTCTCGCCGCGCCAGGCGATCCGCAGCCCGGTGATGGCCGTGGTGCTCCTCGGCACGGTGCTGGCCGCACTGATCACGGCAGCGGGGGCCGCACCGTTGGGCTTCGGTATCGCGGTGACCGCGATCCTGCTCACGACCGTGCTGTTCGGCAACTTCGCCGAGTCCGTGGCCGAGGCCCGTGGCCGCGGCCAGGCGGCATCGCTGCGGGCGGCACGCCGCGACCTGGTCGCGCGCAAGCTCGAGGACGGCACCGAGACCACGGTCACTGCCTCCGCGCTCCGGCGCGGCGACGAGGTCATCGTGTCGGCCGGCGAGCTCATCCCCGCCGATGGCGAGATCATCCGCGGCGTGGCCACCATCAACGAGTCGGCCGTCACCGGCGAATCCGCGCCGGTGCTGCGCGAGGCCGGTACCGACCGCTCGGGCGTGGTCGGTGGCACCACGGTGCTGTCCGACGAGATCGTGATCCGTGTCAGCGCCGAACCGGGCGGCAGCTTCCTCGACCGCATGATCGCCCTGGTCGAAGGCGCCAACCGGCAGAAGACGCCGAACGAGATCGCGCTGTCGATGCTGCTGGCGGCAATGACGCTGACGTTCCTGATCGTGGTCGCGACGCTGCCATTCCTGGCGGGCTTCGTCGGCGCCACGCTCGACCCGCTGCTGCTGATCGCGCTGCTGGTGTGCCTGATCCCGACCACGATCGGCGGCCTGCTGCCGGCGATCGGCATCGCCGGCATGAACCGCGCGCTGTCGGCGAACGTGCTGGCCAAGTCCGGCAAGGCGGTGGAGATCGCCGGCGACATCGACGTGCTCCTGCTCGACAAGACCGGCACGATCACCTTCGGCGACCGCCAGGCGACCGCATTCCACCCGATGGCCGGTGTCGACCGCGAGCGTTTGCGCGATGCCGCCATGCTCTCCTCGCTGGCCGACCCGACCCCCGAGGGCAAGTCGATCGTGCGCCTGGCCCTCGAGCAGCATGCGGTCCTCGTCGATCCGGAGCATGCCCGCTACCTGCAGTTCAGCGCACAGACGCGGATGTCCGGCGTCGACCTGCCCGGGGCGAACGGGCAACCGGACCGCGCGATCCGCAAGGGCGCCGGCGAGGCGATCGCCCGCCATGTCCGCGAACTCGGCGGCGACGTGCTGCCGGAGCTGACCGCGCGGGTCGACCAGGTGGCCCGCAGCGGCGCCACGCCGCTGGTGGTCGCCGACGGCCGCCACATCCTCGGCGTGGTCGAGCTGTCGGACGTGGTCAAGCGTGGCGTCAAGGAACGCTTCGCGAGGCTGCGCGCGATGGGCGTGCGCACGGTGATGATTACCGGCGACAACCCGCTCACCGCCGCGGCCATCGCCGCCGAAGCCGGCGTCGACGACTACATCGCCGAGGCCACGCCGGAGGACAAGCTCGCGCGCATCCGCGCCGAGCAGGCCGGCGGCAAGCTGGTGGCGATGGTCGGCGACGGCACCAACGACGCGCCCGCGCTGGCCCAGGCCGACGTCGGCCTGGCGATGAACTCCGGCACCCAGGCGGCGAAGGAAGCCGGCAACATGGTCGACCTGGATTCGGATCCTGCCAAACTGCTTGAAGTGGTCGAGGTCGGCAAGCAGCAGCTGATCACGCGCGGCGCGCTGACCACGTTCTCGCTGGCCAACGACGTCTCCAAGTACTTCGCGATCCTGCCTGCGCTGTTCGCCGCGGCGATCCCGTCGATGGCGGCGCTCGACGTGATGCAGCTGTCGAGCCCGCGCAACGCGGTGCTGGCGGCGCTCGTGTTCAACGCGCTGATCATCCCGGCACTGATCCCGTTGGCGCTGAAGGGCGTGCGCTTCAAGCCGGCCGGGGCGGCCGAGCTGCTGCGGCGGAACATGCTGGTCTACGGCCTCGGCGGCGTGCTGCTGCCGTTCGCGGCGATCAAGCTGATCGACCTGGCGCTGGCGGCGACGGTGGGCGTCTGACGGCCCGTCCGTCGCCCCGGTCACCCATCCCCATCAGCGTCTGCCGACGTTCGACCCCATCCTCTCGCGAGATCTGAACCATGAACTCCATCGCATCCATCGACGATCGCGTCTCCTTCCGTGCCGCATTCCTGTTTGCCGCCGTGGTGCTGCTCGGATTCGGCCTGCTCTACTCGCTGGCCGGCGCCGGCGCAGGCCGGATGCTGTTTCCGGCGCAGGCCACCGGCAGCCTGATCGAACGCGACGGCATCGTGGTCGGTTCGGTCTGGGTCGCCCAGCCGTTCGAGGGCGCAGGCTGGTTCCAGCCGCGCCCGTCGGCCGCCGGGTACGACCCGATGGCCGCGGCCGGCAGCAACCTGGCGCGCAGCAACCCCGACCTGCGCGTCCGCATCGACGCGACCATCGCGGCGGTGGCGCTGCGCGACGGCATCGCGCCGGCGGACGTGCCTGGAGATATGGCCACGCAGTCCGGCGGCGGCCTCGATCCGCACGTTTCGCCGCGCGGCGCGCAGGTACAGATCGCGCGGGTCGCGGCCGCGCGCGGACTCGATCCCGTCGAGGTGGGCGCACTGGTGGCCGCGCACACCGAAGCGGCGCAGTTCGGCGTCCTCGGCCAGCCACGCGTCAACGTATTGCGCCTGAACCTCGCGCTCGACGCGTTGCGATGATCGCGCTGGCGGCGTCGACGCTGTGAAGGCCACAATTGCTGCATGAGCGACAGCCGCCATACCCCAGACCGCGAGCACCAGGCCGATGCCCTGGTCGACGCGCTGCGCCGTGAGGGCGCGGGCCGGCTGACGGTCTTTCTCGGGGCGGCGCCTGGCGTCGGCAAGACCTACGCGATGCTCGCCCGTGGCCGCGAGCTGCAGCGGCGCGGCCTCGACATCGTGGTCGGACTGGTCGAGACCCATGGACGCAGCGAGACCCAGGCCCTGGTCGAGGGCCTCGAGTTGCTGCCACGCCGGCGTATCGCCCACCAGGGCCGCCACTTCGAGGAGCTCGACCTCGATGCCCTGATCGCGCGTCGGCCGGCGCTTGCGCTGGTCGACGAACTGGCTCACCGCAACGTGCCCGGCAGCCGCCACGAGCGCCGCTGGCAGGACGTGCTGGAACTCCTCGATGCCGGTATCGACGTCTATACCACGATCAACATCCAGCACCTGGAAAGCCTCAATGACGTCGTTCACCGCATCACCGGTGTGCGCGTCAGCGAGACAGTGCCAGACGTGGTGTTCGACCGCCTGCGCGACATCGTGCTGGTCGACTTGCCGTCGCGCGAACTGATCGAGCGCCTGCAGCAGGGCAAGGTCTACGTGCCAGAGCAGGCCGCACACGCGCTGCAGGCATTCTTCTCGCCGAGCAACCTGGCCGCGTTGCGCGAACTGGCGATGCAAACCGCCGCAGACCGCGTCGACAGTGACCTGCGCGAGACCCAGGCCGCGCGCGGCTTGCCGGGGGTGGCGCTGCGCCGCCGCGTGCTGGTAGCGATCGACGGCCGCGGGCAGTCCGAATACCTGGTGCGCGTTGCGCGCCGGCTGGCGGAGCGCCGCGACGCGCCATGGACGGTGGTGACGGTCCAGACGGGCGCGGTCGTCGACGAGGCACAGCAGCTCGAGCTCGATCGTGCGTTCGCCCTCACCCGGCGGCTCGGCGGCGAGGTGGAAGTCGTGCGCGGCGTGAACATCGTCGAATCGCTGCTCGACCACGCCAGTCGCAGCGGCGCGTCGGCGATCGTCGTCGGCCGCACCCGTGAGCGACCCTTCGCGCGGATCTTCAATCGCACGCTGACCCAACAGCTGATCCAGCGCGGCGCGCATTACGAACTCACCATCGTCAGCACGCCGGAGGCGCGCGCAAAGGCACGGCGATCCCTGCGTAGCATCACCGGACTGATGACCCGCAACGATGCCGGCCTCGCCTTCGCGGCGACGACCATGGCTGCGGCCCTGGGCTGGGTAGCCGAGCGTTGGATCGGGCTCGCCGATCTGTCACTGGTCTTCATCGTCGCCGTGGTGGTGGTCGCCTCACGCACGCGCATGGCCGCGGCGGTTCTGGCGGCGGGGCTGTGCTTTCTCGCCTACAACTTCTTCTTCATCGAGCCGCGCCTCACGTTTTTCATCGGCGCGCGCCAAGGTGTGGCGACGGTACTGCTGTTCCTCGTCGCGGCGCTGGTCGCCGGTCGCCTCGCGGCGAAGTTGCGCATGCAGGTCCTCGCATTGCGCGCATCCAATGCCCATGCGATGGCGTTGCAGACGCTCGGCCGGCAACTCGCCAGCGCGGCGGACCTGGGCCAGGTGGTGAAGGCCGGACGCGACGCGCTCAGGCGTTCGCTGGGAGCCGACGCCTTGGTCCACATTGGTGAAGAGGCGCTCGATCACGACAACAGCCTGGGTGTTGGCGACAAGGGCCGCGCCGCAGCCGACTGGGCGCGCAAGCACAGGCAACCGGCCGGGCGCTTCACGGACACGCTGTCGGGTTCGGCATGGTGGTTCTTGCCACTGGCAATCGACGGCGCGGGGGACGGCGTAGTCGGGTTGCGCTTTCCCCCTCACACCCCTCGTTTGGGTGCGGAGCAACTGCGCCTCGCCGAGGCGATGGCCGACGACATCGCCCAGGCCGTCGTGCGCACGCGACTGGTCGCAGACCTCGAGGACGCGCGTGTCAGCGGCGAGACCGAGCGGCTGCGGTCGGCACTGCTGTCGTCCGTCTCGCATGACCTGCGTTCGCCACTGGCCGCGATCATCGGTGCCGCCAGCAGCCTCGACCACTACGCAGAGGCGATGAGCCTCGACGATCGCCACGACCTGCTGGAGACGATCCGCCTGGAGGGCGAGCGGCTCGACCGCTATATCCAGAACCTGCTCGACATGACCCGCCTCGGCCACGGCAAGCTGGCCCTCAACCGCGACTGGATCGGCGTCGACGAGCTCATCGGCTCGGCGGTTGCGCGACTGCAACGCTACGAGCCCAGCGTGCGTTTCGAGGTCATGCTCGAACCCGGTCTGACGATCTGGGTGCACCCGGCGCTGCTCGAGCAGGCACTGTTCAATGTGATCGAGAACGCGGCCAGATTCTCGCCGCAAGGGGAGGCGATCGCGATCGATGCCCGTCGCATCGACGATGGCGCCTTGCAGATCGATGTGACCGACCGTGGTCCCGGTATTCCCGAGGAAGAGCGCAAGCGCATTTTCGACATGTTCTATAGCGTCGAGCGGGGCGATCGTGGTCGCCAGGGGGTTGGCCTGGGGCTGGCTATCTGCCAGGGCATGGTCGGCGCCCACGGCGGCAGCGTTGCGGCGTTGCCCGGCCCCGCTGCTCGCGGCACGACAATCCGCATTACCCTGCCGCGTATCGAGCCGCTGCCGAAACCCATTCCATGACCGACCCGGGAGTCGATGCAACCCCCTCCGCGCCGCCGCCGCGCGTGCTGGTCGTCGACGACGAACCACAGATCCGCAGGTTCCTCGACATCAGCCTGCGTGCGCAAGGCTACCGGGTTGAAACCGCGGCGACGGGGGCCGCCGGGCTCGAGGCTCTGGCCATGCACGGCGCCGATCTCGTGATCCTCGACCTCGGCCTGCCCGACCGCGACGGTCACGACGTGCTGCGCGAGCTGCGGGAGTGGTCGTCGGTGCCGGTCATCCTGTTGACCGTGCGCGCCGACGAGGCCGAGAAGGTGGCCGGGCTTGACGCCGGAGCCAACGATTACGTCACCAAGCCGTTCGGGGTGCAGGAGCTGATGGCGCGCGTGCGCGCATTGCTGCGTGCCCATGCGATGGCACCCGGTGAACTGGAGCCGGTGTTCGACGACGGCCGCCTGCATGTCGACCTCTCGCGGCGCGAGGTTTGGATCGAGGGTGAACCCGTCGCCTTGGCCCGAAAGGAGTACGCGCTGCTGGCACTGCTGGTCCAGCACGCCGGTCGCGTGGTCACCCAGCCGCAGCTGCTGCGTGAACTGTGGGGTCCAACCCATCAGCACGACACGCACTATCTGCGCATCCTGGTCGCGAAGCTGCGCCATAAGCTGGGCGACGATGCCGCTGCACCGCGCTATGTCGGCACCGAGCCGGGGGTGGGGCTGCGTTTCATCGGTCGGAGGGCAGACCCCTGAGTGTATGCATTGGCCGGAAGCAGACTCGGTAGGGAATCTGGCGAAGTTGCCGGGATAGGGAACGGCAGCTCCTGGACCAGGCCGGGTCTCGTCAGATTTTTGTCCAAGCCGTGCGCAAGCGCTCAGGTCAGCAGCCAGCCCGTCCACGCCGTGAATATCGCGTCGCAAGCGTCATCGTGCCGACGCCGCACTCCCATCGAGAAGTACAGCCAGGTGCGCGGCGGGTCGCGGCGCGTCATGTCCGCCTAGACATCGAGGGCGGGTCACCGGCGTCTCTTGTCAAATACGAATCATTCGTATTCAATACGCAGACCGGCGCATGTCCCGGTGCGCCCACCGGGAAACGGGCGCATCGCCCAGTTCCCTTGCAATGGCAATCCTGGTACTCCCGTCGACGAGACGGGCCTTCCTCCCATTGCCGTCTCCCCACATGCCCACTCTTTCGCCGTCTTCCTTCCGTGCGCGGCCTGCTGCCGCCCGTGATTCCCTGCTGGTGCCCGGCCGTCTTGCCGTGGCGCTGGCCCTTGCCTTCGCCTGGTTGCCGGGCGCCGCGCTGTCGGCACCGCAGGACGCGGAGGCAGGCGGGGACACCGCCACCGACCTCGATACGGTGCTGGTGGTCGCCCAGCGCGCCAGCCGCGTCAGCAATGGCGCCACCAACCTCGACCTGGCGATCAAGGACACGCCGCAGTCGATCAGCGTGGTGAGCAGCGAGCAGATGCGCCAGTTCGGCGCACGCAGCGTCAACGACGCGCTGCGCCTGGCCACCGGCGTGCAGGTGGACGAATGGGAGACCAACCGCACCAGCTACAGCGCCCGCGGCTTCGACATCCTCAACACCCAGATCGATGGCGTCGGCCTGCCCAACAGCTGGGGCGTCGCCACCGGGGCGAGCGATGCCTTCGGCTACGAGAAGGTCGAGGTGATCCGCGGCGCCAACGGCCTGCTCACCGGCGTGGGCAATGCCGCCGGCACCATCAACTACGTGCGCAAGCGGCCGACCAACGAGCGCGAGGGCGTGGCCGGCTTGAGCTACGGCTCGTGGAGCACGCTGCGTGCGGAGGTCGACTATTCGACCCCGTTCACCGCCGACGGCAGCTGGGCCGGACGCGTGGTCGCAGCGCACGAGGACGGCGATACCCACCTGCAGGCCAACCACAACCGTCGCGATTTCCTGTACGGCGTCGTGGACGGGCAGGTGGGCGAGAACGGCACGCTGACCTTCGGCTATTCCTGGCAGCGGGCCAAGTCCGACGGGATCATGTGGGGCGCGCTGACCTTCATGAACAGCGATGGCACGCAGCGCGAATGGGACGCCGACGCCTCGACCACGCAGGACTGGACCTACTGGAACACCACCAACCAGACCGCTTTTGCCGAATACGCGCATCGGCTGGGCGAGGACTGGCAGCTGAAGCTGGCCTACAACCATCGCCGCAGCAGCGGCGACGAGAAGATGTTCTATGCCTTCCTGCAGGACACCGATGGCGACGGCATTGCCGAGGGGCTGGATCCGGCCACCGGGCTGGGGCTGTACGGCTATCCCTGGGGTGGCATCGACGAGGCCACCAGCCATCTGGGATCGATCACGGTGAACGGCCACTTCCAGATGTTCGGCCGCGACCAGGAGGTGACGTTCGGTGCCAGCTTGGCGAAGAGCGAGACGGATGGCTGGGAGCAGGGCGTTCCCGACTTCTCGGACCCGGCCTGGGGCGCGCTGCCCGCGTTCCCGTATGCGACCGATGCGATTCCACAGCCCGACTGGAGCGATCCGTCGCTGTACTCGGTGCTTGACCAACGCCTCGGGCGCGCGTTCGGCGCGGCACGGATCGCGCTCAGCGACCGCCTCACCGTCATCGCCGGCGCCAACCATGCCCGCTACCGTCGCAGCGGCAGGTCCTACGACCTGGACTTCGACCAGACCACCAGCCACACCAGCCCCTACGGCGGCCTGACCTTCGATTTCAGCGAGCGCGTGCTCGGCTACGTGAGCTATTCGGACATCTACCAGCCGCAGGACCAGGTGGATGAAAACGACCGCTACCTCGACGCCAGCAAGGGCGAGAACTATGAGGCCGGTATCAAGGCCGATTGGCTGGACCAGCGCCTGCTGACCACGCTGGCGGTGTTCAAGGCCGACCAGGCCGGGCTGGCGACGCCGACGGGGCAGTACAACGAATTCGGATCGTCGATCTACGTGCCCATGGACGTGCGCTCCAAAGGCGTGGAGTTCGAGGCAGTGGGCAGGCTTGGCGAGGACGTGGACCTGGTGTTCGGCTACACGGCGCTGAAGCTGGACGGGTTGAATGGCGAGGACACGTATCCGTGGGTGCCGCGTCGCACGGCCAACCTGCTGCTGAGCGGGCGCCTGCCGGCGTTTCCGGCGCTGTCTCTGGGCGTTGGCGGGCGCTGGCAGAGCGCGATATCCAACATCGAGGCCAGCGGCTTCACGGTAAGGCAGGGCAGCTATGCTGTGCTCAATGCGTTCGCGGCCTGGGATTTCCTGCCCAACGCGAGCCTGCGGCTCAATGCGAACAACATCGGTGACGAGAAGTACATCAATACGCTGCGCTACAGCGGGTACTACGGGGCGCCGGCGAACTACACACTGAGCTTCGATTGGCGGTTCTGATGGGCATGTCTCGGCTTTCCACCACGTTCGTGCAACCCCGCGCAGCGCGACTGCAGGTCGTCGCGCGCATTGGCGCCGCCGTAATCGGCGGCTATGCCTTTGCCTGGGGCTTCGTCGCCGCGGGCGCGAGCTTGATGTTTGCGGCGGGGATGGGGTTCCACGACGCCGAGTTCCTGGCGAGCCTGCTGGGCGTGCTGGCGTTCCTGGTGGTATTCCTGTGGGCGATCGCCGCAAAGCGGCCGTGGCGGGCGTGGATGCTGCTGCTCGGTGCGGGTGGGCTGCTGTCGGTGGTCGCTTCGCTCGTGCAGCGGGCACTGGTCTGAAGGAGGACAAGATGATGTTCAGCAGCTTCCGCCAGGCCATGACCTGGCTGCATACCTGGTTCGGACTGGTGCTGGGCTTCGTGTTGATGGCGGCGTTCTTCTTCGGCGCGCTGTCGGTGTTCGACCGCGAGATCGACCGCTGGGCGATCCCGGCCACGCGTATCGAAGCGCAGCCGATGCCGTCGTTCGAGCAGGTGCTGCGCCCGGCCTTCGAGCGCATGCAGCCCACGCGCGCCGCGATCGAGGCGATGCGACCGCGCGTGGATGGGCCGATGCCGGAGCGCTTCGACACCCCGGTGAGCTGGAGTGCGTACACAACCCATCGCGACCCGGTGCTGGCGCTGTTCGCGGGCTTCGAGGTGGCCAGCGCCAAGGACCCGGAAGAGGCGATCTGGGCCGACGTGACCATCGACCCGCGCGACGGCAGGCTGCTGCCGGTCGACCAGTTGAAGATCGGCAGCGGATTCTTTTATCCGATGCACTACGGACTGACCCTGGACTGGAAGAACCTGGGTATCTGGATCGTGGGCTTCTCGGCGCTGGTGATGCTGGCCGCGCTGGTCAGCGGCGTGGTGATGCATCGCCGGATGTTCCGCGAGTTCTTCACCTTCCGGCCGGGCAAGGCGCGCCTGCGCAGCGTGCTCGACCTGCACAACCTCACCGGCGTGGTCGCGCTGCCGTTCCATTTCTTCTTCGCCTTCACCGGCCTGCTGATCTTCGCGGCCACGTACTACTTCCCGGTCGGGCATACCCAGCTGCATGAGCTGCACGACCTGCATGCGCAGGTTGAGGCGCGCGAGACCGGCTTGCCGCACGAGCGCGCAGGCGTGGCGGCGGGGCTGGCCAACGTCGACGCGATGGTGGCCGAAGCCCGGCGCCGCTGGGAGGCGAACGGCAAGGCCGGCGAAGTCGGCTTCCTGTGGCTGCAGCACGTGGGCGATGCCAACGGCTTCGTCAGCGTCTATCGCGCTGGCACCGACCGCATCGCCCTGGTCGGCGATGCCATCCACTTCAAGGCATCGAGCGGCGAGCTGATCCGCGAGGACCCGGCGGCGACGCCGGTCGCGCGTGTCGCCGAGTTCCTCACCGGCCTGCACCTGCAGCACTTCCGCCACTGGCTGCTGCGCTGGCTGTATGTGTTCGGCGGGCTGGCGGGCGCGGTGTGCATCGCCACCGGCTTCATCTTCTTCGTCGAGAAGCGCAAGCGCCAGCACGCGCAACAGGGTAGCCAGGGCGCGCGCGTGGTCGATGCGCTGGCGGTGGCGTCGGTCACCGGCATGGTGCTGGCGGCGCTGGGCATCCTGGTCGCCAACCGGCTGCTGCCCGAAGACATGGCCGGACGCGGCGACTGGCAGCGCTACGCGTTCTGGGGCACCTGGGTGCTGGCGCTGCTGCATGCGGCCTGGCGCAGCGCGCCGGTCGCACAGGGGCGATCCAACCCGGCGTGGCGCGAGCAGAGCGTTGCGATCGCGATGCTGGCCGTGACCGCCGTTCTGCTGAACTGGGCAACCACCGGCGACCACCTGCTGCGCACGCTCGCGGCGGGCTACTGGCCGGTGGCCGGCGTTGATCTGTCGCTGCTCGCATGTGCGACCGTGGCAGGGATTGCCGCGCGCCGGCTGCGGCTGCGCGCTGCCGCAGCGGTGCGCTGCCCGACGGGTACGGAGGCAAGGCATGCCTGAGCCCACGCACGCGGCAGCACTGCTGCTGGCCGCGATGCTTGCAGGCTTCGCCGGCATGGGCTGGCTGGCGCTGGCGATGCCGGCGCACGCGGCGCAGGTGTGGGGCCGTGCGCTTGACGTCCGCCATGCGCAGCTCCTGCGCGTGGCCGGCGCAATTGGCGCCGCATCGTCGCTGGCGCTCTGCCTCAAGGCCGACCACGCGTCGATGGCGGTGTTGGTCTGGCTGATGACCCTGTCCGGTTCGGCCCTGCTGGTGGCGATGTTGCTGTCCAGCCGTCCGCGGCTGCTGCGCCTGCTGGCACCGTGGGTGGATGCGCGCAGCAGCGCTGTTCGCTGAACGCTGTGGCGCGGCCGGTCAGGGCAGCCTCCAAGGAATCTCCGGACAACTGTCATTTCGAGCATAGCGAGAGGCGCTTTACAACAGCAAAGCTGGTCAATCCGCTCCCTTGATTCGACCCAGATTGACCGGCTTCGCCGTTATAGAGCTCTTCTCACTGCGTTCGGAATGACAAATCGGACTTGCCCGGAGGTTCCCCAACGCTCGGTTGTCATCCCGGACGCAATGAGGGATCCCGTGACGCGAGTCCGGCGCTTCAGGCAAACACGTGTTCGTACACGATCATCGCGCCGACCAGGATCAGGATGATCCCGCCCGCGATCTCCGCACGCCGGCCCAGCACCTGGCCGAGCGCGCGGCCCGCCATCACGCCCGCGGTGACCATCACGAAGGTGCACAGGCCGATCACCGCCGCGACGGCGAGGATGTCCACCTCCACGAACGCCAGGCCCACGCCGACCGCGAGCGCATCGATGCTGGTCGCCAGGCCCGCCAGCGCCAGCGCACCCAGTCCGCGCTGCGGCGGCGCATCGTCGTCCGTGCCGCCGCGCAGCGCCTTGTGGATCATGTGCAGTCCCAGCGCCGCCAGCAGGCCGAACGCGATCCAGTGGTCCCAGGCCTCGACCAGATCCGACGCGCTCGAGCCGAGCAGCCAGCCGACGATGGGCGTGGTGGCCTCGATCAGGCCGAACACCAGGCCGGCGCGCAGCGCATCGCGCCAGCGCGGGCTGCGCATGGCGGCGCCTTTGCCAATGGCCGCGGCGAAGGCATCGGTGGACATCGCCAGGCCGAGCAGCAGGATGGAAACGGGGTGCATCGAGGATCCGGGACGGCGAGGCTTGGGCACAACGGACCGCGCACGCGCCCGACCGCAATGGCGTGCGTGGCCCGCTGGTCTCGCCAAACGTCAGGTTGCGGCCGCCACGGCCGGTGCAGGCCGAGTGTGTTGACGGACGCGCTTCCGGGGTGGAAGCCGGCTACTCCCCAGGGGAGGTGCGGCTGCAGTTGCGGCCGCCTGCGCATTGTACGCGGCCGCCAGGACGCGGGGACCGGGGTGTCGCCTTGATCAATCGCGCTGCCGCCGCCGTTCAGCGCGTCCGGGGTACCGCGAGCACCGCCTCGAATGCGGGCTTGGGTTGGCCGCTGCGGTCGAACAACAGGGTGTAGTTGGTGCGGTCGGGGATCGGGTAGCCGTTCTTCCACGACATGCCGTCCTCGACGCCCCAGATCGACACGCGGTGGAGCTTGTCGCGGCGGCCGTGGAAGATGCGGAACAGCTCGGCGTAGCGGTCGGCGAGCTGCTGCTGCACTTCGGCCGGCAAGCCGTCGCGGTAGGGATCAAGGAAGGTCTTGAACTCGGGCAGCTGGAACTGCGGATGCGCCATGCCCTGGCCGATGATCTGGCCTTCCTTCGTCAGCGGCAGTACGTCGACGTCGAGTTCGGTGATCATCACCTTCACCCCGAGCGCGGCGTAGGCGTCGATCGCCGCCTCGATATGCGCGGTGGACGGGAAGTTCAGGCCCCAGTGGCCCTGGATGCCGATGCCGTCGATGCGGATGCCGTGCTGCTGCAGCATCTTCACCATGCGCACGATGCCGTCGCGCTTTTCCGGGCGCCAGGCGTTGAAGTCGTTGTAGTAGAGCTGGGTATCCGGCGCCGCCTCGCTCGCGAAGCGGAAGGCATCGCGCACCAGCGCGTCACCGTCGCCGCCGTAGCCGCGCGTCCACAGCGTGTCGCGGTACTGGCCGTCTTCGCCCATCACCTCGTTGACCACGTCCCAGGCCTGCACCTTGCCGGCGTAGCGGCCGGCGACGACCTTGATGTACTCGCGCATGCGTTCGCGCATGGTGTCGATGCCGGCGGGCTGTCCATCCGCGCCTTCGAAGAACCAGGCCGGGGTCTGGTTGTGCCAGACCAGGGTGTGGCCGATCAGATACATGTCGTGCTGCCGGCCGAAGGCGACGAAGGCGTCGGCGGCCGCAAAGTCCCACTTGCCGGGCTCGGGATGCAGCACCTCGGCCTTCATCACGTTCTCGGCGGTGATCGCGTTGAAGTGCAGCGCCACCAGCGCCTGGGCGCGCGCATCCTCGCCGCTGACAATCTCGTCGTTGACCGCAGTGCCGATCAGGAAGGCGTCGGCATAGGCCTGCTTGAGCGTGGTCGGCGGTGGCGCGGCATGGGTGGCGGCGGCACCGGCGAGCAGGATCGCGGCGGCGAGGAGCTTGGTGGAGTAGTGCTTCATGGGGAGACCTCGGATCGGGAGCGGTCGCGAGGCGTCGGCAGCCTCACCGGGAATGCGTGGATGCGGCTCAGCGGCAGGCGTCGCGCGGTGTTTCGGCGGCCCAGCCGATCGCGCCGTCGATCATGCGCAGGTGCAATGGCTCGGCGTAGGTTTCGGCCTTGTGCCCGAGCGCGCTGTAGAACACGCGGCCGCGCGCGATGCAGCGCGTCCAGACGATGGGATGGTCGCCCATGCGATGTTCGGGTGCGGGCTCGTAGCTGCCTTCGTCCAGGCGCGCGAGGATGCGGGTGCCGTGGCCGTTGGGCACGCGGTCGAACGCATACCACTCGTCCTGCCGGCGCCATTCGCCCGGAAGGCCGGCCATTGCAGGATGGTCGGGTTCGGCGACCAGCACGGTCGCGTCCTGGAACTGGTTCGGCGCATTGGTGTGGCCGATGAACTGCGCGCCGATCAGGGTGTCGACATACCAGTCCCAGTCGTAGCGCGGGTCGCCGCCGGAACCATGCAGGGCGACCACGCCGCCGCCGTCTTCGACCCATTGGCGGAAGGCGGCGCGCTGCGCGTCGGTGAAGACATTGCCGCTGATGCTGTTGAGCACCACCACGTTGAACTGCGCCAGCGCATCCGGGTTGAACAGCGCCGCGTTTTCGCTGACAAAGCTGTCCCATCCGCGCGCGTCCGCCATGTCGGCCAGGGCGTCGTTGGCCGCCTCGATCTGTTCGCTGTCGCGGAAGCCGTTGGTCTTGGAGAACACCAGCACCGCGCGCTCGCGTTCGAATGCGGGAAGCGGTGGCGGCGTCTGGTCCATCACCGGTTCGGGCCAGTAGCGGGGATCCTTCACCCAGGCGGTGGGCGCCTCCGGCGTGGACACTGGCGCCAGTGGCGCAGCGGCTGCGCTTGCGGCGGCCAGGAGCAGCGCGCACAGCAGCGTGGTCAGGCGGGTCAACGGCATGGGCATTCCTCGCGTGCGTTGTTCACTGTGGCGGACCCACCTGCAGATGCAGTTCTGCCGGTTCCAGACCTTCGCCATGTACGCGCACGATGGCGGTGCCGGATTGGTCTTGCAGGCCACGCACGATCGCCAGCGCCAGCCCGCTGAACGCCTTGCGTTCGGGCGAGGGGAAGGCGGTGAGGTCGCGCGGATCGCCGTTGTCGGTGGCGACCAGTTCGGCAGGGCCTTCGACCTCGAAGCGGACCCGGTTGTCGGCATTGCGGATTGCGCGACCGTCGGCATCCAGCACGCGCAGGGTGATGAAGGACAGGTCGCGGCCGTCGTTGCCGATGCGCGCGCGATCGGCCTCCAATGCAAGCCGCGCCGGCGCGCCGGTGGTCTGCACGCGCGCCTGCGTCCATTCGCGGCCATCGCGCCAGACGCGCACGTGCAGCTCGCCCGGCTGGTAGACCACCTCGTCCCAGCGCAGCCGGTACTCGTACTCCCCCTTCTTCCTGCGGCCCTGCGAGACGCCGTTGAGGAACAGCTCGGCCTCGTCGCCGCTGGTGAACACGTGCACCGGCGTCACCTGTCCCTCGCGTCCGGGCCAGTTCCAGTGCGGCAGGATATGCGCCATCGGCAGGTCCGGGCGCCAGCGCGCCTGGTAGAGGTAGTAGCGGTCCTTGGGGAAGCCGGCCAGGTCGATCATGCCGCTGTAGGAGCTGCGCGCGGTGTAGTAGGGCGTGGGCTCGCCGAGATAGTCGAAGCCGTTCCAGACGAACTCGCCGGCAACAAAGGGGTGGCGGTCGAGCGCGGCAAAGACCTTGTCGGCGCTCGAGCCGAAGTCCACGGCGTACAGTTCGTACGCGCTGACGTGGTGGTTCACCGAATCGCCGCCGCCGTTGTGGTCGCGCACCGGGGCACTCTGGTGCGGCGACACCGGGAACAGGTAGATGCCGCGGCTGCTCAGCGCGGACGCCGTCTCGCTGCCGAAGATCACCTTGTCCGGGAAGGCCTTGCGGAACGCCGGGTACGATGGTGGCGTGCGGATGCGCTCGGTGCCTTCGAACTCGGGTGCCTGGCGGATGCCTTCGCCCTGGTAGTTGAGGTTGATCACGTCGAACGCGGCGGGGAAGGGCATGTCGGCCTTGGCCCAGTTCATCGACGCGGTGGTGGGCCGGGTCGGATCCTCTTCGCGCACGATCTCGACCAGCCGCCGGCCGATGGCTGCGCCGGCCTCGCCGTCGTACTGCTCGCCGACCTCGTTGCCCACGCTCCACAGGATCACGGATGGGTGGTTGCGGTCGCGGCGCAGCATCGCGCGCAGGTCGGCCTCGTGCCAGTCGGGGAAGACCAGGTGGAAATCGAGCGGCGTCTTCTTCTTTTCCCAGGAATCGAAGACCTCGTCGACGACCAGAAAGCCCATGCGGTCGGTGAGTTCGAGCAACTGCGGATCGGGCGGGTTGTGCGCCATGCGGATGGCGTTGACGCCCATGTCGCGCAGGATCTCCAGCTGGCGCTCGGCCGCGCGCAGGTTGAAGGCCGCGCCCAGCGCGCCGAGGTCGTGGTGCTGGTTCACGCCGTTGAGCACGACGTGCTCGCCGTTGACGATCACGCCGCGGTCCGGATCCCATTGCACGTCGCGGATGCCGAAGCGCGTTTCATAGCGGTCGACGATGCGACCATCCTGGCGCAGCGTAGTCACCGCGACATGGCGATGCGGCTGCTGGCCCGGCGGCGGGCCCCACAGGCGCGGATTGGCGATGCGCGTGCCGGAGCTGACCCTGGTGCTGCCGCCTCCAACCACGTCGACGCCGATCGTGGGAATGCTTGCGACAGCTTCGCCGGTGGCGGCGCCATCATCGTCGAGCGCGAAGAAGCCGGTGTCCACCTGCACCCGCACCGGCGCGTCGGTGGCGTTGTCGATTTCCACGCGCAGGTTGACGGTCGCCGACTGCGCCGAGACGTCGGGCGTGGTGACATGCGTGCCCCACTGCGCTACGTGCACCGGCGCGGTCGTGGTCAGCCACACGTCGCGGTACAGCCCGCCGCCCGGATACCAGCGCGCGGATTCGGGTGGATTGTCGAGACGGATCGCAAGCTGGTTGTCGCCGCCGAACGCGATGTAGGGCGTGAGGTCCACGCGCCAGCTGTTGTAGCCGTAGGGCCAGCCGCCAACGAGCTCACCGTTGAGCCAGACGCTGGCGTGCGACATGGCGCCGCCCACGTCCAGGAACACCTGCCGGCCCTGCTGCGAGGCCGGGATGTCGAGGCTGCGGCGGTACCAGCCGATGCCCCAGCTGGGCAGCCGGCCCATGCCGCCATAGGGGCCTTCGGCGATGAACGGTCCGGCGATCGCCCAGTCGTGCGGCAGCGTCACCGATTGCCACTTGCTGTCGTCGAAGCCGGACTGCAGGAACGATACGTCGCCCACGGCCGGGTCGGCATCGGGGCGCGCGTGGCGGCGATCCGGATCGGCGATGAAGCGATTCGCGGTCGGCAGGATCCAGGGCTTGAGCACCGGACGGTCGGCCTGGATGCGTACCGCCTCGTCGGGGCGCGCGTCGGCGACCTTGCCGTCGGCACTCCGGATTACCTCGGGGCGTACGTCGTAGTCCAGGCGTCCGTCGACGCCGGGCGGGTCGCCGCGATGGAAACGCCAACCGCTGTCGAGGCGGACGCTCTCGCGCGGCGAGGCAAACGCCGGCGCCGCCATCGACACGAACACCGCAAGCAGGAGCAGCAGGGCGCTGCCGTGGAAGCGCGATTGCGCGCGGGCGGCCCGGACGTGTGGGTTCACAGGCGGTATGCCTCCTTGGGCAGGCGCCAGGCGAGATCGACCACGACCTCGGTGGCTTCGTCCTCGTCGATGCGGTGTTCGGACACAAGTTTGGACAGCACCGCGCAGTCGATGCGACGTGCGACGTCATGCCGCGCCGGGATCGACAGGAAGGCGCGGGTATCGTCGTTGAAACCGACCGTGTTGTAGAACCCGGCGGTGCCCAGGGTCTGCTCGCGGAAGCGCCACATGCCGTCGGGGGAATCGTGGAACCACCACGCCGGGCCGAGGAACAGGCAGGGCCAGTGCCCGGCCAGCGGCGCGAGTTCGCGTGCGTAGGTGCTCTCGTCCAGGGTGAACAGGATCAGGCGGAAGCCGGGCTCGTTGCCGAAACGGTCGAGCAGCGGCTTGAGCGCGTGCACGTATTCGGTGCGCAGCGGGATGTCGGCGCCCTTGTCGCGACCGTAACGCTCGAACAGGCCGCGGTTGTGGTTGCGGAAGCAGCCCGGATGGATCTGCATCACCAGCCCGTCGTCCAGGCTCATCGCCGCCATCTCGGTCAGCATCTGGGCGCGGAACAGCTCCGCATCGGCGGCGGTGAACTTGCCGGTGACGACACGGGTGAACAGCGCGCGCGCCTGCTCGGTGGGCAGGTCGGCGGTGGCGCAGCTGGGGTGCCCGTGGTCGGTCGAGGTCGCGCCCATCGAGGCGAAGAAGGCGCGGCGCTGGCGGTGCGCGCGCAGATAGCCGTCCCAGTCGTAGACGTTCTCGCCGGTGATCTCGCCGAAGCGCTCCAGCGCCGAGCGGAACTGCTCGTGTTCCGGGTCGATCACCGGATCGGGACGGTAGGCGGTGACCACGCGGCCGCCCCAGCCGCTGTCGCGGATCGCCTGGTGGTGTTCCAGCGGATCCAGCGGCGACTCGGTGGTGGCGATGACCTCGATGTTGAAGCGTTCGAACAGCGCGCGCGGCCGGAACTGCGGCGTCTGCAGCGCCTGGGTGATGGTGTCGTAGTAGCGGTCGGCGCTGCCGGCATCCAGCCGCTCGCGCAGGCCGAACACCTCGTGGAAGACATGGTTGAGCCACATCGACGAAGGCGTGCCGCGGAACAGGTGGAAGTTCTGCGCGAACAGCCGCCAGGCCGCGCGTGGATCGACCTCGGCACGCGAGCCGTCGGCGCGCGGGATGCCCAGCGCGTCAAGGCCAATGCCCTGGCTGTAGAGCATGCGGAACACGTAGTGGTCCGGGACCAGCAGCAGTTCGGTGGCATCGGCGAAGGGCGCGTCGCTGGCCCACCAGCCAGGGTCGGTGTGGCCATGCGGGCTGATGATCGGCAGCGTCGCGACCTCTGCGTACAGGCGGCGCGCGATCGCGCGCTGGGTCGCGTCGGCGGGAAACAGACGGTCTTCGTGGAGGTGGAGTGGTTTGGTCGCGATGTTCATGGGCTCGGGTCTGGATTACATGGTCTGCGTCCGCCGGGCGGGGCAGTGAAAGGCGCGGGCGTTTGCAGATGCGCGGCCCTGCTGGCCTGTGGGAGTCCGGTGCATCGATCCGCGCGCGAAACTGCGGTTCTTCCGACCGCAGGCCTGCTGCATCCCCGGGCGAACAAACTGTCAGTTCGGCCGAGAAGAATCCTCAGCGGCGCGCGAATGGGCCTCTTAGCGTCGCTGGCTCTCCTCCGGCCCGAGCGTACCGCGCGCGCGTGGCCGCGTGACCACCTCGATGCGCTGGAACACCACGCCCGGATCCACCTGCCACAGCTTGAGCGTATTGGCGCCGGCCGCCACGCGATGGCGCGAGCTGGCGACGTGCACGTTGTCGATAACCGCAAGCTCCCAGGCGCGGAAGTCGCGGTCGCCCGGCGTCGGATCCAGGCGCATGTTGACCAGCTGCGGCGCCTCGTCGCCGATCGACACGGCATAGCGCAGGCCGCCGCGATGGCGCAGGTCGAGCGTCGGCGCCAGCGCGACGCGTACTTCGACCTCGCCATCGGCGTCCACGACGATCGGATACTCCAGCCGCGCGCCATCGCCACCGGGCACCAGCGGCTCGCCGGTGGCGGGCCAGGCGGTCACGCCCGACAGGGTGCGGCCCAGATTCGGGATGACCTGCCATTCGCCACTGGCAGGCGCCACCGCGCGCGCATGATGCGCGGCCTCGATCGCGATCACGCCGTCGCCTTCGACGAAGCCGCGCGCGCCGCGATGCGCCGGGGGCTTGCGCACCGGTACCTGCACATACACCTCGGTGCGGTCGGCACCGCGGATGGCGATCACTGCTTCGTGCTCGCCCTCGGGCAGGTGAGCCCAGTCGACGGCAAGCTCAAGCGCCTGCGCGTCCTGCACCTCGCCGCTGGCGGGGGAGACCTTCAGCCACGGCTGCGAGGACTTCGCGGTGAATCCGATCGCCTGCGCGCCACGGTTGTAGACCACCACCTCGCGGCTGCGCGCAGCGACTGGATCGAGTTCCGGCAGCCGTGGCGATGCCGCAGGCTGCGGCCAGCCGCGTGCATCGCCTTCGACCGCGACTCCGGCGACACCGCGTTCTGGCACGTCCACGCGTGACAGCGCCGGCATCACGTTGCGCGGCGGCTGCTGCCAGTGGGTGTAGCCGATGCGCACCTGCGACATCATGTGCAACCACTTGCCGTCGGCGACGTCGTGTTCGTAGACACGCTGCAGTTCGGCGTCGCGCTCGAACAGGCGCTGCGTCTCGTCCGCCCAGTGGTTGGCCGACGCGCGACCCTGCGCCGCATACAGGCGGTTGCGCGCGGCAGCGACGTACATGCGGGTCAGGTTCGCGCTCGCCAGCACCGGGTATTCGACCAGCTGCACCCAGGCGTCGCGGTGGCTGGCCGGGATGCGCGCCGCGAGTGCGAGGGTGCGCTGCTCGAGCGCGTCCCATTCGGCGACCACGCGCTCGGCCTCGCCGTCGTGCAGCAGGCTCCAGGTATCGGCGTCGAGCAGTTCCGGCTTGCGCCGCGCGTTGAACTGCGTATAGCGGCTGAGGATGTCGCCGATCTCGCGCGCATGCGCCGGGCCGAACTGCTCGGCCGCCCAGGCTTCCGGATAGCCGGCGATCCAGTCCAGGTCGGCGGCATCGGGATCCCAGGCCTGGTCGAGGAAGGCGCTGATCGGCAGCTCCATCGGCTTGATGTCGCCAACGTTGACCACCCACACCCGCTCCACGCCGTGCGCCCAGGCCAGCCGCATCTGCTCCCAGGCCCGTTCGACCTGGGTGGTGTTGATCCACCTGTAGTTGCGCGGGCCGCCGACGTAGTCGAAATGGTAGTAGACGCCGTAACCGCCGGGGCGCTTGTGCGCTGGATCGGGGAGGCGCCGGATGTTGCCCCAGTTGTCGTCGGCAAACAGCAGGGTCACGTCGTCGGGAACGCGCATGCCCTTGTCGTAGTAGTCCTGCACCTCCTTGTACAGCGCCCAGACCTGGGGCGTCTGCTCCACGGGCTGGCCGGTGACCTCGGTGATGATGCGGCGCTGGTCGGCGACGATGCGCTCGAGCAGGGCGGTGGCGGTCTCCTCGGTCATCGGCTCGTCGCCGTCGCCGCGCATGCCCAGCGTGACGACCGCTTCGCGGCCCTGCAGGCGCTCGATGCCGCCGCGCCAGAATTCCTGCAGCGCATCGGCGTTGCGCGCGTAGTCCCAGGGGCCCTTGCCGTGGCGCGACCATTCGTCGTGCGCGCGCATCATCGGCTCGTGGTGGGTGGTGGCGATCACCACGCCGTATTCGTCGGCGAGCTCGGCATTGCGCGGATCGTCGTCGTAGAACGCGCGCGGCTGCCACATCGCCGGCCACAGGTAGTTGGCCTTGTGGCGCAGGATCAGCTGGTACACGCGCTCGTAGAAGCGGTGGTTGGTGCCGCCGAAGGTCGCCTTGCTCCAGTTGCCGAGCGCGGGATCCTCGTCGTTGATGAAGATGCCGCGGTATTTCACCTTGGGCGCGTCGACGAAACGCCCCGGCGCGACGTGGAGCGATGCGTGGCGCGGCGGAGGCACGTCGGCCCACCAGGTCCAGGGCGAGACGCCGATGCGGCGCGAGAGTTCGTACAGGCCGAACGCTGTACCGCGGCGGTCGGCGCCGACCACCAGCAGCGCGCGATCGATGCCGGGCTCGGGATTGTCGACCACCTGCAGCAGGTAGGCCTCCCAGGTGCCGGCAACGCCGCTGGTGTCGATCTGCTGCTCGCGCACGATCCGGTCGATGCGCGCGCTGTGGCCGAGCGTGCCGGCGATGATCGCGGTGTCATTCGAGCCCGCCGATGACGACGTCGCAGCGCCGGCCACGGCCGCCAGGTCTGCGCGCAGCGCATCCGCGGCGTGGCGCACGGCGGCAAAGTCATCCTCTCCGATGAGCACGCCAACCGGTGCGCCGCGTTCGATCAGCGCCAGGCTGCCGCTGGTCCGTGTCTCGCATACGGTCGCCGGGGCGCGGCAATCCTGGCTGGCGGCCGCTGCCCCCGGCAGGACAAGCAGGAAGGCCAGCAGCAGTGTCGGTTTCATGTCGGGATTCCTTGCGGGGACGCGACCTCGGCCGCTCCGGAGGTCATGTCATGCGTTGCGTGTGCGTAGTCGATCGGCTCAGGCGCGTGCGTCGCTGCCCGCATCCAGACGCGCCGGTTCCAGCCGCGGCGCCAGCAGGTGCACCACCAGCAGCGCCAGCAGATAGGCCGAGCCGGCCATCATGAACACCGGCACGTAGCTGCCGGTGGTCTGCAGCAGGAAACCGGTGAAGGTGGCGATCATCATGCCGCCCACCGCGCCGGCGAAGCCGCCGATGCCCACGACCGAGCCGACCGCGTGGCGCGGGAACATGTCGGAGGTCAGCGTGAACACGTTCGCCGACCAGCCCTGGTGGCCCGCCGTCGCAAGGCCAATCAGGCCCACCGCGACCCACAGGTTCTCGGCCTGCGCGGCGAACACGATCGGCACCACGCACAGCGCGCAGATCAGCATCGCGCCCTTGCGCGCGCGGTTGACGCTCCAGCCGAGCTTGATGAAGCGGCCCGCGATCCAGCCGCCGAAGATGCTGCCCACGTCGGCCAGCACGAAGATCACCACCAGCGGCAGGCCCAGGCCGAGCAGGGTCAAGCCGTATTCGGAGTGCAGGAACTTCGGCAGCCAGAACAGGAAGAACCACCAGATCGGATCGGTCATGAACTTCGCCGCGACGAAGGCCCAGGCCTGGCGATGCTTGAGGATGCGCGCCCATGGCACCTTGGCTGACACTTCCGGCGGGTCGCTGCGGATGTGGGCGAGTTCCGCGGACGTGAGTTTCGGTTGTTGCTCCGGCGCCCGGTACCACAGCAGCCAGACCACCAGCCAGATGGCGCTGAGCATCCCCGTGAACAGGAAGGCCGCCTGCCAGCCCAGCGACAATGCGATGAGCGGCACCATCAGCGGTGCGACGATCGCGCCGATGTTGGAACCCGAATTGAAGATGCCCGTGGCGAACGCGCGCTCGCGGCGCGGGAACCATTCGGCGACCGTCTTGATCGCGGCCGGGAAGTTGCCGGCTTCACCAAGCCCGAGGAAGAAGCGCGCGATCATGAAGCCGACCACGGTCGCGGCCAGCGCGTGCGACATCGCCGCGATGCTCCACACGACGATGGCGATTGCGTAGCCGATGCGCGTGCCGAGCCTGTCGATGATCGCGCCGGCGCAAAGCAGGCCGATCGCGTAGGCGGCCTGGAAGGCGGTGACGATGTAGCCGTACTCGATCTCGCTCCAGCCGATCTCGTCCTGCAGGAACGGCGCGAGCACGCCCAGCACCTGTCGATCGATGTAGTTGATCGTCGTCGCCGCGAGCAGCATCGCGCATACGCGCCAGCGGTACATGCCGAGTTTGGCGGCGGCCGGTGCGGCAGCGGAAGGGGGCGCTGTCATGCGGCGCCACCGGTGTCAGCGCCCAGGCGCGACGTGCGTCCGAAGACGTTTTGCAGCTGCGTCATGTCGCTCTCCCCGGCGCACGTGATAGCGCTATCAGTATCACATCCGGTGAGGGTCGCAATAGTCGGCCTGACGACAGTGCGCTTGATGGAACGTTGCAGCGGAATCGATGCCGCACCGCAGTAAACCGCGAGTTCGTGTCGCACTCAGAAGCATGCTGCGTCGCAGCGTGTATCCGTTGACTTGGTAGCGCTACCATCCGGCCGCGACTCAAACGCTCGAGCAAGGGAAATATCGAACCAACAATGTCCACCGGTGGTCATTTTTCAAGGCCAAGCCGGTCCACAGCAACGGGAGGGGAGTTCCGTGAAGATCAGACACACAAGAACCGCTTTGTCACATGCCCTGGGCCTGGCCCTGGTCGGCCTCACAGGCTCCGCGCTCGCGCAGCAGGCGCCTGTCGCGCAGGATGCGCCGGCGCCGACCACCACCACCGCCACCGACCTCGACTCGGTCGTGGTTACCGGCTACCGCCAGAGCCTGCAGTACTCGACCGACGCCAAGCGTGAATCGACCGGCTTCACCGACTCGATCTTCTCGGAGGACATCGGCAAGTTCCCCGACACCAACATCGCCGAGTCGCTGGCGCGCATCCCCGGCATCCAGATCGACCGCGACGTCAACGGCGAAGGCCTGAACGTCGGCATCCGCGGCCTGCCGCAGAGCTTCACCAAGACCATCATCAACGGCGGCGAAGCAGCCACGGCCTCGATCGGTCTCAACCGCGGCAACCAGAACCGCGAAGTCGACCTCAACCTGTTCCCGACCGAGTTCTTCAACAAGCTCACGGTCTACAAGTCGCCGCAGGCGAGCCTGCCCGAGGGCGGCATCTCCGGCGTGGTCGACATGCGCAGCATGCGCCCGTTCGACATCCCGGGTCGCCACCTCAACTACTCGGGCCAGATGGACTACAACACCATTGGCGAGAAGTTCAATCCGCGCGGCTCGGTCCTGTACAGCTGGACCAATGACGAAGGCACCTTCGGCGCCCTGATTGGCGCGTCCGTTGTGCGCAGCCGCATCGCGGTGCGCGGCTGGGAGTCGGTGGGCTGGATGAATCCGGGCCTCAACGAGCAGCAGTGCGGCATCGGTACTTCGGTGACCAATCGCCCGGCCGAGTGCAATCCCGGCGGCGGCGGCAGCCTGCAGATGCCCAACGTGGTGCCGGACAACGGTTCGACCCTCGGGGCCGGAATGACACCGGGGGACATTGTTGACGCCGAGTGGCTGCTTGCGCAGAACCCGGGGCTGACGATGGGCCAGATCACCGAGGCGCTGTTCCCGCGCCTGGCACGGCCGGTCGACATGTCCGGCGACCGCGAGCGCGACGCGGTGGTCGGTTCGCTGGAATGGCGTCCGAACGACAGGATGCATTTCTACGTCGACTCGATGTACTCGCGCGCCAACTACGAGAACGACCGCATCGACGCGAATCTGGTCGGGCGCACCTTTGGCCCGGTCGGCTTCCTCCCGACCAACATGCAGCTCGATGCCAACAACGTGGTCACCAGCGCCACCCTGGTGAACTCCCAGTTCCTGCTCGAGGCGCGGCCCTACCGCGATGAGGTGCAGTACTGGAACATCAATCCGGGTGCCACCTTCTGGTTCGGCGAAGACGACAGCATCAAGCTCGACCTGCAGGCCAACTGGAGCCGCAGCTGGTTCTTCCGCGAGTCGCCGACCATCATGCCGACCTCGCCGTTCACCACGGTCGACTACACCAACAATGGCACACCGGCTTTCACCAGCGGGCTTGATCTCAACAACCCCGACGCGGGCTGGGCCTGGGAAGGCGGGCGCCTCCAGATCAACAACGAGAAGCGCGTGACCGAGGCAGGGCGGCTGCGTGCCGACCTGCAGTTCGGCGATGATCGCCAGAACATCAAGGTGGGCGTTTCGCAGGACCGCTTCAGCCGTTCGATCGTGGCGTTCGGCGACAACGTCGACTGGCAGGCCTATGCCCAGCAGCAGGTTCCCAACGCCGACATTTCGCAGTTTCTGCGGCCTGGGCCCTACGGTTTCGTCACGGTCGATTTCGATGCGTTCTTCGACGCGACCAACTACCACGAGTTCAACGCCAACGCACCGGAAGTGAACACGTCGCAGTCGGTGGGCGCGGCTTCCGGCGGGGTTGACGAGACGAACGTCGCCGCCTACGTCGAGTTCAACGGCGAGACCGAGGTCTGGAACCGCAACCTGCGCTTCAACGGTGGCGTGCGCTATGTCGAGACCGACCAGGACATCAGCGGTCCGGTGACCCTGGGCGGCACGCGTGCTTGGCAGACGTTGAGCAGCAAGTACGACGAGTGGCTGCCCTCGTTCAACGTGGCGTGGGACGTGGCGGACAGCTGGGTGGTGCGCATGTCCAGTTCGCGCACGATGACGCGTCCCAACCCGCGCTCGATGCTTCCGGCGACGACCTTCTCCGATCCGTCCGCGGAGATCGCCGACCAGGGCAACCCGAACCTCGCGCCCTACCTGTCGACCAACTTCGACCTGGGACTGGAGTGGTACACGGGTGACGAAGGCCTGGTGGCGCTTACCCTGTTCAACAAGCGCGTGTCCGGCTACACCTACCAGGGCATCAACGTGCGTCCGTTCCGCACCCTCGGCATCCCGCTGGATGCGCTGACCGAGAACCAGCTGGCCGCGCTCAACGCCAATGGTGGGCTGGACGCGCCGGTCAACGTGCGCCAGCAGGTCAACGCCGACGCCACGCTCGATATCCAGGGCTGGGAGCTGATCTGGGTGCAGCCGCTGGACTTCGTGTTCCAGGGGCTTGGTTTCATGGCCAACTACACCGACATCGACCTGGAGCCGACCGGCCAGGAGGCCGCCCAGCTGGGAGGCAACCTGTTCGGCATCTCGCCGGTGATGTGGAACGCCACGGCGTACTGGGAGAACGACGTCACCTCGGTGCGCCTGTCGTACAACTGGGTCGAGGGTTCGGCCCAGCGTGCGCTCGGGAACAACGAGGGCGGCCTCACCTACGGCCAGTACTTCGGCGAAGACCGCGGCCAGTTCGACCTGTCGGCGAGCTACACGCTGGCGTCGCTTCCGTCCAAGCCGCAGATCACCTTCAACGTGCTGAACCTCACCAACGAAGAGACCCGCAACTACATCACCTACCCGAACGTGCCCGGCGAGATCTACCAGCCCGGTCGCACCTTCCTGATCGGCCTGCGCGGAACCTTCTGATCTGACTTGACCATTTACTCCCCACGACCCTCCCGGTGCGTTGCTGCGCCGGGCGGGTCGTGTTTTTTTTTGCCAGGCATTCCAGTCCTGAGCCGCGCCATGCCAAAGTTCGAATCGGTACGGTGAAAAATCGGCGGGGCTGGCCGTCGCAGCGTGGCTGCTGCGGGTACGATAGCTGCGCCCGGCGATCCTTCCAGCCAACGAACAGCAGGGGAGTTCCTTGAACACACGCACTGACCGGCTTTCGGTCACCGAGAAGGTCGGCTACAGCCTCGGTGATCTTGCGGCGAACCTCATCTTCCAGACGTTGATGACGTTCCTGGCTTTCTTCTACACCGACATCTACCGCATCCCAGCGGGGACTGCGGCCACCATCATCTTCGTCGTCGGACTGCTGGGCGCGTTCGTGTTCACGCCGCTGGTGGCGGTGCTGGCCGACCGCACCAACTCGCGCTGGGGCAAGTTCCGGCCGTGGATCCTGTGGACCGCGGTGCCGTTCGGCGTGCTCGCGCTGCTGGCCTTCAGCACGCCCGATTTCGGCATGCGCGGCAAGATCTTCTACGCAGCGGCGACCTACACCTTGCTGGTGCTGGTGTACGCGGCCAACAACCTGCCGTATTCGGCGCTGAGCGGCGTGCTCACCGGCAGCATGGCCGAGCGCAACAGCCTGTCGGCCTACCGCTTCGTCGCGGTGATGGTCGCGCAGCTGGTTGTGCAGTCGCTGCTGCTGCCACTGGTGCTGATCCTCGGCGACGGTGATCGTGTGCAGGGCTTCCAGAACACCATGCTGCTGTTCGCGGTGGTGGGCACGGTGTTCTTCCTGATCACCTTCTTCACCACGCGCGAGCGCGTGGTGCCGGCAGCGGGGCAGAAGTCGAGCATCGGCCAGGACGTGGCCGACCTCACGTCCAACCGGCCCTGGCTGGTGCTGCTGGTGGTGACCATTCTGGTGTTCACCACGCTCTCGCTGAAGGGCGGCACCTACGTCTACTACTTCCAGTACTACCTGGACGACGGCGCCATGGCCGCGTTCCTCGAAAACATCGGATTCAACGGCTTCATCGCCGGGCTCAACGCGACCCTGACCAGCATGGGCCTGGCCGGGTTCCAGTGGCCCGAGGATGCATCGACTTCGGCCTTCAGCCTGTTCAATGCGGGTGGCATCATCTTCATGGTCGTGGGCATCGGGTTTTCCAAGAAGCTCGCCGACCGCTTCGGCAAGCGCGATGTGTTTGGCATCTTCCTGTTCATCTCGACGATGTTCATGCTCGCGTTCTACCTGTTCCCGCCGGACCGCATCGCCCTGGTGTTCACAGCGCAGATCCTGCACGGGTTCTTCTACGGAATCACCATCCCGCTGCTGTGGGCGATGGTGGCCGACGTCGCCGACTACTCGGAGTGGAGGAACAACCGCCGCGCCACCGCCATCATCTTCTCGGCGATCCTGTGTGGGCTGAAGGTGGGCCTGGCCGTGGGCGGTTCGCTGGTCGCAGGCCTGCTGGCGCGCTACGGCTACAACGCCGACTTGGCGGTGCAGGCACCCGAGACCGTGGATGGCATCCGCCTGTCGGTCAGCCTGTACTGCTCGGTGCCGTTCCTGGCGGCCGTGGCAATGCTGTTTTTCTACCGAATCGACAAGCCGACGGAAGTGCGCATCGAGCGCGAACTGGCCGAACGCCGCGCCGCACAGCCGGCATGACCTGGCATTACTGAAGGAGACGCCGCCATGGCAGACCAGCAATACACCGACGCCGAACTCAAGGCACTGGCCGACCGGGCGCTCTCGCAGCCGCTGGTCAGCCACATCTACACCGCCGACCCGTCGGCGCACGTGTTCGAGGGCAAGATCTACATCTATCCCTCGCACGACATCGAGATGGGCGCCGCGTTCGATGACGACGGCGGCCACTTCCAGATGCGCGACTACCACGTGCTGCGCCAGGATTCGCCCGACGGCCCCGCCACCGACTGCGGCCTGGCGCTGGACGTGAAGGACGTGCCCTGGGCCGACCGTCAGATGTGGGCGCCGGATGCAGCGACGAAGGACGGCAAGTACTACCTCTACTTCCCGGCCAAGCGGCCGGACGGCATCTTCCAGATCGGTGTCGCGGTGGGCGATCGCCCCGAGGGACCGTTCCGCGCCGAACCCGAGCCCATCGCCGGCACCTATTCCATCGACCCTGCGGTGTACGCGGACGCGGACGGCGCGTATTACATGTACTTCGGCGGGATCTGGGGCGGCCAGCTGCAGAAGTACCGCGACAACGCCTACGACGCGGCGAACGAGGAGCCGGCCGCCGACGAGCCGGCCCTGGGCGCACGCATGGCGCGCCTGACCGCCGACATGAAGCAGCTCGCCGAAGCCCCGCGCGAGGTGCTGATCCTGGATGAAGACGGCAAGCCGCTGCTGGCCGGCGACACCGAGCGGCGCTTCTTCGAGGCCGCCTGGGTACACAAGCATCAGGGCCGCTACTACCTGACCTACTCCACCGGCGACACCCATCTGCTGTGCTGGTCGGTGGCCGACAACCCGTACGGGCCGTTCACCTACGGCGGCCGCATCCTGGAGCCGGTGGTCGGCTGGACCACGCACCACTCGATCCTGGAATTCGAGGGGCGCTGGTGGCTGTACTACCACGACTCGCTGCTCTCCGGAGGCGTCACCCACCTGCGCTCGGCCAAGGTCGCCGAGCTGGAGCACGATGCCGACGGACGCATCCGCACCCTGCAACCCTATGGCCGATGACGCGGCCGCGCCGGCCCACGCCGGCGCGCTCGCGCCGCTGCCGCCGGGGCCGTTGCTGACGATCGGCGATGGCGCGCTGTCGGTGGACATCGCGCCGCAGGCCGGCGGGCGTATCGCGCAGATCCGCTGCGACGGTGTTGAACAACTGGTCTCGCATGGCGAACACGGCAGCGATGCCGCCATCGCCTGGGGCTGCTATCCGATGGTGCCGTGGTGTGGGCGCGTGCGGCGTGGCCGCTTCGAGTTCGAAGGCCGGCGCCACGTGCTGCCGGCCAACCTCGGCGAGCACGCCATCCACGGGCTGGGCTTCGTCCTGCCCTGGCAGGTGACGACGCAGTCGAGCTCGCACGTGGAGATGGAACTGTCGCTGCCGTCCGATGCGCGCTGGCCATTCGGGGGCGTTGCCGGCCAGAGGGTCGCGATCGATGGGCGACAGCTGCTGCTGGCGCTGTCGGTCACCGCCGTCGACCAGTCGATGCCAGCGTCCCTGGGCTGGCACCCCTGGTTCCGCAAGCCCGAGCGGCTGGAGTTCCACCCCGAGGCGATGTATCCGCGTGACGGTGAGGGCGTCGCGGTACTGCCCACCGGTGCGGTGCAGCCCGGCCCCTGGGACGATTGCTTCGTCAACAGCCAGGATGTGGTCCTGCACCGCGGCGGGCAGCGTCTGGTGGTGTCCTCCGCGTGCCGGGACTGGGTGGTCTACGACGCCACCGCGCACGCCACCTGCGTCGAGCCGCAAACCGCGCCGCCGGATGCATTCAACCTCGTGCCTGACCACGTCCTGCAGCCAGGCGAGACCATGGCGATGCATTGCAGCCTGCGCTGGGACTGAGTCTTGACCCGATAGGCAGTTGCGCCTGGCACCTGCGTCGTGCCGCGCATATCCGCGCCAAAGAAAAACGCTCCGGGTGCGTACCCGGAGCGTCTTCGTGGAACGTTGGTTTTTCAGGCCAGGATCAGGCCGCCCTGGCCGCACGCTGGTTGCCGCCGCCCTCGGCCAGCATGGTGAGCTTGTCGTCGGTCGCCTTCTCTTCCTCAAGCGTCTGCTTGAGCAGGGGAAGCGCGTCGCGGTAGCCCAGCTGCTTGGCCAGCGCGCACAGCGTGCCGTACGCGGCGATCTCGTAGTGCTCGACCTTCTGCGCACCGCCGATGAGGGCCGCATCGCGCAGTGGACCGGCTTCGATCTCTTCGATGATTTCCTTGCTTTCCTCGACCAGGCCTTCCATCGCCGCGCACTTGATGCGCTTGAGCTTGATGCCCAGCAGCTCGACCACCTTGTCGATGCGTTCGATCTGGCCCTGCGTCTCTTCCAGGTGCAGCTCGAATGCAGCGGTCAGCTCAGCGGCGTCGGCCGCCTTGGCCAGGCGCGGAAGCGCCTTGCTCATCTGCTTCTCGGCGCTGTAGGTGTCCGAGAGGTCGTGGATGAAAAGTTCCTCGATGGTCTTGATTGCCATTGTTGCGTGCCTCGCGGGTGGTGTGGGGGGAACGCCGACTCTAAGAACGACGGGACGAAGGCGGAGTGAAAAAATGCGGGGCCCGACCTTCACGCCCCGCAGCTCATCCGCGCATGGGGCAGGGCGCCTCATTCCGGTCGGATCGGTCCCGATGCGGAGCCGCCGGGCGCGGGGCGCAACTGCGCAGGCCGGACCTCGACCGGCGTTCGATCCGGGTCCCCGTCTGCGTAGATTCGGCGCGCCTTCGCAACCGCTGCGACCGTCCGCGCGCATGCTGCGCGTTTCACGTGCCCCATCCAGCCATGCCGGCCTGCCACCTCTACATTCTCCCGCTGCTGAACGAGGACCTCGTCAAGCTCGGCATTTCGGTCGATCCGCTGGCGCGGGTGCGTGCGTTTGCGCCGCGCTATTACGAATGCTTTGACCTCGAGCGCAGCAGCCTGGTTGGTTTCGACAGCGTGGCCGAGGCGCAGCGCCGCGAAACCGGGCTGCATCGCCAGCTGCGTTCATGGAATGCTCCCCAGCCACTGACGGTGCCGCTGCGCGCCGGCGGGCACACCGAGTGGTACCGGGGTGCCTCCGCGCTCCTGCGCGAAGAGGCCGAGCGCGACCTGCAGCTCGGTCATCGCGTGCATCAGCCCGCCGGAGCCTGGTGGAGACGGCGGCTGCAGGAGGAGCGCCCGCTCCTGTTCGAGTGGGGCGAGCAGTGCTTGCGCGACCTGCCGTCCGATGCCCTGCCGCAGACCGCCCTGTGGCAGGGCATCGTCGATGTGCTGGACGCATGGCCGGCGCTGGGCCTGCGCGTGGACGATGCGCTGCCCGAGCCGCTTGCGCAGGCGTACCGCAGGTATCGCTCCGCCTGGGGAGCATCGCTTTCGGATCAAGGCTGATGTGCGCGAGCGCCGGATCTGGCCCGGTGACTGCGGGCAGCCCGCAACGCAGCGCATGAACACTCCACGCCGAGCTAACGGTTGCTGCGCGCGGCCTTCACTGTGCCGGTCTCAGGATGCGTCCACGAAGGCGTGCCGGGTGCGCGTCCGGATTCCGGGCACAAAAAACCCCGCACCTGGCGGGGTTTTCGTGCGGCTGGCGATGCTGCTTGCCGACCGACCATCTTGGTGCCCAGGAGAGGACTCGAACCTCCACGGTTTTACCCGCTAGTACCTGAAACTAGTGCGTCTACCAATTCCGCCACCTGGGCAGGTGGCCGCGTATGTTGCGGCGCGGCGGGGCCAAAGTCAACGGGTTTTGCTCGGGCAGACACGTCGGCCCGTGTACCATGCCGCCGATGACGAAGACTCCAGGCAAGGGCGGCGCCGGCCGCAGTACAGGACGGGGCGACGGCTCCGCATCGGGCCAGGGCCCGCAACCCAAGCGCGGTGGTCGCGGCAAGCCGAAGGCGCCGGGCTGGCTGCCTCCGGCTCCGCCTGCGCCCAGGGGCGAAGCGCGGCCAGCGGCCCGTCGGGGCGCGCGTTTCGTCGACCCGCACGCGGGCCGCGAAGCGGAACGCTATGCCGAACCCATCGCCAGCCGCGAGGCGATCCTGCAGCAGCTGGACGAGGCCGACGGCCCGCTGACCATGGAAATGCTGGCGGAACGGCTGGAGCTCACCGCGCCCGACCGCGCCAGTGCGCTGGGCAAGCGCCTGGGCGCCATGGTGCGCGACGGTCAGCTGCTGCAGAACCGGCGCGGCGGCTACGTGCCTGCGGGCACGCTGGACCTGATCGCCGGCACCATCATCGCCAACCCCGACGGCTTCGGCTTCCTGCGCCCGGACACAGGCGTCGGCGACGATCTGTTCCTGCCGCCGGCGGAAATGCGCAAGGTCATGCACGGAGACCGCGCGATGGCCAGCGTCACCGGCCTGGACCGCCGCGGTCGCCGCGAGGGCGTGATCGTCGAAGTGCTCGAGCGCCGGGTCAAGCGCCTGATCGGGCGCTTCACCGTCGATTCGGGCATCAGCTTCGTGGTGCCGGACGACCGCCGCATCCAGCGCAACATCCAGATCCCGTCCAGCGCGGGCCTGCTGGCGCAGCACGGGCAACTGGTGGTGTGCGAGATCACCGCGCCGGCCGAGGAGCGGCGTCCGCCGATCGGCAAGGTACTGGCGGTGCTGGGCGACGCGCTGACCCCGTCGCTGGTGGTCGAGACCGCGATCCACGGCCACGACCTGCCGCACGAGTTCCCGCCCGCAGTGCTGGACGAAGCTTCTGCGGTGCCGCTGGAAGTCGATGCCGCCGCCGCCGCCGGGCGCGTCGACCTGCGCTCCACGCCGCTGGTGACCATCGACGGTGAGGATGCCAAGGATTTCGACGACGCGGTCTACTGCGAACCCAATGCGCGTGGCTTCCGGCTGGTGGTCGCGATCGCCGACGTGTCGAGCTACGTGCGTCCGGGCCAGCCGCTGGACGACGAGGCGCAGCTGCGCGCGACCAGCGTGTACTTCCCCGGCTTCGTCGTGCCGATGCTGCCCGAGACGCTGTCCAACGGCATCTGCTCGCTTAAGCCGAATGTCGACCGCCTGTGCTTCGTCTGCGACATGCAGGTCGACCGCGACGGCGAGGTGTCGGAGTCGAAGTTCTACGAGGCCGTGATGCGCTCGCACGCGCGGCTGACCTACACCCAGGTCTGGAACGCGGTGGGCGAGGACGATGCCGACGCGCGCCAGCAGGTGGGCTCGCAGCTGCCGCAGGTCGAGCGGCTGCACCAGCTGTACAAGGTACTGGCCAAGGCGCGCGCGAAGCGCGGCGCGATCGAGTTCGAATCGTCCGAAGTGCGCTTCGTGCTCGACAATCGCGGCGAGGTGGTGCAGGCGGGGATGATCCAGCGCAACGACGCGCACAAGCTGATCGAGGAGTGCATGATCGCGGCCAACGTCGAGGCCGCGAAGTTCCTGCTCGAGGCGAAGATTCCCGCGCCGTACCGCATCCACGACAAGCCGCCGGAGTCCAAGTACACCGACCTGCTCGAATTCCTCAAGGAATTCGCCCTGCGCATGCCCGCCTGGGGCCGTCTGCAGCCGAAGGACTTCGCCAACCTGCTGACCAAGGTGCGCGAACGGGCGGACGCGACCCTGCTCGAGTCCGTGGTCCTGCGCAGCCAGAGCCAGGCGGTGTACTCGCCAGACAACCTCGGCCACTTCGGCCTGGCACTGCAGGCCTATGCGCATTTCACATCGCCGATCCGGCGCTATCCCGACCTGCTGGTGCACCGCGCGATCAAGCATGTGCTGGCAGGTGGTCGCCGCGAGGTCTTCCATAGCCCGAGCGAGATGGCGTCGCTGGCGCTGCAGTGCTCCGAGCGCGCGCGCCGGGCCGAGGAAGCCGAGCGCGAGGTGGACGAGCGCTACCGCGCCGCGTGGATGGAGCAGCATGTGGGCTCCGAGTTCGACGGCACCATCAGCGGCGTGACCAGCTTTGGCCTGTTCGTCGAACTCGACCAGTCCAAGGTCAACGGCCTGGTCCACGTGACCCAGCTGCCCAGCGATTTCTACCACTTCGACCCGGTGCGCAAGACCCTGACCGGCGAGCGCGCCGGCCGCGAGTTCCGGCTCGGCGACCGCGTGCGCATCATCGTGCTCAAGGCCAGCCTGGAGGAGCGCAAGATCGACTTCCGCCTCGCCGGGGAGCGCGGGGTGAAGCCGCCGGCGCCGCGCGGACAGCCGGCGAAGAAGAAGAAGCAGAAGTACTGAGAAGATCCGGGGCGGGTCCGTACAATCCTCGCCCCGGTTTCCGCTTTGCGGATCCATCCAGAATCCCACGTCTCCCCGCATGTCCAAACAGAACCAGTGGATCGTCGGCATCAACGCGGTCGCCTCGGCGGTCGAGCACGACGCCGAGCACGTGCGCGAGGTGCTGATCGAGGCCGGCGCCAAGAACCCGCGCCTGACCGAGATCGAATCGTCCGCGCGCCGCCGCGAGATCGACGTGCGCCGCGTGGCGCAGCAGGCGCTGGACGGCGTGGCCGGCGGCGTTCGCCACCAGGGCGTGGCTGCGCGCTACGCGGCAGCGAAGACCTGGGACGAGCATGACCTGACCGAGCTGGTCGAACAGGCGCAGGGGCGCGCGCTGCTGCTGGTGCTCGACGGCGTGCAGGACCCGCACAACCTGGGCGCTTGCCTGCGCAGCGCGGCCGCCGCGGGCGTGACCGCCGTGGTCATTCCCAAGGACAAGGCGGTGCAGGTCAACGCGACCGTGCGCAAGACCTCGGCCGGTGCCGCCGACAGCATCCCGGTGGTGCGCGTGACCAACCTGTCGCGCACGCTGGCCGAGCTGCAGAAGCAGGGCGTGTGGACCTACGGCCTGGTGGGCCAGACGCAGGCCTCGCTGTACGCGCTCGATTTGACCGGCAACGTCGCGCTGGTGCTGGGTGGCGAAGCAGATGGCCTGCGCCGGCTCACGCGCGAACACTGCGACCAGCTGGTGTCGATCCCGATGCCGGGCCTTGAAACTTCGCCGGGCGTGGAGAGTCTCAACGTCTCGGTGGCGGCCGGCGTGACCCTGTTCGAAGCGGTCCGCCAGCGCACCGGCTGAACAGCGCACCGGTTGAACGAAGGGAGGAATGGCGATGATGGCGGCGCTGCTGTGGCAGGACTGGCTTGGCTTCGTCGGTGCGGCGCTGATGCTGCTGGCGCTGTTCCTGCACCTGTTCTCGCCACTCGCCGACGGCCGCGGACGGCTTCGTGCCGCGCTCGGCCTTCTCGGTGCCGTCGCGCTGCTGCCCGTGGCGGTGGAGCGCTTCAACGCGCCGCTGTTCTTCCTGCTGGTGGCATGGGTGGGGCTGAACGCCTATCGCCTGCTGCGCGCGCCGGACCGGCACTGAGCCACCGGGGCGGGTCACCTGTCGCGCAGCGGTAGGCGTGCGACGATACCGCTGCGCGGGGACGACCCCGCGCGTTTGCCGGTTTCGGGGACGACCCCATCGATGATGGAGGTCTGCGAAATGCCCTGGATCATTCTTCTGCTGGCCAGTATTTTCGAGATCGGCTGGGCGATCGGACTCAAGTACACCGAGGGCTTCACCCGCCTGTGGCCAACGCTTGGCACCGTGACGGCCATGGTGGTCAGCATGGCGCTGCTGGGCGTGGCGATGAAGTCGCTGCCGGTCGGTACCGCGTATGCGGTGTGGGTGGGCGTGGGCGCCGTCGGCACGGCAATCCTCGGGATGGTGCTGCTGGGCGAGCCGGCGAACCCGGGGCGCCTGATCAGCCTGGGGCTGATCGTCCTCGGGATCATCGGCTTGAAGCTGGCAACGCCGGCCTAGGTTGCGGTTGTCGTGATGCGACTCAATCGTCGTTGCCGCGATTGTCCCGCTTGCCCTGATTGATGCGGTCGCGGGTGCTGACGCTGCCCTGGATCGCCGGCAGACGGACCTCGCCGGCATGCAGCCGCTTGGCCCGGCCTGCGGCGCTGTCCGACTGGTAGCCCGGCGTGCCGGAATCGACGCCGCCTTCGACGCCGTCGGCCCAGGGCTTGGGCTCCTGGTCGCGCGCCTGCTTGGCTTCCAGCAGCGCCTGGGTCTGCGCCAGCGCCTGCTCGGGCGTGATCCCGCGTTTGCGCGGACGGCTGCGGGACGCGCCCGCCTTGCCTGACGCGATACCTGGCGTCGTGCGGCTGCCCTTCGCGGCAGCGGTACTTGCGGCGCCGGTTGCGGTCTTGTTCGCAGCCCGCTTTTTCGGGGTAGTTGCCGCCGCCTTCATGGTCGCCGTCTTCTTCCCGATTCCCGTCGCAGCCTTCTTCGACGCGGTCTTCTTTCCGATTCCCGTCTCAGCCTTCTTCGTCGCGGTCTTTTTTGCGGCCTTGGTTGCAACCTTCTTCGGGGACTTGGCGACCTTCCCGGCGGCCTTCGCGCCGGTTGTCTTCGCAGCCTTCTTCGCAGGCGCGGCCGTCTTCTTCGTGGCCGTCGAGGTCGCGCGGCGGGACTTCGTGCCGGCCTCCCCATCCGCATCTCGCAGCCCCGCCTCGAAGCGCGCGAGGATGTCGGCCATCAGCTCGGCCTTGTCCTTGCTGCGCTGGTTGGCGGCGCCGCTGGCGCCGCGCTTGCTGCCGGTGTCGGCGCGGGAGGACAGTTTCTGTCGGCGCACCAGGTCCCGCGCCCGGTCGCGCGACGCGCGGGCGCGGGTGATGCGGGTCGAGATCGCCTTGCCGTCAAGCTGGCGCAGGCCGTTGACCCGGCTCTCGTCGTAAAGCGCCATTTCCTTCTGGTTGAGCAGCTGGCTGGCCTTGGCGCGGGTAATCTGCATCGTGCGGTCTCCTCTCGTGCGGATGTACACGAGTGGATCACAGGCGATGTGCAGCCCAGGTCGACGCTTGCGGCGTGGGTGCGCGAGCGTCAGCGGCTCAGCTGCGCTGCGGCGACGGCCAGGCGTTGACGATCTTGCAGAACAGCTTCGCGGTCTGCTCCGCGTCATACAGCGCCGAGTGCGCGTCCTCGCTGCTCCAGTCGAAACCCGCTGCCTGCACCGCGCGCGCGAGTACGGTCTGGCCGTACGCCAGGCCGGCAAGGGTGACCGTGTCGAACACGCTGAAGGGATGGAACGGATTGCGCTTGTGGCCCGTGCGCGCCACCGTGGCATTGAGGAAGTTCAGGTCGAAGTGGGCGTTGTGCCCGACCAGGATCGCGCGCTGGCAGCCGTGCTTCTTCACCGCCGCACGCACGGTCGCGAACACGTGGTCCAGCGCCTCGCGCTCGGGCTTGGCGAAGCGGAAAGGGTGGTCGAGGTCGATGCCGGTGACCTCCAGCGACTGCGGGTCGATGTCGGTTCCCGGTGCGGGCTCGACGTGGGTGCTGACCGATTCGCCGAGCACAAGCGCGCCGCTGTCGTCGACGTCGATCGGCACGGCGGCGATCTCGAGCAGAGCGTGGCGATTCCAATCGAAGCCGCCGGTTTCCACGTCCACGACCACGGGCAGGTAGCCGCGGAAGCGGCGGGTGAGCAGGCTGACGGGGGGCGCGGGCGTAGTGGCTTGATCCATGCACGAAGCCTAGCAGAGCGGCTGGTCAGGCCGGAATGCGACAAGGCTTGTGCATTGATGGATGGGCTGCAGGCTTTGGCGGCCCGCAGGCTGTCAGGCGGTGGCTATCCCGGGAGCTAGATCAAAATGGATCCCGGCTTTCGCCGGGATGACGGATCGGGCATGCGGCGGCGGCTGCCGGCACTGGTGGCGGCCGGCAAGTGCGGAAGGGATCCGGGTCAGGTCTCGCGGATGCCGCAGATCGTGCCTGCGGCCAGCATCTGCAGCAGCATGGCGCCGCCCTCGGCGAGGAACGTTTCCGGGTCGGCGCCGGCTTCGGTCGCGAGGGCCAGCAGGCAGTCGTGGCCGCAGCGGTCGCCTTGTGACAGCAGCTCCAGCAGGCGGAATGCCAGCGGCGACAGTTCGGCGAAGGACACTTCGCCTTCGGCATCGCGATGCACCAGCAGCAGGGTCGGCTGCTCGGGCGCAGCGGTCGGGCGCTGACCCGGGCTGATCCGGTGCACGGGCCAGCGATAGGCCAGTGCCCAGGCCTGCGGCGAACCCACGGGCACGCCGTCGAGCAGTGCCTGCATCGCGTCGGGTTGCCCGGCCTGGACCGCGACCACGTCGGCGCCGGGTTCGGCATCCGAAATCTGCAGCGCCAGCTCCACCCATTCGTAGTGCGCCAGCTCCGCAAGCCAGGGCGGCAGCGCAGGGGTATCGGACTCCCGGGCGTCGAGCCAGCGCACGAACTCGCGCCCGATCTCGGTGAACAGCGGTGTCTGACAGCGATGGCCGGCGTAGAAGGCGCGCACCAGGGCGTGCCAGTCCGGATCGGGCAGGGTCGCGCGGATCACCGGGAAGTTGCCTGCAAGCAGGGACTGCAGGTTGTTGTAGAGCAGGTCGCGATAGACCGCGAGTCGCCGCTCCTCGATGCCGGCGGGCGCGGGCGCTGTCTGCGGATCCCGCAAATGGCGCGACAGCGCGAACTGCTGCTCGCGCAGCGCGACCGGCGCCTCAGCCATGCGCAGGCACCGCTGCGAGCGTGGCAGCGCCGTACTGGAGCCTGCGGATGGCAGCGACCTCGTCCAGCAGTTCGCCGAACGGCGGGAAGTTGAAGTCGCGCTCGAGCAGAGTCGGGCGGACGCCGTGCACGCGATAGGCTTCGGCCAGCAGGGCCCACACGTCCGGGATGACCGCGGCCCCGTGGGTGTCGACCTTCAGGTCGGCGGCCTCGTCATGATGGCCGGCGACGTGGTAGCAGGCGATCCGCGCCGTCGGCATGCGCCGCAGGTAGCCGAGCGGGTCGTAGCCGTGGTTGACCGCGTTGACGTGGATGTTGTTGACGTCGAGCAGCAGGTCGCAGTCGGCGCGTTCGAGCACCGCCTCTATGAAGCCGGCTTCGTCCAGCGCCTGCGACTGCGCGGGCGGCAATGCCGCGTAGTAGCTCACGTTCTCGATGGCGATCCTGCGCCCGAGGATGTCCTGCACGCGGCGGATCCGGGCGGACACGTGCTCGACGGCCTCTTCGGTGAACGGCAGCGGCAGCAGGTCGTAGAGCTGGCCGTCGTCGCTGCACCAGCTCAGGTGTTCGCTGTAGAGCGGGACGCGATGACGCTCGAGGAAGCGCCCGACGCGGGCGACGAAGGTCTCGTCCAGAGGCGCCGGCCCGCCCAGCGACAGGGACAGGCCGTGGCAGGTGACGGGATGCCGTTCCGCCAGGGCTTCGAAAGCGGCGCCAAGCCGGCCACCGACGCCGATCCAGTTCTCCGGTGCGCACTCGAGGAAATCGAATGCGCCAGGCTCGGCAGCCTGCAGCGCGGACAGCAATCCGCGCCGCAGGCCCAGGCCCGCGCTGGCGTCGGCCAGCGGTGGCGGCAGCGCGTGCATGGCTACGCGGATCAGGTGATCAGGCCATGCCGCCGCACTTGCCCTCGCCGCACTTGCCTTCCATGCCGGCCTTGCTGCCGGCCTTGTGGGCCTCGTGTTCGGCCTGGTCGACGAAGCCGTCGGCGTTGGCGTCCATGGCGGCGAACTTCGCGGCCTCGTCCGGATGGACGGCAGCGAATTCGGCGCGCGAGACCTTGCCGTCCTTGTCGGTGTCGACCTTGTCGATGCCGCACTTGCCTTCGCCGCACTTGCCCTCGGCCTTCGCCTTGTCGCCGCTGCGGGCGGCCTGCTGTTCACTGGTGGCGGTGGCCGCTTCCTGCGCGCCCACCATGTAGCCCTGCGCGAGGGGGGTGATCGCAAAGCTTGAGCCCGACAGCAACAGGCCGCCGGCGAGGGCGGTGCCGAGGCTGACCAGGGTCGGTTTCTTGCTGGACTGCGTCATGGTGGAGCTCCTCTTTGGACGGATGCACCCGCCATGCGGATGGCGGGAGTCGGGAGGGGCGGATCCGTCGCATCGGCTCGATCTGAAGCCCGTGCCGCATGGCGGCACGGGTCACCCGGTTGCCAGGTCCCGCCATCTCCGGTCCGGGAGTGTGTGCGCAGCCGCATTAAGCGCGGGTTAGCCCGACGCCTCCCCAGGCTCGCGTTCCCGCCTGCGGCAGGGAGCTGCCGCAGCGATGTGCACGGCGTGTCCAGCGCCCTTGACGCAGCGCAGCACTCAGGTCGCGATGCTGGTGTCGTCGCGCTTCTCGCGCGGCGGCAGCGCGTCGTCGCCATGCACCAGGAACCAGATGTTCTCGGCGATGTTGGTGGCGTGGTCGCCCACGCGCTCGAGGTTCTTGGCCATGAACAGCAGATGGGTGCAGGGCGTGATGGCGCGCGCGTCCTCCATCATGTAGGTCAGCAGTTCGCGGAACAGGCCGGTATGCAGGAGGTCGACCTCGGCATCCTGCGCGCGCACGCGCTGCGCGGCCTCGGCATCGTTGGCGACGAAGGCGGCCAGCACGTCGCGCATCTGGCGCACCACGCGCTGGCCCAGCACGTTCAGGCCGCGCGTATGCGGCAGCGGCGGCGCGGCGTTGAGGGCGGTGGAACGCTTGGCCACGTTGGCCGCGTAATCGCCAATGCGCTCGATGTCCGAAGCGATGCGCAGCGCAGCCAGGATTTCCCGCAGGTCACGTGCCATCGGGCCGCGCAGCGCCAACCGCATGACGTCCTGGCTGATCTCCTGCTCGAGCAGGTCGATCGCCTCGTCGTTGGCGACGATGCGCGCGGCGGCCTTGTCGTCGCGACGCTCGACGACATCGAGCGCCGCCTCCAGTTGTGCGACGGACATTTCGCCCATGCGCAGGATCTCGCCGAGCAGGCGCTGGCGTTCTTCGTCGTAGCTCTTGACGATGTGGTCGTGGGGTTGGGTGCTCATGACGGTCACGGTTCCAATGGTGGGCGGTGTGGACGCAGCCGTACGTGGTACGGCAACGTGGGCTTCGGATCGTCCTTCCCGGCCATCATGGCCGGGCGTCCGGCAGTGCCGCGCAAGCGGGCTGTGTCACCCGAAGCGCCCGGTGATGTAGTCCTCGGTCTGCCGCTTGGAGGGGTTGGAGAAAATCGTCTCGGTGGCGTCGTGCTCGATCAGGTCGCCCAGGTACATGAAGGCGGTGAAGTCGGACACGCGCGCGGCCTGCTGCATGTTGTGGGTGACGATGACGATGGTGTAGTCCAGCTTGAGCTCTTCGATCAACTGCTCGATGCGGCTGGTCGAGATCGGGTCCAGCGCCGAGGTCGGCTCGTCGAGCAGCAGCACGTCCGGGCGCAGCGCCACCGCGCGCGCGATGCACAGGCGCTGCTGCTGGCCGCCGGACAGGCCCAGCGCCGACTGCCCGAGCTTGTCCTTGACCTCGCCCCACAGCGCACCCTGGTGCAGCGCGTGCTCGACGCGTTCGTCGAGCTGCGTCTTCGACAGCTTCTCGTGGTGGCGGATGGCGTAAGCGACGTTCTCATAGATCGTCATCGGGAACGGCACCGGCTTCTGGAACACCATGCCGACCTTCGAGCGCAGCCGGTTCATCGGGTACTTCGGCGAGAGGATGTTCTCGCCGTCCAGCAGGATCTGGCCGCTGGCGACCTGCTTGGGATACAGCGAGTAGATGCGGTTGAAGATGCGCAGCAGGGTCGACTTGCCGCAGCCCGACGGGCCGATCAGCGCGGTCACGCGTTTCTCGGGAATGTCGAGGCTCACGTCCTTCAGCGCGTGGAACTTGTCGTAGTGGAAATCCAGGCCCTTGACCGAGACCTTGGTCGGCATCGGCGCCAGCGCGCCGCGCTGGTGCGCCGCGAGCTTGATGCGTTGCGGGGACGCGGCGGTGGCGAGATCGTTCATGGACGGGTCCAGGGAAAGGTCAGTCATGGGAAATCCTGTTGCGCAGCAGCAGGGCGCGCGCAGACAGGCTGATCAGCAGGACGAATGCGGTCAGCACGAAGGCGCCGGACCAGGCAAGCTGCTGCCAGGATTCATACGGGCTGCCGGCGTACTGGTACATCACCACCGGCACGCTCGCCATCGGCTGCAGCACGTTGGAGTTCCAGTACTGGTTGCCGAAGGCGGTGAACAGCAGCGGCGCGGTTTCGCCCGAGATACGGGCCAGCGACAGCAGGATGCCGGTGATGATGCCGGCCGAGGCGCTGCGGTACAGCACCTGCACGATCACCTTCCACTGCGGAACGCCCAGCGACAGCGCCGCCTCGCGCATCTGCACGGGTACCAGTTGCAGCATCTCGTCGGTGGTGCGCACCACCACCGGCAGGACGATGAAGGCCAGCGCGATCGCACCGGCCAGCGCAGAGAAACGGCCGCCGGTCTGCATCACGATCAGGGTGTACACGAACAGCCCGAGCACGATGGACGGCGCGGACAGCAGGATGTCGTTGACGAAACGCACGACGGTCCCGATCTTGCGCGCCTTGCCGTACTCGGCGAGCCAGGTGCCGGCGGCGACGCCCAGCGGCGTGCCGATGCCGATCGCCATGGCGCACATCACCGCGCTGCCGAAGAAGGCGTTGAGCAGTCCGCCCTCCTGCATCGGCGGCGGGGTCATCTGGGTGAACAGCGCCCAGTTGAGGCCGCCGACCGCCTTGCTGAACAGGGTCCACAGGATCCAGCCCAGGAAGAACAGGCCGAATGCCGCGGCCAGCACGGCAAGCACGATGGCGAGCAGATTGCCAAGGCGGCGGCGTGCATAGAGGCGGTCGGCGACCGCGAGTTCGCGGGCGGTGGCGGTGGACATCAGTTGCCCTCCTTGCGCGAGAGCTGCATCAGCATGAAGCGGGCGATCGCCAGCACCACGAAGGTCACGACGAACAGCACGAAGCCCAGCAGCAGCAGCGCCGAGCGATAGGTCTCGGTGGCCTCGCCGAAGTCGTTGGCGATCAGCGCCGCGATGGTGGTGCCCGGATCGAGCAGCGAGGCCGACAGCCGCACCGAGTTGCCGACCACGAAGGCCACCGCCATGGTCTCGCCCAGTGCGCGACCCAGACCCAGGAAGATGCCGCCGATCACCGCCGAGCGGGTATAGGGCAGGACGATGTCCCAGCTCACTTCCCACTTGGTGGAGCCCAGCGCGTAGGCCGATTCCTTCAGCCGCGTCGGCACGGTGAGGAACACCTCGCGCATCACCGAGGAGATGAACGGAATCACCATGATCGCCAGCACGAAGCCGGCGGTAAGCATGCCGATGCCCAGCGGCGGGCCGCGGAACAGCACGCCCACGCCCGGGATCGTGCCGAGGTGGTCATTGAGCCACGGGGTGACGTACTCGGTCATCACCGGCACCAGCACGAACAGGCCCCACATGCCGTAGATGATCGAGGGGATGCCCGCGAGCAGCTCGATGGCGGTTCCGACCGGCCCGCGCAGCCAGCGCGGCGCCACTTCGGTGAGGAAGAAGGCGATGCCGAAACTCACCGGCACCGCGATGATCATGGCGATGATGGCGGTGACGATGGTGCCGTAGATCGGCACCAGCGCGCCGTAGCGGTTCTCGACCGGATTCCATTCGGCCGAGTAGAAGAAACTCCAGCCCTGCGTAGCGAGCGCGTCGCGGCCGCCCCAGAGCATCGCCAGCGCGGCGCCGGCGAGCGCGAGCAGGACGAACACCACGGTGGCGGTGAGCACCCATCGGAACATGCGGTCGTTGCGCGCGTCGCGAACGTCGCGGGTGCTGCCGGTCGAAGCGGGGAGTGGGATGGCGCTCATTGGGTTTCCGGATTGGAGGAGGCGTCATCCCCGCGCGTTGCGCGCGGGGCCGATCGTCATTTGAACTCCGCAGCCCAGTAGGTCTCGATCTGCTGCACCAGCTCCGCCGGCAGCGGTACGTAGTGCAGTTCGCTGGCCTGCGCCTGGCCGTTCTCGAACGCCCACTTGAAGAACTCCAGCGCCGCCCTGCTGCGCGACGCATCCTTCGGCTGCTTGTGCATCAGCATGAAGTTGGTCGCGGTGATCGGCCAGGCGTCCGCGCCCGGTGCGTTGGTGATGACCAGGTTGAAGTCGCTGGCGCTGGCCCAGTCTGCGGTCGCCGCCGCAGCGGCGAAGCTCTCCTCGCTGGGCTGCACGAAGTTGCCGGCCGCGTTCTGCAGCGACGCATACGGCATGCCGTTCTGCAGCGCGTAGGCCAGTTCGACGTAGCCGATCGAGCCCTTGATCTGCTGCACGTAGGAGGCCACGCCCTCGTTGCCCTTGCCGCCCACGCCGGTCGGCCATTGCAGCGAAGTGCCTTCGCCGACCTTCGCCTTCCAGTCGGGGCTGAGCTTGGACAGGTAGTTGGAGAAATTGAACGTGGTGCCCGAGCCGTCAGAGCGATGGACGATGCTGATCTTGCCGTCCGGCAGCGTGGTGCCGGCGTTGAGCGCGGCGATCGCCGGGTCGTTCCAGGTGGTGATCTTGCCGAGGAAGATGTCGGCGAGCACGGCGCCGGTCAGCTTCAGCTGTCCGGGCTGCAGGCCTTCGAGGTTGACGACGGGCACGACGCCACCGATCGCGGACGGGAACTGGCCGAGGCCGGCCTGCGCCAGTTCCTCGCTCGACAGCGGCTTGTCGCTGGAGCCGAAATCGACGGTTCCGGCCTTGATCTGGGCGATGCCACCGCCCGATCCGATCGACTGGTAGTTGACCTTGGCGCCGGTGGCGGCGTTGTAGTCGGCCGACCACTTCGACACCAGCGGAAAGATAAACGATGCGCCGGCGCCGGAGATCTCGGTGCTCACGCGCTCGCCGGAGGCCGCCGCGGCCGAGGCTTCGGCGGAAGGTGCCTGGCCGGGAGCGGGGCTGTCGGACGAGCAGGCGGTGGCGAACAGGGCGGTCGACAGCGCCAGCAGGCTCAGGCGCGCGATGGGGGATTTCATGGGCGACTCCGTTGTGTCCGGTGCTGCGCGGACGGGATGCCACTATGAAATGATGTTTTTGTTACAGGCGTATGACGCCGCGACAGGGGAGCGTGGAAACGGCTGTATTTCGCGGTTCGCAGAATTTGTAGGAAGCCGCTCCTGCACGGGGCGGACGCGGGAGCGGGCAAAAAAAGACTCTTCTCCAAGCCAAGGGAGAAGCTGGACACGGTTGCTGGGAGTCCGCGCGGCTTCGATTGGACGCCGCGCCCTGTCGACCGGGAATCGCTTTCCGCTCGGTCAGGACATCCTGTCCTGACTCGCGCGCAAAACATCCATGTTTTGCTTTTCGCGATCCCCGGTCGCCAGGGCACGGCTCACTGGGACTGGTGCTGCGATGCTTCGATGGCCAGCTTTCTCGAAGCCACATCAGTGACTCGGCAGTGGTCGCTCCGGGGCGGGGGTTGTGGAAAGCAGCGCATGGATGCGCTGCGGCGGCGAGTCAGCCATGGATGGCTGACCGAGCCGAGGAGCAACCCCCGACCCGGGGCGACTCCGGGCCGCAGGCCTGATCCCGCCCACCCGGCCGACTACCCTTGAATGGGAGAAGGAACAAAAAAAAGCGGGCCCGAAGGCCCGCAAAGAAGATCGCCGAGGGAGAGAGGAGGGCGGATCAGTAAGGGAGCGCGGTGGTCCAGTAGGTTTCGACCTGGCGCACCAGCGAGTCGGGCAGCGGCACGTAGCCGAGCGCACGCGCCTGGTCGTCGCCGTTGGCGTAGACCCAGCGGAAGAACTCGCGCGCGTTCTTCGCGCTTTCCGCATTCTTGGGCTGCTTGCGCATCAGGATGAAGTTGGTGGCGGTGATCGGCCAGGCGTTCTCGCCGGGCGCGTTGGTCATCACCAGATGGAAGTCGCGAGCCGAAGCCCAGTCGGCGCTGGCGGCGGCCGCCGAGAAGGTCTCTTCGCTGGGGTTCACGAAATTTCCGGCGGCGTTCTGGAGGCGCGAGAACGCCAGCTTGTTCTGCAGCGCGTAGGACAGCTCGACATAGCCGATGCCGCCCTTGATCTGCTTGACGTAGGCGGCGACGCCCTCGTTGCCCTTGCCGCCGATGCCGACCGGCCACTTCACAGCGGTGCCTTCACCCACTGCATCCTTCCAGCCGGAGCTGACCTTGGACAGGTAGTTGGTGAAGTTGAAGCTGGTGCCCGAACCGTCGGAGCGGTGGACGACGGTGATCTTGGCTTCCGGCAGCGGAACGCCGCCATTGAGCGCGACGATGGCCGGATCGTTCCACATGGTGATCTTGCCGAGGAAGATGTCGGCGAGCGTCTTGCCGTCGAGCTTCATCGCGCCGGCCTGCACGCCCTGCAGGTTGACGATCGGCACCACACCGCCGATCACCGACGGGAACTGCGCCAGGCCGGACTTGGCCAGGTCGTCGGGCTTGAGCGGCGCGTCGGACGAACCGAAGTCCACCGTCGCCGCCTTGATCTGGGCGATACCGCCGCCCGAGCCGATCGACTGGTAGTTGATCTGCTTGCCGGTGGCCTGCTGGTAGTCGGCCGACCAGCGCGAGATGGCCGGATACACGAAGGAGGCGCCGGCGCCGGTGGCGTCGTTGGCGTATGCGGAGGAAGCGGCAAGGGCCGCCGACAGGCCGAGCGCGGCGATCGAGGTCTTGAGGATGGCGTGCATGGAGTCCCTGGAGTCAATGCGGGAGGAGTCCCGCTGCGGACGCCATTGCACGACTGCGAGATGACAGCCCGATGCCGTTGCGATGACGGTTGCATGACAGCGCTACGGAACCGCGCTCTTGCAGTGGTTGCCGGCCACATCCGTCCTGTCATTTTCCCGTAATCAAACCGCCCCATTCTGTGCACGCCAGGGCGGCCATGCATCGCCGCCCAAGTGCTTCCGGACGCAGTGTCGCGCCCTTCTTGTCGCCTGCACCCTCCTTCCTACTCACCATCGGGAATCCATCACATGCGTCACACGATCCTCGCTGCCGCGCTTGCCACCGCGCTCGGCTCGACCAGCTTCACCGCCGCCGCGCAGTCGGCGCAGGACCGCGAAGTATCCGAGCTCAAGGCCCAGATCATGGCGCTCGCAGCCAAGGTCGAAGAGCTGGAGACGCGCACCGACGCGCAGTCGGACATCAACGTCGCCACCCAGGAAAACCTGGACAAGATGTCGACGACCAATCCGGTCGTCTCCACCAAGGGCGGGATCAAGATCACCTCGCCGGACAAGAAGTTCGAAGCCTCGATCGGCGGCCGCATCCATTTCGATGCCTATGCCTTCGATCGCGACCAGGCCGATACCACCGGCACCACCGAGTTCCGCCGCGCGCGCCTGACCCTGCAGGGCAAGGCCTACGGCTGGGACTACAAGATGGAGAACGACTTCGGCGCCGGCGGTGGCCTGGAAGGCTTCCGCGACGTCTACATCGCCAAGTCCGCGCTGGGCGGCAAGGTCACCATCGGCCACTTCAAGCCGTACCGCTCGATGGAGGAGCTGACCAGCTCCAACGAGATCCTGATGATGGAGCGTCCGTTCGCGTCGGCCACCGGCCTGTTCAACGGCCGTCAGTTCCAGCAGGGCGTGGGCTACCTGCGCGCGGGCGACAGCTACACCGCCGGCTTCAGCGCCTTCAACCTGCGTGGCGCCAGCGGCACGCGCAACGAGGGTGTGGGCTACGCGGGCCGCGCGACGTTCGCGCCGATCAACACCGCGGAAAGCACCCTGCACTTCGGCGGCTGGGTGAGCCAGGAGAACGCCAACAAAGGCTCGGCCGACCTGCGCGCCTCGGTCAACTATGCCGGCCGCCGTGGCCCGTCGCAGACCATCGCAACGGTCAGTGGTGCCAGCGGCGATGAAGTGACGGCCTACGGCCTCGAGGCCGCCGGTTCGTTCGGCCCGATGTTCTTCCAGGGCGAATACGCCAACGCCAGCTTCGGCCAGCCGATCGGCCCCGACCAGGACGTTGCCAGCTGGTACCTGCAGGGCAGCTGGCACCTCAACGGCGGCCACAAGCCTTACAAGGGCGGCACCGGCGTGTTCGGCTCGGCGGCTGTCGACGACCGCGGCCTGTGGGAGCTGACCGCGCGCTACGACTCGATCGAGAACAAGGACATCCAGGCGCTGGACGTCAGCAGCTGGATCCTCGGCGTGAACTACTACGTCAATCCCAACCTGCGCTTCATGTTCAACTACACGCAGGGCGACAACGGCTTCACCGGCGACGAGACCGGGCAGTACGCGCTGCGCACGCAGTTCTCCTGGTAACACGCCACCTGCTGATGCGATGCCGGCGAACCGGGCGCGAGCGAAAGCCGCGCCCGGTTCGTCTTTGTGCCTGGCCTACTCGTCTTCGTCGAACGCGGTGAACCGGACCGCGGGCGTGGCCTGCGTTGCATCCTTCCAGCGCGCGTAGATGGGACGCCGCTGCCGCGCCCGGAAACCGCTGCGCAGGAGCGCGGAGAGTTCCTGCTCCGGCAGGCAGCATTCGACGGCCAGCGACCTGCAGCCCTCGGCGACCGCGGCCTGGGCGAGCCGCGCGATGCAGTGCGGCACGGACGCCCCGGGCTCGAAGCCGAAATCCGCGATGCGCAACACATCACCGTCGCGATGGCATGCAAACCATGCGATGGGCGGCGCCTCGGCGCTGCGGCGAAGATAGAGGAACCGGAACACCGCCAGCGGGCTGTGGGCAAAACGCCATTCGAGCACCGCCCGGTCGCGCACGCCTTCGAGCATGCCTGGATGTGACCAGCGCGGATGCGGCAGGTCGTGCGGCGTCCGGCTCCAGTCCGCATGCAGTCGGCCGCGATGCGCGTTGCGCAGCAGGTCGCGGATCGCAAACGCGCCGTCGACGGCGCTGCCCAGCATGCGTGCGAGCGGCCTGGGCAGCTTGCGCTCGAGGTAGGGCGCGTGTCGCAGGGCGCGGACATAGAGCACCATGTCGCCGATGTGGACGTAGCCAAGCCGCCTCACCACCGGCACGGCGTTGGCATTGGGAAACCCGTAGACCAGATCGCCCGTCGCCAGTGCGCGTTCGCTGGCCGCGCGCTGCAGCTGCATGGCCGGGCCGAGCGTGCGGTGACCCGCGAGCACCGCCATGTCCGCAAGCAGGCCGCCGCGCAGGGCGCGCTCGCCGGCGCGCATGCGGCGCCAGCCGACGCCCGCGGTTCCCACGATCTCCTGGCCCGGCCCGGGGCGCAGGACCTGCAGCTGGGCGCCCTCGGGAGCGGCACGGTAGAACCATTCGAACTTGGCCGCACGCCCCTCGCTGCCGCCCAGGCTGGCGCGCCACACCGCGATGGCCGCGTCGCCTTCGCGCGCGATGTCGCCATCTTCGACCCGGTAACCGTTGCCTTCGGCGGCGGCGCTCATGCGATGTCTGTCCCGACCGCGACCTCGCCCAGCAGCACAGGACGCATGTGCAGCGGGCGTGTGGTGCGCCGCTTGCGGACGATGTCCTCGTAGACTGCCGCCGCCTGCGCCGGGGTGACGCCGATGGCCTGCGCCAACACTTCAGCATCGAGGCCTTGTTCGAGCGCCCACAGCGCGAGGTCCATGGACCGGTAGGGCAGGGCGAAGTAGAACTCGTCCTGGCCCTGCTCGAGGCTGTAGGTGTCGGTGGTCGGCTGCGCGCTGCACAGCCGTTCTGGCAGCCCGAGGTGGCGCGCCATGCCGTAGACCTGGGTCTTGTACAGGTGCGCGATCGGCTTGATGTCGGCCGACCCGTCGCCATTCTTGACGAAGAAACCCTGGTCGTACTCCAGCCGGTTGGGCGTGCCGACCACGGCGTAGTGCAGGCGGTCGGCGTGGAAGTACTCGATGGTCTTGCGCAGGCGCTGCTTGTAGCTGGTCGCCGCCACGATCGTCAGGTACTCGTGCAGGCGCAGCTCGCGTTCGTGCAGGGCGCCGTCCGGCGAGCGCGCGACCAGGCGGAAGCGGTTGATCGCGCCCTCGCTGCCGCCGGCGATCGCCAGCTTCATTTTCCAGTCGTCGCCGTACTCCGGAAGCACGGTGCGCACCGCGGCATCGCGCGCCGCGTAGGCGCCGATGGCTTCGAGCGCCGGCGCGATGTCGAAGGTCTCGGCGTGCACGCTCAAGGAGTCGGCCAGCAGCGCCGCACGCGCGGCGCTGTCGGGGTCGGAATCGCGCTCGGGCAGGATCAGGCAATGCACCTTGGTCGCGCCCAGGGCACGCACCGCCAGCGCCGCGCACACCGAACTGTCGATGCCGCCGGAGATCGCCACCACCAGGCCGCGCCGGCGCAGCTGCGTTGCCACCGCTTCGCGCAGCCCTGCGCAGATGCGGTCGGCCTCACTTTCGTAGTCGATGTCCAGAACGTTCCAGTCCAGTCCACTCACGCCACCACCTCCTCGAGCTTGCCGCGACGTGCCAGCACCGCGCGCACCACGCCGCCGGCATCCCTGTGTTCGCGCACCTCATCCCAGGCGGCATCGTTGCGCAGCCTGCGCGCCATGGCAGCTCCCTGTCCGGCGCCCACCTCGAACGCCAGCCAGCCGCCGCTGCGCAGGAACCGTGGCGCTTCGTGCATGAGCCGGGTGAGGATGGACACGCCCAGCGTCCCGCCGTCGAAGGCCAGCCGCGGCTCGTGCGCTGAAATCTCCGGCGCCATCGCCGCGACCTTGCCGCTGCTGATGTATGGCGGATTGCACACGATGAGATCGACGCTGCCCGCAAATTCCCGTGCGTCGAAAGGCGCGAGCAGGTCGCCGCTGCGGAACCCGGTGCGTCCCTCCAGGCCCAGCATCGCGGCGTTGCGGCGCGCGAGTTCGATCGATTGCACGCTGAGGTCGGCGCCGTGCACCTGGACGCCGTCGACATGGTGGGCCAACGCGAGGGCAAGATTGCCGCAGCCGGTGCACACATCGACCGCAAGCGTGGCGGCGATCTCCTGCGCCAGGCCGATCACGGCGCGCCCCAGCAGCTCGGTTTCCGCGCGCGGAATCAGCGCATCCGGCCCCGCCATCAGTTCCAGTCCGAGGAAGTGCTGGCGGCCGGTGAGGTGGGCGAGCGGTACCCCGGCCATGCGGCTGTCGATCAGATGATCCAGCCGGCGCTGCGCGTCCGCATCCAACGATGGCAGCATCGCGGATGCGTCGGCAGCGACGGCGGAGCGCGGCGAGCCGGCCGCGGTCCAGCACAGCGCAAGCAGAGTGTTTTCCGCGGTTTCCTCGGGCTTGTCCGGGATCGGCTGCCAGTCCTGCCGCAGCCGCTGCAGCCGGGCTGCGTACGCGTCTGGCAGGGTCATGCCGGTTTCGAGCGGAGCACGAACGAGACCATGCGGTCCACCGAATCGAAGTTGTCCGGCACGATCGCGGCGTCCTGCACCTGCAGCGAGAAGTTCTCCTCCATCAGCAGCACCAGCTCCAGCACGCCGGTGGAGTCGATGACGCCCATGTCCAGCAGCGACGCGTCATCCGGCAGGCGCGCGGGGTCGTCGGTGAACATCAGGTTTTCCATGATGTGGCCGCGGATCTTTTCGCGGACGGCGGTTTCAGTCATGTCTCACTCCGTTCCAGTGGCACGCAAGCTTGGCGCCGCCGTGTCGCGACGGCGGATGAAGGTGTCGTGCAGCAGCATCGTCGACAGGATGCCGACGAAGGCCTGGTTGTCGCCGAAGCCGACGGCGCGTCCGCGCCTGCACTTTTCGAACAACATTCCGACCTTGCCGGCATCGAAGCAGCCCGCGTCGCGGATGCGCGCGGGAGAGAGCAGTTCGTCGACATAGTCGGCCGGCCGGCCGTTGTCGAAGAAGCTGCTTGCATCCGGCGCCCGGTAGGGTTGCTTGGTGCGGTTGGCGATCTCGCGCGGCAGCAATGGAGCCAGCGCCTTGCGCAGGATGTGCTTCTCGGTCAGGCCGCGCAGCTTCCAGTGCGGCGGCAGGCGATTGCCGAACTCGATGACGCGATGGTCGAGGAACGGAAACCGGCCCTCGACCGAATTGGCCATCGCGACCCGGTCGCCCTGCGAGGAAAGCAGGTAGCCCGCCATCAGCGACTTGGCCTCGACGTACTGGTCACGCGACAGCGGTGCCCATCGCGACACATCCTCCGGCAGCCGGCTCTCCTGGAACGCGAGCGGGTCGAATGCCATCGCGCGCGCCTGCAGTTCCGGCGCCAGGAAGGCGAGCGCCCGCCGCGAGGTGGCCCAGCGTGGCGCATGCGCGAATGTCGGCCGGTCGATGTGCTCCATGCCCTGCGCGAAGAAGGCGCGGGCGAAGCCGGGCGTACCGACCGGCGAGTGCCCGAGGTAGCCGTAGAGACGGCCGAGCAGCAGGTGGCGCCAGGCCGAGTCCGGGCGACGAGCCCAGAACCGTCGGACCTTCGCCTCCTTGAACAGGTCGTAGCCGGCGAACACCTCGTCGGCGCCTTCGCCGGTCAGCACCACCTTGTAGCCGGACCGGCGCACCTCGCCCGCCAGCAGCATCAATGGCACCGGGGCGGTGCGCAGCACCGGCGCTTCCGCGTGGCGGACCAGCGTGGGGAATGCGTCGGCAATGTCGCGGCGGGTGCAGTGCAGCGTGGTGTGCTCGGTGCCCAGATGCCGCACCATGGTCTGCTGCTGTTCGCGCTCGTCGAACTCGGCATCGTCGAAGGTGACCGAGAACGTGCGAACCGAAGCGATGCCGGCCTGCTTGGCGAGGGCCACGATCCCCGAAGAATCCAGCCCACCGCTGAGGTAGGCGCCCACCGGGACGTCGGCGCGCAGCTGCAGGCGCACCGCGTCGAGCAGAAGTTCGCGCAGCTCGACCACGGCATCGTCGAACGACGCGAAGGGCGAAGCCGCGCCGGCGTCGGGGAATTGCCAGTCCCAGTAGCGCGTGAGCGTTTCGCGGCCGTCGGCCTCGATCGCCAGCAGGTGTCCGGGCGGCAGGCTGCTCACCCCGGAGAACAGCGTGTCCGGATCGCTGGGCCCCCACAGCGTCAGCGCCTGCACCAGCCCGTCCGGATCCAGCTGCGCGCATTCCGGCAGCACCGCCAGCAGCGCCTTGACCTCGGAGGCGAACCAGCGCCTGCCGCGCGCCGTGGCGTGGTAGAGCGGGCGGATGCCGGCGCGGTCCCGCGCCAGCAGCAGGCGTCGCCGCCGCGCATCCCACAGCGCGATCGCGAACTGCCCGTTCAAGCGCTCCACGAACCGGTCGCCGTCGCGGTGGTAGAGGTGGACGATGACCTCGGTGTCGGAGCTGGTGCGGAAGCGATACCCCTGCCTGCGCAGTTCCTCGCGCAGTTCGACGAAGTTGAAGATCTCGCCGTTGAATACGGTCCAGGTCGATTCGCTGCCGTCATGCAGGGGCTGCTGCCCGGTGGCGTGGTCGATGATCGACAGCCGTGCGTGGGCCAGGCCGACGCCCGGCGCGAGATGGAAGCCGGTGGCGTCGGGGCCGCGATGGTGCAGCGTTGCGATCATGCGCTGCAGGTCGAGGCGGTCCTGCGGCGTCGCCGCCACCTCGCCCGCGAAACCCGCCAGCCCGCACATGCTCAGCGGACTCCGGTCGATGCGGGCGCAACACGGCGCCGGGATGGAGTGGCGTCGCGGCGCTGGCGTTTGGCGGAGTCTGGCTTGGGCATGGTCGGCATGGCGGCTCTGAGGGCGGCGGATGCCGGCCAGATGCATGCCGGAGCCGGTGCGATGGATGCCCGGCGTCCCCCCTTGTGTAGATGAACGGATTCAGCAAGCCGCCGAGGACATCCCCGGCCACAGCGATGACGCGGCCGCCGGCGCCTTACGCGGGAGGCGTCTTGTCCGGGTAGCGGCACAGGTCGCGGATCACGCAGTGCGGGCAGTCGGGTTTGCGCGCCTTGCAGACGTAGCGGCCGTGCAGGATCAGCCAGTGATGCGCGCCCAGCAGAAATTCCCCCGGCACCACCTTCATCAGCCCATCCTCGACCGCGCGCACATCCTTGCCTGGCGCCAGGCCGGTGCGGTTGGCCACGCGGAAGATGTGGGTGTCGACCGCGATCGTGCCCTCGCCGAACACCGTGTTGAGCACCACGTTGGCGGTCTTGCGTCCGACCCCCGGCAGCGCCTCCAGCGCCTCGCGCGCGTGCGGCACCGCGCCGCCATGCTGCTCGACCAGGATCCGGCACAGCGCGATCACGTTCCTGGCCTTGGCGTTGAACAGGCCGATGGTCGAAATGTGCCGCTTCAGTTCCTCTTCGCCGAGGTCGAGGATGGCCTGCGGCGTATTGGCGACCGGATACAGGCGACGCGTGGCCTTGTTGACGCCCACGTCGGTGGCCTGCGCGGACAGCACCACCGCCACCAGCAGTTCGAATGGCGTGGTGTACTCGAGTTCGGTGGTCGGCGAGGGGTCGATCCCGGCGAGCCGCGCGAACATCTCGTGCACCTCGGCGGCGGACAGGCGGCTGCGCTGCAGCCGGCGCGCCGGCTTGCGCCGCGCAGGCGGCCGGGTCACGACGATCCCGCCCGCGCCTTTGCCCGGGCCAGCGCAGCGGCGGCGGCCGGCGGCAGCGCAGGCGTGCCGGCGAGGGCAGCGGTCGCGGGACCGCGGCGCGTGTCCCGCGCCGCCTTGCGCCTGGCCAGGCGCGTTTCGCGTGCCCGGTAGCGCTCCCGCGCGTCCCAGGCCTCGCGCAGGCGACGCTGCGTGGCGAGGATCAGCGCGCGCGCGGCCGGCGCGAGCGCCGGGTCGTCGACGAACTCCATCAGTCCCGCTTCCAGGGCCGCGTCGAGGTTGTCGGCCAGGATCAGCGCGGCGAGGTGTCGGGCGTCCAGGGCGGCCGTGGCGGGCGAGGGCGCGGCAGGGCCGGGAATCGGGCGCGTCACGTCGGCAGCTCAGCGCCCGCGGAATTCCGGCTTGCGCTTGTCGAGGAAGGCGGAGGTGCCTTCGCGCATGTCGTCGGTGGAAAACACCAGTCCGAACTGCGCCGCTTCATGGGCAAGGCCTTCCTCGATGCCGCATTCGCCGCCGGTGTTGATGCAATCGAGGATCCCGCGCAGCGCCAGCGGTGCCGCCGCCGCCAGCTGCGTGGCCAGCGCCATCGTCGCTGCCTCCAGCTCCGCGGCCGGCACCACCCGGTTGACGATACCCAGCTGCAGCGCGCGCGCGGCATCGATCGGCGTGCCGGTCAGGCACAGCTCCAGCGCGGCGGCACGCCCGGCCAGGCGCAGCAGGCGTTGGGTCCCACCGAAGCCTGGAACCAGGCCGAGGTTGATCTCGGGCTGGCCGAGCTTCGCGGTGTCGGCCGCGATGCGCAGATGGCAGCACATCGCCAGCTCCAGCCCGCCGCCCAGGGCAAAGCCGTTGACCATCGCGATCACCGGCTTGGGCAGGGTCTCGAACCGGCGCATCATGCGCTGGCCGCGCAAGGCGAAGTCGCGGCCCTCGCTCGGCGTCAGGCCCGACATCTCGGAGATGTCGGCGCCCGCCACGAAGGCCTTGGGGCCGGCACCGGTCAGCACCACCACGCGCACCGACGGATCGGCCGCGGCGGCATCGGCCGCGGCCAGCAGGGCTTCGATGGTGGCGGAGTCCAGCGCGTTCAGGCGCTCGGGGCGATTGAGGGCGATGACGCGCACGGCGCCGCGGTCGTCGATCAGCAGGGGAGAGTTGGTCATGGTCAGGGACGTGAAGACGGGTGCCCGGCGCCCGGCGTTGAACTTGTCGATCCGGGACGGGTCGGATGGGTGGCGTCAGTGGCGGTTAAGCCCGCCGGCCGTTATCCTAGCGCGTCCACTGGGGGGCGGTTCGACCGCCCCCAGTCGTGTCCGGGCCGGTCCACTGGCCGACCGTAAATCCCCCTGGAGAGTGACCGAATGAAATTGCGTCTGCTTGCCGCCTCCCTCGCGGCAGTCACCCTGGTCTCCGCGGCGGCTTCCGCCCAGGACACCACATCCGAGAAAGGCAAGCTGAGCTATGCCATCGGCTTCAACACCGGCGTCGAGCTGGCGGAACTGACCGCGCGCGGTGAGGCGGTCGACGTCAACACCGTGATCAAGGCGATCCAGGACGCGTACGCCAAGAAGCAGCCGACGGTGCCCGTCGACCAGCTCAAGGCCGCGGTCGAGAACATGCAGAAGCGGCAGCAGGCCAAGATGGAGGCCGAGTTCGCCAAGCTGTCGACCGACAACAAGGCCCAGAGCGATGCCTTCCTTGCGCAGAACCGCGCCAAGGCCGGCGTGCAGACTGTGCCGGGTAGCACCGTGCAGTACCGCGTGGTCGAGAACGGCAGCGGTGCCAAGCCGACCCAGGCCAGCGACGTGCAGCTCAACTACAAGGGCTCGCTGCCCGACGGCACCGTGTTTGTCGACACCGCGCAGGCGCAGGAAGGCCAGCAGGCTGGTCCGGTGACGATGAAGATCAGCCAGATCCCGCTGGTGGGCCTGCGCGAGGCACTGCTGCAGATGCCGGCCGGCGCCCGCTGGGAAGTGGTGTTGCCGGGCGACAAGGCCTACGGCACCGACATGCGCGCCGGGCGCATGGCCAACCAGGCGGTCGTGTTCGACGTCAAGCTCGTCAGCGTCAAGTGATTGAAAGCCGCGCGCAGCGCGGCTTTCAATCATCCCGAGCCGCAGGGCGAGGGATCTCCGCGCAGCGCGGGGTTCACTGACGCGCATGCCACGTCAGCTCGCCCACCGGCCAGCCGCTTCCGTAATCACCCAACGCCGGCTTCCCGCCGGCGTTGTGCTTTCCGGCCCAAGGCCACCTGCGGTATCGAGATGAGTGCATTCGTTCGCGCAATTCCCAGCCCCTGTACCGGCGTGTGCACGCTCGACGCGGATGGTCTATGCATGGGTTGCCACCGCAACGTTGCCGAGATCACGCACTGGGCGCGGATGGATGACGATGAGCGCACGCGGCTGATGGACGACGAACTTCCACGGCGCGAAGCGCAGCGGAGGGGGTGATCGTGGCGATGGCGCATCTGGACGAGATCGTGCGGGCGGCGCATCCGCTGGGTGCCGACCCGGTCGGACCGGAATGGAACCTGGCCGAACTTGATGGCCTGCTCGAGCCGCGTCCGCCGCTGGTTGCGGCCGTGCTGCTCGGGCTGGTGGAGCGTCACGACGGCCTCAACGTATTGCTCACGCGGCGCAACGACGGGCTGCGGCTGCACGCGGGGCAGGTCAGCCTGCCGGGCGGACGAGTTGATCCGGAGGACGCCGGGGTGGTCGGTGCCGCGCTGCGCGAGGCCAGCGAGGAGATCGGCCTGTCGCCGGCGCAGGCCCGCCCGCTTGGCTATCTGGACCCGGTGCGCACGATCACCGGCTATCGCGTGGTGCCGCTGATCGCGCAGCTCGATCCGGGCTTCGTCGCGCGGCCTGACCCGGCCGAGGTCGCAGCGGTGTTCGAGGTACCGCTGTCGTTCCTGCTCGCGCGACAGCATCTGCGCGAACTGCGGATCGAGTTTGGCGGCCGGCCGCGTCCGGTACTCGAATATGCGCCATATCCGGGCGCGCCGGAGCAGCGGATATGGGGCGTGACCGCATCGATCCTGTACAACCTGCGGCAACGTCTGGAGGCCCTGCGATGAACGCTCGCGGATGGACCACGCTGGTGCAGCCCGAAGCGGTGGCCGCGGCGCTGGACGAGGCCGACATGGTGCTCCTCGACTGCCGCTTCTCCCTTGCCGACCCGGGCGCGGGCGAGCGCGCATACCGCGACTCGCATGTGCCCGGTGCACGCTACGCGCACCTGGACCGCGACCTGTCCGGCGCCGCCTCGGTGTCCCGCGGTCGCCATCCCTGGCCGGATGCGGATGCGTTCACCCGCCGGCTCTCGGCCTGGGGTATCTCGCCGCGCAGCCGCGTTGTCGCCTATGACGCCGGCGATGGCGCGTTCGCCGCGCGCCTGTGGTGCCTGCTGCGGATGCTGGGTCACGAATCGGTGGCCGTGCTCGACGGCGGCTGGGCGCGCTGGATCGCGCTCGGCCTGCCGGTCGATGCCGACCTGCCGTCGCCTGCGCATGCGCCTTATGAAGCGGTGTTCGACGCGGCCAGGCTGCTCGATGCCGACGCGACGGGCCGACATCTCGACCACAGCGGCTTGCTGGTCGACGCACGCGCGCCGGAGCGTTTCCGCGGCCAGGTCGAACCGCTCGATGCGGTGGCAGGCCATGTGCCAGGTGCGGTCAACCGTCCCTACGCGGCCAACCTGGAAGACGGTCGCTTCAAGTCCGCGGCGCAGCTGCGGTCCGAATTCGAAGCGCTGCTGGACGGGCGTGAGGCGCAGGAGTTCGTGGCCATGTGCGGGTCGGGCGTCACCGCCTGCCACCATCTGCTGGCGCTCGAGCACGCAGGCCTGCACGGGGCTCGGCTGTTCACCGGGTCATGGAGCGGATGGATCAGCGATCCCTCACGGCCGGTCGCCACGGGCGAGGATTGAGCCGCGGCGGGCGGGACCAGGGACCAGACCCGCAAAGCGCGCGGCAGCTTGGGCCGACCGGACGATCTATTTGCCGAGCTTCGCCAGCAGGGCGCGCAGCGCCGACTGCGTGTCCGGGTCGTTCCAGGAGGCGACGAAGCGGTCGAGGTCGAGCAGCTCCGGTCGCAGTGCGTCGATGACGTCGGCGCGCGCGATCGCGCGCGTCGCCAGCATCGGCTTGCGCGGCAGCGCCAGCAGTTGCGCCAGCCAGGCGTGGGCGCGCTGCGGCACGTCCCCGATCGCGGCGAGTTCATCGACCAGTCCGATCCGGAGGGCGCGTTGCGCATCGGCCATCTCGCCCGCCACCAGCAGGCGCTCGGCGCGGTGCGGCCCGACCACGCGACGCATCAGCCGCTGGATGCCCTCGGGCGCGACCAGGCCGACCTGGGTCTCGTTGAGTCCGATGCGGTAGTCACCTTCCGCCATCACCCGGTAGTCGCAGCACAGCGCCAGCACGCAGCCGCCCGCGGGCGCGTGTCCATTGAGTGCCGCCACGACCGGCACCGGGGATTGCGCCAGCGCCCGCGCCGCATCGATGAAGCCCTGCCAGGCTGCGCGCAGGCCCGCCGCATCCAGGGTCAGCAGGTGTGGCACGTCCAGGCCGGCGGAGAAGGCGCCGGGCCCGCCGCTGAGGACGATGCCGCGGGCACCATCGGCGACGGCCGCGGCGACCGATTCGACCAGCAGCCCGCACAGCTCAGGGTTGAGTGCGTTCACCGGCGGACGCGCGAGGCGGAGTTCGTGGATGCCGTCGTGCTGGCTGCGTTCGATCATGGCGCAAGGCCCGGTGCATGGAAGGCCGCTATCATAGTGGTCATGCAAAGTCCTATCGTTCTGCTCCTGTCGGCGCTGCTGCTTGCGCTTCCGGCGACGGTGCGCGCCGATGACTGCGTCCCGCTGCTGGAATCGGGCTGGATCCGCCAGCCGCCGATGGCGATGCCGATGATGGCGGGCTTCGCGCAGATCCGGAACCCGTGCGCGGCGCCGGTCACGGTCGTGTCCGCCAGCAGCCCGGCGTTCGGCTCGGTGGAACTGCACGAGACCACGCGCGTGGACGGCGTGAGCCGCATGCGCCACGTCGACACGCTCGACGTGCCGGCCGGCGCGACCGCGACGCTTGCCCCCGGCGGCCTGCACCTGATGCTGATGCAGCCCCGCGCGACGACGGCGCTGGGCGAATCGCTCGAGATCGAACTGGAGCTGGCCGATGGCCGCAGGCTTCGCGCCGGTTTCGAAGTGCGCGCCGCCAACGCGCTCTAGGAACATCGGACCGCTTTCGCGATCGCTGCCTAGGCGGGTCCGGGGCGGCCACGTTGTGAGTGCCATGCATCCCGGCGCCAGCCAATGGGTTGCACGCGGACGCGCGCAATACCGTCGTGATGGTGGGTCGCAAGTCTCCCCGTCCTTGCACGTGACCCGGTAACGCCACTGCGCCCGATTTGCGCGTTCGCATGTTGCATCCATGAATCAGCCGCGCCCGCCGTCGCGATGGTGGTGATTCCGCGCCCGGCGCGGCTTTTTCGATGGCAAACAACGCCTGCACGCGCAGCGCCGCTCCGTGGATGTTGCGTGGATGCAACATCTTGCAGCGAAAAACGTGCGCGTCGACGCATGCTGCTGCATCCGGCAGTCCGGAAATCCAGGGCATTCAATCGCTTGCGCGCGGTGCGAGCGATTGGCATCGCACTTGCGGGGAGAGTGCAGCGCAAGCGTCCGTCATGACGACTGGCCTTTGGCGCGAAGAACCTGAAGGAGTCACACAATGCGCATTCGACACAGCATCCTCACTGCGGCCGTCCTGGTCGTGCTGGGCGCCTCCGGCCAGCTCATGGCCCAGGAGCAGAGCGAAGCCGGCGCCGGCGACAACAACTCCACCCGTGGCAACAACCGCGACAACACCAGCCAGGCATTGGCCTCTGGAACGGGCAGCGCCGCGGCCGACAACCACAGCACCGCCACGTCCACCACCAGCGATTCGTTCAACACCAGCTCCAACACCGTGGTCGCGACCACCCAGCTCAGCGGGACGGTCACCGGCAACGGCGTATCCGGCCTGGGCAACGTCGCCAGCAACTCCGGCAACGCGGTAGGCGGTGCGGGCGGCACAGGCGGTGCGGGCGTCGGCGGCTCGGCCGGCGGCGGTTCGGGCACGGCCGGCGACGGCGGCGATGGCGGCGATTCGGGCGCCTGGAGCGACCGCGCCGGCGATTCGGGCAGCGCAACGCAGACCGCGGCGGCCGGCGAGTCCGCGTCCGACGCCTACGCCGAAGCGCGCAGCCGGACCCGCGAACGCGGTGCCGGTGCGGCCAGTGCGGACAGCCAGTCGCAGGCCGACGCCACGTCCACCGCCGATACCTCGGCCACCGGCGGCGCCAGCACCGCCAGCAACAGCGGCAGCAGCGGCGATGCCTCGTCCTGGGCCGGCAACGGCGGTACCGGCGGCAACGGTCGCGGTGGCGACGCCACCGGTGGCGACGGCAGCGGCGGCAACGGCGGCCGCGGCGGTGACGGCGGCGTGGCCTATGCCGACACCGGCAACTTCAACATGTCCAACGCCATGAACGGCTCCGGCAACGCGGCCGCCGGCATCATGGTCATGGCGCAGAACAGCGGCGCCGCGGCGCTGATCCAGCAGGGCGTGACCGTCCAGGCCAACCTCACCGTCGGTCCGTGATGCAGTGATTCGTCCCCGCAACGGGGCGAGGCTCGACCGGTCGCGATGCGCAGCCGCGCACCGCGACCGGTTGATCATCCAGGGCATGCCGCGGGCCGTGATGGTCGAGGCGAGGAGGTGAATCCATGGACGCATGCAGGACATGGCGTCGCGTGCTGGTCGCGGGCCTGCTGCTGGCACCGCTGCCCACGCTGGCGGGGCAGCCGGCTGCGGCCGGAATGCGCACGACGGGGGCAGGCGATGCGGCGACAGCGGTCGCGGACGCGGACGTGTTTGGCCGCGCAGTCGCCGACGAAGCACTGTCTGCGCTGCGGGGCGGTGATGGCCAGGCCACGGTCGAGGTCGACAACCAGGGCACGGTGGACGGCAACACAGCCAGCCACGTGGTGGCGGGCGACAACCGGATCGACGGCGGTGCATTCGCCAACGCCGCCGGCCTGACCACGGTGATCCAGAACAGCGGCTCGAACGTGCTCATCCAGAACGGTACGGCGGTCAACGTGCGCTTCGGCAGCGGGCCCTGACGATGCGGCTCACGCCCCTGCTTGCGGCGCTGCTGGCGCTGGCCGTGCCGGCGGTGCCGGCGCTGGCCGGGTCGATGGACCTGCGCGTGCCGTATGGGGGCGGTTACTCGGTGCCGGTGACCAGCCTGAAGGAGGCGCGGTTCCGCTCCACGGTTCGCCAGCAGTACGACTTCAGCTGCGGCTCGGCCGCGGTCGCGACCCTGCTGACCTACCAGTACGGGATGCCGGTGGACGAGGCCGAGGTGTTCGAGCACATGTACGCCACCGGCGACCAGGCGCGGATCCGCGCCGAGGGTTTCTCGCTGCTGGACATGCGCCGCTACCTCGCCTCGCGCGGCTTCAGCGCCGACGGTTTCCAGGTGCCGCTGGACAGGCTGCTCGACCAGGGGCTGCCTGCAATCGTGCTGGTCAACGACCGCGGATACCGCCATTTCGTCGTGGTCCGCGGACTGCGCCAGGGCCGTGTGCTGGTGGCCGACCCGGCGCGCGGCGCGCGCGCGATCCCGCGCCGCGATTTCGAACGCATCTGGGACAACCGCGTGCTGTTCGTCGTCCACAACCGTCGCGAGCTGGCCAGCTTCAACCAGGCGCGCGACTGGAACATGACGCCATCCGCGCCGCTGCACACGGGCATCCAGCGCCAGGGACTGCAGAACATCGTGATCCCGCGGCGCGGCCCGGGAGACATCTGATGGCTGCCCGAGGCGCATGGTGGCTGGTGGCCTGTCTCTGGCTGTTGCCGGGCCTGTCGGCGCTCGGGGGTGAACCGGCCGAGTCGGTGCAGGCATGGCAGCGCGTCGATCCGGCCCTGCTCGAAGACCAGCGCGGCGGCCTGGTGATGCCCTCGGGCCTGCAGGTTTCGTTTGGATTCGAGCGCACGGTGCACGTCAACGGCGCACTGGTCTTGGCGCTGCGCGTAGACGTGGCCGACGTGGGCCGGATCAGCGCCGATGAGGCGAGTCAGCTGGCGACGCTGGGGCGGACGCAGCTTGTGCAGATCGGCAGCGGCAACGCGGCGCAGGCACAGGCTGGTGGACTGGTGATCCAGAACTCGCTGGACGGCCAGCGCATCCAGGTGCAGAGCACGCTCGACGCCAGCAGCAACGCGCTCGGCATGCTGCAGGCGCTGAACGTGGCGCAGATGCTGCAGGCCGCTTCGACCGGCTCGCTGGGCGGGCTGTAGTGACCACCCCCGTGCGACAGGGACGTGCGCGATGAACAGGCAACCTCCAGCACCACGTCACCGCGATGATTCCGGCGCGCCATCGCGCACGACAGCCGGCCATGCGCGGCTGGCCTGGCCATTGCTGGCCAGCTGCTCGCTGCTGCTGGCAGGGAACGTTTGCGCGCAGGAGGGCGCGCAGGACGAGCGGCTGCAGCAGCTGGAAGCGCGACTGGCCGAGCAGGATCGCCAGATCGGCGCCCTGCAGCAGTTGGTGGATCGACAGCAGCACACACTCGACGGCCTGGCGCGCGAGGTCGGAGCGTCGCGGCTGGACGACCTGCGCGCGCGCGGCGGCACTCCGGCGCTGGCGCAGCTTCCTCTTGCCGCCGGACAGGCCGCGGTCGCCATGGCCCCCGCGCAGGTACCGGACGCACCCGATGCCGGTCCAGCCGGACACGCCGACACGATGGCGGTCGCTGACACCCAGGTCGGCCGCCCACCCGAATCGGCCGGACGGCCGCCCGAAGTCGCGCAGATATTCGACCAGCCTGGCGTCCTCACGCCGCGCGGGCAGCTTGTGCTCGAACCGTCGATGCAGTTCGACTATTCCAGCAACGATCGCGTCGCACTTGTCGGCTACACGGTGATCCCGGCGATCCTGATTGGCCTGATCGACGTGCGCCAGGTCAAGACCACCAGTCTGACCGCGGCCCTTGCCGCGCGCTACGGAGTGGGGCGGCGCTTCGAGCTGGAAGTGAAGGTGCCTTACTCCTACATCAGCAGCGATACCGTCAGCCGCGAGATCTTCACCGGGTCTGCGCTGGACAGCGTCTTCCAGGCGGACGGCAGGGGGGTGGGGGATGTCGAACTCACCGCGCGCTACCAGCTCAACCAGGGCGGCGTCGACACGCCGTTCTACGTGCTGTGGCTGCGCTACAAGACGCGCACCGGACGCGACCTGTTCGAGGTCGTCACCGACTGCGTGACCCGCTGCGTGGCCAATGCCACCGGCACCGGCCTGCCGCTGGACCTGCCGACGGGAAGCGGGTTCGCGGCACTGCAGCCCGGCATCACCTGGCTGTACGCCTCCGATCCGGTGGTGTTCTTCGGCAGCCTGAGCTACCTGCACAACTTCGAACGCGACGACGTCTCCAGGACCGTGCTCACCGGCGCCCCCGAAGGTTTTCCGCAGATCACCACCGAGCCGCTGGGGACGGTGGAGGCCGGCGACATCATCGGCTTCAACTTCGGAATGGGCCTGGCATTGAACGAACGTGCGGCGGTCAGTTTCGGCTACGACCAGAGCATCGTCGACCGCACCAGGCAGAACGGCGAGGACGCGCCCGGCGCGGTGCGCGTGGTCCTGGGCACCCTCGTGATCGGAGGCTCCTACCGGCTGGGCGACCGCACCAGCCTGAACGTGGCGCTGGGCGTCGGGGTTACCCGCGACACCCCGGACGTCTCGCTGGCCGTGCGCCTGCCGATCAGCTTCTGACGCGCCTGCCTCGCCGCCGCGCCGTGCGATGACGCGCGTCGGCTCGGCGCGCCTTCGGTCATCACTCCACTGTCCGGTAGATGTGCCCGACACTATGGCCGCTGCGCGCGGCCGGCTGCGTTGAGCTTGCAACAACAACAAGAACTGGCATCCCGGGGGGAGGGTGCGGGGAGATGTCCCGCAATGTCTCATCCCGGACCGCAGGCACTGATCCACTTTCGGGTGCAATCCTTCCTCGACGATGGCGAACTCGAGCGCGGACTGCTCGCGGCGGGCTGGAAGATCCGGACTGCCGACGATGCCGGGGCGATCGCAAGGCTGTCGCCGCACGAGGTGCCGGGTGTCGGATTGCTGGACCTGCGCGGTGTCGACGACGCCGGCGCGCAGGAACTGTTCGCGCAGCCGGAGCTGGTGGCGATGCTGGCGGGCCAGCGGCTGGAGTGGGTGGCCGTGCTGCGCCCGGAACAGCGGGCCTGGCCGGCGCTGGGGCGGCTGGTGCATGTGTGCTGCCGCGACTACGTCACCCATCCCTGCGACCCGGAGACGCTCTCGATCGTGCTGGGGCATGCGCTGGGCATGGCGCAGCTGGCGGCCGGCGACGGGGCCGTGGATGCTGGCGGGCCGCGGATCGACGGCATGGTCGGTGACAGCGAGGTGATGCGTCGCCTGGCCTGCCGGGTGGTCAAGGCCGCAGGCAGCGAGGCACCGGTGTTCCTCGCCGGCGAGACCGGCACCGGCAAGGAGCTGGCCGCGGCGGCGATCCATCGCCAATCCCGGCGCAGCGGCATGCCCTTCGTCGGGATCAACTGCGGTGCGATCCCGTCCAGCCTGATGCAGTCCGAGCTGTTCGGCTACGAGCGCGGCGCGTTCACCGGCGCGGTCCAGCGCAAGTTCGGGCGGGTCGAACTTGCGCACGGCGGCACCTTGTTCCTGGACGAGGTGGCGGACCTGCCGATGGAGTCGCAGGCCTCGCTGCTGCGCTTCCTGGAGGAGGGGCGGATGCAGCGCCTCGGCGGCCGCGAATCGATCCGGGTCGATGCCAGGATCGTGTCGGCCACCCACGTCGACCTGTGCCGGGCGGTGGCCGAAGGGACGTTCCGCGCCGACCTCTACCACCGCCTGCGGGTGATCGAACTGCGGATGCCGCCGCTGCGCGAGCGCGGCAGCGACATCGTGCTGATCGCGCAGCACGCGTTGCAGCGACACGCCAGCGAGGTGCAGTGCCGCCTGAGGGGCTTCAAGGCCTGCGCGCTGCGCGCGATGCAGGCCTACTCCTGGCCGGGCAACGTGCGGGAACTGATCAACCGGGTGCGCGAGGCGATGGTGATGGCGGAGGGCTGCTACATCTCCGCAAGCGACCTGCAGCTGCAGGACACGGACCCGGAACTGCACGTGATCACCATCGACCTGGCCCGGCGCGAGGGCGAGCGCGCCGCGATCGATCGCGCGCTGGCGCGCAACGGCCAGCGCGTGGGCCAGGCCGCCGACGAGCTCGGCATCTCGCGCGTCACGCTGTACCGGCTGATGCTGCGACACGGCCTGCACGAAGCCCGGCCGGAGGCGCAGTGGAGCCGACTGGCGCTGGTCAAGGGCGGCAGCGAGGACGCCTGAGCGGTCCGCGCCTCAGCCGGTGGCGACCCGCTTGACCGCCTCCGGCAGCGGTGTCGGGCGGCCGCTGGCGCGGTCGATCCAGACCATCACCACGTGTCCGTCGGCGTACAGCACGGTGCCGTCCTCGCCGGCGATGCGGTGGCCGATGGTGACGCTGGTGGTACCGACCCGGTCGGCGAACAGTTCCACCACCACGCGCGCCGGGTACGGGATCGGTACCCGGTAGTTCATCTGCACCGCGGCCAGCAGCGGCGCGAAGGCGTCGGTCAGCCAGGGCTCGCCCAGCGATTCGAACCAGCGGATCCGCGCCTCCTCCAGGTAGGTCATGAAGTTGGAGTTGTTGACGTGGTTGAACGCGTCAAGGTCGCGCCAGCGCAGCTCGATCGGCAGGCGGAACAGGGCGGTGCGGTTGTCCAGGCTCATGGTGGGGAACTCGGCTGATCGGCGTTGCGCGCCAGCGGCATGCTCAAGCCGCCGACCTGCGCCTGGCGGGCTTCGCGTCCAGGCCCAGGGTGCGGGCCAGGAAGCGGCCGGTGTGCGATGCGGGAAGCCGGGCGATCTCTTCGGGCGTGCCCTGGCCGATGATCGTGCCGCCGCGATGGCCGCCCTCCGGGCCGAGGTCCACCACCCAGTCGGCGGTCTTGATCACGTCCAGGTTGTGCTCGATCACCACCACGGTGTTGCCGTCGTCGCGCAGCTTGTGCAGCACCGCGAGCAGATGCTCGATGTCGTGGAAGTGCAGGCCGGTGGTGGGCTCGTCGAGGATGTAGAGGGTCCGGCCGGTGTCGCGCCGCGACAGCTCCTTCGACAGCTTGACCCGCTGCGCCTCGCCGCCCGAGAGCGTGGTGGCCGGCTGGCCGAGCTTGATGTAGGCCAGGCCCACGTCGAGCAGTGTCTCGAGCTTGCGCGAAATCGACGGCACCGGCTCGAACAGCGCCAGCGCGTCCTCGACTGTCATCTCGAGTACGTCGCGGATGCTGTAGCCCTTGTAGAGGATCTCCAGCGTCTCGCGGTTGTAGCGCTTGCCCTGGCAGATGTCGCAGGGCACGTACACGTCCGGCAGGAAGTGCATCTCGACCTTGAGCAGGCCGTCGCCCTGGCAGGCCTCGCAGCGGCCGCCGCGGACGTTGAAGCTGAAGCGGCCCGGCGAATAGCCGCGCGCGCGCGCCTCGGGCACCTGCGCGAACAGCTCGCGCAGCGGTGTGAACAGGCCGGTGTAGGTCGCAGGATTGGAACGCGGGGTGCGGCCGATCGGCGACTGGTCGATGTCCACGACCTTGTCGAACAGGTCCAGTCCGTGCACTTCGCGGTACGGCGCGGCGCTGTGCGAGGCGCCGTTGATCTCGTTGGCGGCCAGTGCGTACAGGGTGTCGTTGATCAGGGTCGACTTGCCCGAGCCCGACACGCCGGTAACCGCGGTGAACAGCCCGGACGGGATGGTGAGATCGACGTCCTTGAGGTTGTTGCCCGTGGCCCCGAGCAGGCGCAGCTGCATCTTCGGATTGGGCTTGTGGCGCTGCGCCGGAATCGCGATCTGGCGCTTGCCCGACAGGTACTGCCCGGTCAGCGAGCGCGGCGCCTTGAGGATGTCGGCCAGCTTGCCCTGGGCCACTATTTCACCGCCGTGCACGCCGGCGCCGGGGCCGATGTCGACCACGTGATCGGCCAGGCGGATGGCCTCCTCGTCATGCTCGACCACGATCACGGTGTTGCCCAGATCGCGCAGGCGGGTGAGGGTGCCGAGCAGGCGCTCGTTGTCGCGCTGGTGCAGGCCGATGCTGGGCTCGTCGAGCACGTACATCACCCCGACCAGGCCAGCGCCGATCTGCGAGGCCAGGCGGATGCGCTGGGCCTCGCCACCCGACAGGGTGTCGGCCTTGCGCTCCAGCGTCAGGTAGTCGAGGCCGACGTCGACCAGGAAGCCCAGCCGCTCGTTGATCTCCTTGACGATCTTCGAGGCGATCTCGCCTCGCCAGCCCGGCAGGTGCAGGCCGGCGAAGAACGCGCGCGCCTCGTCGATCGGCAGCACGACCAGGTCGGGCAATGGCCGCTCGGCCACGAAGATGTTGCGCGCGGCGCGGTTCAGTCGCGCGCCGCCGCAGTCCTGGCAGGCGCGTTCGCTGATGTACTTGGCCAGCTCCTCGCGCACCGCGGCCGATTCGGTCTCGCGGTAGCGGCGCTCCAGGTTGGGCACGATGCCTTCGAACCGGTGCTTGCGCTGGGTGCGTCCGCCGGCATCGGTGATGTAGCTGAAGCTGAGGGTGGTGGTGCCGCTGCCGAACAGCACCGCCTGGCGCGAGGCCTCCGGCAGTTCCTGCCAGGGGGTGTCGACGCTGAAGTCATAGTGCTTGGCCAGCGACTGGATCAGCTGGAAGTAATAGGCGTTGCGCCGGTCCCAGCCACGGATCGCGCCGGCGGCCATCGACAGCTCGGGATGCACGACCACGCGCGCCGGATCGAAGAACTGGGCGACGCCCAGGCCGTCGCAGGTCGGACATGCGCCCTGCGGTGAATTGAACGAGAACAGCCGCGGCTCCAGCGCCGGGAGCGCGTATTCGCAGACCGGGCAGGAGTACTTGGACGAGAACAGCAGCGGCGTCGCGGCGTCGTCGATGGCCTGCACCGACGCCATGCCGTCGCCGAGCTTGAGTGCGGTTTCAAACGATTCGGTCAGGCGCTGCCTGAACCCGGTCGCGGATTCCTCGTCCGCGCTGCGCACCTTGAAGCGGTCGATCACCGCTTCGATGGTGTGCTTGACCCGCAGCGCCAGCGGCGGCACAGCGTCGATCTCGTGCAGCACGCCGTCCACGCGCACGCGCACGTAGCCCTGTGCGCGCAGCTGCTCGAACACCTGCGCGTGCTCGCCCTTGCGCTCGCGCACCACCGGCGCGAGCAGCATCCAGCGCTGCTCGGGATCGAGGTTGAGCACCTGGTCGACCATCTGGCTGACGGTCTGGGCCTCCAGCGGATAGCCGTGGTCCGGGCAGCGCGGCAGGCCGACGCGGGCATACAGCAGGCGCAGGTAGTCGTAGATCTCGGTGATCGTGCCGACGGTCGAACGGGGGTTGTGGGACGTCGACTTCTGCTCGATCGAGATCGCCGGGCTCAGGCCTTCGATATGGTCGACGTCGGGCTTCTCCATCACGCTGAGAAACTGCCGCGCGTAGGACGACAGAGACTCGACGTAGCGGCGCTGGCCCTCGGCATAGATGGTGTCGAAGGCCAGCGACGACTTGCCGGAGCCGGACAGGCCGGTGAAGACGATCAGCCGGTCGCGGGGCAAGTCGAGGTCGACGTTCTTGAGGTTGTGGGTTCGGGCACCGCGAATGCGGATGGTGTCCATCGCCATCGGGCGGGGTTCCAGTAGGGGGCTGCGGGAGAGGGCAGCCGGGGAGAACCGGTCAGCCTAACGAGCCGCGGATATGGGGGCAAATGCGGTGGATGCCAGTTTCCCGGGTGGCGGTCTCATGCTGTGCGACGGGGCGGACATGGGCGCGCCGGGGAGAACCCCCTCGCCTGCGCAAGATGCTGTCGCCGAAAAGGTCTAGGACGGTATGGCTGGCCTCAGGCGGAATCCCAGATTCGCGTGACGCCGAAAGTTATGCGGTTGTTAACGCGCCCTTCACGGCTCTGAACCTAAGCTGCCGCCGTGCGTTCAGCCTGCGTCTGCCGGCTGCGCCAGGCACATGGCACCGACGTCGCATCAGCGGTACACGGGGTCGAAATCCGATTGAACAAGTCCTTTCAAGGAACCGGAAATGACGAAGACCAAACTCCTCACCCTCGCGCTTCTCAGCGGCCTCGGCGTGACCCATGTGGCGTCCGCGCAGGAATTCGATGACCGCTGGTATCTGACCGGTTCGGTCGGTTTCAACCTCCAGGACGAGGACCGCCGTACCGACGATGCGTACGCGCTCGGCCTTGGCCTGGGCAAGTTCATCAGCCCGGAGTGGTCGGTCGAAGGTGAGCTGAACTACCAGAATCCGCAGTTCAGCCACAACTCCGACCTGCTGTGGAGCCAGTATGGCGTGTCGTTGGACTTCCGCCGCCACTTCCTTGCCGAAGGCCGCAACTGGTCGCCGTACGTCCTGCTCGGCCTGGGCTACCAGCGCTCTGAGGAAGAGTATGTGCTGGCGACCTCGAGCGAGCTGTTCCAGCGTGAAGAGGGCAACCTGGCCGCGAAGCTCGGTGTCGGCTTGCAGGGCGACTTCAGCAGCCGAGTTGCAGTGCGTGCCGAGCTGGCCACCCGCTTCGATTTCGACGATCAGAGCATTGCAGCTGAAACTGGCCCGGCCCAGGGTTCCGGCTATCCGCATCAGCAGGAAGAGAGCTACTTCACCGACGTGATCGCTTCGGTGGGCGTGATCATTCCGCTGGGTCCGGAGCCGACCGCGCCGGTTGCCCCGCCGCCGCCGCCGCCGGCCCAGCCTGCGCCGCCGCCGGCCCCGGCTCCGATCACGATCGATCTGAACGGCGTGAACTTCGACTTCGACCGCTCGACGCTGCGTCCTGACGCGGTGCAGATCCTCAACGAGGCCGTCGAAATCCTGAAGCGTTACCCGGAGCTGCGCGTTGAAGTGGCCGGCCACACCGACCTGTGCGGTGCGGACGCGTACAACCAGAGCCTGTCGGAGCGTCGCGCTGGCGCGGTGTACGACTACATGACCAGCAATGGCGTCGATGCCGGCCGCCTGATGGGTCCGGTGGGTTACGGCGAGAGCCGTCCGCTTGAGCCGACCGCGCAGACGCTGCCGGGCTGCAAGAGCGAGGTCAACCGCCGCACCGAGCTCAACGTCCAGAACTGATCTGGATCGGCTGGCGATGGCCTTGGTTGCCATCGCCGGCCGCCCGAATATCGGACAGTCGTTAAGAATCCGTTCGCCCTATGTTATTCTGCCGCCGGCCCATGAAACAACGGTTTGGGCCGGCCTCTTGGCATGGCGCCCGAGCAGTATTCAGAAGTGCGAATCCGTTTCATTTTCCCCGGACAACCCCCTAGGAGTTTTCAATGAAAATCCGCTTGCTTAGCGCCGCCCTGTTGGCCGGCCTGGCCGTGACCACCGTCGCGTCCGCGCAGGAATTCGATGACCGCTGGTACGTGGCCGGTTCGGTAGGTTTCAACCTACAGGACGAGGACCGTCGCACCGATGATGCGTATGCGCTCGGCCTTGGCCTGGGCAAGTTCATCAGCCCGGAGTGGTCGGTCGAAGGTGAGCTGAACTACCAGAATCCGCAGTTCAGCCACAACTCGGACCTGCTGTGGAGCCAGTACGGCGTGTCGCTGGATTTCCGCCGCCACTTCCTTGCCGAAGGCCGCAACTGGTCGCCGTACCTGCTGATGGGCCTGGGCTACCAGCGCTCTGAGGAAGAGTATGTGCTGGCGTCCTCGAGCGAGCTGTTCCAGCGTGAGGAAGGCAACCTCGCCGCGAAGCTTGGCGTGGGCCTGCAGGGCGACTTCAGCAGCCGCGTTGCAGTGCGTGCCGAACTGGCCACCCGTTTCGATTTCGACGATCAGAGCATTGCAGCTGAAACCGGCCCGGCCCAGGGTTCCGGCTATCCGCATCAGCAGGAAGAGAGCTACTTCACCGACGTGATCGCTTCGGTGGGCGTGATCATTCCGCTGGGTCCGGAGCCGACCGCGCCGGTTGCCCCGCCGCCGCCGCCGCCGCCGGCCCAGCCTGCGCCGCCGCCGGCCCCGGCTCCGATCACGATCGATCTGAACGGCGTGAACTTCGACTTCGACCGCTCGACGCTGCGTCCTGACGCGGTGCAGATCCTCAACGAGGCCGTCGAAATCCTGAAGCGTTACCCGGAGCTGCGCGTTGAAGTGGCCGGCCACACCGACCTGTGCGGTGCGGACGCTTACAACCAGAGCCTGTCGGAGCGTCGCGCTGGCGCGGTGTACGACTACATGACCAGCAATGGCGTCGATGCCGGCCGCCTGATGGGTCCGGTGGGTTACGGCGAGAGCCGTCCGCTTGAGCCGACCGCGCAGACGCTGCCGGGCTGCAAGAGCGAGGTCAACCGCCGCACCGAGCTCAACGTCCAGAACTGATCTGACGTCGAGTAGCTGTATCCAGGAAGCCCGGCCAAGTGCCGGGCTTTCTGCTTTTTCGGGCACGCTCGAGCGCGCTTGTTCGCTTGCCTGCAGCCAACGCGCTGCTACACTTCGCGCAGATTTCGAGGTGGAGCTGGAACATGCGCGGATGGACGTTGTTGCTGTTGTCGCTGGGCGCGGTGTCGGCCCATGCCTCCACCCAGTGCCCGGGCGCGACCGCGCAGCCGCTTGCCGTGCGTCCCACGGTGCTGCTTCCTGTCGCGACAGGTTTTGCAAGCGTGAATCCCCAACTCGGCTCGCAGCGTGGCGTGCTCGCGCCCGACTTCGACGAGTCGCAATCGGTCGACAATGTGCTGTGGCGCCTGCGCGTGGAAGGTTGTCAGCCGCTGGCTGCAGCGACCCCGGCGTCGGCCCTGGCCACGCCCGGCACGGCGGGCTACGTCAAGCGCACCGAGCACGACAATACGCCGTACCGGTTCAATATGACCCAGAACGGCAAGCGCATGACTGCCGATGATTTCGACGCCTGGCTGCAGGCCAATGGCTACAGCGCCGGGCGGCGGGCCGATCCGGCGGTGGCTCCGGCCGCCGAGGCGCCGCAGGCCGCGGATCCGTCCCAGTAACTACAACTACCGCGGTGCCGCTGCAAGCCGCCCAGGCGACGTGCCGGGCAGCCTGCGGCTCGTCAAGCACCCGCATGCCTGCGCGGGCGCGGCTCAGTTTTTCAAGACACCGAGTTCGTGCCCGATGCGCGTGAAGGCGTCGATGGCGCGGTCGATATGTTCACGCGTGTGCGCGGCCGAAATCTGCGTGCGGATGCGCGCCTGTTCCTTTGGAACGACGGGGAAGAAGAAACCGATCGCGTAGATGCCTTCCTCGAGCAGGCGTTCGGCGAACCGCTGCGCGAGCGAGGCGTCGTACAGCATCACCGGACAGATCGGATGCGTGCCCGCACGCAGGTCGAAGCCCGCGGCCGTCATGCGCTCGCGGAAGTACGCGGTGTTGACGACGAGCTGTTCACGCAGCGCACCCGCGGCGTCGAGCATTTCGAATGCCTTGGTGCCCGCGGCCACGACGTGCGGCGGCAGTGAGTTCGAGAACAGGTAGGGGCGCGAGCGCTGCCGCAGCAGTTCGATCACTTCCGACTTCGCCGTCGTGAACCCGCCCAGCGCGCCGCCCATCGCCTTGCCGAGTGTGCCGGTGATGATGTCGATGCGGTCCAGCACTCCCTTCACCTCGGCCGATCCGCGGCCGGTGGCGCCGAGGAATCCGGTGGCGTGGCATTCGTCGATGTGCACCAGCGCGCCGTACCTGGACGCGAGCGCGGTGATCTCGTCGAGCGGCGCAATGAAGCCGTCCATCGAGAACACGCCGTCGGTGGTGATCAGTTTCGTGCGGCAACCGGCGGCCTCGGCGGCCTGCAGCTGCTTCTCCAGGTCGGCCATGTCGCAGTTGGCGTAGCGGAACCGCTGCGCCTTGCACAGGCGCACCCCGTCGATGATCGAGGCGTGGTTGAGGGAGTCGGAGATGACTGCGTCGTTCTCGTCGAGCAGCGGCTCGAACAGGCCGCCGTTGGCGTCGAAGCAGGCGGCGTACAGGATCGTGTCCTGCTTGCCGAAGAACGCCGAAATCGTGCGCTCGAGCTGCTTGTGCAGGTCCTGGGTGCCGCAGATGAAGCGCACCGAGGCCATGCCGAAGCCATGCGTGTCCAGCGCGTCCCGGGCCGCGGCGATGATGTCTGGATGGTCGGCCAGGCCCAGGTAGTTGTTGGCGCAGAAGTTGAGCACCGTGCGGCCGTCGGCGAGCGTGATCTCGGCCGACTGTGGGCTGGTGATGATCCGCTCGGCCTTGAACAGCCCGGCATCGCGGATCTCGTCGAGGGTGGCGGCGTAACGCTGGGTCAGGGACATGGCGATTCCGTGCAGATGTTGTGCTGCAGGAGCGGAGCTCCTACGGGAGCAGGCTCAGTTCCAGTTGAGTACGACCTTGCCCGACTTGCCCGACTCCATCAGGTCGAAGCCTTGCTGGAAGTCGTCGGCGGCCAACTGGTGGCTGAGCACCTTGCCCAGCGGAAAGCCCGACAGCACCAGCTGGGTCATCTTGTACCAGGTCTCGTACATGCGGCGCCCATAGATGCCCTGCACGGTCAGGCCCTTGAAGATGATGCGGTCCCAGTCGATGCCCGCGCCCTTGGGCAGCAGGCCGAGCAGAGCAACCTTGCCGCCGTGGTACATGCAGTCGAGCATGTCGTTGAAGGCGCGCGGGTTGCCGCTCATTTCCAGGCCCACGTCGAAGCCTTCCAGGTGCAGGTCGGCCATCACCTCGCGCAGCGAGCCATTGGCGACGTTGACCACGCGCGTGGCGCCCATGTCCGCGGCGAGCTTGAGCCGGTAGTCGTTGACGTCGGTCACCACCACGTTGCGCGCGCCGATGTGCTTGCAGATGCCGGCGGCCATCACCCCGATCGGGCCGGCGCCGGTGATCAGCACGTCCTCGCCGACCACGTCGAACTCCAGCGCGCAGTGCGCGGCATTGCCGTAAGGGTCGAAGAAGGCGGCAAGTTCGGACGGGACCTGGTCGGGGATCGGCCACAGGTTGGAGGCGGGCATCGCGATGTATTCGGCGAAGGCGCCGTCGCGGTTCACGCCGATGCCCACCGTGTTCGGGCACAGGTGTTGCTTGCCTGCGCGACAGTTGCGGCAGTGGCCGCAGACGATATGGCCCTCGGCCGACACGCGCTGGCCGATGGCGTAGCCGGTCACGCCCGGGCCGAGCTCCGCCACGCGGCCGACGAATTCGTGGCCGATCACCAGGCCCTGGCGGATCGTGCGCTGCGCCCACTCGTCCCAGAGGTAGATGTGCAGGTCGGTGCCGCAGATGGCGGTCTTCTCGACCTTGATCAGCACCTCGTTCGGCCCGGGCACCGGCACCGGGACCTCCTCCATCCACAGGCCCTTGGTGGTCTCGCGCTTGACCAGCGCCTTCATGGTTGCGGACATCGGGGGGCGGCCTGCGGGAACGGGTGGCCATTATAGGTTGCACCGGAAACCGCGGGCACGCCGGCAGGGGCGGCGACCGGGGGAGGGCGGCTACAATCGGCCGGTCATTTCAGGTGGAACCGTTCCATGCGCCTATCCCTGCCGTGCCTGTCCGCCGTGATCGCCCTGTCCATTGTCCCCGCCGCAGGCGCGGTGGAGGGGATGTGGGTGCCGCAGCAACTGCCGGAGATCTCCGCACCGCTCAAGCAGGCCGGCCTGAAGCTGGACCCGGCGCAGCTCGCCGACCTGACCGGCGACCCGCTCGGGGCGGTGGTCTCGCTGGGCGGCTGCACGGCGAGCTTCGTCTCGCCGCAGGGCCTGGTGGTGACCAACCACCACTGCGCCTACGGCGCGATCCAGCTCAACTCCACGCCGGACAACAACCTGATGCGCGACGGCTTCAACGCCGCCGCACCGGCCGACGAGATCACCGCCGGGCCGAATGCGCGCATCTACGTGCTCGATGCCATCACCGACGTCACCACCGAGGTCCGCGCTGCGATCGATGCGGCGTCCGACCCGCTGGCGCGTACCCAGGCGCTGGACGCGATCGAGAAGCGGCTGGTCGCCGCGTGCGAAGCCAACGACGGCTACCGCTGCAGCATGTACAGCTTCCTCGGTGGCAACGACTACCGCCTGTTCCGCAACCTCGAGATCCGCGACGTGCGCCTGGCCTACGCGCCGCCGGGCAGCATCGGCAACTACGGTGGCGAGGTCGACAACTGGATGTGGCCGCGCCATACCGGCGATTTCGCGTTCTATCGCGCGTACGTGGGTCCGGACGGCAGGCCGGCGGCGCATTCGCCCGACAACGTGCCCTACCAGCCGAAGCACTGGCTGCAGATCGCCGACAAGCCGCTGCGCGAGGGCGACTTCGTGATGGTGGCCGGCTATCCGGGCCGCACCAGCCGCTACGCGCTGGCAGGCGAATTCGAGGACACCGAGCAGTGGTCGTATCCGACCATCGGTCGCCATTACCGCGCGCTTGTCGACCTTGTCGACGCGCACGCCAAGACCGATCCCGAGGTCGAGGTGAAATACGCCAGCACGGTGCGCGGCTGGGAAAACGTGATGAAGAACTACGAGGGCCAGCTTGCCGGCTTCTCGCGCACCGGGGCGGCGGCGACCAAGCGCGCCGAGGAGGCCGCGGTGCTGGAGTGGCTGCGCGCACGTGGCGAGGAGGGCGCCGATGCGCTGACCGCACACGAGCGCCTGGTTGCGCTGGACGAGGCCGACCGGGCCACGCGCGAGCGCGACCTGGTGCTGCGCATGTTCAACGGCACCGGTGCGATTTCCGCGGCTACGACGCTTTACCGCCTCGCGATCGAGCGCGGCAAGCCCGACGCCGAGCGCGAGCAGGGCTACCAGGACCGCGACCTGCCCACCATCGAGGGCAGCCTGCGGCAGATGGACCGGCGCTACGTCCCGGCCATGGACCGCGAACTGCAGGCCTACTGGCTGGCCGAATACGTCAAGCTGCCGCCGGCGCAGCGGCTGAAGACCGTCGACACCTGGCTCGGGGGTAATGATGCGAAGGCGATCGAGCGTGCCCTGGACAGGCTTGCCGACACCAAGCTTGCCGACACCGAAAGGCGCATGGCCTGGCTGAAGGCCGATCGCAAGGCCTTCGAATCCAGCAAGGACCCGGTGATCCGGTACGCGGTGGCGGTGATGCCGACCCTGCTCGAGCTCGAGCAGGCGGGCAAGACACGCGCCGGTGAGCGCCTGCCGGCGCGGGCGAGCTACCTGCAGGCCGTCGCCGAACACCGCCGCAGCCAGGGCGGGCAGGTCTATCCGGATGCAAACTCGTCGCTGCGCATCACCTTCGGCAACGTCAAGCCCTATACGAAGCTCGACGGTAGCCGGCAGCAGGCGTTCACGCGGCTCGAGGAGGTGGCGGCCAAGGCCACCGGCGAGGAGCCATTCGACGCGCCGCAGACCCTGCTGGATGCGGTCGCGGCCAAGCGTCATGGCGGGCTGGCCGATCGCCGGATGCGCACGGTTCCGGTCAACTTCCTGTCCGACCTGGACGTGACCGGCGGCAACTCCGGCTCGCCCGTGCTCGACGCACGCGGGCAGTTGGTCGGCCTGCTGTTCGACATGAACTGGGAGGCGGTGGTGTCGAACTGGGTGTTCGACGCCGAGATGACCCGCACCATCTCCGTCGACCAGCGCTACCTGCGCTGGATCATGCAGGAGGTCTACCCGGCGCCGCAGCTGCTGCAGGAGATGGGCGTCGCGCCGAAGCGGTAGCGGCGGCCTGTTGTGCGGCGCCGGCACGGGACCATGGACGTCGCATCGCTTAGACTAGGCGCTGCGCCCGGGGGAGTCGCGGGCGTGCCTCCCGAACCGTATCCGGAACCCCCAGCCGCATGAGAATCCTGCTTGCCCGTCACGGCGAGACGCCGTGGAATGCCGAAGGCCGCTACCAGGGACAGGAAGACATCCCCCTGTCGCCGGTGGGTGAACGACAGGCGCGCCTGCTTGGCGAACGCCTGCGCGACGTGCGCATCGACAAGGCGGTCAGCTCGCCGCTGACGCGCGCCTACCACACCGCGCAGTTGGCGCTTGGCGAGGCACGCGCGCCGATGCTCACCACCGAGATGGGCTTCATGGAAATCGCCCACGGCACCTGGGAAGGGCTGCTGGCGAGCGAGATCGCAGAGCGCGATCCGGAGTTGCTGCGCGCATGGCGCGAGGAGCCTGACTCCGTGCTGATGCCGGGCGGCGAGTCGCTCAAGCAGGTCTTCCGCCGCTCGTGGGAGGCGCTGCAGTGGTCGGTCGAGGGTCTTGGCGGCAACGACACCCTGCTGGTGGTGGCGCACGATGCGGTCAACCGCGTGCTGCTGTGCCATGTGCTGGGCATCCCGCTGTCGCGCCTGTGGACCTTCCGCCAGGCGCCGACCACGCTCAACCTGCTCGAAGGCGACGACCTGGACAACCTCGAGGTGGTGCGCCTGAACGACTGCTCGCACCACACGGCGTTCTTCGGCGAGGCGGTGCATCGGGCGCTGTAGTCGCGGGCGGCTGTCTCCACAAGCGACGGGGTTCGGTGCCGCAGCGCTTCGGGGTGGGGTCAACCGGGCCGGATGTTTTCCGTCCTATTCGTCTGTCATCTCGAGCGTAGCGAGAGATCTTCTCCGGGACGCCGGATGCGGCCGACAGAAGATCCCTCACTGCGTTCGGGATGACATCCTTGAGTTCGTCCGGGATGACATCCCTTTCGTCCAACCTCATGCACAAGACCCTTACCGATTGGCTCACCTACATCGAGCGCCAGCATCCGCAGGCCATCCAGATGGGGCTGGAGCGTGTGCGCGAGGTCGCCAACCGATTGGCGTTGGGACGACCCGCCGCACGCGTCATCACCGTCGCCGGCACCAACGGCAAGGGCTCGACGGTCGCCTTCATCGAGGCGATCGCGCGCGAGGCCGGCCTGCGCGTGGGTGCTTACACCTCGCCGCACCTGCTGGCCTATGGCGAGCGGGTGCGCATCGATGGCGACCAGGCCGGCGAGGACGCACTGGTCGATGCCTTTGCCGCGGTGGAAACGGCGCGCGGTGACACCGCGCTGACCTACTTCGAGTTCGGCACGCTGGCCGCGCTGTGGCTGTTCGAACGCGCGGCGCTGGACCTGGTGGTCCTGGAAGTCGGCCTGGGCGGACGGCTGGACGCGACCAATCTCGTCGATGCCGATGTCGCGGTCATCACCACCGTGGACCTCGACCACCAGGACTGGCTGGGCGATGACCGCGAGGCCATCGGTGCCGAGAAAGCCGGGGTTGCCCGCGCCTGGAAGCCGCTGGTGCTGGGGGACGACGACCCGCCGGCCAGCGTGCTGCGCCACGCGTACGCGATCGGCGCGTCGGCGGTGCGCATTGGCTGCGATTTCTTCTTCGAGCCGCTGGATGCGGTGCGCTGGCGCTGGCGCGAGGTCGGTTTCGACATCGAACTGCCCATGCCTGCGCTGTCCGCGCCGGTGCAGCTGCGCAACGCGGCGGTCGCGATCGCGGCGCTGCGCGCGCTGGATATCGAGCTGGCGGACGCGGCAATCGAACGTGGGGTGGCGGGGGCGCGACTCGCGGGACGGCTGCAGCTGTTCGACCGCGCGGGCGTCGCAGTGTCGGTCGACGTCGGCCACAACCCGCAGGCCGCGCGCGAGCTGGCCGCGTGGCTGCGCGCCAGCCACGTCGCGGGTCGGACCCACGCGGTGTACGCGGCGCTGGCCGACAAGGATGCGGCTGCGGTAGTGCAGGCGCTCGATGGCCTGGTCGATGCCTGGTGGCTGGGGGGGGCGCTGGGGGCCGGCGCGCGCGGCATCGACGTCGAGACGCTTGCAGCGCGGCTGCGTGGTTCCGCTGCGCAGGCCGGACAGCAACTGCCCGATCCCGCCGCGGCCCTGGTCGCGGCGCTGCAGGCAGCCGCGCCGGGCGATCGCATCCTGGTGTTCGGTTCGTTCCATGCGGCCGAAGAGGCGCTGCACGTGCTGCGTGGTCCGGGTTCAGAAGCCGGCCTGCTGCGCGGCGTATAATTCGCGCGCCCGCCGCTCTTGCCGAACCCGATGGATGCCGGATTGAAACAGCGCCTGATCGGTGCCGCCGTGCTGGTCGCGCTGGCCGTGATCTTCCTGCCGATGCTGGTCAAGGGACCCGCGCCTGACAGCGGCGTGTCTGACCTGTCGATGCGCGTGCCCGATGCCCCCGAAGGTGGCTACAGGACGGTCGACCTGCCCCTGGTCGTGCCTGCCGATGCGCCGCAGGGTGGCGTGCTGGGTGTCCCCGATCCACTCGACGACGACCAGCTTGCGACGGTGGACACCGCCACCGCGCCGCCCGCGCAGGAGCGGCCTTCCGTCGTCGACGAGTCCGCGCAGGACGCGGTCCCCGATCCGGATGCTGCCGAGCTGGCGCAGGACGCGCCCACCCCGCCGCCGGCCGCGCCGCCTGCGCGCCCGACGCCTGCACCGGCCGAAAAGGAACCGCAGGCCGCACCGCTGCCGCCGACCGCGGCCGCTGGCGACTATGCGGTGCACTTCGGTGCGTTCGGCAGCGAGCGGGATGCGCAGGTCATCGTGCGCCAGTTGTCGCAGGCCGGGCTCCGCGCCTACAGCGAAGCCTTCACCCTCAACGGTCGGCCGGCCCAGCGCGTGCGCCTGGGGCCGTTCGCCTCGCGCGAGGCCGCCGAAGCGATGCGCGTGCGCGCTGCACAGGTGCGCAGCGACGTCAGCCCGCGCGTGGTTGCGCTGGATGCCGACGCGCCACCGCCGCGGTCAGCTGCCGCGGCTGCGCCGACGCAGTCGACTGCGGGCGCCAGGCCAGCCACCGCCGCGCCCACGCCAGTAGCCACTCCCGCATCCACTCCGGCTGCAGCGCCTGCCGCGCCAGCCGCCAGCGGCGTGGGCTTTGCAGTGCAGGTCGGCGCCTTCGGCAATGCCGACGAGGCCACGCGCCTGCGCGACCGCCTGCGCGGCATGGGCATCAACGCCTTCACCGAAACCGTCGCCACCGACCGCGGCCGCCTGACCCGGGTCAAGGCCGGGCCGGTGCCGGGCCGCGACGACGCCGAGCGGCTCAAGACGCAGGTGAAGTCGAAGCTCGGCATCGACGGCATGGTCCGCGCGCATCCCTGACGGGCGCGCGACAAGCCACCCGCTCCAGTCTCGCAACACCAACGGGAAAACACTGCCATGTGCGGCATCATCGGCATCGTCGCCACCACCGAGGTCGCGACCGCGCTGTACGACGGCCTGACCGTCCTCCAGCACCGCGGCCAGGACGCGGCCGGCATCGCCACCGCCAACGGCACCCAGCTGCGCGTGCACAAGGGCAACGGCCTGGTGCGCGACGTGTTCAACGACAAGGCGATGGCGCTGCTGGAAGGGCGGGTGGGCATCGCCCATTGCCGCTATCCCACCGCCGGCAGCGAGGGCAGCGACGAGGCGCAGCCGTTCTACGTCAACTCGCCCTACGGCATCGCGCTGGCGCACAACGGCAACCTGACCAACACCGACACGCTGCGTCGCGAGGTGTTCGAGGAAGACCGCCGCAACATCAACACCCAGTCCGACTCCGAAGTGCTGCTCAACGTGTTCGCGCACGAACTCGACCGCAGCCGCATGCTGACCCCGGAGGCGGCGTTCCTTGCCATCGAGGGCGTCAACCGTCGTGCGCGTGGCGGCTACGCCGCCGTGGCCACGGTGCTGGGCCTGGGCCTGGTGGCGTTCCGCGACCGGCACGGCATCCGGCCGCTGGTGCTGGGCAAGCGCGAGTCCGAGGCAGGCAACGAGTATGCGATCGCGTCCGAGTCGGTTGCGCTCGACATCCTCGGCTTCGAGCTGGTGCGCGACATCGCGCCCGGCGAAGGCGTGGTGGTGACGCCGCGCGGCGAGCTGCACGTGCGCCAGTGCGCGGAACCGGCCGCGAGCGCGCCGTGCATCTTCGAGTACGTGTACTTCGCGCGGCCCGATTCGATGATCGAGAACATCTCGGTGCACAAGGCGCGCATGCGCATGGGCGTGACCCTGGGCGAGAAGATCCTGCGCCTGCGCCCGGACCACGACATCGACACGGTGATCCCGATCCCCGACACCTCGCGTGATGCGGCGTTGGAAATCGCCAACGTGCTGGGCGTGAAGTACCGCGAGGGTTTCGTCAAGAACCGCTATGTCGGCCGCACCTTCATCATGCCGGGGCAGGGCGAGCGGGTGAAGTCGGTCAAGCGCAAGCTCAATCCGATCAAGCTCGAGTTCCGCAACCGGGTGGTGCTGCTGGTCGACGATTCGATCGTGCGCGGCACCACCTCGCAGCAGATCGTGCAGATGGCGCGCGACGCCGGTGCGCGCAAGGTCTACCTGGCTTCGGCCGCGCCCCCGGTGCGGCATCCGAACATCTATGGCATCGATATGCCGACGCCCGAAGAGCTGATCGCGCACGGACGCACCGAGGATGAGATCGAGCGCATGATCGGCTGCGACTGGCTCGTCTACCAGGACCTCGCGGACCTAGAGAAGGCGGTCGCCGGGCCGAAGTTCGAGGGCATGAAGTTCGACAGTTCCTGCTTCAGCGGCGAGTACGCCACCGGCGTGGATGCCGGCTACTTCGAAGGGCTGCGCCAGCTGCGTTCGGACGACGCCAAGCGCCAGCGGCGCCTCGCGCTCTGATCGCGCGCTGATGCCGACGCTGTTCGACGCCGCGCGCGAATGCCTGGACGCGGCCGGCATCGACGACAAGATCGCGCTGACCCGGCGCCATGCCGCGGCCTTCGCCGCTGGCGCGCTGGCCGTGGCGGAAGATGCGCCCGCGCCCGAGCCGATCCGGATGCCGGGGCGGCCGTCGCGACCGGCGATGGTGCATCCGCGCGACCTGCCGCGCCGCGGCCTGGGCAGAATCGAAGGGCGCGCCGCCTTCATCCATTCGATCGCGCACATCGAGCTCAACGCCGTCGACCTGGCCTGGGATGCCGCCTACCGCTTCCGCGGCATGCCGGCCGACTACTACGCCGACTGGGTGCGCATCGCCGACGACGAGGCCCGGCATTTCCTGATGCTGCGCGAACGCCTGCAGGCGCTGGGCCACGACTACGGCGATTTCGACGCGCACAACGGACTGTGGGAGATGTGCGAGAAGACCGCGCATGACGGCCTGGCGCGCATGGCGCTGGTACCGCGAGTGCTCGAAGCGCGCGGGCTGGACGTGACGCCCGGAATGATCGTGAAGCTGCGCGCGCTTGGCGACGACGGCACCGCCGACGTGCTCGAGGTGATCCTGCGCGAGGAGATCTCGCACGTCGCCGCCGGCAGCCACTGGTTTCGCTGGTTCTGCGAGCGTCGCGGCATCGACCCCGAACCGAAGTTCCGCGAACTGCTGGCCGAGTACGCGCGTGCGGTGCTGCATGGTCCGTTCAATATCGAGGCGCGCAGCGCTGCCGGCTTCAGCGAAGATGAGCTGGCCGCGCTGCAGCAGGTGGCCCAGGCTTCGGCCCGGCCCCTGTAGGAGCGGCTTCAGCCGCGACCGCAGGCTACCGTCGCAGCGTCGATCCCGGCTGAAGCCGCTCCTACAGCCGCTCCTGCAGCGCGTGCAGGTCGAAACGGCCATCTTCCACGCGCAGCACCGAGCCCTGCGTGTACCAGTCGCCGAGCACGATGCGCCGGCATTCGCGATTGCCGGCGACGAGTCCATGGACCGCGGGCCGGTGCGTGTGGCCGTGGATCATCGTGTCCACGCCGTAGCGCACGAACATCCCGGCGACCGTGGCGGGTGCCACGTCGGTGATGGTTTCCATCGTGCCGGCCTGCTTCAGCTCGCCCTGTCGCGCCTGGCTCGCCGCGCGTGCCTGCGCTGCGAACGCAAGCCGCGCCTGCAGCGGTTGCGACAGGAAACGCGCCTGCCAGGCCGGGTCGCGCGTCTGCGCACGGAACGCCTGGTAGGCCGCATCGTCGGTGCAGAGCAGGTCGCCGTGGGTCAGCAGGACGGGCCTGCCGTCGAGCAGGACCACCGCCGGGTCCGGCAGGATCGAGAAGCCGGCGCGGGCCGCATAGCCGCTGCCAAGCAGGAAATCGCGATTGCCGCGCTGGAAATGCACGGGCACGCCGGCGTCGGCCACGGCGTGCAGGCGTTCGGCAACGAACGTGCCGGCCTCGGAGGGATCGTCGTCGCCCACCCAGGCCTCGAACAGGTCACCGAGGATGTAGAGGGCGTCGGCGCTGCGCGCTTCGCCGTCCAGGAAGCGGCCGAACAGTTCGGTGATCGCCGGCCGTTCCGGGTCGAGATGCAGGTCGGAAATGCACAACGTGGTCATGCGGGGATTGTAGAACGCCCAAGCCTCAGTCGACCTCGAGCTCGCGCCGCAGCCAGGCGCGCGCCATCCGCCACTCGCGTTGCACGGTGGCGGTGGAGAGCCCGGTCGCTGCCGCGATCTGCTCGCCGGTCAGGCCGGCGAAAAAGCGCATGTCGACGATCCGAGCCTGGCGTTCATCGAGGGTGGCAAGCCGGTCGAGCGCGGCTTCCAGTGCATCGGGCTCGACTTCCTCGCCCAGGCTTTCGGCTACTTCGGTCAGCTGCAGGCGATCCTGGTCCTGCGGGCGCTTGGCCGACATGCGTCGGCGCGCATGGTCGATCAGCACCTGGCGCATCGCGTGCGCGGCCAGGCCCAGCAGATGGCCGCGGTTCTCCATCGGCGGCAGGGCTGCACCCGCGAACAGCTTCAGCCAGGCTTCGTTGATCAGCACGGTGGCGCTGAGCATCGGGTCGTGGCGCTCGCGCCCCAGCTGCGCCGCCGCCAGCTGGTGCAACGCCTGGTACAGCCCGTGCACCACCTGGTCCATCGCCGCGGGCTCGCCGTCGGCGGCGGCCTGCAGCAGGCGCGTGATCTCGGGCGGGGCCGGCTTCGCATTCATGACGGCAGGTCTGCGAGCAGCTTGTCCAGGCTTCGCCGCCAGTGGGCGTCGTCGGTCAGCTTGAGTTCGTCCAGCAGCCCGCCGTAGCCCGCGGCGACGGCGCGCATCGCGGCGGTATCACCCTGCTTGGCCCGCGCCTTGATCAGGCCGCTGATGGCGTTGTAGTACACCACCATCACATCGGCCGCATGCGGCAGGGCGATGCGTTCGGCGCTGGTGAACGCCTCCAGCGCGGCCGGCAGCTGGTCGTTGTCCATCAACATGTGGCCCAGCGCCGCAAGCGCATAGGCATGGTTGATCGCATCCACGCCCGGTGCGCTGCGCGCTTCCAGCAGCGGCAGCACCTCGCGCAGCAGCGCGATGCCCCCGGCGCGGCGGTCGGCACGGCCGAGTGTCATCGCATGGGCCACGGCCAGCTGCAGGTACAGGCGGTTGTCGCCCTGGGTGGTGTCGCGGGCGATGTCGACGGCGCGTTGGCTGGTCTCCAGGCCGTTGACGATATCGCCGAGATGGATGTAGCTGACGCTGAGCTGGTTCAACAGCACCGCCCGCTGCACCGTGCTGGGGCCGATCAGGCGCACGTAGTCGCGATCGAGTTCGCGCAGCAGGTCGATGCCGGCCTTTGCATCCTTGCGCGTCACCAGTGTGGCCAGGTTGAGCCGCATGGTCAGCATCACGTGTGGGCTGTCGCTGTGCAGGCGTTCGGCCAGCGCCACCGCCTCGCGCTCGGTGGCGATGGCGCCGTCCAGGTCGCCGCCGCGCTGCTGCGCGTTGGCCAGGGCTTCCAGCGCGTTCAGATGGTACCCGTGCTGCTCATGGTTGCTGTCGCTGTCGCCCAGTTCCGGGAGCAGCGCGTGCAGGTCGGCGACGATGTCCACGGCAGGACGCGCGCCCATCAGGTCCTCGGCACGCAGTTCCTGCACGCGCAGGCCCAGCCAGAGGTCGCGCTGCGCCGGGTCGTCGGGATCCAGCAGCGCCTGGCCGCGCCGGCATGTCGCGATGGCAATGGCGTTGTCGCCCTGCTTCTCCTGCTGCTCGCAGATCCTGGACAGCAGTGCCGCGATCTCCGTCGAGGGCGCGCCGGACGCTTCGCGCAGGGCGAGGGCTTCCTGCAGCAGCGGCAGCGCCGATGTCCCCAGCTGCAGGCCGATATTGGCATCGGCCACGCTTTCCAGCAGGTCGCTGCGGGTCGCAGCCGGAAGGTCGTTGCGTGCGAGCAGGTTGGCGGCCCCGCGGTCCAGCACCTCGCGCACGGTGATCTGCTCGCCGCGCGAACGCGAGGGATCGGCATTGGCGAACAGCTCGGTCATGAAGCCGGCCAGCGCCTGCGCCTTGCCGCGCTCGGCGATCACCTGCTGCAGCTGGCGCTCGCGTTCGAACAGGAAGCCGCCAGCCAGCAGCAGCAACACCGACGCCGCCGCCAGCGGCCAGCGCTGGCGCCAGGCGAAGCGGCGCAGCCGGTACAGCGCATGGCCGCGCCGTGCCGACACCGGACGCGAATCCAGGAATCGGCGCAGGTCCTCCGACAGTGCGGCCACCGAGGGATAGCGGTCCTCGGGCGCGTGCCGCAGTGCCTTGAGCACGATCGCATCGATGTCGGCGGGAATCCGGCCGACCGCGTGGCTGATCGTGCGTGCGCTGCGGTCCGTATCGGCATTGCCGGTGTGCGGTGCGCTGCTGGGTGGGCGGATCTCGCCCGAGACGATGGCATCGGGCAGCAGGTGGCCGGACTCCATCGCCTGGTGCGGGCGCGCGCCGGCCAGCAGTTCGTACAGCACGATGCCCAGCGACCAGACGTCGGTCGCGGTGGTCAGCGGCTTGCCGGCCACGTGCTCCGGGCTGGCATAGGCCAGGGTGAGGGCGCGGTGCGCGGTGCCGGTCGGCTCGGCCGGGGCATGTGCCTCGATGAGCCGGGCGATGCCGAAATCCAGCAGCTTGGGTTCGCCCTGCGGGGTGACCAGGATGTTGGCCGGCTTCAGGTCGCGATGGACCACCAGCCGCTGGTGTGCGTGTTCGACGGCCGCGCAGACCTTGAGGAACAGTTCCACGCGCTCGCGCAGCGGCAGCTCCCGCGACTGGCACCAGCGGTCGATGCGCTCGCCTTCCACGTATTCCAGCGCGATGAAGGGCTGGCCGTCGCCGGTGATGCCGCCGTCCAGCAGGTGGGCGATGTTGGGGTGCTGCAGCGTGGCAAGGATGCGGCGCTCCTCGGCCATGCGCTGCGCCAGGCGCGCGCCGTGCGGGCCGGCGCTGGCCAGCAGCTTGAGTGCGACCAACTGGCGGGCATCGCCATCGTCGCGCTCGGCCAGATAGACCACGCCCATGCCGCCTTCGCCCAGCAGGCGGAGGATGCGGTACTGGCCCGGCTGCGCCGCGTCGACGCGGCTGCCTTCCTGCAGCGACGCGGTCCCGGCCTGTGGCCAGCCTGGGGCCAGCGGATCGTCGGGCCCGGTGCGGGCGGCGGCGATCAGCCAGTCCACTTCGGCGCGCAGCCCGGCATCGCCTGCGCAGCGCTCCACCAGCCAGGCCTCGCGGGCGCCCGGTGCAAGCTCCAGCGCCTCCATGGCAAGCGCCTTGGCCTGCAGATAGCGGTCTTGCATCGGGTTCCCCTGCCGCGCCGGGACAGCACGGCGCCACTGCGGCGGCGCACGTCCGGACTTCGAGTGAAACGTCCTGGCCGGCGGAAACCGGACGTTTCGATCTCGATGATCAAATCCGCCGCCGTCCTGCGCAGTCATGGGAAAGGGGCGCGAAACGCCCGCCACTCGACGACAGCCCGCATGGACATCCCGTATTCAATGGCCTCAAGCCCGCAGTGGGTACCGGCCGCCGCGTCGACCGGCAGCGTGGCGCCGCTGTTGCCCGAGTTCGCACCTGTTCGCAGGGAGCAGGCGACAAGCGCACGGCCCTCACTGCATCCGATCGTCAGGCTCGACTACGTCTCGCGCATGTCGTGCATGCCGCTGCTGTCGGTGGTCATCTACTCGGTCTTCCATGCCAGCGGGCGCGCCGGCCCGCTGCTGGTCGCGCTGCTGCTGTGCTGGGGAACGCTGTGGCCGCAGCTGGCCTACCTGCATGCACGCAGCAGCCGCGATTCCAGGCGCGCCGAACACCTCAACCTGCTGGTGGACGCGGTGATGGTGGGGGGACTGGTCGCCGCCATGCACTTCAGCCCCTGGCCAAGCGTGATGATGTTGATGGGCATGAACCTGGGCAACGTGGGCGTGGGTGGCCCGCGCCTCGCCGGGCGCGGCCTGCAGGGAATCGCGGTGGGGATCATCGCCTGCGGTTGGTTCACCGGCTATCGGCTGGACTTCGACGCCACGCTGCTGACCACGCTGGCGAGCATCGTCGGCATCTTCCTGATCGCCGCGGTCTTCGCCCTGTTCTCGCACCTGCAGAGCAAGCGCTTCGTGCGCAACCGCAGGCTGCTGCAGGAGCAGAACCTCAAGGTCGAGGAAAAGAGCGCGCAGCTGGTGCAGGCCAAGGAGGAGGCGGATGCGGCCAACCGCTCCAAGAGCCTGTTCCTGGCCAACATGAGCCACGAACTGCGCACGCCCCTGAACGCGATCATCGGCTACAGCGAACTGCTGGTCGAAGAGGCGCACGAGTCCGGCGAGGAGCACCTGGTCCCGGACCTGCGCAAGATCCACAAGGCCGGCAAGCACCTGCTGCGGCTGATCAACGACGTGCTGGACCTGTCCAAGATCGAGGCGGGCAAGATGCAGCTCGACCTGGAGGAGGTCGCGGTGCGCACGCTGCTCGACGACGTGGTCGCCACGATGCGCCCGCTGGTGGACAAGAGAGGCAACCGGCTCACGATCGAGGCGGACGGGCTGGGGACGATGCACACCGATGTCACCAAGCTGCGCCAGCTGCTGTTCAACCTGATCGGCAACGCCGCCAAGTTCACCGAAAACGGCGAGATCCGCGTGCGCGTGCGCCGCGCGAGGGGGACTTCAGGCGACTGGCTGACGTTCGAGATCGAGGACACCGGCATCGGCATCTCGCCCGAGCAGCAGCGCAGCCTGTTCCAGCCGTTTTCGCAGGCCGACGTGTCGACCACGCGCAAGTACGGCGGCAGTGGACTGGGCCTGGTGCTGACGCGGCGGTTCGCGGAGATGCTGGGCGGCGAAGTCGCGATGCGCAGCGCCCCTGGCGTCGGTACCACCTTCACCATCCGCCTGCCGGCCGAATCGGGCGACTCCGAACAGCTGCATCCGGCGGCCGCGCCGGGAGAGCAGGCCAGCGAACAGGCCGCGGCCGAAGCGCGCACGGTGCTGGTCATCGATGACGACGCAGCCGGTGCCGATGTCATCGGCCGGATGCTGGTGCGCCAGGGCCTGCGCGTGGAATTCGCGAGCAATGGCGCCGACGGACTGCGCATTGCGCGCAAACGCCGCCCCGGGCTGATCCTGCTCGACGTGCTGATGCCGGGCGCCGACGGCTGGAGCGTGCTGACCGAACTGAAGACCGATCCCCGGCTCGCGTCGATCCCGGTGGTCATGATCTCGGTGACCGAGCAGCAGGCGCTGGGCATGTCGATCGGTGCGGCCGACTACCTGGTCAAGCCGGTGCAGCAGGACAGCCTGGTGCAGGCGGTTGCCCGCTACCTGCCTTCGGGCACCCCGCGGCCGATCCCGGTGGACGCGTCATGAAGATCCTGCTGGTCGAAGACAACGAGATGAATCGCGACATGCTGTCGCGGCGGCTGTCCCGGCGCGGCCATCAGGTCACGATCGCCGGGGACGGACGCATCGCGCTCGAGCTGGCGTCGCGCGAACTCCCCGACCTGATCCTGATGGACATGGGCCTGCCGGTGATGGACGGATGGGACACCACCCGCCAGCTCAAGGCGGACGCACGGACAGCGGCCATCCCGGTCATCGCGTTGACCGCGCACGCGATGGCCGACGACCGCATGCGGGCGCTGGAGGCCGGCTGCGACGATTTCGACACCAAGCCCGTCGACCTTGATCGGCTGCTGGGCAAGGTGGGCGCGCTCGCGCGGCGTGGCGCGGGGCAATGAGTGATCCGGACGCCGATGCAGGCATGACGGTCCGCGCCGCACGGCTGCAGGACCTTACGCGGCTGACAGCCTTCCTCGACGCGGCCTGTGCCGGCGTCGATGCCAACGCGTACGCCGATCTGCGGCTGGCGTCGGAGGAGGTCTTCGTCAACATCGTCAGGCACGGCTATCGCGCCGGACCCGGTCCGGTCGAGATCCGCGTGAGCCGTGGGCCGGATCGGATCACCGTGTTGATTGCCGACCAGGCGCCGCGGTTCGATCCGGCTTCGATCCCGGCGCCGGGCCTCGACGCAGGCTGGGCCGATCGCGAAGTCGGCGGGCTGGGCTGGCACCTGGTGCGCCGGGTCATGGACGAAGTCGGATGGGCGCCGGGCGCGGAGCGCGGCAATGCGTACCGGCTGGTCAGGCATGTCGGCAAAAGCGAAACGAGATTCCAGACACACATAGAGCAGGAGACACGCACATGAACATCGAACTGCAGTCCGGCGAGCATGCCTCGGTCGTCGTCATCTCGGGCAGCGTGGATGGCCTGACTGCCGAACACCTGCTGGGCACGCTGAAGGAACTGGTGGAGACGGGACAGACGCGGCTGGTGGCCGATTTGGCCGGCGTGCTCTACACCAGCAGCGCCGGATTGCGCGCCCTGCTCGCCACGGTGAAGCAGGCCCGCCAGGGTGGCGGCGACCTGCGCCTGGCGAGCATCAATCCGCCGGTCTTGAAGGTGCTGGAGATGAGCGGCTTCACCACGATCATGAAGTGCTACGACGACGTCGCGGCCGCCATGGACAGCTACGCGGGCTGAGGCCCGCAGGAGAGAGGTGATGGACGCAGTGACCAGGCCGGAAAGGCGCAAGCGCGTGGCGGTCGTGATCGGCGCGGGCAGCGTGCAGTGCGCGGCTGCACTGGGCATGTGGAAGGTGTTGCAGCGCGAAGGCATCGACATCGACCTGCTGGTCGGCTGCAGCGGCGGCAGCCTGTACGCATCGGTGATGGCGCTGGGCTACGACCTGGACACCTGCGAGCGCCTCACCCGTGGCCTGTGGACGCCGTCGTTGACCCGGCGCCGCGACCTGCGCTCGATGCTGAGCGCGTTCATGCCACGTCTGTTCAAGTTCGATGGTGCCTTCGGCATGGTCGACGACCGGCCGATGATGGCGGCGCTGGAGAGGATCTTCGGTGACCGGCGCTTCGAGGATGCGAAAACGCCGCTGCATGTGGTCGCCACCGACCTGGAGAACGGGCAGAAGGTGGTGCTGGGCAAGGGCCGGGTGCGCGACGCGATCCGCGCCAGCATCGCCATCCCCTATGTCTGGAAGCCGTGGAAGATCGATGGCCGCATGCTGATGGACGGTTGCGCGTCCGATCCGCTGCCGATCGATGTCGCGATCCGCGAGGGCGCCGACGTGATCCTGGCGATGGGCTTCGAGAGTCCGTATCCGAGCCGGATCCGCTCGGCGACGCGGTTCGCGTTCCAGGTCAACAGCGTCTACACCAACAACCTGCTGCGCGCGAACTACGCCTTCCACAACCTGGCGCACCACGCCGAGATCATCCCGGTGCTGCCTGATTTCGGTCGCCCGATCCGCCTGTTCGACACCGCCGAGATCCCGCACGTCATCGAACAGGGCGAGCGGGCCACCGAAGCGCAGCTGCCGCATATCTTGCAGGCGCTGCAGGCCGCCGGTGTCTGAAGCAGGACCCATGGCGGCGGCGCGCGGTCGCCCGCGGGTCGCGCTGGTGGTGGGCTCCGGTGGCGTCAAGTGCGCCGCCGCAGTGGGCATGTGGAAGGTGCTCGAACGCGAGGGCATCAGCCCCGACATGGTGGTCGGCTGCAGCGGCGGCAGCATCTACATGGCGGGCATGGCGCTGGGCCGCAGCGCGGACGAAGCCGACGCGTTCAGCCGCGGCATGTGGCAGGGCCTGTTTGGCCGCATCCACTACCGCTCGGTGTTGCGCAGCCTGCTGCCGCGTCGCTTCGGCTTCAGCGAGCGCATCGGCCTGATAGATGACGCGGCGGTGGGCGCCAATCTCGCCAGGCTGTTCGGCGACAGAACCTTCGCCGACACCTGCATCCCCCTGCATATCGCCGCCACCGACCTGCACTCGGGCGACAAGGTGGCCTTGAGCAGCGGATCGATCGCCGATGCGGTGCGCGCCAGCATCGCGATGCCGCTGCTGCTGCGCCCCTGGCCGGTGGACGGGCGACTGCTGATCGATGGCGGGGTGTCCGACCCGCTGCCGATCAGCCTGGCGATCCGCGAAGGGGCGGAAATCATCCTCGCCATGGGCTTCGCCAGGCCGCCGATGGCGCGCATCGATTCGCTGCTGGGCATCGGCAACCAGGCCATGGCGGTGGCCATCAACAACCTGCTGCATTCGACCTACGCCTTCTACAGCGCCGTCCACCACGCCGAGATCATCCCGATCATGCCGAGCTTCGATCGTCCCATCGAGTTCGGCGATGCCCACCTGATTCCGTACATCATCGAACAGGGCGAGCGCGCCACGCTGGCGGCCCTGCCCTATCTGCGGCAGCTTGGACTCGGCGAAGCCGCGGGCGCGGTGGCATGAGCAGCCTGCGCCCGATGACCGAACCGGCGCGCATCCTCGTGGTTGACGACACCGAGGCCAATCGCGACCTGCTGGTGCGTCGGCTGCAGCGCGAGGGCCACGTCACCGCGACCGCGGCCAATGGCCGCGAGGCGCTGGAATGCCTGCGCGCCAGAGACTTCGACCTGGTGCTGCTCGACATCATGATGCCGGAGATGAACGGCTACGAGCTGCTGGCTCACCTGCGCGCCGATGCCGGGCTGTGCCACGTGCCGGTGATCCTGATCTCGGCGCTGGACGACACCGACAGCGTGATCAAGGGCATCGAGCTGGGTGCGGACGACCACCTTCCCAAGCCCTTCAATCCACACATCCTGCGCGCACGCGTCGAGGCCAGCCTAGCGCGCAAGCGCCTGCGCGACCGCGAGCACCTGTACGCACGCAGCTTGCAGCGCGAAATGGACATCGCGCGCACGATCCAGGCGGGCTTCCTGCCGCACGTCCTGCCACAGCCGTCAGGTTGGGACCTCGCGGCCTGGTTCCAGCCGGCACGTCATGTCGGCGGTGATTTCTACGACGCGTATGCCCTGCGCGAAGGGCAGCGCATCGTGCTGGTCGTGGCCGACGTCTGTGACAAGGGCGTCGGCGCGGCGCTGTTCATGGCGCTGTTCCGCAGCCTGCTGCGTGCGCAGGCAGAGCGGATTTTCGAAGCCAAGGGCGATCTCGCCAGCCAGGCCTGCGAACTGGTGTCCGGCGTCAACGACTACATCGCGCGGGTCCACGAGCGCGACAACATGTTCGCCACGATCTTCCTTGCGGTCCTCGATCCGCGATCCGGTGCACTGGTCTATGTCAACGGTGGCCATGAGGCGCCGGTGGTCTGCGGCCCGGGCGGCGCGCGTACACGCCTGGCCTCGACCGGACCTGCGGTGGGCCTGATGCCCGGCGCGGTGTTCACCGCGGCGAGCATCGTCATCGACACGGGCGAAACCCTGGTGGCCTTCACCGATGGCGTGACCGACGCGGTCGATGCCGGGGGCGTGGCCTATTCGGAACAGCGTCTGCTGTCGCGGATCGGGGCTGGTGATCGCAGCGCGCGCGATACCGTTGCCGACGTGCGGGAGGATCTGCAGGCGGTCATGGCGGACGCCGCGCAATTCGACGACATCACCCTGCTGGTCGTGCATCGCCGGAGCTGAGCGCGACCAGCGTCATGTGCGCCCCACCGTGCACGCGGCGGCGTGGACTGGCGACGGCCTGCGCGCGCATTCCAGGCCCGGCAGCCTCGTCGTGGGAACCAGCCGCCAAGCTCTTTGCGCTGCCGATGATCAAATCCATCGCTGTTCTGCGCACTCATGGGGAACGGGCACAAAAACGCCCGTCCACGCCATCAGGAGCCAGGAATGACCATTTCGCATCGCATCGCCGTCCGTCGACAGCCGTTGGCAAGCTCGCTCGCCCTGATCCTGCTTGCCATCGCCTCGCCGGTCTGGGCGGACGAACCATGCCAGCATGCGAATGGCGCGCCGGTCGACCCGGCCCCCGGCACCGACCAGGGCAACGAGGACCCGGCCAAGGGGGATAACACCACTTGCCATCCAACAACGTCGGCCTATGGGAGTGGGAACAATGCCAGCGGCTACGCAGCCAGCGCCTTCGGGTCCTCGAATGTCGCCAGCGGCAGTTCCAGCGCCGCGTTCGGCACGAGCAATCGTGCCAGTGGCGATTACAGCAGCGCGCTCGGTGGTTTGAACGTCGCCAGCGGCTGGGGCAGTGTGGCCGTGGGCCACGATAGTGTTGCCACCGAGGCGCGCAGCGTGGCCTTCGGTTGGGGCAGCCGGGCCGAAGGTCAGTTCAGCCTGGCCATGGGGAACTGGTTCGACCTGAACAGCAATGGCGTGGTCGACTACACCATTGACGACGATGGTGACGGGTTCCCCGACAGGACTGAGGTCGCTGCCGCACTGGGCCAGTGGAGCGTGGCGCTCGGCAATGGAGTGCTGGCGCTCGGCGCAGCCAGCGTCGCGCTTGGCCATGACAACGAGGCCATGGGGAACCACAGCATCGCGATCGGCGGCCGCAACACGTCCGGTGCCCAGTACAGCAACGCGATAGGTCTCGACAACTGGTCCAAAGCGATCATGTCCAGTGCCCTTGGCTACTTCAACTCGACCGAAGGCACCATGTCCAGTGCCGTGGGCGCCGGCAATCAGGCGCGGGGGTACCTGAGCAACGCGTTTGGCTTCGACAACAGCGCCAATGGCAGGGAAAGCAGCGCTTTCGGTGTGCAGAACAGTGCGGTAGCTGAATACAGTACGGCATTCGGTCGCGATAACGTCGCCAGTGGCGAGGCCAGCAATGCATTCGGCGACGGGAATGTCGCCTCAGGGCAATACGCAAGCGCATTCGGCCGCTTCAATGAGGCCGATGGCATCAGCAGCACCGCCCTGGGCCACTCGAATATCGCCAGTGCGGACTACAGCGTCGCCCTTGGCCTGCTGAACGTCGCCAGTGCATATTCCAGCCGGGCGTTCGGCGAAGGAAACGAGGCTTCCGGGGAAGAGAGCAATGCCTTCGGCGGCTACAACCATGCGAACAACGAGTACAGCAACGCGTTCGGTGGAGGCAACACTGCTGGCGGCGAGTACAGCAGCGCGTTCGGCAGCTACAACGCCGCGCATGGTGCCGGGAGCAGCGCGTTCGGCGACAACAATACCGCCGACGGCGGGTACAGCAGTGCGTTCGGTCATGGCAATACCGCCACGGGCGACTACAGCAGCGCATTTGGTGCAGGCAATGCTGCGGACGGTGTCGATGCCGTTGCATTCGGCCGCGTGAATGAAGCCGTGGGCGACAACAGCGCAGCGATCGGAACCTCGAATTCAGCCAGTTCCGGTTACAGCATCGCGTTCGGTCTTTCCAATGCCGCCAGCGGAAGTGGCAGCAGTGCCTTGGGTGCCGACAATATCGCCAGCGGCGCAGACAGCATTGGCTTTGGCAAGGCAAACAACGCGTCAGGCGCCCACGCCAGCGCCTTCGGACAGCAGAACACGGCCAGCGGCGACCACAGCAGTGCGTTCGGAAACAACAGCGCGGCCAGCGGCTGGAACAGTTCGGCATTCGGCGCTGACAATCTGGCCAGCGGCATCAACAGCAGTGCATTCGGCACCCGCAGTGCGGCGTTCGCCCAGGGCGGCAATGCGATCGGTCTTGAGAACACTGCCAATGGCGTCTACAGCAATGCGTTTGGAACCCAGAACATCGCCGGCGGAATGTTCTCCAGTGCGTTCGGCGTCCAGTCGCAAACGTTGGCAAATTCCAGTACTGCCGTCGGCTTCCAGGCGGTCGCGCGCGAGTCCGGCGTAGTGTCGTTTGGCCACGTGGCGGGCGATGTCGACGTGTTCGGGGTGGCCTTCGCCAGCGACAGGTTCGCGCGGCTGGTGAACATCGCCGACGGTCGCATGGCCAACGATGCGGTCAACGTCGGCCAGTTGCGCACCCTGGTGGGCTGGATGGGCGGTGGCGCCAGCCTTGTCGATGGCGTGTTCACCCCTCCGACGTTCAGCATTCAGGGGGCCGATTACAGCAATGTGGCGGCGGCCTTTGCGGCGGTCGATACACGGCTGACTGCACTGGCCGGGGGTGTGGGCGCTGGGCCTGCAGGTCCGCAGGGTCCAGCGGGCCCCGCAGGTCCGCAGGGTCCAGCCGGGCCACAGGGCGATCCCGGGGCGGCCGGCCACGCCGGTCCACAGGGTCCAGCGGGGCCCCAGGGGCCCGTGGGTCCAGAAGGTCCAGGGGACGCGGACATGGCGGCGGTGGCGCAGATGGTGGAAGCCGGCGATGCGCAGACGCTGACCGAGGCCACGACTTACGCCGATGCCGGCGACGCGGCCACGCTGGAGTCGGCCAATACCCATACCGACGTGCGTGAATCCGTGATCCGCAGCGACATGAGTGTGGCGGACGCCGAGACCCTGGCATCGGCCAGGGCCCATGCCGACAGCGGTGATGCGATCACCCTGCAATCGGCGCGCAGCCATGCCGACGGCGCGGCGACGCAGGCGGTCGCCAATGCCAAGGCCTATACCGACAGCGTGTTTGCCGCGTTCAATGACGACTTCAACGCTTTCCGCAATGAGGTCAATGATCGCTTCATCCGGCAGGACCGTCGCATTGACCGCCAGGGAGCGATGGGCAGTGCGATGATCGGCATGGCGGCCAGTGCCGCTGCGGTGCAGGGCGAGCACCGTACCCGGATCGGCGCGGGCGTGGGCCATTCCAACGGCGAAAACGCGTTGTCGGTAGGCGTGCAGCATCGGATCACGTCGCGTGCTGCGGTTACGCTGGGCGGAGCCTTCAGCGGCTCCGAGCGCTCGGGGATGATCGGCGTCGGTATCGGCCTGTAACCTGCGCTGGCCCACGGACCGGCGCGAGGCTGGTTCGTGGGCACCGTGGCAGTTCCTCGTCCGGCCGGCCCGGCAGGGGTGCGCAGGGTAAAATGGCGGATCCCCACGGTCTGGTCTCGCCATGTCCTGTCGCACCCGCTTCGCCCCCAGTCCCACCGGCTATCTGCACATCGGCGGAGCGCGCACCGCGCTGTACTGCTGGCTGGAATCGCGCCATCGCGGCGGCGAGTTCGTGCTGCGCATCGAGGACACCGATCGCGAGCGCAGCAACCAGGCGGCGATCGACGCCATCCTCGACGCCATGGCCTGGCTGGGCCTGGACTACGACGAGGGCCCGATCTACCAGACCCATCGCTTGGACCGCTACCGCGAGGTGGCCGAGCAACTGGTTGCCGAAGGCAAGGCCTATTACGCCTATGAGAGCAGGGAGGAGCTCGACGCGATGCGCGAGGCGGCGATGGCCGCGGGCGGCAAGCCGCGCTACAACGGCGCGTACCGCGAGCGCAATGAAGCCAGGCGCGAGGATCCGAATCGCGTGATCCGCTTCAAGAATCCCGTGGATGGCGTGGTCGCCTGGGATGACAAGGTGAAGGGCCGGATCGAGATCGCCAACAGCGAACTCGACGACCTGGTGATCTTCCGCCCTGACGGCTACGCCACCTACAACTTCGCGGTGGTGGTCGACGATATCGACATGCGCATCACCGACGTGGTGCGCGGCGACGACCACGTCAACAACACCCCGCGCCAGATCAACCTCTATCTGGCGCTGGGCGCAGCGGTGCCGGCGTTCTCGCACCTGCCGATGATCCTCGACGAGCAGGGCGCGAAGCTGAGCAAGCGCACCGGCGCGGCCGACGTCATGCAGTACCGCGACGCGGGCTACCTGCCGCATGCCCTGCTGAACTACCTGGTGCGGCTGGGCTGGTCGCATGGGGACCAGGAGATTTTCTCGATTGCCGAGATGCGGCAGCTGTTCGAGCTCGCCAACGTCAACGCCAAGGCCGCGCGGCTGGATCCGGCCAAGCTCGGCTGGCTCAACCAGCAATACCTCAAGAACGACGATCCGGCGGACGTGGCCGGGCACCTGCAGTGGCACCTGCAGCAGTGCGGCTACGATCTGTCGAAGGGCCCGGCGCCCGCCGACATCGTGGTCGCATTGCGCGATCGCGTGCAGACGCTGAAGGACATGGCCGAGCGCGCGGCGGTCTGGTTCGGGCCGCTGCAGCAGTACGACGAGGCAGCGGTCGCCAAGCACCTCAAGGCCGGCGCGGACGCGCCGCTGCACGATGCCCGTGACCGGCTGGCGGCGCTGCCGCAGTGGTCGGTCGACGCCATCGGCGCGGCGCTGCATGCGACCGCCGAGGCCCTGGGCCTGGGCATGGGCAAGGTGGCGCAGCCGCTGCGCGTGGCGATCACCGGTACCCAGGTCAGCCCGGACATCGCGCACACGGTGTATCTGGCCGGTCGCGACGAGGCGCTGCGCCGCATCGAGGCCGCGATCGCGCGGGTGCCCGCCGCCAGCGGTTGAGAAGCCGGCGCGTCGGCGCCATCATCGGTACATGGCAAAGCACACGCACGATCACGACTGCATCGATCCCGAAGCGCACGTACACGATGCAAAATCGTTCGTGCGCGCGGTGGAGCTTGCCTGCCAGGAGCGCGGGCTGCGGTTGACGCCGATCCGCGCGCGCGTGCTGCGCCTGGTGGCCCAGGCCGGCAAGCCGGTCAAGGCCTACGACCTGCTCGACATGGTGCGTTCGGAGGAAGGCGTTGGCGCCGATGCGCCGCCGACGGTGTATCGCGCGCTGGATTTCCTGCTCGCCAACGGCTTCATCCACAAGCTGCAGTCGGTCAACGCCTTCGTCGCCTGCCACCATCCAGACAGCGCGCAGCATTCGGTGCCGTTCCTGATCTGCGACCGCTGCCACAACGCGGTGGAGCTGGAGGACGCGGACGTGGTCGCTTCGCTGGATGAGCGCGCGCGCGCGCTGGGCTTCGTGCCGCAGGCGCAGACGCTGGAAGTGCATGGACTGTGCGCGCAGTGCGTGCAGCGGGATCTCGCACCGGCCTGATCGCAAGGGCGCGCCGGGAACGCATCATCTCCCGCAGGCTGGAACGTGGATCGGCTGTCGCGTCCAGTCCTGGCGCTCAGGAACCCCTGCAGCCGTCAGTTACTCGCCTTCGCGACTGCGGCCTTCCGCTTCCTCGCGCATGCGCCGCCGAATGAACAGCGCGGTCGCCACCGGCATCGCCAGCATGATCAGCGCGCCGGCGATGGTCAGCCAGCCGACCGGCTGTGTAAGGACTTCCCGCAATATCGGATGCATTTCCCGGCTCCTCGTTGTCTGGTGTCGGGGCCAGTCTGTGCGGTCGGCCGGGGCCCGGCATTGCGCCGGATCAAGGCGGTGCTGCGCGGCGCGGTGGACACTCGAAGGGTTCCGCCGCGCGCGCAGGGCGGGTCAGGGGCGCGATGCGCTCAGAAGAACACACGTACTCCCGCAGCGACGCTGCGTCCGGGCAGTGGCGCGAGGTCCTTCAGCACCGAGGTGTGCGGCCGCGCCTCTTCGTCCAGCAGGTTGGTGCCGTCGAGGAACAGCTCCAGCGCATTGCCGCCAGCGGTGTCGTGGTGCCAGGCCAGGTTGGCGTTGACCAGGGTGTAGCCGAGCGATTCGTCCTCGTGTGCGGCCACGCGGTCCTGGCGCGCGTGGCGGATCGCGCCGATGCCGGCGCGCCAGGCACCGCCTTCCCAGCGCATTTCCGCGCCGACGCGCCACGGCGCGATCCGGGGCAGGTCGCCGGCAAGCGCGAGCTCGGCGGTGTAGTGGTGGGCATGGTCGCCGTGGGGCACCGCGAAAGACACCTCGCGCGTGCCTTCGCCGGCCAGGCGCCCGCGCACCGCATCGGCGAAGCCGCGCATGGTCCAGCGGGCGTCGCCGTTGTCGAGCAGGGTCCAGCGCAGGTCGATCTCGCCGCCGGTGAAGCGAGCGTCGGCGTGGTTCCACACGCGCGCCGTCGCGCCGTCGTCCTCGATGCCGGTGTCGGCCAGGTAGATGAAATCGCGGTAGTCCAGCGCGTACAGCGAGAGGCCGAACGTCAGCGGGCCACGGTGCCAGTGCAGGCCGAGCTCGGCGCGGTTGGCGGTCTCGTTGCCGAGCTGCGGGTTGCCGAATTCGTGGCTGCGCGTGGCCACGTGCAGGCCGTTGGAGTACAGCTCTTCGGCGGTCGGCGAACGCTGTGCGCGGTCCAGGCCGAACGACAGGTGCAGGTCGTCTCCGAAATGCCAGCGTGCCGCGGCCGACAGGCTGCTTGCGTCGAAGTCGCGCGAGGGGCCGATGGCCGCGTCGCCTACCTCGATGCGGTTGCGGTCGTGGCGTGCGCCGACCTCCAGGTCGATGTTGCCGAATGCGTGGCGGCCGATCCAGAACAGGCCGATGTCGCGTGTTTCCGAATCCGGCACGAACGCCTCGTCGCCGACCGCACGGAAATCGCGCCGCGACGCCTGCAGGCCGAAGGCGCCGTCCCAGCCTGACCAGTCGCGATGTACCAGTTCGGCGCGCAGCTCGGCGCTGTCGTTGTCGAACACGGTGCCGACCGCACGGCCCTCGTACTCGGTGTGCGTGTAGGCGTTGTGCGCCAGCTTCACGCGCAGGGTGTCGAACGCACCGAGGCGGTCCAGGCCGCCGCGCAGTTCGTGGCGGCGCTGGTCCATGACGATGTGGACGGTCTCCTCGTGGCCATCCGCGTCGTCGTTATCATGATCGTGGCCATCGTCGTCGTGGCCGTGCGCGTGGGCGTGCCCGGGCACGCCGTAGCGGCTGTTGAACATGCTCGCACCGGCGCCGAGGAAGCCGCGGTCGCCCACCCAGGACAGGCCGAGCGCGGCGCTGTCGGTGCGCACGGCGCTGTTGGGCAGCGTGCCGTACGGATCTTCGGCGTGGTCGGGTTCTTCGTGCCCGCCCTCATGCAGCGCCGCGCGCTCGGCAAACCCGGGGATGTCGTAATCGCCGGTCTCGCGATGCAGGGCGTCGACGTGGAAAACGAGGTTGCCCGAGGACGAGGTGCCGTCCAGGCGCAGCATGCCCGTTCGCTCGTCGTTGCCGCTGCCCGCGCGCAGCTCGGCGCGACCCTGCAGGGGCGTGTCGGTGGCCTGTTCGGGGATGCGCCCCTCGACCACGTTGACCGCACCGCCGATCGCGCCGCTGCCGTACAGCAGGGTGGACGGGCCCTTGAGCACCTCGACCTGGTCGGCGAGGAAGGGCTCGATCGACACGGCGTGGTCGACGCTGACGGTGGAAACATCGCCCGAGGCCAGGCCGTCACTCAGCACCTGCACGCGCGCGCCCTCCAGGCCGCGGATGATCGGCCGGCCAACGCCCGGGCCGAAGTACGAGGACTGCACGCCCGGCAGGCGGCTGACGGTTTCGCCCAGGGTGGCGGCGCGCACTTCGTCGAGGCGGCTGCCGGCCAACACTTCGACCGGGCGGGTCAGGGTCTCGGCGGTGTGCGGAAGCAGGGTGGCACGGACCACGACCTCGTCCAGATCCTTGACCTCGACGTGGCGCGGATCGTCCTGCGCGGCGAGCGCGGGCACGGCGCACAGGGCGAGCGCCAGGGCTGAGGCGAGGCGGTGGGGGAGCAGGGTGAAGGGGACGGGCACGAGCATGGGGTAGATTGATTCCGGAACAGGTGATGTTATAGTATTACGTATCGCGCACGGCGCAGCTGTCAACCTCCCGAACGTCATGACCCCACGACAACGCCATTGGCTGGACCGTTTCGGCGCCGCAGGCTCGCTTGCGTGCGCGGCACACTGCGCGCTGCTGCCGTTGCTGATCGCGGCGCTGCCCTCGTTCGGACTCGCGCTCTGGCTCAGCGATGGCCTGGAGCTGGGCTTCGTGGTGTTCGCGACCCTGCTCGGCGCCTTCAGCCTGCTCTGGGGCTATCGCCGCCATCGCGCGCTGCGGGCGCTTGGACTGCTGCTCTCGGGCCTGGCGGTGCTTTGGCTTGCGGTGCTTTATGCGCCGCTGCACGAATCGGTGGTGCCGCACGCGGTGGCGATGACGCTGGGTGGCACCCTGGTGGCGGTCGGGCACCTGGTGAACCTGCGCCTCAACCATGGCCACGTGCACGACGCCAGCTGCGCCCACTGAGCCGCGGCGGATTGCGCCGCCGGCCTGCGTGATAGAATGCGCCCCCTCGCGCGACCGCGCGGCGGCCGGACACCCCGAGCCGATTTCCAGAGATTCCAGGAGCAAGACTGATGGGCAAGGGCGACCGCAAGACCGCCAAGGGCAAGCGCTATTCCTCCAGCTACGGCAACGCGCGCCCCAAGGCCGTGGCCAAGGCGACGGGCAGCGCTGGTGCGCCGGTGGCGAAGACCGCGAAGACCGCGACCAAGGCGCCCGTCCGCAAGGCGGTGAAGAAGGTGGTTGCAAGGGGCGAGTAAGCCCGCGCTTTGCGTCTGACCGAAAAGCCCCGCTGACGCGGGGCTTTTTCGTTGCTGGCCGCTCGCCTTCCCGAGGTGTATGGACTCGGGGTGCCGTAGCGCCCCGATGGGCGGAAAGATCGCGCTCCGGGTGTCCGCGCTCAACCCGAATCCGCGTTAAGCCTCACGCAGCCAGCAGGGGGTGGTCCATCGATCGTTGTCGTGTTGAATTCGTGGACGCGGACGCCTGTTCCGATCTGTCCGCGGAGTGGTCCGGGCTGGAGGCCAGCGCCGATGGTTCCCCCTTCACCTCATGGGCATGGGTCTCGACCTGGCTGAAGCATTTGCCGGCGTCGGTCCGGCCTGTGCTGTGCCGCATCCGCGACGGGCAGGGGCTGGTCGCGCTTGGCATGCTGGTGCGGGTGCCGGAACGCGGCCTGCGCAAGGCCTTCGGCAGCCATTCGATCCGTCTTCAGGAAACCGGCGACGAGATGATCGACGAGATCACGCCCGAATACGTGGGGCTGCTGGTCAGGCGCGGTCGTGAGATCGCTGCCTACGCGGCGTTCTTCGAGGCGATATCGCAGCGCTGCCGCGGCTGGCGGCGGATCCAGGTACCGGCCACCGGTCACGGCAACGAGATCCAGGCGGCGCTGCCCGATGGACTGCGTGCGTACTCGGTATGCGCGCGTCCGGCGTACACCGTCGACATGGCGGCGGTCCGTGCGTCGGGGCGGCGCTATGTCGACCACCTGCCCAAGAAGACCCGGGCCAACCTGTCGCAGGTGCGCCGCGCGTACGCAGCGCAAGGCTCATTGCGCGTGGACATCGCCGACACCCCGCAGCTTGCCCTGGAGTGGCTGGGCGCCTTGCGGCAACTGCATGAGCGGCGCTGGGAGGGTAGAGGCGCTGCCGGTTCCTTCGCCAGCCCCTATTTCCGCGCCTTCCATGGCGAGCTGGTGGCCAGTGGCGTCGCCAGCGGCCTGGTCGAGCTGATCCGGGTAACCGCCGGGGACCTGGTCGTGGGCTACCTGTTTGCCCTGCAATGGCGCGGGCGCCGCTACTACTACAGCTCCGGGTTCAACTACGGCGCGCTGCCGCGCTACGACAGCCCCGGTGTCGCGGCCCTGCATGCGGTCATCGAGCACGGCATCGACGCGGGCTGGGAACTGTTCGACTTCCTCGGCGGCACCCAGGACTACAAGCGTCGGCTGAGCACCGGCAGCCAGAGCCTGCACTGGATCGACGTGCGCCGCGCCGGCCCGCTGCTGGCGACCGAGGCGCTGGTCTGGCGGATGCTGGCTGGAAAGACGCTGGGCAGCCCGCTGGAGCAGGCGCAGGCCGCCTGATCCTGGCCATGAAGCGCCAATAGGCGATCAGCGCGGCGTCGCGCCGGCTTCCACGTCCCGCCAGACCCGCAACAGGTTCCCGCCGAGGATCTTGCGGATGTCCGCGTCGGAATAGCCGCGCGCCTGCAGGCCGGCGACCAGGTTAGGGAAGTCGGCCACCGAGCGCAGGCCATCGGCCAGCTCGTCGCCGGCACTGGGTCAGGGCGAGGAGCAGGGCAGGGCGCAGGAACATGCGTGGTGGTCTCCGGAGGGTCGGGTTTCAGCAGAGCTGGTGGCCGTCGGCGTAGACCGCGCGCACCAGCGTGCCACCCAGCCAGTAGCACAGCTCCGCCGGGTGGGCGATGTTCCAGTGGACGAAGTCCGCCCGCAGGCCGGCGCGCAGCACGCCGCGGTCGTGCAGGCCCAGCGCGCGCGCGCCGTTGACCGTGGCACCGCGCAGCGCTTCCTCAGGCGTCAGGCGGAAATGCGTGCACGCCAGCTGCATCGCGAGGCGCAGCGACAGCAGCGGGGAGGTGCCCGGATTGCAGTCGGTGGCCACGGCCATCGGCACGCCCTGTGCGCGGAACCCGGCCAGCGGCGGCAGCTGCGTGTCACGCAGCACGTGGAATGCGCCAGGCAGCAGCACTGCGACCGTGCCGGCGCGTGCCATCGCGGCCACTCCGGCCGGCGACGTGTGTTCGACATGGTCCGCCGACAGGCCGCCGAACTCCGCCACCAGTGCGGCGCCGCCGCCATCGCTGAGCTGGTCGGCGTGCAGCTTCACCGGCAGGCCAAGCCCGTGCGCGAGCTCGAACACGCGCCGCGTCTGCGCGGCGCTGAAGCCGATCCGTTCGGCGAAGGCATCGACCGCGTCGACCAGCCCTTCGTCGTGCAGCCGCGGCAGCCAGTCGCAGACCGCTTCGATGTAATCGTCGGCGCGCCCGGCGTACTCGGGGGGCAGCGCGTGCGCGCCGAGGAAGGTGGTGCGTACGTCGACGCCCAGCGACTGGCCGATGCGGCGCGCGACGCGCAGCATCCTGCGCTCGCCGTCGAAATCCAGCCCGTAGCCGGACTTGATCTCCAGCGTGGTCACGCCGTCGCCCAGCAGCGCACGTGCGCGCGGCAGCGACTGCGCCAGCAGCGCATCCTCGTCGGCGGCGCGGGTGGCACGCACGGTCGACACGATGCCGCCGCCGCTGCGCGCGATCTCCTCGTAGCCGGCGCCATGCAGGCGCTGCTCGAACTCGGCCGCGCGGTCGCCTGCGAATACCAGGTGGGTGTGGCAATCCACCAGCCCCGGCGTGATCCAGCCGCCGTCGGCCTCGACCACGCAATCGGCCAGTCGCTCCGGAGCGCCAGGCAGTTCATCGCGGCGGCCTGCAAAGACGATGCGGCCCTCGCGCCAGCCCAGGGCGCCGTCCTCGATCGCGGCGTAGCCCGCATCGCCGTCCAGCGTCGCCAGGCTGGCGCCGAGGAGCACACCGTCCCAGGCTTCAGTCACCGCCGCCTCCATCGCCACCATCGCCGTCGCCATCGCGGCGCACGTCGCCGGAGGCAGCGCCGGCATCTTCGCCGCGGCTTCGCCGCGCGCCCGGCGTGCGCAGGCGATCGCGCGCCTTGGCCAGCACCAGCACCACCGCCAGCAGCACGAGGACGAGGATCGCGAGACTTTCGAGCATGCACACCGCCCGTGAAAGGGGAACGCCAGCGCGGTAGCCTAACCCACTCCCGCCGCCGTCCATCCGCCCATGTCCACCTTGCCAGCGCCACCGATCGAAGCCGTCGCCGCAGGCTGGCGCCTGCCCGGGATCGCCAACCTGCATTCGCATGCCTTCCAGCGCGCGATGGCCGGGCTGGCCGAACGGCAGACGCATCCCTCTGATTCGTTCTGGACCTGGCGCGAAACCATGTACCGCATGGCCGCGCGCTTCGATCCCGATTCGCTGCATGCCGTTGCCGCGCAGCTGTACGTCGAGATGCTCGAGGCCGGCTACACCACGGTCTGCGAGTTCCACTACCTGCACCACGCGCCCGACGGCAGCGCCTACGCCACGCCGACGGCGATGTCCGATGCGCTGGCCGCGGCCGCGCGCGAGGCCGGTATCCGCCTGGTCCTGCTGCCGGTGCTGTACATGACCGGTGGCTTCGATGGCCGCGAACTTGGCGAACGGCAGCGGCGCTTCGGCCATGACGTGGATTCCTACCTGCGCCTGTTCCAGGCGCTGCATGCGCGCCAGGACGACATGTTCCGCGTCGGCTGCGCCCTGCACAGCCTGCGCGCGGTGCCACCGGCAGCGATGCGCACGGTGCTCGATGCGTTGCCCGACGATACCCGCATCCACATCCACATCGCCGAGCAGGTGGGCGAAGTGCAGGATTGCCTGGCGATGCGCGACCTGCGGCCGGTCGAATGGCTGCTGCGCAATGCCGAGGTCGACGCGCGCTGGACGCTGGTGCATGCGACCCATCTCAACGACGGCGAAGTACAGGGCATCGCGCGCTCCGGCGCCACGGTCGCGATCTGCCCGACCACCGAGGCCAACCTCGGCGACGGCCTGTTCCGCCTGCGCGACTACCTCGACGCCGGTGGCGCCTGGGGCATCGGCTCGGATTCGCACATCTCGGTCTCGCCGGTCGAAGAGCTGCGCTGGCTGGAGTACGGCCAGCGGCTGACCACGCGTCGCCGCAACATCGCCGCTTCGCCCGGCTCGCCAGGCGTCGGTGCGACCCTGCTGCGCGGCGTGCTGGACAGCGCCGCGCAGGCCACCGGCTTCAGCGACGTGGACGATGCGCTTGTGCTCGATGCGGATGCGCCCGCCCTGGTCGCCGCCCATGCCGACGATGCGGCCGAACGCTGGATCTTCGGCGGCAACCGGCCACTGGTGCGCGAGGTGCGCGTGGGCGGGCGGCGCGTGGTCGCCGACGGCCAGCATCCGCAACGCGACGCCGTCGCCGCGCGCTACGCGACCGCGCTGCATGACCTGTTGCGTGGTTGATCGGGCCCGCGTTACCTGCCTGGGCGGCATAGTCCGGCGTCCTGACCTGGATCAATGCACGGCCCTGCGCTGCCGCGGCAGGCTTGCCGATCCACCCAGCCGGAAACGGACAGCATGAATGTCGATATCGCCATCGTCGGTGCAGGGCCTGCCGGCCTGTGTTTTGCACGCGCGCTTGCAGGCAGCGGGCTGTCGATCGCGCTCATCGAGAAGCAGCCGCTGGCGGCGATCGCCGAGCCTGCCTTCGACGGCCGCGAGATCGCGCTGACCCATGCCTCGCGTGACATCCTGGTGCGGCTGGGCCTGTGGGAGCGCTTCGATGCCGGCGAGGTGTCCGAGCTGCGCGATGCCAAGGTGATCAACGGCAATGCGGACAGCGGACTGCACGTGAGTGCGGCCGATGGTCGCAGCCGGCAGCTGGGGTGGCTGGTACCCAATCACCTGATCCGCCGTGCCGCGTACGAGCTGGTCGCGCCGCAGGCAGGCGTGCAGCTGCTGGCCGGGCAGGGCGTGACCGGCGTGGTCCGCGAGGGCGGGCAGGTTGCGCTGACGCTGGAAGGCGGCGACGTCGTGCGTGCGCGGCTGCTGGTGGCCGCCGACAGCCGTTTCTCGCAGCTGCGGCGGATGCTCGGCATCGGTGCGCGCTCGTATGATCACGGCAAACGCATGCTGGTGTGTCGCGTCGCGATCGAACAGCCGCATGAGCACGTGGCCTGGGAGTGGTTCGGCTACGGGCAGACGTTCGCGCTGCTGCCACTGACCGGCGATCGCGCCTCGGTGGTGCTGACGCTGGCGCCGGCGCAGATGGCCAAGGTCGAGGCGATGGACGATGCCGCGTTTGCGGCGGATATCGAACGTCGCTTCGGCGGTCGTCTGGGCGCGATGCGTCCCATCGGGACGCGCCATGTATATCCACTGGTGTCGGTGTTCGCCGACCGCTTCACTGCGGCTCGTGCGGCGCTGGTGGGCGATGCCGCGGTCGGCATGCACCCGGTCACCGCGCACGGCTTCAACCTGGGGCTGCAGGGCGCGGCGACACTGGCCGACGTGGTGCTGCAGGCGCATCGCCGCGGCGAGGACATCGGCTCGGACGCGGTGCTGGCACGCTACGGCCGACGCCACAAGCTCGCGGCCTGGCCGATGTATGCGGCGACGCGGCTGGTGGTGCGCGTGTTCACCGACGACCGCGCACCGGCACGCGGCCTGCGCGCTGCGATCCTGCGCATCTCCAACCGGCTGCCGCCGCTGCGCCGCGCGATCGCGGCGCGGCTGACGCAGGCCTAGGCTCAGGTTCGGCGGACGTGCGCTAGCGCAGGGCCGGCGTGGCCTGCGGAAACAGGTCGAACTCCGCCGGCAGCGCACCTTCCAGCTTGAGCAGGAACTGCTTGGTCGGCAGTCCGCCGCCGAAGCCGGTGAGCGAACCATCGGCGCCGATCACGCGGTGGCAGGGCAGCACGATCGGCAGCGGATTGCGGCCGTTGGCGGCGCCGACCGCGCGCATCGCCGTCGGGCGACCCACGCGCGAGGCGAGCTGCGCGTAGCTGACGGTCTGGCCATAGGGGATCGAGGCCAGGCGCATCCAGACCTCGCGCTGGAATCCGGTGCCCTGCGGCGACAGCGGCAGCTCGAAGCTGCGGCGGCGCCCGCGGAAATATTCGTCGAGCTGCGTGCGCGCCTGCTGCAGCAGCGGACTGTCGCCTTCGCGCCAGTCGTCGCCGCGGCGGACGGGATGGCGGCTGTCGCGGAACTCGATCGCGCGCAGGCCCTGCGTATCGGCGGCGAGCAGCAGCGGGCCGACCGGGCTGTCGACGATGGTGGTCAGGACGTTCATGCCGTTTTCCTCCTTGCGATGGTTGTGCGGGCGGCAGCCGCCGCCTGTGCCAGCGCGGCCTCGCGCCAGACGTGGATCACGGCGTAGGCGCGCCACGGGCGCCACGCCTCTGCCTGGCGGGTGAGGGCTGCGGTACGCAGGCGCGGCGTGGTGGTGGCCGTGTCGTCCGCCGCCAGCAGGTGCTTGTGCAGGACCAGGTCACCGGCCGGGAACGCGTCCGGATGCCCGAGCGCGCGCATTGCGATGTAGTGCGCGGTCCACGGTCCGATCCCGGGCAGGTCGGTCCAGCGCTCGACGAACTCCTCAAGCGTGCCCCCTGCACGAAAATCGACGCGGCCATCGAGCAGCCCCCGCGCGATCGCGCGGATCGTCGCCGCGCGCGCCGTGGGCAGGCCGATCCCGGACAGATCCGCCTCCACCAGTTGCTCGGGCGTGGGAAACCGCAGCAGCAGGCCGGATGTCGCCAGCGCAGCTGGCAGCGGCGTGCCGTGGCGCTGCGCCAGGCGCGCGGTGATGGTGCGCGCGGCGGTCACGCTGACCTGCTGCCCGACCACCGCGCGCACTGCGATCTCGAACCCGTCCCAGCCGCTGGGCATGCGCAGCCCGGGGCGTTTGCGCAGCAGCGGACGCAGCTGCGGGTCGCGCGACAGCACCTCGCCGATCGCCTGCGGATCGGCGTCGAGGTCGAACATCCGGCGCACGCGCTCCACCAGCGCCAGCAGCTGCGACGGCGGACAAGCGTGCAGCTCGAGCTTCAGCGCATGGCCATCGCCGCCGCCGCGCGGCCATGGGCTGACGCGGAGCCAGCCCGGTGCGGCGGCGTCGCCGACCACGCGCAGGTAGGCCGAGGCATCGACCTGTTCGACCCCGGGCAGTGCGCGCCCGCGCAGGAAGTCGAGCATGGCCGCGAAATCATGGGGTGGCCGATAGTTCAGGCGCAGCGCCAGCACCTCGCCGTCGCCGGCGCCGGGCCGTCGACGCAGGTCGCGTGGGGCAAGGCCGTAGGCGTCGCGGAAGCAGGTGTTGAAGCGGCGCAGGCTGCCGAAGCCGGCGGCCAGCGCCACTTCGGTCACCGGCAGCGTGGTTTCGGTCAGCAGCTGCTTTGCGAACAGCAGGCGGCGCGTGCCGTGCACGCCGATCGGCGGCGCGCCCAGGCGCGCGGTGAACAGGCGTCGCAGCTGGCGTTCGCCGACGTGCACCCGCTCGGCCAGCGCGGCCAGCGGCGCATCGGCCAGGAAACCCTCATCGATCAGCTTGAGCGCGCGCGCCAGCGTGCCGTCGCCGCGCCGCCAGCTGCCGTCGGCGGGGGACAGCTCCGGGCGGCAGCGCAGGCAGGGCCGGAAGCCCGCCGCTTCGGCCGCCGCCGCATTGGCGTAGTAGCGCACGTTGCGCGCCTTCGCCGGCGGCGCCGGACAGGTCGGCCGGCAGTAGATGCCGGTGCTGGCGACGGCGGTGAAAAACAGCCCGTCGAACCGCGCGTCGCGGCTCAGGCGTGCCTGTTCGCAGATGGCGGGATCGGGCAGTCGGACGGCGGGCATGCAGGGGAGTCTAGCGCCGCCCGCCGGCGCGGACTGGCCGTTTCCGGACATGAATGCAGTGCCTCGCACGCGGCCGGCTGGCGGCCTCGCGCGCGCCGCGACGGATCCGGCCGCCACGGCCGCCGCCCCGACGAACATGTGCCAGCCCGTTGGACGGCCGCGGATGCGTGCGGCCGGACCGCGGTGGCTACTCGCTGCTGTGCAGGGCCGGCAGCAGCGTATCGATACTGCCGTCATGTTCGGCGGGTTCGATGCCCAGCAGGTGCGCGAGCAGCGGATACACGTCGACGTTGTCGAACGCCGGCAGCACCGCGCCGCTGCGGAACGACGGTCCGCTGGCGACGAACACCGCGCGCATCTCCGGCGCAGCCGGGTCGAAGCCATGCGAACCCCGCGTACCGGCCGGACGACGCGCCAGGCGCGCGCGCGGAAGCGCATCCCAGCCGGTGTCCATCTGGCAGACGATAGGCGGGATGCGCGGATGGCTGCCGTAATGCCAGCGCGCCGGCAGCGCATCGCGGCGCCAGCATTCGTGGTGGGCGTGGCGGCCAAGCAACTGGCGTTCGGCGGCCTCGCTGCGGCCCGGCAGCGGCCGGAAGCCGACCACCTGCCCGTCCATCACCAGCGCGGCGTCGCCCGGGTCGGCCATGTCCTCGGTGACGACCACCTGGCCCTCGGGTACCTCGGCCATGCCGTGGTCGGACACGATGACGATGTCGGTCCGCGCGCGCGCGCCGGAGCGCTCGAGCCTGTCGAGCAGCGTCCCGATCGCGGCATCGACCTCGCGCATTGCCGCGCGCAGCTGCGGCGAGCGCGGACCGTGCGCGTGCGCGGCGGCATCGGGATGCTCGAAATACAACGTGGCCAGGCGCGGCCGGGTGGCGTCCGGCTCGGTCAGCCAGCCGGCAACGGTGTCGACGCGCTGCGCGATCGGTCGTGTTTCGTCATACGCGTGCCAGCGCGCCGGCCGCACGCCCCGCACCGCGGCCTCGCTGCCCGGCCACGACAGCGTCGCGGTCGGCAGGCCCGCCTTCTCGGCCGACACCCAGAGCGGCTTGCCGCCCCACCAGCGGCCATCGCCCACGGCCTCGCTGTTCTTCAGCGCAAAGCCGCCAAGCGCCTCGTCGCGCATGGTGTTGTGGACGATGCCATGGCGATCCGGGCGCAGGCCGGTGACGATGGTGTAGTGGTTGGGAAACGTCAGGGTCGGGTAGGACGGCTGCATCCATTCGGCGCGCACGCCTTCGGCGGCCAGGCGATCCAGGTGCGGCGTATCGCCGCGACCGAGGAAGTCCGGGTGCACCCCGTCCAGGGAAACCAGCAGCAGCGTCGGGCGGATGGGATCGGGCGGCTGCGGCACGCTTGCGCAGGCGCTCAGGAGCAGCAGGAGGGGAAGCAGGAGTCTTTGGAAGGTCATCCGAGCATCATAGGAAGGAATGTGACAGCACGTGGGTGGCTGCGGCGCGGCGCGGATGCTGCGAAGGGCGTGCGGGTGCATCACTACGCTGACGGCGGTCTGAATCCGGGCCCGTCGAAGCGTTGAATGCAGCGCAGGCTGCCGTATGTTGCAAGGTGGCCGTCCGGCCGGAATCCGCTTGGAGGTGCGCCATGACCCATCGCCTGCTGACTGCGCTGCTTGCTGCGGCTGCATTCGCCGTTGCCGTTCCCGCCACGGCGCTCGCGCAGGAACATGAGCCGGAGGAGGCCGCAGCCTCGTCGAAGAAGAAGGCCGACCCTGACGACCGCTTCTGCATCCGCGAAACCGGCTCGCGCGTGGTTGCCACCCGCAACCGGTCGAAGAAGTCCGATCAGGAATGCGTCGGGTCGGCGGGCCGCGTCTACACCCGCGAGGATATCGAGCGCACCGGCTCTGCCGACCTGCACGATGCGCTGCGCCGGCTGGATCCGTCGATCTTCTGATCGCGCGCGGCCACCGGTACTTAAAGCGACGCCCGGCGATGCCGGGCGTTCGCGTATCCGGGCGCCGCATGCGCTGGTAGCACGTGCGCGAGAAGGGCACACTTTCCATCCTTTGCCCGTACGGAAATCCGAGGATGATCGATCCGCGCCACGACCCGTCCCGCAGCATCCGCGCGCCGCGCGGCAGCACGCTCAGCTGCCGCAGCTGGCTCACCGAGGCGCCGTTCCGCATGCTGCACAACAACCTCGATGCCGAGGTGGCCGAGGATCCGGCATCGCTGGTGGTCTATGGCGGCATCGGCCGCGCCGCGCGCGACTGGGACTGCTACGACGCGATCCTGGCGACGCTGCGCACGCTGGGCGACGACGAGACCCTGCTGGTGCAGTCGGGCAAGCCGGTGGGCGTGTTCCGCACCCACGCCGACGCGCCGCGCGTGCTGATCGCCAATTCCAACCTGGTGCCGCACTGGGCCAACTGGGAGCACTTCCACGAGCTCGACCGCAAGGGCCTGATGATGTACGGCCAGATGACGGCGGGCAGCTGGATCTACATCGGCTCGCAGGGCATCGTGCAGGGGACCTTTGAAACCTTCGTGGAAATGGGGCGCCAGCACTATGGCGGCAGCCTTGCCGGCAAATGGATCCTGACTGCGGGTCTGGGCGGCATGGGCGGCGCGCAGCCGCTGGCCGCGTCGTTGGCGGGCGCGAGCAGCCTGACCATCGAGTGCAGGCAGGCCAGCATCGATTTCCGCCTGCGCACGCGCTATGTCGACGAGCAGGCCGATGATCTGGACGACGCGCTGGCGCGGATCGCGAAATACACCGCCGCAGGTGAAGCGAAATCGATCGCCCTGCTGGGCAATGCCGCCGAGCTGCTGCCCGAAATGGTGCGCCGCGGCGTGCGCCCGGACTGCGTGACCGACCAGACCAGCGCCCATGACCCGGTGCACGGCTACCTGCCGGTTGGCTGGACGGTGGAGCAGTGGCTGGCCGCACAGAAATCCGATCCCGACCAGGTGCGCGACGCGGCCAAGGCCTCGATGCGCGTGCACGTCGAGGCGATGCTGGCCTTCCACGCGCAGGGCATCCCCACGGTCGACTACGGCAACAACATCCGCCAGATGGCCAAGGACGAAGGTTGCGCCAATGCCTTCGATTTCCCCGGTTTCGTGCCGGCCTACGTGCGGCCGCTGTTCTGTCGCGGCGTGGGCCCGTTCCGCTGGGTGGCGCTGTCGGGCGACCCGGAAGACATCTACCGCACCGACGCCAAGGTCATGGAGCTGATTCCCGACGATGCGCACCTGCACCGCTGGCTCGACATGGCGCGCGAGCGCATCAGCTTCCAGGGGCTGCCAGCGCGCATCTGCTGGGTCGGCCTGGGCCTGCGCGACAAGCTGGGCCTGGCCTTCAACGAGATGGTGCGCAATGGCGAGTTGAAGGCGCCGGTGGTGATCGGCCGCGACCACCTCGACAGCGGCAGCGTCGCCTCGCCCAACCGCGAAACCGAGGCGATGCGCGACGGCAGCGACGCGGTGAGCGACTGGCCGCTGCTCAACGCCATGCTCAATGTCGCCAGCGGCGCCACCTGGGTGAGCCTGCACCATGGCGGCGGTGTCGGCATGGGCTACAGCCAGCACAGCGGCGTGGTGATCGTCTGCGACGGTACGCCCGAGGCCGACAAACGCATCGCGCGGGTGCTGTGGAACGACCCGGGCACGGGCGTGATGCGGCATGCGGATGCGGGTTACGAGATCGCGAAGCAGTGCGCCAGGGAGCAGGGGCTGAAGCTGCCGATGCAGTGACGCTGCCGGTCGGGCCATACGCCTCATTCACCCTCGCCCGACGCGCAACCCACTAGCGTGCGGGCCGTAGCGCGATTTTCCGGCAGGTTCCCGCGCGCCCATCCTGTTCGCACACCGGAGATTGTTGTCCATGGCCCTGCTCGACGAAATCGGCGCTGCAATCGCGCGTGAACTGGCCCTGCCCGACGTGGACACGCTGACCACGCTGGTGGTCCGGGTGCTGGTGGCCGCCGTGCTGGGCGGGCTGGTGGGCTGGGAGCGCGAAGCCAAGGGCCGCGCCGCCGGGCTGAAGACCCATATCCTGGTCTCGATCGGGTCGGCGCTGTTCGTGCTGGCGCCGCTGCTGGCGGACATCGATCCGGCCGAGGTGACGCGCGTGATGCAGGGCATCGTCTCGGGTGTCGGCTTCCTTGGCGCGGGCGCGATCCTCAAGCTCGACAAGGAGGAGCGGATCTCGGGCCTGACCACCGCAGCCGGTGTGTGGATGACGGCGGCCATCGGCATGGCCGCGGGCATGGGCCAGGAGATGGTGGCGCTGATCACCACCGTGGTGGCCCTGCTGGTGGTCGGCGTGCTGCCGCGCCTGGGACACGGCCGGCAGGGCGTCAATGGACCCCACCGGGACATGGGCGAGACCTGACCACGCTTGCGCCGGTCAGCGCTGCAGGCAGTGCCGGTAGCGCGCATCCACGCGCTCGGCAAACCAGGCGGTGGTGAGTTCGCGGGTGATCTTGGGGCTGTCCAGGCGGATGCCGGGCACCACGGCGCGCGGCAGCGGCGTGTTCTGGTACGCCTCGGCAATGGCGAACACGCGCTGGAACAGTTCGCTGTCGTTGAAGTTGAGGCGATCGCCACGCTCCAGCGCACGACGGATTTCGCGTTCGTCCATGCCCAGCTGCGGGCCGAGCGTGCGCACCGCGCTTTCGGTACGCCCCGGACGATCAAGCGGTGCACCAGGCAGCAGCAGGTCGCCGTCGAGTTCCAGCGGCAGCCCGCTGGCACGGCTGACCGCCGCCTGGAAGGCGGCGTTGCGGCTGGCGTAGTGGCCGGCGTTGTAATCGGCGAAGCGGTGGATCTTGCGCGTGTACGGGGTTTGGTAGCCGAGCAGATGCAGGATCCCGAAATACAGCCCGCCACGGCGGCTGAAGACCTCGTCGCGGATCGAACCCTGCACGGGCCAGGGATAGTCCGCCGCATTGGCCTCGGCAAACGGGATGGCGACCTGCATCGCACCGCCGGTCTGCACCGGGTTGCGCCCGGCAAACAACCGCTCGCCCATCGGCACGCGCCCGATCAGGTCTTCATAGAGTTCGCTCAGCTCGCGCTCGGTGCGCACGCGCGCCAGGCGCTCGCCGTAGCTGCGACCGTCGGTGGACTGCAGCTTGAGCGCGCCATCGACCAGCAGCCCGGGGATGTGCAACGCGGCGGCGCGGCGGTCGATCTCGCCGCGGGCGATGCCTGGCAGCCCGGCGATGGGCGGGTCGGCCTTGTAGCCCGACTCCTGTTCGATCACCGCCAGCACGGCGCAGACGTTCTCCACGCCGGGTGGAATGCCCTGTGCAGTGAACGCGACCTGGATGTCGCTCGCCCAGCCGGCTCGGTCCTGCACCGTGGCCGGGATTCGCCGCTGGATGTCGGCGCGCAGCGCATGCGGGTCCGGCGCGGGGGTGGAAGGTGCACGCGTCGCGCAGCCGGAGAGCGCAAGCAGGGCGGCCAGCACGCATCCCCAACGCACGGCGTCTAGTTCGCGTGCCTGCCCTGGACGGGCAGGCGCCGGTACGAAGAGCCTGGCCGGTGCAGGGCAGCAGGCGCTCGCTTGCGTGGCCGCGGTTGGCCCCGGATGCCTCACGCGGATCTCCTGTCCAGGTCCGCCGGCATGATGGCGGCGGCCGGGCCGGCCTACAAGCCGGATCCGCGCACGCAGGCGGCGCGTGCAGCGGCTCAGCCGTTCGGGTCGTCGAACAGCGCCTCGTAATTCCCGACCGCGGCGTGCATGTCGGCGACCGGCGCCGCGTCGGCGGGATTCGCGTGCAGGGCCTGGGTACCGGCCATGAGCCGCGCCAGGATCGCGTGCAGGGCGACGTCCGGCTCGGTCTCGAGCTCGCAGTTGGCGAACATGTACTCGATGGCCGCGTCGACGTCGGTGGCGCGGGCGGCGACGGTGGCCGGGTCCGGGTCCGATTTGAGGCCGGCAATGGCGGTGCGGACGCGGGACATGCCCTCGATCAGCGGCGCGTCCGGGGTCCAGGGCTCATGGCCTTCGACCACCGGGACGTCCATGCCCAACTGTCCGTGCTGCACATGGGGGTCATCGTGCGCGTGCGGGTCGTCACCGGCGGGCGTATCCAACTGCGCGGCCGGCACGCTGTCGGCGCCGGTCGCATCCGCCGGCGGCGCCTGGCCGTCTCCGGCGCATCCCGATCCAAGGGCGCCGATTGCCAGGGCGAGCGCAAGAGCCAGGGGAACCTGTTTGAAGTCCATGACAAAACCTCCAGGGGAAGTGGGGGAGGGCTCCATCCTAGGCCGGCAGGCCGGCCAGCGCCCTGACCCGGGTCAAGTGGCGACGCCGGTGGCGACGGATGGAGCGCGTACCGGTCGACGCCCGCGGGCGTCGTCATCCGCGCCCTGGCATCGAAACCCCTTCTGTGCTATGATTACACCCGTAAGTCGTTGTAATCATTCAATTTATGGAGGAAGCAATCAAAAATTACCTGAAGCGTTCATTTCTTTCCCTGATTCCCCGCGGCCATCGCCGCCACCGGACTTCAGCTGCGCGCGCCGCGTTCGCGCCGGCGGTGAGCATCACCCGCCTCCAGTCCGGCCTGCCGCAGTCGTTCCCCGCGGCCATCCCCGCAGATGACGGTCATCGCCATCGTCGCCGCAATCCGCACTCGGCCTATACCCGCGGCCGTTACCTGGCGCGACCACTGCACACGGCTGGCACCAGCCAGCAGATGTTCCGCATCACCTGACCGGAACAGCCCGGCCCACGCGGCCCGTAGCCCTTTCTATTCGATTTCCATCGTTGCCAGCACCTGCAGGCGGCGCTGGTATGCGTCCCAGTCGTCCTGGCTCCTGGTCGGCGCGGTGGCGTCGGCATAGAGGTGGATACGGTCGGTGTTCTGGCTGCGCGCGTGGCTGAGTAATTCGGCCCGGGTCGGGCCCAGCCCCCGGAACCTGACCGCATGCGGTGCGTAGTCGATGCGCTCGTCGGTGCGCATGCCCAGCGGCTTGTACAGACGGTTGAGTACGACGTGACCGCGGTCTTCCACGCGCTCGATGCAATACGGCAGGAACACGCGGCGGAATTCGTCGCTGGACTGGTTCATGGCGGTCTCCCCTGGCGGCTGGGTCCGCTGCAGTCTTCCGCACGGTTTGCGGGCAGGCAACCCGGCCCGGTGCGACCGGACCGGGGGCGCTGCTATTTGCCGATGTCCAGCAGGCAGTCGAAGCCGCCGAAGATCATGCGTTTGCCGTCGAACGGCATGGGGTTGGCAGCGGGATCCATGCGCGGGTCTTCCATCATCTTCTTCATCCCGGCGTCGCGGGTGGCTTTGTCGGGCCATTCGACCCAGGCGAACACCACCGTCTCGTCGCCGCCGGCCTGCACCGACCGGGCGAAGTCGGTGACCTTGCCGGCGGGCACGTCGTCGCCCCAGGCCTCAACCACGCGGGTCGCGCCGTACTCGATGAAGCAGGGGTCGAAGCGGCGGGCATGGTCGAGGAAGGCCTGCTTGTTGGCGGTGGCGACCGCAATCACGAAGCCGTCGATATAGGGCATGGGAAATCTCCTGGCGGACGGGCGGCGGCCGGATGCCGTCGCCGCGGGAACGCGCGTCCCGATCGGGCGCACGACTGGATTGACGAATTGCAGGCGCCGGTTTCGACATCGACACGCAAGGCGGCGCGCGGGGCGGGCAGCCTGAGCGCCCCCAGCGGTCGGGCCGGTTCATCGGGCGTTCGACTGATCACGGGGGTGGCGCCTACACTGGCATGCCCCCCAACTCGAGACGCCCGCGGTGTCGAAAATCGGCTGCGCGGCGCCCGGACGCCGCATGCGCAAGCGCCTCCCCATCCTGTTCCTGGCCAGCCTGATGCTGCTCGGCTGCCGCGTGCAGGACGAGGCGGCCGCGACGGCGACGGTGGAGCTTGCCAGCCCCGAGGAGGGCGGGGCGGTCAGCACCGCCCCGGTGCAGATGGAAGGCGCGGACGCGCCGGCAGCGGACGAGCGCTCCGAGCCGGTGCCTGACGAGCCGGAGGAGGTCGACTGGGCGCCGATGGTGCTTGCGCCAGGCGAGGCCTCGGTCAGCTGCGAGCTGGACTACGTGCGCGAGGGCGACGGCGCCCCGCTGGTCGAGTTCGACCGGGAAGCGATCACGACGGCCCTGGGCGAGTGCGCCGAGCGCGGCGTGATGCGGCTGCGTTACGCGGGCAAGATCAACGCCGCGTTCGCGTCGATGATGCAGCGCGTGACCCGGGTCGCCGACGACCTCGACATCGACAAGCGCGTGCTGGACATCAATTCCAGCGGCGGCATGGTCGAGGACGCGATCCGCACCGGCGACCGCATCGCCGAGTCGCGCTGGACGATATGGGTGCGCGAGGATGCGGTCTGCCACAGCGCCTGCGTGTTCATCCTGGCGGCCGGCGACATGCGCATGGTGAGCGGACGCATCGGCATCCACCGCATCATCCGCATGAGCTCCACCGCGTCCACGCGCGTCGAGCTCAACCGCGAGCTGCGCGTGGTCTACGACCGCGTGCGCGACTACCTGGAGCGCAACGGCGCGGCGACCGCGGTGGCCGACCTGATGATGGCGGTTCCCAACCGCAACCTGCGCCTGCTGACCGGCGACGAGCTGGGCCTGTACGGCCTGGACGGCATCAACCCCGCCCAGGATGATCTGGACCGGCTGCGCCTGATGCGCCAGTGCGGCGAGGACTTCGTCGCCAGGCGTGATGCCTTCGTGCGCGCCTTCGACGCCAGCTGCAAGTCGTCCAACGCCGACCTCGAGACGCTCAATTCCTGTGGGCTGGACCTGCGCAAGGACTACGGCTTCCCCGATGCCGCCTGTCCTGCCGAAAGCCCGCTGTCGGAGTTCGACGCGCTGCTGGTGGCGGACAAGCCAGAGCACATGGGCAGGCGTTCGCTCACGCCGGTGCAGGGCGGCGAACAGGGTGGCCAGGCCCGGCACGAAGAGCCGTCCAGGAGCGACGGCGCCAGCGGCGACGCAGGCGGGCGCTGAGCCGCCGCCAGTGCACTCCCGCACCGTTACGCGGGCTCAGGCGTCCTCGTGACGCAGCACCTGCACCGTCTCGCCGGTGTCGATGAAGCCGCCGGACTGCCGCGCCCACAGCTGCGCATAGATCCCGCCGGCGGCGGCCAGCGTGTCGTGCGCGCCCTGTTCGACGATCGCGCCCTGGTCCATCACGATCAGCCGGTCCATTGCCGCGATGGTGGACAGGCGGTGGGCGATGGCGATGACGGTCTTGCCTTCCATCAGCCGGTACAGGTTTTCCTGGATCACGGCCTCGACCTCGGAGTCGAGCGCGGAGGTGGCTTCGTCCAGCACCAGGATCGGTGCGTTCTTCAGCAGTACGCGCGCGATCGCCACGCGCTGGCGCTGGCCGCCGGACAGCTTGACCCCGCGCTCGCCGACGTGGGCGTCGTAGCCGCGCCGCCCCTGGCCGTCGCTCAGTTCCAGGATGAACTCGTGCGCGCGCGCCTGGCGCGCGGCCTCGATCATCTCGTCCTCGCTCGCGTCGGGGCGGCCATAGAGGATGTTGTCGCGCACCGAGCGGTGCAGCAGCGAGGTGTCCTGGGTGACCACGCCGATCTGCGCGCGCAGCGAGTCCTGCTGCACGCTGGCGACGTCGGTGCCGTCGATCAGGATGCGTCCGCTCTCGCAGTCGTGGAAGCGCAGCAGCAGGTTGACCAGGGTCGACTTGCCCGCGCCCGAGCGGCCGACCACGCCGATCTTCTCGCCGGGGCGCACGTGCAGGTCGAGATGGTCGATCACGCCGCCGGTCTTGCCGTAATGGAAGCCGACGCCGTTGAAGCGGATGTCGCCGCGCACGCGCGCCAGCGCCGGCGCGCCGGGCGCGTCATCGACCGTGGGCGGCAGCGAGATCGAACTGATCCCGTCGTGCACCGTGCCGATGTTCTCGAACAGCGCCGACAGCTCCCACATGATCCACTGCGACATGCCCAGGATGCGCAGCACCAGCGCGACCGTCACCGCGATCGTGCCGGCGCCGATCGCGCCCTGGTGCCACAGCCACAGGCCGAGCACCACGGTCCCGAACAGCAGCGCCATGTTCATCGCGTACAGCAGGCTGTACACGTGCGTGGCCAGCCGCATCTGCGGATAGACCGTGGTCAGGAAGCCGTCCATCGCCTCGTGCGCATAGGCCTGTTCGCGCCTGGAGTGCGAGAACAGCTTGACTGTGGCGATGTTGGTGTAACTGTCGACGATGCGCCCGGTCATCTCCGAGCGCGCATCGGCCTGCGCCCGCGAGATCTTCTCCATGCGCGGCACGAAGTGCTTCATCAGCAGCCCATAGGCCGCGATCCAGGTCGCGAACGGCAGCATCATCCGCCAGTCCGAGGCGCCGGCCACGGCCAGGGTGCCGAAGAAGAACACCAGCACGTAGTTGCCGATGTCGAGCAGCTTGATCACCGTCTCGCGCACCGCCAGCGAGGTCTGCATCAGCTTGGTGGCGATGCGCCCGGCGAACTCGTCCTGGAAATAGCCCATGGACTGGCGCAGCAGGTAGCGGTGCACGTTCCAGCGGACCCGCATCGGGAAGTTGCCGAGCAGGGTCTGGTGCTGGACCAGCGCGTTGGCCAGCACCATCAGCGGCAACACCAGCAGCACCAGCGCGCCCATCCACAGCAGGCGCGTGCCTTCCGCTGCCAGGAACGTTTCCGGCGTGGTGCTGCCTAGCTGGTCGACCAGCGAGCCGACATAGGCGTACAGCGCCAGCTCCGCCACCGCGATGCCGGCGGTGGTCAGCGCCATGAGCAGCAGCCATTTCTCGGTGCCGCGCGTGTAATGGCGGCAGAAGGCGTACAGCGTGCGCGGCGGCTGCGCCGGCGGATCCTGCGGAAACGGGTCGAGCCGCGATTCGAACCAGCGATACATGGCTTGGGTGGCTGGCGGGGGGCGGGCATTGTCGCCGATCGCCAGTGAGCTCGCGTGCGGCATCCATGGAACGACGAATGCCGGCAGCGGCGCGATACGGCAGGGGAAGGGAGGGGCGCGTCCTGGTGTCTTCTGCAGCCGGGCGCGAACTGGCGCGCCTGGGCGATGTCAGCGACCGCCTCCGCCGCCCCCACCGCCGCCACCGCCGGAGAATCCGCCGCCGCCGCCGCTGGAGGAACTGCCGGGTGGCGTCGACGAGGATGCGATCTGCGAGGCCAGGCTTCCACCGATTGCCTTGGTGAAGCTGCCGATGTCGCCGATCGAGCCGGTGCCGTTGCTGGCGTGGTACCAGCCGATCGCCGAGGTCGCCGTGGCGGCGGCCGCTGCACCCACGGCGAGCGTGAACCTGCGGGTCCAGGCGTCCTCGACGTCGAGCGCGACCGCATACGGCAGCAGGGCTTCGAAACGCCCGGCGTCGAGGGTTGGCCCGGATCCTTCGCCGCCAGGTGCCTGCAGCCGCTGCAGGTCCTGCTTTTCGGCCACGCCCAGATAGCGGCGCAGCCCTTCGATATGGTCGAGCACGCGGCGCCCTTCGCGGGTGGGCGCGCGCACCAGGAAGGCGAAGGCGATCACGATGGCCAGCATCGCCAGCATCGGCACGGCCGCGAACACCAGGCCGCCGCCGGTCTGCACGCCCAGCGTTATGGCCGCTGCGCAAGACAGCAGCATCAGCAGCAGGGCGACAACGCTGCTGCCGGTGTTGTTGTGGAACATCGTGCCCTGGAAGCGCTGCTCGAGTCCCTTCTGGTGGGCGCTGGTGGCCGCCTGCAGCAGCGGTGCGCTGTCCTTGTCCAGTTCCACCGTGGACGCGGCGGCAAACAGCCCTGAGGCCAGGACCGCCGCATCTCCAGCCGGCGGCGGGCCCGCCTTCTCGAGCCGCCAGTGGTCGCTGAGCAGGCCCTTGTCGCGCTCGATCCGCAGCGCGCCAGCCACCGCGAGCGTCAGCACGTCGGCCGAGAAGCAGCGTGTGTCGTAGGCCATCCGGCGGATGTAGCGCAGCCCGGCCGGCGTGATGCCCTCGGGCGGCTCGTAGCGCACGATCACCGTACCCGCGGGCGGATCGCGGCCCACCTGGTGCCAGCGCAGCGCGCAGTAGCCCGCAACCACCAGCAGGCCGAGCAGCGCGACCAGCAGCGCGATGTTGTCGGCCAGCAGCCAGCGCGCGCGCTGCGTGGCGTCTGGCGCGGTGACCACGCCCTTGGGAAAGGACAGCGCGATGGTCAGGCCTTCGCCAGGCTGCAGCGGCGAGGTCAGCCACCATGTCGCGACGCCGGGCGAGGGCGTGGCTGTCCGGTAGGCCTGGCCGCGCGCGCCCTGCGGGCCGGTCCAGCCCTCGGCGGTCAACGACGCCGTGGGCACCGGCTGCGGCAGGCGCACTTCCACGCTGCCCGCCTCGATCGGGAACACCCAGCCGGTGCCGATCGCATTCCAGTACAGCTCGTCGTGGCCATCGAAGAAGCCGAGCTGGCGGGTGGTGCGGTAGCGCAGGGTGTAGCGGTGCGTGGCCGGCACCGGCAGCAGGTCGTCGTTGTCGGTGTTCACGCGCACACCGTTGTCGCGGCGCTCGGTGAACCAGGGTTCTGGCTGGCCGTTGCGCAGCACGTCCACCACCTCGAACCCGACCACCACGCGGTTGCCGTGGCGGTCGCGGTAGCGGGTGGGGAAGTCGCGATAGATGCCGCGGCGGATCTGCTCGCCTTCGGCGCGCACGCGGATGTGCTCGGTCACCTCGAGGCTGCCGTCGGCGTTGACCAACACTTCGATGTCGTAGGACTGGATGCGCTCGGCCGCGCGCAGCGGCAGTCCGCATGCGGCCAGCAGCAGGCAGGCGCAGGCAAGCCGGAGCAGGGCGCTCACGGCAACCGCACCTGCACCGGCGCGCGCTGGGCATCGCCGGACTCGAAGAACTCCTCCTGGCCAAAGCCGGCCAGCCGCGCGACCACGAGATCGGGCACGCGCTGCGTTGCGTCGTTGTAGTCGCGGACTGCGCCGTTGTAGAAGCGTCGCGCGTACTGCAGCTGCTCCTCGACCTCGACCAGGTCGCGCTGCAGCTGCGCGAAGTTGTCGCTGGCCTTCAGGTCGGGATAGGCCTCGCGCAGCGCGAACAGCCGGCCCAGCGCCTGCTCGAGCGCATCCTCCACCCGGGCCAGCTGCGGCCGGCTGGGCTGCGCCAGCGCCTGCGCACGCAGCGTGGTCACTGCCTCGAGCACCGCGCGCTCATGGCCGGCGTAGGCCTGCACGGCCGCAACCAGCTGCGGCACCAGGTCATGGCGGCGCAACAGCTGTACGTCGATGTCGGCCCAGGCGGTGCGCACCTGGTTGCGCAGCCGCACCAGCCGGTTGAAGACCAGCACCGCCCAGGCGAGCAGGGCGAGCAGCAGGCACAGCGGCAGCAGCAGGGACAGGCGCATTCGGGCGGGTTTCCCGGCGGGCTGGAGGCAGGTGTACTGGACGCAGGCGGGTGGTCCGGTGTGACAAGGGTAGCGGAGCGGCAGGCGCTGCGCGGCCGCCGTTTGGTCCCCCTGGAGCCGGCCCGGCGCTGGCGTACACTCGGTCGCCCGACCCAACGCAAGGCCTGATCGACCATGAACAGACTGCGCCTGTTTTCGACCATCGCCGCACTGGCCCTGTGTGGCAGCGCCCTGGCCCAGCAGCCCGTGCCGCAGCCGGCCCCGGCCGCGCAGCCCGCAGCGGCGCAGCAGCCGGCGATGGAGCAGCTCACGCCCGAGCAGCGCGCCGCGCTGGCCAAGCAGGATGCGGACATGACCCAGGCCGCCCTGCAGGTGCTGCAGATGGTCGATGGCAACCGCGTCGGCGAGGTGTGGGACGGTGCGTCTGCCGCGATGAAGCAGATGGTCTCGCGCGACGAGTTCATCAAGCAGGTCACGATCGACCGCAACCGCCTGGGCGCGGTGTCCTCGCGCGGTACGCCGGAAGTGAGCCGCTCGCTGTTCCGCGCCGGCCAGCAGGTGCCGGAGGGCCTCTACATCAACGTGCGTTCGGCGACGACCTTCGCCAGCAACGCGCAGCCGGTGCGCGAGCTGGTGTCGTTCCGCCTCGACGAAGACCGCGTCTGGCGGGTATCGGGCTACAGCCTGCGCTGAGTCCGGTGCACGACGCGCCGGATGACGGCGCGTCGTTTCTCATCGGTGAGGATGGCGCCGTCCGCGCCGCTCCGGATCGTGCGCCGCGATGTCTCCCGGGCGTTACGGCGGACTTGCCGGTTCCGTGGTGCCGGGCACGGGAATGACCTCGCCCGATACCAGCGAGTAGCGCCCGTCATCCCCGATCCGGTAGCTGGCGCGGTAGCCCGGCCCGATCTCGGCGCCGCGACCCGTGTCCTCGATGATCGCGAACGCATCGGCTGTCTCGATATCGTAGTCGCGGCGATACAGGATTCCCATCGAACCCACCAGCAGATGGTCGACGAGTGCGCCGTCGACACGCCCGGTGGTAAACAGCACGTCGCGATGCGCGGGCTCGAGGATGGTCCCGATATCCGTGCGCAGCAGCCAGACATCGGCAGCCGTCGTCGAGCCGACCCGGAACAGCTGCAGCTGCGTCGGCGACAGCGCGCGCAGGTCCAGCGTGCCGTCCTCTTCGTGGTAGGCGAAAACCCTGCCGTAGCCGCGGTCGAACGCGGCCGGCGACTTCAGCGTGCGCGTGCCGAACAGCGACAGCACGCAGCGGCCCACCGCGACACCCGTCCCGGGATCGTCGTGCGCCAGCGCGAACCCTTCCCGCAGCGGGAGCTGCAGCGAGACCAGCGCGCCCGGCATGCAGCTGAGCGTGGACGGCGTGGGCGTGGTGGTCGCTGACGTTGCCGAGTCGGCGGGTGCCCGGTCGGCGCATGCGGGGAGCAGGCACGTGGCGAGCAGGCAGGCGAGGCGCGTTGCGGCAGGGCGGCTTGCGCAGGCGCTGGAAACTACGGGCATGCGTGGTGCGTCGGCTGTCGATGCAACCTTGATGATACGCGCCCCTGCGCGGCAGTCCGACGCGCGCAGCCTCATCCGCGTTCGAAGCGTGCCAGCTCATCGAGCAGGCGCTGGCCGCGGCGGATGCCATCGCTGCCGTCGTTGCTGCGGCAGCCGGTGCCATCGGCAGAGGCGCGACCCGCACGCTTTGTCCTCCACGCCGCCCAAGCCCAGGTGCCGAGCAGGCCGGCGATACCGACGGCGAGGCTGGCGGCGATCCATGCCGGTGTGCCCGCTGCAGGATCGACTTCGCCCAGGCCCGCGAACGCGAGCACCACCGGCAGCCACATGATCCACCACGGGGCCCCGCAGAGGCCGGAGTTGAGCGCCTGCAGGCGCAGCAGCGTCGCCATCTTTTTCTGGATCCTCAGCACCGGCGCCGAATAGTCGATGCTTGCGGAGAAGGTGATCGTCATTGCCGCCATCACCGCCGTCATCAACCCGAATGCATGCACCAGCAGGCCGCTGGCTAGCAGGCCGGGCACGTCGGTGTTGCGCGTCCAGCAGGCCACGCCGAGCACGATCAGCGCGATGCCGAGCAGCAGCTGCAGCACCTGGCCCCACAGCAGCGGTCGCAGCTGGCCGCGAACGCGGTCCAGGCGATGTTCGCGCAGCAGCTGCCACTGCAGGTCCTGCTGGAGCTCCAGCTGGTGGCCCAGGGTCTGCCAGGCCTGCCTGAGTTCGTCGAGTTCCATGGTCGTGTCCATCTGTCTGCCGTGGGGTGTCAGCGCCAGCCGCCGGCGGCGGCCCAGTCGCGCAGCCGCTGCTTGAGACGGCTGATCCGGCTGGTGATGCTGCTTTCGCCGAGGCCCAGGACCTCGGCCATCTCGCGGGTGCTGCGTTCCTCCAGGTACAGCACCAGCAGCGCGCGGTTGAGCGGGTCGAGTGTGTCCATGAAGCGCCGCAGCAGGCGCAGGCGCTCGGCATCCTCGTGGCTGTCGACGCCCTCGTCGGCGGGTTCGTGCACGCTCTCGTCGAGCAGCACGGCGTGGCGGCGGCGCAGGCTTTCGCCGCGCAGCCACGAGATCGCGGTGTTGAGCGCGATCCGGTACATCCAGGTGGAGAACCTGCGCGACGGGTCGTAGCCCGGCCATGCACGCCAGAGCTGTGCGGCGATGTCCTGGGCGAGGTCGGCCCGGTCCTCGGCGCCGTACGCGTAGCTGTTGGCCACCTTCAGCACGATGCCGCGATGCTGCTGCAGCAGCGCGTCGAACCGGCTGGCGGGGGAGTCGGTCATTGGCGCGTCGTCCATGTCGCGGCTGCGGGAGAGTGTGCCTGTCATGCCCGGGTGATACGCGGCGGGGCGCGGTTTGTCACATCCGCCAGGGTCGACTCATTCGATGATGCCCTTGGCCTCCGATGTCCCCAGCACCTCCGGATGGTCGATCCGGCGCTGCGGATGCAGCAGCGGATGCACGAAGACCGCGACCAGCAGCACCGCCACACCTGCGTAGAACATCGGCGTCAGCTCGTGCTGCTCGCCCAGCAGCAGCATGGCCAGGATGATCGCGTAGACCGGCTCGAGGTTGACCGCCATCTGCGCGGAGAATGCACTGATGTGGCGCAGCGCCACCAGCGAGAGGGCGAACGGAAACAAGGTGCAGGCACCTGCGAGCAGGAGCAGCCACAGTGCGTCGCTGGCCGAGGGCAGTGCCAGCAGCGGCCCGGCGAATACCGGGAACAGATGCGGCATCAGCGGCGCCAGCAGGGTGAGCGCGATGGTGCCGGCGCCGAGTTCGACCGCCGTCACCGTCAGTGGATCGGCATGCTCGACCAGGCGTTTGTTGAGCGAGCCGAAGACCGCCACGAACAGCGCAGACAAGCCTCCGACTGCGATGCCCACGCGCATGTCGGCCGACACCCCGCCCACCACCAGGGCCACGCCTGGCAGCACCAGCACGCCCAGCGCCAGCTCACGCATGGAAAAGGGGCGGTGCGCGAGCTTGGGTTCGATCAGCGCCACGAACACCGGGGCGAGGGCCATGCAGGTCGCCGCCACCGAGGCGTTGGCCAACTTGATCGCGCCATAGAACGTCAGCCAGTGCAGCGCCACCAGCACGCCGATGCCCGAGTAGGCGAGCAGCAGCCGCGGCGAGAGCGCGCGCAGTCCGCGCCACACCCGCGGCACCAGCATCAGCGCCAGCACCACCAGGCCCATCCGCCACCACACCAGCGGCAGTGCCGGCAGCGTGATCAGTTTGCCGAGGATCGCGGTGAAGCCCCACAGCACGACGCACAGGTGGATCTGCCAGTGGGCGCGGGCGCTGGGGGTCATCGAAGCGGGGTCGGGTGACGGGCGGGCAGGATGCCTCCGCGCCGCGCAAACGTCACGCTCTTCAGCCGCGCCCGGCGGTCGCTGGCGCGGGCTCCGGTCCAGGCGGCTGCACAGCCAGCCAGTCGATCACGCGCTGTACCGCCGCGCGCGGCCGCCGGTGCGCCGGATAGACGATGTGGTAGGCGTATCGGCCCGGCATCGTCGCACCGGGCAGGCGCTGCAGCTGCCCGCTTGCGAGCCAGGGGGCGACGATGCGTTCGCGCGCCAGCGCGGCGCCCAGCCCGATCGCCGCGGCGCGCAGCATGTCGGTGCTGTCGCTGAAGATGAACTGCTCGTCGATGCGGCTGCTGCGCACGCCGTTGGCGCGGAACCAGTCGTGCCAACCCTGGTGGGACAGGTCGGCGACCAGGGGCAGGCGCAGGATGTCGGCAGGCGATGCGACATCGGCCATTCCCGGCAGCGAAGGCGCAGCCACCGGGAACAGCGTCTCGTCCATCAGGTGGATCGCGGCCAGCCCCGGCCAGCGCCCCGGGCCGTGGCGGATGGCAAGGTCCGGGCCGACATCGTCCAGGCGGGTCAGCGCAATCTCGGTGTCCACGCGCAGGCGCAGGTCGGGATGCGCCCTGGCGAACGCAGGCAGCTTCGGGATCAGCCAGGTGTAGGCCAGCGAGTGCAGGGTGGTGATGCGCACCGTGCGCGCGTCATCGCGGCTGCGCAGGTCCTGCATGGCGCCGTCGAGGTCGTGGATCGCGCCGCTGGCGATGTCGGCGAGGTGGCGGCCTTCCGCGGTCAGCGAAACGCCGCGTGCGTGGCGCTGGAACAGGGCCACCCCCAGGCGCGATTCGAGCTTGCGCACGTGGTGGCTGACCGCGCTCGCGGTGAGGTGGAGCTCCTCGGCGGCGTGCGCGAAGTTCTGGTGCCGGGCCGCGGATTCGAACGCGACCAAGGCCGGCAGCAGGTCGGAGCGCAGTGTCATGCGAGCCACAAATCCCGTTTGTGCCTTGGCCAAAAAGTATGCGCTTGTGCCTGTCGGGCGGACAAGCACAATCCACCGCTCACCACAGAGAGATTGCCGCCATGTCCTGCCAGAACGTCACTGCGGCAACGGCGCCGCGCGCAGAGGCGGCATGGCTGACGCCGCTCGAGCTGTGCGTGCTGGGCGCGATCTGGGGCGCGTCGTTCCTGTTCATGCGGGTGTCCGCGCCGGACTTCGGGGCCGCGCCGCTGGTCGAGGTGCGCCTTGCGCTCGGCTCGATCGTGCTGCTGCCGTTCCTGTGGCGCGCGCGCGGGCAGTTTCCGCTGCGCCTGTGGCCGAAGCTGGCGCTGATCGGCGCGATCAACTCGGCGGTGCCGTTCCTGCTGTTCGCCTGGGCGGCGCAGCGCGCGCCGGCCGGCATCGGCGCGATAGCCAATGCGATGACCGTGCTGTTCACCGCGCTGATGGGCTTCCTGTTTTTCGGCGAACGCATCGGCACGCGACGTGCGGTGGCGCTGCTGGCCGGTTTCGCCGGCGTGGTCGTTCTCGCCAGCGGCAAGGTCGCGGGCATGAGCGTGGGTGCGGCCGCGCTGGCCGGTGCCCTGGCCTCGCTGCTGTACGGCCTCGGCATCAACCTGGTGCGCCGCCACCTGACCGGCCTGCCGCCGGCCGCGGTGGCCTCGGCCACCCTTGGCGTCGCTGCGCTGATGACCCTGCCGCTGGCGATCGCCACCTGGCCGGCGCAGCCGCTGCCGCTGGCCTCTTGGCTGTCGGCGGCAATGCTCGGCGTGCTGTGCACGGGCATCGCCTTCGTCATGTACTACCGGCTGATCGCGCGCGTCGGCGCCAGCCGCGCGTCCACCGTCACCTATCTGGTGCCGCTGTTCGGCGTCGCCTGGGCCTGGTGGCTGCTGGACGAACCGCTGACCTGGACGATGGCACTCGCGGGCGCCCTGATCCTGGGCAGCGTGGCCTTCAGCCAGGGGCGGGTGCGATGAGCCAGAAGCGCGTGCAGTTCGACTTCATGGAAGCGAACAAGCGCGTCCCGTCTCCCGACTCAGGCGGCTGAATTCCCGGTCTCACGCGACGTGGCCGGCACCCCGTCTGCGCTGCCTCCGGAGCGTCGCTGCTGCGCGCGCCCGAGCCAGATCCCGAGCATCGCCCAGAACAGCGCCAGCGGAACGACCACGGTGACGAGCCCGCCCAACGCCAGGCCGACGCGCCCGAGCACGCCCTCGACCTGTGCGCCCACCACGTCGCCGGCGCGGTACACGAAGGTGTCGATGAAGGCTTTGGCCTTGTACTTGTCCTCGCGGCCGATCACGGTGAACAGGGCCTCGCGCGCAGGGCGGGTGAGGCCGCGCTGCACCGCCCGGTTCATGGCCTCGAGCAGGATCAACACGGCGAACGAGCCGTAGATCGCCAGCCCGACGAAGCCGAGCGCGGTGGCCACCGGCAGCGCCGCCAGCGCGAAGCCCAGGCCGAAGCGGCGGATGATGTGTCCGGTCAGCGTGAGCTGCAGCAGCAGCACCGCCACCTGGGTCCACATGTCGATGTTGCCCAGCAGGCTGGTGCGCGCGTCGAGGTCGCTTTCGGCGGCGGCCACCATCTGCAGGCGGGTGAAGTAGATGAATGTCGCGACGATGGTCATCGTCAGCACGTAGCCGGCGATGCCCATCAGATAGGGCGAGGAGAACACCGCGCGCAACCCGGCCCAGGCGCTGCCGCCGATGCGCTGCTCTTCCTGCGCGATGGTGGCTGCTGCCGGTGCCGCGTCCGCAGCGGGCGCGCGGCGGTCCGGACGCACATGCACCAGCGCCCAGGCCAGGCCGACCGCAAGCAGCAGGAAGCCGGCCGCGATCAGCAGCAGGCTCGGCGTGCCCAGCGGTTGGGCCAGGCGCGACGCCAGCCACGGCCCGAAGATCGCGCCCAGGGTGCCGCCGACCGCGATCAGCGCGAACAACCGCCTGCCCTGGTCGCTGGAGAAACGATCGGCCAACAGCGCCCAGAACACCATGGTCACGAACAGGTTGAACACGCTGAACCAGACGTAGAACACCTGTCCGCTACGCGCACCCACCACCCCGGGCGCGAACGCCAGCAGCGACCAGAACCCGACCAGGCTCAGCGCGAAGAACACGTAGGTCGCGCTGATGAAGTGCAGCCGTCGCAGGCGCGCGACCAGCCAGCCGAACAGCGGATTGACCGCCAGCGTCACCAGGGCGGTGCCGATGAACAGCCAGCGCACGCTGTCGATGCCGCGCTCCATGCCCAGCGCGTCGCGCGCCGGGCGCAGCATCATCAGCGCGGTCAGGATGCAGAAGAAGAACGCGCCGGCGATGAGCACCGGCGCGAGCTCGCCGCGCCGCAGGTTGAACAGGTCGGAGATCCGCTCGCGCATTGCCATCGATCAGGTGAACATCGCCACCAGCTCGGCCTGCCGCGCCTCGTCGAGCAGCGGGCCGATGCCGCCCTTGAGGTTGTCGGCCTGGCGCTCGGGCTTGCCGGTGGCCGGGATCACCGCGGTCACCGCCGGATGGCTTACCGCGAACTTCAGGAACATCTGCGCCCAGGAACCCACGCCTACTTCTTCCGCCCAGTCGGGCAGCGCCTTGTCGCGGCTGGCGGCAAACAGCTTGCCGTCGTCGAAGGCGCGGTTGACGATCACCGCGATGCCCAGCTCCTGCGCAAGCGGGAAGATGCTCTGCGCGGCCTGCGGCGCGTTGACCGAATAGTTGATCTGCACGAAGTCGGGCTTCTCCGCGCGCATCAGCCGCGCGGTGTCGGCATGGCCGCGCTCGAGGTAATGGGTGATGCCGATGTACTTCACCTGGCCCTCGGCCTTGAGTTCGCGCGCGTAGGGCATGGCCTCGGCCATGTTGCGCAGGTTGTGGACCTGCAGCAGCTCGACGCGGTCGGTACGCAGGCGGCGCAGCGAATCCGCCCATTGCGCCTCAAGTTCGGCGCGGCTGTCGGCAGCGAGCTTGGTGGCGAGGAAGCAGCGTTCGCGCCAGCCGCCCTCCGCGAGCAGGGCGCCGACCACGTCCTCTGCGTTGGTGTAGTTGGGCGAGGTGTCGATCAGGCTACCGCCGCCCTCGAAGAACACCTTCAAGACGTCCTTGAGCGCATCGAACTCCGCCGAGTCCAGCGGCACCTCGTAGCTGCCGGAGGTACCGACACCGATCACCGGAATCGCCTCCCCGGTCGATGGGATGGCGCGCGTGAGCAGGGCGCCGCCGAGCGGCACGATGTCGGCGATGGCGCCGGTGGGCTTCTCACGTGGACGTGGCAAGGCCGGGTCCGGCATCTCGTGGCTGCAGGCGGCGAGCGGGACAAGCGCCAGTCCGGTGGCGGCGAGGCCGGCAGTGGCGATGAAGTCGCGGCGGCTGGTCATGACGGAACTCCTCGTGACGGGGCGGGCAGGACAGGCGCGTCGATGCGCGGCAGGGTAGGCACAAGTGGCCATGTGAATCCAGTGACGGGGCAGGCATCCGCCGCGAATGTTCCTGCTCCCTGGCCGCGCGCGCGACGCCCTGCTCCCTCCCTCGCGGAGCGGGGGAGGGTTGGGGTGGGGGCAGGCAGGTTGCCACGCCGATTCACGCGCGCCTTTGGCGCGCACCCCCATCCCAACCTTCCCCGCAAGCAGGGGAAGGAGCAAACGCGGAAGGAGCAAGCGGGGGAAGGAGCAGGCGGGAAGGCCCGTGAACGCAATCAGTCCCGTCGCGCGCCCAGCATCCGCAGCAGGGCGATTGCAGCGGCGGGATTGCGCTCCTTCGCCGCAGCGATGAAGAAGACGAACACGTCGCGCCTGCGCGGCGCAACATCCGGCGCGGTCAGCATGGGCAGCTCGTCCGGCGTTCCTCCCCCGGCCCAGGTGCGCATGCGTGCCGCCCACGCATGCAGCTCGGCATCCGGGTATCCGGACGCAATCCCGGGACGCGAGCGCATCAACCGCGCATAGATGAAGTCAGCGGTGGCGTCGGCGAAGCTCGGATGTTCATCCGAATCGGTGAAGACCGTCGCCATGCCGTGGCGACGGACCAGGGCGATGTATTCCGCATCGACGAACGCATGGTCGCGCACGTCCAGCACATGGCGCAGCGGCCGGCCGCCGGCCTGCCGAGGCAACAGTTCGAGGAACGCGCCGAACGCCGCACGATCGATGCGGGTGCCGGCATCGAACTGCCACACCAGCGCAGCCAGGCGATCGCCCAGCTCGGCGATGTCGCCCACGAAGTCCTCGACCTGCGCGCCGGCCCTGTCCAGCGCGCGCGACTGGGTGATCCGCTTGGGCGCCTTCGCGGTGAACACGAAACCGGGCGGCGTTTCGTCGCGCCACTTCGCGTACGTCGCCGGCTTCTGCGCGCCGTAGTAGGTCCCGTTGATCTCGATCGCCGAGAGCTCGCGGCTGGCGTACTCCAGCTCGCGACGCTGGACCAGGCCCCTGGGGTAGAAGTTGTCCCGCCAGGGCGCATAGGTCCAGCCACCGATGCCGACGCGGATGCCGTCGACGGCGGGCACGCCGCCGCCGGGCAGATCCAGACTCAGGCTGCCCACGGGTCGTAGCTCCCGAACCACCACAGATGGCCTTCCGGATCCCGGCAGGAATAGCCGCGGCCGCCGTAGCCCTGGTCGGCGATGTCCTGCACGATGCGCGCGCCCGCGGCGGTTGCCTGTGCGTAGTGCGCGTCGACGTCGCGCACGACCACGCAGGGACTCTGGGTCTCGCGCAGCCCGATTTCGTCGGGCTGCGCGATCTGGCGGCCCCATTCGCTGCCGTTGCCGGCCGAGCCGAGCATGACCATGCCGCTGCCGAAGGTGAGCTGGGCGTGGTGCACGGTGTCGCCGTCGGCGTACACCGCGTGCTTCTCGAAGCCGAAGGCACGGCACAGCCAGTCGATCGCAGCGGGCGCGTCGCGGTAGCGCAGGCAGGGAATGATGGTGCTGGTGGTGTTGGCGGCGTTGCTCATAAGGTCCTCGTGTGAACAGGTCGCGCGTCTGGGCGCCGGGGCAATCTGGCGCGTCCACGCGTCGGGGTCTTGTAGATTCCGGCACTCATGGCAGCGCCACGTGTCGCTGCCACTCGCCGCGCCGAGCCATCCAGCTGGTAGGTGTCATCCCGGAGAAGGCGCGAAACTCGTGCACCAGGTGCGCCTGGTCGTGGAAGCCGCCGTCGGCGGCGAGGCCCGCCCAGTCGATGCGCCCACCGGCGCGTGCGGCCGCCAGCGCGGCATGAAAGCGCTGCAGGCGCACATGGCGCTTGGGCGACAGTCCCACCTGCTCACGAAACAGCTCGCCAAACCGCCGCGAAGACAGCCGGCATTGCGCGGCGATGTCGTCGATGCGCTGCACGCCGGGCGCGGCCTCGATCAGGCGCAGAGCGTGCGCGACCGTGGGGTGCACATGCGCAGCAGTCGCGCCGGCATGGCGCAGCAACCAATGCTCGAGGATGTGCAGGCGCGCGGCGGCATCGGGCGCCGCCAGCAGGCGTTCGCGCAGCGGGGCGGCTTCGCCCGCCGCGATCGCGTCGAGATCGACGTGGCCATTGGCGATGGCGTCCATGCGTTGGCGGAAGAACGGTGCCGCCGCGCCGGCATGGAACACGACGCCGACAACGCGGACCTGCTCGGCCGTATCGATCAGGCAACTGCGGGAGGACGGTGCGTCGAGCGCGGCGCCCGCATTGCGCGTGCAGCGCAGCGCCTCGTCGTAGACGCGGCTCTCGTCCTCGTCCAGGTTGATCACCAGTTGCGCCCGTGCCGATGGCAGCAGGCGGTCGAAGCCATGCGGCTGCCGCGGCAGGTCGCAATCCCAGATCGACGCGACAAGCGACGACAGCGGTGCAGCCGGCGCGACGACGATCAATCCCATGGCCATGCCTCGGCGGGTCCGTGCGCAGGGTAACGCACGCGGCGCTCACCGGCGTGCAGGGCAGGCGCCCCGGTTGCCTCCCTACGCAGCAGGATCGATCCGCAGGCCCACCTGTGCGTCGCTGCCCCGTTCGCGCGGCACCTCGACATGGCTCGAGCGGTGCCCGATCGCATCCCCGTGCGCATCGAGGGAGCGGTCGAACGCCGCCAGCCCGAATCCCCATCATCGCGCCAGGCGCGGCGTGCGCCTGGCGGCGATCGGGAAGGCCGCAAGCAGGTGCTGGAGGAGAGTTACTCGATCGGCTCGTCCAGCAGCAGCTGGCGTGCGAAGCGCACCGGCGGCGCGCCCTGGGCGAGGATGCCGTCGTGGTAGGCCTTCACGTCGAAGCCGTCGCCGGCCTTGGCCTCGGCCGCCTTGCGCGCGTCGAAGTGCTCCTGCGCGCCGACGAAGTAGGTGGCCAGCTGGGTCGACGAGAGCTGCGCGCGTACCCACTTGCCGTCGGCCTCGCTCTGCTGCTGGAAGGTCTGGCGCACCATCAGGTCCATGGCCTGCTCCTTGGTCCAGTTGTCCACGTGCAGGCCCTGGTCGAGGATGGCGTTGCCGACCGAGCGTGCGTAGAACTTCAGCTGCATCAGGCGAAACAGCGGGTCGTTGTCGAGGTAGCCGGCATCGGCCAGCACGCGCTCGGTATACACGGCCCAGCCTTCGGCGAACGGGCCGGAGCGGAATACGGCTCGCAGCGTTGACGGGTGCCCGGACGAGTGCACGCCCTCCAGGTAGTGGCCCGGCATCGCCTCGTGGATCGACAGCACGTGGATCATGTAGTTGTTGTATTCACGCAGGAACGAGTCCACCTGCTTCCCGTCCCACCCGTCCGGGATCGGCGAGATCGCGTAGTAGGTATCCAGGCCCTTGTCGAGCGGGCCGGGCGAATCGCAGTAGGCAACCGAGAAGCCGCGCTGGAACTCGGGCATCAGGATGATCTTCACCGGATCGTCCGGCACGGTCACGATGTCCTTCTCGCGCACGAACTGCGTCGCCACTTCCAGCGTGTGCTTCGCGAAGTCCACCACCTGGTCGCGTGCCGGCCGCTGTTCGTAGGCGAACTCCATCGCCGCCTCGATCGCGGCCTGCTTCTGTTCTTCGGTCGGCGCGTCGGGCGTGGCCGGTGCGCCGGCCTTGCCGGCAAGCACGCCGCGCGCAACCGTGTACATCTCGTCGCGGATCCGCGCCAGTTCGGCTTCGGCACGCTGGCGGATCTCCTGCCGCGACAGCGAAGAGTTGAGCGCGAACTGCAGCTGCTGGTCGTAGAGTTCGGCGCCCACGCGGAACTCGCCCTTCGCGTTCGGCACCAGGGTTTCGTCCAGCCAGCGCTGGTGTTCGTCGACGGCGGTGCGCAGGGCTGCGACTGCTGCGTCAAGGCGTTCGCGGTCGGCGCCCTGCAGCAGGCCGGCGTTGGGCGTGATGAAGGTGTCGACCAGGCTGAGCACGCCGCGGTTCTGCTGTGCGACCGTCTCGGCATGGGTGCGCGGTACGCGCGCGGGGTCGAGGTTTTCGCGCGCCTGCGCCAGCAGCGCCGGGATCTTTTCCATCCGCGCGGTGGCCGAAGCCAGTCGCTCGGGCAGCGGCGCGAACTCGCGCGCCATCAGGCCGTAGATCGCGCCGCCGACCAGCCCGCTGTAAATCTGCGGATCGCGGGCCCAGTCCTGCAGGGTGCCCGCGTTCCACAGCGCGTATTGCAGCTGGTTGCGCAGGATCCGCGCGTCGACCTGGTTCTCGCGCGAGAGCGTGGCCAGCTCGATCGCGTCGAGTTCGGTGAGCATGCGCCGGTTGAAATCGTCGGCCTTCGCGCGGCCGGCGGCGGACAGGTCGTCGAGTTCGGCGTCGAAGCGGTGATCACCGATCTGGGTGGCGGCGACCGGCGTCAGCGCGAGGGCCTGGTCGAGGTAGCGCTGCGACAGTTGCGCGAAGCGGGCGTCGGCCTGCGATGCCTGGGCAGCGTCGCTGGCGGGCGTGGTAGCCGCGTCGGCAGCGGGCGCGCGGTCACCGCCGCACGCGGCAAGGGTCGCGGCAAGGAGTGCGGCTGCAAGCAGGGAAGGGCGCATCGTGGTCCGGCGTGAAAGTGTGATGCGGCAGCATAGCGGCAGTGGCGAGGCCGGTGCGGACGTGCCTGCGCGGGGCACGGTCTTGCCGGCGGCGAACGTGTCGGAAGTCATGCCTGCGGCGAGAACGGCGCCGACTATGCTGGCGACTGTTGTCCGGATGACGGAGGAAGACGATGCAGCGACGTGGATTCCTGGCCCTCGGCGGCCTCGCCGCAGGCGGCGCGATGCTTCCGCCGCTGCTGATGGGCCGCGCGATCGCGGCGGAGCAGCTGCTCGCGCCGGTCGACGCCGTCGCCAGGAAGCGGCTGGCCGATGCCGCCCTGCAGGCCGCGACCGACGCTGGCGCCAGCCACTGCGACGTGCGCATCGGGCGCTACCTGCGCCAGTCGCTGATGACGCGCGAGGCGCTCGTGCTCAACGTGGCCAACGAGGAGTCGGTGGGCGTGGGCGTGCGCGTGATCGCCGGCGACGCCTGGGGCTTCGCCGCGACCAGCCGGCTCGATCCCGATGCGGTGGCCAATGCAGCACGCCAGGCGGTGGCCATCGCCCGGGCCAACGCGCGCATCCAGTCCGCACCGGTGCGGCTGGCGCCCGCGCCCGGCGTGGGCGAAGTGGCGTGGCGCACGCCGATCGCGAAGAACGGCATGGCGGTGCCGATCGGCGACAAGCTCGACCTGCTGCTGTCGGTCAATGCGGCCGCGCTGGAATCGGGTGCGAGCTTCGCCAGTTCGCGCATGTTCCTGATCAACGAGCAGAAGTATTTCGCCTCAACCGACGGCTCCTACATCGACCAGGACGTGCACCGGATCTGGGTGCCGTTCACGGTGACGGCGATCGACAAGGACAGCGGCAAGTTCCGCACCCGCGACGGCCTGTCGGCGCCGATGGGCCTGGGCTACGAGTACCTCGACGCCGATCCGTCGCAACGCTTCGAGCTGCCCGGCGGCGTGGTCGCCTACGGCAAGTCCTACGACATGCGCGCCGACGCCATCGCCGCGGCCAGGCAGGCGCAGCAAAAGCTGAAGGCGCCCTCGGTCAAGCCCGGCAAGTACGACCTGGTCGTCGACCCGAGCAACCTGTTCCTGACCATCCACGAGAACGTTGGCCACCCCCTGGAACTCGACCGCGTGCTCGGCTACGAGGCCAACTATGCCGGCACCAGCTTCGCCACGCTCGACAAGCGCGGCACGTTCCGCTGGGGCAGCGACATCGTCAACTTCAGCGCCGACAAGACCGAGCCGGGCAGTCTCGGCGCGGTGGGCTACGACGACGAGGGCGTGAAGTGCAAGCGTTGGGACCTGGTGCGCGACGGCGTCCTGGTCGACTACCAGTCGATCCGTGACCAGGCCCATATCCTCGGCAAGACCGAGTCGGACGGCTGCTGCTACGCCGATTCCTGGTCGAGCGTGCAGTTCCAGCGCATGCCCAACGTCTCGCTGGCGCCGGGCAAGGTGCCGCTCAGCGTGCAGGAGATGATTGGCGGCGTGGAGAATGGGCTCTACATCCACGGACGCGGCTCGTACTCGATCGACCAGCAGCGCTACAACGCGCAGTTCGGCGGACAGCTGTTCTTCGCGATCCGCAACGGCGAGGTGCAGGAGCTGGTGGAGGATGGCGCGTACCAGATCCGCACGCCCGAGTTCTGGAACGCGTGTTCGGCAATCTGCGACGTGCGCGACTACCGCCTGGGCGGGTCGTTCTTCGACGGCAAGGGCCAGCCGAGCCAGGTGTCGGCGGTGTCGCATGGTTCGTCCACCGCGCGCTTCGACGGACAGAACGTGATCAACACGGCGCGTTCCCTGGGCTGACACGCAAAAATTTGCCACCGCGCGGCCGCTTCCGTGGCGGCGGACACCTTGACCCTGCCGAAAGTCATTTGCGCACGCGCACCGTCGCGTCGAGAATCGGGATTCCCTCCGGCGCGCCGCGCGACCCGGAGCCGCGGCGCCAGCGCCGCGGACACGACAACGGAGATACGGCCTTGCAACGACGCGATTTCCTGGCCCTCGGCGGCCTCGGCATGGGCGGCCTGGCGCTACCCGCATGGCTCGGCAAGGCGATCGCCGCCGAGCAACTCGTCAGCACCCTCGACGTCGCGATCAAGAAGCAGCTTGCCGACGCCGCCCTGCAGGCTTCGCGCTCGGCCGGCGCCAGCTACTGCGACGTGCGCATCGGCCGCTACCTGCGCCAGTTCGTGATGACGCGCGAGGACAAGGTGCAGAACGTAGTCAACACCGAGTCCACCGGCGTGGGCGTGCGCGTGATCGCCGACGGCGCCTGGGGCTTCGCCGCCACCAACGGCCTGACCACCGAATCGGTGGCCGAGGCCGCGCGCCGTGCCACCGCGATCGCCAAGGCCAATGCCAAGGTGCAGGCCGCGCCGGTGCAGCTGGCGCCCGCGCCGGGCTACGGCGAGGTGGCGTGGAAGACGCCGATCCGCCGCAACGCGATGGAAGTGCCGCTCAAGGACAAGGTCGACCTACTGCTGTCGGTCAACGCGGCGGCGACCAATGCCGGCGCCAGCTTCGTCAACTCGACCCTGTTCCTGGTCAACGAGCAGAAGTACTTCGCCTCCACCGACGGCTCCTACATCGACCAGGACGTGCATCGCATCTGGGCGCCGATGACGGTGACCGCGATCGACAAGGCCAGCGGCAAGTTCCGCACCCGCGACGGCCTGTCCGCGCCGATGGGGCTGGGCTACGAGTACCTCGACGGCGACGCCTCGCAGAAGTTCGTCTCGCCCAACGGCGTGGTCAACTACGGCCAGTCCTACGACATGGTCGAGGACGCAGTCGCGGCCGCGAAGCAGGCGCAGGAGAAGGTCAAGGCGCCGTCGGTGAAGGCCGGCAAGTACGACCTGGTGCTCGATCCCTCGCACACCTGGCTGACCATCCACGAATCGGTGGGGCATCCGCTCGAACTCGACCGCGTGCTGGGCTACGAGGCCAACTACGCCGGCACCAGCTTCGCCACGCTCGACAAGCGCGAATCGAAGTTCCAGTACGGCAGCGACGGCGTCACGATCTTCGCCGACAAGACCCAGCCCGGCAGCCTCGGCGCGGTCGGTTACGACGACGAGGGCGTGAAGTGCAAGCGCTGGGACCTGATCAAGGACGGCACCCTGGTGGATTACCAGACCATCCGCGACCAGGCGCACATCGTCGGCAAGACCGAGTCGGACGGCTGCTGCTACGCCGACTCCTGGTCGAGCGTGCAATTCCAGCGCATGGCCAACGTGTCGCTGGCGCCGGGCAAGCAGAAGCTGTCGGTGGCCGACATGGTCAAGGACGTCGAGAACGGCATCTACATCATCGGCGACGGCTCGTTCTCGATCGACCAGCAGCGCTACAACGCGCAGTTCGGCGGCCAGCTGTTCTACGAGATCAAGGACGGGAAGATCACCGGGATGGTCGAGGACGTGGCCTACCAGATCCGCACGCCGGAGTTCTGGAACGCGTGCGCCGCGGTCTGCGACGAGAGCGACTACCGCTTGGGCGGGTCGTTCTTCGACGGCAAGGGCCAGCCGGGCCAGGTCTCGGCGGTCTCGCACGGTTCCAGTACCGCACGCTTCAACGGCATCAACGTCATCAACACCGCCCGTTCGCTCGGCTGACCGGCACAGGAGAACACCATGAGCATCTTCACCGAAGCCGAAGCCAAGGCCATCCTCGACAAGGTCATCGCGCTGTCCAAGGCCGATGAATGCACCGCCACGCTGTCGGGCGGCAACAACGGCAACATCCGCTTCGCACTCAACGACGTGTCCACCAGCGGCATCGTCGACAACGTCGAGCTGGGCGTGTCGGTCGCGTTCGGCAAGCGCGTGGGCACCGCGACCATCAACGAGTTCGACGACGCTTCGCTTGAACGCGTGGTGCGCCGCGCCGAGGACCTGGCTCGGCTGGCGCCGGAAAACCCGGAGTTCGTGCCGGCCATCGACAAGCAGACCTACGCCCCGACCAGCACCTACAACGCTGCGACTGCGGCGATCACGCCGGAGTACCGCGCGCAGGTGGCGGCCGATTCGATCGCCCCGTGCCGCCCGGCCGGGCTGGTGGCGGCGGGCTTCCTCGAGGACAGTCGCTTGTTCACCGCGATCGCCAACAGCAACGGCAACTTCGGCTACCAGACCTCGACCGGCGCGGACTACACCTGCACGGTACGCACCGAAGACGGCCGCGGTTCGGGCTGGGTGGGGCGCAACGTCACCGACGTCTCGCAGCTCGACGCCGGGCGCGACGTCGCCATCGCCATACGCAAGGCGCGCGAATCGGCCGAGGCCAAGGCGCTGGAGCCGGGCAAGTACACCGTGGTGCTGGAGCCGCACGCGGCCGCCGGCCTGATCTCGTTCATGATGTACTTCTTCGACGCGCGCCAGGCCGACGAAGGCCGCAGCTTCCTGTCGAAGAAGGGCGGCGGCAACAAGCTCGGCGAGCAGGTCTACGACCCGCGCGTGAACATCTGGGCCGATCCGGCTGATCCGAACGCCCCGGTCCTGCCCTGGGACGATGAGGGCATGGCGCGCAAGCGCATGCCGGTGATCGAGAACGGCAAGATCGCCAACATGCTGTATTCGCGCTACTGGGCGCAGCAGCAGGGGCGCGAAGCGGTGGCCACGCCGGGCAACCTGATCATGTCCGGCGGCACCAAGTCCACCGCCGACCTTGTGCGCGAGACCGAGCGCGGCATCCTGGTCACGCGCACCTGGTACATCCGCATGGTCGATCCGCAGACCGTGCTGCTCACCGGCCTGACCCGCGACGGCACGTTCTACATCGAGAACGGGCAGATCCGGCATCCGGTCAAGAACTTCCGCTTCAACGAATCGCCGGTGATCATGCTCAACAACATCGACGAACTCGGCAAGCCGGTGCGGGTGAGTGGCGATGAATCGCGCTTCGCGATGATGATCCCGCCGATGCGCCTGCGCGATTTCACCTTCACCTCGCTGTCCGACGCGGTGTGACGCAGCGTCGCAAGCACCGTGCTCCCTCCCCCGCGCGCGGGGGGTGAGGGTGGCCTGCTTGCGCGGCACCGCCGTGCAGGCCGCCCGAACGACCAGCGCGCTGCGCCGGGCCGGACGGGTTGGGGTGGGGTGGGGGCAGGGTCGCAACACGCTTATCGCATGTCCACTTCATCGCACCATCCGCAGATTCCGGCCAGTCCTGTCGCGCCTTCAGGGACGGGAGCTTCCCGCCCATGAACCGCGCGCAGTTCCTGCGCCTGGGCCTCGGCGCTGCCGCCGGCGCCTGGTTGGCCACGAAGTCCTCCGGCGCGCATGCCGCGGGCGCGGCCAGCTACGACTTCTGGTTCACGCGTCTGAAGTACGACTCGGGCGATTGGGACGTCGACGAGCGCATGCCGTCGAACATGATCACCTCGCTGATCGACTACACCGGCCTGCGCGTGGACCCCAGGGAGCACGTGGTCGAGCTGGCCGATCCGAAGATGCTGTCGGCGCCGTTCTGCTACCTGGCCGGGCACAAGCTGGTCGAGTTCAACCCGGCCGAACGGCGCAACTTCGAGCGCTACGTGCGCAATGGCGGCTTCGTGTTCGTCGACGACTGCAACCACGACATCGACGGGCTGTTCGCCAAATCGTTCGAGGCGCAGATGGCATCGATCTTCGGTGCGCGCGCGCTGGCGAAGCTGCCCAACCGGCATCCGCTCTACAGCAGCTTCTTCAGTTTCCCGGACGGGCCGCCGGCGACCAGCTACGAGCTCAACGGATGGGGCGACGACCTGGTGCACGACTACCTCAAGGGCATCAGCATCGACGGCCGCCTGGGCGTGCTTTACAGCAACAAGGACTACGGCTGCGAATGGGACTACGACTGGCGCAACAAGCGCTTCCTGGCGCAGGACAACACGAAGTTCGCGGTCAATATCGTGGTGTATGCGTTGACGGCGTAAGGACGTGAGGTCGCAGTTGCCGAATGTCTGTCACCGAACTCCTGCATCGACTACTGTCATTTCGACCGGAGGGAGAAATCTGTTGGCAGATCGGGAAATGCAGATTTCTCCCTTCGGTCGAAATGACAAGATGGCGCTGGAGCCGTTTCGCACCACGACCGTGAATGCCACGGGCTGAATGGCAGAAGACTTTCCTCCGATGCATCCCGCAATCGCTCCCGCCTGACCTGGCCCCGCCCATGACCGCTCCCCTCACCGAACCGGACATCCAGTCGCGCCTGTCGCGCCTGTCCGAGCTGCGCGCCGCCATCGCCACCGCGATCGTCGGTCAGCACGAAGTCGTCGAACAACTGCTCACCGGCCTGCTGGCCGGCGGCCACTGCCTGCTCGAGGGCGTGCCTGGCCTGGGCAAGACCCTGCTGGTGCGCACCCTGGGCCAGGCGCTGGAACTGCAGTTCCGGCGCGTGCAGTTCACGCCCGACCTGATGCCCAGCGACCTGCTTGGCACCGAGCTGCTGGAGGAAGACCACGGCACCGGCCATCGCCACTTCCGCTTCCAGCAGGGGCCGGTGTTCACCAACCTGCTGCTGGCCGACGAGCTCAACCGCACGCCGCCCAAGACCCAGGCCGCGCTGCTGGAGGCGATGCAGGAACACACCGTCAGCTTCGCCGGCGTCACCCACGCGCTGCCCGCGCCGTTCTTCGTGCTGGCCACGCAGAACCCGATCGAGCAGGCCGGCACGTATCCGCTGCCGGAGGCGCAGCTCGACCGCTTCCTGTTGCATATCGCGCTCGACTATCCGGGCGAGGACGAGGAGCGCGCGATCATCGCGCAGACCACGTCCAGCCATGTCGCCCAGGTGCCGCGGGTGATGGATGGCGAGGAGGTGCTGGCGCTGCAGGTGCTGGTGCGCGAGGTCCACGTGGGCGACGAACTGCTGGCGTGGATCACCCGCATCGTGCGCGCGACGCGCCCTGGCGAGGCTGCGCCGCAGGTGGTGCGTGACTACGTGAAGTGGGGTGCGGGACCGCGTGCCGGCCAGTCACTGGTGCTGGCCTCGAAGGCGCGCGCGCTGCTGCACGGGCGCCTCGCCGCAACGCGCGAGGATGTGCTGGCGCTGGCCGCGCCGGTGCTGCGCCACCGCCTGCTGCTGTCGTTTGCGGCCGAAGCGGAAGGGCGGCGTCCGGACGAAGTGATCGCCGCGCTGCTGCGCGACGTGCCGTATCCGGGCGCCTGAGCGTCGCGACGATCGTGGCCTGGGATCCCGTCACGCCGGGCTTGCGCGCGCAACTGCGCGGGCTGCGCATTGCTTCGCGGCGCAGCAGTGCGCTGCGCGGCGGCGGCCAGCACCGCAGCCGCGACAAGGGCGCGGGGCTGGAATTCTCGCAGTACCGCAGCTACGAGCCGGGCGACGAGCCGCGTCGCATCGACTGGAAGCTGTACGCGCGCAGCGACCGATTCTTCGTGCGCGAGGCCGAGCGCGACAGCCCGCTTGCGGTGTGGATCATGCTCGACGCCAGCGCCTCGATGACGCAGGCAGACGAGACGCGGCCGGACTGGTCGCGCCTGGATGCGGGCAAGGCGCTGGCGGCCTGCATCGCCGAGGTTGCGCTGCGCCAGGGCGATCGCGTTGGACTGATCGCGCTGCGCGAGGATGCGCTGTCCTTCGTACCTGCGGCGGCGGGCAGCCGCCAGCGCGAGCGGCTGCTGTTCGAGCTCGCACGCATCCGCGCCGGTGGCGGCGTGCCCGATGAATCACGCCTGCGCCCGGTCTGGGATCGCATCGCCGCCGACGACCTGGTGGTGGTGCTGGGCGACTTCCTCGATCCGGCGGTGCCCGGCCTTGCGACGCGGCTGTCTGCCGCACGCCGCGAAGTGCTGGCAATCCAGCTGCTGGCCGTGGCTGAGCGCGACTTTCCGTTCGACGACGGACGCCGCTTCATCGATCCGGAAACCGGCGAGGCGATGCCCGGCGACGCACGCGCGCTGCGCACGGAATTCCTCGCTCGGTTTGGCGAGGCGCAGCGGTCCCTGCATGCGCGGCTGGGCCAGGCCGGCATCCGCCACGCCGTGCACGTGCTCGACGAACCGCTGCTGCAGCCGCTGCACCAGTTGTTCGCGGCGGGCCCGGGCGGCGCGGACGCATGAATCCGATGCTGCTGTTGCCTGCCGGACTGGCCGCGCTCGCAGCGCTGGCGCTGCCGCTGCTGATCCATCTTGCAAAGCGCCAGCAGCAGCGGCCCACCGTGTTCGCCGCCCTGCGCTGGCTGCGCGCACGGCCGCGGCCGCGGCGGCGGGTCCGCATCGACGAACCCTGGCTGCTTGCGGTGCGCCTGCTGCTGGTGGCGCTGCTGGCGGTGCTGCTCGCGCAGCCCGCACTGCTGGGCGTCGAGGACAAGCGCCCGCGCCTGCTGGTGGCGCCCGGTGTCGATGACGCGATGCTCTTGGCCGCGCGCGCCGATCCGGAGGTGGATGCGCGCTGGCTGGCGCCCGGCTTTCCAGCGCTGGACGGGGCCGCGCCCTTGGGCGACTTCGCGAGCGCAAGCCTGCTGCGTGAGTTCGACGCGACGCTGCCGACGGCTGCGCCGCTCGCGGTGCTGGTGCCTGAGCGCATGACCGGTGCGGATGCAGCGCGCCTGCAGCTCACGCGCCAAGTCGAGTGGCGGATCGCCGCCGGTGGCGCCTGGCCCGAGCCGATGGCGGACAAGGCGCCGAAGATCGCGATCCGGCACGACGTCGCGCATCGTGACGGGGTGCGCTACCTGCGCGCGGCGGCGCTGGCGTGGGCGGACGCAGAGGACGCGACGATCGATGCGGCCGAGTCCACGAACCTGCCCGCGGAGAACGCCGAGGTCCTGGCGTGGATGCATGCAGGACCGCTGCCGGACGATGTCCTGCACTGGGCGCAGGCAGGCGGCCAGGTGCTGCTGCCGGCTGATGCGGAGATTGCGGGCGGCAGTGCGCCGGTGGCTGTCTGGCGCGACGACGATGGCGATCCGCTTGTGCATGCGACACAGGCCGGCAAGGGCCGGTTGCTGCAGCTGGCGCACGCGCTTGCACCCGGGGCGATGCCGCAACTGCTCGAGCCGACGTTCCCGCATGCGCTGCGTGAGCTGCTGCAGCCCGCACCCGCGCCGACCGCGGTTGCCGCGGCCGATTACGTGCCCGGCACGGGCGGGCTTGCGATGGCGCCGGTGCCGCTGGACCTGAGGCCCTGGCTTGCGCTTGCGATCGCGCTGCTGGCACTGCTGGAGCGCTGGCTGGCGACGTCGCGCCGGCGCGGAGCGGCCGCATGAGTGCCACTGCCGCGCTCGACCAGGTATTGCGCCGCGTCCGCCGCCGCATCGCGCTCGATGCGCTGCTTGCCTGGCTTCCGCTGCCGTTCGCGCTGGCCGCGCTGCTGTGGCGCTGGGCTGGGACGACGCCTGCACTCGCCGTGGCCACGCTGGCGCTGCTCGCGATCGTCGCATCGGTCGTGCAGCGGCTGCGCCGCTTCAACCGCAGCTGGCTGGCGCGGCGACTGGATGCGTCGCGTCGCGACCTCGACGACAGCAGCGCGCTTGTGTTCGCAGACCCGGCGTCGCTGTCGGCGCTGCAGCGCCTGCAGCGCGATCGCCTCGAGCAGCGCCTGCGCGAGCGTCCCGCGCCCGACCTGCGCCCATCGTGGTCGATACGTGCGATCGCCATCGCATGGCTGGCGGTGGTGGCGGTGTGCATCTTCGTTGCGCTGTGGCCGGCATCGCGCCCGTCGTCCGTCGCCGCGGCGATTCCGCTGCGCAGCGCGCAGGCGGCGGAAGAGCCGCGCCTGCTGGCGCAGTCGCTGCAGGTGCAGCCGCCCGGCTACACCGGCCTGGCTCCCGCGACAACGCAATCGCTGGACGCCCAGGCGCCCGCCGGCAGCACGCTGCAGTGGATGCTGCGCTACGCGCCGCAGCCCGCAGCCGTCGAGCTGGTCTTCCATGACGGCGAGCGCATCGCACTGCGGCGGGAAGGCGAAGCCTGGATCGCCGACCACGTGCTGCAGGCCTCCACGCTGTATCGCGTGGTGCCTGCCAGTGTCGCTGATGCAGGCTCCTTGCCGCTGCACCGCCTCGATGCGATCCCCGACCAGCCGCCGCGCGTGCGCGTCCTGCTGCCCGAGCGCGGCCTGACATTGCTGGCCCCAGGCCAGCGCGACTGGCAGCTGCAGTTCGAAGCTACCGACGATCATGGCGTGGCCGCGCGCGCGCGCCTGCTGGTCACGCGCACCGAAGGCACTGGCGAAAACATCCGCTTCCACGACCACGTGCGCGTGCTGCAGGGCCGCGGCGACGCGCGCAGCAAACGCTTCGAGGTGCGGCTGCAGCCGTCGGACTTCGGCCTGCAGCGCGGCGAGGACCTGGTCGCGCGGCTGGAGGTGACCGACAACCGCGCGCCACAGCCGCAGCTCACCCGCAGCGCAAGCGTGATCCTGCGCTGGCCGCCGGAGCCGGTGCTTGGCGCCGAAGGCCTGGACGGGCTCGCGCGGCAGGTGCTGCCGGCGTATTTCCGCAGCCAGCGCCAGATCATCATCGACGCCGAAGCGCTGCTGAAGGAGAAGGCGCGGCTCGCCAGCGACGAGTTCGAACGACGCTCGGACCTGATCGGCGTCGACCAGCGCCTGCTGCGCCTGCGCTACGGCCAGTTCCTCGGCGAGGAGAGCGAGGGCGACAACGCCCTGCCGACCAGCGACCTGCCCACCAGCGACCTGCCGGCCGCCGACGGGCATGAGGATGATGCGGACGGTGCGCACGCGAAGGACGATGGACCGGAACAGGAACACGGCCACGATCACGGCGAGCCCGGCGCCGCGCAACCCGGTGGCTTCGGCACCGTGGGTAACGTGCTCGAGCAGTTCGGCCACACCCACGACATCGCCGAGGCTGCGACCCTGCTCGATCCGGAAACGCGGGAAACCCTGCGCAAGGCCCTCGGTGAGATGTGGCAGTCCGAACTGCACCTGCGCCAGGCCGCGCCCGGCGAAGCGCTGCCGTACGCCCATCGCGCGCTGGAGTTGATCAAGCAGGTGCAGCAGGCAGAGCGCATCTACCTGCAGCGGGTGGGCACGAAACTGCCGCCGATCGACGAATCGCGCCGCCTGGGCGGTGATCGCAGCGGCTTGCGCAATCGCCCGCTGCCGGCACTCACCGCGCCCGCAGGCGAGGACGCGCTGGCGGCCGCCTGGCAATCGCTGGAGGGCGCGCCGGCGGACACGCTGCCGGCCACGCTCGACGGGCTGGAGGCCTGGGCCGACGCAGGCCGCGACCGGCTCGAGGACCCGCTCGCCTGGATCGCCGCCATCGACGCACTGCGCCAGGATCCGGGCTGCGACAGCTGTCGCGAAACGCTGCGCGGCCTGCTGTGGAGCGCGATGCCGCGCCCGGCCGGCGGGTTCGCACCGCGCGCGGACGATGCCATGTCGCGCCGCTATCTCGATGCGCTGCACGCCAGCGAGGACACGCCATGAACCTGCAGCAGTGGGTGCTGCTGGTGCTGGCGCTAGCGGTGGTCGCGGGCGCGGTGCGGCTGTGGCACGCGCACAGGCTTGATCCGCGCGGGCCGCGCGCCTGGCGCCTGCTCGCGCTGCTGGTCCTGCAGCCGCTGCTGGCGGGCGCGCTGTACCTGACGCTGTTTCCGCCGCAACGCGACGTCGATCCCGTCGCGCTGGTGCTGCTCACCGAGGGCGCGAGCGCTGCGGACGCCGCGCGCGCGGATGGCATCGTGCTGGCGCTGCCGGAAGCGGGCGAGGCCGGTGACGTGCCGCGCGTGCCCGATCTTGCCACCGCGCTGCGCCGGCATCCCGGCAGCACGCGCGTGCAGGTGCTGGGTGCGGGCCTGACCGCGCGCGACCGTGATGCCGCGCGCACGGTGTCGATCGCGTTCGCGCCGCCGCCACTGACGCCGGGCATCGTGCACCTGGCGATGCCGCAACGCGTGACCCGTGGCGCGAGTTTCGCGATCGCCGGCCAGGTCGAGGCCGTTGCTGCCGGCAACATCGAGCTGCGCGATCCGGCTGGTCGACGCGTCGATGCCGTGCCGCTGCATGACGACGGTCGTTTCCTGGTGCGCGGCATCGCAATGGAAGCCGGCGCGGCGCGGTTCGAGCTGCGCCTTGTCGATGCGGATGGCGCGACGCTCTCGCAGGTCGCTGCGCCGTTGTGGATCGAAGCGGCCACGCCGCCGCGCGTGCTGTTGCTGGCCGGCGCACCCGGTCCGGAAACGCGCGCGCTGCGGCGCTGGCTGGTTGATGCCGGCGCGCAGGTGCAGGCCCGCATCGCCTTGGGTGGCGGCCTGCAGCTGGGTTCCGCGCCGCTGGGCGAGGCGGCGCTGGCCGAAGCCGATCTGGTGATCGCCGACGCGCGCGCCTGGTCCGGCCTGGGCGAGGGTGGCCGCGTCCGCGTCCTGGCTTCGGTCCGCGCAGGCATGGGGCTGCTGCTGCGCGCCGATACCACGCTGCCCGGGGCGTCGCTGCGCGGCGTGAACGGCAAGGGCTTCACGATCGCCGGCGGCGCGGGCAGTGCGCCCTGGGCGCTGCCGCCTGCGCGGGTGGATGACGAACCAGCGCTGCGTGCACGGCTCGGCAGCGGCAGCCGCGACGCGCCCTTCGACCTGGAACAGGCGCAGGCGCCGCTGCCTGCGCTCGCGCGGCGCGGATGGCGCGTGCAGGGCGAGCAGGCCGTCGCGTTCGCGCCCGGCGACGGAATGCCGCCTGGCTGGTGGCGCGCCGAGGGACGCGGTCGGATCGGCCTGTGGACCCTGCTCGACAGCTACGTGCTGCCGCTGCACGGCCGCGCGGATCTGTACGACGATATCTGGAGCCCGGTCGTCGCCACGCTTGCGCGGGCGCGTACCGACAACTTACCGGTGATCGATGCAGGCGCCCGGGTTGGCGAGCGGATAAGCGTCTGTGGCTGGCCGCCCGGCGCGACCGTCGAGGTAGCCGACGGCAGCGTGTTGCGGCCGCTCGTCGACCCGGCAAGCGGCAGCCGCAGCTGCGCCGGCATCTGGCCGAGCGTCGACGGCTGGCACCAGCTGCGGCTGGACGATGCGCAGCGGTGGTTCCATGTCGCTGCCGCCGACGCGGACGAACCCATGCGCCTTGCCGCGCTGCGCGATGCCACGCTTGCACTTGCTGCGTCTCCATCGGCGACAGACGCGAAGACAGACGCGAAGACCACGTCTGCTTCGCCAGTGCGGGCTCCAGGTCAGCCTGGGCCGGCATGGCCATGGTTCCTGCTGTGGCTGCTGCTGGCCGGGCTCGCCTGGTGGCTGGAGCGCTCGCGCGTGGGCCTGGCGGCGAGCGGGCCGGTAGACGGGGGAGAGGTCCCCCGTCATCCCGGTGAACACCGGGATCCATCTTGATCCTGCTTCGTTGCTTGCGGGAAAGCACAATGGATCCCGGCTTTCGCCGGGATGACGGCTAATAATGCCGTGGAAGCGTGGCGCAGTGGCTGACGACCGCGTTCGTAATCGCATCCGCGATCTCACCGTCCTGTAGGAGCGGCTTCAGCCGCGAACGGGCGGCGACGCGTCGTCGATCGCGGCTGAAGCCGCTCCTGCACAGGCATCCTGCAGGCATCCTACGGCCTCATCGACGCGCGCGCGGTTACGACAGCCTTGCACGTCGCGCGTATCCTCGTGGCCGGTTCCCAGCGAGGTGCGCACCATGGCGAAGTACCAGGGCAGCTGCCACTGCGGCAGGATCACGTTCGAGCTGGACGGCGAGATCGGCCAGGTCATCGACTGCAATTGTTCGATGTGCCGGCGCCGTGGCGCGCTGCTTGCCGCGTTCCCGCGTGAGGCGCTGACGCTCACGACGCCTGAGGACAACCTGTCCACCTACCGCTTCAACCGCGAGGCGATCGACCATCACTTCTGCGCGCACTGCGGCATCGCGCCCTTCAGCGAAGGCAAGGGCGGCGACGGCGCGGCGATGACCATGGTCAACGTGCGCTGCCTGCCGGAGGTCGACCTGGCCACGCTCCAGGTGCTGGCCGTGGACGGCGCGAGCCACTGACCCGGCGCAGGCATCGTTTCAGGCCGGTGCGCTCGCCCGCAGGCCCGTGCGGGGAAGGGGGATAGGACTTCGCCGTCCCCGGGTTTGAACCATCGTCCCCAACGCGCCAGACTCGCGTCACAGCCATCTGCACCGCCGAGGAACCAACGATGACCACGCGCCGCGATTGCCTGAAATTCTCGATTGCAGCCGCGCTGGCGGCCACCCTTCCGCACGGTCGCCTGCTGGCCGCCGACGAGGGCAAGCTGCTCACCCGTGCGATCCCCTCCTCGGGCGAGCAACTGCCGCTGATCGGCCTGGGAAGTTCGGCCACCTTCTCGCAGATCGCGCGCAGCGAGGACACCTCGGCGCTGCGCGAAGTGCTGCAGGCGCTGGTCGCCGGCGGTGGCACGGTGTTCGATACCGCGCCCTCCTATGGCGCGTCCGAGGAAGTCGCCGGCGAACTCGCGCGCGAACTCGGCATCACCGACCGCATGTTCTGGGCCACCAAGGTCAATGTCGCCGGCCGCGAAGCCGACGCGGAGGCCGATCCCGCCAAGGCGCGCGAGCAGATCGAAACCTCGTTCAAGCGCCTCGGCAAGCAGCAGCTGGACCTGGTGCAGGTGCACAACCTGGCCGACGTGCCGACGCAGCTCGGGATCCTGCGGGAGTTCAAGGCCGAGGGGCGGGTGCGCTATGTCGGCGTGACGTCGACCAGCAAGCCGGCCTATCCGCGGCTGGTCGAGATCATGCGCAACGAGGAGATCGACTTCATCGGCGTCGACTACGCGGTCGACAATCGCGACGTCGAGGAAACCATCCTGCCGCTGGCGCAGGAACGGAAGATCGGCGTGCTGGTGTACCTGCCGTTCGGCCGCACGCGCCTGTGGCAACGCATCGGCGAGCGTCCGCTGCCGGACTGGGCGGCGGAGTTCGACGCCCAGTCCTGGGCGCAGTTCATGCTCAAGTACGTGGCCGCGCATCCAGCCGTGACCTGCGTGACGCCGGCCACCAGCAAGGCACGCCACATGGCGGACAATCTCGGCGCCGGACGCGGGCGCCTGCCCGATGCGGCGCAGCGCCAGCGCATGGCCGAGTACACCGACGCGCTGCCGGCGGCGGGCTGAATGTCGACCGCGGGCGATGAATCAATCGCCCGCGTGGTCCCTCCTCTGCAGGAGCGGCTTCAGCCGCGACCTCCGCAGCGATGCACGCCCCCGACGCCATGTTCGCGGCCTGAGCCGCCACCGCAGCGGCAGGCTACTCCCGCCCCTCCTCCTGGTCGTCGATCTCGACGAAGGCATCAAGGTCGAAAGCCATCGCTTCCACCGCATCGCGCACCTTGCGCGCAGTGGCGGCATTGGGCACTTCGACTTCCACTTCGTGCGTATCGGCACCGCGCGAATCGTGCAGGCCGGCGGAGCTGGAATCGGGATCGTCCATGCGCGGCATCAGGTCGGCCACTTCCTCGACGTGCTCGATCCCCTCCAGGCTCTGCAGCAGGTTCATGATCGCGCGGACGTTGTCTTCGGAACTGACGATGCGGAGGCGGAGCAGGGCCATCACGATCTCTCGGCTGTAGGGGGCGAAGGCAGACTAGGCAGGCCTTGGCAAACGCGGCGTGAGGATGCGGCGTTCGATACATCCCGCCGACCGGCGCCGCATCCCGAACCCGGCCTGGCGCTGACGCCACTCCCGGCTTCGCGTCAGCCCTGGTCGCCGTCCGGCGTGCGCACCGGGACCGCGATGTTGCACAGGTCGATGTGGCCGGCCGGGCGGTGGTAGAAATCGTCGCTGCGGTTGCGACGCGATTCCACCAGCGCGTCGAACGTTGGCGTATCGGTACGCAGCACCTCGATGCGCTCGCGCTGCGCTTCGGGCAGCTGCGATGCCAGCGTGACCGCCTTGATCGGGGTGCGCTGCGCCGCGTCCTCGTAGACACCCATCGGCGGCGGGCCGCGGTCGATCGCACTGAGCAGCTCCATGCCGCTGAGCACCCGCCCGACCACGGTGATGTTGCGGTCGAGCTGGCGCGGCGACTGCCCGGTGACCACGTAGAGCTCCGCGCCGATGCTGCTGTCGGGCGCGATGTTGCGGCCGGCGCCGAGCGCGCCGTAGCAGTGCGCCATCCAGGCCTGGCCTTCGGCGCCTTCGCGCGCGGCGGGGAAGCCGTCGGCAAAGCCCACCTGCGCGGCCCAGCCGTCGCGGTCGGGCAGGGCATGGAAGGGCAGCCCGCGCGCGCTGCGTTCGAACTCCGCCGGCAACGTCTGCTTCGCGCTGCCGAGCGGCTTCGCCTTCGCCGGGTCGTCGGCCTCGGCATCGCCGAACTGCACCACGAAGTTGTCGTGCGAGCGGTAAATGCTGGTGCCGTTCCAGAAACCCTCGCTGGCCAGCGTGCGGATGTTGGCGACGTGCCCGGGTGCGAAGGACGGCGCCAGCTCGATCACCACGCGACCCGCGTCGAGGTCCATGTACAGCGTGTTCTCCGGGGCCGGCGTGCGCCAGTCGGACGGCTGCGAGGCATCGAGGACCTCCTGCGTGGTGCGCGGTTTGGCCACGGCGCCAGGCTCGGCCGCGGTCAGCGGCAGCGCCAGGGTGGCGGCAAGGATGGCGATGGCTGGATGGAAGCTGGGCATGCGGCATTCCCGGGTGGGTGAGGCGGCGATTGTGGCCGATCGCCTGCGACCCGGACTAATGGCACATCCGCTATAGCGAAGTTCGCAATAGCATCTGTTCCAGATGGCGGGAGGACCGCATGGCGGCCGGCGACGAACAGGAAGAGGCACAGCTGCGCAAGTTCCAGAAGGAGCTGAGCGCGGGCACCGTGTCGCTGGCGCTGCTGGCCGTGCTGGGCGCATCCGGCGAGCCGATGTACGGCTACCAGATCGCCAAGAGGTTGGAGCGCTTCGGCGACGGCGTGCTCAGCGGCAAGCAGAGCGCGCTGTACCCGGTGCTGCGCAACCTGGAGGCTGCCGGATTGCTGGACAGTTCGATCGAACCGTCCGATGCCGGCCCGCCCCGCCGCTACTACCGCATCACCGCAGCAGGGCGCGTCGCCCTGCGCGTGCGGGCCGCCGCCTGGCGTGCAACCCGCGATTCCGTTGACGCCGTCCTGGAGGGGACCTGCGAATGAACAGCGAACGCTTGCCGACCACCATTCCCGAATACCTCGAGCACCTGCGCCGCTCACTGGCCGGCGCCGACCCGGCGCTGGTGCAGGACGCGCTGTACGACGCCGAGGAATACCTGCGCTCGGAGCTGGCCGAGAATCCCGGCAGGAGCGAGGCCGAGGTCATCGCCGCGGTGGCATCGAGCTACGGCGCGCCGGACGAGGTCGCCGACATCTATCGCGACACCGAAGTGACGGTGCAGACCGCGCTGCGTGCACCACCGCCGCGCCCGCGCCGGTCAGCGCTCGGCCGCTTCTTCGGCGTGTTCGCCGACCCGCGCGCCTACGCCTCGCTGTTCTACATGGTGCTGTCGCTGGCCACGGGCATCTTCTACTTCACCTGGGTGGTGGCCGGCTTCTCCACATCGCTGGGCCTGTCGGTCACGATCGTCGGCATTCCGCTGCTGATCCTGTTCTTCGGCTCGGTGCGGGTGCTGTCGCTGGTCGAGGGCAGGATCGTCGAGGTGATGCTGGGCGAGCGCATGCCGCGGCGGCCGCTGTACACCGCGCGCGGCCGCAGCGTCTGGCAGCGCATCGGCGACATGTTCACCGATCCGCGCACCTGGAGCACGTTGCTGTACTTCGTGCTGATGCTGCCGCTGGGCATTGTCTACTTCAGCGTCACGATCAGCTTGTTGGCCTTCGCGCTGTCGCTGATCCTGAGTCCGTTCGCGCTGTTGCCGGGCGTGCACATGAACGTCTGGCTGTTTGGCTTGGACATCCCGGCCGAGGCGCCGTGGCTGCTGCCGATTCTGGTTGCAATCGGGGCACTTGTTCTGGTGTCGACGCTGCACATCGCGCGCGGTATGGGCCGCATGCACGGTCTGCTGGCGAAGCACCTGCTGGTGAAGACCGCGCAGTACGCATGAGGCTGGCTGGCGTGCCGCCTGGCCTGCTGCAGCCCGACTCGCAGACTGAGCAGGCCACAGTAGAGATATATGCGAGGGAACGATGATGGCAGGACCGTTTCGGTTGACCATGCGCGGGCAGGCTTTGATGCTGTGGCTGCTGCTCGCCCCATGGCTGGCGTGGGCGTCCGCCCCCGAGTTCCCGATGGCCGTCGTGGTTCCGGGGGACGACGAGGCGAATGCTGAGGCCGTCGCCGTGCTGGCGCGCGACGTGCTCGGTGCCGCCGCGCGTGGCGTGGTCGACGTACCCTCGGCTGGCCTGGCGCATCTGCGGATCGCGTCCGGCAAGTCGGCGGAAGCGGCGCAGGCGGTCGCTGCAGTCATGCGCGAGCTGGCGGCTGCCGGCGATGCCGATCGCGCGAGGCGTTGGGCGCCCTACCTCCTGTACGCGCGGGCGGGCGGCGTGGACGGGGAATTCGATGACGCCTATGCAGACGCCTTCCGCGAACTTTTCGGAGGGCTCGAAGATCCGGAGGCGCAGCGCACCGCCTACTGGTTCGTGGCGGATGTGGAGGGCGCGCGGGCCAGCCTGCGCGCCGCACTGGCGCAGCTCCACGGAAGGAGCCGCATCGGGCTGGACGAAGCATTGGATCTGGCGCGCAGGCAGGCGTTTGTCACGACCTACAGTGCCGCGACGACGCTTGCGCCAGCCTTGGTTGGGGCCGACGAGGATGAGCGCTATCTGATCGACGAAGGCGCGCTGATCCGCACTCCGCAGGGCGCGACGCTGTCGGCTGTGGTCGCGCGCAGCCGCAAGGTGCAGGTGCCGCAGCCGGCGGCCATGCTGTTCACCATCTACGCCGATCCCGATGCCAACCGCGCCACCGCAGTTGAAGCCGCCGCGCGCGGCTATGCGGGCGTGGTGGTCGATGCGCGCGGCAAGCGCCTGGGCGTCGACGCGATCCGGCCGTACGAGACCGAGGCCGACGATGCTGCCGCCGCGGTGGAATGGATCGCCAGCCAGCCCTGGAGCGACGGTCGCGTCGGGATGTACGGCGGCAGCTACTCCGGATTCGCGGCCTGGGCGGCGACCAAACGCATGCCCCCGGCGCTGAAGACGATCGTGCCCTACGTGGCGGCCATTCCCGGACTCGGCCTGCCGATGGAGAACAATGTATTCCTCAGTGCCAACTACGCGTGGCCGTTCTACGTCGCCAACCACCGCCTGCTCGACACCGCGACCTACTTCGACCGCGAGCGCTGGCAGCGGTTGCCCGAGGCCTGGTACGCCAGCGGGCGGCCGTACCGCGAGATCGACCGCGTCGATGGCACGCCCAATCCATGGCTGCAGCGCTGGCTGACGCATCCTGCGTACGACGAGTACTGGCAAGCGATGGTGCCCTACGGCGAAGACTTCGCGCGGATCGACATTCCGGTCCTCAGCATCACCGGCTATTACGACGACGGGCAGGTCTCTGCGCTGCAGTACTTCAAGGAGCACCTGCGGCATCGACCGGACGCGCCGCACTACCTGGTGATCGGCCCATACGACCACTTTGGCGCGCAGGCGACGTTCAAGCCCCGGTCCCTGCGCGGTTACGACCTCGACCCATCCGCGCAGTTCGACACCCGCGAGCTGACGTTCCAGTGGCTTGACCACGTGTTGCGCGGCGGCGAGCGCCCGGCGCTGCTGCGGGACCGCGTCAACTACCAGCTGATGGGGGCCGACGCGTGGGGGCATGCACCCTCGCTCGCGGACGCGGCAGATCCCGTGGCCTTCCATCTGTCGGATGCGCCCGTTGGCAGCTACCTGCTGCTGTCGGATGCGCCCGCGGAGCGGGTGACCTGGATGAGCAGGCGCGTCGATCTCGCCGACCGCTCCGGCGAACACGGTGGCTACTATCCCGACCCGGTCGTCCTCGACCGGATCGACGTCGACGGCGGCTACGCGTTTGCCAGCGCGCCCTTCGAACGCCCGACCTCGGTGGTTGGCAGCTTCTCAGGCGATCTCAAGGTGCGCAGCAGCAAGCGCGATTTCGATTTCAGCGTGCTGCTGTATGAGCTGCGGCCGGACGGCAGCGCGATGCAGCTGTCGTATTACGTCGGCCGCGCCAGCCACGCGCGCGACATGACCCGTCGCGAGCTGCTGGTGCCGGGCCAGTGGACCACGCTGCCGTTTGAGCGCACGCGGATGACGGCCCGGCGCATGCAGGCCGGCAGTCGCCTGCTGGTGGTTCTGGACGTCCTCAAAGACGGCCACCACCAGGTCAACATGGGGACGGGCAAGGACGTGAGCGACGAATCCGCTGCGGACGGAGGCGAACCGCTGGTCGTCGACTGGCACACGGACAGCATGATCCGCGTGCCGTTGCGGCACTGAGTGGGAAAGTGCCGAGGCGCGCTCAGCGCGCGGAGGCAGCCTTCCTGCGCGGTGCGGCCTTGCCGGCGCGGCTCTTGTGCCCGCCCGGTGCGCGCTTGCCATCGCCCGCCACGTTCGCGGCGATGAAATCCCGCACCTTCGGATACACCTGCTCGCGCCAGCGGCGGCCGCTGAAGATGCCGTAGTGGCCTGCGCCCTTGACGGTGAGGTGGTGGCGGTCGTCTTCGGCGACGGCGGTGCACAGCTCGTGCGCGGCGCGGGTCTGGCCGAGCCCGGAGATGTCGTCGAGTTCGCCCTCGATAGTCATCAGCGCGGTGCCGGAGATCGCGGAAGGGTCCACCCGCTCGCCGCCCACGTCCCACAGCCCGCGCGGCAGCAGGTGCTCCTGGAACACGACGCGGATGGTGTCGAGGTAGTACTCGGCCGGCATGTCGAGCACGGCGTTGTATTCGTCGTAGAAGCGCCGGTGCGACGCGGCGTCGTCCAGGTCGCCCTTGACCAGGTCCTGGTAGAAATCCCAGTGCGACATGAAATGCCGCTCGGGGTTCATGGCCATGAAGCCGGTGTGCTGGAGGAAGCCGGGATACACGGGGCGTCCGGCGCCGGGGAAGTTCTGCGGCACCCGGTGGATGACGTTGTTCTGGAACCACGACAGCGGCTTCGTCGTGGCGAGGTTGTTCACCGAGGTCGGTGACTCGCGCGTGTCGATCGGCCCGCCCATCATCACCATCGAGCGCGGCACCGGCTCGCCGCGCGCGGCCATCAGCGATATCGCCGCCAGCACCGGCACGGTGGGCTGGCACACGCTCATCACGTGCAGGTCCTTCGCACCGATGTGGCGGATGAAGTCCTCGATGGTGTGTACGTAGTCGTCGAGCGTGAACGCGCCGGCGTCCTTGGGCACCATGCGCGCGTCGACCCAGTCGGTGATGTAGACCTTGTGGTCGCGCAGCATGGTGCGCACGGTGTCGCGCAGCAGGGTGGCGTGGTGGCCCGACAGCGGCGCCACGATCAGCACCGATGGCTGCCCGCGCATCTCGCCGATGGTGCCCGCGTCGTCGGTGTAGCGCTTGAAGCGCAGCAGGTTGCAGAACGGCGTCGAACGCACCGTCTTCTCGACCACCGGATAGACCTCGCCTTCCCATTCGAGCGAATGGATCTCGAAGGCGGGTTTCTCGTAGTCCTTGCCGATGCGGTAGACCAGCTCGTTGGCCGCGGAGATGCGCCCGGCACCGGGCATGCCCGAGAGCCAGCTTCCGGACGTGGAGAACGCCTTCGCGTTCGCCTCGGCCCAGTAGGTGAGCGGGGCCATCCAGGAGCGGTTGAATTCATGGAACTGGTAAAGGAACATCGGCATCACGTGTGTGGCGGCTGCTGCGTCGCAGCATAACCGATCGGGACGGGCCCCCAGTCAAGGCTGTGCGAGGGCTGGCGGAGGACGTGCGCCGCGTTCAGGCGGCGCGTTCAGGCACTCGCGTTCAGGCACCACGCGGCGCGAGTTCCAGGGCGGCGGCACTGTCGGCCAGGTCCGGTGCCAGCCAGCAGTGCGAACCGACCTGGCGCAAGCCCAGCGCGGCGAAGCGGCGGCGGTAGAACGTGGCTGGCCGCGCCTGGAAATCCACGTTGTCGCCTTCGGCCTCGTCCTCGCGGCTGAAGCATTCGAGGAAGGCCACGCCGCCGCACAGCTCGGCAAGACCGGGCAGGCCGCGGTCGAGTTCCTTCAGCGGCAGGTAGTGCATCACGTCGCTGCACACCAGCAGGTCGACCGGCGGACACGGCCGCAGCGTCGCAAAGTCGGCGAAGCGCGCCAGGTGCAGGTTGCGCCGCGCGCCATGGCGGGCGATGGCGTACTCGCTGCTGTCGAAGCCCAGGTAGCGCGCCTTGGGCCGGAGCCGCAGCAGTGGCGCGCGCCACGCGCCTTCGCCGCAGCCGATGTCGAGCACGCTGCGCAGCGGACGCTCGAGATGGTATTCGGCGGTGGCCACGGCCAGCGCCACCTTGCGCGCCAGCCGCTGCGCGCCGCCGATGCCGCGGCGGCGGTACCAGGTGTCGAAATAGTGCTGGTCGTAGCGCTTTTGCATGGGGTCGGGGCTGCGGAAGCGGCGGCTACAATAGCGCGCCGCCGCCCGCGTCGACGACGTTGGCGGCATCCGACGGAGCGCCGACATGCAAGCCTACCTGTGGATCAAGTCCGCGCACCTGCTGTTCGTGATGGCCTGGGTGGCGGCCGCGTTCTACCTGCCGCGCATCCTGATCAACCTGGTCGAGGCCGGCGATGAACGCGCCGTGCGGGCACGGCTGATGCTGATGGGCAGGCGGCTGTACCGCTTCGGCCACGTGATGTTCGGGCTGGCGCTGCTGACCGGCGTGGTGCTGTGGCTGGGCTACCGGGTGATCCCTGGTTTGCCGACCATGGTGGGCAGCGGCAGCGGCTGGCTGCACGCCAAGCTGACCCTGGTGGCGCTGATGCTGGCGCACTACATCGTTGGCGGACGCTGGCTGCGGCGCGCCGATACGCGCGCGCTGCCCACGGGCAAGGCGCTGCGGCTGTTCAACGAAGTGCCGGTGTTCCTGCTGCTGGGCGTGATCTGGCTGGTGCTGGCCAAACCGTTCTGAGCGACGCGGCAGCGCGGTGCTACTGGCTTGCCAGCAGCACCCGGTCGCGTCCGGCCTGCTTGGCGCGGTACATCGCGCCGTCGGCGCGGCGCAGCAGCGAGGCCGGATCCTCGTCGTCGTCGTGCAGGCTGGCCAGGCCGATGCTTGCGGTCACCTGCAGGCCTTCGATGCCCAGCGAGTCGCCGGCCTCGCGTACGCGCCGGCGCATCAGCTCCAGCCGCGGACCAGCAGCCGCCAGCTGGACGCCCGGCATCACCACCAGGAATTCCTCGCCGCCCATCCGCACCACGTCCTCGTGCCCGCGCATCGACGCGGCCAGCGCCCCGGATACCGCCACCAGCACCGTGTCGCCCACATGGTGGCCGTGCACGTCGTTGATGCGCTTGAACAGATCGATGTCGAGGAAGCCGACGGTCAGCGGCTCGCCGCTGTCGCGCGAGTGCTGGAACAGTTCCTCCAGCCGCGCCAGTCCGCTGCGCCGGTTGGGCAGTCCGGTCAGTTCGTCGGTGGCGGCCAGCACCCGCATCGCGTCGTGCGCCCGGCGCAGGTGGCCGAAGCGCCGGGTCAGGGCGTAGCCCATCGCGATCAGGAACCAGGTCACCGCCAGCTGCACGACCTCGATCCGGTAGGAGGCCAGCAGCCGGCTGCCGAGCAGCATCGCGACGATGATCGCCAGGAACGGGACGATCGAAACCGCGCCGAGGACGGCGCTGCGATCGCCGCGCCGCAGCGACAGGTTGGACACCGCCAGCAGGCCCACGCAGGCCAGGCCAAAGGCCATGTCCAGCCCCGACATGGTCCAGCGCAAGGCGGACAGGGGCAGCACCGGCACCAGCAGGCCGGCGAGGATGGCGACACGCATCAGCCAGGTCACCGCGGTGCGCGGCAGCGGCTGCGCGCCGACCACGCCGGACTGCTTCCAGATGCCATGTGTCAGCGCAGCGATGGTGAAGGCGCTGGATGCGGTGAGCCACCAGGCTTCGTGGTGGCCCACCGGCAGCCAGGGCCGCGGATATCCGCTCATGCCGCTGAGGATGGCCTGGCCCGCCACCAGCACCACGCACACGCCCGCGTGACGCAGGAAGGTGCGGTCGCGCGTGCCGACGAAGCCCATCAGCGCCGACATCGCCAGCGCCAGACCGATCGCCATACACGACACGCGCACCAGCAGCCGCATCGTGTCCATCTGCTGTACCGGGCTGGGCGCGCCCAGCACCACGGTCGGATGCCAGTCCGGCTGCAGCGGGTCGGCCCAGGCGACGCGGATAGGTTCGCGGCTGCCCGCCGGCGGCACCGCGACCATGCCCACGCTGGCGCGGAAGCGCGAGTCGCGGGTGCGCGCGTCATGCATGCGTCCGCAGACCTCGCGGTCGCCCAGGGCGACCATGACTTCGCCGGAGAGCACGTTGAACACGTTGATCGCCTGTGGCGTGCCGGGCCAGCCGCCGGGTGGCGCCTCGATCCGCCGCTCGCGCAGGCCCTCGCGCATCAGTGGGGTGCAGGTGCGCATCGGCGTCTGTTCGGCCGAGGGCGCGCCCGCCAGCAGGAAGCCGTCGCGTGCAGGCGGCGCTTCACCGGCGGTGGCGATGCCGGCCAGGCAGGCCAGCACCAGGCCGATTACGTGGTGCCAGCGGGATTTTCCTGCCGATTGCACTGCCAACACCTCGTGGGGCATGTCCGGGGCTGTCGCCTGCCTGGCGGACAGCGTCCCTTGGAGAAGGACTGCAACCGCGTCCGGCGGTTGATGTGGCTCAGGGCGCGCCGAAGGCCGCCGGATCAGGCAGTTCGACCGGGACCCCGTCGCCGTTGCATGCGCCGGCGGCACACAGCCGCCCGCGCAGCGCCGGGGTGGCCTGGACGATCACGTGGTGGATCACGTGCTGCTCCAGGGTGCCGCGGAACGCGTCGCTGCCGGGGCCGCGCGCCCAGATGCCCACGTCGTCGCCGCCGTGGGTCTCGGACGATAACGGCACCAGGGCCTCCTGCATGAAGTCCGGATGCGCGGTATCGACCGCGGACAGGTCCGGGCGCCCGCTCGCCGGCTCGAAACCACCCGGGCTGTGCAGGTGGCGCTTGGGACCGGCCGGCTGGCGCGCGCTGGCGCCGCTGTAGCCGGGGCCGTTGGCGTAGACCAGGGTGGTGTAGGGCAGGCCGAGGGCGTCGCGGGCGTAGTGGCTGGGGTCGTCGTCCTCGTTCACGCGGCCGCGCACCTTGCCCAGGATGTCGTTGCCGCGCCGCGGATAGCCGACGAAGTTCAATGTGTGCGAATGGTCGGCGGTGACCACGATCAGGGTGTCGTCGGCCGAGGTCATTTCCGCCGCGGCGCGCACCGCGCGCGACATGGCGATGGTTTCGTCGAGTGCGCGGTAGGCGTTGCCCTCGTGGTTGGCGTGGTCGATGCGGCCACCCTCCACCAGCAGCACGTAGCCGCCAGGATCCCGCGACAGGCGCTCGATCGCGAAGCGTGTCATTTCCTCGATGTCGGGCTCGCCGGCCGCGCTGCGGTCGCGGTCGTGCTCGTACTGCATGTGGTCGTACTCGAACAGGCCCAGCACCGCACTGGCGTCGCTGGCGGCGTGCAGCTGGCCGGTGTTCCACACCCAGGTGGCGTCGGGGCGGCGCTGCACCCATTCGTCCGCCAGGTTGCGCCCGTCCAGGCGCTGGCCGACCTTGTCGTCGAGTTCGGGGTCGCGCACCGACACCGGCAGGAACTCACCGCGACCGCCGCCCAGCACCACGCTGGGGCCACGGCCGGCGGGGAAGTCGAGCAGCTGCTGCGCGATGTCGCGGCATCCGGCGGCACGCGCGGGCTCGGGCAGGTCGGTGTCGTTCTCCCAGTTGCGGTCGGGCGCGTGCGCGTAGGTGGCGGCCGGCGTGGCGTGGGTGAGCCGCGCGGTGCTGACGATGCCGGTGGCCAGGCCGGCGTTGTCGGCCAGCTGCAGCCACGACACGAGGCGGCGATCCAGGCTGCCGGCACAGTCGTCGCGTGCGCCGGCGGCGACGCCGATCGCGCCCATGTGCGACTTCACCCCTGCCGCGATCGCGGTCATGGTGCCGGCCGAGTCGGGGGTCTGCGAATCGGTGTTGTAGGTCTTGGAAAAAGCGGTGTGCGGGAATTGCTCCCAGGCCAGCAGGTTCTCCTCGCCCGGGCCGCCGGCGCGCTGGCCTTCGAGCACGCGCGCCGCTGCGACCGTGGTCAGGCTCATGCCGTCGCCGAGGAAGACGATCACGTTCTTCGCGCGGCCTGCCATCGCGCCGTTCGCCGCTGCGCGGGCGGCGCCGCTGCGGTACCACCACTGCGGGGTCTCACCTTCGGGGTGCTCGACCACGGGAACGTCAACCGTCCAGGTGGTCGGCGCGGTGGCGCGCTGCGGCGTGGCGACACAGGCCGCGAGCAGGGTGGTGAGGAGAGCGGGAACGATGGGCAGCAGGCGGGGCATGGCGGCTCCGGTGGGGCAGGGCAGGGTCCAGGCGGTTGGCAGCGCTTCCGGGCCCGTCGCTCGATGACGGCGGGGAAGCGGCGCCAACCCGTAACCCGCCATTATGCCGTGGGGCCAAGTCCGGGCCATGACTACGGTCATTGCCTCCGGCGTCCGCTGTCCCGCCAATGTCGGCGTGGCGTTCCAGCCGGCGCGTCGCGCCCGCCCGGCCGGTCGGATAAGGTGGCGCACTCGCCGCCAGGCGCTGTTTGCCGCATATCCAGATGCCTCTCGTCCACCGCTGGCTCAAGATTCCGTTCTGGCAGCGCGTTGCCGCCGGCTTCGTGCTGGGTGCGCTTGCGGGCTGGCTGATGGGGCCGGCGGCGCAGACCTGGTTCGGGCCGCTGGGCACCGTCTACGTCAACCTGATCAAGATGATCGCGATCCCGCTGGTGTTCTTCGCGGTGGTCAGTGCGGTGGGCTCGCTCGCCGGCCAGCGCTCGATCGCGGGACTGGCGGGGCGCACCTTCCTGTGGTTTGCGATCACCGCGGTGCTGGCGGTGGCGGTGGGCCTGGCCTTCGGCTGGTTGTTCAAACCCGGCCTGGGCGTGGACGCGGCAAGCCTCAAGGTGGCCGAGACCTACCGGCCGCGCGAGGTGCCAGGGCCGCTCGACGTGCTGATCAACATCGTGCCGGAGAATCCGTTCCGCGCGCTGGCCGCGCTGGGCGCCGGCAAGAGCAGCGATGGCCAGAACGTGATCGTGCCCAGCAATTTCACCATCCTCCAGGTGATCTTCTTCGCCGGCCTGTTCGGGTTCGCGCTGGTGAAGCTGGGCGAGAAGACCGTGGGCCTGCGCTCGCTGTTCGACCAGGGCCGCGAGCTGATGATCCAGGTCACGCGCTTCGTGCTGGAGGCCACGCCGCTGGGCACCTTCGGCCTGATCGCGGCGCTGGTGGGCAGCTATGGCTTCGAACAGCTGGTGCCGCTGGGCAAGTTCGTGATCGCGCTGTACGCGGCCTGCGCCTTCCACATCATCGTGGTCTACGGCGGCCTGCTGCTGGCGCACGGGCTCAGTCCGCTCAAGTTCCTGCGTGGCGCCGCGCCGGCGATGCAGATCGGGTTCGTCGCATCGAGCAGCTTCGCCGCGCTGCCGCTGTCGCTCAGTTCGGCCACCCACAACCTGGGCGTGGACAAGGACTACGCCAGCTTCGCCGTACCACTGGGCGCGAGCATCAAGATGGACGGCTGCGGCGCGATCTATCCGGCGCTGGGGGCGGTGTTCATCGCCCAGTTCATGGGCATCGAACTGTCGGCCGGGCAGTACGTCCTGATCGCGCTGGCCTCGGTGCTGGGCAGCTTCGGCACCGCCGGGGTGCCGGGCACGGCGGTGATCATGGCCACGGTGGTGATCAGCGCGGCGGGTCTGCCGCTGGAGGCGATCGGCATCCTCTACGCCATCGACCGCATCCTCGACATGATGCGCACCATGACCAACGTCACCGGCCAGGTGCTGGTGCCGGTGCTGGTGGCCCGGCAGACGGGGCTGCTGGACCGCGCGATCTTTGAGCGCGCGTCCAGCAATGTTGGCATCGAGGACGTGCCCGGGCAGGATCCCGGCTGAGTCGCCGAGGCGGCCCCGGGCTCAGCGCGGAACGAGGCGGGTGACCAGGTCGACGAAACCGTCCACGTAGGCCTGCAGGAAGGCGCGTGTGTCGGCACTGGTGAAGTCGCCGTCGGCACCGATGAGGTCGGGCTTGAACTGGATGTAGGCCTCGCCGCCCTGGACCAGGGCCCCGAGGATGCCGAGGATCTGGCGCAGGTGCTGCTGGCCGACCGCGGTACCGATCGCGCCCGGCGTGGTGCCCGTGATCGAAACCGGCTTGCCGCGCCAGACGTTGCTGCCGATCGGCTTGGAGCCCCAGTCGATGGCGTTCTTGAGTACCGCGGGCAGCGAGCGGTTGTGCTCGGGCATGACCACGGCAACGGCATCGGCGGCGGCGATCTCGGTGGTGAAGCGGTCGACTTCGGCCGGGCGTTCTGCCTCCAGGTCGAGGTTGTACATCGGCAGGTCGTCGATGCGCGGGTAGCTGACCTCGAACGTGTCCGGAAGCAGCCGCGCCATCGCTTCGGCGAGCTTGCGGTTGATGGAGTCGCGACGGTTGCTGCCGACGACGATGGCAAGGCGGTAGGTGGCCAGGACGGCGGTCCTCGTTGGGCGGGGCCGACAGGGTACTGCCGCGACCCCGCCGCGGGCGTGGATGCCGACGAGTCGGGGTGCAACGCTGCGTTGCGGCCGCGGCCGCTTACTCAGGCGACGACAGCGTCGCCCTTGCCTCGCCGGTTCAGCCAGAGCGCGAAGGCCGCCGCGGTGAAGAACATCAGCAGGCTGTACACGGCCGCTGGCACCGACATCGCCGCATTGCTCAGCACGTTGAGCGCGATGAAGATCGCCAGCGTGCCGTTGTGGATGCCGATCTCCATGCCGATCGCGATGGCCTGCTTCCTCGGCAGCCGCAGCGCCAGCGGCGCCAGGTAGCCGGTGCCCATGCTGACGAGGTTGAACAGCAGGCAGGCCAGGCCGACCACCGCGAACCACGCCAGCAGGGTGCTCCACGCCTGCGCCACGGCGGCCACGATCAGCAGTGCCAGCACCAGTACCGACAGCAGCCGCACCGGCTTTTCCATGCGCGTGGCGAACCCGGGTGCGTAGCGGCGGACCGCCATGCCGATCGCCACTGGCAGCACGATGATCAGCGCCACCTCGACGATCTTGCGCACCGGCGGCGGCACGTACTGTCCGGCGCCGAGGAAATATTCGAGCGAGAGGTTGAGGATCACCGGCAGCGTGACCAGGCACAGCAGGCTGTTGATCGCGGTCAAGGTGATGTTGAGGGCGACATCGCCATGCGCGAGATGGCTGTAGATGTTGGCCGTCGCGCCGCCGGGCGAAGCCGCCAGCAGCATCAGTCCCACCGCCAGCTCCGGCGGCAGGCGGAACAGCAGTGCCAGCCCCAGTGCCACCCAGGGCAGCACGGCGGTTTGCAGCACGAGCCCGGTCAGCACCGCGCGCGGATAGCGTGCGACCCGCCTGAAGTCGTCGATGGCCAGGCCCAGCCCCAGGCCGAACATGATCACGCCCAGCGCAAGCGGCAGCAGCAGGGTGGTCAACGGCGAAGACTGCATCGGCGTGGTTCCGTGCGAGCGTCGGTCAGGGAGATGGCGTTCGTTGGCGCGGTCGCGCCAGGCGTGCCGCGAACCAGGCGACGGGCAGCGGCAGCAGCACGCCAGCGACGGTCACCCATGCCGGGTACGGCAGCGATGTCGTTTCGAACGCCAGCCCTGCCAAGAGCAGCAGGCCGACTGCCATCGCTGCCGCCAGCGGATTGGCGCGCGCGATCCTTGCGGCGATCCATGCGCCTGCGAAGGCGGCGGCGAGCCAGCTGGCGAGCTTCCACAAGAGTTCCGCCGCGCTCTGGGAGGCGATCGCCTGCGCGAGTTCCTCTTCAGTCCCGGGGACGGTCGCTTCGGGCACGAACAACGACAGGCCAACGAAGCCCAGCAACGAGATCGCTGCAAGCGAAGCCAGCAGGCCAAGCAGCACCGCGAACGTCGAACGGACCATGCATCTTCCCCCGAAAACCGTCGCGACAGGCGGGCCGCGACGGTCGCCGGATACTAGCATCGGGGCCTGATGCGTCATGCGTGCTGCTGTCGCGCTGGGTCGAGAGCGGCTGGGTGGGGCTGAGGACTCTCCCAATGGCCCCTCAATGGCCCGCCAATGACTCACCGATGACTTGCCGATGACTTGCCGATGACTTGCCGGAACGAGATCTCTCGCCGCGCTCGAGATGACAAATTCGACGGCGACGCAACACAAGGGCTTGTCATTCCGAACGAAGTGAGGAATCTGACGAAGGCGGGATCTCTCGCTGCGCTCGAGGTGACAAATTCGACGGCGACGCAACACAAGGGCTTGTCATTCCGAACGAAGTGAGGAATCTGACGAAGGCGGGATCTCTCGCTGCGCTCGAGATGACAAATTCGACGGCGACGCGACACAAGGGCTTGTCATTCCGAACGAAGTGAGGAATCTGACGAAGGCGGGATCTCTCACTGCGCTCGAGATGACAAATTCGACGGCGACGCGACACAAGGTCTTGTCATTCCGAACGAAGTGAGGAATCTGACGAAGGCGGGACCTCTCACTGCGCTCGAGATGACAAATTCGACGGCGACGCAACACAACGGCTTGTCATTCCGAACGATAGTGAGGAATCTGACGAAGGTGGGATCTCTCACTGCGCTCGAGGTGACAAATTCGACGGGGACGCGACACAAGAGCTTGTCATTCCGAACGAAGTGGAATCTGACGAAGGCGGAATCTCTCGCTCCAACGACAATGCGACAGACAACGAACGCCGGTGGCCACGCAGGCGCGCGACTACTCCAGCACCAGCTCCGCGCGGCCCGAGAAGGTCTCCATCCGGATCTCGCCGGCGCCATTCCCGTAGGTGTGTTCGAAGCTCGAACCGGGGCCGTACCTGGGCTTGTCGATGGCCGCACCGGGAGCGCTGAGGCCGCCGCTGAAACTCTCGCCATGCACCCGCGCCGACAGCGACTTTGGCAGCGTCAGTCGAATGTCGCCGCTGACCGACTCGGCGCTGATCCGGCCGCCTTCGGCCAGGCCGCCGACATAGCTGGCGCTGCCCGAGACGCTGCTGGTGTCGAGGCGGCGCGCCGGCTCGCCGCGGGTATCGACGCGAATGTCGCCCGACACCGTCTCGGCCTTGATCTCGCCACTGATGCGCCCGCGCAGCGCGATGTTGCCGCTGACGCTTTCCACGTCGACCTTGTGGCTGTTGAGGTTGAGCTGCAGGTTGCCGCTGACGCTGCTGATGTCGGCCTCGCGCGGTGCGCCCACGGCCACGATGCTGCCGCTCACGCTTTCGATGTCGAGCGAGCTGCCGGCGACGCCCTGCACGTCGATGTCGACCGCGACACCGTCGATCTCCAGCACCGCCATCTGCGGCACGTCCAGGATCAGCGTGGTCGCCTCGGCGCGGTTGCTGCTCCGCGGGTAGCGCACCTTGACCTCGAGGCTGTTGCGGTCGCCTTCGATCTGCAGGCGCTCGACGCCGTCGCCGAGGCTGCCGGTGATCCTGACCTCGGGCTTGTCCCAGGCGCGCACCTGGATGCGGCCCTTGAGGTTGGACACGTCGATGCTGCCGCGCGGATCCAGCGCACGGGTTTCGTTGATGGGAGTGGCGGCGAAGGCGGGTGCGATGCACAGGGCCGACAGCAGGGCGAGGGACAGGGGCAGGGTTTTCATGGAGTTCTCCTGGAAAGGATGGGTGGCGCTCAGGCGCTGGCAAGTTGCCGGGTGAGCGCCAGGCGCCGCGCATGGATGTGCTGCAGGCGCTGCAGCAGGAAGAAGGCATCGGGATCCTGCGCCAGCGCCTCGCGCACGGCGGCAGCGCTGGCGTCGAGTTCGATCAGGCTGTCGTAGCCGGCCGTGGCTGGCCGCGGCGCAGGCACTTCGCGTAGCGCGCCCCGGTACTCGCGCGTCATGGCGTCCGCCATGATGACGAGTGGGGCTGGCGAGGCGGCCGGCAGCGCGTTTGCGACCGCGGACGCCTGCGCGGGCTCCGCACCGGACGGCTGAAGCTGCCAGCCCAGTCCGATGGCCAGCGCGAGAACAGCGGCTGCGGCCAGGGCGGGGAACAGGCGCGGGTGCCGGCGCGGTGAAGCCTCCGGGACTTGCGGCTGGGCCGCGATGCGCGCGGCGATGTCCGGCCACAGTTCGCGCGCCGGCGGCTCGGGGGTGCGCAATGCGCGCAGCTGCATGCGCAGCGCGGCGGGCAGGTCGTGATCGTGGCGACGGTCGTTCATGCGGGATCTCCCAGCTTCGCGCGCAGCAGCCGGCGCGCGCGGTGAAGTTGTGCCTTGGAACTGCCGACCGCCATCTCGAGCGCGGTGGCGATCTGCTCGTGCGTCCAGCCTTCGATGTCGTAGAGCACCAGCACCGCGCGCGCCCGCGGCGGCAGGCTGTCGATGGCCTGCTGCAGGTCCATCGACAGGGCGGTGCGATGGCCGGCGGTGTCGCCGGTGCCGATCTGGTCCAGCACGTCCTCGCCGCTGTCGATCATCGGCCCGCTGCGGCGGCTGCGCAGCTCCATCAGCGCGGTGTTCGCGGCCAGCCGGTGCAGCCAGGTACCGACGGCGCTTTCGAAGCGGAACCCCGGCAGCGCCTGCCAGGCGCGGACGAAGGCTTCCTGCGTGAGGTCCTCCGCGCGGCTGTGCTGGTGGCCGACCAGGCGCAGGATCACGCCGTGGACCCGGCCGGCGTGGCGCCGATACAGCGTCTCGAACGCAGCCACGTCGCCGCCGGCCGAGGCCCGCGCCAGGGCGTGGTCCACGTCGGCCGCAGTTGCGGCCTCGTCGAGGGAAGCATTCATCGTCGCCATCAGCATATCGAGTCCGATGCGGGGGCGCGGGGCAGGGTTTAAAGCGGATTAGTGGCCGCACCTGCCAGCCGGAAGCTGCGATGCGCGTCCGACGACCGGCCTGCCGCGCCCGGAAGCGGCGCGTTCTTCAACAGGGCATGGCGCTGGCCCTCCATGCTGCTTTTGTCGAGGCCCGATACGCCAGCGAGGGCGAAGGGAATCCATCCGGGGTCTTGCAATCGGGCACGCGATTGCTATCGTGCAATCGATTGCATCCATGCGGATTCGCGTGTCTGTACCGGTTGGGAGGCCGGTGGATGGATGGGCATCAGTTCGAGCAGGCCGAATGCGGCGGGCGCGGCAACAGCGCACGCCACGGGCACCACGATTCATGAACCTGTCCGCCGGCGGTTGCTCCGGGTGACGCGCGACGTATCTTCGAGGACTCGCCATGGCCCCGCAGCGTCGCCCGGCCGCCGTGCAGTCGGCCGCCGCAGGTGCTTGCCCGGACGGCGGCATCGGCAATCCCGGGGAGGCCTAATTTGAACCACACCTTCACCAGGCGCGATGCGTTGCGCGCCACGATGGTCGGCGGAATAGGGCTGGCCGCGTCCGCGCTCGTTCCCGCAGCGGCTGCTGCCGCGCAGCCGCTGAAGACCAACCTGAAGCATTCCGTGGCGCGCTGGACGTTCGGACAGATGTCGATCGCCGAGCTGTGCCGGACAGTGAAGCAGATCGGCTTCTCCGCCATCGACCTGGTCGGCCCGGACGACTGGCCCACGCTGAAGGCGCATGGCGTGCACAGCTCGATGTGCAACGGCGCCGAGCTCGGGCTGGAGAAGGGTTTTTCCGACACCCGCTTCCATGACGAACTGGTGGCGCGCTACACCCGCCACATCGACCTGGTGGCCGATGCCGGCTATCGCAACCTGATCTGCTTCTCCGGTAACCGGAACGGCATGGACCCGGGCGAAGGCATGGCCAATTCGGCTGCCGGCCTCAAACGCATCCTCGCCCACGCCGAGAAGCGCGGCGTCGTGCTGGTGATGGAACTGCTGAACTCGCGGGTGGACCACCCCGACTATCTGTGCGACCGCTCCGCATGGGGTGTGGAGCTGTGCGAGACGCTGGGTTCGGACCACTTCGGCCTGCTCTACGACATCTACCACATGCAGATCATGGAGGGCGACATCATCGCCACCATCCGTCGCCACCACCGGCACTTCCTGCATTACCACACTGCAGGCGTGCCTGGTCGGCGCGAGCTCGGCGAGGACCAGGAGCTGAACTATCCGGCCATCTGCCGCGCGATCCGCGACACCGGATTCGACGGGTATATCGCACAGGAATTCATGCCGTCGGCGCCGGACCCGGTGGCCTCCCTGCGCGAGGCTATCCGCCTCTGCGACGTGTAACCCCCGCCTCAACCAGGAACGCAGTCTCAATGGCGAACAATCATTACGACGCGATCGTCGTCGGCTCGGGCATCAGCGGTGGCTGGGCCGCCAAGGAACTGGCTGAAAAGGGACTCAAGGTGCTGATGCTCGAGCGCGGTCGCAACATCGAGCACATCAAGGACTACGTCAACGCGGGCAACGAGGCCTGGGACTACCCGCATCGCAACGTGCCCACCCAGGCGATGAAGGAAGCGCATCCGGTCCTGCGCCGCGACTACCCGCTGTCCGAGAGTACCCACGGGATGTGGGCCGACGAGACGGAGTGTCCGTACAACGAAACCAGACGCTTCGACTGGTTCCGCGGTTACCACGTCGGCGGGCGCTCGCTGCTGTGGGGCCGGCAGAGCTACCGCCTGTCGGACCTGGACTTCGAGGCGAACGCGCGCGAGGGCATCGCCGCCGATTGGCCGATCCGCTACGCCGACATCGCGCCCTGGTACGACCACGTGGAGACCTTTGCCGGCATCGCCGGCACCGTCGAGGGCCTGGACGTGCTGCCCGATGGCAAGTTCCTGCCGCCGATCCCGCTGAACGTGGTCGAGAAGGATGTAGCGGCGCGCATCCGCAAGGCCTTCGGCGACACGCGGCGGATGATCCACTCGCGCACCGCCAACATCACCGAGCCGCGTCCCGAACAGGGCCGGGCCAACTGCCAGTACCGCAACAAGTGCATCCTGGGCTGCCCGTACGGCGCCTACTTCTCGACCCAGTCGGCCACCCTGCCGGCGGCGATGCAGACCGGCAACCTCACCCTGCGTCCGTTCTCGATCGTGAAGGAAGTGGTGTACGACAAGGACCGCCGGCGCGCGCGCGGCGTGGAGATCGTCGATGCCGAGAATGGCCAGACCTACCTCTACACGGCCAATGTCATCTTCCTCAACGCATCCACCTTCAACTCAACCTGGGTGCTGATGAACTCGGCCACCGACGTGTGGGAAGGCGGCCTGGGCTCGTCGTCGGGCGAGCTGGGCCACAACGTCATGGACCACCACTTCCAGGTCGGCGCGCACGGCATCGTCGATGGCTTTGAAGACAGGTATTACTCCGGCCGGCGTCCCTGCGGTTTCTATATTCCGCGCTTCCGCAACGTCGGCGGCGACCGGCGCGATTATCTGCGCGGCTTCGGCTACCAGGGTGGCGCGAGCCGCCAGGACTGGTCGCGCAGCGTCGCCGAAATGGGCATCGGGGCCGGCCTGAAGGAAGCCGCGAGCATGCCGGGCGACTGGAGCATCGGCATGACCGCCTTTGGCGAGATGCTGCCCTACCACGACAACACCATCCGCCTGGACCACGGCACGCAGGACAAGTGGGGCTTGCCGGTCCTGGCGATGGACGTCTCGATCCGTGACAACGAGAAGTCGATGCGCCGCGACATGGGCGCCGACGCCGCCGAGATGCTGGAGGCGGCCGGGGTGCGCGACGTGCGCAGCTACGATGGCGACTACGCGCCGGGCATGGCGATCCACGAGATGGGCACGGCGCGCATGGGCCGCGACCCGAAGACCTCGGTGCTCAACGCGCACAACCAGGTGTGGGACGCGCCCAACGTGTACGTGACCGACGGGGCCTGCATGACCTCGGGCAGCTGCGTCAATCCGTCGCTGACCTACATGGCGCTGACCGCGCGCGCCGCCGACCATGCGGTGCGCGAGCTCAAGGCGGGGAACCTGTGATGGAACGCCGTGAACTGCTGAAGATGATTGCGTCCGCCACCGGCGTGGCGATGCTCGGCATGCCGGCCTTCGTCCTCGGACAGGCACCCGTCGCGCAGGGCGCCGCCGGTTTCACCGCGGACGACGTGGCCCTGCTGGACGAGATCGCCGAGGCGATCATCCCGCGCACCGACACGCCCGGGGCGAAGGACGCGGAGGTGGGCGCGTTCATGGCGCGCTTCGTCACCGACTGCTACAGCCGCGAGGACCAGGCCGCCTTCCGTGCCGGATTGACGGACCTGGACAGGCGCGCCGCTGGAAGTTTCCTGGCCCTGCCGCCGGCGGTCCGCCTGCAGATGCTGACCGGACTGGACCAGGAGGCGGGGGAACAGGCCCGCCGGGCGTGGGTGGCCGCCGATGGCTCGGGCAGCGGAGGCGGGGTGCATTACTTCACGATGATCAAGCAGCTGGTCCTCTTCAGCTTCTTCACCTCGAAGGTGGGTGCCACCGAAGTGCTGCGCTACGACCCGGTGCCCGGCCACTACGACGGCGACCTGCCTTACGAGCCGGGGACGCCGGCGTGGGCGACAAGGTGATGCGCGGCCTTTTCAACCGTTCGCGGCACAAGGTCACGGGCGCACGCGCGGTCCTGCTCGTGGGCGGCATCCTGGCCGGCGCGGCTGCGCTGGCCCATGATCCATCGGCCGATCCGGCGAAGACCGAAGCCTGGGCTCCGGTGCCTGCGGTCGTGGCCACGCCCGCAGGCGCGGCGCCATCGGATGCGGTGGTGCTGTTCGACGGCAGCGGCCTGACGGCGTGGGAATCCGAGCAGGGTGGCGAGGCACCGTGGGCGGTGGCCGATGGCGCCGTCACCGTGTTGCCTGGCAGCAAGGGCATCCGCACCCGGCAGCGCTTCTGCGACATCCAGCTGCATGTCGAGTGGCGCACGCCGATCCAGACCAGCGGTCTCGACGGCCAGAACCGCGGCAACAGCGGCATCTTCCTGCAGGAGCTGTACGAACTGCAGGTGCTCGACAGCCACGACAACGCCACCTATCCCAACGGCCAGGCGGCCTCGATCTACAAGCAGGCCATCCCGCTGGTGAACGCCTCGCGCGCGCCCGGCGCCTGGCAGGCCTACGACGTCATCTGGAAGGCGCCGCGCTTCTCCGAGGGAGGCGGGCTGCTTGCGCCCGCGCGCATCACCGTGCTGCACAACGGCGTGCTGGCGCAGGACGATACCGTCATCGCCGGCACCACCGAATACCGCGGCCCGCCTTCGTACTCTCCGCACGGCTGCGCGCCGATCTACCTGCAGGACCACGATTCCGAAGTCAGCTTTCGCAACATCTGGGTGAGGGAGCTGTAGGAACGCGTGGAGCCCTGCGCCCATCCGGGCAGCGTGCGACGACGCAGGTGCGGTCGCGAGCGCTGCCCGTGTGGCCGGGGATGACGGCTAGCCCACCGGATAGGCGAACTCGCTCAGCCCGAGTTTTGCCAGCACCGTATCCAGATGGCTGTAGGCCTCTCGCGTCGGTCCGGGGTAAGTCCCTGCAATGGCCACATTGCCCAGGTAGCCGATATCTTCCATGCCTTCCGGCGTGCAGAAATAGGCTGCCAGAACCAGGTTGCGCAGCCGGGCGAAGGCCCTGGCAATGCGCTGGAACTGCCGTGGGGTCTGTTCGTTGTCGTAGGCGATGTCATCGATGATCGCCAGGTGCTGCGGTGTGCCCAGCGCCCTGAATGACTGCGAAAAGCGCATGGCGGCTTCGTCGTCGAGCCAGGCGAGGGCCGACAGGACGGTCAGCCGGTCCTGCTGCTGGTCGGGATAGGGTGCACTCACCCATTCATCGATCACTGTCGGCACCTGCACCGCGGACGCCGACGGCGACTGGCCTTCCGTTGGCACGATGATGTCCGACAGCAATGCCAGCAGCGACAGCTGGGCCGGCGTCAACGTCAGCGGCCAGGACGCGTCCGGCGGAACCATCAGGTCCGGATCTTTGCCATAACCCTTGGCCGTCACCGGCTGCAGTTCAAGCTCCGGCCAATGCCCTTGGTCCGCTACGCCACCGGCGGCATCTTCCGTCGATGTCGAATCACAACCGGACAATGCAGGCAGCATCGCGCTTGCAGCCAGTGCGGCCAGCAGCTTCAGCGAGTCGCGCCGGCTCAACCTGTTCGCGTAAGCAGGTGCGATGCCGTCGTCGTGGGCAGCAATGTCCTGGTCCTGCGGTGGTTTGCGCATCACAGCGTCCCCGCCTTGAGTTGGGTGGCCAGCCAGGCGCTGTTGCGCATCGCCAGTGTCATGATGGTCAGGGTGCAGTTCTTGTGCGGGTTGGAGGCGAAAACGCCGCCATCCATCACGAACAGGTTCGGACAGTCCCAGCTTTGTCCCCACTGGTTGGTCACCGAGTCCTTGCTCGAGCCGCCCATCCGGGTGGTGCCCACCTCGTGAATGATCTCGCCACCTTTCTTGATCGCATCTTCTGCAGCGGGCAACTCGCCGACAGTCGCACCCATGGTTTCCAGGATGGCCTTGGCGGTTCTCAGGCCATGCTCTACTTGCTTGAGTTCATTTTCCGACCATCGCCAGTGGAAACGGGGTACCGGAATCCCCCATTTGTCCGTGACCCGTGGATCGATGTCCATGTAGCAATGCTCGTTCGGCAGCATCTCGCCGCGTAGAGCGAATGAAACGTAAGCCCCGTAATGCGCGCGCACCTGCTGTTTCAGCGCGGTGCCATACCCTTGCAGGTCGCCGCTGACATAGGCACCCGGCTCGGCGAAGCGTCCGCCAAGTTCAAAGTGGTAGCCGCGCGGGAAATCCAGTTCCTTGTTGGCGTGTGCCTTGTGTCCCCACCAGGGAATGAACAGGTGGTTGGCGGTGTGGCCGTCCTCGTTGTAGCGGGGCCGGTTCATCAGTGCCGGGACCAGCGCCGACAGGCTTGCACCGGTGGAGTCCATCAGGTTGCGGCCGACCTGGCCGCTGGAATTGGCCAGTCCGTCCGGGTGGCTAGCGCTTCTTGAATTGAGCAGGATGCGCGCCGACTCGCAGGCACTGGCTGCCAGGACCACAACTTTCGCGCCCAGTCGCCGTTCAGTACCGGTCTTCTTGTCGACATAGATCACGCCCGTGACGTTGCCGCCGGCATCGGTGGTCACGGTCCTGACCATGGCATCGGTGACGATCTGCAGGTTGCCGGTGGCCTGCGCCATCGGCAGGAGCGAGGTGGTGGTCTGGAAGGCGGCACCGATCGAGCAGCCGTAACCGCAGGGCGTGGCATAGAAGCAGGGCGCGCGGTCATCCAGCGGCCTGGTCAGCACGGCCCGGTGCATCGGAACCGCCGCGATGCCGTGCTTCTTCGCCGCAGCGGCAATCAGCAACTCCGGTACCCGTGGTACGGGTGGTGGCTGCAGGACCCCATCGGACGACGGCGGCATGTCATCCAGGCCGGTATTGGTGCCGCATACGCCAACCAGGGCTTCGGTTCTGTCATACCAGGGGGCGATGTCGTCGTAGTCGATAGGCCAGTCGGCGCCCAGGCCATCCCGGCTTTTTCCCTTGAAATCATGTTCGCTGAAACGCAGCGAATAGCGGCCCCAGTGGTTGGTGCGGCCGCCCAGCATGCGGGCTCGCCACCACAGGAACTCGGTGCCTTCGGCGGTGGTGTAGGGTTCGTCCGGCACCTGCCAACCGCCGCCGACGGTGGAATCGTAGAAGCCGAAGTCCTTGTCCGGTGTAGAGGCGCCCATCAGCGGTGCGGCAGAGTTGGGCCTGAACATCGGAGTTTCCGTTCTCGGGTCGTAATGGCGGCCGGCTTCCAGCAGCAGCACCTTGTGGCCCTGGCGGGTCAACTCGTAGGCGGCCATGGCGCCGCCGGCGCCTGAGCCGACAACCAGCACGGAATAGGCGGGATCGCTCATCGCTTCAGTTCTTTGATCTTGAGGTTCTTGAACCACACCACGTCGCCGTGATCCTGCAGGCCGATATGGCCGCTGCTGTTGGCGGCGAACCCCGGCCAGTTGGCGAATTTGCTTGCCGCCACCAACTGCTGCCACTCCGGACCGTGGATTTCCAACGATGCCGTCTGCACGCCGTTCTGCCAGACGGTCAGCTGGCCCTGGTCCAGAAGGATGCGCACCTGGTTCCACTCGCCGGCGACCCTGTGCGAGGCCGCAGGTGAGGCGATCATGTCGTACAGGGAGCCGGACCGATGGGTGTCCAGCTTGTTGTCGGGATGGCGTTCGTTGTCCAGGATCTGGATTTCCGGTGCGTGCGAATAGATGTGTTCGCCGGTTTCATTCGCCAGGATCAGGATGCCGCTGTTGCCGCCTTCTGCGATCTTCCAGTCCAGCGTGAGGTCGAAGTCCTGGTACTGAGCCCTGGTCAGGATGTCGCCGCCGCCTGCGCCGGTGAGCTTGATGGCGCCATCCTCGATGACCCACTTGTCGCTCAGCCCGTCCTGTTTGAAGTTGCGCCACTGCGACAGATCCTTGCCATCGAACAGAAGTTGCCAGCCGTCGTCCTGTTCCTGCCTGCTCAGCTGGTTGTCGGGGGCGAGGTGGTCGCCGAGAAAGGCCGCGCCCGTCCCGATGACGGCGGCAGGATCGAGCGGATGGTCGTGCTCGATGATGTACCACTTCACGCCCGCGTCCGCGGCGGCGGGAAGGATCGCATTCCAGTCGAGGACGCCCTTGCCCACGGCAGCGAAGCCCTGTTCTTCCTTCGCCTGGCCATCCGGCGCGTTGTCCTTGGCGTGGACTGAGTACACACGTCCGGGGAACTTGCCGAGGAACGCCGCCGGGTCGTGGCCGGCGCGCGCCACCCAGGCCAGGTCCAGCTCGACGGCGAGCGCCGGACCGGCGGCTTCGAACAGCAGCTCGAGTCCCGTCTCGCCGTCGAATTCGACCAGCTCGAACTCGTGGTTGTGGTACGCCAGCTGCATGCCCATCGGCTGCAGGCGTTCGGCCAGGGCGCCCAGCTCGCGGCCCAGCGCGCGCCAGCCTTCCGCGTCGGTCGGCCGCTCGACTTCCTGCAGGTACGGCACCACCAGTACGCGGTTGCCGATGGCGCGGTGGAACGCCACCACCTCGTCCAGGTCGCCGCGCAGCTCGGACAGCGCCACGTGGCTCGCGATCGCCTCGATCGAGTACTTGTCCAGGAGCCGTTTCAGCTCCGCGGCCGGGACATTCTGCGCACCGACCGTCTCCACCGCGTGGATGCCCGCGTCGTGGACGATCTTCAGCTGCTCCTCGAGCGAGCCGACGTTGCGCAGCGTGTACATCTGCACGGCGAGGGGGCTGGCGGCATCGCCCTGCTGTGCGCAGACGGGCAGGACGGTGCAGAGCACGAGTGCAGCGGCCGCAATCCTGCGCAGGGTACGGATGGTCATGATGTCCTCCGGGAATCGGGGTGACGGAACGGAACCCACGCCAGGCACGAGGCATGGCAGGTGGATGCACCGGCGCGGATCGGCACGCAGCCGGCCGCGCCGCGGGAACTCAGCCGATCGGCGTCCATGCGCGCGACCTGGCCGAAGCGATGACGCGATCGACGATGAGCGCCGAGCGCAGGCCGTCCTCGAACGTCGGCAGGCCCTCCGGGCGTTCGCCCGCGATGGCCCGGTAGGTGTCGGCGACAAAGGCCTCGAAGCAGTTGGCATAGCCCTGCGCATGGCCAGCGGGCAGCACCGACAGCCGCCGCTGCTCGGCGCTGCCGGCGCCCGGTCCGCGCACGAACACTTCCTCGCGCTGGTCCGGATAGCCCATCCACAACCGCTCGCAGTCCTCCTGGTCGAACGCCACGCTGGCCTTCGCCCCGTCGATCTCGAACCACAGGCGGTTGCGGCGCCCGGCCGAGACCTGGCTGACGGTGAGCGTGGCCAGGGTGCCGTTGCCGGTCTTGAACATGGCCGCGGCCACGTCCTCGCTGGACACCGCGCGGGTGTCACCGCCGGCCGCAGGCGTGGCGAAGCTCTTGCCGGAGGCCACGCCGCGCTCGGCGATCACCGTTTCGAACGCCGCGCTGACTTCGGCGAAGCGCTCGCCGCCGACCCATTCGACCAGGTCGCACCAGTGCGAGCCGATGTCGGCGAACACGCGCGACGCACCGCCCAGGGCCGGGTCCACCCGCCAGTTGTTGCTGGCCGGATCCAGCAGCCAGTCCTGCAGATAGCTGCCATGGATCAGGCGCAGCGGGCCCAGCTCGCCCTGGGCGATGCGCGCACGCGCCTCGCGCACCACCGGATGGTAGCGGTAGACGAAGGGCACTGTGGCCACCTGCCCGGTGGACTTGGCCAGCGCGGCCAGCGCGCGGGCGTCTTCAAGCGTGGTCGCCAGCGGCTTTTCGCAGATCACGTGCTTGCCCGCTTCCAGCGCCGCCTGCGCCATCGCCCGGTGCAGGTGGTTGGGCGTGCACACGTGCACGACCTGCACCTGCGGATCGGCGATGACGTCTTCGATGCCGCCATAGCCACGCGCGACGCCCCAGGCCCGAGCCGCTTCCTGCGCTCGTGCAGGCGAGGACGCGGCCACGCCGCGGACCACGGCGCCGGCCAGCACCGCCGCGCGGCGATGCACTGCGCCGATCATGCCGGTGCCGACGATGGCGACTCCAAGCGTGCTCATCGTGCAGGCCTCAGTGCGCGGAGGAAGCGGCAGGCGCGGCGACCCGCCCTTCGCGGAACAGGAACAGGAAGGCCACCAGCACCACGAATGCGACCGCGGCCGGGAACAGCCAGATCCTCTCCCAGTCCGGGCCGGCGTCGGTGGTGTAGTACTCCACGACCGCGCCCGACAGGAGGGTGCCGATCAGCATGCCCACGCCATAGGTGGCCAGGGTGATGAAGCCCTGCGCGCTGCTGCGGAAGCCCGGTCCTGCATGGGCGTCGGTGTAGATCTGGCCGGTGACGAAGAAGAAGTCGTAGCAGATGCCGTGCAGCACGATGCCGATCACCAGCAGGGCGAAGCCCGCGTCCGCGTCGCCGAAGGCGAACATCACGTAGCGCAGCACCCACGCGGCCATGCCCACCGCCAGCATGACCTTCACCCCCAGGCGCACGAACAGGAACGGCATGGCCAGCATCAGCAGCACTTCGGACACCTGGCCCAGCGACTGCAGCCCGGCCGCGCGACGTACGCCCACGTCATTGAGGAAGGGGTTGGTGAAGTTGTAGTAGAACGACAGCGGGATGCAGATCGCGATCGAGGCCAGGAAGAACACCAAGTAGGCGCGCGACCTGAGCAGGTGCAGCGCCGCATCCAGCCCCAGGATCTCGCCCAGCTTCGCATCGCGCTCGCGCGCCAGTGGTGGCGTGTGTGGCAGGGTGAGCGCGTACAGGCCCAGCACCGCCGAGGCGATGGCGGCCATCCTGAAGGTCAGGTCCAGGCGCTGGGTCTGCTCCCAGCCCAGCCAGCCGATCAGCACGCCCGCAATGATCCAGCCGATGCTGCCGGCCACGCGCACCGGCGGGAACTGCTTCTCCGGTGACTGCATGTGCCGCATCGCGATGCTGGTGGCCAGCGCCAGCGTCGGCATGAACAGCAGCATGTAACCGAAGACGAACCCGGAGAACGCATTGAAGCTGGTAGCCGTCGACGCCCCCCACATCAGCGCCGCGCCGGCCAGGTGCAGCAGGGCCAGGATGCGCTGCGCGGCGAAGTAGCGATCGGCGATCAGCCCGACCAGGAACGGCGCGACGATCGCACCGACAGACTGGCTGAGGAAGGCCGTCGCCACCTGGCTTGCGCTGGCTTGCAGCGGCCCATTGACCAGGTACGTGCCCAGGGTCACGAACCACGCGCCCCAGATGAAGAACTGCAGGAACATCATCACGCCAAGGCGCGACATCGTGGACGTCATCACTTCTCCTCCCAGGTCGGTGTCCGGATCAAACGGTGTGGATTCACAACCCCAGCATGCCGCGCAGCTCTTGTGGGCTGGCGCCGCCGTCGGCAAAGTCGTCGAACGCGTGTTCGGTCACGCGGATCAGGTGCTCGCGGATGAAGGCCGCCCCCTCGCGCGCGCCGTCCTCCGGGTGCTTCAGGCAGCACTCCCACTCCACGACCGCCCAGCCCGGGAAGTCGTACTGGGCCAGCTTCGAGAAAATCGCCTTGAAGTCGATCTGGCCGTCGCCGAGCGAGCGGAACCTGCCCGGGCGGTCGATCCAGTCCTGGTAGCCGCCATACACGCCGCTGCGCGCATCGGCACGATACTCGGCGTCCTTGGCATGGAAGATGCCGATGCGCGCGTGGTAGCGGTCGATGAAGCCCAGGTAGTCCATCTGCTGCAGCAGCAGGTGGCTGGGGTCGTAGAGGATTTTCGCGCGCGGGTGGTGGTCGACGGCGTCGAGGAAGCGCTCGAAGGTCGCGCCATCGTGCAGGTCCTCGCCCGGATGGATCTCGTAGCACAGGTCGACGCCGCAGTCGTCGAAAGCATCGAGGATCGGGCGCCAGCGGCGGGCGAGTTCGGCGAAGGCCTCGTCGACCAGGCCGGGCGGGCGTTGTGGCCAGGGATAGAGATAGGGCCAGGCCAGCGCGCCGGAGAAGGTGGCGTGCGCCTTGAGGCCCAGGCGCTGGCTGGCCTGTGCCGCCAGCGTCAGCTGCTCGACGGCCCAGGCCTGCCGGCCCGCGGGATCGCCGCGCCTGTCCGGCGGCGCGAAGCCGTCGAACATCGCGTCGTAGGCCGGGTGCACGGCCACCAGCTGTCCCTGCAGATGGGTGGACAGTTCGGTGATCCGGATCCCGTGGTCGGCCAGCATGCCGGCCAGATCGTCGCAGTAGGCCTGGCTTTGCGCAGCCTGGGCGAGATCGAAGATGTGCGGCGCGCTGGTCGGCACCTGGACGCCGCGATAGCCGAGGCCCGCGGCCCACTGGGCCAGGGTATCCAGGCGATTGAACGGAGCCTCGTCGCCGATGAACTGGGCCAGGAACAGCGCCGGGCCCTGGAGTGTCCGCATGCCGAGCCACCTGATGCAATCGATTGCATTCGATCCTAGCATGCGATGATCGGGGCACGCGTTGTGCACTGCATCGGGCGCATCCGGGACGGGGACATGGCCACCATCTACGACATCGCCAGGTACGTCGGCGTCTCGGCAGGCACCGTGTCCCGCGCGCTCTCGCGGCCCGAAAAGGTCCTGCCGGACACGCGCAAGCGCATCGAGCAGGCTGCCGCCGTGCTGGGCTACGTGCCCAATGCGGTGGCCCGGACGCTCAAGACCCAGCGCAGCGGCAAGATCCTGATCACGGTCCCGGACATCGGCAACCCGTTCTTTGCCCAGGTCCTCAAGGGTGCGGAGGACGCCGCGCAGGCGGCTGGCTACGCGGTCTTGCTCGGCGATACCGAGCACCAGGCGGAGCGGGAGGAGCGCTACGCGCAGATGCTGCCGCGCAACCAGGCCGACGGCATGATCGTCCTCGGGCATCGGCTTCCGCCGACCGCGCGGGAGATCGTCAGGCGGCTCGGCGCGACGGCGCCGGTGGTCAATGGATGCGAGTTCGATCCGACGCTGGGGATTCCCAGCGTCCACATCGACAACGCGGCCGCGTCGCGCACGGCGATGGAGCACCTGTATGCGCTGGGGCACGCGCGGATCGCCGTGGTCGGCGGTCCGCCCGACAATCCGCTGCATCGCCAGCGCCTGGAAGGCGCCAGGGCCGCGGCCCTGGCGCACGGCCGCCTGGAGTTGCTGATGCCGGTGCCGGGGGACTTCACGGTGGAATCCGGCTACGTGGCCGCGACGCGGTTTCTGGGCCAGGCGCCCGCGCCCACCGCCGCATTCTGTTTCAGCGACCAGATGGCGCTGGGGGTGCTCGCGGCCTGCAGGGACCTGGGCATCCGGGTGCCGGAGGATTTCTCGGTGGTCGGTTTCGACGACCTGGCATCCTCGCGCTATCTGAGCCCGCCGCTGACGACCATCAGTCAGCCCATGCGGGAGATCGGCGTCCGCGCGGCCAGGCTCCTGCTTGCCATCATCGAGTCCGTGGACGTGCCGCATCAGCAGACCTTGGACTTCAGCCTGATGCTGCGCGGGTCCACCGCCGCGCCGCCGCATGGACGCGTCTGACGCATGGTGATGGTGCAAGGGTAGCCGCGAGGCTCGGGGGCCGCCCCCCCCCAGAACTTTCCCGCAGCGCGGGGGCGAGCAGCAGGGGCGTGGGCGCCGGATGCCGTGCTCCCTTCCCGCCGGCGGAAAGGATCGATGCGCCCATGGACCCGCAGGAACGGGGGCGAGCGCGCTCCGCGCAGCTAAACTGGCCGTTTCCCGCAAGCCGCCGAGCAAGCCGTGACCCTCGCTTCTACCCGCACGATCAAGCAGGACGACCTGATCCAGTCGATCGCCGACGCCCTCCAGTACATCAGCTATTACCACCCGGTCGACTACATCCGGAACCTGTCCGCCGCCTACGAGCGCGAGGAATCCCCCGCGGCCAAGGACGCGATTGCCCAGATCCTGATCAACTCGCGCATGTGCGCCGAAGGGCACCGCCCGCTCTGCCAGGACACCGGCATCGTCACCGTGTTCCTGGAAGTGGGCATGGATGTGCGCTGGGAGGGCTTCAGCGGCTCGCTGGAGGATGCGGTCAACGAGGGTGTGCGCCGTGCCTACCGCCATCCGGACAACAAGCTGCGCGCCAGCGTGCTGGCCGATCCGGCCGGCAAGCGCCAGAACACGAAGGACAACACCCCGGCCGTGGTGAACATGAAGATCGTCGCCGGCGACAAGGTCGACGTGATCGTGGCGGCCAAGGGCGGCGGCTCCGAGGCCAAGTCGAAGTTCGCCATGCTCAATCCGTCGGATTCGGTCGTGGACTGGGTGCTGAAGACCGTGCCGACCATGGGCGCCGGCTGGTGCCCGCCGGGCATGCTCGGCATCGGCATCGGCGGCACCGCCGAGAAGGCGATGCTGCTGGCCAAGGAGTCGCTGATGGAGCCGATCGACATCCAGGACCTGATCGCGCGCGGCCCCTCCAACCGCGCCGAGGAGCTGCGGCTGGAGCTGTACGAAAAGGTGAACGCGCTGGGCATCGGCGCGCAGGGCCTGGGCGGCCTGACCACGGTGCTCGACATCAAGGTCAAGGATTACCCGACCCACGCGGCCAACCTGCCGGTGGCGATGATCCCCAACTGCGCCGCCACGCGCCACGCGCATTTCACCCTCGACGGCAGCGGCGCGGTCGCACTGGATCCGCCGTCGCTCGAAGACTGGCCCAAGCTCACCTACAACCCGCAGAACGCGCGCCGCGTGGATCTGGATACGGTCACCCGCGAAGACGTCGCCACCTTCAAGCCCGGCGAAGTGCTGCTGCTCAACGGCAGGATGCTGACCGGCCGCGATGCCGCGCACAAGCGCATGGTCGACATGCTCGACAAGGGCGAGAAGCTGCCGGTCGATCTCCGCGGCCGATTCATCTACTACGTCGGCCCGGTTGATCCGGTGCGCGACGAGGTGGTGGGCCCGGCCGGCCCGACCACGGCAACGCGCATGGACAAGTTCACCGAGCAGGTGCTCAGCCAGACCGGCCTGCTGGGCATGATCGGCAAGGCCGAGCGCGGCCCGGTGGCGCTGGAGGCAATCCGCAAGCACAGGTCGGTCTACCTGATGGCGGTCGGCGGTTCGGCCTACCTGGTGTCCAAGGCGATCAAGGCCGCGAGGGTGGTCGGCTTCGAGGACCTGGGCATGGAGGCGATCTACGAGTTCGAGGTCAAGGACATGCCGGTGACCGTCGCGGTCGATTCGACCGGCGAGTCGGTGCACCAGACCGGCCCGAGGCAGTGGCAGGCCCGGATCGGCAAGATCCCGGTGGTCGAGGTCGCCTGAGACGCGTCGCGTGCCGCGTGTCGGGCGACAGGACATACTCGCCTCCCGCATCCTCAGGTCCGCGCCATGGCTGTCGTCCTTTACGGGTCCAGGAGCACGGCCTCCCTGGTCGTGCATTGGCTGCTCATCGAACTGGGCATCGCGCACGAGCTGCGCATGCTCGATTTCGGCCGACGCGAGCACAAGTCCGCCGACTACCTGGCGCTGAATCCGCAGGGTCGCGTGCCGACCCTGGTGATCGACGGCCAGGTGCTGACCGAGTCCGCCGCGATCGCCATGCACCTGGCCGACCTGCATCCGGACGGCGGCCTGGCACCCGAACCGGGCACGCCGCAGCGCGCGGCGTACTACCGCTGGATGTTCTTCTGCGCCTACAGCCTGATGCCGGCGTACCGGCGCTGGTTCTACCCCGACGAGCCGGCGGGGCAAGGACAGGTCCCCGAGGTACAGGCGCGCGCGCTGGCGGAGCTGGAAGCCGCCTGGCAGCAGGTCGAGGATCACCTGCGCCTCGGTGGCCCCTACCTGCTTGGCGCGCAACGCAGTGCAGCCGACTTCGTGCTGACCATGCTGATGCGCTGGTCGCGCAACATGCCGCGGCCCACGGATAGCTGGCCGGCGCTGGTCGCGCATGCGGCGCGCATGAAGGCGCTGCCGTCGTTTGTAGAGGTCTGCCGGCGCGAGGGCCTGACCGACTGGACCTGAGGTCGCGCGCCGTCTAGACCTGCGAGCGCACTGGACGCAGCAGCTTCTCGACCAGCTTGTGGCGCAGCGGCCGGCGCTCCCACATGGCGTAGTCGTACTCGATCGTCTGTTCGAGATCGCGCTCGAAGGCTTCCGTCATGCACGCCGCGAACGCCGTGTCATAGACGTTGAGGCTGGCCTCATCGTTGAGGCGGAACGAGCGGATGTCGAAATTGGTCGAGCCCACCGACACCAGCTCGCCATCCACCACCAGCAGCTTCACGTGGATCATCGTCGGCTGGTACTCGTGGATCTGCACGCCGCCCGCCAGCAGCTCGCCCCACGAGGCCCTGGAGGAATGGCGCACCGTTTCCGAGTCGATGTGCTTGCCCGGCAGCAGCACCCGCACGCGTACCCCGCGTTCGCGCGCGCCCAGCAGCGCGCTGGCGATCAGCGGATCGGGGACGAAATAGGCCGCGCACAGGTCGATGCTGTGGCAGGCCGCGGAGATCGAGGTCAGGTACATCATGTGCATGCTCTCGCTGCCGCCAGCGGGCGATGCGACGAACAGGTGCGCATCGACGTCCCCTGCCGGCTCGATCGCGGGGAAATAGTCCACCCCGTTGAGCAGTTCGCCGGTGGTCTTGATCCAGTTGTCGTTGAAGGCCGCCTGCATCTGCGCCACCACCGGGCCTTCGACCCGGAAATGGGTCTCGCGCCAGTGCTCCGGATCCTGCGCGTGGCCGGTCCACTGGTCGGCGATGCCCACGCCGCCGGTGAAGCCGATCCGCCCGTCCACCACCAGCAGCTTGCGATGGGTACGGTTGTTCATGCGGCCCAGGTTGTACCAGCGCAGTGGCCGGTAGCGCTCCAGGCGCACGCCGGCGCCCTGCATGAGTTCCAGCAGCTCGTCGTCCATCTTCAGGCTGCCCGCCCAGTCCACTACCAGATGCACCGGAACGCCGGCGCTGGCGCGCTCGCACAGGGCATCGGCGACCTTGCGGCCGATCTCGCCCGACCAGTAGATGTAGGTCTCCATGGTGATGTTGCTGCGCGCGCCGCGGATGGCCTCGATCATCGCGGGGAAGATCTCGTCGCCGTTGTGGAAGGCCTGCACGCGGTTGCCGCCGATGATCGCCGGGCCCAGCAGGACAGACATCTCGCGCCTGAACTGCGGATCAGCCACGCCGTGGCGATGCTCGACCTTCTTCTGGATCTTCTTCTCGGGCGTGGCGAAGTTCATCGCCACCACGGCGGCCACGATCGTGGCCACGATTGTCAACGCGATCATCCAGTTCATGCGGCGGCTCCGGAAAAGCGTATGCCAGGGTATCGGGCTGCGTCGGTGCACTGGTCCGTGGCGGCCACGGCGCGGGCGACCCGGCTGGTCTTGGTCAATTCCCGCGCGGGGCGAACCACTCCTGCAGCGAGATGCCCAGGCCCACGTAGCTGGCCTTGTGGTTGTAGTCGATCAGGCTCTCGCCATAGCCGTGGAAGACCTGCAGGCGGCCGCGCATCGGCAGCGACTCGTGGATCGGAAAACCCCAGTCGAACTGCAGCGCGCCGCGTGAGCGGTCGCCGCCGCGCAGCGAATGCCTGGCCATCAGCGAGAATTCGTTGCGGCCGCGCAGGTAGGTCAGGGTCGCGTCGCCGCGACCGACGTAGTCCTCGATGTCGGGGTTGTCGTCGTCGCTGCCGTCGCCCACGCGGATCCAGGGCCGCAGCATCAGCGCCCAGTTGTCGCGGTCAAGGCCGATGTTGAAGATCACCCGGTTCCAGCTGCGCGACAGCGGATCGCCGCGGCCGTTGGACTGGTGGTTGATCCCGACCGCGGCCATGCGCCCCTTCCAGTCGCCGATGCTGTAGCCGTTGCGGAATACCAGCAGCACTTCGGGCTCGTAGTTGGTTTCGCGGAACGGGCGCGACTCCTCGGTGTTGTAGACCTGCCAGCGCGAGCTCTGGGTGTAGCCCATCCAGATGTCGCCGTTGTCGCCGAACAGGTTCTCCACCGCCTTGGTCTTGAAGCTGAGCTGGAACTTGGTCTCCAGCGCGTCCAGGTCCGTCGGCGAGGTGGCGGTGTTATCCGGATTGGCCGAGGACGGCATGTCGTTGACGTCCGAGGTCCAGAACATCGGCATCAGGTAGACCGGCTTGTAGACGCGGAAATTGAAGATGCCGAGCTTGGAGTCGCGCGCCAGCTCCCAGCGACTGTCGAGCAGCGAACCGCGGCCGGCGTTGGCCAGCGCGGCGACGGCTCGCGTTTCATGCGCGAACAGGCTGCCATCCGCATCGTGTTCGCGATCGGCCGCGTCCGGCGCGGCGTCCAGCGCTTGTCTCGCCCTGACTGCGGTCTGGTCGGCCTCCAGGGGATCCGCCGTGCTGCGCCCGGCCAAGGCGTCGTAGCAGGCCAGGCGCGCCGCGTCGACCTGCAGCGCAGCGCAGGCCTCCAGCGAGCTGGGTGTCTGCGCCAGGCAGGGGGCGCTCGCCATGGCGAGTGCGGCGAGTAGTGCGTCACGCAGGTGATTGCGGGTCATGGTGGGCAGGTGGCGGTTCGAGGAGGTTGGTGTCGGCCGCGGCGGCTTCCTGCGCGCGCGCCAGCTGGCGGTCGATGTCGCGGTTGACCGACGTGTCGGTCTCGGTGCCGTGGACCGGCTCGGGCTGCGTCGCGGGTGCTTCGTCGGCGGGCTGGTGTGCGGTGAGGATGTGATGGGTGGAGCGCGGCGGTTCGATGCCTTGTCGCGCGAAGGCGGCCTTGACCAGGCGGATGGACTCGCTGCGCACCTTGCCCAGGTCGCTTTCGCGCTGGTCGACCCAGCCGAAGAAGCGCAGCACGATGCCGGCCGTGCCGTACTCGTGGACAGTCCACGAGGGGCCGGGGTCCAGCAGCAGGCCTTCGACCCCGCAGATCTCCTCCAGCGCCAGCGACTGCGCAGTCCTGATCGACTGGCTGACGTCGATCGGAATGGTGAAGTCGAAGCGGCGATTGGGATTGCGCGAATAGTTGAGGATGATCGCCTTGAACACCAGCGCATTTGGCAGGCGCAGCTCGTTGCCTTCCAGCGTCATCAGCACGGTGGTGCGCGAATGCAGCGACACCACCTTGCCCTCGTTGCCGTCGACCACCACGTGGTCTCCCGGCGAGAACGGCTGGCGCAGGCTCAGCAGGATCCCGGCGACATAGTTCTCGGCGATGTCCTTGAACGCGAAGCCGAGCACCAGGCCGACCACGCCGGCAGAACCCAGCACCGCGGTGACCAGCGCAGTGGCATTGAGCAGGTTGAGCGCGATCACCACGCCGAACAGGATGATCACCACGCGCACCACGTTGCGGATCAACCCGTTCATGTAGGGGTTGTCGGTGCGCAATCGCAGCAGGTGCAGGCGCCGGGAGATGAAGCCGGCAAGCCAGGTGGAAAACAGCACGATCGCCAGCGCAACCGCCAGCAGCGGCAGCCAGGCAAGGAAGTCGCCCAGGCCGGCGCCGAGCTTGTCGAAGGCGTAATCGAAGCGGCCGCGGATGTCGGTTTGCGGCGGCGGAAGCGTCGTCGGTCCCGCCGACGGATCCTGCCCATCTCCCGCCTCGCTGGACGCGTTCGTTGCTGGAGCGGCAACGGGCTGCGGCGCCGTAACGGCCTGCATCGCTGCGACCGGCGCGGATATCGCAGCGAGCAGCAGCAGCGGCAGCAGCAAGTATCCGAACCTGCGCCGGGGGCGCGACGGTGATGCGAGCATGCGGAAGGATCGTGGTGAAAGCGGCAGTCTATCGTCGCGATGGCAAGGCGGCGTCAATCGGTCCACCAGGCCAGGGCGAAGACGCCGATCATCGCGAACGCCAGCGTGAGCTTGAGCACGATCCCGACGAAGATCCCGAACCATGTGCCGATGCCGACCTTGGTGGCGCGCCCCAGGTCGGTATGCGCCAAGCCGCGCCGGTCGATGAGTTCACCGATCACGGCGCCGACGAAGGGGCCGGCGAACACGCCGACCAGGCCGAAGAACAGCCCCACCACCGTTCCCACCAGCGCGCCGATCACCGCCAGCCGGCTGGCGCCGACGCGCCTGGCGCCCGCCGCCGAAGCAAGGAAGTCCACCCCGATCGAAACCAGGGTGAGTATCGCCAGTACGAGGATCGTCCATCCGCCGATCAGCTCGAACCCGCCGGCCCACGCGGCCAGCAGCATCCCGGCGAAGACCAGCGGCAGCCCGGGCAACGCCGGCAGCACCGTGCCGGCGATGCCGACCAGCACCAGCAGCAGGGCAAGGGCGTAGTAGATCGATTGCGCTTCCATGGACGCTCCGGAATCGGCGGGACGCCGCCGTCCGGGCATTCTGGCAAAAAGCGGGCGTCTGCGCGGGCGGCATGTCGACCGGAGACAGGAATCCGGACCCTGCGTCATGTCGACGGGAGAGAGAAATCCGAGCTCTGCGTCATGATACAGACGGGCATCCGGGTCGGTCCTGGACGCATGCGTTCAATGCGCACCTTGGTCCTGACGACGCAAGCGTGGCGGCTACCAGCCTTGGGCAGTCTTAAGCTCCGACACGTTCCCCGCGATTTGCTCAGCTGTGCGCCCGGCATCGGCATCAATGGCGGTGCGAAGTTCCCTCACGCCGGCGATGCCAGCGGAGATCGCCGCCGAGCCAGCGACCGCGGTGCCAAATGCCGCCCCGGGGAGTCTGGAGCCAGTGGCCACCGTCTCGAATTGTTGTACTGGCTTCCACCCCTCCGCAGTCACTTGGAAGACCCGGACCCGCGTGCGCAACTCGCTCGCCCCCATGCCAAATCCGATCACGAACCGCCGCGCTCGCGATCCCGTGTCGATGCGCACGAAGTCGCCCTCGATCACCAGATCGTTCATCTCGGGCTGGGCGGCACCGGCGACGCGCTCGGCGGGGAGACCGAGCGAACGGATACCCTCGACCAGCCTGGTCGCGAGGCTGTCCGCCACCGCCTCGGCGAGCAGGTCGGGCTGTTCTTGCGTCAATACCGCGTGCTCTCCCTCCTGGCGAGGTGAAAAGAGCATCTGGACATCGGTCGGGCCGGTGGTGAAATCGTATATGACGATCCGCGCAGGCCGCGGCAGCGCGAGCGAATGATCCGCCTGCACGTTCTTGACGCGAGCCCCAGCGCACCCGACACAGACCACCGCGATCGCGACGAACCACAGCGCCACCACGACACGTCGATTCGCTGACAGCCCCATGTGGCCTGCAGGCGTCGCTACCTTTACAACGGCGGACTTGATTCCCTGTGCCATGTCGGTTCTTCCTGGGTGACCTAGTTAATGAGCCGCGTGTCTGCTTACTTCGGCGACGGGTACCTCGGGGTCGGGTACCTCGGAGTCAGAAACGAAATACCGGCGCCTGCGTCGAACGCTCACCGCGGGAATCGGCCTTCACCGTCACTTTGCGCGATTCACCAGGTTTCCAAAGTTTCAGACACGCGATCGAAGTCGCCGCAAATTGCCAAGCCGCAGATTCGGATGCTTAACCCTGGCGGGTAAAAACGGTGTGAAGCGCCTCGTCAAGATGCGAGCGCTTCTATCGAGTCAAGGAACATGTCCCGGTCAAGGCTGTCATTGCTTACCTGGAGGCAAGTTTCTGACAGCGACCGTGCGTGCACTGGACGGACCACAGTGCCGTATCCAGACGGTCCAGCTGAAGAGGGACGGCCTCTCTCTTTCACTTGAGTGCCGTAACATCGCTTGTGAGGATTGAGGAGGTCGCCGTGCGTGGAGCCGTCGCGTTTGCGCTATGCCTGCTGCCCACTGCGTGCGCGCAATTGCCGCCGCGCGGCGAACTTCCGGAGGAATTCGCGCCTGCGCCGGCAACCGACGGTGCGATCGCCGAGCGGGTCGTCCCGATGGAGGCACGCCATCCCGGCCAGTCCGGCTTCCGCCTGGTCGCCACCGGTTCCGAGGCCTATGCCCTGCGCGCGTACAGCGCGCAGGCTGCGACTACCAGCCTCGATATCCAGGCCTACATCTGGAATGCGGACCTGACCGGCAAGCTGCTGGCCAGGCAGGCGCTGCTGGCGGCCGACCGCGGCGTCCGCGTCCGCATCCTGGTGGACGACTTCCCGGCGCGTGCGAATGACGCTGGATTCGCCGCGCTCGACGCGCACCCCGATCTCGAGGTGCGGATATACAATCCGCTGGTCAGCCGCAGCGGACTGGCGCGCAAGGCAGGAGAGTTCGCCACCGACTTTCGCCGCCTCAACCACCGCATGCACAACAAGAGCTGGATCGCCGACAACCGCATCGCACTGGTCGGCGGGCGCAACCTCGGCGACGAGTACTTCGACGCGAGACCGGTGGGCAACTTTATCGATCTTGACATGTTGATGGTGGGGCCCGTGGTGCGGGAAGTGAGCGCCACGTTCGACCGGTTCTGGAACTCGCCCTCCAGTTTCCCGATCGCGCAACTCTCGTCGCGGGCCGTTTCGCCCGAGGCATTGCGGCGGTTGCGCGGCGTGCTCGACGACAGCCAGGCCGAGCTCAGGGCCAGCGACTTCGCGCAAGTGCTGCGCGAGGATCCGCAGGTGCAGGCGCTGCTTGCCGGCGAGACCTACCTGCGATGGCATTCCGCCTGGCGCTTCGTCAGCGACGATCCGCTGAAGAAGCGGCTGGACATGGCCGATCGATCCGAGGTGCTGCGCGTGCTGTTGCCCGCTGTGCGTCAGGCGCAGCGGAATCTGCGCATCCTTACGCCCTACTTCGTACCCGCTGCAAGCGGCACCGCGGAGCTGGTCGCCGCCGCGCAACGCGGCCCGGAGGTGCAGGTCCTCACCAACTCGCTCGCCGCCACCGACGTGGCTATCGTGCACGGCGGCTACATGCGATCGCGACGCCCGCTGCTGCGCGGCGGGGTGCAACTGTGGGAGCTCAGGCCGGTCGGCACGTCCGATCCCGGATACAGCCTGATGGGCTTGTCGGGCGCCAGCCTGCATACCAAGGCGATGATCGTCGACGACCAGCAGATCTTCGTCGGTTCCTACAACCTCGATCCGCGCTCGAAGTCGCTGAACACCGAACAGGGCATCCTGGTGGCCGATCCCGTGCTGGCCGCAGAACTGACGCGTCTGTTCGACGCGAAGCTGCAGGGCGAGCGCGCCTGGAAGGTCACGCTGCACGGCAACCGCCTGCGCTGGAGCGACGGGTACCACGTCTGGACGCGCGATCCGCAAGCGGATGTGTCGCGACGAATTCTGGCCTGGCTGGCGAGTGTGCTGCCGATCGAATCGCAACTCTGAGGCCGCCGGATCACGCGCCGTCTTCAGACGGATGTCTGGTCAAAGCGCGCTTCTTCACGTCCAATCTCCTCGCTTTGGGGAATTGGACTCCAGGTCGCCACGCTACTCAAAACCGGAGGGGACGTGGCGCTGATGAGCGGGCCGACCCCGGCACAGAGCCCGAAGATCCAAGGGCGCACGAACAAGTTCGCGGACAAGGGTTCAACCCGGACTCGCGCCGCCAACCTTATGGTTCGAGGCTGTTCTTGTAGATCCCGCCATCCTTCATGATGACCAGGAAGTTCTTCTTGGGGTCTTCGATCAGCTTGAGGTTTTCCAGCGGGTTGCCCTCAACCAGCAACAGGTCCGCCAAGGCGCCTTCTTCCACCACCCCCAGCTTGCCGGGATAGGGATCGCGCGGGCCCGACAATTTCAGCAGTTCGGCATTGGTGGCGGTGAGCATGGTCATCACCTCCGGTGCGCTGTACCACTTGCCCATCCTGGTCAGAACCGCTCCTTGCCCGGCTGCATCGGCCGCCGAGAACAGGATGTCGGTTCCGATGGCCATCTTGAATCCGTATTGTTTCGCCAGTTCCACGGTCCGTTCGGTCCCGGAGACCACCTGCGCCAGCCGAGCGCGATTGGCGGGCGCCATCTGCGCACCGGGGGTGAGGTCGGTGAAGGGCTGGAAGCTCAGCCAGACGCCTTTGTCGGCCATCAGCCTGGCGGTCTCCTCATCCATCAGGTGGCCATGTTCGATGACCTTGACGCCCGCAGCGATCGAACGTTGCATCGCCGCCGGTGTGTAAGCGTGCGTGGCGACGTAGGTGCCCCAGTTCTCGGCGGCCTGTACCGCGGTTCTCAACTCGTCTTCGTTGAATGTGGACACGTCCAACGGGCTGTGCGGCGATGCCACGCCACCGCCGGCCGTCAGCTTGATCTGCGAGGCGCCGAGTGTCAGCTGTTCGCGCGCACGCACCCGCACCTCGTCGGGCGAATCGGCCACCATGACGCCGCCCGTGAGTTCCATGGGCGACAAAGGTCCGCCGAGCTGCCGTGGCAACTCGCTGAGACTGCGGAAATCGCCGTGACCACCGGTGATGGTGATGATGGCGCCGGAGGGATAGATGCGCGGGCCGACCACTTGCCCGGCGTCGATGGTCCGCTTGAGCGCGAACGAAGGCCCACCAAGATCGCGCACGGTGGTGAAGCCACGCATCAGCGTGGCTTCGGCCTCTACGTTGGCCAGTCGGGTCATGCTGTCCACGTCGAACTTCATCAGCTCCTGCATCGAGATACTTGCCAACATGACGTGCCAGTGGTTGTCGATCAGGCCGGGCATCAGCGTGCGCCCGTTGCCGTCGATGACGGTGACGCCTTCACCGGGCGGGACGTTGATCGCCTCGGCCGAGATGCTTTCGATCACATTGCCGCGCACCAGCACGTTGCGCGACTCCGAGAGCGTGCTGCTCTTGCCGTCGAACACCCGTACGTTCTGGAACAGGGTGACGGGCACGACTTGTTTCCCGGCAGCGGCCGCAGCGGGAGCAGCGGGAGCAGTGGGAGCAGTGGGAGCAGTGGCCTCGGCCGCTGCTGCAGGTGGCGCGGTCGCGCTGGCCGGCCCGTCGCCCGGATCATCAGGGCGGTTGCAGGCGGTGCAAAGCACGAGCCCAATCAGTGCCGGGATCGCGAGACTGGCAAAGACGTTCCGCATGGTGTTCCCCAATTGAGTCGGAGAGCGGGCTCGACTTCACCCCTGGCGGGTTTGACGATGAAACAGCGGAAGTTAAAAGTGGGTGATGATTGAGTGAAACCGACGAGGACTCAGCTGCACTACCGCTACGCTTGGCGAATCTGTCTTCTAAACGAACAACGTGCCGGGTGGCGCGCGCTTGCTGTGCTTCGGATTTCCATATCGCGGCGGAAGCCGCTCCTACAGCGGAAATCCCGGGATAACGGGTTCGTATTCGCTCCTTCGCTCCGAAACAGCGGCACGGCATCGGCACAGAAGCACCGGCACCGTGACTTCAATCGGGACGTGGGACCGCCGCGTCAGCTCGCGGAATAAGCGACGCCCGCATATGCGGGCGTCGACAGGAAGCTGCAATCAGTCGGCAGGAGCGGCAGGTCAAGCGACCGGGAGCTGCAATCAATACACCCAGGCGCGCCCGTTCTGCACGCGGACATATGAACCCTCGCGGATTCCGGCGAGGTCGGCCTGCTGCACCGAGGTGGTGCGGCCGTCGTCCATGCGGACGTGGACGGTATAGCCGCTGCGGTTGGATTCGACGCGGTTCTGGATCGCGTTGCCGGCCACGGCGCCACCGGCGGCGCCCGCAGCGATCGCGACGTTGCGGCGACCATCGCTGTCGGTGTTGCGGCGCGCCAGTTCCTTGGCCGCGACTGCGCCGACGATGCCGCCCAGCACCGGGCCGGCGACGTTGCTGCCACCGTCCCCCGATGCGCCCTGGATCGACACCACCGTGCCGCAGTCGAAGCAGCGACCGGACGGCGGCGCCGTGGAGTTGGAGCCGTAGCCGGAGCCGTAGCCGGGCGAAGTGCTGGCACAGCCGGCCAGTGCGAGCGTGGCGATCGTGGCGACACAGGTCATGCACATGCGAATGTTCATCGGGGCTCCTCGAGCTCAGGGGACTAGCGACACCGCAGCGTTGCGCGGCACGGTCCGGATACTGGAAGCAGCGGGGTGAACATCACGGCAATACGCACGCAGGCCGAGGCACGCGTGCCGGGACGATGCAGTCGCGGTTCAGCCGCGCGGCGTGCGCGACCGCCCTCTCAGCGGAAGTCCTGGTGGCAGGCCTTGCACGCGTCGCCGATGCTGGCGGCGGCGCGCTGCACGCCCTCGCAGCCCACGGCCGGTGCGGCCAATGCCGCGTCGAGCGTGCCGCGGAACTGGGCCGCATGCTGGACGAAGCGCTGATCGTCGCGCAGTTCGGGGAAGGCGCGCTCGAAATCGTTGCCGAGGCTGCGCAGAGACTGCAGGTGGGGCAGGGTGTCGGTCGGACTGCAGCGGTTGGCGACGGCGTTGTCGCGCATCTGTGCGGTCTGCGCGGACAGTACATGCATCAGCGCTTCGGGATAGTGGTCGCGCCAGGTTTTGCGCGACTCCAGCGTGCGCAGCAGCATCACCACCACCACCACGCCGATCACCAGCCCGAGCAGGAACACGAACAGGTAGCGCGAAGCGGCGGACGGCGGCTTGCGTGCGGGGCTGGGCCCGGAAGTCGGCGTGGCTGACATGGCGTTGGCTGCGTGGCTTGGCGTGGCCGGCGACGATACCACGCACCGCCCCGTTAGACTTGTCGCCATGGACGACACGGTTTGGAGCGAACGGTTTGCCGGCATCGACCGCCTGTACGGGCGGGGCGCGGTCGAACGCCTGCGCGGACGGCGCGTGGCCGTCGTCGGTCTCGGTGGTGTCGGGTCCTGGGTGGTCGAGGCGCTCGCGCGCAGTGCGGTCGGCCACATCACGATGATCGATGCCGATGACCTGTGCCTGTCCAACACCAACCGGCAGCTGCCGGCCCTGGCCGGCGAGTACGGACGCAACAAGGCCGAGGCGATGGCCGCACGCTGCCGCGCGATCAGCCCGGAGATCTCGCTCGATGCGGTGCAGATGTTCCTCACGCCCGGCAATCTCGCCGAACTGCTCGACCGCGGCTTCGACCTGGTGGTCGATGCCTGCGACAGCTTCCGAAGCAAGGTCGAACTGATCGCCTGGTGCCGGCGCCGCAAGCTGCCGGTGATCACGGTGGGGGCCGCCGGCGGCCGCACCGATGCCACGCAGGTACGCGTGCGCGACCTCTCGCGCACCGAGCACGACGCGATGCTGGCGCTGATCCGCAAGAAGCTGCGGGTCGAGTTCAACTTCCCGAAGAATCGCGACCGTTACTTCGGCGTGCCGGCGATCTACTCGTTGGAGAACGTGAAGTATCCGCAGCCCGACGGCAGCGTCTGCGGCCTGCGTCCCGCCGCGGGACCCGACGCCGCGCTCAAGCTCGACTGCGGCGCGGGCCTGGGCGCGGCCACCCATATCACCGGCGCCTTCGCCTTTGCCGCGGCGGGCAAGGCGCTCGAGATCCTGCTCAAGCAGCAGACAAAGCCCTGAACCCGACCGTTCGGTGCGCGAACGAGTCCTAGGTGGACGGCAGGGCGAACAGCCTGCGCGCGTTCGCCGTGGTCGCCGTGGCGATCTGCGCCGGATCGACATCGCGCAGGCGCGCGATCACGTCCAGCACGGTCACCAGCTTCGCCGGCTCGTTGCGCTGGCCGCGATTGTCGGCATCCGGCTGGTCGGGTGCATCCGTTTCCAGCAGCAGGTACTCCAGCGGCATCGACGCGGCCAGACGCCGCAGGCGCCGCGCGCGCTCGTAGGTGACCGGGCCGCCCAGGCCGAGCATGAAGCCGAGCTTCCACAGTTGCCGCGCCTGCTCCTCGCTGCCGGAGTAGCTGTGCACCACCCCGCGCAGCCCGCCAACCCGCCGCAGCGCCGCGATCACCGCGTCCACCGCGCGTCGCGCGTGCACGATCACCGGCAGGTCGTACTCGCGCGCCAGCCGCAGTTGGCCTTCGAACCAGTGCTGCTGGGCGTCGCGATCCAGATCCTCGATGAAATGGTCCAGCCCGCATTCGCCAACCGCGACCGGGCGCTCGCTCTCCAGCCATTGGCGCAGGCGCTCAAGGTCGCCGGCCCGATGTCGGTCGAGGAACACCGGATGCATGCCGTAGGCCGGGTACAGCCCGGGCGCCGACCTGCAGACCTCGCGCAGCCCGGACCAGGCGTCCGCATGGGTGGCCGGCACGACCTGCAGCTGCACGCCGGCGGCACGGGCGCGGGCGATGACCGCATCGCGGTCGGCGTCGAATTCGCCGGCGTCCAGATGGCAATGGCTGTCGGCCAGCAGCATCGGCTTGCGTCGCCGCCGATCAGCGGTGGCGTACGTCGCCGTCGATCGGACGCTCGCGAGGCGCCTTGCGATGCTTCCAGTTCGCCAGCAGCAGGGTGCCCAGGCCCAGCACGATCTCGTCGATGAAGGGGATCGGGTCGAACGGCAACAGCACGCTGATCGCGAACGCGAAAGCGGTAACCTTGAACAAGGTGGGGTAGCGCAGTCCGCGCGCCCAGTTGAGCAGCGGCAGCAGCAGGGGATTGGCCATTGCGGTGTGCACCCGGCGGGAGTGGCGACCGGGTCACGCTATCACGGCGGGCTGAAGGCGGAATTCATGGCGCTGTCAGTCTTCCGGAACTTTTCGAGCCCGCGTTCAGCTTGGTAGTGCTGCAATCGGACCGCACATGCAGTGGGCGTCGACCCCGAAGGAGAGCATCATGAAAAGCAATACCCTGGCCGTGGCACTGGCGGCCCTGCTGGTGGGCGGCGTCGCCATCGGCGCCTACCACAACAGCCGCGATACGGACCCGACTGCCGCCGCTGGCGCCGCTGGCGAAGAAGATGCACGGGGACTCGACTATGCCGAGGTCATCGGCGTGACGCCGGTGACCGAGAAGGCGGAGCTGTTCGCCACCGTGATCGGTTCCGAAGCGGTGCGCGAGACGACCACATCGTCCTCGCCGCGACAGGTCTGCAACGACGTCGTGGTGCAGGAACGCCTGCCCGAGCGCGACGGCAATGTCGGCGGCACGGTGGCCGGCGCGGTGATCGGCGGACTGGTCGGCAACCAGGTGGGCGGCGGCAACGGCCGCAAGCTGGCGACGGCCGCGGGCGCGACCGCGGGCGGCGTGATCGGGAACCGCGTGGACCGCAACCACGTCGGTGGCCGAGTGGTCGAGCGGGTGGACCGCCAGTGCCGGACCGTGCAGGACACCTCGCAGTCCTCGCAGGTCGTCGCCTGGAACGTGACCTACCGCAACCCGGACGGCACCACCGGCACGATGCGCACCGGCGACAAGCCCGGCGACCGCATCTCGCTGGGCACCGAGGACCAGACCATCGCCTACGACGTGACCTATCGCTACGACGGCAGCCAGCAGACCGTGCGCCTGCAGGATGATCCGGGCGATCGCCTGCCGGTGATCGATGGCGAGGTCATGGCGCGCGTGGCCGGGTCGGCGGTCCCGGATCGCGGCTGACCTGAGCCAGCGTTACCCGAACGGGCCGGCATTTGCCGGCCCGTTTGCGTTGGGGCCCACGGCTGGGACCCACGGCGCGGTCCCGACCGTACAATATGAAACTACTCCCGCCCCGAGCTGCGCGATGGCCCTGCACCCCTGCGACCTGTACGACGTCCGTTCCCTGCTCAGCGACGAGGAGCGCGCGGTCCAGGACAGCGTGGCCCGTTTCACCGACGAGCGCGTGCTGCCGATCATCGGCGATTGCTTCGACCAGGGCCGCTTCCCGGTCGAACTGGTCCCGGAGATTGCAAGTCTGGGCCTGCTGGGCGCGACCCTGCCGGCGGAGTACGGCGGTTCCGGACTCAACTACGTCAGCTACGGCCTGATCTGCCAGGAGCTCGAGCGCGGTGATTCCGGCCTGCGCAGCTTCGCCAGCGTGCAGTCGTCGCTGTGCATGTACCCGATCTTCGCCTACGGCACCGAGGAGCAGAAGCAACGCTGGCTGCCCGACATGGCGGCGGGCAAGGTGATCGGCTGCTTCGGCCTGACCGAGGCGCACGGCGGCTCCGACCCGGCCAATATGAAGACGCACGCGAAGCGCGACGGCGACGACTGGCTGATCAACGGCTCCAAGATGTGGATCACCAACGGCAACCTGGCCGACATCGCCATCGTCTGGGCGCAGACCGACGACGGCATCCAGGGCTTCGTGGTGGAGAAGGACTTCGCCGGCTTCAAGGCGCAGGAGGTCAAGCACAAGATGAGCCTGCGCGCGTCGGTGACCAGCGCGCTGTTCTTCGACAACGTGCGGGTGCCGGAAGCCAATCGCCTGCCGAACGTCAAGGGACTCAAGGGCCCGCTGGGCTGCCTGACCCAGGCCCGCTACGGCATCACCTGGGGCCCGATCGGCGCGGCGGTCGCATGCCTTGATGAAGCGCTCAACTATTCGAAGCAACGCATCCTGTTCGGCCGCCCGGTGGCGGCGACGCAGAGCGCGCAGATCAAGATGGCCGACTGGGCGCGCCGCATCACCGGTGCGCAGTTGCTGAGCCTGCAGCTCGGGCGCCTGAAGGATGCGGGCAAGATGCAGCCCACGCAGGTGTCGCTGGCCAAGTGGAACAACTGCCGCATGGCCATCGACATCGCGCGCGAGGCGCGCGACCTGCTCGGCGGCGCCGGCATCACCACCGAGCACTGCCCCATCCGCCACGCGCTCAATCTGGAATCGGTCATCACCTACGAGGGCACGGAAACCGTCCACCAGCTGGTGGTCGGGCGTGAGCTGACAGGCATCAACGCGTTCTGATCGCCGCGTGCACCCCGGACGCATGATCCGGGATCCGGCGGTTGGCGCTGCATTTGCGGGACTTCGTCATGTTGCAATCGGGCCCAGGAGACCTTGGCATGTCGCTTCCGGATATCCGCATCGAAACCGAACGCCTGCTCCTGCGGCTGCCGCAGGCCGGCGATTTCGACCGCTTCGCCGAGGTGCTGGCCGACGAGGATGCGGCGCGCTGGATCGGCGGCCACTTGCCGCGGGCAGCGGCCTGGCGCAAGTTCCTGCAGCAGCCGGGCGCGTGGCTGATCCAGGGCTTTGGCATGTTCTCCTTCATCGACCGCGACAGCGGCCGCTGGCTCGGCCAGGGCGGGCCCTGGAAGCCGGACGGTTGGCCGGGCAACGAGATCGGCTACATGCTCCATCCCGACGCCTGGGGCAGGGGCTACGCGACCGAGGCCCTGCCGGCGACCATCGACTGGGCACTGGCCCACCTCGGCTGGGACGACTTCATCCACTGCATCGCGCCGGAGAACGCCGCCTCGCAGAAGGTCGCGCAGCGCCTGGGTTCGCGCCTGCGCGGACCGGGTGCGCTGCCGCCGCCCCACCAGGACGCCGCCAACGACATCTGGGGCCAGACGCGCGAGCAATGGCTGCGCAACCGGGAGAAGGCGGCATGACCACCGTCCATGGCGTCTCCTGGTCGGGAAACTGCCACAAGCTGCGCCTGCTGCTCGAGCAACTGGGCCGGCCCTACCGTTGGATCGAGGTCGACATCCTCGCCGGTGCCACCCGCAGCCCCGATTACCTGGCGAAGAATCCCAACGGCAAGGTGCCGATGCTGGAGCTCGACGACGGCCGCATCCTGGTCGAGTCGAACGCGATCCTGTGCTGGCTGGCCGAAGGCACGCCCTACCTGCCGGCCGATCCCTGGCAGCGGGCGCAGGCACTGAGCTGGATGTTCTTCGAGCAGTACAGCCACGAGCCCTGCATCGCCGTGGCCCGCTTCATCTGCGGCTGGACGCCGCCCGACTCGCCGCGCCGCGCGGAGCTGCCGCGCCTGCGCGAGCGCGGTCACCTCGCGCTGGCGGTGATGGAGCGGCGCCTGGACGCGCACCCGTGGTTCACCGGTCCGGACTACGGCATCGCCGACATCGCGCTGGTCGCCTATACCGCGGTGGCGGCCGACGGCGGTTTCGACCTGTCGGGCTACCCGGCGCTGCGGGACTGGCTGGCGCGGGTGCGTGCAACGCCGGGTTTTGTCGCGATGCCTGCGCCGTCGGCCCAGGCAAGCGAGTGGATCGCGCAATCGAACCGCAGAGGCTGACGCCGCTGCAATGACGGCGGGCCTGCCCGCGATGGAATGAGTTTTCGCATGTTCGCCACTGTTCCCAATCCCATCCCGTCGCGCATGAAGGGCCTCAACCGCGCCGAGATCTGCGACCTCAACTTCCAGGAGTTCGTGCGCGGCTGGGACGGCCACGTCGACGCGAAGCCGGCCGACGGCGAGGCTGTCCTCGACGGTAGCGCCCTGGATGCGCGCGGCTTCCGCGAGCTGTTCGAATCGCAGCTGACCAGCCGCCATCTCGACCTGATGGCGCGCGTGCTGCGCGTGCAGGACAAGGTCTTCTACACCATCGGTTCCAGCGGCCACGAAGGCAACGCGATGGTCGCGCGGCTCACGCGCCATACCGATCCGGCGTTCCTGCACTACCGCAGCGGCGCCTTCATGGCCGAGCGCTTCCGCAAGCTGCCGGGCATGGATCCGGTGATGGATTCGGCGCTGTCGTTCGCAGCCTCGAAGGACGACCCCGCCAGCGGCGGCCGCCACAAGGTCTGGGGCAGCAGGCCGCTGTGGGTGCTGCCGCAGACGTCCACCATCGCATCGCACCTGCCCAAGGCCTTCGGCACTGCGGTGGCGATCGAGCAGGCGCGTCGCATCGGACATGCGCTACCGATTCCCGACGACAGCATCGCGATCTGCTCCTTCGGCGATGCCTCGAGCAACCACGCCACCGCACAGACGGCGTTCAACGCGGCGGCCTGGACGGCCTACCAGAAACTGCCGGCGCCGGTGCTGTTCGTCTGCGAGGACAATGGCATCGGCATCTCGGTCAGGACGCCGGACGGCTGGGTGGCGCGCAACTTCCGCCATCGACCCGACCTCGACTATTTCCACGCCGACGGCCTCGACCTGGCCAATGGCTACGGCGACGTGCAGCGCGCCGTCGAACACTGCCGGCGCACGCGGCGACCCACCTTCCTGCATCTGCGCACCACCCGGATCATGGGCCACGCCGGCACCGACTTCGAGATCGAGTGGCGCAGCATCGAGGAGCTGTGCGCGGTGGAGGCGAGCGACCCGCTGCTGCGTTCCGCTGCGATCGCGCTCGAATCAGGGCTGATGTCGAAGGACGAGGTGCTCGCGCTGTATGAGTCCACGCGCGTGAAGTGTTTCGCCGCCGCCGAAGATGCCGACCGTCGTCCGCGCCTGTCGACGCTGGAGGACGTGATGGCGCCGCTTGCGCCGCACACGCCAGACGCGGTGCAGGCCGAAGCCGCGCGTATTGCCGGCGGCGAGGCCCGCGCGAAGGCGTTTGGTGGCGAGGCGAAGCTTCCCGAAAGGCAGGGTCCCAAGCACCTGGCGGTGCAGATCAACGCAGCGCTGCACGACCTGTTCGCCAAATACCCCGAAGCGCTGCTGTTCGGCGAGGACGTGGCGCAGAAGGGCGGCGTGTACACGGTCACCAGGGGCCTGCAGAAGGCGTTCGGCCCGCGCCGCGTGTTCAACACCCTGCTCGACGAAACCATCATCCTTGGCCTGGCACAGGGCTTTGCCAACATGGGCATGTTGCCGCTGCCCGAGATCCAGTACCTGGCCTATTTCCACAATGCCTGCGACCAGATCCGCGGCGAGGCGGCCAGCCTGCAGTTCTTCAGCAACGGCCAGTACCGAAACCCGATGGTCATGCGCATCGCCTCGCTGGGCTACCAGCGCGGATTTGGCGGGCACTTCCACAACGACAACTCGATCACCGCGCTGCGCGACATCCCCGGGCTCGTGATCGGCTGTCCGAGCCGCGGCGATGACGCGGCCACCATGCTGCGCACGCTGATGGCGCTGGCGAAGGTGGACGGACGCGTCTGCGCCTTCCTGGAGCCGATCGCCCTGTACATGACCAAGGATCTGCACGCGGCCGGCGACGGCGGCTGGCTGACCGCGTATCCGCCGCCGCACCAGGCCATGCCGCTCGGCGAGGAGCGCGTATACGGCGCCGAAGCTGACGACCTGGTCGTTTTCACCTTCGGCAACGGCGTGCCGATGAGCCTGCGTGCCGCTCGCGCCATCGAAGCGGCACACGGCTGGAAGGTGCGCGTGGTCGACCTGCGCTGGCTGCTGCCGCTCAACGAAGCCGCCATCGCTCGCCATGCGCGTGATTGCGCCCGTATCCTGGTCGTCGACGAGGGCCGGCGCAGCGCCGGCGTGGGCGAGGGCATCATCACCGCGATCGTGGAGGCGGGCCTGGGCGCGAAGCCACTGCGGCGCGTGGTGGGGGCCGACACGTTCACCCCGCTGGCCGGGGCGGCGTTCCTGGTGATTCCGTCCGAGACGGAGATCGTGGCTGCTGCCGGCGCGCTGGCGGGCTAGCGCAGATCGCTCAGCGCGCCAGTCCATCCAGCAGCGGCAGCCGCCGGCACTCCATGCCGCCCACCAGGTATGCGCCGTCGCCGGCGTCCACCGGCAGCACGGCCAGTGCCTCGGCACCTGCGCTGCTGGCAATCCGGCCGGCAGCGCGGTCCGGGGCATCGACGGTGAAGACATCGCCAGCGGGGATGCCGGCCGCGGCACCCAGCCGCACCAGCCCGCGCTTGGCCTGGCCGAGGAAGTGTGTGCGCGCCACGATTTCCTGGCCGGGGTAGCAGCCCTTTTTGACGCTGTAGGCGCGCAGGCGATCCAGCGACAGCTGTTGCGGTGTCCACTGTTCGACCTGATCCGGCTCCAGCCGCGGCAGGCCGTGTGCGAGGTCGAGGGCGCGCCAGCGTGCGGCGGCCGCGGTGTCTTCGGGCGCCTGCGCGGTGCCCACCGCCAGGGTGCGCGCGCCGCCGGCTCCGCCCAGGTCCAGCTGCAGCGCCAGCGGGTCGGTCGTGCCGGCAAACGAGGCGTCGCGGGCCAGGTTCGGCGCTTCGAAGCGCCCGCTCACCTGCAGGTCCGCCTCGTGCGCGATCCGCAGCTTGCTGCGGAACACGAAGCGCGACAGCGCCGCCACGAACGCCGCCGGGTCGGAATCTGCCAGCAGCAGGTGCAGGTTGTCCGCGTCCTGCCGGAGCAGCGCGAACAGGGCAATCACGCGGCCCTTGGGCGTCAGCCAACCGTTCCACTGCCAGTGCCCGTCGGCCAGCGCGTCGACGTCGCCCATGAATTGCGCCTGCGCGAAACGGCGCGCATCCACGCCCTGGAGGCTGACCACGCTCCAGCCTGGAATGGCGAAAAATGTGCCAGTGTTGTTGTTTGGCTTGTCGGACATGGGGCGCGCGACTAAACTTTCATTCGTGAACGGTCAGGACATCTTAGGCGAACCAGACACCGACGGGTCTTCGGCAGCGACGCAACCTCCCGTTGCCGAGACGTCCCCGACCACGGTGCCGGCTTCGCCCGGGACATCCGAAGTCAACGGCCGCGATGGCCTCGACCCCACCCGGTACGGAGACTGGGAAAAGAACGGCCGCTGCATCGATTTCTGATTACCTGCGGGGCCGACGCCGGGTCGGTCACCCCGATCCAGCCACGCGGCCACGCCGCCAGCGAGGAGACCAGCCAGCGATGGCATACCGCAAACGCCCCACGTCGCCCTTCATGCTCGGGCAGACCTACCGTTTCCAGATCACCTCGCTGATGTCGATCCTGCATCGCATCACCGGCATCGCGCTGGCGCTGGGCGGCATTTCTCTGGTGTGGTGGCTGATGTCCATCGCCATCGGTGGCGATGCCTACGAGTTCGCGTCGCGCCAGTGGTCCTCGCCGCTGGGTCTGGCCTTCCTGTTCGGCTTCACGCTCGCGCTGGTCTACCACCTGCTCAACGGCATCCGCCACCTGTTGTGGGATGCGGGCTGGGGCTTCGAGATCCCGAAGGTCTACGCCTCGGGCTATGCGGTGTTCGCGGTTGGGGCCGTGCTCACCGGGCTGATCTGGTTCTTTGGCATGAGGGGAACGTCATGAGCGGTGGTGGAGAAACTTCGCGCGCGGAGCAGTTCCGCACGCCGCTCAAGCGCGCACGTGGGCTTGGCGCGGGCAAGTCCGGCACCGATCACTTCTGGACGCAGCGGGTCACCGCGATCGTCCTCGCGCCGCTGGCGATCTGGTTTGTCTGGACGCTGGTCACCCTGGTGGGCGCGGACCTGGAAACAGCCCGCGGCATCATCGCGCGGCCCTGGAACACCATCATCTTCGCGGTGTTCCTGGTCAGCATGTTCTGGCACGCCAAGCTTGGCCTGCAGATCGTGATCGAGGACTACGTGCATACGCGCTCGATCGAGATCACCGCGCATTTCCTCAACAACTTCCTTTGCGGGCTGGGCGCCATCGCGTCGCTGTATGCGATCGCCCGCATCGCCTTTGCCTCGTGAGCCTGCGATGACGTCCGCCTATCCCATTACCGAACACCAGTACGACATGATCGTCGTCGGCGCCGGCGGCGCCGGCCTGCGCGCGACCTTCGGGCTCGCGCACAAGGGCCTGAAGACCGCCTGCATCACCAAGGTCTTCCCGACCCGCTCGCACACCGTGGCGGCGCAGGGCGGCATCTCCGCTGCGCTGGGCAACATGGGCGAGGACGACTGGCGCTTCCATTTCTACGACACCATCAAGGGTTCGGACTGGCTGGGCGACCAGGACGCCATCCAGTACATGTGCCGCGAGGCCATCCCCGCGATCATCGAGCTCGAGCACCAGGGCGTGCCGTTCTCGCGCACCGAGGAGGGCAAGATCTACCAGCGCCCCTTCGGCGGCATGACCACGCACTACGGCAAGGGCACCGCGCAGCGCACCTGCGCCGCGGCCGACCGCACCGGCCACGCGATCCTGCATACGCTCTACCAGCAGTCGCTGGCGCACCAGGCGGAATTCTTCGTCGAATACTTCGCGCTCGACCTGATCATGGACGAGGAGGGCGCCTGCAAGGGCGTGCTGGCCATGGACATGGCCGAGGGCACGCTGCACCTGTTCCGAGCGCACGGCACGGTGCTGGCAACGGGTGGTTACGGTCGCGCGTACTTCTCCGCGACGTCCGCGCACACCTGCACCGGCGACGGTGGTGGCATGGCGCTGCGCGCCGGCCTGGGCCTGCAGGACATGGAGTTCGTGCAGTTCCATCCCACCGGCATCTACGGCGCCGGCTGCCTGATCACCGAGGGCGTGCGCGGCGAAGGCGGCATCCTGCGCAACGCCAACGGCGAGCGCTTCATGGAGCGCTACGCGCCCAACGCCAAGGACCTGGCCTCGCGCGACGTGGTCAGCCGCTCGATGACCATGGAAATCCGCGAGGGTCGCGGCGTCGGCGAGCACAAGGACCACATCTTCCTCGACCTGACCCACCTCGACCCCGCTGACATCCACAAGAAGCTGCCCGGCATCGCCGAGAGCGCGAAGATCTTCGCCGGCGTGGACGTAGAGAAGCAGCCGATCCCGGTGATCCCGACCGTGCACTACAACATGGGCGGCGTGCCGACCAACTACCACGGCGAAGTGGTGCAGCTGAAGAACGGCGATCCCGATGCGATCGTGCCGGGCCTGTACTCCATCGGCGAGGCCGCCTGCGTGTCGGTGCACGGCGCCAACCGGCTTGGGTCGAACTCGCTGCTCGACCTGGTGGTGTTCGGCCGCGCGGTGGCCAACCGCTGCGCCGAGACCATCAAGCCGGGCCAGCCGCACAAGCGCCTGGCCAGCGACGCCACCGACAAGGCGATCGGCAACCTCGACCGCCTGCGCAACGCCAGCGGCGACACGCCCACCGCCGTGATCCGCGACAACATGCAGCGTTCGATGCAGGGCCACGCGGCGGTGTTCCGCACCCAGGAAACGCTTGCCGAGGGCGTGCAGCAGGTGCGCGAGATCCGAGACTCCTTCGCCGACGTGCGCGTGAGCGACCGTTCGCTGGTCTGGAACTCCGACCTGATCGAGACCCTGGAGCTGCAGAACCTGCTGGGCCAGGCACTGGTGACCATCGTCTCGGCCGAGAACCGCAAGGAGTCGCGCGGCGCGCATGCGCGCGAGGACTTCCCGGACCGCGACGACACGAGCTGGCACAAGCACACGCTGTGCTGGATGGACGAGGCGGGCAACACCCGCATCGACTACCGCCCCGTACACATGTACACCCTCGACGACGAAGTCGAGGTGGTGCCGCCCGTGGCACGTGTGTATTGAGGATCGGGTCCGGAGTGGTAACCGGAAAGATCACAGGCGCCTGCCTGTGATCGTGACGGGGACCACGCACCGCAACCACGATTGCCGATCCGCGACTCCCGATTTCCGGAACTGATCAGATGGCCGAATTCACCCTCCCGAAGAACTCGAAGATCGGCAAGGGCCGCCACTTCAAGGCGCCTGCCGGTGCAACCCGCGTGCGCACCTTCAAGGTGTACCGCTGGAACCCGGACGACGGCCAGAACCCGCGCACCGACAGCTACGAGGTCGACCTCGACAAGTGCGGGCCGATGGTCCTGGACGCGCTGATCAAGATCAAGAACGAGGTCGACCCGACCCTGGCGTTCCGTCGCTCCTGCCGCGAGGGTATCTGCGGTTCGTGCGCGATGAACATCGACGGCACCAACACCCTCGCCTGCACGCGCGCGATTGGCGACTGTGCCAAGTCGGAAGTGCCGATCTATCCGCTGCCGCACATGAGCGTGGTCAAGGACCTGGTGCCTGACATGACCCACTTCTATGCGCAGTACGCATCGATCCAGCCCTGGCTGCGCACCCAGAGCGCGCCGCCGCCGGACCGCGAGCGCCTGCAGTCGCCGGCCGACCGCGACAAGCTCGACGGCCTGTACGAGTGCATCCTCTGTGCCTGCTGCAGCACCGCCTGCCCGAGCTACTGGTGGAACGGCGAGCGCTACCTTGGCCCGGCCGTGCTGCTGCAGGCCTACCGCTGGATCGTCGACAGCCGCGACGAGGACACCGGCGCGCGCCTGGACGACCTCGAGGATCCGTTCAAGCTCTACCGCTGCCACACCATCATGAACTGCACCCGGACCTGCCCCAAGGGCCTGAACCCGGCACAGGCGATCGGTTCGATCAAGCAGCTGATGCTGGCGCGACACGGCTGAGGACTGCTGGCGGTGCGGCCGCGGCGATGGTGTGGACGCCGTGGTCGCGGCTGAAGCCGCTCCTACAAAGGAAGCATGCGTCTCTGTGCCGCCTGGCGTGCCGGTCAGGCGATGCCCACGCGCTGCCCAGGGGATCGATCCTCCAATGAATCACGCTGCGCCAGATCCCGAGTTCAAACGCGTCCGCTGGCGCTGCCGTCGCGGCATGCGCGAACTCGACCAGTTGTTCGAGCGCTGGCTGGACCGCGAATGGGCGGCGGCTTCCGAAGCCCAGCGGGGCGTTTTCCTACGCCTGCTGGACTGCGAGGACGATAGGCTCTGGCACTGGTTCATGGGCCATGAGGCCGCCAGCGATGCCGAACTCGACGTGCTCGTCCGCCGCATCCGCGCGCTCCCTCCCGCGTGATCGCACCGCTTGCAGCGGCGCCGCCAGGATCGACTGGTGGCCGTCGCGCTGGCTGACCGGCGCGATCATGCTGCTTGGCGCGTCCGCTGGCTGTGCGCTGCTGGCCTCGGACCTGTCCGCGCGGCTGGCCTGGCCTGCGGCGGTGTTGGCCTGGGTCTACGGCGCCTGGCTGCTCTGGCGTGAGCATCGCCGCAGCCCCCATGCGTTCGTGTTCCGCGCAGGCGCCGCGCCGCTGGTGGACGGCGAACCGGCCGTGGGCTTCCAGCTGCATTGGCGCGGCCCGCTGGCCTTCGCCAGCTGGTGCGATGCGCGGGGGCGCAGGCAGCATCGTGCCTGGTGGCCGGACACGTTGCCGGCGCCGCAGCGACGTGAACTGCGACTGGCCGCTCCGACCGCGCAGGATGCCAGCCGCGGGGCTTCGATGGCACCATAGCGGTCCGTTCCGCGACGAGCCACCGCTTCGATGCCGCCCATGCCGCGACTGTCCCGCTATGCCCGGCCCCGCGGCGTTTGCCGCGCGTGCGCACGCTGACCGCGTCGCATGTTCAAACCGGTCCCCGTCGCCATCGGCCTGCGCTACCTGCGCGCCAAGCGCCGCAACGGCTTCATTTCCTTCATCTCCCTGGCCTCGATCCTCGGCATCGCGATCGGCGTGATGGTGCTGATCACCACGCTGGCGGTGATGAGCGGATTCCAGCGCGAGATCAAGGACCGCATGCTCGGCATGGTCGCGCACGCCACCGTCAGCGCCGATGGCGAGTCCATGAGCGGATGGCCGCATGCGATCGAGATTGCAAAGCGCGACGCGCGCATCTCCGGCGCGGCGCCCTACATCGATGCGCAGGCGCTGCTGCGCGGCGCGCGCCAGGAGCCCGCCGCGATCCGCGGCGTTTCGCCGCAGGACGAGGCGCAGGTGTCCGACTTGGCCAAATGGATGGTGCAGGGCGCGCTGTCGGACCTGGCGCCGGGCGAATTCAACATCGTGCTGGGCAAGGAGCTGGCGCAATGGTTGGGCGCGCGCGTCGGTGACAAGGTCGTGGTCACCACCGACTTCCAGGTCACGCCAATGGGCGCGGTGCCGCAGCTCAAGCGCTTCACCGTCAGCGGCATCTTCGAGGCCGGCTACCAGGACTTCGACCGCCGCCTGGCGGTGGTCAACATCCAGGATGCCCAGCGGCTGATGCGCATGGGCGACGGCGTCACCGGCGTGCGCCTGAAGCTGCACGACATGGACCAGGCCTGGAATGTCGCGGCCGACCTGGCCCAGGCGCTCGCGACCGAAAACCACAGCTACTACCGGGTCAGCGACTGGAGCATGGAAAACGCCAACATGTTCCGCGCGCTGAAGCTGGAGAAGACCATGATCGGCATCCTGCTGTCGCTGATCATCCTGATGGGCGCGTTCTCCCTGCTCAGCTCGCAGGTGATGCTGGTGACCGACAAGCTCGCCGACATCGCCATCCTGCGCACGCTGGGGCTGACGCCCGGCGGAGTGATGCAGGTCTTCGTGGTGCAGGGCACGTTGATCGGCCTGATCGGCACGGTGGCCGGTGTGATCGGCGGGCTGGTGCTGACCTTCAACCTCGAGCACATCCTGCGCGCGATCGAGCGCGCCTTCGACGTGGTGCTGATGCCCGAGGACGTGTACTACGTGACCGGCCTGCCCATCGACCTGCAGGCGGGCGACGTGGTCATGATCGCGGCCGTCGCCCTGCTGATGGCCTTCCTTGCCACGATCTATCCGGCCTGGCGTGCGGCGCGCACGGCGCCGGCGGAGGCGCTGCGCTATGAGTGACCGCAAGATCCCGGTCGTCGCCGGAATCGATGGCGAGCGCATGGTCCTGGATCCGGTCGACACGGAGCGGACGCCCGACGATCCGACCGTGATCCGCGCCGAGCAGCTCGGCAAGACCTACGCCGAGGGCACGATGCACACGCCGGTGTTCGACGGGCTGGACTTCCATGTCGACGCTGGCGAGACGGTCGCGATCCTCGGCGCCTCGGGCGCCGGCAAGAGCACCCTGCTGCACCTGCTGGGCGGACTCGACACGCCGACCACCGGCGAGGTGTACGTGTCCGGGCAGAAGATGAGCGCGCTGTCGGACGCGGCGCGCGGCCAGCTGCGCAACCGGGCGCTGGGCTTCGTCTACCAGTTCCACCACCTGCTGCCGGAATTCACCGCGCTGGAGAACGTGATGATGCCGGTGCTGCTGGGCGGCACCGCCGCGAACGTGGCCTCGGCGCGTGCACGCGAGCTGCTTGAAGCGGTTGGTCTTGGCCACCGGCTCGAACACAAGCCCGGCGAACTGTCCGGCGGCGAACGCCAGCGCGCGGCGGTGGCGCGGGCCCTGGTCAACCGCCCGGCCTGCGTGCTCGGCGACGAGCCGACGGGCAACCTGGACGAGCGCACCGCCGCGACCGTGTTCGAACTGATGCTGGAACTCAACCGCGCCCAGCGCACGAGCCTGGCGCTGGTCACCCACGACCGCCGCCTTGCGCGCAAGCTCGACCGGGTGGTCGAGCTGCATGAAGGCAGGCTGCGGGAAGTCGCACGCGACGAGGTCTGACGCACCGCCAACATTGCCTTGGCCGGCTGGCGTCCGGCGCGCCAGGGCAGATCCCGCGTTGCGTTCGGGACGACAGTCGCGTGCGCCGGCTGCGAACGTCTACTTCCCTGAGCGGCACGCTCCCTCGTCTGGTCCCCGGGATGTCATTCCGGACGAAGATGTCATTCCGAACGAAGTGAGGAATCTCTCCGCGGGCCAAAGTCGCCCGGCCGGATCAGATCCCTCGCTACGCTCGGGATGACAGCTGCGTGTGACAGCTGCGGAGGGCGGGCTCTGACCTTCGACCGGGCCGGCCTTCGAGCGGCGATGCCCCTCGCATCCCGCTCATCGCGCGGGAGAGCCGTCCTGACGCCCGCGCGCAGTCGGCGCGGGCCGTCGTTTCAGCGATTGCCACCGCGCGGACCGCGGTTGCCGCCGCCGCTGCGGTTGCCAGGGCCGCCGCCACCTGCGGGACGCGGGCCCTTCGGCCGGGCGTTGCCGCCGGGACGCGGACCGGCCGGGCGCGGACCCCGCGGACGTGCCGCGTTGGGGTTGTGGCCCGGCGAGGCGTGGTCGGAGGGAAAGCTCGGCGCGCCACCCGGATGTCCGTAGGGATGCGCGGCCTTGGCACGGCCCTGTCCGCCGCCCGGGCCGCGCTTCTTCCCAGGCCCGCCCGGCTTGCCGGGACCGCGGCCATCGGCGTTGCGATGGCCGGCCGGGCCGGTGTCGACGCCGTCAGGCACATACCAGCTGCGAAACGCCGCCGGGTTGCCGTCCGGCAGCGGCTTGGGGCCGCCTTTCTGGGTGCGCGGCTTGAACGGCTTCTGCGACTGCTTGGCCGCCTGTTCGCCGCTGACGGTCAGGCCGCCATGCGGCTTGTGGCCGCCACGGCCGCGACGATCCTCGCGCACGTGGTCGAAGCGGCGCAGTTCACGCCCTTCGTCGGCGGTGTTGTGTCCGTTGACGTAGCCCTGCGGACGACGGTCGTCGCCCACGTGCACGGTCGACTTGGCGGCCTTGCGCTGGCCGATCACCGGCAGCAGGGTCAGCGCCGGCGGTGGACCTTCTTCGAGCTTGAGCTCCTTGCGCAGCGCCTCGACCGGCGCGTCGGCCAATTCCAGCGATTGCCCGCGCAGCAGCGTCTGTGGCAGTGCGACCTTGCCGTAGCGGATGCGCTTGAGGCGGCTGACCTGGCAGCCCTGCGACTCCCACAGGCGGCGCACCTCGCGGTTGCGGCCTTCCTTGAGCAGCACCTGGAACCACTCGTTCGAATCGGTCCCGCCGATGCGCTTGATCTCGTCGAACTTGGCCGGGCCGTCTTCCAGCGCCACGCCGCGCGCGAGGCGGTCGACTATCTTGTCCGACACCGTCTCCTCGCCTTCGGGCGCACGCACGCGGCAGACGTATTCGCGCTCCATCTCGTAGGACGGATGCATCATCGCGTTGGCGAGTTCGCCATCGGTGGTCAGCAGCAGCAGGCCGGTGGTGTTGATGTCGAGGCGGCCGATCGCGATCCAGCGTGCGCCCTTGAGCGCAGGCAGGGATTCGAAGATCGTCGGGCGGCCTTCGGGGTCCTCGCGCGTGGTGACTTCGCCTTCGGGCTTGTTGTACATCAGCACGCGCGCCGGTTCGCTCAGCGCGCTGGCGACGAACTGGCGACCGTCGATATCGATGCGGTCGCCGCCCTTGACCGACATGCCGGTCTGCGCGACCTCGCCGTTGACCTTGACCAGGCCATCGGCGATGCGCTGCTCGAGTGCGCGGCGCGAACCAAGGCCGGCCTGGGCCAGTACCTTGTGCAGGCGCTCTTCGAGCCGGGATGTGATTTCGGCGGTCTTCTCTTCGCCGCGCTTGAGCGACAGCTTGCGGCTGCCGGTGGGGTGTTGCTCACTCATGTCTGCTCCGGGTGCTGTCGCCGTCGTCGGCGAGGGCGTCCTGCTGTTCGGCCGCGGCATCGTTGCCGTCGGGGTGGTGGGGGGTGTCTGTGTCGTGTTCGTATTCGAGGGTGTCGTCCCCGGTCTCGCCGGGTGCGGTATCCGTCAGCTCGTCGTCGACCGTGTCGATGTGGTCGGCGGTGGTGGTGCCGGCAATCACGCTGGAACCTTCATCTTCATCCGCATCCGCCGGGTCGCCGGACTCGCTTCCGGCTTCGTGGCCTGCCTGTCTATCGGCGGCCTCATCGCCCGCCTCGTCCTGCGCGACATCCGAATCGTTGGCCGCGATGTCGCCGTCGACCTCAGTACCGCCGTCCGCGGCGATCCCGCCCACGGCGCGCTCGCCCCCGAACTCGAACTGCGGTTCCAGCTCGCCGAAATCCTTGAGTTCGGACAGCGGCGGCAGCGCATCCAGGCGCTTGAGGCCGAAGTAATCGAGGAAGGCCCTGGTGGTGCCCAGCAGCTCCGGCCGGCCCGGCATGTCGCGATGGCCGACCACGCGGATCCACTCGCGCTCCTCCAGCGCCTTGATGATGTTGCTGTTGGTCGCCACGCCGCGCACCTGCTCGATCTCGCCGCGGGTGATCGGCTGGCGGTAGGCGATCAGCGCCAGCGTTTCGAGCGTGGCGCGGGTGTACTTGACCTGGCGCTCGGTCCACAGCCGGGCCACCCATGCATGCACGTCGGCCTTGACCTGGTAGCGCCAGCCCGAGGCGACCTCGACCAGTTCCACGCCGCGCTCGGCGCATTGCGCCTGCAGCACTTCGAGCGCGGACTGGATGCTGCCGTCCGGCGCCGGCTCGTCGAGCGGGAACAGCCCGGCAAGCTGGACGACCGTCAGCGGCTGGCTGGATGCCAGCAGCGCGGCCTCGACGATGCGGTTGATGAGCGATTGATCCATCGGCTGTCGGTTGTGTGTGGTTGTGTGTCGGGTGGGTCTTGCTGCGGCGTCCCTTGCGGGCGACGCGTCATGGTGCGGATCCGGGGCCGGGTCGTTGGCGTAGCGGCGGGCAGCTGCCATGGCCGCCCCTTGCTCAGCCGTCGGATCCCTCCGCCGGCTCATCGTCGAACTCGCTGGAGAACTCCAGCGGTTCGTCGGCCGCGCGGCCGGCGGCGAGCGACTTCACGTAGATCGGCGCCAGCGGGGCGTCCTGCACCACGTCCAGCAGTTGTTCCTTGGCCAGCTCCAGCACCGAAAGGAAGGTGACCACCACGCCGGGGCGGCCCTCGTTCGGGTCGAACAGCGCCTCGAAGCGGTGGAACGCGCCGTCCTCCAGCTTGCCCAGCAGCTCGCCCATGCGCTGGCGCACGCTCAGCGCGTCGCGACGGATCTCGTGGCTGGTGAGCAGCTCGGCGCGCTTGAGCACATCGTGCAGCGCCAGCAGCATCTCGCGCAGCTCCACCGGTGGCGGCGCCCTGACCGCGGCCCGGTCCGGCACGAAGGCCGTCGCGGGTGCGGTGTCGCGCTCCATGCGCGGCAGGGTGTCCAGGTCTTCCGCCGCCTGCTTGAAACGCTCGTACTCCTGCAGCCGACGCACCAGGTCCGCGCGCGGATCGCCCTCGTCGATCTCCTCGCTGGGCGGCCGCGGCAGCAGCATCCGTGACTTGATCTCGGCCAGGATCGCGGCCATCACCAGGTACTCGGCCGCCAGCTCGAAGCGCAGATCCTGCATCACCCCGATGTAGTCGACGTACTGGCGCGTGATCTCCGCGACCGGGATGTCGAGGATGTCCACGTTCTGGCGGCGGATCAGGTACAGCAGCAGGTCGAGCGGGCCTTCGAAGGCCTCGAGGATCACCTCCAGCGCATCGGGCGGGATGTACAGGTCCTGTGGGATCTGCAGCACGGGCTGGCCGTGCACCACCGCCAGCGGCATTTCCTGCTGCTGCGGATGTGCTTGCGCCTGCGCGGCGTTGTCCTGGGCGGGTTGGCTCATTCGGGGTGCGGCCCCCTCCGGGCCGTCTTGCGTAGCGGGTGGTGCAAGGCCGGCGAACGGCCAAGTGCTGCACGTGCGGGCGGGCTACCCGGCATGCAGGGGTCCGAACACCAGCACTGGTCAAAGCGTCTTGCGACCGGGCGCCACGTGCAGGCCATGCCGGAAACCGGCAGGAAACTGCGAAGGGGGCGTCGGGTCTGGCCGAAGGGTCGCGACTATGCGTCCTTGAGCGACGTGAGCGGCGTTCGGCTGCGGAACCTTGGGCCTAGGGTAAGCGCAGGGCGTGCGGGCTGTCCAGCGATGATGGCGGCTAGAATCAGCGGCGGTCAGGCTGGAGCACGCACATGTGGTACGCGATCGAGGGACATGACGGCGAAGCGGTGCTGGACAGGCGCATGGCCGCGCGGGAGCGGCACCTGGCGCGGCTGACCGCGCTGCGCGACGAGGGCCGGCTGCTGCTGGCCGGGCCGTGCCCGGCGATCGACGCGGAGGATCCGGGGCCGGCCGGCTTCAGCGGCAGCATCGTGATCGCCGAGTTCGAATCGCTCGAGGACGCGCGCACGTGGGCGCAGGCCGACCCCTACGTCGAGGCGGGCGTCTACGTACGGGTGGACGTGCGTCCGTTCCGGCCGGTACTGCCGCAGCCGGCCACGTAGCCGCCGCGCGCGATGCTGCGGCGTGCCATGCGCGCCTCGCTGGAAACGTTTACATTCGGCCAACTCCCGCGTATTCCGGCCGACGCCATGATTGCTTCGCGCTCGCTGACGATGCGTATCGTCCCCGTCCTGACCGGCCTGCTGGCGATTGCGATGGCCATCCCGGGGGCCTGGGCCGCGCCCGCGCCGGCACAGACGTCGGCCGGCGACCTGGCCGCCGAGCGGGCTTTCGTCGATGCGCTGATGGCCCGGATGACCCTGGCCGAGAAGCTCGGCCAGCTCAACCAGCCGCCGGGCGTGGGCAACAACACCGGCCCGGCGGCGATGTCGGGCAGCGAGGACCAGGTGCGGCAGGGCCAGATCGGTTCCTGGCTTGGCACCCACGGCGCCGCGCTGACCTGCAGGATGCAGCGGATCGCAGTGGAGGATTCGCGGCTGGGCATCCCGCTGCTGTTCGCCTACGACGTGATCCACGGCATGCGCACGATCTTCCCGGTGCCGCTGGGCGAGGCCTCGAGCTTCGACCCCGACGAAGTGCGCAACGCCGCGCGCGTGGCCGCGATCGAGGCCACTGCGCACGGCGTGCACTGGACCTATGCGCCGATGGTGGACATCGCGCGCGACCCGCGCTGGGGCCGCGTCGTCGAAGGCGCAGGCGAGGATCCCTACCTGGGCTCGGTGCTGGCCGCGGCCCGCGTGCGCGGCTTCCAGGGCGATGACCTGGCCGCAGCCGACACGATGCTCGCCACCGCCAAGCATTTCGTCGGCTATGGCGCGGCCGAGGGCGGACGCGACTACGACGTGGCCGACATCTCCGAGCGCACGCTGCACGAGGTCTACCTGCCGCCGTTCAAGGCTGCGATCGACGCCGGCGCGCAGTCGATCATGGCCAGCTTCAACGAGGTCGCCGGCGTGCCGATGCACGCCCACAAGCCGCTGATCCAGGATCTGCTGCGCGGCCAGTGGGGCTGGAATGGGCTGCTGGTCAGCGACTACACAGGCGTGATGGAGTTGATGCCGCACGGCGTGGCCGGCACCCGCGAGGAGGCGGGCCGGCTGGGCCTGCGCGCCGGTGTGGACGTGGACATGGTCAGTGCGATCTACCTCAAGGACCTGCCCGCTGCGGTCGAAGCCGGGCGCGTGCCGCTGGCCGAGGTCGACGCCTCGGTGCGGCGGGTGCTCAATGCCAAGTTCCGGCTTGGGTTGTTCGAGGATCCGTATCGCTACTGCAAGGACAGCGCCCGGCAGCAGGCGCTGACGCTCACGCCGGAGCATCGCGCGGCCGCGCGCCGCATGGCGCAGAAGTCGATGGTGCTGCTGGAGAACGAAGACGACGTGCTGCCGCTGCCCAAATCGCTGCGCTCGCTGGCGGTGATTGGGCCGCTGGCCAACGAGCCCTGGGCGATGCTCGGCAACTGGGTCGGGATCGGCCGGCCCGAGGATGCGGTGACGCCGCTGGCCGCGCTGCGCGAGACCATCGGCGGGCAGACGAAGCTGATCGTCGCGAAGGGCGCGGCGATCGATGACGATGACCGGTCGGGCTTCGACGCGGCTATGCGCGCCGCGCGCCAGGCCGACGCGGTGGTGATGTTCCTTGGCGAGCATCCGGAGATGAGCGCCGAGGCCAACAACCGTAGTTCGCTCGATCTGCCGGGCGTGCAGGAGCAGCTTGCGCTGGCGGTGGCCGCGACCGGCAAGCCGATGGTCGTGGTGCTGCTCAACGGCCGGCCGCTGTCGACCGGTGCGCTGCAGGGCAGGGTGCCGGCGATCCTGGAGGCCTGGTTCCCCGGCATCGAGGGCGGCAACGCCATCGTCGACCTGCTGTTTGGCGACGTGAATCCTTCGGGCAAGTTGCCGGTGACGGTGCCGCGCAACGTCGGCCAGGTGCCGATCTATCACGCGCGCCGCAACACCGGGCGCCCGCCGGCGAAGGACAACAAGTTCAGCAGCAAGTACATCGACGTGCCGTGGACGCCGCTGTATCCGTTTGGACATGGGCTCAGCTACACCAGCTTCGAGTACGGCACGCCGCAGGTCGCGGACGCGAAGGTGGCCGTCGGCGAACCACGCCAGCAGGTCCATGTGCGAGTGACCAACACGGGCCAGCGCGCCGGCACCGAGGTCGTGCAGCTGTATGTGCGCGACGACGTGGCCAGCGTGACCCGTCCGGTGCGCGAGCTGCGCGGCTTCCAACGCGTCGACCTGCAGCCGGGCGAGTCGCGCGACGTCGAGTTCACGCTTGGATTCGATGATCTGTCGCTGTACGACGCGCAGATGCAGCGCGTGGTGGAGCCCGGCACATTCACGGTGTTCACGGGCGGCAGCTCGGATGCGGCGCAGTCGGCGCGCTTCGAAGTGGTGGCGCCGTGAGCGTCACGATCAAGGACGTGGCACGACACGCGAACGTGTCGGTGGCGACTGTTTCGCGTGCGTTGAATGGCCACCCCAACGTGGCCGAAGACGTGCGCCAGCGCATCCTGGCCGTGGCCGAGCAGCTGCGCTACAGCCCGCACCACGCCGCCCGCAGCCTGAGCAGTCGACGCACCCAGACCATCGGCGTGGTGCTGCCCGACCTGTACGGCGAGTTCTTTTCCGAGCTCATGCGCGGCATCGACCAGGTCGCGCGCGAGCGCGGCCTGCATCTGCTGGTGTCGAGCTACCACGGCAACCCGCAGCAGCAGGGCGCCGCGCTGCGCACCATGCGCGGGCGCGTGGACGGCCTGCTGCTGATGTCGCCCTTCGTCGCCGGCGCCGAAGCCCTGGCCGCCGACCTGCCACCGATGCCCGTGGTGCTGATGAACCCGGCGCTGGCCGCTGCCGGGCATGCGTCGATCGGCGTCGACAACCACGGCGGCGCGATGGCGATGATGCGCCACCTGCTCGCGGCCGGGCACCGGCGCATCGCCTTCATCGCGGGGCCAGAAGACAACTTCGACGCTTGCGAGCGCCTGCGCGGCTATCGCGACGCGCTCGCGCAGGGCGCGCCGGGGATCGATCCGTGGATATTGCCCGGCGACTTCGACGAGGCCTCCGGACACGACGCCGGGCAGGCACTGCTTGAAAGCGCGCAGCGTCCCGACGCGGTGTTCGCCGCCAACGACATGATGGCGCTGGGCTGTCTGTTCGCGCTGAACGAAGGTGGCCTGCGCGTGCCGGACGACATCGCGCTTGCGGGTTTCGACGACATTCCCCTTTCGCGCTATGTACACCCGCCCTTAACGACCATGCGTGTCGAGATCGCCGCGCTTGGTGCGCGGGCCATCCAGCTGTTGTTGGAAGCTGAGTCCGGTGCGGCGGCTCTCGCGGTGTCGCCGGAGCTGTTGCAGCCACGCCTGGTGGTCCGCAAGTCGAGCCGGGTGCCAGGGACTACCGGATGAGGTGATCAAAGCAGTCGCCCGTCCGTTGCTGGAGTTGAAAACGACGCTGCAAAGCCCGCGTCATCCCCCGTTTCAACGACGAAAGGACCGCCCTGGGAGGGGCATCAAGATGAAGCGCAAGCCCTGTTTCCCGTCACGCACGCTGGAACGCAGCCTGCTCAGCGCGGCCCTTGCCGGCTTGTTGCTGTCGGCCCCCGCATTCGCCCAGTCCACCGCAGCCACCATCCGTGGCGAGGTGATGGTCGACTCCACGCCTGCCGCGCAGGCGCAGGTCACCGCCACCAATCTCGCCACCGGCCTGACCCGCAGCGTGCAGACCGGCGCCAAGGGCAGCTACAACCTCGTCGGCCTGCCGCCGGGCACCTATCGCATCGACGTCAACGCCAACGGCCAGGCGAGCTCGCAGAACGTCACCGTGGCGGTCGGCCAGACCGCGACCCTCGATCTCGGCGTCGGCGGCGTTGCCGAGACCGGCCGGGTAGGCGAGGCGACTGACCTGGACGCGGTGGTGGTGACCGCGCAGGCGCTCGTGGAGACCAGGACCTCGGAGGTGGCCACGTACGTATCGCAGAAGCAGATCGAATCCTTGCCCCAGGGAACCCGCAACTTCCTGGCATTCGCCGACACCGTGCCGGGGATGCAGTTCACGCAGGGCGGCGACGGCTCGACGCGGCTGCGGTCGGGCGCGCAGACCGCCAATGCGATCAACGTGTTCATCGATGGCGTCGGCCAGAAGAACTACGTGCTGGCCGGTGGCGTCAGCGGCCAGGATTCGACCCGGGGCAATCCATTCCCGCAGTCGGCCATTGGTGAGTACAAGGTCATCACCTCGAACTACAAGGCCGAATTCGACCAGCTGAGCAGCGCGGCCATCGTGGCCGCGACGCGATCGGGATCCAACGAGTTCGGCGGCAGTTTTTTCTGGGATCGGACCAGCACGGACTGGCGGGCGGCCTCGGAGTCCGAGAACGAGAGCGGCGAGAAGGCGGAATTCAAGGAAGAGCAGTACGGCGCTTCGTTCGAAGGCCCGATCATCCGGGACCGCCTGCATTTCTTCCTGGCCTACGAGGCAAAGGAGTACATGTCGCCGCGCGTCGTGACGCCGGGGCAGGGCTTTGAAAGCCGCGTGGAGGAGCTGCCGGCCGCACTGCAGCCACTGGTGGGCACGTTCAGCTCGCCGTTCAAGCAGGACATGTTCTTCGGCAAGCTCACATGGACGCCGGGCGACGCCCATCTGGTCGAACTCACCACGAAGATCCGCGAGGAGGACGAGCTCGGCAACTTCGACGGCACCCGCACTGCGCAGTACGGCAGCCTGAAGGAGAACACCGACAAGCGTTTCGACCTGCGCTACCAGTACAGCGCCGAGCGCTTCCTCAACGACATGCATGTGACGTACGAGGACGCGTTCTGGCGGCCGCGCCCGGCCACGCTTGCGCCGGGCTACATCCTGACGACCAGCAACCCGGACAATGTCATCCTGCAGGCGGGCGGCGGGCCCGATTACCAGGACAAGGGGCAGAAGGGCATCGCCATCCAGAACGATTTCACGTTCTACGCCGGTGCCCACACGATCAAGGCGGGGGTCAAGTTCAAGGACATCGAGATCAGTTCCCTGCAGCAGGACCCCTACAACCCGCAGTTCCGCTACGACATCGGCCAGAGCCTCACCGTCCCCTTCCAGGTCCGCTTCGGCGCTCCGCTGGCCGGCGACGGAACGGGCAGCATCACCACGTCCGGCAAGCAGTACGGCCTCTATATCCAGGACGACTGGGAGGTCAACGAGAAGCTGACGCTCAACCTCGGCATCCGCTGGGACTACGAGACCAATCCGGCCTATACCGACTACGTCACGCCAGGCGACTTCGTCACCGCCCTGCAGAGCTGGCCCAACATCAATGCGCCGGGCTCGGGCATCGCGGTGGGTGACTACATCAGCACGGGATCCGAGCGCAGCAACTTCAAGGATGCCTGGCAGCCGAGGGTCGGGTTCTCCTACGATCTCCAAGGCGACCAGCGCCACGTCATCTTCGGCGGCGCCGGCCGTGCCTACGACCGGAACCTGTTCTCGCAGCTGGCGCTCGAGTCGATCCGCTACACGTTCCCGCCCTATACCTTTTCGTTCGATGCGCCCGGGCACCCCTGCGATCCGACGGCGCCGAGCTGCCTGGCATGGGACCCGGCGTACTACGACCCGGAGGCGCTGTACGCGCTCACCGCGGCCAATCCGAACCTTGGCGCCGAACGCTACATCCTGCACAACGATCTCAAGACACCGTACTCCGACCAGTTCAGCATTGGCATGCGCAATGCGCTGGGCGACTGGATGACGGAAGTCACGCTGTCCCGCATCGAAAGCCACGACGGACTCGTGTTCCACCTCGGCAACCGCCGGCCCGGGGGTGACTTTTTCGCGCCCGGCACTACGTGGGGGCAGCCCTGGGACGACGGCGCGTTCGGTGTGCCGGGCTTTGGTCGCCTGATCATCGGTACCAACGGCATCGAGACCCACGCCAACACCCTGGCCATCAAGTTCGACAAGCCCTATACGGAGAACTCCGGATGGGGCGTCACCGTGGCCTACACGTACACGGATGCCGAGCAGAATGCGGACACCACGTCCGGCGGGGCGTTCCGGTATCCGGACCTGGGCTACTACGGGTGGGTGCCGACCGAAGGCGTGCCGGAACACAGGCTGGTGGCCACCGGCATCTACGATGCCCCGTGGGGCATCGTGCTGTCCGGCAAGGTTTCCCTGGCTACTCCCAGCCCGCGATACGGCGACAACTGCCTGCCCGGCTGGGACGACTGCTACTTCGACTACTACACGCCCGACGACACGCTGGGATTCAAGCAGGTCGACCTCGCGGCGAGCAAGACGTGGGACACGGGCACGGATCTGTCGTTTTACGTGCGGGGCGACGTGTTGAACGTGTTCAACTGGGTCAACTACGATGGCCGCAATGACTGGTTCGGGGAGCCCGGTAACCCAAATCCCAACCTTGGCCAGCCAAACAGCCAGCTGCTGCCGACCCGAACTTTCAAGCTGTCGTTCGGTCTGAACTGGTGATCTTGCCCGCGGGTGGTCGCCCAGGCGGCCGCCCGGCCCAACAGCGCGCCGCGGCGCTCTCGGAGTTGTTTGACAGCCATGCGATCCAGCTCTGTTCCGAGGGGCCGACCCTTATGGTCGATCGCAGTGGCATTGCTCCTGCTCGCCGCCTGCCAGCGCGAAGCGCCGCAGCCGGCCGAGTCCGCGGTCGCGCCGCCCAAGCCCGGCCCCATCCCGCAGGTGGTGCTGCCCGAGCCGGATCCGCGCACCGAGGAGCCGCCGGGTCCGCCGGAGCTGCCGCCGCTGTTCCGCGACATCGAGCGGCGCACGTTCCAGTTCTTCTGGGACACCTCCAGCGAGGTCAACGGACTGACGCCCGACCGGTTTCCGTCGCGCCCCTTCGCGAGCATTGCGTCGGTCGGCTTCTCGCTCACCGCCTATCCGATCGGCATCGAGAACGGCTGGGTCAGCCGCACCCAGGCGGTGGACCGTACCCTGACCACGCTTCAGTTCCTGGACGGTGCGCGGATGGGGCCACAGGCCACCGGGCGCAGCGGCCACAAGGGGTTTTTCTACCATTTCCTCGACATGCAGAGCGGGGCGCGCTACGCCCCGTGGGTGGAGCTGTCGAGCGTGGACACCGGCCTGCTGATCATGGGCGTGCTGTTCGCGCAGTCGTACTACACGGGCGATGACCCGCGCGAGGTCGAGATCCGCAAGCTTGCCGACAGCATCTACGCGCGCATCGAATGGCCGTGGCTGCAGCAGCGCGCGCCGCTGATCTCGATGGGCTGGTATCCCGAAAGCGGCTTCATCAGCCATGACTGGCGTGGCTACAACGAGGCGATGCTGGTCTACATCCTCGCGCTCGGCTCGCCGACGCATCCCATCGAGCCGGATGCGTGGGAGGCGTGGACGCGCACATACGAGCGTGACTGGGGCGTTTTCCAGGGCCAGGAGTACCTGAGCTTCGGCCCGCACTTCGGCCACCAGTACACGCACGTGTGGGTCGACTTCCGCGGCATCCGCGACGAATACATGAAAAACCGCGGCATCGACTACTTCGAGAACAGCCGCCGCGCGACCTACGCCCAACGCGCCTACGCGATCGAGAACCCGATGGGCTGGGACGATTACGGCCCCAACATCTGGGGCCTGACCGCCAGCGACGGGCCGCAGCGCACCTCGCAGCAGTTCAAGGGCGATCAGCGCGAATTCCGCCACTACAGTGCGCGGGGTGCGGGCCTGTCGGACCATTTCGACGATGGCACGATCGCACCGACCGCGTCGATCGGCTCGATCGCCTTCGCGCCCGAGATCGTGATTCCCGCCACCGAGGAGCTGTACGAGCGCTACGGCGAGTACCTGTATTCCAGCTACGGTTTCCTCGATGCGGTCAACCCGAGCTTCAAGTACGACGTGCCGCTCAAGACCGGGCGCCTCGTCCCCGGACGTGGCTGGGTGGCCAGCGACTACATCGGCATCGACCAGGGGCCGATCCTCACCATGATCGCCAACTACCGCAACGAATTCGTGTGGAAGGTGATGCGCGAGAACGCGCACATCCGCAAGGGACTGGAGCGCGCCGGCTTCACCGGCGGCTGGCTGGCGCCTCCGGGCGAACCGACGACCTCGGGCGAGCCGGATCCGGAAGCTGCGGCGGCCAGCGACATCGGCATGGCGCAGTCACGCCCGCATGACGAGGAGAAACCGCCAGCGGAGGCGAGGGCTTCGGATCCGCCGCAATAGTGTCTGCGACAATGCAGGTCGCCGCAGTCACGCCCGCGAACAGACCGATGCGCCCCCGTTTCCTCATGCTGCTGCCGCTGTTGCTGTGCCTCGTGTTGACCGCCTGTGCGCGCGACGAGGGCACCACCACGATCCGCTTCTGGGCGATGGGCCGGGAAGCGGAGGTGGTGGCGGAGCTGCTGCGCGAGTTCGAGCACGAACATCCGGGCATCCGCGTGGAGCTGCAGCAGGTGCCGTGGACCGCCGCGCACGAAAAGCTGCTGACCGCGTTCGCGGCGGACGGGCTGCCCGACATCTGCCAGCTCGGCAACACCTGGATCGCCGAGTTCGCGACGCTCGATGCGCTCGAGCCGGTGCAGGGCAGGGTGGACGCATCCCGGATCATCGACCAGGACGACTACTTCCCCGGCATCTGGGCCACCAACGTCGTCGATGGCGTGCTGTACGGCGTGCCCTGGTATGTCGACACGCGCCTGCTGTTCTATCGCAAGGACCTGCTGGCGGAGGCTGGCATCGCCGCGCCACCGCGCACCTGGGTCGAGTGGGAGCGGGCGATGGAGGCCATCGTCCGCACCGGCCCGCCCGGACGGCATGCGGTGCTGCTGCCGGTCAACGAGTTCGAGCCGCAGCTGTCGCTGGCGTTGCAGACGGGCGAGCCGCTGCTCCGCGACGACAACGGGCGCGGCAATTTCAGCGGTCCCGGTTTCCGCAAGGCGCTTGCCTTCTACGCCGGCATCTTCGAGCGCGGCTGGGCGCCGGCGGTATCGGACACGCAGATCTCCAACGTGTGGGATGAGTTTTTCCGCGGTTCCTACGCGTTCTACCTGTCGGGGCCCTGGAACATCCGCGAGTTCCGCGATCGCCAGCCGCCGGAGCTGGCCGACGCCTGGGGCACGATGCCGCTGCCGGGGCCCGACGGGCCCGGCGCGGGCATCGCCGGCGGCACCAGCCTGGTGCTGTTCCGCTCGTCCGAGCGCAAGGATGCCGCCTGGAAGCTGGTCGAGTTCCTGTCGCGCCCGGACATCCAGCAGCGCTTCCACGGCATGATCGGCGACCTGCCGCCGCGTCGCAGCACCTGGGAGCATCCGGCGCTGGCCGAGGACGAGTTGTCGCGTGCATTCCGCGAACAGCTCGAGCGGGTGCGCCCGACCCCGCAGGTGCTGGAGTGGGAGCGCATTGCGCAGGAGATGCGGCTGGCGACCGAGCGCGTGGTGCGCGGCGGACAGTCGCAGGACGCGGCGGTGACGGAACTAGATGCGCGTGTGGATGCGATCCTGGAGAAGCGGCGCTGGGTGCGCGACCAGGAGCGCATGGAATGATGTCCGGTCCGAACGCGCGGCTGGCGGCCTGGACGTTCGTGACGCCGGCGCTGATCGTGCTCGGCGTGTTCTTCGGACTGCCGGTGGTCGCCGCGCTGCTGCTCAGCCTCACCGACTTCGATCTCTATGCGCTGGCCGACCCGGCCAATCTGCGCTTCGTCGCGCTGGGCAACTATCTCGACCTGTTGCGCACGCCGATGTTCTGGAAGGCGCTGGGCAACACCACCTACTTCGTCGCGGTGGGCGTGCCGCTGTCGATCGCCGTCTCGCTGGGTGCGGCGCTGCTGCTCAACTCGCCGCTGGCGCGCATGCGCGCGCTGTTCCGCACCGCGCTGTTCGCGCCGGTGGTGACGACGCTGGTCGCGGTGGCGGTGATCTGGCGCTACCTGTTCCACACCGGCTACGGGCTGGTGAACTGGGCGCTGGGGCACGTCGGCATCGCGCCGGTCGACTGGCTGGGAGACCCGCGCTGGGCGATGCCGACGATCATGCTGTTCGCGGTGTGGAAGAACTTCGGCTACAACATGGTGATCTTCCTGGCCGGGTTGCAGGCGATCCCGCAGGACCTGTACGAGGCTGCGCGCATGGATGGTGCCTCGCGCTGGCGCCAGTTCCTGCACATCACCCTGCCGCAGCTGGGGCCGGTGCTGCTGGTGGTAGGCGTGATCACGGTCTCCGGCTACTTCCAGCTGTTTGCCGAGCCCTATGTCATGACCCGCGGCGATCCGCTGCAGAGCACGGTCAGCGTGCTGTACTACATGTTCGAGGAAGGCTTCAAATGGTGGAACCTGGGCCGCGCCTCGGCGGTGGCCTTCCTGCTCTTCCTGGTCATCCTGGGCGTGACCGCGCTGCTGCTGCGCGCCGGGCGCAAGCGAGGCCTGGTATGAGCCGGATCGGCCATTCCCGCTGGCGGGCGCTGCAGGTCAACGGCGCGCTGCTCGTGCTGGCCGTGCTCAGCCTGGCGCCGCTGCTGTGGATGCTGTCGGTTTCGTTCATGCCGCGCGGCGGGGCCAGCCATTTCCCGCCGCCGTTGCTGCCATCGGCAGCCACGCTCGACAGCTATCGCGCGCTGTTCGCGACGACCGGCATCGGCCGCAACTTCGCCAACAGCCTGCTGATCTCGGCCGCGATCACCGCGCTGTCTCTGCTGGTCAACACCATGGCCGGCTACGCCTTCGCCAAGCTGCGCTTCGCCGGCCGCGAGCGCATCTTCCAGCTGCTGCTGGCGGCGCTGGTGGTGCCGGCGCAGGTGGCGATGCTGCCGCTGTTCCTGCTGATGAAGCAGCTGGGGCTGGTCAACAGCTACTGGGGCGTCATCCTTCCCGGCATGGCGACGGTGTTCGGCATCTTCCTGGTGCGCCAGTACGCGCGCAGCATCCCCGACGCGCTGATCGAGGCCGCGCGCATCGATGGCGCCGGCGAGCTGCGCATCTTCTTCCAGATCGTGCTGCCGATGCTCAAGCCGGTGCTGGCGACGCTGGCGATCTTCACGTTCATGGCCGCGTGGAACGATTTCATGTGGCCGCTGATCGTGTTGACCGACCAGCAGCACTACACGCTCCCGGTCGCGCTCGCGTCGCTGTCGCGCGAACACATCATGGACGTGGAGATGATGATGGCCGGCGCAGTGGTGACCGTGCTGCCGGTGCTGCTGCTGTTCCTGCTGCTGCAGCGCTACTACATCCAGGGGTTGCTGCTGGGGAGTGTAAAAGGCTGATGAGAAGTCCCTGCAAGTGGAGCGCTGCCGGGGCGCTGGCGATGGTGCTGGCCTTGCCGATCTCCGCAGGCGCGCAGCCAGCCATGCACGTCGAGCCGTTCGCAGAACCCCCGCGCCTGCTCGACGGTTTCGAGGATGCCTCGGCCTGGCGCGTGGTGACCTCCGACCAGGTCAGCGGCAGCCTGCGCATGGTCGCGGGCGAGCAGGGCAGCGCGCTGTGCCTGGACTACGACTTCAACGGCGTGTCGGGCCACGCCGGCATCCAGCGCGACCTGGCGATGGAGTACCCGGGCAACTACCGCTATTCGTTCCAGCTGCGTGGGGATTCGCCGGACAACGACCTGCAGTTCAAGCTGGTCGACGCGAGCGGCGACAACGTCTGGTGGGTGAACCGGCCGCGCTACGACTTCCCGCGGCAGTGGACTCCCGTGCAGTACCGGCGCCGCCATATCGACAAGGCCTGGGGCCCCGGTCCCGACCCCGTCCTGCGCAGCAGCGCGAAGCTCGAGTTCACGATCTACAACAACGCCGGCGGGCGCGGCAGCGTGTGCTTCGACACGCTGACGTTCGAGGCGCTGGCGCCAGAGGACCACAGCCCGCTGGCGGCCACGGCAGTGGCGACGGCCGGTGACGCGGCGCTTGCCGTCGACGGCAGGATCGCCAGCGCATGGAGCGCCGATGTCTTGGCGTTGCCGCAGCGGCTGGTGCTTGACCTGGGTAGCGTGCGCGAGTTCGGCGGGCTGCGTTTGCGCTGGGACAGCGGCGCGCATGCATCGCGTTACCGGGTCGGGCTGTCGGATGACGGCCTGGCCTGGCGCGACGTGCGCCGCGTGGAGCAGGGTAATGGCGGCGATGACTGGATCGCGTTGCCGGAGTCGGAAGCGCGCTACATCGCGTTTGATTTCATCGACGGTCCCGGCCGCCGCTTCGCGCTGGCCGAGGTGACCGTCGAGCCGCTGGCGTTCGCGGCCACGCCCAACGACTTCATCGGCTCGATCGCCGCGCAGGCGCGCAAGGGGCTGTTTCCGCGCGGCTTCAGCGGCGAGCAGCCGTACTGGACCATTCTCGGCCTCGATGGCGGCACCCAGCAGGGCTTGATCGGCGAGGACGGCGCGATCGAGGTCGCGCGCGGTGGCTTCAGCATCGAGCCCTTCGTGCTCGTCGACGGCGCGTTGGCGACCTGGAACGACGTGCGCACGCGCCAGTCGCTGCAGGACGGCTACCTGCCGATCCCATCGGTGCACTGGGCGCGCGAGGATCTGCAGCTCGACATCACCGCGTTTGCGCACGGCGAACCCGCCGACTCGCGCCTGGTCGCGCGCTATCGCCTGACCAACCCGGGTGGCACCGCGCGCGATTACACGCTGGCGCTGGCGGTGCAGCCATTCCAGGTGAATCCGCCGAGCCAGTTCCTCAATACCCGCGGCGGCGTCAGCCCGATCCGCGCGCTGTCCGTCGACGGCGGCACGGTGTCGGTGGAGGGACGGCCCAGGGTGTTCGCCAAGCAGCTGCCCGGCGCCGCGTTCGTCTCCGGCTTCGACGCGGGCATGGCGGTCACGCACCTGGTCGCGCGCCGCGCGCCTGCGGCAAAGAGCGTCGTGGACGACACGGGACTGGCCAGCGGCGCGCTGCTGTACCGGATGCGGCTGGCGCCGTGGGAGACGCGCACCATCGACATCATGGTGCCGATGACCGGCACCGCGGCGCTCGCGCGCCGCTGGTGGGATGCGGGGCAACTGCAGGACGAGACCGCGGCGCTGTGGCGCGAGCGGCTCGATCGCGTGGTGCTGCAGGTACCGCCGCAGGGACAGGCGCTGGCCGATACGCTGCGCACCTCGCTGGCGCACATGCTGATCTCGCGCGTCGGCCCGCGCCTGCAGCCGGGGACGCGTTCGTATTCGCGCAGCTGGATCCGCGACGGCGCGATGATCTCCGAGGGCCTGTTGCGCATGGGCCGGCCCGAGGTGGTGCGCGAGTACGTCGAGTGGTACGCGCCGTTCCAGTTCGAGAGCGGCAAGGTGCCGTGTTGCGTCGACGACCGCGGCAGCGATCCGGTGCCGGAGAACGACAGCCACGGCCAGCTGATCTTCAATATTGCCGAATACTGGCGCTACAGCGGTGACCAGGTGTTCCTGGAGAAGATGTGGCCGCATGTCGAAGCCGCCTGGCGCTACATGGAGCAGCTGCGCCTGTCCGAGCGCACCGCCGCCAACCGCCGCCTCAACCGAGCCTTCTACGGGATGATGCCGGCCTCGATCAGCCACGAGGGCTACTCGGCCAAGCCGATGCATTCGTACTGGGACAATTTCTGGGCGCTGCGCGGGTACAAGGATGCGGTGCAGATCGCCGAAGCACTGGGCCGCGATGAGGACGCGCGACGGATGGCAGCCTCCCGCGACCAGTTCCATGGCGACCTGATGGATTCGCTGCGCGCCGCGGCCAGGCTCCACGACATCGACTTCCTGCCCGGCGCGGCCGAGCTGGGCGACTTCGACCCGACTTCGACCACGATCGCGCTGGCGCCCGGCGGCGAGCTGGACCGGCTGCCGCAGGACCTGCTGCACAACACCTTCGAGCAGTACTGGGAGCGCTTCGTGGCGCGGCGCGACGGGACGCTGAAGTGGAAGGACTACACCCCCTACGAATGGCGCAACGTCGGCGCGTTCGTGCGCCTGGGCTGGCGCGGGCGGGCGCAGGAGGCGGTTGACTGGTTCTTCGCCGACCGCGCGCCGCCGGCCTGGAACCAGTGGGGCGAGGTGGTCTCGCGCACGCCGCGCAAGCCGTTCTTCCTCGGCGACCTGCCGCATGCCTGGGTGGCCTCGGACTTCGTGCGCTCGGCGCTGGACATGTTCGCCTACGCCCGCGAGCGCGACGACAGCCTGGTACTCGCCGCTGGCGTGCCCGCCGAATGGCTCGATGGCGCTGGCGTGGGGATCTCCGGCCTGCGTACCGCGTCGGGCACGCTGGCCTATCGCCTGCGGCGCGACGGCGAGGGACTGTTGCTGGAAGTGGATGACACCGGCCTGCAGCTGCCGGCAGGCGGGCTGGTACTTCCCTGGCCGCTGGCGGGGGAACCGGCCGGGGTGACGGTCGAATCAGGCGAGGCCGGCCTCGATGGATCCGAGCTGAGGGTGAGGGCGCTGCCTGCGCGCGTGCGTGTCGAGGCACGGCGGTAGAGGGCTTGGCACCCGGACGCAGGAGGTATGCCTGTGCCCTGTGCGCGGCATGCGGCGGACTCGCTGCCGCTTCGAAAGATCCCTCGCTGCGCTCGGGATGACAGGCGCAACACTCGGAGTGTCAGGCGCAACACTCGGAGTGGCAGGACAGCGACCTCGCGGCGCCGACACGCTTGCCATCCCGAACGCAGTGAGGGATCTGACGGTCGCTTCGCGTCAAGGTGTGTAGCCTGCCGTGCGAAGCTTGCCCACCTCGAGCGCATGCCCACTTCACCCGCACAACCGTTTCCGATCTGGCCGCTGCCAGTCGCAATCGCGGTCCTGTTCACCGGCGCCGCGCACCTGGGTCTGTGGCTGTCGATCCGTGACGGCTACATCGAAGCCTGCGTGCCGGTGCTGGAAGGCTGCACGTCGATCAGCCGCGCGGCGCGCCATGGTCTTGCCAACCACATATTCCGGCTGCTGGTGCTGCCCTGTGCGCTGCTGGTGGGCGTGCACTGGTGGATGGTGGCGCGCTGGCTCGGACGTGGCTGGCGCGACGTGGCCTGGCTTGGTGCCATCGCCGCGCTCGCGCTGGCGGTATATGCGACCTTCCTCGGCACCGATGGCGAGGCCTACCGCTTCCTGCGCCGCTACGGCGTGGTGTGCTTCTTCGGCTTCGGCTTTCTCGCGCAGCTGCGGTTCCTGCACGGTGCGGTTCGCGGCACGGAGACTCGCCGGATCATCCGCGCGATGACGGTGGTCAGCGCGCTGATGCTGCTGCTCGGCGTGGGCAACGTCGCGGCGACGGCCGTGGTCGACGATGCCTGGCTGAAGGACCGGATCGAGAACGCGCTGGAATGGCAGCTGGGCTGGCTGCTGGCCGCCTGGTACCTGCTGCACGCGGCCTGGTGGCGGCGCGTGCGCGCGAAACTGGTACTCGAGTAACGAGGCAGCGGTTCCGGCGCGCCGCGTTATGCGCGCGCCTGGGCGATGATCGCGGCTGCCTTCGCCGCGCTTTCGCGCACCTTGTTCCACTCGCCGGCGGCCAGCCAGTCCTTCGGCACCATCCACGAGCCGCCGATGCAGAGCACGTTGGGCTGCGCCAGGAACTCGCCGGCGTTGGCTTCGCTGATGCCGCCGGTGGGGCAGAGCTTCAGTCCGGCGAGCGGACCGGCCAGGCCCTTGAGCATCGCCAGTCCACCGACCGCGTTGGCCGGGAACAGCTTGCAGCAGCGAAAGCCGTGCGCCATCAGCTGCAGGAACTCGGTCGGCGTGGCGCCGCCGGGTACCGCCGGGATCGATGCTCGAGCCAGCGCTTCGGCCAGCGGCGCAGGCGTACCCGGCGTGACCAGGAAGTCGGCGCCGGCGTCGACCGACTGGCGGATGTGCTCTTCGGTCAGCACGGTGCCAGCGCCGATCACGATGTGCGGCAGTTCCTTCTTCAGCGTCGCCAGCGTTTCCAGCGCGGCGGGCGTGCGCAGGGTCAGCTCGAGCGAGGTCAGTCCGCCTTCCAGCAGGGCCTCGGCGATGCGGCGGCCCTGGTCGACGCTGTCGACGGTGATGACGGGCAGGATGCCGGCCTCACGCAGGAACTGTTCGGCGCGGTTCTGGAGGGATTCGATGGTCATGGGCGGATGGCTGTCCGGATGGCGGGGACGGGCGATGGGTGTTTTCGGTGGAGCGGGCATCGGGACTCGTCGCTGAAGGGCAGATCCCTCGCTGCGCTCGGGATGACAGTCATTGTCAGGATGAGAATCCGTTATCGCGATGGAACCCGGCACCGGGATAATTGCTTCGGTGTTCGGGGTCCCGGCCTCTCAAGCGTCGCGATGCTCGTGAGGCGCCAGCGCGGCCGCCTTCGGGTCGTCGCCCAGCTGGTATTCCTGGTCGTACTCCCACTGGCCGCCGTCGCGCGCAGGCGGGCCGCAGGAGATCGAGAGCGCGCCCTGGTCGGCAGGCGAGACCATCGCGCGGTTGAAGGCGAACAGGTTGCGGCCGATGTCCCAGGCGCAGTGCGAGGTGTCGGGCGCGATGTCGCGCTCGGCCCATTCGCCGGCGTCGACCAGCGCCTCGAGGGTGCCGGCCTCGCCGTCCAGGCGCAGCATGTCGCCCTCGCGCAGGCGCGCGATCGGGCCGCCGCGCGCGGCTTCGGGGGTGAGATGGATGGCCGCGGGAATCTTGCCCGAGGCGCCCGACAGGCGTCCGTCGGTCACCAGCGCCACGCGCCGGCCCTGGTTCTGCAGCATGCCCAGCAGCGGCGCCAGCGAGTGCAACTCCGGCATGCCCTTGGCCTTGGGTCCCTGGTAGCGGACCACGGCGATGAAATCGCGCGGCAGCGCGCCGGCCGCGTGCAGGCGATTGAGCGCGCGCGGGTCGTCGACCACGACGGCGGGCGCCTCGATGGTGCGGAACTCGGGCTTCACCGCCGAGAGCTTGATCAGCGAACGGCCCAGGTTGCCGCGCAGCAGCCGCAGGCCGCCTTGTGCCTCGAACGGCGCGGATGCCGGACGCACCACGTCCTCGTCGCCGCTTGCGGCCGGGGCCGGAACGAAACCGAGCGTGCCGCCTGCGAGCGTGGGTTCCTCGCACCAGGCGCGCATGCCGCCAGGCAGGACGGTTTCGACGTCGCCATGCATCAGGCCGGCGTCGAGCAGTTCGCGGAACACGAAGCCGATCCCGCCCGCGGCCTGGAAGCGGTTCACGTCGGCGTCGCCGTTGGGGTACACGCGGGCCAGCAGCGGCACCACCTGCGACAGCGCATCCAGATCGTCCCAGGTGAGCAGGATGCCGGCCGCGCGGGCGACCGCCGGCCAGTGGATGGTGTGGTTGGTCGAACCGGCGGTCGCCATCAGTGCGACCATCGCGTTGACGATGGCGCGCTCGTCGATCAGGCGCCCGAGCGGACGGTAGTCGTCGCCCAGCCCGGAAATCTCGAGCGCGCGTTCGGTGGCCGCCAGGGTCAGCGCCTCGCGCACCGCGGTTTCGGGATTGGCGAACGACCCCGGCAGCTGCACGCCCATGGCCTCGAGCAGCACCTGGTTGGAGTTGGCGGTGCCGTAGAAGGTGCAGGTGCCAGGCGAGTGGTAGGACGAGGACTCGGCTTCCAGCAGTTCCTCGCGCGTGGCCTCGCCGGCGGCGTAGCGCTCGCGCACTTCGGCCTTCTTCTTGTTCGGGATGCCCGGCGTCATCGGCCCGGCCGGGATGAACACCGCCGGCAGGTGGCCGAAGGCCAGCGCGCCGATCAGCAGGCCGGGCACGATCTTGTCGCAGATGCCCAGGTGCACGGTGCTGTCGAACATGTCGTGCGAGAGCGCGATCGCCGTGCCCTGCGCGATCACGTCGCGCGAGAACAACGACAGTTCCATGCCTGCGCGGCCCTGGGTGACGCCGTCGCACATCGCCGGCACGCCGCCGGCGACCTGCGCGGTTGCGCCCAGGCGGCTTGCGTGGGCGCGGATCAGGCCGGGGTAAGGCTCGTAGGGCTGGTGCGCCGAGAGCATGTCGTTGTAGGCGGTGACGATGCCGAGGTTGGGCGAAACCCCGCCGCGCAGGCGCGACTTGTCCGAGGGGCCGCAGGCGGCGAAGGCGTGGGCGAGGTTGCCGCAGCTCAGGCGCGAGCGGCTGGGGCCGGCCGCCCGCATCGCCTCGATGCCGGCCAGATAGGCCGCGCGCGAGGCGCTGCTGCGCTGGCGGATGCGTTCGGTGACGTCGTGCAGTACGGGATGCAGGTTCATGGGCTCATTGCTGTGCGTGTCTGTGGGGTCGCGACCGCGGGGTCACGGGCACCAGTGGATGTGCAGGGGCGCGCCCGGGGTCAGGAACGCGATGCGCGCGGGGTATTCGAGCGGATCGTCGCCGCCAAGCACGCGCTCGAGCAGCTTGCGCTTGCTCTCGCCGCGGATCAGCAGCAGGCGGGTGTGCGCCGGCGCCAGGCCGGCCGGCGTCAGGCTGATCCGGCGCAGGAACTTGCCCGCACCCGCGCAGCCGGTCGCGTCGACCGACACGTAGGGCGCACGCGCCTGCAGCGCCGCTTCCAGGTGCTGCATGCGCGGGAACAGCGAGGCGGTATGGCCGTCCTCGCCCATGCCCAGCACGACCACGCTGGGTGGCGCCTGCGCGTGCAGGTTGGCGGCGCTGACCGCTTCCTCGATGCTGCGCCCGGGGCGGGTGATGTTTTCGAAACGTGCATTGGCGGCGCGGTCGTGCAGCAGCGATTCGCGGATCAGGCGGGAATTGCTGTCGGGGTCGTCGGGCAGCAGCCAGCGCTCGTCGACCAGAGCGACATCCACTCGCTCCCAGTCCAGCGGCGCCTTGGCCAGCGCCTCGTACACCGGCGCCGGAGTGCTGCCGCCCGACAGCAGCAGGCGCGTCCGTGGCTTGGCCTGCAGTTCGCGCGACAGGACCGATGAGATCGCGACGGCTGCCCCCCAGGTCCACTGGGTGGCCGATTCGTAGGCGTGCATATGCACGTTTGGCGCCGGCGCGGACTCGGTGGCTTCGGGGCGGGTGTCGTGGGTGCTCATGTCGTCTGCGTCTCCAGGGCCTCGCGGCGCGCGATGGCGGCGGCGCCGAGCAGGCCGGCATTGGGATGCAGCACCGCCAGCGAGGGCACGCTCGCCATCGCGGGCGAGAACCGCCCCTTGTGCTCGAAGCGCTGGCGGAAGCCCGAATGCTGGAGTGCGTCCAGCATCTTCGGCACCACGCCGCCGGTGAGGAACACGCCGTCCCAGGCGCCAAGGGTGAGGACCAGGTCGCCGGAGACCGCACCGAACACCGCGCAGAACACGTCGACCGCGCGCATGCAGCGCGGATCGCCGGCTGCAGCGCGCGCGGTCACGTCCGCCGGCTGCAGCGGGCCGGGATCCTCGCCGGCGATCTCGCTGAGCGCGCGGTGGATGTTGACCAGGCCCGGGCCGCAGATCAGGCGCTCATTGGATACGCGCCCGAACTGCGCCGACAGCCGTTCGAGGATCGCGAGTTCTTCCGGCGTGCCGGGCGGGAAGCTGGCGTGCCCACCCTCGGTCTCGAGCGGGAAATGGCGGCCTTCGCGGATCATCAGCGCGCCCACGCCCAGGCCCGTGCCGGGGCCGAGGATGGCGTAGGTGCGATTGTGCGGATTGCGCTCCGGCGTCCAGCTCGCGCCGCCGATCGCCACCACGTCGCTGGCCTGCAGCAGCGGGATCGCCATCGCCTGCGCTGCGAAATCGTTGACCAGGCTGACCCGGTCGAACTCCAGCTGCGCCAGCGTACGGCGCCGGCAGATCACCCATGGATGGTTGGTGATGCGTGCTTCGTCGCCGTCGACCCGGCCGGCCACGGCGAACACGCCGTGGCGGATGCCCGCATCGATCTGTCCGGTCTCGACCAGATAGTGGCGCGCGGTATCGGCCAGCGAGGGAAAGTCGGCGACGGCGAAGCGCTGCACGCTGTCGGTCAGCAGCGGCGCGTCCGCCGACGGGTCGGCCAGGGCGAAGCGGGCGTTGGTGCCGCCGATGTCCGCCAGCAGGATCCGGGCCTGGGCGCTCATCCGCGGCTGCCGGCCTTGCCGACGGTGCGCGGCAGGAAGCCCGCGGCGCCGGCGGGGCCCCAGGAGCCGGCCGGATAGTCCTGCACCGGCGTGCCGGCTTCCTTCCAGGCGGCGCTGATGCTGTCGATCCAGCGCCACTGCGCCTCGACTTCGTCGTCGCGCACGAACAGGGTCTGGTCGCCCTTGAGCGCGTCGATCATCAGGCGCTCGTAGGCGATGCGGCGCTTGGGCGGCAGCAAGGCCAGGTCCAGCGACATCGGCAGCAGCTCGGTCGCGCCCCATTCGGGCGCGGCCAGCGAGCCCATCAGGCCCAGCTCGATGGTTTCCTCCGGCTGCAGGCGCATGCGCAGGCTGTTGGGGCGCGCCTGCTCGCGGTCAGGGCGGTCGAACACCCAGTGCGTGACGGGCTTGAAGTTCACCAGCACCTCGGTGGTCCGCGACGGCATGCGCTTGCCCGTCACCAGCCGGAACGGCACGCCGGCCCAGCGCCAGTTGTCGATCCAGGCGCGCAGCCCGACAAAGGTTTCGACAGCGCTGTCAGCCAAAAAACCTTTCGCAGCCGAGCCGTCCACCACGCCCGCCGTGTAGCGGCCGCGGATGCTGTCGGTGGCGGCATCGGTGGCGGTCATCGGGCGCAGCGCACGCAGCACCTTGCGCTTCTCGTCGCGGATGCTGTCGGCATCGAGCGCGGCCGGCGGCTCCATCGCGATCAGTGCCAGCAACTGCAGCATGTGGTTCTGCACCATGTCGCGCAGCGCGCCGTAGTCGGCGTAGTAGCCCTCGCGCCCGTCCACGCCGGCGGTCTCGGCAACCAGGATGTCGACCGACTCGATGCAGCGGTTGTCCCACACCGCCTCGAGCAGGGTGTTGCCGAAGCGCAGCGCCAGCAGGTTCTGCACCGGCGCCTTGCCCAGGTAATGGTCGATGCGGAAGATCCGCGATTCGTCCAGCGCCGACTTGAGCGTGGCATCGATCTCGCGTGCCGAGGCCAGGTCGTGGCCGATCGGCTTCTCAAGCACCAGGCGCGAAGGCGGCTCGAGCAGGCCTGCGGCCTTCAGGCCAAGGCAGGCGGACTCGAACAGGTTCGGCGGCGTCGACAGGTAGCTCACCGCGGGACGGTCGGCATAGCGCGACAGCGTCGCCGCCATGCCCTCGACGTCGTTGAGGTTGAGCGGGTGGTAGTGGATGCGGCCAAGCAGGTTGTCGAGCGCGCCGTTGCTGCGCGCGTCGCCGCCGATGCGTTCGCGCAGCCAGGCGCGGAAGCCGTCGTCATCGTGCGGCGTGCGGCCGATGGCGACCACGCGGAAATCATCCGGCAGCAGCCGGTCGCGCAGCAGGTGCAGCAGGGAGGGGAACAGGTAGCGCTGGGCCAGGTCGCCGGTGGCGCCGAACAACAGGAGTGAGTCGTGCATTGACGCCCGCATTGCGATCAGTAGGGAAGGGGTTCGGACAGGCCACGCCCGTGGCTCCGAATGATGCCAGAGTACCAGCGGGCGCTGTCCTTCGGGGTGCGCTCGAGCGTCCCGTAGTCCACGTGGATGATACCGAACCGCTTCGAATAGCCCAGCGACCACTCCAGATTGTCCAGCAGCGACCACGCCATGTAGCCGCGGATATCCACGCCGGCTGCGATCGCGTCGTGGATCGCGGTCAGATGCTTTCGCAAGTAATCAATTCGCAGCGGGTCGCGCACGCGTCCTGCGTCGGCCACGGGCGGGTCGAAGAACGCGGCGCCGTTCTCGGTGATGTAGACGGGCAGGTCGCCGTAGGTCTGCTTGAACCACAGCAGCAGGTCGGTCAGGCCCTGCGGGAATACTTCCCAGCCGGTTTCGGTATAGGTGCCGCGCGGCTGGCGCACCGCACCGGCCTTGAGCGGGTAGCTGTCGTTGGCCTCGGTGACGCTGCGCGTGTAGTAGTTGATGCCGACGAAATCGAGCGGCTGGGTGATCAGCCTGAAATCGTCCTGCGGAAACTCGGGCCAGGCCTCGCCGAAGATCTCCTTGAGTTCGGGCGGGTAGCGGCCAAGCAGGGCCGGATGCAGGAACTGCTCGTTCATGTACGCATGCGCACGGCGGGCGGCTGCGACGTCCTCGGCCGAATCGCTGGCCGGGTACTTGGGCTCGATGTTCACCACCAGCCCGATCTCGTGCGCGCCCTCGGCGCGATAGGCCTGCACCGCGGCGCCGTGCGCGCGCATCAGGTTGTGCGCGGCGATCGGCGCCTCGAAGCGGCTGCGGTGTCCCGGCGCAAGCGCGCCATGCAGATAGCCGCCGTCGGTGACCACCCAGGGCTCGTTGATCGTCGCCCACTTCTTGACCCGGCCGTCGAGCGCGCGATACAGCGTGGTTCCGTATTCGGCGAACCAGTCCGCGCTGTCGCGGTTGAGCCAGCCGCCGCGATCGTCGAGCGCGGCCGGCAGGTCCCAGTGGAAGAGGGTGAGCAGCGGTTCGATGCCGTTTTCCAGCAGCTCGTCGACCAGGCGCGAGTAGAAGTCGAGGCCGGCCTGGTTCACCCGGCCGGTGCCCTCGGGCAGGATCCGCGACCAGGACACGCTGAAGCGGTATGCCTGCAGGCCCAGTTCGCGCATCAGGCACACGTCGTCCTTCCAGCGATGGTAGTGGTCGCAGGCGACGTCGCCGGTATCGCCATTGAGGGTCATGCCGGGCGTATGCGCGAAGCGGGTCCAGATGCTGGGGCCGGCACCGTCGGCCAGGGGCGAGCCTTCGATCTGGTGGGCGGCGGTGGCGGCGCCCCAGAGGAAGCCGGGCGGGAAGCGGAAATCCTGGGCGGGGCTGGAACTCATCGGGGTGCGGCGTCCTGCGGTTGTGGCCTGCGCGGCGTGAAAACGCTTACATTGCGAGAGTAGCGCAATCGCCCGATCGCGGTGTCGAAGTGGCCCTGCGAAGCGGACGAAAACACTGCGGCGTGTCGACGCGCATGACGCAGCGGGCAATGGACATCAGGCCGGGAGGAACGAGTGGCGCAGGTGCAACTGGACAAGCTGCGCAAGCAGTACCCGAACGGCCACGTCGGTGTGGCCGGTGCCAGCTTCGATGTCGCCGACGGCGAACTGCTGGTGCTGGTCGGGCCGTCGGGCTGCGGCAAGAGCACCCTGTTGCGCATGGTGGCCGGGCTGGAGGAGATCAGCGCCGGCACGCTGCGCATCGGCGGAAGGGTGGTGAACGATCTCGCGCCGGGCGAACGCGATATCGCGATGGTGTTCCAGAGCTACGCGCTGTATCCGCACATGACCGTGGCCGAGAACCTCGGCTTCGCGCTGAAGCTGCGCCGGATGCCGGCGGATGCGGTCGCGGCCCGGGTCGGCGATGCAGCGCGGATGCTCGAACTCGACGGGCTGCTGTCGCGGCGGCCGGCGCAGCTGTCGGGCGGCCAGCGCCAGCGCGTTGCACTCGGCCGCGCGCTGGTGCGGCAGCCGAAGGTGTTCCTGCTCGACGAGCCACTGTCCAACCTCGATGCCCGGCTGCGTGCCGACATGCGGGTTCAGATCGCCAGGCTGCACCGACAGCTGGGCACGACCATGCTCTATGTCACGCACGACCAGGTCGAGGCGATGACGCTGGGCCAGCGCATCGTGGTGATGAAGGACGGGCTGGTCCAGCAGATCGACACGCCGATGGCGCTGTACCGGCAGCCGGCCAACCTGTTCGTCGCCACCTTCCTCGGCAGCCCGGCGATGAACATCCTGCGCGGGACGCTGCTGCGCGAGGATGGCTGGCGACTGCTGCTGGCCGACGGCACGCGCCTGGCCTTGCCCGGGGATGCGGACATCGAGCCAGACCTGGAAGGGCGCGAGCTGCAGCTCGGCGTGCGTCCCGAGCACCTGCTGCGCGCCGATGCGGACCAGGGATTCGCCGCGATCGTCGACGTGGTCGAACCGGTGGGCAGCGACGTGCATGCGTATCTTCGCCTCGGTGCCCAGGCGCTGGTCGCGCGCCTGCTGCCCGAGGAACTGCCGGCGCCGGGGAGCACCCTGTGGTTGCGCTTCGCATCAACGCAATTGCACTGGTTCGATCCCGTCGACGGCGTCGCCCTGGCGCCCCGGTGACGGCACCTTCATGCCGCGGTTGCGCGATCCGGGCCATGATATGGGAATGATGTCCGACGGCCCCCCCATCTTGCCGCCGCCACCTCCCCTGTGCGACCGCTGGGCGTTGTTCCTCGACGTCGACGGCACCCTGGTGCCGTTCGCGGACGATCCGGAGCAGGTGTACGTGTCCCCGTACCTTGTCCCGCGCCTGCAGGCGCTGTCGACGGCGATGGATGGCGCGATCGCGCTGGTCAGCGGGCGTCGCGTGGAAATGCTCGACCGCATGTTCGCGCCGCTGCGTCTGGCGGCGGCCGGGCTGCACGGGCTGCAGCGGCGGCGCGCCGGCGAAGTGCTGGCCGACATGCCGGGTCCGCCTGGTGAGCTGGAGGCGATCAAGCTGCAGGCGCTCGAGTTCGTGACGCGCTGGCCGGGCGCCCTGGTCGAGGACAAGGGCGAGGCGATGGCGCTGCACTGGCGCGCCGCGCCCGATGCCGCGCTCGCGCTGCAGGCGTTTGCCGCGCGCGCCGTGGAGCGACTGCCCGGCTACCACCTGCAGCCGGGCAACATGGTGGTTGAACTGCGCCCGCGCCACGCCGACAAGGGCGGCGCCATCGACGCGTTCCTGGACGAGGCGCCGTTCCGCGGGCGCCAGCCGGTGTTCGTCGGCGACGACCTGACCGACGAACATGGCTTCCGCGCGGTCAACGCGCACGGCGGCCTGGGCGTGCTGGTCGGCGAACGCGGCGGCACCGACGCACGCTGCGGGCTGCCCGACATCGCAGCGGTGCACGCATGGCTGGGAGCAGTCGCTTGAGCGGAGGAGGAACGATGCAGCAGACGCTGGACCTGGGCGTGATTGGCAACGGCAGCTTCGGCGCCCTGGTCGACCGCGAAGCCCGCGTGGTGTGGAGCTGCCTGCCGGCATTCGATGGCGACCCCGCATTCTGCGCGCTGCTGTCGCCACGCGACCACGAGGGCGGCGACCTTGCGGTCGAGCTGGAGGATTACGAGCGCAACGAACAGCACTACATCACCAATACCGCGGTGCTGCGCACCGTGCTTTACGACCGCCACGGCGGCGCGGTGGAGGTGCTGGACTTCGCCCCGCGCTGGAAGCAGAGCGGCCGCATCTACCGGCCGGTCTCGATCATCCGCAGGATCACGCCGCTGGCCGGGAGTCCGCGGGTGCGGGTGCGGGTGCGGCCGCTTGCCGACTGGGGCGCGCGCGTGCCCGAGTCGACCTGGGGCAGCAACCACATGCGCTGGCTGCTGCCGGGCTTCACCCTGCGGATGACCACGGACGTGCCAATCCGGTTCGTGCGCGAGCAGACCGTCTTCGTGCTCAACCAGACCATGCACCTGGTGTTCGGTCCGGACGAGCCGCTGCAGCGTTCGATCTCCGGCTACGTGGAAGAGGCCATCGGCCGCACCGAATCGTACTGGCGCGAATGGGTGCGCTACCTGTCGATCCCGCTGGACTGGCAGCAGGCGGTGATCCGCAGCGCGATCACGCTCAAGCTGTGCCAGTACGAGGACAGCGGCGCGATCATCGCAGCGATGACCACGTCCATCCCGGAAGCCCCCGGCAGCACGCGCAACTGGGACTACCGCTACTGCTGGCTGCGCGACGCGGCCTTCGTGGTACGCGCGCTCAACCGGCTGGGCGCGACGCGCAGCATGGAAGAGTTCCTGCGCTACATCTACAACATCGCCACCCACGACGGCACCCTGCAGCCGCTGTATGGCATCGACTTCACAGAAGAACTCGAAGAGGCCGAGGTCGAGAGCCTGGCCGGCTATCGCGGCATGGGGCCGGTGCGGCGCGGCAACCTGGCCTGGGTGCAGAAGCAGCACGACGTCTACGGCAGCGTGGTGCTGGCCTCGACCCAGCTGTTCTTCGACCAGCGCCTGTCGCATCCGGGCGACGCCTCGGCATTCGAACGGCTCGAACCGCTGGGCGAGCGTGCCTGGGCGCTGCACGACCACCCGGACGCCGGCCTGTGGGAGTTCCGCGGCCGCGCCGAGGTGCATACCTACACGGCCGCGATGTGCTGGGCCGCCTGCGACCGCCTTGGCAAGATTGCCGACCAGCTGGGACTGGCCGAGCGCGCGGCCTATTGGCGGCAGCGCGCGGACGCCATCCACGCCACGGTGATCGAGCGCGCGTGGCGGCCCGCGGCCAACCACTTCAGCGCCTCGTTCGACAGCGACTACCTCGACGCATCCCTGCTGCTGCTGGCCGACATCGGGTTCCTGGCGCCGGAGGACCCGCGCTACGTCGCCACGGTCGATGCCATCGGCCGCGACCTGCGCCGCGGCGACGTGCTGTTCCGCTATGTCGCGCCGGACGATTTCGGCGAACCCGAAACCAGCTTCACCATCTGCACCTTCTGGTACATCGACGCGCTGGCCGCGACCGGGCGCGCCGACGAGGCGCGTGCGATGTTCGAGCGGCTGCTGGCGCGGCGCAACCACCTCGGGCTGCTGTCGGAAGACCTGGCCATCGATGACGGCCAGGCCTGGGGCAACTTCCCGCAGACCTACTCGCACGTGGGCCTGATCATCGCCGCGATGCGGCTGTCACGGAGCTGGCAGGAGGCCTCATGAGTCGTCTGGTCGTGGTGTCCAACCGGGTGGCCCTGCCGGGCGAGAACCGCGCCGGCGGCCTCGCGGTCGGGCTGGAAGCGGCGCTGGGCACGCACGGCGGGCTCTGGTTCGGCTGGAGCGGAAAGGTGGTGCGCGAGGACAGCGGGCGCCTGCACGAGCAGGTGGCCGGCGACGTGCGCTACGTCACCATGGACCTCAACCGCGCCGACCACGACGCCTACTACAACGGCTTCGCCAACCGCACCCTGTGGCCGCTGCTGCACTCGCGCCTGGACCTGGTCGACTACGCCCGCGAAACCCGCGCCGGCTACCGCCGCGTCAACCTCCTGTTCGCGGACAAACTGGCCCCGCAGCTGAAAGACGACGACGTGCTGTGGATCCACGACTACCACCTGATCCCGCTGGCGGCGATGCTGCGCGAGCGCGGGGTGCGCTGCCGGATCGGCTTCTTCCTGCACGTGCCGATGCCCTCGGCCGACCTGGTCTCGGCGCTGCCCGAACACGGGCGCCTGTTCGGCACGTTCTACGCGTACGACCTGGTCGGGTTCCAGACCGCACGCGATGCCGACCGTTTCCGCACCTATGCGCGCATCTTCGGCGGCGCCACGATCGAGGCCGACGGCGCGGTGACGCTGCCCGGCGGCGGCAGGGTGGCGGTCGGCGCGTTCCCGATCGGCATCGACGCCAGGCGCATCGCCCAGCAGTCCGCTTCCGCGGTCAACAAGGCCGCGGTGCGCGCGCTGCGCGACAGCCTGAGCGGGCGCAAGCTCGCCATCGGCGTCGACCGGCTCGACTACTCCAAGGGCCTGCCCGAACGATTCCGTGCGTTCGGCCGCTTCATCGAGCGCCATCCGGCCCAACGCGGCCAGCTGACCTTCCTGCAGATCGCACCGGTCTCGCGCGGCGAAGTCGCCGAGTACCAGCACCTGCGCGACCAGCTCGAGGGCATTTCCGGCCACATCAACGGCACCCATGCCGCGCCCGACTGGACCCCGCTGCGCTACGTCAACCGCAACTTCCCGCACGCCACCCTGACCGGCTTCTACCGCCTGGCCTCGATGGGTCTGGTGACGCCGCTGCGCGACGGCATGAACCTGGTCGCCAAGGAGTACGTCGCCGCCCAGGACCCGGACGACCCGGGCGTGCTGGTGCTGTCGATGCTGGCCGGTGCCGCGGCCGAACTCGACGCCGCCCTGCTGGTGAACCCCTACGACCTGGACGGCGTGGCCGATGCCATCGCCAGGGCCGCCGCGATGCCGCTGGCCGAGCGCCGCGAGCGCTGGGAATCGATGATGCGACCGATTACCGGCTACGACATCCACGCCTGGTGCCGGGGCTTCCTCGAGCGCCTGGCCGAAGCCGCGGCCTGAGCGGCGGGGCCGGTCCGCGAGCCGCGACGGGGGGCGGTGCCGGTCGTTATACTCACCGGTCGGAATGTGACGCGGGGTCGGCTTGACTCCAGTCCATTCAATGACTTGAGCGTCATTCCTAATCTCTTGCAAGACTCACAGGGCCGCGCCCAGCGGGGGCGGCCGGGGCCACCGAACGCCGCATGCGCCTGTCCACGATCAAGCTCGCCGGTTTCAAATCCTTCGTCGATCCCACCACGCTGCACCTGCCGACCAACATGACGGGGGTGGTGGGCCCGAACGGCTGCGGCAAGTCCAACATCATCGACGCGGTGCGCTGGGTGATGGGCGAAAGCTCGGCCAGCCGCCTGCGCGGCGACTCGCTGACCGACGTGATCTTCGCCGGGTCCACCTCGCGCAAGCCCGTCTCGCAGGCGATGGTCGAGCTGGTGTTCGACAACTCCGACCACGCGATTGGCGGGGAATACGCCGCGTTCAACGAGATCTCGGTCAAGCGCACGGTCAGCCGCGATGGCCAGAGCAGCTACTACCTCAACGGCGCCCGCTGCCGCCGCCGCGACATCACCGACCTGTTCCTGGGCACGGGGCTTGGGCCGCGCAGTTACTCGATCATCGAGCAGGGCATGATCTCGCAGGTGATCGACGCCAAGCCCGAAGAGCTGCGCGTCTACCTCGAGGAGGCGGCCGGCATCTCCAAGTACAAGGAGCGGCGCAAGGAAACCGAAACCCGCATCCGCCACACGCGCGAGAATCTCGACCGCCTCAGCGACCTGCGCGAGGAGGTGGGCAAGCAGTTGCAGCACCTGGCGCGGCAGGCGAAGCAGGCCGAGCAGTACACCGCGATCCAGGCCGAACGCAAGATCCGCGATGCGCAGTGGAAGGCGCTCGAGTTCCGTGCCCTGGATGCCGAGCTGCAGGCCCTGCGCGAGGGACTGTCGCAGGAGGAAACGCGCCTGCAGCAGCTGATCGCCGAGCAGCGCGAGGCCGAGCGCGAACTGGAAACCGGCCGCGTCCGCCGCGACGAGGCCAGCACCGCGCTCAGCCGCGCCCAGGCCGCGAACTACGAGGTTGGCGGCACCCTGGCGCGGGTCGAACAGCAGATCGCGCACCAGCACGAAATGGCCCAGCGCCTGCACAAGGCGCGCGAGGAAACCCGCCTGGCGCTGGAAGAGATCGGCGTCCACATCGGCGGCGACGAGTCGCGCCTGGAGGTGCTGCAGTCGGCAATCGCCGACGCCGAACCGCAGCTGGAGGCCCTGCGCGAAGGTGACGAGGTCCGCCAGGAGGCGCTGCGCACCGCCGAGGACGCGCTGGCCGACTGGCAGCAGCGCTGGGACGCGCACAACCGCGAACAGAGCGAGGCCTCGCGCAGCGGCGATGTCGAGCGCACCCGCGTGGACTATCTGGACCGGCAGGCGCTGGAAGCCGACCGCCGCCGCAGCCAGCTGCTCGCCGAGCGCGGCGCGCTTGACCTGGGCGCACTGTCGGAAGCTTTCGAAACCATCGCCCTGCGCCACGAGGAACAGAAGGCGGCGCTCGACGGCCTCAACGAAGGGCTCGAGGCCCGCAAGCAGGCCGCGCTGGACCTGCAGGACCAGCAGCGCGCCAGCCAGGACGAGCTGTCGGGCCTGCGCAAGCAGGCGCAGGAAGCGCGTGGTCGCCTGTCCTCGCTGGAGACGCTGCAGCACGCCGCACTCGGCCAGGAGCAGGGCGCGGCGGTGGAATGGCTGCGTCGCCACGGGCTGGATTCGGCCACGCGCGTGGGCGAGCAGCTCAGCGTCGAACCGGGCTGGGAGAACGCGGTCGAGGGCGCGCTCGGGCAACTGATCGAGGGCGTGCTGGTCGAGGCGCCGGAGGCGCTGGTGGAAGCGCTGTCGGACCTGGGCGACGGGCGCCTGGCGCTGGTCGCATCGCAGCCCGGCGATGCCGATTTCGCCCCGACTTCCCTGGCCGCGAAGGTGCAGGGCCCGCTCGCGATCCGGCGCATGCTCGGCCGCCTGCACGTGGCCGAGACGCTGGCCGAGGGCGTCGCACTGCAGGCGCGGCTGGACCCGGGCGACTCGGTGATCACCCGCGGCGGCGAGCGGCTGGGCAGCGGCTGGGTGCGCGTGGTGCGCTCCGGCGCGGCCAAGCAGGGCGCGCTGCTGCGCGAGCGCGAGATCAAGCAGTTGCGCGCGACGATCGAACAACTGCAGGCGCGCGAACACGAGCTGGAAGCCGCGCTGGCTGCCGGGCGCGAGCGCCTGCTGCAGGCCGAGCAGCAGCGCGAGGATGCGCAGCGCCAGCTGTACGCGGCGCACCGCAGCGCATCCGAGCTCGCCGGCCAGCTGCAGGGCCAGCAGGGCCGGGTCGACAACGCACGTGCGCGCATCGACAAGATCGAGGCCGAGCTCGAGCAACTGGTCGAAACCAGCGACGGCAACGCGCAGCAGACGCGCGAGGCGCGCTCAAGGCTCGAGGATGCAGTCGGCCTGATGGCCGAACTCGAAGGCGCGCGCAACGCCCTGGAGGCCGAGCGCCGCAGCCTGGGCGAAGCGCGCGACGCCGCCCGTGCCGCCGCCCGCGAGACCCGCGACAGCGCGCACGCGCTGGCGCTCACCCTGGAGTCGCAGCGCGCCCAGGTGCTGGCCCTGACCCAGGCGCTGCAACGCATGGGTGGCCAGCGCGGCCAGCTCGACGCGCGCCTGGGCGAACTGGCCGCGCAGCTGTCGCAGGGCGATGCCCCAGTGGTCGAGCTGGAAGCGCAGCGGCAGGGGGCACTGGAGCAGCGCGTGGTCGCGGACAGGGACCTGGGCGCCGCACGCTCGGCGCTGGAGGGCGTCGACAACGACCTGCGCAGCTTCGAGCGTACCCGCCACGAGCGCGAGCAACAGGCGCTGGCCCAGCGCGAGGCGATTGCCCAGCGTCGCCTCGACCAGCAGGCGCTGGACATCCGGGCCGGGCAGTTGGCCGCCGCCGTGTCCGAGGCCGGTTTCGTGATGGACGAGACCATCGCCGGCCTGCCGGAGGAGGCGACCGCGCCCGCCTGGGAAAAGATGGTCACCGACTTCGACGGCAAGCTGCGCCGGCTCGAGCCGGTCAACCTCGCCGCGATCCAGGAACACGCCGAGGCCGCGCAGCGCAAGGACTACCTCGACGCGCAGGACGCCGACCTGACCACCGCGCTGGACACGCTGGAAGAGGCGATCCGCAAGATCGACCGCGAGACCCGCGGTCGCTTCAAGGACACCTTCGACCGCGTCAACTCCGGCGTGCAGGAGATTTATCCGCGCCTGTTCGGCGGTGGCCATGCCTATCTCGAACTCACCGGCGAGGACCTGCTCGATACCGGCGTGGCGATCATGGCGCGCCCGCCGGGCAAGCGCGTGAGCAACATCTCGCTGCTGTCGGGCGGCGAGAAGGCGATGACGGCAGTGGCGCTGGTGTTCGCGATCTTCCAGCTCAACCCGGCGCCGTTCTGCCTGCTCGACGAGGTCGACGCACCGCTGGACGAGGCCAACGTCGGGCGCTTCACCGCCCTGGTTTCGGAAATGAGCGAGCAGGTGCAGTTCCTGTTCGTGACCCACAACAAGGCCACCATGGAAGCCGCGCAGCAGCTCAGCGGCGTTACCATGCGCGAGCCCGGCGTCAGCCGGCTGGTGTCGGTCGACCTGGCCGAGGCCGCACGCCTGGTTGGCGCCGCGTGAGGCCCCGCACGAGTCCCGGAGGACATGCATGACCGAACTGCGTATTGGCATCCTGGTCGCAGGCCTGATCCTGCTGGTCGCGATCTGGTACTTCGGCACCCGCCCGCGCAAGGGCCAGGGGCAGGGTCGCCGCCTGCCGCGCGGGGAGCGTGACGCCGACGGCGCACGGATGGAGCCCACGCTGGGCGCGCAGATCGAGCGCGAGCTCGCCGCCACCGATGGCGCCGGCGAGGACGTGGTGCAGACGGAGATGGAGCTGCTCGACGACAGCGTCGGCGCAGCCTCGCCCAACAGCGAGCTGGGCAAGCGCGTCAGCGAGGACTTCGACAAGATCGTGACCCTCTATGTCGCCGCGCGCACCGAGCAGGTGCTGCGCGGTCCGGACATCGTGGTCGCCGCGGAAAAGGCCGGCCTCACCTATGGCCACATGAACGTGTTCCACCGGCTGGTGGAGAGCCACCCGGAGCGCGGCCCGATCTTCAGCGTGGCCAACATCCGCAAGCCGGGCAGTTTCGAGATGTCGGGGATCCAGTCGCTGGAAACCCCGGCGATCGCCTTCTTCCTGACCCTGCCGGCACCGGTGAGCGCACTCGATGCCTGGGACGCGATGCTGCCGGCCGCGCAGCGCATGGCCGAACTGCTCGACGGCGTGCTGCTGGACGAGTCGCGCAACGCGCTGGGCCGCCAGCGCATCGCCGGCCTGCGCGATGAGCTGCGCGCCTGGGACCGCGAACACGAGGCACCGCCGGTGACGCGCAGCCCGCGCTGGTAGGCCGCTGTCGGGCGCCTGCCACACTTGCATTGGCCTTCGTCGGCTTGCAGCGCGGCGTAAGGGCCCCGCCGCAACCGGCGGGCCTTCTCCGCAAATGTCCCCCGGAATCCGCCTGCCGGCGGATTCCCTCCTCCTTGATTTTGCTGCGAAGGCCCACCGGTCGCGGCGGGGCTCGCCTTCGGAGTCGCCAGGCGGTCGCCTGATCTTGGGGTCGCCATCTGATAGACGGTGGTGGGCGAATCGGGCGCGGAACCGGCGGGTGCCGTAGCCAGTCCTTGCAGCAGACATGTGTGGTGGCCCGCACCCAACGCAGACCCGCAGGGACGTGGCGGTACCGCGTTGCAGGCACCCACGCCCGACAAAGCATCCGCAAGCCGAGCCTCGTCGCGGCCGGCAGGCTTCCGCAGCGAAATCAAGGAGGAGGCGTCCGCCGCCAGGCGGACGCCGGGGGACATTCGCGGAGGAAGCCTGCCGGTTGCGGCGAGGCCCATCAGGTCGCATCGCCGCCGCACACCCGTCAGGTCGCCTCGCCGGCAAACCCGTCAGTTCGCTGTGCGGTCAGCGGAGAAGCTTCCAATACCGCCTTATCGCCAGCCAAACCGGACGCAGCGTCCTACAATTCCCACATGCCCGATCCCGCCGCCATCGCCCGTGCCGCCGAGCTGCGCGCCCGCATCGAAGACGCCAACCATCGCTATTACGTGCTCGACGATCCGTCGATCCCGGACGCCGAATACGACGCGCTGATGCGCGAACTCGAAGCGCTCGAACTGGCGCATCCCGAACTCGCCGCCGCCGACTCGCCGACCCGCACCGTCGGCACGCGCCCGGACGGCGGCTTCCCCGAGGTCGCGCACGCAATCCCGATGCTCTCGCTGGCCAACGCCTTCGAGTCCGCCGGCGTTGCCGATGACGCCGACGACCGCACGCGCTATGCCGAGGTCGCCGATTTCGAGCGTCGCATCGAGCAGCGCCTGGGCATCAGTGCGCCGGTGTTTTCGGTCGAACCCAAGCTGGACGGGCTTGCGATCAGCTTGCGCTACGAGGACGGCGTGTTCGTGCAGGGCGCCACGCGCGGCGACGGGGCGACCGGCGAGAACGTCACCGCGAACCTGCGCCAGGTGCGCGCCGTGCCGCTGCGGCTGCGGCCGGGCAAGGCGCCGTCGCCGGCTGTGCTGGAAGTGCGCGGCGAGATCTACATGCCGCGCAAGGCCTTCGAGGCCTGGAACGCGCAGGCGCTGGAGCGCAACGAGAAGCTGCTGGCCAATCCGCGCAACGGTGCGGCGGGGTCGCTGCGCCAGCTCGATCCGGCGGTCACGCGGCGTCGCCCGCTGGCGTTCTTCGCCTATGGCGTGGGCGAAGTGCGTGGGCTGGAACTGCCGGAGACCCATTCGCAGACCTTGGCGGCGTTGCGCCAGTTCGGTTTCCCGGTGGCGGCCGAAGTGGACACCGCGACGGGATTCGACGGCCTGATCGCGTACTTCCGCCGGATCGGCGAGCTGCGCGACACGCTGGCCTACGACATCGACGGCGTGGTCTACAAGCTCGATGACTACGACCAGCAGCGCGAGATGGGTTTCGTCTCGCGCGCGCCGCGCTGGGCGCTGGCGCACAAGTATCCGGCGCAGGAACAGTCCACCGTGCTGCGCGCGATCGAGGTCCAGGTCGGCCGCACCGGCGCGATCACGCCGGTCGCGCGGCTCGAGCCGGTGCAGGTGGCAGGCGTCACCGTCACCAACGCCACCCTGCACAACGCAGACCAGATCGCGCGGCTGGACGTGCGCGAGGGCGATACCGTCATCGTGCGCCGCGCCGGCGACGTGATCCCGGAAATCGTGCGCGTGATCGAGGAACACCGCCCCGCCGGTGCAGTGCCATGGACGATGCCGCCCGACTGCCCGGTCTGCGGATCGGAGCTGGTCCGCGAAGAGGGCGCAGCCGCATGGCGCTGCAGCGGCGGGCTGTCCTGCCCGGCGCAGCGCAAGGAGGCGGTGCGCCACTTCGCCTCGCGCCGTGCAATGGATATCGAAGGGCTCGGCGATCGCCAGGCCGAGGCGCTGGTCGAATTCGGTTTCGTGCATTCGCCGGCGGAGATCTACGCGCTGACCGTCGAGGACCTGGTGCGGATGAAGGCCGCGCTCGATGCCGCCACCGCCGCCGACCTGGTCCAGACGGTCGCCGACAGTCGCGGCGCGCTGAGCCTCGACGCCGAGGGTCTTGCCGTGCTCGCCGACGAGGCGCGCGAGTGGAAGCACGCGGCCTTCCTGCGTGCGCATCTGGCGGTCGACACGTCGGGCAAGCTCGCCACGCGCTGGGCCGAGAACCTGGTTGCCGGCATCGCGGCCAGCAAGGCGACCACGCTGCCGCGCTTCCTGTTCGCGCTCGGCATCCCGCACCTGGGCGAAACGACGGCCAAGTCGTTGGCGCAGTGGCTGGGGTCGCTGGCTTTCGTGCGCAGCACCCCGGCGGTGCTGCTGCAGGCGCTGCCCGACATCGGTGGCGAAGTGGCGCGGTCGATCGCCACGTTTTTCGAACAGCCCGGCAATGTCGATGCGGTCGATGCGCTGCTCGCGGCCGGTATCAGCTTCAGCGACGAGGCGCCGCCGTCGGCGGCGCTGCCCGAGCGCCTCGATCTTGCCCATCTGCTCGGGGCGCTGGCGGTCGACAAGCTCGGTGGCAAGAGTGCGACGCGGCTGGCCGAAACCTACGGCACGCTCGACGCGCTGCTGCGCGCCAACGCCAGCGGCTGGACCGGTGCCGGCCTGTCGGCAGCGGGCGCGGAAAATCTCGCCGCATACCTGGTTGACGATGCCGCGCTGGCGGCGCTGCGCGCAGCAGACGCGTCGATGCGGCGACTGCTTGAGGCGGCGCCGGTCCGGATCGAGCAGTCCGCCGGTCCGCTCGACGGCAAGACCGTGGTGTTGACCGGCAGCCTGTCCGCGATGAGCCGCGACGAAGCCGGCGCCAGGCTCGAGGCGCTGGGCGCCAAGGTCGCCGGTAGCGTCTCGAAAAAGACCCATCTGGTCGTGGCCGGCGAGGCGGCCGGCTCCAAACTGGCCAAGGCACAGGAGCTGGGCATCGAGGTCTGGGATGAAGCGGAACTGCTCGGGTTCCTGTCGCAGCACCGCGCATGAACTGGTCGCCCTCTGCCTCGCGCAGTTCTTTGCTGCTGCGCGCGCGCGTCAACGCCCTGGTCCGCGAGTTCTTCGCGCGCCGCGGCGTGCTCGAGGTGGAAACACCGATCCTCTCGCGCGCCGGCAACACCGATCCGAACATTGCGTCGTTCTGTCTCGAGTTTTCCGGGCGCACCGATGGCGCGCCGCGCACGCGTTGGCTGCGCACGTCCGCCGAGTTCCCGATGAAGCGCCTGCTCGCGGCCGGCATCGGCGACTGCTATGAGCTGGGCCGCGTGTTCCGCGACGGCGAGGCGGGTGGCCGCCACAACCCCGAGTTCACGATGCTCGAGTGGTACCGGATCGGTTGGGACCACATGCGGCTCGCGGACGAAACGGCGGAGCTTGTGCAGGCGGCGCTGGCCCTGGTCGGGCGCGAGGCTTCGGTCGCCAGCACCAGCTTCCGCGCGCTGTACCGCGACACGCTCGGCATCGACCCGATGACGGCCGGCATCGAGGAACTGCGCGCGGCCTCGGGCGGCATCGACATCGACCCGGACGGGCTGGGCCGCGACGACTGGCTCGACCTGCTGATGACCCACCGCATCCAGCCGGGGTTCCCGCCCAACCAGTTGCTGGTGCTGCACGACTACCCGGCCGCGCAGTGCGCGCTTGCGAAGGTGGTGGCGCGCGACGATGTCGACGTGGCCGAGCGTTTCGAGCTGTACCTGGGATCGCTGGAGCTGGCCAACGGCTATCACGAGCTGCTGGGCGGCAGCGAGCAGCGCGAGCGCTTCGTGCGCGACGTGGCGGTCCGCCACGGACGCGGCACCGGCGCGCCGCCGATCGACGAAGCCCTGATCGAGGCGATGCACTCGGGCCTGCCTGCCTGTGCGGGGGTGGCGCTGGGTATCGACCGCCTGTTGATGGCGATGCTGGGCACGCCGCGCATCGCAGATGTGCTGGCCTTCGATTTCGGCCGGGCTTGATCACGCGCCAGCTACAATCCGCCGATGACCGACGCCATCGATTACGCCCGCTACGACCGCATCCGGCCGATCCGCTGGACCGGGGAGACACTGGAACTGCTCGACCAGCGCCGCCTGCCGTTCGAGGTGGAATACCTGGTGTGCGGCAGCAGCGATGATGTTGCCGCGGCGATCCACTCGCTGGCGGTGCGCGGCGCGCCGGCGATCGGAATTTCCGCGGCCTGGGGCGTGGTGCTGGCTGCGCGCGCTGTCGACGCCGCCGATGCCGTCGATGCCACCGGGGCCGCGCACGTGCTGGAGCCCGCGATGCAGCACCTCAACGCCGCACGACCCACCGCGGTCAACCTGGCCTGGGCGCTGGCGCGCATGCGCGCGGCACTGGTGCGCGCGCAGGCGGGCGAGGGCATGGACTGGCGCGATGCGCTGGAAGCCGAAGCCCGCGCGATCGAGACCGAGGATCTCGCGGCCAACCACGCCATGGGTACGCTGGGCGCCTCGCTGATCGCGACGGGCAGCGGTGTGCTGACCCACTGCAACACCGGGTCGCTGGCGACCGCCGGCTTCGGCACCGCGCTGGGCGTGATCCGCGCCGGCGTGGCGGAGGGGAGGATCGGCAAGGTTTTCGCCGGCGAGACCCGGCCGTGGCAGCAGGGCGCACGCCTGACCGCATGGGAGCTGATGCAGGACGGCATCCCGGCGACGCTGATCGCCGACTCGGCCGCCGCGCACCTGATGAAGACCGGTGCGGTGCAGTGGGTGATCGTCGGCGCCGACCGCATCTGCGCCAATGGCGACACCGCCAACAAGATCGGCACCTACCAGCTGGCGATCTCCGCGCGCCACCACGGCGCGAAGTTCATGGTGGTCGCGCCGTCCTCGACGGTGGACATGGACACCGCCTCGGGCGATTTGATCGAGATCGAGGAGCGCGACCCGGCCGAGCTCTACGGCATCGGCGGCACCCGCACGGTGGCCGAGGGCGTGCCAGCCTGGAACCCGGTGTTCGACGTGACGCCTGCGGCGCTGATCGATGCGATCGTGACCGAGAGGGGCATCGTCGCGCATCCCGATACGGCCTCGATGCGGGCACTGTTCGGCGCCTGAGTACTGGCGGCAGGGTCGCGGCACCACGGTGCATCGCGAGGCCGCCAAGGCGGGTGAGGGCGGCCGTCGCGGAGTGTCTCGTGCCCCATGGAAAACGGACCGGCTGAGCGTTTGTATTGCCCTGCGCCGGACATGATCGGCCGCCAGATCAGCAGCGTCTCACCGCGACGCCTGCGGCAGCCTGCCTACTGCACCCGAAATCGACCCCCGAGACTCACGCAAGTGATTGTTTCTCCGGCCTATCTGCTGGAAAAAAAGTGCCCATCGTGGTAGCATTCCGGCACTGATTCCGGCGGAGCCAAACGGCTCCGCCGCCACGTTTCCGGGCCGCTGCTTCTGCAGCCACGGGGAACCCCGGCACCACAGGACGCAAGCAACCCGATGACCGATCTCGCGCAGGAAATCATTCCGGTCAACCTCGAAGACGAAATGCGGCGCAGCTACCTGGATTACGCGATGAGCGTGATCGTGGGGCGCGCGCTGCCGGACGTCCGAGATGGCCTGAAGCCGGTGCACCGGCGCGTGCTGCACGCCATGAACGAACTTGGCGCGCACAGCAACAAGCCCTACTACAAGTCGGCGCGTATCGTCGGTGACGTCATCGGCAAGTACCATCCGCACGGCGACCAGTCGGTGTACGACACGCTGGTGCGCATGGCCCAGCCGTTCTCGCTGCGCTACCTGCTGGTCGATGGCCAGGGCAACTTCGGTTCGGTCGACGGCGACTCCGCCGCGGCGATGCGTTACACCGAGGCGCGCATGTCGCGCCTGACCCACGAGCTGATGGCCGACATCGACAAGGAAACCGTCGATTTCACCCCCAACTACGACGAGAAGGAACTGGAACCGTCGGTGATGCCGACGCGCTTCCCCAACCTGCTGGTCAACGGCTCGGCCGGTATTGCGGTTGGCATGGCCACCAACATCCCGCCGCACAACCTGGGCGAAGTGGTCGACGCACTGATCGCGATGATCGACAACCCCGAGATCGACATCGACGGGTTGATGGAATACATCCCCGGCCCCGATTTCCCCACCGCCGGCATCATCAACGGCGTCGGCGGCATCCATCTGGCCTATCGCACCGGCCGTGGCCGCGTGCGCATCCGCGCCAAGGCGGACGTGGAAGTGGCCGACAACGGCCGCGAGTCGATCATCGTCACCGAGATCCCCTACCAGGTGAACAAGGCGCGGCTGATCGAGAAGATCGCCGAGCTGGTGAAGGAAAAGAAGCTCGAGGGCATCAGCGAGCTGCGCGACGAGTCCGACAAGGACGGCATGCGCATCTACATCGAGATCAAGCGCGGCGATTCTGCCGAGGTCGTGCTCAACAACCTCTACCAGCAGACCCAGATGGAGTCGGTGTTCGGCATCAACATGGTGGCGATCGTCGCAGGGCGCCCGCAGCTGCTCAACCTCAGGCAGATCCTCGAGGCCTTCGTCCGCCACCGCCGCGAGGTGGTCACGCGCAGGACGATCTTCGAGCTGCGCAAGGCGCGCAGCCGCGCCCATATCCTCGAAGGCCTGACGGTCGCGCTCGCCAACATCGACGAGATGATCGAGCTGATCAAGACATCGGACAACCCGCAGGTCGCGCGCGAACGCATGCTCGCCCGCGTGTGGCAGCCGGGCCTGGTCGGCGCGCTGCTGGGCGCCGCCGGTGCCGAGGCCTCGCGTCCAGAAGACCTGCCCAAGGGCGTGGGCCTGCTGGCCCATGCCGATGGAAGCGGGGGCTACCAGCTCACCGAGACCCAGGCGCAGCAGATCCTGGAGATGCGCCTGCATCGCCTGACCGGGCTGGAGCAGGAGAAGCTGACCGAGGAATACAAGCTGCTGCTGGGCACCATCCGCGGCCTGATCGAGATCCTGGAGGATCCCGAAGTGCTGCTGGAGGTGATCCGCACCGAACTGCGCAACGTCAAGGAAGAGTTCAACGACGCGCGCCGCAGCGAGATCCGCGCCAGCGAGGAGGACCTCGACATCCTCGACCTGATCGCGCCGGAAGATGTCGTGGTCACGCTCTCGCATTCGGGCTATGCCAAGCGCCAGCCGGTGACCGCCTACCGCGCGCAGAAGCGCGGCGGCCGTGGCCGCAACGCCGCGACGATCAAGGACGAGGATTTCATCGACCAGCTGTGGCTGGTCAACACGCACGACACGTTGCTCACCTTCACCAGCGCCGGCCGTGTGTTCTGGCTGCCGGTGTACCAGCTGCCCGATGCCGGCCCGAACGCACGCGGTCGCCCGATCATCAACTGGATCGCGCTGGAGGAAGGAGAGAAGGTGCAGGCGGTGGTGCCGGTGCGCGAATACGACGGCGGCAGGTTCGTGTTTTTCGCCACCCGCAACGGCACGGTCAAGAAGACCCCGCTCACCGAGTTCGCCTACCGCCTGGCGCGCGGCAAGATCGCGATCAACCTCGACGAGGGCGATGCGCTGGTGAACGCCGCGCTGACCGACGGCAACCGCGACATCATGCTGTTCGCCAGCAACGGCAAGGCGGTGCGTTTTGACGAAGCTGCGGTGCGCGGCATGGGCCGCACCGCCACCGGCGTGCGCGGTATCCGCCTGGCCCAGGGCGAGTCGGTGTGCAGCCTGGTGGTGGTCGAGGGCGACGGCGACATCCTCACCGCCAGCGAACGCGGCTACGGCAAGCGCACGCCGCTGGGCGAATATCCGAAGAAGGGGCGCGGCACCCAGGGCGTGATCGCGCTGCAGACCACGGCGCGCAACGGCAAGCTGGTCGGCGCGATCCAGCTGTCGGACCAGCACGAGGTGCTGCTGATCTCCGATGGCGGCACCCTGGTGCGCACGCGCGCCTCCGAGATCTCGCAGGTCGGCCGCAACACACAGGGCGTGACCCTCATCCGCCTGGGCGAGGGCGAGACCCTGCAGGCGATCGAGCGCGTCGATGCCTCGCTGGAGCAATCGGACGAGACGGTCCCGGCGGCAATCGCCGTGGACGGCGGGGAAGCCCACCCCGAGGCCTGATCGATCCAGGCGGGCGCAAGCCCGTTCCTCCGGGAACGGGTCGGGGCAGCCGGGTCGCGGCGGTTCAGTCGGCCAGGGTGGTCCGCGCCAGTTCGCGCACCAGCCGATCGGGATCCTCGCGCAGCGCCAGTGCGCGGCTGCGCGCGTTGCTCCCGGGCTGCAGATGGCCGGAGGCATGCAAACCCTGCAGGGCATGGAAGCGCACCGTAGATGAAGCGTCGGACAGGCGTTCGAGCATGGCGTCGCGAATCGCATCGTCGCGCAGTGGCGCGGCGGCGCGGGTCGCCTCCAGGCGCACATGCTCCTCGTCATCGCCCATCGCATCCACCAGCGCGTCGCGCGCCGCTTGCGGCAGGGTGGCGCCACCGTCGGCCGCCGCCAGCTCGCCGATCAGCGCAACCGCGGTCGCCCGGATCGCGGAGCGCGAATGCCGCGCCAGCCCGGCGAGAGGCTTGGCCAGTGCGAGGTCTCCCGGTCGAACCTGGCCCTGCAGCCGCGACAGCGCAGCCGTGGCGCGCAGGCCGTTGAGTTCGGCATCGGGCGGCAGCGCGGCCAGGGTGTCGTAGGCGGTCCGGAAGGGAGACGCGTCGCTGGCCACGGGAGATTGGGCCTGCTGCGGGGCGGGGTCGGCGCTGGTCTCGCGCGGGCGCTCATCGCAGGCCGCCACGGCCAGGCTGGCGGCGATCGCCAGCCCCGCTGCGCAGCCGCGCCATGCAGGGCCACGTGGAGCGGGCCGGTCAGGAGACATGGGCCGATTGTGCAGCAGGTCGCATGGGGGCGTCGTCACGCGCGGGAGCGCAGCGGTGCTGCGGGCGTAAGCCATTGAGCGGGCGGACATGGGAACAAGCGCACTCCCGAGCTGCATGGCAGCGCGTCGCGTGAAGCGACGCTGACTATACTGAACGGACAAACGGAGGAGGCGGTATGGGGCGGATGGCGCGTGTCGAAAGGCGTGTAGTGGACAGGGCCGGTCGCGGCCTGTTGCTGATCGGGCTGCTGCTCCTGGCGCTGGCAGGCTGCCAGCGCAACGAATCCGGGCAGTTGCCGGGCGTCAGTGGCGAGGCGATCCAGGCCGAGCGCGAGCAGGTCGAGGGCTTTGCGCTTGTGCGCGCCTGGCCCGACCAGACCGGCGAGGGCCTGTCGATCGCGCTGGAGTTCTCGCAGCCCCTGGTCGGCACGCAGGACTTCGACAAGCTGGTCACCTTCGCCGAACCGGTCGCCGAGCCCAGCAGTTGGACGCTCGACGATGCCGGCACCGTGCTGCGCTACCCGCACGTCAAGGCCGACCAGCACTACACGCTGCGCATTTCCGGCGAGCTGACCGCTGCCGACGGCAGCCGGCTTCCGGCGGCGCTGGAGGAAAAGGTCTACACCGGCGAACTCGATCCGGTGGTTGGCTTCGCCTCGCAGGGCAGCGTGCTGCCGGCGAAGGAGTCGCGCGGCCTGCCGGTGGTGTCGGTCAACGTGACCGAGGTCGACGTCGAGTTCCTGCGCGTGCGCGAAGGCTCGCTGCCGAAGTTCTTCGCCGAATTCCAGCGCGGCGGACGCCGCGGCAGCTGGGAGCTCGACAATCGCTGGAACGACCGCACCCCGATGTCGCAGCTGGCCGAGCCGGTGTACGTCAACCGCTTCGTGCTGGGCGGCGAGCGCAACGAACGCGTGCTGACCTACCTGCCGCTGCAGGACATCGCCGAACTGCAGCAGCCGGGCCTGTATTTCGCGGTGATGAAGCGCGCCGGGTCGTTCCAGGACGAGTTCGAGACCGCGTACTTCACCGTCAGCGACATCGGCCTGCATGCGCGCGCCTACAAGGACAAGCTGTTCGTGCACACCGCCTCGCTGCGGGACGGCGCGGCGGTCGGCAGCGCCGAGCTGCGCGTGCTCGATGCGCGCGGCGAGACGATCTACCGCGCCAGCACCGACGCCAACGGCAACGCCCTGGCCGACTACACCATCGACGCCAGCCATGTGCTGGTCGCCAGCCGCGGCAACGACGTGGCGATGCTGCCGTTCAACCAGCCGGCGCTGGACCTGTCGGAATTCGCGGTGTCCGGGCGCGAGGCAAGCTGGTTCGACGTGTTCGCCTGGTCCGGCCGCGACCTGTATCGCCCGGGTGAAACCGTGCGCGTCTCGGCGCTGCTGCGCGACAACGACGGCCGCCCCGTGGCGGCCAAGGACGGCAAGGCGCAGACGCTGTTCGTCCGGCTCAAGCAGCCCGACGGCAAGCCGTTCTTCGAGACCCGGCTGCAGCCCGGCGCGCTGGGCTACTACAGCTTCGAGAAGGAAGTGCCCACCGACGCGCCCACCGGCCGCTGGCAGGTCGAGTTCCGCACCGACCCGTCCAGCCGCGAGGCGGTGCAGGGCATGACCCTGCGCATCGAGGAGTTCCTGCCCGAGCGCATGAAGCTCGAGCTGGACGCCGCCGAGGCCATCCTCCGGCCCGGCCAGCCGCTGAAGCTGCAGGCCACCGGTGCGTATCTCTACGGCGCGCCGGCCGCGGGCAACCGCTTCACCGCCAGGCTGGCGGTCATGGTCGAGCAGCATCCGCTCGAAGGCATGCCCGGCTGGTTCTTCGGCGATCCCACCGTGCAGCTGCCGAAGGAAGCGAAAGACATCGTCGACGCCACCCTCGACGCGCAGGGCCGGCTGCAGCAGGACATTGCGCTGCCCGAGGAAGCCAAGCCGACCACGCCGATCGCGGCGGTGGTGTCGGGCAGCCTGTACGAGACCGGCGGGCGCAGCGTGAACCGCACGCTGCGTCGCGTGCTGTGGCCGGCGCAGGCGCTGGTCGGCGTGCGTCCGCTGTTCGACGATGCCGAAGGCGCCGACGCCAACAGCAGCCCCGGCTTCGAGCTGTTGCGCGTGGGCAGTGATGGCAAGCCGCGCCCGGCCAAGGGCCTGCAGGTCACCCTGGTGCGCGAGCATCGCGACTACCACTGGCGCCACGACGAAGATGGCGGTTGGGGCTACGAGCACACCAGCCGCTTCGAGAACGTGGAGACGCGCAGCGTCGATGCAGCTGCGACTGCGACGCGCGTGGACTTCCCGGTGGAGTGGGGCGAGTACCGCATCGACGTGCTCGATCCGGAAACCAAGCTGGTCACCCGCTATCCGTTCCGCGCCGGCTGGAGCTGGGGCAACGACAACCGCGGCCTCGACGCGCGCCCGGACAAGGTCAAGCTGGCGTTCGACAAGACGGCTTACCGCGCCGGCGACCGGATGAAGGTGACGGTGACGCCGCCGCATCCGGGCAAGGGCCTGCTGATGGTCGAAAGCGATCGCATGCTCTACGTGCAGGAGATCGATGCAAAGGCGGGCAGCAGCTTCGAGATCCCCGTCACCGAAGACTGGGAGCGCCACGACGTCTACGTCACCGCACTGGTGTTCCGTGGCGGCAGCGCGGCCAGCAAAATCACGCCGGCGCGAGCCGTGGGCGTGGCGCACGTGCCGATGGACCGGCGCGAGCGGCGTGTCGCGGTCGGGCTGAAGGTGCCCGAACGGATCCTCCCCGAAGGACCGGTGCAGGTGGTGCTGAGCGCGCCGCAGCTGGCCGGCAAGGAGGCGTATGCGACGGTGTCGGCGGTCGACGTCGGCATCCTCAACATCACCCGCTACCCGGTGCCGGATGCGCGTGCGCACTTCTTCGCCCAGCGCCGCCTCGGCGTGGATGCCTGGGACGTGTACGGCCGGGTGATCGAGAGTTTCGAGGGTGGCACCGCGCGGATGCGCTTCGGCGGTGACATGCCGCTGGCGGCGATGCCGCAGGCGCGCCGGCCGACTGCGCGGGTGCAGACGGTGGACCTGTTCGCGGGTCCGGTGAAGCTCGACGCCAGCGGCAACGCGCGCATCACCCTGCAGGTGCCGGACTTCAACGGCACCCTGCGCGTGTCGACCCTGGTGTACTCGGCCGACGCCTACGGCAGCCGCGACGTGGAGACCGTTGCGCGCGCGCCGATCGTGGCCGAGGCCAGCATGCCGCGCGTACTGGCGCCGGGCGACCGCGCCACGGTGACCCTGGACCTGACCAACTTCACCGGCAAGGCCGGTCGCTTCGAGGTGCGCGTGGACGGCATCGGCCCGCTCGACGTGGGCGAGGGCACGCGCAGCGCGGAGCTGGCGGTGGACGGCAAGACCACGCTCAGCTTCCCGCTGGCGGCGCGGACCGGTTACGAAGTGGCCAAGGTGCGCGTGCGCGTGGACGGCAATGGCTCGCGCGTCGACCGCCGCTACGACCTGCCGGTGCGTCCTGCATGGCCGGCGGTGCTGCGATCGCGCACACAGGTACTGCAGTCGCCGGCGCCGGTGACGCTGGATGGATCGCTGGCGCAGGGGCTGATGGCGGGCTCGGTACTGGCACAGTTCACGGTCAGCGCGCTGCCGCCGATCCCGTTCGCCAGCGCCATCCGTGGCGCGCTGGACTATCCCTACGGCTGCGCGGAGCAGACCACCAGCAAGGGCTATGCGGCGCTGCAGCTGGACGAGGCCACCGCGAAGATGCTCGGCATCCGCGACGTGGACGCGGCCAAGCGGCGACAGTACGTGGAAGGCGCGTTCGGACGGCTGGCCTCGATGCAGGTCCGTTCGGGGCACTTCTCGATGTGGGGCAGTGATGGCTACGTCAATCCGGCGTTGACCCCGTACATCGTCGAGTTCCTGCTCGACGCGCGCGAGGCCGGCTTCAACGTGCCCGAGCAGGTGCTGCAGAAGGCGCTCGAGCGCCTCGGCGAGGACCTGCTCTCGGGCGGCGAGCAGTTCTACGGCCAGGACCACCGCGACCACCTGCGATTCGCCTACCAGGCGCACGCGGGCTACGTGCTGGCGCGGGTCAACCGCGCGCCGCTGGGCACGCTGCGCGCGATGTACGACAACGATCGCGACAAGTCGCTGACCGCGCTGTCGCTGGCGCACCTGGGCCTGGCGCTGTCGCTGCAGGGCGACAAGGCACGCGGCGAGAAGGCGATCGTGCAGGCGTTCGACAAGCCCGGCGAGCGTCCGCGCTACCTGTGGGATTACGGCAGTGAGCTGCGCGACCGGTCGCTGATGATCGCGCTCACCCACGAGCGCGACATGGTCCGGCCTGCGTGGGATGCGAAGGCGGTCGACATCGGCCGCGAACTCGACGCGCGCCGCTCCGGCGGCCGGCTGTATCTGAGCACGCAGGAGCAGATCGCGCTGGCGCGGCTGGGCCGGGCGCTCTCGTCGTCACAGGGCAAGCAGGTATCGGGCACGCTCACCGAGGGCGGCGTAAGCCAGCCGGTGGCGGCCGCGCGCATCGTCGGGCGCAGCTACGACGCTTCAACCCTGGACAAGGGCGTGCGCTTCGATCCGGTGGGCGAACCGCCGCTGTTCGTGAGCATCGATGTCGCCGGCGTGCCGGTGACCGCGCCCGAGGTGGACGAGAGCCGGGTGCGGATCGCGCGCACGTTGTTCACCACCGATGGCAAGCCATGGACGCCGGCGCCGCTCAAGGAGGGCGAAGCGTTGATCGTGGCGCTGACGCTGACCTCCGACGTGGCGATGCGCGACGCGCTGGTGACCGACCTGCTGCCCGCAGGCCTGGAGATCGAGAACTTCAACCTGGGCGATGCGAAGCAGTGGGCGGACGTGGTGGTCAACGGCATCGAGATCAGCGACCGCGACAGTGCTGCGACCGTACGCCACGAAGAATTCCGCGACGACCGCTACGTGGCCGCGCTGGATCTGCGCCGCGGCGACAGCGCCCGCGTGTTCTACCTGGTGCGCGCAGTCACGCCGGGCATCTATACGGTGCCGCCGCCGCTGGTCGAGGACATGTACCGCCCCGACATCCGCGGCGTGGGCCGCGCGGTGCCCGCAACGATCACGGTGGTACAGCCGTGATCGTGGCGTACGCCTGACCGGGTGGCCGCGTGCACGAGGGGGACGCGCCCGGGGCGGCATCTCTGCCGTCTCGGGGTGCGATATCCCGAGCCGCAGCTACGACTTGCCTGAAGCCTGTCATTCGACTGCAGCCTGAAGCCTGTCATTTCGACCGCAGGGAGAAATCCGGTGTCTGACGCGAGGAAAGCAGATTTCTCCCTGCGGTCGAAATGACAGGCGGGGGCTCAAGTGTCCGTCGCCCAAGCACGCCGGATTCCCGGGGCCGTGACATGCGAACGCAGCGATCCAGTTCGCCGCACCAGGAACGCCACCCCCACGGGCGCTGGCGCCGCGTCCTACCCTGGCTGCGCTGGGGCACCGTTGTGCTGCTGCTTTCGCTGCTGGTGCTGGACCTGGCGTTCCCGCCGAAGCTCCCGCGCGTGCGCGATACCAGCACGCTGGTGGTTGCGGCCGATGGCACTCCGCTGCGTGCCTTCGCCGACGCCGAAGGCGTGTGGCGATATCCGGCCACGCCGGCGACCGTGTCGCCGCTGTACGTGCAGGCGCTGCTGAACTACGAGGACCGCTGGTTCCGCCGGCATCCGGGCGTGAACCCGTTTGCGCTGCTGCGCGCGGCGGCGCAGTGGGGATCCGGTGGGCGCATCGTGTCCGGCGGGTCGACGCTGAGCATGCAGGTGGCGCGCATCCTCGACCGCGATGACGGGCTGTCCACCCGCACGCTGCACGGCAAGCTGGTGCAGATGCTGCGTGCACTGCAGCTCGAGGCGCATCTGGACAAGGACCAGATCCTCTCGCTGTACTTCGAGCGCGCCCCGTTCGGCGGCACCATCGAAGGCGTGGAGGCGGCCAGCTGGGCCTATCTCGGGAAGCCGTCGTCGCGCCTGTCGCATGCCGAGGCCGCGCTGCTGGCGGTGTTGCCGCAGGCGCCGAGTCGACTGCGCCCGGACCGCCATCCCGAAGCGGCGCAGCAGGCACGCGACAAGGTGCTCCAACGGTTGGCGCGCCTCGGCGTGTGGTCGCGCGACGACGTCGACGATGCGCGGATGGAGACGGTGGTCGCGCGCAGCCTGCGCGCGCCGATGTCCGCGGCGCTGCTGGCCCAGCGCCTGCGCGCAGCGCATCCGCAGCAGGCGCGCATCGTTTCCACGCTCGACGCGGACCTGCAGCGCACCCTCGAAGAGCGCGTCGGCGCGTACTTTTCCGACCTGCCCGAACGCACCTCCGCGGCCCTGCTGGTGGTCGACAACGCGACCATGGAGGCGCGCGCCTACGTCGGTTCGCTGGACATGCTTGATCGCACGCGGCTGGGCCATGTCGACATGGTGCGCGCCTGGCGCTCGCCCGGCTCCACGCTCAAGCCGTTCCTGTACGGCATGGCGCTCGACGACGGACTGATCCATTCGGAAAGCCTGCTGGTCGATGCGCCGCAGTCGTTCGGCGGCTATCGACCCGGCAACTTCGACGCGGCATTCAACGGTCCGGTCGGCGCGGCGAGTGCGCTGCGGCTTTCACTGAATGTGCCGGCAGTGGACCTGCTCGACCGCGTCGGGCCGGCGCGCTTCGCCGCGCGCCTGGACAATGCCGGCATCTCGTTGCGGTTCCCGCGCGGCGCAACGCCGAACCTGTCGCTGATCCTCGGCGGCACCGGCGCGCGGCTGGAGGACCTGGTCGGCGCGCATGCGGCGCTGCATCGCGACGGCATCGCCGGCCGCGTGCGCTACACACCCGATGACGACGTGATCAAGCGGCGCCTGCTGTCGCCCGGCGCGGCCTGGATCGTGCGCGAGATCCTGCAGTCCAATCCGCGGCCGGGCGAGCAGGCGGGCATGTTCGATGGCGCGCAGCGTCCGCGCGTGTCGTGGAAGACCGGCACCAGCTACGGGTTCCGTGACGCCTGGGCGATCGGCGGCACCGCTCGCCACACCGTCGGCGTCTGGGTCGGCCGCCCGGACGGCACCCCGCTGCCCGGCCAGTACGGTGCGATCACCGCGCTGCCGCTGCTGTTCGAAGTGGTCGACAGCCTGCCCCGTGCGCGCGGTGAAGGCGCCGCCCCTGCGATGCCGCCGAGCGTGGAGCAACGCGCGATCTGCTGGCCGCTGGGGACTGCGGCCGACGCGCAGGACGAGGCGCTGTGCCAGCGCCGCTTCGATGCCTGGGTGCTCGACGGCGCGATCCCCCCGACCTTCGCCGAACGCGATGCGCGTCTGTGGAGCGCGGGCCTGGAGCGCTTCGACGTCGACGCGGACACGGGGCTGCGCCTGTCGGCCGACTGCGCGCGCCCGCATGCGCGCAAGGCGATGGCGGTGGCGCGCTGGCCTGCACTGGCTTCGCCCTGGCTGCCGTCCGGCGTTCGTCGTGCATCGCGGCCGCCTGCGCTGTCTGCCGACTGCGTCGATGACGGCCGCGACATGGCCGAGCTGCGCATCGAAGGCCTGGCCAACGGCGCTTCGCTCGCGCGACCGCCCGGCAGCAGCCGCGGCATCCGTGTGTCGCTGCGCGCGCTGGGCTCGGATGCCCCGGTGCAGTGGCTGCTCAATGGTCGCTGGATCGCCACCACCCGCGGCGGCAACGCATTCCAGCACAGCTTCGATGACGCAGGCACGCACCGGCTTACCGCGCTGGCGGACACCGGCGCCTGGGCCTCGGTGGAGTTCCGGATACTGGAATAGCGGTGACGCGGTGAGCGATGTCGGTGATGACCACCGCCAGCAGCCTGCGCGTCACCCCGACAGCTGCGCCAACATGTGCTCCGCGCTCGACACCCGGAACTCGCCCGGGGCCTCGATAAACAGGTGCTTCACGATCCCGTCCTCGGCATACAGCGCGAAGCGCTTGCAGCGCAGCCCCATGCCGTAGCCGGTGGCATCCATCTCCAGGCCGAGCGCGCGGGTGAGGTCGGCATTGCCGTCCGAAAGCATGTGCAGCCCCTTGGGGACATCCAGCGACGCGCCCCAGGCCTGCATCACGAACGGGTCGTTGACCGCCATGCAGGCGACGTCGATGCCGCGCTCGCGAAATTGTGCGAAGGCAGCCACAAAGCCAGGCAGGTGCCGCTCCGAACAGGTCGGCGTGAACGCGCCGGGGACTGCGAACAGCACCACCTTGCGGTCCTCGAACAGGGTGGGGGTGTCCACCGCCTGCACGCCGTCGTCGATGTACTTGAGTACCACTTCGGGGATGCGGTCGCCGATCTGGATGGTCATGGAGAACCTGTTCGTGGAGGAGATGCCGCCTATCCTCGCATGGGCTGTGGGCAGGGCTTCAAGGCCGCGCGTCGCTTCCCCGGATCCAGCGTAGCCCCGGGCACGCGCACGCACCGGTAAACTTCCACTGCCCGCACGCGGGCCGTCGTCGTGGAGCGAGCATGCAGTTCAAGGATTACTACAGTGTTCTGGGCGTCGAGCCCAACGCGGGCGAGGCGGAGATCAAGTCCGCCTATCGCCGGCTTGCGCGCAAATATCATCCCGATGTCAGCAAGGAGGCCGGCGCCGAGGACAAGTTCAAGGCCGTCAACGAGGCCTACGAGGCGCTGCGCGATCCCGCCCGGCGCAAGGCCTACGACCAGCTGCGCGCCGGTGGCTACCGTCCCGGCGACGAGGTGCCGCCGGCAGGGTTCGGTGGCGGCGGCCCGGCAGGCTTCGATTACGAGGACGTGTTTTCCGGCGACGGCGCGGGCGGCGGGTTCAGCGACTTCTTTGAAAGCCTGTTCCGTCGCCAGGGCGGCGTTGGCGGGCGCGGTCCGGGACCGGGCGGGCCGGGCATGGGCGTGCGCGATACGCGGGCCCGGCTGGCGGTGTCGCTGGAAAACGTCCATCGCGGCGACAGCGTGCGCATCGGCGTGGATGGCCGCTCTTTCGACGTGCGCGTGCCGCCCGGGGTGCGCCCGGGCCAGGTGATCCGGCTTGCACGGCAGGGCCGCGAGGGCGGCGACCTGCTGCTCGAGATCGAGTACGCGGCGCATCCGCAGTTCGAGGTCGACGGCCGCAACATCATCCACGTCCTGCAGGTGGCGCCGTGGGAAGCGGCACTGGGCGCGAGGGTGAGCGTGCCGACGCTGGGTGGACGTGTCGAACTGAAGATCCCAGCCGGCTCCGAGGTCGGGCGCAAGCTGCGCCTGCGCGGACGCGGCTTGCCCGGATCCGGTGCTGGTGCGGCCGGTGATCAGTTGGTGGAGATCGAGATCCAGGCGCCGGCGCCGCGCGACGACGACCAGCGTGAAGCCTACGAGCGGCTTCGCGACGCGTTCGGCGGGGAATGGCGCCGGAGCTGACCCGGGCTGTCGCGACCGGCGGCGCTCAGGCCGCCGTGTCGCCCGGAGGTGGCGCGTTGCCGTGGCCGATCGTCGAGACGATGGTCTCGGTGAGTTCGGCCTCGCTGAAGGGCTTGGTGAGATAGCCCTGCGCGCCCTGGCGGACGCCCCAGATGCGGTCGGTTTCCTGGTCCTTGGTGGTCACCAGGATCACCGGGATGTGGCCGGTGGCGGCGTCGCGCTTGATCGTGCGCGTGGCCTGGAAGCCGTTGAGGTTGGGCATGACCACGTCCATCAGAATCAGGTCGGGCAGATGGTCCTTCGCCGCGCGCACGCCGGCGGCGCCGTCCTCGGCCGTGATCGCTTCGTGCCCGAGCTTCTCGACGATGCGGCGGATGCCCATCAGCTGCGAGGGCGAGTCGTCGACGATGAGGATGCGCGCCATTCGGATTCCCCTTTTGGACAGGCGATTGTAGCGGTGGGACCGGACCTGCGAACGGGCCGGGCTACGGGAATGTGACCAGGGTCCTGCCGACCGAACCGCCCTGGAGCATGCCAGCGAACACTTCAGGCAGGCCTTCGAGCGTGGTTTCGCGGGTGCAGATCGTGTCCAGGTAGCGCGGCTTCCAGTCCCCTGCGAGCAACTGCCAGACCTCGTCGCGGATCCCGCGCGCGGTGCCCGCCGAGGCGACGCCAAGCAGCGACACGCCGCGGATGATGAAGGGCATCACCGAGGCCGGCAGTTCGGCGCTCGCGGCAAGCCCGGCGCTGGCGACGTTGCCGTAGGGCCGGGTTTGTGCCAGCAGGCTGGCCAGCATCGGCCCGCCGACGCTGTCCAGGCCGCCGCCGAAGCGCACCGATTCCATTGCGCGCGTGGTGGCCAGCGCATCGCGGCCAAGCACCTCGCTGGCGCCGATCGCGCGCAGGTAGTCGGCGTGTTCGGGCTTGCCGCTGATCGCGTGCACGGTGTATCCGGCGCGGCTGAAGATGTCGACGGCCAGCGAGCCGACGCCGCCGGTGGCGCCGGTCACCGCCAGCGGGCCGAGCTCGGGCGACTGGCGGTTGTCGCGCATGCGCAGCAGCGCCAGGGCGGCGGTGAAGCCTGCAGTGCCGAGCACCATGGCGTGGCGCAACGACAGTCCCAGCGGCAGCGGCACGGCCCACTTCGCTTCGATCCGCGCGTACTCCGAATAGCCGCCGTCGCGGGTTTCGCTCAGGCCCGCGCCGGTGACCAGCACCTGGTCGCCTTCGCGGAACTTCGGATCGGTGGATGCGACCACATGGCCTGCCAGGTCGATTCCGCCCACCAGCGGGAAATGGCGCAGGATCTTGCCCTGTCCGGTGCCCGCAAGCGCGTCCTTGTAGTTGACCGAGGAGAACGCCACCTTGACCAGGATCTCGCCGCGCGACAGGTCTTCCAGCGCCACCTGTTCGATGCCGCTGCGATAGCCGGCGTCGTCGCTGTGGATGCGGAAGGCGCTGAAAGTGCGGGGGATGGTCATGTGCTTTCTGTCGTTCCAGCGGGGGCTGGCGGGATTCCGACAGCGCAGGGCGCTGATCGTCGGCATTGTCACAGGATATCCGCAGACAAGTCACGCCAATGCGGATTCGATGATTCGACGAGTTCGATCTTCCAGAGCCGCTTCCATGCCTTCAGTGCCTTCTCGCGCAGGATGGCCGAGTCCATGGTGATGTGCACTTCCCACCACGCGAGGGTGTGGAGACTGTACCTGTTGGTGAAACCATCGACCGCGTCGTTCCGGTGCTGCCAGATGCGAACGGGAAGGTCGGAGGTCACGCCGATGTACAGCGTGCCGCGCGGACGGTTGCAGAGCAGATAAACGCAGGGAATCCGTTCCCGTGACATTGCGGCGTTCCTCGCCGGCGTGATGACGACAGTAGATGCGCGATCACGTGCCCATGCAAGCAGCCGGCCGGATCCGCATATCGTCGATCGACGAAGCGTCGCTCTGCGCGGCCGCGCCCTTCCACGTGGCGCCGTCACGCATTCCAATGGATCCCAGCGTTCGCTGGGATGACGACATTGGGTATTGACCCTGACCGCCGCCTTGGCATGCCCCTGCCGCTATTGATCCTGACCGCCGTGGCATGTCCCTGCCGTCATGCCAGCGAACGCTGGCATCCATTTTGACGTGATGATTTCGGGCGCGCCAGACTGATCCACGGGCGCTCCGATAACGAACACGTCGCCACACGACGCGCTTACCGCATGATCTTGCGGTACTTCTCGTCCAGCTCGAATGGATCCCAGCGTTCGCTGGGATGACGACATTGGTATCGATCCGGACCCGCCGCGGCATGTCCCCGCCGTCATGCCAGCGAACGCTGGCATCTATTTTGACGTGATGCTTCTGGCGCGCCAGAGCGACTTGTGGGCGCCCGGTTGACGAACACGTCGCCACACGACGCGCTTACCGCATCGTCTTGCGGTGCTTCTCGTCCAACCACTTGCTCGCGCTTGCCGGCGAATAGTCCTTCATCCACGCCAGCATCGCGTCGATGTCGTCGCCGTGCCACAGGTCCTCGCGCTGTGCGGGGTGCAGGAAGCGTTCTTCGACCATGCGGTCGACCATGCCGATCAGTGGCCCGTAGAAGCCGTCGACGTCGAGGAAGGCGCAGGGCTTGTTGCCGATGCCGAGCTGGCGCCAGGTCAGCATCTCGAACATCTCGTCGAGCGTGCCGAAGCCGCCGGGCAGGGCGACGAAACCATCGGACAGATCGAACATGCGCATCTTGCGCTCATGCATCGAGCCGACGACTTCCAGCCGGGTCACGCCCTTGTGCGCGACCTCCCAGTTGACCAACTGTTCCGGTATGACGCCGACCACTTCGCCGCCGCCCTGCAGCACCGCGTCGGCGACGATGCCCATCAGGCCGACGTTGCCGCCGCCGTAGACCAGCTGCAGGCCCTCGCGAGCGATGCGGTCGCCCATGGCCATGGCACGTTCGGTGTAGACCGGCTTGCTGCCGGCATTGGAGCCGCAATAGACGCAGATCGAGCGCATGGGTCAGGTTCCGGGGGAGTGGGACGGGAGCGGGGAAGCGGGATCGTCCACTGGACGTCCGCAGTCGACCGAGTCGACCACGCCGCCGCTGTAATGCAGGCTGGAAACGCGTTGGAGTCCCTGCGCATCGATGTCGTTCCAGAAGTCGATCGCGTAGCTGCCGGCAGGTGGATTGCCGTCGGGTCCGGCCGCGGTATGGCCGGACAGCGTGCTGTCGGGCGTGCGTCCCATCAGCGCCAGCGCCTCGCGGTAGTTCATGCCGGGTTGGACCTGCGCGCAGCCGACGTGGACAGAGGTGCCATTGATGGCGGGCGTGGCGGCAGGCGTTGGCGGGTGCATTGGCGTGGAAACGGCGCAGGCGGCAAGGGTGGCGAGCAACAGCGGCGACAGGTGCGGCAGGGACATGCTGCGGCTCTCCAAAAGGCAAAGGCCCGGGCAGTGCCCGGGCCTTCGTGTATCCAGATCCGGCGCTCAGTTGGCCTTGTGGATCGCGCGCTTGTCGACCGCCATCGCAGCGTCGTGGATGGCTTCCGACAGGCTGGGATGGGCGTGGCAGATGCGGGCGAGATCGTCGGCGGAGCCCTTGAACTCCATCGTCAGCACGCCCTCGTGCACCAGTTCCGAGACGTTCGCGCCGACCAGATGCATGCCCAGTACACGATCGGTCTCGGCATGCGCCAGCACCTTCACGAAGCCCACCGGTTCGATCATCGCCACGGCACGCCCGTTTGCGGCGAACGGGAAGCTGCCGGTCTTGTAGGGCACGCCTTCTTCCTTGAGCTGCTGCTCGGTCTTGCCGACCCAGGCCAGCTCGGGCTCGGTGTAGATCACCCAGGGAATGGTGTCGAGGTTGACGTGGCCAGGCAGGCCCGCGATCAGCTCGGCCACCGCGATGCCTTCCTCGAAGCCCTTGTGCGCCAGCATCGGCCCGCGCACGCAGTCGCCCACGGCCCAGACGCCGTCGACGCCGGTGTGGCAGTGCTCGTCGACCTCGATCTGGCCACGCTCGCTCAGCTTCACGCCGCTGCCTTCAGCCAGCAGGCCCTTCGAAGCGGCGCGCCGGCCCACGGCAACCAGCAGCTTGTCGACGGTGATGGTCTGCTCGCCGGCCTTGTCGGCGAAGGTGACCTGGACTTCCTTCTTCTTGCCCTTGCCGGTGACTTCGGCTTTGCTGACCTTGGCGCCGAGCCTGATGTCGAGACCCTGCTTCTTGAACTCGCGCGCGGCGACCTTCGAGACCTCCGCGTCTGCCGCGGCCAGGAAATCGGGCAGCGCTTCGAGGATCACGACATCGGCGCCCAGGCGCTTCCACACGCTGCCCAGCTCCAGGCCGATCACGCCGGCGCCGATGACGGCCATACGCTTGGGCACTTCGGTGAAGTCCAGCCCGCCGACGTTGTCGACGATGGCCTCGCCGTCGAACCTGGCGAACGGCAGCTCGATCGAATCCGAGCCGGCGGCGATGATGACGTTGGTACCGGTGAGCTCGACCTCGGTGTCGTCGTGCTGCTTCACCTTGACCACGCGATCGGCGTGCAGGGTGGCGAAGCCGTAGTAGGGCTTGACCTTGTTGGCCTTGAACAGCTGCGCGATGCCGCCGGTGAACTGCTTCACGATGGCGTCCTTGCGGCCGACCATGGTGCCGACGTCGATCTTCGGATCCTTGGCGCTGATGCCGTGCTGCGCGAACACGTGCTGCAGGTTGTGGAACTGGCGCGAGGAATCCAGCAGCGCCTTGGACGGGATGCAGCCCACGCGCAGGCAGGTGCCGCCCAGCGCGGGCTTGCCGTCCTTGCCCAGGCCGGCGTCGATGCAGGCCACCTTCATGCCCAGCTGCGCGGCGCGGATCGCGGCGTGGTAGCCGGCGGGACCGGCTCCGATGACGACGACGTCGAATTGTTCTGCCATGTCGATTCCTTGCTGATTCCTTCCCCCGCGCGCGGGGGAAGGTGCCCGAAGGGCGGATGGGGGCGGGGCGGCGGACCGGCCCCCACCCCAGCCCTCCCCCGCAGGCGGGGGAAGGGGAGTTTGCTTACAGCCCCAGCACCATCCGGCCCGGGTTCTCGAGCTGGTTCTTGATGTCGACCAAGAACAGCACCGCGTCCTTGCCGTCGATGATGCGGTGGTCATAGCTCAGCGCGATGTACATCATCGGCGCGGCGATGACCTGGCCGTTCTCGACAATCGCGCGTTCCTTGATGGCGTGCATGCCCAGGATCGCCGACTGCGGCGGGTTGACGATCGGCGTGGACAGCAGCGAACCGAAGGTGCCGCCGTTGGTGATGGTGAAAGTGCCGCCCTGCAGGTCCTCGAGCTTGAGCCCGCCCTCGCGCGCGGCCTTGGCGTAGTCGCCGATGCTCTTCTCGACGTCGGCGAAGGACATGCGCTCGACGTTGCGCAGCACCGGCGTGACCAGGCCGCGCTCGGTGGAGATGGCCACCGAGATGTCGGCGTAGCCGTGGTAGATGATGTCGTCGCCATCGGCCGAGGCATTGACCACCGGATAGCGCTGCAGCGCGTTGGCGGCGGCCTTGGCGAAGAAGCTCATGAAGCCGAGCTTGACGCCGGTGTCCTTCAGGAACTGCTCGCCCAGCTCCTTGCGCATTGCCATCACCTTGCCCAGGTTGACCTCGTTGAACGAGGTCAGCATCGCGGTCGACTCCTTCGACTGCATCAGGCGCTCGGCGATGCGCTTGCGGATGCGGGTCATCGGCACGCGCTCTTCGGGCCGCGCGCCGCCGGAAACGCCGGGGGTCTTGCCGGACGCATAGTTGACCAGGTCTTCCTTGGTCACCGCGCCGCGGCGGCCGGTGCCGTCGACCTGGGACGGGTCGATGCCCTTGCTCTCAGCGGTGAAGCGCGCGCCGGGGGGCAGATCGCCGGTCTTGCCGGACGACACCGGCGCGGGATGAGTGGACGCGGGCGCGGCGGCCTCGGCCTTGGCGGCACCCTTGCGCTCCTGCACTTCCTCGTCGCCAGCGGCGGGCCGGCTGCCCTTGCCGGCGTCGGCGGCGGGCGCGGCGCCTTCCTCGATGATCGCCAGCAGCTGCTGGCTGGTCACCGTGTCGCCTTCCTTGAACTTGATCTCCTTCAGCACGCCATCGACCGGCGAGGGCACCTCGAGCACGACCTTGTCGGTCTCCAGGTCGACGAGGTTCTCGTCGCGGCTGACGGCGTCGCCGGCCTTCTTGTGCCAGCCGGCGATGGTGGCGTCGGACACGGATTCGGGAAGGACTGGAACTTTGACTTCGGTGGCCATGGGATGGCGTCCTTGATGCGTTGGATGCGGGGCGGTGTTATTCGGCGACGATCTGGTCGCCGGGCGTATTGACCAGTGCGTCGGCGACCAGGCGCAGCTGTTCCTCGACGTGGTCGGCGAAGTGCCCGACCGCCGGCGACGGCGAGCGGCTGCGGCCGGCGTAGCTCAGCGCCTGGCCCTTGGCCATGCAGGCCTGCACGTGGTGCTTGATCTGGTACCAGGCGCCCTGGTTCTGCGGCTCTTCCTGGCACCAGACCACCTCGGTGGCCTTGCCGTACTTCTGCAGTTCGGCCACCAGCTGTTCGCGCGGGAACGGGTACAGCTGCTCGATGCGGAGCAGGGCCACGTCGTCCTGGCCGCGCTTGCGGGCGTCTTCGAGCAGGTCGTAGTAGACCTTGCCCGAGCACAGCACCACGCGCTTCACCTTCTTCGCATCGGCAGAGGCGTCCGGGATCAGGTGCTGGAAGTGGCCCTCGGCCAGTTCCTCCAGGGTCGACACCGCCGCCTTGTGGCGCAGCAGCGACTTGGGGCTCATCACGATCAGCGGCTTGCGCGTGGCCATCTTCATCTGCCGACGCAGCATGTGGAAGCACTGCGCGGGCGTGGTCGGCACGCAGACCAGCATGTTGTCCAGCGCGCACAGCTGCAGGAAACGCTCCAGGCGCGCCGAGCTGTGTTCGGGACCCTGGCCCTCGTAGCCATGCGGCAGCAGCAGGGTCAGGCCCGAGATGCGGCCCCACTTGGCTTCGCCCGAGGCGATGAACTGGTCGATCACCACCTGCGCGCCGTTGGCGAAGTCGCCAAACTGGCCTTCCCAGATGTCGAGCGTGTTCGGGTCGGTGGTCGAGAAGCCGTACTCGAACGCCATCACCGCTTCCTCGCTCAGCAGCGAGTCGATGACGGTGGCCTGCTCCGGCCGGTCGACCAGCTGCCGCAGCGGCATGTAGTAGCTGTCGGTCTTCTGGTCGTGGAGGATGGCGTGGCGATGGAAGAAGGTGCCGCGACCGGCATCCTGCCCCACCAGGCGCAGGCCATAGCCCTCGGCCAGCAGGGTGGCGTAGGCCAGGTTCTCGGCGAAGCCCCAGTCAGCGGGGACCTCGCCGATGCTCATCCTGCGCCGGTCCTCGTAGATCTTGGCCACGCGCGAATGCAGCTCGAGGCCGTCGGGGATGGCATTGATGGCCTGGGCGAGGTGGTCCAGCGTGGCCTTCCTGACGCGGGTGTCGACCTCGTCGGCCAGCGTGCCCGACAGGTACTGCGACCAGTCGATGGTCAGCTCGTAGTCCTCGGGCTTGGAGCCGGCCAGCTCGGTGGTGACCTCGCCGGCGTCGAGCCTGTCGCGCAGTGCGTCGACCAGTGCCTTGCCGGCGTCGGCGGCGATCACGCCGGCCTTCTCCAGCTGCGCGGCATAGAGCTCGCGCGTGGTCGGGTGCTTGCGAATGGCCCGGTACATCATCGGCTGGGTCGCGGCCGGCTCGTCGGCCTCGTTGTGGCCGTGGCGGCGGTAGCAGACCAGGTCGATGACCACGTCCTTCTTGAACTGCTGGCGGAACTCGTAGGCCAGCCTGGCCACGAACACCACCGCTTCGGGATCGTCGCCGTTCACGTGGAAGATCGGCGCGCCGACCATCTTGGCCACGTCGGTGCAGTACAACGTGGAGCGCGCGTCTTCCTTGTTGCTGGTGGTGAAGCCGACCTGGTTGTTGACCACCACGTGCAGGGTGCCGCCGACCGCGAAGCCGCGCGCCTGCGACATCTGCAACAGCTCCATCACCACGCCCTGGCCGGCGAACGCGGCGTCGCCGTGGATCAGTACCGGCAATACCTGCGTGCGTTCCTCGTCGAGGCGGCGCTCCTGGCGCGAGCGCACGCTGCCGGCGACCACCGGGTTGACGATCTCCAGGTGCGAGGGGTTGAAGGCCAGCGCCAGGTGCACCGGCGCGCCGGGCGTGGCGATGTCGGCGGAGAAGCCCATGTGGTACTTCACGTCGCCGGCGTGGGCCAGTTCGTTGAGCTCGAACTTGCCCTCGAACTCGTCGAACAGCTTGCGCGGACTCTTGCCCAGGGTGTTGACCAGGACGTTGAGGCGGCCGCGGTGGGCCATGCCGATCACGATGTCCTTGACCTTCTCCGTGCCGGCCTGGCGGATCACGGTGTCCAGCAGCGGGATCAGCGAATCGCCGCCTTCCAGCGAGAAGCGCTTCTGGCCGACGTACTTGGTGTGCAGGTAGCGCTCCAGCCCCTCGGCCGCGGTCAGGCGCTCGAGCACGCGCTTGCGCGTCTCGGTGCTGAGGTTGTAGTCGCCGCCGGCTGATTCCAGGCGCTGGTACAGCCACTGGCGCTGCTGCACCTCGGGGATGTGCATGAACTCGGCGCCGATCGGGCCGGTGTAGGTGGCCTTGAGGCGGGCCAGCAGGTCGCGCAGCTTCATGCGCGGCTGGCCGGCGACGCCGCCGGTGCTGAACTCGCCGTCCAGGTCGCCTTCGGACAGGCTGTGGAAGTCCAGGCCCAGGTCCGGCGGGTTCATCGGCGGCGCCAGCGCCAGCGGGTCGAGCTTCGCGCCGAGATGGCCGCGCGAGCGATAGGCGGTGATCAGGCGGCCGACATTGCGCTCGCGCTCGTCACTGGCGCCGCTGCCGCCGCTGACGATGCCGCGCGCGGCAAGGCGTCCGGCCTGGGCGACTGCGGCGATGACCGGCGAATGCGGGACATCGCCCGCTTCCCGCCCCTGGAAGCCGTCGAACCAGGCCTTCCACTTGGGTCCGACGCTGTCGGGAGAGACGAGGTACTCCTCGTAGAGGTCCTCGATGTAGGCGGCATTGGCGCCGAGCTGGGAGGACTGCGCAAACTGCTTGAGAAGACTGTCCACGTCGGGCGTCTGGGGCTCTAGTTGGGGAGGCAAATGGCTGATCCGGAAAGCTTTTTCGGCTTCCGGACACGGCTGGATATGGAGCGCGCCATTATAGCCATTGCCCTTGTCGCGTTGCATCATGCTTTGGGTGGAGTGAGATCCGCGTTCGGGTCGCGGACAGGGGGCCTGTGCACTGCCTGCGCCGTGATGGATGTAAATCGTCGCGAACCATGCCGTGTTCGGCCGAAACGCGGTGTGCCCGATCAGAACCATCTCGGTGCTTCGGTTTTTTCTGCGGGAGCGGCTTCAGATTCCCAGTGCACGCAGCTCGCTGCAGGGCCGCGCACGCTCCCAGGCTTCGTCGAAGCCGCCCGTGAGCTGTCGGGTACGCGCACGGGCGTCATGCTCCGTTTCACCATCGAAACGATGGCCCAGCGGACGGAAGTAGTAGCAGCCGGTGTCGCTGGCGATCAGCGCCGAGGGCCAGCTGCGGTCCACCGGGTCCTCCACCTCGCGCAGGGCGATCACGCTGGGCAGGCGCTGCGCCAGCGCGATCAGCGGAGCGTGCGCGCGCTGTGCGGACAGCGCGTCCTGCAGCAACACGCGCAGCTGCGGCCCGTTTCCGGCGACCGCGAACTGGCGCAGCGCCTCGAGCACGCGCGGATGGTCGTACAGGCCCGGGTCGAGCGCGCGGCTGTAGATCCACAGGCGCTGGCGCGCGCCCTGGACGACGGCGAGGGTCGTGGCCACCGCGCCCGCACGGTCCTCGACCGCTACGGCACGATCCAGCCGGCGCTGCATCGCCACGTGGCCGATGCCGGCCTCCACGAAACGCTCGCCCACCGGTGAGAAGCCGTGGCGACGGTAGAAGTCGATCGCGCCTTCCTGCGCGTGCAGGGTCACGCGATCGAGCCCGTCCTCGCGCGCGATCCGCAGCAGCGCGTGCAGCAGGGCGCTGCCGACGCCATGCGCGCGCCAATCGCGCAGGACCGCCATCCGCCCGATCCTGCCTTCGGGGCTCAGCCTTGCCGTGCCGATCGCCATCCCGCTGCCGTCGCGCGCAAGCACATGGCGGCAGCGCGGGTCGAGATCGTCGATCTCGAGTTCGGGCGGCACGCCCTGTTCCTGGATGAAGACGGCCTCGCGCACGGCGCGCAGCTGCGCCAGCGCCGCATCGTGGTCGACAACGAGGACCTGGAACGGGCCCGACACGCTCACCCGGCGTCGTCCTCCGTCAGCCACTGGTAGCAGCCGATGCGCAGCAGTTCGTGCACCGCGTCGCGGCCGGCTGCGGACAGCGAGGCGTAGAGTCCGCCATCGATCTGCTCACTGCCCGCGATGCGCTGTGCGTCGCGGACCGGCATCGCCAGGTCCTGGCCGGACACGTACAGCCGGCCGCCATCGGCGGCGCGCCGCCAGGCCATGCGCGCATAGGGGTGGCGCTGCAGGACGCCGCCATCGTGGTCGAGCGACCACTCGATCTCGATGCGCGAACGCGCCTCGGCGTGCGGCGCGGCGACCTCCGCACTGCGGTACTGGGTGATGAAGCGGCCGAACCAGTCGCCGAGCAGGTCGGGATCGCGGAAGCGCAGCGCGTTCAGGGCCTCGACCACCCGTCCCATCGCCTCGGCGTCGATCTCCCAGGGATCCTTCGCCGGCGCCAGGTCGGCATCGCCGTAGCGCAGCGCATCGTCGGCCGCGGCGGCGAGGGTGTCGATGTAGTCGCCCATCAGTTCGGCCGCCGACGGCGCGCGCATGCCCACCGAAAGGGTCAGGCAGGGATCCTCGGCCACGCCGTGGTGCGGCACGCCCGGCGGCAGGTAGAGCATGTCGCCCGGCCCCAGCACCCAGTCGTGGGTCGGGGAGAACTCGCGCAGCAGCTTGAGCTCGACGTCGTCGCGGAAGCCCAGCGGCGGGTTCTCGCCGGCATCGATCTGCCAGCGGCGGTGTCCCTTGGCCTGCAGCAGGAACACGTCGTACTGGTCGATGTGCGCGCCGACCGAGCCGCCGGTGGCGGCGAAGCTGACCATGATGTCGTCGATGCGCCAGCGCGGGATGAAGCTGAAATGTTCCAGCAGCTCGGCCACGTCGGCATCCCACTTGTCGACGTCCTGGACCAGCAGGGTCCAGTCGCGCTCGCCCAGGGTCGGGAACAGCTCTTCCGGGAACGGGCCGGTCTGTACCTGCCAGGCGTCCTTGGCGCGGTCGTGGCGGATCAGGCGCGACAGCGCCATTTCCTCGCAGGCCAGGCCGGCGAGGTCTTCGGGTTCGATCGGCGAGACGAAGTCGGGGAATGCGCCGCGGATCAGCAGCGGACGCTTCTGCCAGTAGTCGCGCAGGAAGCGCGCCGGCGACATGCCGAGGAGGTTGCCCCGGCCGGCCTGGACTTCGACTGGGAGCGTGCGGCTCACGGCGCGGCTCCGGTGGCGGCCTCTTTCGCCAGGCGTTGTTCAAGACGCGTGGCGCCGGCTTCGGCATAGGCGCGACAGGCGCCTTCGTCGGCCAGCGGTTGTGTCGCGTCCGGGCCCAGGCGCGTCCACAGTGCGCTGGCGGATGGATGCGGGGTCACCAGGATGTCGCAGGTCAACGCCGCCACGTCCGCGAAGCTCTGGCGCAGGCGCGCGATCGCGTCGGGATGATCGCTGAAACGGTAGCCGTCGGCGGATACGGCGGTCAGGCTGTCGCCATAGACGATCTGGCGGCACTCCTGGCCCTCGCAGGAACGCCAGGTCCAACTGGTGCCGCCGACCGAGTGGCCGGGAGTGGCGACTGCCTGCAACTCGAGGCCGCCGGCGCGCACCACGCCATCGTCGGCAAGCAGGCGCACGTCCGCCACCGGATCGAAGTCATCGAGCTCGCCGAACTGCGGATCGCTTTCGTCGCTGGCGCCGCGCTCGAGCGTGGCAACGGCCGGCGCGCGCGCGAACACCGGCGCGCCGGTCGCGGCCTGCAGCGCTGCCAGCCCGCCGGCGTGGTCGAAATGCTCGTGCGAGAACACGATGGCGCGCACGTCCTTCGGGTCGAAGCCGAGCGTGCGGATGTTGTCGATGATCTGCGGGCCGCCCTTCGGGGTGGCGCCGTCGATCAGGACGTGGCCGGCCGGCGAGGTCACCAGCAGCGCGGCGATGCCGCAGGTGCCCACGTACCAGGTGTCGCCGTGGACGCGCAGCGGCGTGGCCGGATCGTCCCAGCCCGACGCATTGCTGCAGGCAGTTGGCGCCTGGACTGCCGCGGCCGCAGGAGCCGGCGCGCCGTCGGTCTCGGCGACGTTGTCACTTGAGGAGCAGGCCGCGAGCAGGAGCAGGGCGGCAGGGAAGAGCGGGGTGCGGCGCATTGTCATGTCGTGATCTCGTCGTAACCGTTGACGTCCGCTTTGACGTTGAACCGCTCGGCCGGGGCCAGGTCGGGCACGTCGATGTTCAGCAGCAGGCGCGTGCTCAGATGCCGGCGGCCAGCTCCGCGGCCAGGCCGGTGTAGTCGCCTGGGGTCATGGCCAGCAGGCGCTCGCGGTCCGCCTCGGGCAGGTCCAGCGACTGGATGAACTCGCGCATCGATGCCGCGTTGATGCCCTGGCCGCGGGTCAGCGCCTTGAGCTGCTCGTAGGGGTTGGGCAGCCCGTGCCGGCGCATCACCGTCTGCACCGCTTCGGCCAGCACTTCCCAGGACGCGTCGAGGTCGGCGGCCAGGCGCTCGGGGTTGGTGCCGAGCTTGCCCAGGCCGCGCAGCAGCGCGTCATGACCGATCAGCGCATGGCCGAAGGCGGTGCCGAGCGCGCGCAGCACAGTCGAGTCGGTGAGGTCGCGCTGCCAGCGGCTGACCGGCAGCTTGGCCGCGAAATGCTCCAGCAGCGCGTTGGCGATGCCGAAGTTGCCTTCCGCGTTCTCGAAGTCGATCGGGTTGACCTTGTGCGGCATGGTCGAGCTGCCGACCTCGCCGGCCACCACCGCCTGCTTGAAGTAGCCCAGCGAGATGTAGCCCCAGATGTCGCGGCACAGGTCGATGGCGATGGTGTCGATGCGCTTGTGCGCGTCGCACAGTTCGGCGATGTAGTCGTGTGGCTCGATCTGGGTGGTGTAGGCATTGAACTCGATGCCCAGCGATTCCACGAAGCGCTGCGCGAACGCGGGCCAATCGACGTCGGGGTAGCTGGCGACGTGGGCGTTGTAGTTGCCGACCGCACCGTTGACCTTGCCGCAGATCGCCACCGCGGCCAGTTGCTCGCCCTGCCGCTGCAGGCGCGCGACCACGTTGGCGATCTCCTTGCCGACGGTGGTCGGGGAGGCGCTCTGGCCGTGCGTGCGCGAGAGCATCGGCAGCGCGGCGTGCGCGTGCGCCAGTTGGCGCAGCTTCGCGATGACCTCGTTGAGCCTGGGCAGCAGCACCTCCCGGCGCGCCCGGTCGAGCATCAGCGCGTAGGCGAGGTTGTTGATGTCCTCGCTGGTGCAGGCGAAATGCACGAACTCCAGCGCCTGCGCCAGCGAGGGTTCGCCGCCCGATCCAGTCGGGGGCAGGCTCTGCAGCCGCTCCTTGAGGAAGTACTCGACCGCCTTGACGTCGTGGTTGGTGGTGCGTTCGATCTGCTTGATCCGCGCCGCGTCGGCAGGCGTGAAGTCCTGCCACAGCGCCTGCAGCTGCGACACCTGGCCAACGTCGAACGCCGGCAGCTCGACGATGCCCGGCTCGGCGGCGAGCGCGATCAACCACTCGATCTCGACCCGCACGCGGGCGTGGATCAGCCCGAACTCGGAGAAGATCGGACGCAGCGCATCGACCTTGGCGGCGTAGCGGCCGTCGAGCGGCGAAAGGGCGAGCAGGGCGGCGTCTTGCGGGCTGGTGGCGGGCATTCGCTTCAGTCGGGCGCGGGCGGGGGCCATATTCTAGTGTCCTTCGGGTTCTGGCGTCCTTCGCGGATTCCCAGCTGCGCATGACGAGCGGCGCGGGGAGTCGGCGCATTCCGGCCACGGATTTGCGCGGATGAACGCGGATCGGCAAGAGCCGCAGGTGTCTTCGATCTACACCCACTCCATCCGTGTTCATCTCGCGGCATCCGTGGCCAAAAGCTCTCCTGGCTCAACCGCTTCCGGCCCTGGCGTATCCTTGCGCGGGCAGCCAGCGCGGCCGCAGCCCCCCTTTTTCAAGGAGACATGGACCATGGCTCGCCCCAGGAAAGCTGCAACTGCGGAAGCCGGCTTCCGCACCGAGCACGACAGCATGGGCGAGCTGCAGGTCCCCGCCGATGCGCTCTGGGGCGCGCAGACGCAGCGGGCAGTGCTGAATTTCCCGGTCTCGGGCCAGCCGATGCCGCGCGGCTTCATCCGCGCGCTGGGGCTGGTCAAGGCGGCCGCCGCCGCGGTCAACGCCGGCCTCGAACTGCTGCCGGAAGACGTGGGCAAGGCAATCCACGCCGCCGCGCTGGAGGTCGCCGAAGGGCGTCACGACGCACACTTCCCGATAGACGTCTACCAGACCGGATCGGGCACCTCGTCGAACATGAACGCCAACGAGGTCATCGCCACGCTGGCCTCGGGCGCGCGCCGCAAGGTGCATCCCAATGACCACGTCAACCTCGGCCAGAGCTCGAACGACGTCATCCCCACCGCGATCCGCGTCTCCGCGCAGCTGGCGGTGGTCGAGGACCTGCTGCCGGCGCTGCGCCACCTGCGCAAGACCATCGATGGCCGCGGCCGCGCGTTCGGCAAGGTGGTCAAGACCGGTCGCACCCACCTGATGGACGCGATGCCGCTGACATTCGCGCAGGAGTTCGGCGCCTGGTCCTCGCAGCTGTCCTCGGCGGAGGCGCGCATCTCCGATTCGCTGGCGCGGCTGCGGCGGCTGCCGATCGGCGGCACCGCGATCGGGACCGGCATCAACGCGCATCCGAAATTCGGCGACAGGGTCGTGCGCGAGCTGTCGAAGCTGGCGGGCACGAAGTTCGAGGCGGCTGCGGACCGCTTCGAAGGCATCGCCGCGCAGGACGACGCGGTGGAGATGTCAGGCCAGCTCAACGCGCTGGCGGTGGCGCTGATCAAGATTGCCAACGATCTGCGCTGGATGAACTCCGGGCCGTTGGCGGGCCTGGGCGAGGTCGAGCTGCCGGCGCTGCAGCCGGGCAGTTCGATCATGCCGGGCAAGGTCAACCCGGTGGTGCCCGAGGCGATGGTGATGGTCTGCGCGCAGGTGATCGGGCACCACACCGCCATCACCGTGGCCGGGCAAACCGGCAACTTCCAGCTCAATGTCGCGCTGCCGCTGATCGCGGCCAACCTGCTCGATTCGATCGGCCTGCTGTCCAGCATGAGCCGGCTGCTGGCCGACAGCACCATCGCGGGCATGAAGCTGCGCCGGGACAATATCGATATCGCGCTGCATCGCAATCCGATCCTGGTCACCGCGCTCAATCCGGTGATCGGCTACGAGAAGGCGGCGGCGATCGCCAAACGCGCCTATCGCGAGAACCGCCCGGTGCTGGACATCGCGCTGGAAGACAGTGGCCTGCCCGCCGACCAGCTGCGGCGCCTGCTCGACCCGGCCGCGCTGACCCGCGGCGGCATCCACGGCAAGGCCGGCGGCGGCTGAAGCCGTGCCAGCGCTGCGACCACGCTCGTCCCGGCGCTGGTCGACTACGCGGGGCGCGTCACCCCGAAGCTAGTTCCGCGCGAATTCCTGGTGCACCTGCTGCATGCAGTCGTCGATGTCGTCCGCCCGCAGCGTGGCGTAGGGGCGGAACTGCGGCAGGGCATCACCCAGCCGCTGCTGCGAGTCGTATAGGTCCGGCAGGCGCTGGCAGATCTGCCGTACGCCCGGCTCGACCGTCTGCCGGATCGTCTTCTCCATGCGCCGCTCCAGGCTGCCGGTCATGGCGCTGAACATCAGCCGGAACAGGCCCTGGTCGACCGCGTCCAGCGCTGCATTCGCGCTGCGCTCGCCGATGTCGATGCCTGCCCTGGCGATATCGATGACCTGTTCTCGGTAGACGAGCAGTTCGCGCCGCTGCCGCGCGTCGATCGCCACCGTCTTGCCCTCGATCAGGAAGTCGCCCGCGAGCGTGATCTCCGCCTTCGGCAGCGGATCGGACTTGTCGCTGGACCGGTCCGACCGGCCGAAGCGCAGGTTCTGGCCGAGCTCCAGGTTGCCGGTGTCCAGCTCGGCCCGCGCCACCGCCAGCTCGGCCTGCACTTCGCGGCGCGCATCGGCCATGTCCGCACGGATCTCGTCGTTGATGCTGCCGGGCGGAGGCTCGTTCGCGAACACGGTGGGGGACAGGAGCAGCGCTGCGGCGAGCAGCACCGGCCGTAGGCCTCGACGAAGCGGGATGTTGTGCATGTGTACTTCTCCTGGTCGCAGGAACGTCAGCGGCTTCGCGGCAGGTCCACTGCGCCGCGCACGTCGCGGTGGTCGATGTCGCCGCTGCCGAGCGAGGACACGCTGAGGTCGCCGCCGATGTCGTGCGCGTCGAGGTCGCCGGAACCGATCGAGCCGACGCTTACGTCGCCTGCGATGCCGGACAGCTCCGCGTCGCCCGAGCCGACCGACTGGATCGACACGCTGCCCGAACTGCGGCGCAGCTTGAAGTCGCCCGAGCCGATGCTGCCTAACTCCGCATCCCCGCGCAGGTTGCTGGCCTCCACGTCGCCCGAGCCGATCGACAGCACCTTCAGCGCGCCGGCATCATCGATGGCCACGTCGCCGGAGCCGACCTTGACCGTGGCCCGGTTGCCGATGCGCTTCAGCTCGACGTCGCCCGAGCCCACGTCGGCGCTGGCGGCGGCAGCGCCGGTCACCCATGCGTCGCCGGAGCCAACGACCAGCTGCACCAGCACGTCGTCGGGAACGCTCGCCTCGAGCGTGAGGTAAGCGTAGCGCTTGCCGAAGCCGAGCGCCGACAGGTCGCCCTCGCGCTGCAGGCGCACGATCAGCTTGTCACCGCTGCGTTCCTGCGAGACGGTCAGCGAATCCAACCGGTCGGCACTGGACGCGCAGGCGCGACCGCTGACCGTGCCGCTGGGCGATGCGGACGCGTCCACGCGCAGCTTGTGCGGCCCGATGTCGAACATCACCGTGGTCGCGCCGGCGAGGTCGAGCGTCAGGTTCTGCGGCGCTGAATGGCGGCACTCGTCATCGGCGTAGGCCGGGGCGGCGACGGCGGCGAGCGCCAGTGCGATGGGGGTGAGGCGGACGATGCGGGCGATGTGGGCCATGGGTGTTCCTCTGCAGTGGGTGCCGGACTGGGATGCGGCAGAGCGGCGCGCGGTTTAACCGCGGAACCGGCATCGTGCCGTCAGTGGGTGCTGTCGGCCGCGGCGTCGGCCTCGGCAGCGGGGTCGTCCGCAAAGACGCTGATGCCGCGGCCCGATTTGGCCTCTTCGTTGCAATCCTCAATGTCGCCGGTCTCCACCCGCGCATACGGGGCGAACTCCGGCACGGCCGTGGCGAGCGCCTGCTGCGCGGCCAGCAGGGCAGGCAACTGCTCGCAAAGCTGCATGGCCGTCGCCTTCAGCTTCTCCGCTTCGGCCTCGACGCGCTTTTCCATCTGTTCGGTGTCGCCGCGGAACAGGCTGCCGATCGCGTCCGCGGCCGCGCGCATGCCCAGGTCCGCACCCTGTACGCCCAGGTCCATGCCCGCTTCGGCTATGGCGAGCAGACCGGCGCGGTATTTGCGTGCCAGGGCGCGGCTCGCATCGTCCATGGCGACGGTCGTGCCGGCCACGATCAGCTGCCCGTCGGGCGTGAGTTCGGCGGCGGGCAGGTCGCCCGCTTCGCGCCTGATCCGCTTGCCGTTGATTTGGACGTCGTAGTCGCCGTTGAGGCTCAGGTTGCCTTCGTGCAGCTCGCGGCGGGCTTCGTCCATGGCCTTGGCGACGGTGCGGCCCAGGGCGGTCTGCGGTGCCGGGCGCGCATCGGCGTCGGTCTGCGCATCACTCGCGGGCGGCGGTGGATCGGCGTCGCGCTGGCAGGCAGCGAGGAGCGGGAGGCAGACGAGCATGGCAAGGGTGGCGACGTGCTTCACGGCGGTGTCCTCAGTGGCGAAGGAAGGTGAGGTGACGCGGGGTGGGGCGCCGGTGTGACTCCGCGGGTTTCCGGGCTCCAGCCATCGATAGGGCTTCACGGCTGCGGTGCGTTCGCTTCGGTAGGGGCGAGGTGCCATCCATGGCGCGACATCCATGCTCCGGATCCATCCGGCCCGGCCATCCTTGGCCGGGCGTTCGCGAACGCGGTCGATGCCGATAGGGCATCGACCAAGCGCGTTCGCTCACCCCTCATCCCGCCAGCGACGCAGGCGGATGGCGGCGAAGATCATCGCGGCGCCGGCGGCCACGCCGCCCCACAGCTGGATGCTGGCCAGGTTGCGGTACACGCCGACCGGGTTCATCAGGTTGCGGGCCGCGCCGGGTACGTCGAAGTCGACGCTCTGCAGGTATTCCAGGTCCATGAACGTCATCGGGAAGATGCTGGTCAGCGCGCGCAGCACGATGTTGCGGAAGAACGGCACCGCGGCGTCCTCGAACACGCCCAGGAACTGCAGCCAGGCCACGAAGATGCCTGCGAACAGCGGGATCATGATCGCCCACAGGAACGGCTTGCTGCGCGCCCAGGCCGAGCACAGCAGCAGCCAGCCGATGGTCGGCATCGCCCACAGGGCATAGACGGGAATCGCGGCGATGTACTGCAGCGAGATCAGCGCCGGGCTGGCCGGGCCCCACAGCAGTTCCACCGGATTGCCGCCGTAGAACAGCACGATCAGGCTGATCAGCAGCAGGAAGCCGAACATGGTCAGGATCGACGCGATCGTGGCGATCAGGGGCGCCACGAGCACGACGCTGGCCACCTTCGACAGCACCGTCGAGCTGTCCGACAGCGGCAGCGACTTCCAGAACAGGACGCTGCGGTCCTTGCGTTCGTCGTACAGCGCGCCCAGGCAGTAGAAGAACATCACGAACGCCAGCACGAGGAACGGCCAGCCCGAAGCGAGCATCAGCGTCACGTCGATCCCGTCGCCCAGCCGGGCCAGGTCTTGATGTCCAAGCTGCGAGGTCAGCATGCCCAGGTCCAGGCCGTTGAGCTGGATCCGGGTGCCGGTGTCGAGCGAGATGTCGACGTCCTCGGGCATGGAGTCGCGCGCGGCCACCATGGCGATGGCGATGCCCATCGCCGAGAGCAGCAGGGAGACCCCGCCGGCCACCAGCGGTGCCCACAGAAAGCCGCCCTTGTGCTCCCAGAATTCGCGCCGGAGCAGCCAGCCAAAGCGGCGGGCAGGGGAAACGTGCGCTGCACCGGCCGGACGCGGGCTGTCGGACAGGGGATGTGCGGCGGCGTTCATGCGTAGGTTCCTTTCATCGTGGCGACGAACAGGTCGGCCAGGCCCGGCGTGCGGGTCTCGCCATGGGGCGACAGCGCGGCCTGGGCCACGCCGTCGAACAACATCACGGTCTTGCCGAAGGGCAGCGAGCGCTCGTCGATCGGGCCGAGCTGTCGCGCGGCCTCTGCCTGGTCGGCGTTGACCAGCACCTCCACGAAGCGCCCGCCCACGTCTTCCATCGGCGCATCCAGCACCACCTTGCCGTCGCGGATGAACATCACGTCGGTGAGGATGTGCTCGATCTCCTCGACCTGGTGGGTGGTGATGACGATGGTCTTGTGCTCGTCGAAGTAGTCCTCCAGCAGGCGCTGGTAGAACTGCTTGCGATAGAGGATGTCCAGGCCCAGCGTCGGCTCGTCGAGCACCAGCAGGCGTGCGTCGATCGCCATCACCAGGGCCAGGTGCAGCTGCACGATCATGCCCTTGGACATCTCGCGCACGCGCTGCTTCGGCTTGAGCTGGGTGTTGGCCAGGAAGCGCTCGCAGCGGTCGCGGTCGAAGCGCGGATGCACGCCGGCGACGAAGTCGATCGCCTCGCGCACCCGCAGCCAGCGCGGCAGCACCGCGACGTCGGCGATGAAGCACACGTCGTTCATCAGCTCGTCGCGCTCGCTGCGCGGGTCGCGGCCCAGCACGCTCAGCTCGCCCTCGAACGGGATCAGGCCAAGCATGGCCTTGAGCGCGGTGGTCTTGCCGGCGCCGTTGGGGCCGATCAGGCCGACGATGCGGCCGGCGTCGATGTGGAAGCTGGCGCCATCGAGCGCGAGCTTGTTCCTGTAGGCCTTGCGCAGGCCGCGTGCCTGCACCACTGGCACGGTGTCGATCACGGCGCTCATCGGGCGTCTCCCTGTGGCTGGGCCTCAAACAGTTTCTCGAGCGAAAGCCCCAGGCGTTGGATGCGCTCCAGCACCAGTGGCCATTCCTCGCGCAGGAAGCGCTCGCGCTCGTTGACCAGCAGTTTCTTCGCCGCTTCTTCGGTGACGTACATGCCAAGGCCCCTGCGTTTTTCGACCAATGCCTCGTCGGCCAGCTCCTGGTAGGCGCGCGAGACGGTGATCGGATTGAGTTGGTATTCGGCGGCCACCTGCCGTACCGAGGGCAGGGCGTCGCCGGGTTTGAGCAGCCCGTCGAGCATCATCGCGATGACGCGCTCCTTGAGCTGGCGGTAGATGGGAGCGCCGTCGCTCCACTGGATGTTGGTCATGGCATCAGCTCCGGCCGCCGCGGCCCGTACCGCGTGCGAACGAGAAGTAGGGGACGGCAAACGCGCCGCGGACGCTGCGCCGATGGCGCGGAGGCGGGGCGGCGTCCGGATTGGCGCGATCGGCGCCGGTGTTGGTGATGTCCCTGGACAGGATTTCGGAAAAGACGGCTTCGGTGGTGGCCGTGGCCACGAAGCCCGCGGTCAGCGCCATCGTGGCCTCCAGCGATGCGGCGTTGACGATGTCGTCCTCGAACTGACGGCTGCGCGCCAGGATCCGCGCCTCGATGCCGTCGATCGCGGCGGCGTCCAGGTCGGACTGAGCGGCCGGTGTCGCCGCGGCAGTGATCGAGGCAGGCATCCGGCCGTCGTCCGGCATCGCCGGACGGGCCGTCAGCAGGCCCAGGGCGAACACGGTGCCGGTCACGGAGAAAGCCAGTATCGTGTTGCGGAGCTTGCGGTTCATGATGGCCGTCCTGCTCTGGTGGATAGGTGTTGTATCTAACTATAACACCAGAACAGATAGACGCAAGCACCCAGGCGTCCGAATGCACCCAACTAAAGACAGGGTCTGGCGCCGCACCCCACCTCTGCTGGCGGAAAATCCAATGAAGACAACGAGATACGTTGTGTTGCTGGCCCTGCTCCTGATTTCGGCGGCAACTTCGGCCTCCGACCTGCTTGACCGCAGCTTCCGGCCGCTGACCGAAAAGCAGCCGGTCGACCTCGCCCAGACCTACGGCGGCCAGGTGCTGCTGATCGTCAACACGGCCAGCAAGTGCGGGCTGGCGCCGCAGTTCGAGGGGCTGGAGGCGCTGCACGCGCGCTACAAGGCGCAGGGTTTCTCCGTGCTCGGCTTCCCGTCGGGCGATTTCCGGGACCAGGAGTTCGAGGACGAGGAGAAGATCGCCGAGTTCTGCACCCTGACCTACGGGGTCAAATTCCCGATGTTCGAGCCGGTGCACGTGCTCGGCGACAAGGCCACGCCGCTGTACCGCGATCTGCTGGCGAGCACCGGCGAAGCGCCCGCCTGGAACTTCCACAAGTACCTGGTGGGTCGCGATGGCAAGGTCATCGCCTCGTGGGGCAGCCGGCTGCTTCCGGAGGATCCGTCGATCGTGGCCGCCATCGAGCGCGCGCTCAAGGCGCCCAGGCCGGGTGCGTGAGCGGCTGAACGCCGCTGGCGGCGAGGGCTCGCAGGCGATTGCCGGCGGACTCGAGGCTCGCGACAATAGAGGGCTTGCGCCGCAGCCGCGGCGCCTCCCGGAGTCTTCCATCCCATGAACCGTTTGATGCGTGGCCTGGCCGCGCTGGGTCTGTCTGCGTTGCTCGTGTCCGGCGCCGCGTGGGCGCTGCAGGCGCAGGGCGCGGGCTCGCTGGCCAGCGAGCGTGAACGGATCAGCTACGTGATCGGCATGGACGTGGGCCAGTCGCTGGTCGCGGCCGCCCCCGACATCGACTTCGCCAGCTTCGAGCGCGCGGTTGCGCACGCCATGGCCGGCGGCGCCCCGCTGATCGAGGAGCAGGAAGCAATACGCGTGGGACAGGGGCTGATGCAGCGCGTGGCCGCGCGCAGTGGTCGACAGGTGCCGGGCCTGGCGCCTGGCACGCAGCCGCCTGCGGTGGACAAGACGAAGGTGGGGCTGCTGACCGGACTCAATGTTGGACAGTCGCTGGCGCCGCTGGCCGACGCCATCGACCTGCCGGTGCTGGTGCAGGCCGCGCGCACGGTGGCCGAGGGCGGCACGCCGCTGCTGGACACCGACCAGGCGTCGCAGGCGCGCGCTGCGCTCGAGCAGCAGTCACGCGACCGGGCGCGGCGGCAGGCCGAAGCCAACCGCCAGGCCGGCGCCGAGTTCCTGGCACGCAACCGCAGCGCCAAGGGCGTGTTTGCCACCGGATCGGGCCTGCAGTACAGCATGCTGCGTTCGGGTTCCGGCGCGCGCCCCAAACCTGGCGACCGTGTCCGCGTGCACTACCGCGGCACCCTGCTCGACGGCACCGAGTTCGACAGTTCGCTTGCCCGCGACGAGCCGGCCGAGTTCGGCCTCAACCAGGTCATCGCCGGCTGGACCGAGGGCCTGACGCTGATGCCGGTCGGGTCGAAGTACCGGTTCTGGATTCCGGGTGAACTCGCCTACGGTCAGCGCGGCAGCCCCCCGATCATCGGCCCGAACGCCACCCTGGTGTTCGAGGTCGAACTGCTCGACATCCTGTGAAGCCTGCGGCCCCGCGCCGCGGTCTTCTTCCGAAATACGCATCCCGAATTCCGACTGGAGTACCCCCGATGAAGGTTACGAACCGTTCCACCTCCCTGGTCGTGCTTGGCGCGACGCTGTCGCTCGCGCTGCTGGCCTGCAAGCCGCTGGACAAGGAAACCGGCAAGCCGGTCGACGGCAGCGGCGACAAGGCGTCCTCGCCTGCGGTCGACGCGCGCGGCGGCATGAAGACCGAGCGCGAGCAGGTCAGCTACGTCATCGGCATGCAGATCGGCGACAGCCTGAAGGCGGCCAAGGACGAGGTCGACCTCGACACCCTGTTCAAGGCGGTGCGCAGCACGATCGACGGCAAGGAGCCGCTGATTGGCCAGGAAGAGGCGATGCAGGTCATGCAGGACTTCAGCATGCGCATGCAGGCCAAGCAGATGGCTGAAATGCAGGAATCGGCCAAGCGCAACGCCGAGGAAGGCGAGAAGTTCCTGGTCGAGAATGGCAAGAAGGAGGGCGTGCAGGCGACCGCGTCCGGCCTGCAGTACCAGGTGCTGACCGCCGGCGAAGGCGCGCGCCCCACGGCCGGCGACACGGTGCGCGTGCACTATCGCGGCACCCTGCTTGATGGCGAAGTGTTCGATGATTCCTACGCGCGCGGCGAGCCGGTCGAGTTCGCGCTTGCGCAGGTCGTGCCCGGTTGGCAGGAAGGTCTGCAGCTGATGCCGGTCGGCAGCAAGTACAAGCTGTGGATCCCCGGCAAGCTCGGCTACGGCGAGCAGGGCACGCCCGGCGGCCCGATCGGCCCGAATGCCACCCTGGTGTTCGAGGTCGAGCTGCTGGACATCGTCAGCGCCTCGCGCTGATCGCGCGTTGATCCACGCAGGCGGGCGCAAGAGATGCATGTAGCGATTTTCGGGACCGGCTATGTCGGCCTGGTCAGCGGCACCTGCCTGGCGGAAGTCGGTCATCGGGTGGTCTGCGTCGACATCGACCAGGCCAAGATCGATGGTCTGCAGCAGGGCGTAGTGCCGATCTACGAGCCCGGCCTGGAGCCGATGGTGCGGGCCAACCATGCCGCCGGCCGTCTGCGGTTCACGACCGACGCCGCCGCCGCGGTGGCGTCGGCCGAGATCATCTTCATTGCTGTCGGCACGCCGCCCGACGAGGACGGCAGCGCCGACCTGCAGTACGTGCTGACGGTGGCACGGAGCATCGGCCGGCACCTGCAGGCGCCGGCAATCGTTGCGAGCAAGTCGACGGTGCCGGTGGGCACCGCCGACCGGGTGCGCGAGGCCATCGCCGGCGAGCTGTCCGCACGCGGTGCCGCGATCGACTTCGACGTGGTCTCCAACCCCGAATTCCTGAAGGAGGGTGCGGCAGTCGAGGACTGCATGCGCCCTGACCGCATCGTCGTGGGCAGCGCCAGCGAGGATTCGGTCGCGAAGCTGCGCAGGCTGTACGCGCCGTTCAACCGCAACCACGATCGCATCGTCGCCATGGACGTGCGTTCGGCCGAGCTGACCAAGTACGCCGCCAACGCGATGCTCGCCGCGAAGATCAGCTTCATGAACGAGATCGCCGGGATCGCCGAGAAGGTGGGCGCGGACGTGGAGCAGGTGCGCAAGGGCATCGGCTCGGATCCGCGCATCGGCCGGCACTTCATCTATCCCGGCGCGGGCTACGGTGGTTCGTGCTTCCCCAAGGACGTGCAGGCGCTGGCGCGCACCGCCGCCCAGCACGGGCACGAGCCGATCCTGCTCAATGCGGTCGAGGCGGTGAACGAGCGCCAGAAGGGGCATTTGTTCGAACTGGTCCTGCGCCACTACGGCGCGGCCGAGGCGCTGCGCGGCAAGACCGTCGCGCTGTGGGGGCTGGCCTTCAAGCCCGACACCGACGACATGCGCGCGGCTTCGAGCCGGCGCCTGCTGCAACAGCTGTGGGATGCGGGCGTGCGCGTGCGTGCTTTCGATCCGGAAGCGCGCGGGGAAGCGCAGCGCATCTTCGGCGAGCGCGACGATCTGGTGCTGTGCGACAGCGACGTGGACGCACTGCAGGGCGCGGACGCGCTGGCCGTGGTCACCGAGTGGAAGCAGTTCCGCAGCCCCGATTTCAAGCTGCTGCGACAGAGCCTGCGCGACGCGGTGATCTTCGACGGCCGCAACCTGTACGATCCGGCCGAGGTCGAGTCGGCCGGCATCGCCTACTGGGGCATTGGCCGCGGCCGCTCCATCCGCCGGGACTGAGCGCCATGCCTGATGCATTCGAACAGCGGTTGATCGAACTGGAAACCCGCCTGGCGTTCCAGGACGAGCTGATTTCCGAACTCAACGACGCGCTCACGCAGATGCGGCTGGAGGCGGTTTCCAACGCCGGGCTGTTGAGGCGCGTGCTCGAAGACCTGAAACTCACGCGCGGCGACGGCTCCGGGGATCCGGGCCTCGAGCCGCCGCCGCCGCATTACTGACCCGCACCATGACCGACTCGTTGCGCGACCAACTGCTGGGCCTGGGCTTCAAGCCCGCGCCGACTCCTGCGCGCGAGCGCAAGCCGGCGCCGCAGCGTGGGCCGAACAAGGGCGAGCGCCGGCCCGCCGCCGGCGCGCCGGCCGGCAAGCCGCGTACCGAGGGCAAGCCGCGTACGGATGGCAAGCCGCGTACGGACGGCAGGCCGCGTATGGATGGCAGGCCGCGTATGGACGCCCGTACGGACGGCAAGTCGCGCAGGGACGGCAAGCCGCGCACGCGCGAGGACATCGACCTGGCCAAGGCCTACGCGATCCGCGCGCAGAGGGAGAAAGACGAACGCATCGAGGCCGAACGCCAGCGCCAGGAGGAGGCGCGGCTGCGGAGGGAAGCGCGCGCCAAGCTCGATGAGTTCCTCAAGGGGCGCACCCTCAACGATGCCGAAGCCGAGATCGCGCGGCACTTTTCCTATGGCGGCAAGATCAAGCGCGTCTACGTCACTCCCGACCAGCTCAAGGCGCTCAACGCCGGTGAACTGGGCGTGGTGCAGCACAACGGACGCTATGTGCTGGTGGGCGCGGCCGACTTGGCAGAGGCCGAATCGATCTTCGCCGCGGCGGTCGCGCTCAAGGTCGATCCCGATGCGCCCGCTGGTGACGATCCCTACGCCGATCCGAAGTACCAGGTTCCCGACGACCTGGTCTGGTAGTCGTGGACACGATGCAACCGGGCCGGGATGGGCGCGAGCATCTGGTCTTCGCGCACGCCAACGGCTTTCCGGGCGAGGTCTACCGCGAATTGTTCGACGCCTGGCGCACGCGCTTCGCGGTGTCGGCGGTTGCGCGCTTCGGTCATGGCGCCGACTATCCTGTCGCGCCGCGGTGGCCGGGACTGGCCCGCCAACTGGTCGACCACATCCAGGCGCAGGTCGATCCGGGCGACAGGCTGTGGCTGGTCGGGCATTCGCTCGGTGGCTACGTCAGCACGCTCGCGGCAGCCGCACTGGGTGATCGCGTCGCCGGCGTGGTGCTGCTGGATTCGCCGCTGATCTGCGGATTCAGCGCGCAGCTGGTGCGCTGTGGGCGCCAGCTCGGTTTCGACCGCTACATGATGCCGATCCGGCAAACGCGCAGGCGTCGCCAGACCTGGCCGGACGTCGACGCCGTACACGCGCATTTCGCCGCGCGCGCCTCGTTCGCGCGCTGGGAGCCCCGCACGCTGCGCCACTATGCCGAGCACGGCACGCTGGCCCGGGACGACGGCAGCCGCGTACTCGCCTTCGACCGCGACATCGAGCTGGCGATCTACCGCAGCCTGCCGACGATGACGGTCGTGTCCGCAGCCCGGTCCGCGCTTGCGCCGATCGGATTCATCGGCGGCACCGGCTCGCGCGAGGTGCGGCATGTCGGCATGCGCGCGACCCGCGCAGCCACGCAGGGGCGCGTGGCCTGGGTCGAGGGCAGCCACCTGTTCCCGATGGAGCGCCCGCATGAAACCGCCGTGGCGGTGCAGTCGATGATCGGGACGATGGCGACGCGCCAGGCCAGCGCGGCCTGAGCGGTCCCGGCTGGCGTCATTCCGGATCGTAGTCGAGGTTGGACGCGAGCCGCGCCGCCCGATCTCTACGTGCGAAGAAGATGAGCGCGTCGCCACGCGGGACGATCTCCCCGCAGCGACTCATTCCGGGTCGTAATCCAGGTTGGAGGCAAGCCAGCGTTCCGCCTGCGTCAGGCCCACGCCCTTGCGCTTGGCGTAGTCCTGCGCCTGCTCCTTCGACACACGGCCGACGACGAAATACTGGCTGCGCGGATGGCTGAAGTAGTAGCCCGAGACCGCCGCGGTCGGCAGCATCGCGAAGCTCTCGGTCAGGGTCATGCCTGCGTTGTGGCCCGCGTCGAGCACCCGGAACAGGGTTTCCTTCTCGCTGTGCTCGGGACAGGCCGGATAGCCGGGCGCCGGGCGGATGCCGCGGTACTTCTCTGCGATCAGCGCATCGTTGTCGAGCGATTCGTCGGCGTCGAAGCCCCAGAATTCCTTGCGCACGCGCTGGTGCAGGCGTTCGGCGAAGGCTTCGGCCAGGCGGTCGGCCAGCGCCTTGAGCAGGATCGCGTTGTAGTCGTCGTGGTCGGCGAGGAAGCGCGCCAGGTGCGGCTCGATGCCGATCCCGGCGGTGACGGCGAACATGCCGATCCAGTCCTGACGTCCGGAGTCCTTCGGCGCGATGAAGTCGGCCAGGCAGAAGTCGGGGCGCTCGACGGGCTTGTCGACCTGTTGGCGCAGGAAGTGCAGCCGCGTCGGCTTGAAGCCCTCCCCTTGAAGGGGAGGGTTTGGGAGGGGGTGGTGTACGTGGCGGTCACCTGAAGCCACACCATCCCCACCCCGGCCCTCCCCTTGAAGGGGAGGGGGAGGAGCAGACACTTCCACATCGTCGCCAATGCTGTTCGCCGGCCACAGCCCGAACACGCCGCTGGCGGTCAGCCACTTCTCGCGAACGATGCGCTTGAGCATCGCGCGGGCGTCGCCGTACAGCTCGGTGGCCTGGCTGCCGACGACCTCGTCGGTGAGGATGGCCGGATACTTGCCCGCCAGCTCCCAGGCCTGGAAGAACGGCGTCCAGTCCATGCATGCGATGAGCTCTTCGAGCGGGTAGTCCTCGAATACGTGCAGGCCCGGCTGCTTCGGCGCCGGTGGCTGGTAGTCGGTCCAGCCGCCGTCGAACTTCTGCCCGCGAGCCTTCTCCAGCGACACCAGCCGCTTGGCATCACCGCGGTTGCGGTGACGCTGCCGGATCTCGGCGTAGTCGGACTCGTTGGCGGCCACGAAAGGCGTGCGCAGCTCGGCCGAGACCAGTGACTGCGCGACGCCGACCGCGCGCGAGGCGTCCTTCACCCAGATCGTGGGCGACTTGTAGAACGGGTCGATCTTCAGCGCCGTGTGCGCGCGCGAGGTGGTGGCGCCGCCGATCATCAGCGGCACGGTCAGGCCCTGGCGCTGCATCTCGCGCGCGACGTGGCCCATCTCCTCCAGCGAAGGCGTGATCAGGCCGGAGACGCCGACCAGGTCGGCGTTCTCGGCGATCGCGGCGTCGATGATCCTCTGTGCCGACACCATCACGCCCAGGTCAATCACCTCGAAGTTGTTGCAGGCCAGCACCACGCCGACGATGTTCTTGCCGATGTCGTGCACGTCGCCCTTGACCGTCGCCATCACGATCTTGCCGTTGTTCTTGCCGGTGTCGCCGGTGCGCAGCTTCTCGGCCTCGATGAAGGGCAGCAGGTAGGCGACCGCCTTTTTCATCACGCGCGCGGACTTGACCACCTGCGGCAGGAACATCTTGCCGGCGCCGAACAGGTCGCCGACGATGTTCATGCCATCCATCAGCGGACCTTCGATCACGTCCAGCGGGCGCGAGGACAGCTGTCGCGCTTCCTCGGCATCCAGCTCGGCGTACGCATCGATGCCGTGCACCAGCGCGTGCGCCAGCCGCGCGCGCACCGGCTTCTCGCGCCAGGACAGGTCTTCGGCCTTGGCCTGGCCCTTGCTGCCCCTGTACTTCTCGGCCAGCTCCAGCAGGCGCTCGGTGCTGTCCTTGCGGCGGTTCAGGACCACGTCCTCCACGCGCTCGCGCAGCTCGGGGTCGAGGTCGTCGTAGATCGGCATGCCGCCCGCATTGACGATGCCCATGTCCATGCCGGCCTGGATGGCGTGGTACAGGAACACCGAGTGGATCGCCTGGCGCACGGTCTCGTTGCCGCGGAACGAGAACGACACGTTCGACACGCCCCCGGAGACATGGCAGTGCGGCAGGGTCTGGCGGATGATCCGCGTGGCCTCGATGAAATCGACCGCGTAGTTGTCGTGTTCCTCGATCCCGGTGGCAATCGCGAAGATATTCGGGTCGAAGATGATGTCTTCGGGTGGGAAGCCGACTTCCTCGGTGAGGATGCGATAGGCGCGCGTACAGATCTCGACCTTGCGCGCGCTGGTGTCGGCCTGGCCGTCCTCGTCGAAAGCCATGATCACCGCGGCGGCACCGTAGCGCAGCACCTTGCGCGCCTGCTCGATGAACTCGTCCTCGCCTTCCTTGAGCGAGATCGAGTTGACCACGCTCTTGCCCTGCAGGCACTTCAGCCCGGCCTCGATCACGCTCCACTTCGACGAGTCGACCATCACCGGAATGCGGGCGATATCGGGCTCGGACATGATCAGCTTGAGGAAGCGCGTCATCGCCGCCTCCGAATCGATCATGCCCTCGTCCATGTTGACGTCGAGGATCTGCGCGCCGCTGGCGACCTGCTGGCGCGCCACATCCACCGCTTCCTCGTAGCGTCCGTCCTTGATCAGCTTGCGGAACTGCGCGCTGCCGGTGACGTTGGTGCGCTCGCCGATGTTGATGAACAGCAGGTCGGGAGTGATGACCAGCGGCTCAAGGCCGGACAGGCGGGTATGGCGGGGCGTGTCGTTCATTGGAAAGCCTGTTGGGCCGCGGGTTGACGCTGGAAAGCGGTTTGGGCCACGGATTGACGCGGATGCACGCGGATAGGGCAGGAGAGGGGGGGATGGCCACCAACGTGGCGCGCGCCGCGCAAGACCGCGGCATCGGCGCTGGACCAGCTGTTCGCCTTATCCGCGTGTATCCGCGTCAATCCGTGGCAAAAAATCACGCTGCCAAAGCCTCGTCCGCAGCCAGCCGTCGCGGCGCGAGCCCCGCGACCGCGTCCGCGATCGCGCGGATGTGGTCGGGCGTGGTGCCGCAGCAGCCGCCGACCAGGTTCAGCAGTCCCGACTGGGCGAACTCGCGCAGCACCGCGGCCGTCTCCTCCGGCGTTTCGTCGTAGCCGCCGAAGGCGTTGGGCAGGCCGGCGTTGGGATGGGCGCTCACCCAGCAGTCGGCCACCGTCGCCAGTGTCTCCACATGCGGACGCAGGTCCTTCGCGCCCAGCGCGCAGTTCAGGCCCACCGACAGCGGGCGGCCGTGCGCGACCGACGCGTAGAACGCCTCCGCGGTCTGCCCGGACAGGGTGCGGCCCGAGGCGTCGGTGATCGTGCCGGAGATCATCACCGGCAGCCGCCCGCCGCGATCGTCGAAGGCTTCCTCGATCGCGTACAGCGCGGCCTTGGCGTTGAGCGTGTCGAAGATGGTCTCGACCATCAGCGTGTCGGCCCCGCCGTCGATCAGGCCATCGATGGCCTCGCGGTAGGTCGTGCGCAACTCGTCGAAGCTGGTGTTGCGGAAGCCCGGGTCGTTGACATCGGGGCTGATCGAGGCGGTGCGGCTGGTCGGGCCGAGCACGCCGATCACGAAGCGCGGGCGTGACGGCGTCTTCGCCTCCACCGCGTCGCAGCACTCGCGCGCAATGCGCGCGCCTTCGCAGTTGAGCTCGTAGACCAGGTGCTCGAGGCGGTAGTCGGCCTGGCTGACCGAGGTCGCGTTGAAGGTATTGGTTTCCAGCAGGTCTGCGCCCGCCTCGAGATACGCGGTGTGGATGCCGGCGATCAGGTCGGGACGGGTGAGCAACAGCAGGTCGTTGTTGCCGCGAAGGTCGTGGCCGCCGGCGGCCGGGGCCTCGCGGGTGCTGTCATAACCGTCGACGAAGCGCTCGCCGCGATAGTCGGCTTCCTGCAGCTCGTGGCGCTGGATCATGGTGCCCATCGCGCCGTCGATGACGAGGATGCGCTCGCGCAGCGCGGCCTCCAGCAGGGCGACGCGGTCGGGATGGAGCCAGGGCAGGGTGTGCATGTGGGGCCTCGTGCGGCGATGGCGATCAGGGCTTGCGGGCGATCAGCGAGATCACCTCGAAATGCGGCGGCCGCTTCTCGCGGGTCACCGTCTCGGCGTTGAGCAGCTCCAGGCCGGCGCGCGCGACGAAGCGGCGCAGGTCCTTCTCGCCGAAGCCGAGGTTGGTGTGGCCGTAGGCCTGGACCACGTTCTGGTGCTCGTGCCGGGCCAGGCTCGACAGCAGCAGGCGTCCGCCCGGGCGCAGCACGCGCGCGGCATCCGCCACCGCCTGCGCCGGCTTGTCGGCATAGGTCAGCGCATGCATCAGCACCACCAGGTCGAATTCGCCCTCGGCGAAGGGCAGGGCGTGCATGTCGCCCTCGAGCACCTCGACGTTGCGGAAGCGGCGCAGGCGTTCGGCCGCGGCCGCGACCACGCGCTTGCTGCTGTCCACGCAGACGTAGCGGTGCGCGTGCGGCGCCAGCAGTTCAGCCAGCACGCCGTCGCCGGAGGCGATGTCGAGCACGTCCCCGGTTTCCAGCAGCGGCAGCGCGCTGCGCGCCATCGCCTCCCAGGTGCGGCCGGGCGAGTAGTGGCGCTCCATGTCGCCAGCCACCGAATCGGCCCAGTTCTGATCGGCCGCGCGCATCGCCAGCACGCTGGCCACGCGTTCGGCATCCTGGCGCAGCAGCGGATCGTCGGTGCCGGTGGACAGGGCCTGCCACAGCGCCCGCTGGGGCGGCTCCAGCGCCTCGTCGTCGAACCGGTAGTAGGCCGACACGCCCGCGCGGCGGTCGCGCACCAGACCGGCCTCCTTGAGCTTGGCCAAGTGGGTGGACACACGCGGCTGGGCTAGCCGCGTGATCGCGGAGAGCTCGGCGACGGTCAGTTCCTCGCCCTCCAGCAGCGCCAGCAGGCGCACGCGGGTGGGGTCTGCCAGCACCTTCAGCCGCGCCGACCAGGCGTCGAGGTCCATTAATATCTCCATATCGCGATATAGAGATATTCTCACGGCAGCGCTGTCGTGCGTCAAGCCGGAGGGGTTATGCCGTTTGTCGCAGGCCGGGTGAAGAAAAGCACATAGGGTTCGTTGGTGGCCCCGGCTACAATTACGTTTCTCCGGAAACAAAAGAGGGCGCCGTGGATTTCGGGTTCAACGAAGAACAGCTGATGATCCAGGATGTGGCCCGCCGGATCGCGCAGGAAAAGATCGCGCCCAGCGCGGAGCACCACGACCGCACCGGCGAATTCCCGCTGGACAACATCCGCACCCTCGGCGAGAACGGGCTGATGGGCATCGAGGTGCCGGCCGAATACGGCGGCGCCGGCATGGACCCGGTCTCCTACGTGCTGGCCATGGTCGAGATCGCCGCTGGCGATGCCGCGCACTCGACCATCATGTCGGTCAACAACTCGCTGTTCTGCAATGGCATCCTCATCCACGGCAGCGAGGCGCAGAAGCAGAAGTACGTGCGCGCGATCGCCGAAGGGGCCGAGATCGGCGCCTTCGCGCTGACCGAGCCGCAGTCGGGCTCCGACGCCACCGCCATGCGCTGCCGCGCGGTGAGGCAGGACGACGGCACCTACCTCGTCAACGGCAAGAAGAGCTGGATCACCTCCGGCCCGGTCGCCAAGTACATCGTGCTGTTCGCCATGACCGATCCCGCGCAGGGCGCGCGCGGCATCACCGCATTCCTGGTCGACGCGGACCGCGAAGGCTTCGGCCGCGGCAAGACCGAGCCCAAGCTCGGCATCCGCGCCTCGGCCACCTGCGAGATCGAGTTCAACGATTACGTGGTCCAGCCCGACGAGGTACTGGGCAAGGAAGGCCAGGGCTTCAAGATCGCCATGGGCGTGCTCGACGCCGGCCGCATCGGCATCGCCTCGCAGGCGATCGGCATCGCCCGCGCCGCCTATGAGGCCACGATCGAGTACGTGAAGGAGCGCAAGGCGTTCGGCGCGGCCATCGGCACCTTCCAGATGACCCAGGCCAAGATCGCCGACATGAAGTGCAAGCTCGACGCGTCGCTGCTGCTGACGCTGCGCGCGGCCTGGCTCAAGGGCCAGGGAAAGAAGTTCTCGGCCGAGGCCGCGATCGCCAAGCTCACCGCCTCCGAGGCGGCGATGTGGATCGCGCACCAGGCGGTGCAGATCCACGGCGGCATGGGCTACTCGAAGGAAATGCCGATCGAGCGCTATTTCCGCGACGCCAAGATCACCGAGATCTACGAAGGCACCAGCGAGATCCAGCGGCTGGTGATCGCGCGCAGCGAGACCGGCCTGCGCTGAGCACGATCATGGCCATTCCCGAACCAGACCCTGGCGCCGTGGTACGCGGCGCAGCAGCCCCCGACAGTTTTCGCGGCGCGCCCCCCAGCGGGCGCGCCACCCACCCCGGCCCGCGTGAGAACGCGGGCCTTACTCCATCCGGAGCCCGTCCGTCATGACACCCGCAAAACCCGGCAAGACCCCGGCAGCCAAGCGTGCAGGCAGGCAGCCGGCATCCCGTGCAGGCGCGCAGGCGCGCGCAGCCGGCGTGCTGGAGCCGATCTTCGATGCGATCCGCAAGCGCGCGGGCGAGGCCGGCGGCGATGACGCCAGTGCCTTCGCCGCCGCGCTCTACCGCCGCATGACCGAGGACGAACTGCCCGCGCACGCATCCGAAGCCTGGGCCGCGCTGGCCCTGGATCTGCTCGAGTTCGCGCGCAAGCGCAGGCCGGGCACGGCGCTCGTGCGCCTGTTCAACCCCAGCCGCGACAGCCACGGCTGGGACTCGCCGCGCACGGTGCTGCAGGTCGTCAACGACGACATGCCCTTCCTGGTCGATTCGGTGACCATGGCGCTGGCCGAGGCTGGCGTGGGCGTGCACGTGCTGGGCCATCCGGTGATCCAGATCGCGCGCGACAAGGCCGGGCGCCTGGCCGGCGTGGGCGAGGGGCAGGCCGAATCGGTGATGCACCTGGAGATCGACCGCCAGACCGGCGAGGGCATGTCGACGATCGAGGCCACCGTCGGCCAGGTACTGGACGACGTGCGTGCCATCGTCCGGGACTGGGCGGTGATGCGCGAGCGGATGCAGGAGGTGGCCGCCGACCTGGGCAGCCGGCGCCTGCCGGTGGGCGACGCCGCGCGCAACGAGGCGCAGGAGTTCCTGCGCTGGGCCGCGAACGACCACTTCACCTTCTTCGGATATCGCGAGTACGAACTGCGGCGCAAGGGCGGCCAGGAGCTGCTGGTGCCGGTCGAAGACAGTGGCTTGGGCCTGCTGCGCGGCGGTGGCGACGGCAAGGGCCGCCCGCTCAAGTCGCTGGCCGCGCACAACATCAGCACCGGCGGGCAGGGCGAGGTGCTGGTGCTGACCAAGACCAATGCACGCTCGACCGTGCACCGTCCCGGCTACATGGACTACATCGGCGTGCTCGGCTTCGATGCCGATGGCCGCGCCGTGTCCGAGCAGCGCTTCCTCGGCCTGTACACCTCGGCCGCGTACAACCGCCGTCCCTGGGACATCCCGCTGGTGCGCGAGCGCTACGAGTACGTGATGAGCCGCTCCGGCCTCGAGCCCAACGGGCACAGCGGCAAGGCGCTCAAGCACATCCTCGAGACGCTGCCGCGCGACGAGCTGTTCCAGTCCTCCGAGGATGAACTCTACCGCCTGGCCACCGGCGTACTCGGCCTGCAGGAGCGCGTGCGCAGCCGCCTGTTCCTGCGCCGCGACCGCTATGGCCGCTTCCATTCGGTGCTGGTGTACATCCCCCGCGACCGCTTCAGCACCGAGGTGCGCAGGCGCGTGGAGGCGATGCTGCGGCGCGTGCTGCACGCAGACCACGTCGATGCCAACGTGGCGATCGGTGAATCGCCGCTGGCGCAGGTGCACCTGATCGTGCGGCCGCGCAGCGGCGAGCAGGTCCAGGTCGACCAGGCCCAGCTCGAGCGCGAGCTGGCGGCGATCGTGCGCAACTGGCAGGAGGACCTGCGCGATGCGCTGGTCGCGCGCCAGGGCGAGGAGCGCGGCCTGGCACTGGCCAATCGCTACGGCCGCGCACTGCCGGCGGGCTATATCGAAAGCGCCACGCCGGAGATCGCCGCCGACGACGTCGAGCGCCTGGCGGCGCTCGGGGAAGACAGCGCCCTCGAGCTGTCGCTGCAGCATCTGCCGTCCCCGCCCGATGGCGAAACCGCGCTGCGCTTCAAGCTGTACCGCAGCGGCGGCGACATCGCCCTGTCGGACGCCTTGCCGTTGATGGAGAACCTCGGCCTGCGCGTGGTCACCGAGCATCCCTATCGTCTCGAGTGCGACGGCGCGCCGCTGTACATCCAGGACTTCGAGGTGGAAACCGCGGCAGCCGGGCTCGACGTCGGCCAGGTTGGCAGCGATTTCACCGAGGCCTTCGCGCGCACCTGGAGCGGCGATGCGGAGAACGACGGCCTCAACCGGCTGGTGCTCGGCGCATCGCTGACCTGGCGCCAGGTCGCGCTGCTGCGCGGCTACGCCAAGTACCTGCTGCAGGTGGGTGTGCCGTTCTCGCAGAGCTATGTCGAGGACACCTTTGTCCGCTATCCGCTGATTGCGCGGATGCTGGTCGAGCTGTTCGAGGCACGCTTCGACCCCGGCACCGGAAGTGCGGATGCCGCTGCCGGTGCCGAACGCCTGGCCGCGCAGCTGCGCGCACTGGTCGGCGGCGACGACGCGATCCGCGCCGTGCTGCAGCCGGTGGTCGATGCACGTGCCCTCGATCGCGACGCCCGCGCCGAAGCGGTGCGCCGCGCGCTCAGGGCGCTGCTGGACAACGTGTCCAGCCTTGACGAGGACCGCATCCTGCGCAGCTTCATGGGCGTGATCGACGCCACCCTGCGCACCAGCTACTTCCAGCGCGCCGGCGACGGCAGCTGCATGGAAACCATCGCCTTCAAGTTCGATCCGGCCAACGTGCCGGAGCTGCCCAAGCCCAAGCCCTACCGCGAGATCTTCGTGTACGGCCCGCGCATCGAAGGCACGCACCTGCGCTTCGGCCCGGTCGCGCGCGGCGGCCTGCGCTGGTCCGACCGGCGCGAGGACTTCCGCACCGAGGTGCTGGGCCTGGTCAAGGCGCAGATGGTGAAGAACACGGTGATCGTGCCGGTCGGCTCCAAGGGCGGCTTCATCGTCAAGCGCCCGCCGGTGGGCGGCGACCGCGATGCGCTGTTCGCCGAGGGCGTCGCCTGCTACCGGCTGTTCATCAGCGGCATGCTCGACATCACCGACAACATCGTCGAAGGCGAGATCGTGCCGCCGCGCGACGTGGTGCGCCACGACCAGGACGACCCGTACCTGGTGGTCGCCGCCGACAAGGGCACGGCCACCTTCTCCGATACCGCCAACGGCATCGCCCGCGACTACGGCTTCTGGCTGGACGATGCCTTCGCCTCGGGCGGCTCGGTGGGCTACGACCACAAGGGCATGGGCATCACCGCGCGCGGCGCCTGGGAGTCGGTCAAGCGCCACTTCCGCGCGCTGGGGCACGACTCGCAGTCGCAGGACTTCAGCTGCGTGGGCATCGGCGACATGTCCGGCGACGTGTTCGGCAACGGCATGCTGCTCTCGAAGCACATCCGCCTGGTGGCCGCGTTCGACCACCGCCACGTGTTCATCGACCCGGACCCGGACTCGGCGCGTTCCTGGGAGGAGCGCGCGCGCCTGTTCAAGGTGCCGCGTTCGAGCTGGGCGGACTATGACGCCAAGCTGATCTCCAAGGGCGGCGGCGTGTATCCGCGCACGCTCAAGTCGATCGAGATCTCGGCGCAGGCGCGCGAGGCGCTGGGCCTGCCCGAGGGCACGACCTCGATGGCGCCCAACGCACTGCTGTCGGCGGTGCTCAGGGCGCCGGTCGATTTGCTGTGGAACGGCGGCATCGGCACCTATGTCAAGGGCAGCGTCGAGCAGCACGCCGACGTCGGCGATCGCGCCAACAACGCGATCCGCGTCGATGGCCGCGACCTGCGCTGCCGCGTGATCGGCGAGGGCGGCAACCTGGGCATGACCCAGCTCGGCCGCATCGAGGCCGCGCGCAACGGCGCGCTGCTCAACACCGACTTCATCGACAACTCGGCCGGCGTCGACACCTCCGACCACGAGGTCAACATCAAGATCCTGCTCAACGCCCAGGTGCGTGACGGCAAGCTCAAGATGGACGCGCGCAACAAGCTGCTGGCCTCGATGACCGACGAGGTCGCGCAGCTGGTGTTGTGGGACAACTACCGCCAGAACCAGGCGATCAGCCTGATGGAGCGGATGAGCGTGTCGCGGCTGGGCTCCAAGCAGCACTTCATCCGCACGCTCGAGCAGCAGGGCCTGCTCGACCGGCAGATCGAGTACCTGCCCTCCGACGCGGAGATCGCAGATCGCAAGAGCCGCGGCGAAGGACTGACCCGGCCGGAACTGGCGGTGCTGCTGTCGTACTCCAAACTGGTCGCCTTCGACGAACTGCTGCGCTCGGACGTGCCCGAGGACCCGTACCTGTCCAAGGAGCTGCAGCGCTACTTCCCGCAGCCGCTGCAGAAGAAGTACGCCGGGGCGATGGAGGAGCATCGGCTCAAGCGCGAGATCATCGCCACCGCGGTCACCAACACGATGATCAACCGCATGGGCGCGACCTTCCTGCTGCGCATGCAGGAAGACAGCGGCCGCAGCTATGGCGAGGTCGCCAAGGCCTTCACCATCACCCGCGAAACCTTTGAGGCGCGCCCGCTGTGGATCGCCATCGATGCGCTTGACGGCAAGGTCGCCGAGGCAGTGCAGATCGACGCCCTGCTGGTGATCTGGAACCTGCAGCGTTCGTTCACCCGCTGGCTGCTCTCCCGCGCCGGCGCCATCCCGGACATCACCACCGCCGTCGATCGATACCACAACGGCTTCCGCGACATCCGTGCGGGCGAAAGCATCCTGCCCGACTCGATGCGTCCCGAGTACGAGGCCAGCCTGGCCGACTGGCTCGGCAAGGGCGTGCCGGCTGACCTGGCCGGGCAACTCGCCGCGCTGCCGTACCTGGAGCCCTGCGCCGACATCATCGAGCTGGCAACCGAGCGCAAGCGCAAGCCCATGGACGTGGCCAAGCTGCACTTCCGTGTCGGCGAGGCGCTGCGCGTGCCGTGGCTGACCCGTCAGATCGACGCGCTGGAAGTGGACGGCCGCTGGCATGCCGTCGCACGCGGCGCGTTGCGCGAGGAACTGGCCGCGCAACAGCGCATCATCGTCGGCCAGGTGCTCGAGTGCCCGGGCAACAACGCCGAGGCCAAGGTGCGCAACTGGCTGGAGCGCGACGACCCGGCGCTGCGCTTCACCCTGGCGATGCTGGCGGAACTTGCGGCGCACAAGACCGTGGACTACCCGACCGTCTCGGTCGCCGTCCAGCGCCTGTCGCAGCTGGCCCAGCGCGGCTGACCAAAGCCGGCCGCGGCCAATGCCGCGGCCGGATGCGGGAATGCCGCGCGCGGCCGTCCCAGCGACATCGCTCCCTCCGCGCTATCCTGCACGGTCACACGCGCAGGAGCCGCCGATGAGCACGACGCCCCGCATCGCCTTTCTCGCCAGCCAGACCGACGACGCACGCGCCGCGCTGGACACGCTGGTCGAGCGGCACGGCCAGTGCGAGCCGGACGACGCCGACGTGCTGTGCGCACTGGGCGGCGACGGCTTCATGCTGCAGACCCTGCACCGCCACGGCAGCCTCGGCAAGCCGGTGTTCGGCATGAAGCTGGGCACCGTCGGCTTCCTGATGAACCAGTACCGCATCGACGACCTGCTCGAGCGCATCGCCGCCGCCGAACCGGCCGTGCTGCATCCGCTGGAGATGATCGCCCAGACCGAATCGGGCGCCACCGTCGGTTCGCTTGCCTACAACGAGGTCTCGTTGCTGCGCCAGACCCGCCAGGCCGCGCACCTGTCGATCGAACTCAACGGCAAGCTGCGTCTGGACGAACTGATCGCCGACGGCGTGATGGTGGCCACCGCGGCCGGCAGCACCGCCTACAACTATTCCGCGCACGGCCCGATCCTGCCGCTGGGTGCCAACGTGATCGCGCTCACCCCGATTGCCGCCTTCCGTCCCCGTCGCTGGCGCGGTGCACTGCTCAGGTCCGACACCGAAGCGCGCTTCCGCGTGCTCGATCCCTACAAGCGCCCGGTCAGCGCCACCGCCGACTCGCACGAAGTCCGCGACGTGGTCGAAGTGATGATCCGCGAATCCCGCGAACGCACCGTGCGCCTGCTGTTCGACCCTGCACACAACCTCGAAGAACGCATCCTCAGCGAGCAGTTCGAGGCCTGAACCCCGCCGTTCCTGCTCACGCCAGCGGAGGAGCGCGGCCGCCCCATCTCACCCCCCGCGACGCCCCCGCGCCATACTCCCCCCATGCCAGCAACAGAACCCGTCGCCGTCCTCACCATCGCGATCTCCTCGCGCGCGCTGTTCGACCTCGAGGACAGCCACGACCTGTTCGAACGCGAAGGCATCGACCGCTACGCCGAATACCAGCGCAGCCGCGAGGACGAGATCCTCGAACCCGGAATGGCCTTCCCGCTGGTGCGCAAGCTGCTCGCGCTCAACGTCGATGCACCGGCCGACGCCCCGCGCGTCGAGGTGATCCTGCTCTCGCGCAACTCCGCCGACACCGGCCTGCGCGTGTTCAACTCCATCCAGCACCACAAGCTCGACATTGCGCGTGCCACCTTTACCTCCGGCGAGCCCACCTGGACCTACATCCGTCCCTTCGGCGCGCAGCTGTTTCTCTCGGCCAATCCCGAGTCGGTGCGCCTGGCCCTGGCCAACGGCGTCGCCGCCGCCACCATCCTCCCCGAGCGCGACCGCCCTGGCACCCTGCCCAAGGAACAGATCCGCATCGCCTTCGACGGCGACGCGGTGATCTTCGGCGACGAAGGCGAGCGTGTCTCGCGCGAGGGCGGCATCGCCGCCTTCCACCTCCACGAGATCGAGCGCGCCCGCGAACCCCTGTCCGGCGGCCCCTTCCGCGCCTTCCTCTCCGCGCTGCACGACCTGCAGGCCGCGTATCCCGCCGGCCAGGCGGCACCGATCCGCACCGCCCTGGTCACCGCCCGCTCGGCGCCCGCACACGAACGCGTGATCCGCACCCTGCGCGAATGGGGCGTGCGCCTGGACGAAGCGCTGTTCCTCGGCGGCCGCGCCAAGGGCCCGTTCCTGGAAGCCTTCGGCGCCGACATCTTCTTCGACGACTCGCGACACAACATCGACAGCGCCAGGCAGCACGTGCTGGCAGGGCATGTGCCGCATGGAGTGTCGAACGCGTAGGTCGGGTCGGCACGAAGCCTGTCTTCCCACCTTTATCGGGAGTTCTCCATGAACAAGCGAATCCGCGTCGGCATCATCGGACTCAATCCCGGCATCCACTGGGCCGCGATGGCGCACATGCCCGCATTGGCGGCGCTTGCGCACGACTACGAAGTGGTCGGCGTTGCCAACACCAGCCTTGCCAGCGCCCAACGTGCCGCAGAGGCGTTCGGCCTGCGCCATGCCTTCGAGAACGCGCAGGCGCTGGTGGCGTCGCCGGAGGTGGACCTGGTCGTCATCACCGTCAAGGTGCCGCATCACCATGCACTGGTGACCGCAGCATTGAACGCGGGCAAGCATGTCTATTGCGAATGGCCGCTCGGCAACGGCCTTGCGGAGGCGCGCGAACTGGCCGAGCTTGCGCAGGCCCGCGGCGTGGTCGCCGCGGTCGGCACGCAGATGCGCGTCGCGCCCGAGGTCGAGCATCTGCGACAGCTCATCGCCGATGGCTATGTCGGCCAGGTGCTGTCGACGACGCTGATCGGCAACGGTGGCCAGTGGACCGGGCAGACCGATGCCGCCCACGCCTATCTCGAGGATGTCCGCAACGGGGCCACCCTGCTCAGCATTCCGCTGGGGCATACACTCGCAGGCGTCCGCGACGTCCTCGGCGGCTTCGCGAGCATCTCCGCGCAGCTGATCGTCCGTCGCACGAGCACGCATGTCACGGATAGCGACGAGACCATCGCCAGGACCACGCCCGACCAGGTGCTCGTGCAGGGCACCCTCGAGAGTGGCGCGGCGTATTCGATCCATTACCGCGGTGGCGTCTCGCGCGGCATCAACCTGCTATGGGAGATCAATGGCACCGAAGGCGACATCCAGGTGACCGCGGCCAGCGGCCACGCCCAGCTGACGCAGCTCTCGGTGCGCGGCGCACGCGGCGGTGCCACCGAGCTGGTGCCACTGATGCCGCCCGCCAGCGCCTACGAGGGTTGGCCGGAGGACGTGATGGCCCGCAACGTGGCCCGCATCTATGCGCTGGTGGCCGCCGACATCCGCACGGGCACGCGATCCGCACCCGATTTCAACGACGCGGTCGCGCTGCACGAAACCCTTGATGCGATCGAACGCAGTGCCGCCTCGCACACGCCAGGCGCAGTCTCTCCGGAGTTGTCCCGATGAATACCCAAGCCATGCCGCGCTTGTCGATCCTCGAACTTGGCCGCGTGCGCGAAGGCGGCGACCGCCGCACCGCGCTCGACGAGGCGCGCGAACTCGCCCGCCAGGCCGAGGACTGGGGCTACCAGCGCTTCTGGATCGCCGAACACCACAACATGCCGGCGGTCACCACCGCGGCGACCTCGCTGGTGATCGCCCACGTCGCCGCCGGCACGCGCAAGATTCGCGTCGGCGCGGGCGGGGTGATGCTGCCCAACCACGCGCCCTACATCATCGCCGAGCAGTTCGGCACGCTGGCGACGCTGTTCCCCGGCCGCATCGACCTCGGCCTCGGCCGCGCGCCGGGCACCGACCAGTTGACACTGCGCGCGCTGCGCCGCCCGCCGGGCAATTCCGACAACTTCCCGCAGGACGTGCAGGAACTCCAGGCCTGGCTGGCGCCGGTGCAGCCGGGCCAGCGCATCGAGGCGGTGCCCGGCTCGGGCACCGAAGTGCCGCTGTGGATCCTCGGTTCCAGCCTGTTCGGCGCCCAGCTCGCGGCCGAGCTCGGCCTGCCGTTCGGCTTTGCCTCGCACTTCGCGCCGCAGGCACTGGACCAGGCGCTGGCCATCTACCGCGAGCGCTTCAAACCGTCGGCGCAGCTCGACCGGCCCTACGCGCTGGTGGGCGTGAACATCGTCGCTGCACCCACCGATTCGGAAGCGCGGCACCTGGCCACCAGCCAGCAGATGTCGTTCACCGACATCTTCCGCGGCACCCGCGGCCTCACCCAGCCGCCGATCGACGACATCGAGGCCTACTGGACCCCGCAGGAGAAAGTGCAGGCTTCGAGCATGCTGGCGCACAGCATCATCGGCAGCCCGGACACGGTGCGCGCCGGCATGCAGGCGCTGACCGAACGCACCGGCGCGGACGAACTGATGGTGGTCTCGGACGTGTTCGATTTCGAGGCAAGGCTGCGCTCGTTCCAGATGACCGCGGAGATCGCGGGAGTGCACCCGCAGTCGCTGATGTCCGCTCCTGGCGGTGGATTCAACTGGTCAACGCAACACATTGACTGAACATCTCAGCCGGCGTTTGAAAGCCAAGAGTCTTCCTCGGTCGTTCGTTCAATTGCCGCGCGATGGCATTGAGTTTTGCCTGCGGAAGATCAGACACGTCGATGCCCTTGGGTAAGTACTGCCTGAGCAAGCCATTGGTGTTCTCGTTGCTGCCACGCTGCCAAGGGCTCCGCGGGTCGCAGAAGTAGACCTGGATATCCGTCGCCAGCGTGAATTGCTTGTGCGCCGCCATTTCCTTGCCTCGATCCCAAGTCAGGGACTTGTACAGTTCCTGAGGCAGCTTGTGGGCATGTTTGATCAAGGCGCCGACAACGGTCGCGGTGTCCTTTCCAGCGACCTTGACCAGCATCACGTAGCGCGTCTGGCGCTCAACCAGCGTGGCAATTTGGCTGTTGCGACTGCCGAATACCAGGTCGCCTTCCCAATGACCAGGAACTGCTCGATCTTCGATACAAGCAGGTCGCTCGCTGATCGAAATGGCGTCGACGATCTGACCATGAATGCTGGTCTTCTGAGTGTAGTGGCGCGAACGTCTCATGCCTCGAGTGCGCCGGAGATGTTGCAGCAACTCCTTTTTCAAGGCGCCGCGGGCCTGAATAAAGAGGCTGCGATAGATGGTCTCGTGTGACACGTTATGGCTCTCGTCACCCGGATAAGTATGCTTGAGCCAACCTGCGATTTGCTCCGGAGACCAGAGCATGCGCAGCTTCTCGGCCACAATGCGAGCCAACGGACGGTTCTTGCGCAATCTGCATTGCTTTGGACGCCGCGCTCGATTCCAAGCCTCTTCATCGGCCTGGTTTGCACGGTAGCCTTCGCAGCCACCATTGCGCTTGATCTCTCGGCTGATCGTGGATGGCGCCCTCCCGAGCCGGGCCGCCGTTGATCGGATCGACTCGCCCGCCACCATCGCACGCGAGATCTCCTCGCGTTCGGCCAGCGTGAGCGCAGTCGGCGCGCGTGATCGCCCCGGCGGCCGGAAGCCACCTGTTTGCGCAAGTATCTGGTGGATCGATGTGTGGGGTCGATCGAAGAGCTTTCCGATCTCATGCAGCGTCCAGCCTTGCTTCCAGCGCTCCCACATCAGCGCCTTCTGGCTGTCTGAATAATAGATCCGTGGTCGTCGCTTCATCCGCAACACTCCTTCCGCTTGCGCGGTGGTTAGTGTGTTGCATCGACCGGTTGAATCCACCGCCGTGAGCGGCCGCTAACCCGCGCAGAGCGACCGAGCCGGGGCTAAAGTCTACTCCCAGGTACGAACGACCATCATCTCAGATGACGAGGACGGGCGACGATATCGTCAGCGAGTCAAAAGTCAGGGCTGGTATCGCAATCCGTGGCCCGGAAAGCAAGTCCTGACGCGGGCGAAAATCAACAAGCTGCTAGTTCCTGTTCCCAAATAAGGGATGGAGCTCTTAGCTCCTGCGCAGTGCATTTCGCTTCGCCCGGTGCGGCGTTAGCGTCATCTTTTCAAATTCCGAATTCCGCGCCTTGCACCCTTCGAACACAGGTCGGATCGCCTTAAGCCGCTCAAGTAGCTCCAAAGGATGGGGAACTTCTTGTTGGCTATCGGAAGGTGTGTCGTGAGCTGCTATCACGCCGCTGCATTCGTCGTGAAGCTCAACGATTGCTTTCCAGTCTTCCATGGTGAATCCAATGACAGCGCCCACGTTCTCGATCTTGACTTGGTCAGCGAATGGATGAACAACGTCATACAGGACAACTTCACGAATTCCGCGCTCCAGCGCACCGCGAAGCATCGCGTAAAGCGTTCGTACGTGAAGACATTCAGCATTGTTGAGCTGATCATTGCACGATTCTTCAAGATCCGTTGCCTCCTTGCGGATGCGGTCTAGCTGTGGAAAGAACTTCTCGTTTTCCCATGCCAGACCCTTAACGACAGAGCCTGGTCGCTGCGATGCCCACTCAACTGTTTGAAGTACCGGTTCCATGCCCTGCCCATTGGCGGCCATCCGAAGTTCCGTCAGGAACACGGCGTCGTGGGTGAAGACGATGACCTGCCTTTCTTTGGCTAGCTCGACCAGGCGTTTGGCCATCTTCTTTCGGAAGCGATGATCCAGCGATGTAGAAGGATCGTCGAAGACTAAGGTGGACTTGTCCCCACGCAGCTGCACTTCCGCCAAGAACATCGCTAGGCCCATGGCCCTTTGCTCCCCCTCCGACAGGATCGTCCCGGGTGGAGAGTTGGTGTTCTCCAACGTCAGGGTGATCATATTCTCCCCGTACTGGGTTCGAGACTTCATTGCCGGCTTCTGCGATCGAGCGCCCAGCCATCCAAGCTCTGCCTTCATGGCTCCCAGCAGTTCTTCCGTGATGTATTTCTGCGACATCTTGGTTATGCGGACCGACAACGCCTTCGTTTGGAGCTGGTCTTCCAGTGATTTCAAACTTCTGACCGTGCGCGCGTCCTGAACATACTTCTCGACCAGTGGCAGGACCGCCGCCAAACCTCGGTTAGCCGCTAGGCTTGTCTTCTCAGTGGTAAGCGTTTGGATCCGCGTCTGATCTTTTGCAGTACGCAGCTCAACGGCTTTGGCTCTGCAGACGGCAGCCTTCGCGGTAAGAACTTCAGAAAGGGAGGGCTGCGGCGCAGTTGCGGGTCGAGGACAGCACCAATTGCCTGTCGCATACGCCCGTGAGGCCCACTGCTGTCTAGCAAACCATGCCTTCTGGTGGGCTGCAATCAGGTCGGAAGTGGCGGCATCAAGCTCTCGCAAGTCCGCAAGGGTCGCCTCATCGACGACATCGGCGCTGCCATCTCTCACCTTCTGCACTGCATTGGATAGTGCCGCGCTGGCAGCGTTCAGTGCGGTTGCCGCTTCGCTCCCAACGTAGGTTCGGAAGCGTTCCAGCCGTTCACTAGCACTTTCCGCAAGCGGTTGCTGGCAAAGGACGCAATGCGCATCTTCGTCGGTTGAAGGGTGGTGCTCGGCATGGGGGTAGACCTGCGCAGAGAACGCTTCGGCAGCCCTGAAGAGGCTCTTCCAAGTATCGCTGCCCGTGCCAGTAAGCTCGTTGCCATCCTCCCCCTGGAGAAGGGCTTGGGCTAACCGGTCTGCATCCATGGCCGCAAGGACCGCGGCATGTAGCTCCTGCAGCCTGTCCACAGCCCGATCCGAGGACACGCTTTCAATGCTTCGGCATTTCGTCGCCGCCTGGTCGAGTCGCGTGGCCAGGCCATCCTTTGCTTTAGCATGGGGTTCCAGATCCAGGTTGGTCAGTAGCTGATCGATTTCAACGATGCGGGCTTCGTGTTCCTGGTTGAACACGCCCAGCTGCCGGATATGGTCAAGGTCGGTGTCGGCGGACAAGCTCTGAATGGCTTCGCCGACGGGGTGCGCGCCCTTGAGAGCGGCGAATAGAGAGCCATCCAGGCGGACTTCTTCGCGTTCGTCCTTGATGCTTGCCTGCAAGCGCATCATGCCCTGGGTAAGCTCCGCCAGCTGTGGGAGCCCATAGGGCTGGTAATCGCAGTTCCCCTCCTGGGTGATGTAGGCCTCGCTGCAATGGCTGTCGTATACGGCCACCATCCCTAAGCGGCTGTCGGCCTGCGTGCCCTCCTGCCAGTCATAGAAGCGCGAGTTCCCTTCCTCATCCAACACAACGATCCCCGCGCTGGGCGTGCCAGGCGATTCGGTAAAGGCGTTAGGTAGGACTGCAACCGATCGGCGCGCTCGGCATGCTCGCTTCAAGACTCGGGAATAGCCCGACTTACCGGCGCCATTCGTGCCGAACACGATGTTCAGCCCTTCGTGACTGAACTGAATCCCGCTTCCCGGGGCGAACTGATTGACGTGCTGGAGATCTCGCAGCTCCGTCAGCACCGTAGTATGGCCATCCCCCAGCGTCGGGATGTGGGAGGCGTCCAATAGGATCGGATTGGGGGCGCCTTCAGTTTCCTCCAGCATGGCCCTTATCTCGGCCAGATCCTGTTCCCCGATCTCACCCGCGGCAAAAATGCGGCGCATGGCATCGCTTTGCCACGCCGGCCAGTCGGCTGACATGTCCAGTAGCTCTTCGAGTAATCCCATGGCAATCGACGCATAGGTCCGGATGCGGACCTTCCCCTAAGCCCAGATTAGCCGGTCTTGGACGAAATTCATCGTGCGACCAAGAAAACCCTGCGCTCCGAGGAATATCCGCTTCTGCAGACCGACGACCTTAAGCAGCGGGTGTCGCGGGCGGTCCGACAACACAGTGGGTCTGTCCTTACCCCCTGTGCCGGCCAAACGTGCATCAATCCAGCCGCGAGATCCACATCTTTGACCTTGAGGGCCATACTCGGTGACATCGGATCGAGAAGCGGTAGGTGTCCTCGGTCCGGTGGCTCAGGTGTCGGCGGCGGCAGACCGTGGACCCCTGGTCCATGAGCTCGGGGGCCGGGATCTCGCGACTTGTTCACCTCCAGACGGGTAGCTCCTTGGGAGCGGCTACCGAACAGTTCGTTCAAGCCGAACCCGCTGCACGGGTTGGCTTAAATCAAGTGCTAGGGTGCGCAATGAAAAGACTCGGCGGATGGTGGCGCTTATGGATTGTTCTTACGGTGATTTATGGCGCTACAGTTATTGCCGCCCTCAACCCGGAATGGTCAAGTGCGTCCGACGTTGCGCACGGCCCTTGGCTCACTTATAGAATGAGCGCAGAGTCCCAACGACTACTGCAACAACCCACACCCACAATGAAGGATCTTATCCAGTCATTGCGGCGGGCTGACCGAGTTGGAGATGTGGAGAGTGCGCGGGCGCTCGCTCAAAAGATCAGAACTGCCCAAGACAGTCCGTGGACACTATCTCCAATTGTTGCAACTGGGCCAAACGGACATACGTTTCACCTTCCTGCGAGCAGTTCTAAGGCCGAAGTAGCTGCCTTTGCCGATGATTACGCCCGAGTCCTGATAGAGGAAGCAGCTGATCGAAAATCAAGGTCAGTCAGGTTCTTCGTTCTAGTGCTTACCATCCCACCAGTACTTCTTCTGATCCTTGCTCTTTCCTCTGCATGGGTATGGCGGGGGTTTCAGCGTGGTCAAAGCACCCGGTGAATTCAACCACCAAGTGCGGCACGGCTTCGGCGTTAGGAGCCATCAATGCTCTCCCGCTCCGCAAAGGTGGCTTTTCTGTTCCTCGCGACATCGGGGGCTGTGGGCTGCGGGCCACGGAACCTTGCCGTCGAAGAGTGCCACCTCGCCCGGGACCGAGAAATGGCGTTCCTAGCTTCTCTGTATCCAAACACTGATCAGAAATGGGCCACTGACAGGTCTGACAAGGCTGTCGCCACGTGCATTGCTGGAGAGACATATGACCGCAGCGACTTGGAGTGCATTACGGCGCTCGCACTGAGATGGCACTGAGCCGCTGCATGGCCCAAGCTCATGAGGAGCGGGGTTCGTAGCCATTTGGCGCGGGCCTGACAGTCGATCGAGCGACGCCGCTTCGTGGCGAATTGCCAAATGTTCGCTCCTAGCAATAGCTGACGCCAAGCCCGCCCCATCACCCCAACAACTCCCGCAGCTTCTTCAACTCCTCCGCCGCTCCCTTCTTCAGCGCCTCCAGCTGCGGCGTCAATTCCTTCGATTCCTTCGACGCCGCGCTTGCGCGGCTTGCCACCGTGTCCAGGCGCTCGCGCAGGGCGCTGTCCTCGTCGGACAGCTTGCGGATCGCGGCGCTCTTGAACAGCTTGCCGACTTCCTTTTCCTGGGCCTCGGCGGCGGCCAGGGCGTCGGTGGCGCGGGTGGTGCCTTCGCGCAGGGCGGTGGCGACTTCCCTGGCGAAGAGATCGAAGCCGTCGTCGCCGGCCTTCTCGCCTTCGGCCTGGTAGCCGGGGGAGTCGGGCACCAGCAGCACGGCGCCCTTGCCGACGCGCTGCAGGTCGAGGTGGGGGTTGAGGGCGCGCAGGCGATCGAGCGCAGCGGGTTCGCTGGTGCCGTCTTTCACCAGTTGGGCGGTGAGGGCCTGCAGCGAGGTGTCCTGCTTGATGACGAGGAAGCGCATCGGGGTGCTCCTTCAGGCGGTGATGTTGAGCGCGGTCCACTGCGCAGGCAGCGGCTCGATGCCGTGGCTGGTGATGTTGCCCACGGCGGCGACGGACTGGGCGGCCAGCTGCACGGTCGGCTTGGTGACGCTGCGGGCGCGGTTGGCGCTCATCACCAGCAGCGGGGCGCGCAGGCGCACGGCCGGGTTCTCGCCGTTGTCGAACAGTTCGCAGCAGTTGTCGCTGAACATGATTTCGGCGCCGGCCTGCACCTCCACCGCGACCGAGCCGCCGCGCGCGAGCAGCATGTTGCCGATCACGGTGGCCACCGATCCGCGCGCCAGCACCGAGGCCGCGAACAGATCGCTTGCGGCGGTGGCGATATAGGCGCGGTCGCCCGAGAGCACCAGGGTGCGGCGCGCGTCCAGGCGCACGGTGGACAGGTTGACGGTGTGGTGCACGGCTGCGGCGGCAACGCTCAGGTCGACGTCGGCGACGGCCTCGTTGGCCACGCGTGCGCCTACGCCGCCCACCAGCAGGGCGTACCAGGGGCTGGTGCCGGCCTGCGTGCCGTCGTCGCGCTGCACCTGGTTGTGCGCGATCTCGGTGCGGTCCAGTGGCGCCTGCACCAGCAAGCCGACGCCCGCGCCGGCGAAATCGCCCACCGGCCCGATGCCGCTCACTTCGTTGCCGTGGATGCGCGAGCGGCTGACGCCGGTGGCGACGATGCCGGCCGACAGCGAGACGCGCTGCTCGCCACCGCGGGCGATTTCGCGGACCTGATTGCCGGCGATGGTGGCCGCGGCGGTGCGCAGCACCGCGATGCCGGCGACGATCGTGGCCTTGGCCTCGCCCGGCGCACCGGTGATGTCGCGCACGTGGTTGTTCTCGATGCTGGCCGAATCGGACTCGGCGTCCTCGGTCATGACGATGCCGTTGCCGCAGTCGCGCACCACGTTGAGCTTGACGATCAGGTCGCCGACGCGTGCGCGGATCGCGATGCCGGTGTTGCGAAAGCCGCTGACCTGGTTGGCCAGCACGTGCACCTGCGCCGCACCGGCGCGGTCGAGCCCGGGCACCAGGGCGATGCCGTCGTTGCCGTCGACATGCGGCGTGTCGCCGGTGCCGTGCACGCGATTTCCGTCGATCCAGGCGTTGCCGGTGCCGCAGACGATGCCGTGGCCGCGCAGGTTGAGGTTGTTGCCCTCCACCCGCAGCGAACTGCCTGCGGTGGCCAGCCCGCGCACCAGCACGCCGTGCGAGGGGCATTGGGTGAACTGGTTGTCGCCGATGCGGGTGTCCCACAGGTGCCCGACGCTGCCGTCGAAGGCGATGCCGTTGCGCTGGCAGGAGAGGATGTTGTGTTCGATCGCCAGCGCACCGAGCAGGGCGAAGGCGGGGCCGCCCTCGTTGCCGGTCTCGGTGCGGATGCCATCGGGCGCGATGAACAGGCTGTCTCGAATCGTGATTGCCGCGCACAGGCCCGACAGCGCCACCGCGGCGCTGCGCCGGTCGCGGATGCCGTCGTAGACGAACACCAGCAGCTCGCGCAGGGTCACGCCGAGTGCGGTCTGGATGCGGATAGCGGATTCCAGGCCGGCCGACAGCACGGAGAGTTTTTCGATGCAGATCGCCATGCCGGTCTCGATGACGAAGGCCGAGCCGGGCGCGGTGACCATCGTGGTGGCGCCCTGACCGCGGATGGTGATGGCGCGCGCGCCGCGCAGGAACACCGGCTCCTGCAGCGCGTAGTTGCCCGGGGTCAGGCACACAGTGCCGCCGCGGTCGCGCAGGCGGTCGACGGCGCCCTGGATGGTCAGCTGGCCGCTGGCGTGCGATTCGGGGGTGACGCACTGGCTGCAGCCGCAGTCGTCGCCGCCGGCGGGCGGCCAGGACGTGCGGCAGTCGCTGACGCTGCCTGCGGCGACGTCCCAGATGCCCAGGCGCGCGTGGTGGTGGTGGGTGCCGCGCGGAGGTGCTGCGACAAGCGCCTCGACGCTGGCATCGGCGGTGCGCGCGGCAAACGTCCACCAGTCGCCGCGGCGGAAGCCGCGATTGCCGACGCTGGAGAACGCCACGGTCACGCCGTGCTCCAGGATCAGCTCGATGCCTGCGGCGGGGACGGCGATCAGGCCGGTGGAACCCGCTGCATCGAGGTCCTGGACCTGTGCGGTGGTGCCGGTGCCGGTCACGCGGAACACCTTGCCGGCCTGGTCCCAGCGGCGCACGCGCAGGTTGCGCTGCGCAGGCAGGGCGTCGTCGGGGAAGGCCGGCGGCAGCATGTCGGCCGGCAGCGCGGGCGCGAAGCTGGCGCGGCGGTTGCCGGGGTCGGCGATCGAGAGCCGGCGCAGTTCGCCCGGCCGCTGCGCGAACTCGCGCACATCGTCGAGGATCTCGACCCAGTCGCCGTCATGCAGGCCCAGCACCTCGTCGCGGCCGAGCGTCTCGAGCTCAAGTTCGGTCGACGACACGTATGCGGCCACGCGCGCGCCGACGCTGGCGTTCTCGCGCGACCACTTGAAGGTCGCGCCGGCGCCGGGCAGGCCGGGGTCGTGGATCTCGACCCGATAGAGCTGGTTCTCCAGGCCGCGGTATCCGCCGGTGGGCGGCAGCTCGCAGGGATCGCTCAGCGGTGGCACCTCGTAGGTGCCCGTGCTCAGGCGGCCCTCCGCCGGCGCGATCAGCGCGCTCCAGCCGGGAAGTTCGGCGTCGGGCGTGGCGCAGCTGGTGCCGGCGTCGAGCGTCTCGTCGAGCAGGCGCACCTGCCACACGGTCTGCAGCCGCGAACTGGCGTCGACCCCGACCGCGCTTTCGACCAGGGACGGGTTTTCGAGCGCGGTGACTTCGCGGTTCCACACGTCCAGGTAGACCAGGTGGCGGCCGGCCTCGGGCAGGCCGGGGGGAGAGGGCAGGTAGGGCTGCGCGTCGTAGGCCAGCGGGTCGACGGCGTGGGGTTCGGCCAGCAGCGGATCGAATGCGAGCTCACCGCCGCCATGGTTCTCGGCGAGCAGGCCGTCGACGTAGAGGCGGCCGCGGCCGATCTCCAGGCTGCCTGCGCTGGCGGTGATGCGGAAGGCGTCGGGGGTGGTCTGCGACACGGTCGCGCGCCCGAGCACGTCGCTGGCGAGCGCACGCAGGCGGCGGTCGAGCACCGCGACCAGTTCGTTGGCGTCCGCGTCGAGCAGCACGCCGCCCTGCTTGAGCTGCACGCCGGACCAGTCGAGCAGGGGATCATGACGGATGCGGGAGAGGTCGGTGGCCATGGGAAGGCTCCATTCGAGGACAGGATCAGGTGGCGTGGAAGATCCCCGCGCGCAGTCCGTGGCGCAGGTATTCGTCGAGGCGGATGTGCAGGTTGGCTTCGCGCTGAGGCTGGGCGAGCGCGTGCATCACGCCGATCTCGCCCTCGTCGCTGGCGCCGCGCGGGATCGCGGCGGGCGTGCTCGCGCGCAGTTGCATGTAGGCGGGCTGCCCGTAGCGCAGCGCGTTGAAGTGCGGGCGCACGCCGGGATGGGCATCGTCGGGCAGGCAGCGGTAGCGGCGTGGCGCGATCGAATCGGGCGGCAACCAGCAGAAGCGCACGCAGCCCTGCTGGGTGCGCTGCGCGCGCACCGGCGCGATCCAGTCGTCGCCTTCGGCGAGCGCGGCGTGGAAGATCGTGTCCGAGGCCAGTTCGATGATGCGCGCATGCAGCTTGCCAACGATCGTGCTGCCGCGCACCATCAGGGTGCCGCCCGCGCCTGCGCCATCGGGCGCGGCATATGCGACCGAGGCGGGCGCCCCGGCGTCGACGATGCTGTCGACGATCTCCACCTCGGCGCCGGCCGCCGCGCGCAGGCCGCCGGTGATGCAGTGTTCGAGGCGGACGCTGGCGAACGGGTGCTCGATCACCAGGCTCGGCGCATCGGGCGAATCGGCGCTGCCATCGGGCAACAGGGAGATCCCGGGCACCAGGGTGCAGTGGCGCAGGACCAGGGTGCGGCGGGCGTCGTCCGCGGCGGCGGGCAGCACCAGCGCGCCGCCGGAGAGGACCAGGCCTTCGAGCACCAGCTGCGCGGCCGCGCCGATGTCGAGGGTGATATCGCCCGTGGCCACCAGCAGCGGGCGTGCGCTGTTGCGCGCGGCGACGACGACGGTGGCGGATGCGTCGGGATTCGCCGGCGCATCCACCTGGAACTGCGGTGGGGCCGCGTAGCCGAGGCTGTCGCCGATCAGCAGGCGGCCGCCGCCGGCGATCGCGTCGAGGTGCGGCTGCAGGTCTTCGGCGTCAGACGCTGTCTGCTGCGGCACGAGCGTCTCGCCATCCGGCACGCGTTCGTACTCGCCGCCGCCGATCCTGCGTGCGAAGCCGTAGTGGAAGCTGGCGCGCAGCGGCAGTTCGACATCGGCGCCCAGCACGATGCGGCCGCGCTCCGGATCGATCGCGATCACGCCATCCGGCACCGCGTCCTGGTGGTTCCAGCCGCCGCCGCCGACATCGCGCAGGTCGGCGACGACGATCTGAGCCACCGGCACCGGCTGCCAGCTGCCCGCTTCCGCGCCGGGTCGCAGCAGCACGAGGCTTTCACCGGGGCCGTAGTCGTCATCGTCGGCGGCCGCCTGCGCATCCGCGGGCAGCGCCTGGGTTGCGCGCACCGCCGCGGCCATCCCACGCACGTCCAGTGGCGCGGCCACGTGCGACGGCGCGCTCAGCGTCGCGATCGACGCTTCGCTGCGCGGTCGCCGGAACAGCGCGAGGTCGGCCCCGAGCGGGTTGAGCCGGAACCGCGTGCCGGAGGCATCGCCCGGATGCGGTACCAGCGGCACGCTGCTCAGTGGCAGCGGCAGCAACCGCCACAGGAAGATGCCGATGTTGGGGATGTTGTAGCGTCCGCCGCCACGGTCCGCGCCCGCCTGCGGGCGCCGCATGTCGGGCGTGTGGGCGGTGGTGTTGAAGGCGCCGCCGAGCGCGCGCATCGCAGCCTGCGAGCGCAGGTCGGCCGTCGCGGGCGCGTGGGGCCGCAGGTGCTTCATGTACTGGGTGGTCGCGAGCTGTTCGAAGAACTCCGCCACGTGCGCCGGCCAGCCGGTCAGGTCGGCGGCCAGTTGCTCCAGCATCAGCGCGGTGCCCTTGCGGCGGCGGTAGGCGATGGTGTTGGCGACCTCGGCGCGTGGCGACGCCACGTCGGCGTCGATGCCGGCGAGCGGGCGATAGCCGATCAGGTCGCCGATGTAGGGCACCACCCAGTCGGCGCAGGTCTCGACGAACTGGTCGTCGTAGAGCTGCTCGAGATCCTCCTCCAGCGCCTCGAGTTCGCGCGCGAACAGTGCCACCAGGTCGCGCAGCGGTTCGCCTTCGGCCGCGTCACGGATGCGGTGGATCGCCGGGAGCAGGGCGTACAGGCGGGCGGCGTCGAGGCTCATGGCATCGCCTCCAGTCTTGCCAGTGGGCCGGGGTGCAGGGTCAGCAGCTCCGCCGGCCGTGGCAGGCCGCCGGCCACGCGCATCCGCGATGCCAGCAGCCGGACCTGGCGCGAACGCAGCGTCTGCGCATGCGGCGCGGTGCCGCCATACAGCAGGTCGAGGTCGATCGCGACCACGCCCGGCACGGCGTGCGCCACCGAAATCACTTCCGACTGCTGCAGCGCTTGCCCGAGTTCGCGCCGCTCGAACGAGAACGCATCGCGCAGCGTCGCCTCGACCGCAGCGAGCACCGCGCCCGCCTCGTGGTCGGGATGGCACTTCACCCGCAGGCCGACGTGGAACGTGCTGGCCTGGTGCGCCATCAACCGGATGCCCACGTGCGGGTCGCCGTTGGCTGCAAGCGCATCGCGCAGGTTGGACCATACCGGATTGCTCTCGCCGATCACGGCACCGTCCTGGCCGGCGACGGTGATCGCGACCACGTTGCCGTGCGCCAGCTGCAGCACCTGCGAGCTGGCCTTGGCGATGCCGGCGTAGGCTCGCGCGAAGTCGGCGTAGTCGAGCAGCGAGACCACCCGTCCCAGGGTGCGCGTGCCGAGCGGCATCGAACTGCGCGCCTGCGCGGCCGGCTCGGGGCCGGTGCCGCCTTCCGCGGCGCCGGGATTGGCGGCACCCTTGAGGCCGAGCGGACGTGTCATCAGCTGGGTCAGCGATTCGGCGGGGACATTGCCCTCGATGCCCACGCCCTTGCGATAGCTGGCGCGCACGTTCTGGCTGCCGCTGGGCAGGCGCGCGCCGCGCTCGCCGTCGCCGAACTGCAGCCAGTCGCGCCCGGCTTCGTCGCTGCGCAGGGTATAGGCGTGGTCGATCGGGCCCGCGCCATGCAGGGTGTCGCGCTGCTGCCATTCGATGCCGCCGACACGGACGGTCAGCTCGCTGGCGGCGCCGAGTTCGTTCGCCGCGGAGCGCCACGTCAGCGGTGCGTGCTTGAGTTCAAAGCGCTGGTGCGGTTCGCTGGCGCTGCCCGAGCCCAGCACCTGGGCGACGGTTTCGCCGTGACGGGCCAGGGCCACGTTGGCTGCGACGGTGACCGATTCGCGCGCCAGCGCGAGCGGCAGGGGCGGGGCGATGTCGAGCAGTGCAAACCCATCGCGCGCACGCGCCGGTGCGGTGAGGGACGCGCGGTGCACGATCCGGCGCCCGTCGGCCGCGACGCCCTGCACGATGATGCGTCGCCCCTTCGCCAGGCCCGCCGGCGCCACCGCGACCGGGATTTCGTCACCGGTCACGGCGGTCGTGACCGGATACTCGGCCAGCCGCAGTTCCTCCGATTGCGCGAACACCTTCAGCGGGCGGACCCTGCCGACGAACCGGCCGTACTGGTCCCCGGCCAGGCGCAACCGGCTCGACTTGCCTGACAGCGCGAACTCGTCACGAGAGACTTCGGTGGCGCCGTCGACGCGGTACAGCTCGACATAGGTGTCGCCCGGCGCCGGCTCGCTCGCCGCATCGTAGGCGCCGTAGGCCAGCACGGCGTAGCCGCCCGGCGCGATCGCGGGGTAGGCGGCATCGAGGTCGACGTGGCCGCCGTTGGCGGTCGCGCCTTCGGGTGACACCACGAAGTCCGGCCAGCTGGGAAAACCGATCGCGTACCGGTCGGGATCGAGCGCGGGCTTCGCCTCGCCGAAAATCGGCTGGCCAACTGCAGCCCGTGCCGTGTGCGCGGCGATCTGCAACACGCTCTTCGGCGACTTGCCCTCGTATGCATCGCGGAACGCCTGCGGCATCGTCCGCCACATCGGTGCGTTGTGGCCGAAGACCGAGGCGCGCTGGCGCAGTGCGTACACGCGCACGTCGTTGCCGGCGGGCGACATCGCGGGCGACAGCGACCCCAGGCCGCGCTTCCACGACACCCGGGTGCGGTCGTGTTCGGGCTCGGGCCGCACCTCGCTGAGGATGCGGAAATCCCAGCGGTTGCTCATGGGGTTCGCCTCGAACTCGGCGCCGACCACCAGCAGCGCATCGCCCGGCTTGAGCCCGGTGGCGACGCCCTGCAGCCAGGCCGAACGATCGCCCTGCGCCGGCAGCCGCGGGCGCGACAGCCACGGTCGCATCGCGCTCCACTCCGCGCGCGCGTCGACGGCCTCCACGGTCTCGAAGCTCTGCGGCTTTTCGTCGGGCCCGGGCACGCTCTGGACCTTGAGCCCGGCGGCCAGCGTCACTGCGGCGGGGATGCCGGTGACGAACATGCCCGGTTCCCTGGGCGCATTGGGCGGCGGCTCGCGCGGCGGCTCCAGTGTGAATGCAAGCCAGGTCTCCGCGGCGATACCCGGGCGCAGGCGGTAGCCGATCAGCCTGCCCATTTCCTGCAGCGACACGCGTTCGGTCGCGGTGCGCAGCCACGATTCCCGCGCGATCCGCTCCTGGTAGAAGGTGAGCACGTCGGCGCTGCAGGCGAAGGCATCGACCAGGCCGAGCGTGAAGTCGTCGGCATCGCGCGTGAGCAGCCGCGAGAGTGCGGGGAACCCGGAGCTCGAGAGCCCATCGACGAGGCTCGATCGGAAGTCGTCGTAGCGCCCGATGCGGTAGTCCACCGCATCCAGCCCGTGGCGGTTTGCGTGCGCCTGCGGCGTGGCGGCTTCGATGCCTTCGCAGCAGCCGCAGGCCTCGCTGCCCGGGGCGGACGCGACCGCGCCGGCCTTCGCGTTGGGGACCAGTGCGCTCATTGCCCGCCTCCCGCCGACAGGGCAAGCCGGCCGCGCTCGCGGAAGTTGGGGTTGTTCGCCAGTTGCGCGATCTCCAGCCGGTCGAGCCGGATCACGCCTTCGTCCAGCGAGGCGTCACTGCCGTTGACCAGCCGGCGGAAGCGGTCGATGCGGACCGCGGCCACGCCCTCGACCGCCTGCGCGGCGGCGACGATGCCGCTCAGGTGCACCGGATCGCCGAAGCTGAAGTGGTCCGGGTGGAACAGGCCGAGGCTGCCGTCGGCATGCGTGCGCGCGTCGAGGACGCGCTCGACGGCGGCGAGGACGTCGCTGCGGAAGTAGCCGGGCGCGACGCAGACATGCAGGGCGACGTCGAGCGGAACCATGCGCGGCGTGTCGACCTCGAGGTCGTAGCCGGCCATGCGGAAGCGTTCGAGGTGGCGGCGCAGCCGCGACTTGAACGGCGCATCGACCGCGGCGCCGCCCGGGCGATCGGCGCTGACGAATACGCTGTACCAGCTTCCGGTCCAGCGGAACGTCGCCGCGGCACGTCCGACCTCGGCGCTGCGCTCGCTGGCGGCGGCGTAGTCGGCGGCGGTGACCGCGCGTTCCTGGACGCGGAAGGCATGCGGCGCGTCGCGGCGCGCGGCTTCGACATCCTCGGGCGCGGTGCCGCCGGCGGCCGGCATCGGATTGCCGATCCCGACGATGCTGGCGGGGTCGGGCAGGGCCGAGGGATCGTCGGCGTAGAGCGCCGGATCGAACACCAGGTGCGCGAGCGCCTCGGCACCGATGTTGCCGGCCACGCCGTTGCCGATGCGGTAGTGGGCGTGGAAGCGGGTGCCGGCGTTGGGCCGCTCGCCGTGGCGGTCGTCGCCGAAGCGCAGGCGCGTGCGGCCATCGTGCTCGGCCTCCACCACGAAATGGGGCGCGGTGGCGTCGCTGCCGAGCAGGTCGTGGCGTGCAGTCCACGGAGGCGACTGCGCCTCTTCGTCCTCCTCGCGCAACACGATCTGCGCCAGCGCATGCCTTGCGTCGAGCGCAAGCAGCTGGCTGGCCGGCCAGAACGGCGCCTGCTCCGATCCCGGCGGCGTGGCCAGCAGCCCGGCAAGCTCGAATCCCTGCGTCACCGGCAGCTGCGCGAGCCAGGGACGGTAGCGCACCGGCACGGGCACCGCGCCGCGCGCGCCGCAGCGGTCCGCCCCGCGCGCGACCGGTGCGTACCGGCGCACGGCATCGGGCACGGGCGGCAGTGCTTCGGGCGGCAGCGTGTGGCCGTGGTCGGCCAGCACGATGTTGCCCAGGGCGACCGCGAAGCGCAGCTCCGGATGCGCCTCGACGCCCAGGCACAGCGGAAACGGCAGCGCATCGGCCGGATCCCATGCGATCCGCGTGACATCGCGTGGCTCGTCGGCCTGCGGCTCGTCGAACAATCCGCCTGAAGGATCCCCACCGTGTTCGACCGAGGTCAGGCGCACCGCCCAGCGATGGCTGCGGTCGGCATCGCTTTCCGACAGGGTGGTCGGGCTGCGGGTTTCGATGAATACCAGCACGTCGCCCACCTGCAGCGGTGGATGGTCGCGCAAGGTGGCGTCCGTCGCGCCGCGCGGCAGGCAGCAGCCGGCGTCGCCCCAGGTGTAGAACGTGGCTTCGTTGCAGGACGCGCGCAGCGTCGCGGCATGGGCGGTCTCGAACACGACCGGGCCTGCCGCCCGCGCATCGCGTTCCTCGCGGCTGCCGCGTTCGATCACGCTGCCCGGTCCGCTGACGCGGCTCAGCAGCACGCTGCCGCGCGCCAGGCGTACATCACCTGCGCCTTCGGCGAGCCGCAGGTGGACCCAGGCGCGCGCATTGCAGCCATCGTGCAGGTGGTAGTCGACCAGCCGCGCATGGCGTCGGACCGAGACGCGCCTGCGCGCCGTGGCCAGATAGGCCTCGTTGGCGATCGCGTCCTGGCGGTAGGACAGGTTGTCGGCGGCGTAGGCCAGCAGCTCGACCAGGGTGACGCCGAGGTCGGCCGCCGAACGCTCGCGCCAGCCGGGCACCAGCAGGTCCATGCGGTCGAGCATCAACCTGCGGAAGCCGGGGTAGTCCTTCGCCAGGTAGCCGATGTCCGGCGACGCGACGGGCGCGGGCGGGCAGGGCGGCGTTTGCGCGCAGTCGAAATCGGAGGGGCATTCGACCTTGAAGGAAAACCCGACCTGCGACAGCAGCGGATCGAAGCCGGGGGGCGCGGCATCGGTGCCCGAGTTGGCGACCAGCGACAGGGTATAGCGCGAGAAATCGCCTTCTCCGGTGGTGCGGATGACCAGGGTGCGCGCGGGGTCGTCCAGGCCATCGACGAGTCCGGGCTCGGCTTCGACCGGGAGCGCGTCCGCCGCCGCACACCAGACGATGCCGACAGTGGCGATGCGCTCGCCGCCGCTGATCCGCAGGTTGTCGGGCGACAGGCTGAAGCCCGCGTGCAGCAGGCGCACCAACAGCGTGCGCTGGCGCGGGACCCCGGGCCGCGCCGCGCGGTCGAGCACTTCGAGGAAGTCGATCGCGTTGGCGCTGCCGGAACTGCGCAGCACCTCGAGCCGGCGCGGATCGCAGCAGTGGTACTTCATGCGCGGCCTCCCGGGATGTCGATGCTGGCGCGGGCGCTGGCCCCGTCACGCAGCAGGCGGTAGTCGATGTCGACGCGCAGGGCGCCGTCGTCGTTGTTGATCCGCACCGCATCGACCACGATCAGATGCGACAGGTGCTGCTGCAGCGCGGCCTGCACCAGCATCTGCGCGGTGGCAGCGATCGCGATGCCGTTGGGTTCGAACACCAGCTGCAGCAGGCCAGCACCGAAGTCGGGACGCATCACGCGCTCACCGGGCGCGGTCAGCAGCACCTGCTCGATCAGGTCGCGCACGTGGTCGGGCTCAAAGGTCTGCGCGGTGCGGCCGCGGCCGTCGAGGCGATAGGGGAAGTCGAGATGGGCCATCGGGCTGCTCCTCAGGTCGCCAGCACGCGGGTCTGCGTCGCGACCGCCTGCATGCCGGTGCCGGTGGCCACGCACAGCGCGGTGCCGCCGACGATCGCGACCGGCAAGCCGCCTGCCAGCACCCGTGTCGCGCCGACGACCCATTGGCCGGTGGCGCAGAACGGTGCCGGCACGCTGGCCTGGGTGCAGGCGGCGATGACGTAGGGCGTCGTCACCTGTACCACCGGCTGCGCGGACACGCTCACCCGCGGAAACGGCATCGTCGGCACGGCGTTGCCGGCGTGCATGCACAGGACGGTGGCGCCGAGGTGGAGGATGGGCATCGGCATCTCACACCACCGTCAGCGCGCCGAGGTTGATGTCGACGGTCGGCCCGGTCATGTTGATCGTCGCGCCCTTGCCGTTTGAGATGAGGATCCCGGTGTCGCTGACCGAGATCATCGCGCCGGTGCTGGTCTGGATCAGGATGCCGCCGGTGGGGCCGGGCACGTCGCTGATGACCAGGCCGTTCTTCGCCAGCGTCTGCAGGGTGATGCCGGAGACGCCCGGCGGCACCATGCGCGCCATCACCGGTACGTCGGCCTCGGCATAGAAGCCGCCGACCCAGACCGGGTAGTCCGGATCGCCGCGCTCGAACTCCACCCACACGCCGGCGCCGATCGGCGGCACGGTGAACATGCCCATGTTCATGCCCGCCACCGGCAGGCAGGGCATCGCCCAACTGCTGAGCAGGTTGCCGCCGACGTCCGGCACCTCGACCATCAGCCGGCCCTTCATCAGCGGATCGATGTTGCTGCGCACCGAGCCGCGGAACTTGCCGTAGAAGCGCCCGCCGCTCATACCGGCACCGCCGGGACGGTGGACACCAGGCCGTTGCGCGCCAGCGAGAAGCCCTGTTTGTAGGAGCCGCGCTCGATCTGGTGGCTGACGCTCTGCACGTAGTAGAGGCCGTCGAACGGCAGCCCGGCGCCGCGCACGCCGACCAGGCGCCGCGACTTCAGCAGGCGGCCGTAGCGGGCGACGTCGAGCTGGCCGGTGCCGAACACCGAGTCGCTGTTGCGGCCCGCGAACGCGAGCCCCCTGGCCAGCGCGCCGGCCACGCTCAGGTGCGCGGTGTCGGTGAGCTTCTCGATCTTCGGCGGCAGCGGTGGAACTGCGCCCAGCGGCGGGTTGAGCGGGCTGATGTCGGGGATCGGCACCGGGATGCCGACCTTGCTGTTGCCTTCCTGGAAATAGACGATCGGCATCTTCTTGCGTTCGCGATCGAAGTTGAAGCTGATCTGCTCGACGTTGGTCATCGCGTCCATGCCGGTGGTCAACGCCGGCTGCGCCTCGCCGACGCGGATCTCCGGCCCCCAGTAGGCGAAGCTGGTGCCTGGCGCGGGGCCCGGCTCGAGGTAGAACACGTAACCGGCCTCGTCGGCGAGGCGCTTGATGTAGGCGTAGTCCGAACCCTGCTGGGTGGGGATGCGGTCGGTCGGCAGCGGGGGTTCGTCGGCGATGCCGGGGATCACCTTCGGGATCACGCCCAGCGCCGCGTACTTGGCGAGGATCAGCAGCACCCGCGCGAACGGCGGCATCGCCGGGAACGGCAGGCCCGGGATCTCGATCACGTCCATCAGCGCCGAGAGGTCCTTGCCCTTGACCACCAGCCGGCCAACGCCACCCTCGCCGGGCACGGTGTTCACGTTGGTCGCCATGCCGTCGACGATCACTTCGTCGCTGCCGTTGATCGTCACCACCAGCACCACGCGCATCAGCGGCACACCGCCACCGCCGCCGCTGATCAGGAACAGCGTGCGCAGCGGCGATCGCGCCGGCAGCTCGAAGGTCAGCTCGAAGCCACCCTGCGCGTCGCCGGAGCCGGCCTCGACCTTGGCCGAGACCAGCGCGTCGACGACCTCGCGCGGGGCGGCGACCGGCACCGGTCCCATCAGCAGCGCCAGCTTGATGCCGCGCGGATCCATGTTCAGGTGCCTCCCGAGGGGATCGCGACGCGCGCGCCGGGCACGTCGGTCAACTCGAACGGATCGGTCACCGCGTTCGCGTCGGCGATGCGCCAGTACGACAGGGGACTGCCGAGCGTGCGCGCGGCCAGCAGGTCGGGGCGATCCACCGCTGCCACCACGGCCTCGACCGCGACCGGGATCGATTGCCGCTGCGGGATGAAGCGGCGCGCGACATGAGCGATCGGCTCCGCGCCGGGTGCGGGCACATGCAGCGCCAGCGCGACGCCGCGGTAGCGGCTGAGCGGATCGAAGGGTTCGCTGGGGATCGCGCCCGCGTCGATCAGCAGTTGGATCGGGTCGGTCATGGTCGCGTCCTCATGGCAATGCGTCGATGCCGAGGGCCTGCAGGGTCGCGCTCGGCGACTTCGTCGCCAGCGCCTCGCGCGCACGCAGGTGGTTGAGGAACAGCGCGCCGCCGCGATGCCGGAAGCCGTAGTCATCGCTCGACAGCACGCGCAGGCCGATGCTGACCCTGGCCCGGATTGGATTGAGTGCGGCGTCGAAAGCCTCCTCGGTGATCGACAGCTCGGTGACCCGCACCGGTGCGATGCGGTCGCGGCCCCACACGAACAGCACCAGCGGTGCCTCGGCCGGGACGATCTCCAGCACGCCACTGGACGCGAGCGCATCGAGCGCCTGCAGCTCGCCGGCCGAGGGATGCACCAGCGATTCCAGCGCCGCCAGCTGCGGGCCGATGCCGTGCTCGACGGTTTCGGCGTGCTGGTCGGGGGATTCCAGTCGGTCGGTGGCGTCGATCTCGGCTTCGACCTTGATCGACTCGATCGCCGGCCCCTTCAGCCGGAACGGCTGCGCGCGCTGGCCGTCGCCATCGCCACCCGTGCCCTGCACCTGGTAACTGCGCGCGAGCGAGTCGGGGTTGTACTGCAGCGCGATGGTGCGCGTCGGCGCGCCATTGCCGCCCGGCGGCAGGATCACCAGGCCGCCCTTGATGAGTCTTGGGGAGGACGAGAGGCTCACCTCAGGGATCCCGGAGCATCATCGCCGATGAGGTGGTAGCGGCCGTCGCGCAGTTCCAAGCGGGCGCCGAGGCCGCGCAGCTCCGTGATCAGCGCACCGATGCGAGCGCCGATTTCACCGGTGTCAGCGATGGTCGGGTCGGCAAGCCCAGCCCAGTGATTGAGTTCGGCGAGCAGACGCTCCACTTCCGTCCCTTCAAGAACGAAGCGGCCCTCTCGCTCGACCACGGTCGCGCCGCAGGAATGCAACTGCTCAAGCAGCGTGGCGATCCGTGCGCCGATCTCTCCAGAATCGGCGATGTCGGTCCCGCGCAACGCAGCCCAGCGATTGAGCTCGTCCAGCAGCGGTCCAGGTTCGGCGCGAGGCATGGTGGGCATCTCACAGGCTCGGGTGCGAAAGGCTGCCGGACGAAGACGCAACTACTGAGTATTGCCACGGCAGCTCGTGAATCGGGCTGGCCGCGAGTGAGCCTGAGGTCGTGGTCGGGACGTCCGCCAGGCGGTAGAGGCCGATCTTGAACTTGACTTTGGCCTCAGTTCCCGGTGCAAACGCATGCCCCGGGGGGCCGGGATCATCCGTCGCACTGAAGCCGCCCGACTCAGTGGTGTAGTTGCGACGCGATGACGAGGTACTCCAGTACACGGGGTCAGCATCAACCGAGTCGACCTGCTCGGAGGAGAAATTGAAGTCGACCGGCGAGCCGTACATGCTCACTTTCCAGTAGGTGCCGTCAGCCTTCTTCAGGTGGCCTTGCAGCTTGTTGACCAGGCAGTAGTCCGCCGCTGCGCGTCCTGTTGGGACGGCGACATTGAACTTGATGGTCTTGTGCGAGGTGTTTCCCGAATCGGTATAGGTGTCGTTGGACAGGGATAGGGTCGGCTCGGCCGCGGGCGCGGGCGCCGGGGCAGGCGCAGGTGCAGGTGTAGGCGACTGAGCGCGGCTGCCGCCGGCGCTGTCTGACATCGCGATGCCGCTGTCGGCGCCTCCGGGAGAACTGCTGCGCCTGATTGGCACGGCGCCGAAATCGAGATGCGGACGCTCGTCGGCGGAACGCGCGTCGGGGGTGATCGCGTGATAGGCGGACATCGTCCTTCGGGCTATCGCCGGTGTGAGCGCCCGGCTGGGTTCCGGGGCTTGGGTGGGGCAGGTTTTCACGGCGGAACTCCTGGGGGCGATCGTGGAGACAAGTGCTGGCGCAGGTTCTGGAGACGACGGGCGATTTCCCGGACGACGGCTTCGGCGACCGCATGGCCTGCCTGCGGGCCGCAGGGCGGTCCATCGACTGGCGGCGGGCCCGCTAATGCCGAGCGCAGGGCCGAGTCCAGCTGATGGCGTGTAAGCCCCAGCCCGTCCTCCAGCGTGAGCCGGCGGATGTGGAGATGGATCGATGTTTGGGGAGGTAGCGGTTTCACTGGACACCTCCTGCACTGGGTCCTGGGCTGCGCTCCAGCTTGGCGAGCTCGGCATGCGCGGCGGCGAGCAGGTGCCGGTTCGCGATGGGCATGTCCTCGTGCGCGGCGAGGAAGGCCCCGTTGAGCGCGACCGAGCGGATGTTGCCGCCGGCCAGGGGCATGCGCGCCAGCGACGGCCAGCGGATGTCGTCCGCCAGCGGCGCCTGCGGCGGGAACTGGCGCCGCCATAGCGCATCGCGCGCGGTTTCGTCGGGGAACGGGAACTGCACGACGAAACGGATCCGGCGCAGGAACGCCTTGTCGATCGCGCTCTTCATGTTGGTGGTGAGGATGGCGAGGCCGCGATAGGCCTCGATCCGCTGCAGCAGGTAGGCGGTCTCGATGTTGGCGTAGCGGTCGTGGCTGTCCTTGACTTCGCTGCGCTTGCCGAACAGCGCGTCGGCCTCGTCGAACAGCAGCACGGCACCGCTGGATTCGGCGGCGTCGAAGATGCGCCGCAGGTTCTTCTCGGTCTCGCCGATGTACTTGCTGACGGTGCCGGCCAGGTCGATCCGGTAGAGGTCGAGGCCGGCGGCATTGGCGATGGCCTCGGCGGCCATGGTCTTGCCGGTGCCGCTTTCGCCGGTGAACAGCGCGGCGATGCCGAGGCCGCGCGCGCCTTTGCCTGCGAAGCCCCAGTCGCGGTAGACGCGTCGACGATGCAGCAGCTGGCGGCCGATTTCGCCAAGCAGGTTGGCCTGCGCCGGCGGCAAGACGAGGTCGTCGAGCGTGGTGGCGGCGTCGATCCGTTGCGCCAGACGGTCCAGGCCTTGCCGGCTGTGCTCGCGCAGCGCTGCCCACGCGATCCGTCGCGCCTCGCCGGCATCGACGGCTTCGGAAATGGCACGCGCGGCGTCGTACATGGCGCCGGGCACGCCGGGTGCGAACTGTTCGCAGGCGTCGGACACCGCGTCGCACAGCACGGCGTCGGGAAGCGTCGAACCGAAACGACGGGCGCGATGGACGAGATCCTGCGCGCGCGATACAGGCGTGGCCTCGGGCAGCTGCACGACGCGCAGATGGCTGTCGTGGGGCGCGCCAGCCGCGCCTTCGGCCGACGCGATCATGATCAGCGGGCTGCGCAGTTGCGATTGGATGCGATCCAGCCATGCCGGAACGGCCGGGTCCAGTACCACCAGGGCGGCGGACAATGCCGCCTCGCGGTCGATGAGGCGCAGCGTGTGGCAGAGCGCCGTGGCGTCTTCGGGCAGTTCGGACACGCACAGTGCGCTTCGCTGTGTCGCGGCGAGCAGCTGCAGTAGGTCGTCGCGGAGGACGGGGGCACCTGCGCGCTCGAGCTGGACGCAATCGCGCCCGCCGGAAAACGCAGCGACCACCTCACCGGTCCACGCCGCAGGTTCGCCATCGGGTGCCGGAGGTGCGACGAGTTCGGCGATGCCGTCGAGGCGTTCGTCGATCGCTGTCACGCCGCACAGGTAGTGCAGCATGCGTTCGTCGATGTGCAGTGGCGCGGACGTGGGCACTGGCCCGTCCGTGCGGACCAGCCTCCAATAGCGCAGCGGTGCCTGGGGAGACAGTGCGTCCCAGTGCGGGGCTTCGAGCAGCGCGAGCGCAAACGGAAACGTCGGCTGCCCGTCGGCGCGGCCACAGGCCTGCGCCACCGAACGCGCGAACGTGGCGTCCAGGGCCACCCCGGCACACAGCAGCAGCACGTCGCGCTCGAACCCGCTCAGCCCGAACAGCTCTGCGCAATGCTGCAGTGCCGGTACCAGGCCAGTGTCGTCCCCGCTGGCCAGAGCGGCGCCCGCATCCGTGCCGCCCTCGATCCGTTCGCGCAGCCGCGCCAGCTGCGCGACCAGCCAGCGCTGGTTGCGCACGTCCCAGGATGTGTCGGTGGTGGCGATGATGCCGGCTTCGGCGTTCATGGCACGGTGACCTGGAGTTCCGGGTCGAACACCGGCGCCTGGTCGGGCGCGATGACGATCAGCTCGCTGTCGATGCCGTCCACGCGCAGGCGCAGGTAGTGGTCGCCCGTTGTCAGCGTGGTGGGGAAATCGAACACCAGCGGATCGCCGTCTGCAGCCCGCGGATTGGCACTGCACTGGCGCGCGCCGAGCATCAGCACGGCCTGCTGCTGCGGGCGCACCCGCGGCTGCGAGGCGAGCGTCACGCGCACCCGCGGCGGGTCGGCGCTGCGCACGATCGAGATCGCAGGCAGGTTCAGTGGCGCGCCGATCGCCTCGATCGTCGGTCGTGCGCTGAGCAGCAGCGGGATCGCGTTGGTTTCGCGCGGTGCCGGTTCGTCCGCTGGCGTGAGCACCAGGCTGAGCTGCCACGGGCCGGCGGGGAGTGCGGCCTGGGCGGCGAGGTCGTCGGGAAGTTCGAGGCTGAATCCGCGACCGTCGGTGTCGAGCACCACGTCGATCTCGAAGGGCGTCTCGCGAAGCCGATGCCTGAGCCGCGCGCGCGGCGTCGCACCGGCGAGGCGGATGCCGGTGACGGCCACGGTGTCACCAAGCCGCGCGCTCCTGTGCTTGCCCGGTGGCTCGGCGGCGAACAGCGTGGGCACGGCGGGCAGCAGGTCCGGGTTGACGCGCACGCCGCCATCGCGCTGGGTGATCGGGTCGACCCGGCCGCGCGAGAGCACCGGCAACGGCGAAACGCCGGGACGCGTGCCCTCGATCAGCACCACCGACACCTGGTAGGCCGCGGACGGCCGGTAGTGCGTCTGGATCGCCGACCACAGCTTGCTCATCTCGTCGATGCCTAGCGCGGCGGGCGTGATCTTGATTGCTTCGACCTGGTCGGCGAGGTCGGATTGCGACAGCGCCTGGACCTGCGGCGGGAACATCCCCAGCTCGAGCGGGCCGGGCGAGAGCGCGTCGCGGATCGAGGCGCGGTCCAGCCACGGCCGCTCGTGTAACACGTGCATCGCATAGCCGAGCAGGATCTCGGCCTGGAAGTCGGCGCGGCCGTAGGCGGTCAGCAGGTAGTGCAGGTCGAGCGCGAGCGGCGCGTTGGCAAGGCGCTCGCCGGCGCCGCTGCGCGAGGGCAGGGCGCCGTTGCGCCAGCCGGCGTTGGGCGTGATCTGGTGCAGGAACAGGTTCAGGCGCGGCGCCATCTGTTCGTCGTCGAGGTCGATCGTGTCGGGCGCCACCGCGGTGACGGTGACCGTCGTGCCCAGCGCCGGCGCGACGCTGGTGATCATGGCGTCGTCGAGCAGGTTGCGCAGCACCGCGCTGACCGCACCGATGGCGAGCGGCGAACTCACGGCGACGGCTTCCTGCGCAGGTAGTCGTGCAGGTTTTGCGGCTCTGGAACGACGCGCGGGCGAGGCGGGGGCTGCTTCGCCGGCTGCGCGGGGGCGCGCACCTCGATGCGATCGATGCTGATGTGGATCGCGGGTGGCGCAGCGGGCGCCATGGCAGGGGCGAGCAGGGCGACTGTCGTGGCCGACAGCGGTGCCGCCAGCTGTTCCGGCATGGATCGCGGCAACGGCGCGGGCGGCGCAGCGCGCGCGCGCTGCGCCGGGGGCGGCCCAATGGTGGAGTGGTCGTGGGGCGCAGGCTGGATCGCAGGCGCGACGGAGCGGAGCGCCAGGGCGTCTTGGGCCCCTGCCTTGTCATTCCGGGGCAAGGCAGGGGATTCCAGGGGCATGGCATCGACAGCCGGATGCCTCGCCACGCCGGGGATGATCGGCGCGGAGTCCGTCGCGGCAATGCGTCCGCGCGTCCCGTGGGGCAGCGCGTCGGCTCGCGGATGTTCCACCTGCATCCCGGCGGTTCGCGACTTGGCCGTATCCAGGCGGGGCGCTGCGATGCCGGGCGCCTCCGGTTCGCCTGTCGACGCCTGCATGTCGGCCATCGGCGCGATTGGCGCCGCCAGGGCACGCAGCGGAGCCGCCGGTCGCAGTGCATCCGCGTGGCGTGGCGCGAGCAGGCGAAGGAAGTCGGACATGCCGCCCTCAGGCGCCCGCCAGCTGCAGGTAGGCGGCGCGACGGACCGGCCCAAGCGCGAGGATCTCGCGCTCGCTCCAGCCGAAACGCTGCGCGATCAACGCCACCTCGACCAGCAAGCGCTCTGCGCGGGCGCGCAGCACGCGCCACAGCAGGTCGACCGGATCCAGCGGAGCGCGCCAGGCGTGGCTGCAATCCGGGCACTGGAGCGCGAAGTCGAGCGTTGCGCCAGGTAGCAATTCCTGCATGCGCCCGGCGATCGCATCGCGCAGCGCGTGATCGGCCGGGATGCCACCGTCCACGCAGCGCGCAAGCAAGGCGTCGGCGAATGCGTCGGCATCCTCGATCGCCTGCAGCGCATCCAGGTCGTCGGGCGTCGGCAGCCTGAAGCGGGTGGCAGCGCCATCACCGGCGAGCACGTGCCATTCCGCCGAAGATGGGGACTCTTCCGCATCCGCGACCAGCGTGCCCGTGCAGCGATCCGCATCGACGGTGAATTCCACCGTCGTCCCGCAGTGCGGGCATCGCCCGATCAGCTCGACCGCGGTCCCGAACAGTTCCGCGTGGCGCCGCAGCGCTGCCAGATTGCGCTCGGGCAGCGAACGCGGAGCCTCGCCGAGCAGCGCATGCTCGCGCTGCGCACCGCGATGGCCGGCCGCGCCCTCCCACAGGTCCAGCAGTAGAGCGTCGGCGTGCATCAGGCCGGCTCGCTGAACACCGGTTCGGACGGCTCGGCGACTTCGTAGTCGCGCTCCCAGCCCTCGTTCTCGAGCTTGAGCGTCTGGATCGCGACTGCGTTGGCGTTGGCGTCGAGGTCGGGAAGCGCCTGGTACTCCGACACCCAGCAGCGGTAGATCCTGTACGCCAGCACGACCTGGCCGGCCTCGTTGTAGACCTCGAGGATCAGGTCCTTGCGGAAGTCGCGCAGCGAGACTTCAGCGCCGAGCCCGGAGCCGTAGTTCCAGACCTTGTTGGCCCACTTCTCGAACTCCGGGTCGTGGGTGACGCCGCGCTCGAGGGTGAGCGGTTCGTATTTGCTGCGGCCGGGCGATTTGCGCGATGTGCTCGGGTCGCCGCCCTCGCGGTGCTCGACTACTTCGGTGCTGCGCTTGAGCGCGGAGCACTTGCTGATCCCGGCGACGAAGCGCCCGTCCCACTTGAGCCGGAACTTGAAGTTCTTGTAGGGATCGAAGCGCGCTGCATTGACGGAAAACTGTGCCATGGTCCGCTCCTCAGACAGGGATGTCGCCGGCGATCTGCTGCAGCCGGATGACCACGAACTCGGCCGGCTTCAGCGGCGCGAAGCCGACGTGGATGTTGACGACGCCCATGTTGATGTCGGTCTGGGTCGTGGTCTCGCGGTCGCACTTGACGAAGTACGCCTCGCGCGGCGACCTGCCCTGGAACGCGCCCTGGCGGAACAGGTTCTGCAGGAACGCGCCGACATTGAGCCGGATCTGCGCCCACAGCGGCTCGTCGTTGGGCTCGAACACCACCCACTGCGTGCCGCGGTACAGGCTCTCCTCGAGGAACAGCGCCATGCGCCGCACCGGCACGTACTTCCATTCCGATGCGCGGTCGTTGTGGCCGTGCAGGGTGCGCGCGCCCCACACCACCGAGCCGTACACCGGCAGCGCGCGCAGGCAGTTGATGCCCTGGGGGTTGAGCTGTCCGTTCTCGGCATCGCTCATCGCCACTGCCAGCGCCGAGGCGCCGTTGATGCCGGCATCGATTCCCGCTGGCGCCTTCCATACGCCACGGCTGGCGTCGGTGCGTGCGTACACGCCGGCCACGAAGCCGCAGGGCGGGAACGCGCGCGGCACGCCCTGCTTGAGCGGGTCGGGCGCGCGCACCCAGGGGTAGTACAGCGCCGAGTAGTTGGCGTCGGCGCCGGTGATGTCGTCGAGGCCGTCGTCGACCATGTTCTCGACGGTCGCTTCCTCCGGGGCGTCGACGATCAGGAACGCCCGGCGCTCGCGGCAGCGGCCCTGCAGCGACGAGATGGTGGCTGCATCGGTCAGCCCCGGCACGCAGGCGAGGTTGAACAGGTCGATGCGATCGGTGGGCGTGCCGATGCCGAAGCTGGCCAGCAGTGCGGTGCGGAAATCGCCGTCAGCGGCGGTCCAGGCCACGCCGTCGGCGCCGCCGTCGAGTTCGAGTACGACCCCGTCATCGGGCGGGTCGCCGTCGGCCTCGACGGTGATGAACAGCGAACGTCCGTTCACCACGTCATCGGCGAAGCGCGGGTCGGCGGGATCCATCGACAGGTTCTCGAACACTTCCACCACCGCGTCCTCTGTGGGATGGTTGATCACCTCCAGCTTGAAGCGCAGTGCCACGGGATCGGCCGCATCCGCACCGGTCCGGCGGATCACGCGCACGCGCACGTCGTTGGCCCATTCGCCGGGGGAGCTGGCGGAGACGGCCAGACCCTCGGCGGCAGCGACCGCACCCGCAGCGTTGAGGCCCTCGTCTTCCTCCTCCTCGAGGCCACTGGCGGCCAGGCGCAGGATGTAGGCATCGCCGCCGCCGTTGTCGAAGAAGTGGCGCACGGAGTAGCCGAGCAGGGTGCGCTGGTCGAGGCCGCCGAAGCGGCGTTCGTAGTCGGCGAAGCCGGTGATGCGCACCGCACGGTCCACCGGGCCGCGCGCGGCCCAGCCGATGAACAGCGCGATCGAGGTCGCCACGCCGGTGATCGTGCGCACGCCGCTGGAGACTTCCTCGATGTAGACGCCGGGGTAGGTGAGGGCTTGTGGCATGGAACTGCTCCTGGACTCGGTGGTGCGGGAAACGCCGGTGCCTCAGTGGCGGGTCGGCCGGGATTGCGTGTCGCGGTGGGCGGAGGACGCGACCGTCGCGGGAGAGGCGTAGAGCTCGCTGCCGTCGAGCAGTGCGATGCGCTGTATTTCGTCGTGCCTGACCAGGTCATCGAGCGCGCCGCGCAGTTCGCTGTCTCCGATGCCTTGCAGGTGCGCTGGCAACCACCACAGGCGGATGCCGGCCACGCCATCGGCCGCGCCCGGATGCCGCACCAGGTAGCCGCGCAGTGCGCGCTGCAGCTCCCGTGAGCGTCCGCGTTCGCCGACCGACATGGCCCCATCCATCGATGACGTGCCCGGATGGTTTGAGCGCAAGCTGCGTGCCAGCAGGCGGAGGCGTAGTAGATCAATGGTTTGCAGATCCGGCTGGATGCGGCATGGGCGTCCCGCATCGCAGCCGTGCGCACCGGCTGAGAGCGACGAAGCGCGGCGCCGCGCGCCTTCGCGGGTGGGCGCGGCGGATGGGACGTTGCCAGCCCACCCGTGGGGCGCCGGCATCCCACCGGGCGCATGGCGATGTGCGGCGTCCATGCGCAGCCCCGGCGTCTCAGCCGTTCCGGTAGCGGTCGCAGTCGACGCCGTGCTTCTTCAGCAGGCGCCCCAGCGCGCGTCGGTCGGTCTGTGCCAGGCGCGCGGCAGCGCTGACGTTGCCGCCGGTATGCGCCATCACGCTGCACAGGTAGCGGCGCTCGAACGCCGCGATCGCCTCGGCCTTGGCATCGCGGAAACTTGCCTGCACGTGGCCGGCAGGCGGCGATTGCGCCTGGTTCGGGTCGGTCTCGCCCGGTGCGTCCACCGTGCCGTGCAGCACCATCCGGTGCACCGTGTTTTCCAGCTCGCGCACGTTGCCGGGCCAGGCCTGCGATTGCAGCCGCGCCAGCGCCTGCGGTGCGAACTCCGGGCAGGGCAGGTCGTAGCGGCCGGCGTAGATCCGTGCGAAGTGGCGGCACAACAGTGCGACGTCGTCACCGCGCTCGCGCAGCGGCGGGACGCGCAGGCGCAGGATGTTCAGCCGATAGAGCAGGTCGCTGCGGAAGCGACCCGCGGTCACCTCGTCCTCGAGGCAACGGTTGCTGGCGGCGAGGATGCGTGCGTCCGACACGGTTTCGTGCGACTGGCCGAGCACCCGGTAGCGGCGGTCCTGCAGGAAGCGAAGCAGCACCACCTGGCCTTTTGGCGGCAGGGTGTCGATCTCGTCCAGGAACAGCGTGCCGCCCTCGGCATGGCACACCAGTCCGGCGCGCGGCGTGCGCGCATCGGTGAACGCACCGCGCACGTGGCCGAACAGCTCCGACTCGAACAGCGCCTCCGGGATCGCGCCACAGTTCACCGGCACGAAGGGTCGGCTGCCGCGTTCGCCCAGGTAGTGGATGGCACGCGCGGCGAGCTCCTTGCCCGAGCCGGTCTCGCCGTCGAGCAGCACAGGCGCATCGGTGCGCGCGAGCATCCGGATGTCGGTCACCATGCGCTCGAATGCCAAAGAGGCGCCGAGCAGGCCCTGCGGCGGACGCCCTGAAGCCGGCGTGCGCTCGGGATGGAAGCCGGTGGGCTCGAGAGGAGAAAGCGGCGCCGACGTCATGGGTCCCTCCACATGTCCCGTTGCGTGCCGCGACGGCCGATGCCGTCAACGGATCACGCAAGCAGGCCTGCGCTTGCTGCGCGGTGAGTCCCCTGTGGTTTGTCGATCGTGCATCCTGCGGCTTCGCGCTCCGCAACCTCGCCGGAACGCCGGGCCGGATGCCGGCGCGGACCGCGTCGTCGAGGCCATGGGCCTGGACGAACACGCTCCGTGCTCAGTGCAGACAACGCCAAGGAGCCACGCCAGCGGACAGCGGGACGCAGGCCGCCCAGCGCATGGCGGCAGGTCTTGCGACGGATGCGGACCAGCACGTGCATGACCACGTCTGGCTGGATTGCCGGCCTGTCCGACACCTCCCGGGTTCGGCGTTGGTTCTGCTGGCGGGATTGGACCAGGCGCCCTGCCCGATGCCCGGCCCGCCGCTCGGGACTGACGGAGATTGAAACGTGACAGAGTCGGACCGGGTCTTCGTTTCGATCGGCGTCTCCAGGCCCGGTGGCGATCTGGACGAGCTGCCCGGGGCGATCAAGGCGGCCGAACGGATGGCGGCCTGGGCCGCGGCCCAGGGCTACGCGACGGTCCTCGTCCATGACCGCAAGCACGGGGAGGTCACGGTCGACCTGCTGCGCGACCAGATGGCCGCCGCCATCACCGAGGTCACCGACCGCACCGAGCTCAAGCGCTTGGTGGTGTTCTTTGCCGGGCATGGCGCCGCGATGGCGGTCGGGGACCAGTACTGGATCCTGACCCATTGGAAAAAGCGTCCCACCGAGGCGATCAAGGTGTCCTCGCTGCAGCGGATGCTGGAGTACTACGGCCCCCGCCAGGTGGCGATCATCGGCGACGCCTGCCAGGAGTTCTCGGCGAAGTTCATCGACGTCGTCGGCAGTCCGGTGCTGGACATGCCGGACGAAGACCAGGCGCCGTACGAGCTGGACCAGTTCTTTGCGGTCGACGCGGGCAAGCAGGCCTTCATGATCAAGGGCGTTGACGGGCAGGACGACTTCTGCCTGTTCACCGAGGTGCTGCTCGACGCGCTGGAAGGTGACGCGGCGCAGGCCTCGTACGAACAGATCGGCCAGGATCTGGCGGTCACCAGCCAGTCGCTCGCCGTGTACCTGGACGGCCACGTTGCGCAGGAAGCCGGGAAATACGGCGTGCGGATGGTCCCGCGCCCCAAACCGGGCTTCTACACCGATCGCATCTACCTGAAGATGCCGCCGCAGGCCGTGGGACAGCTGCCCATGCCGGCGCCGACGCAAGCGGGGGCAACGCCACAGACCGCAGCAGCGCCATCCGCTGGAGTTGAGCCCCCCACCACTGCCGCGCCTCCCGCACCGGCAACATCACCGCCACCGGCGATGGCACCCGCACCGTCGACGCCGCCTGCGCCAGCAGGCCCATCCGGCGCTGCGCCCGCTTCCGGGCGCCCCCCGCTGCCTTCGTCAGCCGGCAATGGCAGCGCGCGCGCGGGCCAGTCCCCGCAACCCGCGCGAAGCCTGCGCGCGGTGGAGAAGGTGCGGCTCAGGCTGCCGGAGCGGCTGGTTGCGCTGGCCGAGCAGGCGCAGGCCATCCTTCAGACGCGCGAGGCCAGGCGCGACGCATTCGCCGAACAGGTCGGACGCGCCACCGTGCGCGATCATTTCGAGACAGGATGCGGGATCTGCGTCAGCGGTGCAGATGTCGTCGAGGTCCAGGCCTCGCATGGCGAGGTCTCCCCCGTGGAGGGAGAACCCAACTGGTTCCGTATCCACCTCGGCGACTCGAGCGACTCGCTGCTCTGGAGCGACACCGTGGTCACGCTCGCCAGTGGGCGCCTGTGTTCGGTCTGCGTGGTCCAGGAATTCGTCGCCGCGATGCATGTGCTGGACGAGACATCGATCAGCCTGTTCCACCGCCGCATCGGTGCAGACGAGTCCCAAGGCCGGATCGCCATCGACCTGATGGCGCGGGCCAATGCCGGGCTGCTGAGCCAGGACGAGATCATCGATGCGGCCATGTCCCTGCGCGATGGCAAGCACCGGGTCATCACCCTGGGCTGCATCGTCGCGCAGTTCTACGACACCATCCGCGATATCGACAGCCTGCGCTCGATGGCGAGCTTCTATGCCCAGTGTGGGCAGCCGGTGCCGCTGGATATCGTGCTGTATGGCGGCGGGCGCGTCTTCGAATCCGGGGGTCGCCTGTACGCCGACATCCCGGCGGTGCCTGCCCGCACGCCGCGGACGCGCGGGGAGCAGCGTCAGGGCTTCTGCTTCGACGCCACGCCGGGATTCGACAGGCATCCGCTCGCCGGACGCGTCCCCTGGATGCGCCATGCGTGGGGCGCAGTCACCACCGCGAGCTGCGACAAGAGCGCGGAGCCCTGGCGCAAGCAGGCCCTGGCGGCGATGGCGCATCTCGCACCGGGCGCGTTCACCGGCTTCCTGCCCGCGGGGCGGCAGGCGCTGGAGGAACTGGTGGGCCTCGAAACGTCCGCGCTGGCGAGCCAGTACGTCGTCGTCAACTAGATCCATCCACGGAGCACGTCCATGCGCATGATCCTGGTCCACGGTATCAACCAGCAGGGCAAGAGCGCGCGCAAGATCCACGACGACTGGCTGGATGCGCTGCATGCGAGCTACGCCAGGCAAGGCCCCGATCCGCTGGCAAGGCTGTCGCGCATCGAGGCCGCGTTCTACGGCGACACGCTCGAGACGCTCAGCTCGGCCAAGGTCACCAGCCAGGCCATCGCGCTGGGCGCGGAAGAAGCCAGCGATGACTTCGACGAGTTCGCGCTCGACGCGCTCAAGCAGATGGCGCTGCGCATGGGCGTGACCGAGCAGATGATCCAGGACGAGGCGGCGACCACGGTCGTGGCCCAGGGCGCGGGCATCCACAAGAAGTGGGTCAAGGCGATCGCGCGCGTCGTGGAGAAGGTGTCTCCGTTGCGCGGAACGCTGGCGCTGCGCGTGTTGGGGCAGGCGCATGCCTACATCCGCAACCAGCATGTCCATGACGAGGTCAACAAGCTGGTCCGGCCGCTGTTCGAGGACGACGAGCCGGCGATCGTCGTCTCGCACTCGCTGGGCACCATCGTGGCGTATTCCATGCTGCGCGAGTTCGCCCGCAACGGGCGCCCGCGCCAGTCGCCGCTGCTGGTCACGCTGGGCTCGCCGCTGGGCATCGACAGCGTGCGCAAGGGCTTCGCGAAACCACGCACGCGTCCCGACAACGTGCAGCGCTGGGTCAACGGCGCCGACCCGGAGGATTTCGTGGCGCTGCAGGGCGAGTTGACCGGGCATACGTTCGGTCTCGGCGTCACCAACTACCCGGACTTCGAGAATGGCCACGACGACCCGCATTCCATCGTCGGTTACTTGGGCGATCCCCGCATCGCCAGGGAGATCGCCGACGCGATTGGATGAGGTGTGGCAGCGGCGAGAACAGCGGCCGGGGAGAGATCCGGAGGCTGGTGTCGATTCCGAACAGCAGCGCGGCACGACCACGGTGCTGCGCTTGCGTTGACCCGGTCCTGCACGCCCGGTGGCGTGCAGGCGATCGTGCTGGCCGGGATGCGTGCCGCTAGCCGGCCACTTCGATCACGACCTTGCCCAGGTGCGCGCCTGATTCCAGATGGCGGTATGCCGCCTGCGCCTCACCGAACGGGAAGACGCGGTCGACCACTGGCGTGATGCCGCTGGTGACCATCGAACGGATGACCTGCTCCAGCATCGCCCGGCTGCCGACGAAGACGCCGGCCAACCGCTTGGCGCTGAGCAGTGCGAACGGACTGATCTCGCCGCCAAAGCCGCTGACGCCACCGATCACCGCGATGGTGCCGCCAATCGCAGTGGCGGCGATGGAGCGGGCGGCCGTGTCCTGCCCGCCCACTTCGAGCACCAGGTCGACGCCTTCGCCGCCGGTCAGGCGCAGCACCTCGTCCTGCCACTCGGGCATGTCGCGGTAGTTGACCGTCGCATCCGCGCCCAGGGTGCGTGCGCGATCAAGCTTGGCGTCGCTGGACGAGGTGATGACAACGCGCAGGCCCGCCGCCTTCGCCAGCTGCAGGCCGAGGATCGAAACGCCGCCCGTACCCAACAACAGCACGCTGTCGCCGGGCCGCAGGTCGGCGGTTTCGAAGATCGCGTTCCACGCGGTCACGCCTGCGCAGGGCAGGGTGGCGGCCTCCACGTAGCCGAGCTGTGCGGGGAGCAGGACCAGGGTGTCCTCATGCAGGGTGACTTCCTCGGCGAGCATGCCGTCGACGTCGCCACCGAGCGAACTGCGCAGCTTGTGCCGGTCGGGCGCGCCGTCGTGCCAGTGCGGGAAGAACGATGCCGCCACCCGGTCGCCGGGCTTGACGCGGCTGACCATGTCGCCGATCGCGACCACGTCGCCGGCGCCGTCGGAGCAGGGGATGACGGTGCCATCCGCGCCCGTCGTGTACGCGCCGCGCGCGATCATCAGGTCGCGGTAGTTCAGCGACACGGCGCGCACCCGCACGCGGACTTCATGGGGTTGCAGGGGCCGCTGGGCGATGTCGTCCAGCCGCAGTCCATCGATCTGCCCGCCGTGCGTGATCCGGTATGCCTTCATCCCGCGCCTCCGTATTGCCCGTCGTCGGGCCGCATGCATTGTGCGCCAGCGTCGTCAGTCCAGACCGGGCGGTGATGGAACAGGCCGTCGCGTTGCGCGGCGCCAAAGCGCGCTCGGCTCAACGGGGACGACAGCGGTTCGAGCCGCGCCCGTGAATGCCGCTCGGGGCCTCCGTAGCGCACCGCTTGCGACACTCCGTTCCATTGCAGATTTCCAACGCGGGGTTACGCGCGCAGGGTGCATGCTGGAACCGACATTCGTGATTGGAGACCTGCATGAAGATCCAGGCAGCGGTGACACGCGCACAGGGCGAACCCTTTTCCATCGAGGCAGTGAATCTGTCCGGGCCAGCCCCCGGCGAGGTGCTGGTGAGGGTGGTGGCCACCGGGGTCTGCCATACCGATGCGGTGGGACGTGACCTGGCGGTATCGCCGTACCCGATCGTGCTCGGCCATGAGGGCGCGGGCGTGGTCGAGAAGGTCGGCCAGAACGTCACCAGCCTGGTGCCGGGCGACCATGTCGTCATGTCGTTCGCACATTGCGGCCAGTGCGCCAATTGCCTGACCGGCCATCCCACCGTCTGCGACATCTTCAACGACCTGAATTTCGGCGGCCGCATGGACGACGGCAGCGCACGCCTGCACCAGGGCGATGCGGACCTGTCCACCTTCTTCGGGCAGTCCTCGTTCGGCACGCATGCCGTGGCGCACGAGCGTAACGTGGTCAAGGTCGACAAGGACGTGGACCTGGCGCTGCTCGGACCGCTGGGCTGCGGCATCCAGACCGGCGCCGGCACCGTGCTCAACTCGATCAGGCCCGAGTTCGGCACTTCCATCGCGGTCTATGGCTGCGGTGCGGTCGGGCTGAGCGCAATCATGGCGGCGAAGATCGCCGGCTGCCCACAGATCTTCGCGGTGGACGTGCACGACAACCGGCTCGAGCTCGCGCGCGAACTCGGCGCCACGCACGCCTACAACGGCAAGGACGTCGACGTGGTGAAGGAGATCAAGGCCGCGTCCGGCGGCGGCAGCCATTACGCGGTGGAGACCACGGGCGCGCCGCCGGTGGTGCGCCAGGCACTCAATGCGCTGCGCCCGCTGGGTCGCGTGGCCATCGTCGGCGTGACGCCGAAGATGGAGATCGACGTGCACAACGACCTGATGGCCGAGGGCAAGGGCATGATCGGCGTGATCGAGGGAGACTCGGTGCCACGGGTGTTCATCCCGCAGCTGGTCGCGTTCTACAAGGCCGGCAGGTTCCCCTTCGACAGGCTGGTGCGCTTCTACGATTTTGACCAGATTGCCCAGGCGTTCGACGACTCCGCGAGCGGTGTGACGGTCAAGCCGGTGCTGCGAATGCCCGCGGCATCCGCCGCCACCGTGGAGCAGCCGCGATGAGCGGCCCGGCAGGCTACGAGCGGATCGGACTGCTGCCGATCGCAGGCAGCTGGCGCGAGGGCGGCGCCGGACGTCGGCTCAAGGTGAGTGATCCCTTCAACGGCGAGGCATTGCTGGACATCGCGATGGCCAGCCACGAAGACCTCGACGAGGCCTATCGCGCCGCGCAGGACGCGCAGCCGGCGTGGGAAGCCATGGGCCCGGGCGCGCGCGCCGCCGTGCTGCACAAGGCGGTGACGATCTTCGACGCGCGCAAGGACGAGATCATCGACTGGCTGGTCCGCGAATCCGGCAGCACCCGGATCAAGGCGGGCATCGAATGGGGTTCGGCGCGCGCCATCACACTGGAGGCGGCCGGCATGCCCGGCCGCAGCCACGGCCACATCCTTCCCTCCGACGTGCGCGGCAGGCAGAGCCTGGTGTATCGGCAGGCGCTGGGGGTGGTCGGGGTGATCAGCCCGTGGAATTTCCCGCTGCACCTGAGCGCGCGCTCGGTGGCGCCGGCACTCGCGCTCGGCAACGCGGTGGTGATCAAGCCGGCCAGCGACACGCCGGTGACCGGCGGCCTGCTGCTGGCGCATATCTTCGAGGAAGCCGGACTGCCGCCGGGCCTGCTCAGCGTGCTGGTCGGCGCCGGCTCGGAGATCGGCGATGCCTTCGTCGAGCATCCGGTTCCGGCGTTCATTTCCTTCACCGGCTCCACGTCGGTCGGACGCGGCATCGGGCGCATCGCCAGCGGCGGCGAGCACCTCAAGCGCGTGGCGCTGGAGCTGGGCGGCAACAGTCCCTTCGTGGTGCTGGCCGATGCCGACATCGAGGCTGCGGTGGCCGCGGCTGTGGTCGGCAAGTTCCTGCACCAGGGGCAGATCTGCATGGCGGTGAACCGGATCATCGTCGAGGCGCCGGTGCTGGAGGCGTTTACCACGCGCTTCGTCGAACGCGTCAAGGCGCTGCCGGTCGGCGATCCCGACAAGCCGGACACGGTGGTGGGGCCGGTCATCAATGCCAGCCAGCTCGACGGGCTGCGCGCGAAGGTGGCGCGCGCCAAGCAGGAGGGCGCGACGATGCTTGTCGGCGGCGAGCCGAAGGGCAACGTGATGCCGCCGCACGTGTTCGGCGATGTCACCGCCGGGATGGAGATCGCGCGCGAGGAAATCTTCGGGCCGCTGGTGGGCATCCTGTCGGCGCGCGATGCCGGGCACGCGCTGGAGCTGGCCAACGACAGCGACTACGGGCTGTCGAGCGCGGTGTTCACCGGCGACGTCGCGCGCGGCCTTGCATTCGCACGACGCATCCGCGCCGGCATGACCCACGTGAACGACATGCCGGTCAACGACGAGGCGAATGCACCGTTCGGCGGCGAGAAGAATTCCGGGCTCGGCCGCTTCAACGGCGACTGGGCCATCGAAGAGTTCACGCGCGACCAGTGGATCACCGTGCAGACCGGGCCGCGCACCTATCCATTCTGATCCCGCCGCGACACACACCCACCTGTAGGAGCGGCTTCAGCCGCGATCGCCAGCAACACCCCGCGCCTGTCGCCCACGTCGCCAAGGATGAGGACGGTCGTTCAGACCTGTCTGCCGCAGGTCGCGGCTGAAGCCGCTTCTACAGGTGCGGGCTGCCAGGCGGTGCGCGGGTACTCCGCCGGCGGGCTGCTCAACCCACGCCCGCAGGCGGCAGCCGGATATCCGACAGCTTCCAGCGCAGGCCCTTGCGGGTCAGCACGAACACCACCGGCGCGCCGTCTTCGGTGTGTACGGTGGCGGTGAAGCGCGATGTCGACTCATAGCGCCGCTGCGCATTGCGCCATGGGTCTGGCCGGGCGGTCGCGCCTGCCTCGGTGCGCGGCGGCGGCAGTCCGCTGGCGCGGTTCCAGACCTTGCGGCCTTCCATCAGCGCGCCGAGGCCATAAGGCGTGACCATCAGGTCGACGGCGCCGCCAGCCAGTTCGTTGGCGACGGTCATGCCCAGCGCGCCGAGCAGGCCGGTCTGCCGCTCGATGCCAACGCTGCGCGCGAGGCGGTCGCCGAACTGGGCCTTGAGGCTGGCGCGCAGCGGCGGGAAGTCGACGTGGCGGGCGAGCGCGGCATGGTTCTCTTCGCGCACCGCCTTGCCGATGGCGGTCATGGTGAGCCACGGTCCCGCCGCGACGTAGGCCAGCAGCGAAGCGAGCAGCAGGACGGACAGGATGAGCCACTTGCGCATCAGAACTCCAGGTCCAGCGAGGCGCACAGATAGTCCATGAAGGGGGTGAGCGCGTGCAAATCCTTCTGCAGCGTGGCGAGCAGGCGCGGTCCGAGCATCACCTCGTCGTCGATGCCGCGCCAGGCGACGAAGTTGCGGTGGCGCAGGTCGTCGATGAACTCGAAGTCGGCCGGGAAGCCGCGCGGCGGGCGCACCAGCATCTGGTCGCTGTCCAGATCAAAACGACGCCGGAACGCGGGCGCATGCGCGGCCGCCTTCCAGCCGCCGGGATTGTCGAAGATGAACTGTCGGATCTGGCGTTGCACCGGCGTGTCGGGATGCCAGATGCCGCCGCCGAAGAAGCTGCCGCCCGGCTCCAGGTGCAGGTAGAACGAGGGCGCGGACACCTGGCGGCTGCGTTCGTGGAACAGGCGCGCGCCCTGCCATTCCTTGTACGGGGCCTTGTCGTGCGCGTAGCGCGTATCGCGCTGGATGCGGAACATCGAGCCGCCGACCTTCTTCGAATCGGAGCGGAAGTGCAGGCTGACTTCCGCCAGCGGGCCCTGCAGGTCGTCGAGCAAGCGCTGGAACGGCTCGCGCACGTGCGCCTCGTAGTCGTCCTTGCGTGCGTGGAACCAGACGCGCTCGTTGTGGCGCGCCAGGCTGCGGAGGAACTTCAGGCTCTTGTCGGTGAAATATGTGCTCATGCCAGTGATGCGTGCAGGTGTTGGCCCCAGGCGTCGAGCTGGTCGAGCAGGGCAAGTCGCTCGGCATTGCCGGCGTGCTCGCCGCGCAGTGTGGCGATGCGATCGAAATAGGGCGTGAACCCGAGTTCGGACAGGGTGCTGCCGTCGGCCAGGCGCTGGCGGCGATAGTCGTTCCAGCGCTGGCGTTCGTCCGCGTCCAGGGTGTCGGGCCAGTTGCGGGCACGGTAGCGGAACAGCAGTTCGGGCATGCGCGGATCGCGGAAACCAAAGCTGCGGCTGCCCAACTGCGCGGGCGGGGTGGCGCGCACGTCGGCGAACAGGCGCTTGTCGCCGTCCTGCAGGAAACCGTCGTAGAGCGCGGCATCGGCGTCGGCGGCGGACTGTTCGCGCTCCTGCGCATAGACGCGGCGCAGCTTCTCGGCCAGTTCGGGGCCGGCTTCGCGCAGGCGTGCGGCGCGCGATTGGGCAATCGCGGGATCGATCGACAAGCGGACGAAGTCGTCGCTGCGCAGATGGTCCCAGCGCACGATCGACGGGCAGCGGTTGAGGTGGACTTCCTTGAGCGGGATGCGCGCCTGGCCCTCGGGCAACTGGTCGGCGCGCAGGTAGAGGCGGGCGGCGATGGTGTCGGCGTCGAGCTGGAGCAGCGTGTCGGGATCGCCGTCGAGGTCGAACACGATCACCCGGCTGTCGATGCGTGGATGGCGCGTGACCGGCACCACGGCCGCTGCGCACAGGCGGGTGGCCGGGTAGCGCTGCGAGACGTGCAGCACTGGCGTCATCGCGACGGTGTCGAGCAGGGTGGCGGCGTAGCGCTTGTCGCGCAGGCGCAGGGCGTAATCCCACAGGCGCGGCTGCGCGTCGCGGAAGCGCCGCGCCAGCCCGATCAGGGCGCGCACGTCCGACAGCGCCTCGTGCGCATCGCCGCTGCGCACGCCGTTGGCGATGGCCAGGTGCTCGAGCTTGAACGAGGTGCCCTTGCCGTCCTCGCGCTGCGGCCAGCTGATGCCATCCGGGCGCAGGGCATGCATCAGGCGCAGCACGTCAAGCAGGTCCCAGCGGCAGTTGCCGCCGCGCCACTCGCGTTCGTAGGGATCGTGGAAGTTGCGATACAGGCCATAGCGCACGAACTCGTCGTCGAAGCGCAGCGAGTTGTAGCCGAGCGTGCAGGTCTGCGGGCGCGACATTTCCTCGAAGATGCGGGCGAAGGCTTCGGCTTCGGACACGCCTTCGGCCAATGCGCGCTGCGGTGGCAGGCCGGTGACCATGGTGGCGTCGGGCGAGGGCAGCAGGTCGTCGGCAGGGCGGACCAGGAAGTCGATCGGCTCCTCGATCTCGTTGAGCGCTTCGTCGGTGCGGATCGCCGCGAACTGCGCGATGCGCGTGCGCCGCGGATCTGCGCCAAAGGTTTCCAGGTCGTAGAACAGGAAGGATGCGGGCATGCGGGCATTGTAGGCGCGGGAACGACGGTTCCGGGACGGGCGGCCTGCCGTGGCGCGCAGCCTCCCGCCGCACATCGCCGCGCCACCACCCCGCACGCCTGTAGGAGCGGCTTCAGCCGCGAACCCGCGATTCCCGAAGTTACCGAGATGTGCGGCCCTGGTCGCGGCTGAAGCCGCTCCTACCCGTGGGCGGGCAGCGGTTCGAGCAACGCCAACACCTCGGCGTCCAGCTTTGCCCAGTCGACCTTCCCCAGTGTTGCGAGCCCGGCGGTCGCGCGCACCAGGATGCCGCGCTGTACGTCGCTGCGCGCCAGCGCCTGCGAGTAGGGGATGCGCATGAAGCTGACCATGCTGTAGTGCGGAATGAAACGGCCCGGGTGCCGCTCCTGCAGCTGCAGCTCCAGTGCCCGCTGCAGGCGGTAGTCGCGGTCATCCACGCGGTCGCGCATCTCGATGTAGTTTTCCAGCGCCATGTGCTGGATCGCCGCCGCGTCGGGCATTCGCTGTTCGGCGAAGCCGGCATAGGCGGCGGCGATGTCGGGCGCCGAATCGAGATGGTCGGCCAGCGCCACGCAGTCCTCGAAGGCGCAGTTCATGCCTTGCCCGTGGAAGGGCACCATCGCGTGCGCGGCATCACCCAGCAGCACCGCACGCCCGTCCAGGTGCCATTGATCTAGGTACAACGTGCCCAGCAAGCCGGTGGGATTGCGCTCGTAGTCCTCTTCGAGCATCGGGATCAAGGGCACCGCATCGGCGAACTGGTCACGGAACAGCGCCAGCGCCGTCGCGCCGTCGGGCACCGTCGCGAAGCTCGGATGCGGACCTGCGTGCGGCATGAACAGGGTGACGGTGAAGGTGCGCTCGTCATTGGGCAGGGCGATGCACATGTAGTGGCCGCGCGGCCAGATGTGCAGCGCGTTGGCCTCGATGCGGAAATCGCCGTGCGGGCCCGGCGGGATCTCCAGCTCCTTGTAGCCGTGGTCGAGCCATTCGGTGCGCTCGCCCAGGTCCTGTACGCGCAGCATCTGCGCGCGCAGCGTCGAGCCGGCACCGTCGGCGCCGACAAGCGTACGGAACGGCCGGGTTTCGTCGTGTCCATCGCCCTTGACCTGCAGGGTGCCCGCATCGAAATCGACCTGCTCCAGGCGCCGGTCGAAGTGCAGTGTCGCGCCGGCGGCCTCGGCCGCTTCGATCAGCACGATGTTCAACTCCGCGCGGCTGATCGACCAGATCACCTCGCTGTCGTCGCGGCCGTAGCGCTGCAGCTCGGGCTCGCCGCCGAGCGGATGCACCATGCGCCCGCGCATCATCACCGCCTGGCGCATCACGCCCAGGTCGGCGCCGGCCTGGCGCAGCGCATGCAGGCCGCGTTCGGCCAGCGCAAGGTTGATCGAACGCCCGCCCGCGTACCCGTGCAGCCGTGGATCGCCACGGCTCTCGAACACCTCCACCTGCCAGCCACGCTGTGCAAGCAGGGTGGCCAGCAGGGTGCCGGCGAGGCCGGCGCCGATGATGGTGATCGATTGTCCAGTGCGTCTGTCCAAGGCCGTGTCCTGTCACTCGCTGAAACTGTCATTTCGATCGCAGGGAGAAATCTGCTGTCCGGCGGGCGGGCGCAGGATTTCTCCCTGCGGTCGAAATGACAAGAGTTCCCGCGCGGGCGCGGGAATGCGCGATGTCGTCATGCCGCCCGCCAGGCCTCCACTGCGCTGGCAAACCGCAGCAGGTCCGCGTGGGTGTTGTAGAGCGGGGTGGGTGAGATGCGGATGACGTCGGGTTCGCGCCAGTCGCCGACGATGCCCTGCTGACCGAGATGGTCGAACAGGGCGCGGCCGCGGTCGCGGCCGCCGACGACGCGCAGCGAGAGCTGGCAGCCGCGACGAGCGGGGTCGCGCGGGGTGATCACCTGCAGGGTGTCGCGCAGGCGTGCGTCGATCAGGGCTTCGAGGTAGCCGGTGAGGCGTTCGGACTTCGCGCGCAGTGCGTGCATGCCGGTCCGCGCAAACTGCTCCAGCGACGCGCGCAACGGCGCCAGGGCCAGGATCGGCGGATTGCTCAGCTGCCAGCCGTCGGCGCCGGGGGTGGGCACGAACTCCGGGCCCATGCGGAAGCGCGTGGCCTGCTCATGCCCCCACCAGCCGGCAAAGCGAGGGCGATCCGTGCGCGCATGGCGCTCGTGCACGAAGCAGCCTGCCACCGCGCCGGGACCGGCGTTCATGTACTTGTAGTGGCACCAGACGGCGAAGTCCGCGCCGCCGTCGTGCAGGGCCAGCGGCAGGTTGCCGGCGGCGTGGGCGAGGTCGAAACCGGCGATGGCACCCGCTGCATGCGCGAGACGCGCGATCGCGCCGATGTCGAATGCCTGCCCGGTGCGGTACTGCACGCCAGGCCACAGCACCAGCGCCAGGCGCGGGCCGTGCTGCACGATCGCGCGCTCGATCGCATCCATCGAGACCGTGCCATCGGACTCGTCGGCCTCGACCTCGACCAGCGACTGCGCGGGCGACAGACCATGGAACTGCAGCTGCGATTCCACCGCATAGCGGTCGGACGGGAAGCTGCCGGCCTCGACCAGGATGACAGTGCGCTCGCCGGCGGGCCGGTAGAAGCTGGCCATCATCAGGTGCAGGTTGGCCGTGAGCGAGTTCATCGCCACCACTTCGGTCGGCAGCGCGCCCACCACCGCGGCCAGCTGGTCGCGCACCAGGGCGTGGTAGGTCATCCACTGCGTCTGCCCGGTGAAGTGCCCTTCGACCGCTTCGGTCGCCCACTTGTCGAGCACCTCCTGGACGTGCGCGCGCGCGGCGCGCGGCTGCAGGCCCAGCGAGTTGCCGCAGAAGTAGGCCTGCTGGCCGTCGCCATGGCGCAGCAGCAGGAATTCGCCGCGCAGGCTGGGCAGGACATCGGCCGCGTCGAGGGCGCGGGCGTGCGCGTCCGAGTACAGGTCGTTCATGCCGTCATTGTAGGAGCGGCTTCAGCCGCGATGGGTTTGGATGGTCCATCCCGACCGTGGGCGGCCCCGGTATGACTACGACCGCGGTCGCGGCTGAAGCCGCTCCTACAGGAAGCGGGAGGCGGGCAGGCCAAGCCATTCCAGGGCGGTGCCGTGGTAGATGCGGGCGCGGTCGGGCTCGCCAAGGCCGAGCTGTTCGATGCCTGCGCCGGGCTCCTGCTCGCCCAGCGGGAAAGGGTAGTCGGTGCCGAGCATCACCCGCTCCACCCCGCAGGTGTCGAGCAGGTAGCGCAGCGCGCGCGGATCGGCCACCCAGGAATCGAAGTACAGCCGCTGCAGGTAGTCGCGCGGATTGTGCGGGTTGTCGGTGGCGACCAGGTCGGGCCGCATGTTGAAGCCGTGCTCGATGCGGCCGATGGTGTAGGGGAAGCTGCCGCCGCCGTGGGCCATGCAGATCTTCAGCTTCGGCAGCCGCTCCAGCACGCCGCCGAACACCAGGCAGCAGGCTGCGCGCGATTGCTCGGCCGGCATGCCGACCAGCCAGGGCAGCCAGTATTTGGGCATGGTCTCGGTGCCCATCATGTCCCAGGGATGCACGAGGATCGCTGCACCAAGGTCCGCGGCCGCTTCGAAGAACGGGAACAGCTCCGGCGCATCCAGGTTCCAGTGCGTGCCGTCCGGACCGGTGACGTGCGAGCCGATCTGCACGCCCTGCAGGCCCAGCTGGTCCATGCAGCGCTCCAGCTCCTGCACCGCCAGCCGCGGCGACTGCAGCGGCACGGTGCCCAGGCCCGCGTAGTGGCGCGGATGGTCGCGGCAAGTCGCGGCCATGTGGTCGTTGAGCGCCTGGTGCAGCTCCAGCGCGTGCTGCGGCCGCGCCCAGTGGCTGAACATCACCGGCACGGTGCTGATCACCTGCACCTGCACGCCGAAGCGCGCGAAGTCGTCGATGCGCTCCTGCGGGTCCCAGGTGCGCGACCAGATCTCGCGGAAGAAGCGGCCGTCCTTGTAGATGCGGTGGCGCCCGTCCTCGGTGTGGTGGATCACCGGGAAGCGCGCTTCGCCATACCTGCGCGCCAGGTCGGGCCAGTCGCGCGGCAGGCAGTGGGCGTGGATGTCGATCCTGAGCATCGCCCGATTGTAGGCACAGCCGCCGCGATGGGCGCGCCGCACTGCGGCACGGCCGCGCGGCTGCCCGAAGTCGAAGCGGGCGCGTGGGCCTCAGGTGATGTCGGCCTGCGAGTCGGCCTGCATCTCGTAGCGGGTGGGGCGCGGGTTGAGGTGGCCGCAGGCGCTGCAGGTGCGCAGCTCATCGCTGCGGTAGAAGGTCTCGAACACGCGGAAGAAATCCTGTTCGATGTCGGCGAGGTGGAAGAACTCCTCGTAAACCTTTTCATTGCACTGCTGGCAGAACCAGATCAGACCATCGTCTTCGTGCGGCAGACGCCTGCGCTCGATCACCAGGCCGACCGAGCCTTCGGCGCGCTGCGGCGAATGCGGCACGCGTGGCGGCAGCAGGAAGGTCTCGCCGGCGCGGATCGGGATATCGCGCACGCGGCCGTCCTCCTGGATGCGCAGCACCATCTCGCCCTCGAGCTGATGGAACCATTCTGGACCTTCCTCCCAGTGGTAATCGGTGCGCGCGTTCGGGCCACCGACCACCATCACGATGAACTCGCCGTCGTAGATGCACTTGTTGCCGACCGGTGGCTTGAGCAGGTGGCGGTTGTCGTCGACCCACTTCTGGAAGTTGATGGGGGCGGGGATCATGGCGTGCTCCTTGGCGAGGCGGCGTCAGCCACCGCCGCGATGCACTTGAGCTCGATCGCGATCGGCGTGGGCAGGGCGTCGATGCCCAGCGTGGTGCGGCAGGGCGCGCTGGCCGGGTCGGGGAAATGCTCGGCCCAGACGGCGTTGCAGGCCGCGAAATCGCCGGCCATGTCGGTGAGGTAGACGGTCACGTCGACCAGGTCTTCCCAGCGCGCGCCGCTGGCTTGCAGCACCGTGCGCACGTTGGCGAACACCGCGCCTGCCTGCGCGACGATGTCGTGGGCGACCAGCCGGCCATCGGCGTCGTACACGTTGCCCGGCACCGAGTCGGTGGCGGGATCACGCGGGCCGATGCCGGACAGGAACAGCAGCCCGCCGACGCGGCGCGCATGCGGATAGCGGCCGACCGGCGCCGGCGCCGCGTCCGCGCGGATGCCGGCGCCGCCCATCAGCGATCCACCCGGTCGACGCGGATCCGCGCCAGCGCCGGCGCGTACTGCTCGGGCAGCGCCTGCTCGCTGTCCACGTCGAGCCCCAGGTCGTGCACGCGGCCGTCGCGCAGGGTGTAGACCCAGCCATACACGTGGACCTTCTGCCCGCGCGCCCAGGCGTCGCGCACGATCGTGGTCTCGCAGACGTTCGCCACCTGCTCCAGCACGTTCAGCTCGCACAGGCGGTCGAGGCGCAGGCCGTGGTCGCTGATCGCCGCAAGCAGTTCGTCGTGCCGGTTGGCCACATCCTTGACGTGCCGGATCCAGTTGTCGGCCAGTCCCACGCGCATCCCGTCGAGCGCGGCCAGCACGCCGCCGCAGCCGTAGTGACCCACCACCAGGATGTGCTCGACCTCGAGCACGTCGACCGCGAACTGGATCACCGACAGGCAGTTGAGGTCGGTGTGCACCACCACGTTGGCGATGTTGCGATGGACGAACACCTCGCCCGGGGCCATGTCGACGATCTGGTTGGCCGGCACGCGTGAATCCGAGCAGCCGATCCACAGGAACTTGGGCGTCTGGATCTTGGACAGGCGCTCGAAGAAGCTGGGGTCCTCCGCTTCGATGCGCGAGGCCCAGGCTTCGTTCTTGGTCAGCAGTTCGTCGAGTCGGCTCATCGCGGGTCCGGTGGCGGTGTGTGGCCCATTATCGCAAAGCGATGCCGATGTTCCGCGGTTCGGTGAAAAAGCGCATGGCTTCGAGCCCGCCTTCGCGGCCCAGCCCGGATTGGCCGCTGCCGCCGAAGGGCGTGCGCAGGTCGCGCTGCATCCAGCTGTTGATCCAGACCACGCCCACGCGCAGGGCCGCGGCGAGGCGGTGGGCGCGGTCGAGGTCGCGGGTCCACAGCGAGGCGGACAGGCCGTACTCCACCGCATTGGCCAGGCGCAGCGCCTCGTCCTCGTCGTCGAAGGACTGCAGGGTGACGAGCGGGCCGAAGATCTCCTCCCGGTTGCTGGCGGTGTCCGGCCCCAGGCGGTCCATCACGGTCGGCTCGATGAACCAGCCCGGACGGTCGAGCGCGTGGCCGCCGCAGAGCACGCGGCCGCCTTCTTCCCTTGCCATCGCGATCGCGGCCGTGACCTTGTCGAAATGCGCCTGCGAGACCAGCGGGCCGAGCTGCGTGTCCGGGTCGACCGGATCACCGATGCGCAGCGTGCGTACGCGCTCAACGAAGGCGTCGGTGAACTGGCGCTCGATGCTGCGCTCGACCAGGATGCGCGAGCCGCACAGGCAGATCTGTCCGCTGTTCTGGAAAGCCGAGCGCACCAGGGTATCGAGGTGCTGCTGCCAGTCGCTGTCGGCGAAGACCAGGGTGGCGTTCTTGCCGCCCAGCTCCAGCGAGAGCTTCTTGAGCTGTGGCGCGGCCAGCGTGGCGATGCGTCGGCCGACTGCGGTGCTGCCGGTGAACGACACTGCACGCACGTCCCGGTGCATGACGATGGCTTCGCCGACCTCGGGGCCGCGGCCATGGACGATGTTCAGCACGCCGGCGGGCAGGCCAATCTCCGCCGCAAGCTCGCCCAGCATGGTCGCGGTGACCGGCGTGAGCTCGGACGGCTTGGCCACCACCGTGTTGCCTGCGGCCAGCGCGGGCGCGATCTTCCAGGTCAACAGGTACAGCGGCAGGTTCCACGGGGAGATGGTGCCGACCACGCCCAGCGGCAGGCGCAGGGTGTAGTTGAGCCCGGCCTGGCCGTGGTGCGATTCGCTGGCGAACTGGGTGGCCGCATGCGCGAAAAAGCGCAGGTTGGCGACGGCGCGCGGGATCTCGATCCCGCGAGCCAGGCCGATCGGCTTGCCGGCGTCGCGAGATTCGGCCTGGGCGAACAGCTCGGCCCGCGCTTCCAGCGCGTCGGCCAGCTTTTCCAGCCAGCGCGCGCGGACGTCGTTGGGCAGGGCAGCCCAGCCCGGCGCAGCAGCGGTCGCGGCAGCGACGGCATCATCGACGTCGCGCGTGTCACCGGCCGCAACCGAGGCGAACGGCCGGCCGGACGCGGGATCGGCCACCTCCAGCCATTGCCCGGAGGCCGGCTCGCGCAGCGCCCCGCCGATCAGGTGCAGGCAGCGTTTCATCGCGCCAGCTTACTCCGTGGCCTCACATCCGGCGCCCGCCGCGCCTCAGCGCTGGCACTCCGCACAGGCATACATCCGCCGTCCCGCCAGCATGCTGCGCACGATCGCCGCGCCACAGCGCGTACAGGGCTCGCCCTCGCGGTCGAAGACGTGGAAGCGGAACCCGTCCGCCGTATCGGTCAGGTAGTCCTCGCGCATGCCGCGTGCCGGCGCGATGCCGCGGGTGCGGTAGCTGCGGCGCGGGACCTCCAGCAGGGCAGCCGCAAGCCGGCTGCGCTCGTCCGTCGACAGATCCGCGGGTCTCCGCCCGGGCGCGATGCCGGCTTCGAACAGCACTTCGGCGCGCAGGTAGTTGCCCATCCCGGCCAGGAAATCCTGGTCGAGCAGCAGCCCCTCCAGCCGCCGTCGGGCAAAGCGGGGATCCTGCAGGCGCGTCGCCACGGTGTCCGCATCCAGGCCTGGATCGAGCACGTCGGGGCCGAGCTTCGACAGGAACGGGTGCCGCGCCAGCTCGGCATCGCGCCACATGGAGATGTCGGAGGCGGAGTAGAGCAGGATCGCCTTGTCGGACGTCTCCAGTGCAACGCGCAGCGAGCGTGTCGTGTCCGGCCGCAGGCCTGCATCGCAGACCTTCCACACGCCGTAGAGCTGGTTGTGGCTGTAGAGCGTCCAGCCATGGTCGAAGCGCGTCAGCAGCGCCTTGCCGTGCGGCTCGATGGCGAGGATGCGTCGCCCGGCCAGGGACTGCGCGTGGCGCTTGAGCGCCGGGAACGCGAACCAGGCCGACACCAGCGCCCTGCCGACCACGGCTTCTGCGAGGCGGTCTGCGGCACGGCGGATTTCGGGACCTTCGGGCATGGGGGCGTGAGTGGTGATTCGAGGGCCAGCGCCACTCCGACTCAGATCGACTGCATCCGCCCGCCGTCCACCGCCAGGCTGACCCCGGTGACATAGGCCGCGGCCGGCGAGCACAGGAAGGCGATCACGCCGCCGGTTTCCTCCGGCCGGGCCATGCGGCCGACCGGCACGCTGGCAAGCATGGCTGCCAGCACGTCCTCGCGCGACTTGCCGCTCGCTTCACTGCGGTCGCGCACGATCTGGTCGATGCGCGCGGTGTCGGTATAGCCGGGCAGCACGTTGTTGACGGTGATGCCGTGCGGCGCCAGTTCGCGCGACAGCGTCTTGGCCCAGCCCGCGACCGCGCCGCGGACCGTGTTCGACACCCCAAGCCCGGCGATGGGCTCGTAGACCGAGGTCGACACCACGTTGACGATGCGACCCCAGCCTGTCGCGCGCATCCCGGGCACCAGCGTCTGCACCAGCGCCTGGTTGGCCAGCAGGTGGCGGCTGAAGGCGTCCACGAACGCGGACTCGGCGGCGTCCAGCGCCGCTCCGCCCGGCGGGCCGCCGGTATTGTTGACTAGGATGTTCACCGGCGCGGCATCCGCCAGTCCGGCGACCGCGGCACGCAGCGCATCGCGCTGCGTCACGTCGCCAACCAGCACGCGATGTCGCTGGGCTGCGCTGCGGGGCAGGGCGTCGACCACAGCCTGCAGCGCGTGGGCACGGCGTGCCAGTACGGTGACGTCGGCGCCCAGCAACGCCAGCTCATGCGCCGCGGCACGACCGATGCCTTCGGATGCGCCGCAGACCAGGGCGTGGCGGCCGGAGAGGTCCAGGTCCATTGGTGCTGCTCCTTCAGTCGATATGGTGACGCATCAGCGCGGCCACGGCGCGGCTCCCGGGCGCATCCGCGCTGGCGAGCGCGTCGGCCACCGCCACCCGGTTTTCGACGGGATGGTTCTGGTTGAGCTTGAACTTCAGCTCGATGCGCGTGGGCTCGAAGCGGAAGCCGACGATGCCGCGCAGCTGGCGCCGGTGGTCTTCGCGATCGTGTTCGAAACGCCAGGACTGCCCGATCGAGGATTCGAAGCGCTCGCTCAGGCGCGCGACGAGGTCGGCAAGCCCGTCCTCGTCCTCGAACACCTGTAGCGCGCCCGAGAGATGCGCAACCGCGTAGTTCCAGGTCGGCACGCGCGCGGCCGGCTCCTTGTCCGGGTACCAGCCCGGCGACACGTAGGCGTGCGGACCGTGCACGATCAGCAGCGCGGCGCCACCGTGGCGCGCCTGCGGGTTCGGCCTGGCCCAGTGCCCTTCAACCAGCACGCGTTCGCCGTCGCGGCGGTACAGCACCGGCAGGTGGCTGGCGAATGGCGCGCCATCGACGTCGACGGTAACCAGGGTGACGAAGGAATCAGCCGCCAGCAGCGCATCGAGCTGCGCCAGGTCGGTCTCGGCAAAGGCGCGCGGCGTGTACATGGCGCGATGTTAGGGCATCGGGCGTTGCACGCGGTGGCGCAGCGGGAGCAGCGATCGCCGCGCTGGCGACTCCCGGTTGTTGCATCCACCGTCGTCCGCGCAAAGGGGAGCCCGGCAGTGCGGGCCTCAGGCCCGCGCGCCGAGCAGCTGCACCATGCGCGCACGCAGCGAAGCCTCGTCCCCGCCGGCGGGCGGCGCCAGTTCGGACAGCGAAAAACCGCGTTCGAGCGCGTCTTCCTCATCCAGGCCCTCAAAGGAGACGAAGGCAGCATCCATCAGCATCGCTCGCGCCGTGTCCTCGCTGTCGTAGACCAGGGTGTTGCCGTCGCTGTCGAACACCTCGGCGGTGCCGGCCTCGCGCACCCGCAGCCGCGCCCAGATCAGGGTGCGTCCGAGCGTGGCGAGCCACCAGCCCTCGCTCACGTGCTGCAGCGGCGCGCTCATCGAAGCACCGCCGACCACAGCCACAGCAGCCCTGACATGGCCACCGCGCCCATGATCACGAATGCGGCCACCCGCGCCGGCGTCGCGAGCCCGGTGAACTGTGTGTCGGGCACCGAGCGATAGCGTCCGGCCAGCAGCCAGGCCAGCGCCGAGGGTGAGAGGAACGCGCTTTCGCCCAGCGAGGCGCGCACCTCCGGATGGCGGTCGCGCAGGTGGACCAGGGACAGCGGCCAGAAGATCACGAACGCGGTGATCCCGCCGATGGCGATGCCGACGAAGCACAGGGCGAGGAAGAGGATCATCGGTCGACCGCTCAGTATTCCGCGTGGCCGGGCGCGCGCGGATACGGAATGGCGTCGCGGATGTTGGACAGCCCGCACACGTACACGATCAGGCGCTCGAAGCCCAGGCCGAAGCCGGCGTGCGGCACGCTGCCGTAGCGGCGGAAATCGCGGTACCAGGCGTAATGCTCGCGGTCCAGGCCGAACTGGTCCATGCGCGCGTCGAGCACGTCCAGGCGCTCTTCGCGCTGGCTGCCGCCGATGATTTCACCGATGCCCGGCGCCAGCACGTCCATCGCCGCGACGGTCTTGCCGTCGTCGTTCAGGCGCATGTAGAAGGCCTTGATGTGCTCGGGATAGTTGGTCACCACCACCGGCCGGCCAACGTGCTGCTCGGTCAGCCAGCGCTCGTGCTCGGTCTGCAGGTCCAGGCCCCATTCCACCGGGAAATCGAACTTGTGGCCGGACTTCTGCAGCAGCGCCACCGCATCGCTGTACTCGATGCGCTCGAACGGCGCGTTGATGAACGACTCCAGCCGCGTGATCGCATCCTTCTGCACGCGCTCGGCGATGAAGGCCATGTCGTCGCCGCGCTCGTCGAGCACCGCGCGGAACAGGTACTTCAGGAACTCCTCGGCCACGCGCGCGTCCTCGGCCAGGTCGGCGAAGGCGATCTCCGGCTCGATCATCCAGAACTCGGCCAGGTGGCGGGTGGTGTTGGAGTTCTCGGCGCGGAAGGTCGGCCCGAAGGTGTAGACCTTGCTCAAGGCCAGCGCGAAGGCCTCGACGTTGAGCTGGCCGGACACCGACAGGAACACTTCCTTGCCGAAGAAATCGCGCGAGAAATCCACCGCGCCGCGCTCGTCGCGCGGCAGGTTGGCCATGTCCAGCGTGGAGACCCGGAACATCTGTCCCGCGCCTTCGGCGTCGGAGGTGGTGACGATCGGCGTGTTGATCCAGTAATAGCCGTTCTGGTGGAAATAGCGGTGCGCGGCCTGCGCCAGGCAGTGGCGGATGCGGGAGACCGCGCCAAACAGGTTGGTGCGCGGGCGCAGGTGCGCGACCTCGCGCAGGAACTCCAGCGAGTGCGCCTTGGGCTGGATCGGATAGGTTTCCGGATCCTCGACCCAGCCCACGACCTCGATCGATTCGGCCTGGATCTCGAAGCTCTGGCCCTGGCCCTGCGACGGCACCAGGGTGCCGGTGGCGATCACCGCGCAGCCGGCGGTCAGCCGTTTGACCTCGGATTCGTAGTTGGCCAGCGCGGCCGGCGCAACCACCTGGATCGGCGCGAAGCAGGAGCCGTCGCTGACGTTGACGAAGCTCAGCCCGGCCTTGGAATCGCGCCGGGTGCGCACCCAGCCGCGGACCGTGACTTCGCCGCCCGCGGGAATCCTGCCCGCAAGCGCGTGTTCGACGCTGGAAACCGTCATGCCTTCGATCCTGGGGAGAGGGGCCGATATCGGAACGCACAGTTTAGCGCGGCACCGGCCGTCGAAAGGCCTTCTTCAGCCACCCCGCGCTAGAATCACGTCATGGCCATCCAGCTCACCTCCGCCGCGCTCGACCGCGTCCGCCAGTTCCTCGCCGCCGATCCCGATGCACTCGGGCTGCGCTTCGGAGTGAAGAAGACCGGCTGCTCGGGCTGGGGCTACGAGGTGGAGCTGGCGCTCGACGCGCTCGAGGGCGACAGCGTCAGCGAGCAGGATGGCGTGCGCATCTACGTCGACGCCACCAGCCAGCCGATGGTCGATGGCACCACCATCGACTTCGTGCGCAAGGGCCTGAACCACGAGTTCGTGTTCGCCAATCCCAGTGCGGCGGCCGAATGCGGCTGCGGGGAAAGCTTCACCACCGACGCCGATCGCGCCGCCTGAGTCGCGGACCGGGGTGCCGGGCGCCGCCTGGCACGATCCAGCCGTCCGCCTTGCCCGCAAGCCATTGATCCTCCATAATGCCCGGCTCCCTGCGGCCTGCGCTGCGGGGAGCCCTTGCTCCACCGCGTCCGGATCCGGTCGCCGGGGAGCTTTCCGGGCCGCCCCTGGGGCGCCCGACACCCGAAAGGACAACCCATGCGTCATTACGAAATCGTGTTCCTGGTCCATCCGGACCAGAGTGAGCAGGTGCCGGCGATGATCGAGCGTTACAAGACGCTGATCGAGAACGGCGAAGGCAAGATCCACCGCCTGGAAGACTGGGGCCGCCGCCAGCTGGCCTATTCGGTCAACAACCTGGTAAAGGCCCACTACGTGCTGCTCAACATCGAAGTCGGCCAGGAAGTGCTGACCGAGCTCGTCGAGGGCTTCCGCTTCAACGACGCCATCCTGCGCCACCTGGTGATGCGCCGCGACGAAGCCGACACCGAGCAGTCGCTGATCATGAAGAACAAGGACGAGAAGCCGGAACGTCCCGACCGCCCCGAGCGTTCGGATCGTCGCCGCCGCGATGACGACGAGACCCCGTCCACCGACGGCGAAGGCAGCAAGGCCGAAACGGCCGAGCCGACCGAACCGACCGAACCGACCGAAGCCGCCTGAGGAGCACACCCATGTCCAAGTTCTTCCGCCGCCGCAAGTTCTGCAAGTTCACCGCCGAGGGTGTCAAGGAGATCGACTACAAGGATCTCAACACCCTGCGCCAGAACCTCACCGAGAACGGCAAGATCGTGCCGAGCCGCATCACCGGCACCAAGTCGCGCTACCAGCGCCAGTTGGCGCTTGCGGTCAAGCGTGCGCGCTTCCTCGCGCTGATCCCGTACACCGACAACCACAACGTGTAAGAACCCGGCCTCCCGCACGGGAGGCGTCTGCTTTCCTCCCCCTCGGGGGAGAGGGCAGGGCGGGGAGGGTGTTCCGGCCGGCCGTGGCGGATCGCTTCGTCCCCCCGGTTCGAGACCGATCCGTCCGATTCGGACAGCAAGCGTTGCGGCAATCTCCAGCCGCTAACGAATACGGAGCAATGAAATGCAACTGATCCTCCTGCAGCGCGTGATCAACCTCGGCGACCTCGGTGACAAGGTCGACGTCAAGCCGGGCTACGGCCGCAACTACCTGGTTCCGCAGGGCAAGGCCGTGCCGGCAACGGCCGCCAACCTCGCCGATTTCGAGACCAAGCGCGCCGACTACGAAGCCAAGGCCAAGGGCATCGCCGACGAGGCCCAGGTCCGCCTGGCCAAGCTCGAAGGCGCCAGCGTGACCATCTACGCCAACGCCTCGGCCGAGGGCAAGCTGTACGGCTCGGTGGGTCCGCGCGACATCGCCGAGGCGCTGACCAAGGCCGTGACCGAAGTGGGCAAGTCGGAAGTGGTGCTGGGCGAAGGCCCGCTGCGCAACACCGGCGAGTTCGACGTGGTGATCCACCTGCACGCCGATGCCGAGACCACCGTCAAGGTGATCATCGAGCCCGAAGCGGCCTGATCGCCGCATCCCCGGGCTGGATATGGACAGGCGCCGCAAGGCGCCTGTCCTGTTTTCGGGGCAGGGTCCAGGTGGCGGGCCGGGCCGGATCCACTTGATCCGGCTGCAGGTCCCGCCTGCGCCGACCGGCGGGTGCAGCCACAACGGCAACCGGACCAGCGGTGCACCAGGACCGCCCCGATCGCAGGCGCCGAGACGTCCCCGGCGCATAACCGGCTTATCCACAGCTTGTTCCATCGCGTACCCACAGCCGCGCCCGCTACGATGACGGTCCGGGATCCATCCACCACGACTGCATCCCCGGTCCGTCGCCTGGAGTGACTCCCCTGATGTCCGCAAGACCCGGCTTCCGCCAGGACCAACGCCCCGAACCCCGCGTCGAGCAACTGCGCGTACCGCCGCAGTCGGTCGACGCCGAACAGGCCGTGCTCGGCGGCCTGATGCTGGCGCCGGACGCCTACGACCGCATCGCCGACCTGCTCAACGACAAGGATTTCTATCGTCGCGACCACCAGCTGATCTACCGCGCCATCCGCGAGCTGGCCGAGAAGGACAAGCCCTTCGACGCGGTGACCCTGGGCGAGTGGTTCGAATCCAATGGCCTGTCCGAACAGGTCGCCGGTGGCGCGTATCTCGTCGAGCTGGCCAGTACCACGCCGTCGGCGGCCAACATCAAGGCCTACGCCGAGATCGTGCGCGACAAGGCGGTGCTGCGCCAGCTGATCGAGATCGGCACGGACATCGTCAACGACGGCTTCCAGCCCGAAGGCCGCGACAGCGCCGAGATCCTGGCCAAGGCCGAGCAGCAGGTGTTCGCGATTGCCGAGGCGGGCTCGCGCGGGCGCCAGGACTTCGTGCCGATCAACAGGGCCATGGCCGAGGCCTTCGACGTGCTGCAGACGCGGCATGCCAACGGCGGCGGTCTCACCGGCCTGCCGACCGGCTATACCGAATTCGACCAGATGACCGCCGGCCTGCAGCCGACCGACCTGATCATCCTCGCCGCGCGCCCGGCCATGGGCAAGACCACCTTTGCGCTCAACATCGCCGAATACGCCGCGATCAAGACCAAGAAGGCGGTGGCGGTGTTCTCGATGGAAATGTCGGCCAGCCAGCTCGCGCTGCGGCTGATCTCGTCCAACGGCCGCATCAACGCCACGCGCCTGCGCACCGGCCAGCTTGAGGACGAGGACTGGAGCCGCGTGACCAGCGCGATCCGGATGATCAAGGAAACCAAGATCTTCATCGACGACACGCCCAGCCTGTCGCCGGACGTGCTCCGCGCCAAGGCGCGCCGGCTCAAGCGCGAGCACGACCTGGGCTTGATCGTGATCGACTACCTGCAGCTGATGGCGGTGCCGGGCAACAGCGAGAACCGCGCCACCGAGATCTCCGAGATCTCGCGCTCGCTCAAGGGCCTGGCCAAGGAGCTCAACGTGCCGGTGATGGCGCTCTCCCAGCTCAACCGCTCGCTGGAGACGCGCACCGACAAGCGCCCGGTGATGGCCGACCTGCGCGAATCGGGCGCCATCGAGCAGGACGCCGACATCATCGTGTTCATCTATCGCGACGAGTACTACAACAAGGAAAACTCGCCCGACAAGGGCCTGGCCGAGATCATCATCGGCAAGCAGCGCAGCGGCCCGACCGGCTCGTTCAAGCTGAAGTTCTTCGGCGAATACACGCGCTTCGACAACCTCGCGCACGATTCGGTCGGCAGCTTCGAGTAGCGCCCCGCTCCCGGGCGGCGCGCACTAGAATCGCAAATCGTCGGCCGCCGCCGGTACGCCAGCCCGGGATCGATCCGTTTGAGCGCAGCTTGCATCCAGCGGCCAAGCCGCATCCTGGTCGATCTCGACGCCATCGCGGGCAACCTGCGTGCGATCGCCGGCCACGTGCGCGTACCGGTGATGCCGATCGTCAAGGCCAACGCCTATGGCCACGGACTGGTGGCGGTGGCGCGCCACCTGCAGGCGCAGGGGGCCGGCAGCTTCGGCGTCGCCTTTCTGGAGGAGGGCATCGCCTTGCGCGAGGCCGGGATCGATGTGCCGATCCTGGTGATGGGCGGCATCTTTGGCCCTCAGGTCGCGCAGTTCCTCGCCCACGACCTGCAGCTCACCGTGTCTTCACTGTCCAAGCTGCGACAGGTCGAAGCGGCCGCCGAGGCATTCGGCCGCAGGGCGCGCGTGCACTTGAAGATCGACACGGGCATGGAACGCATCGGCGTGCACAGCTGGTCGGCCGGGCCTTTCATCGAGGCCGCGGTGCGTTCGCGCTGGTGCGAGGTGGCCGGTGTGTACTCGCACCTGGCCTGCGCCGATGATCCGGCATCGGCGATGACCGCGCTGCAGCTCGAGCGGCTGCTGGAGGCCTGTGCCCATTTCGACCGCCTCGGCGTGCCGATGCCGATCCGGCACCTGGCCAACTCCGGCGGCGTGCTGCATTTCCCCGACACCTGGCTGGACATGGTGCGGCCGGGGATCCTGCTCTACGGCGTGCTGCCCGATCCTGCCTCGACGCGGTCGGTGCCGGTGCGCCCCGCGCTGTCGCTGGTCTCGCAGGTGGTGTATTTCAAGGTGGTCCGCGCCGGCAGTCCGATCGGATACGGTGCGACCTGGACCGCTGCGCACGACACGCGCGTGGTGACGGTGCCGATCGGCTACGGCGACGGCTGGCCGCGTGCGCTGTCCTCCTGCGGGCAGGTGCTGATCGGTGGCCGGCGCCATCCCGTGGCGGGGCGCGTGTGCATGGACCAGTTCATGGTCGACATCGGCGGCCACAGCGCCTTCAACGAGGATCCGGTGGTGCTGGTCGGGGCGCAGGGCGGGGCGGCGATCACGGTCGAGGAAGTCGCACGCAGCGCCGCTACGATCCCCTACGAGATCCTGGTCCAGCTCAACGATCGCATTCCGCGCGAGTATCGCGGCGGCGCCGGCGACGCGGGCTGAGGCGCGGCCGGGCCGCAATACAGGAGACACATCGATGGCCAATGCGCTGGTGTGGTTCCGCAATGACCTGCGGCTGGACGACCAGCCGGCGCTGCGCGCCGCGCTCGATGCCGACCAAGTGCCGGTGTGCGTCTATATCCATGCGCCGGACGAGGAGGGCGCGTGGCGGCCGGGCGCGGCCTCGGACGCCTGGCGCCAGCGCTCGCTGGCCGCGCTCGATGCGAGCCTGCGCGCGCGCGGCTCGCGCCTGCGCATCTTCAGCGGCCCGAGCCTGGAGCTGCTGGGCACGATCGCCGCGGCCTGCGACGCCGAGGCGGTGTACTGGACACGCCGCTACGAGCCGGCGATCGAGCGCCGCGACGCAGCCATCAAGCGCGCACTGCGCGGGCAGGGCCTGCACGCGGAGAGCTTCAACGGTTCGCTGCTGTTGGAGCCCTGGACGCTGGCCACGAAGCAGGGCGGGCCGTACCGCGTGTTCACGCCCTTCTGGCGCACTGCGCTGGCCGCCTGGCGGGCGCCTGCGCCCTGGTCGGCCCCGCAATCGCTGCCGGACCTGGACGGTGATCCGGACGGAATCCGGCTCGAGGTCCTGAAGCTGGCGCCGCCGCGCGGCTGGGATGCGCAGTTCTGGGAACACTGGACGCCAGGCGAGGCGGGTGCGCGCGAAGCGCTGGAAGTGTTCGCCGACGGCGCGCTGCGCGGCTATGGCCAGCAGCGCGAGCGCCCGGACCGGGTGGGCACGTCGCGCCTGTCGCCGCACCTGCATTTCGGCGAGATCGCGCCGTGGCGGGTGGTGGCCGCACTGGAGGCGCAGCGGACCGCTGCCACCGGCGCCGACATCGATGCCTTCGTCCGCCAGCTGGGCTGGCGCGAATTCGCCCACCACCTGCTGCACCACTTCCCGGACAGCCCCGAGCGCAACTTCAACAGCAGCTTCGATGCCTTCGCATGGGCCCGGCCGGACCGGCGCCTGCTGGATGCCTGGCGCAACGGCCGCACCGGCGTGCCGATCGTGGATGCCGGCATGCGCGAGCTCTGGCACACCGGCTGGATGCACAACCGCGTGCGCATGATCGTAGGCAGCTGGTTGTGCAAGCACATGCGCCAGCACTGGCGCGAGGGCGCGCGCTGGTTCCACCAGACCCTGGTCGATGCCGACCTGGCCAACAACAGCATGGGATGGCAATGGGTGGCCGGCACAGGGGCGGACGCGGCGCCGTATTTCCGCGTATTCAATCCGGTCACGCAGGCGACCAGGTTCGACCCTGACGGTCGTTACGTGGCCCGCTGGCTGCCCGAACTCGCGGCGCTGCCGCTGCCGCTGCGGCACGCACCCTGGCTGGATCCGGCCGCGGCCAGGCGGCTGGCGCCGGACTATCCCGCCCGCCCGGTGGTCGATCTTGCGGCCGGGCGCGAGCAGGCGCTGGCTGCTTACCGGGCAATGCGTGGCACCGTGTCCAGCTGATGTTGCGAAACCAGCCGCATGCAGGCGAGGGCTCCGTCGCATTCCCCTGATGCGGTTCGGGCCGCTTCCTGAACGGAGCTGCCCCCTGGGGCTCCAGGTCGCGCATCCCCGTCACCCGCCGTTGGCAGTTGCCGTGGTTTGCTGGCGCCCCATTCATCTACGCGGGACACCCCGCAGGAGACCGCCCCCATGCGTCACAAGACCGCGTTCGCCGTCTCAGCCGTTCTTGCCAGTTCGATGCTTGTCGGCTGCGCTACCTATACCGGCCAGACCAGTGCCCCTGACGACCCCAACCGCACCCGAAACAATGCATTGATCGGCGCCGGCATCGGGGCGGTCGCCGGCCTGCTCAGCGGTGGCGACGCCACCGAGCGTCGCCAGCGCGCGATGGTCGGCGTCGGCGTAGGTGGCCTGGCCGGTGGCGCCGTTGGCGCCTACCAGGACCGCCAGGAAGCCGAGCTGCGTCGCCAGACCGCCGGCACCGGCATCCAGGTCGACCGCGAGGGCGACACCATCAAGCTCAACCTGCCCGATGGCGTGACCTTCGACTTCAACCGCACCGAGCTCAAGCAGCAGTTCTATCCGGCGCTCAACAACGTGGCGAGCACGCTGCGCGAGTACAACCAGACCATCGTCGAGGTCAGCGGCCATACCGACAACATCGGTGGCGAGGCGGTGAACCAGCGCATCTCCGAGCAGCGCGCCCAGAACGTGGCCACCTACCTGATCGGCCAGGGCCTGCAGCGCGAGCGCTTCGAGGTTGCCGGCTTCGGCTACCGCTTCCCGGTGGCCGACAACAGCACCGAGCAGGGCCGTGGCCTCAACCGCCGCGTCGAGATCCGGATCGTGCCGCTGCAGGGCTGATCACGCGACCAACGTAGACCGGAACGGGGCCGCCTGGTGCGGCCCCGTTTTGCTGTCCGGGACCGGTAGATCGCCCCAATCGGCTGGCGGATCGCGGAGAGGTGACCGTCCTGGCATCCGTACAACGAAAAAGACCGCCATCCTTGGCGGTCTGAATCCCTGATTTCTCAGGTTTATATGGTGGAGGTGGCGGGAATTGAACCCGCGTCCGAAGGCACTCCATCCCCAGTACTACATGCTTAGCCCACCGTTGGATCTCATCCCGGAACAGCACGGTGTGCGAAGCGCATCCCGGGACCAGCCTGTGAGTTCAACCGGGGCAGACAGGCGGCCACCTCGGCTGGATTCCCGTAATAATGACCCTACATCCACGAGTACGGGAACAAGTGGGTTCGGGGCTTACGCCTTAAGCGGCGAGAGCGTAGTTGTCGTCGTTGGCAACTAGAGTTTGCCGCTGGATTAACGAGGAAAGCTGCCCCCTCGGCATGCACCAAGTGATTTCGCGACCCCCGTCGAAGCCAGTGCACCCCCGGGAGCGTCGATCACGCTGACCCGACCAGTATAGGCGCGGCGCGGGGCCGTGCAAGGCGCGGGAGCGCCGCCGCCGCCGGGCGTTCAGGCTTGCCGGTATGCTGTGCCCATGTCGCAGGCCATGCCGGGTTCCGCCGGGTCGACCGGTCGCAGCCGCCCGCGGCTGCGGCGCGGCTACGTGCTTGCGGTGCTCACCCTGATCGGTTCGCTGGTGCTCGTCTGGCACTACGCACGCGAGGCCGGCGCGCGCGAGCAGGCGGCACTGCAGACCCGCTTCGTGGCCGACAGCAATGAGATCGCGATGCAGCTCCGCCAGCGCCTGCTGCACTACGAGCTGGCGCTGCGCGGCGGCGTGTCGCTGTACTGGTCGGTGGCGCGACCCACCGAGCGGCAGTGGCGAGACTACGTCGGCGGGCTCGATATCGCGCACCAGTTCAAGGGCATGATGGGCCTGGGCTACGTGCCCTATCTGCGCCGCAGCGACCTGGAAGCACTGCAGCTGGCGATGCGCGACGAGGGCAGGGGGCTGTTCCAAATTCGCCCTCACGGTGCGCGCGAGATCTATGGCCCGATCCTGCTGCTCGAACCGCAGACCGTGCCCAACCGTGCTGCGGTCGGCTTCGACATGTTTTCCGAGGCCAATCGGCATCACGTGATGGCCGCCGCCCGCGACACCGGCGAGGTCCGGCTGAGCGCGCCGCTGCCGCTGGTCCAGGACGGCGACGAGCGTCGCGACGGCTTGCTGATGTTCGCGCCGGTGTACGCCAACGGCATCCAGCCGGCCAACACCCTGGCGCGGCGCACCGCCATCTCGGGCTGGGTCTACGCGCCGTTCAATGCACGGTCGTTCATCGACAGCGTGCTGGAGCCGTACCGCGGCGGCCAGGTCTTCCGCATCGTCGACCTGGGCGAGGATGTCGGCGGCGCGCGCGTGCTTCACCAGGATGCCGGATACGACGAGCAGGCTCGAACCGGGCCCTTGCACCACAGCGATGCCTTCGAGGTCTATGGGCGGCGCTGGCGCATCGATTTCCAGTCGCGTCCGCCTGCCGCCGGCGCCGGCCACGGCCTGTCGGACGGCCAGACGCTGCTGGCGGGCGGGCTGGTGCTGTCGTTGCTGTTGTTCGCCGTGGTGCTGGCGCTTGCACATACCCAGTCGCGCGCCGAGCGCCTGGCCGAGGTGATGAGCGAGTCGTACCGGCGCAGCGAGCAGCGCTTCCGCAACGCCATGCTGTATTCGGGCAGCGGCATCGCGCTGCTCGATGGCGAGGGCCGCATCGTCGAGGCCAACCCGGCGCTGGCCAGGATCCTGGGCGCTTCCCCGGGCAGCTTGGCGGGGACGCGGTTTTCCGCACAGTTCCTCGAGACGGAAGTCGATGCGGCGCTGGCCGGAAGCGCGCTCACGCCGGCGACCCTGCAGCTGCGCCGCAGCGATGGCGACATCCGCCTGGTGCAGGTGGTGCTGTCGCAGGTGCCGGGCGATGTCGGCAGCGACGTGGCGGCGCTGGCGCAGGTCGACGATGCCACCGACCGGCTGCGCGCCGAGCGCGCGGTGCGGCTGCTCAACCGCACGTTGGAAGCGCGCGTCGAGCAGCGCACGCACGAGCTGACCCTGGCCAACCGGGAGCTGGAGTCGTTCGCCTACAGCGTCTCGCACGACCTGCGCGCGCCCCTGCGCACGGTCGAAGGTTTCAGCCGCCTGCTCGGCGAGCGCTTTTCCGCCGTGCTGGGGCCGGACGGCCTCGACCACCTCGTGCGGGTGCGCAACGCGGCCAACCGCATGGATGCGCTGATCGATGCGCTGCTGAAGATGTCGCGGATCACCCGCGACCCGCTGCGTCATGCCGAGCTCGACCTGAGCCGCGTCGCGGCCGAGGTGGTGACCGAGTTGCGGCAGGGGGAGCCGTCGCGGGAGGTGGAGGTGGTGATCGAGCCAGGCCTGACCGCGGGCGGTGATCCGGCCCTGTTGCGCAACCTGCTGCAGAACCTGCTGGGCAACGCCTGGAAGTTCACCGGCGGTCGCTCGCCGGGGCGCATCGAGTTTGGCCGCGATACGGAAGCGGAGCCGGTGGCCAGCATGGTCGCCTTCCTGGTGCGCGACAACGGGGCGGGGTTCGAGCCGGCCTATGCGTCCAAGTTGTTCCGCCCATTCCAGCGCCTGCACGGCGCCGACGAGTACGAAGGCCACGGCATCGGGCTGGCCACGGTCAAGCGCATCGTCGAGCGGCACGGCGGCAGCATCCGCGCCGAGGGTCGTGCGGGTGAGGGCGCCACGTTCCGGTTCGTGCTGCCGGCCCAGGCGGCGGAACGCGAGGAAGCTGCGGACTGAGGACTGGCAGGCACGCGATCTCAGTCGCGTGGCCTGCGCCGGTCACTACTTGTTGTGGGCGCGCATCACGCGCTGGCGGTCGCGGTCCCAGTCGCGCTCCTTCGACGCCTGCCGCTTGTCGTGGCTCTGCTTGCCCTTGGCGAGCGCGATCTCGAGCTTGACCTTGTTGCCCTTCCAGTACATCGCGGTGGGGACGAGGGTGTAGCCGTCGCGCTGCACGCGGCCGATCAGGTTGTCGATCTCGCGCCGGTGCAGCAGCAGCTTGCGGCTGCGCTTGGCTTCGGCGATGACATGGGTCGACGCCTGGATCAGCGGCGTGATCTGCGCGCCGTACAGGAACAGCTCTCCATCGCGGACCATCGCATAGCTTTCGCCGATGTTGGCGCGGCCGGCGCGGATCGCCTTGAGCTCCCATCCCTGCAGCGCCATGCCCGCCTCGAAGCGCTCGTCGAGCTGGTAGTCGTGGCGTGCGCGCCTGTTCAGCGCGATGGTCCGGTCGCCGTTTGCCTTATCCTTGCCGCTGTTCTTGCCCATTCCGCCATTGTCCCCGAAGCAGGTCAGCCGCGCGAGCCATGCCCACGATCCAACGCAGCGCCCTGGTGGAACATTCCGCGAGCCGGATGTTTGCGCTGGTCAACGACATCGCCGCCTATCCCCGCCGCTTCGGCTGGTGCGAGGACGCCCAGGTGCTCGAAGCGGGCGAGGCGCGGGTGCTGGCCAGGCTGGAGCTGGGCATCGGCGGGTTCGGGACCTGGTTCACCACCGAGAACACGCTTGCGCCGCCGCACCATATCGAGATGGAGCTGCGCGACGGCCCCTTCAAGCGGCTGCACGGGCGCTGGCAGTTCCATGCCCTGGACGAGAGCGCCTGCAAGGTGTCGCTGTCGCTCGATTTCGAGCCAAAGAGCAGCCTGATGCTGCCGGTGCTGTCGCTGGGACTGCGCGGGCTGGCTGACCGCATGGTCGACGACTTCGTGCGCGTGGCGGACGCGGAAGCCTGAGGCGGTGCGGGTGCAACTGATCCGCGCCTGGCCCGAGCGCTTCGAGAGCGAGGAGCTGGAGCTGGGCGAGGGCGCGACCGTGGCCGATGCGCTGGCCCTCACGCGGCTGCCGCGCGATGGCGTGGCGGGTTTCGCGGTCCACGGCGAACGAGTGGAGCAGGACGCGCCGCTGCACGAGGGCGACCGTCTCGAACTGCTGGGCCCGCTGCTGGCCGACCCCAAGGACAGTCGTCGCCGCCGGGCCCGGGTGCAGGCCGACCGCGCTGGCCGGCGCTGAGCCGCGGCGAGCGGACTTTCTAGCGGCGTCCCTGCTTGCCCTTTTCCTTGGGCAGGTTGCCGAAACGGCGCATGCGCTCGGACAATTCCTTGTCCTGCTCGGCGAAGTATTCGCCATCCCACTTCTGCAGCGCATCGTTCTCGAACCACAGCGTGAGGGTCTTCACCTCGGTATGGCCGCGGCGGTTGATGCGTTGCGTGGCGGCGTAATCCCAGCGCTGGTGGTGGAACGGATCGGTGATCGACGGCGAGCCGAGCAGGGACACCACCTGCTGCTTGTCCATGCCGACCTGGAGCTGTTCGACGGCGGACTGTTCGATCAGGTTGCCCTGGTAGATCGGCTGCTTGTAGAGGATGCCGCAGCCGGCCGTGGCGATGGCGACCAGGGCGGCGAACAGAAGGCGGGACATGGGCATAGAACGGGGCCTGCGGAACCGGGGCTGCAATTGTCCCGATGATACACTCCGAAGGCCACCGCGACCGGGCTTCCAGTCAGCTGGGCGCCAGATCGGATGTGATTGGAGTACCCATGGAATCGATGGACCTGCGCAAGGCCGGGCTGAAGGTGACGCATCCGCGCATGCGCATCCTGCAACTGCTCGAACAGAAGAACCCGCGCCAGCACATGACGGCGGAAGACATCTATCGCCAACTGCTCGACCAGGGCGACGAGATCGGCCTGGCCACGGTGTACCGGGTGCTGACCCAGTTCGAGGCCGCGGGCCTGGTGAGCAAGCACAATTTCGAGGGCGGCCACGCCCTGTATGAGCTCGACCGCGGCGACCACCACTACCACATGGTCGACATGGGCAGCGGCCAGATCACCGAATTCGAGAGTCCGGAAATCGTCGCCCTGATCAACCGGATCGCGGGCGAGCACGGCTATATCCTCGACGAGCACTCGCTGGTTCTGTACGTGCGCAAGCAACGCTGAACACGGCAGCGCCCTCGGCAGCGCCCGGCACCGGGCAGGCTGGCGTGCCTCCCCGATCCTAGCCCTGCGCCGGTACGTCGGCGGGCACGGCGCGACCCGAGGGTAGTTCGAGCACCAGCTCCACGGTGTCCCCGGCGCCGGCGCGCCCCTGAAGGCTGCCGCCGTGCGCTTCTGCAATCGCGACCGCGATCATCAGGCCCAGCCCGAGCGCGTCGTCCGGTGGGTCCGGATGCGGCGAGCTCAGCAGCGCTGCGATCAGCGCATCCGAAACACCACTGCACTGCAGCGCGCAGGTCATGCGCAGACGCCCGCGCGCGAGCTCGAGCCGGGCCTGCACCGGCTCGGGCTGAACGCGCGACAGCTGCATTCCAAGCAGGGTGTGGAACAACTGGGCGATCCGCAGCACGTCGCCTTCGATCTCCAGGCCCTGCACCTCCGGCCCCCAGCTGACCCGTGGCGCCCTGGCCTGCAGGCGGCTGGCGGTGTCCGACACGAGCAGCTCGACGTCGATCGTTTCGCGTCGGACCAGCAACTGGCCGGTACCGGCCCGCCCCAGGTCGCTGAACTCATCGATCATGCCGCCCAGCCGCTGGATCTGCCGCTCCAGCACTGCGAGCAGCTCGTCGCGCTGGCCGTCGGCGATGCGCGGGTCGCGCAGCAGGTAGACCGCGGTCTGCATCGGCGCCAGCGGCCCGCGCAGGTCGTGCGCGACGCGGTCCATCCAGGTCCTGGCAATCAGTGCGCTCACGGCTGCGTGTCCCGTCCCCCCGCGGCGCACAGGCGCCGAATCGCGTCGAGCTGCGGCGGCTTGACCAGGTGTTCGTCGAAACCGGCCTCGCGGCTGCGGCTGCGGCTGCGGCTGCGGTCTTCCGCGTGCCCCCAGCCGGTGACGGCGACGATGCCGAGAGCCGACGCGGCATGCCGCTGCCGCAGGCTGCGCGCGATCTCGTAGCCGCTGCGTCCGGGCATGCCGATATCGAGGAAGACCAGGTGCGGTGCGAAGCGCTCGACTTCGGCCTCGACCTGTTCCGGATCGTAGACCTGCGCGACCTCGTGGCGGGCGAGTTCGCGCGCCAGTTCGCGGTTGCTGCGCACCACGGTATTGAAGGCGTCGGCCAGGTGCCCTTCGAGGCCCTCCCAGTGGCCGCGCAGTTCCATGCCGAAGTCGCCCTGTGCGACCGCCTGCAGCGCGGACAGCATCATGCGCATCGCATCGTCGGACCTGCCGGGCAGGTCGGCGGGCGCACCATCGAGTGCCTGCATCGTGTGAGTCACCATCCCGCCGTGGATCGCCATTCAGCCGGCGACGATACGCCGGCGCGGCGTGGCAGCGCTCACGCTTTCATCACGGTGGTGGCCGGGGCAGGAAGGCACGATCGACCGGCGGCCTGCCGGGTCTGTTGGAGGGTTCGCGCGCAGCATCTCTGGCCCGCCTGGTACCGAGCGTTCTGTTGCGAAGAAGGCTCAGCCCGGCCGGCGTCGCCTCAATCCGAGGTGCTGGCCAGCAACCGCCTCGCCGCCGCGCGCGCTTCCTTCGACACTTCCACTCCACCGAGCATGCGCGCCAGCTCTTCCTGGCGCTCCCTGGCATCGAGGCGGCGCACGCCGGATCGGGTCTGCCCGTCGAGATCGGCCTTGCTGACCAGGTAGTGGGCATGGCCCTGCGCGGCGACCTGCGGCAGGTGGGTCACGCACAGCACCTGGCAGCGTGCACCCAGGGCGCGCAGCTTCTGGCCGACGATCTCGGCAACCGCGCCGCCGATGCCCGAATCGACCTCGTCGAAGACCATCGTCGGCACCGTGTCCGATCCGAGCGCCGCGACCTCGATGGCCAGCGACACGCGTGACAGTTCGCCGCCCGAGGCGACGCGGCGCAGCGGGCGCGGCGGCTGCCCGGCGTTGGCCGAGACCAGGAACTCCACGCGCTCGCCGCCCTGCGGATCGGGGCGGCCGGCATCGACGGGTTCCAGCGCCACCTCGAACACGCCGCCGCCCATGCCAAGCTCGGCAATCAGCGTCGTGGTGGCCTGCGACAGCCGCGCAGCCGCGTCGGCGCGCACGCTGCCGAGGGCGTCGGCAGCGCTGCGCCAGAGCGCCGCGGCCTTGCCGATCTCGCCCTCGAGCGATGCCAGGCGGACGCCCGCATCGCGCAGCGCCTCGAGTTCGGCCGTGAACGCGGCCTGCTGACCGGCCAGTTCCCCGGGCGACACGCGATGCTTGCGCGACAGCTCGTGCAGCCGCGCCAGTGTTGCGTCCAGCGCCTCGAACTGGGCTGGATCGATGTCGAGCTCGTCGCGCACCCGCTGCAGCAGCAGGGTGGCCTCGTCGAGCTGGATGGCGGCCGAGTCGAGCATGGCATCGACCTCGCCCAGCCGCGGTTCGTGCGCACGCTCGCGCGACAGCCCGCCGCGCAGCTGCTGCAGGCGGCGCACCAGCGCGGGACCATCGTCGCCGGCCAGGCCGTCGAGCGCGTCGTCGCAGGCCGCGATCAGCCCGGCCGCGTGTGCCTGGCGGCGATGGCCGGCGACCAGCGACTCGATCGACTCCGGGCGCAGGTCCTCTCGCTCGAGTTCGGCGAGCTGGTGGCCAAGCCAGTCGATGCGTTCGGACACGTCGCCGGTCTTGGACAGGGCGTCGCGCTCGCGCAGCAGCGCAGCCCAGGCGGCCGCCGCCCCGCGCACCGCGGCCAGCTGTGGCTCGTGGCGGCCGAAGGCGTCGAGCAGGGCGAGCTGGCTGGCCTTTTCCATCAGCGCCTGGTGCTCGTGCTGGCCGTGGATCTCGACCAGGAGGCCGGCCAGCTGCGAGAGCTGGGCCAGGGTGGCCGGGCGGCCGTTGATCCAGGCGCGCGAACCGCCGTCCGCGCGCAGGGTGCGGCGCAGGGTGCAGGCCGTGCCGTCGTCGAACTCCTGTTCGTGCAGCCAGGCCAGGGCGGACGGCACCGCGGCCGGATCGAACTCGGCGTGCAGCTCGGCGCGCTGGGCGCCGTGGCGGACCATGCCGGCATCGGCGCGCAGGCCCGACAGGAAGCCCAGCGCATCGACCAGCAGCGACTTGCCCGCGCCGGTCTCGCCGGAAATCACGGTCATGCCCGGGCCGAACTCGAGTTCGGACTCGGGGACGACGGCGAAATCGCGGAGGGTCAGGCGTTTGAGCATGGCCGCGCATTGTAGTGCGCGCAGTCGCAACAGCCGAGACGCAAAGGCGCCGGATGCGGGTCGGGAAAGTCCGCACCCGTCGGGCCGCCCACTGCCGCGCCGGCGCAGGACCACGGCTGGCCCGGTGCGCAGGCCGCTTGCGCCCTTGCGCGCATCGGCGATCTAATCGGTCCATGTCCGCATCCTTGCCCGGCAAAAAACTCGACCTGCGCGCGCGCCAGCTGCTGCGTACGCTGATCGGGCGCTACATCCGCGACGGCGAGCCGGTGGGCTCGCAGACGCTGGCCCGGCACGCGGGGTTGGACGTCAGCGCCGCGACGATCCGCAACATCCTCGCCGACCTCGAGGAGCAGGGGCTGCTGGCCGCGCCGCACACATCTGCCGGGCGGGTGCCCACCGCGCAGGGCTACCGCGTGTTCGTCGACTCGCTGCTGCAGCTGCAGCCGCTGGCCCATGCCGAAATGGCCCGCCTGCGCGGCGAACTGGCCGCGGGCGGCGGCACCCAGTCGCTGCTGGGCAGCGCTTCGGAACTGGTGTCGGCGATGACCCACTTTGTCGGCGTGGTTTCGGTGCCGCGCCGCGAGCAGTTCGCCTTCCGCCACATCGACTTCGTCCCGCTCGACGCGCAGCGGGTCATGGCGATCCTGGTGTTCTCCGACAACGACGTGCAGAACCGCATCATCCAGACCCGCCGGCCCTACGAGGCCTCGGAGCTGGAGCGGGTGGCCAATTACCTCAACGCCCATTTCGCCGGCCGCCAGGTCGCCGACATCCGCGCCAGCCTGGTGCGGGAGCTGCAGGCCGCGCGCAGCGAGATGGAGGCGCTGCTCTCGCACACGGTCGAGCTGGCCGAGCAGGCGCTGGCGCCGGTCGACGACGACGACATGTTGGTCGCCGGCCAGACCCGCCTGATCGGCGTGCAGGACCTGTCCGACCTCGACCGCCTGCGCGAGCTGTTCGAGGCCTTCGCCCGCAAGCGCGAGATCCTGCAGCTGCTGGAGCGCACGATCAAGGCGCCGGGCGTGCGCATCTTCATCGGCGAGGAAACCGGGCTGGCGCCGCTGGAGGGCGTTTCGCTGGTGACCGCACCCTACGGCGCGGGTGGCAAGGTGCTGGGCGTGCTGGGCGTGATCGGCCCGACCCGGATGGCCTACGACCGGGTGATTCCGGTGGTGCAGGCGACCGCCGAGCTGCTGGGCGCCGCCTTGAATCCGGATCCGCCGACCCCATAGCTGCGGGGTCGGCGGCCCTGCGACCGCCTTACCAGCCCCAGGAACATGACCACGGAACCGATGCAGGATGCCGCGCCCGCGGCTGAAGAATTGAATACCCCCGACGACCGCATCCAGGCGCTCGAAGGCGAGCTTGAACAACTGCGCGCACAGTCGCTGATCGACCGCGCCGACATGGAAAACCAGCGCAAGCGCCTCGAGCGCGACGTGCGCAACGCCTGCCGCTTCGCCAACAAGCAACTGCTGGGCGACCTGCTGCCGGTGTTCGACAGCCTGGAGGCCGCGCTCAACACCGCCCCGGCCGAGGATCCGCTGCGCGACGGCGTGGTGCTGACCCTGCGCGAACTGACCCGCGTGTGCGGCAACAACGGCCTGGTCGAGGTCGCCCCGGCAGCGGGCGATGGCTTCGACCCGGAGAAGCACAACGCCATGAGCGCGGTCGAGACGACCGACGTCGCCCCGGGCAGCGTGTTCCAGCTGTTCCAGAAGGGCTACCTGCTCAACGAGCAGTTGCTGCGCCCGGCCCTGGTGTCGGTCGCGAAACAGGACTGACGTCCTGCTTTCCGCCTTCCCCGCCGAGGGGAAGGCGCGCCCTTGGCCCTTGAAGGGAAGGGCTCGACACCCCAGATACGCACCATCGGCGGCATCGCCGCCACCTGACGAAGATTCCAGAGGGAACCCACCATGGCAAAGATCATCGGCATCGACCTGGGCACGACCAACTCGTGCGTGGCGATCATGGACGGCGGCAAGGCCAAGGTCATCGAGAACAGCGAGGGTGATCGCACCACGCCGTCCGTCGTGGCCTATACCAAGGACGGCGAGGTGCTGGTCGGCGCGTCCGCCAAGCGCCAGGCCGTCACCAACCCCAAGAACACGTTCTACGCGGTCAAGCGCCTGATCGGCCGCAAGTTCACCGATGCCGAGGTCAAGAAGGACCTCGACCTGGTGCCCTATGACATCGTCGCGCACGACAACGGCGACGCCTGGGTGCAGACCAGCGACGGCAGGAAACTCTCGGCGCAGGAAGTGTCCGCGCGCATCCTGGAGAAGATGAAGAAAACCGCCGAGGATTATCTGGGCGAGAAGGTCACCGAGGCGGTGATCACGGTCCCGGCCTACTTCAACGACTCGCAGCGCCAGGCGACCAAGGACGCCGGCCGCATCGCCGGCCTCGACGTCAAGCGCATCATCAACGAGCCGACCGCGGCCGCCCTGGCCTATGGCCTGGACAAGGGCGGCGGCGACCGCAAGATCGCCGTGTACGACCTCGGCGGCGGCACCTTCGACATGTCGATCATCGAGATTGCTGAAGTCGACGGCGAGAAGCAGTTCGAGGTGCTGGCCACCAACGGCGACACCTTCCTCGGTGGCGAGGACTTCGACAAGCGCGTCATCGACTACCTGGTCGAGGAGTTCCAGAAGGACTCCGGTCTGGACCTGCGCAAGGATCCACTTGCCCTGCAGCGCCTGAAGGACGCGGCCGAGCGCGCCAAGATCGAGCTGTCGACCGCGCAGCAGACCGAGGTCAACCTGCCGTACGTCACCGCCGACGCCTCGGGTCCGAAGCACCTCAACATCAAGCTCACCCGCGCCAAGCTCGAGGCGCTGGTCGAGGACCTGGTGCGCAAGACCATCGAGCCGTGCAAGGTCGCGCTCAACGACGCCGGCCTGCGCGCATCCGACATCAGCGAGGTGATCCTGGTCGGTGGCCAGACCCGCATGCCCAAGGTGCAGCAGGCGGTGGCGGAGTTCTTCGGCAAGGAGCCGAAGAAGGACGTCAACCCGGACGAGGCCGTCGCCATCGGCGCGGGCGTGCAGGGCGGCGTGCTGGCTGGCGAGGTCAAGGACGTGCTGCTGCTCGACGTGACTCCGTTGAGCCTGGGCATCGAGACCCTGGGCGGCGTGTTCACCAAGATCATCGAGAAGAACACCACCATCCCGACCAAGGCCTCGCAGACCTTCAGCACCGCCGAGGACAACCAGTCCGCGGTCACCGTGCACGTGCTGCAGGGCGAGCGCGAGCAGGCGCGCTTCAACAAGTCGCTGGCGCGCTTCGACCTGACCGGCATCGACTCGGCGCCACGCGGCATGCCGCAGGTGGAGGTGTCGTTCGACATCGACGCCAACGGCATCGTCCACGTCACCGCCAAGGACAAGAAGACCAACAAGGAACAGAAGGTCGAGATCAAGGCCGGCTCGGGCCTGTCGGACGACGAGATCCAGCGGATGGTCGCCGACGCCGAGGCGCACCGCGAGGACGACCTCAGGTTCCAGGAGCTGGTCGGCGCGCGCAACCAGGCCGACGCGCTGGTGCACAGCACCCGCGGCGCGATCAAGGACAACGGCGACAAGGTGCCGGGCGACGTGATTGGCCGGGTCGAGTCGGCGATCGCCGATGTCGAGACCGCCATGAAGGGTGACGACAAGGGGCAGATCGAGACCCGCACCAAGGCACTGGAGGAGGCCGCGCAGGCCCTGTTCGCCGCAGTGTCCGCGGCCCAGCAGCCAGGCGATGCCGGTGCCGGCCCCGCGTCGGCCAGCGACGACGTGGTCGACGCCGAGTTCACCGAGGTCAAGGACGAGCAGAAGCCGTGACCGCCCACGGGTGATGCTTGCGTGGAAGAAGCGGGGCTTCAAGCTCCGCTTTTTCCGTCCCGGATCGCCACCTTTTTTCGAACCACCCTGTAACGGATCACCAATCACCGCACCATGAGCAAACGCGACTACTACGAAGTCCTGGGCGTTGCGCGCAACGCCAGCGAGGAGGACCTGAAGAAGGCCTATCGTCGCTGCGCGATGAAGCACCATCCGGACCGCAACCCCGGCGACAAGGCCGCCGAGGCCGCGTTCAAGGAGTGCAAGGAGGCCTATGAAGTGTTGTCGGACGGCGGCAAGCGCCGCATGTACGACCAGCATGGGCACGCCGCGTTCGAACACGGCATGGGTGGCGGCAATGCCGGGCCGGGCTTCGCCGGCGCCGACATGGGCGACATCTTTGGCGACATCTTCGGCAACATCTTCGGCGGCGGCGGCGCACGCGGCGGGCCACGTCGTGGCGCCGACGTCGGCTATGTGATGGAGCTGGACCTGGACGAAGCGGTCAGCGGGGTCGAGAAGCGCATCGAGATCCCGACCCTTGCCGAATGCGGGGACTGCGACGGCAGTGGCTCGGAGGATCGCAAGCTCGAAACCTGCGACACCTGCCACGGACGCGGGCAGGTACGGTTCCAGCGCGGCATCTTCTCGATGCAGCAGCCGTGCCCGCACTGCCACGGCCGCGGCCAGACCATCGCCAACCCCTGCAAGACCTGCCACGGCAACGGTCGCATCGAGGAAGAGAAGGTGCTGTCGGTGAAGGTGCCGGCGGGCGTGGACAGCGGCGATCGCATCCGCCTGGCAGGAGAGGGCGAGGCCGGGCCCGCGGGCGTGCCGCCGGGCGACCTGTATGTCGAGGTGCGCGTGCGTCCGCACGAGTTCTTCGAGCGCGACGGCGACGACCTGCACTGCGAGGTGCCGATCCGCATCTCGCAGGCGGCGCTCGGCGACAGCGTGCGCGTGCCGACCCTGGGCGGCGAGGCGGAGATCCGGATCCCGGCCGAAACCCAGACCGGAAAGGTGTTCCGCCTGCGCGACAAGGGCGTCAAGTCGGTGCGCAGCCGCGCACCCGGCGACCTGTACTGCAAGGTCGTGGTTGAGACCCCGGTGAACCTCACCCCCGAGCAGCGCGAACTGCTTGAGCAGTTCGAGTCGACCTTCGCCGGCGACGGCGCGCGCCGGCACTCGCCCAAGGCGAGCACCTTCCTCGACGGCGTGAAGGGCTTCTGGGACCGGATGGTCTCCTGACCCGCGCGGGCTTGTCGGGCACCCTGCGCGCGGCTAGCCTGCGCGCATGACCACGCCCGTCCGACTCCTCATCCACGGCGCCTCCGGGCGCATGGGCCAGGCCCTGCTGCGACTGGCGGCGGACCTGCCGAACCTGCAGGTGGTGGCGGCGGTGCAGCGCCGGATTGGCCAGCGCGTGGTCGAGGGCGTGCCGTATTTCGCCAGCAGCGAGCTCGGCGGCGCGCCTGCATTCGATGCCGCCATCGATTTCAGCCTGCCCGACGGCTTCGACCCGGTGCTGGCGCTGTGCGTGGCACGCGGCGCGGCCTTCGTGTCCGGCACGACCGGGATTTCCGACGCCCAGCGTGATGCGCTGCGCGATGCATCGCAGGCGATCCCGGTGCTGTGGGCATCCAATTTCAGTCTTGGCGTGGCCGTGATCGAGGAACTGGTCGAACGCAGCGCCGCGGCGCTGCCGGGCTGGGACTGCGACATCGTCGAATCCCACCACACGCAGAAGAAGGACGCGCCCTCCGGCACCGCGCTCTCGCTGGGCGAGGCGGCAGGACGCGGCGGCGCGCAGCCGCGCTATGCCTCGCTGCGCGCAGGCGACATCGTCGGCGAGCACCTGGTGCAGTTCGCAGCGATGGGCGAGCGCATCGAACTGGTTCACCGTGCAACCAGTCGCGACATCTTCGCGCGCGGTGCGCTGCATGCCGCCAGCCGTCTCGCCGGCCGTGATCCGGGCCTGTATCGGGTGCGCGACCTGCTGTAGGCCGCGTCACTGCCCTAGGCGTCTTCCCGGCGCCGCGAAATCCTGCCCGGACATCGGCCCGGGATCCCCCGATTACGCCGGGATCGCAGCGTGGCAGCCCGCGAATCGTTCAGTTCCCGCCGCGTTCTGTCTGGCGCGAGCGGACCCGGCCCGGTATCATTCCCGCTCGCCTGATTCCTCACGCCCCCGGACCGGTCCAGAACCGCACCGGCGGTTTTCTGCAACCTCACGTAGGCGAAGCCAGTGACCCAAACCGCAATCCTCGTCCTCGAAGACGGCACTGTATTCGAGGGCGTTTCCGTGGGCGCGAACGGCCTGTCCGTCGGCGAGGTGGTGTTCAACACCGCCATGACCGGCTATCAGGAAGTGCTCACCGATCCTTCGTACGCGCGCCAGCTGGTGACGCTGACCTATCCGCACATCGGCAACACCGGCTGCACCGACGAGGACGACGAGGCCAGCACGGTCTGGGCCGCCGGCCTGATCGTGCGCGAGGTGCCGCGTCGTCCGAGCAGCTGGCGCAGCCAGGTCGCGCTGCCGCAGTGGTTGCACGATCGCGGCATCGTCGCCATCGCCGGCATCGACACGCGCAAGCTGACCCGCCTGCTGCGCGAGCGTGGCTCGCAGAACGGCGCGCTGATGGCCGGCACGATCGACGTGGAGAAGGCGCTCGAAGCGGCGCGCAAGTTCCCCGGCCTCAAGGGCATGGACCTGGCCAAGGTGGTGACAACGGACGCCGCGTACGCCTGGACCGAGGGTTCGCTGGATCTGGACACCGGCGAGGTCGCACGCGTGCCCTCGCGCTATCGCGTGGTGGCCTACGATTTCGGCGTGAAGCGCAACATCCTGCGCATGCTGGCCGAGCGTGGCTGCGAGCTGACGGTGGTGCCGGCGCAAACGCCTGCGGCCGAAGTGCTGGCGATGCAGCCCGATGGCGTGTTCCTGTCCAACGGTCCCGGCGATCCGGAGCCCTGCGACTACGCGATCGCCGCCATCGGCGAGTTGCTCGCGGCCAAGGTGCCGGTGTTCGGCATCTGCCTGGGCCACCAGCTGCTGGCGCTGGCCGCCGGTGCGAAGACCATGAAGATGCCGAGCGGCCACCACGGCGCCAACCACCCGGTGCAGTCGCTCGACGACGGCCGGGTGATGATCACCTCGCAGAACCACGGTTTCGCGGTCGACGAGTCGAGCCTTCCGGCGAACGTGCGCGTGATCCACCGCTCGCTGTTCGACGGCACCAACCAGGGCATCGAACTGACCGACGCGCCGGCGTTCTCGTTCCAGGGCCATCCGGAAGCGAGTCCCGGTCCGCAGGACGTATCCCCGCTGTTCGATCGCTTCATCGCGTCGATGGCGAAGCAGCACGCAGAGAACCACTGATGCCAAAGCGCACCGACCTCAAGACCATCCTCATCATCGGCGCTGGCCCGATCGTCATCGGCCAGGCCTGCGAGTTCGACTACTCCGGCGCGCAGGCGTGCAAGGCGCTGCGCGAGGAGGGTTACCGCGTGGTGCTGGTCAACAGCAATCCGGCGACGATCATGACCGACCCGGACATGGCCGACGCGGTCTACATCGAGCCGATCAACTGGCAGACGGTCGAGAAGATCATCGCCAAGGAAAAACCCGACGCGCTGCTGCCGACCATGGGCGGCCAGACCGCGCTCAACTGCGCGCTGGACCTGGCCGATCATGGTGTGCTGGACAAGTACGGCGTCGAGCTGATCGGCGCCAAGCGCGAAGCCATCATGATGGCCGAGGACCGCGAGCTGTTCCGCGTGGCGATGGGCGAGATCGGACTTGAGTGCCCGAAGGCCGCGGTGGCCAGGACCTTCGAGGAAGCGGTCGAGATCCAGGCGACCGTCGGCTATCCGACCATCATCCGGCCCAGCTTCACCCTCGGCGGCAGCGGCGGCGGCATCGCCTACAACCGCGAGGAGTTCGAGGACATCGTCAAGCGCGGGCTCGAGCTCTCGCCCACCAACGAAGTGCTGGTCGAGGAATCGGTGCTGGGCTGGAAGGAGTTCGAGATGGAAGTGGTCCGCGACACCGCGGACAACTGCATCATCGTCTGCTCGATCGAGAACCTCGATCCGATGGGCGTGCACACCGGCGACTCGATCACGGTGGCACCTGCGCAGACCCTCACCGACAAGGAATACCAGCGCCTGCGTGATGCCTCGATCGCGGTGCTGCGCAAGATCGGCGTGGACACCGGCGGCTCCAACGTGCAGTTCGGCATCAACGCCCAGACCGGGCGCGTGGTGGTGATCGAGATGAATCCGCGCGTCTCGCGCTCCTCGGCGCTCGCCTCCAAGGCCACCGGCTTCCCGATCGCCAAGGTCGCCGCCAAGCTCGCCGTCGGTTACACGCTCGACGAGTTGCGCAACGAGATCACCGGCGGCAAGACCCCGGCTTCGTTCGAACCATCGATCGACTACGTGGTGACCAAGATCCCGCGTTTCGCGTTCGAGAAGTTCCCGCAGGCCGATTCCCGCCTGACCACGCAGATGAAGTCGGTGGGCGAGGTGATGGCGATGGGTCGCACCTTCTCCGAATCGGTGCAGAAGGCGCTGCGCGGCCTTGAAACCGGCAAGGTGGGCTTCGACCCGACCGGCCTGGACCTGACCGACGAGGCCGACCTGGCCACGCTGCGTCGCGAGGTCAAGGAGCCAGGGCCGGAGCGGCTGTTCCACCTGGCCGACGCGTTTCGCGCCGGGATGTCGGTGGAGGAGGTGTTCGCGCTCTCCTTCGTCGATCCGTGGTTCCTCGACCAGATCGAGGACATCGTGCTTGCCGAGAACGAAGTGGCGGCCGCCGGCATCGACGCCCTCGACGGTGCCCGTCTGCGCGCGCTCAAGCGCATGGGCTTTTCCGATGCGCGCCTGGCGCAGCTGGTGGCCACCGACGAGTCGGCGGTGCGCGCGCTGCGTCGCGCCCACGGCGTCCGGCCCGTCTACAAGCGCGTGGACTCCTGCGCGGCTGAGTTCGCCACCACCACGGCCTACATGTATTCGACCTACGAGGACGAGTGCGAGGCGAATCCGACCGATCGCGAGAAGATCATCGTGCTCGGCGGCGGCCCCAACCGCATCGGCCAGGGCATCGAGTTCGACTACTGCTGCGTGCACGCCGCGCTCGCCCTGCGCGAGGACGGGTACGAGACCATCATGGTCAACTGCAACCCGGAGACCGTGTCCACCGACTACGACACCTCCGACCGCCTGTACTTCGAGCCGCTCACGCTCGAGGACGTGCTGGAGATCGTCGAGCTGGAGAAGCCCAAGGGCGTGATCGTGCAGTACGGCGGCCAGACCCCGCTCAAGCTGGCGCGCGCCTTGGAGGCCAACGGCGTGCCGATCATCGGCACCTCGCCCGATTCGATCGACCTGGCCGAGGACCGCGAGCGCTTCCAGAAGCTGGTCGACCAGCTCGGCCTCAGGCAGCCGCCCAACCGCACCGCGCGCAGCGCCGAAGAGGCGCAGGTGCTGGCCCGCGAGATCGGCTACCCGCTGGTGGTGCGCCCGAGCTACGTGCTCGGCGGCCGCGCGATGGAAGTGGTGCATGCCGATTCCGACCTGGCGCGCTACATGCGCGACGCGGTCAAGGTCTCCAACGATTCACCGGTGCTGCTCGACCGCTTCCTCGACAATGCGGTGGAAGTGGACATCGACGTGATCGCCGACAAGGACGGCAACGTGCTGATCGGCGGGCTGATGGAGCACATCGAGGAGGCTGGCGTGCACTCGGGCGATTCGTCCTGTTCGCTGCCGCCGTATTCGCTGCCGGCCGGGGTGCAGGCGCAGCTGCGCGAACAGGTGGTGGCGATGGCCAAGGCGCTGAACGTCGTCGGCCTGATGAACACCCAGTTCGCGGTGCAGCTGGACGAGGAAGGCGAGCACAGGATCTTCGTGCTCGAAGTCAATCCGCGCGCCTCGCGCACGGTGCCGTTCGTGTCCAAGGCCACCGGCCTGCCGCTGGCCAAGATCGCTGCCCGCTGCATGGCCGGCATGACGCTGGAAGAGCAGGGCGCCACCAGGGAAATCGTGCCGGACTACTACTCGGTCAAGGAGGCGATCTTCCCGTTCGCCAAGTTCCAGGGCGTCGACCCGATCCTCGGGCCGGAGATGCGTTCGACCGGTGAGGTGATGGGCGTGGGCCGCAGCTTCGGCGCCGCGTTCGCTCGCGCGCAGGAAGCGGCGGGGATCAAGGCGCCGCCCCCGAGCGGCAAGGCCTTCGTGTCGGTGCGCGATCCCGACAAGAAGCGCGTACTGCCGGTGGCCCGCGACCTGGTCGAACGTGGTTACGTGATCGTCGCCACCAGCGGCACGGCGCAGTGGCTGCGCGAGAACGGCATCCAGTGCGAGCAGGTCAACAAGGTGCTGGAAGGCCGCCCGCACATCGTCGACCTGATCAAGAACGGCGAGATCGCCTACATCGTGAACACCACCGAGGGCCGCCAGGCCATCGCGGACTCGTTCTCGATCCGTCGCGAGGCGCTGCAGCAGCGCGTGACCTATTCCACCACCGTCGCCGGCGCCAAGGCGCTGCTCCATTCCCTGGATTATCGTGGCAGCGGCCCGGTGTGGGCGCTGCAGGAACTGCACGCAACCTTGCCCACCGGCGTTTGAGGAGCCAACACACATGAGACCACCCATGACCCTGGCAGGCGCGCAGCGGTTGCGCGCCGAACTCGAGCAACTCCGTTCGGTCAAGCGCCCGGAAGTGATCGCCGCGATCGCGGATGCGCGTTCGCACGGCGACCTCAAGGAGAACGCCGAGTACCACGCGGCGCGCGAGCAGCAGGGCTTCATCGAAGGCCGCATCCAGCAGCTCGAAAGCGAACTCTCGCACGCCGACGTCATCGACGTGGCCCGGCTCGATGCCGGCGACAGGGTCGTGTTCGGCGCGAAGGTGACGATCGCCGACGTCGAGACCGACGAGGAGAGGCGCTACCAGATCGTCGGTGACCTGGAAGCCGACATCAAGCTGGGCCTGATCGCGATTTCCTCGCCGGTGGCGCGGGCGCTGATCGGCAAGCACGCCGGCGACAGCGTCACCATCGAAGCGCCCGCCGGCTCGCGCGAGTACGAGATCGTCGACGTCAGCTACAGCGGTTGAGGCCGGTGGCGAAGGCGACCCTGCTGCTGCCTGCGGCGCGCCGGCTGGATGCGCCGTCTGCCGCGATCGCGGCGGTGCTGGGACGCGCGGACGTGGCGGCGGGGCAGGGTGAAGGCAGGCGCGTGCAGCTGCGCCGCCATGTGCAGCTGCTGCCCGATCACTGGCCGGTGGCCGCGCTCACCCGCCAGCTCGACGCCGGCGATGCCGCCGGTGCGATGTGGCTGCGCGCCGATCCATGCCGCATCCAGCCCGACATCAACGGCGCGCGGCTGCTCGATCATGGCGACACGCTCGGACTCGGCGCCGAGGATGTCGCGCAGCTGCTGCCGGCGCTCAAACCGCTGTTTGGCGATGCCGGCATGCCGATCGACGCGCCGTCGCCGTCGCCGTCGCGCTGGTACCTGCGCCTGCCGGCGTCATCGAAGCTTCCCGCGTTCACCGCCCCTGACGACGCGCTGGGCGATGACGTGTTCGAACACCTGGCCCAGGGCAGCGAAGGCCGGCGCTGGCGCAGTCTGCTCACGGAGGCGCAGGTCGTGCTGCACAACCATCCGTGGAATGACCACCGCATGGCGGCCGGCAAACGGCCGGTGAATTCGCTGTGGTTCTGGGGCGGCGGCGCGCTGCCCGATCATGTCCAGTCCGCATACGCGCGGTTCCACGGCGGCGATGAAGTCGCGATCGCCATCGCCGCCGCTGCCGGGGTCGCGGCGCCGCTGCCGGCCCGCTTCGAGGCCGGCGAGGGCGATGCCCTGTTCGACCTGACCGCCATGCGCGACCTGCCGCGGATCGAACGCGACTGGCTGCAGCCTGCGCTGGAGGCGTTGCGCGCTGGCCGGCTGGATTCGGTGGTACTCGACACCGCCGATGGCACCGCCTTCACCCTCGAGCGCGCCCAGCGCTGGCGTTTCTGGCGCCGCCCGCGCCCGGGCCTGCTGGCTTGATGTCACCGCGAATCCGTCGGCGCGAGTTCCAGCCCGGCCACGGCTGGCCCGCAGGCATGCCGCCGCTGCTGCAGCGGATCTATGCCGCGCGCGGAATCCACGACCCCGCGCTCGCCCAGCCCCGGCTGGCGCAACTGCCGCCGCCCGATGGCCTGGGTGGGCTGGTGGAGGCGGTACGCCTGCTCGCAGACGCGATCGCGCGCGACACGCGCATCCTCGTGGTCGGTGATTTCGATGCCGATGGCGCCACCGCCTGCGCGGTCGGCGTGCGCGGCCTGCGCATGCTCGGCGCCCGCGACGTGGTCCACGCCGTGCCCAACCGCATGCTGCACGGCTATGGCCTGTCGGTTGCGCTGGTCGATGAGCTGGCCGCGCTGCAGCCGGGGCTGCTGATGACCGTCGACCACGGCGTGGCCTGCCATGCGGGCGTGGCCGCGGCCAAGGCGCGTGGCTGGCAGGTGCTGGTCACCGACCACCACCTGCCCGGCGATACGCTCCCTGCGGCCGATGCCATCGTCAATCCCAACCTGCGTGGCGACGCCTTCGCCTGCAAGGCGCTGGCCGGCGTGGGCGTGATCTTCTATGTGCTGCTGGCGCTGCGCGGCCGGCTGCGAGACGACGGCGCGTTCGCAGGCCGTGACATACCCGATCTGACCGTGCTGCTCGACCTGGTCGCGGTCGGCACCGTGGCCGACCTGGTGCCGCTCGATGCAAGCAACCGCGCGATGGTCGCGGCCGGCCTGCGGCGACTGCGTGCCGGGCGCGGCTGCGTCGGGCTGCAGGCGCTGATCGAGGTGTCCGGGCGCAGGGCGGAGGCATTGACGGCCGCGGATATCGGCTTCGCGGTCGCGCCGCGTCTCAACGCGGCCGGCCGGCTCGAGGACATGTCGCTGGGCATTGAATGCCTGCTCAGCGACGACCCGCGTCAGGCGCGCGAGTTGGCCGAGCGGCTGCACCAGATCAACGCCGAGCGACGCGGCGTGCAGCAGATCATGGTCGACGACGCCGAGGCCGCGCTGGCAAGGGTGCCGGCGATCGCGGGCGAAGCGCCAGTGGCGCTGTGCCTGTTCGATCCGGACTGGCACGCCGGGGTGGTGGGCCTGGTTGCGTCGAAGATGAAGGAGCGCCTGCACCGCCCGGTCATCGCCTTCGCGCCGGCCGAGCCGGGCAGCGAACAACTGCGCGGCTCGGCGCGTTCAATCCCCGGGCTGCATATCCGCGACGTGCTGGCCGCGGTCGACAGCGCGCATCCCGGCTTGGTCGAACGCTTCGGCGGGCATGCCATGGCGGCCGGGATGAGCCTGCGGCGCGACGCCTTGGCCGCCTTCGAACAGGCCTTCCATCACGCCGTGCGCGGCATGCTCGATCCGGCCCTGCTGCAGGCCGAGCTGTTCAGCGACGGCGAACTGCTGCCGGGCGAGTTCGACCGCTTCCACGCCGAGGCGATCCGCGACGGCGGGCCGTGGGGACAGGGCTTCGCCGAGCCACTGTTCGATGGCGTGTTCGAGGTGATCGACTGGAAGACAGTCGGCGAGCGCCACCTCAAGCTGCGGCTGCGCGCCGAAGGCGTGCGCGCGCCCCTGGCCGCGATCCACTTCGGCGGCTGGTCGGGCGAGGCCCCGGCCACGCGCAACCGCCTCGCCTATCGCCTCACGCCCGACGACTACCGCGGCGGCCAGGCGATCCAGCTCATCGTTGAGCACCGCGAGCCGGCCTGACCGGACGCCTGGGCGTCCGGAGGCTGGTTCATGACGGTAGCCGGATGCCCGTGCGCCGCAGGCGACGTCGTCAGCGTGTCACGCGCGTGGTGACGCCGTCGCTGGCTACGCGGACGCGGTCACCGGTGCGGAAATCGTTGATGTTGCCGTCCTGGGCGATCGCGACCGAACGGCCGGAATCCAGCGCTACGGTCAGCTCGACGCCGGCGCGCGCACCGCGCGACAGGCCGCTGCCGGCCGCCCCACCCGCGGCCGCGCCGGCCACGGCGCCTGCGGTATTGGCGCGCCTGCCGCCGCCGAGGGTGCTGCCGGCGATGCCGCCCAGCACCGCGCCGGTCGCGGTGGCGACTCCGCGCGAATCGCTCTGGATCATCACCTCGCGCACGGCCTCCACGGTGCCCCATTCGACCGACTGCGCGCGACCCGCCTCGGAGCGGTTGAAGGTGTCGGGCGAGGTGCTGGTAGCGCAGGCGGACATGCCCGTCGCGATCAGGGCCGCTGCCAATCCGGTGACAAGCTTGCTGGACTTCATGCTGGTTCCTCCTTGGTGGTGTGCACGTCGGGAAACGCTTCTGCATCCACCTGGTGGTCAGCCGCGTGCAAGCTGCCGGGCGCGTTGGTCGGACCGCTGCTCGCGCCCCAACGGCTCGAGCGTCGCGCCGGCTGCGTCAACGCCATGTGAAGAACGGAGCCCGGGTAGGAGGTGATGGCCCAGCCTTCCGCGTGCCCGGGCATTCCCGCGCCGTTCGACGCGCGGTCTGGGGATTCAGAGGTCCTGCCTCGCGCCATGGACCAGTGGCGCAGTCGGCAGTGTCGGGCGCGGCGGGGGCCGGTGCTTCAGGCCGAACAGCGGCCGCAGCGGCGGGATCCGCCGGATGAACTCATAGCCCGCGAAACTCAGCGCGAACGTCAGCACGACCAGCAGCGGCCCTTCGACCAGCGGCGCCAATGCCAGCGGCTTGGCGTTGTGCGCCAGCGTCACGATGACCGTCTGGTGCAGGATGTAGACCGGGAAGATCGCCTGCGAGAGATAGCGCAGCGTCGGGCTGTCGCCGGGCGCGAGCCGGCCCGCGAAGCCCAGGATTGCCACGATCGCGACCCACTGGTTCAGTCCCCAGACCATGCGCATCGACAGTCGCAGCGCGTCGGATGGCTGCAGGTCGCGAAACAGTTCGAAGTACGTCGCGATCGCCAGCCAACTGCCCAGCCAGAGCGCGAGCGCCGGCCAGCGCATCCGCACGAAGGCGGCCCACACCCGGTCGTTGCGCGCGACCAGGAAGCCGAGCAGGAACACGCCGAAGTACTGCGCATGGTTGTACCAGTCGTCCACCAGCGCATGGGTCGACTCGAAGCGGCCGATCAGCAGCACGCGGACCAGGGCCAGGAACAGCGCCGGCCACAGCAACAGGGCGGGCCCGGACGCGAGCAGTGCGCCGAGGCGTGTCGCAATGCAATCGAGCACCCGCGGCGCGAAGCGCGCCAGCAGCGCGGCGACCACCGTGTACACCCACAGGTAGGCCACGAACCACAGATGATTCCAGGTCGGCAGGTCCAGGCAATCGTCGCCGCGGCAGAAGCTGTCGTCTGCGGCGAGGTAGCGTGCCCAGAACGCGAGATAGCCGTCGTGATAGCCGCCCGGCAGCTTTTCGACCACCTCGTAGTACGACTGCGGCGGCACGATCACCAGCATGCCGAAGGCCAGCGGCAGCAGCAGCCGCCAGGAACGCGGGCCGAGGAAGCGCGGCGGGGTGCCGGATGCTGCCGCCTGGCGTTGCACCTTGCCCAGCAGGAAGGCGGTGGCGGCGCCGGAGACCAGAAACAGCAGGGACAGCCGCCACGGCGAACTCATCATCATGAAGGGCTCGAGCGCCGGACCCGCGTGCGGGCTGTCCACGTGCCATTCCCAGCTCACGTAGTACATGCCCACGTGATAGAGCACGAGCAGGGCGAAGGCAAGGACGCGGACCCAGTCAAGGTCGTGGCGGCGTGTCATGGCATGGCCCGGAGTGAAAGTCGGATCCGAGCCTCGACGCGGGCACGCCACGCGGCAAGGGCGAAGTGACCGATAGAGGCGCTGCAGGGACGAATCGCGTCCCTGGTGGTGCGGGTCGGCGCGCCGGGACACGTAGAATCCGGGCATGACGACGTCGCCGACCGCCTACGAACGCTACGCGCCATGGCGACGCTGGGTGGAGGTCGGCTTCGTGGCCGCGATCCTGGTGTCGAACGCCGTCGGCAACAGCGTCACCACGTGGATGGAGCTGGATCGCGATGCGGACAACCCGTTCCATCGCTGGGAGCCGGCGGTGTGGGAGGCCAGCAGCGCGCTGATGTGGTGTCTGCTGATCCCACTGATTGCGCACGTGGCCGGCCGCTACCCGACCCACTGGCGGAACTTGCCGCGGCGCCTGCCGGTGCACCTGGCGGCAAGCGTGGTGGTGTCTCTGGTGCACGTGCTGGGGATGGTCGGCCTGCGGATCCTCGCCTACCGGTGGCAGGGAGCCGCCTATGATTTCGGTCCGTGGCCGCGCGAGCTGCTGTACGAATACCTCAAGGACGTGCGCGACTACGTGGGCATCGTGTTCCTGGTGGAGTGCTATGCGTTACTGCTGCGCCGCATGCAGGGCGAAGCCAGCATGCTTGGTCCGCCCGACGAAGGCCCTCCGGTGGGCTCGGTGGACCGCCCGGAGCGATTCCTGGTGCGCAAGCTGGGGCGCGACTTCCTGGTCGCGGCCATCGACATCGAGTGGCTGCAGGCGTCGGGCAACTACGTCAACCTGCGCGTGCGCGGGCACGACTACCCGCTGCGCAGCACGATCGGCGGAATCGGCGCGAGGCTCGATCCGGAACGTTTCGTCCGCATCCACCGCAGCTACATCGTCAACCTCGACCATGTGAGTTCGATCGAGCCGCTGGACACCGGCGACGCGCGCGTGCACCTGCGGGACGGCCGCACGCTGCCGGCCAGCCGCAGCCATCGCGGTGAACTGCGCGGGCGCTTCGCCGACGCCTGAGCCAGGCGGGTCGCGACCGCCACGATGCGGTCGCAGCCGGCCCGTGCGACCGCACCGTCGGCCCGGGACTGCACCGCGGCGGGTGGATTGCTAGAATCGCGGGCTGTCCAGCCTGCGGTATCCCCCATGATCGAACTCAATCCCGTGCGCCAGCGCATCGCCGACCTGACCGGTCGGCTGCATGCGCTGAGGGGGTTTCTTTGACTACGATGTCCGACGCGAGCGGCTCGAAGAAGTAGAGCGCGAGCTCGAGAATCCCGATATCTGGAACGATCCCGAACGCGCGCAGGCGCTGGGCCGGGAACGTTCCATGCTCGACAAGACCGTCAACGGCATCCGCAACCTGACCGAAGGCCTGGTCGGCGCGGGCGAGCTGCTGGAACTGGCCGAGATGGAGGACGACGAAGACACCGCGCTGGCCGTGGTTGCCGACGTTGACGGCTTCCAGAAGGGCGTGGAGCAGCTGGAGTTCCAACGCATGTTCTCCGGCAAGATGGACAACACCAACGCCTTCGTCGACATCCAGGCGGGCGCGGGCGGCACCGAGGCCCAGGACTGGGCCGAGATGCTGCTGCGCATGTACCTGCGCTGGTGCGAGTCGCGCGGCTGGAAGACCGAACTGATGGAGGCCAGCGGCGGCGACGTGGCGGGGATCAAGTCGGCCACGCTGCGGGTGGAGGGCGATTTCGCCTATGGCTGGCTGAAGACCGAAACCGGCGTGCACCGGCTGGTGCGCAAGTCGCCGTTCGACTCGGACAACCGGCGCCATACCAGCTTCACCTCGGTGTTCGTCTCGCCCGAAGTCGATGACAACATCGACATCCAGATCAATCCCGCCGACCTCAGGACCGACGTCTACCGCTCGTCCGGCGCAGGCGGACAGCACGTCAACAAGACCGAATCGGCGGTGCGCATCACCCACATCCCCACCGGGATCGTGGTCGCCTGCCAGACCGGGCGCAGCCAGCACCAGAACCGCGACAATGCGATGAAGATGCTCGCGGCCAAGCTCTACGAGTTCGAGGTCCAGAAGCGCAACGTCGAGCGCGACGCGGTGGAGGCCACCAAGTCCGACATCGGCTGGGGCAGCCAGATCCGCAACTACGTTCTGGACCAGAGCCGGATCAAGGACCTGCGCACCGGCATCGAGCGCTCCGACACGCAGAACGTGCTGGACGGCGACCTCGACGAGTTCATCGAGGCCAGCCTCAAGTCCGGGCTCGAGGTTGGGTCGAAGCGTACGGATGCAATGTGAGTGTGGCCACGGATTACGCGGATGAACGCGGATGAGGATCGAGGAACGCCCGAGTGCGCGTCCAGCAGTGCCGAGGCCGACCACTGGATCCGCACCTCGGTACCGATTCGCGTGATCCGCGTCAATTCGCGGCAATAAAAGCTCTTTTACCCGAGGCAAGACATAGTGACCGACCAGAAGCCAGACACGCAGCAGCCCGCCGACGAGAACGTCCTGATCGCCGAGCGCCGCGCGAAACTGGCGACGCTGCGCGGGCAGGGCGTCGCGTTTCCGAACGACTTCCGCCGCCACGACTACGCGCAGGACCTCCAGCACGAATACGCCGACGCGGAGCGCTGGACCGGCGAAGCGCTCGAGGCGACCGGCCGTCGCGTCGCGCTGGCCGGGCGCATGCTCGCCAAGCGCGTCATGGGCAAGGCCGCGTTCGCGCAGATCCAGGACGACAGCGGCCGCATCCAGCTGTTCCTGCAGTCCGGCACGCTGGGTGAGCGCTACGACGCGTTCAAGACCTGGGACGTGGGCGACATCGTCGCCGTCGAAGGCGCGCTGATGCGCACGAAAACCGGCGAACTGTCGGTCAAGGCCGATACGCTGCGCCTGCTGACCAAGTCGCTGCGGCCGCTGCCGGACAAGTGGCACGGCCTGACCGATGTCGAACAGCGCTACCGCCAGCGCTATGTCGACCTGGTGGTGACGCCCGAGGCGCGCGAGGTTTTCGTCAAGCGCTCTCGGATCATCGCGGCGATCCGGCGCTGGCTGGACGCGCGCCGCTTCCTCGAGGTCGAGACGCCGATGATGCATTACATCGCCGGCGGCGCGACGGCGCGTCCGTTCGTGACCCACCACAACGCGCTGGACCTGGAGCTGTACCTGCGCGTGGCGCCAGAGCTCTACCTCAAGCGCCTGGTGGTCGGCGGCTTCGAGCGCGTGTACGAGATCAACCGCAACTTCCGCAACGAGGGTGTCAGCACTCGTCACAACCCCGAGTTCACCATGCTTGAACTCTACGAGGCCTACGTCGCCTACGAGGAGGTCATGGACCTCACCGAAGGGCTGATCCGCGACGTCGCCCAAGAGACGTTCGGCACCACGTCCATGCAGTGGGAAGGCAACACCATCGACCTCGGCGCCCCGTTCCGGCGCTGGAAGCTGGAAGAGGCCGTGCGCGAGCTCAACCCCCACATCAGCGTCGCCGACTGCCGCGACCGCGAGGCGCTGGTGCGCCACTGCACCGCGCTGAAGGTCCCGGTCAAGCCCGGCTACGGCTGGGGCAAGCTGCTGCTGGAAATCTTCGAGAAGACGGTAGAGGACGGATTGGTCCAGCCCACCTTCATCACCCATTACCCGGTCGAGGTCTCGCCGCTGGCGCGCGAATCCGACGCCGAACCGGGCATCACCGACCGCTTCGAGCTGTTCATCGGCGGCAAGGAGATCGCCAACGGTTTCTCGGAGCTGAACGATCCGGAGGACCAGGCCGCGCGCTTCCGCGCCCAGGTCGAGGCCAAGGCCGGCGGCGACGATGAGGCGATGCACTACGACGCCGACTACATCCGCGCGCTGGAGGTGGGCCTGCCGCCCACCGGTGGCCTGGGCGTAGGCATCGACCGGCTGGTGATGCTGCTCACCGACTCGGCCTCGATCCGCGACGTGCTGCTGTTTCCGTATATGCGGCCCGAAGCGGGCGGGTAGGCCACCGTGTCGAGGGGCTGCGAGCGGCCTGCGGGGCGGGGCATTTGCGTCCATACTCGATGCTGATCAGAGACACGGAAGGATCCGGCGTGGGCACGGGACTTGCTATCAATCCATCCATCGGGCATCGGTCCGGTCCAGCAGGGCGCGAGCGCATGCGCACGGAGCCAGACGTCCCCATGAACATCGTCATCGTCGATGACCAGACCTCCGCCCGCACCATGTTGCGGCACATCCTCGAGGACATCAGTCCGGAACTCGAGGTGCTCGACTTCGGCGACCCGCAGGCGGCGCTGCGCTGGTGCGAGGAGAACCGCCCGGACCTGCTGCTGCTCGACTACCGCATGCCGGTGATCGACGGCCTGGAGTTCGCGCGTCGGTTCCGCAAGCCGCTGCTGCACCGCGACGTGCCGATCGTGCTGGTGACCGTGGTCGGCGACGAGCCGATCCGGCAGGCGGCGCTGGATGCCGGCGTCATCGACTTCCTGGTCAAGCCGGTGCGTCCGCGCGAGCTGCGCGCGCGATGCCGCAACCTGCTGCAGTTGCGCCAGCAGTCCGAGTCGGTCAAGCAGCGTGCGCTGTCGCTCGAGCAGCGGCTGCTGTCGAGCATGCACGAGGTCGAGGAGCGCGAGCGCGAGACCTTGAACAGGCTTGCGCGCGCGATCGAGTACCGGGACGCCGGGTCGAGTGCCAACCTGGCGCGGCTGGCGGCGGTCGCCGGCATGATCGCCGAGCAGCTCGGGCTGTTCGAGGAAGAGGTGCGGATGATCGAGCTGGCCGCGCCGCTGCACGACATCGGCAAGATCGCCATCCCCGACTCGGTGCTGCTCAAGCCCGGTCCGCTGGACGAGGCGGAGGCTGCGCTGATGCGCGAGCATCCGCGCATCGGCCACGACCTGCTGTCGGGCAGCCAGAACCGCTTCATCCAGCTCAGCGCCATCATTGCGCTGCGCCACCAGGAGCGCTTCGACGGCAGTGGCTATCCCGATGGCCTGGCCGGCGACGGGATCCCGCTCGAGGCGCGCATCGTGGCCGTGGCCGACGTGTTCGACGCGCTGATCTCCAAGCGGCCGTACAAGCGTGCCTGGAGCAACGACGAGGCGCTGCAGTACATCGGCGAGCAGTCGGGCAGGCTGTTCGACCCGGCCTGCGTGTCGGCGCTGCTCAAGAATCGCGACCGGCTCGAGGAAATCTGCCGGCGCTTCGTCGTCACGGCGCCCGCCCCCGATACGCAGGGCGCGCCTCCCGCCGCGCCCTGACGCTGGCCGCCCGCGCGGCCCGGCGCATACGCGCAGACGGGCTTGCAAGACCATCCCGGGTAGCAGCCCGGCAGAATCTGCCGCCCAGGGGCAGGTTCTGCCCCTGGGCGAGGTCGATCGGGTCAGCTGGGGTCGTCGCGCAGGGCGCGGCGCAGGATCTTGCCGACGTTGGTCTTGGGCAACTCGGTGCGGAACTCGACGAAGCGGGGCTGCTTGTAGCCGGTGAGGTTCTCGCGGGCGTGCGCCTTGATCTGGTCGGCGGTCAGTGACGGATCCTTTTTCACGATCACCACCTTGACTGCCTCGCCGGACCTCTCGTCGGGCACGCCCACCGCGGCGACCTCGAGCACGCCCGGCATCATCGCGATCACGTCCTCGATCTCGTTAGGGTACACGTTGAAGCCCGAGACCAGGATCATGTCCTTCTTGCGGTCGACGATGTAGAAGAAGCCCTGTTCGTCCATCCTCGCCATGTCGCCGGTGTGCAGCCAGCCGTCGGCATCGATCGCGGCGGCGGTGTCCTCGGGGCGGTTCCAGTAGCCCTTCATCACCTGCGGGCCGCGAACGCACAGCTCGCCCACCTCGCCGACCGCCAGCATGTTGCCGTCCTCGTCCTTGAGGCAGCAGTCAGTGGACGGCACCGGCAGGCCGATCGCGCCGTTGTACTCGGCCAGGTTCATCGGGTTGATGCAGGCGGCGGGCGAGGTCTCGGTCAGGCCGTAGGCCTCGATCAGGGTCACGCCGGTGGCCTTCTTCCAGCGCTCGGCCACCGAGCGCTGCACGGCCATGCCGCCACCCAGGGTGAGGTGCAGCGAGGAGAAATTGATCTGGTCGAAGCCGGGCGTATTGAGCAGGCCGTTGAACAGCGTGTTGACGCCGGTGATGGCGGTGAACTTCTCGCCCTTGAGCTCCTTGACGAAGCCCGGCATGTCGCGCGGATTGGTGATCAGGATGTTCCTGGCGCCGTACTTCATGAACACCAGGCCGTTCGCCGTGAGCGCGAAGATGTGGTACAGCGGCAGCGCGGTGACGATGACTTCCTCGCCGAGCTTGACGTTGGTACCGATCCAGGCCGAGGCCTGCTGCATGTTGGCCACGAGGTTGCGGTGCGTGAGCATCGCGCCCTTGGCCACGCCGGTGGTGCCGCCGGTGTACTGCAGGAAGGCGATGTCGTCGTGGGTAATGGTGATCGCGGGCAGCTCGTGCTGGCTGCCGAGCTTGAGCACATCGCGGAAGCGCACCGCCTGCGGAATGTCGAAGTCCGGCACCATCTTCTTCACGTTGCGCAGCACGAAGTTGACGATGGGGCCCTTCGGGAAGCCGAGCAGGTCGCCCAGGCCGGTGGTGATGACCTGCTGCACCTCGGTGTGCGGCAGCACCTCCTGCACGGTCTTGGCAAAATTGTCGAGCACAAGGACCACGGTCGCGCCCGAATCCACCAGCTGGTGCTTGAGTTCGCGCGGGGTGTACATCGGGTTGACGTTGACCACGGTCAGGCCGGCGCGCAGCACGCCGAAAGTCGCGATCGGGTACTGCAGGCAGTTGGGCATCATGATCGCGACGCGATCGCCCTTCTTGAGCTTCAGTTCGCCCAGCAGGTAGCCCGCGAACTGGCGGCTGAGTTCATCGATCTGGGCGTAGGTCAGCGCCTTGCCCATGTTGGTGAACGCCGGGCGGTCGCCGAACTGGCGGATCGACTGTTCCAGCACCGCGGGAATCGACTGGAACTCGTCGACGTCGATTTCAGCGGGCACGCCGGCTGGATACTGTGCAAGCCACGGGCGTTCGATCGTCATGTGTTCCCCTCCACGGGACGTTCTGGCCGGCATTCTGGGCGATACCGTTGAGTATGGATTGGAGCATAGGGTCCAGGGGCTGGCAAGGCGCCGCGGCGACGGACGCAAGCGCTGCACAGACGCCGATGGTCGTACAGTGGCGCGCATGGAAAACATCCTTGAACCCCATCGTTGTGGGCCGCGCTCGCGCCGCGCCGCACGGACGATGTGCACGTCGATGTGGATCGCGCTGATGCTCGCGCTATCCGTATCGTGTAGCCGCAGCGATCCGGAAGCGGCGCTGCGCGGAAGCGTGGACGCATTGTCCGCTGCCATCGAAGCGCGCGATCCTGCTGCAATGCAACAGCATCTGGCTGCCGACTTCATCGGCAACGATGGTCTCGATCGCGACGGCGCGCGCAGGCTGGCCATGGGTTATGTGCTGCGCCACCGCGATCTCGGCGTCACCGTCGGCCCGATGGAAGTCGAGATGGCGGCCGCTCATGCCACGGTCCGCTGCAAGGCGATCCTGCGCGGCGGCAGCGGCCGTGCGCTGCCGGACAGCGCGCGGATCTACGACGTCGAATCCGGTTGGCGGATGGAAGATGGCGAATGGAAGCTCGCCAGCGCGCGCTGGACGCCGGTGATGTAGTTGGCCGCGTCCGAACGCCCTCGCGCAGTGCGCGAGGGCGGGGCTTCCGCCCTGTCCGCCGGCGAGGCCTATTCCTGGGCCGCGAGCTGCCGCAGCACGTAGTGCAGCAGGCCGCCGTGGCGGAAGTACTCCACTTCCTTCGGCGTCAGCAGCAGCACGTCCACCTCGATGCGCTTCTCCGTTCCGTTGGCATGCGTTGCCACCAGGGTTGCGCTCCTGGAGCGCCCATCGTCGAGGCCGACGATGTCGATGACCTCGGTGCCGTCCAGCCCGTGGGTCTGCGCGTTCTCGCCCTCGCGAAACCGCAGCGGCAGCACACCCATGCCGACCAGGTTGGCGCGATGGATGCGCTCGAAGCTTTCGGTGACCACCGCCTTGATGCCCAGCAGGATGGTGCCCTTGGCCGCCCAGTCGCGCGACGAACCGGTGCCGTACTCCTTGCCGGCGAAGACCACCGTCGGCACGCCGGCCGACCGGTAGCGCATGGCCGCATCGTAGATCGACATCTTCTCGGGTGCATCGGTGCTGCTGCCCGGCGCGCCGAAGTACAGCGTGTTGCCGCCTTCCTCTCCGCCGAAGAACAGGTTCTTGATGCGGATGTTGGCGAACGTGCCGCGCACCATCACGTCGTCGTTGCCGCGACGCGACCCATAGCTGTTGAAGTCGGCCGGCTGCACGCCGCGCGACTGCAGGAACAGACCCGCCGGCGAGTCCTGCTTGATCGAACCGGCAGGCGAGATATGGTCGGTGGTGATCGAATCGCCGAACATCCCCATCACGCGTGCGCCGCGGATGTCTTCGATCGTGCCCACGTCCATGGTCATGCCGTCGAAGTAGGGCGGGTTCTTGATGTAGGTCGAATCGCCGTCCCACTCGTACAGGTCGCCATCGGGCGAATCGATCGAGTTCCAACGCTTGTCGCCCTTGAACACGTCCGCGTAGTTCTGGCGGAACATCTCCGGGCCGACCGTCCTTGCGATGAAATCGCCGATCTCCCTGTTGCTGGGCCAGATGTCGCGCAGGTAGACGTCATTGCCGTCGCGGTCCTGTCCCAACGGCTCGCGGGTCATATCGATCTCCACGGTCCCGGCGATGGCGTAGGCCACCACGAGCGGCGGCGAGGCGAGGTAGTTCATCTTCACCTCGGCGTGGATGCGCCCCTCGAAGTTGCGGTTGCCCGAGAGCACCGCGGCCACGGCCAGGTCGTTCTCGGCAATGCCGCGCGACACCTCCTGCGGCAGCGGGCCGGAGTTGCCGATGCAGGTGGTGCAGCCGTAGCCGACCACGTGGAAGCCCAGCTTCTCGAGGTCGTCGAGCACGCCCGCCTTGCGCAGGTAGTCGGTGACCACCAGTGAGCCCGGGCCGAGCGAGGTCTTCACCCACGGTGCGGACTTGAGTCCCTTGGCCACTGCGTTGCGCGCCAGCAGGCCCGCACCCAGCATGACCGCCGGATTGGAGGTGTTGGTGCACGAGGTGATCGCGGCGATCACGACCGAGCCGTCGGTCAGCTCGTGGTCTGCGTCCTCGAGGCTGATGGTGGAGATCGGCTTGGCGGCAAGACGTTCGGCCTGCGGCTGGTCGCCGCCGTCCTTTTCGAATCGGCTGATCTGCGGGTCTCGGGCGGCGTCGCGGGTGGCCACCAGCGGACCGACGTTGTCGCGGAAGTTCTGCTTCACGTCCTCCAGCAACACGCGGTCCTGCGGACGCTTCGGGCCGGCCAGCGAAGGCCGCACATCGGCCATGTCGAGCTCGAGCACCGAGGAGTATTCGGCCGCGGCATGGCCGGCTTCGTGCCACATGCCCTGCGCCTTGGCATAGGCCTCGACCAGCGCGATATGCTCCTCGCTGCGCCCGGACAGGCGCAGGTAGCGCAGGGCCTCGGCGTCGATCGGGAAAATGCCGCAGGTGGCGCCGTATTCCGGCGCCATGTTGCCGATCGTGGCGCGGTCGGCCAGCGGCAGGTGCTGCAGGCCGTCGCCAAAAAACTCCACGAACTTGCCGACGACGCCGTGCTTGCGCAGCATCTGGGTCACCGTCAGTACCAGGTCGGTCGCGGTGGCGCCTTCGGGCAGCTTGCCGATGAGGCGGAGGCCGATGACCTGCGGGATCAGCATCGACGAAGGCTGGCCGAGCATCGCCGCCTCGGCCTCGATGCCGCCCACGCCCCAGCCCAGCACGCCGATGCCGTTGATCATCGTGGTGTGGCTGTCGGTGCCGAACACCGTGTCCGGATAGGCCCACGTCTTGCCGTCACGCTCGGCAGTCATCACCACGCGGGCGAGGTGCTCCAGGTTCACCTGGTGGACGATGCCGGTGTTGGGCGGAACGACCTTGAAGTTGTCGAAGGCCTTCTGCCCCCAGCGCAGGAAGCCGTAGCGTTCCTTGTTGCGCGAGAACTCGATCTGGCCGTTGAGGTCCAGCGCATCGGGCCGGCCGAACACGTCCACCTGCACGGAATGGTCGATCACCAGCTCGGAGGGAATCAGCGGGTTGATCTGCTCGGGCCTGCCGCCCAGCCGGACCACCGCGTCGCGCATCGCCGCCAGATCGACCACGCAGGGCACGCCGGTGAAATCCTGCAGCACGACGCGCGCGGGCATGAAGGCGATCTCGATGTCCGGCTCGGCCTTGGGATCCCACTTGGCGACTGCTTCGATGTGCTTGGGCAGCACGGTCACGCCGTCCTCGTGCCGGAGCAGGTTCTCCAGCAGGATCTTCATCGAGTAGGGCAGGCGCGCGATATCGAAACGCTCACCGAGCTTGGGCAGGCTGGCGTAGGTCAGGGATTGGCCGCCGACCTCGAGGGTGGCGTGGGTGGAAAAAGTGTCGGCCATGGTGGGACTCCTTTGGCGGATGGCTGCGGCGTCTGCGCGCGAGTCTACGCCGGTCATTGTCGCCGGCTTGCGACAGCTGCGGACCGCGTCCGGACCGCGCCCGGACAGTATGCTCAGTTGGGTATGGAGAAGGAAGTATGTATAATCCATCCATACCGTTCCGTGCATGGGAGAGCTGGATGGAAGCCACCGTTGCCGAACGCGGCCAGATCACCCTGCCCAAGGCGGTGCGCGATGCGCTGGGGCTGACCAAGGGCAGCGTGCTCAAGGTCGAGCTCGATGGCAGCCGCATCATCCTGCGCAAGAGCGTGGATGACGCGATCTCGCGCGTGCGCGGCAAGTTCGCGCTCGATCCCGGCGGCAGGAAGGACGGATGATCGCGGTCGACGCGCCCGTCCTGATCGAACTGCTGACCGACGGCCCGCACGCGGACGCGGTCGAGGCCAGCCTGCGCCAGTGCCTGGCCGGCGGCCGCGTGGTGCTGTGCGACGTGGCGCTGGCGCAGCTGTGCGCCTGCCTGCGCAACGGCGCCGACGCGCTGGCCGCCGTGGAGGAGATGGGCGTGCATTTCGGTGCGGTCGAGGCCAAGTCGGCCCTGCGCGCCGGTGAGATGGAGCGGCGCCAGCGCCAGCGTGGTGCGGAGCCCAGGCCCATCGCCGATTTCATCGTCGGCGCGCACGCGCTGCTGCAGTGCGACGGCCTGGTCACCTTCGACGCCACATTCCATCGCGACTATTTCAAGGGCCTGAAGCTGATCGTCCCCAAGGCCTGACACTTTTTGATCTGTTTTCTGGAGCATCGAACCATGTTGGAAGCCTACCGCCACCACGCCGCCGAACGCGCCGCGCTCGGCATTCCGCCGCTGCCGCTGAGCGCGCAGCAAACCGCCGCGGTGATCGAACTGCTGAAGAACCCGCCGGCGGGCGAGGAAGCGTTCCTGGTCGACCTGCTCAGCCATCGCGTGCCGGCCGGCGTGGACGACGCGGCCAAGGTCAAGGCTTCGTACCTGGCCGCACTGGCGTTCGGCAGCGAGAGCAGCGCGCTGATCCCGCGCGAGCGTGCTGCCGAACTGCTGGGCACCATGCTCGGCGGCTACAATGTCGCGCCGCTGGTTGAGCTGCTCGATGACGCGGTGCTCGGGACCATCGCCGCCGAGAGCCTGAAGAAGACGCTGCTGGTATTCGACGCCTTCCACGACGTGGAAGAGAAGGCGAAGACCGGCAACGCCAATGCCCGGGCCGTGTTGCAGAGCTGGGCCGATGCGGAGTGGTTCACCAGTCGCAATGAAGTGCCGCAGTCGCTGACCATCACCGTGTTCAAGGTCCCCGGAGAGACCAATACCGACGACCTGTCGCCCGCACCCGACGCGACCACGCGCCCGGACATTCCGATGCACGCGCTGGCAATGCTCAAGAACAGGCGTCCCGACGCGCCGTTCGTGCCCGAGGAAGACGGCAAGCGCGGCCCGATCCAGGAAATCCTCTCGCTCAAGGACAAGGGCCACCTGGTCGCCTACGTGGGCGACGTGGTCGGCACCGGCTCAAGCCGCAAGTCGGCCACCAATTCGGTGCTGTGGTGGACCGGCGACGACATTCCGTTCATTCCCAACAAGCGCGCCGGCGGCGTGTGCCTGGGCAGCAAGATCGCGCCGATCTTCTACAACACGATGGAAGATGCCGGTGCGCTGCCGATCGAACTCGACGTCTCGCAAATGCACCACGGCGACGTGGTGGAGCTGCGCCCCTACGAGGGCAAGGCGCTGAAGAACGGTGAGGTGATCGCGGAGTTCGAGGTCAAGTCCGAGGTGCTGTTCGACGAGGTGCGCGCCGGTGGCCGCATCCCGCTGATCATCGGCCGCGGGCTGACCGCGCGGGCGCGCGAATCGCTGGGGCTGCCGGCGACCACGCTGTTCCGCCTGCCGCAGCTGCCGGCCGATTCGGGCAAGGGCTATTCGCTGGCGCAGAAGATGGTCGGGCGCGCCTGCGGCCTGCCGGAGGGGCAGGGCGTGCGTCCCGGCACCTACTGCGAACCGAAGATGACTTCGGTGGGTTCGCAGGACACCACCGGCCCGATGACCCGCGACGAGCTGAAGGACCTGGCCTGCCTGGGCTTTTCCGCCGACCTGGTGATGCAGTCGTTCTGCCACACTGCGGCCTACCCGAAGCCGGTCGACGTCAAGACCCATCACACGCTTCCGGAGTTCATCTCCACCCGCGGCGGCATCTCCCTGCGCCCGGGCGATGGAGTGATCCACAGCTGGCTCAACCGGATGCTGCTGCCCGACACCGTCGGCACCGGCGGCGACTCGCACACGCGCTTCCCGGTGGGCATTTCGTTCCCGGCGGGCTCGGGCCTGGTCGCATTCGCGGCGGCCACCGGCGTGATGCCGCTGGACATGCCCGAGTCGGTGCTGGTCCGTTTCAAGGGCAAGATGCAGCCCGGCGTGACCCTGCGCGACCTGGTCAACGCGATTCCGTACTACGCGATCAAGGCAGGCCTGCTGACCGTGGCCAAGGCCGGCAAGAAGAACATCTTCTCCGGCCGCATCCTCGAGATCGAGGGCCTGCCGGAGCTGAAGGTGGAGCAGGCGTTCGAACTCTCCGATGCCTCGGCCGAGCGTTCCGCGGCCGGCTGCACGGTGCGGCTCGACAAGGCGCCGATCATCGAATACCTCACCAGCAACATCACCCTGCTGAAGTGGATGATCGCCGAGGGCTACGCCGACGCGCGCTCGCTCGCGCGCCGCATCGCGAAGATGGAAGAGTGGCTGGCCAACCCGCAGCTGCTCCAGCCCGATGCCGACGCCGAGTACGCCGCCGTGATCGACATCGACCTGGCCGAGGTGCACGAGCCGCTGCTGGCGTGCCCCAACGATCCGGACGACGTCAAGTCGCTGTCCGATGTCGCCGGCACGAAGATCGATGAGGTGTTCATCGGTTCGTGCATGACCAACATCGGGCACTTCCGCGCTGCGGCCAAGCTGCTGGAAGGCAAGCGCGACATCCCGACCCGCCTCTGGGTCGCACCGCCGACCAAGATGGATGCCTCCGAGCTGACCAAGGAAGGTCACTACGGCACCTTTGGCAGCGCCGGTGCGCGCATGGAGATGCCGGGCTGCTCGCTGTGCATGGGCAACCAGGCGCAGGTGCGCGAGGGCGCGACCGTGTTCTCGACCTCGACACGCAACTTCCCCAACCGGCTCGGCCGCGACGCCAACGTGTTCCTCGGCTCAGCTGAGCTGGCGGCGATCTGTTCGCGCCTGGGCAGGATTCCATCGAAGGCCGAGTACATGGCGGACGTCGGCGTGCTCGACGAGCACGGCGCCGAGATCTACCGCTACATGAACTTCGACCAGATCGAGGAATACCGCGACACGGCGGCGACCGTCGCGGCCTGATCTGGCTGCAGCTGGAGGCGCCCGCAACGACGGGCGCTTCCATGCTTCGACGACTGGGCTCGGCAGGCAAGACCCGCCGGGCGCTCATTCCCTTGCAGCGTCGCCCACTCCCTGCGGCGACCCTGCCTGATCTACGGAAGTGATCCGATGACGCGTTTTCGCGCGCTTGCCCCCGCGGGCAGGCTGTTCTCCATTGTCGCCCTGGTCGAAGCGGGAACCTGGGCCGGCCTGCTGGTCGGCATGCTGCTCAAGTACGGCACCGGTACCACCGAGCTGGGCGTCTGGCTGTTCGGGCGCCTGCACGGCGCCGCGTTCCTGCTCTATGTCGCCGTGGTCATGGTGGCGGGCGCGAAGCTGCGCTGGCCGATTTGGGCGCTGCTGCTGGCCCTGCTCGCCGCGATTCCGCCGTTGGCGACGCTGCCGCTGGAACTCTGGTATCGCCGGCGCGGACTACTCTCGGCCCGCGCCGTGTCGCAGGCCTGACCTGGCTGGCGTTCGCGCCTGAAGGCGCTCCTACAAGAGCTGCGCACCAGCCGCACATCCACGCGCACTTCCCTGTAGGAGCGGCTTCAGCCGCGATCACCGCCCCGGGCCCCGGATACCGCGTTCGCGCCTGAAGGCGCTCCTACAAGAATTGCGCAGCGCCTGCACCAGCCGCGCACCACGCGCACTCCCTGTAGGAGCGGCTTCAGCCGCGAGCAGCCCCAGCACACCCGGCCAGCCGGGTCACGCAGGAACAGCCACCCTCAGTCCAGCCAGCCCTCGATCGACTGCAGCAGCGCGCGTTTGCGCAGGAATACGTCCCACACGCTGCCGCCAAGCTGGCGCCACAGCACCGCCGAGCGCAGCGACGAGAGCAGGATGGCGCGGATCTCGGCCACCACCCCGGCTTGGCCCAGGTAGTGCGGGTTGCCCTGGACCATGACCTTGGGCCGCAGCTGGCTGACGGTCTCGGCATAGAGGCCGCCCAGGGCCGACAGCACCTCCGGATGGCTGCTGCCCAGGCGCTCGGCCTCGGTGCGGATGGCGAGGATGCCTTCATGCACGCGTTCGGCGACCTCGTCGTCGGCAACGAAGCGGCGTTCGAGCTGGGTCACCGCAAGGGCGAGCTTCGGCAACTGCGGGTCGTCGCCCTCGTTGGTGAGGTAATCGCGCAGCAACAGCAGGCCCGGACGCAGGTTGCGCGCGCCGCCGTAGACCTCTTCGGGCGAGGCGGCATCGATGCGGAACACGCTCTCCAGCGACGTGGCCAGCACGCTGGCGTCGGCCTGGCCGGTGTCGGCGATGCGGCGCACCTGTTTGAGCGCCTGCACCAGGCCGGCCAGGGCGAGGACGCGGTCGTCGATCATGCCGCGGCCCCGCGCAGGCGGCGCTCGAGCGCGGCGTCGGTGGCGGCGATGACGGCGCCGCCCAGGCAGGCGTCGCCGTCGTAGAGCACCACGGACTGGCCGGGCGTGACCGCGCGTTGCGGATTGCGGAATTGCACTTCGAGGCTGCCGCTGGATTCGTCGATGCTCACCTGGCAGGGTTCCTCCTGTTGCCGGTAACGGGTCTGGGCCGTGCATTCGAAGCGGCGCGCCGGCGGGGTTCCGCCGATCCAGTGCGCCGGCTCGCTCCACAGCCGTGTCGATCTGAGATATGGGCTGTCGCTGCCCTGGTCAACCACCAGCACGTTGCGCGCGACATCCTTGCCGACCACGTACCAGGGCGCGGCGTCGAAACCGCGCAGGCCCCCCAGCTGCAGGCCTTCACGCTGGCCGAGGGTGAAATAGAACACGCCCTGGTGGAAACCGACCACGCGTCCGTCAGGCGTCTGCATCTCGCCTTGCCGGGCGGGAAGGTACTGCGACAGGAAGCTGCGGAAATCGCGCTCGCCGATGAAGCAGATGCCGGTGGAATCCTTCTTGTCCGCGGTGGGCAGGCCCGCGTCGCGGGCAATCGTGCGCACGTCGCTCTTGGGCAGTCCGCCCAGCGGGAACACCGTGGCCGCCAGTTGCTCCTGCCCGAGCTGGTGCAGGAAGTAGGTCTGGTCCTTGCCGCGGTCGGCGGCGCGCAGCAGCCGCCACTGGCCACGATCGTGCGCCACCGCGGCGTAGTGCCCGGTCGCGATCTTCTCTGCGCCCAACATGCGGGCCGCATCCAGGAAATGCCGGAACTTGATCTCGCGGTTGCACAGCACGTCGGGGTTGGGCGTGCGGCCGGCCGCGTATTCGGCGATGAAATGCTCGAACACGCCGCTCCAGTACTCGGCCGAGAAATCGCGGAAGTGGATCGGGATGCCCAGCCTGCCGCAGACCGCGACCGCATCGCGGCGGTCGTCCTCGGCGCGGCATTCCCCGCTGCCATCCTCTGCCCAGTTCTGCATGAACAGCCCGGCGATCGGAGTACCGGCGTCGCGCAGCAGCAGCGCGGCGACCGAGGAATCGACCCCGCCGGACATGCCGACGATGACCTGCGGACCGCTCATCCCATGTTCTGCAGCAGCGACAGCGGATGCCGGCTGCCAGCCAGGTGGTCGGCCACCACCTGCCAGACCAGCGGGCTGCGATGGCGCGCCGATTCACCCCGCAGCTCCGACGGCGCCAGCCACAGCGCGCGCTCGATGCCCTCGTCCAGCGTGCGGCCCGGGTCATGCCCGACCGGCTCCGCCGCGAAGGCGAAGCGCAGGTAATGGCGCCCGCTTTCCGGGGCCTTCCACTGATAGGCTCCGATGAAGGCCGTCAGCCGCACGTCCCAGCCGGTTTCCTCGCGGGTCTCGCGCAACGCCGCGTCCATCAGGCTCTCGTCCGGTTCCAGATGGCCGGCCGGCTGGTTGAGCACCAGCCGACCCTGCACCCGCTCCTCCACGCACAGCAGCCGGCCACCGTCGACCACGACCGTGGCCACGGTCACGTCAGGTTGCCAGAAGCGGCCTTCGCGGTAGCTCATGCGTCAGAGTTCGTCGCGGTCGCCGCTGAACTCGATTTCCTTGTCGTCGGCCACCTGCGCGGCGATGTCCATCGCCGCCTCCAGCGCGGCCGCGTCGACGCTGTCGGGCAGCTTGATGACGAAGTACAGCGCGTCGCCGACGATTTCCCAGGCCCCCAGCTTCTGCGTGCGGCTGTCTTCGAGCAGGGCCAGGGCGCGGGCGCCGTTGATGCCGTCCTGGCCTACCCGGGCGGCCGGGGCGAATACCTCGCGGATGCGGAAGCCGGCGATGTCCTCGGTTGTGCCCGACACGAAGGCGAGCTGGGTGCGGCCCTCGTTGGCATAGTTGTAGACCACCTTGTAGTCGCCGTCCTCGTCCACCGTATAGGTCACGCCGCGCGCGTCCAGGCGCTTGGCCACGGACATATCGGCCCATGCGGGCAGGGAAAGCAGGGCGGCCAGCACCCCGATGGTCAGCATCAGCGGAATACGGTGTTTCATGACAGCCCCCTGTGGATTGGACGTGGATTGTCTCGCGCCGGCCGGCACGGCGTCCATGCCGCCGCGTATCGACCGGCAGGCCACGCCGCGTCCGTATAATTGCCCGATGACCCGCAAGCATCCCGAACACGAACACGGCACCGTCGTCGAGACCAGCAAGCCGGAGTTGGCGCGGCCACCGCTGTATTCGGTGCTGCTGCTGAACGACGACTACACCCCGATGGACTTCGTGGTCGAGGTCCTGGTGCGCTTTTTCAGCCTGGACCTGGAGCGCGCCACCCAGGTCATGCTGCACGTCCACACGCGCGGACGCGGTGTCTGCGGCGTGTTCAGCCGGGAGGTTGCCGAGTCCAAGGTCGCGCAAGTGAACGAATATGCCCGGCTCAACCAGCACCCCTTGCTCTGCACCATGGAAAAGGCCTAAAAGGGGCCGAAGGCCGGGCATGGAAAAGCCAGAGACGCGGCCCCATACAGGCTGCAGTTCCCTGGAGGTTACCTCCCATGTTCAGCAAGGATCTCGAGTACAGCATCGGCCAGTGCTACAAGCGCGCCCGCGAGGCGCGTGACGAGTACATGACGGTCGAGCATCTGCTGCTTGCACTGCTCGACAACCCGTCCGCCGAGGCCGTGCTCAAGGCCACCGGCGCGGACTTCACCCGCCTGCGCGGCGACCTGGAGCAGGCCATCCTGACTTCGGTCTCCAAACTACCCGACGACGACGGCCGCGACACCCAGCCCACGCTGGGCTTCCAGCGCGTGCTGCAGCGGGCGGTCTACCACGTCCAGTCCTCCGGCAAGAAGGAGGTCACCGGCGCCAACGTGCTGGTGGCGATCTTCGGCGAGAAGGACTCGCACGCGGTCTACTTCCTGCACCAGCAGGACGTCAGCCGCCTGGACGTCGTCAACTACATGTCCCATGGCATCGCCAAGACCGGCGGCGAGGCGCCCGAGCAGGGCGGCGAGGATGCAGCCGCGCGCGTCGAAGGCGCCGAAGGCGAGGCCAAGGGCGATGCGTTGGCCGAGTTCGCCACCGACCTCAACGCCATGGCCCGCGAAGGCCGCATCGACCCGCTGGTGGGTCGCGCCGATGAGATCGAACGCACCATCCAGGTGCTGTGCCGCCGGCGCAAGAACAACCCGCTGTACGTGGGCGAGGCCGGCGTGGGCAAGACCGCGATCGCCGAGGGCCTGGCGCGCCGCATCGTGCATGGTGAGGTGCCGGAGGTGCTGGCCGACGCGACCATCTATTCGCTCGACCTGGGCGCGCTGGTGGCCGGCACCAAGTACCGCGGCGATTTCGAGAAGCGGCTCAAGGCGGTGCTGTCGGCGATCAGGAAGCACCCGGGCGCGGTCCTGTTCATCGACGAGATCCACACCATCATCGGCGCCGGCTCGGCGTCGGGCGGCACCATGGACGCCTCGAACCTGATCAAGCCGGCGCTGGCCTCCGGCGAGCTGCGCTGCATCGGGTCGACCACGTTCCAGGAATACCGCGGCATCTTCGAGAAGGACCGCGCGCTGGCGCGCCGCTTCCAGAAGATCGACATCGTCGAGCCGACCGTGGGCGAAACCTACGAGATCCTGCGCGGCCTGAAGTCGAGGTACGAAGAGCACCACGACGTCCGGTACTTGGACGAGGCGCTGCAGGCGGCGGTCGACCTGTCGGTCAAGCACATCGGCGACCGGCTGCTGCCGGACAAGGCGATCGACGTGATCGACGAGGCCGGCGCACGCCAGCGGCTGCTGCCGCCGGACATGCGCAAGACCCTGATTGACGTCGAGGAGGTCGAGGCCATCGTGGCCAAGATGGCGCGCATTCCGACCAAGCAGGTCAGCGCCTCGGACAAGGACGTGCTCGAACACCTGGAGCGCAACCTGAAGATGGTGATCTTCGGCCAGGATCCGGCGATCGAAATGCTGACCTCGGCGATCAAGCTCTCGCGCAGCGGCCTGGCCAACCCGGACAAGCCGATCGGCAACTTCCTGTTCGCCGGCCCGACCGGCGTGGGCAAGACCGAGGTCACCCGCCAGCTCGCGCTGCAGCTCGGGATCGAGCTGGTGCGCTTCGACATGTCCGAGTACATGGAGCCACATTCGGTCAGTCGTCTGATCGGCGCGCCTCCGGGCTACGTCGGCTTCGACCAGGGCGGTCTGCTGACCGAGAAGATCGTCAAGACGCCGCACTGCGTGCTGCTGCTGGACGAGGTGGAGAAGGCGCACCCGGACATCTTCAACATCCTGCTGCAGGTGATGGACCGGGGCGTGCTGACCGACACCAACGGCCGCGAGGCGAACTTCCGCAACGTGATCGTGGTGATGACCACCAATGCCGGGGCCGCCCAAGCGGCGCGGCGCTCGATCGGCTTCACCCACCAGGACCACAGCACCGACGCGATGGAAGTGATCCGCAAAGGTTTCAGCCCGGAATTCCGCAACCGCCTCGATGCGATCGTGCAGTTCCAGTCGCTGGGCATGGACCATATCCTGCGCGTGGTGGACAAGTTCCTGATCGAACTGGAAACCCAGCTACACGAGAAGAACGTGGCGATGTCGGCCACACCGGCGGCGCGTGAGTGGCTGGCCTCGCACGGCTTCGACCCGCAGATGGGCGCCCGGCCGATGTCGCGCGTGATCCAGGACAAGGTCAAGCGCCCGCTGGCCGACGAACTGCTGTTCGGCAAGCTCGCCAACGGCGGCCGCGTCAGCATCGACGTCAAGGACAACGCACTGGTGGTCGAGAGCTTCCCCGAGCCGGAGAAGCTGTTGCCGGCGACGGTTTAGCTGCACACGCGGCATCTGGCGCCCGGCCCGTTGCCGGCGCGCGTGGAAGAGGCGGCCCGCAGGGGCCGCCTTTTTTGGTTCTTCTCCCATTCGAGGGGAGTCCGCCGGGTAGGCGCGATCAGGCCTGCGTCCGGGAGTCGTTCCGGGCCGGGGGTTGCTCCCCGGCTCGGTCAGCCATCCATGGCTGACTCGCCGCCGCAGCGCATCCATGCGCTGCTTTCCGCAACCCCCGCCCCGGAACGACCATCGTCCAGTCACTGGCATGGCTTCGAAAAAAGCGCGCACCGAAGCATCGCAGCACCAGTCGCAGTGAGCCGTGCCCTGGCGAGCGGGGATCGCGGCAAGCAAAACATGGATGTTTTGCGCGCGAGTCAGGGCAGGATGCCCTGACCGAGCGAAAAGCGATTCCCGCTCGACAGGGCGCGGCGTCCATTCGAAGCCTGCGCCGGACTTCCAGCAATCGTGTTCACCTTCTCCCTTTGATTGGGAGAGGAACCTTTTTTTGTCTGCTCCCCGACTGCGCGAAGAACCTTCTGTCTTTTGGCCTTCCAGGGTCCCGCGCCTACGGTCGCGGGCCGGGTGGATTAGCCTGCCTTGCGTGCCACGACCCACTGGTCCACGCGTCGCTCCAACAGGTTCAGGGGCAGGGCGCCGCCGCCGAGCACGGCGTCGTGGAAGCCGCGGATGTCGAAGCGGTCGCCAAGTTCGGCCTCGGCCTTCCGGCGCAGTTCCTGGATGCGAATCATGCCGATCTTGTAGGCCGTGGCCTGGCCCGGCCAGGTGATGTAGCGCTGGATCTCCGAGCGGATCGCGGCCTCGGGCGTCGCGGAATTGGTGCTGAAGTACTCCACCGCCTGCTGCTCGGTCCAGCCCTTGGCGTGCAGGCCGGTGTCCACGACCAGACGCACTGCCCGCCACAGCTCGGAAGCCAGCCGGCCGTACTCGGAATAGGGGTCGACGTAGGTCCCCGGCATTTCCCGGGCCAGCCACTCCGCATACAGGCCCCAGCCTTCCGAATAGGCAGTCGACCGCGCCTGGGTGCGGAACTCGGGAACGCCGGTGAGTTCCTGAGCGATCGAGATCTGCATGTGGTGGCCCGGCAGGCCCTCGTGGTAGGCAATGACCTCGAGCTCAGGCTTGGGCATCGAGTTCATGTCAGACAGGTGTGCGTAGTACACGCCCGGGCGCGAGCCGTCGGCGGTGCCGGGGAAATAGTGCTGCGCGGCGCCGGGCTGTTCGCGGAAGGGCTCGACGCGCTTGACCACCAGGTCGGCCTTCGGCAGCAGGCCGAAGTACTGCGGCAGCACCTTCTTGATGTTGTCGATCGCGCGCGTGGCGTCGTCGATGTAGGCCTGGCGGCCGGCGTCGGTGTCGGGGTACTTGAACTTGGGGTCGGTCGAGATGTGCCGGAAGAACGCCTGCAGGTCGCCCTCGAAGCCGACCCGCTTCATCAGCGCCTCCATTTCGCCATGGATGCGCTTGACCTCGTCCAGGCCGATCTGGTGCACCGCATCGGCGTCGAGGTCGGTGGTGGTGTGCATCCGCAGCTGGTGGCGGTAGTAATCCGCACCGTCGGGCTGGGTGCTGCCGACGCCTGCGGGATTGTCGATGGCGTTGGCACGGTCGGCCTCCGCCCACGCGATCAGTTCGCGATAGCCGGGCTGGATGTTGTCCAGCAGCGCCTGGCGCGCCTGCGCCTGGAGTGCGGTGGCGCGGGCGGCATCAATGGCGCCGGCCTTCACCAGGCTTGCGGCCTTGGCCTGCAGGTCTGCCCACAGCGCCGAGTCCTTGCCCTCGTCGAATGGCGCGCCGGTGATCACCGCGCGCGCCTCCCTGAGCACGCCGTCGTAGGCGAACCGGGGCATGCGGTAGCCGTCGCCGGCGTTGCGCCGGGCCAGCTCGAGCATCTGCGTCATCGCGCGTCGCGCTTCCTGCAGGCGGGCGAGGTAGGCCAGGTAGTCGGCCTCGGTTTCAACCTTGTGGAAGTTGATCAGGAACGTCGGCAGGAACGACTGCGCGCCCTGCATCTGGTTGAACACGTAGACATTGCGCCGGTACTGGTTGGCCGCGGCAGCGTTCTCGTACTGCAGCTTCCACAGGTCCCAGGATAGCTTGGCCTCGTCGTCGAGCGCGTCGCGGTCGAAGTTCGCCTCCATCTCGACCACCGTGGCCTTGCGCCACGCCAGCTGCTGGTCCATCGCCTGCTCGGACATGTCGTCTAGCTTGTCGTAGAGCTCCTTGCGGCCGAGGAAGGTGAGGCTGATCGGGCTGAAACGCAGCTCTTCCTCGTACTTCTGCGCGAACCACGCGTTGAGCCGCTGGCTCTCGCTCCGCACGGTCTCGGCGGCTGTTTGCGCCTGTTGTGCAAAGACGGCCGGAGCCGCGAGCGCAAGCGCCAGGGACAGGGCGAGGGTACGGACCAGGGCGGGCCTTTGCATCGGGCAACTCCATCAGGTGGATGCCGGAAGCATAGGCGCGGCATGCCCGTCCCGCCATGCGACTGATGGCAGGGGGCATCCGGGTGTGGTGGCACGCCGTCGGGCGTGGTGCAGGAGGCATGCGCCGCGGCGCGGCGCGACCGGCCGGTGGGCCGGATTACTTCATGCGGTAGGTGATGCGACCCTTGGTGAGGTCGTAGGGGGTCATCTCGACCTTGACCTTGTCACCGGTCAGGATGCGGATGTAGTTCTTGCGCATACGTCCAGAAATATGCGCGATGATCTCGTGCCCGTTCTCCAGCTTCACCCGGAACATGGTGTTCGGGAGGGTTTCGGAGATCGTGCCTTCGAATTCAATGACGTCGTCTTTCGCCATGCGTCCTGTTGCCAGTGGTTGCGGGCGCGCCACTGCCTCGAAAATAAGCGTGGCATTCTGACACGGGCGCACTGTTGATGCAAAGCCGCAGCTGGCGCGCGACGTTCATTTCGCGAGATTGTGCAGCGGCAACTCGCCGAAACCGGAAGTCCAGGGGCCGGCGGCTTCGGGCGTCTCGACCAGCCCCGCGACCACGTCCAGGAACGCGGCGCGCGGCATGTGCATCGCGCCCAGTTTGAGCAGGTGTGCGTTTTCCACCTGTGCGTCGATCAGCGGCCAGCCGTGTCCGTGCAGCCAGTGCGCCAGTGCCGCCAGCGCAGCGGTGGAGCCGCCGGAGGCATCGCTGAACATGCTCTCGCCGAAGAACATCCGCCCCACCGCGACTCCGTAGATTCCGCCGACGAGCGCGGCGTCCGGCGCGGCATCGGCGAACACCTCGACGCTGTGCGCATGGCCGAGCCGGTGCAGGTGCAGGTAGGCCTCGCGCATCGGTGGCGTGATCCATGTGCCCGCCTGTCCCGCGCGGGGTGCGCTGGCGCAGCGGCCGATGACCCGTTCAAAGGCGGTATCGGCCCTTGCCACCCAAGGCGACCGGCGCAGGCTGCGCCGGAAGCGCGAGGACAGCCGCACCGCGTCGGTGCCGAACACCATGCGCGGGTCCGGTGACCACCACAGGATCGGCTGCCCGTCCGAATACCACGGGAAGATGCTGTGCCGGTAGGCGTTGAGCAACCGCGGCGCGGACAGGTCGCCGCCATAGGCGAGCAGGCCATCGGGCTGGCGCAACGCGGTCGACGCGTCGGGGAACGGCGCGTTCGGATCGTCACCCAGTCGCGGCAGATGCAGGCTCACGCCCCCATTGTAGGAGCGGCTTCAGCCGCGAGCGGCAGCACAGCCACCCGGTCGAGCGATCGTGGGCGTGGAGAGCTGTCGGTGGTCCTGGCGCGGTGGTCGCGGCTGAAGCCGCGCCTACGGGTTGGCGGGGGTGTTCCGGAAGGGCGATCGCTGGTCGAGCCAGCGCTTGTTGCGTTCGACCACCGTGCGCTCTTCCCCACACCAGGCCGAAAGCGCCTCGCGGAAGCGCGGGTCCGCGATCCAGTGCCGGCTGTGCACGAAGGTCGGCAGGAAGCCTCGCGCGATCTTGTGCTCGCCCTGCGCGCCGGGTTCGAACACGCGCAGGCCCTCGCGCAGACAGTAGTCGATCCCCTGGTAATAGCAGGTCTCGAAGTGCAGGCCGGGCAGGGTGGCGATGGCGCCCCAGTAGCGCCCGTACAGCGTGTCGCCACCGCGCAGGCAAAGCGCCCCGGCGACGTCCTTGCCCTCGTGCACGGCGAAGAACATCACCAGCCGATCGGGCATGGTCGCGGCGAGGTGCTGCAGGAAGCCTTGCGTGAGCGCCGGCGAGTTGCCGTATTCGGCAAAGGTCTGCAGGTAGAAGCCGTGCATCGTGGCCAGATCGGCTGCGCTGGCGTCGTCGCCGTGCACGGTGCGGAAGCCGATGCCGGCGCGCGTCACCTTCGCCCGCTCCTGGCGGATGTTCTTGCGGTGCTTGTGGTCCATCGCCGCGAGGTAATCGTCGAAGTTCGACCAGCCACCGTCGTTGCGCCAGTGGTACTGGATGTCGGTGCGCGCGAGCCAGTCCCCGCCGAAGTCCGTGTCCTCGCCGCCACCGTGGAAGTTGACGTGGGCGGACGACAGCGCAAGGCGCCCGGCCTCGGCAACCAGCGCATCGGCGAGCGCCGCACGCAGCCCTGCGGTTGGCGCCAGCAGGCGTGGCCCGGTGACGGGCGAGTAGGGCACGCCGCAAAGCAGCTTGGGGAAGTAGTCCTGCCCGTGCTGCGCGTACGCATGCGCCCAGGCATGGTCGAACACGAACTCGCCGTGCGAGTTGTGCTTCAGGTACGCGGGTGCGGCCGCGAGCAGACGCTCGCCGTCCCAGAGTGCGACATGGTGCGGCGTCCAGCCCCAGTCCGCGCGCAGGCAGCCGGTGTCTTCGAGCCCCGAGAGGAAAGCATGGGCGACGAAGGGATTGCCATCGTGCAGGGCGTCCCAGGCCAGCGCTGGGATGTCCGAAAGTCGTCGATGTATCCGCAGGTCCGGCATGTTGTCCCGCTGTGATTCCGACGAGGTGCTTTGCAGCCGCGAGGACCGGTCAGTGGGGGACCCGGATTGCCGCCAGACGCTTGCAAGCCCGTCCAGGGTGCTCGCGAGGGCCGGCAGCGCGTCCGTGCGAGTGGCACGAACCGCCGCGGGCAGTCCGCGACCGCGGCTAAGCGCCCTTGTCGAGGAACCGCTCCGCATCCAGCGCCGCCATGCAGCCGAAGCCGGCGGAGGTGACGGCCTGGCGATAGACCTGGTCGGCGACATCGCCCGCGGCGAACACGCCCTTGACCGAGGTTTCGGTGGCGCCGCCGGCCAGGCCCGATCGGATGTCGAGGTAGCCGCTGTTCATCGCCAGCTGGCCTTCGAACAGGGCGGTGTTGGGCGTATGGCCGATGGCGACGAAGAAGCCGTGCACGTCGATCTCGCGCGTGCTCCCGTCCTGCACCGACTTCAGGCGCATGCCGGTCACCCCGGCGTCGTTGCCCAGGACTTCGTCGACCACGTGGTGCCAGACCGTCTCGATCTTGCCGGCCGCGACCTTCGTCATCAGCTTGTCCTGCATGATCTTTTCCGCGCGCAGAGTGTCGCGGCGGTGCACCAGGTAGACCTTGCGGGCGATGTTGGACAGGTACAGCGCTTCCTCGACCGCGGTGTTGCCGCCGCCGACCACGGCCACGTCCTGGTCCTTGTAGAAGAACCCGTCGCAGGTGGCGCAGGCGGACACGCCGCGGCCCTTGAACGTCTCCTCCGACTCCAGCCCCAGGTACTTCGCGGTGGCGCCGGTCGCGATCACCAGCGCGTCGCAGGTGTAGCTGCCGCTGTCGCCGACCAGGCGGAACGGACGCTGCGATAGGTCGGCGGTGTGGATGTGGTCGAACACCACCTCGGTCTCGAAGCGTTCGGCATGCGCCTGCATGCGCGCCATCAGGTCCGGGCCGAGCAGGCCGTGGGCGTCGCCCGGCCAGTTGTCGACCTCGGTCGTGGTCATCAGCTGCCCGCCCATCTGCAGGCCGGTGATGACCACGGGCTTGAGGTTGGCGCGCGCGGCGTAGACGGCGGCGGTCCAGCCGGCAGGGCCGGAACCGAGGATGACAAGGCGGATGTGCCGGGGTGCGGAAAGTGACATGTATACTCGCAGGTCGTGAAGTCGCGGCGTATCGAAGCTCATAGCTTGGCGTCGTGACGGCGGCAACACAAGGCGCGAACAGGCCCTGCCGGCGAAACGCAGCGTCCATCGCGCGTCGCGCCGGGCGCACGGCTTCCTCCGGAACCTTGCACGTGCTGCGCGGTTTTTCGCAGGCCCTGACCACGCGGACAACGGCATCGGAGCGGACGCATGCGCATCGGGGTACCGAAGGAAACCAAGGCGCTCGAAGGTCGCGTCGCGCTGGTCCCGGCGGCGGTTGGCGACCTGGTGCGGCGCGGCCATGCGGTGTGGATCGAACAAGGTGCAGGCCTGCTGTCCGGTTTCGCGGACGCGGAGTACGAGCGCCTCGGTGCGCGCATCGCGCCCGATGCCGCGACCCTGTACGGGCAGGGCGAACTGATCGTCAAGGTCAAGGAACCGGTCGATGGCGACCTGGCCCTGCTGCGCGAACACCACCTCCTGTTCTGCTACCTGCATCTGGCGCCCGACCCGGTGCTGGCGCGGCGGCTGCTCGACATCGGCCTGACCGGCATCGCGTTCGAGACCGTCGAGCTCGACAGCGGCGAGCTGCCTTTGCTGGCGCCGATGTCGACGATTGCCGGCAGGATCGCGGTGCAGCTTGGCACCGCCTACCTGCACCAGCCACTGGGCGGCAAGGGCACCCTGCTTGGCGGGCTGCCGTCGACCCCGCGCGGCAAGGTGGTGGTGTTCGGCGCCGGCCAGGCGGGTGGCGCGGCGGTCGCTGCCGCCGCGGCGGGCGGCGCCAACGTGGTGGTGTTCGAGACGCGCCAGGATCGTCGCGACGCGATGATGCGCGTTGGCCAGAACGTCACCACCCTGCATCCCTATGACGACCTCGTCGCGCGTGAGGTGGCGTCGGCCGACCTGGTGATTGGTGCAGTGCTGGTGACCGGCGCGGTCGCCCCGCACGTGCTCACGCGCGAGATGGTCCGGGCGGTGGAGGACGGCAGCGTGCTGGTCGACATCGCGATCGACCAGGGCGGTTGCTTCGAGACCTCGCGTCCGACCACCTGGCAGGCGCCGACCTACGTGGAGGAGGGGGTCACCCACTTCTGCGTGACCAACATGCCCGGTGCGGTACCGCGGACCAGCTCCGAGGCGATCTGCGCGGCGATCCTGCCCTGGGTCGACCGGCTGGCCTCGGGCGACTGGCGCGGCCACCCGGCGCTGCTGCGCGGCGTCAACGTCGAGGCCGGCCGGCTTGTGCATCCGGCCCTGCAATCGCTCGACCTTTGAATTAAGATCAAGGCATTGGGTCGGTTTCCTAAGGCAGTGGATGACGGTGGCACGCGCGATTCCTGAACGCGGCAAGCGCCCGCGCGCGACGGCGAAAGAAGCCGCGCCGCCGGACCCGCGCCGGCAGCGTCTGCTGCGCGACATCGCGATGATCCTGATCGCGCCGCTGCTGCTGTACCTGCTGGTGTGCCTGGCCACGCATTCGCCCGACGACCCGGGCTGGTTTGTCGCCTCCGGCGGCGGCGTGGCCAGCGAGCTGCACAACGCCGGTGGCCCGGTCGGCGCGCGCATCGCCGACATCCTGCTGGGCCTGACCGGCTACGTCGCCTACCTGCTGCCGCTGATCCTGGGCGCAATCGCCTGGATCGCCCTGTTCGGCATGGATTCGGATGGAGACGGCCGGGTCGATTTTGGTCCGGCGCTGCGCCTGGTCGGCATCGTCGGCTTCGTGGTGGCGGGCACCGGGATGCTGTACCTGCGGCTGGGCAATGTCGAAGGCATGCCGCAGGGCGGTGGCGGCATCCTCGGGCGGCTGGTCGGCAACTCGCTCGACCGCGGCTTCGGCGCACTGGGCGGCAACCTGTTCCTGCTCGCGCTGCTGCTGGTGTCGGTGACCCTGGCCACCGGGCTGTCGTGGCTGGCCGTGGCCGACCGTGTCGGTGGCTGGGTGTTGAGGCTGCCGGAGCTGCTGCGCCGCGGCCGCAAGCAGGCGGCCGACCGCATGGAGGCGCACGAGCGTCGCGCCGAGCGCGTGGAAACGCGCAAGGTCGACACCGAGCTGCGCGCCAAGCGCGAGAAGGTCAGGATCGAACCACCGCCGGCACCGGTGGTGGAAAAGAGCGACCGGGCACGGCGCGAGCAGCAGATCCCGCTGTTCCACGTCGGCGACGGCAGCGGCATCCCGCCGCTGGCCCTGCTGGATGATCCAAAGCCGCAGGTCAAGGGCTACGACGAGGGCACGCTGGAGACGCTGTCCCGGCAGATCGAGTTCAAGCTCAAGGATTTCCGCATCGACGCGCAGGTGGTCGGCGCCTATCCCGGCCCGGTCATCACCCGCTTCGAGATCGAACCCGCGCCGGGCATCAAGGTCAGCCAGATCAGTTCGCTGGACAAGGACATCGCACGCGGGCTTTCGGTGAAGTCGGTGCGCGTGGTCGACGTGATCCCGGGCAAGGCGGTGATCGGCCTGGAAACGCCCAACACCCATCGCGAGATGATCTATCTCAGCGAGCTGCTGCGCTCGAAGGAATACGACAAGGCCACCAGCCCGCTGACCCTGGCGCTGGGCAAGGACATCGCCGGCCGCCCGACCGTGGCCGATCTTGCGCGCATGCCGCACCTGCTCGTCGCCGGCACCACCGGTTCGGGCAAGTCGGTTGCGGTCAACGCGATGGTGCTGAGCCTGCTGTACAAAGCGTCCGCAAAGGACCTGCGGATGCTGATGATCGACCCGAAGATGCTGGAGCTCAGCGTCTACCAGGGCATCCCGCACCTGCTGGCGCCGGTGGTCACCGACATGAAGGAGGCCGGCAACGGCCTGCGCTGGTGCGTGGCCGAGATGGAGCGGCGCTACAAGCTGATGAGCGCGGTGGGCGTGCGCAACCTCGCCGGCTTCAACAAGAAGGTGCGCGAGGCGCAGGAAGCCGGCCAGCCGCTGCTCGACCCGCTGTTCCGCCCGAACCCCGAGTCCAGCGAGGTCGCCGAGCCGCTGGAGACGCTGCCGTTCATCGTCATCTTCATCGACGAATTCGCCGACATGATGATGATCGTCGGCAAGAAGGTCGAGGAACTGATCGCGCGCCTGGCGCAGAAGGCGCGCGCCGCCGGCATCCACCTGATCCTGGCCACGCAGCGCCCGTCGGTGGACGTGATCACCGGCCTGATCAAGGCCAACATTCCCACGCGCATCGCGTTCCAGGTCTCGAGCAAGATCGATTCGCGCACCATCCTCGACCAGTCCGGCGCCGAGACCCTGCTTGGCCATGGCGACATGCTCTACCTGCCGCCAGGCACGGCGCTGCCCGAACGCGTGCACGGCGCCTTTGTCTCCGACGAGGAGGTGCACCGCGTGGTCGAGCACCTCAAGCAGAGCGGCGGCGGCCCGGATTACGTCGAAGGCGTGCTCGACGAGGCGCAGACCATGTACGACGGCAGCACGATCGGCGCGACCGGACTACCCGAGGCCGGCAGCGCAGCGGGCGACGAGTCCGATCCGCTGTACGACGAGGCGGTGAAGATCGTCACCGAGACGCGGCGTGCGTCGATCTCCGGCGTGCAGCGGCGCTTGAAGATTGGCTACAACCGCGCCGCGCGCCTGGTCGAGGCGATGGAGGCGGCCGGCGTGGTGTCCGCGCCCGAGCACAACGGCGACCGCTCCGTCCTCGCACCCCCGCCGCCCAAGTAGGAGCGTCGCGACGCCGGAGATCGTGTCGGCTGTTGCCCCCACCCCGGCCCTCCCCCGCAGGCGGGGGAGGGAGCAGGAAGGGCGCGATCACGCTGCTCTCCTCCCCCGCAGGCGGGCGAGGGAGCAAGCCGCGGAGAGGGGCGACGCACGTGAGCACGCTCTTCTCCTTCCCCCGCCTGCGGTGGAAGGCCGGGATGGGGGCGCGCGCAGCGCGGACTCCCTTATCCGGTACTCGTCCGTCTTCCACCCCGGTTCCCGTTGTCTTGAACTGGATGGGCGAAGTGCTTGTTCAGCTTGCTGTTTGCAGACTTGCGCTACCCATCCCCGAGGACCGCCTTCCATGATCCGCAATTGCCGCTGGCTGCTTGTCGCAATCGCCCTGCTGGCCGGTGCCGCGCACGCCGGCGCGCGCGAGCAGCTCGACAGCTTCACCCGTGGGCTCAAGGGCCTGGACGGGCAGTTCACCCAGCAGGTCTTCGACGACAACGGCCGCGTCCGCGAGTCGTCCAGCGGTCGCGTCGCGCTGTCGGCGCCGCGCCTGTTCCGCTGGGAATACGAGAAGCCCTATCCGCAGCTGATCGTGGCCGACGGCAAGACCGTCTGGGTCTACGATCCGGACCTCGAGCAGGTCAGCCGGCGCCCACAGGGCAGCGCCGAACAGGACAGCCCGCTCGCCGCACTGCTCGACCCGGCCCGCCTTGACCGGGATTTCCTGGTCGAGGAAGACGGTGAATCGGACGGACTGCAGTGGCTGGTCCTGAAGCCGAAGCAGAACGCCGAGGAGGCCGCATTCCAGAGCGCGCGACTGGGCATGGGCGATACCGGCCTGGCGCGGATGGAGATTGTCGACGCGCTCGGCCAGCGCACGCAGATCCGGTTCAGCGGCTGGAAGCGCAATCCCGCATTTGCCGCCGACACGTTCACCTACACGCCGCCGGCGGGCGTGGACGTGGTCGGCGAGGGCTGACCGGCTCGGCGCTGGCGGCGCCGGACACAGGGAGACGCATGCACGGGCAACCGCAACCGATGATCCGACGCCGCTACGACGCCCGGCTGCTGTTAATCACCGCTTGCCTGGCGACGCTGCCCGCGCTGGCGCAGTCGACCCCGGTGGCGACGTCGCCGGTCCAGGTGTCGGCGTCCGTACCGCAGCGTCTTGCGACCAGCGGCGACGAGGCGCTGGACAATGCGGTGGCCGCGGTGGTCGTCGCCGCGCTGGCGGAACAGATGAATACGGCTTCGATCGCAGTGGCCATCGAGTCGTTCGATGTCGCCATCGCCAGCGTGAGCGACCGCACCGTCAGCGGTCAGGGGCGCGTGCGGCTGGGGGATGATGCCGACTGGATCGGGTTCCGGTTCAGCACGCTCTACGACACCACGTTCGCCAGCGCCGGCTATCCGCGGATCCTGATCGGCGGGGTCGCGACCGGCGAGCGCGAAGTGCCGAACGATTCGGCGCTCGTGCGCCAGCTCGAGGAGCGCGTGGCAGTCGAACTCGACCGGCAGTTCGGCAACACCCAGGCGCGACTTCAGCTCGACGACATCAGCACGGTCGAGGGCGGGCGCAGGCTGCTGCGCATCAACGCCCAGGGCATCGCCGATTTCGGCCGCAACGGCAATACGCCGGTGCGCATCGAGGCGCTGTACGACCGCATCGCCAACGCCTGGCAGCGGGTCAACTACGAACTCGGGGTCGCGGCGCGCTGACGCGGGCGTTCGCGCGCCCTGCGAGTCGGTCTTGCTATCGTGGCCGGCCTGTTCCCTGCCTGATCCCCACGCCGTGCCACGCGCCAGGACCTCCCCGCCCGATCAACGCGGCGACCTGCTCACGGTCGATCGCGACGCCCTGCGCCCGCTGGCCGAACGCATACGTCCGCGCACGCTCGACGAAATGGTGGGCCAGCGCCGGCTGGTTTCGCCCGACTCGGCACTGCGCCAGTCGATCGAGGCCGGCGCCGTGCATTCGATGGTGCTGTGGGGGCCGCCTGGCTGCGGCAAGACCACGCTGGCGCTGCTGCTGGCGCGCTATGCCGACGCCGAGTTCCGATCGGTCTCGGCCGTGCTCTCGGGCCTGCCCGAGGTGCGCCAGGTGCTGGCCGAAGCCGCGCATCGGTTTGCCGAAGGCCGCCGCACCGTGCTGTTCGTGGACGAGGTGCACCGCTTCAACAAGGCGCAGCAGGATGCGTTCCTGCCGCATATCGAACGCGGCACGATCGTGTTCGTCGGCGCCACCACCGAGAACCCGTCATTCGAACTGAACTCCGCGCTGCTTTCGCGCTGCCGCGTGCACGTGATGGAGGCAGTCTCGGCCGAAGACATCCACCTCGCGCTTGCGCATGCGCTGGCGGACACCGAGCGCGGCCTTGGCGGACGCGGGCTGCAGATCGAGGATACGCAGCTGCACCTGGTCGCGGTCGCCGCCGACGGCGACGTGCGTCGCGGCCTGACCCTGCTCGAGATCGCCGCCGAGCTGGTGGGCGAGGGCGGCGCGATCACCGATGCGGTGCTGGAGCAGGTGCTGGCCGACCGCACCCGCCGCTTCGACAAGGGTGGTGAGCAGTTCTACGACCAGATATCGGCGCTGCACAAGTCGGTGCGCAGCTCCAATCCCGACGCGGCGCTGTACTGGCTGGCGCGGATGCTCGACGGCGGCTGCGACCCGGTCTACCTGGCGCGGCGCATGACCCGCATGGCGGTCGAGGACATCGGCCTGGCCGATCCGCGCGCGCTGCAGATGGCCGTCGATGCCTGGGACACCTACGACCGCCTCGGCAGCCCAGAGGGCGAACTCGCGCTGGGACAGTTGGCGATCTACCTCGCCAGCACCGCCAAGTCCAACGCCGCCTACGTGGCGTTCAAGGCCGCACGTCGCGACGTGGCCGAGTACGGGACCCAGGACGTGCCGATGCACCTGCGCAACGCGCCGACCAAGCTGATGAAGGAACTCGGCTACGCCAAGGGCTACCAGTACGATCACGACCGCGATGGCGGCGTCGCGCTGGACCAGACCGGATTCCCCGATGCGATGGGCGAGCGGGTGTATTACCAGCCGGTCGAACGCGGGCTGGAGCTCAAGCTCAAGGACAAGCTCGACCGTTTGCGCGAGGCGCGCTCGGGCGCGAAACCCGCGCCTCCGGAGCGCGGCGGATAGCAGTTGGACGTGGCGTGGCAGGCGCGCCAGCGGCTGTTTTCGTAGCGCGCGATCCAACCCAAGTCCCACTCTTCACCGGGTTCCGGCGAAGATGCGCCTTTCCCGAAAGGTGCGTACATGGCGGACGGGACCAGGCGCAGGACGTGGATGCTCGCTGGCGCGGCGGTGGTGGCCCTGCTGCTGCTCGCCTGGGCCGTGGCGCGGATGCGTGGCCCTGCGTTGCCCGGCTACGAGGTGGCCAGCGGCCCGCTGGTGCAGAACGTGGTGGCGACCGGGCGCATTGCGGCGCTGTCGCGCGTCCAGGTGGGCGCGGAAATCGCCGGGCTGGTGCTGGAACGACGGGTGATGGAAGGCGATCGTGTTGCGCCCGGCGACGTCTTGGTGCTCCTGCGCGCGCGCGACCTGGAAGCGCGTCGCGACGAGGCGCGCGCGGCGCTGGCCACCCTGCGCGAAGCAGAGCGTCCCGACGCGGAGGCGCGACTGCGCCAGGCGCGCGCCGACCTGGCCCAGGCCGAGCGCGACCTCGCCCGCCGGCGTGAGCTGGGCAGGCGGCAGTTGGTCTCGCGCGAAGACGTCGAACAGGCCGCGCAGGGCGTGGTGGCCGCGCGCGCAGCGGCCGACCAGGCGCAGGTGGCGCTGTCGGCGCTGGCTGGCGGCGCGCGCGAGGCGCAGGCACGAGAACGCCTGGCCGCAACCGAGGCCGACCTGGCGCGCGCCGAGATCCGCGCCACCGTCGCCGGCACCGTGCTGATCCGCAACGTGGAGCCGGGCGATACGGTCAATCCCGGCGACGTGCTGCTCGAGATCGCGCGCGATGCGCCCGGCGAGGTGCTGCTGGCACTGGACGAGAAGAACCTCGACCGGATTGCGGTCGGCCAGTCGGCCACCTGCATCGCCGATGCCTTCCCCGGCCGGCCCTTCGCCGCCATCGTGCACCACATCGCGCCGGGCGTGGATCCTACGCGCGGCACCATCGACGTACGCCTGCGCATCGACCCGGCGGCTGACTACGTGCGCCAGGACATGACCGTGACCGCGACCATCCTCACCGGCCGCAGCGATCGCGCGCTGGCCGTGCCCAACGACGCGCTGCTCGATGCCCGGGCCGGATCCGGGCAGGCCAGCGTCCTGCGCGTGCGCGATGGCCGCGTGCAGCGCAGTCTGGTGCAGCTGGGCCTGCGTGGGCTTGCGATGAGCGAGGTGCTCGAAGGCCTGGAAGCGGGCGACCAGGTGGTCGCCGCGGGCGCCCTCGGGCCGGAAGAGCTGCCCGAAGACGGCGACCGCGTCCGCATCGAGGGCCAGCCCGCCCCCGAGGCCGGTGACGACAGCCGCCGCGGCGAGCTGCCGGCCCAGTTCGACTGACGCCATGTGGATCGAGTCCACCATCGCCATGCGCTTCCTGCGCCATGGCCGTGCGCAGACGATGCTGATCCTGTTCGGGATCGCCGTCGGCGTGGCGGTGATCGTGTTCGTCACCGCGCTGATCGCCGGCCTGCAGGACAACATCATCGACCGCACGCTCGGGACCCAGGCGCACCTGCGCGTGGAGGCGCCGCGCGAGGCCAACCTGGTCGCGCCCGCGCCGGACGGGAGCCTGCAACTGGTGCTGGAGGATCCGCGCCCGCAATCGCTGCGACCGATCGACAACTGGCTGCAGGTGCGCGATGTGCTGGACCGGCTGCCCGGCGTCACCGCGGTGTCGCCGCTGGTGTCGGGCCCGGCCTTCGGCCGCCGCGGCGCGGCGGTGGAGTCGGTGGCGCTGGTGGGCGTCGACCTGCCGCGCTACCTGCAGGTGATCCCGCTCGACGAGAACATGGTCGAGGGGCGTCTCGAGGTGGGGTCGGGCAATGCCGTGGTCGGCCGCCAGCTCGCCGAGGACCTTGGCCTGCGCCTGGGCGGCAAGCTGCGGCTCGAGGCCGGTGACGGTCGCGACGCCGTGGTCAACGTGGCCGGCATCTTCGAGCTGGGCGTGCGCGAGCTCGACGCGCGCTACGTCTATGTCGACCTCAAGCAGGCGCAGTCGCTGCTGGCGCTGCCCGGCGGGGTGACGGTGATCGACGTGACCGTGCAGGACCTGTTCGCCGCCGACCGGGTGGCCGCGCGCGTGCGCGGACTCACCGGGCTGCAGGCCGAGAGCTGGATGGAAAGCAATGCCCAGCTGATGAACGCGCTGAGCTCGCAGAGCCTGTCCACCCGCATGATCAGCTTGTTCGTGGCGATCTCGGTCGCGCTGGGCATCGCCAGCGTGCTGGCGGTCAGCGTGGCCCAGCGCACGCGCGAGATCGGCATCCTGCGCGCCATGGGCACGCGTCGCGCGCAGATGCTGCGCGTGTTCCTGGTGCAGGGCGCGGTGCTGGGGCTGGCGGGTTCGGCGATCGGCGCGCTGTCCGGGCTGGGACTGGTGGCGGTATTCAACAACTTCGGCCCCAAGCTGTTCTTCATCCCGCTGCCGCCCGCGCTGGTGCCGGCGGCTATGGGTCTGGCCACCGTTGCCGGCATGGCGGCCGCCTACGTGCCGGCCTCCCGCGCCTCGCGCATGGACCCGGTGGAGGCGATCCGTGGTTGAGCCGCGCGAAGTGCTGCGCCTGGAAGGCCTGCGCAAGTCCTACAACATCGGCCAGCCCAACGAGGTGGAGGTGCTGCACGGCGTCGACCTGCGCGTGGACAGCGCGGACTTCGCCGCGCTGGTCGGGCCGTCCGGATCCGGCAAGAGCACCTTGCTCAACCTGATCGGCCTGCTCGACTCGCCGACCGGAGGCGAACTCCACCTGCTCGGCGAGCCCACCCGCGAGATGGACGATGAAGCCCGCACCGAGCTGCGCGGGCGCCGCATCGGCTTCGTGTTCCAGTTCCACCACCTGATCAACGCGTTCACCGCGCTGGAGAACGTGCTGATGCCGTGGATGGTCGCCAATGGCCGGCCGGACCGCGGGATCACCGACACCGCCCGCGGCCTGTTGGCCGCGGTGGGGCTGGAAAAGTTCGTCGACCGCAGGCCCGACCAGCTCTCCGGCGGCCAACAGCAGCGCGTGGCGATTGCGCGTGCGCTGGTCACCAGGCCGGCCCTGCTGCTGGCGGACGAACCGACCGGAAACCTCGACACGAAGACGGCGGCGGAGGTGTTCGAACTGCTGCGCCGCTTCAACCAACAGTTCGGATGCGCGGTGCTGGTGGTGACGCACGACCCGCGCCTGTCGGAAACCTGCGACCGCACGGTCAACCTGGTGGACGGCTGCATCGTGTCGGACGAGCGGCGTGAAAAAGCCGGGACCGCGCGAGGACAGTTGGGGCCTTCAGGACAGTCCGGCTGAGGCCGCCCGGTGGCATTGCCTGCACCCAGAAACAGAAAACCCGGCGCAGGGCCGGGTTTCGTGCAAGGGTCTGGCCTTGTGTGGTGGGCGGTGCAGGGTTCGAACCTGCGACCCTCGCCGTGTGAAGGCGATGCTCTACCGCTGAGCTAACCGCCCGGTCCTGTATCGCCAGCGTGTGGCGATCGCGCCGTCACGGTTCCCGCGAGCGGGAATTGGTGACGGTGAAACGGGACGCGAAGTCTACGGGGAGCGGAGGGGGTGGGGCAAGCCTTGCAAAAGGGGCGGGCCTGCGGGCCACGCGGGAAAGCGTGGCCGTGGGTCGCGGAAACGCGTGGGAGGCAGGCTGCCTGAGCGTGCGTGCAGGGGCCGGCCCGAGCGCCTTGTCGGCATGGCTCGGCATGCGTCGAGAGGCTGGCGCATGTGGCGCCACCCCGGCGAAGCCGCCCGACTGCGGTGTTGCGCCCGTCAATCCGTGTAGGCGCGGATCAGCTGGTCCAGCTGCACGCGCTCGGCGTCGCGCAGGAAGGGGGAGAGCAGCATCATCACCTGCACGATCCCGTCGCGGATCGCAGCGCGTTCGTCGCCATCGCCGCGGATGGCGGCGTAGTTGAGCCAGAACGTGGCCAGCACCAGCAGGTTGGTCGCGGCGGCGTCGATTTCCGCAGGCGACGCGCGGATGACGCCGGCCTGCAACAGGCCCTGCATCACCGTGCGTGCGCGGTCGTCGGCGCGCTTGAGGATGCGCGCGAAACGTGTCCGCAGGCGCCGGCTGCGGCTGAGGATCTCCAGCAGGTCGCGGTAGAGGAAGCGGTACTCCCAGATGCATTCGAACACCTGGTGCAGCTGCAGCCAGATGTCCTCGAGCCCGGGCAGGCGACCGTCGGGCGGGGTGAGCACCTCGTCCATGCGCGCCTCGTAGCGCGTGAACAGCTGCTCGATGATGTCGTCCTTGTTGCGGAAGTGGTAGTACAGGTTGCCGGGGCTGATCTCCAGCTCGTCGGCAACGTGGTTGGTGGTGACGGTCGGCTCGCCCTGCGTGTTGAACATCACCAGCGCGCAATCGAGGATGCGCTGTCGCGTGTCGCGGGCCATCGGCGCGCTCAGCCCTTCAGGCTGGCGACGAGGTCGACGTATTGCTGCTGCGCGAGTTCGCGGGGGGTGCCCTTGAGTCTGCTCCAGGCCTCGAACTTGGCCGTACCGACGAAGTCGAAGAAGCCGGGTTTCTCGCCGGTGATGTCGCCTGCCGAACCCTGCTTGTAGAGCGCGTACAGGCGCAGCAGGGTCTCGTTGTCGGGCCGCTCCGGCAGCGACTGGACGTCCTTGGCCGCCTGCTCGAACGTCAACCTGCCGCTGGCCATCCCGCCCTTCCGAACTCAACCGGCCGCCATGACACCATGCAGCCCCGGGGTGGTCAACACGCCCTCCGCGCGCGCTGCAGCGTCGCCTTCATCAGTACGACCGACACTGCCGGAACCGCACCGTCGCGGTGCTGCCCGGCGGCGGGGTGAGCTGGATACGCGACGCCGCGAGATCGTCGTAGCGTTCGACCAGCGGGCAGATGCGGCCGAAGGGGTCGTCCTGGATGGTCGAGAGGAAGACTTCCAGAGTCGATTCGGTGGACCAGGCCGCGCGGTCCACGTCGGCCAGCGTGGACACCTCGGCGGCAACTTCGGCGCGCTGCTGTTCGATGTCGAGCGGTGCTGCCGGTGGCGCGGGGACGGCGGCCTGTGGCGCTGCGGACGGTTGCAGCGCGGTCGTCGGTGCGGTTGCCGGTGCGGGCAATGGTGCAGGCGAAGGCGTGGAGACCGGCTCGGCCGCGGAGACCGGCGGCGGGGATCGTGTTTGCGAGGGCGCAGCGATGGACGCGGGCAGGGCCAGCCAGATCGCCACGCCCGCGAGCAGCGCCGCCAGCCACGACAGCAGCACGCGCTGGCGCGCCGCCTGCGCGGCCTGCGCGCGGATGCCGGCCAGCTGTTCCACCGGCAGGAATTCGCGCAGCTGCGGCCACAGCGCGGGGCCGTCCAGCAGTTCGATGCGCTGCAGTGCCGCGACCGGGCGCGCGTCGTCGGTGATGCGTCCCTGGGTGAGCAGGAAGCCGCCCGCCGCGCCCTTCATGTCCATTGCGCGCGCAAGCTCGTTGACGGTCAGCCGGCCCAGCACGAAGGCGCTGCCGTGCTTGCACGAGAGCAGCCAGTGCTCGCCCTTGCGCTCGAGCATGTACTCGGTATCGCCGGCAGGATTGTCCTCGTCCACCAGGCGGCTGAACCCGCGCCGCGACAGCGCGTCGAGCACCATGTGGATGAAGGCCCGCCAGGACACCCCCGACAGTGCCTTGATGCCCGCCCGGGTCTCGTCGCGTCGCAGCTGCACCGTGCGGAAATACAGCGTGGCCACGCCACCGATCAGCAGCACGACGCCGATCGCGATCAGCCAGTTGGACATCGGTTACCAGGAGTCAGGGGGACAGCAAAGGATAGCGGAATCGACCGCGCAGGCAGATTCCGGCGCAGCTGCGGGCCGCTGGACGCCGAGCCGGATGCGTTCAGTTTCGAAGGCTGACCGGGTGCGCCGCGCAGGCAGCCTTCAGCTGTCGATGCCGCCCTGGAATCGTTCCGACAGCACCCGCCGAATTTCCGCCTCGATCGGGCCCTTCATCGCGGACAGCAGGAACCCCAGGGAGGCGGTCACGTGCAGCGTGTTCGGCTGCAGCGCAATGCGGCCGTCCACGCCGGAGCGGGCGAAGCGCATGACGTCGTCCTGCCAGCTGTAGTCGACGCCGAAGCGCTCGGACAGGCTGCGTGCCACCTGTTCGACGGCTGCGCGGGCCTGGTCCATCGGCAGGGAATGGGCGTGGTGGATATCGATGCCTGACATGGCGGCGCCTTGGCGGGGAGGGTCGACATTCTGCGACGGACTGGTGCGTCCGGCCAAGCTCGGCGAGATGGCTGCGTGCTAGATTGCCGCGCCATGGAACCCGTCAGATTGCGAATCGCCGGCCAGCCGCGCGACGACCGTCCGCTGTCCGTTGGCATGCACGGCATCGGCCGCACCGGAGCCGGCCGTATCGAAGTGGTCGAGGGCGGCGGCGAGTTCCCGCTGCGGCTGTGCGTGGACCGCCGCGGGGTGTGGCTGAACGTGGAGGAGGGCGCCCCCGGCGTCCACGTGAACGGCCGCCAGGTCCAGCGCATGGCGATGCTGCGCGCCGGCGATGCGATCTACGTCGATGGGGTCGAGCTGCGCCTGCTGTCGGCGCAGCCGGCGCAACTGCCGCGCGCCACCGACGAGGCCGGGCCGCCCGACGAGATGCCGAACCTGCGCGTTGTCCTGCGCGGTGTCGGTGGCCGCTTCCACGGCCGCTGCTTCACCCTGGAGCGGCCACGCCTGGTCGGCCGTCATTCCGATGCCGACATCCGCATCGACGATCCCGCCTTCGCCGATCGCCACGCGAGGCTGGAGCTGGTGGGCGAGCAGGTGGTGCTGCGCGACCTGGGTTCGGCCGAGGGCAGTCTGGTCAACGGTGAGCCGGTGCGCGATGCGCTGCTCGAATCCGGCGACCAGATCGTGTTCGACGGCCACCACCGCTTCGTGGTCGAAGCGCCGAGGCGGCGGCCGCGGACGGCCGCGGAAGACGCGGCGGCTGGGGTGGACACGCCGCTCGCAACGCCACCCGCCACCGGGCGGGCCATGCGCCTGCCGTGGCTGCTGCTCGCCGCCCTGGGCATGGCGGCACTGCTGGCGGCGCTGCTGCTGTTCGGCCCGGGCTGAAGCACTCCACCGCCGGCACGTGCCGGCCCGCGATCCCGGACGCAGCCATCGGGCTATCCGCGCGCGGCTTGTGAAGCCAGCGGGGCGGTCCGGCGCGACAGCCGTTTCCACAGGCGCCAGCCAAGCAGGCTGGCGAGGATCGCCGCGTACAGCAGCGGCTCGCGGTAGTCCGATTTCACGATCCACCAGAAATGCAGCACCGCCAGCGCTGCCACCGCATAGACCACGCGGTGCAACCGGCCCCAGTTGCGGCCCAGCCGCCGCATCCAGCCTCGGGTCGAGGTCACCGCCAGCGGCACCAGCAGCAGCCAGGCGGCAAAGCCCACGGTGATGTAGGGGCGCTTGACGATCTCCTCGAACACCAGCGCCCACCAGCCGCGCAGGTCGAGCGCGAGGTAGGCGGACAGGTGCAGACTGGCGTAGGCGAACGCGTACAGGCCGAGCATGCGCCGGAAGCGCATCAGCACGACCTGTCCGCTGAGCTGGCGCAAAGGCGTGACAGCGAGCGTGAGCAGCAGCAGGCGCAGCGCCCACAGCCCCAGCTCGTGCTCGATCGCGGCCACCGGATCGGGGCCGAGCGCGTCGATGTCAGCCTCGCTCCACACCTGCCACACGCGCCACGCCAGCAGCGTCAGCGGCGTCAGCGCCAGGGCGTGGACGCCGGCCTTGGCCAGCACGAGCGGACGGGAAGCCTGCGCCATGTGTGTCGATGTCCCTGGTGAGTTCTTGAAGCGCTCTGATTGTCATTCCGAGCGAAGCGAGGAATCACGAGCGGACACCGGATCTCTCGCTGCGCTCGAGATGACAGCCGGGTCGCGGAGCGTTCAGGCGTGACGCTCGACGCCGGATGCCGGTCTCGCGCGCAAACCGGCCGCTCGGTTCGGCGGCGCCGGCTTCAATACCACTGCTTCAGATCCATCCCCGAATACAGCGCCGCCACCTGGTCGCCATAGCCGTTGAACATCCGCGTCGCGATGCGGTCGGCGAACAGTCGATTGCCGGTGCCTGCGATGCGGCGCTCGGTTTTCTGGCTCCAGCGCGGATGGTCGACGCCGGGATTGACGTTGCTGTAGAAGCCATACTCGCTGGGCTGCAGCCGGTTCCATGCGGTCGGCGGCATGCGCTCGGTGAATCGAATCTCCACGATCGACTTGATGCTCTTGAAGCCGTACTTCCACGGCACCACCAGGCGCAGCGGCGCGCCGTTCTGCTGCGGCAGCGGCTTGCCGTACAGGCCGGTGGCCAGGAACGCGAGCGGGTGCAGGGCCTCGTCGATGCGCAGGCCTTCGCGATACGGCCAGTCGATCGCGCGGAAGCGCAGGCCGGGCATCTGCACGGGGTCGGCGAGCGTGGTGAAGGCGACGTACTTCGCCTTCGATGTGGGTTGGAACTTCTTCAGCACATCGGCCAGCGGCACGCCCAACCAGGGGATCACCATCGACCAGCCCTCCACGCAGCGCAGCCGGTAGATCCGTTCCTCCGGCGTGATGCCCTTGAGCAGGTCTTCGAACGACAGGTTGCCGGGCTTCGCGCATTCGCCCGACACGGCGACGTTCCAGGGCGAGGTGCGCAGCGTCTTCTTCGCGCGCGAAGGATCGGCCTTGTCGGTGCCGAACTCGTAGAAGTTGTTGTAGCCGGTGATGTCCTCGTAACGCGTCTGCGCTTCATCGGTACGGAAACCCGAGCGCGCCTGCGCAGGCGTGACCACTGCAGTCGATGGCGGCGCTTCGGCTTCGGCGCATCCGGCCAGCGGCAACAGCGAAGCGCCGGCGAAGGCTCCAAGCAGCCGTCGGCGTGCGCGATACACGGTTTCATCGGTAACGTCAGATGCGGGAATTGCCAGCACGCTGCGCAGCGACATAGTGGTTTCCTCTGGAAGCGTGGCTTGGACGCCGCGAGGCGCGAAAAGTTGCGCACGGGCGGCAGGAATCGCTGTTGCGCTGCGGCATACTAGGGCCCTTCGTCCTACCGACACGTGAAGCACGATGGCACGCGCATACAACTTCAGTCCCGGCCCGGCCGCATTGCCCGAAACCGTCCTGCGCCAGGCGCAGGCGGACATGCTCGAGTGGGGCGACACCGGTGCATCGGTCGTCGAGATCAGCCATCGCGGCCCGGAGTTCCTGGCGGTCGCGCGACAGGCCGAAGCCGACCTGCGCGAGCTGATTGCCATTCCGGACGACTACGCGGTGCTGTTCCCGGCCGGTGGTGCGACCACGCAGCAGGCACTGATCGCGCTCAACTTCGCCGATGCCGGCCAGCGCGTCGATTACGTGGTGAGCGGGCACTGGGGCCGCACCGCGCTCAAGCAACTGGCGGCAGTCGACGTCAACATCGCCGCGAGCGGCGAGGACGACGGCTTCCGCACGATTCCCGCGCGCGAAAGCTGGAAGCTGTCGGACGATGCCGCCTACGTGCACCTCACCGCCAACGAAACCATCCACGGCGTCGAGTTCCGCCCAGCCTGGGGACAGGTGCCGCCCGACACCGGCAAGGTGCCGCTGTTCGCCGACTTCAGCTCGAGCATCGCCTCGGAGCCGATAGACGTGTCGAAGTACGGCCTGATCTACGCTGGCGCGCAGAAGAATCTCGGCCCGGTCGGGATCAGCGTGGTGATCGTGCGCCGCGACCTGCTCGAGCGCGCCGGCCAGCCGCGCGCGCAGATCTTCGACTACAGTTCGCAGCTGAAGAGCGAGTCGATGCTCAACACCCCGCCGACATGGAACTGGTACCTGCTGGGCCTGACCGTGCGCTGGATGCTGGACGAAGGCGGCACCGCGGAGTTCAACCGCCGCAGCGATGCCAAGGCAGGATCGCTCTACGGGGCGATCGACGGTTCCGGCGGCTTCTATCGCAACGAGGTCGACGCCAGCGTGCGCTCGCGCATGAATGTGCCGTTCTTCCTGCCCGATGCCGCGCTCGATGGCGTGTTCCTCGATGGCGCGCGCGAGGCCGGCCTGATCGGTCTCAAGGGCCACCGCGTGCTCGGCGGCATGCGTGCCTCGCTCTACAACGCGATGCCGGTCGAAGGCGTGCAGGCACTGGTCGACTACATGCGCGAATTCCAGAACCGTCATGGCTGAGCGCAGCACGCGCGCCCGGGCGAAATCCGCGGCAACCAAGAACAAGCCGAAGGGCGCTGCAAAAGACGCGACGCCCAAGGCTGCAAGCCGCAAGCCTGCGGCGATCAGTGCAGCGCCGTCGCGCACGCCGGCCCCGGCTTCGGCGCGCGCATCGGCGCGCAGCCGCGGCGAGCTTGCCGGGCAGGCCACGCCGGATCTGTCGGCGGTGCGTGTACAGATCGACAGCATCGACCGGGAAATCCAGGCGCTGATCGCCGAGCGCGCGCTGTGGGCGCACCAGGTCGGCAAGGCCAAGGGCAAACTGGCCGCGGCGATCGACTACTACCGTCCCGAGCGCGAGGCGCAGGTGCTGCGGCGCGTGGTCGACCGCAACGACGGACCGCTCAGCGACGAAGTGCTGGTGCGGGTGTTCCGCGAGATCATGTCGGCCTGCCTGGCCCAGCAGGAGCCGCTGAAGATCGGCTACCTCGGCCCCGAGGGCACGTTCTCGCAGCAGGCGGTGCACAAGCACTTCGGCCATTCGGCCAAGGGCCTGCCGCTGGTGAGCATCGAGGAGGTGTTCGACGAGGTCGCCGCGGGCAACGCCGATTTCGGCGTGGTGCCGGTGGAGAACTCGGGCCAGGGCACGATCCAGTCCACGCTCGACATGTTCCTGACCTCGCCGCTGAAGATATGCGGCGAGGTCGAGCTGCGCGTGCACCAGTACCTGCTCTCGCGCACCGGCCACATCGAGGACATCGAGCGCGTGTACTCGCACGGCATGTCGCTGGCGCAGTGCAAGAACTGGCTGCGCCAGAACCTGCCGGACACGCACAAGGAAGCGGTGTCGAGCAACGCCGAGGCGGTGCGGCGCGCCAAGCTGTCCGACGACGCGGCGGCGATCGCCGGCGAGAACGCCGCGCACGTGTACGGCATGAAAGTGGTGGCCGGCCCGATCGAGGACCGCAGCGACAACACCACGCGCTTCCTGGTGATCGGACGTGCGCTGTTCCCGCCGTCGGGCAACGACCGCACCTCGCTGATGGTCTCGATCCGCGACCAGCCCGGCGCGCTGTATCGGATCCTGGAGCCGCTGGCCCGCGCCAACATCAGCATGAACCGGATCGAGTCGCGGCCGGCACACGGCGCGGTCTGGCAGTACGCCTTCTTCATCGACGTGCAGGGACACGTGGACGAGTCGCCGTTGAAGGACGCGCTCGCCGAGATCGACGATTTCGCCGGCGACGTGCGCGTGCTCGGCTCTTATCCGGTCGCGGTGCCGTGACCACGCGCGGCCCTTGCGCCGGCTCGCCGGCGACGGGCCGCCATGCGCGCGCGTCGGCGCGAGGCGCGCACGCACACACCAATGATTGACCTGCACGGGGAGATGCAATGAGCAGCGGCACGGATATGGACTGGATCGCATCGAAGGGCGCGCCGCTGCACGGCGAGCTGGCGGTGCCGGGCGACAAGTCGGTCTCGCACCGCGCGATCATGCTGGCCTCGCTCGCCGACGGCACCTCGCGCATCGACGGCTTCCTCGAAGGCGAGGACGCACGCGCCACCGAGACGATCTTCCGCCGCATGGGCGTGCGCATCGAGACGCCGCAGGCCGGCAGCCGCATCGTGCACGGCGTGGGCATCGACGGCCTGCGCGCACCCGACGGGCCGCTCGACTGCGGCAACGCCGGCACCGGCATGCGCCTGCTGGCGGGCCTGCTGGCCGGGCAGTCCTTCGACACCACACTGGTGGGCGATGCCTCGCTGTCGAAGCGGCCGATGCGCCGCGTCACCGTGCCGCTGGCGCGCATGGGCGCGCGCATCGATACCGGCGAGGGCGGCGTGCCGCCGCTGCGCATCCACGGCGGCAGCGCGCTGCAGGGCATCGACATCGAGACCGAGGTGGCAAGCGCGCAGGTCAAGTCCGCGCTGCTGCTGGCCGGGCTGTACGCGCAAGGCACGACCACCGTGCGCGAGCCGCACCCGACCCGCGACTACACCGAGCGCATGCTGCAGGCGCTGGGCTGGCCGATCGAGTTCTCGCCGGGCTTCGCCAGCGTGCAGGGTGGCCATCGCCTGCAGGCGCGCGACATCGTGGTGCCCGCTGATTTCTCTTCCGCCGCATTCTTCATCGTCGCCGCCAGCCTGGTGCCGGGTTCGGAACTGCGGCTGCAGCGCGTTGGCGTCAATCCACGCCGCACCGGCCTGCTGCACGTGCTGCGCCTGATGGGCGCAGACATCGTCGAGCATCCCGCGGGCGAACAGGGCGGCGAACCGGTGAGCGACCTGGTAGTGCGCCACGCGCCGCTGCGCGGGATCGAAGTGCCCGAAGCGCATGTCGCCGACATGATCGACGAGTTCCCGGTGCTGTTCGTGGCTGCCGCCTGCGCGCAGGGCGATACCGTGGTGCGCGGCGCGGCCGAACTGCGGGTCAAGGAGTCCGATCGCATCGCCACGATGGCGACGGGGCTGCGCTCGCTCGGCGTGCAGGTCGAAGAATCGCCAGATGGCGCGATCATCCGCGGCGGCAGCCGCCTCGGCGGCGGCAGCGTCCAGGCCCATGGCGACCATCGCATCGCCATGTCCTTCGCCGTCGCCGCGCAGCTGGCGCAGGGCGAGGTGCGCATCGGGGACGTGGCCAACGTGGCGACCTCGTTCCCCGGGTTCGAAGCGCTGGCCACTGGTGCGGGATTCGGCCTGCGCCCGGCCTGAGCTGTAGGAGCGGCTTCAGCCGCGATCGATGCTGGCGTGGCGCGATGCCCCGCCACGCTGGCATGGGGCTGATGCATCGATCGCGGCTGAAGCCGCTCCTACAGACGCTTCGGAAGACCCGGCGCCTGGCGCGCGCTACGGCGTGTCGATGGTGAAATCGACCGGCACCTGGACCACCGAGGCGACCGTCTTGCCATTGCGCATGGCCGGCTGGAAGGTCCAGTCGCGCACGGCACGCTGCGCGGCCCGATCCAGCTCGCGCGAACGGCTGCGCTCGGCCACCTGCACGTCGGTGGGCTTTCCGTCCGCCCCCACGTCCACGCGCAGCACGACGGTGCCCTGTTCGCCGGCGCGCAGTGCGGCAGCCGGGTATTCCGGCTGCGGCTGGTCGATCGGCGCGGCGACACGGTCGGCCGGGGTGGCCGGTCGGGCACGTTCGGGTGCCGGCCGCTCGCGCGTGACCGGCGGGGCCGAAACCGGTGACTCCGAGGGCAGCGGCGTGGTCTCGCCAATCGGCGGGGTGCTGTCCAGTGGCGCGTTGCCGCGGCTGATGAAGTACCACGCTGCCAGGATGAGCGCGAGCAGCAGCAGGATCCAGGGCAGCGGGCTGCGGCGGCGCGCCTGTGCGGCGGCGTCCGGTGGCGGTGGCGGTGGCGGGCCAGGGGGTTCGCGCGTCGGGTCGGACATGGCCGGGGATTCCTGTCGGGTGGCCCTGGCAAAGTTCCACGCGGCGCGTGCAGGCAGCGTCGCAGCGGCGTCAACGGCGGGTGAGGCTCAGCGCGGTGCGTCGAAGCGGATGGTCTGCTGGACCGTGCCAGGCACCGCCACACCATCGCGCAGTGCCGGCTCGAAGCGCCAGCGCCGGACGGCTTGCACCGCTGCGCGGTCGAGCGCACGGTTGCGGCTGCCGCTCACCACGCTGACCTCGCCGGCGCGCCCGTCGGCGCGAACCTCGATGCGCAGCACCACGTCGCCCGAAGCGCCGGCCCGCAGTGCGGCCGAGGGGTAGTCCGGCGGAGGCGCGGAGACCGCCCGGGGCTCGCGCGATCCCATGGCAGCTGCCGGCGCCTGGGTCGTTTGCGCGGCAGAGTCCGGGGCGACGGTGGCGGGAGCACCGTGCTGGTCGATCCGCGGCGCGTCAGCAGGTGCTGGCGCATTGGTGTCCATGCCACTTGCCGTGCTTTCACCGGCCGGCAGCGGCGCCGGCAGGGGATCGAAGACCTGGGTCGGCGCGCCGGGCATGATCTCACCCGTCGCGCGGTAGAACTCGAACTCGTCGCGCTTGTTCGACAGCACCAGCGCGAACAGCAGCAGCCCGGCCAGGACCGCGCCGCCGACCAGCCACCATGCGCGGCCCGAGGGCAGGAATCGGGCGATGCCACGGGATGCGGGAGCAGGGGCTGGAGGCGTCGACATGCGTGGGGAAAGGCCTGTGTTTGGCCCGATTCTGGCACAGCCTGCCGATCGCGCCGAACGCGGCGGGGCAGCGCGCGGGCATCTCGGCGATAATCGCGCTTTCCCGCACTGCCTCTCCCGCCATGCTCGATCCGACCCTGCTCCGCCAGCATCTAGCCGATACCGCCGCCCGACTGCTGCACACGCGCGGCTTTGAAATTCCGGTCGAGCGGCTGCAGGCGCTGGAAGACGAGCGCAAGCAGATCCAGGTACGCACGCAGGAGCTGCAGAACCTGCGCAATACGCGCAGCAAGGCCATCGGCCAGGCGAAGGCCAAGGGCGAAGACGTGGCGCCGCTGCTGGCCGAGGTAGCCGGGATGGGCGACGAGTTGAAGACGAGCGAAGCGCGCCTGGATGTGATCCGCGCGGAACTCGAGTCGGTCGCGCTGGGCGTTCCGAACCTGCCCGATCCGTCGGTGCCGGTCGGCGCCGACGAAACGCAGAACGCCGAGCAGCACCGCTGGGGCACGCCGCGCGCGTTCGACTTCGAGGTCAAGGACCATGTCGAACTCGGCGCACGCAACGGCTGGCTGGATGGCGACACGGCGGCGAAACTCTCCGGCGCACGCTTCACGGTGCTGCGCGGCCAACTGGCGCGGCTGCACCGCGCGCTCGCGCAGTTCATGCTCGACGTGCACACCGGCGAACACGGCTACGAGGAGACCAACGTCCCGGTCATCGTCAACGCCGAAAGCCTGCTGGGCACCGGGCAGCTGCCCAAGTTCGAGGAGGACATGTTCGCCACCGAGCTGGGCGAGCACCGCCGCTACCTGGTGTCGACGGCGGAGATCCCGCTCACCAACACCGTGCGCGACGAGATCCTCGATCCCGCGCGGCTGCCGCTGCGCATGACCGCACATTCGCTGTGCTTCCGCTCCGAGGCCGGCAGCGGCGGTCGCGACGTGCGTGGCATGATCCGCCAGCACCAGTTCGAGAAGGTCGAGCTGGTGTCGATCACGCGCCCGGAAGACAGCGACGCCGAACTCGAGCGCATGACCCGCAGCGCCGAGACCGTACTCGAGCGCCTCGGCCTGCCGTACCGGCGCATGCTGCTGTGCTCCGGTGACATGGGCTTTGCCGCGCGCAAGACCTACGACCTGGAGGTGTGGCTGCCTTCGCAGCAGACCTACCGCGAGATCTCCTCGTGTTCGAACTGCGGCGATTTCCAGGCCAGGCGCATGCAGACGCGCTGGCGCAACCCCGACAGCGGCAAGCCCGAGCCGGTGCATACCCTCAATGGCTCCGGCACGGCGGTCGGCCGCGCCCTGATCGCGGTGATGGAGAATTTCCAGCAGGCCGACGGCTCCATCACCGTGCCGGACGTGCTGCGGCCCTACATGGGTGGCGCAGATCGCATCGCCTGAGCTGCACCGGTTTTCGCCAGTTTGCCTCCCGACGTGCCGTCCCGGACGCATCCCAACGTCCCATTCCGGACGCATCCCAACGTCCCGTCCCGAGCGCATTCCAACGTGTCATCCCGAGCGTAGCGAGGGATCTGCCCCTGCAGCTCAGCGTTGGGAACGAGGCTTGTCTGCACCCGAACGGCATGGACGGCCTCTCAGGCCGCTGCGGCCATCGCGGCCGGGATCGAGGCGAGCGCCTGCTCGATCGCGGCGGCCCGATGGTCCGGCGACAGCGCCACGCCATCGGCGCGCACGGTCTCGATGTCGGTGATGCCGAAGAATCCCAGCACCTGCCGCAGGTAGGGTTCGACGAAGTCGGTGGCCTGTCCCTCGTGCGCGCCACCCGCCGCCAGCGCCAGGATCACGCGCTTGCCGCCGGCCAGGCCGACCGGGCCCGATTCGGTGTAGCGGAAGGTGCGTCCGGCCACCGCGATCCGATCGATCCACGCCTTGAGGGAGGAGGGCGGGCCGAAGTTGTACATCGGCGCACCGATCACCACGACGTCCGCGGCCAGGAACTGCTCCAGCGCGGCCGTGCCGCGTGCGGCGCCCAGCTCGTCACGACCGGCGAGGATGTCGCCGGACAGATGCGGCAGCGGGTCCCGCTCGAGGTCGCGGACCTGGACTTCCAGCCCGCGCACCTCGGCCTGCCAACGTGCGACGATGGCGCCAGTCAGCTGGCGGGTGACCGAGTTCTCTCCGAGCACGCTGGAATCGAGCTGCAGCAGTTTCATGATCCTGTTCCTCTCTCGTTGGCGGTTGCCGAAGGAGGACACGGTAGTTTGTTGCGTTTATGGAATAAATGCCGTTAAATATCACGCATTGTTCCAAATGGGAGGTTAAAGTGCAGGACCTCAACGATCTGTACTATTTCGCCATGGTGGTCGAACACGGTGGCTTTGCCGCCGCCGAGCGCGCCCTGGGGATCCCCAAGTCGCGCCTGAGCCGACGCATCAGCCAGCTGGAGAACGAGCTCGGCGTGCGCCTCCTGCAGCGCTCGACGCGGCGCTTCGCCGTCACCGACGTCGGCCAGAGCGTGCACCGCCACGCCGTGTCGATGCTGGCCGAGGCCACCGCCGCGCGTGAAGTGGTGGACCGGCTCAGCGCCGAGCCGCGTGGCGTGGTCAAGGCCAGCGTGCCGGTGGGCCTAGCGCAGCAGCTGATGCCCAAGCTGCTGCCAGAATTCCTTGCCCGTTATCCCGAGGTGCGCGTGCAGCTGCACGTGAGCAACCGCCGCGTGGACGTGATCAACGAAGGCTTCGACGTGGCGATCCGCGTGCGCACGCGCCTGGACGACGACGGCAGCCTGGTCATGCGCAGCTTCGGCCAGATACAGGAACTGCTGGTGGCCAGCCCGAAGTACCTCGACCGCGCCGGCCGCCCGACCTCGCCGGAACAGTTGGGCGAACACACCACCATGACCATGGGCGAGGACGAGGGACGACAGCGCTGGGAGCTGCAGGGCAAGGAGGGAGAGGTTCGCCGCGTCGAACTCAAGGCGCGCGTGTCGGGCTTCGATTTCCCGATGCTGATGGCGCTGGCCAAGCAGGGCCTCGGCATCACGATGCTGCCCGAGACCATGTGCGCCGAGGCTGTGCGCGGTGGCGAGCTGGAAGTTGTGCTGCCCGACTGGCGCCTGCCGCAGGGCGTTGCGCACGCGGTATTCGCCTCGCGTCGCGGCATGCTGCCGTCGGTGCGCGCGTTCATCGATTTCCTGGCCGAGAAGCTGCCGCCGCTGATCGAGGAATCCAGCCTCAACTGCCGCAGCTGCGGCAAGGAAGGCAGCGTGCCCGCGGCCCTCGCCGCACCGCGTCGCGCTGGCGACGCCGGAGCCCATGCGACAATGCGCTAGGCCGACGCACCGCCGCCTTGCAAGAGCTGCGGATACGCGCGCAAGCGCCGTGTTGCGCAGGCGCAAATCCGGAGAGATGGCCAAGTGGTTTAAGCCACCGGTCTTGACCCGGCGGTCGCAGGCCGGAGGGAACAGCGGCGCAGCCGCTGGTCAAACCGGCGAAGACGGCGCGCAAGCACCGTGGCTGGGATGCGCTGGAAATCGGAGAGATGGCCGAGCGGTTTAAGGCACCGGTCTTGAAAACCGGCGAAGGGTCAAACCTTCCGTGGGTTCGAATCCCACTCTCTCCGCCATTCCGCGGCAGTCGAGCAGTCATTCCAGCGCACGCTGGAATCCATGTTGATCTTCAGCGACACGGCCGCCGTCAAAATGGATCCCGGCGTTCGCCGCGATGACGGCTGGATCCCGCAATCGCGGGGCGTGGTTGGCTCGTCCGGACCGCCATGCAGATGCCCCCGACGGCCGCAGCGCACCGATGCGGAGCCGCAGCGGCTTGCGCCCGCGTGGCGCATGGCGCTAGCCTCGGCAACGCAGGGGTGGAGCAAGGGGAACAGGGATGACGATCCGGGTGTTCATGGTCGATGACCATGCGCTGGTCCGCGCAGGGATGCGCATGATTCTTTCAGCCGAAACCGACATCGAAGTGGTGGGCGAAGCCGACTGCGGCGAGACCGCGTTGCCGATGATCCGCAAGCTGCGGCCCGACGTGGTGCTGTGTGACCTGCACCTGCCTGGCGTGAGCGGGCTGGAGATCACCGAGCGCCTGGTCAAGGGCGGGCACGCGAAGGTGATCGTGGTGTCGGTGCTGGAAGACGGTCCGATGCCGCGCAAGCTGATCGAGGCCGGTGCATCGGGCTACGTCGGCAAGGGCGGGGATTCGGCCGAACTGGTGCGCGCGGTACGCGACGTGGCGCGCGGCAAGCGATTTCTGGCGAGCGCGATCGCGCAGAAGCTGGCGCTGTCGGGCCTGGACGGGGAAGCCACGCCGTTCGACGAGCTGTCGCCGCGTGAGCTCGAGATCACGATGCTGCTGGTGCAGGGCCTGCGCCAGGAAGAAATCGCACGCCGGCTCAGCCTCAGTCCGAAGACGATCAACACGCACAAGTCGCGGTTGTTCGCCAAGCTCGGGATCGAGGACAACATCGCGCTGGCGCGGGTCGCCAGTCGCTACGGGCTGGTGGATCCCTCGCAGGTGATCTAGCACCTGCGAGGGAACACCGTTGCAGCGGACGATCAGGCGCTGCGGCTGCCGGCGCTCTCGCCGCTGTCTTCGTCCTGCGAAGCGGAGGCTTCGTCGATCGCGTCGGCGGCTTCATCGGCAGGCGAAGCATCCTGCACTGCGGACGCAAGCGGAGCAGGGGCGGGCGCGTCGAACAGACCGGGTGCACGCTGATCGTCCTGTTGTGCCTGCCCGACGGCAATCGCCGCGGCCTGTGCCGGTTCCGCTGCCACGGGCGTCGCCTGCGTGGCGGTGTCCTGAGCCGTGGCAAAATCCGGACCCGCGTCGTCGCCAACGGGCGCGATGACCTGCGGGGCGATGACCGGTTGAGCGATAGCCGGTGCCGCATCTGCAACCACAGCGGCAGCTTCCGGAACCACGGCCGGTGTGGCATCCGCGACAGCGGCGACAGCTTCCCGATCCACGGCCGGTGCGACATCCACGGCAGTGGCGGCAGCTTCCCGCTCCACCGCTGGTGCCACATCCGCAACTGCGGCGACGGCTACCGTATCAACGGCAGGCGCGGTGTCCTGCGCGTCGTCGGGAGCGTCGTCGTCGGCAGCGGCGACTGCGGCGACTGCGGGGGCGGTTTCGGCGCTGGGCGACGGCCACGCGGCCTCGACCGGCATCGGCCGCTCTGCGGCCGGTGCGGCCACTGCCGCGGACTGCGCCTCGTCAACGGTATTCGCGACGGGTTCGCGCGTGGCGGGTTCCGGCGCAGGCTCCGGCTTCACCGCTGCGAACGCAGCCTGCGACGGTGCGCCGGGCTCGTCGAACTCGAACTCCGGCTGCGCGCGCTGTGCCTGCGGCGTCGCGACTGCCTCGTCCTCGCCCTCATCCTCGCCGTCTTCGCCGTCCTGGCCCAGATCATCGTTGAGGCCATCGGCAAGTCCTGCGGTTTCGCCGGCACCGCGACGACGGCGACGACCACCGCGACGTCCACGGCGGCGGCGGGCACCCGTGCCTTCCTCGCCGTTCGACGAAGCGTGTTCGCCGTTCTCATCCGCGCCGTTGGCGGTCGCTGCAGCGACAGCTTCGCTGGCGACAATCGCCGGCTCGTGTGCTGCAGCCGGATCGGCCTGGTGTGCGTGTGTGATCGGCTCGACGACAGGCGCGTCCAACGGCGTCACTGGCGCCTCGAACGGCGCATTCGTCGCGGGTTCGACGGCTTCGACCGCCCTGGGCTGCCGTGCCCTGGGCTGCTTTGCGGCCTTCTTTTGCTGTGGCTGCGACTGAGACTGCACCTGCTCCTCGCCCGCCTGCGCCTGCCTGGCGGGCTGCTGGCCACGTGCGGGCTGCGCCTGGCGCGCTTCCTTCTGCGGGCCCTGCCCGTTGCTGCCTTCGCGGCGCGCGGGCTTGCCCTGGCGCTGGTCGCGACGGCTGCCGTTGCGCTCGCCGCGGTCGCCGCGCTCGCCCCGGTTGCCGCGGTCGTTGCGTTCGCCGCGCTGCGACGGCTGCGCCGCACGCGAAGCCGCTGCCGGCGTTGCGGCCGGCTCACCGACGAAGATCCGCCGGAACCAGCCGACCAGTCCGCCAGCGGCGACCGGCGCCGCGATCGCGGCGGCCGCAGCCACCGGAACCACTGGAGCAGGTGCCGGTGCCGCTTCCGGCTGCGGCTCGCGCACGGGCGCGGGCTGCGAAGGACGCACGTTGGTCACGGCCGGCGGCGGGATGTTGAGGTTGTTCTTGTTCAAGGTGATGGTCGCCACCTTGCGCGGCGTGCCGCGCTGGTAGCTCGGGCGCGCGCTTTCCTCGCTGAGCTCGTTATCGCGCAGGCGCGTCACCTCGTAGTGGGGCGTGTGCAACTGCTCGTCGGCCACGATCACGATCGGTGCGCGGTGGCGCTGCTCGATCTCGGCCAGCGCGCCGCGCTTTTCGTTGAGCAGGAAGTTGGCGATCTCCACCGGCGCCTGCACCAGCACCTGGCCGGTGTTGTCCTTCATGGCGTGCTCTTCAGCCACGCGGATGATCGACAGGCTCAGCGATTCGACGCTGCGCATGCGGCCATGGCCCTCGCAGCGCGGGCAGACGATCTGGCTGGATTCACCCAGCGAGGCGCGCAGGCGCTGGCGGCTCATTTCCATCAGGCCGAACTTGGAGATCCGGCCCAGCTGTACGCGCGCGCGGTCGTACTTGAGCGCGTTCTGCAGCTTGTTCTCGACCTCGCGCTGGTGCTTGCTCGAGTCCATGTCGATGAAGTCGATCACCACCAGGCCGCCCAGGTCGCGCAGGCGCATCTGGCGCGCGACCTCTTCGGCCGCCTCCAGGTTGGTGTTGAACGCGGTCGTCTCGATGTCGGCGCCCTTGGTGGCGCGCGCGGAGTTGACGTCGATCGCGGTCAGCGCCTCGGTCTGGTCGATCACCAGCGCGCCGCCCGAGGGCAGGCGCACCGTGCGCTCGTAGGCGCTCTCGATCTGCGACTCGATCTGGTAGCGGTTGAACAGCGGCACGTCGTCGGTGTAGTGCTTGAGCTTGCGCAGGTTGTGCGGCATCACCTGCTCGACGAACTCCTTCGCCTCCTGGTACATCTCAGGCGTGTCGACCAGGATCTCGCCGATGTCGGCGCGCATGTAGTCGCGCAGGGCGCGGGTGATCAGGCGCGATTCCTGGTAGATCAGGAACGGCGAGGGCTTGCTCAGCGCGGCCTCGGCGATCGCGCGCCAGATGCTCAGCAGGTAATCGAGGTCCCACTGCAGCTCTTCGGAGTCGCGGCCGACGCCGGCGGTGCGGATGATCACCCCCATCTCGTCGGGGATTTCCAGCACGTCCATCGCCTTCTTCAGCTCGGCGCGGTCGTCGCCCTCGATCCGGCGCGAGACGCCGCCGGCGGTCGGCGAGTTGGGCATCAGCACCATGTAGCGGCCGGCCAGCGAGATGAACGTGGTCAGCGCGGCGCCCTTGTTGCCGCGCTCTTCCTTGTCGACCTGGACCACGACCTCCTGGCCCTCGCGCAGGAGTTCCTTGATGTTGCCGGAGCGGTGGTCGGCGCCGGCCTGGAAGTAGTCGCGGGAGATTTCCTTCAGCGGCAGGAAGCCGTGGCGTTCCGAGCCGTACTCGACGAAGGCCGCCTCGAGGGACGGTTCGAGCCGCGTGATGCGGCCCTTGTAGATGTTGGACTTCTTCTGTTCGCGGGACGGCTGTTCGATGTCGATGTCATACAGGGACTGGCCGTCGACGATCGCCACGCGCAGTTCTTCGGCCTGCGTGGCGTTGATGAGCATTCGCTTCATGGTTTGCGTTTCCTCGCGCTTGCCGCTGCCGCGCTCTCGTCGAGCGTGGACAGGCGCGCGGAACGCCGGGGCGTTTCGCCTGGAGCTTCGGTTGGCCGCCAGCCGCGCAAGCGCAGCGGCGATCCCGGGTTTCCAGCGCTACGACACCACGGCGGACCGCGGGAGCGCTTCAATATCAAAAAGAGTGTTACGGGGCCGGCGGCTGCTTCGCGGCGGCCTTTCGGGCCGGCGCTTGCGCCGCACGGGACATGTTCAGCACCGCTGCCGTGGCAACAGGCGATGTCCGGGACTGCCGTCCAGCCGCTAACATGGCCGCCCCGGGGGCGGTGGCCGCGTACTGGCACGGACCTCGCGGAAGGAGGGCTTTCGACCCGTGATCTTCCAGCGAAATCAGCACCTTATCTCGCCCGCCGAGTGTAGCAGATAAAGCCCGAGAATGAATGACATCCAGTTACCCCCCAGCGGCGGCGTGCGCACCGTCAAGATCGACGGCGAGCGCGACGGCCAGCGGCTCGACAACTTCCTGCTCTCCCAGCTCAAGGGGGCGCCCAAGTCGCTGGTCTACAAGATCGTGCGCAGCGGCCAGGTGCGGATCAACGGCGGACGGGCCAAGCCCGAGACGCGCCTGGAGGAAGGCGACCAGGTGCGGATTCCGCCGGTCCGTCTCGAGCAACCTGGAGACAAGGGCACGCCCGCCAAGGGCCTGCTGGAGGCGATGGCGGCCAGCATCGTGTTCGAGGACGCGCGCCTGCTGGCGATCAGCAAGCCCACCGGGGTGGCCAGCCATGGCGGCAGCGGGATCAGCTTCGGCGTGATCGAGACGCTGCGGGCGCTGCGGCCGGGGCAACCGCTGGAGCTGGTGCACCGGCTTGACCGCGACACCTCGGGGCTGATGATCATCGCCAAGAAGCGCTCGGCGCTGCGCGAGCTGCAGGCGCTGCTGCGCGAGGATCCGTCGGTGCAGGCCCGGGGCATCGCCAAGCGCTACCTGGCGCTGTTGACCGGGCGCATGCCCGACGGGGTGATGAGCGTCGACGCGCCGCTGCACGTCGGCCTGCGCCAGGGCGGCGAGCGGCATGTGCAGGTCAACCCGGCGGGCAAGGCTTCGCTGAGCCATTTCAGGGTGCTGGAGCGGCGCGGCGGGCATTCCTACTGCGAGGTGCGGATCGAGACCGGCCGTACCCACCAGATCCGCGTGCATGCGCAGCACATCGGGCATCCGGTCGCGGGCGACGACAAGTACGGCGACGCCGAAGTCAACAAGCGCCTGCGCGAGCAGCTTGGGCTCAGGCGCCTGTTCCTGCACGCGGCATCGCTGGAGTTCGCGCTCGAAGGCGGGCAGGCACCGTATGTGCTCAATGCGCCGCTGGTGCCGGAGCTTGTCGAGGTGCTGGACCGGCTGGGGTAATGCATCCGCAATGCAACGACGTCGCGACGACGCACTGCGCGGTGTAATGGCGCACCTTCCCCGAGCGCTGCCATGCCTGGACATTCCACCTCCGAAGGGCACCGGGATCCCCCGGCGCAGTCCATCTGGACGATCGGGCATTCGACCCGGACCTGGGACGAGTTCATGGGCCTGCTGGCCGCGCACCGGCTTGAGGCGGTGGTGGATGTGCGGCGTTTTCCAGGGTCCAGGCGCCATCCCTGGTTTGCCAGTGAGGCCATGGCCGTGCAGTTGCCGGCGGCGGGTCTGCACTACCACTGGCTGCCGCAGCTTGGCGGGCGCCGCAGGCCGGTCGCAGGATCGCCCAACGGCGCCTGGCGCAACGCCGCATTCCAGGGGTATGCGGATCACCTGCGCAGCGCCGAATTCGCCGAAGGACTCGGGTTCGCGCTGGAAAGCGCGAAGGCGCGACCCACTGCGCTGATGTGTGCCGAAGCGGTGTGGTGGCGGTGCCACCGGCGGCTGATCTCGGACCTGCTCGTGCACCGCGGGGTGGAGGTCGTCCACATCCTCGGGGCCGGTCAGGTCCAGCAGCACGTCCTGCATCCGGATGCGCGGCCCGATGGCGACTTGCTGGTGTATCCGCCTGCACAGGCCGGGCTGTTTGCGGGCGATCCGGACTGAGCGTGCAGCGCATTGCGCCAAGCAGTTGCAGGCCTGGTAGCGAAACGCGGAGAGGGCCCTTGCGGGGCGCTCTCCGGGCATCACGCCATGGGGGAGGGCGTTACTCTTCTTCGTCGCGCCCGGGCTGCTGCTGTCCCTGCTGGCGCTCCTGGTTGCCGCGGTCCTGTGGTTCACGCTGGGTGTCTTCGCTGTCACGCATGTCGTGGTCTCCTGCCTCGGCCCAATGCCGAGGTGGCGCGAGGCTGCGCCACTTCGCGTCAAGGTGGCGTGCGAGCGGCGATCAGTGGATTCACCATGCTGAAGCGCGCCGCGTTGTGGCACGCGCTCAGCCGTCCAGTGCGGCAAGCAGTTGCCTGATGCGGTAGGGCTTGGACAGGAAATGCGCGCCTTCGGGCAGGTGCTCAAGCTGCGAGCGCTGGTAACCCGATGCCACCACGACGCGCGGCCGCGGTTGCTGCAGCAGCGCTTCGGCCGCGACCGCCAGCCCGGAAACGCCCTCGGGCATGCTGACGTCGGTGACCACGTGCGAGAAGCTGTGCTCACCTTGGAGCTGTTCCAGCGCCTCGCGTCCGTTTCGGGCCATCGTGACCTCGTAACCGTGGTCGGCGAGCGCGCCTTCCATGATGAGGCGCAGGTCGTCCTCGTCCTCCACGAACAGCACATGCAGTGTCGTCGAGGCGCTCATTCCGCCTCCGGGACAGGCAGGCGAATCACCAGGATCGCCGCATTGCCCGGCGTGCTGGTCAGTTCCACGCCGCCGCCGGACTGAGAGGCGAAACCGAACACCTGGCTCAACCCCAGGCCGCTGCCCCTGCCGACTTCCTTGGTGGTGAAGAACGGCTCGAACACGCGCGTCTGGTTCTCGGCCGGGATACCCGGGCCGGTGTCCGCGACCTCGATGCACACGAATCGCGCGTCGCCGTCCTCTGGCAGCAGCGGGTCCGGGCCCTGGCGCAGGAACGTCCGGATGCGGATCTGGCCGCCGCCCACCATTGCATCGCGGCTGTTGCTCACCAGGTTGAGCAGGGCGGCCTCGAGCTGGCCGGCGTCGACGTCGACCTCGGGCAGCCCGTCGGCGAGTTCGACGGTCAACTCGATCGGGTCGCCGGCACATCGCCGCAGCAGCTCCTCGCAGCTGCCGATCAGCCCGTTGACATCGAGCCGCTCGGGCGCGAGGTTCTGGCCGCGGCCGAATGTCAGCAGCTGCCTGGACAGCAGCACGCCGCGCTCGGAGGCGCGTAGCGCGGTTTCCACCGTGCGCGAGACGCGTTCGTCGCGGACACGGCCGTCGATGACATCCAGGCTGTTGATGATGATGGTCAGCAGGTTGTTGAAGTCGTGGGCCAGCCCGAGGGTGAGTTTGCCGATGGCCTCCATCTTCTGCGACTGCAGCAGCGAATGGCGTGCCTGCTCCAGGCGCAGTTCCGCCTCGTAGCGCTCGGTGATGTCGCGCGTGATCTTGGCGAAACCGAGCAGCCGGCCGTCCTCCAGGATCGGGTCGATCACCACGCTGGCGTGGAAGCGCGTGCCGTCCTTGCGCAGGCGCCAGCCTTCGCCCACGTAGCGGCCCTCCACGTGGGCGGTGTGCAGGTTGCGTTCGGGCAGGCCGGCAGCGGCGTCCTCCACTGAATAGAAGCGCGAGAAGTGGCTGCCGACGATCTCCTCCGCACGGTAGCCCTTGATGCGTTCGCCGCCGGGGTTCCAGGAGCGGACATGCCCGGTCGCGTCCAGCATGTAGATGGCGTAATCGGTGACGGAGTTGAGGAGCAGGGCGAACTGACGTGATGGATCTTCCAGCTCGTGCGTGGTCGTCTCGTCCTGCACCGACTGCATGTGGTCTTCTCTCCGCCGGGTTGTCAAATTAGGCTTGCGAAAGTGAAGCGGCCGTCAAGGTTGCGCGTCGCGCGCGATGCTGGCGCGGTGGCGATGCGCGGCGTAGTAGCATCCAGCTCCAGGCCGCCGGTGGATCGGCGCCACGCACGATCCGATGGTCGCACGGGAGATGGGGAACGATGGTCAGTGCAGGCTGCCGCGTCCTGCTGATCGAGGACGAGGCCATGCTCCGGATGCTGCTCGAGGATATGGTCGAGGACCTGGGCTACGCGCTGGCCGGCAGTGCCGGCAGCCTGGACGAAGCAACGCGAATGGTCGCCACGTTGCCGCGGATCGACGCCGCGATCATCGACGTGAACCTGGGTGGCGTGGCCTCGTTCCCCCTGGCCGACGAGCTGCGCGCCCGGCGGGTGCCGTTCCTGTTCAGCACCGGCTATGGCGCCGAAGGGATTCCCGAGCGCTTCCGCGACGTGCCGCTGCTGGGCAAGCCGTATCGGCGCGACGACATCCGCCAGGCACTGGCAGGGCTGTGCGTGCCGCCAGCCTGATATGGCGAGGCGCGGGCATCGGACGTGGCGCCCTTCAAACCTTTGGCGCGCGCCGGCCCGTAGTGGATGCCCGGACCGACACGTGGCTGCTGCCGGACACGTGCCAGCGCCACGGAAATTCCACCGCCCGACTGATGCCGATGCGGGGGCCGACGACCGGATCCTGCGGCGGCGGCATGCCGTCACTGACGATGGCGATGCCGTTGTCGGCCGTGACCAGGTCGGCGCCGTCCAGCGCGCCGGTGATGCCGAACGCCTGGGACAGCTTGCCAGGCCCGCTGGCGAGGTCGCGGTCGCGACGCGCGGCCGGGCGCAATTGCCGCATCGCCTCCACGCCTTGCAGCGGTTCGGCGGCGCGCAGCAGCACGCCCATGCCTTGGCCGACGTCGCCGCACACCGCGTTGCTGCCCCAGTGCATGCCGTAGGTGAAGTAGACGTACAGATGGCCCGGCTCGCCGAACATGGTGGCGGTGCGCGCGGTCATGCCGCGGAACGAGTGGGCCGCGGGGTCCTCGCTGCCGGCATACGCCTCGACCTCGACGATGCGCGCGGCGCGGCCGTCATCGCGCAGCAGGATCTTGTTCAACAGTTCCGGCGCCACCAGGGCAGGGTGGCGGCGGTAGAAGTGTCGCGGCAATGCGGCCCAGTGCGCGTGCATGGCGAGACCCGTGTCCAGATACGGCTCCGTGTCGATCGGCGGTCGTCCGCTTGCGGCGCATGATGCCGCAGCGGCTGCAAGGGGCTGTCAAGGCCCGCGCCCGCACCTGGCTGCGACGCGAACCTATGTATGCTGCCGGCTGTTTCCAGGCTAGGCATCCGCATGAGACAGGTCGTCACCGCGTTCGTACTGTGCCTCTCGCTGGTCGCCTGTTCGACCACAAGTGCGGTCCTGCAGGCGCCGGCCGCGGCCATTGCCGGCCCCTATGGTTATGTCTTCGAGAACCAGGGCGGTGATGACGTCGCGGCGATCGCGGAGCTGGACCGGACCATCCAGCGCACGCTCAGGGACGCCGGGCTGTTCGTGCCGGGCACCACCGGACGCAGGATCGAGGTGGCGCTGACCCACTTCTACCTGCGCTCGGACGGCGCGCGCTTCTGGGCCGGTGCGATGGCCGGCCGCGACAAGATCATCAGCCGCGTGCGGGTCGTCGAGGCCAACGGCACGCAGGTGGCCTCGTTCGAGGTGACCTCGACCAATGCCACCGCGGCGGGGTCGTCGGGCGGGCTGATGGACAAGCACGCCAACGAGATCCTCGCCCAGCTCAAATGACGCCTCCGCGTCAACCCCTTGCCTGCCGGGCATCGGGATCACTAGAATATGCGGCTCACCTGTCGGGGTGTAGCTCAGTCTGGTAGAGCGCTACGTTCGGGACGTAGAGGTCGCAGGTTCGAATCCTGTCTCCCCGACCAATTGATTCAAGCAGTTGGCCACCCTTGCGGGTGGCCTTCCTGTTTCCGGAGCTGGAAAGACGGCCCGGACATCGGCTCCGGCTTCTCGCGTCGCGCCCATGCCACGGCCGCCATACTGCGCGCTTCCGTTGTTTCCGAGACGCGATGAACGCCTCCCTTGCCGGGCCCGCGCCGGCAGAACGCAAGCGCCGCGTGGACTGGCTGGACGCGCAGCTCGCGCCGGTCCGCGCGACGCATCGCAGGTCGCTGGCCTGCACGGTGCTCGCGGGCTGGCTGCTGTGGCCGCAGGCCTGGGCGATCGCGACGATCGGGCAGGCGGTCTTCATCGAGCGGATCGCGCCGCCGGCGCTGACGGGCCCGTTTGCGGTGCTGCTGGCGGCCATGCTGCTGCGCATAGTGCTGGCCCGACTTGCGCAGGGCGCGGCGGCGAGCGTGGCCGAGGAGGTGAAGGCGCGGCTGCGCACGCGACTGGCGGAACTGGCCCTCGCGCGCGGGCCGCTGTGGCTTCGCAGCAGGCGCAAGGGCGCGCTGGTGGAGATGTCGATGGCGCAGGTCGATGCGCTCGACGGCCACTACGCGGGTTACCTGCCGGCGCGCGCGGAAGTCGTTTGGGTGCCGGCGGTGCTGCTGCTGGCCGTGTTCATGGCCGACTGGGTGGCTGGCCTGCTGTTGTTGCTGACCGCGCCGCTGGTGCCGCTGTTCCAGATGCTGGTGGGCTGGGGCGCCGAAGCCGCGGGGCGGGGCCAGCTGCAGGCGCTGGCGCGGGCCGGCGCGCACTTCGGCGATCGCCTGCGTGGCCTGGACCTGATGCGCATCCACGGCCGCGGGCGTGAGGAACTGGCCGAGGCGGCCGAAGCTGCGGACGCGGTGCGCGACGGCAGCATGCGCGTGCTGCGCATCGCCTTCCTCTCGTCGGCGGTGCTGGAGTTCTTCGCTTCGGTCAGCGTCGCCCTGGTGGCGATGTACTTCGGCTTCCGCTACCTCGGCCTGGTCGACTTTGGCCCGGCACTGCCGGCGGGATTGCTCCATACCGGCCTGTTCTGCCTGTTGCTCGCGCCTGAGTACTTCGGGCCACTGCGGCGGCTGGCCGCGCATTACCACGACCGGGCCAATGCGCTGGCCGCGGCGGCGCTGGTGGAAGAGACGCTGGGCGCTCTTCCGGATGCCGCGACGCCTCCCACGACGCCTGCACCCCCTGCGGCACGCCGCACGGACATGGCGATCGTGGCGTCGCGGCTGGCGCTGCGCCACCCGGGCGCGGATGCGCCGGTGCTGGCCGACCTGTCGTTCGAGCTGGCGCATGGCGAGCGGCTGGCGCTGGTGGGCGGCAGCGGATCGGGCAAGAGCAGCCTGCTCGAGGCACTGGCCGGTTGGTTGGCGCCGGCCGAAGGTTGGCTCGAGCTGCCGCCCGGTGCGCGCATTGCGCTGGCCACGCAGCGGCCCTGGATCTTCCGCGGCACGCTGGCGGACAACATCCGTCTGGGCGATCCCGATGCCACCGATGCTGCCGTGCAGACCGCCGCCGAGGCGGCGCAGGTGTGGCGCTTCGCCCGCCACCTTGCGCTGGGACTGGACACGCCGGTGGGCGAGCGCGGCCTGGGGCTGTCGGGCGGCGAGGCGCGCCGTGTTGCGCTGGCGCGTGCGCTGCTGCGCGATCCGGACGTGCTGCTGCTCGACGAGCCCAGCGCCTTCCTCGATCCCGCCACGGAGGCCGACCTGCTTGCCGCGCTCGATGCCTTCGCGCCGGGCAGGACGGTGGTGGTCGCCACGCACAGTCTGGCGGTGATGGCCTGGGCCGGGCAGGTGCTGCGGCTGCCCGGGGGCGGGATCGCCGCGGTCCCGCCAGAGGTGCGCAGGTGAGCGGTGACCGCGCATGGCAGGTGCTTGCCGGCCACCGGCTGGCCGTTGCGGCGACCGTGGCCCTGTTGCTGGCGACGATGCTCGCCGGCATCGGCCTGCTTGGGGTCTCGGGTGGGTTCCTGACCGGCGCGGCGCTGACCTTCGGCGTGCTCGGCGGCTTCAACTTCTTCCTGCCCTCGGCCGGCATCCGTGCCCTGACCCTGGCGCGGATCGTGTGCCGCTACGGCGAAAAGCTGGTCGGCCACGAGGCGACGCTGCGGGTCGCGCGGGACCTGCGCGTGTGGCTGTTCGCGCGGATGCTGGGGCTCTCGCCGGGTCAGCTGTCGCGGCTGCGCACCGGCGACCTGCTGGCGCGGCTGATGGACGACATCGATGCGGTCGATGGATTGCTGGTGCGGGCATTGGGGCCGCTGCTGACGCTGGCGCTCGCCGCGCTCGTGCTGGCCGGATTCGCGCTGGTGCTCGATCCCCTGCTGGGCGGCTGGATCGCGCTGACGGCCGCCGCCAGTGCGGTGCTGGTGCCGTGGCGCGTGGCGCGCCGGCAGCAGCACGCGGAAACGGTGCGCGCGCAGGTGCGCGCCGGTCTTCGCGCAAGCCTGCACGAGCTGTACGACGGAGCTGCCGACCTGGCCGCCATGGACGCGACCGGGCGCTGGCTGCAGTCGCTGCCGGGGCAGGGCGCGGACCTGGCGCAACGCGAACGCCGGCGGCGGCTGCGGGTCGCCGACGGCACCGGCATGCATGGCGCAGTGGGCGCGGCCGGATGGGTCGGCCTGCTCTGGTTCGCCTGCGGGGCGGTGGTGGGAGGGCGGATCGACCCCGCGCACGCCGCCGGCCTGGCGTTCGCGGCGCTGGCCCTGTCCGAGATCGGATCGGGTGCGGCGCTGGCCTGGCAGGCGCTGCAGGCGGCGCGCGCTTCGATGCGTCGGATCGACGCGCTGGCCGGCCAGGCCCCTGCGGTGGCCGATCCACCGCATCCGCGCGCGCTGCCCGCGGGCGGGCCGCTGGTGTTCGAGTCGGTCCGCTTCGGCTGGCCCGGCGGCCGCCGCATCCTCGATGGCGCGGAGCTGTGCATCGACCCGGGCGAACGCGTCGCGATTCGCGGCGACAGCGGCATCGGCAAGAGCAGCCTGGCCGCGCTGGCGCTGCGCGCGGTGGACCCGGAGTCCGGTGCGGTGCGCTGGGGCGGGGTCGACCTGCGCGAGGCTGCACAGGCGGACTGGCATGCGCGCGTGGCCTGGCTGCCGCAGGAGGCGCCGGTGTTCGCCGGCACCCTGGCGCAGAACCTGCGCCTGGGCTGCGCCGACGCCAGCGATGCGCGGCTGCGCGAGGCGCTTGCCTGCGTGCGCCTGGATGCGTGGGCGCAGGCCGCGGGCGGACTGCAGGCCTGGATTGGCGAAGGCGGCGCCACGGTGTCGGCGGGGCAGGCGCGGCGCATCGCCCTGGCGCGCGCGCTGCTGCGCGATGCGCCGCTGCTGGTGCTCGATGAGCCTACCGAGGGCCTGGACCAGGACACCGCCGATGCGGTGATGCGCGCGCTGCCTCATTGGTGTCTCGGCCGCAGCGTGCTGGTCATCACCCATGCACCACTTCCGCCCGGCACCGTGGATCGCGAGCTGCTGCTGCGCGAAGGCCGGCTGCATCCGCTGGAAGATCCGCAATGAGCGCGCGGCCCGGCGGCGCGGCCTGCGTCAGTGCAGGACCGAGGCCAACTCCGCGAGCGCAGCGTGGTCGAGGATCTCCACGTGCTGCGGGTCGGGCAGGGCGATCAGGCCCTGCTCGCGCAGGCGGGTGAAGCTGCGGCTGACGGTCTCGACGGTCAGCCCGAGGTGATCGGCGATGTCGCTGCGCCCCATCGGCAGCGACATCTTCGGCTCGTCGTCGCGGATCCGCATCTGCCTGCGCAGCCGCAGCAGAAAGCTGGCCAGGCGCTCCATCGGCGCCAGCCGCGCCAGCAGCAGCATCGAATCGTGGGCGTCGTCGAGTTCGCGGCAGGCACGCTCGAGCAGGGTGTGCTCGAAGCTGGGGAAGCGCTGGCGCAGGTCGCGCAGCGCGTCGAGCTCGAACACGCAGACGCGGCTGGGCACCACCGCCTCGATGCTGTGCCGGTGCAGCGGCGCATCGGACAGGCCGAGGAAGTGCCCCGGCACGGCGAAGCCGACCACCTGCCGGCGCGCGTCGGGCAAGGTGCGCACCAGCCGCAGCATGCCGCTGGTGACGTTGTAGACGTGGCTGCAGGGCTGGCCGCTGCGCGCGAGTTCGGCGTTTGCCTGCAGGGACAGCGAGTTTGCGAAGCGCTCCAGCGAGTCGACTTCCGGCGGCGGCAGTGCGGCGCAGACCGCGAGGTCGCGCACGGCGCAGCGCGCACAATCGAGGGGAACGACGGCGCGGCTCTGGTGGCGGCAGCGGCCGACGGCAAGGCTGGACATGGGGTTCGTGCTTCGCAGACTTTTCCCATGATACCGGTACGCGCGGGTTCGGCCTCCGGAAAAAATGTCCCAACTCCCCGATGCGCCGCGCGGGGCAATGCGCCGGCGCGGCGGCACCGGCGGGTAGAATGGGCGTCTTTCCCAGGCTTCCGCGACAGGCATGATCAAGCCCAGAACCCCGCCCGGCGTCATGGAACTGCTGCCTCGCGACCAGATCGCGTTCCAGCGCATGCTCGACACGATCCGGCGCATCTTCGAGGGCTTCGGCTTCCTGCCGATCGAGACGCCGGTGTTCGAACTGTCCGAGGTGCTGCTGACCAAGTCCGGCGGCGAAACCGAGCGCCAGGTGTATTTCGCCCAGTCCACCGGCGCGCTGGAGAAGGCGTCCGAGGGCCTGCCGGAACTGGCCCTGCGCTTCGACCTGACCGTGCCGCTGGCCCGCTACGTGGCCGAGCACGAGCACGAGCTGGCGTTCCCGTTCCGCCGCTACCAGATGCAGCGCGTGTACCGCGGCGAGCGCGCCCAACGCGGGCGCTTCCGCGAGTTCTACCAGTGCGACATCGACGTGATCGGCAAGGACGCGCTGTCCACGCGCCACGACGCCGAGATCCCGGCGGTGATCAGCGCGGTGTTCGAGGCGCTGGATATCGGCGATTTCACCATCCAGTTCAACCACCGCAAGATGCTGCGCGGCTATTTCGAAGGGCAGGGCATCGGCGCGGACGCGCAGGTGCCGGTGCTGCGAGAGATCGACAAGCTCGACAAGCGCGGCGAGGACGCGGTGCGCGCGACCCTGGCCGGCGAGGGCTTTGCGCTGTCGCACGAGGTGATCGATCGGCTGATGGCGTTCTCGCGCGTGCGTTCGAACGACCACGGCGATGCGCTGGCGAAGCTCGACGCGCTCGGCGGCGGCACGCCGCTGTTCGAGGAGGGTCGCGGCGAGCTGCGCGAGGTGCTGCACCGGCTCAAGGCCCTGGGCGTGCCGGAGTCGCGCTACGCGATCAACCTGTCGATCGCGCGCGGCCTGGATTACTACACCGGTATCGTCTACGAGACCACGCTGGACGCAAACCCGGGCATCGGCTCGATCTGCTCGGGTGGGCGCTACGACAATCTCGCCAGCCATTACACGAAGTCGAAGCTCCCCGGCGTGGGCATCTCGATCGGGCTGACGCGCCTGTTCTGGCAGCTGCGCGAGGCGGGGTTGGTGACCACGGCCGACAGTTCGGTCGACGTGCTGGTCACCCTGTTCGACGACGCCGGGCTCGACCATGCGCTCGGCGTGTCGCAGCAGCTGCGCGCGGCCGGGCTCAACGTCGAGACCCAGCTCGAGCCGCGCAAGCTCGGCAAGCAGATGCAGTACGCCGACCGCGCCGGGATCCGCTTCGTGGTGATCCGCGGTGAAGACGAAGCGGCCAAGGGCGTGGTCGCGGTCAAGGACCTGCGCCGCGGCGAGCAGTTCGAGGTCGCCGATGGTGATCTTGCGCGTACCCTGCTGGTGGAACGCGAGCAGTGGCGCGCGCTGGGGAAGGCGCGCGGCTAGACCGGAACCTAGCGCCATCCTGGTGTCATCCCGAGCGCAGCGAGGGATCTGCTTTCTATGCGCGAGGCCAGGCGGGATTTACCGGCTTCGCCGTTGAACAGCACTTCTCACTGCGTTTGAAATGACAGCAATGCGGCGGTGCGGGCGGGAAGCTTCTGAATGACAACGGCGAACGACCAATGAAACCTGTCCTCCTCGACGGAAAATCCCTCACCCGCGACCAGCTGGTGATGGTCGCCAGCGGCGCGCAGGTCGCGCTCGATCCCGCTTCGCTGCGCGCCGTGGCGCGCGCGGCCGACTTCCTGGCCGAGCAGGTGCGGCGCGAGGAACCGATCTACGGCGTCTCCACCGGTTTCGGCAGCAATGCCGACAAGCTGCTGGGCGCGCATCCGCTGCGCGACGAGCTGCCCGGCGCCAGGAAGTCCGGCCGCTCGCTGCACGAAGAGCTGCAGCACAACCTGATCGTCACCCATGCCGTCTGCGTCGGCGAGCCGCTGGCCGCGGACGTGGTGCGCGCGATGCTGTGCATCCGCATCAACACCCTGCTCAAGGGCCACTCGGGCATCCGCGTGCAGACCCTGGAGGCGCTGACGGCGCTGCTCAATGCCGGCATCGTGCCGGTGGTGCCGGGGCTGGGCTCGGTCGGCGCCTCGGGCGACCTGGCGCCGCTGTCGCACCTGGCGATCGTGCTGCTCGGTGGCGGCGAGGCCTGGTTCGAAGGGCAGCGCATGCCCGGTGCGCAGGCGCTGCAGGCGGCGGGGCTGGCGCCGGTGTCGCTGTCGTACAAGGAAGGCCTGGCGCTGAACAACGGCACCGCGCAGATGCTCGCCACCGGTGCGCTCGCTTTGCATCGGCTTGAGCGCCTGCTCGAAACCGCCGACCTCGCCGCGGCGATGACCATCGATGCCTTCGCCGGACGCCTGGGTGCGTTTTCCGAAGAGGTCCACGCGCTGCGCCCGCATCCGGGCCAGGTGCATACGGCTGCGCACCTGTGCGAGCTGCTCGCCGGTTCGACCCTGGCCGACATCGCCTACCACCTGGTGCCGAGGTTCCAGGCCTGGCTGCCGACGAGCTGGGACACGGACGAGGCGCGCGACCTGAGCTTCGACATCGGCTGGGACTGGGTGCCAAGCGACCAGCGCCACGGCCGCGAGAAGTTCTACGCACGCTTCAAGCCGTTCCGCGGCGGCAAAAAGCACCAGCCGCAGGACAGCTACTCGCTGCGCTGCATCCCGCAGGTGCACGGTGCGGTGCGCGACACGGTGGCGTACGCGCGGCGCGTGTTCGATATCGAGCTCAACGCGGTCACCGACAACCCGCTGGTGTTCCCCGATCGCGAGGCCGAACACGTCGAGCAGAAGGTGATCTCCGCCGGGCACTTCCACGGCATGCCGCTGGCGCTGGCGATGAGCGCGGTCAAGGCCGCGATCCCGGTGCTGGCCTCGATCAGCGAACGCAGGCTCAACAAGCTGGTTGATCCGTCCACCAGCGACGGCCTGCCGGCGTTCCTGATCGGCAACGAGGACGGCACCGAGTCGGGCTACATGATCGTGCAGTACACGGCCGCGGCCATCGTCAACGACCTGGCCACGCGTGCGCATCCGGCCAGCGTCTACTCGATCCCGACCAGCGCCAATGCCGAGGACCACGTGTCCATGGGCGCCAACGAGGCGCGCCACGTGCTGTCGATGGTCGACGACCTGGGCAAGGTGTTGGCGCTGGAGCTGTACACGGCGGCGCAGGCGCTGGATTTCCGCGTCGACATGATCAATGCCGCGCGCGACCTGGCGCGGCGCAGCGACGCGGCCGGCTTTGCGCGCAAGATCCGCGGCGTGGACGAGGGCTCGCCGCTGCACGCTGGCTTCCTGGAGGAAGTGGAAGCGCTGCGCGCGCAACTCGCGGCGGCCGAGCCGTTCCATCCGGGCACCGCGGTGGCGCTGGCGCATGCACAGATCCGCCGGCGGATCGCCTTCCTCGATCGCGACCGTGCGCTCGATGGCGAGGTCGCTGCGGCAGTGGCCATGGTCGCCGACGGCAGCCTGCTGTCCGCGATCGGCCGGTGACGGGATGAACCTGCCGTTGCCCGTCGGCTGGACCGGCGTCCTGATCGCTGCCCTGATCGCCTTCGCCATTGGCATCGCCTGCCTGCTGTTCTGGCGCTGGCTGGGGCGCCGCGCCGGCTTCAGCGAGGCCCACGCCATCGGCTGGGCCTGCGTCACCGCCGTGGCGATCGGCGCCGGGATCGACAGCTGGCACCTGTTCTACCTGGGCGTGGTGACGCTCGAATCGCCGCTGTACGCGCGCCTTGCGCTGGCCAAGATCCACGACGCCGATTCTGTGGGGACGCGCGTCTTCCTGGAATGGGTCGGGGCGATCTCCGGCGTGGTAGCCGGCTGGGTGATGGTGCGCGAGCGGGAACCGGAACCGGGCGCGGACTGATTCGCGGCTGGGCGTCTGCGGCTGTAGCGGCTTCAGCCGCGGACTCCGGCTATTGACTAATGTAATAGCACGCTATTACATTATGCCGGCCATGAAACAGCGCCTCGAACCCCTGCCGGACTCCGATGCCGACGCCTCCTTCCGGGCGCTGGCCAAGGCCCTGGCTGGCCTGGAACGGGTCGACGAAATGGCCGCCTTCCTGCGCGACCTGTGCACGCCGGCCGAACTCGAGGCCATGGCCGACCGCTGGCGGGTGGTGCCCCTGCTGCTGCAGGGACTGCCGTACCGCGAGATCCACGAGCGCACCCTGGTCAGCGTCACCACGATCGGAAGGGTCGCGCGCACGCTCGAACACGGCGCCGGCGGCTATGCGGCCGCGGTGAAGCGCCAGTACCCCCGGCTTGCGTCGGACCACTGAGGAATTCCCGAGATGAGCCCCACGGCCGTCCCCGCGACGCGCGATCGCCTGCGCATCGCCATCCAGAAATCCGGTCGCCTGAGCGATCCGGCCCGCGCCCTGCTCGCGTCCTGCGGCCTGTCCTGGCGCGAGAGCCGCGACAAGCTGTTCTGCTACGGCGAGACCGCGCCGGTGGACCTGCTGCTGGTGCGCGATGACGACATCCCCGGCCTGCTGGCCGACGGCGTCTGCGACTACGGCATCGTCGGCCGCAACGTGCTCGAGGAACAGGCGGCTGAGCGCGCCGCGGCCGGCAAGCCGCAGATGTCCCAGGAGGTCGTTGCGCTTGGCTTCGGCGGCTGCCGGCTCGACATCGCGGTGCCCGACGCCTGGGACTGGCAGGGTGCGCAGCAGCTGCAGGGCAGACGCATCGCCACCAGCTATCCCGGCCTGCTGGGCAAGTGGCTTGCGGAGCAGGGAGTCGAGGCGGGCATTGTCGTGCTGTCCGGCTCGGTCGAGATCGCGCCGCGGCTCGGACAGGCGGACGTGATCTGCGACCTGGTGTCGAGTGGTGGGACGCTGGCGGCAAACCAGCTGCGACCGGTCGAGACCATCATGCGCAGCGAGGCCGTGCTGGCCGGCCCCGTGCAGCCGTTCGCCGACATCCGTGGCGAGCTCGCGCAGATGCTGCTGCGTCGGCTGGACGGCGTGCTGCGGCTCAAGGACAGCCGCCTGCTGATGTTCCAGGCGCAGCGCGACGAGGTGCCGGGGCTGCTGGAGCTGCTGCCCGACGCCGAGCGACCGACGATGCTGCAGGTCGACGGTGCCGACACCCTGGCGCTGCAGGCGCTGTGCCATGGCGCGATGACCTGGCAGCGGCTGGAGGACCTCAAGCGCGCCGGTGCGCGTGGCCTGATGGTGCTGCCGGTCGAGAGGATGCTGGCATGAACGTGGCCCTGCTGCGCCGGCTGGACTGGAGCGCACTTGACGACGACGCGCGCGCGCAGGTGCTGCAGCGCCCGGTGCAGAAGGTGGCCGCGCAGACGCGCGCCGCGGTCGAGGCGCTGGTCGAGGACGTGCAGGATCGTGGCGACGTGGCGCTGCGCGAGATCACGCTGCGCTTCGATGGGGTTGCGCCGGAGTCCTTCGAGGTCACGGCCGAGGAGTTCGCTGCGGCCGAGGCGGCCGTGTCGCTGGAACTCAAGACGGCCATGTGCGAGGCGGCCGCGCGCATCGAGCGCTTCCACCGCGCCGGCATGGCGCAGGACTATGCGGTCGAGACCGCGCCCGGCGTGGTCTGCGAACGCATGGTGCGCGCGATCGCGCGGGTGGGGCTCTACGTGCCGGCCGGCAGCGCGCCGCTGCCGTCCACGGCGCTGATGCTGGGCGTGCCGTCGCGGCTGGCCGGCTGCCGCGAGGTTGTGCTGTGCACGCCGCCGCGCAAGGACGGCACGGCCGACCCGGCGGTGCTGGTCGCTGCGCGCATGACCGGCGTGCATCGCGTGTTCAAGCTGGGCGGCGCGCAGGCGATCGCGGCGATGGCGTTCGGCACCGACAGCGTGCCGCGCTGCGCCAAGCTGTTCGGGCCGGGCAACAGCTTCGTCACCGAGGCCAAGCAGCAGGTTGCGCGCGCGGGTGTGGCGGCGATCGACATGCCGGCCGGACCGTCGGAAGTGCTGGTGATCGCCGACGCGGGTGCCGATCCCGGGTTCGTCGCCGCCGACCTGCTGTCCCAGGCCGAGCACGGTCCGGATTCGCAGGTGCTGCTGCTCAGCGACAGCGACGCGCTGCTCGCGCGCGTCGAGGCCGAGCTGGACACCCAGCTCGCGGCGCTGCCGCGCGCCGACATCGCACGCCAGGCGCTGGCGCAATCGCGCCTGGTGCGCGTGCACACGCTCGACGAAGCCTTCGCCATCAGCAACGCCTATGCGCCGGAGCATCTGATCCTGGCGCTGCGCGAGCCGCGTGCCTGGCTGCAGCGGGTGGAGGCAGCGGGCTCGGTGTTCCTCGGCGACTTCACGCCCGAGGCACTTGGCGACTACTGCAGCGGCACCAACCACGTGCTGCCGACCGGCGGTGCCGCGCGCGCCTGGAGCGGGGTCTCGGTCGCCAGTTTCCAGAACTTTGTCAGCGTGCAGTCCGCGAGCGCTGTCGGCATCGGTGCGATCGGGCCCTGCGCGGTGACTCTGGCCGAGGCCGAAGGGCTTGAGGCGCACGCCAATGCCGTGCGTCTGCGGTTGGACAGGGCGCTTTCACCGGAGGCGGCATGAACAGGGCAACAGGCGACGTGCTCTCGCTGGTGCGCGCGGACCTGCGCGATTTCGCCGGCTACAGTTCGGCCCGCAGTTCGAAGCTCGACGGCGAGATCTGGCTCAATGCCAACGAATCGGCCTGGGGCAATGCGGCAGACGCGGACGCCAGCTGCCGCCGCTATCCGGACCCGCAACCGGCGGCGCTGTGTGCGGCGCTGGCCGGCCTCTATGGCGTGCAGCCGGAACAGTTGATCGTGGGGCGGGGCAGCGACGAGGCGATCGACCTGCTGGTGCGCGCCACCTGCACGCCAGGTCGCGATGCGGTACTGGTCACGCCGCCGGTGTTCGGCATGTATGCGGTCAGCGCGCGGCTGCAGGGCGCGCCCCTGGTCGAGGTTGCGCTGCGCGACGACGCACGCCAGGGGCTGGTGCCGGATTTCGATGCGATCGAACGCGAAGCGCTGGCGCGTGGCGCGAAGCTGCTGTTCCTGTGCTCACCCTCCAATCCGGGCGGTGCGGCGATCGCGCTGGACGATATCGCCGCGCTGGCGCAGCGCCTTGCCGGCCGCGCCCTTGTCGTGGTCGACGAGGCCTACGGCGAGTTCTCGGACACGCCGTCGGCCACGCGCCTGCTCGACGCGCATCCCAACCTGGTCGTGCTGCGCACGCTGTCGAAGGCGCATGCGCTGGCGGCGGCGCGCATCGGCGTGGCCATCGCCGCGCCGGAACTGATCGCGGTGCTGCGCCGCTGCCAGGCGCCGTATCCGGTGCCGGGCCCGGTCGCCCGGCTTGGCGTCGAGGCGCTGTCACCTGAATCCCGCGCGGCGACGGCCGCGCGCATCGAACAGATCCGCCGCGAACGCGAGCGCCTGCTTGGCGCACTGTCGAGCCTGCCCGGTGTGCGCCGGGTCTATCCCTCGCAGGCGAACTTCCTGCTTGTGCGTTTTGACGATGCCACGGCCGCGTTTGACGCGCTGCTGGGCGCGGGCATCGTCGTGCGCGACCAGCGTGCCGCGCCGGGGCTTGGCGACGCGCTGCGCATCACCATCGGCACGCCGGAGCAGAACGACCGCGTGCTGTCGACGATTTCCGCCTTGAGCCCCTCCTCCGCTTGCGGGGGAGGGGTTGGGGTGGGGACAAACGCAGGAGCCGCCTGATGGCCACGAAAATCCTCTTCGTCGATCGCGACGGCACCCTGATCGAGGAGCCCGACGACTTCCAGATCGACGCCTACCACAAGCTGCGCTTCTTCCCCGGCGTGATCCCGGCGCTGCTGAAGCTGCGTGACGCCGGCTTCGAGTTCGTGATCGTCACCAACCAGGATGGCCTCGGCAGCGAAGCCTATCCGCGCGAAACCTTCGACGGGCCGAACAACCTGATGCTGCAGGTGTTCGAAAGCCAGGGCATCGTGTTCCGCGAGGTGCTGGTCGACTGCAGCTGGCCGGCCGACAACGCGCCCACGCGCAAGCCCGGCCTGGGACTGGTACAGCATTACCTGCGCGACCGCGGCATCGACCTGGACCGCTCCGCCATGGTCGGTGATCGCGAAACCGATATCCGCTTCGCCGACAACCTCGGCATCCGCGGCTTCCAGCTGCGCACCGCGCAGTTCGGCGGCGAGTGGGACTGGCCCGGCATCGCCCACGAACTGGCGGATACACCGCGCTGCGCACTGGTGCAGCGGAACACGAAGGAAACGCGCATCCGCGTCGAAGTCGATCTCGACCGGGTGGCGGATGCGCAGGTGTCCACGGGCCTGCCGTTCTTCGACCACATGCTCGACCAGATCGGCAAGCACGGCGGCATCGCACTGTCGGTGCAGGCCGAAGGCGACCTGCACATCGACGAGCACCACACCATCGAGGACACCGGCATCGCCCTGGGGCAGGCGCTGCGCGAGGCGTTGGGCGACAAGCGTGGCATCGCGCGCTATGGCTTCACCCTGCCGATGGACGAGACCCTGGCCAGCGCCGCGCTCGATTTCGGCGGCCGACCCTATCTGGTGTTCGACGGCAGCTTCAAGCGCGAGCGCGTGGGCGAGATGCCGACCGAACTGGTCGAGCACTTCTTCCGCTCGGTATGCGATGCGGCCGCGCTCAACCTCAACCTGAAGGTCGAGGGCGACAACGACCATCACAAGGTCGAGGCCTGCTTCAAGGCCTTCGCGCGTGCCCTGCGCATGGCGGTGCGGCGCGAGGGCGCCGAGCTGCCGAGCACCAAGGGCGTGCTGTGATGCGACTGGTCATGGTCGATGCGGGCGGCGCCAACATCGGTTCTGTGCGCTGCGCACTCCAGCGGCTGGGCGTGGATCCGGTGCTCAGCGCCGACGTCGACACCATCGAGGCCGCCGACCGCGTGATCCTGCCCGGTGTCTCGACTGCGGCGACGGTCATGGGGCGCCTGCACGCACTCGGCCTGGTGGACGTGCTGCGCGGCCTGCGCCAGCCGCTGCTTGGCGTATGCGTGGGCATGCAGCTGCTGTTCGAGCACTCCGAAGAGGACGACACGCGATGCCTCGGCCTGCTGCCCGGGCGGGTGCGGCGGATTCCGGGCAACGCGGACATCCGCGTGCCGCACATGGGCTGGAACCGGCTGGCGCTGCGCCGTGCCGACCCGCTGCTGGATGGCTTCACCGACGGCGAGCACGCCTACTTCGTGCACAGCTACGCCGCCGACGCGACCGCCGACTGCATCGCCAGCACCACCCACGGCCACGAGTTCGCGGCGGCGGTGCGGCGTGGCAACGTCATGGGTGCGCAGTTCCACCCGGAGCGTTCGGCCGCGGCCGGCGCGCGCCTGCTGCACAACTTCCTGACGATGGAACCGGCATGAGCAGCTACACCCTGTATCCCGCGATCGACGTCCGCCACGGCCGCATCGTGCGCCTCGCGCAGGGCGACTACGCGCAGGAGACGCAATACGGCGACGATCCGCTGGCGCTTGCGCAGGCATACGCAGAACAGGGCGCCGCGTGGCTGCACCTGGTCGATCTCGACGCCGCACGTGCCGGCGGCTACACCCTGCTCGAACTGGTGCGCGGCATCAGCGCCAGCACCGGGCTGCGCGTACAGACCGGCGGTGGCGTGCGCTCACGCGACGATGTGCAGCGCATCCTCGATGCCGGCGCAGCGCGGGTGGTGATCGGTTCACTCGCCGTGCGCGAGGCGGAAGCGGTGTGCGGCTGGATCGACGAGTTCGGCAGCGACCGGATCACCGTTGCGCTCGACACGCGCCAGGATCGCGAAGGCGTCTGGCGCCTGCCGGTGCACGGCTGGACCGAGACCGCCGCCGGCACCCTGCAGGAGATGGCGCGGCGCTATGCCACGCGGGGCCTGCGACATCTGCTGTGCACCGACATCACCCGCGACGGCATGATGACCGGGCCCAACCTGGACCTGTACCGCCTGCTGGTGGAGCAGGTGCCGGGGCTGGCGCTGCAGGCTTCCGGCGGCGTGCGCGACCTGGCGGACGTCCTCGCCGCACAAGCCCAGGGCTGCGCCGGCATCGTGCTGGGCCGCTCGCTGCTCGAAGGCAGGCTGCAGCTGCCGCAGGCGCTGGCGCAGGTCGGCAACACGGCGGAGCCGGCCTGATGCTCGCGCGCCGCATCATTCCCTGCCTGGACGTGCGCGATGGCCGCGTGGTCAAGGGCGTGCGCTTCCGCGACCACGTCGACATGGGCGACATCGTCGAGCTGGCCCTGCGCTATCGCGACGAGGGCGCCGACGAGCTGGTGTTCTACGACATCAGCGCGACCCCGCAGGGGCGCTCGGTGGACCGTGGCTGGGTCGAGCGTGTGTCCTCGAACATCGACATCCCGTTCTGCGTGGCCGGCGGCATCCGCGACGTGGACACCGCACGCGCGGTGCTGCACGCCGGCGCCGACAAGATCTCGATCAATTCGCCGGCGCTGGAGCGCCCGGCGCTGATCGGCGAACTGGCCCGTGCATTCGGCGTGCAGTGCGTGGTGGTGGGCATCGACTCGACCCGCGAGGCCGACGGCGAATGGCGCGTGCGCACGCATACCGGGGATCCCGACCGCATGCGCGCGCCATCGATCCGCACGCTCGACTGGGTGGTCGAAGCGCAGCGCCTGGGTGCCGGCGAGATCGTGCTCAACTGCATGGACAGCGACGGCGTGCGCAGCGGCTACGACCTGGAACAGCTGCGCGCGGCGCGGGCACTGTGCACGGTGCCGCTGGTGGCCTCGGGTGGCGCGGGCGAGCCGGCGCATTTCGCGGATGCATTCCGTGATGCCGACGTCGACGGCGCGCTGGCCGCAAGCGTGTTCCACAGCGGCAAGGTCCGGATCCCGGAACTCAAGCGGTTCCTGCGCGAAAGTGGAGTGGAGGTGCGTGATGCATGAGATCGGACCCGATGCGGGCAGCTTCGGCGCCGACGCGCTGGACTGGGACAAGAACGATGGCCTGGTGCCCGCGATCGTGCAGGATGCGCGCACCCTGCGCGTGCTGATGCTCGGCTACATGGACCGTGCCGCGCTCGAAGCCACCCTGGCCACGCGTCGCGTGACCTTCTTCAGCCGCAGCAAGGGGCGGCTGTGGACCAAGGGCGAATCCTCGGGACATTTCCTCGAGCTGGTGTCGCTGGACCTGGACTGCGATCGCGACACCCTGCTCGTGACCGCGCATCCGCAGGGGCCGACCTGCCACCTGCAGCGCGAGAGCTGCTTTGCCTCCGCGCCCGGTGCCGCGCTGGCGGAGCTGTCGGCGCTGGTCGAGCAGCGCCATGCCGACATGCCCGCAGGCAGCTACACCACCAGCTTGTTCGAGGGAGGAACGCGGCGCATCGCGCAGAAGGTCGGCGAGGAAGGCGTGGAAACCGCGCTGGCTGCGGTCGTGCAGGACGATGATGCGCTGCTGGGCGAAGCCGCCGACCTGGTGTTCCACCTGCTGGTGCTGCTGCGCGCGCGCGGCCTGGGGCTGGCGGAGGTGGAGGCGAAGCTGGCGACGCGGCGGCGCTGAGTGCGAGGTGGTTCGGCAGCAGCCGCGGATGTGCGGCGGGAGTTCTTTCGCACCTACGCGGCGCTGATCGAGGTCCGCACGCAGTCGCGGCCGTTGGCCTTGGCTGCGTACAGCGCCTTGTCGGCGGTATCCAGCGCGTCGTCGATGTCGTCAGCTGCATCCGGTGCGACCGTGTGCACGCCGATGCTGGCCGAGATCCGGACCTGCAGGTCGTGCGTCTCGCAGCGCTCGTCCACCAGCGAGCGGCGCAGCTCCTCGGCCACCGCGACCGCTGCGCGGAGGTCATGGTTGGGCAGCACCACCACAAATTCCTCGCCGCCGAAGCGCGCCAGCAGGGCCTCATGCGGGCGCAGCGTGCGGCCGATGCGGCGCGCGGCCCAGCGCAGGCAGGCGTCGCCTACCAGGTGGCCGTAGCGGTCGTTGATCGCCTTGAAGTGATCGAGGTCGACCATCAGCAGCGACAACGGCCGCCGCGCCTGGCGGCACTCGGCCAGCATGCGATCGAATCCCTCGTGGAAATAGCTGCGATTGAACAGCCCGGTCAGCCCGTCTCGACGACTGGAGTCCTGCAGCTTCTCGTGCGTATCCTTGAGCTGCACCAGCGCCTGCTGCAGCTCCTGCGTGCGTCGCGCCACGTTGCGCTCGAGCTGGCGGTTGGCCTCGTCGGTGATGCGCTGGTTCTCGTTGCGCAGCTGCGCGTAGCGATAGCCCAGCGCGATCGAGAGCAGCAGCATCTCCAGCGCCGAACCGATCTGCACGCCGTATTCGGTGGCGAAATTCTTGGGCAGAGCGCCGAACGCCAGCAGGGTGAAGACCGCCGTGCCGAGCAGGAACATAGACCAGGCCAGCAGCAGCAGGCGCGCCGGCGTGTAGCCGCGGCGCAGCACGTGCAGCGAGGCGAACACGATCCAGACCACGCCCACCAGCACTGCGCGCGATGCGACCGGCGTGGCGATCCGGTACGGCAGCCATACCGAGGCCACGCCAAACACCGTGAAAAACCCGATCAGCGCGATCGTCACCAGGTTGAGCCGCGGCGCGCGTTGCGGCAGCTCCAGGAAGGTGCGCGCGAACTGCAGCATCGCGATCAGCGCCAGGCAGATCGAGATGGGCACCATGTGGTCCGCCATCCACGACGAGTTCGGCCACAGGTATTCGAAGCCCAGTCCGTTGAGGGTGAACAGCACCAGCCCGAAGGCGCTGATATGGCACAGGTACCAGAAGTAGCTGGCGTCGCGCAGCGAGAGCCACAGTACCAGGTTGTAGAAAAACAGCGCCAGCAGGATGCCGTAGTACAGGCCGATCGCCAGCTGCGCGTCGCGCGAGACCTCGGTGAACGCCGACGGCGTATAGAGCTGCAGCGGCACCTGCATCGAGCTCTGGCTCTGCACGCGCAGCAGCAGCTGCACCGGCTCGCCCATCGGCAGGTCGACGAGCACGTTGGGATGGCGGTAGCGCACGGAGCGCGCAGAGAACGGCACGTGGTCCCCGCCCACGTGGTGGATCGTGCGGCCGTCGGGATAGCGCAGGTAGATGTCGAGCCTGTCGCTCAGCGGGTATTCCTGCACCAGCAGCCAGCGTTGCTCGCCGGGGTTGCGATTGACGACGGTGGCGTGGAACCAGAACGCGCCGCTCTGGAAGCCGAAGGCGTCCTTGCCGCCCGGCAGGGCGGCGAACCCACCTTCCTCGACGCGCCGCCACGCGTCCTCGGCGCGATCGGAGCTGGTGGCGTCGTGGCGGTAGCCCAGGTGTGGCGCGAGTGACGCGCTGGCCGTCGCCGGCGCCAGCTCAAGGACGGGTCGCGCCCAGACCGGCAGGCACACGACCAGCGCCAGCAGCGCAGGCAGCCATCGCCAGGCAATCCTCATCCCGTCTCCGTCGTGAAGTCCATGGCGCAAGGCCCGTCGTGATGACTCACAGTGCAAACGCTGACCGGCGGCATAATGGGCCAGTTTTGTCGACAAGGGGAGGGTGTGTGGTCCATCGACACGTGGTCCGTGCGCTGCTGCTGATCGTCGCGATGTCGGTCGCGTCGGCATGGGCCTGCGATCGCGGCGTCGTGTTCGAGGACGTCGACGGTGACGGCCGGCGCGATGCCCGGGAACCGGCGCTCCCCGGCGTGCGGGTCTCCAACGGTGTGGAAATCGTTTCCAGCGACGTGGAGGGGCGCTGGCGCCTGCCGCCGCGCGCGGACGCGCCGGTCTTCGTCATCAAGCCGGCTGGATATGCGGTGGCATCCGGTCCCGACGGCCTGCCGGGATTCTGGCGCGCGGCGGGCGATGCGTCCTGCGATTTCGCGCTGCGGCCGCACGACGAGCCGCAGGGGCTGAAAGTGATCGTCAGCAGCGACCCTCAGGCTGGCACGCCGCGCGAGGTCGACCATTACGCGCGAATCGCGGCGCGCACGTTCGCGCCGCATCGCGATGCCAGGTTGGGCCTGACCCTGGGCGACATCGCCAACGACGAACTGTCGCTGTATCCGGCGCTGGTCCGCGCCACCACTGCGGTGGGCGTGCCGTGGCTGCACGCCGCCGGCAACCACGACCTGGATCCGGACGCCGTCGACGATGCGTCCTCGCTGGCGAGCTTCCGCAACGTGTTCGGCCCGGACAGCTTTGCCTGGGAGCAGCGCGATGCGGTCTTCGTGGTGCTCGACAACGTGGTGGCGCAGCCCGGCCAGCGGCCCGGTTATGTCGGCGGGCTGCGCGAGGATCAGTTCGATTTCCTGGACAACTACCTGGCCGGATTGGATCACTGCCGGCTGCTGGTGATTGCCGCGCACATCCCCTGGTTCGATACCGCCGGCCAGGGCCGCCCGCCGACGATGCGTGCGCAGGATCGCGAGCGCCTGTTCGCGCTGCTGCGCCCCTTCCCGAAGCTGTTGCTGCTCAGCGGCCACCGCCACAGCCAGCGCAGTGTCTTCCACGACGCTGGCAGCGGCTGGCATGGGGCGACGCCACTGCACGAATACAACGTCGGCGCGATGAGCGGCGCGTACTGGTCGGGCGTGGCGGCCGCCGACGGCATGCCCGATGCGACCATGGCCGACGGCACGCCGCGCGGATTCGCCACGCTGCAGGTCGACGCCGACGGAGGCTACCGCCTGGCTTGGCATCCGACCTCGCTGCCGGCCGACGATCCGGCGTTGACCGATGCGATGGCGCTGCACGCACCGAAGCTGCTGCGCCGCGGTGCGTATCCGGCCTGGGGCGTGTACGCCAACGTGTTCCTCGGGCACGCAGGCACACGGGTGGAATACCGCGTCGATGGCGGCGCGTGGCAGGCGATGGAGCGGGTGGAGCGCGCCGATCCGCGGCTGGCCGCGGAAAATGCGCGCGATGATGAGGCAGAGACACTGCGCGGTTTCGATCGATCGCCCGAAGCCGAAGCGTCGCCGCACCTGTGGCGCGGGCCGCTGCCCACCAGGCTCGACGCCGGTCGCCATCTCATCGAGGTGCGCAGCTTCGATGACGCGGGACGCGAATCGCGGGCGAGCACGCACTACCGGCTGGAGGACGCGGAGGCGCGCTGATCGGCGGCGCAACGGTTGCTGGGACACCCGCGCCGGGATATTGTGATCCGGTTCCGGATTCTTGCGTCCGGATGCGAACACCGCCACGACGGCGGGCGCCACAGGGGACCACATGTCGAAGTGCTTCGCCGACGGGCTGCCCGCCGGCCAGTTGGACCGTGCGCCATTCCAGTTCAGGCACGGCCTGCTGGACCATCCCGCGCTCACCATCGAGGGCCTGGCGAAGGTCCTGCCGGAGCTGCCGCCGGAGCGGGTCAGGTATTCCAGGGGGCTGGACGACCTGCGCATCAACTTCGACCACGCGCACGTCGAACACCGCAACGGCATGGGCCTCGAGGAAACCATCGAGACGATCCGGGCGGGCAATTCCTACATTGCCGTGAGCGATCCGGAGGTGCATCCCGCATTCCGTGGCCTGTACGAGGACCTGTGCCGCGAGATGACGGCGCTGCTGCGCGAGGGCGGCCGATCGAAGGCGATCCACGAGCCGCGCATCTGGCTGTTCATCGCCTCGCCCAACGCGATCACGCCGTTCCACTTCGACCGTTATTCGAACGTGCTGATGCAGATCCGGGGCAGCAAGGAAGTGGCGGTGTTTCCGAACTTCCGGCCGGACATCGTGCCGGTCGATGTCTGCGAGGCCTACATGGACCGACAGGCGATCGAACCGCTGTGGCGCGAGGAGCTCGACCAGCACGCGATCAAGTTCGAATTCCGCCCCGGCGACGCGCTGCACATTCCCTACACCAGCGGGCATTACGTGAAGAACGGTGCCGAAGACGTCTCGATCTCGCTGTCGTTCTTCTTCCAGACCGACGAGACCCTGCGCTGGACCCGTGCGATGCAGTTCAACCATCGCTTGCGTCGCTGGTCGAAGGCGGTAGGGCTCAGGCCGACGCCGGTGGGCCACTCACACTGGCTGGACGTGACAAAGTCGCACGCGCTGCCGTGCGCGGAGGCCGTGGGCCGCGTGGCGCGACGGCTGCGGCGCGCCTAGCGGGCGAGGGCGGTTCCCAGCGGGGACATCGCATCGGTTGCGTCGAAGGCGGCGATGGACACGACTTTGTTGCGATCGACTGGCTGGCGTCGGCTTGCGGACGGATCGTCGCGTGTCGCCGGCTGGCGATGGGTCCGGAGGCAGCCCGGAGCCGGTCTACGCGCCCGCCGGACTCGATCGCGGGACGGGACGCGCACGCGGCTGTGCACCCTGCGGTGGGCTACAGCGGATGCGGGTAGGCCAGCGGCGGTCCGCGCACCAGCGCCGCTTCCCAGGCGTCCAGCCGGGCGCGGATGCGGTCGCCCACATTGATCTGCGGGAACGACGCCTCGTGGCCTTCCCTCACCTCGCGCCGCGCCACCTGCTGCCGGGCGTAGGCGAACGTGTCGACCAGCCCTCCGTCGCGATTCAGGCCTTCCACCAGCAACGCCTGCCCGAAGTACGTCGCGCTCGCGGTGTCGCCGCAGCCGAACGAGGGACGGTCGCTGCGTGCTGCGGTGATCACGAGCGTGTCGGGCGTGGCGAGCTCGGGAATGAAGCCGCCGGAGAAGCAGGCCGATACGATCAACAGCCGGTTGCGGATGCCGGATTCGTCCAGCATTGCGCGCAGCTCGCCAGGTCGCAGCGCGGTGTCGAAGTAACCCGGGAGCTGCACCGACAGCGCATGGTCACGGCTGCCGTGGGTGGTGATGAGCAGGAGCAGCAGGTCCTCGTCCGGGTTCATCAGCCGGCCGATTCCCTGCAGCGCGATGCGCAGGTTGTCCGTCGTGGCCAACGGCAGCGGCGTGTCGGCCAAGCTGTCTGGATGGTTCACCAGGGCCAGGGTGCGGCCGCCCGCGCCGTAGCGGGCGGTGGTCAGCTGCTCGAAGTAGAGCGCCTCGTTGCGGAACACGTCCTCCTCGCCGTCGCCGGCAAAGGCGAGCGCGTACAGATCCGGCTGCCCGGCCACCGGGGGCGGCATCTGTTGCAGTCGTGCTTCGATCAGGGCGCGGTCGCGGATGGCGATGGCGGCCATATCCGCCGCCGCCGGGGTGACGGCATCGGCGCGGGCGTGGAGCGGCAGCAGACCGAGGCAGGCCAGCAGGACGACCAGCGCCGACGCGGCGCTGGGATGGCGATGCCCGGGCATCGCGTTCATGCCGGCAGCGGGATGCCGTCGAAGCCGGTGACGCGGGGATGGCCGCCGGCGGCATCGCCGGTGCGCGGCTGCGGATAGTCCTGCGTGCGGTCGACCAGGATGGTGCGCAGGCCCGCCTCGCGCGCCGCGTCCAGTTCGGCGACCACATCCGACAGGAACAGGATGTCGCCCGGGGCCACGGCCAGCGCCTGCGCGATCTTCGCGTAGCTCGCCGCCTCGCGCTTGCCGCCCACGCCGGTGTCGAACCAGGCCGAGAACAGGCCGGTCAGGTCGCCCGCATCGGTGTGGGCGAACAGCAGCTTCTGCGCCGGCACCGAGCCCGAGGAATACACCGCGAGCGGATGGCCCGCCTGATGCCACTGACGCAAGGCTTCGGTCGCATCCGGATAGACCGGAGCGGTGAAGTCGGCGCTCGTGTAGCCCGCTTCCCAGACCATGCCCTGCAGCGCCTTGAGCGCGATGTGCTTGCGGTCATCGTCGATCCAGCCCTGCAGGGTCTCGACGATCATCGCGTCCTGGCACAGGCCGCCGTTCTCAAGCGCCACCTCGTCCAGCCAGCGCCGCACCTCGGGCTCCTGGCTGTGTTCGCGCACGAAACGCGGCAGCTCGCGCCGCGCATAGGGAAACAGCACGTCCTTGACGAACGAGATGCTGCTGGTGGTGCCTTCGATGTCGGTGAGGATGGTGGTGGTCATGTTCTTCATTCTTAGGGCAATGCCGAAAAAGTCCCGTTTGTCATTCCGAACACAGTGAGAGGCGCTTTACAACGGCGAAGCCGGTCAATCTCGGAGAATCAACAGCATAGATTTCTCGCTGCGCTCGAAATGACAGTTTTCCAGCTGTTGCCTTGGCCACGGATTACGCGGATCAACACGGATAAGGCGATGAACCCCGAGAGCGCGCCTGCCATCTGCCTTGCTCGTGATCCGCGTCCATCCGCGTGATCCGTGGCGGAACCGCTCCGGCTCAGCCTGCTTCTTTTTCGTAGCGCGGGAACTTCTGCGCGATGTCGGTGCCGGTGAAGTGGCCGATCCAGCCGTCGGGCTGCTGGAAGAAGCGGATCGCGACGAAGCGCGGCTCCGGGCCCATGTCGAACCAGTGCGTGGTGCCGTCGGGCACGGCGATCAGATCGTCCTTGACGCACTCGATCTCGTAGACCTTGTCGCCGACATGCAGGGTGAACAGGCCCGAGCCGTCGACGAAGAAGCGCACCTCGTCTTCCTTGTGATAGTGCTCGTCAAGGAACTTGCCGCGCATCTCCTCCTTCTTCGGGTTGTCCGGCGCGATGCTGATCACGTCCACGCTGGTGAACCCGCGCTCGGCCGAGATGCGGTCGATGTCGGCCTTGTATGCAGCCAGTACCTGTTCGGGCGACGCGCCGGCCTCGACCGGATGGCTGGCCTGCCAGCGCTCGAAATGCACGCCGATCTTCGCCAGTTCGCGCGCGATCTCCTCGCCATCGTGGCTGGTGAATTCGGGTGCGTCCGGGTGGGCGTCGGGGAAGATGCGCAGTCGGCTCATGGCGGCAGGCTCGCGGGGGAGGAAGGTGGAAGGGAATCAGGCTAGCAGGGACGACGAAGACGGGGGGTCATGGCGGCGGAACACAGGCATTCCACCGTCGCAACGCGGCTGCGATCAGTGGCGCGCGCCCAGCCGGTGCAGCTCCAGCTCGCAGCCCAGCAGGAAGTCGAACGCCTCCAGGTGGCGGCGCGCTTCGGCCATGTCGCGGCCCCAGGCGTACAGGCCATGGCCATCGATCAGGTAGCCCCACATCGGGCCGCGATCGAGCAGGGCGTCGACCTGCGCGGCCAGCGTCGGCATGTGCTGGCTGTTGGGCAGCACCGGCACGTCGATGCTGGTTTCGTGCGTTTCGTTGCCGCGGAAGGCCTTGAGCAGTTCGTAGCCCTCCAGTCGCACGTGGCCGGCGCCGGAAAACAGGCGCGAGGCAACCGTCTGGTTGCGCGAGTGGGTGTGCAGGATGCAACCGACCTCGTCGAACCGGCGGTACAGCTGGGTATGCAGCAGGGTCTCGGCCGAGGGCCGGTGGTCGCTGCCGACGGCCAAACCGTCGAAATCCACGACCATGATGTCGTTCTCCACCAGCCGGCCCTTGTCGCGTCCGGACACGGTGATCGCGGCATGGCGCCCGTCCAGGCGCGAGGAGAAGTTGCTGCTGGTGGCAGGCGTCCAGCCCAGCTGCGAAAGCTCGCGCAGGTTGGCGATGAGCTCGGCGGCGCGCTCGCGCAGGCGCTGCGGGTCGTAGGGCGTCTGGTTCATGGCGCAAGTCTAGCGCCTCGCCGCACGCGGCCGGCGTCGCTCAGGGCGCCGGCTCGCGCCTGCGGCCGAACCCGCGGTAGGCGGCCAGCGCCAGCAGCGCGATCACGACAGCGCCGATCAACGTCTCGACCGGCGTCGACCAGACCAGCAGTCCGCAGGCGATCAGTGCCCCCATGCCGAGCAGGCGATCGCCGAGCGTCGAGGGCCGGTCGCGGCGGCCAAGCAGCAGGCTCAGGCCTGCCGCCACGTACGCCATCACCACCAGGGTCACGGCCATGTTGATGATCGTCTCGAACTGGCCCGACACCGAATCCGACAGCGTGGTCAGCGCGATGACGGTCATCGAGAGCACCACCAGCAGCAGGCCGCTGAAGGCCGCGCCGTTGCGCAGGGTGCGCCCGAAGATTGCCGGCAGGAAGCCGCGCTGGGCCGCGCGCGCGCCCGATTCGCCGGTGACCAGCATCCAGCCGCCAAGCGTGCCGGTGGCCTTGAGCGCGGCCGCAGCGGCGATCACCGGGATCGCCCAGGCGCCGAACATCTCGCCCGCGACCAGCGCGAACGGGGCGCTGGATTGCGCCAGTTCCGCCACCGGCACGATCCCCATCATCAGCACCGACGAGACCAGGTAGACGATGCCGGCCAGCAGGATCCCGCCGATGGTGGCGATGGGGACGTTGCGATCCGGCTCGCGCACCACGCCGGCGATCATCGCCCCGGTCTCCAGCCCGATGAAGGCCCAGAACACCGAGGCCAGCGAACCGAGTGCGACCGAGACGTCGGACTGTCCGGTCACGTTCCAGCCGGCGCGGTAAAGCTCGGGATTGAAGTGGGCCCAGCCTGCGACCAGGATCGCCACCACCGGCAGCAGGCCGAACACCACGCAGAACGACTGGAAGTGCGCGATCTTGCGCGGGCCGAGCAGGTTGAGGCCGAACATCGCCCAGATCAGCAGCACCTGCCCGACAAGGTGCACCACCGGTGCGTCACTGATCGGCAGCAGGATGATCAGGTAGCCGAACGCCGCCACCGCGATCGCGTTGTTGCCCACCCAGGACGAAAGCCAGTACAGGGTCGAGGCGAGGAAGCCCATGTCGCGTCCCAGCGAGGGACGGATGTAGTCGTCGGGCGAGGTCAGGTCGGGGTACTGCCGCGCCAATCGCGCGAACGCCGCGCCAAGCGCCACCGCCAGCAGGGTCCCGATCAGCCACGAAAACGCGGTCACCGCGCCCGACCTGGCCAGCGAGGCCGGCAGCAGGAAGAAACCCGAACCGATCATGTTGTTGGCGACCACGAAGGTCGCGAGGACCGGGCCGATCTTCTTGGCGGTCTGGGCCGTCATGCAAGGACTCGCGCAGGTAGTCGCATAGGGAGCGGCGCCCCGTGGGGCGCCGCGATGCCTGGATCAGGCCCGGTTGAGCTTGCTGTTGCGGTAGCCGTAGCCGAAGTAGATCAGCTGGCCGAGCAGCGTCCACAGCACGAAGATCAGCCAGTGCTCCATGAACGACTGCAGGAACAGGAACAGGCAGGACAGCACGCCCAGCGGGCAGATCAGCCAGAACAGCGGCACCCGGAACGGACGCTCGAGGTCGGGCCGCCTGTAGCGCAGCACCAGCACGCCCAGGCATACGGTCGCGAACGCGATCAGAGTGCCCATCGACACAAGCTCGCCGAGCACGCTCAGCGGCATGAAGCCGGCCAGCAGGCAGGCCGCGACGCCGACGATGATCGTGCCCACGTGCGGAGTCCGGAACTTGCGGTGCACGCGGCCGAACAGCGGCGGCAGCAGGCCGTCGCGCGACATCGAGTAGAAGATGCGCGGCTGCGCCATCAGCATCACCAGGATCACCGAGGACAGACCGGCGATCGCGCCCACCTCGACCGCGGTCTTGAGCCAGGCGAGGTTGGCTTCGGGGTTGGCGAGCATGGCCAGCTCGATCGCCGTCGCCACCGGCTTGGCGGTGTCGAGTTCGCGGTAGGGCGCAATGCCCACCAGCACCGCGCACACGGCGATGTAGACCAGGGTGCAGGCCACCAGCGAGCCGAGGATGCCGATCGGCATGTCGCGCTGCGGGTTCTTGGCCTCGCCGGCGGCGGTGGAGACCGCATCGAAGCCGATGTAGGCGAAGAACACGATGGTCGCGGCGCGGAATACACCCTCCATGCCGAACTGGCCGGGTCCTTCGTTGGGCGGGATGAAGGGGGTGAAGTTGGCCGGATCGATGTACATCACGCCGAAGCCGAGGAAGGCCGCGATCACCGCGACCTTGATTGCAACCACGATCCCGTTGACGAAGGCCGACTGGGTGATGCCGACGTAGCACAGCCCGCTGACCGCGGCGACGATCAGGATCGCCGGCAGGTTGATCACGCCCTCGGTGCGCACGAACTCGCCGTTTGCCCAGGTGATCGGCGCGGAGGCGAGTTCGGCGGGGAAGGGCAGGCCCAACGTCGTGGTGAGGAAGCTGACCAGGTAACCCGACCAGCCCACCGCCACCGTGGACGAGGCGAACAGGTATTCCAGCACCAGGCACCAGCCGATGAACCAGGCGACGTACTCGCCCAGCGTGGCGTACGAATACGAATAGGCGCTGCCCGACACCGGCATCATCGCCGAGAACTCCGCGTAGCACAGGCCTGCGAACGCGCATGCCAGGCCGGCGAGCACGAAGCTCAGCATGATCGCCGGGCCGGCGTGGTTGGCCGCGGCCTGGCCGGTCAGCACGAAGATGCCCGCGCCGATCACCGCGCCGACGCCGAGCAGGACCAGGTGGCGGGCGGTCAGCGTCCGCTTGAACGTGGCCTCCCCCTCCAGGGAGCCTTCGACCGGTTCGCCGGCATCCACGTGCGGCGCCGGCTCGACCGGCTTGACCCTGAACAGACTTTTCGACATCGGTGGTTCCCTGCAGATGGACTGGGGCGCCGCTGGGGGTCGGCCGCGGAATCGTTACCGCGGCTACCTTGCCAAACGCCGATCCGGCGCACAAGCGCGCAAGCATGCGCCAGAATCTCAGGCCCATGACCAATGCCACTGGAGATGCGCGACCTTGAGCCCGATGCAATTACAGATCAGCGTGCTGGCTGGCGCCTTCGATGCCTACGCCAGGAAGTGTCCGGACCAGGCCAGCGTGGCCGCGGACTTCCATGCGCTGCTGGGCGATGTGGCCGACCCGTTCGTGCGCGATCGCCTGGACGGGCACTTCACCGCATCGGCCTGGCTGGTCGACCGTTCGCGCACGCGCGTGCTGCTGACCCATCACCGCAAGCTCGGCATCTGGGTGCAGTTGGGCGGGCATGCCGACGGCGATCGCGACCTGTGCGCGGTCGCGCTGCGCGAGGCGGAGGAGGAGTCGGGACTGGCCGGGCTGCGCGTGGAGCCCGAGGTGTTCGACCTGGACCGGCACTGGATCCCCGAGCACAAGGGCGTGCGCGGCCATTGGCACTACGACGTGCGCTACGTGGTGCATGCGGGCGAGCGCGAGGACTTCGTGGTCAGCGCCGAATCGCATGCGCTGGCGTGGCGCGACATCGGCGCGATCGCGAATGATGCGGATGCGGACACGTCGCTGCGGCGGATGGCGTTGCGATGGTTGTCGCGTCGGCAGGGCGTTGAAGAGGTGCCGTAGCGGCGTTCCAGCGCTGCGCGCTGGCCCCCACCCCAGCCCTCCCCCGCAAACGGGGGAGGGAGCGAAAAGTGCGTGCCCCGGTGTCCTGCTCCTTTCCCGCGCGCAGGGGAGGGAGCGAAAGCGCGTACTCCGGTGTCCTGCTCCCTCCCCCGCGTGCGGGGGAGGGTCGGGGTGGGGGCAGCCGAAGCGTCGAACCTGACGCCGCTGTGCCGTCGTCCAAGCCTTGCTTTGCGGCCCGCGCGCGCCGCCCGTCAGCGCCGCGCAGCCACCTCGTCCACATGCCGCAGCAGGTCCGCCGGATCGTCATAGACCCGGAACGCGCCGGAGCGCTCCAGCTCCTCGCGCCCGTAGCCTCCCGACAACAATCCGACGCCCAGCGAACGCGCACGCTGCGCGGCCAGCATGTCCCAGATGCTGTCGCCGATCACCAGCGAATGCTGGATATCCACGCCCAGGCGATCGGCTGCCGCCAGGAACAGGTCCGGATCGGGCTTGGCGTAACGCACCTGGTCGCGGGTGACCACCGGAACCTGCGCCGGATCCACGCCGAGCGCGGCGATATTGGGCGCCGCGGTTTCCATGCGCCCGCTGGTGGCGATCGCCCAGGGGATGCCCTCGGCGGTGAGGAAGGCCAGCAACTCGCGCGCGCCGGGCAGGGGCCGGATCGCGCCGGCGGCCGCCTGGCGGTTGTAGGCCTCGGCATGCCAGCCGCGCAGCCGTTCAAGGCGTTCGGGCGTGATGTCGATACCGGTTTCGCGCAGCAGGATGTTGGTGAACAGTCCGCCGCTCATGCCGATCTTGCGATGGATGCGCCAGACCGAGAGGTCGACGCCCTCGCGGTCGAGCGCCTCCTTCCAGGCCAGCACGTGCTGGTAGACGCTGTCGACCAGCGTGCCGTCGAGGTCGAACAGGAAGGCGGTGGATGTGCGTGGCATGGGTGGCTCTCCTTTTGTCTCGATCTGTCATTGCGAGCAAAGCGAGGAATCTGCTTGCAGATCACGACGACGAGAACGCGAGCAGATTCCTCGCTGCGCTCGGAATGACAACCCATTCTGGCCGCAGGCAGCCGACGACTGGTTCCTCAGTACAGCACCCGAGTCCGTAGCGTTCCGTCAATCTCGTTGAGCGCGGCGCGCAGGCGCGCGGTGATCTGCGGCGTGGACGCGATGTCGATGACCACGTAGCCGACCTTGGCATCGGTGCGCAGGAACTGTCCGTCGATGTTCACGCCCTCGCGCGAGAACAGTTCGTTGATCTGCGACAGCACGCCGGGCACGTTGCGATGGATGTGCAGGATGCGATGGCTGCCTGCGTGCTCGGGCAGGGTGACTTCGGGGAAGTTCACCGCCGAAAGCGTGCCGCCGTTGTCGCTGTAGCGAACCAGTTTGGCCGCGACCTCGGTGCCTATGTTGTCCTGCGCCTCCAGCGTGCTGCCGCCCACGTGCGGGGTCAGGATCACGTTGTCGAACCGCGTCAGCGGCGACTCGAACGCTTCGCCGTTGCCCTTGGGCTCGACCGGGAACACATCCACCGCCGCGCCACCGACATGTCCGGACTCCAGCGCCGCTGCCAGCGCATCGATGTCCACCACCGTGCCGCGCGAGGCGTTGATCAGGTGCGCACCCGGCTTCATCTGCCCGATCTGCGCGGCGCCGAACATCATCTGCGTGGCCGGCGTCTCGGGCACGTGCAGGGTCACGATGTCCGAGCGCGCCAGCAGGTCCTCCAGGCTGGTCGCCGCACGCGCGTTGCCGAGCGACAGCTTGGCTTCGATGTCGTGGAACAGCACGTTCAGGCCGAGCGATTCGGCAAGTACCCCGACCTGGGTGCCGATGTGGCCATAGCCGATGATGCCCAGGGTCTTGCCGCGCACCTCGTGGCTGCCGAGCGCAGACTTGCTCCAGCCGCCGCGGTGGCAATCCGCGTTCTTCAGCGGGATCCCGCGCATCAGCATGATCGCCTCGGCCACCACCAGCTCGGCCACGCTGCGGGTGTTGGAATAGGGTGCGTTGAACACCGGGATGCCGGCCAGTTCGGCCGCATCCAGGTCGACCTGGTTGGTGCCGATGCAGAAGCAGCCGATGGTGATCAGCTTGCGCGCCTCGGCGAGCACGTCGGCGGTGAGCTGGGTGCGCGAGCGGATGCCGACGATATGCGCGTTGGCCAGCTTGGCCTTCAACTCGTCGCCGACCAGCGACTTGGTCAGCAGCTCGACCTGCTCGTAGCCGGCGGCCTTGAACACCTCGACTGCGCTCTGGCTGATGCCTTCGAACAGGACGATGCGGATGTCCTGCTTCGGGAACGAGGTCTTCAGTGGCGTCATGCGCTTTGCATCCGGCTGCGGGGAAGCCCTGCATTATTCCAGATGCGGGCGTGCGTTTCCGCACTGCACCAAGGCTTTTTGCCATGCTGCGCGGAACACCGGGCGCGGATCGACAGAACAGTGACGGTACCAATTCCGTTGCGCGCGAAACCGACACGATCCAAACCCCTGGATGCGGGAAGCCCAGGACTGCTGCGAACAACGTGCGACGCGCGTGAGGCAACGGTACGGGAACCAGGCGCTTGCATGCACGTGCGCGTGCACCGTGGCGCTGGACGCATCCCGTCGCTGCTGGCACGCTTGCGCTCCCTTTGCCGCCGCCTTTTCCGATGACCGATCCGCGCCTTGACGTGCTCTTGCAGGTGTTGCCGGAGCTGCGTCTGCTCACGGACGCCGCCGACCTGGAGCACTACGGCCGCGACTGGACCCGGCGCTGGACGCCGGCGCCGCTGGCGATCGCGCTGCCATCATCGGTCGAGCAGGTCCAGGCGATCGTGCGTTGGGCACGCCAGGCCCAGGTGGCGATCGTGCCTTCGGGCGGACGCACCGGCCTGTCCGGTGGCGCGGTCGCGGCCAACGGCGAACTGGTGCTGAGCCTGGAGCGGATGAATCGGGTGCTCGCGTTCGATCCGATCGACCGCAGCATGACCGTGCAGGCGGGCATCGCGCTGGAGGCCGTGCACAACGCGGCGCGCGAACACGGACTCGAGTATCCGGTGGATTTTGCCGCGCGCGGCTCGTGCACGATCGGTGGCAACATCGCCACCAACGCCGGTGGCATCCGCGTGATCCGCTATGGCAACACCCGCGAGTGGGTGGCCGGGCTCAAGGTGGTCGACGGCCGGGGCGAAGTGCTCGAGCTCGGGCGCGGCCTGGTCAAGAATTCCAGCGGCTACGACCTGCGCCATCTGATGGTGGCCTCGGAAGGCACGCTGGGCATCATCGTCGAGGCCACGCTGCGGCTGACCGATCCACCGCCGCCGACCAGCGTGATGCTGCTTGCACTGCCGGACTTCGATGCGCTGATGCAGGTGTTCGCCAGCCTGCGCGCGCGGCTGCGGCTGGAGGCCTTCGAGTTCTTCACCGACCGGGCGCTGCACCACGTGCTCGCGCACGGCGCGCAGAAGCCGTTCGACGAGGCGTATCCGTACTACGTCGTCGCCGAGTTCGCCGCCGGCGAGGCGGAGGAGGCCGCGGTGATGGCCGCGTTCGAGCACTGCGTTGGCGAGGGCTGGGTGCTGGACGGGGTGATCAGCCAGAGCCAGGCGCAGGCGGCGCAGCTGTGGCGCCTGCGCGAGGGCATCACCGAGAGTCTGGCGCCGCATGTGCCGTACAAGAACGATGTCTCGGTGCGGGTGTCGGCGATGCCCGCGTTCCTGGCCGAAACCCAGGCGCTGCTGGCGCGCGAGTACCCGCAGTTCGACGTGGTCTGGTTCGGCCACATCGGCGACGGCAACCTGCACATCAACGTGCTCAAGCCCGGCGACATGGCGCAGCCGGACTTCGTGTCCGAGTGCGAGCGGGTGACCAGGCTGCTGGCTGGCGCGCTGCAGCGGCACGCGGGCAGTATTTCGGCCGAGCACGGCATCGGCCTGGTCAAGAAGCCCTACCTGTCCTCGACGCGCAGCGAGGCTGAAATCGAGCTGATGCGCGGCATCCGCCGCACGCTCGATCCGGATGGCCTGATGAACCCGGGCAAGCTGTTCGACCAGGATCCGCCGGCGCGATAGTGCGCGCCGTATTCAGCCCGGCGCGCCGGCGAGCCGCTAAACTGGCCACCCCGCACCCGGACCTCTCGTCGATGAAAGCTGCCGCATTCCTGTTTGCGCTGTGCGCCTGCACCAGCCTTGCCTCCCACGCTGGAAGCTTTGCCGGGACCACCGGCGGCGCGGCTTCGGCAGGCAGCTCGGCTTCTTCGGGCAGCAGCTCGGGCGACGACAAGGTGGTTGCCGTTGCGCGCGAGGATGCTGCGCTGTTCGTCGCCAGCGATGGCGTGATCCGTGGCGCCCGGCTCGAGGCGGCGCTGCGCCAGCTGCGCGAACGCGATCCGGCAGCGCGCACCGCCAGCGACCTGCGGCTGGCGCAGGCGATCCTCGCCCGCTGAGCGGAACCATGGGCGCGATTGGCCACGCCTGGCTGCTGGCCACGCTGCTGGCGGCGGCCGCGCCGCTGCAGGCGACGCTGCGGATCGATGTCGACCCGGCGGGCCTGGCGCTTGCCGAGCTGGAGGCGAGCCACGCACTCGTGTCGCGCACGCGGGAGCTGCTGCCGGCGACGTTTGAGCACGATCTCGATACGACCGTCGTGCTGCGCTGGCGCGATGACCTGCCGCATGCGGTGCACGGGCGCGCGCACGGCGGACGCATCGGACTGCGCCGCTCGCTGTTGGACGGATGGTTGCGCCGCGATCCGGCGGCAGGCGATGCCGATCCGGATGCACGCGTCGCACTGGCGGCACTCCTGCACGAACTGGCGCACGTCCACGACCGCTCGCCGCGCGGCGGCCTGTCGCGGGAGCCGCGCCTGCTCGACCTGGCCGGCTGGCCGGTGCAGCCGCTGCGCCTGGGGCTGCGCACCTCACGCAACGACCTGCGCGATCGCACGCCCGATGCCTACGAGCTGGCCTCACCGGCCGAATTTGTCGCGGTGAACTTCGAGCATTTCCTGCTCGATCCGGGCTACGCCTGCGCGCGCCCAGCGCTGTACCGTCATTTCGCGGACCGGTTCGGACTGCCGCCGGCACGGGGCGCGACGACGGGCTGTCCGCGGCAACTGCCGTTCGTCGCGGCGGGACAGGGCGGAGCGATGCTGCAGGGACTGGAGCTGGATCCGTCGCGGATCCATTCGGTGGACTACCTGTTCGCCGAAGCCAGCGAACAACCAATGAGCCGCTGGGGCCACGCCATGCTGCGGCTGGTGGTGTGCGCGCCGGGGCGGCCGCGCGGGCCGGAGTGCAGGCTCGACCTGCAGCATCACCTGGTGCTGTCGTTCCGCGCATTCGTCGACGACGTGCAGGTCTCCAGCTGGCGCGGCCTGACCGGTTCGTATCCGTCGCGGCTGTTCGTGCTGCCGCTGGAACAGGTGGTGGACGAGTACACCCGGGTCGAGCTGCGCGGCCTGCAGTCGATCCCGCTGCGGCTGGACGATGGCGAGGTCGCGGGCCTGCTGGAACGGGCGGCGCAGATGCACTGGAGCTACGACGGCCGCTACCGCTTCATCGACAACAACTGCGCGGTCGAGACCTGGAAGCTGCTCAACGACGGCGCGCCGCGGCTGTCGCAGACACGACTGCGCAGCATCACGCCGACGGGCCTGCTGCGTCGGCTGGAGCGTGAAGGCATCGCCGACATGTCCGCGCTCGACGACGCGGCGCGTGCGCTGCGCGAGGGATACCGGTTCGCGTCGATGGGCGAGCATTTCGACGCGATGTTCGCGATTGCCGACGCGGCGCTCGGACTGCCGGCCGCCGATGCGCGGGCATGGTTTGCGCTGGATCCGGAATTGCGCACGCCCTTTCTCGAACGCGGCGATCTTCGCGCGACGGCTGCGCTGCTGGTGCTCGAAGAGGCCGCCATGCAGCGAGAGCAGGCACAGGCGAGGGAGGCGCTGAAGCAGCGGATCCTGCGCGGCGACGGAGCGTCCGGCGAGGCCGCCGAACGCCTGCGGCAACTGTTTGCCGATGGTGCCTGGGCAGGACGTCCGTCGCTGCTGCTGGGTGGCGCAGGCTACGGCCTGCCGCGGGCGAACGAACGTGCAAGCCTGGCTGGCCTGCTCGAGCGGGATGACGCGCGGCTGCGCGCACTGCGTGACGCGCTCCACCTGCAGGCCCGTGAGTGGCTGCCGCCGGCGCAGCTGGCGCGGCTGGAGGGAACGGAGCGCAACCTGGAACGCCTGGGTGAACGTCTGCGCACGGTGCAGGACACGGAGGCATCCAGCCATTGAGGTCCGCGCTGCGGGCTAGCCGTACACGCGGCCCGGGGAACACGAAACAGGCAAATCCCGTCATCCCGGCGAACGCCGGGATCCATCTTGATCTGTCTTCAGGGCCCGTGCAGGAGAACGGCAACGGCACAATGGATCCCGGCGTTCGCCGGGATGACGATTGCAGAGTATCTACGTAAGCGGTGACAAGGCGCTGCCGGGCTTGCTGCGCAAAGGCGTTGGTGGTGCCGACGAACTGGCGAGCCGACACTCAGTCGGCGCGGCCGCCGAACTCGCCGGTGGTGGTGTTCACCAGCACGCGTTCGCCGTTGGCGATGTACTCCGGCACCATGATCTCGAGGCCGGTGTTGAGCGTCGCCGGCTTCGGTCGCTTGGTGGCGGTGCCGCCCTTGAGCTCGGGCGGGGTATCGACGACTTGCAGCGTCACGTGCTGCGGCAGCTGCAGCCCCACCGGCTGGTCGTCGATGATCTGCACGTAGCTGCCCTGCAGGCCGTCGGTGATGTAGCCCGCGTCGTCGCCGATCACCTCGGCGTCGAGCGTGTAGGGGGTGTAGTCCTCGTCGTCGAGGAACACGAAGGCCTCGCCGTCCTTGTACGAGAACGTGGCCTGGCGGCGCAGCAGCTCGACCTCGGTCAGGTTGTCTTCGGCATCGAAGCCCACGTCCGTCTTGTTGCCGCCGGGCACGCTGTACATGATGAAACGGAAGCGCACGTTGCCGCCGCGACCCTGCGGCGAACTGCGCTCGATGTCACGCACCTGGTACACGGTGCCGTTGTGTTCGACCACGTTTCCTTTCTTGACGTCGTAGGCTTTCATGGGAAGACCGGGGTTGGGGATAAGGGGGTTGGAATCGGGACCTGAATCGACACGCCTCGTTGTCATTCCGACCCGAGGCCTCGCTGTCATTCCGACCGGAGGGTCGCTGTCATTCCGACCGGAGGGAGGAATCTCCGCCGGAGAAGATGCCACACGTCATTGGAGACGTCATGCCGGTGCGGCGTGGAGAAGATCCCTCACTTCGTTCGGGATGACATCCGGGCGGCGGGCGAGATCCCTCGCTGCGTTCGGGATGACCGCCGCTGTGTGGCGGTCATTTCGGCGCCAGCCGCACCGCGCCGTCGAGGCGGATGGTTTCGCCGTTGAGGTAGCGGTTGCCGAGGATGTAGTGCACCAGGTCTGCGAACTCTTCCGCGCGGCCGAGGCGGGCGGGGAAGGGGATCGAGGCCGAAAGCGACTTCTGCACGTCTTCGGGCATCCCGTCCACCATCGGCGTCCAGAAGATGCCGGGGGCGACGGTGTTGACGCGAATGCCGAAGCGGGCGAGTTCGCGCGCCATCGGCAGGGTCATGGCGACCACGCCGCCCTTGGATGCGGAGTACGCGGCCTGTCCGATCTGCCCCTCGTAGGCCGCGACGCTGGCGGTGTTGACGATCACGCCGCGCTCGCCGTCATCGCCGGCCGCGTTGTGCTGCATCACAGCCGCTGCAGCCTTGGCCACGTTGAAGCTGCCCACCAGGTTGACCATCACCGTGCTCTGGAACTGTGCCAGCGGCATCGGTGCTTCGCGGCCCAGCACGCGGCCCGCGCCGATGATGCCGGCGCAGTTCACCGCCACGTTGAGCCCGCCCATGGCGTCGGCCGCGGCCGCGATGTTCGCCGCCACGCCCTCCTCGCTGGTGACGTCGGTGTGCAGGTAGCGCGCCTGCGCATTGCCGAGCCCGGCGATCGCAGCCGCACCCTTGTCATCGTTGACGTCGAACAGCGCGACCTGACCACCATCGGCAACGATGCGACGGGCAACGGCCAGGCCCAGTCCCGAGACGCCGCCGGTGATGACGGCGCGGATGGAGGAAGGCTGCATGGGGTGCCCCGGATCGGAAAGGCGCGATTTTAGCGTGTCGCCTTGCAGACTGCCTCAGCCTTGCGCGCGCAGCCGTCGCGCAAACTCGTCCGGTGGCAGCCCCGGCGCGAACAGGAAGCCCTGGCCGATCGGCACGCCCAGCTGCAGCATGAAGCGCCGCTGCGCCTCGGATTCGATGCCCTCGGCCACCAGTCCCAGGCCCAGGCTGCGGGCGATGCCGGCCACCGCCTGGCAAACCGCCACGTCAGAGTGGTTGGTTGGCACGCCCTCGACGAACAATTGGCTGAGCTTGAGGCCGTGGATGGGCAGCCGGCGCAGGTAGTTGAGCGCGCTGTAGCCTTCGCCGAAGTCGTCGATGGTCAGGATCACGCCCATTTCGCGCAGCGTGGCGAAGGTGCGCAGGGTGTCGGGCGCATCCTCGATCAGCACGCGCTCGGTGAATTCCAGCTCCAGCGCCGACCCCGGCAGTCCGTGCTCGTCCAGCGCCTGGCGGATGGTGTCGGCCAGGTCTTCGGCCAGGAACTGGCGGTACGACACGTTCACCGCGACCCGGATGATGCCCAGGCCCGCGTCGCGCCATTCGGCCGCCTGGCGGCAGGCCTCGTGCAGCACCCAGCGACCGATGCGGACGATGTCGCCGGTGCTTTCGGCGTGGCCGATGAAATGGTCCGGCCGCATTTCGCCCAGCTGGTGGTTCTGCCAGCGGATCAGCGCCTCGGCGGCCACCGTGGTGCCGCGGCGCAGGTCGACCTGCGGCTGGTAGACCAGGCGGAACTCGTCGTTGTCGGCGGCGCGGCGCAGGTGGGTTTCCATGCGCAGCCGGTCCTGCTGCGACTGCGCGAGTTCGGGGGTGAACTCCTGGCGGCCGTTGCGGATCCGGCGCTTGCTGTCGTACATCGCCGCGTCGGCGTTCTGGATCAGCGTCTGTGGCCGGTCGCCGTCGCGCGGCGCGCGCGCGATGCCGACGCTGGCGGTGATCGCGAACTCCTCCTTGTCGAAGCGGAAGCTTTCGCTGAAGGCGTCCAGGATCGCGTCGGCGATACGCTCGGGCCGCGCGTCGTCGTCGCCGGTGTTGCAGATCACCAGGAACTCGTCGCCGCCGAAGCGCGCGATCAGCCCTTCGGTCCCGGTGGCGCGGCTGATGCGGCGCGCGGCGGCGGCGAGCAGGTCGTCGCCGGCGGCATGGCCGAGCACATCGTTGACCACCTTGAATCGGTCCAGATCGATGTACAGCACCGCCATCGGGCCGTGCACCGGATCGCGCATGCGCGTCTCCAGCTCGTGCAGCATCGCGTCGCGGTTGAGCAGGCCGGTGAGTGGATCGGTACGCGCGCGGATGCGCAGGGCTTCCTGCTCCTGCTTGCGCTCGGTGATGTCCTGCAGGGTGCCGGTGATGCTGGTGCCTTCGGAACGGTTGATCTCGGCCTCGCCGATGATGTACAGCCACAGCGGACTGCCGTCGGCGTGCTTGCCTTCCACCTCCAGGTCGATCGGCCGGTTGCCGTCGATGGCCCGGCGCAGTGCGGCGTCCAGGCGCAGGCAGTCGGGCTCGGAGAGCACCGCCAGCAGGTCGCCGATCGAATGTACATCGCGGCCGCCGCCGATGATGCGCAACGCTTCCTCGGTCATGTACAGCGCGTCGCGGTCGACCTCCCATTCCCAGCCGCCGATGTGCGCCAGCGACTGCGCGCGATCGAACAGGGCGCTGTCGCGCTTGAGCTCGGTGACGTCGCTGAAGAACGACAGCACCTGCAGCGGGCTGCGCCCGCCCGGCGCGAACAACGGCACGCTGCTGATCGAGAGCCAGCGCAGGCGGCGCTCGGGGCGGTGGTAGAGGCCGAGCACCTGGCTGCCGGTCGCCTTCCCGGTGCGCAGCGTGAGCGTTGGCGGCAGCTCGCGCAGGTCGAGCGGGTGGCCGGCTTCGTCGACCACCGCCCAGTCGGCCGGCTGCAGGTAGGCCTGGAAGTCCTGGTGCTCGTCGGCGCCGAGGATCCGCATCGCCGCCGCATTGGCCTGCAGCAGGTGGCCGCTGTCGTCGAACACCACCACGCCCTTGTCGATCACCTCCAGCAGCTGTCCGTAGCGCAGCTCGGCCATGCGCCGTGCGCTGAGGTCGCGCGCCACCGCCACCACGCAGCGGCGGCCGTCGTGCACGAAGCCGGCCGAATGCACCTCGACCGGGAAGCGGGTACCGTCGCCGCGCTTGTTGGTGACCTCGATGACGTAGGTCTCGCCACGGTGCAGCGTTTCCAGCACCGGCCGCATGTGGTCCTTGGGCAGGTCCGGGTTGAGCACTTCGATCGGCTGGCCGACGATCTCCTCGCGCGGGCGCCGGTACGCGGCCATGCCGGCGCGGTTGAGGTCGAGCACGATGCCGCTCTCGTCGAGGATGCTGACCGGGTCGGGGACCGCGTCGAACAGCGCGTGGTAGCGCAGGCGGGCGCTCTCGGCGTCGGCGCTGGCGGCCTGCAGTGCTTCGCGCGCCTGCCCGAACAGGGCACGGGCGTCGGGCGGCAGCGAGGCGTCGACGCTCGCGGCCTGCAGCGCGGCGAGGATGTCGGCGTTGCCGCAGCCGGGCGCCGCCTCCTCCTCGGACGACGGCTGCGCGTTCATCCGGCCGCCAGCGCCCGGCCGGCCTTGCTGCCGGTTTCGCGGCCGAGCAGCCCCGCCAGCCAGCGCCCCGTTGCCGCCAGCGCCGCCAGGTCGATTCCGGTGTCGATGCCCATGCCGTGGAGCATATACACCACATCCTCGCTGGCGACATTGCCGCTGGCGCCTTTCGCGTAGGGGCAGCCGCCTGCGCCGGACACTGCGCTGTCCACCACCGCCACGCCTTCTTCCAGGCACGCCAGGATGTTGGCCAGCGCCTGGCCGTACGTGTCATGAAAATGTACCGCCAGCGACGTCATCGGCACCGCGCCAGCCACCGCGCGCAGCATCGCCCGGGCTTTGCGCGGCGTGCCGACGCCGATGGTGTCGCCCAGCGAGATCTCGTAGCAGCCCATCGCGTGCAGGGCGGCGGCCACCCGCACCACGTCGGCCAGCGGCACTTCGCCCTGGTAGGGGCAGCCGAGCACGGTGGACACATAGCCGCGCACCTGCACGCCGTCGACCTTCGCGCGTTCCAGCACCGGCTCGAAGCGCTGCAGCGATTCGTCGATGCCGGCGCCGATGTTCGCCTGGGTGAACGCGCCGGAGGCGGCGGTGAAGACAGCCACCTCGCGCGCGCCGGCCGCATGGGCGCGCTCGTAGCCCTGCAGGTTCGGCACCAGCACCGGGTAGGACACCCCCGGCTGCCTGTCGATGCCGGCGAACACCTCGGCGGCGTCGGCCAGCTGCGGCACCCATCTGGGGCTGACGAAGCTGGTGGCTTCGACGGTCTGCAGGCCGGTCGCCGAGAGGCGGTCGATCAGTTCGATCTTGGCCGCCGTGGGCACCGCCACCTTCTCGTTCTGCAGGCCGTCGCGCGGGCCGACCTCGACGATGCGCACCTGGGCGTTCACGCCAGCAGTTCCGGGTGCGGCGCCACGGGCCTGGTCGGGTAAAGCGCCTGCGCCTCGACTTGCGTGCTCACCTGCAGGCACGCGGCCGGGGGCGGCAGCTGCGCGCCGCGATACGCGCTTTGCGTGCGCGCTGCCGTCATTGCGCAGCCTCCAGCACGACCAGCACGCTGTCGGCCTCGACGAACTCGCCCACACTCGCACGCACTTCGCCTACCACGCCGGTGCGCGGCGCCTTCAGCGCAAGCTCCATCTTCATCGCTTCCAGCACGGCCAGCTCCTGTCCAGCTTCCACCTGATCCCCCGCGGCGACGCGCAGTGCCACCACGCGTCCGGGCATGGGGGCGCGCACCCGGTCGTCGCCGGCATCCTGCGCCGCGGGCTCGTGCCGGTACACCGCAAGCGACTGCAAAGAGAGCCGCCGCACGCCATCGTGCACGTCGACGCGGCCCGGGCGCAGCGACACGCGAAAACGCCGCCCCTGGCCATCCATACGCAGGGAGAGGCTGTCGTCGGACAGGCGTGCGCCTTCGATCGCGGCAAAGCGGTCGCCGCAGCGGATGCGATAGCGCCCATCGTCGCCCTGCGCCAGCAGTTCGATGCGTTCGCCTCGGTGCTGGAACGCCAGCGGCCGCTGGCCGGCGTGGCCCAGCCGCCAGCCGTCCGCGATCGCCCACGGCGAGGTGGGATCGTTCGATGCGGCCGCGGCCTCGCGCTGGCCGCGCTCCTGGTCGAGCAGGGTGGCGGTGGCCGCTGCCAGCAGCAGTCCGGTGTCCGCCGCGTGCGCAGTAGTGAACTCGTCCAGGTGACGGTCGAGATAGCCGGTGTCGATGCGCGCCTCGACGATCGCCGGGTGCCGCACCAGCGCCTCCAGGAAGGCGATGTTGGACTTGGGCCCTTCGATCACGCACTGCGCCAGCGCCTCGCGCAGGCGGGCGAGGGCGGAGGGGCGGTCACGGTCGTGGACGATGAGCTTGGCGATCATCGGGTCGTAGAAGATCGATACCGTGTCGCCTTCGACCACGCCCGAGTCGATGCGCACCTGCGCCGTGGGGTCCGGCAGTTCCAGCCGGTCCAGCCGTCCGGATCCGGGCAGGAAGCCGGCGTCCGGATCCTCGGCGTACAGCCGCACCTCGATCGCGTGGCCGCGCTGGGGCACGTCCGCCTGTGCCAGCGGCAGCGACGCGCCCGCGGCGATCCGCAGCTGCCATTCGACCAGGTCCAGGCCGGTGGTCATCTCGGTGACGGGATGCTCGACCTGCAGCCGGGTGTTGATCTCCATGAAATAGAAGTTGCCGGCCGGGTCGACGATGAACTCGACCGTGCCGGCGTTGCCGTAGTCGATCGCGCGCGCCGCCAGCACCGCGGCCTCGCCCATCGCCTGGCGCAGCGCCGGAGTGAGGAAGGGCGAGGGCGACTCCTCGAACACCTTCTGGTAGCGGCGCTGCGCCGAGCATTCGCGTTCGTTGAGATGGATGACGTTGCCGTGCGCATCGCCGAACACCTGGATCTCGATATGGCGCGGCGATTCGACGTAGCGCTCCAGCAGCACGCGATCGCGTCCGAAGGCGTTGGCGGCCTCGCGCTGGCAGCTTTCCAGGCTGGGCAGGAATTCGTCGGCCGAATGCACGACGCGCATGCCCTTGCCGCCGCCGCCGTGCGCGGCTTTGATCATCATCGGAAAACCGATGCGTGCCGCCTCCCGCGCCAGCAGCGCCGGCGACTGGTCCTCGCCCGTGTAGCCAGGCACCACCGGCACGCCCGCGGCCTGCATCAGGTCCTTGGCGCCGGCCTTGCTGCCCATCTTGCGCATCGAGGCGGCCTTCGGGCCGATGAACACCAGGCCTGCCGCTTCCACCGCGTCGGCGAACTCGGCGTTTTCGCTGAGGAAGCCGTAGCCCGGGTGGATCGCCTGCGCACCGGAGTGCCTGGCCACCTCGATGATCGCCTCGCCGCGCAGATAGCTGTCGGCGGGCCGCGGCCCGCCGATCGGATACGCCTCGTCGGCCAGGCGCACGTGCTGCGCATCGGCATCGGCCTCGGAGAACACGGCGACGGTGCCGATGCCAAGCCGCCGCGCGGTACGGATCACACGGCATGCGATTTCGCCGCGGTTGGCGATGAGGATTCTGGTGAACATTCTTCTGGCCACGGATTGCGCGGATACACGCGGATATGACGCGGAGTCTATGAGAAAACGCGGCGGCGGAACTCCGCGCGCGGACCGAAGTTGAGGAGCAGGCCGAGCTGGATGCCGGTCGCTTTCAAATAGTTGAGTAATTGGGCTTCATGGGCTGCCAGCAGGCCACGACCGGCCTTGACCTCCACGAGTACGCAGTCTTCCACCAGCAGGTCGGCGCGAAAGCAGCCAACGACCTGGCCGTGGAAGCGCACCTCAATGGGCATCTGCCGTTCGACGGTCAGCCCGCATTCTTCCAGCCGCATGGCCAACGCCGCCTCGTACACGCCCTCCAGAAATCCATGGCCGAGTTCGGTGTACGTCTCGAAAAATGCCCCGATCACGCGTCTGCTGATGTCCCGATGCAAAAGTCCCACCGCGTCCGCATCCATGCGACTCCTCCCGATCCCATTCGCCTGATCCGCGTTCATCTGCGCAATCCGTGGCCAAACCCCGCCACACATTCACTCCACCCAGTTCGCCTTGCGCTTGTCCAGGAACGCGGACAGGCCTTCCTGGCCTTCCGGCGAGACGCGCAGTGCGGCGATCAGGCGGGCGTTGGATTGGTCGAGCTGGTCGCGGTCGGGCTCCAGGGCGACGTCACGGACCAGCCGCTTGGCGGTCGCCGAGGCGATGGGGCCGGCCTTGAGCAGCAGCGCGACCTGGCGTTCGACCGCGGCGTCCAGCGCGTCGGCGTCCACCACCTCGTGCAGCAGCCCCATCCGCAGCGCCTGCGCCGCATCGAAGACCTCGGCCGTGGCGAACCAGCGCCGCGCCTGGCGCGGGCCGATCGCCGCGACCACGTAGGGTGAGATCACCGCCGGCAGCAGGCCGAGCCGGCTTTCGGTCAGGCCGAACTTGGCCTCCGCTACGCCGATGGCGATGTCGCAGCACGCGACCAGGCCAACGCCGCCGCCGAACGCCGCACCGTGCACGCGCGCGATCGTCGGCTTGGGCAGCTCATCCAGCGTGCGCATCAGCCGGGCGAGCGCCAGCGCGTCCTGGCGGTTGGCGTCTTCGCCGGCGGCGGCCATGCCGCGCATCCAGTTGAGGTCGGCGCCGGCCGAGAACGAGGGGCCTTCGCCTTCGAGCACCACCACGCGTATGCCGGGGTCGGCGGCGGCGCCGTCCAGCGCGGCGGTCAGACGGGCAATCAGCCCGGCGTCGAAGGCGTTGTGCAGTTCGGGCCTTTGCAGGCACAGCCGCAGGACGGCTCCGGTGCGGCGGATCGACAGCGGTGCGGACATGGCGTCGTGGTGGATGCGGCAGGCTCTGCATCATAGCCGCCGGCAAGTCGCCAACCGGGTAAGCGCCGAGCGATGACGGGGTAGGGGGCGCACTGCCTGTGCGCGAGCTGTTCCGCCACGGAAACCGGCCGTGGGCCATGGCCGGAATGCCGTTCCGCCCAACCGATACCGACTGTCGACAGGGATGGGCCGGACAGACGCGCTGTCGATCCGGGCAGCATTCAATGCGGCACGTGCGCCAAGGCAATGCTGAAAGCCCGGTTTGTCATTCCGAACGCAGTGAGAGGCGCTTTACAACGGCGAAGCCGGTCAATCTCGGAGAATCAACAACATAGATCTCTCGCTACGCTCGAAATGACAGTGCTTCAGCGTTGCCCTAAAATGGATGAGTCCCATTCTCATTGCATCCCATGCTCCCACGCCGCCTGCTGGCAACGCTGCTGCTCAGCGTCGCCCTGATCTGCACCTGCACCTGCGCCTTCGCCTTCGCCGCCGAGGCGTCCGTCGCCACCACCTGGCGCCTGCTCGACTACATCGCCGTCGACTATCGCGAAGCCGTGGCTGGTGGCGAGGTGGTCAACCAGCTCGAGTACGACGAGATGCTGGAGTTCTCGGCCACCGCGGCGGCCGCGATCGATGCGCTGCCGCAGGCGCCCGGGTCCGCGCAGCTCAAGCGTGAGGCCGGCGCGCTGCAGCAGGCCATCGTCGACAAGGCCGAGCCCGACCGCATCGCGGCGCAGGCGCGTGGACTTGCGGCGGCGCTGGTGCAGGCGCACCCGATCCCGCTGATGCCGGCCAGCGCCCCGCAGCATGCGCGCGGCGAAGCGCTGTACGCGCAGCTGTGCGCCAGCTGCCATGGCGCGACCGGTGCCGGCGACGGGCCGGCCAGCGTCGGCCTGGATCCGCCGCCGATCGACTTCAGCGACCGCGCGCGCGCCGACGAGCGCAGCGTGTTCGCGCTCTACCAGGTGATCGAGCAGGGTCTGGAAGGCACTTCGATGATCAGCTACCGCGGCCTGCCGCCCGAAGACCTGTGGGCGCTGGCGACCTACAGCGGTGCGATCGCCTATCCCGAAGCGCTCGCCGAGGCCGGTCGCATGCTGCTGGAGCGCGACCCGGCGTTGCGGGCCAAGCTCGACCTGGAGCGCTACGTCAGCGCCACGCCGGCGGACCTGGCGCAGGAGCTGGGCTCGCCGGACGACGCCGCGGCGATCGTGGCCTACCTGCGCCGGCACCCCGAGGCGTCGCAGTCGCAGGTGCAGGATCCAAGCTCGGCGCTGGCCGTTTCGCGCGGGCTGCTCAGGGACGCGATGGCCGCCTACCGGGGCGGCGACCCCAAGCGAGCGCAGGACCTGGCGCTGTCGGCGTACCTGGATGGCTTCGAGCCCGTCGAGCCGCTGCTCGCGGCGCGCGACAAACCCCTGATGGTGAAGATCGAGGCGGCGATGGCGCGGTTGCGCTCCAACCTCGCCGCCCGCGTCGACGCCGATACGCTGCAGGGCCAGGTCGAAGCGCTTGATGGACTGTTTGCCGAGGCCGAGCAGGTCCTCGCGCGGGACGACACGTCCGCCACCGCCAGCTTCGTCGCCGCCTTCACCATCCTGCTGCGCGAGGGCCTGGAGGCGCTGCTGATCGTGATCGCGATGATCGCGCTGCTGCGCAAGGCCAACCGTCAGGAGATGTTGCCCTGGGTCCACGGCGGCTGGCTGTCCGCGCTTGCGGCCGGCGTGGTCACCTGGGCGCTGGCGACCTGGGTCATCACCATCAGCGGGGCCAGCCGTGAGCTGTCCGAAGGCTTTGGGTCACTGCTGGCGGCGGTGGTGCTGGTCTGGGTCGGGCTGTGGATGCACGGCAAGAGCCACGCCGACGCCTGGCAGCGCTATGTGCGCGACAAGCTTGGGCACGCGCTGGGCAGGTCTTCGGGCGTGTTCCTGCTGGGCCTGGTGTTCGTGGTGGTCTATCGCGAGGTGTTCGAGACCATCCTGTTCTTTGCCGCGATCTGGAACCAGGGCAGCCAGGGGGCCGTGCTCGCCGGCGGCGCTACCGCGGCGCTGGCGCTGGTCGCGATCGGCTGGGCGTTGATGCGCTACAGCCAGCGTCTGCCGATCGGTCAGTTCTTCCGCTACAGCTCGCTGCTGATCGCAGTCCTGGCGGTGGTGCTGATCGGCAAGGCGGTCTCGGCGCTGCAGGAAGCAGGCTACCTGCCGGTCACCTGGCTCGAAGGCTGGCCGCGGATCGAACTGCTGGGCCTGTATCCGACGATGGAGGGCATTGGCGCGCAGCTGCTCGTGGCGCTGGTGCTGGTGGTCGGCTTCATGCTGTCGAACCGCGCGGCGCGGCAGGTGTCACCGGCCTGAGCCGAGGCATCCGCGCCTGCGGCGGCAACCCGAACGGTGAATGCCGCCCGATCCAGAAAGACAATGGATCCCCGCTTGACCAGCCTTCGGCTGTTGTAAAGCGCTTCGCGGGGATGACGGTGAGCTCAAGATGACACCGGATGGATAGGTCGGCTCGCCCGTTCGGGCTGGCTGCCGCCTGGCGGGTCAAACAGGCACGGCGCGCGTAGTGATATCCGCGACACGCCGGACCCTGTCATCTCGAACGCAGTGAGAGATCTCCAGGGTCGGCTACCGCGACGGAAAACAGGATCCCTCGCTGCGCTCGGGATGACATCCGAAAGATGATGACATCCGAAAGATAAAGTCAGCCGGCGCGCCCCGCACGCCGGCAGATCAGTGCCTCAGTCCCCGCTTGGCCGCCTTGCGCATGTCGCTGGTCGGGGTGACTTCCACCGACAGGTTGAAGGTGCGCTCCTCCCCGGCGTGCATCGCACCAACACCGACGACATGGCGGGCAAGCTCGTTGCCCTCGTCGTCGCGCACGGTCAGCAGCACCGAATATTCCCAGGCGCCGCCTTCGGCCGGGTGCCGGATCATGCCCTCGACCTGCAGGGCGGTGGTGCTGGCCAGCACCGCGCCCGGACCGGTGCGCGGCGTATCGAAACGCAGGTAGTGCTTGCACGACGGGCAGATGGTCGCGCTTTCGAGGATCGTGGTCTTGCAGTGCGGGCAGGTGCGCGTGGCACCTGCCGTACCCGGCTTCGGCGCGGCCATCGGCTCAGCTGGCCAGTTCGCGCGTCTCCGCCTCGCCCTTCGCCTTGTCCTTGCGCGGCGCCGCTGCGGATTCGGTGGCGTCCCAGCCGCATTCGACGTGGCCGCGGATCCTGGAGCCGGCCGCGACGGTCAGCGAGCCGGCCTTGATGTCGCCGGTCAGCACGGCTGAATCGAGCAGATCGACCTTGGAGGCCGAATCGATGTTGCCGTCCAGCTCACCGGCCACGACCACCTGCTTGGCCTTGACCGCGCCATTGAGCTTGGCGCCGTTTTCGATGCGCAGGTTGCCCTGCACGTTGACGTCACCCTTGAAGCGGCCGGCGATGCGGATATGGCCGCTGCCTTCGATCTTGCCTTCGATGGTCAGGTCGGCGGCGATCAGCGATTCCTTCGCGACCGGCTCGGGCGCGGTTGCCGGTACGTTCGCACGGGGCGGCCCGACCTGGGTGGGGCTGAAGTCGGCGACCCCAGGAGCTTCCCGTGGCGGTGTGGCCGGCGGCGCATCGGGCGCGAAGGACGGGATGTCCTTGCGTGCGTTGGCGTTGTTCTGGGAGGGGAAAATGGCCATGTCGCGGGATTCCTCGGGCTGGGCAGGGACCGTCCGGGCTGGCGCGCCCGGACGGCGATGGGGGCCTTGGAGGCTAGCACGTTGACATGGCCTTCACTCTGTGACGCCGCTCACCGAATCCGTGTCGCGGCAAGCACTTGCCGCACTTTTTTGAGCTGCGCCGTTACCGGGCGGCAGCCTCCGGCAGCCAGACCTGGTACTGCCCGCCCAGATGCAGCAGCGCCATCATCTGGAGTACCCCGTCGTAGTAGCGGAACTGACCGGTGGGCACCGGCCGCTCCCACAGGGCGCGCACGAATTCGAGCCTGCGCGGATGGTCGGCCGCCAGGCTGGCGACCGCGTTCATCGCCACCAGCCCCGTGGTCTGGCCACCGCCCAGCGGCTGGCCGTCCAGGGTGTAGAGGCTCACGTAATCGTCCAGGCCCTGGCCGTGGAAGAACGCCTGCAACCGGTTGGACAGCTCCACCTGGCGCGGATCGGCGCGCCACCACGACCAGTCCATCGACCAGTTCATCGCGCTGCGCCAGGCGTCGTAGCGGAAGTCCACCGATTCGGGCCGCCACGAGGCCGCCCAGGGGCTGCCGTCGAAGTTGCCGTAGTCGGGGGTGAGCGCGGTCTGCGGATGCGCTGCGGCGGCGAAGTAGTCGCGGCTGACCTGTGCAGCCTCGCGCCAGAACTCGCGATCTGCCTCGGGGCCAAGCTGCGCCCAGACCTCGTAGAAGGCGGGGAGGTGGTAGGACGCGTCGGTGTGCGCGGCGTTCACCACGTCCGGGGTGAAGCGCACCATCTTCGCGTCGCGGTCGAACAGGTTGACCGCGGTCATGGGGCCGCGATTGGTCGGGCCGGTGATCGACTCGCGATGCAGCACGTCGGCAAGCAGGCGGTCGGCCTGCGCGCGATAGGCATGGATGCCGTCGCCGTCGCCCCAGCGCGCCGAAGCAAAGTACAGCGCGGTGATGAAGTACTCCTCGCCGTCGGGCGCGGGCATCTCGTCGATCGCGGTGCCGTCGGTCCGCACCGACCACGCGAAGTAGCCATGCGCCGGATGCGCGGGATCGGCGTGGTACATGTGGCGCATCGCCCAGTTCCAGATCGCGTCGAACTCGCGCTTCCGGTCAAGCTGCACCGCGATCATCATCCCGTACGACATGCCTTCCGAACGCACATCGTCGCTGTTGACGTCGAGGATGTAGGCCAGCGGGCCATCGGCGTTGCTGCCGGCGTCGTAGTAGATGGCCTGGTCTTCCGGATCACCGTGGAAGAGCTGCGCGAAGCTCGCCTGGATCTTCGCTTCGATGTCGGCCTGGCTGTAGCCGGCTTCGGCGAAGAGGTTCGGATACTGGCCGGTGACGGCAGCGCCGGCATCGGCTTCGGGTGCGGCATTGGCGAAGCGATCCCCGCCGACGGTGCCGGTCGAGGTCGCGGCGCAGGCCGTCAGCAGCGATGCCAACAGGACCAGGGCGGAGGCGTGGAGGACTTGGCGCAGCAGCTTGGGCATGAAGGGCAGGGCGGTGCTGGTCGGGGCGACGAAGGTAGCAGACCACGTTGATCCGGATGCCGCCCCGCCAACTGCGCCCAGCATCACTACATCCGGAACACGCCGAACTTCGCCGGTTCGATCGGCGCATTGAGCGACGCGGAAATCCCCAGCCCCAGCACGCGCCGGGTATCGGCCGGATCGATGATGCCGTCGTCCCACAGCCGCGCCGTCGCGTACCACGGGCTGCCCTGGCTTTCGTACTGCTCGCGGATCGGCGTCTTGAACGCCTCCTCTTCTTCCGCGGACCATTGCCCGCCGCGCCCCTCAACGCCGTCGCGCCGCACCGTCGCCAGCACGCTCGCCGCCTGTTCGCCGCCCATCACGCTGATGCGCGCGTTGGGCCACATCCACAGGAAGCGCGCGCCGTAGGCACGGCCGCACATCGCGTAGTTGCCGGCGCCAAAGCTGCCGCCGATGACCACGGTGAACTTCGGCACGCTCGAACAGGCCACCGCGGTGACCATCTTCGCCCCGTCCTTTGCAATGCCCGCGTTCTCGTACTTGCGGCCGACCATGAAGCCGGTGATGTTCTGCAGGAACACCAGCGGGATGCCGCGCTGGTTGCACAGCTCGATGAAGTGCGCGCCCTTGAGCGCGCTCTCGCCAAACAGGATGCCGTTGTTGGCGATGATGCCGACCGGGTAGCCGTGCAGGTGCGCGAAGCCGGTCACCAGGGTCTTGCCGTAGCGCGCCTTGAACTCGTCGAGCACGCTGCCGTCGGTGATGCGCGCGATCACCTCGCGGATGTCGAAGGGACGCCGCGTGTCCTTCGGCACGATGCCGTACAGCTCCTCGGCCGGATGCAGCGGGTCGCGCACCTCGCGGACCGCCACCGGCAGCTGCTTGCGGCGGTTGAGATGCCCAACGATGCCGCGCGCGATCTCCAGCGCGTGCCGGTCATCCTCGGCGAAGTGGTCGGCCACGCCGGAGACGCTGGTGTGCACGTCGGCGCCGCCAAGCGACTCGGCGTCCACCACCTCTCCGGTGGCGGCCTTCACCAGCGGCGGCCCGCCCAGGAAGATCGTGCCCTGTTCCTTGACGATCACCGACTCGTCGCACATGGCCGGCACATAGGCGCCGCCGGCGGTGCAACTGCCCATCACCACGGCGATCTGCGGGATGTTGTCCGCGCTCAGCCGGGCCTGGTTGTAGAAGATCCGGCCGAAGTGTTCGCGATCGGGAAACACCTCGTCCTGCAGCGGCAGGAAGGCGCCGCCGGAGTCGACCAGGTAGATGCAGGGCAGCCGGTTCTCGCGCGCGACTTCCTGCGCGCGCAGGTGCTTCTTGACCGTCATCGGGAAGTAGGTGCCGCCCTTGACCGTGGCGTCGTTGGCCACGACCACGACCTCCTGGCCCATCACCCGGCCGATGCCGCAGACCATGCCGGCCGCGGGCGCGGCACCTTCGTACATGTCCTCGGCGGCCAGCGGCGCGATCTCGAGGAAGGGCGAGCCAGGATCGAGCAGGGCAGTGATCCGGTCGCGGGCGAGCAGCTTGCCGCGCCCGGTATGGCGCGTGCGCGCCTGTTCACCTCCACCATCGGCCGCCCGCGCAAGACGACGCTCCAGCTCCTCGACCAGGGCGCGGTGGTAGGCGACGTTGTCCAGGAATTCCGGCGAGCGTGGATCGAGCTGCGAGGTCAGTGCGGGCATGGTGCGCATCTGCAATGGGATGCGCCGAAGGATACGTGAGCGTGCGCGGCGGTGCGCCCGCCTGGCCGATGCCGCAAAAGGAAAGGCCCGCACGTGGCGGGCCTCCCGGTCGATCATGCAGCGTGGATCAGTTGCGCGCGGCTTCTTCGGCGTTGGCGGCGGCGTCCTTCACCGCACCGGCGGTGTCGGCGGCGGCTTCGCGGGTGGCGGCAGCGGCGTCGTCGGCGGCTTCGCGGGTGGCGGCAGCGGCGTCGTCGGCAGCGGCCTCGGCGTTGTCGGCGGCTGCTTCGGTCGCGGCAGCGGCGTCGGCATAGGCCTCTTCCGAAGCGGCGGCGACGTTGTCGGCGGCGCGCTCGGTGGCGGCGGCGGCGTCAGCGGCAGCCTGCTCGGCGGCGGCGGCGTTGGCGGCCGCGTCTTCCTTGGCACCGTCGGCGGTGTTCCCGCAGGCGGCGAGGGCCAGCATGCTGGCGGCGGCAATGGCGATGAGCTTCGTGTTCAAGGGTGATCTCCGGAATCTGGGTGGTGGGATGTCGTCCGGCCCGGGGCTCCCCACAGGCCGCAGCGCAATTGTGCAAAACGGGATGTTAAAAAAAGAAAAGCCGCCGGACGGGCCGGCGGCTTCCTTGACTACCTTGCGGCGTCGGACTTACGGGGTCGCTTCCTGGGCAGCGTCCTCGGCGTCCTTGGCAACGTCTTCCGCAGCCTCGGCCGTATCGGCAGCCGCGTCAGCAGCCTCCGAGGTCGTGGCGGCAGCGGCGTCGGCAGCAGCGTCGGCAGCAGCGTCGGCAGCGGAAGCTGCGTCGTCGGCGGCAGCCTGGGCGGTGTCGGCGGACGCAGTGCCGTCGGCCTCGACGGCAGCGGTTGCGGCGTCGGCAGCGGCGTCAGCCGCGTCGGCAGCGGCGTTCTCGGCCTGCTGCTGGTTGCTGCACGCAGCCAGGGCGAAGCCCAGAGCCAGCGCAAGCAGAGCCTTGTTGATGGTCATATCCGTCTTCCTCGTCTGAAGTTTGGCAAACGCGCAAGGTTGCGCGCCATAACAATGATGACAAGCCCGTGACCGCTGTCAAGCGGGATCGCGTGGAAATTTGTCAAGGCGACGTTAAGCGTTCACCGGCTCAGACCAGCTCGACCGCGATCGCCGTCGCCTCGCCGCCGCCGATGCACAGGGTGGCGATGCCGCGCTTGCCGCCTCGTGCGCGCAGCGCGTAGAGCAGGGTCACCAGCAGGCGGGCACCGCTGGCGCCGATGGGATGGCCCAGGGCGGTCGCGCCGCCGTTGACGTTGAGCTTGTCGTGCGCGATGCCCAGCTCACGGATTGGCGCCATCGCCACCACCGAGAAGGCTTCATTGACCTCGAACAGGTCCACCTGGTCCACCGACCAGCCCACCTTGTCGAGCAGGTTGCGGATCGCGCTCACGGGGGCCGTGGTGAACCACTCGGGCTCCTGCGAGAAGGTGGAATGGCCGACGATGCGTGCAATCGGTTCCAGCCCGAGCTTTGCCGCATTTTCGGCGCTGGTCAGCACCGTTGCCGCCGCACCATCGGAGATGCTCGACGAACTCGCGGCAGTCACCGTGCCGTCCTTGCGAAACGCAGCGCGCAAACCAGGGATCTTGGACACGTCCGACTTGCCCGGCTGCTCGTCGGTGTCGAACTCGACCTCGCCCTTGCGGGTGGACACCTTGACCGGGACGATCTCGTCCTTGAACGCTCCCGATGCGATCGCACCCTGTGCGCGCGTGACCGACTCGATGGTGAACGCGTCCTGCTCCTCGCGGGTGAACCCGTACTTGTCGGCGGTCGCCTCGGCGAACACGCCCATCGACTGGCCGTCGTAGGGGTTGGTCAATCCGTCCCAGGCCAGGTGGTCGACCAGCTTGGCCTCGCCGTAGCGCAGGCCCGGGCGCGCCGACACCATGTGCGGCGCATTGGTCATCGACTCCATGCCGCCGGCGACGACCACGCTGGCCGAACCCGCCTTGATCAGGTCGTGGCCGAGCATCACCGCCTTCATGCCCGAGCCGCAGACCTTGTTGATGGTGGTGCAGCCGACGCTGCTGGGCAGGCCTGCCGCCAGCGCGGCCTGGCGTGCAGGTGCCTGGCCGAGGTTGGCCGGCAGCACGCAGCCCATGATCACCTCGGACACATCCTCGCCCTTGATGCCTGCCTGCTCGATCGCGCCGCGGATGGCGGTGGCGCCCAGGGTCGGCGTCGGCACGCCGGTGAACTGGCCGAGCATGGAACCGATGGCGGTGCGCTTGGCACCGACGATGACGACGTCGCTCATGGAAAACTCCGGGACCGCGTGGGGAGACATCGATTATCGCTCCCGCCGGAGCGGCCCGGCAAACGGACCCCTGGTTCGCTGGCTCAGCACCCGGAATGGCGCTATAGAGGCGTGGGGCGCTCGACGCAGGGCGCGATCAGGGGTGGCAGCGATGCAGGACCGGGCAAAGGGGAAGACGTCGTTGCTGGCCGCGGCCGTGGTATCGGCCTGCCTGCTGGCGGCCTGCGGCGGTGGCGGTGGCGGTACCCGTCCGAACCCGCCGCCGCTGGCTCCACCGCCGGTCACGCCGCCGGATACGCCACCGGTCGTGCTGGAACCCGATCCGGCCTACAGCCACCATCTAGCCTGGACGGGCGCCGCGTCGGCGCACGCCGCCGGCCTGACCGGCGCCGGCGTGCGCATCGGCATCGTCGATAGCGGTGTCAACCGCAACCATCCGGCGATGCGCGAGGACCGCGTCGTGGTCAACCTCAATTACATCGATCCGGCCAGCAACAACCTGCGGCTCGATGACGTGGTCGGCCACGGCACCGCGGTCGCCCAGATCGCGGCCGGCATGCCGTTCGGGCGCTGGCCCGGCGGCATCGCGCCCGGTGCGCAGATCGTGTCGGCACGCATCATCAACGACAAGCCGCCGGAGGACGACGGTACGGGGCAGGGCAACGAGGTCGACGGCGCGCTCGGGCTGGCGCCGATCCACGCCGACCTGATGCGCCACGGCGTGCGCGTCATGAACAACTCCTGGGGCGGCCTGTACTGGACCAATGCCGCCGCGACGGCCCCGATCGCGGCCGAGTATCGGCCCTTCATCGTCGACCACGGTGGCCTCGTGGTGTTCTCGACCGGCAACGCCGGCTTCGCCGACCCCTCCGATACCGCCGCCCTGCCGAGCCAGGCCGGCACCGGCGGCAGCAGGCCCGCGGCCGACCTCGAGCGCGGCTGGTTGGCCGTGGCCGCGCTCGATGCTGCAGATCCGGCGCGGCTGGCGGTCTATTCCAACGCCTGTGGCGTGGCGATGCACTACTGTCTGGTTGCGCCGGGCACGGTCGTCTTCACCGGCACCGATGATGCGCCCGACGCGCCGGAGTACTACCAGGGGTCCGGCACGTCGTTCGCGGCGCCCATCGTCTCCGGCGCGGCGGCGCTGGTGTGGGAGGCGTTTCCGTACTTCGACAACGACCTGGTGCGGCAGACGCTGCTGGGCACTGCCACGGATATCGGTGATCCGGGCGTGGACGCGGTGTTCGGCTACGGGCGGGTCGACATCGCGCGCGCGGTGGCTGGACCGGCGCGCCTGGACTGGGGCGACCTCATGGTCGACTTCGACGGCATCAGCTCGCGTTGGGGCAATGCGCTGGAAGGCCAGGGCGCACTGGTCAAGCGCGGCAACGGCACCCTCGTGCTGGACGCCTCGGCCGGAAATGCCGGCGGTATCCGCGTGGAAGAAGGCGCGCTGCATGCCCATTTCTATGTGTCCGGCGACGTGGCGGTGGAACGCAACGCGAGCTTCGGCATCGGCATCGCGGTCGACGGTGACCTGCGCAACAGCGGCAGGGTGGAACTGCTCGAACGCGAAGGCGCAGGCGCCGGACTCACTGGGTCTGATGTCGGCGGCCACTACAGCCAGGCCGACGGCGCCGTGCTTGCACTGGACATCGGCCAGTTCCTGTCCCCGCTGACGGCCTCGCTCGACGGAACGCTGCACGTTCGCGGCGTGCAGGAGGGCTACACGACAAGCGACCGCGAACCGGTGGTCTCGACCACGCTTGGGCTGGACGGCCGCTTCGACACGATGACCTGGGCCGATTCCCTGTTCCTGGAGGCGACGCTTGGCTACGACGACTTCGCCGCCTGGCTGGACATCGAGCGTGCCGACGTCGTCGCTGCGGCCAAGGCGATGGCCGGCATGCGCGCCGCGGGATTGTCGGCCGCGCAGCGCGTGGAGAACGCGTTCGCCGGCATCGACCGCGTGACCGAGGACCCCGCCGGCACCGTGGACGACGACCTCCTGCGCCTGGCCGGCGAGTTCCAGGCCATCGGCGACGAGGGGCAGGCCAAGGCCGCGTTCGACAGCCTGTCCGGCGAGTCGCACGCGCTGGCCACCACGCTCACCTTCGATGCGATCGACATGGGGCGGCGTGCGCTGTCCTGGCGTGTGGGACAGCTGCAGCCCGGTGGGCGGCAGGCGGGCGCATGGAAGCAGTCGCTGGGTACAAACGGTGCGGGAACCGGCATCGCCGGCGGCGGCTTCCAGCTCGATGGCTGGCTGATGGGCAGCGACCAGGTGCTGGCCAACGGCCTGGTCACCGGTTTCGCCTTTGGCGAAACGCGCGCCGACGGCTGGGTCGGCGGCAACCGCGACCGCAGCCGCGACCGGCAGACGCAGGCCAGCGTCTATCTCGGCCGCCTGTCTGCGGATGCCTATGCCACCGGCCAGTTGACGACCGGCCGCTACGACCGTGACATCGAGCGCTGGTTGTTCGCCGGTGCCGACGCGCGCACGGGCGTGTCCAGCGCGTACGCGGGCAGTTACACCAGCCTCGGCACCGAGGCGGGGCGCCGCCTCCAGCTGGGCGAATGGCAGCTCACGCCCTGGTTGGGCGTGGACCACGTGCGCCTGCACAGCGACGGTTTCGAGGAATGGGGCAGCGGGTTTGGCCTGCGCGCCAACGCCGCCACCCTGACGCGCACCCAGGTCACCACCGGCCTGCGCGCCAGCCGCGACTGGCATGGCGTGCGGCTGCACGCCTGGTCGGAGTGGCAGCAGACCCTGCAGGCCAGTGGCTTCGACATGCAGGCCAGCTTCACCGGCATCGACAGCTGGTCACCGCTGCCGCTAGCCGGCGCGGCGAAGTCCGGCGGGCTGCTCGGCGTTGGAATCGACACATGGCTGGGCCACAACGCGCAGCTGTCGCTCGCCTGCGACCAGCGCTTTGGCCCGCGCGGGAATGAGCGGATGGGATCGGTGCGCTACGTACTGGGGTTCTGACGGCGGCCACCTGTCATTTCGACCGAAGGGAGAAATCTCTGCACGGCGAAGCAGATCTCTCCCTGCGGTCGAGATGACAGGACTCCGCGTCAGTGGTTTCCCGCCACCAGCTCGCGCCCGATCAGCATCCGGCGGATCTCGTTGGTGCCCGCGCCGATCGCATAGAGCTTGGCGTCGCGCAGGATGCGCCCGGTTGCGTACTCGTTGATGTAGCCGTTGCCGCCCAGCGCCTGGATCGCCTCCAGCGCCACCTGCACCGCGGCTTCGCTGGCATGCAGCAGGCAGCTGGCTGCGTCGATGCGCGAGCGGTGGCCGGCGTCGTAATCCCGCGCCACCTGGTAGGCGAATGCGCGCGAAGACTGCAGCGAGGTGTACATGTCGGCGATCTTGGCCTGCATGATCCCGAAGGTGCCGATCGCCTGGCCGAACTGGCGCCGTTCGCGCGTGTAGGGCAGGGCGATGTCGAGTGCGGACTGCATCAGGCCCAGCGGCCCGCCGGTCAGCACCAGGCGTTCGGTGTTGAGCCCGCTCATCAGCACCTTGACGCCGTTGTTGACCTCGCCCAGCACGTTCTCGTTGGGGATCTCGCAGTTCTCGAACACCAGCTCACAGGTGTTGGAGCCGCGCATGCCGAGCTTGTCGAGCTTCTGCGCGGTGGAAAACCCCTTCATGCCCTTCTCGACGATGAAGGCGGTCATGCACTTGCTGCCGAGCTCGCGGCTGGCGGTGCGCATGTAGACCACCAGCACGTCGGCCTCGGGGCCGTTGGTGATCCACATCTTGTTGCCGTTGGCGATCCAGGTGTCGCCCTTGAGTTCGGCGCGGCAGGACATCGAGCCGACCACGTCCGAACCTGCGCCCGGCTCGCTCATCGCCAGCGCGCCCTTCCACTCGCCGGTGCACAGCTTGGGCAGATACTTCTCGCGCTGCGCCTGGTTGCCGTTGGTATGGAGGTTGGACACGCACAGGTTGGAGTGCGCACCGTAGCTCAGGCCCACCGAACCGGAGGCGCGCGAAACCTCCTCCATTGCCACCAGGTGGGCCAGATAGCCCATCCCGCTGCCGCCCAGCTCGACGGGAACCGTCATCCCGAGCAGGCCGAGCTCGCCGAGCTTGAGCCACAGCTCCTGCGGGAAGGCGTTGTCCTCGTCGATCGACGCGGCCCGCGGCGCGATCTCGGACTCGGCGAACCGGCGCACCGCCTCACGCAGCGTGTCGATGTCCTCGCCGAGCGGGAAAGTGCGCATGCCGTGCTTCCTTGTGGGACTGGTTTCACATGCTACAACGGGCGTGTCGACGCGTCGCCGCGTTTAGCTCCTTCCCCCGCTTGCGGGGGAAGGTGCAACAGCGCAGCGTCGTCGTTTTGGCTCCCTCCCCCGCGGAGCGGGGGAGGGTTGGGGTGGGGGCGAGCAGATCGTCGCGCTGTTTCCACGCACGCCTTTGGCGCGCGCCCCCATCCCAGCCTTCTACCCCGAGGGCACGTAGCCCCGCTGGCGGGGGAAGGGGCAGTAGCGGGGAACCCGAGCCTTCAATTCCCCCTTACGCGCCCCTGGAAACGCGGGGTGGCGCGACCCATCGGCAGCTTGAGCTTGCCGATGGTCTCGATGCGCTCTTCGGCCAGGCGGTCGGCGGCCTGGTAGGTGGGGATGTTGTCGCGGTCAGCGATCTCGAAGATGCGGCCGAGGTTGTGGTAGATCGTGCGCATCATGCGCATCGCGCGTTCGCGGTTGTAGCCGTCGATCTCCAGCGAGATGTTCATCACGCCGCCCGCGTTCACCGCGTAGTCCGGCGCGTACAGGATGCCGCGGCGCGTGACCTCGTCGCCGATTGCGTTGCTCGCCAGCTGGTTGTTGGCCGCGCCGCAGATCACCTTGGCCTTGAGCCGCGGCAGCGTCTTCTCGTTGACCGTGCCACCCAGTGCGCAGGGCGAGTACACGTCCACGTCGACGTCGTAGATCTCGTCGGGGCCCACGGCCTCGGCGCCGTGTTCGCTCACCGCCTGTTCCACGCGCGCCTTGTTGATGTCGGTGACGTAGATCTTCGCGCCGCGATCCTTCAGCAGCTTCACGAATTCCATGCCCACGTGGCCCAGGCCCTGCACGGCATAGCTGTACTTGCCCACTTCCTCGTCGCCGAACTTGCGGTTCAGCGTGGCCATCAGGCCCTGCAGCGCGCCGTAGGCGGTGAACGGCGACGGGTCGCCCGAGCCGCCATGCACCTGGTGCACGCCGGTGACGAACTGGGTTTCGCGATACACGTATTCCATGTCGCTGACGTCGATGCCGACGTCCTCGGCGGTGATGTAGCGCCCGCCCTGCGTGTCGACGAACTGGCCGAAGGCGCGGAACAGCGCTTCGGACTTGTCCTTCGAGGGATCACCGATGATCACCGCCTTGCCGCCGCCCAGGTTGAGGCCGGCCACCGCGTTCTTGTAGGTCATGCCGCGCGACAGGCGCAGCACGTCGTCCAGCGCTTCCTGTTCGGTCGCGTATGGCCACATCCGGGTGCCGCCCAGCGCGGGGCCGAGCACGGTGTTGTGGATGGCGATGATCGCCTTCAGGCCGACGTCCGGGTTGTGGCAGAACACGACCTGCTCATGGCCGTAGGTCGCAAGCTGTTCAAAGATCATGGATAAAACTCCGTCGCGGGCGCCGCGCGTGCTGCGTGCGGGACCCTTGATCAGGTTGGGAGTGGGCTGACTGGATGTGAAGATCGGCCCGCGTGGCGGGCGGTCAGGCGTGACAGGCGCGGCATTCTACGCCCGTCTCCCGGGAAATGCCCGTCAGGGGTGTGAAGGCGAGGGCGGGTGGCGGCGGGGGCTGCATCCGTGGCGCTTGCCTGATCGGGGGCCGTCAATAGCTGTCATCCCGAGCGCAGCGAGGGATCTCGGCTCCGGAGGCGCCTGCGGCGAGATCCCTCGCTGCGCTCGGGATGACAGCTGTGCGCTCGGGATGACAGCATCGTGTGCGCCACGCCCTAAAGCTGCGATTCCACCGGCAGCCAGCCCACCACGCGGGCCAGGACGCGGGTCAACAGGCCCGATTCCGGCTCACGGTCCAGGACCACCGGCGGGTCTTCCACCCGGTCGAGCCAGCGCAGGTCGTCTGCCCCGTCCAGGTACACCCAGTAGCTCTTCTCGCCGCCCGACAGGCGCAGGTATTCCTCGCGCAGCGCCAGCGCCAGCGGCTTGTCGTCGAACAGCACGCCCATCTCGGTATTGAGCTCGATCGAACGCGGGTCGATGTTGAACGAGCCGATGAACCCGTAGCGGTCGTCCACCACGAAGGCCTTGGTATGCAGGCTGGCGCCGCTGCTGCCGAACAGGCTCGAATCCGAACCCTTCACCTGCGGCCGCATCTCGTACAGCTTCACGCCGGTGCGCAGCAGGTCCTTGCGGTAGTTGGCGTAGCCGCCGTGCACCGCGATCACGTCGTTGGCCGCAAGCGAGTTGGTGATCACGCCCACGTGTGCGTCGCGCTCGCGCACCAGCGCCGCCAGCGCTACCACGCCCTCGTTGCCGGGCACGAAGTAGGGCGAGATCAGCAGCGCCTTGTGCTGCGTATTGCGCACCACCTCGAACAGCTCGGCCGCCAGGTACTCGCCCGGCTGGTGCTGCTTCCACTTCAGCGGTGGATCGGACAGCACGCGGATGCGGTCGGACCAGTGCGGGCTCAGCTCCTCGGCCAGGTAGGCGCGCACGTTGGGCGACAGGTCCACGCGGTCCAGGTAGCGCCGCGCCACGCGGCCGTTGGCCTCTTCCTTGATGCCCGCCAGCACAGCCTCGAGCTTCTGCCGAGGCTTGCGGTTGAGCTGGGCGATCGGCACCACCGCATCGCTGTTCCAGAAGTCGTCGAAGATCGCGCTGGCCTGCGACACCGCCGGCCCGAACAGCAGCACGTCGAGGTCGCGGAAGTTGGTCTGGTTGTGCGCGTCGAAATACTCGATGCCGATGTTGCGCCCGCCCACGATCGCCACCTGGTTGTCGGCAATCCAGGCCTTGTTGTGCATGCGGTAGGTGATCGAGAACATGCGTTGCACCATCTCGATCACGCGCGCCACGCCGTTGCGGTTGCGGAACGGGTTGTAGACGCGGATCTCGATGTTGTCGTGCGAATCCAGCGCCAGCAGCGCCGCATCCTTGCCGGAGGTGTTGATGTCGTCGAGCAGCATGCGCACGCGCACCCCGCGCTCGGCCGCCTTCCAGGCCTCGTACATCAGCAGGTGGCCGGTGAGGTCGTCGTGCCAGATGTAGTACTGCAGGTCCAGGCTGCGCCCGGCCTGGCGCGCCGAGATCGCCCGCGAGGCGAAGGCATCCAGCCCGTCGGGGATCAGCAGCGCCGCGGTCTTGCCCGGATTGCGCGCCAGCAGCGGCTCGAGTTCCTGGTCCAGCGCGGTCTGCCCCGGCACCACCGGCAGCACCAGGCCCGGTGCGCCCGTTGCCGGCGGCATCAGCCGATCGGCCAGCAGCACACCGCTGCCCACCAGCAGCGTCAGGGAGAACAGGCCCCAGACCAGAATGCGTTTGATGCGCTTTTTCATGGAATCCAATGGCTTGGTGGCGTAGGAAGGACGGGTGGGGCGGAAGTGTGGCATTACCGGATGGGCGCGTGCCTCCCCGGACGGCTTCCACCCCCACGCTACAATCCGTCTCATCTGAAATCATGCCGGAGCGCGCCATGGGCACGCCAGCCACCCAGCTCACCGAAACCCAGCCCGACACCACCCCGCTGCGCTTCGTCACCGCCGCCAGCCTGTTCGACGGGCACGACGCGGCCATCAACATCATGCGCCGGTTGATCCAGGCCCAGGGCGCGGAAGTCATTCACCTAGGCCACAACCGCAGCGTCGAGGACGTGGTGCGCGCCGCGCTGCAGGAGGACGCCGACGCCATCGCCCTGTCCAGCTACCAGGGCGGGCACGTGGAATACATGAAGTACATGGTCGACATGCTGCGCGAGCGCGGCGCCGGCCACATCCGCGTGGTCGGCGGTGGCGGCGGCACCATCACGCCCGAGGAGATCCGCGAGCTGGAGGCCTACGGCGTCGAGCGCATCTACCACCCCAACGACGGCATGAAGCTGGGCCTGGTGGAGATGATCGAGGACGTGGTGGCGCGCGTGTCGAACGCGCGCGAGGCCGCGGACGCGCAGGCCCGCCAGCCGGCCAGCACGCGCCCCGCGCTGGAAGACGAGATCGCCATTGGCCGCGTGCTGTCTGCGATCGAGGACGGGGCCTATTCCGACGCCGAGCTGGCCATGCTGCGCAAGCAGTGGGCCGCGGGTGCGGCCGGGCACGCCGGCACCACGCCGGTGATCGGCATCACCGGTACCGGCGGCGCGGGCAAGTCCAGCGTGACCGACGAACTGCTCAACCGCTTCCTCGCCCACTTCCCGAAGATGCGCATGGCGGTGATCAGCGTCGACCCCACCCGCCGCCGCAGCGGCGGCGCGCTGCTGGGCGACCGCATCCGCATGAACTCGCTGCGCAGCCATCGCGTCTACATGCGCTCGATGGCCACCCGCCGCCAGAACGTGGCGACCAATGCCGTGCTCAAGGACTGCATCGGCTTCCTCAAGGGCCTGGGCTATGACCTGGTGATCGTGGAAACCGCCGGCATCGGCCAGAGCGATTCGGAGATCGTCGACCTGGTCGATTTCCCCATGTACGTGATGACCAGCGACTACGGCGCGGCGAGCCAGCTGGAGAAGATCGACATGATCGACTTCGCCGAGCTGATCGTGCTCAACAAGTACGACAAGCGCGGCGCCGAAGACGCCCTGCGCGACGTGCGCAAGCAGTGGAAGCGCAACCGCGTCGCCTTCCAGATGGCCGACGAGGATGTGCCGGTCTATCCCACCATCGCCAGCCAGTTCAACGACCCCGGCATCAGCTGGATGTTCGCCAACCTGTGCCGGTTGCTGCGCGCGAATCTCTCCCTGCCGCCCGCAGCCCCTGCCTCTCCCGCGTCTCCTGTAGGAGCGGCTTCAGCCGCGACCACGAAACCGGCAGACGGCTCCACCCAGGTACCGATCGCGGCTGAAGCCGCTCCTACAGCGGCGACGGCGGCGCCGCGCTGCGATTTCACCCCGCAGATCGACACCACGCTCAAGGAACCCCGCGCCACCATCCTCATCCCCGGCGCCCGCGTCCGCTACCTGGCCGAGATCGCCGAGCAGGGCCGCGCCATCAACGCCTCCATCGAAAAGCAAGCTGAGGCCGCCAACCGCGCCCAATCCTTCTGGCAATCCCTGCAGGAACTCGAAGACCCCAAGCTGCCCAAGCAGCTCGACCTCTACGACACGACAGACGTCGTCCCCGCGAAAGCGGGGACCCAACGCCTGCCGACCACCACCGGTGTCATCCCGAGCGCAGCGAGGGATCTCGCTTCCCACGCCGACGCAGATTCCTCAGCTTCGCCTCGGAATGGCATCGTTGTCGACCGCTCCCTCCTCACCCTCCGCCAGCGCTACAACGACGCCATCCAGGCCCTCACCGCCGAGAACCTGCGCAACCTGCGCGACTGGCCCCAGCGCCTGAAATCCATCACCGACGAAGCCACCGAATACCAGGTCCGCAACAAGACCATCCGCGTCGAGAACTACCGCCAGTCGCTCAGCCACCAGCCGATTCCCAAGATCGCCGCCCCCACCTACAAATCCTGGGGCGAACTGCTCACCTTCCTGGGCAAAGAAAACCTGCCCGGCAGCTACCCCTACACCGGCGGCGTCTACCCCTATCGCCGCACCGGCGAAGACCCCATCCGCATGTTCGCCGGCGAAGGCACGCCCGAGCGCACCAACCGCCGCTTCCATTACCTCAGTGTCGGCCAGCCCGCCGCGCGCCTGTCCACCGCCTTCGACAGCGTGACGCTGTACGGCGAAGACCCGGCTCCGCGCCCCGACATCTTCGGCAAGATCGGCAACTCCGGCGTCAACATCCCCACGCTGGACGACATGAAGAAGCTCTATTCGGGCTTCGACCTGTGCGCGCCCACCACCAGCGTGTCGATGACCATCAATGGCCCGGCGCCGATGATCCTGGCGATGTTCATGAACTGCGCCATCGACCAGCAGGTGGAGAAGTACCTCAAGGCCGACGACGCCCGCTGGGCGAACGCGCAGCAGACCATCGAGACGTTTTTTGAAGGCCAGGAGCGCCCCAGCTACCACGGCGACCTCCCACCCACCAACGACGGCCTGGGGCTCGCCTTCCTCGGCATGACCGGCGACCAGCTGGTGGACGCCGACACCTACGCCCGCATCAAGGCCGAGACCCTGGCCACCGTGCGCGGCACCGTGCAGGCCGACATCCTCAAAGAGGACCAGGCCCAGAACACCTGCATCTTCAGCACCGAGTTCGCCCTGCGCATGATGGGCGACATCCAGCAGTACTTCGTCGACAACGCGGTGCGCAACTTCTACTCGGTCTCGATCTCCGGCTACCACATCGCCGAGGCCGGGGCGAACCCGATCAGCCAGCTCGCTTTTACCCTGAGCAACGGCTTCACCATCGTCGAGTACTACCTGGCGCGCGGCATGAAGATCGACGACTTCGCGCCCAACCTGTCGTTCTTCTTCTCCAACGGCATGGACCCGGAGTACACCGTCATCGGCCGCGTCGCCCGCCGCATCTGGGCGCGCGCGATGCGCGAGCGTTACGGCGCCAACGAACGGTCCCAGATGATGAAGTACCACATCCAGACCAGCGGCCGCTCCCTGCACGCGCAGGAGATCCAGTTCAACGACATCCGCACCACGCTGCAGGCGCTGTACGCCCTGTTCGACAACTGCAACAGCCTGCACACCAACGCCTACGACGAGGCCATCACCACGCCGACCGAAGAAAGCGTGCGACGCGCCGTGGCCATCCAGATGATCATCAACAAGGAGCTGGGCCTCAACTTCATCGAGAACCCCTGGCAGGGCAGCTTCGCGGTGGACTACCTCACCGACCTGGTGGAAGAAGCCGTCTACAAGGAGTTCGAGGCCATCAGCGAGCGCGGCGGCGTGCTGGGCGCCATGGACACGATGTACCAGCGCGGCAAGATCCAGGAAGAGTCGCTGTATTACGAGCACAAGAAGCACGACGGCTCGCTGCCGCTGGTGGGGGTGAACACCTTCCTGCCCAAGGAGCATGCGGGCGAAGTGGCGACGGAGATCGAGCTGATCCGCTCGACGGAGGGGGAAAAGGGGCAGCAGATCGAGAACGTGCGGGGCTGGCAGCAATCACGTAATGTCCTGGCGCCGGTCGGGCAGACTGAGCACGGGCATGTGGTGGAGGATGAGGCTGCCGCGGCGACCGAGCCGCGTGACGGGCATGGGTTGGGCTATCTGCAGAAGACGGCGCGGGACAGAAAGAATGTGTTTGCGGCGTTGATGGAGGCGGTGAAGACGCATTCGCTGGGGCAGATCAGTCATGCGTTGTATGACGTGGGTGGGGAATACAGAAGAAACATGTAATGGCTCCGGCTCGTTAGCAGACCGCGGGGTGAGGATTAGCCTCAAGAGCGGCGCCCAACTGTCGACACGACCGGAAAACTATGGGAGGCACATGTGACGACTGCCGGGAACACAAACACTAGTCTTGGCGCTGCAAGAGCTGCGAAGAAGGATGAGTTTTATACGCAACTTGCTGACATTGAGCGAGAGTTGCGCCACTACAAAGCCCAGTTCAAGAACAAGACTGTGTATTGCAACGCTGACGACCCCCGCGTCAGCAATTTTTTTCATTTCTTCAGTCACAACTTCGCGCGTCTGGAACTGAAGAAGTTGATCACCACGTGCTACAAGTCCAAAGAGCGCGACCTCTTTAGCCAGAACAACTCTGAGCGCGCTATTTACCTCGAGTACACCGGGGACAAGAGGAAGAACCAGGTACCAGATCCCGACGAAATTGGGGTGCACCCTCTTCAGGGCGACGGCGACTTTCGTAGTGCCGAGTGCATAGAACTACTCAAGCAGTCCGACATCGTTGTGACCAATCCCCCCTTCTCGCTGTTTCGCGAGTACGTGGCACAGCTGATCGAGCACGGCAAAAAATTCCTGATCATCGGCCATCAGAACGCCATTACCTATACCGAAATTTTCCCACTGATTCAAAAAAACAAGCTTTGGCTCGGATACGGCTTTAAGCGCAACATGGCGCACTTCCTCAGCAGCTATGAAAACACTGCCGCTGACCTCGACCGTAGGGAAGGAATGATTCGCGTATCAGGGGTTCAGTGGTTCACGAATATGGACACCACGAAGCGTCACGAGGATCTGATCCTCTACAAGTCCTATAACCCTCAAGACTATCCAAACTACGACAACTTCGATGCAATCGAGGTCGGGCGGACTGTCGACATTCCCGCTGACTACGACGGCATGATGGGTGTGCCAATTACTTTTCTAGAGAAGTACAACCCAGACCAGTTCGAGATCGTCGGGAGCTTTAACGCTGGCAGCCATGGCGAGGAACTCGGGGCAGTGAAGACTGAGACCGAGACTAACAACAAAGTAATTATGTGGAACGGGCCCGTTGTCAATCGGAAGCCGCTTTACAAGCGAATCGTAATCAGGAACAAGCGGCTATGAAGATCGATCTCCAACGAATTATGGTTCGTGATCTCGTTGCCGGGTACGAGGATAACGAAGAACTTGGTGTCAGAGCCTACGGAGGCAAGCTGGACATTCGCCCACCTTTCCAGCGCGAGTTTGTCTACAAGGACAGGCAACGGAATGCCGTTATCGAGACTCTGCGTAGGGAGTTCCCTCTCAACGTCATGTACTGGGCCGTGCAGGAGGACGATACGTTTGAGGTGATCGACGGTCAGCAACGCACTATCTCGATCTGCCAGTACGTTGAAGGCGACTTTTCGATCCCCATCGGCGGCCACCAGCTCGCCTTCCACAACTTGCGGTCCGATCAACAGAAACAGATTCTTGATTACGAACTCATGGTCTATCTATGCGAAGGTTCCGACTCGGAGAAGCTTGACTGGTTCAAGACTATCAACATCGCCGGTGAGAAGCTCACCGACCAAGAGTTGCGCAACGCGGTCTATCACGGGCCGTGGGTGTCGGCGGCGAAGAGGTACTTCTCTAGGAATGGATGTCCCGCCTACGCAATCGGCTCGGATTACATGACCGGCTCGCCCATCCGGCAGGAGTACCTCCAGACAGCAGTTGAGTGGATCAATGGCGGTAAGATCGACGAGTACATGCGCGACCACCAGCACGACACCAATGCCAACGAGCTCTGGCTCTACTTCAAGAGCGTGATCGACTGGGTAGGGACTGCCTTCCCGAAGAAGCGTCCACAAATGAAATCGGTAAAATGGGGTCTTCTCTATAAGCAGTACGAAGATGTGAAGCTCGATCCGACGGCACTTGAGGCTCGGGTCGATGAGCTCATGACCGATGTTGATGTCTACAACAAGCGGGGCATCTACGAATACGTCCTCGGCGGGGAGAGTGACACAAAGCTTCTTGAAGTACGCGTTTTCGACGAGAAAACCAAGCTCGCGGCATATGGCAAACAAACCAAAGCCGCGCAAATAGCCGGCATCTCAAACTGTCCGATGTGCGCCGCCGGCACGAACAACAACGCCAACCGCATTTACGATATAACAGAGATGGATGCTGACCACGTAACTGCATGGTCAAGTGGTGGCTCGACGACGCTCGCTAACTGCGAGATGCTCTGCGTCTCGCACAACAGGGCTAAAGGAAATCGATAAGGGAAAAGTGGTCAGGTATAACCTGACCCGTTTATCCGGAGCAGCTAGAACTACGGAGCGCGCCGCAGAGGCTCCGGCAGAAATGCATCAATCTCTGCGTCCGAGAAGGTTAGTTCTTCGCGTGACTTAAGTCCCTCGCCTGCATCCTTGTACGCAGCATCGCTGGTGCGCGGTGCTGTCTCGTAGATCTTGACGAGTCTCGCTTGGAGTTCGTCGCGCTTTCGGCGCAAATCCTCCGCGGATGATGTGCCGTCGTGGAGATCCACAAGCATGGTGAAGTACGACTCCCGGATGTCCCAAAGCGAGCTCGCAGTTTTTTTGTGTTTCTCGGCCATTTGGCCAGGGTCCACGTCTTTCGCGTAGGCGTTCAAGGCAAGGAGCGCCATCGAGATGATCGCTGTGCTTATTGTCGCCGTATACGCCAACGCGTCGCCGACAAAAAGGGCGGCTATCAAGCCACTCGTCGTCAGTGCGGAAAGAACGATCTGCCATACCTTGACGTCGGAAAGTTTGCGCGTGCATGCGTCTGCGCTCTTTTCGTGCGTTTTCGTGGTGTAGACAACTCGCCCAAAGCACTCCCTAATCTGCGATTCAAGAGCCGTGGCATCACGCGCTTGGGAATTTGGTTCCATATATCTCTCGCCATTTTTGCCTGGCCGACCAACCATAATTTTCTCCCTGATAGGTGCACGCCCCTATGGCTATGTTCCGACACTGGGCAGCTTTGAATTGGAAATTACCCTTCTTCCAAACGTACTGTCCTGCACCTGGGGACAGCCAGTAACTCTTATCGCTATCCTGCTTGCTCAGGAAGTCGAAGAAATCACGGCTGATGTAGTCGTAGTAGAGATACGACTTTTCGCGGTACTCATACTCGCGAATGAACTGATACACCAGCGTGTCGATCAGCAGCCCGCTGATGTCCACATTCCAAACATGCTTCCAGGCACGAGCCATCTTGGCGAGGCTCTTCAGATTTCCGTTGCAGAGCTTGTCGACCCTTGCAACCTCTTCGATCTCAGGGCGTGGGTTTGTGGTTTTCCATGTCCCGCCGCCATTGGTATCCGCGTACGTGAAGCTGCCGTTCTCATTAACAAATGCGGGGAGGACCTCAAATACGATCCCGTCATCGAACGGCACTACAACCACTTGGCCGTCGGCGCCGATCTTCGTGACCGAATATGTCTTCTGGATCGTCTTACTGACCTCATGCAACATGGCCGATTGCCCGTTTCCGGAGTGGCCATTGAAGCGAACGTACTGGGCGTACGGGAGCCAGAAGATCATGTCGACGTCACTTGTCCGAGACGTTGCAGTTCCCCGGCCGTATGAGCCTGCGTAAATACTATGCTGAGTACGTGAATCCGAATCCCAGTATTCGAGATTCAGTCGGCGCGTCATTAACTCGTAGCGTTCCGATACCTTCGATCGCCTGTCGTTTGGGATTGCGAGTCCGTTGCACAGACTCTGGAAATCAGCCGCCACTCCCATAAGCGCTTCCCCCACCTGGTCTGTAGCTATTGTGCCCGAATGGATGAGACATTGGAAAAAATGGATCAGGTTGAGCCGCCCCTGATTCTTCGGACACCAGAACAGGGGACAGAGGAGATTTTCTCACCTCTCCGTGAGCGCGTGTGAGGCGCGCCGCGGCCGCCCCATCGAATAACGGGGCCACTCCACCACCCGTTCGTTCGAGGCAGAGGGCGTCGGCCGAGTTGAAAAACGGCTCGCTAGAGTCGCGCCAGATGATCACCGTTCGTCCTTCGGGGAGCGCGCCGATTGGCTGAACCGTGTAAAGGCCCAAGTTGACGTACGCGAGGACAGTAATAGCAGTGAGAGCCGCTACCGCGACCCAGGCGCGGCGCGATGAGGGCGCCGACGAGTTCTGTGCGTCAGTCACTTGAAGTTCTCCGGCTTGAAGCCCGAAACATCGAAATCAAAGGCCTGGTTCCCGCCCTGATAGATCGATACCTCGATCTTCAAGCTCTTGGCACCTGGAAGACGCTTCATGAACGTGCCGAAGGCAGGAATAAAGACGACTTCACTGCTGTTGTCTTCGGGCGGGTTTCCGTCGTACCGCGTGACCTTGCCGTCGTCGAACTTCACGTTGATCCTGCAGTCTCCGTACGAGTGGCAAAGGATCTGCCCTTTCTCGATTCGCAGAATCACATCATTGCCCCATCTCGGATGCCGTCGCAGCGTCAGTGTTCCACGCTGCTCGCCCTGATAGGGGAATCCGAGATTGATGGTGTTTGTACTCTGGGTCCAAGCGACCACGACGTTCTTTCCGCTCATGCCTTCGGGCGAAGATGTGTATACCCACTGCCGTCCCATGGCCTCATAGGCGATCGCATTATCCAGGTCGGCAAGTTGGGTGACCGCCTGCTTACCTTCCGCGGTGTCCGGAAAGTGCTCTATGAGGTCTTTCGCAGCCCGCTGTCGCAGCGTAGGTGAGGCCTGATCGTCATCCATCATCCTCGCCCACTCGATCCGGTCAGCATCGGTCGGCCCGGGAAGTGGCTGCGTAGCAGGCGAACTGACAGGGCTCGCCTGTGATGTTGGCTGAACGGCGGTTGGTGCGATTGGGTCGTTTTGGTCGTGGGTGCACGCTCGAATAACGAATGCCACCACGAGCAAAGCGCCTATCCATAACAGGGCACGGATCCGACTAGTTGACGGTGGGCCGGGACGCTGAGGTTCCGGTGCCGTCACTGGTGGTGGTTCCATCCAGGCTGCAGGGACGGGAGGCCCATCCTTGGCTGGCGCAGGAGCCGGAACCTCGCTTTCCGCGGCCTGTGTTGGCGGTACGGGACAGCCACAATGTGGGCACAAAGTTGCCCGGCTGCTGACGTCCCTACCGCAATCCTCGCATTTCAGAAGTGCCATTCCATCTTCCCCTGGTGCCGGACCCGGGCTCCCCAGCCCGTATCTTCAGTTGTATCGTCGTTTGCCGGGGTGACGCAAGCATCGACGAAGAGCGTGTCAGGGACAATTGCCGACGAAGAGCGTCTCAGGGACAACCACCGACTGCTGAGGAGAGGGTGTCAGGGATGCCGACTGATGCAAGCGCAAAGAAGGGGCGTAGTCGACTTTTTCGTATAACGGAGTTAGGTTCACGCTTGAAGCGCTTCAGGTACGGTCACGGGCACCAATTGGGGGCGGTATGGATGCCAACAGGAAGATTCCGCTCTTTCGGGTGCGGCGTTTCGCACGAGAGCTGCTTGCAGAGCTCGCAGCCGTCTCGAGGGATCGCGATGAGATATACGCCACGCTGTCCCGTATCGGCGGTCTAGATCAGCTTGAGCGTGAGAGGACGCTTGAGCGCTTGAGTGGGGAGATCAAAGCCTCCAACAGTGCGTGGAAAGCGCAGCTCGCGGAGCTGGGCGCTGAACGCGACCAACTTCTTGCCCAAGTAGCCGAGTTGCGCACGGACGTGGTCGAGACGCGTGAGCGGGCGCTGTTGCAGGAGTCTGGCATATACGAGTACACGCATCCTCTAGACGATGCTGTGGCCTACAAGGAGCGTCTGGACGGGCTCCGGCTCAGAATCAAGGAGATGAACAAAGCCGATGGGCGTGCGGTTTCCGCCGCAAAGGGCTGGACGGTCAATGGTTCGGAAGCCCAGGGACGGACGATGATCCGGGACTATTCGAAGCTGATGCTGCGCGCGTTCAATGCCGAGGCGGATGTGCTGGTGCGTGGGCTGAAGCCGTATGCGCTGCCTGCGGCGATTGACCGGCTGGAGAAGGTCTCCAAGACGATTCAACGCCCGGGCAAGACCATGAGCATCCATGAAGAACGGGGCCAGGTGTAGTTAATCTCTTGCTTCTTCCGGCCTTCGGCATGGACGATGGGCAGGTCGGGCAGAAGCGAAGCGTCGGGTTTTCGCTTCGACCATCGCTTTGAAGGCGTCGCGGCCCAGTGCCCGTTGCTGTTGCAGGTAGAGGCGGATTTCAGCGAGTTGTTCCGGCGGCACGGCCTCCTCGAGGATGCGACGCCAAGCTTCCCGACGCTCGGGTTGACTGCCGGCGAGGCTTTGCCAGACCGGGTGGTGGCAGAGGTCGGAAGTCGGGCGCTGGCCCAGGTATGCCGGGCAGCTGGACCAGCGATACGTTGCTGGATCGTCGGTCAGTCGCGCGCGGACGGGATTGAGCTCGATATAGCGATGGCAGCGCAGCACGTAGTCTTCACTGTCGACCAGGCACGCCTTGTATCGCCCCTCCCACAGGCTCCCGCTGCGGACATGCCGGGCGTTGAAGAGGCCGACGTAGTTCGTGCCGAGTCGTTGCATCAAGCGGCCAACGTCGCCGGCGTTCTGCGGTGTCACAAGAAGGTGGACATGATTGTCCATCAGGACGTAGGCATGCAGGCGGCAGTGCGTCGTGGCCAGTGACTCCTGCAGGAGCTGGAGGTAGCGCAATCGATCGCCGTCGTCGAGGAAGCAGGGCAGGCGATTGTTGCCGCGTTGCACCACGTGCTGCGGGATGCCGGGCAGGTCGATACGAGGGAGGCGGGCCATGCCTGTGAGCATGCGGAAGCATGTGGTTGGCTGCGGTCCGTACATCCCGGAACCGTGTCTCGGGAATCGCCATCAAGCGTTGTCAGGAAAGTTAACCTGGCCCCGTTAACGGTTGCGGCAGCGTGAGTCGACCTGCGCAAGCAGGGCCTGCGCAGGTCGACTGAACGGCCCGGGCACAAAGCGCCCGGGCGAGGCTCAGTTGGACGCGTCGCGCTGCGCTGCGGCCAGCGCCAGGAACATGAAGTTCTCCGCGCCGCCTCCGATCACGTACTCGCGCTGCTGCCAGAAGTAGGGCCAGATCTTCAGTTCGGGCAGGTCCGGGCGGATCAGCGCCGTGCCCGAGATCACCCCGCCGGGGATATAGCCCCAGTCGGCGCGGTTGGTGCCATACGCCACCGTGGCCGAGTGCGCGCCCACGCCGGAGGCGAAGGACTCGGTGACATTGCCCGGGTGCACGCCCAGCACGAAGTTGAGCGCGTCCATCTGCAGGGCATCGGGGGTGTGCTGCGGCCAGCCCTTGCGGAAGAAGTACTGGTCCACGCCGAAGCGCTGGATGTCCCAGCCGGCGCCCCAGATGTGGGGCACGTAGGGAACCCGGTACGGGGTCTTGGTCGCGTCGTCGGCCAGCTTGGCCTGGTGTGCCGCCACCGCGGCATCGACCTCGCGCAGGAACGCGGCGTCCTTGACCAGGGGCAGGGCGCTGGACAGGGAAGGGCCGGTCTTGTCGATCGCCGCCACGATGTCCGGCTTGAGCGCGACCAGCGCGTCCACGTAGGCCTGGTCGCCGGTGCTGCGGGCCAGTTCACTCAACGCTGCTACTTTCGCGCCGACGCTGGTCGCGCGGTCCAGGGCCTTGGCGGTCAGGTCGATGGCCGCATCCAGCGCTTCCTGGGCCATGGCCGGATTGGACGCGCGCAGCACCCGCGCCGCCACGGCCAGGCCCGAGGCCGTGGACAGTTCGCGGTTGGGGTTGTCCTCGGTGAACACCCAGCGGTCGTCGTTGATCGCGGAGGTCGTGCCGGTGCGGCCACCGGCGGGCAGGGCGGGGTCGTAGGCCAGGTTGTCGGTCTGGATGGTGACATCGCCCAACAGCACGTACTGCTCCAGGGTCGGCTCGATCACGCCGCGGTAGGTGCGGCCCAGGGCGCGATAACCAGCCAGCACATTGAGCAGGCCGTGTTCGATCTGCTGGAGGCCGTCGTTGACCCCGTCCGGGCGCAGCAGCAGGGCTTCCTTGCGTGCCTGGTCGATGGTGGTGGTGTCGTGGTCCAGGCCGAATTCCTCGACCATCTGCGCCAGCAGCTTGATCGTGCCCATCTGGCTCTCGATGCGCAGGTCGTAGTCGCCGGCGTCGTGCCAGCCACCCACGGCCATGCCCGGGATGCGGTCGCCGGGCTTGAAGCGGCTGAGGGTGTCCGCCCCCTGGTCGTAGCCGTCGAAATGCACGCCGGCCGGCGCCATGCGCGCGTCATCCATGTGGTCCAGGCCATGCCAGGTGCGGTAGTTCTCCTTCACCAGCATGTGGCACATCTGCGCCGGCAGGAAGTACTCCAGCGTGGGCTGCCACACGCCGCGGTCGAATACGTCCCCGCCGATGCGGAAGGCGTGCGTGCGCTTGCCGCGGTAGGACAGCTCGTACATGCCCGGCTCGCGCACCGCGCTCAGGTCCGCGGTCAGGTAGTGATAGCGCAGGAACTTGCCCCAGGACCTGGGCGTGTAACGCGCGGCTTCCTTCGGGCCATCCTCGGTGATCCGGTACAGGGTCAGCGGGTCGGCGCGGGTATCGCGCTTGTCCTGTTCGATGATGACGGTCTTGGCCTGCTCGGGCCGGTAGCCCACCTGGGATACCTGGACCACCGGCGCATAGCGCCATTCCGGCACCACGTTGGGCGTCACCACCCAGGTGATCGCATCGCGCGTGGCCCCGGGACGGGTCAGCTCGCGCACGATGTACCAGCCGTTGTTCATGTTGCCGCGACCGTCCAGCAACACCAGCTCGCCGCTGCGGCTTTCGATCTTCAGCCGCTGCAGCGGGCTCTCCGGCGCGACCACCAGGCTGCTGCCGGTCGCCAGGGGCGCAGTGAGCGTGTGGCCTTCCATCGAGACCACCGGGCCATTGGCCTGGCGCGGGAAGCTGCCAGCGGCGCCATCCATGAGGAAGGATTTGCCGAACAGGTCGGTCGGGAACAATTCGAAGTTGAAGCCGACCTTGCCTTCCCATTCGGCGGGCAGGGGCTTGTCCAGGTGGACCGCGATCCGGAAGGCGTGCCCGTCCAGCGGCGTCACTCCCACCTCGTAACGGAAGTCCAGGTCCGGATACTCGATCGGGTTGAAGCCCTTGCGGTTCTTGCTCTCGTCCGGGTAGCGCAGGGCCTGGGTCACCGTACCGGTGGCCGGGTCATGCGCAGCCGTTCCGTCACCAGCCGGCACCGGCGACCACTGGCCGGGCGAAGGCTCCAGGCGCAGGTCGCCATTGGCTGCCACGCGCTCGCCATGCTGGATCACGGTCACGCCGGTCTGGTGCCCATCGGGATAGATGTCGGCAAAGACGGTGACGTTGAGGCCCGGCGCCTCGAAATAGCCTTGCTCGTTGAGCTTGAGCTGCGAGGCAGCGCCCACATTGCCCGCCAGGGCAAGCAGGCTGGCTGCCGCCACGAATGTCACACGCTTCATCGGTTCTCCCCAGTTCGATCCCTTGCCATCCCGATCTGCCCGGGCGGCGGTGATGATGCCAGCCCCGGGATGTCCATCCGAGTGGCTCGACGCGATCGCCGACAGTAGCCGTCCCGGCTGCGCAAGGCAAAAGGGGCAAAGGGTGTCAGGGACGAATGGCGCTTACTTAAGCGGCAACATGCTGTTTTGTCGTGTCATTTCTGAGGCCTTTGCGTGCGATCTGGCGCGGTTGATTGAGAAGCGGCAGGCTTTTAGGTCGTCGCTTGATCGCTCGTGGCTCCATGCGTCCCGGACGATTCCCCACGCGCTTGCTGGCGATCAGGATCAGGAGTGCCGGGTCCCCGACGGCAGCGTCGAGCGCGCATTGCTGCCAAGCCAGCCAGAGCTGCAGGCGCTGCTTGAAGCTCAATCGATAACGGGGTCAGGTTGGAGTGACCCCGTTCTGCAACACGATGGCCCCCGACTCGGACAGGGCCATCTCAGAGTGCACTTTTCGATTGGGCGACTCTGACCCTTGCTTGGCTACGGTGGCTGACAACTGCCAGTGTCAACCGCGCCGGGCGGCCTCGATCGCGGCGATGTCGATTTTCGTCATCTCCATCATGGCGTCGAACGCGCGCTTGGCGACGGCGGGATCCGGGTCGGTGATCGCGGCAATCAGGGCGCGCGGGGTGATCTGCCATGACAGGCCCCACCGGTCCTTGCACCAGCCGCAGACGCTGGCCTGGCCGCCGTTGCCGATGATCGCGTTCCATAGGCGGTCGGTTTCGGCCTGGTCGTCGGTCGCCACCTGGAACGAGAACGCCTCGTCGTGCTGGTGCGCGGGTCCGCCGTTCAATCCCAGGCACGGGATGCCCATGACACTGAACTCGACCGTCAGCACATCACCCTGTTTGCCGGCGGGATAGTCCCCCGGCGCACGATGGACAGCGCCCACGGCGCTATCCGGGAAAGTCTTGGCGTAGAACGTCGCGGCGTCCAGCGCGGTGCCGTCATACCAAAGGCAAATCGTGTTCTTGCTGACCATGCTGGTTCTCCTGGTTCAGGGTGGTGAGGATGCCCTTCATTCATCTTCGACGAACGACGGGCACGTAGATCGACACGTCGCCACGTCGATACGCCGGCCAGCAGGCAACAGGTCGCGTAAGCCCGGCTTCATGCGGCGGGCTTGAGCCCGCCCTATGGATGTCGGGATTGGTGGATTCATAGGGTGGGCCCCGGCCCACCGCATGGGCATGGGCGTCGGGGAAGGTGAAGCGCTTCCCAACTGCCGGTAATTTCCTACGTCGTCGCACGGCATATGCCGATGGCATCGGGTGCACGGCGTGGCGATTGTTGCTGCATGCCCAACTATCGTCGTGTCTGGGTGCCCGGCGGCACCTTCTTCTTCGATAACGGGGTCACTCCAACCTGACCCCGTTCTGGTGTGCAACGCCTGTCTGAGCGCGTGTCGCCGCGGAATGGCGCTCTGCGCAGCGACCTGATAAACATCGCGCTCGCAGGCTAGAGGCTGCTCAAGCTCGCCCCCGCTACCGCGTCCGGAAGGCGCCGCCGAAGCTTTGGGCGCCGCTTCGCCGGCGCAACCACCGCCGAGCGCCACCCCGCCCGACTGAGGCCTCCGTATTCCGCAAAGGGGCTTTCCGACGAACGGTCAGAATAATATGCCCGATTCAGAAGCCGAAGCGCGTTCAGGTTTATGCAGGTGAACGACATAGCGGCCGAATCGGAGCAAGTGGACTCATGGCAGCTCGTGTCGCAAACGCGGAATCTCAAGAGGAAGCGGTCATGCAGGATGCCGTCCGCAGTATTCGTGCCGTATATGCACTGCTCCTGATCTTGTTGACGGTGTGCGGATGCACCTCGATGCACGAGTCTGAGGAGCTTTCAAACCCCCCTAGAATCCACGGCCCGCTGCCACAGGGACCTGAGCTCAACGCACACATCACTGAACCGGCCGATGTGGCGAAGCGCCAGTACGAGAATTATTACCGCGCCTTCCAAACCTTTCAGACGGCGTGCGATCGGGTAGAACACGCGCAAACCCCGGGCGCTCCAAGTTGCCGAGAGCATCACCAATATTACTTTGAGCAGGGAATCGGTCTTGTCGACAGCTACTGCCGGGTCTGGTTCCGGCAGATGGACGACCACTCACGAAGGCTGGCGCTGAAACGCACGGACCATGGCGTGCTGTCCCAGCTTGGTACCGCATTGATCGGCATTGCCAAGCTGCATTCCGATGTGACAGCGGTTTACGGCGCGCTGACCACCGCCTACACCGGTTCACTTTCGGGGGCAGAGTCCTTGCTACTGATCGCACCCGAGACAAAAACGATCGAAACCCAGGTCTTCGCGCATCTTAGTCAACGCGCTGTTGAGCTCAGGGCGACACAGTTTGTCAGTGTTCCTCAATCACAGGGGGCAGTCGAAGATTACGCGCGCATCTGCACGTGGAAGCACGCCAAGTCTATTGTCGAAAAATCGGTCGACCGAGCGCGCACGCAGGTGTCCGCGGACGGTGCAGTAGAGATCCTAGCGTTCAGTGAGAACGACGAAAGCAGAACGCTACGCACGCTTTGGAAGCCGGGCGGCGTTACAGACGCTGCCGTGGAAAAAGCACTTCGAGATTGGTTAAGCAAGAGTGGGCTCGATATCAGCATCTCCGAGTTGATCTACGCAGAACAATACGCGCCACTGCGGGGGGCGGCGGTGGTCGAGGCAGTCAAGGCCATGGGAGAGATAGAATGAGAAGGACGGTGGTACTGACCGATGTACCAGCAAGTCGAGTTGATCAGGTTGTTTCCGATTTTGAGTCCGAAGGTGCGACCGTAGAGAGGAAGTCCACGAAGAAGGGCTACTACACTGTTACAGCAAAGTTCGGGAAGACGTCCGCTGCTGGGACAGCGCTCGGCGGGGCGCAGGTTAGTACTAGCAAGTTGCAGCTGGCGCCCGGCGAAGATGAGCGTCCATCCCGCAGTGAACTGGAAACCATTCACCGAGGGAGCGTAGCCCTCTACTACCCTGAGGCAACGCGGGACGTTTCCGGGCAGATGAAGACGGTCGGCCGCTACGTGAAGGGATATCCAGTTGGGGCCATCGTTCACTACACAGCCGGCCGCGATAATCCCCTAGGTGATATCAAGAACGCGCTCGACAACGGCTACTGCTATTTCGTAATAGCTCCGAGCGGAAAGGTATACCAGAATTTCCCGCTCGATCGCTGGGGTTATCATGCGGGAAAGAGTTATTACGCAAAGTTGGGATCAGGCGTGAGCTAAAACCTCGTGGGCATTGAGATTTGCTGCGCCGGTAGAGTCGAAAAACTCCAGAACGGCAAATATCGACCTTGGTACAACGACGAGACGTATTTGAGGCCACTCGGGCGTGATCCGGATCCTGACGCGGACCTAGATGCATCTGTCGTGAGAACTGTCACCAAGCAAGGCAATCAGTCCGCAGGCCATTACCAAAAGTACACCATTCTCCAAGAAGCGTCTTTGCGCACGCTTTTAACGTGGCTGCGGTCGAACAATCCCGATGTCTTCCGCTTCGATCTGGTATTGGGCCACGATGAGGTATCGCCGGGCAGGAAGGTTGATCCGGGCGGATCGCTTTCCATGACGATGTCGGCTTTTCGGCAAAGCCTCTAGCTACACCGCGAGGTTTACTATCCGAAGGAGTCGATGTTGGCTTAGTCAATGTCTACGTTGCCGATGACTCCCTGATGGAGCGCACCTCGCACAGATCGAGCCAGCGTAGTACGGCCACTCGAGTTGGACTAGCAGCTTGCGAATGTACAACCGAAGAATCACCGGTGAAGGGGGAGAGATGACGGCGAAGTCGCGCTTGCGGTTTGGGATTGGGTTGGTGGTAGTTGCAGTTGCTTTTGCGGCGTGGGGATTCTCCTTGGGAGAGCTTACGCACGATCAGAGAACCATCCTGTTGTGGGCGCTGCCTCTTGCGTCTGGGGTTGGAGCTGCGGCATTCGCCGGTGGGATCGCTGCGAAGTTCGATAGGCTGATTCCTGGTGTGGCCATTACGGCGGCAGGTGGATTCGCTGTCTGGTGCTTGAGCTTCTTTTTTCTGTTTCCCTCTGGGCCAGGGGCTCAGCCGCCACGCGCCGGGGTAGAGATCACTTTTCCAAGAAGGGTTGCGTTCGAACAAGCCGTTAGGAACATAGAGGACAAGGCCGAAGTCACTGTCATGATCCAGAGTTCCTGCGGGAATGACGTAAAGCAGGCGCTGGTTCCGGTTGGTCCGCATAGCGGGGCGACCGTGCAGGATCTTCTTGAGCGTATTATTGAGCGCACTCCCGTTAACGGGATAGGGCCCGTAAGGAGAATCAGCGATGCAAGGTTCGAGATCGAATGTTCGTAGCTGTTCTCGCGCAAGAAGAGCATTTGGGGTTATGGCGGTCCTCGCATGTGTGCTCATCGGGACGGCCGGTGCGTCGGAGTGCAGTTGCCCGCAGCCGCCCGGCGGAGGTGGCAGCTGTCAGAGCGATCAAGTTGCCTTCTGTACGGTTCGCTCCGGGTCATGCCACGCGAAATGCACACCTCTATCCATGATTATTGGGCACGCTAGTCAGGAAGTCCGCTTCCTGGAATCGATTGGCGTGGATGGAGATACGATAAATTCGATAGATGTCAGTCCTTCTAGTGCGCTTGACAAGAGGATCAGGGGCATAGAGCAGGTTCAAGGCGATCAGGGCGGGCGTTACGAACTAATTTTGTCCGAAGGAGACCGTGCTTCGGTGGATAGCGCCCGCTCGAGCGAATTGGAAGAAATACTTGGAGAGCGACGGTTTAACGCCTTGATAGAAAACGGCGCGCTACAGAGTCGACAGAGCCCCCCTGAGTTCTAAGGTGCGGGTTTGCCTCGTTGTTACCTTCTATCCTATGTCTCGAGTTGATGGGTCTAGAGCTGGAAACGCAAAGGTCGGCGACACGCCCGGGCGGGCGCAGCGGAGAAGCGTCATGCTGCGAAGCGTCGTGGTCATCGCATTGCTCGGCCTGGCGGGGCCACTCCAGGCGCAGCCGCATGGGGACGCGACGAAGCTGACGGAATTCAAGACGTTCGCGCAGGCCTACCGCGCCGAGCGGGGGATCCTCAGCCTGTCGTATGCCATCGTCAAGGACGGCCGGATCGTCGCGGCGGAGGGTTTCGGCTGGCAGGACCACGACGCCGAGGAGCCGACCACGCCGGACACCAGCTACCTGGTCGCCTCGATCAAGAAGACCTTCAGTGCGGCGACCCTGCTGGCGATGGATGCGGACGGCCTCATCGACCTGGACGATGCGTTCACCGACCTCTCCGACTGGCAGGATCGCTGCGAATGGCTGGCGACCAGCGGCAACATCTTCGGCGGTGGCACAACGCTGGATGATGGCTACGTGCCGCCGAGGATCGATTGCAGCGCACGCGTCAGCGTGCGCCAGGTGCTGCAGATGCGGGTCCTCGGCATGCCGGGGAGCAACTTCCTCTAGAACCCGATCGTGTTCGGCCGGTTGTCGAACTGGGTGGAGGAGAAGGCCGGGCAGCCGTTCGACCACTGGATGCGGCGTTACGTGATCGACAAGGCGGGGCTCGAGGACATCGCCGCCGGCTGGCGCGACGCGCGCGGCGCGATGGCGCTGGTACACCTGGCGCCGCCGTTCCGGATCGCCAAGGACGAGGAAGACGGCTGGGCGCCGTCGCCATTGCCGAACCCGGAGATGAATGCCTCCAGCGGCATCATCGCCAGCGCGAGAGGCCTGGCCGAGTACTCGCTGGCACTCGACCAGGAGCGCATCCTGCCCAGGGCGCTGCTGCAGCAGATGTGGACGCCGCCGACCGATCCCGACGGCACTCCGGCGAGCTATGCCTACGGGTGGTGGACCCAGCAATGGCGCGGCCAGCAGCTTGTGTGGCATGGCGGTTGGTGGCCCGATGCCTACGCCGGCCTGCTGCTGAAGGTGCCGGGCAGGGGCCTGACGCTGGTCGCGCTGGGCAATACCGAGGGCCTGCACTGGGGCAACCGCCTGCAGGTGGCGGAAGTGGAGAAGAGCGCGCTGGCGCTGAAATTCCTGGAGCTGGTTGCGGCGGATTGATGTCGGGCGCCAGTCGGGACGCAGAGGTGTTTGCAAAAGGTGCGATATGACAACGGGACAGAAGGAAGGCGTGGTCTCGGCGGTCAGCCGCAGCGCGCTGCACACGTTCGGCAAGACCCCCGTCGACGAGGTGCAGCTTCTGGCGGGGCTGGGTGTGGAAGGCGACGCGCACATGGGCGTTACGGTCAAGCATCGGTCACGGGTCCGGGTCGACGCGTCGGAGCCCAATCTGCGCCAGGTGCATCTGATCCACGCAGAGTTGCTCGACGAGCTGAATGTGCAGGGGTTCGATGTCGCTGCAGGACAGCTGGGCGAGAACATCACGACCAGGGGCATCGATCTGCTGGGCTTGCCGAAGGGAGCCCGGCTGCACCTGGGTGATGCGGCGGTGCTGGAGATCACGGGTCTGAGGAATCCGTGCAGACAACTTGACCGGCTGCGCCCCGGGCTCATGAAGGCGGTGCTCGAGCGTGGCGATGACGGCACGCTCAGGCGGAAGTCGGGCGTGATGGCTGTCGTGCTGACGGGCGGGTGCGTGCGCGTTGGTGACGGTATCCGGGTTGCTCTGCCAGACGGTCCGCTTGTTCCGCTCAAGTGCGTGTGAGGCGCACGCTCGGCGACAGCGACAATCCGTCGTGCCTTCTTGCCTGGCCGTGAGTTGTGCCCCCACTGTGCGTGTCGGCCGGCCAGTGTTTGGCTCGGGCCGGTCCAGGCCGGGGGTCACTCAAGCCTCAGCCCCGTTTTCCATGATGGTAGAGGTACGATCCCGCCGGCGGTCGACGCCATCGCGAAAGTAGGGGATCCGATGCTACAGATGATGGTGGGCTTCTCGGTCGGAATGTCGCTGCTGTTGGCCGCAGCCTTCGCGACTGGCTACCGCAACGCGCCGTTGCCGTGGCAGTCCCGCCTGGCGGGCTTCGTGATGCTCGCAGGGCTCGCGCTGACCCAGCTGGGGCATCTGGGGATGATCGCGCAGGCAGGCGACGCGCTGCCTGTGCGCCGCTATGTGGTCGTCCTGTTTCTGCAGTCGCTGGGGTTCTACTGGCTGTTGCTGGGCGTGTTGCGTCCGGAGGGCGCCTGGCGCCGGGTGGAATGGGCGCTGCCGGTGCTGGCGCTGGTGGTCGCACTTGCCGTGCCGCTGGCATGGGCCATTCCGGCGGCGCTGCTGATGGGCACCGCCTTCGCGCTGCACCTGTCCGTGCTGGTCTATCGCCTGCGCGTGTTACGGCGCTGGTTTGCGCTGGAGTTGAAGGTGTTGGCGCTGTTCGGCGCGATGGCGTTGGCGGTGGCGACTACGGGCCTGCTGGCGCCCCACAGCTTCGGCTGGGATGCCTACGCGTGGACGTACACGGTGCTGATCGCGCTGGGGTTCGGCCTGGTCGGCTGGCTGCTGTTGGCCGTGCCGGACATCGTGCCGAAGGCGCGCGAGGCCGTGGCGGTGGCCTACGCGCAGTCCACGCTCACTCGCGTGGATCGCGAGGCGATGGCCGCGCGGCTGCGTCAGGTGTTCGAGGTCGACCAGGCGCATCGCGCCGAGTCGCTGAGCCTTGCGGCCGTGGCCGACCTGCTGGGTCTCAATGGGCACCAGCTGTCGGAACTGGTCAACACCGAGTTCGGCATGGGCTTCCCCAGGCTGGTGCGGCGGTACCGGGTGGAGACCGCGCAACGGATGCTGGTGGAGGAGCCGCGCGTCGGTGCTGTCGGTGGGCATGGCGTCGGGCTTCAATTCGCAGTCCAGCTTCTACGTTGCGTTCAAGGAGCAGGTGGGCGAGGTGCCAGGCGCATATCGGCAGCGGATGCTGGCGGTGAGCGGCGCACCCGACCTTCCGGAATGATCACTCTGGACATGGATAAGCCCTTGATCCTGCGTGGATCGGGGTGCGACTTGTTCCGGAATTATCTTTCCGGAGGCCCATGACGGGCACACCGGGTCAAGTTGGCGTCACTCCCAACCCGGAGCGACACCCATGCTTGAACTCGGAGATTTCGTCATGACGCATCTTGCCTACGGCCTCTACCTCACCATTTCCATCGGGATGACCATCTGGGTGGCGCGCGCCCTGTCCAGCAATGGCGAGGTCTTCCTGGTCCGCTGCTTCGGCCAGGACACCGAGCTGGCCGCCTCCACCAATCGCCTGCTGGTCATCGGCTTCTATCTGGTCAACCTGGGCTTCATCAGCTACCGGCTGGGCAACTGGCAGGTCGACACGATCAGCCTGATCCCCGAGGTCGGCTCCCGCGTGGGCATCAGCCTGCTGGTGCTAGGCCTGATGCACTTCCTCAACATGATCCTGATCGCGAAGTTCGGCCGGGCGGTCAAGGCCTGGGCGCGTGACCAGGCGGACGATGGCCAGGCACGCCGGGACGGTCGCGTTGGCCCGCCACCGCTGGGCTGAGAAAGAAGGACGGGGTCGTGCACGTCGCAGGGCAACGCGTCACTCAGCGACCCGCTTCACCCTGTGCCGATACGCCTTCACATTGTCCCCACTGATGCGCGTCGCCTGCGTCCCCCTCACTTCGCTCACCTTGCGCTCCGACCCGGTCACTGGCTTGGCATCCACGGTCGTCTCGCGCTCGAAGGCATGCGATTTGTCGGTGTTGCGGTAGTGCCGATAGATGGCCCAGTACAGCGCAGCAGCGCCGGCCGGGCCGAGGGCGAGCAGCCAGAGTCCACCGTCGTCGCTCATTACTGCATTCCTATGATGATCAGGGCGACGGCTTCCAGGATCGTGCCGGCGGTGAGCGCAGCCAGCAGCAGCTTCCACGGCTGCACCGGTACGCTGCCCATGGTTTCTCCGGTGCGGCCGTTCACCGCGATGTAGTGCAGCATGCCGCCATTGGCACCGGGCTGGTGGTAGGAGTACAGCCACACCGGCAGGTACATCGCCACCCAGCGCGTGCCCTGTACGTCCAGGCGTTCGGTTTCCCAGCGCACGCCGCGGTCGAAACGGCGCACCGACGGCTCGACCTGGGAGCGGGCGATCGAAAGCAGCTGGTCCTCCAGGCGCGGGTGGAGGTGCTCCACGTCGCTGTCGCGCTTCTCGGAGGTGAAGCCCGACAGGTAGGACGCGTTCCACTTCACCGCGTTCTTGGTATCGAAGGGCAGGATGGTGTTGATGATGTTGTTGGTGTTTACGTTCGCGTCCAGCTTGCTGCGTTCGCGCGATGATTCCAGCGGCAGGTCGTCCACGGTGAAGTCTACGTGCCGATCCAGCTGGTACACATCGGCGTCGTAGTACGTCTGCTTCTTGTCGCCGGTGCCCTGGGTGTAGCGCCGGGTTTCGATTTCGCCCTGGCCAACCACGCTGGCGCTCGCCTTGCCGTCGACGATCATGTACGGCAGGTACACGCCCACCACGTTCTCGGGCGTGAACTCTTGCTTGAAGACCTTCAGCGCGAACATCCGCCGCTTGTCCACGAACTGGCGGATGCGCGCCACCGCGTCTTCCTTCTTGATGCGGAAGGGCAGCACGGCGTCGGGCACAGCGCCGTTCGCCACCTGTTCGTTCACGCCGAAGACGTGTCGGCACCAGTGGCAGCGCGCCGTCATCGAACTTTCCGTGTTGACGGTAACCTCGGCGCCGCAGCCGGTGCACTTGAAGCTCATGAGGCTGGTGGCGTCGGCTGCGATGGCCTGCGCTCCGGACGCAATCACGGTGCCCTGCAGCTCGTCGAGACCGACCCCGAGTCCGAAGGCCTCTTCGACGCCCTCGCCATGCCACTCATTGCGGCAGAACAGGCAGATCAGCATGTCGGTGCCGGGACGCTGCCGGATGTCGGTGGCGCCGCATTTCGGGCAGTGGTTCTGGCCGTCCTTGAGCTCGTCGGAGGCCGTATCGATGGCGACCGGGTCGGGCGCCAGGATTTCGTCGCGGATCGGGTCGGGCAGGGTGGCCGGGTCCACCGGGAAACTGCCCGGGGGCGGCGGCACGTCCTGCGGCGAGCCGGGCCCGATGGCGGGCGGCAAGGGCGGCGGCGTGGGAACCGTGTGTCTGGACATCGTGGAAGCCAACCCGCCTTACAGGCCCAGCGTCTTGGCTTTGAGCGCGTCGTAATCGCCCTGCGTGATCAGGCCGAGGTCGAGCATCTGCTTGGCCTTCGTGAGCTTGGCGATCGGGTCATCGGCCGCCGGCGCGGCCGGTGCCACTGGCTGCTGCAGGGTGCCGACGCCGCCGAGCATGCCCGTCGCCATGCCGACGCCCACCAGGCCTGCCGCACCGCCATTCTCGCCGGCAGACTGCACGCCTGCGGCGACGCTGGCCTGAAGGTTGGAATTGCCGCGGGCACCAGCCAGCGCATCGGCGCGCTGCACGGTCTTGAGCAGTTCCCTTGTGTTGGGGTCGTACTCGATGGAAATGATGGCGGTCTTGACGATGGCCAGGCCGCGGTCGGAGCTCCACTGGTAGGCGTGCTCGACCGCCGCCGACAGGCTCTGGGCGAAGCCCACGGAGTCCTGCTGCAGCTTCGTGATCCGGTTGCCCTTGCCCGGATCGTTCGTGTACAGGCTGAAGGCCGGCGCGAGCGAACCCACCACTTCGTTGAACAGCTGGGTGGCAGCGGGGTTGTCGATGTCGGTGAAATCGAAGACCTGGCCGGGCTGCAGGTATTTGGCTGGCACGAAGTTTTTCACGAACAGGATGGGATCGGTGATTTTGAGCGTGTACGATCCGCGCGTCACCGCGCCGACCTGCGTGTTGAGGAAGCCATCGTCCCAGTAGATTTCCGACTGGGTGCCGAAGCGGTTGTCCGGCAGTTCCTTCAGCGAGACGAAGAATGCGAGTTGCTGGCCGCCGGGCTGGCCGCCGAACTTGAAGCGCTCCCAGCTCTGCTTGATCAACGAGGACACCAGGCCGTCGCCGACAAACACGGACTTGGAATTGATGTCGTCCGAGCGCCATTCGTAGCCGCCCGGTTCCGCTGCGAAGCCGGTGATGGCGCCGTCCTGGAACAGCAGCAGCCCGTAGCCTTCGGGTACGACGATCTTCGACCCGTTGGTGATGATGTTCGAGGAGCCCTTGGTGTTCGAGCCGCGACCGGCATTGGTGCCATTCGGCACGGCGGCAAACAGCGCGGCCGTAGCCGGCAGACCGGCCGGCACCGTGTAGAAGTCCTTCCACTGGTCGGCCAGCACGCCACCCACCGCACCCGCCACCGCTTGCACAAGACCCATGACGTCTCTCCGTTAGTCGCGGCCGGTGGGGTACCGGCCATGCGCGCCAGACTATACATCCCGGCAATAGCGGGATCAGGCTCACCTGCCCGGGCAGACCCGATCTTCGCGGGGCGGTGGGCAGGCGTGACGCAGCGAATCGCCGGGTCACGGGTTCGACCACGGGCGGACGTGGCGAAGTTCATCGAGAAGGTCATCGGGCGACTCAAGGGCCTGAAAGCCGCCAAACCGGCCACGCTCAAAACGCTGAAATCCTCCCTGACTTCCTGGGCGCTACCGGGACTGGATGCACCCGCCGTGTCGCAGGTACTTGCAACCCTCGTGGACCGCAAGGTCAGCTCCGTCCAGGGCACGAAGGTGTCGTATCAATTCAAGTGATGTCGCACCCAACCGCGAAGAATGCGTCACGCTGATGGCGCACCTGCTGGCTGGGTTGTTGGGCAATCGTAGAGTGGGGTGCGTCCCGGCGCGGGGCCCTCCATTCGTCCAGCGTTGTTGGCAAGGGCGGTGTGCCTGGGACGTCTGGACACCCCGCATCGCATACATGGCGCCCTGCGTGCACATGACCCCGATCAGTTCCCGCGCCGGCCAGGCCGGTGGCGCGAGCAGAGCTCATCCAGCAGCCCGCGCAAAACGTCACCACTCCTTCGCAATCGATGGATGAGTGGGAACGTCGCAACCGCGAGTCGATGGAGATCCTTCGCGAGACGACGCCCGAGATCGACTTGGCGCCCTGACACCAGCCGGATCCATGCACGGCGCTGCGTCGCCGGCTTTGCGCTCCTGTTGGGCATGCCGTAGGATGCAGGCGACCCGCATTGCGGGTATCAGGTGGCAAATGCCAGTCCAAGTGCACCAAGTGGACATTGTGCTGCGCCACATCGTTGCAGAAGGGCATGGTATCGAAGCCATCTGCGACCGGACGGTCGTGCTCTGGACCGAAGTAGCGCGCGCGCTCGTTCCCATCATCGGCCAGGACGGCATGTCCGCGCTGTACGATCGCGCCCTGCACCTGGCAGCGGCCAAGCACCGGTGGCTGGAACAGGCGCGGAGCGTTGACGCGGGCAGCGAACCCCCGGCCTTCCCCATGCTGGCACGCGCCGCCTCCGGGCAAGCGGTGGACGACGCGATCGCGGCGGTCACCACCCTCTTTGAAACCTTCGACCGCCTGCTGGTCAACCTGATTGGTGCATCGCTCACCGGGCGTTTGCTGAAGCCAGTCTGGGACGTCCCGTCCGCCGGCCCCACCCGACAGGACACTGCCCCATGAACAGCCAGAACGCGACCATCCGACGCTTGTCCACCGGCGTCAGCGGCCTCGACGGCATCCTCGGTGGCGGCATCCCGGAGTTCTCCTTCAACCTCATCGCCGGATCGCCGGGTGCGGGCAAGACCACGCTCGCGCACCAGATGATGTTCGCGATGGCGACGCCGGAGCGGCCTGCGCTGTATTTCACCGTGCTCGGCGAGCCGGCGCTGAAGATGCTGCGCTACCAGCAGCAGTTCGACTTCTTCGATGCGGAGCAGATCAACTCGTCGATCCGCTTCGTCAACCTCGCCGCCGACACCGCCAACGGCGACCTGGACAAGGTGCTCGCGCGCATCATCGAGGAAGTACGCACCCATGCCCCGGGCTTCGTGTTCGTGGATTCGTTCCGCTCGGTGATCCTCGCAGGCCAGGGCAAGGGCGAGGCCTTCCTGTCGCTGCAGGAGTTCATCCAGCGTCTGGGGATCCTGCTGACCAGCTGGGAGGCGACCACCTTCCTGCTGGGCGAGTACTTCAGCGACGCCGACCCCAATCCCATCTTCACCGTGGCCGATGGCCTGATCTGGCTGCGCCAGAGCGTGCAGCGCAACTCGGTGGTGCGCAAACTCGAAATCGTGAAGATGCGCGGGCAACCGACCTTGCCCGGGCTGCACACGTTCCGCATCACGCAGGGAGGGCTCAAGGTTTTTGCGCCGCCGCCACGCATCCCGCTTGCTTCAAGTGCGATCGATGAGGTCTCGCCGCTCGAGGACCGTCGCAGCGTAGGCGTCCCCGGCCTGGACGACATGCTGGGTGGCGGCTTGCCTCGCGGATATTCGCTGCTGGTCGCGGGACCCTCGGGATCGGGCAAGAGCATCCTCGCCACGTCGTTCCTGGCCGAGGGCGCGCGCCAGGGCGAGACCGGCGTGATCGCGGCTTTCGAGCAGCGTTCCCGGCAGTCGCGCGGGGCCACGATCGCCGGGCTGATCGAGGCCGGCCGCATCGGCGTCATCGACACCCAGGCGGCGACGCTGTCGGTGGACGAGATCGCCCTGCTGCTGATCGAGGAAGTGCAGCGGCTGAAGGCGACGCGCGTGGTCATCGATTCGCTGTCCGGTTTCGAACTTGCGCTCGCGCCGACGTTCCGTGATGACTTCCGGGAGTCCCTGGCGCGGCTGGTGTCGGCGCTGGCGGACACCGGCGCCACGGTGCTGATGACGTCGGAGCTCGAGGACCGCTACAACGAACTCAGCTTCAGCCCTTATGGCACCGCCTTCCTCACCGACGCGATCATCGTGCAGCGCTACATCGAAGTGGACAGCCGGCTGGAGCGCGTGCTTGCCGTGGTCAAGGTCCGTGGCAGCGCGCACTCGCACGACCTGCGCCTGTTCGACATCGATGCTGAAGGCCTCCAGCTGGGCGAACGCCTGGCCGGCCACGAAGGCCTGCTGGGCGGCCGCCCCACGCGCGCGACCGGGACCGGGTCAGCGGGCGCGCCGCAGGAATGAACGCGACACGACCGCCGGGGGCCACATGAGCGGGCAGGATTCCCCTTCGCGGACCGCGGCGTCGATCCAGTCCCTGGTCGCGCTGGAGGCCGACGCGGTGAAGCTGCGCGCGGAGGTCGCGGGACTGCAAGCCGAACTCGCCGCCCTGCGCGGCCGCACGCCACTGCGCAGCGAGAGTGACGTGCTCGAGGCCAATGAACAGCTGGTCCTGGCGGCAATGCGGGCCCAGGCCGTCGCCGAGAACGCCGCAGCCCTTCGACTCCCCCGCCAGGCCGCCGCCCGGGCGCGCAACCATGACCTGCAGGAAGCCAACAGCCAGCTGGTGACTTCCAGCCTGCATGCACAGGAACAGGAAGCACAGGCGCAGCAAGCGCACGCGCAGGCGCTCGCTTCGATGGCGACGGCGGCCCACGAGCTGCGCAATCCGCTATCGCCCATCAGGCTGGCTGCCGAAATGCTGGGCGAGGCACGCGGGGACCTGAAGCGGTTCACCCGGCTCCGCGACATCATCGAATCGGAGGTCGTGCACCTCGTCCGCCTGGTTGACGATCTGCTCGACGGGTCGCGGCTGGCCAGCGGCAAGCTCCGCCTGGAGCGTGCGGACACCGGGCTTGCCCAGGTGCTGGAGATTGCCGTGGAGACGTGCCGCCCGGTGATCGAGTCACGGCGGCAGCAACTTGAGGTCGTACTGCCGCCGGGCGATGCCATGCACCTGCACGCCGATCACACCCGCCTGGTGCAGGTGTTCACCAACCTGCTCGACAACGCCTCGAAGTACACCCCCGAGGGCGGCCGCATCGACCTGGTGGCGACCCGAACCCCCGGCGCGCTCACAGTCCGCATCCAGGACACCGGCAACGGCATATCGGCCGGTGCGCTGCTTCACATCTTCGACCTGTTCTTCCAGGAGACCGCCGCCGCTGCGCTGCGCCCCGGTGGACTCGGCATCGGCCTGGCCATCGTGCGCGAGCTGGTGGAGGCGCACGACGGCACGGTCGTGGCCAGCAGCGGCGGCGAGGGCCAGGGGAGCACGTTCGAGGTGACGCTGCCGGTGGATGCCTCGTAGCCGCGCGCGGTAGTTCCGGCTCTAATCGCAAGGCTAGGGTTTCTCAAGGCAGACAGCGCGGGCTTATCTCCGGATATCCAGCAATTCCACCTCGAATACCAGCGATGCGCCCGGCGGGATCAGCTTGCCGGCGCCATCCGCGCCGTAGCCGAGGAATGCGGGGACATGCAGCTCGCGCGTCCCGCCACGCTGCATGCCCGCGACGCCCTCGTCCCAGCCCCGGATGACCCGGCCAGCGCCAAGCGGGAACACGAAGGGCTGGCCGCGATCGTGCGAACTGTCGAACTTGGCGCCACGCTTGTCGGGCGCGTTTTCGTCGTAGAGCCAGCCGGTGTAGTGCACGCTGACCTCGTCACCGGAAGCAGCGGCAGGGCCTTCCCCCGTCGTCACGTCGATGCGCTGCAGTTCGGCCACGTCGCCTCCGGTATAGGGCGGAGGGCCACCGCAGGCGACGAGCAGCAGCAGGACAGACAGGATGACGGCGTGGCGGAGCGGGCGATAGGTCATGTGAAGTGGCGCGATGGATGGAGCGACAGGATAGCCGTGTGCCCTCCATCACGCCGCAGCGGTGAAATGGCTGGCATTGACGTCTGCACTCCGTCCTTGGGTTTGCACAGCTAGCCATCGCGCGGTCGCAGGTTCCTCAACCCGAGGTGTGCCAGCCGCGCCAGCCAGCCATACATGAAACCGTTCGCCAGCGCGTACGAAAGCGCCGCACCGGTGGCCCCGTAACGCGGCACCAACAGCACCAGCAACACGAACTGCAGGGACGCCGCCATCGCGACGACCCACATGATCGGGCGGTTCTCGCCACGGTGCTTCAGGTAAGTGGGACCCATGGCCAGCACCGTGCTGAGCGCCGTGCTCAAGGCCAGTATGCGCAGTGCGGTCGTGCCTTCGTCCACAAACTCGGCATGGAACAGGCCGAGCAACATGGGCGCGAATGCGAACACCAGCAGGAGGTAGCCCAGCAAGGGTGCCGCCAGCCAGCGCAGGCGCGCCATCCTCAGGCGCTGGATGCCGTCGATGTTGCCCTGATCGAGCAGCAAGGACAGTTTGCTGCCATAGACCCGATTGGTCGCCGTAGCCAGGATCTGTGCCATCGCGGCGGTACCGAGCGCGGCGGCGAACGCGCCCACCGCGCTGGCCGAGGGCTGGAACGCCTCCATCGCCACGATCCCTGCCTGGGCCAGCACGGCCAGCGATACCCGATAGATCCAGAAGGGTCGCGCCCCGGATGCCCAGGCCGCCGCATCCTCCACCGGCCGCACCGCCCGCGTGGAGGCGGAAAACACACGGCGCAGCTGGCCGCCCATCAGCGCCAGCGCGAAGCACCACGACACGCCCCAGGCCGCGACGGCCCACCACGCCTGCATCGCTGGCGCGAACGAGAGCAGGATGCAGACCAGCAACAGTGCAACGCCCGGGACGACCACGCGGAACACCACCGTGGCGGCCACGGCACGGCCCGCCGCCGCCAGCACCTCCAGCGCCAGATGCACAAGCGCGCCGGCCGGCAGTGCGAGGCAACTCACGGTGATTGCAATGCGTGCCTGCAGGGACAGGCCGTCCGCGCTCCAGGTGATGGCGGCAACTACCGTTGCCACCGGCAGGCAGGCAATCAGGATCCGCCGACTCGAGAATCGCCAGTAGCCATGCAGCCGTGCCCATTCGCCACGCTTGAACAAGGGCGGCAGCAGTGCCAGCGCATACTTGTCGAAGCCTTGCGGGACGAAGCTCACCATCAGGATGAACACCGCCGAGGCGACGACATAGGCCTCGAAGCCATCCACGCCCAAAGCTCTGGCCACAAGAATTCCCAGGCCGTAGGACAGCAGTTGTCCAGACAGGGCCAGCAACACCAGTCGCGATTCCCACTTCATTCCGGTCACTGACGCCGACCGCGGGAGGACTCCGGCCAGGATCCGGTTCCGGCAGGCCGGGCCGGAACCAGCATCGTCAGCGCCTCCGCCTGCCCGGCATCAGAACGTGAGCCGTCCACGCAGGCTGACCACCCAGACCGCGTCCGCCGTGCTGAGCGCCGGATCGACCTGCACCTGCAGGTCCGGAGTGATGGCGAGGTTGGGGGTGAGGTGGAAACGATAGAACACCTCGGCGGTGTACTGGTTTCGCAACTGCGGATTGGCCGGCTTCAAGCCACCCACGGCCACGCCAAACAGGTCCGAGAAGTGTTCGGTCGGCCGCCAGCCGATGCCGACCGCCGCGTTGCGGTCCACGAACCACCCGTCCGACCAGCCGGCACGGGCGAACCACATCAGGTTCGCGCCGGCCATGTAGTTGGCGTTGAAAACCAGCCCGCGCGCGCGCGGCAGCCCACCTTCCTCGGCTTCCTTGTACCAGGCGGTGAAGTGGATGTTGTTTGCGTCCATCGCCGCGCGCGCGTGGATCGGCGTGCGGGTCCGACCCAGGGAGGTGACGCCGACTTCGAGCATGTAGAACCGCTCGTTCTTCTCGAAGAAATCCCCGATCGTGCTGCCGGTATCACTGCTGTGCACGGTGAATACGCCCGGCTTGATGTACAGCCCACCGGTGGTCGGGTACCAGGCTGCGACTGCGCCGAATCCCCGCAGAGGCGAGGCAATGCTGGGACTGGTCGAGAATGCCTGGGTCAGGAACTGGCGGTTGTCGTCGAAGAACGGATACGCGTTGAGAAAGTTGGGCGCGAAGATCTTTCCGATCGTGTACTGGAAGCGGTTGTCGGCCAGGTTCTGGCGGATATAGGCTTGGGTCACGCCCAGGCTGAAATCACCGTAGGTGGCCGCGGTGGGGATCATCGAGCCCGTGGACATGCCGGCGTGCAGCGGCGCCAGGTCGGTGCCGATCGGACGGCGGTCTTCGACAGCCACGTCGAACGACAATGCGTTGGCCTGGCCGCGGTTGAAAAGATCGTAGGAAAAATTGAGTGTCAGCTTGCTGCCCACCGCGTTGTGCTCGTCGACGAGGCTGCGGGAGTAGTTCTGCCACAGCATCATCCACGAGCCGCCGAAGGTCAGGCCGGTGTTTTCGCGCACCTGGTTCTTCCATGCGAACCATGATTCCAGGGAAGTCGGGCTGCGCATCCAACCGGTGGGCTGCGCGGTGTCTTCCTGCAGGTCGCCCTGCACCGACATCGAGGTGTCGAGCAGGTCTGGATAAAGCTCATACGCCGCCTCGTCGCCCAAGGTCAGGTCGAGCGGTGCGGGCGATCCGGCCGTCGGCTCGGCCTGCTGGGCCGCGGCGATGCCGGGCACCAGGATGCACCAGGCTGCGACGGCGAGGGCGTGCCGGCGCCGCGCGCGATGCGAAGGCGGTCCGTCGTGCAAGGAGGAGGCCGCGGGATAGCGCGTGTCGCTTTGCGTGGACATCTCATCCTCCCGAAACGTGGGGTGCGACCATCGCAGCGGGCGGCGGAAACGTGCGGGGCCGGCGCTGTCGCGGGTCATCTGGGGAACAGCAGGGTGACGGTGAACCGCGCGCCCCACTCGGGGCCGAGCGCGGGCGTTTCGGCGAAGTAGCTGACGCCGAGCTGGTAGCTCACCAGCTGGGTTCCGACGCTCGAGACCTTCGAGTAGAACAGGCTCACCGGCACGGTCCACTGGCTGTCCTTCCAGTCGTAGCTGGACTCCAGGCTCACTGACACCGTGCGCCCCTGGCCGAGCCCGCGCGACAGGAACGGCTGCAGGAACGTCGCGCTGATGTCGTCGCGGCTGCTTTCACCGGCGAACGACCACATGTGGTTGACCAGCGCACCGTAGGTCCAGCCCGTGGAAGACTGCTTCAGCGCGACGGCGGTCGGACCTGCGGCCCACTTCTCGGCGCCGAGGAGGTCGTCGCTGGCGGTCGGCAGGCGCAGCACAGGGCCAACGCCCCAGGTCCAGCCCGAGGCGGTCAGCGCCTCGGGCGAGAAGAACAGGCTCTGCACCACGTCGCCGGTCCCGAACTGGCTCCCGGCGCCGGGGAAAAGGCCCTCCTGGTACACCACCGGGATGATGGTGCGCGAGATCAGGTTCCAGTCCTCACCGATGGACATCGGGATCACCGGCTGCACGTTGAGGAACGTGCGCGAGCCATCGTCGCCAACGCCGATGCCGTCGTGGTAGTTGAACTGCAAGGGCACGCTGGTCAGGCTGGAGATCGGGTTGGAGAGCTGCTGGGCGAGCTGGTCCGCATCCTGTGCGGCAGCATGCGACGGGGCCATGCCCGCTGTCGCCGCGACGGCGAGGGCCAGTATCCCGGTCCGCGCCGCGGGGGGCGGTGCGCATCGGGAGGCGGGCATGGCTCAGCCCTCCCAGCGGGGCAGGTCGCCGCCGCGTACGGCCACCAGCGGCTCGCGCCAGCGCCCGGGCGTCTTCGTCAGCCGGACCTGCGGCACCAGGCGCTCCACGCGCCCGTATGGCGATTGCCCCGCCATGGTTTCCGGCGGGGCCATGCGGTTGTTCGGCCGCGCGGCATCGAAGTCGATACCGGGGAAATGGCCCAGGCTCTGGAACCACATCGCCGCCCGGGAGAGGTTGACGCGCACGTGCCAGCTGCCGCCTTCGGTCGCCTGGCGCCGCAGCGCGGCGAGGATGCCGGCCGCGCCGATGTAACCGGTGATGTAGTCGTTCATCACCAGGGTAGGGGGGAAGCGCGGCACGCCGGTGCCGCCACCCTCGATGATGGTGAAGCCGGTGGTGGATACGCCTTCCATGTCGAACGCGGCGCGGTCTGCCCAGGGACCTTCCCAGCCATAGCCCCGCACCGACAGGTAGACGATGCCCGGCCGTCGCGACGCGACTTCCTCTGCGCCGAAGCCCAGCCGCTCCATCGAGCGGCCCCGGAAGCCCTCGATGAATACGTCCGTTTCGGGCAACAGGCCGGTGAAACGCTGGTGCTGTGCCTGGTTGCGCAGGTCCACCCAGGCCGAGCGCATGCCGACGTTGACATCGATCACCAGTCCCTCGTGCTCGAAGCTCTGGTCGCGGGCGATGTGCAGCACGTCGGCGCCGTACTCGGCCAAGGTGCGTGCCGCGGTCGTGCCGGCGATCACGTGTGTGCACGAGATCACCTTGAGGCCCGACAGCGGGCGGGTCGCCTGGGATGCGAACTCCCTGGGCGGAGCCTCGCCGACCTTGACCAGTTCGATCAGCGGCGTGCCCGCCAGGTACTGGCCCTGCGGATGGGCGAGCCACTCCTCGCGGGTGCGATGCAGCGCGGCCACGGCGTTGTTGGCGGCCAGCGTGTCCTCGAGTTCCTGTCCGTCCCACTTCTTCACCGCGGCGCGGATCGCCGCTGAATCCGGCGGGGTCTTGAGCACGTTGAGCACGCGATCCATCAGATGCGGGTAGATGCCCGTCAGGTTGATGTATCGGTCATCGCGAGTCTCGAATGCCTGGAAGGAAAGCGGATTGTCGAGGCCGAGCGGGGCCTGCAACATCAGGCCGTTGACGCTCGGCTTCCACGCGGTGAGGGAGGCGGGCACCGGGTCGCTCGCCGGGATCATCCCGGCTGCCTGCAGCTTGCCGTGGACCATGCCGATCAATGGATTGACGTTCCATACCGACTGGCGCAGGTCCACGGTCAGGTCCTGGCCTTCGCCGGTGCGATGCCGCCAGATTGCCGCGGCACCCAGCCCGGCCGCCATCGCGGGAATCGCCATGCAGGCGCCTATCCGGAAATGGCTGCGCAGGAGCGGGTCGGAGCCTGTGAACTCGACCCGGCCGCCGGCGTCGGCGGGACTGCCGCCGATGTCGCGCATGAACTCCGCGAACCCTGTGTCGATATCGAAGGTCGTGGATGGCTGCGGCTCGGCCGCGAGGGCATGCAGCGGGAAATGCAGCGCCAACGCGGCGCCGATGGCGGCGCCGGAGCCGGCTTTGAGTAGGGAACGGCGATTCGGATCATGCTGCGACATGAGCTTCTCCTGGAGGCGCGTGCTGAACCGTTGGACGGATGCTGACGGAGCGTCGTCTGGAGCCAATCGCGGAATCTGTGAGCGCGAAGCATTCCTTGCCATCGGCGACCGTGGCCGGAGCCTAGCACCGCATTACGGAGAATAAATAGTAGATAAATGGAACGGGAACCGAGAAGAAGCAGGAAAAAAATGGAACTTGAAGCGGTTTGAAGAAAAAGGCCGGAAAAACAGGCTGAAAACGACAAAAGGAGAACTCGGGGCCCCTGCCGCGCCCTGCTGGGTGAGTATCGCTAACGTCGGCAGCGGAGGCGCCGCCGTTGCTGCCGCTCAGGCGCATCCGCAGCGTTTCTGCACATAATTCAGGTAGAATTACTGTACATATGCAGTATCGCTGTCTCCTTGCCACTTTTTGAGGGGTGCATATGTATTTCGATGCCGATCCGAATCAGGCAAGCGCGGCGCGAGGCCCAGTTTTCGCAAGCCCAGCTTGCGGTGCAGTTGGGCGTATGTCGGAGCGCGGTGGCGCAGTGGGAGCGGACAGGCGGTACTTCGCCAAGCGTCGATCATCTGGCCAAGGTGGCAATAGTGACGGGCGTGTTGTTCGAGTGGCTCGCCACCGGCAGGGGGGGCAGTCACCCCGAGGGTGTCGAACTGGACAACGCGGCCACGACCACGGATTTCGCGATGGACGAGCTCGAAAGCAGGATATTGGAGGCCGTCCGGCGGTTGACCCGGCGCAAGCGCGAAATGGTGTGTCGCGTCGTCGAACTGATAGCGACCTGAGCGTCGCGCAAGCCGGACCGGTCAGTAGTACAGCGTGGCGATCACCGTATCGGCATATCGCCCAGGCCGGACGTCGGCCTGGGCGGGCACGCGACCGTAGACGGTGACGGTGACGGTGTTCCCGGCGGCGTCGGTGCTGCCGGCCAGGCGGTCGCCAGGCCCCGTGTTGCCCCAGGCCTGGCTGCGGGCCGGATCGCGGTAGAGCTGGTAGACGACGTAGTCGCCGCCACCCTCCATGCGCCGGGTGCCGCCCGCGTAGTGCCGCCCGTTGCCCAGGCCCAGGCTCCAGTGGGTACCGGCCGGGCAGTCGACGCGAAGGGAAGCGCTTTCCTGGGCCAATCCGCCCAGCGTTTCCACCTGTCCGAAGTCCAGGTCGCTGGCGGTGAAGCTGCAGCGGTTCTCGAACCGCGCCTCGACCTCCCGGGTATTGAATCCAACCGTGGTCCCGCCCCGGCAGTCGACGGTCTCCGGGACTGCGGTGGGGCTGGCGAGGAATACCAGGCTGCCGGGCAGGCCGGTCTCCTGGAACTCCGCGAACGCAGGCACCGACTGGCCCGGATGGACCTGGCCATAGATCGGGGCGTGCCCCTCGCTGATGCTGTTGGCCGCCACCTCGAGCTGCAGCTGGTAGGCCGGCGCGGTCGCCACGCCTCCGAGGATGGCCTGCCGCCCCGGATCGGAGTACAGGTCGTACGCGAGATAGCTGCCGTTGTAGTTGGTCATGCGTCGCGGGTTGATGCGTCCCTGGCTGCCCGGGCCGATGAACAGGCACATGCGGAAGTAGTACCGGCGTGCGTACGGGGCCTGGCAGCGATAGGTGACGTAGGTACTGCTCTTCGCGCCGGCCGGGGTAATGCTGCCGAAGTCCATCCAGAAATCCCCGTGGATCCAGCACTGCTGCGCCTGGGCGATGCGTGGCGCGAACGCGAGCAGCACGCACAGCGCCGGAAAGGCGAGGGCGCGCACAAGCCGGCCCGGTGTCAGCGACACGGCAGTTCCCCAAGTTCGACCCAGCCGCGTTGCGGCAGCGCGTCCGGAAGCGTAGCCGTGCACTGGCCGCGCTCAAGTGTGATGCGCAGGCGCGCGCCCCCTGGCGGATCCTCCAGGAAGGCCTGCCCGTCGTAACCGATGGAGGCCACCGGCGTGACCGAGCCGTCGGGGCCGATCAACTCTGCCGGCGAACCCGCGGGGATCGGCCGGCCGTCAGGCCCGCGCAGGGTCAGTTGCACCGCCACCACGCCGCGCATCGGGAAGCGCGCCAGCATGCCGCTGCCGGTGGCGGGAACGGCCTGCATGCGGGTGCGCTCCACACTCACGTCAGCCGGCAGCACCAGCGGATCGATCGACAGGTCGTTGTCTTGCCAGGCATTCAGCGGGGCGACCAACAGCAGCCCGCGCGCATCGGTGCGGCCGACCGGCCGGTTCTCCAGCATCACCGGCACGCCCGCGATGCTGCCGGTGGAAACCAGCGCGAATGCGTCGAAGGCCTGGCGCATCGGGAACAGCCCGCCCCGCATCCACAACAGGCCACCGCTGGCCTCGAAATAGCCCGTGGTGTCGGACGTCCCGTCGCCGCGCCAGACCAGCGCACCGGCATTCCACTGCCCATGCTCGCTTGCACGTCCGATCTCGGCCTGCCCTCCGGCGTTGTCGCCGGTGCCGGCCTGCGCCCGCCAGCCCCAGCCGCCGGCCTCGACCGGCAGCGCGCGGCGCGCGCCCACGACCAGGCCGTGCCCGGAATCGCGGCGCTGGGCGCTGGCCCAAGCCTGGCGATCGTCGTCCAGCAGCAGGCTCAGGTGGAGGAGGGCGACAGTGCCAGTGCCGCCGTCGAGGTCGCGGCTCAGGCTGAGGCCCAGGTGGGCGCGTCGATGCAGTCGCTGCGATGCGCTCAGCGTGGCGTAGCGGGCGCGCGTCTCGCCGGGTAGGTCCTGCCGCACGTAGCCGGCGCCGACCTGGCTGTTACCCAGGTTGAGGCCGAGGTAGGCGCGATCACTGCGCAGCGGCAGCAAGCTGCCTTCCACGCTTGCCACGTCGTGGAAGTCGTCATCGCGGCGCAGGGTGGACGCGCTGACGCTGAAGCGCCGACTCTGCCATTCGTAGCCCAGGCCGTAGCGGGTTCCGTCGTCCGCGTAGGCGTGCTGGCTGCGCGCCCACGAGGCGCTCAACACGCCGCCGGCGTGGCCGAGCCGCAGCATCGCGCCGACGCCGCCCATCCGCAGGCCGCGGGTGGCTTCCGCATGCGCCTCCACGGTCAGGAAATCGCGCACCCCGTGGCGCAGGCTGCCCCGTCCCATTGCGTCGCTGGCGTAGGAGAAGGAGTCCGACCCGTAGCCGCGGCGCAAGGCACCGGCTTCCAGCGACCAGTCCGACAGTCCGCGCTGCAGCAGGTGGCGTGCGTTGTAGATCGAGAAGTCCACCACCCGGCTCTGCCCGGTGATGTCGGTCACCACCACCTGTGCATTGCCCACGCCGCCAAGCACCGGCGCGCTGTCGATCTGGAAACGCCCGGGCATCACCGCCTGTCGGGCCTGGCGGATGCCGTCGATATACAAGTCCACCGTCGAGGGCAGGACCGCCTCGCCCGCGTACGAGGCCAGCGGCACGGTCACGCGGTAGGGCTGCAGGCCGAAGTTGCGCGACACCCGCACGCCGCCGAAGCGCACGCTGCGGGTCCAGTCCGGCCCGCTGCCCCAGGTATCGCCCACCACCACACTGATCATGCGCTCGGGAAAATCCAGCTGCCACGACGTGTCGAGCCGCACCGCATCGCTGCGGTCATCGCCCTCGCCGTGGTGGGACGACAGCAGGCTGCTGCTGCGCCACACGCCGGGGCCCACGCCGAACAGCCGCAGCTCCTGCCAGGTGCTGACGCTGCGGTGGCCATCGTTGCCCTGCGCCCAGAGGCTGTAGTTCAGCAGTAGCCCCGGCGCACGGGTGGCAGGATCCAGCCGCGGCGCGGGGGGCGCGCGGTAGCCGATGGCCACCGGCGGCGCGACCAGCATCGACACCGGCACGTCGAGGTACACGCGCTGTTGCGCCGCGTCGTAACGGCTGCGCACACCCGGCAGCGCGTCCAGCGCCACCAGCGCGTCGGTGCCGTCTTCCCCTGGCCAGGTCAGCCCGAGTTCGCGCAGCGTGCGCGGGGTGGCGTGCAGCTTCCCGCGCACGAGCACGAACCAGCCCAATCGATGCAGCGGCACGTGGTTGAGCACCACGTCCAGGAACAAGCCCTGATCGTCGAGGCGGTCCGCAGCGCCTTGCGCACCGGCCATCCCGGCAACTCTCTCCTTGCGGGCCGCGGCGGCCGACGGCGTGTCGGCCTGCGCCCATGCATCAAAGGCAGCACATGCCGGAACGAGACTAAGGGCCAACGCGGTCCAGCGGAACCGGCCGTGCTTCCCTGTCGTCATTGAAACGCGCCTTCAATGTCTGGCCTGCTGAAAGGGGAGCGGCAAGGCCGAGCGGGAACGACATCTGCTGGCCCGGAAGGACATAGCCGACCAGGCCCGGCACCACCGGCTGCTCCGCGTTGCCGCCGGACTGCAGGCCCAGCGCGCCGATGCGCAGGTGCCGCGGACCGGAGTTGCGCACCCGCAGCGCGCTACCGCCATCGGCGCCCTGGACCAGCTGTGCGCTGATCCCCGACAGATCGGAAGGCACCGGCGCCGGGCGGGTACCGTCCGAGGACGGCGCGGCCTTCGCGGGCGCCGCGGTCGTGGCGACGAACACCGGGATCGAATAGCGCAGCAGCACCTGCAGCCCTGCGCGGCCATCTTCCTGGCGCGCATTGCGCGGCAATTCGTCGACCAGCACGCGGTAGCTCAGCTCCTGCGCCGGCGCGCGGGCCTGGTTGCGGACGAGCCGCACGATCTGGCGCTGGCCGGGCGCGATCTCGACGATCGCGGGCGTCGCCACCATGTCGTCGGCCGCTTCCAGCCAGTCCTCCCCGTCCCGCTGGTACCAGCGCTGCACGCGCACCTGCGCCTCCAGCGGCTCCGTGCCCGCGTTGGTCAGGTACATGGCCTCGGCCTGCGCGGTGGGATCGATGCGGATGCGAACCGGCGAGACCTGCAACGACGAGGCCTGCGCCGTGCCGGCGGCGACGGTCGCCATCAGCGCCAGGAGCGCGCATGCGAACGCCCGGCCACGCCGGACGTGGCCGATGGAATGCTTTCCGTACATGACGTGTTTTCCCTGTCAGAAGATGAGGGTGGCGGTGACCGTGTCGGAGTAGGTACCCGGCGGCTCGTTGCCGGTCAGGGTGGCGCGGGCATGCACCTGATGCTGGGTGGCCTGCCCGGCGGCCAGACCCTGCCCGACGCCGGTCACCCAGCTGCCTTCCTCATTGCCCCAGGCGCTGGCATGGCCGGCGTCCGACGAGAGGGTGTAGGGGATCAGGTCCGGATCGGAGGCCATGTTGCGGACGTCGGTCCAGTTCCTTCCCTGGTCCAGGCCCACGGCGTAGTCGGTCCCGGTACTGCATCGCACCTGGATGCTGCCCGTCGTCGCCGGTGAGCCAGCCATCGGGGACACGGTGCCGAAGCTGATGTCGGAGGCCGCGTCCAGCAGGCACACCCTGGTGACATCGATAGTGACGTTGAAGGCCTGGGTGGGCGCCTCCGTGGTCTGTGCGGAAGCATGGAACATCAGGGCCGCAAGCGGAATGGCCAACAGACGGTGTGCGCGCATGACATTGCTCCTTCAACGTTGGACGAACACGGGATCGACGCGGGGGAAGCATCCTTTCGTTCCGCCCGTCGAATGCCAGTCCGGCCTTGCGCGGGCACCACGCGACCGACGGAGGCATCGGTCGCGCAGCCATTGCGACATACTGCCACCCGCTATTGTTAATACGGAATCAAGGTTGCATTAAGGCGCCGGTAAATAACCAGCCGCTTGTCGGCGCGGCGCCGTTCCCTTTCCAGAATCAGAATCCGGACCCGGGTTGAAGGTATCCCCTCAGGGCTGGGTGTTCTTGTAAATCACCCCGTGTGGTCTCCTGAGGGTGGTTGTCGCGTATGGCATCCGCAGTGCGGGGCCATGGACTGCCAGATGCGATTGGCGCGATGGGCGGACGCTTCGTCAGGCGGCGCGGGCTTAGCTCCGGATATCCAGCAATCCACAGTTGGCCCGCGAACAGCGACGGACCTGACGCCGACGCCCAGGAACGGGCACCGGGTATGGTGCAGCAATGGATCTGAGCCCTCAGCCTGTGATCAGACCGCTCCAGCAAGAGTCGCTTGCTGAGGCGGCCCGACTGCTGGCCAGCAGCATGCGCGACAACCCGCTGCACCAACGGGTGTTCGCGAGCGATGACGCGCGGCTCGAGCCACTGCTCGCGACGGCCTTTGTCCGCCTGCTGCGCCGACAGATGCGGGCCGGCCACGTGCTGGGCGCATACGAGTGCGATGTGCTGGTCGGTGTCGCGGCGGTGGTACCGCCCGGCCATTGCCAGCCAGACCTGCAGGAGAAGCTTGCGATGCTGTCGATCCTCGCCCGCGGACGGGCGCTGCGGCGCCTGCCGCGGATCGGGCATTGGCTGCGGACCTGGCGGCGGCACGATCCGCCGTACGCTCACTGGCATCTGGGCCCGGCGGCGGTCGATCGCACGCGCCAGGGGCAGGGAATCGGAAGCCGGCTGATGGTGGCGATCTGCGACCAGCTCGATCGGAACCAGGGCATTGGCTACCTTGAGACCGACAAGCCCGCGAATGTGCGGCTCTATCGCCGGGGCGGCTTCGAGGTGATCGCCGAGCAGTCGGTACTCGGGGTGACCAACTGGTTCATGCAGCGGCACCCCGTGGGCACCGACTCAGGTTCGCTTGTCTCGGAGCGGGGGCGGTAAGCCGGGGCAACGCCACCTCGCCGCGCATGGGGAGAGTAGCGGTGATGCACCTGTCGCCGGTCACGCTGTCCGACGCCATACCCTCTCACCATGCTTGAATACGCCACGCGGCCGGGCGGGGAACCCGGCGACTCCGGATGACAACGATCGTGCCGACCTTGTGGATAGCAGTCTTTGCTGCGGTGCTGGTGCTGGGCGCCAGTGGCTGGATGCTCGCGCGCCGGCGTCGCGGCGGTACGGCGGGATCGGTGCGATCCGCGCCTGACGCGATGGTGCCACGCGCGGCGCGCAACGAGGCCGCGCCTCGACCGGCCGACGGAGCGGCATCGAACAGCGATGCCGTGCCGCTGGTGGATACGTTCGCGCTCGAGCCGGAGCGGGTGATCCTGCAACGGCTGTGTGGACGCGCGTACGCGGATGCGACAGCTGCGCCAGGTGCCATGCCGGCTGCGGCGCAAGCGGCTGCCGAGGCTGCCGCGGTCGAGGTGCTCGCGCGCATCGACGCGCATCCGCGCTACACGCCGCGCCGCCCGCAGCTGTTGCCGCAGCTGACCCGTGCCATCAACGATCCTGCCGCCAGCGCCCAGTCCATCGCCGCGATCCTGGGGCAGGACCCTGCGCTGGCCGGCAACCTGCTGCGCATCGCCAACAGCGCGCTGTATCGCCGCCGGGGTGCGCCGATCGAGCACCTGGAGCGGGCGGTGGCGCTGCTCGGCACCGAGGGCTTGCGCCAGACTGTGATGGCGGCCCTGCTGCAGCCGGTGATCACCGACGATGGCAGCGTCTTCGGGCGGTGTGCGGCACTGCTGTGGGACCACACCCTGCTGTCGGCGAACATCGCCACGCGCCCGGCGCAAGGCGCGACGCGCGATGACCTGCATGCGACGCAGCTGCTGGCGCTGCTCTATGGACTGGGGTCGGTGGTGGTGGTGCAGGTGCTGCGCGACACCTGGGGCAAGCGCGGCAAGGGCGGTCCGGACCCGGACGCGCTGGTGTCGCTGATTGACACCTGGTCGGTGCGCTGCGCGCGCTCGATTTCGGTGGACTGGGGGCTGTCGGTGCGGGTGCAGCGCGCACTGGAAGAACTGGCCGGCGGTACCGATGGGGAGGCCCTGGGCGATCTCGGCCGGTCGCTGCGCAGCAGCCGCGCGCAGGCCGCCGCGGAGATGTCGGGCGTCCCCGGCGCGGAACCGGTCGGGTCGTAGCGGTCGTTGATACAGAAGACGCAGCGTCCGCCATCGAGCGGTCTGGTCAACGCGGGAAGCAGGGGGCGGGGGCGCCGGTGCTACCCTTTCCCCGCCGTTCCCATCGAACTCCGCGACCATGTCCACGCCCGACAACGCCAGACTTGACCGCATCGTGGCCGAGGCCCGTCGCAGCGCCGAGCAGCGCGCCAAGGGCTACCGCGAGCGCGCCCTCAAGATGTACCCGTGGACCTGCGGCCGCTGCGCGCGCGATTTCACCCGCGCCAACCTGCAGGAGTTGACGGTCCACCACCGCAACCACAACCACGACGACAATCCGCCCGACGGCAGCAACTGGGAGCTGCTGTGCGTGTACTGCCACGACAACGAGCATTCGCGCCAGGTCGACCACACCGGGGTCAGTGCACTGGCTGCGGAGGACGCGCCTGTAACGGCCAAGGCCAATCCGTTCGCCGACCTGAAGTCGCTGCTTGACCGCAAGAGCTGAGTCGCCCCGGTGACGGCAGTTTTGCCGATCCTCGAGTTTGCCAACGCCAGCTTCCTGGAAGGGCGTAACACGACGGTGCGCCGGGGAGCGCGCTGGTACGGCGTACCCGCTGCCCGGCTGCGGCTCAAGGACGGCAGCCTGTCGCCGCCGGTTGCGCTGGAGACCGAACTGCGTGTGCTGCGTGATATCGACGAGGACGCGCTGCGGTTCGAACACGACCCCGCGTGCCGCACCCCGCAGGGCCTGTTCGCCGAACTCGGGCTCCACTACCGCAGAATCAGCGAAGACGAGACGATGACCCTCTGTCACTTCCGTCGGGAGGCATCAGGCACAACAAGTCTCATGCGGCCCGGAGTGGCGGGCCATGAGTAGGCGGCGGACGCGGAACCCCGACACATGCACGGCAATGCCGCGTCGTCCTGCCCTGATGCCACCGCCGCGTCGTTGGCGTGTGCTCACCCGTCGCGAGCGGGCGCCTGGTGTCGATAGTGCAACAGGCGTCCGCGCGAGGACTGGTCCGCGTCGTCCATCGCACAGCGCGATTCGCTGACCTCGAACCCCTGCGCCGCCAGCAGTCTGGTGAAGCCGCTGCTGTGGCCGCGACCGGGATCGGTGATCAGTATTTCGCCGTCCGGGCGCACATGGCGCTCGACCACGCCCGCGAGCAGTTCGGCATGGCCGCGTTCGTACAGCACGTCGCTGGCGATGAGCATGTCGAACTCGCCCAGCGCGGGCAGCGGCTGTCCCCAGCGCAGTTGCCGGTAATGCAGGGCGGGCAGGGCGTTGAGCGCGGCGTTGTAGGCCAGGAAGGGTTCGGCCAAGGGGTGCATGTCCGAAGCCACCACGTCGGCGCCGCGTCGCTGCAGCACCAGGCTCGCCAGGCCAATGCCGCAGCCGATTTCCAGCACGCGCTTGCCAGTGATGTCGGCGCGGTCCATCGCCTGGGCCAGCAGGCGTCCTGATGGCCACAGCTGCCCGAACAGGCTCCACTGCGCCGACGAGATGCCCAGGCGCGCGCCATGGCCGTCGGGATCGGCGAACTGCTGGCGGTCGCTGAGAACGCGCAGCCTGTAGGCATGGCCCCCGACCAGTACGGTGAGATTGCGGGTGCTGAAACCGGGCATGAGCTCCCCCGTAAAGCGCCGCCCGGCAAGCCGGACGATGACGCATGGAAGGGAGCGAGGGGGGCGACGGGCGCCGCCCGGAACGCGCGAAGCGGGCGCATGCCCGCATTGCCATGCTAGTCGAAACAGCAGGGGGACATGCGAAGGCCTGAACGGGTTGCCGTATGCCTGGATCTTGGACGCAGAGTCCTGGACGCCCTGGTCACTGGGCCGGTCGCCGCTCAGTACCCGCGCTGCTTCTCGATGCGAGTGTCAAGCACGGTCTTGAGCTTGTCGCATGCGCCGCGAATCGCTTTTTCCATGTTCTCGTCCTCATGGCTGACGCCCAGCGGGTCATCGTTCTCCAATCGGGCTTCCAGGGCGCAACGCTTGTCGTTCGGCCCACCCTTGGTGGAGTTGGTGTCCGACAGGTAGACCTCGATCCGGCTCAGGCGGGAGGAGAAGCGACCCAACGACTGCTCCAGCATGGCAGTGACACGTGATTCCAGCGCGTCGGTGCCGTCGATGTGGTTGTCGGTGTTCAACTGGATATTCAACATTCGGACTCCTCCATTCACTTGCGATGAGCCCCAGCGTATCCCAGGCGGCCGCTGTTGCTGCGTGAAGCGGGGACGGAAGATGTGTTTGATCCCGCCACAAAGTTAGCCTTGTGGCGGGGTGCGTTAAAACCGTCCGGCCGATTTGAACGCGGAGCCTCGGCGACCAGGCGTTGTCAGCGGGCGCCATCCGCGGCGCTTTCGCCAAGCTGGTTGATCGCATCGTTCTCTACCACCCGTGGCGGCGAAGTCATGCCCGCGAGCGCGAGCATCGCCCGGCCGACATGCGCGGTGCTGGTGATCATCCGCGGCATCATCCGCACACCCCATCCCATGACGGGTGCGGCGAGGGTGTAGAACGGCCGCATCCAGGCGTGGGGGCTGCGTTCGCCGTGTGCGGGCTGGATGCCGCCGGGACGCAGCATCACCGTGGTGATGGGCAGCGCAGCCAGCGCGGACTCGGTTTCGCCCTTCACACGCATCGGCATGAAGCGGCTGGCGGGGTCGGCGTGCGCGCCGGAGATGTAGATCAGGCGCGACCGGGGATTGCGTTCGGCAAATGCGCGGGCCACGTGCAGGGTGAGGTCGTGGGTGACGTGCCGGTAGCGATCCTCCGGCGTGCCCAGTGGTGGCGCGCCGGCACAGTAGAAGCAGGCGTCGAACGGCGCGAGGCGATCGAGTACGGCAGCGAGGTCGTCGAACCGTTCCACCACCAGGTCTTCCACGCGTGGATCGGGGTGCCGGACCGCGCGGCGTCCCAGCACCGTCACCTGCGACACGTCCGGATGCGCGAGCGTTTCCAGCAGCACGCCCTGTCCAACCAGTCCGGTCGCGCCAGTCATCAGGATGCGCATACGAGCCTCGAATGGAGCAGGTGCGTTGGAGTCTAGCGCTCGGGCTGTGTGCGCGCAGCGAGCAAGGGATCAAACGCTGCCAGTCGAGCCATCCTCGCTCGGGCAACCACTGCCATGACCGCGCCCGAACTGCCTGGCGCTGTCGCTACCTACCTGCAGGCGACCGTGTTCACCACCGATGCGCTGGTGCTGGACGAGAGCGGCAAACACCGCCGTCACAAGGCCATCCGCGCCTGGCGACGCGGCTCCTGCGCGCCGCCGTGGCGGGCCGCCAGCGCACAGGCGCTTGCCTGGACGGCCGAAGCCGGCAGGATCGAGGATCTCCTGGGATCATCGATCCTGGTCCGGGGTCGACCGCTGCGCGACGAGGTCAATCCTCCTTTCGCTCCAGCCGCACGTTTGTCGTCTGCTTCAGCCCCGCTGCTCCGGGTGTCGCGCAGGTCAGCAGGATGACTTGCGCGGTACAGCCGTGGAAGTAGCACAACGCGCCGGGATGAATCTCGTAGTCGCGGTCCGCTATGTACAGGCCATGCGGGGATCGGAAAACGGACACGCTCTTGGTCACCACCCTTGCCGCCTGGGGAGCGATATCGATGGCCGGAGGCGGAAGCAGGCTGACGACGTTCGGATAGTTGCAGGCATTGGAGAGCGGCGCCGACATGAAATAGACCGACTGCGCTTGCGCCGGGCTGCACAAGGCAAGGCTTGCGGCGGCGATGGAGGTGGCGATTGCGGGATGGATCTTCATGAGAAGTGGTCCTTGTGGATCGGGTCATGGATGCGAGGCCTGCGCAGCACTGCGCAGGTCCGGTGTGCGGCCCGGTGCGTCAGGGCCGCGCGGAGCGCTGCCAGCATGGGTCGCGGTGCTGCTGGCAACGTGGGCAGGCGCTTGGTTGGCGTCAGCGGATCCGCGCGGGCAACTCGCCCGGCGTCGGATGGTCATGCCTACAGGTTCGGCCCTGTGCGCACTGCAGCGTCCGCAGGCGGGTCGTGCCTGGCTTGCGCGCGTGGCGCCCGGGTCAATCGATCCAGGTTGCGCCGGTCGGGCCCGGCCACCATCCCGTCAGCTTCAGGTGGCCGCGTCCGAGGTGCCAGGCCCCCAGCGGGTTCTGCACCCGCAGGAACTGGGATGCGCCGGCGACGAAATGCAGCTCGATGTCGAGATCCGTCGCGGAGATCGGGATGCCGGTGATCTGGCCGTCCATGCCGCCGGACACGCGCACGGTCCTAGTGTGCTTCTCGCCATCGGCGAGATAGCTGAGCTTCGCATCGACGATATACGAACCGCCATTGTCCAGCCAGAGATTCAGGTACGGAATGTCGCTGACCCAGCGCGGGACGATGGTGCGACCGGCGAACGAAGTGAACTCATACGCGTAGCCGACCGGCTGGGCCTCGACCACATTGGCCTTGCCGGGAAAGGTACGCTTCTCGATGTTGTCGACCGTGTCCGTACTCTTGTACGAACCCTTGAGTGAGGCCGACTCATCGCTGCCGGTGATCGCCGCAATGCCGTCGACCGAACCGGTGATGCTGAAGGATGCGTTGTCCTGGCGGGAGCCGACGTTGACGCAGCCGCTGGTCAGCCAGACCCGGGTGATCATGCCGAAGCCCTGGTCGATCCTGTCGCCATCGGCCTTGTTGTACTTCCTTGCCAGTTCCAGGAACTGGTCGTAGTTGCGCAGCATGTAGTCGGCGGGATTGTCCGCATAGTCGATGCGTACGGTCGATCCCTGCGAAATGAGCGAGCCCTTGGTACCGAACTCCCATTTGCTCTGCATGCCCACCGAGACCTCGATGCCGGTGGTGGGATCCTTGTAGGGCACCTTGAACTCGACCCCGGCGGATGATTGCCTGACGTCTCCCTTCTCGATGTGCCAATCGGTGTTGGTGCTTTGCGACTGTAACGGCGGATCGAAGCTGGTGCCGGTGGACTGGAACTGGGAATCGGTGAGGCCGAACCAGCCCACCGCACCGACCTTGATGGTCGGGTCGAGGGTCCAGTTCCCCCACGTATGGCGCTCGGTGTTACGCAGCAGGCGCGTGAGCTGGACGTTCCACGCGGTGCCGTCCTCGTTCAGCAGACCGTCGGACTCTGCGACGAGACGATACTCTTGGTCCTTTGACTCTCTCATGAGTGCAACTCCTTTGCTGGATGGCAGTACGGATGATGATCAGAGTGACTACTCGGTAGCGCTGGAGCACGGCAGCGTGCCTGCGCTACCGGCTGATCCTCTGACCCGACGCAGGCGCGGTCAATACTCCCGATGTCGTAGTGGACGGCGCAGGTGCGACGGCGGATGCGGGCAGCAGCGCGACCAGCGCGGCGGTGCTGTTGACGCCCAGCTTTGCCATCAGGTTCTCGCGGTGCTTGCGCACGGTCAGGTCGCTGATCGCCAGGCATCTTGCGATCTGCTTGCTCGTGCATCCTTTCAGGACCAGCGAGAGAACCGCGGTTTCCCGCGGCGTCAGCCGTGTCAGTGGCGGGGCGGGAGGCGACGCCAACAAGCCGCGGTCGCGGGCGAGAGCGATCAGCTGGGGGAGGTTGCCCAGACCCGCCTTCGCAAGCATGTTGCTTCGGTGCTTGCGCACCGTGAACTCGCTGATGCCGAGTAGTTGTCCAATTCCCCGGCAACCAAGCCCTTGCGCCATCGCGGCGAGGATCTCTGTTTCCCGCGCGGTGAAGTTTCCGTGCGCCGGCTCATCCGGGACCATGTCCGCAGCGCGTGCCTGTCAATGGCGTGACATCTCCTCGCAGCGGGCAGCTTCCCCGCCGTGCGCGCGAGCCCGTGTAGGGCATTTGTCATCATTGCATGGGAGCAAGGGATGGCGGAGGCGGTTTTCCCAATATTGGCGCCGGCTCTGGTGCTCTCAGCCGCTCGGCCCGGATGGGCTGAGCGCATGGCACACTCCTGGAGTCGGGATATTTCCGGGGAACACGGATCGTGCGCGCTAGGGCGAGATCGCGCCCGGAAGTCGAGAGGACGGATCGAGTCAATTCGAGCGGTGTGAGGTACGTGCAGCCAATCGCCGGCCCAACTCCGACGCGGATGACCGAACGAGTTGTCGCCTACCAGTCCGTCGGCGCGTAGTCCTTCAGGAACTGGCCCCAGACGTGGCTGCCGGTGTTGATGCCGTCGATGATGGGGTCGACGATGCGCGCCGCGCCGTCGACGATGTCGAGCGGCGGGTGGAAGCGCTCCTCGATGATCTTGCGTGCGGCGAGCTCGGCCGGATCCTCGTCGGTCACCCAGCCGGTGTCGACGGCGTTCATGTGGATGCCGTCGCCGTGGTAATCGGCGGCCGCCGTGCGCGTCATCATGTTCAGCGCGGCCTTGGCCATGTTGGTGTGCGGGTGCCTGGTGGTCTTGAAGTTGCGGTAGAACTGGCCCTCGACGGCCGACACGTTGACGATGTGCCTGTCGCGCGTGGGTGGTTCGCCGTCCGGCGTGCGCAGCATCAGCGTCTTCAGGCGCGCGTTGAGGATGAAGGGCGCGACCGCGTTGACCAGCTGCGTCTCCAGCAGTTCCACGGCCGGCACCTCGTCCATCTGCAGGCGCCAGGAATTGCGTCCGCGCAGATCCACCTGCTGCAGGTCCTTGTCGACGCGCCCTTCGGGAAACAGGTGCGCCTGTCCCAGCAGTTCGTCGGCCAGCAGCGGCACCTGGGACAGTTCCGCCGCACGCGCCAGGCCGGCGGGCGTGGACAACGAAGCTCCTGACACCAGCGACTGGCTGCCGCCCGGCAGCAGGTCGGCGGCGCGCAGGCCTTCGTAGCCGCCGACAAGGTTGCGCACGTGTGCGGGCAGGGTGTGCAGGGCGGCGGTTTCGCCGGCCAACATGTGTGCGTAGAACGCCGGCGGGCGGCGCACGGTCTGGCAGGCGTTGTTGATGATGAAATCGAGCCGGTCGCGGGTGGCGAGCAGTTCGGCGCAGAACGCTTCGACGCTGGGCGTATGCCGGAGGTCGAGGCCGAACACTTCGAGGCGATGTCCCCACTCGGCGAAATCCGGCTCCTGCGCGTAGCGCTGCGCGGAGTCGCGCGGGAAGCGCGTGGTCACGATGAGGCTGCAGCCGGCACGCAGCAGCTTCAGTCCCGCCTGGTAGCCGATCTTCACCCGCCCGCCGGTCAGCAGGGCGACGCGCCCGTCGAGGTCGGCGGTCTCGGTCCGCTTGTGGAAATTGAGTTGCGCGCAGGACGGACACAGCTGGTCGTAGAAGTGGTGCACCTGCGTGTACTTCTGCTTGCAGACATAGCAGTGCAGCAGTTCGGGCGACTCGCCGTGCGAGACCGGGTCGACCGCGTTGTTGTGCGGGTCGTGCTGGCCGGGGGGCTGTGGCGGGAAATAGTTGGGCGTGCTGAACACCGGTTTGCGGCGCAGGGTGCGGATGCCGGTCTGGTCGAGCAGTGCCTCGGTCTGGCGCGCCTTCTCGCGTGCGAGTTCGCGCGCGTCGTTCTTGGCCTGCTTGCGGCGCGCGCGTGGCTCGGGATGGTGCACCAGCGCGACCGCCTGCAGCAGGCGGATGCGGTCGGCATCGGGCAGTGTGTCGAGCAGGCTGCGGTCGTCGCGGATCGCTTCGAGCACGTCGAGCGCAATGCGTGCGCGCTCGGACAGGGTGGCGTCGCCTTCGTCGGCGGACGCGCGGGGCTGGCTGGTCATGGCGTAGGTACTAGAACCGGATCGGGGTCGCGGGATAGGCGACCGGATGGAGGCTTGCGCGGGAGGCCGCGTGATGCCTGCAGGGGCGTCATGGTAGGGCAAACGGGCGCACGGGTCGGAGTGCGTGGCCGGTTCCCGGCCAGGCAACCGGGCAATCAACCCCGCGTTCACCTGTGCAGGTGCATATGGCGTGCTGGACGAAGGCACCGGAGCGGGCGATGGGCGGAATCAGGCGCGGTATCGGCATGCTGCTGGGCGCAGGCGTCCTGTTGCTGGCGGGGTGCGTGACTCCGGGCGGACATGGCGGCGGCTATCCCGGCGGATACCGGCAATCCGATCCGGGCTATCCGCAGGGGTATGGCCGCCAGTTGCAGGGCACCATCGACGGGCTCGACAGGTCGTCCGGGCGCATCCTGCTGGTCGTCGACGATCCGCGCAGCGGTCGGGCCGGGCGGACCGAAGTCCGTTACGACCAGCGGACGCGCCTGTTCCACCAGGGGCGCGAAGCCGCGGTGGAAGGCCTGGAGCGCGGTGATGTGGTGCGGGTCGATGTCGCGGAGTCCGGGCGGGATCTGTGGGCGCGTTCGATCGAGGTACTTGGTGATGTCCGCGATGGCGGACATGGCGATGGCTATCCAGGCCGCCACGCCGAAGATGCACGCGGCCCGGTCGCCTTTGTCGACCCGCGTTCGCAGGTGATTGGCCTGGACGGCGGCGGGTACGCGCGCGACATGCAGCTGCGGTACGACAGGCGTACGACCGTCGAATACCGTGGCCGCCACTATCGGCCCGAGGATCTGGACCGCGGCGACCTGGTACGCATCCAGGCGCGCCGGCTGGGCAATGGCGACTGGCTTGCGGAGCGGATCTTCGTGGAGCGCTCCGTCCGCCGCTAGGCCATTGGCGCTTGTCCGCGTCGCCCCGCGTTGCGAACGGCCGGGGCTGTATCGCTGTCGGGTTGAACGAACAGCCTTTGGCATGAACGGGCGGCATGGACGATTTATCACCATCCGCCTGGATGGTGATAGGATGGCGTAGACCATCCGGAAGCCAGTTTTATGTCAGATCCGCGCCCCCGGGCCATCGCCGACAGCGAGAAGATCACCATCAATCTGGGCGTAGTCGACCTGGGTCAGATCGACCTGCTGGTCCAGGAAGGCTTCTATTCCAACCGGACCGACCTGATCCGCACCGCCATCCGCAACCAGTTGGCGACCCACGGCGAGGCGCTTCGCCACACCGTTGCCCGCCGCACCCTGGTCGTGGGGCTGCAGGACTACGGTCGCCGCGAGCTGGAGGCCGCGCGCGATGCCGGCCAACGACTGCGCATCCAGGCCCTGGGCCTGGTCCGCATCGCCGAAGACGTCACGCCGGAACTGGCGCTGGCGGCGATCGAGTCGATCAGCGTGCTCGGCGCCCTCCAGGCAAGCCCCAGGGTCAAGGCCGCGCTGGCCGCCCGCACCCACTGAAACCAGGATTTCCATGACACCCAGTCAGGACCACATGCGGCAGGTGATGCGCCTGATGCAGGCCGGCGATCTGCAGGCCGCTACACGCACGCTCCAGGATGCGCTCAGCGGCGCAGGCTATCCGGCGCCAATCCCCTTTGCACAGGATGCCGCTGCACATGCTGCCGCGCACGCCGCGCCTATCGAGGGCGAGTTCCGCGTGGTCAACGAAGGCCAGGCGCGGTCCGCGTCGGCGCCGGCGGGTCCGCGCGCCGACGGCAACGGACGCCAGCGCTTCTCCTGTGCAGCCGGAGAACTGGAGTATCTGTTGCACATTCCGCCCGGCCTCGATCCGGCCGGTGCGCCCTTGCTGGTGATGCTGCACGGCTGCACGCAGACGCCCGAGGACTTCGCCCGCGGCACTCGCATGAACCAGCTTGCGCAGGAGCACGGCTATGTCGTCGCCTGGCCCGCGCAGTCGGCCGAGCGCAACCCCAATCGCTGCTGGAACTGGTTCCGCGGCAGCGATCAGCAGCGCGGCGCCGGCGAGCCCGCGATTCTCGCCGCGCTGACACAGGACCTGTTGGCCAGCCACAGGCTCGATGCCGAACGTGTGTACGTGGCTGGCCTGTCTGCAGGTGGCGCGATGGCCGCAGTGCTCGCCAGCACCCATCCGGATGTGTACGCCGCGATCGGCGTGCACTCGGGGCTGCCGATCGGTATGGCAAGCGACATGCCTTCGGCCTTCGCGGCGATGCGCAAGGGCGGTCGAGGACGTCGGCCATCAGCGGCCAACGACGGCGGGCCCGTGCCCGCGATTGTTTTCCATGGCGACAGCGATTCGACCGTGCATCCCGGCAACGGACAGGGCGTGGTCGAGCAGAGTCTGGGCAGCAGCAGCGCGGCGGACGCCGTCGCCACTAGCGAACACGGGACGGCACCGGGCGAGCGCAGTGCGACGCGCACGGTGCATCGCACCGCCGACGGTCGCATCGTTGCCGAGCACTGGCTCATCCACGGCGCCGGACATGCATGGTCGGGTGGCGATGCGGCGGGCAGCTATACCGATCCCCAGGGTCCCGATGCCTCCCTGCAGATGCTGCGGTTTTTCGACGGATGCAGGCGTAGCGTCTGATCGAACTCGCGTGGATTACGGGAGCGTGCTCTCCCAATCTTTCCTGCAGTGTCGGGGGCGGACGGTTCACACCATGTCTTTCAAGCTCTGCATGACCGCACTGCTGGCGCTGCTGGCCGCGACCACCGGTTGCGCCAACGCGCCGGCGCCCATGCGAGATCGCGAGGCGCCAGGAGCGTTGCCGCAGCAGGCGCCGGGCCCGATGTCACGCACGGTGGTCCAGGCAAGGGCGCCGTCCGCTGAGGATCCGACGCGGCCTGCGCCGCCCGCGTTCGAATACGCTTACGTGGTGCCCCGGTCGCCCGACCTGCAGCAGATCCACCTGCGCGTGCGTGATGCCGACCTGCTGAGGAGGCTGCCCGAGGTGCAGGCGATCGACGGCATGTTCGCGTTGCCGCGGCGGCTGCGCTACGTGACCGCGGAGTGCGGAGAGTTCGGCGCCTTCTACCGGCCGGCCGAGGCCGAGGTGGTGCTGTGCTACGAAACCCTGCGCACGCTTTACGAGCGCGGCCAGGTGCACCAGCATGCGCTGGGCCTGGGCGACGGGCACCCGCTGCGCTACCTGCTCGCCAACGTACGTTTCATCGTGCTGCACGAAACCGGCCATGCGCTGGTGCACCTGCTGGATCTGCCCGTCACCGGCCGCCAGGAGGATGCGGTGGACCAGCTTGCGGCGATCCTGATGTTGCGTTTCGCCAGCCTGGAGGAATCGCCGACCGAGGTGATCGACAACCTGCGCATGGCGGCGAACTGGATGCTCTCGCGCAGCACCGGCGCCTACAACCTGGACGCCTATGCCGACGAGCATGCGCTGGGCGAGCAGCGCTACTTCAACCTGCAGTGCCTGATCTACGGCACCGATCCTGACGGCTTTGCCGGCATGGTGGATGCGGGCGACCTGACCGCCGCACGCGCCAGCGGCTGCGCCCGCGAAATGCGCATGGTGATCCGCGCGTGGCTGCGCCTGCTGCAGCCGCACCTGGCGCAGGGTTACGAGATCTACCAGGAAGATGTCGCGCGCTATCTGGAGCAGCGCCGGTAGAACTTCGTGCACGAGGGTCGCCGGGAGATGCGGTGCGGGCGATGTGAATTCATCGTGCTGACGCCACCATGCATGTCGCCCGATACAGTGTCCGCTCCAGCACCCGACGGACCGCACATGCGCAAACCTCCGCAGAATCCCTACGACCTGGCACGGCTCGATCTCGACGACATCCTCGGCACCATCGACAGGGAGGTCAGCCAGCGGTTTGGCGAAGGCAAGGTGGCCGACTACATCCCCTCGCTTGCCGACGTGCCCCTGGACCGTTTCGGCATGGCGCTGGCGCTGCTGGATGGCGAGATCCACGAGGTAGGGCATTCGCGCGAGAGGTTCTCGATCCAGAGCGTGTCCAAGGTGTACACGCTCACGTTGGCGCTGGAAGCGATCGGCGACAGGCTGTGGAAGCGCGTGGACCGCGAGCCGTCGGGTGATCCGTTCAACTCGCTGATCCAGCTGGAACACGAGAAGGGAATTCCACGCAATCCCTTCATGAATGCCGGTGCGCTGATCTCCGCCGACGTGATCCTGTCCAACCACGACGATGCGGAAACCATGCTGCTGGAGTTCATGCGCGCGCGTTCGGGCAATCCCGACGTGGGCGCCGACGATGTGGTGGCGAAGTCCGAGCGCGAAAGCGGCTACCGCAACGTGGCGCTCGCCAACTTCATCCGCAGCTACGGCAACCTGCACAACAAACCGCAGGACGTGCTGGATTTCTACTACCTGCAGTGTGCGCTGTGCATGGACTGCGTGGACCTGGCGCGCAGCGTGCAGTACCTGGCCGATGGCGGCCACTGTCCGTCCTCCGGCGTGCAGGTGACTACCAGCGAGGGCGCCACGCGCATCAACTCGGTGATGATGACGGCGGGCACCTACGATGCAGCGGGCGATTTCGCGTTCTATGTCGGCCTGCCCGCCAAGAGCGGCGTGGGCGGCGGCATCGTCGCGGTGGTGCCGCACGTGATGGGCCTGTGCGTGTGGTCGCCAGGACTGGACGAGAAGGGCAACTCGCTGCTTGGTCGCTACGCGCTCCATCGCTTCACGCGGATGACCGGACTGTCGGTGTTCTGAAGGCTTTGCGCGCGTGCCAGGGCGCTACGTCCGTTCCGGCACCACGAAAGCACGCAGTTCGGCAAGCCTGCCATCGCGCAGGCGCCAGACGTCGCAATAGGCCGACCGCATCTGCGCGCCGCCGGCATCGGTGATCGTGATGTCACCGATCGCGACCACGGTGTCGCCGTCGACCAGCAGATCGGCGACGTCGAATTCCGGTGGATGGATATAGGTCTCGTCCATGTAGCGACGGACCGCACCCTTGCCGGTGATCGTCCGGTTGCCGATGAAATGCCAGGTGACATCGTCGGTGCAGAATGCGAGGAAACCCTCGTTGTCGCCGGCTGCGACCGCCGCATTGGCCTGTTGCAGGATGGTCCTTGGGTCAGTGGGCATTCGTGTCCTCCATGGCTTTTTGATGGATACGGGCAGGCTTTGCGGCGGCAATGTCCCCGGAAGCTCAATCCGATGACGATTTTCATGGCATCTCCGAGGCGGTCGACGGGAATGAGAGAACGACTACCTACGCCGATGGCTGTTAGGCGGCTGCGAATGGAGTGGCACTGCATGTCGCAGATATCGCGGCTGCTGCCGATACGCCCGTCCGTCAACTCGCACTGCGGTCACGGGAGAGGACAGGAAATGTCCTGCAGGCATGGCCCAGTACAGCCAACGGACACGACCGACAGGGTGGACATTCTGATCCTCTGCAAGGACAGTGCACGCTGAATTCCGCGGCCCCTGCGGAGGACTGTCGAGATCAAATGCCCATGAAGCCCAACGCCTTCCTTCCCAGCTTGGTCGCAGTCGTGCTGCTGGTCTGCAGCGCGTACCTGCCGGCCGGCGCGGCGGATACTCCCGTTGCGGCGGTGCATCTGGTGCCGGTGCCGCAGTCGCTGGAAATGCGCTCGGGCGCATTGGAACTCTCCGGTTCGGTCAAGCTCGAAGCGGACGCAGCCGCGCCGAATGCGACGCGCGCACTGAAGGCGGCACTGGACGGCCTGGGAATCGCCATCAGCGACGCGGCCACGACGCGCGTCCGCATGCAGCTGACCGATGATGCCGCGCTGGCGGAGGAGGGCTACCGGCTGGTGGTGGCCGACGATATCCAGCTGAGCGCGCGCAGCGATGCGGGCCTGCTGCATGCGGTGCAGACCCTGCGCCAGCTGCTGCCGGCAACCACGCAGCCACAGCTGGCGCTGCCGCACATGGAGATCGTCGATGCACCGGCCTACCGCTGGCGCGGACTTTCACTGGACGTGGCGCGCAGCTTCCTGCCGGTCGAGTACGTGGAAAAGACCCTCGACCGCATGGCCTTTTTCAAGTTGAATCGCCTGCACCTGCACCTGACCGACGACCAGGGTTGGCGCATCGAGATCAAGCGCTATCCGAAGCTGATGGAGATCGGTGGCGCCAGCGCGGTAACGGGCGGGCGCAGCGGCTGGTATACGCAGGACGAGCTGCGCCAGCTGGTGGCCTATGCGCAGGCGCGCGGCATCACCATCGTGCCGGAGATCGACGTGCCCGGCCACGTGCAGGCGGCGCTGGCCTCGTACAACGAACTGGCCTGCGACGACGAGGACAACCTGGCGCCGTACTCGGGCCTCGAAGTGGGCTTCAGCGTGCTGTGCCTGGACAAGCCGGACGTGGTGTATCCCTTCGTACGCAACGTGCTGGAGGAAGTGCTGGATATCTTCCCATCGCACGAGATCCACATGGGCGGCGACGAGATCAAGCATCCGCTCTATGCCGATTTCGTGGCGCGCACCGCGGCGATGGTGGAGGAGATGGGACGCACCGCCATCTTCTGGGAGGAGGGCTCGGTGGCCGACACCAGGCCCAATGTCCTGCTGCAGTTCTGGAACGACGGCTACGACATCAGCGCGGCAGTCGCGAAGGGACACCCGCTGATCCTGTCGCCGTGTTCGCACTTCTACATCGACCATGGCAACTACGCCGGCCAGCCGCAGACCTACGACTGGTGTCGCAAGGAGGGCGTGCCGCTGGTGCGGCTCTACAGCTTCGACCCCGCGCCGTTCAAGACCGCGGTAGGCATCGAGGCGGCGCTGTGGACGGAGCTGGTGCACACCGACGCGGCCGCGGACAACCGGTTGTGGCCACGCCTGGCCGCCGCGGCGGAGTTGGCCTGGAGCCCCGCGGAGCAGCGCAGCTACACCGGCTTCGTGAAGCGCATGGGCGCGTTGCGGTCCCATCTGGATGCGATGGGGATCGCGTACCACCCGGAGCCGGATCTTGGCTGGGCTGACGAGGCAAGCGAGCCCTGAGGGGCTGCGTCAACGCCGGGAGTCGCTCCCAAGCAAGGCGGTGAGGCCGTGGCCGTTTGCGGCCTTGCCGTGATCCAGCCGACCCTGGCTGTTACCCTTCGCATCCTCGCAGCCATGCCCGCGCACCCGATGTCATCACTACGCGCTGTACTGATCCTGTCCATCGTGGTGCTCAACACCGTGCTGCACGTGACGCCGCTGCTGCTGGTGGCGTTGCTGAAGGCATTGCTGCCGTTCCGGCGCATGCGGCGGGCCTGCAATTCGTTGCTGACCGGCATCGCCGAAAGCTGGATTGCGGTCAACACCTTCCTGGTCGACCGCCTCAGCGGTACGCGCTTCCATGTGACCGGTGCGGACGACCTGCAGGTCGACGGCCATTACCTGGTGCTGGCCAACCACCAGAGCTGGGTCGACATCGTGGTCCTGCAGAAGGTGTTCAACCGCCGCATCCCGCTGCTGCGCTTCTTCCTCAAACGGCAGCTGATCTGGGTGCCGCTGCTGGGCCTGGCGTGGTGGGCCCTGGATTTCCCGTTCATGGGCCGCCACACGCGGGCCCAGATCGCGAAGAACCCCGGCCTCGGGCGGCGCGACATGGAGGCCACGCGGCTGGCCTGCGAAAAGTTCCACGAGATTCCGGTGGCGGTGATGAATTTCGTCGAGGGCACGCGCTTCACGCCGGAGAAGCACGCGCGCCAGTCGTCGCCGTACCGCCACCTGCTCAAGCCGAAGGCGGGCGGGGTGGCCTACGTTCTCGATGCGATGGGCGACGCGCTGCACGGCATCCTGGACGTCACCATCGCCTATCCGGGTGGACGGCCGACGATGATCGACCTGATGGGGGGTCGTTTGCCGATGGTGCACGTGTCGGTACGCCAGCGGCCGCTGCCGCTCGATATCCCCGGCCGCGGCGATGGCGACGAGCGCGCCGCGCGCGCCCGCTTCCAGCAGTGGATGAACGGGCTCTGGCGCGAGAAGGACGAAGAGTTGGAACGGCTGCTGGGGGATGGGCGCGGCAACGCGGGTTGAAGCGTGGTCGAGCCAGACCCCGTCTCAGGCAGCAGGAAACCGCACCATCCTGTCCATCAGGTGCTCGAGGATCGCATCCATGTCGCCGCAGCGACCCATGTGCACCGCCGAGGTCTGGATGATCGCGCTGCGCCGGGCAGTCAGCCAATGGAAGCGGGCACGCTGCGGCAGCAGGCCGATGGGGCCGGCGTCAGCGCCTCCCTCGCAGATGCGCTGGATGGCGCCAAGGTGTCGCCGGAGCGTGGCGAGATCCACGTGCGGATCAAGCGCGAGCAGGCGGGCCTCGTCGAGTTCGATCGCGGCTTCCAGGTACCCGGCCTGCTGGCAGGACACGATCACTCCCACGTTCATGAACTCTCCCCGTTCCACGCGCGGGACCACGCGGATCACCGCATAGTCGTAGCTGTCATGCGCGCGCACGCTGGGCCTCCTCGACGAAGGCATGCGGCAGCGCCAGGCGTTGCTGCAGGTACCCGGTATAGGCATCGCGCTGTTGCTGCGGGCTGCCGAAAGCGTCTGGGCCCTGCAGCCACGCATCCGGGACCAGCGCGACAATGTCCGCCAGTCGCGCGGGCGAGAGCAGTGGGCTGAGCGTCGCGTCGGCTTGCGCCAGCTCGCTGGCCAAGGGCAGCAGCACGTGGTCGCCGATGAGCGGGAAGGGCTTGCCGGCGCCGGAGGTGTCTCCATCCCAACCATGGTGGAAATACAGCGAAGCACCGTGGTCGATCAGCTTCAGCGTGCCGTGCCAGACCAGCAGGTTGGGGTTGCGCGCGCTGCGGTCGACGTTGCTGGTGTAGGCGTCGAACCACACGATCTCCGAAGCCAGCCTTGCCGGTGGCTGCTCTGCCACCGGATCGAAGTTGGCCGCGCCCGGCAGGTAGTCGAGGGCCAGATTGAGGCCGCCGCTCGCGCGGATGAGCTCCTGGATCTCGGGGTCGCCCTCGGTGCTGGCCAGCGCGACGTCCAGTTCCACGAGCACGATTTCGGGAATCGGCAGGCCCAGCGCTCGCGCGATTTCCCCCGACACCAGCTCCGCCACCAGGGCACGCGGACCTTGTCCGGCGCCGCGAAACTTCACCACGTACATGTTGTCGTCGTCGGCTTCCATGATCGCCGGCATCGAGCCGCCCTCGCGCAGCGGCGTGACGTAGCGGGTGGCGGTGACGGTGCGCAGCATCGGGCAAGGATAGCGTCTGGCGCTGATGCACGAGCATCGCCGCGGCTCCGGCCCGGGCCGATCGGCACCGGCCGCCAGACCAGACGACAGCGGGTCGTCATCTGCCCGGACTGATCCTCGCCAAGTTGGCCGGGTTGCGATCTGCCCGGCGGCCGCGCCCGGATGGCGGCCGCAGCGGGCCTGCCATCCACGTGGAGCGGATTCAGGCCACGCCAAGTTTTCCGCGCACGCCATCGGGCGGCGCACGTTCCTCCGGAGACAGCGGCTCCGCAAAGTCCGACATCTCGTAGAACGGCCGCAGCTCCAGTTCGCTCGGACCCGGCATGGGGTTGGGGCAGCGTTTCGCCCAGGCCACCGCTTCGTCCATGTCCTGCACCTCCCAGAGCCAGAACCCGGCAACAAGCTCGCGGGTTTCAGTGAACGGCCCGTCCATGACCGAGCGCTTCGGGCCATCGAACGCGATGCGCCGGGCCTGCGACGTGGGTTTGAGCCCGGCACCGGCCAGCATCACGCCTGCGCTGGCGAGTTCTTCATTGAACCGGCCCATCGCTTCGAGAGCCTCCGCCGTGGGCAGCAGGCCCTGTTCACTGTCCTCGGTAGCTTTCACGAACACCATCACGCGCATCGTGTGTCTCCTGGTCTGCATGGTGCCGGGCATCGGTCGCCTGTGGTGTGACGACGAAGCAGGGGGCTGCAGATCGACATCGGCGCGCGCGCAGGCGTCCGTGGCGATGGCCTTTGAGGTGGAGGCGCAGGCCCTCTGGGGATGGCAGCCCGAGCGCGGCGCAAGCGCAGCGTCTTCACCATTCGCCGCCTATCCTTCTGCCATGCAGAAACTTGCCGAAACCTTCTGGAATATCCGCGGCGTGCACCGGGTCGCGGGCGTGCTCGATGTGGGCACGCACATGTCGCTGGTGCGGCGCGACAATGGGCGGTTCGTGGTCATCGACGGCTGCCCCCTGGACGATGCAGCGCGCGGCGCGCTGCTGTCGCTCACCGGCAATGGCGAACGCGTGGATGCGGTGGTGCACGTACGCCCGTTCCATACCCTGCACGTCGAGGCGACGCAGCGGCTGTTTCCGTCGGCTGCCCTGCACGGCACCGCGCGCCATCGCCGGCTGTTGCCTTCGCTTGCGTGGGCCGGCGCGCCGGTGGAGGAGTGGGGCGAGGACCACCCGCTTGCCGATGTGTTCGACCTTTCGGTGCCCGACGGGGTGGACTTCATCTGTCCCGACGAACGCGTGCATGTGGCGTCCGTCCTGATGCGCCATCGCCAGGCGGGCATCGTGCACGTGGACGACACGCTCAACGTGGTGACCCCGCCGCGATGGCTGCGACGGGTGCTTCCGCAATCCTCGCTGCGCATGCATCCATTGCTGTCGCGCGCGCTCAGGCCAGAGGCCGGTGCCGCGGATGCCTATGTTGCGTGGGCACGCGGGCTGGCTTCGCGCTGGGCCGACGTCCGCATCGTCTGCGCCGCGCATTCGGCGGTCCGCGAGTTGCTCGCAGGTGGCTTTGCGCAGGAGGTCGATGCGGCGCTGCATCGGGTCTCGCGCGCACTGGAACGCCACCGCGCGCGTCACGGCTGAATTTGCTACCCGGATTCGATGCGCGTACCGCAGCGCGTCCGTCCCATCCCACAATCATTTGGAGATCCCATGCATCCGCATCTGCTGGCACCGCTCAAGACCGGCTCCCTCATGCTGCCGAATCGTGTATTCATGGCGCCGCTCACCCGCTCGCGTGCTGGCCAGCCCGGCGACGTGCCAACCGCCATGAATGCCGAGTACTACGCACAGCGCGCCGACGCCGGACTGATCGTGTCGGAGGCCACGCCGATCTCGCCGCAGGGCCAGGGCTATGCCTGGACGCCGGGGATCCACACCGATGCGCAGGAAGCCGGCTGGAGGCTGGTGACCGACGCCGTCCATGTGCAGGGCGGACGCATCGCCGCGCAGCTCTGGCATGTGGGACGCATCTCGCATCCGCTGGTGCAGCCCGATGGTGCCGATCCGGTGGCGCCTTCGGCGATCGTCGCCAAAGGGGCGAAGTGCTTTGTCGTGCAGGCCGATGGCACGCCGGGCAACGTGCCCAGCGCGATGCCGCGCGCACTGGTGACCGACGAGATCCCGGGCATCGTCGCCGACTACGCGCAGGCGGCACGACGCGCCGACCGCGCCGGCTTCGACATGGTCGAGATCCACGCCGCCAACGGATACCTGCTGCAGCAGTTCCTGTCGACCAACAGCAATCGGCGCTGCGACGGCTATGGCGGTTCGCTGGAGAACCGCGCCCGCATCACCCTGGACGTGGCGGACGCGGTGATCGCCGAACTGGGCCCGGACCGCGTCGGCGTGCGGCTGTCGCCGCGATTCACCGGGCACGGCATCTCCGACGACGAACCCGAGGAGAGCGCCCTGTACCTGGCGCGGGAACTCGACCGGCGCGGCATCGCCTACCTGCATATCGCCGAGCCCGACTGGGCGGGCGGGCCCAAGCTCAGCGACCACTTCCGCGGCGCCCTGCGCGAGGCGTTTGCCGGCGTGCTGGTCTTCTGCGGCGGCTACAAGGCCGAAACCGCGGAAGCGCTGATCGCCTCGGGCATCGCCGATGCGGTGGCCTTCGGGCGGCCGTACCTGGCCAACCCGGACCTGGTCGAGCGCTTCCGCGTGGGTGCCGATCTCAACGAGCCGGATCCGTCGACGTTCTATGGCGGTGCCGAGCGCGGCTACACCGACTATCCCACGCTCGGGCAACTGGGCTGACGTTTCGCGCAGGCAGCGGGCAGTCGGTAGACTGCACCGCATTCCCACGCCGGTTCCGGTTCAATGATCACCAACGACGTCCTGCGCAGCCTCCGTTACATGCTCGATCTGAGCGACCAGAAGGTCGTCGATATCGCCCACCTGGCGGATCCGGCGTTCGCCCTGGAGCGCGAAGACGTGCGCGCGATGCTGCTGAAGGAAGAGGAACCGGGTTACCAGGCCTGCAGCGACGAGGCGCTGGCGCATGTGCTGGACGGGCTGATCGTGCATCTGCGCGGTCGCGAGGAGGGCAAGCCCGCGCGGCCGGTGGAGAAGCGCATCAGCAACAACGTGGTGCTGAAGAAGCTGCGGGTCGCATTCGAGCTGTCGGACCTGGACATGCACCAGGTGTTTGCCGACGCCGGCTTTCCGGTGACCAAGCCCGAGCTGTCGGCGCTGTTCCGGCAGGCCGGGCACCGCAACTTCCGCCTCGCCGGCGACCAGCTGCTGCGCAATTTCCTCAAGGGACTGACGCTGCGCCTGCGCGGCAGCTAGCGCCGCGCGAGTACTGGATTGCCGCGCATCACGACTCACGAGGAAACTCGGCAGGGCGCCCACGAGGAGGGCGGCGGCATGCAGGGATCGCTGCCGCCCAGCCGCCTGCAGCTTCCGCGCGGGCCCTGGACGACGGTGCTCGAGGCGTTGGCTGCGCACTTCCCCGGCGTGGACGAAACCACCTGGCGCAGTCGGTTCGCGCGTGGACGCGTGCTCGATGCGGAGGGGCGCGCGCTTGATGTATCGGCTGCATATCGCGCGGGCGCCGAGGTCCGCTATTTCCGCGAAGTGGCCGACGAGCCCGACATCCCCCTCGCCGAAGCCGTGCTGCATGCCGATGCGCACTTGGTGGTGGCCTGCAAGCCGCACTTCCTGCCGGTGGCGCCGACGGGTGCCTACGTGCGCGAGACGCTGCTGACCCGTCTGGTCCGCCGCTTCGACAATCCGGCGCTGGTCCCGCTGCACCGTATCGACCGCGACACCGCCGGCCTGGTGCTGTTCTCGGCGCATCCCGGCAGCCGCGCGCAATACCACGCGCTGTTCCGCGAGCGGCGCATCCGCAAGCACTACTTCGCGATCGCGCCGCCGCTGCCCGGGCTGGCGTTTCCGCATGTGCACCGCAGCCGGCTGGAGCGCGGCGAGCCGTTCTTCCGCATGCACGAAGTGCCTGGTGAGCCCAACAGCGAGACCGTGATCGAGGTGGTCGCGCGCGGCGAGGGCGCCTGGACCTATCGCCTGGAACCCGTCACCGGGCGCAAGCACCAGCTGCGCGTGCACATGGCGGCGCTGGGTGCGCCGATCCTGCACGATCGACTGTATCCGCTACTGCAAGCGCAGGCGCCGGATGACCCGGGTCGCACACTGCGGCTGTTTGCCCATGCGCTGGCGTTCGAGGATCCGATCAGTGGGGAGCCGCGGCACTTCATGGCGGCACCGGGGTTCGATGCGGGGATGGGTGACGGGGCTTGAGGCATGGCCGACGGGGGCGTGCCGCGAGTGCGTCGTCAAGTTTGGTCTTTGGTATTACAACGAGGGAAGAAACCTCCCCTGTGTCATTTCGACCGAAGGGAGAAATCCGTCCCCCCTCAACGGTAGATCTCTCCCTTCGGTCGAGATGACAGGCTAAGGGGCAGGCCGAGGGGCAGGCTGAGGGGCAGGCTGAGGGGCAGGCTGAGGGGCAGGCTGAGGGGCAGGCTGAGGGGCAGGGATATCGTGTGGGTGTGGGGCGCGGAGTGCGTGTGCTTGTCATTTCGACCAAAGGGAGAAATCTCAGGCTCGGGACAGCAGATCTCTCTCTCTGGTCGAGATGACAGGGTGAGCGAGCACGGGCACGCCGGGTGGTCGCGGCGCGGCACACTCGGCACGCAGCCGGCTAACCCCCCCTGCACGCGCCCTTGCGCCAGCAGCAGCCATGCTGCCGCCATCCAATAGGGAGGGATGCCATGTCCATCCAGCTGCAATGCCGCTGCAGGACGCTGCGCGGCGAGACCGATGCGCACGGCACATACGCAGGGGCGGCGTGCTACTGCAGCGACTGCCAAGCCTATGCGCACTGCTCGGGCACTCCGGGGCTGCTCGATGCGCGTGGCGGGACCGATATCGCGTTGTTGAACGCGCCCACGGGGCAGCCGGTGCCGCCGACTACCCCGGCAGGCCGTACAAGGCTGGCGTCGTGAGCACGCGCGGAGGCGATGTGCTGCGCGCCGCGCTCGTCGTGCTGGCACTGCTGCTGTCGGGTTGCCAGGGACAACAGGACGGGAAGGTGCCAGACGAGGTGCCAGCGTCCGCCACGAGCACGGCTTCATCCGCGCCGGATGAACAAGCGGCAGGCCCTGCGGCGGACCACGCCGGCCTGCCGGGGAATACTCGGCAAGCCTCGGCGGTTCGTGGAGTGACCACAGGCGGCGACGGCTCGGCAATTGAACTCGAAGCGCTGTCATCTTCCGACCTGGAGGCGCTCACGCTCGAGGGTGAACTGGCCTGCGGATTCAGCGTCGACGGCGACATGCTGCTGCTCGCCAGGGGCCACGTGGCATCGGACGACCCTGCGCGCGGCGTGGTCAAGCTGGGCGATCAAGTGGAGGCGGTGGCCGCGCCCGGCGGTTTCAACGCGATGCTGCGCGGCGCGCGCTTCCACGGCGCCGGCAAGACCATCGACATCGAGCCCACTGGACCGGCCTCCGGTGGCGGCGAATCACCGCCGAGCCCGGCGACCCTGACCTACCACCGCGCCGATGGTGCCAGGCGTACAGTCACGGGGCAGTGGCAGTGCGGACCCTGACCGCCGGCATTCCATTCGACGACCGCTGATTCCCGCGACCCTGGCTGCGAGGTGCGCAAGTAGCGTCTCCGGCCGCTTTCACTGATCGCCGTCGCCAGCACCGGCCGCTTGCGCGATCAGCGTCGCCACGCCGCGCGGGTCTTCCTGGTGGGCGACATGGCCACCGGGAAAGCTGCGGATCACCCATCCACGTGCCTGCGCGTTCTGCCAGCTCTTGTCGGTCTTCGCCCGCTGTTCGACCGACTGGTCCGCCGGCACGAAGGCCACATAGGTGACCGGCAGCGCAAGCGCGGCGGGATTGCGATACGACACTGGCTGCTCGAAGCACTTGATCGAATGCTTGACGCTGTACGGCGGCTTGTCGCCCGGCTTCACCCACGGCACCTGCATGAAGCCGTCGCGGAAGCGGTCGGCGGGCATCGGTCCGCGGCTGCCGAACAGGTCCCAGATCGACTGGCCGTCCTCGGGCACGGCGGCGTCGAGGAACACCACGTGGCGCAGGCGTTCGGGGATCCGGTCCATCACGCCGGTAACCACCATGCCGCCGTAGCTGTGCCCGGTGAGCACGACGTCGTGCAAGTCCTCGAACAGGATCAGGTTGACGATGTCGTCGATGTGCGTCTGCAGGTCGACCTCGCTGCTGTTGAGGTGTTCGCGCTCGCCCAGGCCGGTGAGGGTGGGGCGGTACACGGTATGCCCGTCGTCGGTGAGGAACTGGCCGGTGCGCTTCCACTCCCAGCCGCCGGCGGTCGCGCCATGCACGAGGACGAAGGTCTGCTTTTCACCCGCCAGCGCAACCGGCATGACGAAGCATGCAAGGAACAGGGCGCCCAGCAGCAGGGCGATGGGGCGGAATGGCAGCTGTGTCATTGGTCGCTCGCGATGTCGGGAAAGGAGATGCGCAGGGCAGGTTGCCACGTCGGGGACGGCGCGGGGCGCGCAAACCGGCTGCGATTCCATATCCGTCCGCAGCGATGCCTGCCGGGAATCGGAACGGCCCGACGGACCCCGCGACCGGCCCGCTGATGACGGGCGGCGCGTGTGCGCGGCGGAAGGCGCGGGGAGGTTGCCGGGGTTGCGGCGCGCACGGACAGGAGCCGTCAACCCGTCGCCGTGGATGTTCTATGCTCCAGCCACCATCCGGTCGGAGGCATGGTGATGAACCCGCTGGTGAAAGCGCTCGAATCGCGCTTCAAGGCCATGGCCCCGGAGCTGCTGGCCATCTACGAAGACCTGCACCGCAACCCCGAGCTCTCCATGCGCGAAGAGCGCAGCGCAGGCATTGCCGCCGACTGGATAGAACGGCTCGGTTACGAGGTCAGCCGCGGCGTGGGCGTGACCGGCGTGGTCGGCGTGCTGCGCAACGGCGACGGCCCCACGGTGCTGCTGCGCGGCGACATGGATGCGCTGCCGATGGACGAGGACACCGGGCTGCCGTATTCCAGCCAGGTGCCCGGTGTGGCGCACAGCTGCGGGCACGACCTGCACATGGCCTGGCTGATGGGCGCGGCACGGCTGCTGGCCGAAGCGCGCGACGCCTGGCGCGGCACGCTGCTGGTGGTGTTCCAGCCCGGCGAGGAGACCGCCCAGGGCGCGCGCGCGATGGTCGAGGACTGGGACAAGGCCGGCCTGCCGCGTGCCGACGTGGTGCTGGGCCAGCACGTGATGGTGGGCGCGGCTGGCAGCGTGAGCTATCGGCCTGGGGTGATCCTGTCGGCGGGCGACAGCCTGCAGGTGCGGATGTTCGGCCGCGGCGCGCACGGCTCGCAGCCGCAGAACTCGGTCGACCCGGTGGTGATGGCGGCGTCCACCGTGCTGCGCCTGCAGACCATCGTCTCGCGCGAGGTCGCGCCGCTGGACAGCGCGGTGCTCACCGTGGGCTCGCTGCAGGCCGGCACCAAGGAGAACATCATTCCAGAAGAGGCCACGATCAAGCTCAACATGCGCACCTACGACGAGCGCGTGCGCGCGCACATGCTGGATGCGGTGCGCAGGATCTGCTGCGCCGAGGCGCATGCCTCGGCCGCGCTGAAGGAGCCGGAGTTCACCACGCTCAGCAGCTATCCACTGACCGAGAACGACCACGTCGCGACGGCGAAGGTGGTGGCCGCGTTCCACGCGCAGTTCGGCGATCGCGCCCGGGAAACCAGGCCCTCCGCCGCCAGCGAAGACTTCAGCATTTTCGGCCGCAGCTGGGGCGTGCCGTACGTGTTCTGGTTCGTCGGCGGCACCGATCCAGCCACGTACGAGCAACACCGGCAGGCTGGCACGGTGAAGGACATCCCCGACAACCACTCGCCGCGCTTCGCGCCGGTGCTCGACCCCACGCTCAGGACGGGCGTCGAGGCGATGCTGGCGGCAGCGTCGGCATGGCTGTGTGCACCGGACGCGGGCGATTCACCGGGAAATGCGGCATGAGCACGGTCGGCATCGCCGGCTCCCCGCCGGTCGGTCGATCGCGGGCTGGAGGTGCAGCTTCCCGGCGAAGCCCGGCACCACCTTTCGCAGCCTGCAGGGCTGCGCGTGCGGGACGAAAACTTCACCCTGGCCCGCTTTCGCACCGCACTGGCCCGGTTCTGTCTTCGCAAAGTCGCGACGCTTGCGTAGCATCGACCGCCACGCCAGCGCGGAGCCGTCATGAAGATCGTCCACTCGCCCCTGCACCAGCGCCACGCCGGCGGGGTCGAACTCCATCGCGCCGAGCTGGTGCCAAGCTACGAGTGTCCCGAGCGCGCGGAGTACATCCGCGAAGCGCTGGTCGAGGCAGGGCATGCACTGGTGGGGCCACGTCCGTTCGCGGTCGATGTCCTGCTGGGCGTACACGAGGCGGGACTGGTGGAGTTCCTGCGCACCGCTTACGCACGCTGGCAGGCGGAAGGGCGCGGTGGATCGATGCTGCCCAGCGGCTTTCCGGCGCGCGGGCTGCGCCAGGACCGGGTGCCGACCGGTATCAACGGGGCGATGGGCTATTACGCCTTCGATGCAGGGACGCCGATCGTCGCCGGCACCTGGGATGCCGCGTTCGCCGCGGCGCAGTGCGCGCTCACGGCCGCCGAACTGGTGGCCGAAGGCGAGCGTGCGGCCTATGCGCTGTGCCGGCCGCCGGGGCACCACGCGGCGCGCGGCAGCTATGGCGGCTACAGCTATCTCAACAATGCGGCGCTGGCGGCACAGCGGCTGCGCGATCGCGGTTTCCAGCGCGTCGCGCTGCTGGATGTGGACTACCACCACGGCAACGGCAGCCAGGACATCTTCTGGGAGCGCGGCGACGTGCTGTTCTTGTCCATCCACGGGACGCCCGAAACCGAATACCCCTACTTCCTCGGCTATGCCGACGAACGCGGCGCGGGAGCGGGCGAGGGCGCCACACTCAACCTGCCGCTGCCGCGCGGCACCACCTGGGACGAATACGCGCAGGCGCTGGATACCGCGCTGCAGGCGGTAGCCACTTTCGGCGCGGACGCGCTGGTGGTGTCTCTGGGCGTGGACACCTACGAAGGCGATCCGATCAGCGCGTTCCGGCTCGGCGCCGCACATTTTCCGCAGCTGGGCGCGCGCATGGCGGCGCTGGGACTGCCCACCGTGCTGGTGCAGGAAGGCGGCTACGCGGTGAAGGAGATCGGGACCAACGTGGCCGGGGTGCTGGGCGCGTTCGGCTAGCGCCTGCGGGGATCGTCACCGCAGGCCGGATGCCGCTTTCCGGCCCCATGTTCGGGTTCGGTCGGGCTAGCCCATCATCGGATGGTAGTCGGCGGACCCGCAGACCTGGGCCGCTGGCGGGTGGAGTCGCGTCCCTCTGACTCCACCCCCTGGTGCTTTTGAGACAGGCTCTGCTCAGGCGGGTCCGAAGCGCTTGGTTTCGGTCTTCTCGCGCTTCTCGGCCTTCTTCTCCTTCATGGTCTTGGCCGGCTTCTTCTTCTGTTCCTTCTTCTGGTTCAGGCCCTTGCTCATTTCTTCTCCTGGCGCTCTGGCGCTGACTGCGGTGCAGTCGTCAGGGGGATTATGCGCCAGCCTGCGTCGCGGCAACATGGCGCCATCGGACCGCGGCGACTTCGCGCCCGGCCCAGGCCAGCAGGCGATGCGCCACCTGTCGGCGGTGGTACCGCGTCCGGCATGACCAACCTCGGCCGTCGCGAGGCACCTCGCTGGATGGCCGCCCGGGTTGGTATTGCGACTATCGCAGGCCTGTCACCACCGTGCGGTTGCGCCCGGTGCGCTTGGCCTCGTACATGGCCGCGTCGGCGCGGGCCAGCCATTCGCCGGGAGAGTCCGTGGGGTGAAACGGGGTGGCCCCGACCGAGATGGTGACGGTGCGTCCCTGCGCCTGGACTTCCCGCTCCACCGCGCTGCGCAGCTTCTCGGCGACCTCGCGAAGCGAGCCTGCGGTCGCGCCCGGCAGCAGCAGCACGAACTCCTCGCCGCCCGGCCGGAAGAAGCGGTCGTCCATGCGCGTGCTGGCGCGGACCACGTCGGCGATCTGCACCAGCACCTCGTCACCGGCCTCGTGGCCGAAGCTGTCGTTGATCTGTTTGAAGTTGTCGAGGTCGAACACCAGCAACCCCATCGGCACGCCGCTGCGGACGCTGGAGGCGATGGCGATCTCCAGTTCGGCCTCCATGCCGCGGCGGTTGCCCGCCCCAGTGAGCGGATCGCGCAGCGCGATCGCCTGCAGCTGCGAGCGCTGTACTGCTGCGCGCGACGCGAAGACGAAGGAGAACAGGCTCACCACGACCGCGGTGGTGATGAAGCCGATCTTGTGCGCAGCGGTGCCCAGCGCCGGGTCGCTGAGCACGACGCCGGTGATGGCGACCACCGACATGAGCAGCGCGGGCCTGCGCCGCACCAGCAGGAAGTTGGCCACCAGGACCGGATACAGCCAGAGCACTCCAGACAGGCCAGCCACATGCGCGATGCCGATGCATCCGATCGAGTAGCTGACCGCCAGGAAGGTCGCCGCGCCGTCCGTGCGCCCGGTTCGCCACGCATGCACTGCGCCCACGCTGATGCAGGCGACGATGAGCAGATCGATGATGCCCGTCAGGGGCTGGCCGGACATGAATCTGTACACGGCGAACGGGGTGACCCCCAACACCGTGATCGCGGCGAACATGAGGACGGTCGCGAGCTGGAAATCGGCCTTGATCCTCTCTTTCCACATGTCGACTTTCGAGGTCCTGGGCAGGGAATACGGGGGCAGCGCACGCATTGCCTGCGTCGCGCGCGAGCAGGCCACGTTTGAGGCGCACTCAAGCCTGGCAGGCTAGCGGACAGCCACGCGAACGCGCGTGAACGCGCGCGCCCGGTGCAGGGTGCCGTGCCCGGCGCAAGTGGGTGCCTTCGATGCCACCTGACGATGGACGCCGCCCCGGCAGCCTGCGCTAAGCTGCCGCGATGCAATCCGACCAGATCGTTGCCCTGTTCGACCAGCAGGCCGCCGGATACGACAGCCGGTGGGCGAAGACCGCTGCCATCCGCGACTGTCTCCACCTCATGCTGGAGCCCCTGCTCGCGGGGCTGCCGCAGGACGCGCGCGTGCTGTGCGTCGGCGTCGGCACGGGCCAGGAGATGGCCCATCTGGCGCGCCGCTTCCCGGGGTGGACGTTCACCGCGGTGGAACCCTCCGGCGCCATGCTCGCGGCGTGCCGGGAGCGGGCCGAGGCCGAGGGCTTCGCGCAGCGCTGTCGCTTCCACCAGGGGTTCCTGGAATCGCTGCCCGCGGATGCGCCGTTCGATGCGGCCACCTGCCTGCTGGTGTCGCAGTTCCTCGTCGACCAGGTGCAGCGCACGCAATTCTTCCGCGCGATCGCGACGCGCCTGCGCGTTGGCGGGCTGCTGGCGAGCTCGGATCTCGCGTCGGACGTGCACTCGGCCGCTTACGAAGTGCTGCTGCCTGCGTGGACGCGCATGATGGCCGCCGCCGACGTGCCTGCCGAGGCCATCGAGCGGATGCGGGCGGCTTATTCGGAGGACGTCGCGGTGATTCCCGCGGCCGATGTGGCCTCGATCATCGCGGCGGGTGGTTTCGAGCCGCCGGTGCAGTTTTTCCAGGCCGGGCTGATCCACGCGTGGATCTCGTCGAAGCGGGCCTGAAGCCGCGCGGCGACCACTGCAGGCCGAGGGTCAACGGCGGTGTGACGCTCGCCATGCCCGCCGCGCGTGCTCAGCCGGCAGCGGCGATCCGCACGCGCGGCGTGAGCGCGACGTTCTGGCGATCGCTCATCAGCTGCAGTTCGCCGTCCTGGATCATCGCGGTCAGGCGCATGCCGCGTTCGAGCAGCCCGACGATGACCTCGATGTCGTCCGGCGCCAGGTCGATCACGGTCAGGTTCTTCAGCCGTGACAGCGCGCTGGCGGCCTTGTTCCACCAGATTTCGGCGCCGTTGCCGCTGTAGTTGATCACCACCACCTGGCGCGCGCGGGCGCAGGCCTTGCGGACGCGGCTCTCGTCGGGCTGGCCCAGCTCGATCCACAGGTCGATGTCGCCGGTGTAATCGCGCAGCCACAGGTCCGGGTCTTCGTCGGTGCTCAACCCGCGGCCGAACTCCAGGCGCTCATGGGCGTACAGGGCGAACGCGATCAGCCGCACCATCAGCCGCGCCGGCGTTTCCGACGGGTGCTGGGCGAGGGTGAGGTTGTGGCTGGCGTAGTAATGCCGGTCCATGTCGCTGACCTGCAGTTCCAGCTTGTAGATCGTCGAGTTCAGGGCCATGCGCGTGCCGGGATGCGGGAAGCGGGCAATTGTAGTCGCCCGGGGCGACAGTCCAAACGGTCGCGGCCATGCCTGTTACCAGCATCGGCCGGCTCACGGGCACGTGCAGGCCGCGTGGGCGCATTCGCACAGCCATCACCAAACTGGCAGGTCAGGGGCACGAATCTCGATCAGTCGGCAGGCGCCGCCGTGCAATCATCCCTGACGCGTCGCCGAAGCAGGCTGGCTGCGCATGCCGCCGGGACTCCGTGTCCACCCTACGGCGGGCCCACCGAGGAGAGCAGGATGCATCCGTTGCACCGGATACGTTGCGCCGTGGCGCTGTTGGCGATGATCACGATGGCGCCGCTGGCCGCGCAGCAGGGCGGGGGGCGTGGCACGCAGGCGGGCGGGGCGGAGGCGCTGGCTACGCAACTGGTCGCACGCATGACCACCGACGAGAAGCTGGCGCAGCTGCTCAACACCGCGCCGGCCATCGATCGGCTGGACGTGCCGTCCTACAACTGGTGGACCGAGTCGCTGCACGGGGCGATGGGCTCGCTGCCCACGACCAACTTCCCCGAACCGATCGGGCTGGCGGCGAGCTTCGACGACGCACTCGTGCAGCGCGTGGCCGCGGTGATCAGCACCGAGGTGCGAGGCCTGCATGCACTGGCGCGGCAGACCGGGCGCACCGGGCGCATCGGCACGGGCCTCAACACCTGGTCGCCCAACATCAACATTTTCCGCGATCCGCGCTGGGGCCGCGGCCAGGAAACCTACGGCGAGGATCCGTTCCTCGCCGCGCGCATGGGCGTGGCCTACGTGCGCGGCATGCAGGGCGCGCACCCGGACTGGATCGACGTCGTCGCCACGCCCAAGCACTACGCGGTGCACAGCGGCCCGGAGTCCACGCGGCACGAGGCGAACGTGTTCGTGTCCAGGCGTGACCTGGAGGACACCTACCTGCCTGCCTTCCGCGCCGCGATCGTCGAGGGTGGCGCCGCGTCGGTGATGTGTGCCTACAACCGCATCGACGGCCAGCCCGCCTGCGCCAGCGACATGCTGCTCAAGGACTACCTGCGTGATGCCTGGTCGTTCAAGGGCTATGTGGTGTCGGATTGCGATGCCGTGACCGACATCCGCAAGCACCATCATTTCGCCCCGGACCCCGCGAGCGCGGTGGCGGCGGCGATGCGCGCGGGCGTGGACAACGAATGCAGCGGCGCCACGCTCACCGATACCGATGGCCTGGCCGAGCCCTACCGCGAGGCGCTGGCACGCGGGCTGCTGTCGATGGCCGACATCGACCGCGCCCTGGTGCGGCTGTTTGCGGCCCGCTACCGCACCGGCGACCTGCCGGGCCTGCGTCCTCTGTCCATCGACAGCGCATCGCCCGCCGATGTGGGCACGCCGGCGCATGGCGCAGTCGCGCTGGAAGCGGCGGAAAAGAGCCTTGTGCTGCTCAAGAACGACGGCGTGCTGCCGCTGCGCGCGGACACGCGTGTCGCGGTGATCGGACCGCTGGGCGACGCGACCCGCGTGCTGCGCGGCAACTATTCATCGCCGCAGTCGGCGCCGCCGGTGTCCGTGCTCGAAGGGTTGCGCCGCGCCATGCCTGATGCGCAGGTGCGCCACGTCCCGTTCGGCGAGACCTTCACCGACGGCGATCCGGTGCCCACCAGCGCGCTGCGCACGCCCGACGGCGCACCCGGCCTGCTCGCCCGCTATTACAACGCGGCCGCAGTTCCGCCGGCGCGTTTCGGGCCGGGCGAACTTGATGCCTGGGTGCAGCGCACCGGGTTCGAGGCCGAGCCGGTCGTGACCCGCGTCGAGGCCGACGTCAACTCGCGCAGCCTCGACCTGGCGCAGGTGCGCGACGTGCACCGCGTGCAGTGGAGCGGCTACCTCGTTCCGCCGGAAACCGGCCTCTACCGGCTCGGCATCGGCGGTTTCAACGGCGAGATGCAGTTCGACGGCAAGCCGTTCGTCGACCTGCGCGGCGCGTCCTGGAACAGCCTGCCGACCATGAAGACCGTGCGCCTGGAGGGCGGCCGGCGCTATCCGGTGACCGTGACCACCGAGGCGCGGATCCTGACCGGCATCGGCATGGTCTGGAAACGCGTGTCCGACACGCCGGAAGCCGACATGCGCGCGGCCGCCGCCGACAGCGACGTGCTGGTGGCGGTGGTCGGGCTGACCTCGGACCTGGAGGCCGAGGAAGCGCCGATCGAGGTGCCAGGCTTCAAGGGCGGCGACAAGACCTCGCTGGACCTGCTGGCCGACCAGCAGGCGCTGCTGGTGGCCGCGCGCGCCACCGGCAAGCCGCTGGTGGTGGTGCTGATGAACGGCAGCCAGGTCAACCTGGCCTGGGCGAAGGAGCACGCCGACGCCATCGTCGAAGCCTGGTATCCGGGCCAGTCCGGCGGCCTGGCCGTGGCCAACGTGCTGGCTGGCCACGTCAATCCGGCCGGTCGCCTGCCGCTGACCTTCTACCGCTCGGTCGACGAGCTGCCCCCGTTCGGCGACTACGACATGCGCGGCCGCACCTACCGCTACTTCGAAGGCACCCCGGTGTATCCCTTCGGGCACGGCCTGAGCTACACCCGCTTCGACTACGCGCCGCTGCAGCTGGTACCCGCGGCCGGCGGTGCCTCGGAAGGGCTACGCGTGAGCGCGCAGCTGCGCAACGCGGGCGAACGCGCCGGCGACGAGGTCGCCCAGCTGTATCTGGAGTTCCCCGAGCTCGAAGGTGTGCCCCGGATCGCGCTGCGCGGATTCCAGCGGGTGACGCTGGCCCCGGGCGAAACCCGCACGCTGGAATTCGAGCTGGACTCGCGCGACCTGAGCGCGGTCGACGTGGAAGGCGACCGCCAGGTGATGCCAGGACGCTATCGCATCTGGGTGGGATCGGGGCAGCCGGGCGCGGATATCGCGGGCCAGCGCGTGGAATTCACGATCGATCGCGGGCGGCAGGTGGCGCGCTGAGGCGAACAGGGCAGGGACGCCCGCGCCCGCACTTCGATCGGCTGGACGGCCGGCTCAGAACTTCTCGCCCACCGGCAGGTAGCGCCAGCTGCCGGCGGGCATCTTGGCCAGCGGGATCCTGCCGATGCGGATCCGGCGGATGGACACCACTTTCAGGCCCACCTGCGCGCACATGTCGCGCAGTTGCCCGTCGCGCACCGCCTTGATCGCGAAACGCAGGCGGATCTCGTTCTGCCAGCTGACCTTGCACGGCGGCAGCGGCCGGCCCTCGTAGACCAGGCCGTGGTTGAGCCGGCTCAGGCCCCACGGGCCCAACGTGCCGTCGACCTCCACGATGAATTCCTGCTCGATGGTGTCCACGTCCTCGACCAGCCGCCGCCGCACGCGGCCGTCCTGGCTCAGCACGACCAGCCCGCTGGCCTCGCGCTCCAGCGGCATCAGCGGCACCAGCCGCTGGAAATGCTGCTGGAGCGGGCGCACGCCGCTGGCATCCTCGCTCCATCGCCTGGCGGGCGTGACCAGGGCCGCGGCCGGGTTGGCGCCCGTGATCGCGTCGAAACCGGGTGGCTTGTGCAGCAGCAGGGTGGCGGGCTCGCTGGCCTGCAGCTGCGCGGCGTCGTCGATCTCGACCGCTTCCTCCGTGACCATGCGATTGGGCTCTTCCACCACCTGGCCGTCGACCTTCACCCAGCCGCCCTGGACGTACTGTTCGGCGTCGGCGCGTGAACACCGCGCCAGTTCGGCCACGCGCCTGGCCAGTCGAACCGGGTCGGACATGAATGATGTGCCACGGGATCAGGGACGCGCAGTGTATCGTTCGCGCACTCTGGCGCGCCGGACGGCGCCGGTTCCGGTGTCGAACCGGGCGCGCCGTCGACCCGTTTCCTCAAGAGGTGCCATGAAAACTCCCGCAGGCCTGCAGGCGCTGATCGAAGACGGCGTGATCGATGCCGTGATGCGTCCGCTCAAGAGCGGCAAGGAGGCGGCCGTGTACGTGGTGCGCGCGGGCGAAGAGATCCGCTGCGCCAAGGTGTACAAGGACATGGCCCAGCGCAGCTTCCAGCAGCGCGTGCAGTACCAGGAAGGGCGCAAGGTGCGCGGCAGCCGCGAGGCGCGCGCGATCGGCAAGGCCAGCAAGTACGGGCGCAAGCAGCAGGAAGCGGCCTGGAAGAACACCGAGGTCGAGGCGCTGTACCAGCTGCGCGACGCCGGCGTGCGCGTGCCCGAGCCCCATGGCTATTTCCACGGCGTGCTGGTGATGGAGCTGGTGGTGGATGCGAACGGGCATTCGGCGCCGCGGCTGGGCGAGGTGGAGCTGTCGCCGGACGAGGCGCGCGGCTTCCACCGGTTCCTGGTGCGGCAGGTGGTGAAGATGCTGTGCGTCGGCCTGGTGCACGGCGACCTGTCGCCCTACAACGTGCTGGTCGCCGCCGACGGGCCGGTGCTCATCGACTTCCCGCAGGTGGTCAGCGCCGCCGGCAACAACGCCGCGCGCACCATGCTGCTGCGTGATGTGAACAACATCACCGCCTGCCTCGGCGGCTGGGCGCCCGAGCTGCTGGAGACCTGGTACGGCGAGGAAATGTGGGCGCTGTTCGAAGCCGGCGAACTGCGGCCGGACAGCGAGCTGACCGGCGAGTTCGAACACGATGAGTCCGCCCCCGATATCGACGGCGTGCGACATGCCATCAACGATGCGCGCGAAGAGGCGCTGATCCGCCAGCAGGGGCGCGAGGCGGCGGAGGAATCGGACTAGGGATGGACTGGGCCCTGTCGATCGGCATTTCCGCGAAAGCACATTGCCGTCCGGGCCATCGCGCGGCCATCCGATAGCTGTTTGTCATTTCGACCGAAGGGAGAAATCTGCCTTGTCTGCCGGACTGCAGATTTCTCCCTTTGGTCGAAATGACAGTTCCAGTTCTCACGCTCTCCGAGAGATCCCGCTTCCCGTCCTGACGGGGACGACAGGCGTGCAGGCCTTGCGGCGGAGGAACGACTGCAACCGGGCCGACTGGACCAGCCCGGTTGCTTCAAGACCTCAGGAGCCCTTGCCTTCCAGCATGCCGTGCATCTTCAGCCAGCTGACCCAGGCCTCGAACCAGCCGGTGCTGGTGGTGTCCTTCGGGTACATGCCGAAGCCGTGGCCGCCGCGCTCGTAGTAGTGGAACTCCACCGGGCGCCCGGCCTTCTGCCAGCTCTCGATCAGGCCGAAGCCGGTGTTCGAGAACAGGCCGTCGTCGGCAGCCAGCGCGACGAACAGCGGCGGCGCATCGGCCGGCACTTCCAGCGGCGCGATCGGACCATAGATGTTGCCGATGAAGGCCGGCTTGGCGTCTTCGCCCGACAGCGCGGTCACCATCGTCAGCATGGCGCCGGCCGAGAAGCCGATCATGCCGATGCGGTCCGGATCCACGTTCCACTCTTCGGCGCGGCTGCGCACCAGGGCGAAGGCCGCGCGCGAATCTTCCAGCTGCGGCGCGAGCATGGTTGCCGACTCGGATGAACCCGGATCGCGCGGCGGACGCGGACCGGCCAGCATGTCGCGGATCGACTTGGCGAAACCGTCAAGGTCAGCCGGCGTCTGGTTGAGGCGGTACTTGAGCACGAAGGCGGCGACGCCACGATCGGCGAGCGCGCGCGCCACGTCCCAGCCTTCGTTCTCCATCGACAGCGAGCGGAAGCCGCCGCCCGGTGCCACGATCACCGCGGCGCCGGTCGCCTTCGCCGGATCGGGCAGGAACGGCGTCAGCGTGGCATCGGTGACATTGCGCGCGAACACGCTGCCGTACTGGCGATGCCAGGCTTCCTTCTGCTTCGCATCGGGCAAGGGGCCTGTGTCGAGCGCGATCGCGTTCGGCTGGTCCGGAGTGTCGATGATCGTCATCTTGTCGTCCTGTGCGGACGCAAGCGGCACCACGGCCCAAAGCAGGGCGAGCGTGGCGCCCAGGGCGATGCGGTGGCGCGACCGCGGGTTCGCGGTTCGGAGCGGGCTGGTATTCGTTGTCATGGTGTCCTCCCTAGGCTGCGCATGCAGCGCCCGGGCGAGCATAGGCCACGGCGACGTTGGCGCGGCGCTGCGATCACAAACTGGCGTGGAGCGATCACTGAAGCGGAATAAGTCTCGCTTCTGGACGTTTCCCTGGGCAGGCGGGATCTACGCCGGGCCCGGCGCAAGCTGCATGCGTGCGGCGATGCCCCGGGAGACGTCAGGAACGTGAACGGTTGGGGCGCCGACTGCCGGGCTTTGCAAGGCGCGAATCACATCGATGTCACCCGACTTGCTGCAAGCGCAAACCAGGCATGCCGGGCATGCATGGATCGACTTGGCGCGCGCTGCCGCTACCATCCGCACCGCGCACCATGCGCGTGGGACACGCGGTGCCCGCTTACAGCATCGCCAGTTCCACGTTGGACAGGTTGCCGCGATACTGGTTGCGCAGCCGCACCTTGCGCGCCAGGTCCTCGATGATGTGGCCACTGAAGTCCACGCCGGTCAGCTCTTCGGCCATGTTGATGCCACCGGGCGTGTCGACGTTCACCTCCATCAGCTTGTCGCCGACGATGTCGAGCCCGGCCAGGTACATGCCGTCGCGGATCAATTTGGGCGCAACCAGTTCGGCCAGGCGCAGCGCGTCCGCATCGGGCTCGGCCAGTTCGATCTTGCCGCCGGCGCTGATGTTGCTGCGCGCGTCGCCGCTGTCGTTGTAGCGGCGGAAGCAGGCGTAGCGCCCGTCCACCTGCAACGGCCGGCCGTTGAGCGTCAGCAGGCGCAGGTCGCCGTCGGCCGCCTTGGGCAGGTACTCCTGCGCGATCGCGTAGCCGTCGCGTGTCACCGCATCGATCATCTGGTTGACGTTGGCGCCGCCGTCGTCGTTCACCACGAACACGCCCTGGCCGCCGGATCCCTGCAGGGGCTTGATCACGCCGCGTCCGCCCTGCGCGGCGATGAAGGCCTTGATCTCGTCGGCATCGCGGCTGATGCAGGTGACCGGCCGCACGTCCTCGGGGAAATGCTGGAAGTAGGTCTTGTTGGAGGCGTCGGTCAGATGGGTCGGGTCGTTGAGTACGATCACGCCGCGGCGCACCACCAGCTGGGCGAACAGCAGCGCGCTGTTGGGCGCCCATGGGCGGTCGACCAGCTCCTCGGCCGGGTCGCTGCGCAGCATCAGCACGTCCAGTTCCTCGACGCTGACGCGCTCGACGGCGGCATCTTCGTCCTGGATCTCCGCAAGCAGCGCCGCATCGTCGGCATAGGCGTCGCCGCGCGGCACGTGGGCCTTGGCGTACACGTGCCCGTCCTGGTCGTAGATGAAGCCTTCCAGCCCGATCAACGCAACGGAATGGCCCATGCCGAGCGCCCTGCGCGCCAATCGGATGGTGGTGTAGTTGTCCTGTTCGGTGGCCACGTCGTTGACGACGAAGCCCAGGCGCAGGGGTCGCTCGCTCATGCAGGTTGTTCCTCGAGGGGAAGGGGTGCGGGGTGGGAATGGTGGAGCTGCCCGACGTCGACGGTCCGGCAGCGTTCGAGCACTTGGGCAAAGCCGTCGGCGCTGGCGTAGCGCGGCAGCAGGCGCGGCGGCGCCACCCAACCGTCGTCGATCAGCGCGGCCAGGATCCCGCGGTGGGCCAGTGCGAACTTGCCGCTGAACAGCGCAGCGAAGTCGCCGCCCTCGCGCAGGTCGGCGAGGAGCTCGCGCAGGCCGCGCAGATAGACCGCGTCCTTGGTCAGTCCGCCGCCGCGCAGTGCGCGCACGGCCACGTCGAAGGCATCATCGGTGGCGAAGCCGTGGCAATCGTGCAGGCAGGCGAAGATCTCCGGGATGCCCTGCCGGTGGATCGCCATGTCGGCGGCGAGCACGCGTGCGGCGAGGATGCGCAGCCGTTCGCCCGGCAGGTAGCCGGCCAGGTATTCGGCCAGCACGCCCAGCCCCTCCTGCAGCGGATCGTACTGGGCCAGGCCGACTGCCAGCTGGCGCAGCGGCTGGCGCGCGCCGTTGTAGTGGGTGATCACGTGGGTGCCGATTTCATGCTGCAGCAAGGGCTGCAGGCGCGCTGCCGGCAGGCGCAGGTCCGCGTCCAGGTACAGCCGGCCGTGCGAAACCATCATCAGCGAGCCGACGTCGGCGTTGATGGTCACGTCCAGCACGAAATCCGGCGCCTGTTCGCGATACCACGCGACTTCGGCCTCGACTGCGGTCACGACCGCGTCGACACCGATGTCCGCCTCAAGCGGCTCACCGGGTTCGACATCGGCAAGGATGCGGCGCGCCAGCTGCAGCAGGTCCGCCTCGACGCCACCAAACAGCTCGATACTCGCGCCGATGAAGCCTTCGGTGCCGCGCAGGCGGACCAGTTCGATGGTGCGCGCGAGATCTCGCTGCTTTTCGCCCAGAACCTCAGCCAGCAGCGGCGATTCGATGTGGTCGACCGGCAGCGCAAGCAGCCGCTGGCGCATGGCGTCGAGGTCGAGCAGCGGCTCGGCATAGCGCAGGCCGGAGACGCGGGTGCGACCGCTGGCGTCGAACTCATCCCACAGCGCGTCGGTACCGAGCGGGTTGAGCGCCAGCAGCCAGTCCAGTTCGGCATCCATTGCCAGCAGCGCGGCATCGACGTCGGCCGCGATCGGGGGCAGGGCCCGCAGCGGCGGTGCAAACGCGTCCACTAGGCGCGTTTCCGGAAGGCGGGCCGCACGGCGTCAACGGCTTTGCGCAGGCCACGTTCGAGTGCGTGCAGCGCCGCGATGTCCGCGTGCCCGGTCCACTCGTCCATGAAGATCTTCTTGTACTCGGGCGAGATCGTGCACACCCGGGATCCCCAGCGGGCATACACCCATTCGGGGAAGTGCCCGCCGGTGGGGAAGCGCACGTTGGCGCGCACGTCCGGCGTGCGCCCCGCGACCGGGACGCTGCGCAAGGCCTGGGCAAAGCGTTCCGTCGCTTCACCCCAGCGGTCGGGATCGGCGGTGGTCAGGCCCAGCTCGATGTCGGGGTTGTCCGCCCGTGGGGCGCAGGCCGCGGCGGCGCCGTCGCGCCGATGGTTGTAGCTGTGCAGGTCGATCAGCAGCACGGCCTGCCAGCGCTCGAGCATGTGCTCGATGAGCTCGGCGAACATGCCGTAGAAGCGGTCCCAGCGATCGAGCGAGCGCGTGATCTCGTTTGCGGGCAGCGGCGACTTCCACGCTTGCAGTCCCCAGCAGTGCTCCGGCTGCGCATAGACGGCCAGCTCGCGCGGACGATTGAGGTCGACCTCGAAACGCGACACGGGCACGCGGATGCGCACGTCGCCGGCGCTGGTCAGCAGACCCGTCAGCGGGTCCTCCTCGCGCCAGCGTTCTTCGTCGGAAAGCGCAAGCAGCGAGTGCAGCGACGGGCGAATCGCATGCCCGTCGTGGATCGCGGTGGCCACGATGGGGCCATCGGCAAGGCGGATGTCCCAGTCGCCTGCCTGCGCCGTCTGTACCAGTTGTGGGCGCGTTTCGAACCAACCCCGCGCCGGTGCATTGCCCTCGGGTGCCATCATGGGTGCCGATGCTGTCAGGCACACAATGATCGATTCGTGATGGGGCGGCATTCTGCGCCACGGCGGGAAAACGTACGCCGCGTTACGTCGTCGTCCAGGCTCGACGCCACCGCGTCGCAAGCCGCAAGGCAGTGCCGCGGCCGGTATCAGTCCACGCGCAGCCCGATGATCGACTTCGCCATCTTCACCGCACGCTCGAAATTCGAGGCCAGGTGCAGCGCGACCGGGCCATTGTGCAGCCCCATCTTCGCGATCACGCGGTTGGGCTGTTCCTGCAGGCCCGAGACGATCAGCGCAATGCCTTGGCGATGGCAGCGTTCGGCCAGCTTCTTGAGCGCATGCACGCCGCTGGAATCGATCACCGGTACCAGCCGCATGCGCAGGATCAGCACCTTCGGCGGCTCGAAGAACTGGTCGAGCAGGTTGTCCAGGCGGTTGGCCGCGCCAAAGAACAGCGGGCCGCCGATCTGGTAGGCCTCGACACCCGCGGGAAGTTTCGCCCGCTGGTCGAGATCGACCTCACGACCTGGATCGGCATGCAGGTCGTCGTCGATCATGCTGATGCCCGAGCTGACCTCCACCGCCTCGGCCATGCGGAACATGAAAACGAAGGCGGCCAGCACGACGCCCGCCTGGATCGCGATGGTGAGGTCGAACATCACCGTCAGCACGAAGGTCAGCAGCAGCACCAGCCGGTCGCCCCAGGGCGCGGACATGGTGTTGCGGAAGTTCTCCGCCTCGCTCATGTTCCAGGCCACCACCAGCAGCACCGCCGCCAGCGCGGCCAGCGGCACGTAGCGCATCAGCGGCGCGAGCAGCAGCACGAACAGCAGCAGGAAACCCGCGTGCAGGATGCCGGCCATGGGCGTGCGGCCGCCGGCACGGATGTTGGTGGCGGTGCGCGCGATCGCGCCGGTGGCGGGCAGGCCGCCGAACAGGGCCGACCCCACGTTGGCAATGCCCTGTGCCACCAGTTCGCCGTTGGAACGATGGCGCCCGCCGGTCATTCCGTCGGCCACCACCGCCGACAGCAGCGATTCGACGCCGGCCAGGAAGGCAATGGTGAACGCGCTCGGGAGCAGTTCGAAGAAGCGATCGAAGGGAATGTGCGGAAGTTCGAATTGCGGCAGGGACGTGGGCAGGTCGCCAAAGCGCGAGCCGATGGTTTCGGCGGGCAGCCCCAGCCCCGTCGCCACGAAGGTGCATGCGCACAGCGCGATCAGGAAGCCAGGCCACTTCGGCCGCCGGCGCCGCAGGCCGAAGATCAGCGCCAGTCCCAGTACCGTGAGCGCCACGGCCGCCGGCTGGGTACTGGCCAGGTGCGTGCCGTACGCACTCCAGCGCTCCAGGAATCCCACGGGCACTTCGCCCATCTGCAGGCCGAGCGCGTCCTTGACCTGGCTGGAGAAGATGCTGACCGCGATGCCGGCGGTGAAACCGGTGATCACGGGTTGCGGCATGTACTTCATCAGCGTGCCCAGCCGCAGCAGGCCGGCGGCGATCAGCATCAGCCCGGCCATCAGCGTGCACAGGATCAGTCCGCCGTAGCCGAAGGTCTGGATGACCACAAACACGACCGGGATGAACGCGGCGGTCGGCCCGCCGATCTGTACCCGCGAGCCGCCGAAGAACGAGATCAGGAAGCCGGCGATGATCGCCGTATGCAGGCCTTTTTCGGGAGTTGTCCCCGACGCGATGGCCAAGGCCATTGCCAGCGGCAGCGCGACCACGGCAACGGTCAGGCCGGCCAGCGCATCGGCCTTGAGTGTCTGCAGCCCATAGCCCTCGCGCAGCACGCTGAGCAGCTTGGGCTCGAACATGCGCAGGTACCGGCTGCGATCCTCGGGTGTCATGGCTCAGCCCTCCCGTGGTGCTTTCAACCGGATACCGCGTCCTTGCCCGACGCTGGCCTGGCCATCGCCGATCATCTCAATGCCAGAAGCCTCGAGCGCATCCACCACCTTCATCAGCGTGCCCACCACGCCGCGCACCGTGCCATCGCTCGCTTCCATGCGCTGGATGGTCGGCAGCGATACGCCGGCCAGTTCGGCCAGCCGGCGCTGGTCGATGCCAAGCAAGGCGCGCGCGGCGCGCAGTTGTGGGGCGGTGATCACGGGGTCTCCTGCATGGTTCGATTCTAAGGTCCAGCACCGCATAATTGATATGAAAACATTGAAAGATGATGTTTCATGCATCAATCATCGGAAATCCCGGGTCGATCCGAAGCCTTGCGTCCGCGCCGGGGCTTCGTCGCGTCAGGGCGCCGGGCTGGAGGGATCGACGTCCCCGGCCAGCGTCCAGACGGGCTCACTGCCGGCCGCGTCCCGGCTCAGCAGGAAGTAGGCCGGCGCCCCCGGCGAGAAGCCGGTCGGCCCCGCATCCGCCGAGGCCGGCGAGAATGGCAGGATGTAGAGCCCGCTGGCGTCGATCGTGCGGCGGGCGCGGGTGTCGCGCAGATCACCGATGTCCTCGATGCGGCCGCCGCGCTCGAGCAGGGGTTCGCTGAAGTCCACCAGCACGTCCACCTGCGCCGGCGACTGTCCGGGCAGGACCAGGGTGCCACCCCGGACCAGCAGGTCCGGCCAGGGCTTGCCGTTGCGCGGGAGTTCGTCATAGCGCGCGTGCGGAAGGCCGGCGTGCGAGCCGGTGGCGATCGCCTCCAGCCCGGCGACCAGGGCCAGGAAGTTGAGTTTGCGCAGCTGCTGCTTGTGCAGGTCCCCCTCGATGCCGCCCGATTCGATTAGCACGGTGGAAACGCCGGCCTTCGCGGTCAGGTCACCGAAGGCGCGCGGGTTGAAAGTGTCGTCCCACTTGGCGATGTGTCCGCCGACATGGGGCTCGAGCACCGCCCTGATGGCCACCGCAACCTCGATGGCCCGGCCGCGGCTGGCGTCGACGTCGCGCGCCTCGTTGAACGCCGGCGCGAGCAGGGCGATGGCGGTGCCGCGGTCGGAACTGCCGGCGCGGTAGCCCACCTGCTGGTCATGCAGGTTGAAACCGAACGCGGGTTTGACGCGTTCGCGCAACGCGTGCAGCACGCGCGCTTCGGGCGAGGCGAGGGCGCGTGCGTCGCGGTTGATGTCGATGCCCTGCGCATTGCGGCGCTGGAAGCGCGCCGCGCCATCGGGATTGACGATGGGCAGCACGTGCAGGGTCGTGCCCTGGCGCAGGCGCTGCACCAGCGGATGGGCGGGATGTTCGCCCAGGAATCGGAACAGGTCCGCCAGCGCCATAGACGCGGTGCTCTCATCGCCATGCATCTGCGACCACAGCAGCACGCGTGTGTCGCCGTCGCCCCAGGACACGTGCTGCAGCGGTCGGCCCTCGGCGCTGCGGCCCACTTCCTCGATCCGGAAGCCGCGGGCGCCGTCGATCAGTGGGTGCGCGATCTGCCACCACTGCTCCGGCTTGAATCGGCGGTCTTCCAGGCCCGCGACGCGGACCTGCCTGTCGTACAGCCTGTCCAGTTCGTCGAGCCACGCAGGCGGCGGTGGCAGAGGCGCGTCCCGGGACGCGGTACGCGCGTCGGCTTCGCCGGCCTGCGCGCTGCCGTGCCAGGTCGGCACCAACGTGGCCAGTGCCGAGAGCAGCAGCAAGGCGGTGATGTGACGCATGCGGTTCGAACTCCGTGGCACAGCGGTGGCGCAGTATTGCAGGCGCGGGTTTCGCGGTGCGCTGGATCGCGCGCGGGGCATTGACGGGGAATGCACGCCGTCATGTCATCTTGCCGCCCTCGATGGCGATCCTGGAGTTGCGATGCCCAGTCCTGCATGCGTTCGAGTTTCGGTCGCGTTGTGCCTTGCCCTGTGCGTTGCCGGCTGCGCGACGGCGCCGGCCGTGGCACCTTCGACGGCCGGGGCCTCCGTGATCGAAGGCACGGTCGCCTCGATCGATACACAGCCGTGGACCTATGACGGCAATGCGGTGATCCGGGTCGACACCGCCGACCGTGGCAGCGTGGCGGTGGAGCTGCCGGCGCGCTGGAACCTGTGCAAGGCCGCCCCGGTCGACGTGGAGGCCCTGGCCGTCGGCATGCGTGTACGCGCCATGGGCGCGGCAGGCGGGGAGGGTGGACTGGTGGTGTGCGAGGACGCAGCGCATCGACTGGTGCCGGTGGAATAAGGCTCCGGCGCAACACTGCAGCGCGCGCAGCACCCTGCCTTTCCGCTGCGCGATGGACGAAAATGCCGCGATGACTTCCCCCCGTCTCCCCTGGGCCGGCCGCCTGCTGGCCCTGCTGTGCATCCTGTTGTCCGCGTTCAACCTGCGGACGGCGGTGACCTCGCTCACGCCGCTGCTGGACAGCCTGGGCCAGACCTTTGGCTTCGGCGCGACCATGACCGGCGTGTTCGGCATGGTGCCGACCGCAGCGTTCGCCGTGTTCGGCGTGCTGACGCCGCGGTTGGCGCACCGGATCGGACTGGAGCGCACCGCGCTGCTGTCGATGCTGCTGGCGGCCGCCGGCCTGCTGGTGCGTTCCTTCGCCGGGGGGACCGGCGGGTTGCTGGGCGGCTCGATCGTGGCCCTGGCCGGCATGGGCATCGGCAACGTCGTGCTGCCGCCGCTGGTCAAGCGTTACTTCCCCGACCGGGTCGGCACGGTCAGCACGCTGTACATCACCGTCCTGCAGCTGGGCACGATGTTGCCGGCGCTGGCGGCGGTGCCGTTGGCGCAGGCCGCTGGCTGGCGCGTGTCGCTGGGCATCTGGTCGCTGCTGGCGGTGGCGGCGGTGCTGTCGTGGCTGGCGGTGCTGTGGCAGGAGCGGCGCCACCAGGGCGTGCTTGCGGCGATCCACGACCGTGCGGTCGCGACCGGCGACGAGGCGCCCGAGCTCGCCCCGGCCCCGGCCCGCGGCAAGGTCTGGCGCTCGCCGCTGGCCTGGGGCATGAGCTTCATGTTCGGCATGACCTCGCTGATCACCTACACGATGTTCACCTGGCTGCCCAAGCTGCTGGCCGAATCCGGCGCCAGCGAAGCCTTCGGCGGGACCATGACCGCGCTGTTCGCCGCGCTCGGGCTGCTGGGCGCGCTGCTGGTGCCGGGATGGGCGACACGGGTGCGCAACCCGTTCCCGCTGGTGGCCGCCTGCGTGCTGGCGTACCTGGCCGCGTTCGCCGGCCTGTGGCTGGCGCCGATGCAGTGGCCGGTGCTGTGGGTGGTCCTGCTGGGACTGGGGCCGACGACCTTCCCGCTGGCCCTGACCCTGATCAACCTGCGCACGCGCACGGCGGGTGGTTCGGCCGCGCTGTCGGGCTTCACCCAGGGCGTGGGCTATACGATGAGCTGCACCGGGCCGCTGTTGTTCGGGGTGCTGCACGAGGCGACGGGCGGCTGGACGTGGTCGTTCGCCTTCCTCGTCCTGTGCGTGGGGCTGATGCTGGCCGGCGCCTGGCAGGCCTGCCGGCCGCGGATGCTGGAAGACCACTGGTAGCCGGCTGCCCCCGGGAGAGGGCGCGGCCCCTCACGTGAGCCCAATGGATGCCGGCATGCACCGACATGACGGCGGTGCGTCGCGGCGTCAAGCGCCGTGCCGTCGAACCAGAGGCAGATCGTGTTCGGGTTGCCCACGTTCCTGCTCCGCTGTCGTGATGCAGGAGTTGTCCTCCTGTTCCTGTCGACGAACGGGAGTCCGGGAAATCGACCGCGGCATGCGCGGACTACGCGGAGGCAGGGACCGCACCCATTCGCGGCATTCGTCGCATTGGCAGGCGGATCCGGCCGGGCCGCGGGTGACCAGCGGCCTGGATGAGCCAGAGGCTCGCCGGCAAGGCCTAGTCCTGCGGGGGTGCGGTGCCCGCCTTGGCATCGCGCTCGGCGCGCTTCTTTGCGTCCTTCTCGTCCTGCTTCTTCTTCTTGGCCAGTTCGCGCTGGCGCTTTTCAAATGAATAGTTGGGCTTGGCCACGGGTACTCCACGTATGAACGAATGCCCAGTGTCGCATTTTGCGCGGGCGCGGTCGCGTGCGCCCCACACGCGGCCTTGGCATGCCTGTCGATAGGGTGCACGAAACCCGATCACGGGATCTCCGCCTGCAGCCAGGAATTCGCGCCAGATGAGAGCGTTTGCCACCACCCGCAACTACCCCGACACGCAGCCGCGCCCGCCACAGCCGCGTTCAGCTGCCAGCAATGGACTGACCGCGCGTTTCCGCGATTTTCTTGGCGAGGCGTCGTTTCCCTGCGTGGGCGCGAAGGCTGCGCTGGCGCGTGAATCGATCGAGGTGCTCGAGTTGGCCGCGCTGGGCGACCGGCACAACGATGCCCGGCTGCTGAGCCAGATCGAATCCTTCATACCGGTCCTGGACGAAGGCGTCGACGGCGATGCGACGATCCTGCGGTCGTTAGTCGCGCTGTTCGACGGCCCCCGCGACACCGACGAGCGACGGTTCGAGGCCCTGCTGTGGTCGCAGCTGCAGCGCCTGCACGATCTGGATGCACGCGCCGGCAATCCCTGGGCAGCGGATGTCAGCCGGAATCCCGACGACCCGGCCTTCAGCCTGAGCCTGGGCGGCCATCCGTTCTTCGTGATCGGGCTGCATCCGGGCGCGTCGCGGACCGCGCGGCGCTTCGAAGTCCCGGCGCTGGTGTTCAATTCGCACCGGCAGTTCGAGCGGCTGCGCGCCGATGGACGCTACGCGAAGATGCAGAAGGCCACGCGCACACGCGACGTCGCGCTGCAGGGCTCGATCAACCCCAACCTGGCCGATTTCGGCGTCGCCAGCGAAACCCGTCAATACAGCGGTCGCGCGGTGGAGCCGGAGTGGGGTTGCCCGCTGCGGATCCGGAAGACCCGATGAGCGGGCAGGGAACGCAGCCGACGGCGCCCGCGGATGGCGGGTTCGAGCGCATCGCGCCATGCTCGGGCGTCGCCGTCGAACTGGACACCGGCGATGAGCTGATCGTGGTGGATCCACTGGGCCAGCAGGTGAGTGACCTCACCGCGTTCGCCCGCGACGATCTGGACGAATACCTGTCTTCCGGCCGCTCGATCGACTACGCCTCCAGGCTCTGGCTGACCACCGGCGATGTGCTGTACTCCAACCGCAGCCGCCCGATGTTCACCATCGTCGAGGACAGCTGCGGCCGCCACGACTTCACCCTGACGCCGTGTTCGAAACGGATGTTCGAACTGCTCTACGACGAGAAGGAAGGGCGTCCGGGCTGTGAGGGCAATCTGGCCGCGGCGCTGGCGCCTTACGGCATCGGCGTGGACCGCATCCCGGTCGCCTTCAATATCTTCATGCACGTCACCGTCGATGCCGACACCGGCGCCATCGCCGTGCGTCCGCCGCTGAGCAGGCCGGGAGACCTGGTGCGGCTGCGCGCGCAAATGCCGTTGGTGGTGGCGATGACCGCGTGTTCGGCGGGACAGTCGAACAACTTCAGCTACAAACCCATCGACTACCGGATCGAGCGCGCCCGCGATACGGGTCCAGGCTGAGGCTGAGCTTCATGCGGCCCCGCCGTGGGGAGGCAGAACGCCGCCACCCGGGAACGCAGTGACCCGTGAACGATACGCCCCGCCCATCGTCGCGCCGGTATCCTGTGGGCAGGCATACACGGCGGAGGATGCATGGGACTTCTGATCGACGGCCAGTGGCATGACAAGTGGTACGAAACCAGCGACGGCGCGTTCAAGCGCGAGCAGGCCAGCTTCCGCGATTGGCTGACCGCCGATGGCGGTCCCGGCCCGGACGGGCAGCGCGGTCATCGCGCCGAGGCCGGACGCTTCCGCCTCTACGTCAGCTACGCCTGTCCCTGGGCAAACCGGGCCTTGATCCTGCGCGCGCTCAAAGGATTGGAGGACCTGGTGCCGGTGTCGGTCGTGCACTGGCGCATGCTCGAACACGGCTGGACCTTCGAGGAGGGGCCGGGCGTCACCCCCGATCCGGTGATGGGCGCCGACTACGTGCACCAGCTGTACGTGCGCGCCAGGCCGGGCATGAGCGGACGTGTCACCGTACCGATGCTGTGGGACCAGGCCACCGACACCATCGTCAGCAACGAGTCGTCCGAGATCATCCGCATGTTCAACGACGCCTACGGCCAGCTCGGGGCGAAGCCCGGCGACTACTATCCGCAGGCGTTGCGCGCGGAGATCGACGCGGTCAACGCGCGGGTGTACCCGGAGGTCAACAACGGCGTCTACAAGGCCGGATTCGCGACCACCCAGAGTGCCTACGAGGACGCGGTGCGGCCACTGTTCGCGGCGCTCGACTGGCTGGAAACCCGGCTGGCAGGGCAGCAGTGGCTGGTCGGCGAGTGCATGACCGAGGCGGATATCCGGTTGTTCACCACGCTGGTGCGCTTCGACGCGGTTTACCACGGTCACTTCAAATGCAACCTGCGGCGGATCGCGGACTATCCGGCGTTGAGCGCCTTCCTGGGCAGGATGATGGCCATTCCGGAGATCGCTGACACCGTGCATCTGGACCATATCAAGCGTCACTATTACGAGAGCCACCTCACCATCAACCCCACCGGCGTGGTGCCCCTCGGGCCGCTGCAACCTTTACCGGCTCGCGGTACAGAACCTTAACGTATCCCGGCGCAGCATCCACACAATCTTCACAAGCATAGAGGGCAACGCCATGGCAGATCAGGACGACAAGCACGCAACCGGATCGACAATGAGTACCGGTGCCCCCGCACCCAGCGACCGCAACTCGCTCACCATCGGCCCGGACGGCCCGATCGTGCTGCACGACGTGCATTTCCTGGAGCAGATGGCGCACTTCAACCGCGAGAAGGTGCCCGAGCGCCAGCCGCACGCCAAGGGCGCCGGCGCCTTCGGCGTGTTCGAGACAAGCGCGGACGTGTCGAAGTACACGAAGGCCGCGCTGTTCCAGCCCGGGGCGAAGACCGACATGCTGATCCGGTTTTCGACCGTGGCCGGCGAGATGGGCAGCCCGGACACCTGGCGCGACGTGCGCGGGTTTTCGATGAAGTTCTACACCAGCGAAGGCAACTACGACCTGGTCGGCAACAACACCCCGATCTTCTTCGTGCGCGACCCGATGAAGTTCCCGCACTTCATCCGCAGCCAGAAGCGGCTGCCCGATTCGGGCCTGCGCGACAACCACATGCAGTGGGATTTTTGGACCAACAATCCCGAATCCGCGCACCAGGTGACCTATCTGATGGGCCCGCGCGGCCTGCCGCGCACCTGGCGCCACATGAACGGCTACGGTTCGCACACCTACATGTGGATCAACGCCGCCGGCGAGCGTTTCTGGGTCAAATACCACTTCCATACGCAGCAGGGCATGGACTTCTTCAGCAACGCCGAGGCCAAGGACATGGCCGGCAGCGATGCCGATTTCCATCGCCGCGACCTGTTCGACGCCATTGCCCGCGGCGAGCATCCCAAGTGGGTGCTGTCGGTGCAGGTGATGCCCTACGAGGATGCGAAGACCTACCGTTTCAATCCCTTCGACCTGACCAAGGTCTGGCCGCACGCCGACTACCCGCTGATCGAAGTCGGCACGATGACGCTCGACCGCAACCCGGAGAACTTCTTCGCCCAGATCGAACAGGCCGCGTTCTCGCCGGGCAATACCGTGCCGGGCATCGGGCTGTCGCCGGACAAGATGCTGCTGGGCCGCGCCTTCGCCTACAACGATGCCCAGCGCAACCGCATCGGCACCAACTTCCACCAGCTGCCGGTCAACCAGCCCAAGGTGCCGGTAAACACCTACATGTTCGACGGCCAGATGGCCTACCACCACAGCGGCGCCGCACCCGTGTACGCCACCAACAGCGGCGGCCGTTCCTGGGCCGACGACACCGGCGCGATGGAGGATGGCTGGGAGGTGGACGGCCCGATGGTGCGCAGCGCCTACACCCTGCGGCCAGACGACGACGATTTCATCCAGCCCGGTACCCTGGTGCGCGAGGTGTTCAACGACGCCGAGCGGCAGGCGCTGGTCGACACCGTCGCCGGCGCGCTGCTCGGTGGCGTGCGCAGCCCGGTGCTGGAACGCGCTTTCTGGTACTGGACGTCGGTCGATCCGGACGTGGGCCGGCGCATCGAGGAAAAAGTGCGCAGCGGCAGCGCGCCGGAGCCGGCCGCTGGAATGAGCGAAGCCTGAGCACAAGGGATGGCTGGCGGCGACAACGCCGCCAGCGGAATCCCCCCGCCGACGGGTCGGCGCATGACCGTGAGGCGGCTTCGGGAGCGGAGTCGCCGCATATGTCATCGGTTCCCGGCCCGACCGGGCTTGTGTGTGCTTGACACTCAGGGACGCGCTCCCCACGCTGTGCGCCGACACGGACGTGGGGTGGGGCGAAGCCCCGGCGCACCGATGGGCATTACCGCCTGGTTTCGGACGGCATCTGCCTGACGATCACCGTGTCGCGCAAGCGGTCGCGCCACGCGCGTCGGCCAAGTCCAATCAGGGGAAAAACATGAGTACGAACAGACTGGCGGCCGCGATGGCCGCCGTCATGGTGGCTGCCGTCCTGGCATCCGCGGGCGCGCATGCGCAGAACAAACCGGTCCAGGCCTGGGCGCCGCCACAGGGCCAAGACCCGGACCCGGCCAAGCGCCTGCCGACGGCTACACAGTCCCACGATGGTGGGCATGCAACGCAGCAGTCGGTACAGCCGCAGGTCGGCGAATACCCGCAGGCACAGCCCTACGCGGGCGAACAGCAGGTCAGGTCGCACTACGAGGAAGGCCGCGGTGGCTTCTTCGTGGGCGTGCAGGGCGGCAGGGGCTGGATCTACGAAGACGTGGACCAGTCCGCACGCGCGGTCAGCGCAGGCTATCGATGGCAGGCCGGTCCCGTGGCGCTGGTGGGCATCGAGGTGGCGCGCGGGCAGTTGAGCGACACCACGGACGACGGCTGGCGCATCTCCCAAATCGACTACGCCAGCATCGGGGTGAACGCCCGTTTCAATTTTGGCGCGACCAATCCGGTCTACGGCCTCGTGCGGGCCGGCTACATGGCGGCCGAGGACGAGTTCGACAACAGCGTCGATGGCGGCTACTTCGGCGTCGGCCTGGGCGTCGACTTCAACCGCCACTTCAACATGAGCCTGGTGTACACGAATTACGTCTATTTCAACGACTATTACTGGGAAGACGGCGACTTCTTCTACGACGCAAACCGCGCCGACATGCTGATGCTGGGCGTAGAAGCGCGCTTCTGATCCAACGCGCCAAGCTTGCGAGCCGCCCTTCCGGCACACCGGAAGGGCGGGTAGGGGGCAGTCGCCCGATTTCTGTGGGGCGCGCGGTCCAACCGGCTGGGTCCGATTACGGAACCGACGCCTTTCCCATGCGGCACAAGGATGTCGGCTCGCCGATTGTTGACCGGGCAGGTGACGGCTACCCTGTGTCGGACTTCCGAACCACAGGCGGCGGCATGCACAGGCGACAGTTTCTTGGCAACGCGGCGCTCGCAGGTCTGATGGCGTCGCTGCCGGGCGTTGGTGCTGCAGCTGCAGCCGCATCCGGTCCCGCGCGAGTGCTTCCGCCACCGCTCAACAAGGGCGACACGGTGGCACTGGTGAGCCCGTCGTCGGCGACAGATGACCGGCTCAACCTGCAGCTGTCGCAGGAGGTGATGGAAGCGCTGGGCTTCCGCGTCAGGACCGGCGCGCATTACGGCGCACGGCGCGGACACCTCGCTGGTACGGACGAAGCGCGCGCCGCTGATCTCAACGCGGCGTTCGCCGACGACGAGGTCAATGCCGTCATCTGCGTGCGCGGCGGGTCGGGCGCGGCGCGCGTGCTGCCGCTGCTCGACTACGACATGATCCGGGCCCATCCCAAGGTACTGCTGGGGTATTCGGACATCACCGCGCTGCACAACGCGATCCTTGCCCGCAGCGGACTGGTCACCTTCCACGGCCCCAATGGCACCGGCAGCTGGAACCGCTTCAATGCCGACCAGTTCGAGCGCCTGTTCTTCCAGCGCGAGCTGATGCAGTACCGCAACCTGGTCGAGGCCGGCGACGAGCTGGTGCCGCGGCGCAACCGCACGCTCACCATTGCGGGCGGCAAGGCCAGCGGTGAGCTGGTGGGCGGCAATCTCACGGTGCTGACCGCGCTTGCCGGTTCGCCTTACCTGCCTGACTTCACCGGCAGGATCCTGTTCCTCGAGGACGTGTCGGAAGCGCCGTACCGCATCGACCGCATGCTCAGCACGCTCAAGCTGATGGGCGCGCTCGACCGCATCGCCGGACTCGTGTTCGGTGAATGCACGGACTGCGATCCCGGCGACGGCTACGGCTCACTGACGCTGGACGAAATCCTGGACGACCACATCAGGCCGCTCGGAATTCCCGCCTATCGTGGCGCGATGATCGGGCACATCCGGCAGCAGTTCATCGTCCCGGTCGGCGGCAGGGTGGAGATGGACGCCGATGCCGGGACCTTCCGCCTGCTCGAACCCGTGTTCCAGGCCTGAGCGCTGCGCTGGTCGCGCGCCGTCACGTCGAGACCCGCGCCGCCATCATTCCTCCGGCGGCGTCTCTGCCTCTGCCTGCGCTTCCATCCCCGGTCCGGGCGTCAATTCGCCCGCAGCTCCAGGCACCGGCACCGATTGCACCGCACCATCTCGGCTCACGCGCCAGATCGTGTTTGACAGGTCATCGGCGACGATCAGCGCGCCACGCGGATCCACCGTAACGCCGACCGGGCGGCCACGTGCCTGTTGCGCGTCCTGGTCGAGGAAGCCGGTCAGGAAGTCCACCGGATCCCCGGCGGGCCGTCCATCGCGGAACGGCACGAACACCACCTTGTAGCCCACCGGATCGGCGCGGTTCCAGCTGCCATGCATGCCGACGAATGCGCCATCGGCGAATTCCGGCCCCATCACCGGCTCGGAGAAATCGAGTCCCAGCGCCGCCACATGCGAACCCAGCGCATAGTCCGGCGTGATCGCGGATGCGACCTTCTCCGGATCCTGCGGCCTGACGCGATCGTCGACGTTGCTGCCCCAATAGCTGTAGGGCCAGCCATAGAAGCCGCCGTCGCGCACCGAGGTGAGGTAGTCGGGCACCAGGTCCGGGCCGATCTCGTCGCGCTCGTTGACCACGGCCCAGAGCTGGCCACTGCCGGGCTGGACCGCCAGGGCGGTCGGATTGCGCAGGCCGGTGGCATAGGTGCGGTGCATGCCGGTGGCGACGTCGATCTGCCACACCACCGCCCGGTTGGCTTCGGCGTTCATGCCCCGCTCGGTGATGTTGCTGTTGGAACCGATGCCGACGTAGAGGAAGCGGCCGTCGTCGCTCGCGGCCATCGCCTTGGTCCAGTGATGGTTGATCTTTGAAGGCAGTTCGGCGAGCGTCTCGGGCGGGCCGGATGCGCGCGTCTGGCCGGGCTGGTAGTCGAACCTCACCACCGCGTCCTGGTTGGCGACGAACAGGTCATCGCCGACCAGCGCCAGGCCGTAGGGTGCGTCGAGGCCTTCGGCAAAGACGGTCTTGAGTTCATAGGTGCCGTCGCCATCGGCGTCGCGCAACAGCGTCACGCGGTTGCCGCCCGGCACGGACGTGTTGCCGCGGGACTTGATCATCCCGGCAATCACGTCCTTGGGCTTGAGCGGCTTGGCATAGCCGCCCCGGCCTTCGGCCACGAGGATGTCGCCATTGGGCAACACCAGGGTCTGGCGCGGAATCCCCAGATCGGTGGCAATGGCGCGGACCGTGAAGCCCGCAGGCGCGACCGGCTGCAGCCCACCCCATTCGACGGGGGTCGAAATGGTCATGTTGGGCAGCACGCCGCGGTGTGGCTGCGGCAGGTCGGGTTCGGAGCCGTACTGGCGCTCCGCTGGCTGCGGTGCCGCGTTGCAGGCAACCAGGATGGCCGCGGCCAGGGCGATGGCGGGCAATCGCAGGAACATGGTCATGGCTGTCCTCCAGTACGCGGTGCCCAGAAGCCGAGCCCAACCGCGATCGCGACCAGCACGGTGCCGATCACCGAAAGCACCAGGCCGGCAGGCATGCTGGCCCAGGCATCACGCGCGTGCATCAGGGCATTGAAGAACTGCACGATCCAGGCCGCCGCCAGCACCAGCAGGTAGGCGACCCGGCGGCGGGTTCGCGATCCCTTGCGGGCCAGGCCCACCACGGCGCATGCGATTGCGATGCCCGCCAGGACCAGCCCCCCCGCGATCAGCCAGGATGCGAAGTTGTTCCACTGGATCTCGTAATGCCGCGCATACGCGATGTCGCTCAGCAGCGCGCCGACGAACAGCGGCAGCGCGCCGGCGAGGACGACCGCATGCAGCGGATGGAGGGTATCGGGATACCGGTGCTCGACGATGACGGCCACGCGGGAACTCCTTAGCTGTTGACGACGCGGACAGGCGGATCGCTTTCGTGCAGGGGCTGGCTACCGCCTTTTGCGGGGCCGGGCAGGCGGTGGTGCCGCGCCGGTCGCACGGGTGCGAACCGGGGCCGGGATGGCTGTAGCGCCAGCTAGGCTAGCGGCCGCGGTGTGCACGCGGGGTGGAAGCTTGTTTCCCGGCGGCACGTCCGCTGCGTCTGCGCGCTGTGCTAATGTCGCCCCGGTAAAGACAGCAGGGGCAGTGCGCCCGTGTCGCGGGAGACCCGGCGCAACGCCGGGCCTGGCGATACCCGGCGTAACGATGGACGTGGGGCGACCGGGGGACTTGAAATGTCGAAATTGCTTGGATTGATGAGAAGGCTCGGCAGCGATGCCGCGCTTGCCGAGGAATATGCACGGGATCCTGATTCGGTGCTGCAGCGCGCAGGCCTGACCGATGAAGAGCGCAAGGCGATGGCCGAACGCGACTACGCGGCGGTCAAGCGGCTCACCGGGCTGGCGGATGGCAAGTTCGCGACCAACCACACCATCAAGCTCTACGAGTAATCGCGCCGGCGTCCCGGTGCAGCCGCCATGGGCCGATTGATCGCCGGTGCCCTGCTGGGGCTGGCACTTGCATGCATGCCGGCGTTCGCCCAGGACGATCCCCTGGAGGCGCAGGTCCGCGAGATCGAACGGCTGGCGGTGACCGCGCACTGGCGCGAGTCCGAGGCGGCGATCGCGCGGCTGGCCGAGCAGCCCGGCACGCCAACCGACGTACAGCGGCATCGCCTCGACTTCGTGCGATTGCGCAACCTTGCGCTTGCCGGAGACCAGGCCAAGGCACTTGAAGGGCTGGCCAACCTGCTCGAACACGAGCTCCCCGTCGAGCTGCGGCTGCGTGTGTACAACACGGCCATCAGCGTTGCCGCCAATCTCGAGCAATGGCCACGTGCGTTCGCCTGGCTCGGCGAAGGCCTTGCGTACCTGCCCGAGGCGCCATCCGAATCGGCTGGCCTGCTGAGCGGCGCGAGCTACCTGCATACGCTGGTCGGCGAGACCGGCAAGGCGCGTGACCTGGCCATGCGCGCGCTCGAGGTGGTGCTGCCGGGCAACGATCCCAGGGCGCTGTGCCTGGCGCTGAGCGATGTCGCGCTTGCCGAGGACCACTCGGGCAACTACGCCGAAGCCGAGGCCTGGCGCCGGCGCCAGATCGAGGCCTGCTCACGCGCGGGCGATCCGGTGTTCACCGCCAACGGCAAATACGGCGTGGGCAAGATGGCGGCCCGCCTGGGCCGCCACGGCGAGGCGCTGGACTGGGCCCGCCAGGCGCTGGCGGAATTCGAAGCGGCGGGCTTTACCGCGGGCGTGTGGAGCACGCGGCTGGTGCTGGCCGAGAGCCTGATCGAACTGGACCGGGATCTCGACCAGGCCGACGTCCTGCTCGATGGCACCCTGGCCTACTACCGCAAGCAAGAGGCGCACCTGGCCATTGCCGAAACGCAGAACCTGCGCGCGCGGCTGGCCGAGCGTCGCGGCAATCCGGTCGCCGCATTGGCCCACTTCCGCGCCGGTGCGGAAGCCACCGCGATCGCCGATCGCGACGCGCGCGAGCGTCGGCTGACCTACCTGCAGGTCGAGTTCGACACCCGCCTCAAGGAGCAGCAGATCGCGCTGCTGGAGGCGGAGAAGGAACTGGCTGCCCTGCAGGTGACCGCCACTCAGCGCAGGCAGTGGCTGCTGGCCTCGGGCATGGCCGGGCTGGTGATCATCGCGCTGCTCCTGGTACTGCTGCTGCGCCACTCGCTGCGTGAGCGCCGTCGCTACCGCTGGCGCTCCGAGCACGACAGCCTGACCGGCCTCTACAACTACCAGCAGGCGCGCAAGCTGGGCGAGGACGCGTTCGCGCAGGCGCAGCGCCGCGGCGCGCCGTTCACCGCGATCGTCCTCGACATCGACCGCTTCAAGGGGGTCAACGACCGCCACGGCCACGCCGCCGGCGACGAGGCACTGCGCGCACTGGGTGTCTGGATCCGCGACGAGGTTGGCGACAGCGGCGTCGCGGGGCGCAGCGGCGGCGACGAGTTCACGATCCTGCTCAACGCGGACGCGGCAGCGGCCGAGGCCATGCTGCAACGCCTGCGCGCGCGCATCGAACCGCTTGCGGTGTTCGGGCAGACGGTGCGCTTCAGCGTCAGCTCTGGTGTCTGCCAGGCCAACGACGGCGCCCACACCCTGGAGCAGCTGATCCACGAGGCGGACCAGGCCCTGTACCGCGCCAAGCACGAAGGCCGGGATCGCGTCGTGCATGCCTGCAACGCAGGCGACGGCCCATCGTCCCCGTCCGGCGGGCTGGTGGTCGTGGGCAGCGGCATCGAGTTCGGCCGCCACATCAGCGAGCGCAGCCTGTCGGAGATCCGCGAAGCCGACGTGGTGCTGTGCCTGGTCGATGCGTTCTCGCTGGGCATGATCCGCGATTTCCGTCCCGATGCGGTCAATCTGGGCGTGCACTACGCGGACGGCAAGGACCGGCGCGACACCTACCGCGAGATGGATGCCGCGATCATGGCTGAAGTGCGGTCCGGCAAGCGCGTGTGCGCGGTGTTCTACGGGCACCCGGGCGTATTCGCCGACGTGCCGCACGCGGTCGTGCGCAAGGCCCGTGCCGAAGGCTTCGCCGCACGGATGGAGCCGGGGATCTCGGCCGAGGCCTGCCTGTACGCCGATCTCGGCATCGACCCGGGCCGGCACGGCGTGCAGTCGATGGAAGCCACGCATTTCATGGTCTACGACCGCGTGCCCGACAACAGCGGACTGGTGCTGTTGTGGCAGGTGGCGCTGTCGGGCGACCTGACGTGCTCGCGCTTCCACGCCGAGCCCGAAGGCCTGCAGGCGCTGGTCGAACGGCTGCAGCGCTGGTACCCGGGCGAGCACGAGGTGATCCTGTACGAAGCCGCGCGCCTGCCGATCGAAAGTCCGCGGGCAGAGCGCCTGATGCTGCGCGATCTCGCGCAGGCACACTACGTGGAATACACCACCCTGGTGATCCCGCCGCTGGTGCCGCTGCGCGAGGCCGGTGCGGCCGCCGGGTCGACGAGGGAGGCCGGGGGCGGTGCCAGGGTCACGGGCGCGACGGGTCGCGGCTGAAGTCACGGTGGCGCTGTCTCGCAGCATTCACGGTCCGATCATGATGATCCGGTGTTCCTTCCATGTGCACGGCTGCGTGCCGTGACATCGTCCTTGTCCGGCTGCAACTCGTCCTGCGGGTGAAGGCCCGGCACGACAGTCCGACAAGAGGCCGCCGCAATGCCGCGCGCGAAAACGCTGAAGCTGGCCACCTTCAACGTCAACGGAATCGGCACGCGCCTGCCGCACCTGCTGGCCTGGCTGCAGCGCGAGCAGCCCGACATCGTCGCGCTGCAGGAACTCAAGGCGGTGGACGAGGCGTTCCCCGCCGCCCAGCTCGAACAGGCCGGCTACGGGGCAATCTGGCAGGGCGAGCGCTCGTGGAACGGGGTCGCCCTACTGGGGCGCGACACGGTTCCGGTCGAGAGCAGGCGCGGCCTGCCTGGCGACCGCAGCGATGGCCAGAGCCGCTACCTGGAAGCGGCGATCCACGGCGTTGTCGTGGCCGGGCTCTACCTGCCCAACGGCAATCCGCAGCCAGGCCCCAAGTTCGACTACAAGCTCAAGTGGATGCAGCGCCTGATCCGGCATGCGGCATCGCTGGTGGAGCTGCCGCATCCGGTGGCACTGATCGGCGACTTCAACGTCATCCCGACCGATGACGACATCTACGATCCCAAGGGCTGGCGCAAGGATGCGTTGCTGCAGCCGGAGGTACGCGCCGAGTACGAGCGCCTGCTCGAGCAGGGCTGGACGGACGCACTGCGGCACGTGCATGGCCAAGCGCGCATCTACACCTTCTGGGACTACTTCCGCCAGCATGCCGAGCGCGACCGCGGCCTGCGCATCGACCACCTGCTGCTCAACCCGGTGCTGGCCAACCGGCTGGTCGACGCCGGCGTGGACCGCTGGGTGCGACTGCAGGAGAAGGCCAGCGACCACGCGCCAACCTGGGTGGAAGTGCGGACGCAGGCACCGGGCAAGCGCGCTCCCGCGCGCCGGGTGCAGCCATGACGATCGAGGACTACCGCCGCAAGCGGCGCTTCGACCGCACCCGCGAGCCTGAGCCGGGCAAGGCCGCGCCGCGCGGGAAGCGTCCGATCTTCGTGGTGCAGCTGCACCACGCCAGTCGCCGCCATTACGACTTCCGCCTGCAGGTGGGCGATGCGCTGCGCAGCTGGGCGGTGCCGAAGGGCCCGAGCTACGATCCGACGGTCAAGCGCATGGCGGTGGAGGTGGAAGACCATCCGCTCGATTACGCCTCGTTCGAAGGCGAAATCCCGCGCGAGGAATACGGTGGCGGGCACGTGGCGCGCTTCGACCACGGCGTGTGGACCACCGATGGTGATCCCGCGGCGCAGCTGGCCAAGGGCCACCTGCGCTTCGAGCTGTTCGGGCGCAAGCTCAAGGGCGGCTGGCACCTGGTGCGCTCGGGCAAGCCGGCCCGGCAGCCGCAGTGGCTGCTGTTCAAGGACCGCGACGATTACGCCGGCACCCTCGAGGCGGACGACCTGCTGGCCGATGTCGCCAAGGCGCCCGAAGGCGACGTCAAGCGCGCCGGCGCGGGCAAGACCACGCGCAGGAAACTCGCCGAAGTCCCCGTCGCCAGGGCGCGACGCAAGGACTGGGCGCGCAAGGCCCTGAAGCTGGCGGGCGCGACGAAGGCGGATGCGCCCTCCGGCCCGTTCGAGCCGCAGCTGGCCAGGCTCGGCGACGCACCGCCAAAGGGCGAGCACTGGATCCATGAGCTCAAATGGGACGGCTACCGCATCGTTGCCACGATCGAGGATCGGCAGGTGCGGCTGTGGTCGCGCAACGCGCTGGACTGGACCGACAGGCTGCCCGACATTCGCGCCGCCATCGAGGCGCTGGGCCTGCGCTCGGGCGCATTGGACGGAGAACTGCTGGCCGGCAGCGGCACCCGCGCGGACTTCAACCTGCTGCAGTCCACGCTGTCGGGCGAGCGCCAGGGTCGGCTTGCGCTGGCGCTGTTCGACCTGCTGCACGTGGACGGCGTCGACATCTCCGCCGCGCCGCTGATCGAGCGCAAGTCGCTGCTGGAGGAACTGCTCGAAGGCGCGCCTCCGCAGCTGGCCTACAGCTCGCATATCGAGGGCGACGGCGAGGCGGCCTACAAGCTGGCGGGCGAGGGCGATTTCGAGGGGATCATTTCCAAGCGCGGCGATCGGCCCTACCACGGCGGCCGCGGCGACGACTGGCGCAAGACCAAGCAGTTGGCCAGCGACGAGTTCGCGGTGGTCGGCTATACCGCGCCCAAGGGCAGCCGCAAGGGATTCGGCTCGCTGCTGCTGGCCAGGCCCGACCCGGAACACCGCTGGCGCTACGTGGGTCGCGTGGGCAGCGGGTTCAACGACGCGCTGATGCGCGAGGTGGGCGACAAGCTGCGTGGTGGCGGCAGCAAGGCGACCGCCTTCGTCGGCACCACCGATACCGACCTGCGCAGCGCCACGTGGTTCGCGCCACGTTTCGTGGTCGAAGTGAACTTCCGCGGCATCGGCCGGCAGGAGCTGCTGCGCCAGCCCTCGCTCAAGGCGGTGCGCTGGGACAAGGACATCGGCGACCTCGCCGACAGCGATCGCGACTCCACCAGCACCCGGGTGACGGACATGGCACAGGCAACCGCCGCGACGCGCGGCACCTCGAAGAAGGCGGGCACCACGAAGGCTGCGACGAAGAAGGTCGGCACGAAGACGGTCGGCAGGAAGAAAGCGGCTGCCAAGGGAGCGACGAAGAAGGCCGCCCAGACCGCTGTGGGCAAGAACAGCCGCGGGCCGCAACGCGACACCAGCCTGCCCACGCTCTCCAGCCCCGACAAGATCCTGTTTCCCGACACGGGCACGACCAAGCAGGAGGTGTGGGACTACTACACCGCCGTGATGGACCACCTGCTGCCGGAAATCATCGGGCGACCGCTGTCGGTCATCCGCTGCCCGGGCGGCATCGGCCAGGCCTGTTTTTTCCAGAAGCATCTGACCGCCGGCCTGGAGCGCGTGTCCACCGCGCGGCTCAAGGAGGAGAGCGGGCGCAGTGCCGACTACCTCGTGGTCGAGGACGCGGCCGGGCTGATGGAGCTGGTGCAGTTCAACACGCTCGAGTTCCATCCCTGGGGATCGCACGCGCAGGATCCGGACGTGGCCGATCGCGTGGTGTTCGATCTCGACCCGGGCGAGGGCGTGCCCTTCGCCGAGATCAAGAAGGCAGCCGCGGACATCCGCAAGCTGCTGGAGCAGCTCGAACTCGAATCATTCCTGCGCGCCTCCGGCGGCAAGGGCCTGCACGTGGTGGTGCCGCTCAGTCCGGGCTGCGACTGGGACCTGACCAAGCGCTTCGCCCGCGGCTTCGCCGAGACGCTGGCGCAATCGCAGCCCGACCGCTTCCTGGCCACGGCCACCAAGAGCAAGCGCAGCAAGCGCATCTTCATCGACTACCTGCGCAACGGGCGGGGCGCCACGGCCGTGGCCTCGTACTCGCTGCGCGGGCGGCCAGGCGCGCCGGTGGCGATGCCGCTGGCCTGGCCAGAGCTGTCGAAGCTGCAGGCTGCGAACGTGTTCACCATCCAGGACGTGCCCGCGCGACTCAAGCGCCGACGCAAGGATCCCTGGGAGGGGATTGGCAACATCCGGCAGAACCTGGCGCGCTGGGCGCAGGACGACTGATCAAGCTGCATCCGGCAGATGGAGTGCGGAAACCAACCGCATCCTGCGTCCATGTGTCGCCAGTAGCGCTTCGGGGTGGTACCTTCTGGTAGCGCTAACATGCAGGCGGACCTGCCGCATGTTCCAAGCCGTCCGGCTGTCTCTGGGAGGAACCACATGCCGCTTTCCGTCAATGCGCCGCCGGCGCGTTCACGTCATCTGTTCCGCGCACTCTCGATTCGCATGTTCTCGGTGTTCGTGCCCGTCGTGGCGCTGCTGCTGCCGCTGTCGGCCGCGGCGCAGCCTTCCGGCGGGCCGTATGGCCCGATCCCGCAGTCCTACGCGGTGCCCACGGCAGGCACTATCCACCATGTCGCGCCAGACGGCGACGCGTCTTCCCCGGGGACCTCGCTGCAGAAGCCGACGACCATCGAAGCGGCAATGGCGCGGGTGGTCACCGGCGACACCATCGTCCTGCGGGGCGGCACCTACCGCACCGGCGGCCTGCAGCTCAACCAGGGCATCACCATGCAGCCCTACCTTGGCGAGCGCCCGGTGCTGAAGGGCACGCGGGTCGCCACCGAGTGGGAGGAGCTGCGCGACAACGTGTGGCGCACGAAGTGGGACCGGCTGTTTCCGGCCCAGCCTCTGGCGTGGTGGCGCATCGAGCGCGAGGGCATGCGCACGCCGCTGCACCGCTTCAACAACGACATGGTGTTCGTCGACGGCAAGCCGCTGCTCTCGCAGGGCTGGGCCGGCGATCTTGGCGACGCGGGCTACTACATCGATTACGAACACGGCTACGTCTACGTTGGCGTCGATCCGGCCGAGCACGAAATCGAGATCACCGCCCACGACATCGCCCTGCATCGGCCCTCGCGTCCGGTGCACGGCAAGGACTCCGACCGCAAGGGTCCGACCATCCGCGGCCTGACCTTCACCCAGTACGCCTTCCGCGCCATCGACATCGAAGGCAAGAAGCCATCCACCGGCCCCAACGACGAGCCGACCGATGATCCGGTCGGGATCTCCGACCCGTCGCAGCACGGCAAGGAAGTGGTGGGCACCACCCTCGACAACGTCACCATCAGCTTCACCTCGCGCGTGGCCGGCTATTTCCGCGGCGATGGCCTGACCATCCGCAACTCGCTGATCAGCGACACCGGCACCGAGGGCATCTACGTGATCGGCTCGTCGGACGTGCTGCTGGAGCGCAACATCGTCCGCCGCAACAACATCGAGCAACTCAGTGGCTACTACCCGGCGGCGGTGAAGATATTCAACCAGTCCCACCGCGTCACGGTGCGCGACAACCTGGTGATCGAGCATCCGCATTCGAACGGCGTCTGGTATGACGTGGGCAACGAGGAAGGCGTGTTCGCCAACAACCACGTCGAAGGCACGGGGATCGGCTTCTTCTTCGAGATCTCCAGGGGCGTGGTGGTGGCCGGCAACGTGTTCGCAAACAACGAGCAGGGCATCCGCATCCTCAACAGCGCCGATGCACGCGTCTACCACAACACCTTCTACAACTCGCCGGTGATGTTCGACCGCAACGAGCGCAGCGCCACGGCCGACCATTTCGCCTGGCATCCTGCGACCGGACCGGACGTGGACGAGCGCGAGGGCCATGTGTTCGAAGGCAACCTGCTGGTTCGCGGGGACGGCTTCACCAAGCCGCTGCTGCATTTCGACCAGCCCGCCGCGATGTGCGGCACCCTGACCCGGCCGATGTCGACCCGGGTCGATGGCAACGCCTATGTGCGCGGTCCCAGCGACGAACCCCTCGTGACCTGGAGCCCTGTACGTGGCAAGGACTGCCTGGCGCGCTACGACAATCTGGCTGCGTTCCAGAAAGCGGCGGGCGTGGAGGCGAACGGGGTCGCGCTGGTGTCGCCGCACGGCTCGCTGTTCCGCAGCGTCGACCTGGGCCGCTTCGAACTGTCGCGCCAGCCCGAAGGCCTGAATCCCGCCGCCGTCCCCGCCGAAGCGCGCAAGGTATTGGGCTGGACCGGCGACGCGCTGCCTGGCGCACATTCCACCGCCTGGCCTGCGGGCGCCGTCCAGTAGAGTCCGTCGCAGCACGGGCGCTCCCACGGCATCGTGCAGGAGCGCCTGCAGGCCCAGACCACGGTCTGCCGCGACGCGTCGCGGCAGGCTGTTGCGTTGCGCGACAACGACAGCCGGCTTCGATCGAATGAGACAGGCTGCCGCCATGTCGAACTGGTGGGGATGCCAGGTCGATATACGGCGTCACGCACTATCGAATACTTGCACGCGTCACGTCGGAGCGACACCGCATTTGCGAGCCTGCGCGCAGGCAGCAAGGAGCCCGCGCGATGTCCGACATCCCACTGACCGGAGAGGTCTCCAACAGCAAGCTGGCCGCCGTATTCGACAGCCAGCGTGCCGCGCGAGAAGCTGCGGCTGCGCTCTGCAGGGATCTGGACCTGGCGCCGCCGCAGGTCAAGGTGATCAGCGCCGACTCCACCGACGTGGACATCCAGCTCGAACCCGAGGGTGGCAACATCTGGCACACGATCATCCGCGCGCACATGTGGCTCGGCATCTGGGGCGCAGTGCTGGGGCTCGTCGCTTTCGGATTGCTGTACTGGGGCGGCGTGCCCTTCATCGTGCAGTCGCCGGTGGCGGCAATCCTGGCGCTGCTGTTCTTCGGCAGCACCGCGGGGCTGCTGCTCGGCGGGCTGGTTTCGCTGCGGCCCGACCACGACCGCTACATCCACGCCACCCACGATGCGATGGAGCAGGGCCGTACCACCATCGTGGTGCACGCCTTGAGCAGCGAACAGCGCAGCCGCGCCGCCGAGTTCCTGGCCGCCCGCGGCGCGGATGTAACGCAGACGCTCTAGGCCGCAGCCCGGGCTACCATGCTCCGTCCCCGCGCCGGAGCGCCGATGTCCACGCCGCAGCGTGATCCCTATCCCGATGCCCTGCGGGCCGGCGCACTGCTGGTCGTGGTGTTCGGACACTGGGTGGCCACGCTGCCGCGCATGGTCGATGGGCGCCTGATCGGGACCGACCATCTGCTGGCCACATGGGATGCGGCCGGCATGCTTACCTGGCTGGTGCAGGTGGTACCGTTGTTCGTGTTTGTCTCCGCCGCGGTCAGCGCCGACGGCGTCGCACGGCGGATGGCAGACAACGGGCAGGGCACCTGGTGGGCGGCGCGCGCGCTGTCGCTGGCGCGGCCAACGGTCACCTACCTTGCGGTGCTGGTCGCGCTGGCGCTGGTTGCGCTGCTGTCGGGCGGGCGCCTGCTGGGCGTGTTCGACCAGTCGCTGACCATCCACCTGTGGTTCCTGCTGATGCTGCTCACGGTGCAGGCGCTGCTGCCCTGGTGCCTGAAGCTGGATGCGCGCTTCGGCCTTGCTGCGGTGCTCGCGCTGGTGGTCGCCGCCGCCGCGCTCGACGCGGCGCGGGCGGGTGTGACATCGCTCGACGCGCTGCTCAGCATTGGCGCGCGCGTTTCGGAGCGGCCTGCCGGCATCGCCTGGCTGAACATGCTGCTGGTATGGCTGATCCCGCAGCAGTTGGGCATCGCCTGGAAGCGCGGCCGCTTCCGCGGCGTGGGTGCGGGCGCGGCGTTCGTGCTGCTGGGCGCGGCCTGGCTGCTGCTGGCAATGGCCAGCGGCTATCCGGTGGCGATGGTGGGCGTGGCGCTGGCCGGCAACAACATGCTGCCGCCGACGCTCGCGCTGATCGGCGTGATGTGGCTGCAGGTCGGCGCAGTGCTGCTGTTCGAGCCGCTGGCCAGGCGCCTGCTGGCCGGACGCGTCCCGGCGCGGGCGATCGCGGTGCTCGGCGCGCTCGGCATGCCGCTGTACCTGTGGCACAAGCTGGCCGAACTGCCGGCGGCGTGGCTGGGCGAACGGCTCGGCCTGCCGATCGACGCCGGGCTGCCGGGCGAACCGGGCTTCTGGCTGGGCCGCGCCTGCTGGATCGCGCTGTGCCTGCTGATGGTGGCGCCGGTGATCGCGGCGGTGCTGCGCTTCGAGCTCAGCCGCGATCGCGAGGTGCCTGCGGTCGATGCGATGGGGCGGATCGTCGTCGGCGGCATCGCGCTGTATTTCGGCCTGGCGGCGGCGCTGGTCTGGGGCGTGTGGCCGGGCGCAGTGGCCGGATTGCCTGCCGTGCTGCTGGCTTCGTGGCAGCTGCGCCGGCGCGGCGTCGAGGCAGCGGCCGATGCCGATGCGGCCTGATGCGTCCCGGCGTTCCCACCCGGGAACCGCGATCACCGGCATGCTCATCGCCTGCCTGTTGATGGCACTCGCCGCCTGCCATTCGGTCGAGACCAGCGCGCCCACCTTGCGCGTGATGACCCTCAACGTGCGCCTGCCGCTGGAATCCGACGGCGTCAACCACTGGCCACTGCGGCGCGATGCGATGGCGCGGCTGATCGACGCCACCGTCCCCGACGTGATCGCCACCCAGGAGCTGATGCGCGTGCAGGCCGACGACCTGTCCACGCGCCTGCCGCAGTACGCCTGGTTCGGCCGCGGGCGCCGCGGTGGCGATGGGGACGAACACATGGGCGTGTTCTACCGGCCCGACGTCCTGCGCCTGCTCGAGTCGGGGCACTTCTGGCTGTCGGACACGCCGCAGCTGCCCGGCAGCATCAGCTGGGGCCACCTCTATCCGCGGATGGTGAGCTGGGGCCTGTTCGAACGGCGGGCGGACGGGCTGCGCTTCCACCTGTTCAATACCCATCTGCCGTACCGGCCGGAGGATGGCCAGGCGCGCCTGCGCGCGGCGGAACTGATCCTGGAGCGCATCGCGCACGTGGATGGGCCGATCATCCTGGCGGGCGACTTCAACGACACGCCGGGCAGCGCGGTGCATCGCCGGCTCACCGCCGCACTGCACGATGCCTGGGAACAGGCGCCGCGACGCGAGGGGCCCGCCGGCACCTTCCATGGCTTCAGCGGCACGCCGGGGACGCGTATCGACTGGGTGCTGTCGCGCGGCCTGCAGGCGCGGACCGCAAGCACCCTGGCCGAACCGGTCGACGGCCGCCACGTGTCGGACCACTTCCCGGTGCTGGTGGAGTTCGGACCGGTATGGCCCGACGGGCGCTGAGAGGCGCCTAGGGCAATGCCGAAAAGGCCTGTTTGTCATTCCGAACGCAGTGAGAAGAGCTTTACAACGGCGAAGCCGGTCAATCTCGGAAATTCAGTAACATAGATTGACCAGCTTCGCTGTTGTAAAGCGCCTCTCGCTACGCTCGAAATGACAGTTTTCACCGTTGCCTAGGCCGTGACCACCCGGTTGCGGCCCGCGGCCTTGGCCCGGTACAGCGCGGCGTCGGCGGCTCGCACCCAGCTGTCGAGGCTGGCGTCTTGCGCGGTCGCGGCGGCCACACCGATGCTCAGGGAACAGCGCAGGCCGGGCTCGGCGTCGAACACCTGCCGCTCCGCCTCGCTGCGGATGCGCTCGGCCACCTGGCCGGCCTTCGCGGTATCCGTGTCGACCAGCAACACCGCGAACTCGTCGCCGCCGTAGCGGGCGGGCAGGTCGGTGCCACGCACGCTCTGCCGCAGGATGGCGGCGATGCGCTTGAGCACCACGTCGCCCATGCCGTGCCCGTAGCGGTCGTTGATCGTCTTGAAGCGATCAACGTCGAGCAGCAGCGTCGCGGGCCGCCCCAACCGGTGGAAGCGCTCAAGCTCGGTGGCCGCCACCTCCTCCAGGTGCGGCCGGTTGGGCAGCTGCATGGTCGGGTCGGTGCGGTTCAGACGCTGCAGCTCGCGCTTCTGTTCGGCGATGCGGCTGCCAAGGCGGTGCGTGACCATGCTCAGCACCACGGTGTAGACGAACAGGAACGGGATGGTCAGCAGCAGCGTGCGCTGCGAGGTCAGCGGCTGGAAAGGAAACCCGAGCAGGGTCCAGGTGAGCAGGAATCCGCAGGCCAGCGCGACCGTCGAACGCCCCAGCAGCCGCCATCCGCCAGCCGCGATCTTGTCCGCCGTCGCCATGGTGACGAACAGCGCGGTCGGCGCGACGCTGACCGCCATGAAAGCGATCCACATGCCGGAGAAGGCCGAATCCAGGCTCAGGCAGCGGAACTGCGCGGCGACCGGATTACGCGCGCGGATGCTGATCCAGTGGGCGATCTGCGGCCAGAGCAGGGCATTGATGCCGACCAGGATCCACATGGCCAACGGCGCTTCGCGCTCGGCCAGCACCGAGCCGATCGGCAGGGCGCACAGGGCCGTCCCCAGCATGCGCATGCCGTGGATGCGCCGGACGAACCGCAGCTTTCGGCTACGGTTGCGTTGCGTGTTGGAGTATTCCGTCATCGACGGTCACATTGCCCGGATCGCCGTATGGCCTGGGTCAAATCCGATTAACGGCCGCGGCATTGGCATCCCGAGCTTCCCGACCCATGCCATTCGGCCCGGGTCGGACACGCCGTGCGCCGCTATGCTTGGGGCCGGGGCAGCGCGGCCTGAGGTCGCGTTCCTTTATTTTTCAAAGTATTGGAGATCGATCTTGAAGAAGAACATCCTGTCGGCAGCCATGCTGCTGGCACTGGCCATGTCGGTCCCGGTGGCCGCGCACGAGAGCCACGGCTGCCTGGACGAGGCCTGCACGCTGCAGTCGCTGGTCGCGGTCGACCCCGGTGGCGGAGCGGCGGACCAGGGCGCCATCGAGGCGCAGCGCTATGGCAGCTGGGGCGTCGACACCGCCGGCATGGACCCCAATGTGTCCCCGGGCGAGGACTTCTTCGCCTACGCCAGCGGGCAGTGGGCCAAGACCACGCAGATTCCGTCGGACCAGTCGAGCTACGGCAATTTCCGCGTGCTGCGCGACCTGTCCGAGGCGCGCGTGCGGCGACTGCTTGAAAGCTACCCGAAGGCCGAGACCGCCAGCGGCGACGACGCGGGCAAGATCGCCACGCTCTACCAGGACTTCCTGGACGAGGCCGCGATCGAGGCGCGCGGCGACGCGCCGCTGCAGCCCCTGATCGCGCAGCTGCGCGAGGCCCCGGACAAGGACGCACTGGTGCGCGCCAGCGTTTCGCGCGGCTTCGGCGGCGGCCTGTACCGGCTGATGGTCTCCGACGACCAGCGCAACCCGGACCGCTACACGCTGTACCTGTCGCAGTCGGGCCTGGGCCTGGGCGACCGCGAGATGTACCTGCGCGACAACTTCGCTCCGCAGCGCGAGCGTTACCTGAGCTATGTCGCGCAACTCCTTGAACTTGCTGGATGGGAAGACTCCAAGACAGCGGCCGAAAAGGTGCTGGCGTTCGAAACCCGGATCGCCGAAGCGCACTGGACCCGCGCGCAGAGCCGCGAGCGCGACAAGACCTACAACCCGCTGCCGCTGAAGGAGTTCGCCAGCAAGGCGCCGGGCTTCCCCTGGGCGACGTTCTTCGAGGCGTCGGGCGTCGGCCAGGCCGAACTCGCCGTCGTGCGCCAGGACAGCGCCATCCCGGAGATGGCCAAGGCCTTCGCCGAAACCGACCTCGACACCCTCAAGGCCTGGCAGGCGGCCGAGCTGGTCGATTCGATGGCGCCGCTGCTGCCGGCTCGCTTCGTCAACGCGCACTACGAGTTCCGCGAGAAGTTCATGTCCGGCCAGCCGGAGCAGCGCGAGCGCTGGAAGCGCGGCGTGTCCTTCGTCGAGAGCGCGATGGGCGAGGCGATCGGCCGCGACTACGTGGCCCTGTATTTCCCGCCTGACGCCAAGGCCAAGATGGACGACCTGGTCGCCAACGTGAAGCTTGCGATGGGCGCCCGGCTTGATGCGCTGGACTGGATGTCGCCCGACACCAAGGCCGAGGCGCGCGCCAAACTGGCCGGCTTCGGGCTGAAGATCGGCCATCCGGACGAGTGGCGCGACTACAGCGCGCTGGAAGTGCGCGACGGCGACGTGCTGGGCAATGCGCTGCGCGCGCGCAGCTTCGAGTGGGACTACCGCCGCGCACGCCTTGGCCAGAAGGTGGACAAGGCCGAGTGGGGCATGACCCCGCAGACGGTGAACGCCTACTACAACTCGGTGAAGAACGAGATCGTGTTCCCGGCCGGCATCCTGCAGCCGCCGTTCTTCGACCCCGATGCGGATCCGGCGGTGAACTACGGCGCCATCGGCGGCGTGATCGGCCACGAGATCATCCACGGCTTCGACGACCAGGGCCGCAAGTCCGACGGCGCCGGCCTGCTGCGCGACTGGTGGACGGCCGAGGACGCGGCCAAGTTCGAGGCGCAGGCGGCGAAGCTGGGCGCGCAGTACGAGGCCTACGAGTTCCCGCAGCTGCCGGGCATGCACATCAACAGCAAGGTTGCGATGGGCGAGAACATCGGCGACCTCGGCGGCCTGACCATCGCGCTGGAGGCCTACCGGCGCTCGCTCGACGGCAAGCCGGCGCCGGTGATCGACGGTTTCACCGGCGAGCAGCGCCTGTTCCTGGGCTGGGCGCAGGTGTGGCGCACGCTGTGGCGCGATGATGCGCTGCGCCAGCAGCTGGTCAACGGCACGCACTCGCCGGGGCATATCCGCGCGTTTGCGCCGCTGCGCAACATCGATGCCTGGTATGAGGCCTTCGACGTGAAGCAGGGCGATCCGCTGTGGATCGCACCGGAAGACCGCGTCCGCATCTGGTGACGCACATTGAAGGGGCAGGCTTGGGCCTGCCCCTTCGTCATTGGCGGCACCGGGCGCTTTCCGACGGAAGGGCGGTGGCATATCGTGGCGCTCCTTTCCCCGATGGAACCGCACCATGATCCAGCGCATCGACGCCGGCCCGCGCATGTCGGAAGCCAGCATCCACAACGGCGTGGTCTATCTCGCCGGCCAGGTGCCCGAGACCGACGGCGCGGACATCGAAACCCAGACCCGCGAAGTGCTGGCGGCGATCGATGCCCTGCTCGCGCAGGTTGGCAGCCACAAGCAGCGGATCCTGCGCGCGCAGATCTACCTGGCCGACATCGCCGACTTCGCCGGCATGAACCGCGCCTGGGACGAATGGGTGCTGCCGGGCAACGCACCCTCGCGCGCAACCTTGGAAGCCAAGCTGGCCCGGCCAGAGTGGAAGGTCGAGATCGTGGTGACTGCGGCCGTCTGATCGCCAGGGCTGGCGGCAGGACGCACGATGGGGCGAGTCAGCTGCCGCCCGGGAGCCGCAGCGGGCGACATTGGATCCGGCGCAGGTTTGCCGCGTCTGGCGAATCGGCCGGCTCCGACTTCCGCCATGGGCGGCGCGGCGGCTGCCGGTGGTAGAACGGCGGAACCTTCCCGCGGAAACCCGGCCATGCACACCACCCGCCGCACCCTGTTCAAGCTCGGCGCGCTTGCCGCCGCCGCCACCGCGCTGCCGTCGATCGGCTCGACCACGTCCACGGCACCCATCGCGCGCGCTGCGAAGCCGCTGCGGATATTGATCCTCGGCGGCACCGGCTTCACCGGACCGTTCCAGGTCCAGTACGCGCTTGCGCGGGGCCATCGGGTCACCCTGTTCAACCGGGGCAGGAGCCCGTCGCCTGAGTGGCCGGGCGAGGTGGAGCAACTGCACGGTGATCGCAACACGGGCGACCTCAAGGCGCTGGAAGGCCGCGAGTGGGACGTGTGCATCGACAACCCCACCACGCTGCCGTTCTGGGTGCGCGACGCGGGCCAGGCGCTCAAGGGGCGCGTTGGCCACTACCTGTTCGTGTCCACCATTTCGGCCTATGCCGACGGCTCGAAGCCCGGGATCACCGAGGATGCGCCGCTGGCGCAGTACCAGGGCCGCGACGCCATGGCCGAAACGCGCGGGACGCTGCTCGCCGACATGGCCAACCTCTATGGCCCGCTCAAGGCGCTGAGCGAGGCCGAAGCACGCCGCCAATTCGGCCCACGCGTGACCATCGTGCGCCCGGGCTACATCGTCGGCCCGCGCCACGCGACCGACCGCTTCACCTACTGGCCGCACCGCATCGCGCAGGGCGGCGAAATACTGGTGCCTGGCGACGGCCTCGATCCGGTGCAGATCATCGACGGTCGCGACCTGGGCGAATGGATGATCCGCCTGGCGGAGGACGGCACTACCGGCACCTTCAATGCCTGCGGGCCGGACTACGTCATGGGCATGGATGCGATGGTGCACGGCTGCCACGCCGTCACCGGCGGACCGGCAACATTCACCCACGTGCCGGCAGCGTTCCTCGAGTCGCAGGAGGCGGGCTTCCCGATCTGGGTATCACGCGATCATGCGCAGTACGGCGGCTATGGCTCGGTGGGCAATGCGCGCGCGATCGCAGCCGGACTGACGTTCCGGCCGTTGGCAACGACGGTGGCTGACCTGCTCGAATGGTTTCGCGGCCTGCCGACGGACCGGCAGGCCAAGCTTGAAGCGGGACCAGGCCGGGAACAGGAAGCGGCGATCCTGCGGGCGTGGAGGGAGCAGGGTGGAAGGGCTGCTGGGGGACCGAGCGCTGCCGATCCCGCAGGCGGTCCGAGCCGCACGTGAAGACCTGCCACCAGATCTATGACCGTGCAGACGGGCATGACCCGCAAACATGGATCCCGGCGTTCGCCGGGATGACGGCCAAGGGCGGGGGAGTGCGGGGGACGGGCTACGAGCTAATGGCTTCCGGGCTCTGGCCTACAACTCAACGGCGTACCCGTTCGCATCGCTGCTCCGTCACTCGGTCGCCGCGCTGCTCCTGCCGGTTCTCCTGCACGTTCCGACCAACCGCACCACCGGCGATTGCGCCGCCGACCGTGGCCAGGTCGCGTCCGCGGCCGCTGCCTATCTGGCTGCCCAGCACGCCGCCAATCACCGCTCCCGCCGCCGTACCGGCGATCTTGTTGGGATCCCTGTCCGCGCGACGCACCTCGACCTCCTCGCACACCACGCGGCTGCCGTCATTGAAGCGGCGGCCTTCGTCCTGGGGTCCGTAGGTCTGGGCTTGCGCCAAAGGCATGGCCGCCAGGGCGAGCGTCGCGATCGCAATACCGTGGAATGCTTTCATCGAAATCTCCGTCGGTGACATGTAGGGCGCATGCTGGGAGGCACGGCGCAAAACCGCGGTGAAAATACGCGACTGCCGGCGCCGCGGTTCAGTTGCGTGACATGCCTGTCCACGCCGTCACGCAGGCTTGGGTGCCACGCCGCCACGATGCATGCAATGGATGAAAAACCCCGACGCCGTCCGCTCGGCGGGCTGCTGTTCCTGTTGCTTCTCGCCTTCGCCGGCTGGGCCCTGTGGTCCGGCGCGCTACCCTTTCCCGATCGCTGGAATCCATGGGCGCCGCTGCGCATCGATGATCCGCCCAACATGCTGACGCGCTTCAAGCTCGACCGCGCCTCGGCCGATCGTGCCGCCTGCAGTGACGCGCTTGCGCAGGCGCAACTGGCCACATCGCCCCTTGAGGATCGCAACACCGGCGAAGGCTGCGGTTTCGACAACGCCGTCCGCATCTCCCGCACCAGCGTGGCCGTGGGCGAACCGTTCGCGCTGAGCTGCCGCGCCGCGCTGTCGCTGGCGATGTGGGAACAGCACGCGCTACAGCAGGCCGCGCAGCGCCATCTCGGCAGCCCGGTCGCGCGGATCGAGCACTTCGGCTCCTACAGCTGCCGCAACCTGTACGGCCGCGAAGGCGGCCGGCGCAGCCAGCACGCGACCGCGGACGCCTTCGACATCGGCGGCTTCGTGCTGGAGGACGGCCGCCGGATCCGTGTGCTGGGCGACTGGACCACCGCCCCAGGCGAGGGCGAAGGTGAAGCGGAGCAGGACCCCGAAGCCGCCTTCCTGCGCGAACTGCGCGACGGCGCCTGCAACTGGTTCGATGCCGTGCTCGGCCCCGACTACAACGCCGCCCACGCCGACCATTTCCATTTCGATCGCGGACGCGCGCGCATCTGCCGCTAGGCAGCGTTCAATCCTCGATGCGACCCAGCGGAAAATAGCTCCGGTACGGCCGCGCCTCGTCCACCGCCCGCGCGAACGAGGGCCGCGCCAGCAGGCGTCGCCGGTACGCGTGGACCTGCGTGAGTGCTTCCGGGATGGCATGTGTCCATTGCGCGTAGAACAGGAACGGCGCAGCCCCGCAGTCAGCCAGGCTGAATTGGTCCCCGGCCGCCCACGTGCGTCCGGCCATATGCGCTTCCAGCCAGGCATAGGCTGTCTCGAGCATCGCCTTGGCTACGGCGACGCCGTGCGGGTCGCGCGAACCTGCCGGCCGCAGCGCGTCGAATACGCACTTCTGCTGCGGCGTGGACACGTAGTTGTCGAAGAACCGGTCCAGCATCCGGACCTCGAGCGCTGCCTCCGGATCGGCCGGGATCAGCTGGCATTGGCCCGGGTGATGCAGCTGCAGGTGTTCGATGATCGTGCTGGCCTCGATCACCGTGTGCCCGCCATCGACCAGGACCGGAAATCGCTTCATCGGCCAGTGCGCCGCCAGCTCCTCCATGTGCCCGCCCTCTTCGAGATGGCGGTACTCGAACGGCGTGTCGTTCTCGTACAGCGCGACCAGCACCTTCTGGCAATAGGACGAAAAGGGGTGTGCGTAGAGGATCGGCTTCATCGATGCAGGCATCCGGAGGTGTCGCCTACGACGATCCACCCGCCATACGATCGACAGATGGCAGGTCTGCCGTGGGCCGTTGTGCCAGCGTCAGCCCGGCGGCGTGAGCTTCAGCAGGCGCCCGCCAGCGCCATCCTCCAGCAGCCAGATCGCCCCGTCGGGGCCCTGTTCGATCTCGCGGATGCGCCGGCCCATCGGATAGCGCCGGTACTCGGCCGCGTTGGTGCCGTTGAAGCGCACCCGCACCAGCGCCTGCGACGCCAGCCCGCCGATGAAGGCATCGCCGCGGAACGTGGGGAACAGGCTGCCCGAGTAGATGACCATGCCGGCCGGCGCGATCACCGGCGTCCACCAGGTCTTCGGCGCCTCGAGGTCGGGCCGGGTGTCGTGGTCGGGAATCGGCGCGCCGCCGTAGTGGCTGCCGTTGGAAACAAGCGGCCAGCCGTAGTTGAGCCCGCGCAGGACCAGGTTGAGTTCGTCGCCGCCCTCCGGCCCCATCTCGTGCGACCACAGACGGCCCTCGGCATCGAAGCTGATGCCCAGCGGATTGCGATGACCCAGCGACCAGACCTGCGCCGCCACGCCGCCCTGGCCGGCGAAGGGATTGTCGGCCGGGATGCTGCCGTCGTCGTTGAGCCGGATGATCTTGCCCAGATTGGTCGACATGTCCTGGGCCGGATCGAACTTCTGCCGGTCGCCTGAAGTGATCCATAGCTTGCCGGCCGCGTCGAAGGCCAGGCGGTGGCTGAAGTGGCCCTGGCCGCTCACCTTCGGCGCCTGCTCCCAGATGCGCTCGATGCTGTCCAGGTGGCCGCCGCCCGCGCCATCGAGGGTGAGCCGCGCGCGCACCACCACCGCGCCATAGATGGATCCGCTGCGCTCGATGTAGCTCAGGTAGATGCGGCGATTGCCCGCGTACAGCGGATGCAGGATCACGTCGCCCAGCCCGCCCTGCCCGCCATAGGCGACGGCCGGGACGCCGCTGATCGTGCCAGCCTGGCCGGTGCCCGGATTCAGCAGCCGCAGTGCGCCACCCTTCTCGGTGACCAGCAGGCGTCCGTCGGGCAGGAAGGTCATCGCCCAGGGCTCATTGAAGCTGGTGACCGGCGTGCTCTGGAACGGTGGATCGGGTTCGATGATGCGCCGCCGCGGACCGTTGCCGCCGGTGGCGCGGGTGACGGCGGCTGGCGTGGCCGCTGCAGGCGTACGCACCGGAGCAGGGCTGGCGGTTTCCGCCGTGCTGGAGCTGGCGCGTACGACGGCCACTGGCAGAGTCACGGCAACGGCGGTCTGCCGAGGCGCCGCCTCGGCTGTCTGGTCCTTTCGCGACGTGGTGTCGACGATCACGTCATCGCAGCCGGCCAAGGCGAAGGCGAGACTCACGGGAAGCAACCAGGACAGGCGCATGCGAGAGCTCCTTGCTGGGCAGGGCGCACATCCTCGATGCGCGACGCGTTTCACTACCGCCGCGGACGTTAGCACGCCGTGATTCCGGCAATGCGTACAGCGGCAACGACCGCACCTCCGCAACTACCGATCGATCCCCAGCTCCCGATAGAACGCCACCACCACCGGATCGGTGCGCACGTCACGCATCGAAATCGGCCGCGCCAGGGTGATCCCCTCCAGCGTCCGCGCCCGCGACAGCGCCACATAGGTCTGGCCCTCGGCGAACGCGCCGCCATCGCCCAGGTTGAGGGTCAGCGCGTCCAGGCTCAGCCCCTGCGATTTGTGGATCGTCATCGCCCAGCCCAGCGCCAGCGGAAACTGCTCGAAGCTCCCCACCACCTCAGCCTCCACCCGCCGCGTCTGGTAGTCGTAGGAATACTTGTACTTGTGCCAGGTCTCGCGCCCGACCAGCAGCACGTTCTCGGTCTCGTCCTTGCGCACGCGAATGTGGTCGTCCTCCATCCCGACCACGGTCGCCAGGTCGCCGTTGATCCATTCGGGCTTGCGGTTCTTCAGGAAGATCACCTTGGCGCCGACCTTCAGCTCCAGCCTGTCGGGCACCGGCAGCTTCCACTTGTTGGCCGCCACCGTGCCGCCCACGCGCGCCTCGTACAGCTGCACTTCGCCGGGCAACTGGTCGAGCTCGCGCATGTTGATGCTGCGCGCGCTCTGGTTGGTCGGCACCAGATACGTGCCGACCGTTGCATCGGCCGCGCGGTCGCGATAGCAGGTGCGGTTGAACAGCGCGACCGCCTCGCGGCAATCGTCGTTCAGGCGGATGCGGTTGAGCGCCTCGATGAATTCCCCGTCCGCCTGGCGCCGCACCTTGGCCAGCACCATCGGCACGATCGGCTGCTCGCGGAAGATGTCGGCCGAGAAGAAATAGCGCGTCTGGTAGCGGTGCGAGAAGTACACCACCTCCTCGGGCGTCCCCACCACCGGCGGCAGCTGCAGCAAGTCGCCGACGAAGATCACCGGCACCCCACCGAAGGGCAGCTCGTTGCCGCGGGCGCTGCGCAGGATGTTGCTCATGGTGTCGACCATGTTCGGCAACACCATCGACACCTCGTCGACGATCAGGCACTTCACGTTCTCCAGCACCAGCCGCACCTTGGCGCTGACCGGGTGCTTCTCTTCCGGATCGATCAGCCGCGGCGGCAGGCCGAAGAACGAATGGATGGTGTCGCCCTGGACCGCCGCGGCCGCGACCGCCGTAGGCGCCACCACCGCACAGGAATCGAGCTGGCTGCGCAGCCAGTGGATCAGCGTCGACTTGCCCGTCCCCGCCTTGCCGGTCACGAACAGGGCAGGGCAGCCGGCCCGCAGCGCCTCCAGGATGAATTCGTACTCCGGCAACACCTCCACCCCGACCAACTGGTCCGGCGTCGAGGTATAGCGCTTGTCCTTGCGCTCGCCATGCTCGGGCACGATCACGTCCTGCACCTTCGACAGATCGCGCGCGAGCCACTTGAGGGTGTCGAGGATGCTCATGGGGGAATGATGCGCCGCCTGTCCAGGGCTGGCCAGCAAGTGCGGTGCTGCGGCCGTGCTGTGACAGGCCGTTCGTGGACTGCGGCTGGGTGGTTTCGCACCGGGCGCAAGCCTCGGAGCGCCGGCCGCGAGGAGAATCCGGCTTGCGCGCAAGCGAAACCGGCTCGCGCGCGAGCGGAATGCGGTCGTGGGCGACACGCCCTGCGCCCGATCGCAAGCAGCGCCGGGTTGCGCGCAAGCAAAAAGCGCTTGCGCGCAACCAGGGATCAATTGCGCGCGACCCGCAATCGTCCGCCACCGGACCGGACTGGCTTGCTACGCCCCTCGCGACGGTCGCGCCCCCTGTCGGACCACAGCTGGGAAGCGCCATAGAGCCCGCAGCCCAGGATCAGGATCGTCACGATCCGCACGAGCACCCCTTGCCCAGTCGAGGCAAGAACGTTACGCCGCCAGCAGATATGTCTGGGCACATCTGAGGCCCCATTCGCCCGTCGAGGAAATGGGCCGACCCACCGTCATCCGTTGGATCGGACGGCTTGCCACTCGGAGGAAGTTAACCTGACCTCAATATCCCCGCAACAGAACTGCGTGGGCTGCGTTGCCAGGGCATGGGAGCGCAGCCTGCAAGGTGCCGCTTATGATGGGGCGGCGGGCTGGTCGACCGGGCGGTTTGGCCAACCCCAATTTTCATGCAGCGCCTTTTCTGAGGAGCCGCATGTAAGTTTGCGTCGTGTCTCTATTATCCCACGCGGCTTTAACGTGTTCCGCAATCTTCGGTAGATCAGATTCGATGGTCGAGTGCCAAAGATTAGGGCTGTATTCGTAAACGCGTAGCATGTTGTCGATATCGAAGATTCGCCCAGTATCAGACGCCTTAACGAGAGCGACGGGTTTGTCTTGTGCCATCCGAACACCCAGCTCAAACAAGACGTTTGGGTTGTGGTCAGTCAAATCAGCGATTACTAAGTCAGCTTCCAAAAGCTCATTGATAATCGTGGACTGAATGACATCGCTTCCTTGGCGATTCGCGGTTTCTACGATAAAGCCCGCATCAATCCCGGCTGGTGTCAGCAAACTCCGCAGGACCTCAGTAAAGAAACCCTGAGGTCGCTCTGGGTTGCGCTCAGTGAATGGCATGATGATGAATGCCTTGAAGGTTCCCTTCGTTCCCTTCGTTCCCTTCGTTCCTTTCGGTGCGCCTAGTATCACCGTAGGAGGCCTTTCCCCTTCCGGTGCATTCAATGTTCCGAAATCTACAGAACCACCTGTGATTCCGAGCTCGTTGCAGTTCTCGCGGAATAATTTAGAGAAATCTTCGTGAAATTTTGGCGCTAATTGAAACTCGCGCTCCAGCGTGTTTCCGAGATACTTCATCTCCGGTAGCGAGGAGCCTTTGTAGTGCTCAAGAACCTTGTCGAAAATCGGGATGCGACGGAATGCCTCAATCTTCTTGTTTTGTTCTGCTTCCGCGTTTGACGCGTACAGGATTTCTGTCCCAAGAGCAGCGATTGAGATAGTTGCGGTATCTCGCGTCCCCTCCGTTAACCCATAGTCGCGCGATGCGGCGGTGAGATAGAAGAAGTTGTTTGACATGCCCATATTTAGGGCAGTAGCGACATCCGAGGGTGTCCAAGGATTCCCGCCGTTGAATTCTTTGATTGCCTGAGCGACCCGGAGGGCCTCCTTGACTGTGTAGATCGGATAAGGGCGTTTGAGAGCAGCGCCACCACGCGGCTTAGCGGGAGCCTTCGCGGCATTTGCCTTCTTAGTGGCTGCTCCCTTGGACGCCTTCTTCGTTGCTTTCTTAGCTGCCACTTTTGATTTCCTTGTTCTGCGCTCGATCTCGGAGTGCGGGCCTTCTGGTATCGGTACGCCAGTGAACATCCCCAATCCCAAGCGAATCGGCTTGGCCCTTGTCACGTTTGATAATCCCCTGCACGTGTACGCGCACGTCGAGAGTAGCCGGCGTTTGGGCTACTTGCCAGCAGCAGAAAGAGTAGGCGCGCTGCTGCCATTTCGGCAACTATTCGGCTAGGCGCAGATTTCGTACACAACCCGTACACGGGTCGGCACCCCAAAGAGCAAGGGCCTAGCCTCGCAGCTAAGCCCTTGTTTTTTCACTGTTGCCGGAGGTGGGACTCGAACCCACACGCCTTTAAGGGCGGCGGATTTTGAGTCCCAACTAGGCATTGTTGGCTAGTGCTGGCGCCAATGGGATCAATGGCTTAACTGTTGTCCGGTACTGGGAAATGCTGTCAATTTCGGGTGTCAATGTCCCATGAGTGTCCCACGTTAAACGCCGAACATTGCCGCTTCCAATGAGTCCTTAGAGGGAACGCTACCGCGCTCAATGATCTTTAACAGGACATCCCGCAAGACGTTGAAGGTGTCCACTAGATCCTGCTGCTGATGCTTTGGCTTTCCGTGCGCGGCTGCGGATCGCTTGTCGTAAAGTACTGCCAACCGCTTTTGTAGCTGGAGCCGTGAATTGCCAGCAGGCTCAAGAAAAGTTGCCATGAGCGATGAGACGCGAAACCGAAGCTCCGTCTGCGACGGCGAGAACAAAGCCTCCAATGCGGACCAAAGAGATATTAGAGCTAGGGCTTGATTCTCTACGAACTGCCCTTGGTCGATTGCTTCACGCGCCAGGGAGAATTCAGCTGAGTCTTTAGAAAGACGCTCGACTGTCTGCCAGTTGTCAGTAACCCAGCGAGCCGTTTCAGTGTTCAAAAAAGCTTCGGGCCCCTGCAGCTGGAGGAACCTAGGCAATATCTCGTAGGGCAGTATCCGAGTAGATGCTTCTAGAACACCAGATGGGTCAGCAAAGGAATGAGTAGAGAACACCGGCGCGGTTACGGCTGGATCTATGCCAAGGCGTAGCAGGAAAACCACTGTTTTAGCTGTACGCAATGTCGCTTCATGGTCGCGTGGCGTTCTCTCCGGAACACACAACTCCGCCGTCAATTCGTACTGGAGTCCGCCATCAATGTTCTTCCAAGGGCCGGGGTGATGCTTGCCTGGCTCGGCTTTGGTCAGAGCTATTAGAAATGGAGCCATCACGTGTGAGTAAACACTCCGTACGGTTACCCCTTGGCCTAGGTCGAAGAATTCACCGTCAAGCTTGAGGCCCGACAGACCGGCAAACACTGCACTATCGTTCATGGCAACCCCGCTGAGAACTGCGCAACTGGATTCCTACCTCCAGAAGCACCAACACTAGCGGATAACCGCCAGTAGAGAAATCGGGGACTGTTTTGAGAAACGCGCGCGCGCGCGTAATTCATCCACCCGGCAACGTTCCCAGCAACCCGGATTATTGCAATGACCCTTCAGGAAATCCGGCAGCGCAAGGCTGCCAAGACCGGCGAGGCACGCGATTAACGGGGCCGCGATTAACGGGGCCAGGTTTACTTCTAGCTTCCCGAGAGGAGCCATCCCTCCGCGCGGGGTGCAGGCCAATGCATCCAGCTTGTGCGGCCAGGTCATTGCCACCGCGCCATAGCAAGCCGCAAGCCAGCAGCCGCATCAACACAAAGGGCCTGACCTCACGGTCAAGCCCTTCGCCTTGGATCTGGTGCCGGAGGTGGGACTCGAACCCACACGCTTTTAAGGGCGGCGGATTTTGAGTCCGCTGCGTCTACCGATTCCGCCACTCCGGCGCGGGGGCGCAGTATAGCGAATCAGTTGCCCGGTCCCGCATCAGAACGACAGTCCCCCGTGGCGGGCCATGGCGGCGGCGAGGATCAGGATTACGGCGATCAGGGCGAACTCGATGCGCACGATGGTGCGCAGGCGCGCGACCTGTGCGGGGGCGGGCAGCCATGCGGCGTCCGCGCGCAGCTGGATGCGCCAGCGCAGGAAGGCGAGGGTGGGCCACAGCGAGAGCGCGGCGACCAGCACGAACACGCCGATCTTGGCGTGGAACCAGGGGTTCTGCAGGTAGTACGCGCTGCCCTTGACCCCGAAGAACAGGCGCGCGCCGCCGGCAAACAGCAGCAGGACGGCGGTGAGGCCGTAGCCACGGTCGATGCCGGCCAGCCGCTTCATTGCGGCCGCGTCGATCGGTCGCGAGAGCAGGGCCGACTGCAGCGCGAGCATGGCGATCAGGCCGAAGAACAGCAGGTGGTGCAGGCTGGCAAGCAGGAAGTCGGGCAGCATCGGGCGGTGTCCTTCGACAACGTGGCGCCGAAGCGTAGCGCAGTGCGGTTACGCCGCGCGATCGACCGAAAGCGTCGCCGGCACGCGCCGGTACCATTCGCCCTGCTCGGGTTCGAACCGGCAGCAGTGATCCATCTGGCCCTGGTAGATGTGTACCGTCACCGCGATGGCGGCGTCGCTTCCGTTGCGGATGGTGTGGTACTCGTGCGGCGGGATGAGGCTGCCGGCGCTGCCCGGGCCGGCATGCATGCCACCGGCGGCGCGGAAGCGGCAGCGTTCGCCGTCGGTCTCGAGCAGTTCGTACTGGGTGATCTCCAGCTCGCCGTGCCAGACGCCTTCCACGCACCACAAACCGCAGTGGTCGTGAATCGGCGTGCCCTGGTCGGGGCCCCAGGTCATGGCGATCACGCTGTAGCCAAGGGCGGGGCTGCGGTAGAGCTCGCGGCGGGCGTAGTGGTCGTCGATCCTGTCGTGCACGCAGTCGGGCAGGCGCACGGCGGGGTCGCGGATCAGTTCGCACAGCACGCTGCGCAGGCGGGCGGTCACCGCGTGCCTGTCGCCGCTGCGCACGGCCGCGTCGACGGCCGCAACAAAGCGGTCTCGACCCTGGAAGGGGATGCCGGTCGGGGCGTCGGAAGCCATGGCCGCATTCTAGACCGTACCGGCTGAAACAATTCAAGGCGGGCCCGGGACCGGGCCGCAGCGCCTCAGAGTCCCTGCAGGAAGCCGCCCACCGCCGGCCCGAAGCGGCCCATGTCGACCAGGAAGGCGTCGTGGCCCTGCGGCGATTCCAGCCCGACGAAGTGCGCATCGGCGCCGCCGCGGGCCAGGCCGTCGGCGATCTCCTCCTGCTGCTCGACCGGGAACAGGATGTCGGTGCGCGCACCGATCGACAGGGCGCGCTCGACGCGGAGCCCGGCCAGTGCGGCCATCACGTCGCCGCCCGCGTATTCGGCCAGGTCGAACCAGTCCATGCAGCGGCTGAGGTAGAGGTAGCTGTTGGGGTCGTAGCGCCGCACGAAGCGGCGCGCGTGGCCTTCGAGATAGCTCTCGACCTGGAATTCCAGGCCGAAGGGGTCGTCGTCGGCCTGCTCCGAATCGAGCCGCACGCGGCCGAAGCGCCCGTCCCATTCCAGCGCCGAGCGGTAGGTGATCACGCCCAGCTTGCGCGCGATGCGCATGCCCGACTCGGGGTAGGTCGCCTCGTCGTACTCGCCGTTGTTCCAGTTCGGATCGAGGCGGATCGCCTCGCGCTGCAGCGAGCGCGCCGCGATCGAGAACGGAAGCGCGCGCGCACTGCCGGACACGTTGATATGCGTGCGGGCAAGGCCCGGATGCCGCTGCAGGAACGCAAGCGCAGTCATCCCGCCCATGGAGTTGCCGATCACGCAGGCCAACTGCTCGATGCGCAGGGCGCGCACCACGTGCGCCGCGCCATCGGCGATGTCCTCGATCGACACGTCGGGAAATGACAGGCGATACAGCGCGCCGGTCGCGGGATCCACCGACGCCGGCCCGGTCGAGCCCTTGCAGCTGCCCAGCGAGTTGACGCAGACCACGAACCAGCGGTCCGTGTCGATCGGCTTGCCCGGGCCAAGCATGGCTTCCCACCAGCCCGGCGCTGGATCCGCCTCGCTTGAGGCGGCGTGCGCATCCGGCGAGAGGCCGGTGACGATCAGGATCGTGTTGTCGCGCTCCTCGTTGAGCGTGCCCCAGGTTTCATAGGCGACGCGCGCACCGTGCAGCGCGCCGCCGCGCTTCATCGGGAACGTCGAGGGCAGGTCGATCCAGCGTGTGGCGGGTGGGATGAACTCGGTCATCCGGGAATTCTAACGGGATCGCGCTTTGACCGAGGGCGGAGCGGTTGGGTGGCCCGCGGCGGCCAAGCAGGGGCGATGCGCGGCCCGCACTCAGCGGGCCGGTGCGCCGATCACCAGATCGACAGGCGCATCCGCCGGCAGCTTCACGGTTGCCGCTGCCGATTCGAGGTCGCCTTCGGCGCGGTTGGCGCTGCCGGTGGCGGAGATGCGGGCGACGAGTTCGATCTCGGTCAGCGAAGACAGCTTGGAGGTGGGCATCAGGCTGTCGGCGTCGTCGAGCACGATGTCGAGCGGCAGATCCTGCAGGCTGTGGCGCTCGACCGCGACCGGCATCGGCGGGCCGCCGGCGGCGCGGGCGATGACGAAAACGGTCGCGTCGCCGCGCAGGCGCACGCGGGCGGCGAAGTCCGGATCGAGCGAGACACGGACGCGCACCGCGCCCGCAGTCGCGGCAGTTGCGCCGTCGGGCACGACGGACGACGTCGGTGCGGTTGCCGGTGTCGCCGCAGGCAGCGCAGGCATCCCCGCCACCGCACGCGCCTCGTTGATCTGCGTGCGCAGTGCGGCGGCGGTCTCGGCATCGAGCGCGGGCAGCAGTGATTCCCAGGTGGCGACGGCCGCCGCGTCCTCGCCACGCTGGCGCTGGACCACGCCGATGAACCACTGGGCGCGCTGGTTGGCCGGATCCAGCGCCAGGGCGCGGCGCAGCTGTGCCAGCGCTTCGTCGTCGAACTGGTTGCCCGGCGCGGCCTGGGCGCGGGCCTGTGCGGCTTCGATCAGCAGGTCCGGATCGTCCGTGATCTGCTCCAACGCGCTCATGAATGCGTCGCGCGCCTTCACCTGTTGGCCCTGTGCGGCGTAGGCGCGGGCAAGCAGGCGCCAGCCTTCCGGCTGCGCGGGGTCGCGCTGCAGCGCGGCCTCGAGTTCGGCGATGGCTTCTTCCATGGTGGGCGCGGCGCGATCGGCGGCGACGGCGGCCGCTTCAGCATCGAGCGCCACTGGCGTGCCGACGATCCGGTACAGCGCAAAGGCCATCACCGGCACCAGCAGCACGATCGCGCCGAACAGGCGTGGCGCGCCACGCCGCAGCGGCGCGGCAATGAGCGCCGCCACTGCCAGCGCGGCCACGACCAGCACGACATACAGCAAGGTCACGCTCACCACTCCTGCTCCTCTTCGACCGGCAGCGGCCGCTTGCCGCGCGCACGCACGATGCGCACCACCACCAGGCCGCCCACCACCAGCAGCAGCCCCGGCGCCAGCCACAGCAGGGCGGTGTGGCCGCTGAAGCGCGGGCGGTACAGCACGAACTCGCCGTAGCGCTCGACCAGGAAGCTGCGGATCTCGTCGTCGCTGCGGCCGCTGCGCATCAGGTCGAAGACCTCGCGGCGCAGGTCGTGGGCGATCTGGGCGTTGGAATCGGCCAGCGACTGGTTCTGGCACATCACGCAGCGCAGTTCCGACACCAGCCCGTTGAATCGGCGTTCCTCGGCGGCGTCCTGGAACTGCAGCGGCGCGGCATCGCGCACGGCTTGCGCCGCGGCGATGCCGGGCGCAAGCAGCAGCGCCGCAAGCAGCCAGGCGGCAGGCAGGCTGCAACGGCGCAGCAGGGCGGCGATCATGGCGCCACCCCCAGTCTGTCGAGTACCGGACCAAGGCTTTCGGCGATCACCGTGTCGTCCACCGGGCCGACGTGCTTCCAGCGCACGATGCCCTCGGCGTCGACCAGGAAGGTCTCCGGCGCGCCGTAGATGCCCCAGTCGATCGCCTTGCGGCCGTCGTAGTCCACCAGCACCAGCCAGTAGGGATTGCCGAACTGTTCGAGCCAGCGCATCGCGTCGACGTGCTCGTCCTTCCAGTTGTAGCCGACCACGCGCACGCGCCTGGTCTCGGCGAAGCGCGTGATCACCGGGTGCTCGACGCGGCAGCCCGGGCACCAGCTGCCCCAGACGTTGAGCAGGTAGGGCTGGCCGCGCAGCTCCTGCGACGAGAACATGCGACCAGGCTGGTGCAGCATCGGCAGTTCGAACGCCGGCGCCGGCTTGCCGATCAGCGGCGAGGGCAGGGCTTCGCGGTCGGCGCGGTCGGACACCAGCACGCCGTACAGCAGCAGGCCGACCAGGCCGACGAACACCACGCCGATGACCACGGCGGACAATGTGGCGGGACGTGCCATCAGGTTTCATCTCCGGCCAAGGGCGACGACGGCGCCCGCGCATCGGCGCGTGCTTCGCCGCCTGCAGGCTTCGGGCCGGCTGGGCGGCGGTCGCTACCCGTGACCTTGCGGAAACGCTTGTCGGCAGCCGTGACGAAACCGCCCAGCGCCATCAGGAAGGCGCCGGCCCAGATCCAGCGCAGCAGCGGCTTGATCTGCAGCCGCACCGCCCATGCCCCGTTGCCGAGCGGCTCGCCCAGCGCCACGAACACGTCGGCGAACACGCCGACGTGGATGCCGGCATCGGTCATCACCTGGCCGCCGGAGGCGTAGGCGCGCTTTTCCGGGTGCAGCAGGACCAGCGGCTTGTCGCCGCGCAGCACCTGCACCAGGCCGCGGTCGGCCATGTAGTTCGGGCCGGGCACGCGCTCGACGCCATCGAAGCGGAACGCGTAGCGGCCGATCTCGACGGTCTGCCCGGGCGACATCGCCAGCTCGCGCTGCACAAGCTGCGCCTCGACCAGCAGCGCGCCGGCCACGAACACCGCGAGCCCCAGGTGCCCCAGCACCATGCCCAGCATTTCCGGGGTGAACGCGCGGCCGCTGGCCCGCACCCGGCTCCAGACGAAGCGCAGCGTGCCCAGCCCCACCCAGGCCGCGGCAAACACGCCGGCCGCGGTCTTGAGCGGGCCCTGCGGCGCCATGAACCAGGCGATCACGCCCAATGCCAGCGCGAGCCCCAACCACGGCAACAGCATCGCCAGCGGCTTGGATACCTGCTCCTGCTGCCAGCGCGTGAGCGGGCCGAACGGGACCAGCAGCACCAGCGGCGCCATCAGCAGCAGGAACAGGGTGCCGAAGTAGGGCGGGCCCACCGACACCTTGCCCAGGTCCAGCGCGTCGGCCAGCAGCGGGTACAGCGTGCCCAGCAACACCATCGCGCAGGCGGCGGTGAGCAGCAGGTTGTTGAGCAGCAGCAGGGTCTCGCGCGAGAACGGCGCGAACGGCCGCCCCTCCGGCAAGCGCGGCGCGCGCAGCACGTACAGCACCAGCGCGCCGCCGATGACTGCGGCGAGGAAGACCAGGATGAACAGGCCGCGCGAGGGATCGGCGGCGAACGAATGCACGCTGGTCAGCACGCCCGAGCGCACCAGGAACGCTCCCAGCAGCGACAGCGAGAAGGTCGCGATCGCCAGCAACAGCGTCCAGCCGCCGAAGCTGCCGCGCTTCTCGGTCACCGCCTGCGAGTGGATCAACGCAGCGCCAGCCAGCCATGGCATGAAGCTGGCGTTCTCGACCGGGTCCCAGAACCACCAGCCGCCCCAGCCCAGTTCGTAGTACGCCCACCACGACCCCAGCGCGATGCCGATGGTGAGGAAGCCCCAGGCCACGTTGGTCCAGGGCCGCGTCCAGCGCTGCCAGCGCGCATCGACCTTGCCTTCGAGCAGGGCCGCGATCGCGAACGCGAACGGCACCACGAAGCCGATGTAGCCGATGTACAGCATCGGGGGATGGATGATCATCCCCGGGTCCTGCAGCAGCGGGTTGAGGTCGTGGCCCTCCAGCGGCGCCGGCAGCAGGCGCGCGAACGGGTTGGAGGTGAAGATCATGAAGGACAGGAAGCCGATCGCGACCAGGCCGATCACGCCCAGCACGCGGGCCGACACCACCTGCGGCAGCGAGCGCGACCACAGCGCCACGGCGGCGTTCCACACGCCCAGCATCAGCACCCACAGCAGCAGCGAGCCCTCGTGCGAGCCCCAGACCGCGGTGTAGCGATAGACCAGCGGCAGCAGGGTATTGGAGTTGTTGGCCACGTACGCGACGGAGAAGTCCTGCTGCACGAACGCCACGGTGAGCGCGACGTAGGCAAAGGCGAGCAGCAGGAGCTGGGCGAGTGCAGCGGGGCGCGCGACCGCCATCCACGCGGGCCTGTCACCGGCGGCGCCCGCCAGCGGCAGCACGGCCTGCAGCACGGCCGCAAGCAGGGCGAGGAGGAGGGCGACCTGACCGAGTTCGGGGAGCACTAGCGCTGCGCCCCAGCTGACATTTCGAACACCCGGCCTGTCATTTCGAACGCAGTGAGAAATCTTGCGTCCGCCGAAACAGATCTCTCACTGCGTTCGAGATGACAGGCGGTGCGTGACGGCGCTCGGCACAGTGCCGAAGACAGCGCCAAGTACGGTGCCCGTGACACCACGGCGGATGCGCAACCTGCCATCAGTTCCCCGCCTCGGCCTGCGGCGCGGTCTCGACGTTGTGCCTGGTGTGCGCCAGGCCCATCTTGTCGGCGACTTCCTTCGGCACGTAGGTCTCGTCGTGCTTGGCCAGCACGTCCTCGGCGACGAAACGGCCGCCTTCCATGCGCCCGGTGGCGACCACCGCCTGGCCCTCGCGGAACAGGTCGGGCAGGATCTTGTCGTAGACCACGTCCAGCTGCGCGTCGCCATCGGTCACGCGGAAGTGGGTGCGCAGCGAGCCCTCGTCGCGCCGGAACGAGCCGGTCTCGACCATTCCGCCCAGGCGGAAGCGCGCCTCGCCCGAGGACACGGCTTCGCCGGCGCTGCCGCCCAGGATCTCGTTGGGCGTGTACAGGTAGGCGATGTTGCGCTGGAGTGCGAAGGCGACCAGGGTCGCGGCCAGCGCGGCGGCGGCCAGCAGCGCGACCACGAACCAGATGCGGCGGCGGCGGGTGGGGTTCATCGTTTCAGCTCCTGCGCATTGGTCTGCGCACGGGCGGTGTCGCGGCGCGCCCGCAGGCGGACGGCGCGCAACACCTGGGCGATGCGGATGCGCGGGGCAACGAAATCCCACAGCAGTACCGCGGCAAATACGGCATAGGCCGCGACGACATATCCGGCGTAACTCATCGCGCGACTCCGGCGGCGCGGCGCACCCAGTCCTTGCCGGCCTCGCGCTGCAGATTGTCCGCGCGGGCGCGGGCCAGCAGCGACCCGACCGCCCAAAGTTTGGTGCCGACGATCATCCACAGCAGCGGCGGCAGCATGCTCGCGTCCATCGACGACTCGCCGAACACGCGGATGGTCTGGCCCTGGTGCAGCGAGTTCCACCACACCACCGAGTAACGGATGATCGGCAGCATCACCACGCCCACGATCGCCAGCAGCGAGGCCGCGCGCGCGGCGGCGCGGCGGTCCTCGATGGCGGCATACAGGCCGATCACGCCGAAGTACAGGAACAGCAGCACCAGCTGCGAGGTCAGGCGCGGGTCCCAGTCCCACCAAGTGCCCCACATCGGCTTGCCCCAGATGCTGCCGGTGGCCAGGGTGATGAAGGTGAAGGCGGCGCCGATCGGCGCGCAGGCCATGGCCAGGATCTCGCACAGCTTGATCCGCCAGACCAGGGCGATGGCGCCGTACAACGCCATCAGCGCGAACATCGCCATGCTCATCCACGCAGCCGGCACGTGGATGTAGAGGATCCGGAAGCTGTCGCCCTGCTGGTAGTCGGCCGGCACCACGAACAACCCCAGGTACGCGCCCACCGCCATGACCGCCAGGCCCAGCCCGAACGCCCACGGCGCCCAGCGCGCGGCGAAGCGGTCGAAATACGGGGGTGACCCGAGCTGGTGGAACCAGCGCACCATCGGGTTCATCTTGGACATCGGGCTGTGTGCTCGCTGGGGGAGGGGCCGCGGCGGCGGCCGGGCACGGGGCTGGCTGCCGCCATCCTGGCCAACTGCCTATTTTTTCAGACTCGACCGGCGCGGCCAAGCTTTTGGGGTGGACAGGATGCCCCATGGCGGGGGGGTGCGTCGTGCGGCGCGGGCTTGCGGAGAGCGTGGCTCGCGACGGGCGACGTCGTAGCTTGAGCGGCAATCGCGGCTGAAGCCGCTCCTACATGGTCCCGTGCGGCTGCAGGAGCGGCTGTAGGAGCGGCTGTAGGAGCGGCTTCAGCCGCGATCGTCAATGGCCCCCGCCCGCGACCGCCAAGCGCCAAGCGCCGAAACCCGAGACCCGAGACCCGAGACCCGGCAAGCGCACCTCACCCAGGACACCGGCCCCCGTCCCGCCACGCCTACTGCGACGCGATCCGTATCGCCGTCGCGGCCGCCACCGGCGCCAGCACCAGCGCCATCAGCAGTCCGGCGCCCAGCAGTAGCAGGCCGCCCGCCGGATCATGGCCTTGGGCCGCGGCCGTCACGCTGCCGGCACCGAACACCAGCACCGGCACGTACAACGGCAGCGCCAGCAGCGCCAGCAGGACGCCCGCGCGGCGCATGCCCACGGTCAGGGCCGACACCACCGCCCCCAGCAGGCTCAGCAGCGGCGTGCCCAGCCCCAGCGCCAGCAACAGCACCGGCCACAGCGTGCGCGGCAGGTACAGCAGTTCGGCCAGCAGCGGAACCGCCAGCAGCAGCGGCGCGGCGGTGGTCAGCCAGTGCATCAGGGTCCGCACCAGCACCAGCCAGGCCAGCGGCACCGGCGCCAGCCGCCATTGTTCGAGCGAACCGTCCTCGGCGTCGCCGCGGAACAGCGTGTCCAGCGCCAGCAGGCCCGACAGCAGCACCGCCACCCACAGCACGCCCGGCGCGGCGCGCGACAGCAGCTCGCGTTCGCTGCCCATCGCCAGCGCGAACAGCACCACCACCAGGATCGCGAACAGCGCCGGCTGCAGCGCATCACCACGGCGGCGCCAGAGCAGGCGCAGGTCGCGCAGGACCAGTGCGCGTGCGGCCGAGAACAGCGTCGGCGTGGCGCTCGACATGCTCATGCCTCCGCCTCTACCACCGCACCCAGCGCCAGCAGGCGCGTGCGCACCGGTGGCGCGGCGTAGGCGCCGTGGGTGGTGACCAGCGCGCCGCCGCCCTCGTCCAGGTGCGCACGGACCATGCGGTTGACCAGCTCGATGCCGGGCAGGTCGAGGTTGGCGTAGGGCTCATCCAGCAGCCACAGCGGCGCCGGCGACAGCCACAGCCGCGCCAGCGACAGGCGCTTGCGCTGCCCGGCCGAAAGCGTGCGCGCGGCTGCGTCCTCGAAGCCGCCCAGGCCAACGATGGCCAACGCTTCCTCCAGTTCGAGCGTCGGCCGGCGGCCGAGCAGGCCGCAGAGGTAGTCGAGGTTCTCCAGCGCCGAGAGATCCGCCTTCAGCCCGGGAAGGTGGCCGAGGTAGGCGATATGTCCGGCGCGCGCCGCAGGACCTGCCGGGGCCCCCGCCAGGCGCACGACGCCGCATTCGCCGTCCAGCAGCCCGGCCAGCACCCGCAGCAGGGTGGTCTTGCCGGCGCCGTTGCCGCCCTGGACCAGCAGCGCCTCGCCGCGCTCGACCCGGAAGTCGAGCGGGCCGAACACCGGGCGGTCATTGCGGTCGAAGCTCAGGCCGCGCACGTCGATCAACGGCGCAGCGGCGGTGGTGGTCTCGGGCATCAGGCGCGCTTTGGCCGCGGACCGGCCATCGCGCTCATTCTACTAGCCAGTCGACGAAGCGGTCGTCCTCGTCCAGCTCGGCAGGGCGGCCCCCGTCCATGCGCAGTCGCACCGGCGCGCCCATCCGCCACCACAGTGCGCCGAGCTGGCCGAAGTGGCGCGACAGCGCGTCGTAGGCGGCCGTGTCCATGCCCATCACCAGCCAGCCCGGCTCGCGCCAGCTGCGGTTGCGCGCGGAGGAGAAGGCCGGCAGGTAGGGATGGCCGCTGGCGTCGAGCGCATCGCACAGCAGTTGGTCGGCCTGGCGGTTCTCCGCGGCGCTGCGCTCGACCGACAGCGGATTCCAGGCCGATATCAGGCCGAACGAGTGCGCCTGCGGATACGCCAGGTCCAGGCCCGGCGTAGGCAGGCCGATGTTGATGTCATGCCAGTCGCCGTCGCGCTGCCAGCGATACTCCGCGGCCAGGTAGGCGCGCAGCAGCGTCGTGAGACGCGTCTCATCGGAATCGGCCTGGGGGATCGACATCGGGCACAAGGTTTAACCGATCAGAGCCGGCCCGTAAACTGCCGGGCTTCCCGATCGCGTTGTGGATGGATGTCGATGTTGCAGAGCAAGCTGCCGAAAGTGGGCACCACCATCTTTACCGTGATGTCGCAGCTGGCGCAGGAGCACGGTGCGGTCAACCTCGGCCAGGGCTTCCCCGATTTCGACGTGCCGGCGCGCCTGGTCGAGGAACTCGATCGCGCGATGCGCGCCGGCCACAACCAGTACGCGCCGATGACCGGCGTCGCCGCGCTGCGCCAGGCGATCGTGGGGAAGACCGCGCGCGTGTACGGGCATCGCCCGGATGCGGATGCCGAGGTCACCGTCACCAGCGGCGCGACCGAGGCGATCTTCAACGCCATCCACGCCGTGGTGCGCGCGGGCGACGAGGTGGTCGTGCTGGATCCCTGCTACGACTGCTATGAGCCTGCCATCGACTTGGCCGGCGCCCGCGCCGTGCACGTGCCGCTGGACCCGGCGACGTTCGCGCCCGACTGGCAGCGGGTGCGCGAGGCGATCACGCCGCGCACGCGGATGCTGATGATCAACAGCCCGCACAATCCATCGGGGGCGATGTTCTCGGCCGACGATATGCGCGAGCTGGAGGCGATCCTGGACGGGACCGGCATCCTCCTGCTCTCGGACGAGGTGTACGAACACATCGTCTTCGACGGCGTCCGCCATGAATCGGTGCTGCGCTGGCCGGCGCTGCGCGAGCGCGCCTTCGTGGTGTCGAGCTTCGGCAAGACCTACCACTGCACCGGCTGGAAGGTCGGCTACTGCATCGCGCCGCCGGCATTGAGCGCCGAGTTCCGCAAGGTCCACCAGTACAACGTGTTCTGCACCTTCGCCCCGGCCCAGCACGCGTTTGCGGCGATGCTGGAGGTCGAGCCGGAGCATTACGAGCAGTTGGGCGCCTTCTACCAGGCCAAGCGCGACCGCTTCCGTGCGCAGCTGGCGACCACCCGCCTGGCCCCGCTGCCGGTGCCGGGCGGCTACTTCCAGCTGGTCGATTATTCGGCGATCAGCGACCTGGACGACGCGGCGTTCTGCCGCTGGCTGACCGTGGAGAAAGGCGTGGCCGCGATTCCGCTGTCGCCGTTCTACGAGACGCCGCCGACGGGCCAGCGCCTGGCGCGCCTGTGCTTCGCCAAGAACGAGGCCACCCTCGACGCCGCGATCGAGCGCTTGCAGCACCTGTAGGAGCGGCTTCAGCCGCGAGTTCGCGCTGCGATATGCCGTTCCGTCGCCCAACGCAGCCGCGCGGCCCCGACGTGTTGGTTTCGCCCAACCCCGGCGCTCCAACCCATCCACAGGATTCCCCACATCGGCTAGGCTGGCGTGCATGGACAACCTGCGCATTTCACTGGTCCAGGGCGCGACCCTGTGGCACGACCCGGCCGGCAACCGCGACTACTACGGCGAGCGGATCGCGCCGCTGCGCGGCTTCACCGACGTGGTGCTGCTGCCCGAGACCTTCACCAGCGGTTTTTCGAACGAGGCCATCGACAAGGCCGAGACGATGGACGGCCCGACCGTCGAGTGGATGCGCGCGCAGGCGGCGCAGCTTGACGCCGCGGTCTGCGGCAGCGTGCAGCTGCGGGTGGGCGATGACGTGTTCAACCGGCTGCTGTGGGCCACGCCCGATGGCGCGCTGTCGCACTACGACAAGCGCCACCTGTTCCGCTACGCGGGCGAGCACGAGCGCTACGCCGCCGGGCGCGAGCGGCTGACGGTGGAGTGGAAGGGTTGGCGGATCTGCCCGCTGGTCTGCTACGACCTGCGCTTCCCGGTGTATTCGCGCAACCGCTACGACGTCGAGCGCCCCGGCGCGCAGGACTACGACCTGCTCATCTACATCGCCAACTGGCCGGCGGCGCGGGCGCACGCCTGGAAGACGCTGCTGCGCGCGCGCGCGATCGAGAACCTGTGCTACGTGGCCGGACTCAACCGCGTGGGCACCGACGGCGGCGGCCTGAGCTACTCGGGCGACAGCGCGGTGATCGACTTCCTGGGCCATCCCGCCAGCGAGTGCACGGATGCCGAGGTGGTGGTGACCACGACGCTGCTGGCGGCCGAGCTGGCCGCGCACCGCGCGCACTTCCCGGCGATGCTGGACGCGGACGCATTCGAGCTGCGCTGACCGGTTCGGGCTCGGCGCGGCCGCGATGGTGGGCAGCTTCTGGCAGCCGAGCGCGTGTCCGGAAGGAAACGTATCTTGCGATAGCTCCAGAGGTAGGACACTCCATCGACCATCATCCAGGCGTGGGGGGAGCGCGCATGCGCACCCGAGTCGTGCAGCGACGCGATCAGGCTCGCCGTCGCATGGCAATCAGCACCCATCTGCCGCAACGCGGCGTGCATCGCGGTCGCGCGGACGATCTCGCCTGATCCCAGGGGCAACCAGGCCAGCGGCACCGGTGCGAGCAGCAGCCAGGCGGAAAGGGGCAGGACCGCCAGCCGACGGCGGAACGTCCAGCCCAGGAGCCCGCACAGCAGCAGCCAGACCCCGCCGGTGACGAGCGCGAAAGCGTCGAACCGCTCCAGTATCGCCCCGAGCGCGATCAGCGCCAGCGGTGGGAACACCAGGTACATCACGCCGAGCAGGTTCATGGTCATCGTCAGGTGGAAAGCCAGCCAGACATGCCCGCCTAACAGCATCAGCAGCCGCATGGCGCAGCTGGGGACCTGGCCGCGTGTACTGTGCGTGCCGTTCATACACGATCATCGCGGGCATGGAAGTACACGCGTTCGGCCGTCCAGCGCAGCGGCGCGGTGCCGAGCAGCAGGTCGAAAGGCCAGTCCTGCTGCAAATGGTCGAAGGCCCAGCGCAGAACGCGCTTGGCGCGGAAGCGTGGCGCCGCGCGCGCCGCGACCAGCGCGGGGTCGGGTCCGCCATCGAGCAGGTGTGCGGCGATCGCGTTGCCGACCGCCTCGCCGTGGCGCCAGGCCGAGTGGATGCCGCCGGCGGTGACCGGCGAGACGATGCCGGCGGCGTCGCCGGTCAGGACCACGCCGGGCGCGGCGAGCGGGCGCACCGGCCCGCCACAGGGAATCAGGCCGGCGCGGGTTGCGGTGGGCGACAGTCCGGGATCCAGGCCAAGCCGCTCGCCGACGCGGGCGCGCAACGCCGCGATGTCGGGCACGCCGGCCCGGTCATCGCGATGGCGGAACGCGAGGCCAAGCTGCACGCCGCGCGGATTCTGCGCCGCCCAGCCGATGTAGCCTGGCGCCAGCCTGCGGTCGATGAAGCAGTGCAGGCGGTCGGGCTCGGCCAGCGTGGCGCCGTCGAACTCGTGCTCCACCCCGTAGAGGAACTCGCGCACGCGCGCCAGGCCCGCGCGCATCGCCAACCGCGACTTCGCGCCATCGGCACCGACCAGCCATCGGCAGCTGCCGAGGCCGGCCACCTGCCAGCCGCCGGCCGTGCGCTGCGCATCGGTGAACGACTGCATCAGCCGCAGCTCGACGCCGGCGCGTTCCAGCTCGCCCGCCAGCCAGCGCATCACCGCGGGCGTATCGGTGGCCAGGAAGTAATAGCCGGGTCGCTGCAGCGCCATGCTGCGCAGGCTCGGCGCGTACAGGCGCACGCCATTGATGCGACGCACCAGCGGCGCGGGGATGGCGGCCAATGGCGTGCCTTCGGCCGCTTCGCGCACGATGATCCCGGTGGTGTGCAGGCGCATGCCCGGGTCGCGCTTGCGCTCGAGCACGCACACGCGCAACCCGGCCCGGCGTGCGGCCAGCGCGCAGGCCGCGCCGGCGAAGCTGGCGCCGACCACCACCACGTCCCACCGTGCCGTCGTTGCTGATCCCATGGTCCCGCCTTGTGGCTGTTGCGATGGGTCAAGCGTGTCGTGGCAGCGTGTTGCGGCGATGGGAGGACGATGAAGTGGGGGTGAAGTCAGGATCGTTCGGCCGTGGGATTAATCCCACGCCCCATCGCCATCGCTGCCGATGCCGCATCAAGCCAGGGCCGGCCACACTGCAGGCCTGATCGACGCGGAACAGGCCATGGATGGTCGCCGAGCAACCCATCAACCTGCGCTGGCGCCGTCCGGCCCGGCCATTGCCGCGATGCTCGTGCTGGGCGTGCTGGCATGCTCGCGCCTGCCTGCGCTGCCGCCGCTGCCCGTGCTGGTGCCGCTGGCCGTCCTCGGCGCATGGGCCTGGTGGCGCTTCGGCGACTGGCGCCGACCGGCTGGCGCGCTGGCGCTGGGATTCGCGCTGTTTGGCCTGCACGCCGCCTGGGTGCTCGCGCAGCAGTTGCCGCAGGCGCTGGAACGCGGCGACTTCGAGATCCAGGGCAGGGTGGTGCAACTGCCCGAACACGAACCCCGGCACACGCGCTTCCTGTTCCGGGTGGACCGTGACGCCGGCCAGCACGAAGCCCTGCGCGGCAAGCTGCTGAGGCTGTCCTGGTACGACGACCGCGACGGCGCCGACGCGCCGCGTCTGCAGCTGGAACCAGGCAGCCGATGGCGCTTCACCGCACGCCTGCGCGCGCCGCGCGGCCTGCGCAATCCGGGTTGGTACGACGGTGAGCGCCATGCGCTGGCGGGCCGGCTCGCCGCAACCGGCTATGTGCGATCGGCCGCCCCCTGGGAGCGTACGCGCGCGGCGGCCGGCATCGACGGCTGGCGCGACCGCATCGCGAGCCGCATCGATGACTCGCTGGCGCGTCCCTCCGCGCGCTTCGTGCGGGCGCTCGCCCTGGGCGACACGCGCGGCCTGGCCGATGTCGACTGGGAAATCCTGCGCGCCACCGGCCTGACCCATCTGATCGCGATTTCCGGCTTCCACGTCGGCCTGGTCGCCGGCTTCTTCGCGCTGGTGGTGGCCGGCGTCTGGTGGCTGCTGCCGGGGCTGGGGCGGCGGATGCCGCGACCGCAGGCGGCTGCCTGCGGTGCATTGCTCGGTGCGGCCGGATACGCCGCCGTCGCCGGTTTCGCCCTGCCCACCGTGCGCACCGTGCTGATGATCGCGGTCGTGGTCCTGGCCAGGCTGTGGCGCAGGCCGATGGGCGTGGCCGATTCGCTGGCGCTGGCGGCGATCGCGCTGCTGCTGGTCGACCCGCTGTCGGTGCTGGCGGCGGGCTTCTGGCTCAGCTTTGCCGGCGTCGCCTGGTTGGTGTGGTGCCTGCCGCGGGCGCATACGCAGCCGCTGCTGCGCGGCTTCCTGTCGGCGCAATGGGTGGCCACGCTCGGCCTGCTGCCGCTGACCGCGATCCTGTTCGGCCAGGCCTCGCTGGCCGGGCCGCTGGCCAATCTGGTCGCGATTCCCTGGTGGAGCCTCGTCGTCGTGCCCCTGGCCCTGGTCGGCACCGGGCTGGAGGCGCTGCACGCAGGCTGGGGCGGGCCGGCGTGGCGGCTCGCGGCCTGGTGTTTCGACCTGTCCTGGCCGCTGTTCGAATGGCTGGCATCGGCGCGCCTGGCGCTGTGGTGGTTGCCCGAGGCGCGCTGGTTCGCGCTGCCGCTGGCGCTGCTGGGCGCGTTCTGGCTGTTGCTCCCGCGCGGGGTGCCGGGCAAGGCCCTGGCCCTGCTGCTGTTGCTGCCGCTGCTGTGGCCGGACCGGCGCCTGCCCGCGCCGGGCGGCTTCGAGATGGTGGTGCTGGACGTGGGGCAGGGCACCTCGGTGCTGATCCGCACCGCAGGCCATGCCGTGCTCTACGACACCGGGCCGGCGGTACCGGAGGGTTTCGACGCAGGCGAGCGCGTGGTGGCCCCGGCCCTGCGCGCGCTGGGCGTGCGCCGGCTGGACGCGGTGGTGGTCAGCCACGGCGACGCCGACCACGCCGGCGGCCTGGCGGCGGTGCTGCGGCGCTTCGAGACCGGCCCGGTGTTCGCCGCGCGCGATGCCGGCGTCGAGGGCGCCGCGCCCTGCGTGGCCGGGACGCAGTGGGAGTTCGACGGCGTGCGCTTCGGCTTCCTGCACCCGGACCTGCATTTCCCGGCCATGCGCAACGAATCGAGCTGCGTGCTGCGGATCCAATCCGCGCACGGCTCAGCGCTGCTGGCCGGCGACATCGGCGAGGTCGTCGAGCGCATGCTGGTCCACGACCAGGCGCGGCAGCTGCGCAGCGATGTGGTGCTGGTCGCCCACCATGGCAGCGACAAGTCTTCCGATCCGGCGTTTGTCTCAGCAACGCAGGCGCAGCTCGCGGTCGCCTCCACCGGCCACGGCAACCGCTTCGGCCACCCGCACCCGCGGGTCATGCAGCGCTGGGCCGAGGCCGGCGCCGGCACCGCCGACACGGCCCAGGACGGCGCGGTGCGGATACATATAAGTGACGGCACGCACATCGAGCGGCGCCGCGGCAGCCACCCGCGCCTGTGGGATGCGGTGCGGAGGGCCGACGCGGCGCGCTGACCGGCTATCCTACCGGCAGTACCCGGGGCGGGCCTTCGGGCCGGAGGAATAGCGTGCTTGAACTGGTGATGGCCGGCGGTTGGCCGATGCTGCCGCTGCTGCTGCTCTCGGCGGTCGGCCTGGCGATCATCGTCGAACGGTTTTGGGCGCTGCGGCGCAGCGCGGTGCTGCCGCCCGGGCTGGGGCAGGAAGTGCGGACCTGGGCCGCACGCGGCAAACTCGACCCCGTCCACATCGAATCGCTGCGCAACAACTCGCCGCTGGGCGCGCTGCTGGCGTCCGCGCTCGAGGTCCGCCATCGCCCGCGCGAGGAGATCCGCGAGCGGGTGGAGGACGTCGGCCGCCACATCGCCCACCGCATGGAACGCTTCCTCAACGCGCTGGGCACGATCGCCGGTGCCGGTCCGCTGCTGGGCCTGTTCGGCACCGTGGTCGGCATGATCCAGATGTTCCTGGGGGTGATGGACCACGGCGTGGGCGATGTCGCCCAGCTCGCCGGCGGCATCGGCAAGGCGCTGGTGTGCGCGGCGGCCGGCATGGTCGTGGCGGTGCCGGCGCTGATCTTCCACCGCTGGTTCCGCGCACGCATCGACGGCTACATCGTCGACATGGAGCACGAGGCGATCCAGCTGATGGACGTGATCGACCCGCGTGCGCGCGCCGCCGCCGCCGCCCTGGCCGCGTACCCGCAGGCGGAAGGCCAGCCCGGCGCGCAGCCGGTGCAGGGCTAGGGCCTGACCATGCGGATCCGCGACCGCCGGGCCGAAGACGTGCCAGAGATCAACCTGGTGCCGCTGATCGACGTGATCCTGGTGCTGATCATCTTCTTCGTGATCACCACCACCTTCGACGCGCGTTCGGTGCTCAAGCTCGAGCTGCCGCGTGCCGACGGCCAGACGAACACGCAATCCGATTCGCTGAGCCTGCTGATCAATGCCGACGGCCGCTACTTCGTCGGCGACCGCGAGGCGCTGCGCACCGACGTGGAGTCGCTCAAGCGCACCATCGTCGAAGTGGCCGGCGACGACCGCGAGCGCACCGTACTGCTGCGCGCCGACGCGCGCACGCCGTGGCAGGCGGTGGTGACCGCCTACGACGCGCTGGGCCAGCTCGGCTTCACCCGCATCGCCAATGCGACCGCGCCCGAGCAGGCGGCGCCGGCGCAGTGATGCCGCAATGAGCGATCCTTCCAGCGAGACCGCTGCTCCGCCGGGCGCCTGGCCCGTCTACCGGCGCCTGCTGGGCCATGCCTGGGTGTACTGGCCGTTCCTGCTCGTGGCAATGGCGGCGATGATCATCGAAGCGCTGGCCGGCGCCGCGTTCGTGTGGCTGATGGAGCCGCTGACCAACGACGGCTTCGTCGATCCGAAGCCCGGCATGGCCGTAGTGCTGCCGCTGGCGATCATCGGCCTGTTCGTGATGCGCGGCCTGGCCACATTCGCCACCGACTACGGCATGGCGCGCGTGGGCCGCAGCGTGGTGCGCGACCTGCGCGAGCTGGTGCTGGGCAAGTACCTGCGCCTGCCCAGCACGCGCTTCGACACCGAGTCGGTGCCGGCGATGGTCAGCCGCCTCAACTTCGACACCGAGCAGGTCACCCAGGCCAGCTCTGATGCGCTCAAGGCGATCCTCACCGATGGCCTGACGGTGCTCTTCCTGTTCGGGCTGATGCTCTACACCAGCGTCAAGGTCACCCTGGCGATGATCGTGATCGCGCCGCTGATCGGCGTGCTGGTCTGGTACGTGGGCGGGCGCTACCGCCGCATCAGTCGCGGCATCCAGGACGGCATGGGCGCACTGGCCGCCAGCGCCGAGCAGTCGCTGGCCGCGCAGCAGGACGTCAAGGTGTACGGCGCGCAGGCCTTCGAGCGCAGCCGCTATTCGGCCTTCGCCAACCGCATCCTGCGGCTGAACATGAAGGTCGAGACCACGCGCGCGCTGTCCTCGGCGCTGGTCCAGATCCTCGCCGCGCTGGCGCTGGCCGCGATCGTCTGGGTGTCGATACACGAGGCCCTCGAGGGCCGCCTCAACCCGGGCGAGTTCGTGCAGCTGATGACCGCGATGATGGGCATCATTCCCTCGCTGCGCCGGATCACCAACGTGCAGAGCGTGATCGGGCGCGGTGTCGCTGCGGCCGAGCGCCTGTTCGGCGTGCTCGACTCGGACGAGGAGCGCGACGCCGGCAGCGTGCCGCTGGGGCGCGCACGCGGCGAGCTGGTGTTCCACAACGTCTCGCTGCGCTACCAGCGCGACGAGGTGCGCCACGCGCTGGAGGGCATCAGCTTCACCGCCATGCCCGGCACCGTGACTGCGATCGTCGGCCGATCCGGCAGCGGCAAGACCAGCCTGGTGCGGCTGGTGCCGCGCTTCTACGAGCCGAGCTCGGGCTCGATCACACTCGACGGCGTGCCGCTGGACCACTACCGCCTGTCCGACCTGCGCCGCCAGATCGCGCTGGTCGGCCAGCGGGTGATGCTGTTCGACGACAGCGTGGCGGCCAACATCGCCTACGCGGCGGAGGCGACGCCCGAGGCATTGCGCGCCGCGGCCGAGGCGGCCAACGCCTGGGAGTTCATCGAACGCCTGCCGCAGGACATGGACACGCCGATCGGCGAGAACGGTTCGATGTTGTCGGGCGGCCAGCGCCAGCGCCTGGCGATCGCGCGCGCAATCCTGCGCGATGCGCCGCTGCTGATCCTCGACGAAGCCACGGCCGCGCTCGACACCGAATCCGAACGGCTGGTGCAGGAGGCGCTGACCCGGCTGATGCCCGACCGCACCACCCTGGTCATCGCCCACCGGCTCTCGACCATCGAACACGCCGACCAGGTGCTGGTGCTCGACCAGGGCCAACTGGTGGAGCGGGGCACGCACACCGAGCTGCTGGCACAGGGCGGCCTGTACGCGCACCTGCACCGGATGCAGTTCCGCGAGGGCAACGAAGCGTGAGCCGGGGCAGGCGCGAGGTGCCGGCGTACTGGTACGCCAATGCGGCGGTGCCGGTGCATGCACGCCTGCTGGCCGGCCTCTACGGCGCGGTCGCCGGCGTGCGCCGCGGCCTGTATCGCCGCGGCCTGCTGCGCGCCCGGCATCCCGGACGCCCGGTGGTGGTGGTCGGCAACATCGTCGCCGGCGGCAGCGGCAAGACGCCGCTGACCATCGCCCTGGTCGAACGCCTGCTCGCCGCCGGCTGGACGCCCGGCGTGGCCAGCCGCGGCTATGGCCGCAGCGACGCGGGCAAGCCGGCCTGGGTCGATGCCGGCACCGATCCGGCCGTGGGCGGTGACGAACCGGTGCTGATCGCCGCCCGCACCGGCGTGCGCGTGCGGGTCGACGCCGACCGTGTGGCCGCCGCGCGTGCGCTGGTCGCCGAAGGCTGCGACATCGTGGTCTGCGACGACGGCCTGCAGCACTACCGCCTCGCCCGCGATCTCGAAATCGAAGTGATTGACGGCCGCCGCCGCTACGGCAATGGCCGCCTGCTGCCTGCCGGCCCCCTGCGCGAACCGCCCGAGCGCGGCGCCGACTGCCAGTTCCGGGTGCTCAATGTCGGCAGCGACCCGGACCTCGCCGCCGGCTTCGGCGAGTGGCCGATGTGGCTGGAGTCTGGCGACGCACGCCCGATGGCCGGCGGCAGGCCGCGGCCGCTGGCGTTCTTCGCCGGCCAGCGCGTGCACGCGGTGGCGGGCATCGGCGACCCGGAGCGCTTTTTCTCGATGCTGCGCGGCCAGGGCATCGCCGTCGTCCCGCACGCATTCCCCGACCACCACCGCTATGTCGCCGACGACCTGCGCTTCGGCAGCGACCTGCCGGTGCTGCTGACCGAGAAGGACGCGGTCAAGTGCGCGCCGTTCGCGGGCGAGCGCTGGTCCAGCGTAGGCATCGATGCGCAACTGCCCGAGGCGTTCTGGGTCGCGCTGCTGGGCCGGCTGGGACCAAGGCGGGAGGGCGTCGGCGGTCATTCCTGAAATTTCCCTCCCGACAGGGCGCGCCAACCATCCATGTCATTTCGACCGAAGGGAGAAATCTCCTGCCCGGCGCCGAAGGGCAGATTTCTCCCTCCGGTCGAAATGACAGGCGGGGTGGATGGCGAGGCCGGGGTGGATGGCGAGGCTGGGGTTGGATGGCGAGGCCGGGAGTGGTGGCGAAGCCGCTCCAAGTAGAATGACCACATGCACCTGCCCGATTTTGTTGTCGCCATTCCCGCCCGCCACGACGCCACGCGGCTGCCCGGCAAGCCGCTGCGGCTGCTGGGGGGCGAGCCTCTGATCCTGCACGTGGCCCGGCGCGCGCTCGCCGCCGGCGCACGCGAAGTCTGGGTCGCTGCCGACGACGAACGCATCGCCCGCGCGCTGGAAGGCAGCGGCGTGCAGGTGGCGATGACCCGCACCGACCACCAGTCCGGCGCCGACCGCCTGGCCGAATGCGCCGACATCGCCGGCTGGGACGACGACACCATCGTGGTCAACCTGCAGGGCGACGAACCCTTCGCGCCGGCCGCCGGCATCCGCCGGGTGGCCGCACTGCTTGCCGACGGCCGCGCCGACATGGCCACATTGGCCGAACCCATCACCGAACCGCCGGTGTTGTTCGACCCCAACACGGTCAAGGTGGTGGTCGCCGACACCGGCCATGCGCTGTATTTCAGTCGCGCGCCGATCCCCTGGCATCGCGACGCGTTCTCGCGCGAGGGCGAGATCACGGTGGCCGGGGAGTGGCTGCGGCATATCGGCATCTACGCCTACCGCGCCGGCTTCCTGCGCCGGTTTTCGAAGATGCCGCCGGGGCGGCTGGAGCGGATCGAGGCGCTGGAGCAATTGAGGGTGCTCGAGGCGGGCTTGCCGATCGCGGTGGCGCTCGCGCCCGAACCGTTCCCGCAGGGCGTGGATACGCCCGAAGACCTGGCCCGCGCCGAGACGATCCTGGAGGCTGCCCGTGGCTGAGCCGCTGCGCCTGCTGGTCGTCTGCCTGGGCAACATCTGCCGCTCGCCGCTGGCCGAGGGCGTGCTGCGCCAGCGGCTCGATGAAGCGCGACTGGGGCACCGGGTCGAACTCGACTCGGCCGGCACCGGCGACTGGCACGCCGGCAAGCCGCCCGACCACCGCACCATCGCCAACGCCGCGCGCCACGGCGTGGACCTGACCAGCCTGCGCGCGCGCCAGCTGCGCAGCGCCGACTACCACGAGTTCGACTGGCTACTGTGCGCGGATCGCAGCAACCTGGCCGACGTGCGCGAACGCGCGCCCGCCGGCGCCACCGCGCGCAGCGCGCTGCTGCTGGAATGGGCCGGGCTGGGGCAGGGCGCCGAAGTGCCGGATCCGTACACGGGCGGCCCGGAGGAGTTCGAGCACGCGTGGACCCTGGTCGACGCCGCCGCGCGCGCCATCGTCACGCGACTGGCGGGCCGCACCGCGCGGATTGACGCATAATCGCCCGACATGGACGCGAACACCGCCCCTGAGTTCCCGCCCGGCGTCGAATGGCTCAACCTGCTGACGCCGCTGCGCATGGCACAGCTGCGCGGCAAGGTCTGTGCGCTGGCGTTCGTCAACGCCGGCTCGGCCTGGTGCCAGCAGCGGCTGGCCGACCTGGCGCGGCTGCGCGCGCGCCACGGCGACCGGGTCAACGTGGTGGCGGTGCACGTACCGCGCTTCGACAGCGAGCGCGACGCGCGGCGCATCGCCAAGCGCCTGAATCGCCAGCGCTACGACTTCCCGATCGGGCATGACCCGGACTGGACGCTGTGGCAGCACTACGGCATCGAGGCCTGGCCGACCGTGGTGCTGATCGACGGCGAAGGCCGGATCCGCGACCGCATCGTCGGCGACGGCCCGATCCGGGAACTCGATGCACGGGTGGCCGAACTGGCCGCCGAACTGGTGCCGACCCTGCCCAGCGCCGATCCCATCGAGATGCGGCGCGGCGGCGAACCGCCGCTGCCGCTGCGCTTCCCGACCGGGCTGGTCGTCTCCGGCAACTACCTGTACGTCGCCGACTGCGAGCACCACCGCGTGCTCGAGTGCGACCAGGCCGGACGGGTGCTGCGCCAGTTCGGCAGCGGCGGCCCGGGCTTCATCGACGGCCCGATGGAGCTGGCCGCATTCAACCGCCCGCACGGCATGTGCCTGTGGCGCGACACCCTGTACGTGGCCGACACCGGCAACCACGCGATCCGCCGCGTCGAGCTGCGCAGCGGCGACATCGACACCATCTGCGGCGCCGGTCGTTCCGGCACTCCGCGCGAAGGCCCCGTCGCAGATCCGCGCTCGATCGCGCTTGACCAGCCGCGCGCGGTCGCGCTGAGCGGCAGTTCGCTGTTCATCGCCACCACCGGCGACAACCGCATCTGGAAGTTCGACCTGGGCTCGCCCGGCATCCAGCTGTTGGCTGGCTCCGGGCGCTTGGCCGTCACCGACGGCACCGGCGTGGGCGCCTCGTTCGCCGAGCCGGTGGCGCTGGCCGCCGTGCAGCAGGCGCTGTATGTCTGCGACGCGGCCGGGTCGGCGATCCGCAGCGTCAACGTCCGCACCGGCGCGGTCTCGACCCTGGTCGGCCAGGACCAGTGGCAGTTCGGCGACGCCGACGGCGCCCGTACCGACGCCCGCCTGCAGCAGCCGCAGGCGCTCGCGCTCGATCCCGAGCTGCCGGTGCTGTGGATCGCCGATGGTGGCAACGATGCCTTGCGCTGCCTGCGCCTGGGCGGCGGCCAGCTGTCGACCATCGATCTGCCGCAGCGCCTGCACGGCTCGACCGGGCTGGCGGTGGGCAACGGCGCGATCTGGATCGCCGACACCGACGCCCATGCGGTGCTCCGGTTCGACCCGCGCAACGGCACGCTGCGCCACGTGCCGATAGGCGAATGACCGGCGAAGCATCCGTTCGCTGTACCGGCAGCGCGCCCGACGACGTCCCCTTCGACGGCAAGGCCTTCGCCCGCGGCCTGAGCACCGCGCCCGGCGTGTATCGCATGATCGCCGCCGACGGCGCTGCGCTCTACATCGGCAAGGCCGGCGCGCTGCGCAAGCGCGTGGCCAGCTACTTCAGCAACGTGCCCAAGCCCGCGCGCACCGTCGCGATGCTGTCGCAGACCGCGCGCATGGAAGTCACGGTCACGCGCACCGAGGGCGAGGCGCTGCTGCTGGAGAACCAGCTGATCAAGTCGCTGCGGCCGCGCTACAACGTGCTGCTGCGCGACGACAAGAGCTATCCGTACGTGCTGGTGACCCAGGAGCCCTGGCCACGGCTGGCCCTGCATCGCGGCCCGCGCAGCGTGCCCGGCCGTTATTTCGGCCCGTACCCCGGCGTCACCGCGGTGCGCGAAACGCTGAACATGATGCACAAGCTGTTCAAGCTGCGCAGCTGCGAGGACAGCGTGTTCCGCAACCGCTCGCGGCCCTGCCTGCAGCACCAGATCGGCCGCTGCACCGCGCCCTGCGTGGGCCTGGTGCCGGCGCGCGAGTACGCCGACGCGGTGCGCCGCGCCACGCTGTTCCTCGAAGGCCGCAGCGACGAGCTCACGCGCGAGCTGGGCGAGGCGATGGAGGCGGCCAGTGCGCGGCTGGATTTCGAAGAGGCCGCGCGCCTGCGCGACCTGGTGGCCAACGTGCGCACGCTGCAGGCGCGCCAGTACGTCGACGGCCGCGCCGCCGAGCTCGACGTGCTGGCGGTCGCGATGCAGGGTACCCATGCCTGCGTGCTGCTGCTGGCGTTCCGCGACGGCCGCAACCTCGGCACGCGCGCGTTCTTCCCCAAGACCAACGGCAGCGACAACCCGGCCGAAGTGTTGGCCGCCTTCGTCTCGCAGTACTACGGCGAGCAGCCGGCCCCGCGCGAGATCGTGCTCGACCGCGCGATCGAGGACACCGAACTGCTGGAGCAGGCGCTCACCGCCGCCACCGGCCACAAGGTGCAGATCCGCCACAGCGTGCGCGGCGAACGCGCGGGCTACGTCGACCTGGCACGGCGCAACGCGGAGCTGTCGCTCGCGACCGAACTGGGCAGCCGCGCCGCGCAGCAGGCGCGAATCGATTCGCTGTGCGAACTGCTGGGCCTGGAGCGGGCGCCGACGCGCATCGAATGCTTCGACATCAGCCACACCATGGGCGAGGCGACCGTTGCTTCGTGCGTGGTGTTCGATACCGAAGGCGCGGTGCGCAGCCAGTACCGCCGCTACAACATCGCCGGCATCGAGCCGGGCGACGACTACGCCGCCATGCAGCAGGCGCTGACGCGCCGCTTCCGCCGCGCGGCGGAAGCGCGCGAGCCGGCGCCGGCGCCTCCTCCCGAACTCCCTTCAAGCAGCGAATCCGACGTTCATTCCGATCGCGAATCCGACTCTCTTTCCGATCGCGAATCCGACTCGCATTCCGATCGCGAATCCGCTTGTCATTCCGACCGCAGGGAGGAATCTCCCGCGCAGCCGCCCCCGCCCCATCAGTCCGGGCACAGCGGGCAATCCCCGCAGCCCCCGGACGCACCGTCCCGACCACCACGCGAACCCAAACCCGCCGGCATCCTCCCCGACCTGCTGCTGATCGACGGCGGGGCAGGGCAGGTCGCGCAGGCCCGCGGCGTGCTGGCCTCGCTGGGTATCGAGGCTTCCACCCGCCCGGGCAGCCCCGGCGTGATCATCGTCGGCGTGGCCAAGGGCGAGGAACGTCGCGCCGGCCACGAGCGCCTGCTCCTGCCCGACGGCCGCGAGCTGCGCCCCGGCGCCGATTCGCCCGGCCTGCAGCTGATCCAGCAGGTCCGCGACGAAGCCCATCGTTTTGCCATCACCGGCCACCGCGGCCGTCGCCAGAAGGCGCGCAGCGTCAGCAGGCTGGAAGACATCCCGGGCATCGGGCCGCGCCGGCGCGCCAGCCTGCTCAAGCATTTCGGCGGACTGGGCGGGCTGAAGGCCGCGGGGATCGAGGAGATCGCCCGGGTCGAGGGCGTGAACGCGGCGCTGGCCGGGCGAATCTATGCGACCCTGCACGGCCTGCAGGATGCCGCTCCCCCCGGCCCACCCCCCTCGTCGAAATGAAGCTGACCGTCCCCACCCGGCTGACCCTGCTGCGGATCGTGCTGATCCCGGTGCTGGTCGCCGTGTTCTACATGCCTTCGCAGTGGACCAACTTCGCGTCCGCCTTCGTCTTCATCCTGGCCGCGGTCACGGACTGGCTGGACGGCTGGATCGCGCGCCGCTACAACCAGTACTCCGCGTTCGGCGCGTTCCTCGACCCGGTCGCCGACAAGCTGATGGTGGCGGTGGCGCTGTTCCTGATCGTGCAGGGCCATCCCACGCCGTGGATGGCGTTCTGGGCGGCTGTGATCGTGGGCCGCGAGATCGCGGTGTCGGCGCTGCGCGAATGGATGGCCGAACTGGGCCAGCGGGCGACGGTGAAGGTGGCCGCGATCGGCAAGATCAAGACCATCGCGCAGATGGTCGCGCTGTCGTGCCTGCTGTACTCGATCAACCCGCGCCACCCGCTGCAGCCGGGCACCGACATCTGGATGGGCGTGCCGGTGTTCCACATCGGCGACTGGCTGCTGGGCGCGGCGGCCTTGCTCACCCTGTGGTCCGGAGTGGCCTATCTGCTTGCGGCCTGGCCGGTCCTGCGCGCTGCAGAGGACTCGGCTGTTGACACGCCACGGCCACCAGGTAAAATGCGCGGCTCAACGCGGGAATAGCTCAGTTGGTAGAGCGCAACCTTGCCAAGGTTGAGGTCGCGAGTTCGAGTCTCGTTTCCCGCTCCAGTTTCAAGCAGGCCCCGGCACCGCCGGGGTTTTGTTTATCAGCGCCGCGAGCGTGTATCGTTGCTCGCGGCGAGCGTCACCGGCCTGGTGGCAGAGTGGTTATGCAGCGGACTGCAAATCCGCGTACGCCGGTTCAATTCCGACCCAGGCCTCCATCTCCCGCACAGGGAGCGTGACGCGACCGCCGGCCACGCCCGAGTGGTGAAATCGGTAGACACAAGGGACTTGAACAATTGAGCCCTCCGGTGGAAACGCCGGAGGTGGCACCCGTCAAAGTCGGTGAACGCCCTGGACCCCGGTCCGCGCCAACGCCGAGCCAAGCCTTCCGTTCGCGGAAGGAAGGTGTAGAGAGCAGACGGCGGGCACCTACAGCGCACTGCGCCACGGTGAAGGCGTGCTCCAGACCACGAACGGCTTCGGCCGGCGGCGAAAGTCGAAGTGGTACGAAAATCCCTCGACCTCGCGGTCATGCCGGTTCGAGCCCGGCCTCGGGCACCACCTCATCCTCCCGCGCCCCTGTAGGAGCGGCTTCAGCCGCGATTGCAAAATCGGCCGTGACGCGGCCTGGCGTGCCATCGCGGCTGAAGCCGCTCCTACAGGCCGCTCCTGCAATCGTTGCGCAGCACGGACGCCCGCATCACCCACCTATGTGATCATGGCCTCGCGCCATCCCGCGCGTCGCCCCGCTGCCAATGTTCAATCGCCGTACCGTCTGGTTCGCCTCCATCGCCCTTGCGCTGACCGGAATCGTGCTGGCGCTCGCGTGGTCTCCGGCATGGTGGTGGCTGGCGGCATCGTCCGGCGCGCTGGCGCTGCTGGGCCTGGTCGACGTGCTGCAGACGCGCACGACGCTGCGCCGTCTGTACCCGGTGATCGCGCACTTCCGCTATGGCTTGGAGTCGATCCGGCCGGAGATCCGCCAGTACTTCATCGAGGACGACCTGGCCGAGGTGCCGTTTTCGCGCGAGAAGCGTGCTCTGGTCTACCAGCGCGCCAAGAACGAACGCGACACCGTGCCGTTCGGCAGCGAGCACGACCCCTACGACGTCAGCTACGAGTGGATCAACCACTCGCTGGCTCCCGCCCACGCCGAGTCGCACGACTTCCGGGTGCTGGTGGGCGGCGCGCAGTCCACGCCCTACGACGCGAGCGTGTTCAACATTTCGGCGATGAGCTTCGGCTCGCTGTCGGCCAACGCGATCCGCGCGCTCAACGAAGGTGCCCGGCGCGGGAATTTCTACCACGACACCGGCGAAGGTTCGATCTCGTCCTACCACCGCGAACGCGGTGGCGACCTGGTCTGGGAAATCGGATCGGGCTACTTCGGCTGCCGCGACCAGGCAGGGCGCTTCAGCGAGGAGCGCTTCGCCGCGAACGCGCGCGACCCGCAGGTAAGGATGATCGAACTCAAGCTCTCCCAGGGCGCCAAGCCCGGGCACGGCGGCATGTTGCCGGCGGCCAAGGTGACCGCCGAGATCGCGATCGCACGCGGCGTGCCGGCGGGCGTGGACTGCATATCGCCGGCGTCGCATTCGGAGTTTTCCACGCCTGCGGGGCTGCTCGCGTTCGTGGCGCGGCTGCGTGAACTGTCGGGCGGCAAGCCGACCGGCTTCAAGCTCGCGATCGGCCATCCCTGGGAGTGGTTCGGCGTCGCCAAGGCGATGCTGGAAACGGGCATCACGCCGGACTTCATCGTCGTCGACGGCGCCGAGGGCGGCACCGGCGCCTCGCCGCTGGAGTTCATCAACCATGTCGGCGTGCCAATGCACGAAGGGCTGATGCTGGTGCACAACACCCTGGTCGGGATCGGCCTGCGCGACCGGATGAAGATCGCCGCCGCCGGCCGCATCGCCAGCGCCTTCGACATCGCCCGCACCGTGGCCATGGGCGCGGACTGGTGCAACGCCGGGCGCGGCTTCATGTTCGCGCTGGGCTGCATCCAGGCACGCAGCTGCCACAACGACCTGTGCCCGACCGGCGTGGCGACCCAGAATCCGTCGCGCTGGCGCGCGCTCGACGTCGAGGACAAGGCCACGCGCGTGGCCAACTTCCACCAGAACACCCTGCGCGCACTGCGCGACATGCTGGGTGCGGCCGGGCTGGAGCACCCCTCCCAGCTCGGCCCGGAACACATCCTGCGCCGCGTCTCGCCCACCGAGGTGCGCTCGCTGTCGGCGCTGTACCGTTTCCTGGACCCGGGCGAACTGCTCGAGCACGTGCCTGAGCACGCAGTGTTCCGCGCGTTCTGGTCGAATGCGCGGGCCGATTCCTTCGCGCCGCCCGAACGTACCCTGGAAATGCGGCGGAGCAAGCTGACCTAGTTGGGCAGGGCGTCGCCGGCGGAGCTCAAACCACGTCGTCGATCTCGCCCGCATGCCCCGCTTGCTTGACCACGATCGCGGTCGCGGTGACGTCGGCCGAGGTGTTGGCCACCGTGGCAAACACGTCCGGGATCGTGTCCACCGCCAGCAGCACGCCCAGCGGCTCGATCGGCAGGCCCAGCGACTGGGTAATCGGCATGTTGTTGGTCATGAAGCTCACCTGCCCGGGCAGGCCGACCGAGCCCATGCTCACCACGATGCTCAACCCCACCGCGGTGCCGAGCTGCAGCGCGGTGAGATCGATGCCATACAGCCATGCAATGAAGCAGGCGACCACGATGTACTGCGGCGGGCTGGCGATGCGGAACAGCGATACCGCCATCGGCAGCACCAGCGAGGTGACCGCCAGCGGATAGCCCAGGCGCATGCGCGCGGTTTCGATCATCACCGGCAGCGAGGCCAATGAGGACTGCGTACTGGCCGCGATCGCCTGCACCGGCAGCAGCGCCTTGGCGAAGCGGGCAGGGCGCTCGCCTGCCGCGACAACCGCGACCACGTAAAGCAGCAAGGTGATCGCGATATAGAGCGCGCACTGGGTGAGGATGTAGTAGCCCAGCGCGCTGAGCATGTCGAGGCCGACCCGCGCGCACACCGCCAACACCAGTGCGAACACGCCGACCGGCGCGGCCCACAGCACCCAGCGCACCACCACGAGCATGGTGTCGCCGAGGGTGCGCACCAGCTCGAGCATGCGCACCCGGCGATCCGGATCGATCCGGGTGAGGCCGAAGCCGAAGAACATCGCGAACACCACCAGCGGCAGCATGGCGCTGTTGGCCGCGGCGGCGATCGCATTGCTGGGAATGATGTTGGTCAGCCAGGCGCCGAAGCCGGGCGCGACGGGCAGGTTCTCGGGCGCATCGATCGCGGCGCGAAAGGTGGCGATGAGCGCCTCGTCGCGGGGCACCATCGACAGGAACGCCGGCGCGGCAACCGCGGCGAACGCACCCGCCAGCGCCAGCAACACCAGGAACACCACGATCGCCGTACGCGCCGTGCGCCCGGATGCAGCCGCATCGGCCGCCGAGTTGATGCCCACCACCACCAGCGCGGCAACCAGCGGCACCACGGTCATCTGCAGCGCATTGAGCCAGAGCCTGCCGATCGGCTGCACCGCATCGGCCACCTGCGCGGCCTGGGCCGGGTCGAATGCAGCCAGCGGCAAGCCGACGGCGGCGCCGAGCAGCAGCGCGATCAGAACCCGGGCGGGCGTGGACAGGCGAGGGCGCGCGCCGGGGGTGGCTTTGGTCATGGCGGTCCTGGTGGAGGGGTTGCGGCGGCAGACTGGATATCACGAACCGGCCAGTCGCGCTTGCGGGATCGGGTCGCGGGCCGGCGTGGGCGGCGACCCATGATCGTCGTCGTTGCGGGGGAGGTGCGCCCGACTGGATCCCGGGCGGTGCGGAAGCAGGTCATCGTGCAGACACTCATCCGTCCAGCAGCGAGCGCACGTGTTCCCGGTAATCGTCTAGGCGTCGCCGCCGTGATTCGTCATCGCACAGCCGCAGGAACACCAGGTCCAGCAACTGCTGCAGGGCGGCCTGGTAGAGCAGGGGTTCGACGTGCCGCGCCTCGTCGTAGGCCGAGACCAGCAGCGCCAGGTCGGCGTGGGCGCGCAGCCCGTTGGCGGTGTGGCGGGTCACCGAGACCACCTTGCCACCGCGCGTGCGGAACACGCGCGCCAGCCGGGACAGCGTTGCGGCCTCGCCGCGTTCGGAGAACAGCAGCAGCACGTCGTCACGGCGCGAGCTCGACACCTCGGCCGGCACCAGCACCGGATCGAAATGGTGAATCGCAAGGAAGCCCAGCAGCGACAGCCGGATGGCGAAGGCGCGCGCCATCACGCTGTCCTCGCCGATCCCGACCACGAAGGTCTTGTCCGCGTCGCGCACCATGCCGGCCAGGGCTTCGAGGCGATCGGGCGGGTTGAGCAGCCGCGTTTCCTCCTCGGCGCGCGACTTGGCCTGCCACAGCGTGCGCGCGAACGTGTCCTGCCCATCGCCGGTGCGGAACGGGCTCTCCGGCTCGACGCTTTCACCGGCGCGCGCAACCGCCTCGCCAATCGAATACTTCAGGTCCGGATAGCCCTTGAAGCCAAGCTTCTGACTGAACTTGACCACGCTCGACTGGCTGATGCCGAGCGCATTGGCCAGCTGCTGGGACGAGTAGTCGCGCAACAGCTGAGCGTTGTCGAGGATGAAGTCGGCGATGCGGCGCTCGATCGCCGACATCTGTCCCCGCTCGGAGCGGATGATCAGCAGCGGCTGCATCGGCTCAGCTGACGATCGGCTGGTAGCCACGGATCGCGCGGATGCCCAGGCCCGGCGCTTCGGACACCGAGATCTCGGATTCGTTGAAGCTGACCCCGCCGTCGACCGGGTCGAATGCGCACAGCGAAGGGCCATCGAGGTCGACCTTGGTGATCACGTCGGACTTGGCGATCGCCAGGTGCACGGCCGCGGCCACGCTGATGCTGGTTTCGATCATGCAGCCGATCATGCACTCCACCCCGTACAGCGCGGCGATGTCGGCAATGCGGATCGCGTTGGAGATGCCGCCGGTCTTCATCAGCTTGATGTTGATGATGTCCGCGGCGCGCTGTTCGATCAGCTCGATCACCTCCAGCGGCCCGAACACACTCTCGTCGGCCATCACCGGCGTCCTGATCCGGTCGCTGACGTACTTGAGCCCGGCGATGTCGCGCGCGCGCACCGGCTGCTCGAGCAGCTCCATGTGCACGCCCGCGTCCTCGAGCGCATGCATCGCCTGCACGGCCTGCTTGGCGCTCCAGCCCTGGTTGGCATCGAGGCGGAGCAGGGCGCGGCCTTCGACCGCGGCGTGGATCGCCTTGACCCGCTCCACGTCCAGTCCGATGTCCTTGCCAACCTTGATCTTGAGGGACTCGAAGCCACGCGCCACCGCCGACAGCGAATCCGACACCATCTTGTCGATATGGTCGACGCTGATGGTGATGTCGGTGGTGATCACCGGTTCGCCGCCGCCAAGCATGCGATACAGCGGCGCGCCGTGCAGTTGGCCCCACAGGTCGTACACCGCGATCTCGACCGCGGCCTTGGCGCTCGTGTTGCGCTCCAGCGCCGTCTGCACCAGGCGCACGATGCGGTTGAGGTTGGCCACGTCCTCGCCGATCAGCCGCGGCGCGATGATCCGCCCGATCGCCTCGATGATCGAGCCGTGGGTGTCGCCGGTGATCACCGCCGTGGGCGCGGCCTCGCCGTAGCCCACGTGACCGCTGTCGGTGTGGATCGAGACGATGATGTCCTCGACCATGTCGACGGTACGCAGCGCGGTCTTGAACGGCGTTTTCAGCGGCACCCGGACCCGCCCCAGGCGCACCTCGGTGATCTTCATGCGTGTGGGTTCCCCGCGGCCGCGGCCGCCTTCCCTGTGTCGCTCATGGCCGGATGCGCCGGATGTTGGTGATGCGGTCGACGGTCGCGGTGGTGGCGTCCGACATCAGCGGCAGCAGCGGGGTGACCACCACGCCGTTGAGCCGGTACCTGCGCAGCGCGCCGCCCTCGCCCAGCAGCGAGATGCCGGCGGTGTCGTGGATCACGTACGTCTCGCCTTCGATGCGACCGATCACCATCATCACGTGGCCCGGAATATAGATCAGGTCGCCCACCTCGGTCTGGCGCAGCAGGCGCAGGCGCTCGTCGTGACCGAGGCTTGCGTCGATGGCGATCCCGTCCAGGCCCGGACTGCGCGATTGCGCACTGGTATTGCGCGGCAGCAGCAGGCCGAAGCTGCGGTAGACCTCGGACACGAAGCCGCTGCAGTCGCGCGCGTCGTAACGGTGGCCCCAGCCGTAGCGTTCGCCCAGGAACTTGAACGCCTGCGCGATCAGCGCGGTCTTGGTCAGCGGCAGATAGTCGGGCGAGACATCGGCCGAGCGCGGAATCAGCGCGGGCGCGAACTCCAGCCTGCCATCGTCGCCGCGCACCGGCAGTTCCACCGCATGGCCGAAGCCGGGATGCTGGCCGTTGAGCGGCTCGTCCGTCGGCCAGTCGGCAAGCGGCAGGCGCACGCCCATGTCGAGCAGCACCGCGGAGACGGCCGGGCGCTCGGGCGTGTGCACCGTGCGCACCTGCGCGCCGGTGACCACGAGGAAGGGGATGCGGCGCGTGTAGGCGAAGATATCCGCCTTGTCGCCGAACGCCACCGCGTCCGATTCAATCCACGCCGCATAGGTTTCGCTGAGCACGAACAGCCAGCGCCGGTCGCGGCTGCGGTGCACCACCGCCACCGGCGTCCCGGGGAACAGCGCGCTTTCCTGGAAGCGATCGATGTCGCGATCGTCGGGCGTGCTGAACACGCGCAGGTGGGTCGGGAACGTGCGCAGGTCCGCGCGCCGCACCACCATGCCATGGCGGGTCACCTGGGTCTGCGGGATGCCCTTGAGGTCGAGCGCGTTGACCAGCCTGTCCATTGCGCGGGCGCTGCCTTCCTTGCCGTCCGCGTCGTACAGCGTGCCCTCCGGACGCGGCGAGGCGGCCTCGATCCAGGCGCGCACCTGCTCGGCCTCGATCGTGGAGGGCAGCTGTTCGATGTCGTGCAAGGATGGTTCGGACTGGCGCATCCGCGCGTTGTGCGCGGCGATGGCGTCGGCATCGAGGATGATGCGATCCGCATCGCGCAAGCGGCCTGCCCAGTACGCCGGCTGCAACTGCGCCTGGACCACGCCGGGCAGCACTTCGGCCTGCGGATCGTGGAGCGCCCGCGCACTGGAGCCGCATGCGGCCATCGCAAGCATTCCCGCCACCAGCCATCGCAGTCCTGCGAGCGAACGACGCTCTTGCAAGAGAAATCTCCTGCGGAAAGCCGCGCTTCCGCCGGCTGGGAATACATCATTCATCTTGTTGTTCTGTCAAGAATAATTTATTGACCACGCACTACGGTCATGTTACACAGCCGACAGAGCCACTCCGGTAACGACGGCAGCCGCACGATGACTCCAGGGGCGTGCGGATATCCGGCGCGCGACATTGCGACGCGCACCCGGAAACCGACGGGATTCCGGGGCGCGTTTCAGGCAACAGGGCAGGGGGCAACACACGACAACGGACTCGGGCGTATCTGTTCCAACGCGCCTGTGCGTCGCTTGTCGACCACTTTTTCCGGGGAAATTCCATGGCTGCAGTCCGCACCCGCAACACAACCGCGCTGGTATCCGCGCTTCCGTTCGCCATCGCGCTTGCACTGGCAGGGACTGCCGCCGCCCAGGACACCGCGCCCGCGGACACGGCCAGCGAAGCCACGCGCACGCTCGACCGCATCAGCGTCACCGGCTCGCGCATCAAGCGCACGGATATCGAAGCGGCGTTGCCGGTCACCGTGATCCAGAAGGCGGAGATCGAGGCGCAGGGCATCTCGTCCGCCGAACAGTTGATGATGTACATGAACATCGCCGGCAACGGATCGGACAACCTGTCGGCCAACGCCGGCATCGCGCCGGCCGACCTGCGCGGCAACAATGGCGTGTCCGGCGCCAACCTGCGCGGGCAGGGCGCGGATGCGACGCTGGTGCTGCTCAACGGCCGCCGCGTGGCGACCCACGGCCTGCGCGGCACCGCCGTCGACCTGAACTCGATCCCGTTCGCCGCGATCGACCGTGTCGAGGTGCTGCGCGACGGTGCATCCGCGATCTACGGCACCGACGCCATCGGCGGGGTCATCAACTTCATCACCCGCACCGACTACCAGGGCGCGCAGGCATCGACCTTCGTCGACCTGACCGAGGATGGTGGCGGCAACATCTACCGCACCGACTTCCTGGTGGGCGGCGGCGACCTGGACCGCGACCGCTGGAACGCCTTTCTGAGCGTGGGCGCAAGGAAGAACGACGTGCTCCGCGGCAACGCCCGCGACTTCTCCAACAGCCTGCAGCCCGAGCGCGGACTCTCGCCCGATACGCGCGGCACACCGTTCGCGACCATCTTCAACCTCGCCGGCGGGCTCACCGGAACGACGCTCACCGCGCCTGACGGCGCCACGGTCAACGGCGTCAACACCCTCAACCTGCCCGGCGGCCCCGGCTGTGAGGCCGGCAGCGACATGATGGGGCCGTACGACTACCGGCTGTGGGCCACCACCGCGGCCAGCGTGGCATCGCGCTACGGCTGCACCTGGGACTATCCGGCCGCCGCAGTCATGCAGCAGCCGCTGGAAACCGTGCAGGCGATCGGGCGGGCAACCTTCCGGATCGACGATTCGCACCAGGCCTATGTCGAGTTCATGGGCTCGAACGCGAAGGCCAACCGCATTTTCGAACCCAACCAGATCTCCTCGTCCGCTACCGCGACGGCGGTGTTCAACCCCTCCACCTGGTATCCGCTCAACGACCGCACCCGTGACACCTACGACATGGTCTACGGCGCGATGGCCGATTACTTCGGCGCCGGTGCGCTGACCTACGGCGCGCCCATCGGCTATCGCTGGCGCTGCATGGAGTGCGGGCCGCGCGAGATCGAGTCCACCACCAAAGCCTTCCGATTCATGACCGGCCTGGACGGCACGCTCGGCGGCTGGGACTACAGCCTTGGCCTGTCGCGCGCTTCCAGCGAATCCGAGTCCCAACTCGGAACGGGCTATCACTACGTCGAGGGACTGCAGGCGGCTTTCGCGGATGGCCTGCTCAACCCGTTCCTGATGCCCGGGCAGCAGCAGAGCGCGGAGGCCGTCGCGGCGCTGCAGGCGGCTTCTGCGCAGGGCGTGGTGCTGTATGGCGGCAAGTCCACGGTCACCAATTTCGATGCGGTGATGTCGGGCAGCATTGGCCCTCTGCCCGGCGGCGACCTGCAGGTCGCGGTCGGCGTCGACCTGCGGCGCGAAGCGTTCGAGTTCAACGGCGACCCCCGCGCCGCCGATACGCGCCCGGCGATCTTCAACGCGCCATTCGATGATGCCAACGCCCTCGACGAGGTCAGCCGCGACGTCAAGGCGGTGTTTACCGAGATCCACCTGCCGTTCTTCGAGCGCTTCGAAGCCACCCTTGCCGCCCGTTATGACCACTACAGCGGCTTCGGCGGCACCGCCAATCCCAAGGTCTCGTTCAAGTGGCAGCCGATCGATGCGCTGGCCGTTCGCGGCGCCTACAGCACCGGCTTCAAGGCGCCGGAGTTCAGCAAGCTGTTCAGCGGCATGACCGAGAGCCAGAACAACGCGCTGGACCTGGCCGACCCGGCCTCCTGCCCGGGCGGCGTGGTGGACGTAAGCGTGCCGGGCTGCGAGCAGATAGACCCGGATATCCTCACCGGCGGCAACCCGAACCTCGCGCCCGAAGAGTCCAGGCAGAAGAGCCTCGGCTTCGTGCTCGCGCCAGTGGACTGGTTCAACATGAGCCTGGACTGGTGGCAGATCGAACGCCTCAACACGATCCGCACTGGTCCGGATCTCGACGTCCTGCGCGACAACTACGATATCTTCAGCGCCAACTGGATCCGTGATGCAGCCGGCGAGGTGGTCCTGATCGACCGTCGCTTCGTCAACTCGGGCGGCACCCTGATGAGTGGCGTCGAGCTCGACCTCAACGTCCGCGGCGAACTGGCCGGCGGCAACTGGAACGTCAACCTCAACGGCAGCTACCTGGACAACTACCAGGACAAGCTGCTCGAGTTCATGCCGTACTCCGAGAACCGGGTCGGTGAGTACATCCGCTACTGGAGCCTGCCGCTGCGCTGGAAGCACACGCTCGGTTTCGCCTGGTCGCGCGGCGACTGGTCGCACAGCCTGACCCAGCTCTATCGCCACGGCTACAAGGACGAGGAGCCGACCAGCGTCTCGAACGGCCACTACATTCCTTCGCAGTGGAACCCCGACGTCGACCGTTACATCACCTACAACTACAGCACCACCTACAGCGGCTTCGAGAGCCTGCGCCTCACCTTCGGCGTGAAGAACCTGCTGGACGAGGATCCGCCGTTCACCGCGCACAAGAACGACTGGGCCAGCGGCGCCGGCTGGGAGCCGCGCATCGCCGATCCGCGTGGACGCGCCTATACCTTGCTGGTGCAATACGACTTCTGGTGACCGTGCAGGCTTCAGCTGGTACGCGTGGAAACGGCCCGCACGCGGGCCGTTTCCTTTCCTGTGCGCTGATGATGCTGTCGGCGGCCTGCGCGCACGCTCGCCAACCCGCGCCCGACGTGGGAGCCGACGCGGATGTCGCCGCGCTCGAGGCCGCGTTCGACGACGCCTTCGAGCGCTACGACCCGCCCGGTCTGGCGGTGGGTGTGATCGTCGGTGGCGAGGTCGTGTTCGCGCGCACGCGCGGGGAACTTGCTGCCGGCAGCGGGCAGGCCATCGACCGCGACACGCTGTTCAAGATCGCATCCAACAGCAAGGCGATGACCGCGGCCGTGCTGGCGCGGCTGGTCGACCAGGGCAAGCTGGACTGGACCGATCCGGTGGTGAAGCACCTGCCGCAGTTCCGCATGCACGACGACTGGGTCACGCGCGAGATGCAGGTGCGCGACCTGCTGATCCACAACAGCGGGCTCGGCGCCGGCGCGGGCGACCTGATGCTGTGGCCGGAGCCCAACCTGTTCACGCGCGAGGACGTGATCCGCGGGCTGCGACACCTCAAGCCGGCCTACAGCTTCCGTTCGCGCTACGCCTACGACAACACGCTCTACATCGTTGCCGGCGAGGTGGCCGCAGCCGTGGGCGCCACGCCGTTCGACGAGCTGGTTCGCCGCGAATTGTTCCAGCCGTTGGGCATGGACAGATGCCAGGCCGGGCAGTGGAGGCGCGACGCGGTGGGCAACGTCGCGCAGCCGCACATGCGCCAGCCCGGCGGCACGCAGGTGGTGGTGCGCCAGGATGGCGAAGTGATTGCGGACGTGCCGATGATGGCGGCCGGCGGCCTCCGCTGCAGCCTGGACGACATGCTGCGCTGGGCGGCGATGTGGCTGCAGCCCACGCACCATGGCCTGGACGCAGCCGGCGCACCCTGGCTGTCGGAAACGCAGCGCGGGGAAGTCTGGAAGAACCACATGCCGATGCCGCTGTCGCAACGCATGCGCGACTGGGACAACAGCCATTTCTCGGCTTATGGCTACGGCTGGCGGCTGGCCGACGTCGACGGCAGATGGAAGGTGTCGCACACCGGCACGCTGTCGGGCATGTATTCGGCGCTCACGCTGCTGCCGGAACTCGGTGTCGGCATCGTGATCCTGGCCAACGGCAACGCGGACGAGCTGCGAACGGTGCTGGGCCAGGTGCTGGTCAAGCGCTACACCCAACCGCATGACGCCGCGCTGACGGTAGCCCGTTACGCCGGCCTGCTGGCGACGGCGCGCGCAGCCGCGGGGGAAGCGCCGGCCGATGCGGCCGGCCCAATTGCCGACGACCGCGCAACGGCCACGGCATCCGATCGGCTGCTGGTGCCGGGACGTTACGCCGACCCCTGGTTTGGCGAAGCGCTGGTGTGCGCGGCGGGCGAGGGCGTCGAGTTCCGTGCGCTGAAGTCGCCCAAGCTGCACGGCGCTGTGCTGCGCAGCCGCGACCGGCTGCTGGTGGACTGGCATGATCCCGACGTGGACGTCGAGGCCTGGCTCTCGTTCGACGCCAGCGACGCCTCCACCCGGATGACGATGGCCAAGGTGGACCCGGATGCGGACTTCAGCTACGACTTCGAGGATCTCGCTTTCGAGCGTATCGGCGACTGCCCGGCGCCCTGAGCAGCCTGGTGTCATGGGAGGCCAGGGCAGTTGCTTCATCCATCCGGGGGCCTGGATCCAGCGTCCCGTGGCGCCTGCGCCGGAGGACACTGCATGACCGATGCTTCCCACTGCTGCCAAGCGCCACGCGCATCGGGTGAATCGACAGGCAGGCGCGGACTCGGCCTGGGCATGGCGCTGCTCGGAATGCTGCTTTGCGCGGCCTGCACCACGTCGCCGCAGACCGTTCCCGGGCCAGCTATGCGCGCTGCCGCAGATGGCGTGTCACCCGAACACGCAGGCACGCCCGAATCCGTCGGCATGGTGGACATCGGGCAACTGGTGCCCGACATCGACCTCGACATTCGCTACGCCGGCCCGCGCAACTTCACCGGCAGGCCGGTCGACGGCTACGGCGCAGCAAAGTGCTACCTGCTGCGTCCGGCGGCCGAGGCGCTGCGGAATGTCGAACTGGAGCTGCGGCGGCAAGGCCTGCGCCTGCGCATCTTCGACTGCTACCGTCCCGCACGCGCGGTGCGCCAGTTCGTGCGCTGGGCGGCGGACACGGGCGACCAGTCGACCAAGGCCGAGTACTACCCGGCGCTGGACAAGGCCGGCCTGGTGCCCGGCTACATCGCCGACCAGTCCGGCCACAGCAGGGGCGCGACGGTGGACCTCACGCTGCTTCGCTGCGGGCAGCGCGGCTGCTCGCCGCTCGACATGGGCACGGCGTTCGACTTCTTCGATCCACGTGCCAACACCGACCACCCCGGCATCAGCCAGGGGCAGCGCGACAGCCGCGCACGGCTGCGCGATACCATGGCGCGGCACGGTTTCGAGAACTATCCGTTGGAGTGGTGGCACTACACGTTGCGGATGCATCCGCCACCTGAGGCCTTCCACGATGTGCCGATCCGCTGAGCGGACCGGATCGCGGTATCAGCCGATCTTCTTGAATGTATTGGTGTTTCCGAGCTTCTCGACCTTGCCGCCGGCCTTGCGGAACGCCGTCATGTGGTCTTCGATCTGCTCGCGGGTGAGGGCTGCGTTCTGCTTGCCGCCGGACTTCCCGGACTTGCGGAGGACTGTGTTGTTGTTCTTGGGGGCCATCAAAGGTCTTCTGGTAGCGGATGGTGCGCCACCATAGCGTGAACCGTGTAAAAATTTGTCAATTTGCTGCGGATGTCGGAGAAAATCAGGCGATCTACGCTTATCTTGCCGGGAAGTGACGAACCCACTGGTCCCGGGGGCATCTTCAGCCGCAATCGCCTGCAATTCAATTCCGTTCGGCAGGAGCCGCATCTGCAGAGCCCATCAAAGGCTGCGGGCACGCGCCGCGCCCGGCCTCCTTCATTCGGGTCTTTTCGCCGGAATGAACGGCGACACCGGGTCGCTGGCCGGGAATGTTTCCTCCAGGGCTTCGTCCTGGTTCTCGCTTGCCCGCGCCTTGCGCGCGCGCCGCTCGTCCGGCGATTCGCCAGCTGGTTGGGACGCCGGGTCCTGCAGATCCTTGCGGTCGCGGTTCATGGGTGCGTGCCTCGTGTTGGAAGGGTTGATTGATAGCGCAGCGGATGTTGCGCGGACGTGACTCCACTCGCGTCGCAAAGTGCGGCCGCCGCAACTTACGCCAGGCCGACAACGGTGCGAATGCAGGGACTGAACGCCTGCTAATCACTGCACCCCGGACGCACGTTCCCGCGCCGTTTGCACGCGCGGGCTTGACACGCCGGCACGTAGGATCGGTCGCAGATATCCCCCAGGCGAAGGCTCATGGCGCAACACGCGGACCGGGTGCATACCCGGCAACAGGACATCCAAAGACTCTCGTCGCTGTGCGACACGCTGGAGCAGGAGGCGCGCGTCACCGTCACCCTGGCCAGCGGTGCGTCCGTATCGGGCGTGGTGCTGGCCAAGCCCGGCCTGCAGACCTTCATCGATCACGAGGGCAGGGAGGGCATGAACGCCGTGCTCAAGCTCGACGACATCGGTGGCATGGGCGTGGTGCGCTACTTCTGGCTGGACGACGTGGTGGATGTGAGTCACCGGCCATCGGACGAGGCGCCGGGCAGCTGAAATCCGACGTGAGCCTGGCGCGACGCTCTAAGAGGAGTCGCGGCGATCCCTGATCTGCGTCGGAAACTGCGCAGTTGCCGATGCGCAGCTTCCCACGAACTGGCAGCGTCGAAGGCGCGTGTGACGCAATGCGTTGCCGGTTCCGCAAGACCGCCGCGACACGGACTGCACGGGTTGGATGCCATGGTACCCACCCATTAAGGACGGAGCGCAGAATGAACGACGAACCCGCGAAGCTGCCGCCGCAGGAGCAGGAGCACCAGCCGGGGGAACAGTCGAAGATGCAGCCTCAACCGCAGAGCATCCGCGACAGCTACCGCGGATCGAAGCGCCTGGACGGCAAGGTGGCGCTCATTACCGGCGGCGACAGCGGGATCGGCCGCGCAGTCGCCATCCACTTCGCCCGCGAAGGCGCGAAGGTCGTGATCGGCTATCTCGACGAAGAAGAGGATGCCTCCGAAACGGAACGCCTGGTGGTGGCCGAAGGCAGCGAATGCACCGCTATCGCAGGCGACCTGGGCGATCCGGAGTTCTGCCGCGAGCTGGTGCGCCGCACTGTTGATGCACACGGCCGGCTCGACATCCTGGTCAACAATGCAGCCGAACAGCACACCGTCGACAAGCCCGAGGACCTGACCCCGGGTCAGGTCGAGCGCACGTTCCGCACCAATGTGTTCGCGTACATCAACATGGCCACGTCTGCACTTGAGCACCTGGGCGAAGGCGGATCGATCATCAACACCGGTTCGGTCACCGGAGTGCGCGGGCACGAGAAGCTGATCGACTACGCCGCGACCAAGGGCGCCATCCACGCGCTGACCTTTTCGCTGGCCCAGGCCGTGGCGGATCGCGGCGTGCGCGTCAACGCGGTGGCGCCAGGCCCGATCTGGACGCCGCTGATCCCGGCCAGTTTCAGCGCGGAGGAAGTCGCCGAGTTTGGCGCCTCGACCCTGCTCAAGCGCCCGGGACAGCCTGCCGAAGTCGCGCCGGCCTACGTGTTCCTGGCGAGCGAAGAAGCATCGTTCATTACCGGCCAGACCATCCACATCAACGGAGGAGGGCATATCAGTGCGTAATTCCAACCGATCACGTCGGGGTCATCGCCCCGACAACGAACACAATGTCGCCGGCGTCGGCGAGCTCAGGGCGGTTGCCGAACGCCTGCTTGAAACCGGCGCGCAGTACCTCGAGCAAGGTCGCGAGTGGCTGCATGCCGCAACGCGACGGGAGCAGGGCGACGATCATCCGCCTCGTCATGATGGCGGGGAACAGTTCAACGGGCCGCGCAGCGGGTTCCAGGGAGGGCGCGCCGATGCGGGACGCGACGACTGGTCCACGCCGCGACGGGAAGCCGAGACCGGCTACGCACGCTATACGTCCGACGAGCACTCGTTTTCCGCCGGGGGCGACCATGGTGCACGTGCCCGGCGCGGCGGCCATGACTACGACGACCGACCGGCGCGCGAGTTCGATGCACGCGCCGACGAACTGGCGCGCAACCGTGACCGTCCGGGCTGGGAATCGCGCCATGAAGAACAGGCTGGTGCGCGCCACTACGGCAGCCAGCCTGGCGGATTGCGGCCCCATGAAGACGACTATCTTCCGGGCAGCTTCGGGTTTGGAGGCGAAGGGCGCCGACAGGCCGGGGGCAGGCCGGCGGGCAGGGCCGGTGGCACGCAGGGCGCCGAAGATGCTTCGTCACGCTGGGAGCAGGCCTATCGTACGCAGGGGCAGGGCAGTCATCGTGGCCGCGGGCCGCGTGGCTACACCCGATCGGACGCGCGCATCCTCGACGAGGTGAACGAGCGGCTCTGCGATGATCCGATCGTTGACGCCACGGACATCGAAGTGCGCTGCGAGCAGGGGAGTGTGGTGCTCGAGGGCAAGGTGCCCACGCGCTGGATGAAGCATCGCGCCGAGGACATCGCCGATTCGATCTCCGGGGTCAAGGATCTCGACAACCGCATCCAGGTGGCGGCGGAGGAGCCCGCGGCCCAAGGCGACTTCGATACCAGTACCACCACGGGTGCGCGCGGCGGAGACGATTCTGCGCGGACGCGGGGTGCGAGCGAGCCAGGCAGTGGCACAAGCGCGACCGGCAGCACTGGCGCCGCCGGCGGCAGTGGCAGCACAGATGGCACCCCCAGCGCGGGCGGCACTGGCGGTAGCAGCAGTACCGGACAGACTGCACAGGGTGGTACGCAGACGCCGCAACAACCCCACTGAGGTCTAGCGGAAGGTCTTTGGAAGGGACGGGCCCGTAGGGGTCCATCCCTTCTTGTTGCACCACCGTTGGCGGGTGAGGCCAAGCGGGTTAACCCGGATTTCGCGGCGGCTGTGGTATTCCAGCGCGATGGATGCCCTGCTTCTTTCGCGAATCCAGTTCGGCTTCGTCATCAGCTTCCACGTCCTGTTTCCGGCCTTCACGATCGGGCTGTCGAGCTGGCTGGCCTTCCTGGAGTATCGCTGGCTGCGCACCCGCGACACGGTGTGGAAGGACCTGTATTTCTTCTGGCTGAAGATCTTCGCCGTGTCGTTCGGCATGGGCGTGGTCAGCGGCATCGTGATGAGCTTCCAGATCGGCACCAACTGGTCGGTGTTCGCCGAGCGCGCGGGCGCGGTGATCGGCCCGCTGCTTGGTTTCGAGGTGCTGACCGCGTTCTTCCTCGAGGCGACATTCCTGGGCGTGATGCTGTTCGGCTGGAAGCGCGTGTCGGAGCGGCTGCATTTCCTGGCGACCTGCATGGTGGCGCTGGGCACGCTGCTGTCCACCTTCTGGATCCTGGCTGCCAACAGCTGGATGCATACGCCGCAGGGCGTCGAACTGGTGGACGGGATCTTCCACGTCACTTCGTGGCGCGAAGTGATCTTCAATCCTTCGTTTCCGTATCGCCTGGTACACATGACCCTGGCCGCCTTCCTGACCACCTGTTTCGTGATTGGAGGCGTGTCGGGCTGGTACCTGCGCAAGGGTGTGCATCGGGAGCCGGCGATCCGCATGCTGCGCCTGGCGACCGCGTTCGCGCTGATCGTGCTGCCGCTGCAGATCCTGGTCGGCGACCTGCATGGCCTCAACACGGCCGAACACCAGCCGCTGAAGGTGGCTGCCATGGAGGGCCACTGGGAACGGCTGCCGGAAGGCGAGGGCATGCCGCTGGTGCTGTGGGCGATCCCCGACCAGGCGGCCGCCACCAACCGCCAGCAGATCGCCATCCCGCGCCTGGGCGGCATGATCCTGACCCACACCTGGGATGGGCAGATCGATGCACTGGACTCGGCCCCAGCGGAGGAACTGCCGCCGGTGGCGCCGGTGTTCTACGCGTTCCGGGTCATGGTCGGACTGGGCGTGGCGATGCTGCTGCTGGCCGTCGCCTCGGGCGTGCGCTGGCGACAGGGACGGCTGGCGACGGCCCGACACCTGCATCGCGCATGGAATGTGATGCTGCCTGCGGGTTTCATCGCCATCCTTGCCGGCTGGTTCGTCACCGAGATGGGGCGCCAGCCCTGGGTGGTGTACGGGCAGTTGCGCACAGCGGACGCGGTCAGCGACGTCGGTGCGTCCAGCGTGGCGCTGTCGCTGGGCATCTACATGCTGGTCTACGCGGTGGTCTTCGGCTTTGGCACGGCCTACATCCTGAATATGCTGCGCCGCGGCCCGATGCCGCACGAGCCTGAGCCAGAAACCGAGGGCGGCGAGCGCACCCCTGCGCGGCCGCTGAGCGCGGCAGACGCATCACTGGAAGAAGGAATACGCTGATGCCCATCGAGACCTGGCTGCCGGTGGTGTGGTTTGGCGTGATCGGATTCGGCGTGTTGATGTATGTCGTGCTCGACGGCTTCGTGCTCGGTCTGGGCATCCTCGCGCCCTTCGCCGAGGACGGCGACCAGCTCGACCTGATGATGAACACCGCGGCGCCCATCTGGGACGGCAACGAGACCTGGCTGGTGCTGGGCGGGGTGGGGCTGCTGGCTGCCTTCCCGAAGGCCTACGCGCTGGTGCTGTCGGCGCTGTACCTGCCGGTGCTGCTGATGCTGGTGGCGCTGGTGTTTCGCGGTGTCGCCTTCGAGTTCCGTTTCAAGGCCGGCAGCACGCGGTGGCTGTGGGGCTGGGCATTCGCGCTGGGATCGCTGTGCGCGGCGTTCTGGCAGGGCGTGATCCTGGGCGCGCTGGTGGAAGGCATGCCGGTGCAGGAAGGCCGCTACATCGGCGGCCTGCTGTCGTGGTTCAGCCCGTTCTCGATGCTTACCGGGGCCGCGCTGGTGTTCGGCTATGCGCTGCTGGGCAGCACCTGGCTGATCCTCAAGACCGAGGGCACCCTGCAGCGCATGGCGCGCGTGCTGACGCGGCCGCTGGTGCTGGTCGTCGCGGTATTCATGGGACTGGTCAGCGCCTGGCTGCCGTTCCTGGATTCAAGGGTAATGGCACGCTGGTTCGAAGCCGGCAATTTCTGGTGGCTGTCGCCGGTGCCGTTGCTGACGGTGCTGACCGCGTTTGCACTGTGGCGCGCCGCGATGGCCGAAGGCCGCGACGCACGCCCGTTCGTGCTCACCCTGTGCTTCTTCGGCCTGGGCTTCGCCGGCCTGGTGCTGGGCATGTGGCCCTACCTGGTACCGCCATCGCTGACGCTGTGGGAGGCTGCCGCGCCGCCTTCGTCGCAGGGTTTCATGCTGGCCGGCGTCGTGGTGATGCTGCCGGTGATCCTGGGATACACGGCGTGGTCGTACCGGGTGTTCCGCGGCAAGATCGTGGCGGGGCAGGGCTACCACTGAGCCCATCCGCTCAGGTCATCGCCGATGGCGCATCGTAGGACAGCGGAGTCGCACCCGCGAGTTCCATCGCCTGGTGTACGGCCGGCATGGAATCGGCGTCGGCGTCCACCACCACCAGCACGTCGCCAGCCTCGAGCTCGGACGCGAACTGGCGCCGGACGGGATCCTGGATCGATGCCCCTGCCAGCGAAGCCGCCAGGCCTCCCACCACGGCGCCTCCGGGTATGGCGATCCACAGCGACCACATCGGCGCATCCCAGCCCAGCATCAGCACGATGGCCAGCACCAGCCCGAGGCCTGCGCCGATGAGCATGCCGCGCATGGCCGCAGGGATGAGGTCGCTGTCGGCCATCTTGTGGCGGTCGCTGACCCGTCCCACCTCGATGTCGCCGCGCGCCACGATGTGCACGTCGCCATCGGGAATGCCGCCAGCCACCGCCGCCTGCACGGCCCGGCTGGCGTCATCGACATTGCGCGTTCTGAACACGTGGCGATGCTTCATGGACATGTCGACCTCGCTGCCGTCGCTGGGAATGGACGAGTCTAGGCACGTGGGTGTGCGGCGGATGTAAACGCAGGGCGAAGGGCTCGCGGGCCCGGCCGCGGGCAGGGTGTTCGCGATGCGACGGGATAGTGCGCCTGCCGCCTGTCTGGCCAGATGCAGATCACCCAACGGGAAGCTTCCGTGTTCCCGGGAACTCCAGCCGGAACGCGCGCGCTCCCTTGTTCTTCCGTTGCTATAGTTCGCCCAGCCTTTGGGGAGGCGGGGATGAAAGGTTTCCTGGCGATAGTGCTGCTGACCGTGATGTCTCCGGTTGGCGCGCAGAATCTGTACCGGTGTGTGGACTACAAGGGCGGCGTGAGCATTCAGGACGCGCCGTGTCCGGCAACCTCGCGCGAGACCAAGCGCGTCGCCGTTGATGCCTATGAGGAAACCGAAACCTCGCGGGCCGCCCGGAGTGATGCCGTACGGCGTGCTCAGGCATCACGGCAGGTCGGCAGCTTCCTGCCGGCATCCGGAGCCGTCCGGGCGCCGTCGCGAGCCCGGCCGATGCCGTGGGATCCGGATCGAAACAACAAAGCCTGCGAGGACGCGAAGGCGTACCGGGACACGATGCTGAGAATCCTCGGCTTGAAGCGTACCTATGAGGATCTCCAACGCCTGGACGAAGGCGTCAACCGGGCCTGCAAGCGTTGATTCCGGTGTAGGGCAGCGCGTCCGCAGTCCCTGTCATCCGCCAACATTGCCGAAGCGCTCAGCGGTGACCGAAAATTCCTTCCGGGCGAGGCGGTTTCTGTGCCGGATCGGCACATCCTTGATTTCGCATAATGCATATTATGTAACATCCTGATCGGCGCGCCCGGTGAGTTGGTGGTTCCCGCCTTCCAAATTGTCCCAGTACAGCCGGATCCTTGGGAGCCACGTTCCCATCCTCGTGCCGGTGCCGTTCTTTCCCGTGTTCGCGATGACCACCGCCACGAACGCAACCTTGATGTGGATTGCGTTTCGAGGTTGGCCATCGACAAACATCGCGCAGCTGCGCAACAGCTTGGTCCGTCAGCAACAGCAAGTTTTGAGTCTGCCGCAGGCGCTGCAACTGAACCTCTGCAGCGAGGATGTACGCGGCGCGTCGCTCGGATCGGTCGACACCTGTTGACGGATATCACGGTCGCCCCTACAATTTCGCGCTTTCCAGCACGTGGGGCCATAGCTCAGCTGGGAGAGCGCCTGCATGGCATGCAGGAGGTCGGCGGTTCGATCCCGCCTGGCTCCACCACGTTTTCCGCTGCACAGGCCGCACGGAAAATGAGCGGAAGAAAGGTTTTACAGCGTCCCCATCGTCTAGAGGCCTAGGACATTACCCTTTCACGGTAGCGACCGGGGTTCGAATCCCCGTGGGGACGCCACTTTTCAATGGGCCCGGATATTCCGGGCCCATTTTTTTTAGCGCGAGAACGCCAGTGCTTCGCGGCAAGGCGCGTTGGCATTCGAACGGGCACGGCGTATCGCGGTCGCGGCTGAAGCTGCTCCTGCAGCGGCGTTTGCGGGCTCAGGTCCCGACGACTTCCGGCTCGACCGGCCGCAGCGTGGCCACACCATGGCCGCTTTCGGCCAGGTACTGCAACCATTTGCCGAGGAAGGTGTTCATCCGCATGCGGTGGTCGAGTACTTCGCCCGGCGGCGGGTACATGCCGATCACGTCCTGCCAGCGGCGCCCGACGTAGCAGTGGGTGGCCTCGGCCTGCCTGGCGTCGCGGTACAGGCGCAGGAATGCGGACGGATCCGGCTCGCCGGTAACGGGATCAATTACGGTGTAGGTCAGGCGCAGCTCGGTGGTGTAGACGTGTTGCTCAAGCACGTCGAGCTGCACGTCCAGCCCGTTGCCGATGCTCGAAACATGGCGTCCGACGGCCAGGTCTGCCGGTTCGAACAAGCGCGTCATGCGCTGGAAGTTCTCCGCGTACAGACCCATCAGCCAGCCGAAACGGCCGAGCCTGGGGATCTGCGTGTTGCGTGCGGCGACCTGGTGCATGGATCGATCCTACACGCTGGCGTCGCGCGCGGGCAGGATTGAAGATTCAGCCGGAAGCGCCTACGTTAAGGAACTTGTAGAGGGCTCCGCGCGTAACACCCGGCGCATGAGGATCATGTCGGCGCAGCGCGCTGCCATCGAATTCCCGCATGGGTGTCCGGCACACCGTGCAGTTGCCGCGCAACGCAGGCTGCGCGACACGCCTCCCCTGCCCCGTCAATACATGACCCGCTCCAGACCCAGGGTCGACATCACCTTGCTCGAGATTTCCTCGATGGAAACATGGGTGGTGCTGAGCAGCGGGATGCGTTCGGCGCGGAACAGCTTCTCGGCCGCGAGCACCTCGCGTTTGCAGGTTTCAAGGTCCGCGTAGTGCGAATCCGGTCGCCGTTCCTGGCGGATCTGCTGCAGGCGCACCGGATCGATGGTCAGGCCGAACAGCTTGGAGCGGTGCGCGCGCAGGCGCGACGGCAGGCGGTCATGTTCCAGGTCTTCGTCGGTCAGCGGGTAGTTGGCTGCAGCCACGCCGTGATGGAGCGCCAGATAGATGCACGTCGGCGTCTTTCCCGCGCGCGACACCGCCACCAGGATCACGTCGGCCTGGTCGTAGTTGATCGACATGCCGTCGTCGTGGGCGAGCGCGAAATTCATCGCGTTGATACGCCGGTGGTAGGTGTCGAAATCGACCATGCCGTGCGCCTGCCCCACCTTGGCCTGGCGCTGTTGACCGAGTTCGGATTCGAGGCGCTCGATGAACGGCTCGAACACATCCAGCATCAGCGCCCCGCTCTGGGCAAGTGCCGCAGAGATGGCGGGGTTGACCGATGAATTGATCACGATCGGGCGCTGCTCTTCCGCCGCGGCGGTTGTACGGATGCGCTCGGCCACATCTTCTGCGCGCTCCACGCTGTCGACGAAGGGAATGCGGCTGGTGGTGAACTTCGTGCCAGCGAACTGGGTGAGCAGGCTGTGGCCGATGGTTTCGGCGGTGATACCGGTCCCATCGGATACGTAGAACACGAGTCTGGTCGTTGACAACGCTGTCTCCTTGTTCGCGGGCGGCTGTCGTGGCCGGTGTGGGGGCTAAAATAGCGTCTTTTCGACTGGGCGCTGCCTGGTCCTTTCGCTTTCGCCACACTTGGGAGTTCCGCCTTGAACCAGTCTGCACCGCAGCCGTCCGGACCGACGGCCAACATCCTCTGGTTGCACGACCTGCGGCTGTCCGACCTGGCGCAGGTTGGCGGCAAGAATTCGTCGCTCGGCGAGATGATCGGCGAGCTCTCCGGGCTGGGTGTGTCGGTGCCCGGTGGCTTCGCGACCACGGCCGACGCGTTCAAGGATTTCATCGCGCACAACGACCTGCACCAGCGCATCTTCGACCGGCTCGCACCGCTCGACGTGGAGGACGTCGGCGCGCTGACCTCGGCCGGTGGCGAGATCCGTGGCTGGGTGATCGACGCGCCGCTGCAGTCCGGGCTGGATGCCGACATCCGCAAGGCCTATGCGCAGCTGTGCGCCGACAACGGCGGCGGCGAGATCGCGGTCGCGGTGCGCTCCTCGGCCACCGCCGAGGACCTGCCTGACGCATCGTTCGCAGGACAGCAGGAGACCTTCCTCAACGTGACCGGTGCCGATGACGTGGTGCGCAAGGTCAAGGAGGTCTTCGCCAGCCTCTACAACGATCGCGCCATCGCCTATCGCGTGCACCACGGCTTCAAGCACGAGGACGTGTTCCTCTCGTCGGGCGTGCAGCTGATGGTGCGTTCGGACGTCGGCGCGTCCGGCGTGCTGTTCACCCTCGACACCGAGTCTGGCTTCCGCGACGTGGTCTTCGTGACCTCGAGCTTCGGCCTGGGCGAAATGGTCGTGCAGGGTGCGGTCAATCCCGATGAGTTCTACGTTTACAAACCCACGCTCAAGGCCGGAAAGCCCGCCATCCTGCGCCGCTCGATCGGTGCCAAGCAGCTGCGCATGGTCTATTCCGACCAGCCCGGCGAGCGGGTGAGGACCGAGGAGACGCCGGCCGAACTGCGCCGCAGCTTCTCGCTCTCCGATGCCGACGTGCATGAGCTGTCGAAGCAGGCGCTGGTGATCGAGGAGCATTACGGCCGTCCGATGGACATCGAGTGGGCGAAGGACGGCGTCAGCGGCAAGCTGTTCATCGTGCAGGCGCGTCCGGAGACCGTGAAGTCGCGCACCAAGGCGACCCAGATCGAGCGTTACGCGCTGGAGCAGCGCGGCCCCGTGATTGCCGAGGGACGCGCGATCGGCCAGAGGATCGGCAGCGGCGTCGCACGCGTGGTGCGCAGCCTCGATGACATGGCGCGCGTGCAGCCGGGCGACGTGCTGGTCGCCGACATGACCGATCCCGACTGGGAGCCGGTGATGAAGCGCGCCGCGGCAATCGTCACCAACCGCGGCGGCCGCACCTGCCACGCCGCGATCATCGCGCGCGAGCTTGGGGTACCGGCGGTGGTCGGCACCGGCAACGCGCTCGACGTGATCGAGGACGGCAAGGAAGTCACGGTCAGCTGCGCCGAGGGCGATACCGGTTTCATCTACGACGGCGCCCTGCCCTTCGATCGCATCACCACCGACCTGGCCTCGATGCCCGAGGCGCCGCTCAAGATCATGATGAACGTCGCCAACCCCGAGCGCGCGTTCGACTTCGGCCAGCTGCCCAACGCAGGCATCGGCCTGGCGCGGCTGGAGATGATCATCGCCGCGCACATCGGGGTGCATCCCAATGCGCTGCTCGAATACGACCGCCAGGACGCGGCGACGAAGAAGAAGATCGACGAGAAGAGCGCCGGCTATGCCTCGCCGGTGGATTTCTATGTCGACCGGCTTGCCGAAGGCATCGCCACGCTGACCGCGTCGGTGGCGCCCAATCCGGTGATCGTGCGGCTGTCGGACTTCAAGTCCAACGAGTACGCCAACCTGATTGGCGGCACGAACTACGAGCCGCATGAAGAAAACCCGATGATCGGCTTCCGCGGTGCCAGCCGCTACGTCGATCCCTCGTTCACCAAGGCGTTCGCTCTGGAATGCCGCGCCGTGCTGCGCGTCCGCAACGAGATGGGCCTGGACAACCTCTGGGTGATGATTCCGTTCGTGCGCACCCTGGAGGAAGGCCACAGGGTGATCGAGGTGCTGGCCGAGAACGGCCTGCGCCGGGGCGAGAACGGCCTGAAGATCATCATGATGTGCGAGGTGCCCTCGAATGCGCTGCTGGCCGAGGAATTCCTCGAGATCTTCGACGGCTTCTCGATCGGTTCCAACGACCTGACCCAGCTCACCCTGGGGCTCGACCGCGATTCATCGATCGTCGCCCACCTGTTCGACGAGCGGAATCCGGCGGTGAAGAAGCTGCTGTCGATGGCGATCAAGGCCGCACGCGCCAAGGGCAAGTACATCGGCATCTGCGGCCAGGGGCCGAGCGACCATCCCGATCTGGCGCAGTGGCTGATGGAGGAAGGCATCGAGTCGGTGTCGCTGAATCCGGACACCGTGGTCGATACCTGGCTGAAGCTGGCCAAGTCGAAGGCGAAGGCCGACGCCAGGAGCTGATCGTGGACGTGCCCGCGGCAGGCGCCGCGGGCACGCATGCTCAACCCGCCCTGCCCCGCGCCAGCCGGTTGTATGCCTCGCGCACGACCGCTTCGCCATAGCGCCGCTCCAGGCGTCGCACGATGAAGTGACCACGGGCTACGTCCTGGTAGTAGTCGGTGAACATGGTGTTGAGCGCGGCGCCCGTCGCAGCGCCGACGATGGGCACGGCCTGTGCCGCGAACTTCTCAGTCACCACGACACCGAAGCGGGCGGCGGCCTTCTCCACCAGTTTCGCCAGCCACTTGCCCGTTTCCTTTGACCCGATCCCGCCGGTCAGCCCCTGCCCCGCCAGGCTGCGTCCCGCCAGTTCCGCGGAAAGGTGGCGCATCACGTCGGCGGTGAAGCCGCGCGCGAGGTAGTAGCCGGTTTCGCTGGCGTCATCCTTGGTCGACTTGCCGCCCAGGGCGAAGACTTCGAGGCAGGACTGGCGAGTGGCCAGGTCGGACAGGTCGAAGCCTTCGCTGCGCGCCACGTCCGCCACCGCGCGCATCATGATCGTTGTCGAAACCGGCAGCTCCACGAACAGCGCGGTGAAGCCGAATGCCCCGCCTATCGCGCCGGTGGTCGCTGCCGCCACCTTGTGCCAGCGCGTGGACGCGACGCGACCGGGGCGGTTGTCCATGCTCGACAGCGCGACCTGCGCTGAACGGTACAGCGCGGCCTCGACCGCGCCATGGATGCGCGCGGAGACCGACGCGGGCAACGCACGCACCGCGAACTCCAGCGGCGCGCCAACCAGATTGGCCATGCGCGCGGTAATGGTTGGCGCTTCCAGGAGCGCTACGGCGCGCAGCAGATCCGCGCGGTCCAGGGTATCGGCGGACAGGCCGCCGGCCGGTTCGATCATCTGTGCCATGGCGAGATGCTAGCGCTCCCGCGCGTGGGCAGGAGCCTTGACGCGCGCCACGGTTCAGGCCGGCGCAGGCTGGCCCGACAGCGGCCCCATGAAGCGCCGGTAGTGGCGCAGTTCATCGATCGAGTCGTGCACGTCGCTCAGCGCGGTATGCGCGGCCGCCTTTTTGACGCCGGACAGCACCTGTGGCGCCCAGCGCCGGGCCAGCTCCTTGAGCGTGCTGACGTCGAGGTTGCGGTAATGGAAGAAGCGTTCCAGCTCCGGCATCTGCCGGTGCAGGAAGCGGCGGTCCTGGCAGATCGAGTTGCCGCACATCGGCGACTGCCGCGGACCCAGCCACTGTTGCAGGAAGGCCAGCGTGCGCTGCTCGGCCTCGGCCATCGCGACGCCCTCCTCCAGCACTCGCCGCCACAGGCCGGACTTGCCGTGCTGGTTGCGGTTCCACTCGTCCATGGCTTCGAGCGCCGAGAGCGGATGCGCGATCGCGAAGGCCGGACCTTCGGCCAGTACCTTGAGTCCAGCGTCGGTGACCACCGTGGCGATCTCGAGGATCGAGTCGCGGTCGGTGTCCAGGCCGGTCATTTCCAGGTCGATCCAGACCAGGTAGCCGTCGCCCTGTGCAGTGTCGTGCGGTGCCATGCGCTCGCGGTGGTTGTCGGGACGCGGCATGATAACCCGCCGCCCCGCCCGCTCCCGAGTCGCCATGCCCTCCAACGCTTCGATGGCCCACTACGCCATCCTCACCGCGATGCTCGCGCCCGCGTTCTTCCTCACCGCAACCGCGGCGCTGCTGGCTTCGGCCAACGCGCGCCTGGCGCGCATCATCGATCGCGCGCGGCAGTTGCTCAAGGACCTGGCCGAGATCGAGGATGCCGGCGAACGCGCCGTACTGGAGCGGCGGATCACGGTGCAACGCCGGCGCAGCCAGATCATCCTGCGCGCCAGCCAGCTGCTGTACGTGGCGATCAGCTGCTTCGTGGGCACCAGCCTGCTGGTCGCAGGCGACTCGTTCTTCAACCACCTGTTCGGACCGGGGCCGACGATCATGGCGGTACTGGGCGTGCTGTCGATGTTCGGATCGAGCCTGCTGCTGGCCAGCGAAGCCTCGATGGCGGTGCGGGCTGTCAACGACGAGATGGACGACCGCCACCGTTTCGCAAGCCGGCGCGGCCCGGTCCAGTAGGGGGCTGTTCGCCCCCTGTAGGAGCGGCTTCAGCCGCGAGGGAGCCTTGGCTTCATACGCCCGGTCCGTTCGCGGCTGAAGCCGCTCCTACAGGGGCGGTTCGGGGTGTGGTTCGAGAGGCGATTCGCCCGAAGGATCGAGCGGCGCCTTGCCGCGCTTCGCGCGAAAGTAGTTGCTCAGGCGCCGGCCTGCCTCGTCACCCAGCAGCCCACCCTGCACCGCGATCCGATGGTTGTGGCGCGGGTCTGCGACCAGGTCGAAGACGCTGCCGCAGGCGCCGGTCTTGGGATCGGCGGCACCGTACACCAGGCGCGCGATGCGGGCGTGCACCATCGCCATCGCGCACATCGCGCAAGGCTCAAGGGTCACGTAAAGGGTGGCGCCGACGAGCCGGTGGTTGCCCATCGCGCGTCCAGCCTCGCGCATGGCCACGATTTCCGCATGTGCGGTGGGATCGTGCTCGGCGAGGTTGCGGTTCCAGCCCTCGCCAAGCAGCGCGCCGCCCGGGCCCAGCAGCACGGCGCCGACGGGGATCTCGTCGAACTCGCGTACGGCGCGGTCGGCCAGCGCGAAGGCGTGTCGCATCCAGCGCTCGTCGGTCACCAGCGTTGCGCTGTCGTCAGGCGGGAGAGGCGTGCCGTGCATGGGCTGCCCGCGGCTCACCAGCGCTGGTGCACGTGCGGGCGGATGTGTTCGTCGTAGATCCGCGCGACCGCATCCATCGTCGCCTGCGAAAGCGCAGGCAGATCGGCCGCGGCAATATTGCCCAACGCCTGCTCGCGGTTGCGGGCGCCCGGGATCACGACGCTCACCGCATCGTCCATCAGGATCCAGCGCAGCGCCAGCTGCGCCATCGTCGCGCCTTCGGGCACCAGCGGACGCAGCTCTTCGACCGCGGCAAGGCCGACTTCGTAGGGCACGCCGGAAAACGTCTCGCCGACGTCGAACGCCTCGCCCTGGCGGTTGAACTGGCGATGGTCATCGGCCTCGAAGCGCGTATCGGCGCGGAACTTGCCGCTGAGCAGGCCGCTGGCAAGCGGCACGCGCACGATGACCGCCACGCCGCGCCGCTTGGCCTCGCGGAACAACAGCTGCGCCGGCCGCAGGCGGAACATGTTGTAGATGATCTGCACGCTGGCGACGTTCGGATACTCGATGGCCTTGAGCGCCTCTTCCACGCGCTCGACGCTGACGCCATAGCTGCGCAGCTTGCCGCGCTCGACGAGGCGATCCATCCGCTCGAACAACTCGGCATGGTAGTAGGCGTCGGTCGGCGGACAGTGCAGCTGCACCAGGTCCAGGCAGTCGGTTGCGAGGTTGTGCAGGTTGCGGTCGATCCAGCTCTCGAGATTATCCGCGGTGTAGCCCTCCACCGTCTGGGACGGCAGGCGCCGCCCCACCTTGGTCGCCACGAACGGGCGCTCCCCTCCGCGCTCCTTGAGCACGCGTGCGATCAGTCGTTCGGAATGGCCGTCGCCATACACATCTGCGGTGTCGATGAAATCCAGGCCGGCATCGAGCGCCGCATGCAGCGCGGCCACGGACTCGGCGTCATCGACCTTGCCCCAGGCCGCGCCGATGGCCCAGGCGCCGAAGCCGATTTCACCAACGTTGCGGCCGGTGCGGCCGAAGGGTCTGGAGTGCATCAGGCGATCCTGCTGGATGGACGGAACGCAAGCATAACGCTCCGCCCCGCCCCGGCTTCCAAACCCGCTACTCCCACTCGATCGTCGCCGGCGGCTTGCCGGAGATGTCGTACACCACGCGCGAGATGCCGCGCAGCTCATTGATGATGCGGTTGCTCACCGTGCCGAGGAAGTCGTACGGCAGGTGCGCCCAGTGCGCGGTCATGAAGTCGATGGTCTCCACCGCGCGCAGGGCGATCACCCACTCGTAGGCGCGCGCGTCGCCGACCACGCCCACGGACTTCACCGGCAGGAACACGGCGAACGCCTGCGAGGTCTTGTCATACAGGTCGGCCTTGCGCAGTTCCTCGATGAAGATCGCGTCGGCGCGCGCCAGCAGTTCTGCGTACTCGCGCTTGACCTCGCCCAGGATGCGCACGCCCAGGCCAGGCCCGGGGAACGGGTGGCGGTAGACCATGGTCCGCGGCAGGCCGAGCTCGACGCCCAGGCGCCGCACCTCGTCCTTGAACAGCTCGCGCAGCGGCTCGACCAGGCCCAGCTTCATGTGTTCGGGCAGGCCGCCGACGTTGTGGTGGCTCTTGATGACGTGCGCCTTGCCGGTCCCGCTGCCGGCGGACTCGATCACGTCCGGGTAGATCGTGCCCTGCGCCAGCCAGCGCGCGTTCTTCAGCCTGTCGGACTGCTCCTCGAAGATCTCGATGAACAGGTTGCCGATGATCTTGCGCTTGGCTTCCGGGTCGACCACGCCCTCGAGCGCCTTGAAATAGCGGTCGGCGGCGTCGACGCGGATCACCTTGACGCCCATGTGTTCGGCGAACATCGCCATCACCTGGTCGCCTTCCTGCCAGCGCAGCAGGCCGGTGTCGACGAACACGCAGGTCAGCTGCTCGCCGATCGCCTGGTGCAGCAGCGCGGCGACGACGGACGAATCCACGCCACCCGACAAGCCCAGGACCACCTCGTCCGAACCCACCTGTTCGCGCACGCGCGCGATCTGGTCCTCGATGATCTGCGCCGCCGTCCACCGCGTGGTGCAGCCGCAGACATCGGTGACGAAGCGGCGCAGCAGGGTCTGGCCCTGCAGCGTATGCGTGACTTCCGGGTGGAACTGCACGCCGTACCAGCGCCGTTGCTCGTCGGCCATCGCGGCGACCGGGATGCGCGCTGTGCTGGCGGTGACGGTGAAGCCCGGGGGCGCGCGCGAGACGTGGTCGCCGTGGCTCATCCACACGTTCAGGCGCTGCGCGCCCGGATGGTCGGTCAGGCCGGAGAACAAGGCATCGGGATGGACGATGTCGACCTCGGCATGGCCGAACTCGCGCTGGTCGGCTGCTTCGGTCGCACCGCCCAGCTGCGCGGCCAGCGTCTGCATGCCGTAGCAGATGCCCAGGATCGGCAGTCCGCTGTCGAACACTTCCTGCGGCGCCGCCGGCGCACCCGGCAGCGTGGTCGACTCCGGCCCGCCGGACAGGATGATGCCTTTCGCGCCGAACGCAGCGATTTCGGAGGGATCATGATCCCAGGCCCAGATCTCGCAATAGACGCCGATCTCGCGGATGCGGCGTGCGATCAGCTGCGTGTACTGCGCGCCGAAGTCGAGGATCAGGATCTTGTCGGAATGGATGTCGGTCATGGAACCTTCGGACGGCAGCTTCAAGAGTAGGCGCGGCGACCATGGAGAGGGCGCCACGTCCGTGAATGGCCCGGCCCGGCCACCATGGCCGGGCGTTCGGCAGCCCGCGCGGCAGTGCCGCGCAAGCGGGTTGCCTCACCCCATCCGGTAGTTCGGCGGTTCCTTGGTGATCTGCACGTCGTGGACGTGGCTCTCGCGCTGGCCGGCACCGGTGGTCTTGACGAACTGCGGCTTCTTGCGCATCTCGTCGATGGACGCACAGCCGACGTAGCCCATGCTTGCGCGCAGTCCGCCGGCAAGCTGGTGGACCACCCCGCCCAGCGGGCCGCGATACGGCACGCGGCCTTCGATGCCCTCGGGCACGAGCTTGTCGGGGTCGCTCGAGTCCTGGAAATAGCGGTCCTTGCTGCCCTTCTCCATCGCGCCCAGCGAGCCCATGCCGCGGTAACTCTTGTAGCTGCGGCCCTGGAACAGTTCGGCCTCGCCAGGCGATTCCTCGGTGCCGGCGAACAGGCCGCCGATCATGATCGTCGATGCACCGGCCGCCAGCGCCTTGCCCAGGTCGCCCGAGTAGCGGATGCCGCCATCTGCGATCAGCGGGATGCGGTCCTGCAGTGCCTCGGCCACCATCGAGATCGCGGTGATCTGCGGCACGCCCACGCCGGCCACCATGCGCGTGGTGCAGATCGAGCCCGGGCCGATGCCGACCTTGACCGCATCTGCGCCCACGTCCATCAGCGCCAGCGCGGCATCGCCGGTGACGATGTTGCCGCCGATCACCTGCAGGCGCGGGAACTGCTTCTTCACCCAGGCCACGCGGTCGAGCACGCCCTGCGAGTGGCCATGCGCGGTATCGACGATCACCACGTCCACCCCGGCCGCGGCCAGCAGTTCGATGCGGTGCTCGGTGTCGCCGCCCACGCCGACCGCCGCGCCGACCAGCAGTTGCTCGTCGGGGTCATAGGCGGCATTGGGGTTGTCGGACTTCTTCTGGATGTCCTTGACGGTGATCAGCCCACGCAGTTCGAACGCGTCGTTGACCACAAGCACCTTCTCGATGCGGTGCCTGTGCAGCAGGCCGATGACCTCGTCGTCGCTCGCGCCTTCCTGCACGGTGACCAGGCGGTCCTTCTTGGTCATGATGTTGCGCACCGGGTCGTCGAGCTTCTTCTCGAAGCGCATGTCGCGCCCGGTGACGATGCCGACCAGCTGGCCGCCGTCCACCACCGGCACGCCGGAGATGTTGCGGGCGCGAGTCAGCTTGAGCACTTCGCCGATGGTGGTGTCGGGGCTGACCGTGAACGGCTCGCGGATCACGCCGGCCTCGAAGTTCTTGACCTGCTGCACTTCGCTCGCCTGGCGCTCGGCACTCATGTTCTTGTGCACGATGCCGATGCCACCGAGCTGGGCCATGGCGATGGCCAGGCGCGCCTCGGTGACCGTGTCCATCGCCGCCGAGACCACGGGCAGGTTCAGGCGCAGCGAGCGGGTGAGGTTGCTGGCGAGCGAGACGTCCTTGGGCAGGACGATGGAGTGCGCGGGGACGAGGGAAACGTCGTCGTACGTCAGTGCTTCAGCCTGGATGCGGAGCATCGGCAGTCCCGGGATCGGAGGGGAAGCGCGACATTATACCGCGCCGCGACAGGCCCGCGAGTGGTTCTTCGCGCGCGAAAAACCGGAGCGTGCGCGAGGCCCTGCGTCCGCGATCACCCGCCATCCACCCTTGCCTGCCCAGAATGGCCCCGGTGGCTTCCGCGTCAGCTGATCTGCCGCAGCCGTCCGAACTCCCGCGCCAGCAGCCAGATCGCACCAACCAGGTACGGCAGGCACGACGGCACCCACATGATCAGGCCGGCCAGCTGCTGGTCGGCCAGGACTCCCAGGCCGAGCTCGGGCGCACGTTCGGCGTAGTACGGGTACAGGCTGCGCCGCGAGAAGGTCATCAATGCGCCAAGGAAGCCCATCTGCATCATGACCACCACGATGGCGACCGCGCCGGCCAGCGCGCCTCCCGCGGCGTCATCGCGGATGCGCTGCCACAGCAGGGTCCACAGCCATAGGCCGGCGAGCAGGAAGCTGCCGTGCATCAGCCAGTGCACCGCTTCGTTGGCCAGCGCGAGTTCGAGCGCGGCCGGGCTGTGCCAGCCCCACATCACCATCACGTTGGCCAGCGTCGCCGCCGCCAGCGAGCGCAGCGGCGGGATCGCGCAGGCCTGCGCGAGGCGATGCAGGAGGCGCGACCAGTCCGGCGGCAGGGCCGCGGCCAGTGTCGCGCGCGGGCGTGCGGCCAGCAGCAGCGGCGGCGCGACCGCAAGCAGCAGCATGTGCTGCGCCATGTGCGCGGCCAGCGACCATTCGCCCAGCGCGTCGAACGGCCAGACGGTCGCAAGCAGCAGCGCCAGCACGCCGCCGCCGAACGCCGCCGCCTCGGCCACGGACACGCCGCGCCCGACATGCCCGCCGCGCCACAGGCGCCAAAGCCCGAGCACGTACAGCGAGGCGAACAGCGCAAGCGGCACAAGCAGCAGCGGCGACAGCGTCCAGGCCGTGGCCAGGCTGGGCACGCCGTGGCCGCTGTCGTGGGCGGCGGCCGGCAGCGGCGACACCGCAACGGCAACCAGTGCGGGCAGCCCTGGCCAAACGGCGGTGCGCGAGCGGCGCCCCCTGCGCCCGGGCACGTCCTGCCCCGGCAAGGAGGATGCCCGTCGCTGCGGAACGACGGATCCGCTGTATCGCCCACACCTCACAGGAGTCGCGCCATGCAGTTCTGGCTGAAGGTCGCGCACATCGCATCCATGTCGGTCTGGTTTACCGGACTGTTCCTGCTCGTGCGACTGTTCGCCGCGCGCCGTCGCGGCGAGCGCGACGGGCGGGCGGACTTCTTCAACCCGGTCGCCAACCGGCTGTTCTTCCGCGTTGCCACGCCGGCCGGCGTGCTCACCATCGCCCTGGGCATGGCCCTGATCCCATGGGTGGCGCCCGGCGCCTGGCTGATCGCCAAACTGGGCCTGGTCGCGCTGGTGGTGCTGGTGCACCTGTGGATGGGCGCGCAACTGCACGCGCTTGGCAAGGGCAAGCGGCGGCGCGGCGGCGTGCTGCCTGCCCTGCTCGGCTGGACGCCACTGTTGCTGCTGCTGGCGATCGCCGCCCTGACCGGCGCCAAGCCGCGCAGCGTGGGCGATCTTCCGCCGCCCGGGGTGCAGGCGGTCGAGGGTCCTGCTCATTCGTCCAGCGCCCGGTCTGCGGAAGACCGGCCGTCCTCGCGCTCGCGATGACCATAGACGCCGATCCCGTGCCCGAAGGTGAGCGTGCCGCCGAGCCAACCCACCACCAGCACCATGCCCGCCGTCGGCGCCGACTGCAGCAGCGCCCACCATCCGGCCGCAGCGGGGTCGGGCCAGCGCAGCCAGACGCCCATCGCCGCCAGCGCCAGCAGCATCACCCCGGCGATGAAATGGCTCCATGCCGACACGTGCCTGCGCGCCACGCGGATCAGGAACATGTCGCAGATGCCCAGCGCGGCTGCGAACAGGCCAGCGACGAGGCCCACGACATTCAGCCACCAGGCGACCTCGGCCCAGAACGTCTCGCCGCTCCACAGGTGGAGTACGTCGGCTGGCAGCAGCAGCGTCAGGCAGGCGATCGGATAGACCACCATGATCGGATGCAGCGGATGGTGCTTGATCGCCACCCGGCTCTCCACCGAGGGGCTGCGCTGTTCCGCAACCGGTTGCCTGAGCGTCTTGCGCATGCCTGTCCTCACTCGCACGGCTGCAGCAGCAGCATCGGCAAGCAGGTGAACGCCATCGCCACCAGGGCCAGCAGCGACAGCATCGCCACCACCTTCGCGGCAAACCTTTTCTCTCCCGACACCTCCGGCGCCAGCAGTTCGCGCCGCGCGTGCAGCCCGATCCACGCCACCGACGCGAACGCGGGCACGGTCGCCAGGCCCATGCCCAGCCACGCGCCCGTCACCGGCCAGCCGCGGCCGCAGGCCAGGCCCTGGATGGAATAGACCGCGACGAAATGCAGGCCCCAGACCACGAACGGGCTCGCGATCCAGCTCAGCCGCCGCTGGCGTCGCGGCGCGCTCACTGCAGCACCGGGAACAGGTGGATGACCGCCCAGCCGATCGCGGCCTGCACGATCGCATAGCGCAGGAACGCATGCGCCACGCGCCATTCCAGCGGCCGCGTCGAATCCACCAGCCGCCGCCCCACGCGCGCGGACACCTGCAGGCACAGCAGCGCCGCCACCAGCAGGTGCAGCGCGCAGAAGCCGGCCAGCGTCCAGACCACCGACGCATAGGCATGCGCCTGCGGCGCGCCGGGCGAACCCGACAGCAGCGTGACGTGGATCGCGGCGAACGCGATCGCCGCCACCGCCGCCACAATGGCTGGCACCGCGACGCGGCGGCGACGCCGCAGTCCAGCGCGCAGTGCCGCCGTCGCCGCCGCACCGCCCAGCCACGCGATCGCAAGCAGGGCCAGCGCGGCGTAGTGCATCGTGCCGGGCGCCGCGTCGCCCATCCCCGCGGGCGGCCAGGCGTCGCTGCCCAGCCAGAGGTAGAAGTAGGCAAACACCAGCGAGGCGAACAGCGATCCGACGATGAGCATCGTCACCACGATGGCCCACCATCCCGGCGCGTTGCGGCAGGCGTACTGCGAGGGCAGAACCAGGCCGTTACCCGCGTCCACCGATATCGGGCCGCCGCGCCAGCCGGTGGTCCAGGCCCAGCCGCAGAACAAGGCCAGCAGCGGCACCAGGCAGGCGGCCGCCAGCAGGTACTGGCCGGCGATGAAGCAGGCCAGCAGCACGGTGATCACGCCTGCGCAGGCTAGCGGCAGCCACGACGACCCGGACAGGAACACCACCTGCTCCGGCCGCGCCGAGACCATGCCCGTGCCCAGCAGCTCGCGTCGTCCGCGCGCGGGATCGCCCAGCAGCCCGCCTGTCCGGTTGACCCGCTCGGCCAGCCCGCGGTCGCGCCACAGCGGATACGCATCGTCCACGCTCGGCATCGAGGCGAAGTTGTAGTTGGGCACCGGCACCGGCACCGCCCACTCCAGGGTGCCCGCGTGCCAGGGATTGGCGCGCGCGCGGCGACCGTGCAGGAAGCACAGCCCCGCATCGACCAGGATCGCGACGATACCGACGGCGAGTACGAAGCTGGCGGCGGTGGAAAGCAGGTTGATCCACTCCACCCCCAGCGCCGGCGAATACGTGTACACCCGCCGCGGCATGCCGAGCAGCCCGGTCAGGTGCATCGGCACGAAGGTCAGGTGGAAGCCGATGATCACCAGCCAGAACGCCATCCGGCCGAGGCTCTCCGACGGCATCCGCCCGCTCGCCAGCGGCAGCCAGTAATACAGCCCCGCGAACAGCGGGAACATCATTCCGCCGATCAGCACGTAGTGCAGGTGCGCCACGACGAAATGCGTGTCGTGCGCCTGCCAGTCGAACGGCACGAAGGCCAGCATCACCCCGGTCAGGCCGCCCAGCACGAACACCACGAAGAAGCCGAGGATGTGCAGCATCGGCAAGCGCAGCCACGGCCGCCCCGCCCACAGCGTGGCGATCCAGGCGAAGACCTGGATCGACGTCGGGATCGCCACCGCCATGCTGGCCGCGCTGAAGAACGCCAGCGCCAGCAGCGGGATGCCGACCGCGAACATGTGGTGCACCCAAAGCCCGAAGCTGAGAAAGCCGGTGGACACCAGCGCCAGCACGATCCAGGCATAGCCCACGATCGGCCGCCGTGCGAAGGTGGGCACCAGCATCGACACCACGCCCGCGGCCGGCAGGAAGATGATGTAGACCTCGGGATGGCCGAACAGCCAGAACAGGTGCTGCCACAGCAGTGGATCCCCACCCAGTGCCGGGTCGAAGAACACGAAGCCAAACGCACGCTGCAGCTCCAGCAGGATGCTGGCCAGGATCAACGGCGGGAAGCCAAGCGCGATCATGAAAGCCATCACCAGGATCGCCCAGGCGAACAGCGGCATGCGGCGGATGTCCATGCCGGGCGCGCGGGTGAGCAGGATCGCCACGATCAACTCCACTGCCGCGGTCACCGCCGCGATCTCGGCGAAGGTCACGCCGATCAGCCAGAAGTCCGGACCCTTGCCCGGAGAGAACGTGGCATCGGTGAGCGGCACGTACATGAACCAGCCACCGTCGGGCGCCGCGTCGAACAGCAGGCTCGAGTACAGGAACAGACCGCCGAACAGGTAGCACCACCAGCCGAACGCGCTCAACCGCGGGAACGGCAGGTCGCGCGCGCCCAGCATCTTGGGCAGCAGGTACATCGCGAAGCCTTCCATGATCGGCACCGCGAACAGGAACATCATCGTCGTGCCGTGCAGGGTCACGAACTGGTTGTAGCGCTCCGGATCGAGCACGTCGGCATCGAACCAGGCCAGCTGCAGGCGGATGAACATCGACAGCAGTCCGCCGACCAGCATGAAGGCGAAGCCGGTGACGATGAAGCGCATCGCGATGGTGCCGTGGTTGACGGCGGTCAGCTGCCCGCGCAGGCCCGGCCCGTTGCTCCAGATCCTGCGCAGCGCCTCGAGCCGTTGCGCGTGCCCGTCCGCCTGTTCCACGGCCGCGCTCACCGCCGCGCGCCCGCGGTGTCATCGATCGAGTTGTCCAGCAACCAGCGTGCGTAGTCGTCCGGCGCCAGCACCGTCACCTCGAACGCCATCAGCGCATGCTCCAGGCCGCAGAATTCCGCGCACTGGCCGCGCATCGGGCCAGCCTGGTCGGCGCGCAGGCGCAGCACGTTGGTGCGGCCCGGGATCGCGTCGATCTTGCCGCCCAGGCGCGGGACCCAGAAGCTGTGGATGACATCGCTGCTGTCGACGTGGAACTCCACCATCTCGCCGAGCGGCACGGCGAGATGATCGATCGAAGCGGCAAGCGCAGTGCCATCGGCGTCGAGGTATTCGAACTCCCACTGCCACTGGCGCGCGGTGACCTGCACCACATGCCCAACCTGCGCGCTCTCGCCGGTGATGCGGTCACTGGCCAGTGTGCCGTAGACCAGCAGCGCCGACAGTAGCGAGATGGGCAGCACCACGCCGCCGGCGATGATCAAACGCCTGCCGGACGTCGTGGCAAGCCTGCGACCGCGGCGCATGGCCAACGTGGCCAGCACGAGGACCATGATCCAGGCGGCAAGCGCGCCTGCCGCCATCAGCCACCAGCTGGTGGCAATCGCGCCGGCGGCCGGCCCCGCCGGATCGAGCGCGGACTGTGGACCGGCGCAGGCGGACGCGAGCGCCGGCACACATGCTGCGCAGGCCATCCAGCCGATTGCACGTCGATAACGCTCGATGACCCCTCCCTCCCGGGGCGGCAAGCGCGCGGCCCGTGCACAGGAAAAGTCAGTCTGCCGAGCGCGCCGTGAACTCCCTGCGAGCCTGCTCGCCGCCGGACAGGCGCAACGATCAGCCGCAGAGGGCTTGGCTCGCTTCCCCGGCCTCGGTGGCCTCAATCGTGTTCTGCATCAGCGTGGCCACGGTCATCGGGCCGACGCCGCCGGGTACCGGCGTGATCCAACTCGCGCGCTGCGCGGCCGGCGCGAATTCGACATCGCCGGTAAGGCGGCCATCGTCGAGGCGGTTGATGCCCACGTCGATCACCACCGCGCCCGGCTTCACCCACTCGCCCGGGATCAGACCCGGCCGGCCCACCGCCACCACCAGGATATCGGCCTCGCCCACGTGCCGCTGCAGTTCGTCGCGCGGGGTGAACTTGTGACAGCTGGTGACCGTGCAGCCGGCGATCAGCAGCTCCAGCGCCATCGGCCGGCCGACGTGGTTACTCACGCCGACGATGGTCGCGCTGCGCCCGCGCACGGGCTGGTCGGTGTAGGCCAGCAGCGTGGTGATGCCGCGCGGCGTGCAGGGACGCAGGCCGAACTGGCGTAGCGCCAGATGGCCGACGTTCTCGGGGTGGAAGCCGTCCACGTCCTTGCGCGGGTCGATGCGATGGATCAGGCGCGTCGCATCGGCGATGCCCGGCAGCGGCAGCTGCACGAGGATGCCGTGCACGGCCGGATCGGCGTTGAGCCGGTCGATCAGGTCCAGCAGTTCGGTTTCGCTGGTGCCGGCGGGAAGATCGTAGTCGAGGGCGCGGATGCCGACCTTCTCGGCCGCCCGGCGCTTGTTGCGCACGTAGGACTGCGAGGCCGGATCGCCGCCGACCAGCACCACGGCCAGCCCCGGACGCGGCAGGTTGGCTGCCACGCGCGCGTCGACGCGCAGGCGCAGTTCGTCGAGCAGTGAATCGGCGATGCGCTTGCCATCGAGGATGCGTGCGGTCATGCCGTCATGGAGGCCGGAAACGGGAACGCGTATTGTCTCACGTCATCCCCGCACGCCGCCAAGGAGCGCCCATGCAGCCCAGCACCGACGACACCGTCCATATCGAGGCCGCCGTCTTCCGCCGCCTGCGCGAGCACCTGCTGCAGCAGCGGCCGGACGTGCAGAACATCGACCTGATGATCCTTGCCGGCTTCTGCCGCAACTGCCTGGCCGACTGGTATCGCGATGCGGCGCAGGCGCGCGGGATCGAGATGGACAAGGACGAGGCGCGCGCCACCGTGTACGGCGAGCCCTTCGCGCAATGGAAGGCGCGACACCAGCGCGAAGCGACCCCCGCACAGCTGGCCGCCTTCGAAGCCGCGCGCCAGCGCCACGGCTGACCCGCCGCAACGGCGTCGGCGCGGCGCGACAGCTTATTCCTGCGCCGGACTGGCGGGCACCGGCGCTGGCGGCGCCGCGACCGGTTCAGGACCGACCCGCAGCCCGGCGAGCTCGCCTGCCGGACGCAGTTGCAGGAGCACCGACCAGTCCTGGCGGTTGAGGTCGCAGACGTGGCGGCTCTCGGGCGTGCACTCCGGATCGGCGGCGGTGCGCATGGGCAGCGCGGCGAAGCGCCCGCCCGGGCTCAGCGGCAGTTCGCGCATGGCGACGGTGTCCAACACATTACCGCCGACCAGGTGGGCGTACTGCACGCGCTCGCGGATGGACGTGCCGACCACGATGTCGCAGTGCATGCCCAGGCCCGGCTCGTTGCCGCTGAGCACGTTGGCCAGTTCGCCGAACCCGTACATGCGGGAGCCGCCGCGCACGCTGCACAGCATGTCGCCCACCGCGACCTTGCCCGACTCCGGGTTCGACACGCGGTAGGGGCTGAGGAAGGGTTCGCGGTAGGCGCGCCGTACGTAGCCCAGGTGGCTCGCGGATCCACCGAAGCCCGGCAGTCCCGCGCGCTGCATCACCCAGGACACGAACGCGGCCGACCACGGCGTGTCCAAGACGAAGGTCCGGCACGACGGCTCGGGCACGTCGCCATAGGCGCAGTCGCCGGCGCCTGCCTGCCACAGCAGCCCGCTGCCGCGCCAGTACTCGATCACCCGCTGCCAGGCCGGCTGCCCGTTCGCCAGCCGCGTGCGCTGGGCCTCGCGCACGCTCACCACGCCCACCCGTCCATCGGTCTCGATGAAAGGCCGGTACCAGATTCGGTGCTCTTCGCAGGCCGCGGCGGCGATCCGGCCAGGCACGTCGTCCGCGGCCGGCGTGGCCAGGCGCATGCAGGGATCCGAGGCCTGCGCCGGTAAGGACGGCAGCCCGCACAGCAGCAACAGCAGTAAGGCGATTCGCGGCAAGAGGTCACCTGCACCTGGTAGAAAGGCGCCGTCCGGACCGATCGCATACTCCCCACTGGTCCCCGCGGCGCCACCGACGCTAGCACAGGGTTGTGCAGGCGGCGTCGCCGTGCCGCTTCGGCTCAGCCAGCGCAGAATGCCGCGTAGTCGATATAACCGGGGAAGGTCGCGCCCGGCGCGCACAGCGGGCAGTCCGGATCGGGCGCAAGCCGGGTTTCGCGGAAGCGCATGGACAGTGCGTCGAAATGCAGCAGTCGCCCGCTCAGCGGCTCGCCGATATGCAGCAGCAGCTTGAGCGCCTCGGTCGCCTGCAGCATGCCGATCACGCCCGGCAGCACGCCAAGCACGCCGACCTCGCTGCAGTTGGGCGCGGACCCGGCGGGCGGCGGCTCCGGGAACAGGCAGCGATAGCAAGGCATGCGGCCGCGCTCGCGCCCGGCATCGAACACGCTCACCTGGCCCTCGAAGCGGTGCACGGCGCCGTACACCAGCGGCTTGCGCAGGTGCACGCAGGCGTCGTTGAGCAGGTAGCGCACGGGGAAGTTGTCGCCGCCGTCGACCACCACATCCGCCTCGCCAATCAGCTGCTCGACGTTGGCCGAGTCCAGCCGCGCGACCATCGGCTCGATCGAGATCCGCGGGTTGAGCGCGGACAGCCGCGTCTGCGCCGACTCGACCTTGGCCACGCCGATGTCGGCATCGGTGTGCAGGATCTGGCGCTGCAGGTTGCTGCGGTCGACCACGTCGTCATCGATCAGGCGCAGTTGCCCCACCCCGGCTGCGGCCAGGTAGAAGGCCGCCGGCGAGCCCAGGCCGCCCGCACCGACCACGACGACGTTGGCCGCCTCGAGCCTGCGCTGGCCGCGGGCGCCGATCTCCGGTAGCCGCAGGTGGCGCGAGTAGCGTTCGTGGAAGTCCTGGTCGACCGTGCCCGCGGGCCGCGTCAGCGGAAACCCTTCGGCCTGCCACATCAGGGTGCCGCCGCGCACCGAGAACACGCGCTGGTAGCCGCGGCGCAGCAGTTGTTCGGCAGCCAGCATCGAGCGCCCGCCGGTCTGGCAGATCAGCACGATCTCGGCGTCCGGCCCGGGCAGGTACTGGTGGGGCGCGGCTTCCAGTTCGTCGCGCGCGACGCCCAATGCGCCCTGGGCCATGCCCAGCTCGCGCTCGTGATCGTCGCGCACGTCCACCAGCACGGCGCCCTGGGCGAGCCGGTAGCTGGCGTCGCGTGGGGTGATCTCCTTGGCCATGGGTCGATTATCGCCCCGGGAAGGCTGGAGTGGCCGCATGGTGCGGATCGCTGCGTTCAGGGACGAGGCGCCGGCGCCCCCACCCCTCCCCTCCCCCGCAAGCGGATGAGGGAGAAAGCGACCGCGCCGGCCCATCAAAGGCCTCAGTAAAGCAGCACCTCGACGACGCTGCCGGCGGCGTACTCGCGCTCGCCTTCTTCCAGCACCATCAGCGCGTCGGCATCGGCGGCCGCGCGCATGCGATGGGAGCCATCGGCCGGGTCCGGCTCGATCAGCAGAACGCCATCCTCACCGCTCAGCAACCGCCCGCGCAGGAATTCCCGACGCTCGTGGCGCTTGCACCATGGCGAGGACAGCCGCGCACGCCAGGACTTGCGCGGCGCCCTGCCCTGCAGCCCGTCCAGCAGCGGCCGCGCAAGCGCCAGGCAAGTGGCCAGCACCGACACCGGGTTGCCCGGCAGGCACAGGAACAGCGCCGGCCCGAGCGTGCCGCCGTCGGCGAACAGCGCCGGCATGCCGGGCCGCATCCGCAGCTTCCAGAAATGCACGCTGCCGCGCCGCTGCAGCAGCGCCGGAAGCAGGTCCTTTTCGCCGGCCGACACGCCGCCGCAGGTCAGCACCACGTCGAAGGCTTCGCCGGCATGGCGCAGGGCCGATTCGATCGCGGCGCCATCGTCGGGCAAGGTCGGCCAGGCCACCGGCTCCAGGCCCTCGGCGCGCAGCAGACCCATCAACAGTTCGCGGTTGGAGTTGTAGACCTGGCCATGCGCCAGCGGCATGCCGGGTTCGACCAGTTCGTCGCCGGTGGAAAACACCGCGACGGTCGGCCGCCGCGCGACCTCGAGCGAATCGATGCCCTGCGCAGCCAGCAGCGCGACGCGGGCCGGGCCGAGCACCTCGCCAGCCAAGGCCAGCAGGTCGCCTGCAACCACATCCTCGCCGCGGCGCCGCACGTTGCGACCAGCCGCGACCGGCCCAAGGATGCGCACGCAATCCCCTTCGACGACCGCACGCTCTTTCATCACCACCGTGTCCGCGCCCGGCGGCAGCGGCGCTCCCGTGGTGATCCGCGCGCACTCGCCGGGCCCGACTTCGACCACCGTAGCCGGACCTGCGAACTGTTCGCCACGCGGGGTGAGGATGGTCTCGCCGTCGGCGGCCAGGTCGGCGTGGCGCAGCGCAAAGCCGTCCATCGCCGAATTGTCGAAGGCCGGCATCGCCATCGAGGCGACCACATCGCCTGCCAGCACGCGTCCATGTGCCCGCGCGATGGCGACCCGCTCGTTCGGCATGCGGCGCTGTTCTGCAATGCGCGCGATGATCGCGCGCGCCTCGGCGTAGCTGATGTGGCTGGGAAAGTCGTGGTTGGCCATGCTTCAGTGCGTGTCGATGCCGGCCGCGCGCAGGTCGTCGGGCGTGTTGAGGTTGCCGAAGCGTACCCCCGCGAAGTGGACCACGGCCATGTCCAGCCGCAGCTGCAGCGCCTGCACGGCGAGCGTGCCGCCGCGCAGCGCCGCGCTGGCAGCGTCCCGCAACGCGTCCACGCGCCAGAGTGCGACCAGCGGCTGCAGGCCCGATTCGTCCTGTGCACGGGCGCCATTGGCGGCAGCGGCGGAAACCAGCGTGCGCAGCAGGCAGTCGTTGGCATCGACCAGGTCGACCGGAAGGGTCAGCAGCCACGGCGTGCGGCAGGCAGCAGCCAGCGCATCGAGGCCGCCCAGCGGGCCCGCGTCTTCGATGCGATCGGGAACGGCCTCGATCCCGGCCTGCGCGTAGCGCGGCAGTTCACGGTTCGCGCTCACCAGCACAGCCCCGGTTTCCGCGCCAAACCGCTGCGCCAGGCGCACGACCTGTGCGACGCCCTCGCGCTGCAGCCAGGCCTTGTCGCGGCCGCCCAGGCGCGTGGCGCGCCCGCCGGCCAGGATGCCCAGGGTGATGTGCTCCCGCGCGATGGCGTCGGGCCGGACGGTCACGCCAGGCCTACCTGCCGCGCTTGACGTGGCGGATCAGGCGCTTCCTCTTCGCCACCTGGCGCACGCTGAGCACGTTTTTCTTGTCCTTGTACGGGTTGTCGCCTTCCTTGAACACGAAGCGCACCGGCGTGCCGACCAGCTTGAAGCGCTTGCGGAAGAAGTTCTCCAGGTAGCGCGAGTACGTCGCCGGCAGCGACTTCAGGCGCGAGCCGTGGACGATGAAGGTCGGCGGGTTCTCGCCGCCCGGGTGCGCGAATCGCAGCTTCGGCGCGTGCCCGCGCACCACCGGCGGCGGACTGGCCTCGTAGGCGATCTCGAGCGCGCGGGTGACCTCGGAAGTGCTGAACTGACGCGTGGCCGAGGCATGGGCGCGGTGGATCGCGCCGAACAGCTCGCGCAGGCCCGAGCCATGCTTGGCGCTGATGCGCACCGCCTCGGCCCAGGACACGAAGGTAAGCTTGCGCGACAGCAGCGATTCGGTCTGCTCGCGCTGGTAGGTGCTGAGCCCGTCCCACTTGTTGACCGCGACCACCAGCGCGCGACCGGCGTCGAGTACCGCGCCGAGCACGGCCGCGTCCTGGTCGGTCACGCCTTCGACGGCGTCGATCATGATCACCGCGACCTGGCATTCCTCGATCGCCTGCAGGGTCTTGATGATCGAAAACTTCTCGATCACCTCCTCGACCCTGCCCTTGCGGCGCAGGCCGGCGGTATCGATCAGGCGATAGCTGCGACCGTCGCGCTCCAGGTCGACCGAGATCGAATCGCGCGTCGTGCCCGGCACGTCGGACGCGATCATGCGCTCCTCGCCGAGGATGCGGTTGACCAGGGTCGACTTGCCCACGTTGGGCCGTCCGACGAAGGCCACGCGCACGCGGCCCGCGTCTTCGTCTGGTTCTTCGCGATCAGCCGGCAGGCGCTCGAGCACCGTATCGAGCAGTTCGTCGATGCCCTGGCGATGCGCGGACGACACCGCAAAGCTGTCGGCAAAACCGAAGCGCGCGAACTCGGCTAGCGCGGCGCGCGCGTCCAGGCCATCGGTCTTGTTGACCACCAGCAGCACCGGGCGCGCGGTCTTGCGCAGCCACTGCAGGATCTCGTCGTCCAGTGCGGACGCGCCCTCGCGGCCGTCCACCACGAACAGCACCAGGTCGGCCTCGGCGGCGGCGGCACGCGCCTGGCGGGCCGTCGCGCCGGCAAGGCCTTCCTCTTCACCGGCAATGCCGCCGGTGTCGATGACCACGAACGGCCGCGCATCGTCCAGGCGGCAGACGCCGTAATGACGGTCGCGGGTGACGCCGGGCTGGTCATGCACCAGCGCGTCACGGGTGCGCGTCAAGGCATTGAACAGCGTCGACTTGCCGACATTGGGGCGGCCCACGAGGGCGACGGAGGAGAGCATGTTGAGCCGTTCAGGAGGAGCGAATGGAAAGCCGGGGATGCCGCAGCGCAGCGCGCGCCGCCACGGGCCAGCCTGCTGTGCGCCCACTGCGAGGGCGACCGGACTGCAAAGCGTAACCTGCCCACGCCCCCGGCGCAGCGCCGGTGCGGGCCGGCTGGATCGTTGGATGCCGCTGCGACTCCAGCCGCGACAGCGATTCGACCTGGCCAGGCGCCTGTCGCCGCCCGAAGCCGCCACCGGTCTGCCGACCGCCCGGTGCCCTGCAGGCAGCGGCTTCAGCCGTGATCAGACCTTCCGATCGCGCCTGAAGGCGCTCCAGTCGGCGCCGGGTAAGGGGATACCCCGGGTTGTAAATGCAGCTCCAGCCGCGCGCGGGACCTGCCGTGACGGCAACCCGCCGCGCGTCAGCGTCTCCGCCCGCGCCGAATCAATCGATCCGCCAAGCCGTCAGGTCGCCCTTCACGTTCTGCACCACCAGGATGCCGTCAGACACCACGGGCGCGCCCTTGATGGCTGCGCGACCGGCGCGTTCACGGGCGGCGAACTCGCCGCTGTCCAGGCGCAGCCAGTGCAGGTAGCCGTCCAGATCGCCGACCACCGCGTAGTCGCCGTGCACCGCCACGCCGCCCACGTTGCGTCGCGCCAGGCCAGCCTGTTCCCAGGCCGGATTGCCGGAGCTGCGGTCCAGGCCCCAGACGGTGCCGTTGCGGTCGGACACCAGCACCTTGTCGACCGACAGGCCCGGTTGCGACGAGCCGCCGCGATCGCTGACCCAGATCGGACGGCCGCTGGGCGCGTCGATGGCCATGGTCGACTGTTTGTAGCTGCTGGCATACAGCACGGTGCCATCGAGCACCGGCGAGCCGTCGATGTCGGCCATGCGGTCGAGCTCGGTGCGGCCATCGGGCTGCGCGATCGGCAGGTCCCACACCTGGCGGCCGTCGGACAGCGACAGCGCGGCCAGGGTACCGTCGTCGTTGCCGATGAATACGAAGCCCGGGCCGAGCACCGGGCCGTCGTTGCCGCGCACCGTCAGCGACGGCAGTTCGCGCGTCCAGAACCAGCGGCGCTCGCCGCTGGCTGCGTCGAATGCGCTCAGCCGGCCGTCGTTGGAGCGCACGAACACCATCCCCTGCCCGATCACGGGCGCGGCGATCACTTCGTTGGGCACCTTGGCCTGCCAGCGCTCGGCGCCGGTGGCTGCGTCCAGCGCCACCACTTCGCCGTCGAGGCTGCCGACCACGACCAGGCCATCGCCGGCGCCGGGGCCACCGCTCAGGCGCAGATCCGAATCGTGATGCCAGACGGAGGCCCCGCTCTGCAGGTCGAACGCGCGCACGCCGCCACGCACCGCCGCGGCATACACGCGGCCGTCGGCGATGACCGGGCCCTGGCCCACGCCGAGTTGGTCCTCGCCCTTGCCGGCGCTGGCCGACCACAGGCGCGATGCACTTGCCGAAGGCGTGAACTCGACCAGTTCGGCCGGCTCCGCCGCGCGCTTGGCGCGCGCCTTCTCGCCGTCGCCGCCAAACCAGCCCTTGATGGTGCCGCAGCCGGCGAGCATGACGACACAGGCGACCACGGCGAACGTGCGGCCACCGCGCGACCACGCGCCCGGTTGCGCGAGCGCTGGCGAATTGTGTTCCGGCTTCATCAGGATGGAGTCCCAGTCGTTTCCGGCGAGCCGCCGGTCTGCGTCAATTTCAGTTCAAGCAGCCTGCGCTGCGGCGCGGCCGGATCCAGCTTGCGCAATGCCTGTTCGTAATCCTGGCGGGCCTGGTCGACCTCGCCCTTGGCATGCCGTGCGTCGCCGCGGGTTTCGAGCGCGGCCGGGTCTTCGGCATCGGCCAGCAGGGCCAGCGCTTCGTCGGCCTTGTCCGCATCGATCAGCAGGCGCGCAAGGCGATGTTCGATCACTGCGGCCAGAGCCGGTTCCTCACTGCCGGCGGCACGCAGGGTCGCGATCGCCTCTTCCTGCTCGCCGGCTTCGACCTGGGCCTTGGCCAGGTCCAGAGCGACCAGCGGCGCGTAGGCGGTGCCGGCCAGTGCAGCGGAGAGTTCCTTGGCCTTGTCGCGATCGCCTGCCTTGAGGGTTTCGACCACGCTGCTGTAGGACTCGCCCAGGGCCACGCGCTTGTCGTGGGCCTCCTGGATCCACCAGCGGCCGCCCCAGATCAGGGCCAGGCCGAGCGCGAGGCCACCAAGCAGGCCCAAGCTGTTCTGCTTGAGCCAGCTGCGGACTCGTTCGCCTTGTTCGTGCTCGTCGAGCAGTTCATCCAACGCCATCGTGTGCTGCCATGAGGTCCTGTCCGCGGCCGATGGCGGGACAAGCGGAGCGATCGGGAACACCCGGCGTCTGGACCGGGCGCGCATTCCACCAGATCTGTCGCGGCGCTAGTGGCCGGCCGGCTGGATGGAGCCGTCAGAGGATACCGTAAAGCGCGCGACGTTCGCTCGCTGGAAGCCGGCCAGATCCTGAATGTTGCCGTCGCCGCGCACTTCCACCGCACCGGCGTTGCCGAGCACGACGCGGCCCACTTCGCCCTTGTTGTAGTCGCGACGTTCGCCGGCCTTGAGCAGTCCGCGCTCGAGCGCCTGGCCGTCGGCACCGAAGATTTCCACCCAGCTGTCGGCGGTGAACCGCAGCGAAAGCGACGGGGCCGGTTCGGCCGGCTTTGCAGCGCGTGGCGGCAGCGACGTCATCGACGCCACCAGCGGGCGCGGCCCGTCCTCCACGCGAGTGGCGGGCACCGGACCGGCCGGCTCGGCGCTGGCGCCGGGCGGCAGGTCCAGCGATGCGTCGATGCGGATCTGCGAATCCAGGTGCGAGCGCGTCGCCATCCACGCCGGCACCGCGATCAGTGCGGTGATGACGATGTAGACCATGCGACCCATCATCCGGTCGAGCGTGCGTCGCAGCGGCGGGGTAAAGGTACGCGGCTCCAGGCGGGCCGGTTCGATCGGCACCGACGCCGAAGCGGCGGGCAAGTCCTCGTCGATGCGCACGCCCAGCAGGCGCGCGTAGCTGCGCAGCTGTCCGCGGACGAAGACCGGGGCATCGAGCCGGTCCCAGTTTCCCGATTCGAGCGATTCCACCACCCGCATCGGCATTTTCAGGCGCTGCGCCACGTCGGCCACCCCAAGGCCGGCCGCCTCGCGCGCCTGGCGCAAGCGTTCCCCCTGGCCGCGGTCAATCTGGCCAGTCTTCTGGTCGGACGACGTCATGGTTGCGTACTGCCCCCTGGGATCGTGTTCCGTGCCTGCGGAAACTCCGTCCTCAGGCGCTGAACATAGCGAGTGGCGGCGACGGTGTCGCCGAGTTGTTCTTCAATCCGTGACGCCAGTTCGAGTGTAGCGGGTGTGACGGGGGCTGCTGCAAGCCTGCGCTCGGAAAAAGCGCGCGCCTCGAGGTGGCGGCCTTCGCGGAAGGCATGTGCAGCCATGCTCTCGAGGGCGACGGCGTTGCGCGGGTCGAGCTCGAGCGCGGCGCGCAGGTCGCGCTCCACGCGGTCATGCTCGCCCGCGCGCGCGGCGCAGGCGCCGGCATTGGCCAGCGCGCCAGCCTTGTCCCGGTAACGCGGGTCGCTCACGGCGTCGTCGAACCAGCGCAGCGACTCCTGCGCGCGGTCGTTGCCGCACAGCCATGCGCCGTAATTGTTGTAGGTGACGCCCGACGGACCCAGCCGCGCGGCCTCGGCGTAATGGCTGCCGGCCAATTCATACCGTCCCTGGTGGCTGGCCACCAGCGCCATCATGGTATGCGGCCCGGGCTGCGAGGCGTCCGCCTTGAGCGCCGCTTTCGCGGCCACCGCCGCGGCTTCGAGTTCGCCTGCGCGCAGGTGCCGGTCCGCAACCGAGACCTGGAGCCGGGCCTCCTGACGCGCCTTGCTCTCCTTCGTTTCCTTGAAGGTGTACTCCTGGGCGAGCCGCTCGGTACCCCTGCGTTCGGCGCTGGGCTTGACGAAGGTGAGCCGCGAACAGCCGCCGGCCAGCACCGCCGCCGCAACGGCGAGCAGGCATGACTCACGCAGTCGCATCGTTGCCCCCGGCTTCCAGCCGCTTGCGGAATTCCGCCTGGCGCCGGGTGCGGTCCATCACCTGGCCCTTGAGCTGGCCGCAGGCGGCATCGATGTCGTCGCCGCGGGTGCGGCGCACCGGCGCGATGCGGCCGGCGTCGTTGAGCAGCTTCTGGAAGCGGCGGATCGCCGTGTCGTCCGGACGCTGGAAGCGCGTGCCCGGGAACGGATTGAACGGGATCAGGTTGACCTTGGCCGCGTCCTTCATCTGCACCCGGTTGTCGAAGTCGCGCATCAGCCCGACCAGCTCGCGCGCATGCCCGGGCTGGTCGTTGACGTCCTTCATCAGCGTGTATTCGAAGGTCACCGAGGCGCCGCGCTTGCGCTGCGCATAGCGCACGCAGGAGTCCATGAGTACGGCGATCGGATACTTCTTGTTGAGCGGCACCAGCTCGGTGCGCAGCTCGTCATTGGGCGCGTGCAGCGAGACCGCCAGCGACACGTCGCTGACCTCGCCCAGACGGTCGATCATCGGCACCACGCCGGCGGTCGACAGGGTCACGCGCTTGTTGGCCAGGCCGTAACCCAGGTCGTCGCGCATCACGCTCATCGCGCGCACGACGTTGTCGAAGTTCATGAGCGGCTCGCCCATGCCCATCATCACCACGTTGGTCAGCTTGCGCTGCTTGTGCGGCACGTTGCCCAGGTGTCGCGCCGCGGTCCACACCTGACCGACGATCTCGGCGGTGGACAGGTTGCGGTTGAAGCCCTGGGTCGCCGTGGAACAAAACTGGCAGTTCAGCGCGCAGCCCACCTGCGAGGACACGCACAGCGTGCCGCGTCCCTTGTCCGGGATGAAGACGGCTTCGATGGCGTTGCTGCCGTCCATCGCCAGCAGCCACTTGTGGGTGCCGTCGGTGGATGGCTTCTCGAACTGGACCTGCTGCACGCGCACTTCCGCGTGCGCGTGCAGCTTGGCGCGCAACGCCTTGCCCAGGTCGGTCATCTGCTCGAAATCGGTGACGTACCGATGGTGGATCCACTTCATCACCTGATGCGCGCGGAAACGCTTCTCGCCGAGCGTGTCGGCAAAAAAGTGCTCCAGCCCCTCGCGATCGAGGTCCAGGAGATTCTGTTTGGTAGTTGTTTCCGTCACGGGTGAGGCATCAGGTCAGGAGCATCTGCCACGGATCGACGCGGATTGCACGGATAGAGCGAAAGGCAGCGGAACGAGAAACACATCCTCACTTCCAGCGCGTTTGCTTTATCCGTGTGCATCCGCGTAATCCGTGGCAAACAAGAAATCAACGCGCGTAGACGTCGGTCGACGGGAAGAAGTACGCGATCTCCACCGCTGCGGTTTCGGCCGCATCCGAACCGTGCACCGCGTTGGCGTCGATGCTGTCGGCGAAGTCTGCGCGGATCGTGCCCGGCGCGGCGTCCTTGGGATTGGTGGCCCCCATCAGTTCGCGGTTCTTGGCAATCGCGCCCTCGCCCTCGAGCGCCTGGATCATCACCGGGCCGCTGATCATGAACTCGACCAGCGCGTTGAAGAACGGACGCTCGCGGTGCACCGCGTAGAAGCCTTCAGCCTCCTTGCGCGAGAGCTGCTTCATTTTCGAAGCGACGACCTTCAGGCCGCCCTTCTCGAAGCGGGAATAGATTTCGCCGATGACGTTCTTGGCAACGGCATCGGGCTTGATGATCGACAGGGTGCGCTCCAGCGCCATTGTTGCTCTCCGGGCAGGGCCGCTCGCTCAGGAGACGGCCAGATTAACATGGGAAAACCCGCGTGTGGGCGCGGGTTTAGCCGACAAGGCTACGGTAATTCTATCGGATTGCGTGGCAACTGCGGCACCCCCTGTTTGCACCCGGCCACCGACCGGCCTAAGATCAAACAAGCGTTTGATTGAGACAGGTGACGGGTGACGGGCCAGCAGTTCTCTACGAAGGAGCGGATCCTGGGCGCGGCCGAAGAGCTGTTCGCCCTGCATGGCTTCTCCGGCACATCCCTGCGCCAGGTGACCAGCCGCGCCGCCGTCAACATTGCCGCGGTCAACTACCACTTCGGCAGCAAGGAAAACCTGGTCAACGAGGTCTTCCGCCGGCGCATGGACGCGATGAGCGGGCAACGCCTGGACCGGCTGCGGCTTGCGCTGGCCGAGCATCCGGGCGAACTCGAGCCGATCCTGGCCGCCTTCGTCGAGCCTGCCCTGGACCTGGCCCAGGACCGCCACGGCGGCGCCTTCATCCGCGTGATCGCCCGGGCTTATGCTGAAAAGAACGAGCGCCTGCGCAAGTTCCTCTCCGACCAGTACGGCCACGTGCAGCGCGAGTTCGCCCGCGCCCTCACCGGCTGCCTGCCGCATCTGGACAAGGAACAGCTGTACTGGCGCCTGGATTTCCTTGGCGGCGCGCTGACCTATGCCATGGCCGATTTCGGCTTGATCAAGCGCCCCGCCGGGGTCAGCGAGGCGGCCCACCGGCAGCATGCGGCACACGAACTGATCCGATTCTCGGCCGCCGGCTTCAAGGCTTGAAGTCGACGGATTTTCCTTAGTCAACAGATGGATGCAGAACATGTCTGAGAAATTGCTTGTACGACGCGCCGCGGTGCTGGGCGCCGGCGTCATGGGCGCGCAGATTGCCGCGCACCTGACAAACGCCGGCGTCGATACGGTGCTGTTCGACCTACCCGCCAAGGAAGGTGCTCCCGACGGCGTGGTTCTCAAGGCGATCGCCAACCTCGGCAAGCTCAGCCCTGCCCCGCTCGCCAGCCGCTCGCTGGCCGAGGCGATCACGCCGGCCAACTACGAAACCGGCCTGGACCAGTTGCGCGACTGCGACCTGGTGATCGAGGCGATCGCCGAGCGGATGGACTGGAAGCAGGACCTGTACCGCAAGATCGCCCCGTTCGTGCCCGCTCATGCGGTCCTCGCGAGCAATACTTCCGGCTTGGGAATCAACAAGTTGGCGGAGGTTCTTCCGGAACAGATTTGCCCGCGCTTCTGCGGCGTTCACTTCTTCAACCCGCCGCGCTACATGCACCTTGCCGAATTGATTCCGGCCACGACCACGGACAAGGCGGTGCTGGAAGGGCTGGAAGCCTTCCTCACCAGCACCCTCGGCAAGGGCGTGGTCTACGCCAAGGACACGCCGAACTTCATCGGCAACCGGATCGGCGTGTTCTCGATCCTGGCCACCGCGCACCACACCGGCGAGTTCGGGCTCGGCTTCGACGAGGTCGACGCCCTGACCGGCCCGCTGATCGGTCGCCCGAAGTCGGCGACCTACCGCACCTCCGACGTGGTCGGCCTGGACACGATGGCCCACGTCATCAAGACCATGGCCGACACCCTGCCCGATGATCCCTGGCACCGCTACTTCAAGTCGCCCAAGTGGCTGGAGGCGCTGGTCGGCAAGGGCGCCCTGGGACAGAAGACCGGCGCCGGCGTGTTCCGCAAGGCCGGCAAGGACATCCTGGTCCTCGACGTCGAGAAGCAGGACTATCGTCCGGCCGACCGCAAGGCCGCCGATGAGGTCGTCGAGATCCTCAAGACGAAGGATCCGGCCGAGAAGTTCGCGAAACTGCGCGAAAGCCAGCATCCGCAGGCGCAGTTCCTGTGGGCCGTATTCCGCGACCTGTTCCACTACAGCGCCTACCACCTGGCCGACATCGCCGAGACGGCGCGCGACGTGGACCTGGCCATCCGCTGGGGCTACGGCTGGTCGCTGGGCCCGTTCGAGACCTGGCAGGCCGCAGGCTGGAAGCAGGTGGCTTCGTTCATCGCCGACGACATCGTCGCCGGCAAGGCCATGAGCGATGCGCCCCTGCCCAACTGGGTGTTCGATGGCCGCGAGGGCGTGCATGGCGCCGAGGGCAGCTACAGCCCGGCCCAGGACGCCAAGCTGCCGCGCTCCGGGCTGGGCGTGTACAAGCGCCAGCGCTTCCCCGATCCGCTGCTGGGCGAGTCGTTCGCGCAGGGCGAGACGGTGTTCGAGAACGACGGCGTGCGCCTGTGGACCGACGGCGACGACATCGGCGTGGTCAGCTTCAAGACCAAGCTGCACACGGTTTCCGACCAGGTGCTGGACGGGCTGCAGGAAGCAATCGGCATCGCCGAGAAGAAGTTCGCCGGCCTGGTGATCTGGCAGCCGAAGGAGCCGTTCTCGGCCGGTGCCGACCTCGCCGGTGCACTCGGCCTGCTGCAGGCCGGCAAGTTGGACGCGTTCGAGGCGATGGTGGCCAACTTCCAGGCCACCAGCCAGCGCATCAAGTATTCGCAGGTGCCGGTGGTGGCCGCAGTGCGAGGGCTGGCGCTGGGCGGTGGCTGCGAGTTCCAGATGCACAGCGCCCGCACGGTCGCGCACCTGGAAAGCTATATCGGCCTGGTCGAGGCGGGCGTCGGCCTGCTGCCGGCTGGCGGCGGCCTCAAGGAGATCGCGGTTCGCGCCTCGGAAGCGGCTGGCTCCGGCGGCGACGTGTTCGCCGAGCTGAAGAAGACCTTCGAGACGGTGGCCATGGCCAAGGTGTCGACCTCCGCTGTCGAGGCGAAGGAACTCGGCCTGATGCGCGGCGGCGACAAGGTCGTTTTCAACGCCCACGAGCTGTTGCACATCGCCAGGCAGGAAGCGCGCGGACTGGCCGAGACCGGCTACCGCCCGCCCCTGCCCGCGCGCCGCATCCGGGTGGCCGGCGACGTCGGCATCGCCACCTTCCGCATGCTGCTGGTCAACATGCTCGAAGGCCGCTTCATCAGCGAGTACGACGACGAGATCGCCACCCGCATTGCCACCGTGCTGTGCGGCGGCGAGGTCGACCGCCGCGCGACCGTCGACGAGGAGTGGCTGCTCAGGCTCGAGCGCCGCCACTTCGTCGAGCTGGCGCAGCAGGAGAAAACCCAGGCGCGCATCGGGCACATGCTCAAGACGGGCAAGCCGCTCAGGAACTAGTGAGGGAGCCAGGCGCGCCGCGCGCGCAAGAGCGTCAGTGGAGCGGTTGTTTCCGCCGACCTCACCTCCCCAGCCTCATCTCCTTACGGAAAGACATCATGACCAGACAAGTACAGGACGCCTACATCGTCGCCGCCACCCGCACCCCGGTTGGCAAGGCCCCGAAGGGCGTATTCCGCAACACCCGTCCCGACGACATGCTTGCCCACGTTCTCAAGGCCGTGGTCGCGCAGGCGCCGGGCATCGACCTCGCGCGCATCGACGACGCCATCATCGGCTGCGCCATGCCCGAGGGCGAGCAGGGAATGAATGTGGCGCGCATCGGCGTGCTGCTGGCCGGCCTGCCCGACACCGTCGCTGCGCAGACCATCAACCGCTTCTGCTCCTCGGGCCTGCAGGCCGTCGCACTGGCGGCCGACCAGATCCGCTTGGGCAACGCCGACCTGATGCTGGCCGGCGGCACCGAATCGATGTCGATGGTGCCGATGATGGGCAACAAGGTGGCGCTGTCGCCATCGGTGTTCCGCGACGACCACGTCGCCATCGCCTACGGCATGGGCATCACCGCCGAGAAGGTCGCCGAGGAATGGAAGGTGTCGCGCGAGGACCAGGATGCGTTCGCGCTCGCTTCGCACCGTAAGGCGCTTGCCGCGCAGGCCGCAGGCGAGTTCAACGACGAGATCACGCCCTACGAGATCGTCTCGCGCCTGCCCGACGTCGCCGGCAACACCATCCGCCTGAAGAAGCTGCTCGTGGAACAGGACGAGGGGCCGCGCGCGGACACCTCGATCGAGGGACTGGCGAAGCTGCGGACCGTGTTCCGCAACGGCCAGTTCGGAGGCTCGGTCACTGCCGGCAACTCCTCGCAGATGAGCGATGGCGCAGGCGCCGTGCTGCTGGCCTCCGGGCAAGCGGTGAAGGACTACGGCCTGACGCCGCTGGCCCGGTTCGTGAGTTTCTCGGTGGCCGGCGTACGGCCAGAAGTGATGGGCATCGGCCCGATCGCCGCGATCCCGAAGGCGCTCAGGCAGGCCGGCCTCACCAAGGACCAGTTGGACTGGATCGAGCTCAACGAGGCCTTCGCTGCGCAGGCGCTGGCGGTGATGCGCGATTCGGACCTGGACCCGGACAAGGTCAACCCGCTCGGCGGCGCGATCGCGCTGGGCCATCCGCTCGGCGCCACCGGCGCTGTCCGCACCGCGACCATCGTCCACGGCATGCGCCGTCGCAAGCAGAAGTACGGCATGGTGACCATGTGCATCGGCACCGGCATGGGCGCGGCGGGGATCTTCGAGGCGCTCTGAGTCGTCGCATCCGGCAAGGGAAGAACGGCGCCTTCGGGCGCCGTTCTCGTTGGCACGTCCGACGCCGCGAGGACTCAGCTGATATCGGTGACGCCAAGCTCGCGCAATGCCCTGGTCATGCTGTCGCGCGCGGCGTCGCTGATCTTCTCGTGGTCGAGGGCGAAGCGGATCGTCGCTTCGACCAGGCCGATATGGGTGCCGCAGTCGAAGCGGGTGCCGCGGAAGCGGTAGGCGTCGATCTGGTGCTCGGCCAGCAGGCTGGCGATGGCGTCGGTGAGCTGGATCTCCCCGCCCGCGCCGCGGCCGGTGTTCTCGAGGTGACCGAAAATCGCGCTCGGCAGGATGTAGCGGCCGACCACGGCCAGGGTGCTTGGCGCGTCTTCCGGCCTGGGCTTCTCGACCATGCGGCGGATCGCACCGCTGCGCTCATGGAAGCCCTCGGTCTCAACGATGCCGTAGCTGCCGGTCTGATCCGGCGGCACATCCTGCACCGCGATCGCGCCGACACCGTTGGCTTCGGCATGGTCGGCCATCTGCTTGAGCGCGCCATCGCCGTTGCGGTTCCAGATCAGGTCGTCCGGCAGCAGCACGGCGAACGGTTCATCGCCGATCACCGGCTTCGCGCACAGCACGGCATGGCCCAGGCCAAGCGCTTCGGCCTGGGTCACGAACACCGCGCGCACGCCTGCGGGCAGCACGTTGCGCACCAGCTCGAGCTGCTCGAACTTGCCGGATTTTTCCAGCTTCTGCTCGAGCTCGTAGGCCTTGTCGAAATAGTCCGCGACCGCGTGCTTGTAGCGGTTGGTCACGAACACCAGGGTGTCGCAGCCGGCCTCGACCGCCTCGTCGACGGCGTACTGGATCAGCGGCCGGTCGACGATCGGCAGCATCTCCTTGGGCACCGTCTTGGTCGCGGGAAGGAACCGCGTGCCCAGGCCGGCAACCGGGAATACGGCCTTGCGGATGCGTTGCGTCATGTCTTGCGCGCCTGTCTTGCGGGGAATGCCACGACCGTGCCGGCGACCTCGCGTCCCGGCAGGCCCTTGGCGGGCTGGAACTCGGGCAGCGCCTCGCGCAGCAGCCTGCCCAGAAGCTCGACGTCGTAGGCGACCGATGCCTCGCGCAGGACGACCAGCGCATGCTGGATCTTCTCGCGCGAGAACGGCCGTGCTTCCGCCTGGAGGATCTTGGGATGGACCGTCGGGCGATAACGCTCGTCGGCGTGGAACAGCGTTTCGTGCAGCTTCTCGCCGGGGCGCAGGCCGGTATAGACGATCGCGATGTCGCGCTCGGGCTGCTTGCCGGCGAGTCGGATCATCTGTTCGGCCAACAGGCGGATCGGAACCGGTTCGCCCATGTCCAGGGTATAGACCGCCTCGCGGGAGCCGATGGCCACCGACTGCATGATCAGCTGGCAGGCTTCCGGGATGGTCATGAAGTAACGGGTGACCTCCGGATCGGTGACGGTCACCGGGCCTCCGCTGCGGATCTGCGCACGGAACAGCGGCACCACGCTGCCGGCCGAGTCGAGCACGTTGCCGAAGCGGACCGTGACGAAATGGGTGCCGTCGGGTTCGGCCACCGCCTGGCAGACCATCTCCGCCAGCCGCTTGGTCGCACCGAGCACGTTCACCGGGTCGACCGCCTTGTCGGTGGAAATCAGCACGAAGGTGCCGACCTTCGCCGCCGCCGCCTCGCGTGCCACCACCTCGGTGGCCAGCACGTTGTTGCGCACCGCCTCGCGCAACTGGCCCTCGAGCACCGGCACCTGCTTGTAGGCGGCGGCATGGAAGACCGCATCCGGGTTGCACAGGGCAAGTGCGTGGCGCATCACTGCCGGGTCGCCGCAGTCGCCGAGCACCGGAAAGCACTGGATCTGGGGAAAGTCCCGGCGTAGCCCGGCTTCGGCCTTGACCAGCGCGAGCTCGTCGATCTCGATCAGCGCGATGCGGCTGGCCCCATGGCGCGCACACTGGCGGCACAGCTCGCCACCGATCGATCCGCCGGCACCGGTCACCAGCACGCTGCGTCCGCCGAGCCAGCCGCGGATCGCCTTCCAGTCCGGCGTCACCGGCTGCCGGCCCAGCAGGTCCTCGATCGCGACTTCCTTCAGCTCGCCGGGCAGCGAACGGCCCTCCAGCATGTCGTCCAGCCTGGGCACGGTACGGAACGGCAGGCCGGTCTGTTCGCAGGCCGCAACCACACGGCGCATCGTTGCCGCGTCGATCGAGGGCATGGCGATGACCAGCAGGCCGGCAGCGGTTTCCGGAGCGATCCTGGCCACCTCATCGATCCGGCCCAGCACCGGGATGCCCTGCATGCGGCTGCCGCGCAGCTTGGCCGCATCGTCCAGGAAGCCCACGGGGGAGTAGGCGCCCGTGCGGCGCAGGTCACGCACCAGCGTTTCACCGGCCTGGCCCGCGCCCAGGATCAGCACGCGCAGCACGGCCTTGTCGGTGCGCGCGGTGCTGTGGTCCTTCCAGGCCCGGTACAGCAGCCGCGGCATCCCCAGCAATGCAGTGAGCAGCAGCGGATACAGCAGCAGCACCGAACGCGGCACGTGATGGAGGCGGTTGTAGACGAACAGCGCCAGCATGATCGCCAACAGGCCGATCACCGACGCCTTGAGGATGTTGAGCAGGTCGGGCAGGCTCGCGAAGCGCCACACGCCGCGGTAAAGGCCAACCTGCCAGAACACCGCGCCTTGTGCCGCCAGCACCAGCAGGATTTCGGCCGCTGCCAGCGTGGGCACCGCGGCAAGCGGCTGCAGCGTATAGCGGAACTGGTACAGCGCCAGCCAGCACAGCCAGACCATGCCGAGGTCGTGTACGACCACGGCCAGTCGCGGCATGGTCACGGTGACCCGATCCTTCCAGCTTTGCATGCTCAGCGCTTCCCGTCTCGAAGGGTGTCCGGATACCTATCCACGGGACATTCTCGCAACAGCATCCATGCCAGCCCCCCCAAGCAAAGAAACGCCACGTACAACAACATGATAAAGGACCAGTGCGATGAACGCATGGCAAACATGACGACGGAAACGACTGCGGTTGCCAGCACATACGACAGGGCGACACGTGCATGGCCACGGCGCCGCGCCCACGCCTGGTAGGCGTGCAGGGTGTGCGGCTCCCACCAGCGATCTCCACGCACCATGCGCGAAAGCAATGTCAACGAGGCGTCAAGAAGGAATGGCAGCAGCGGAAACAGCAGCAGGATCCGTACACCCGGATCGGCACGCAGCGACGAGACCGCCAGCAGCGAGGCCAGCGCATAGCCCAGCGCGCCACTGCCGACATCTCCCATGAAGATTCGCGCCCGTGGAAAGTTGAACGGCAGGAAACCGGACGCGCCGGCCGCGAGCGCCAGGCCCAGCCAGAACACGGGCCCCTGTCCCGCGAACAATGCGTAGGCGCTCGCGACCAGCACGGCCTGGCTGGCGGCGATGCCGTTGATGCCATCCATGAAATTCCAGATATTGGTCAACACGACGGTTGCGACGAAAGCCACGGCAAGGTCGAGGGGACTTGCGCCCGCAAGCCACAGCCCGATGCAGAGCAGGACTGCGGCCAGCACGTGCACGCACAGCCGCAGCGTGGCCGGGAGCGGACGGTGGTCATCGATCCAGCCGATGCCCGCCACCAGCACAAGCCCGGCTGCGGCCAGGGCCAGCTCGGGGATGCTGGCCGGCACGCGGGCAGCCAGCACCGCCATCGCCACCAGCAGCACCAGCACGATCGCGATGCCGCCGCCGCGCGGGGTCGCGTCGCGGTGGCTGCGGCGCGCGCCCGGCTGGTCGATCAACTGCCGCCGCAACGCGTAGCCGCGCGCCAGCCATGTGGCTGCGCAGCCCAGCACGAACCCGGTCAACAACCACAGGACAAGCCCGGCCCAGCCCATCTCAGACCACTGCGTAGTTCAGCAGCGGCTTGATGGTGCCCCACTCCTTGCAACTCGGGCACTGCCAGTGGTGGCTGCGTGCGCCGAAACCGCAGCGGTTGCAGCGGTAGCTGGGGTTGCGTACCAGCAGCTGCTCGGTGATCAGGCGCAGGTCCTGCAGGGTGGTGGAAAAGCCCTGGTTCTCGGCGAGGGTCAGGTCGATCAGCGCCGCCTCGCCCCGGACCGAGGGACGGTCCTTGAGTTGCTGCGCCAGGTAGCTGCGTGCGGCAGGCACGCCGTCCTGCTCCTCCAGGAGGCGCGCCAGCGCCAGCACCGGCGCGACGCCGCGGTAATGCTCGCTCATCTCTGCCAGGAACTTGCGTGCCCCGGACGCGTCGCCGACGCGTCCATAGGCAGCCAGCAGCGCCGGCAACACCTCGGGCAGGAAATCGGTGTCGTGGCGCGCGGCGCGCTCGTAGGCGCGGATTGCCGCCGCGTCGTTGCCGGCGTCGGTCTCCAGGCGGCCATCGAGGATGCCCGCCCGCACCGACTTCGAATCGGCGGCGTAGGCCCGCGCCACCGCCGCACGGGCGCCCTCGCCGTCCCCGGCCAGGCGCAGGCGGTCGGCCAATTCGCACTCGAAATGCCCGATCAGCTTGCCCATCGGCTCGCCGGTCGCTGTTTCGTAGCGGGTCGCGTTCTCGATCGCCTTGGCCCAGTCGCGCTCGGCCTGGTAGATGTCGATCAGGTGCTTGAGCGCCTGCGGCGCGCGCTGGTCGATCTTGGCCAGGTCGGTGAACACCACCTCGGCGCGATCGAGCAGGCCGGACTTCATGTAGTCCTCGCCCAGCGCCAGCAGCGCCTGCACCTTCTGCGGGTCGCTCAGGTCCGGTCGCTGCGCCAGCCCCTGGTGCAGGCGGATCGCCCGGTCGACCTCGCCGCGGCGCCGGAACAGATGGCCAAGCGCGAGCTGGGTCTCGAAGGTTTCCTTGTCCAGCTCAGCGATGTGCAGGAACAGCTCGATCGCCTTGTCCGGCTGTTCGTTGAGCAGGTAGTTGAGGCCGCGGAAGTAGGTGGTCGACAGCCGGCTCACCTGGCTGTCGCTGTGGCGCTCACCGCCGCGCCGGCCGATCACCCAGCCGCTGAGCGCAGCCAGCGGCAGCAGCAGGAAGAACCAGAACCACTCGGTGACGAAGGCCATGGCTCAGACTCCCATGTCGTAGGGGGGACGCGGCGCGTCATCGCGCCCGCGCTTGCGTTCAATATCCCGGCGCAGCGGCGCGATCACGCCAAGGGCCAGCGCCAGGCCACCGAGGATGGCACCCAGCAGCAGCGCCGCGAGCAGGACAACGCCCAGGCCTGCGTGCAGCACGGTGATCCCCAGGTCGAGGACAACGGACTGCGGGTTGAGTGCGCCGAGGGCAATGCCCAGCGCGATGAATACGATGGCGAAGAGGATGCGGAACAGTCGCATGCGCTGCGGCCAGGCGCAGGGGCGCGCCCTACTCCTCGAGCGGCAGCGGAACCACGGCGGTGACGCGCTCGCGCAGCTCCTTGCCGGGTTTGAAGTGGGGAACGTGCTTGCCGGGCAGCGCAACGGCCTCGCCCGTCTTGGGATTGCGTCCGGTGCGCGGCGGCCTGAAATGCAGCGAGAAGCTGCCGAAGCCGCGGATCTCGATCCGGTCGCCGTTGGCGAGGGAACCCGCCATCATCTCCAGCAGCGACTTCACCGCCAGGTCGACGTCGTCGGCCTTCAGGTGCGCCTGGCGCTGGGTGAGGATCTCGATCAGTTCCGATTTGGTCATCGTCGACGCATCCGTGGGCAATCGGATGGATGGCCCGGCAATGCCGGGCCATCCGTCTTTCCAGACGCCCGGCCTTGCGGCCGGACGACGCGGCTGACGCCGCAAGCCCGATCACTCGGACTTGTTCTCCAACTGCTCGCGCAGCAGCGCGCCCAGCTTGGTGGTACCGCTGGAAGCCTCGGCCGCGACCTTGTTGTACTCGGCCAGGGTGTCGGCCGCCTCGGCCTCGTCCTTGGCGCGGATCGACAGCTGCAGCGTGCGGCTCTTGCGGTCCTGGCCGGTGTACTTGGCCTCGATCTCATCGCCGACCTTGAGGTGCTGGCTGGCATCGTCGACACGAACGTCGGCGACGTCACGGGCGGCCACATAGCCTTCCACGCCCTCACCCAGGTCGATGACCGCACCCTTGGCGTCCACTTCCTTGACCGTGCCGGTGACCTTGGAGCCACGCGGGTGGTTGGCCAGGAACTGCCCGTACGGATCCTGCTCGAGCTGCTTGACGCCCAGCGAGATGCGCTCGCGCTCCGGATCGACCGCCAGCACCACCGCCTCAAGCGTGTCGCCCTTCTTGAAGTTGCGCGCGATTTCCTCGCCGGTGGAGTTCCAGGTGATGTCGGACAGGTGGATCAGGCCATCGATGCCGCCGTCCAGGCCGATGAAGATGCCGAAATCGGTGATCGACTTGATCTGGCCGTCGACCTTGTCGCCCTTCTTGTGGATGGCCGCGAAGGTCTCCCACGGGTTGGACGTGACCTGCTTGATGCCCAGCGAGATGCGGCGACGCTCTTCGTCCACGTCCAGCACCATGACCTCGAGCTCGTCACCGACCTGCACCACCTTGGACGGGTTGACGTTCTTGTTGGTCCAGTCCATCTCCGACACGTGCACCAGGCCCTCGACGCCCGGCTCGATCTCGACGAACGCGCCGTAATCGGTGACGTTGGAGACCTTGCCGAACACGCGGGTGTTGGACGGGTAACGGCGGGCGATGTTGTCCCACGGATCCTCGCCCAGCTGCTTGAGGCCCAGGCTGACGCGGTTGCGTTCCTTGTCGTACTTGAGCACGCGCACGTCGAGTTCGGCGCCCACTTCCACGACTTCGGACGGATGGCGCACGCGCTTCCAGGCCATGTCGGTGATGTGCAGCAGGCCGTCGATGCCGCCCAGGTCGACGAACGCACCGTAATCGGTGAGGTTCTTGACCACGCCCTTGAGCACGGCGCCCTCGACCAGCTTCTCCATCAGCGCCTCGCGCTCCTCGGAGTGCTCGCTCTCGACGACGGCGCGGCGCGACACGACCACGTTGTTGCGCTTGCGGTCGAGCTTGATGAGCTTGAACTCGAGTTCCTTGCCCTCGAGGTACACCGGGTCGCGGACCGGGCGCACGTCGACCAGCGAACCCGGCAGGAACGCGCGGACATCCTTGATGTCGACGGTGAAGCCGCCCTTGACCTTGCCGCTGATGCGGCCAACGATGGTCTCGTTCTTCTCGAGCGCTTCTTCCAGCTCGTCCCACACCATGGCGCGCTTGGCCTTCTCGCGCGACAGTACGGTCTCGCCGAAGCCGTTCTCGAGCGAGTCGAGGGCGACCTTGACGATATCGCCCTCGGCGACGTCGATCTCGCCGGCGTCGTTACGGAACTGTTCGATCGGCACGATGCCTTCGGACTTGAGCCCGGCGTTGATCACGACCACGTCGGTGCGCACCTGGACCACGGTGCCGGTGACGATGGCGCCCGGCTTGAGCTTTGCCAGGAACGACTGGCTGGCTTCGAACAGTTCTGCGAATGATTCGGTCATTTGGACAAATACCCGGTTGATGACACAGACCGCATGCCGATGAAGGCGTGACGGTCCACCCGTTTGTCGGCCTGCGCGGGATGCGTGGGGCCGTGAGTGTGGTGGTGGATGGAACCGCACGGGACATCCCGGGCGGAGCTTGTCTGCCGGCGCGACCAGCGAAGACGCCGGCGCCCCGCTGACCGCCAGAAGCGGCCTACGGGGCGACCAGCGCCAGCACGCGCCCGACGACCGCGTCGATGCCAAGGCCTGTGGTGTCGATGTGGACGGCATCAATGGCCGGCCGCAACGGCGCCACCGTGCGACTGGCGTCACGGGCGTCGCGCGCGAGGATCTCGCGCAGCAGACCGGCCATTGTGACCGAAACCCCCTTGTCCTTCAACTGTTTATAGCGCCTTTCCGCACGCTCGTCGGCGCTGGCGGTCAGGAACACCTTGAACGCCGCGTCCGGGAAGATGATCGTGCCCATGTCACGGCCGTCCGCCACCAGCCCCGGCGGCTGGCGGAATGCGCGCTGCCGGTCCGTGAGGGCGGCGCGCACCTCGGCGATGGCGGCGATGGCCGAAGCGGCCGCACCGGCCGTTTCCGTGCGCAGTTCGTCGGTCGCGTCATGCCTGTTAACCAGCACGCGCAGTTCCCCGTCGGCGGCCTCGAGGAAGCCGACCTCGGTATCGAAGGTGCAGCGAACCAGAGCGCCCGCGTCACCCAGGTCGACCCCCGCCCAGCCCGCAGCCACCCCGACCGCCCGGTACAGGGCGCCCGAATCGAGATAGTTCCAACCCAGTTGCCGCGCCACGAGGCGGCTGATCGTGCCCTTGCCGGAGCCGGAAGGACCATCGATGGTGAGGACTGGAACGGTATCTGGCATGGGCCTGCGGTCGTGGCTGGAGGACGCGGATTATCCCGCAGCGCGCCAAGGGAAGGCCAACATGCCGAGCAAGCGCCCCAGGGGACACCGGAAAAGCAAGCAGTGTCCGCGCCACGCCCGCATGACCGCTCCGCAGGCTCCCTTGACGTCGCCCGTACGGCGGCGCTGGCCACCCGCCACAAAACAGGCTTGAACCTGCGCCGGCGACACCGCTATAATGCGCGGCTTACTTTTTCAACCCCGCTTTCGAGGTTTCCCATGAAGGTCCTGTCCTCCCTGAAGTCGGCGAAGGCCCGTCACCGCGACTGCAAGGTCGTTCGTCGCCGTGGCAAGGTCTTCGTGATCTGCAAGTCGAACCCGCGTTTCAAGGCGCGCCAGCGCTGATCCGCGCGACCCGCCCGGCCCAGGCCGGATGTCGGGTCGGATGGTACGCAAACGGGCCGCAGCGATGCGGCCTTTTTGCGTGCCTGCGTTTCGCCGGACCGATGCGCTGCGCACTTCGCAGCGCGCACATGCGCACGGCGCGGCACCCGTGAATCTGATACAACGCCCGGGCCACCACAACACGGCCTGCGGGCCTGAGGAGCCCTGAAGATGCGCCTGACCTCATGCCTTGTCCTGTCCGCACTGCTGTGTTGCGCGGGCGCCGCCTCTGCCGACACCCTGCTGGTCGACCGCGCGCAGCACAAGGCGCACGTCGCACTGCCCGAGCGCGGCCTCAGCACCGCGCAGGTGCAGGCCAGGTTCGGCGCACCCAGCGAACGGCTCGACCCTCGCGGCGGCCAGAAGAGCCAGTGGCCGACGATCAACCGCTGGGTCTACCCGCAGTTCACCGTGTACTTTGAGCGCGACCGCGTCATCGATGCGGTGCTCCACCAGTCCACCGCCAGCGAAACCGGCCCCAGGCCGGCGATCCGCTGAGCTTCCAGAGCCAGCCCTCCCCGCATGACCCAGGCGACAGCGCGATTCCCCGCGGAGTGGGAGCCCCAGTCCGCAGTCCTCATCGCCTGGCCGAACGCCGACACCGACTGGGCCGACAGGCTGGGCGAAGTCGAGGACACCTACATCGCCATGGTCGCGGCGATCACCCGCTTCCAGCCGGCGATCGTCTGTGTGGCCGATGCCGACGTGGAAGCCTATGCGCGCGCGCGCCTGTCCTCGGCGCGCGTGCAGATGGACCAGGTGCGCTTTGTCGAGGTGCCCTACGACGACACCTGGCTGCGCGACTCGGGGCCGATCACCCTGCACGACGGAAATGGCTTCCGGCTGATGGATTTCAGGTTCACCGGCTGGGGCGGCAAGTTCGATGCGCGCCAGGACGACCAGCTGATCGAGCGCCTGCATGGACTGGGAATCTTCTCGAACAGTTCCCGGCAATCCGTTGATTTCGCACTGGAAGGTGGCGCCATCGAAACCGATGGCGCGGGCACGCTGTTGACCACCTGGACCTGCCTGGGCGAGCGCCACCCGGGGGCGACACGCGAGCAGCTCAATCAAAAACTTGCCGGCTGGCTGGCGCAGGATCGCGTGCTGTGGCTCGACCACGGCCACCTGGAAGGGGACGACACCGACGCCCACATCGACACCCTCGCCCGCTTCGCCGCGCCCGACGCCATCGCCTACCAGGCCTGCGACGACCCGTCCGACAGTCATTATCCGGGCCTGCAGGCGATGGCCGCCGAACTCGCCGCCCTGCGCACCGCCGACGGCAGGCCCTATCGGCTGTTCCCGCTGCCCTGGCCCAAGCCGGTACTCGACGAAGGGCGTCGCCTGGCCGCGTCCTACGCCAATTTCCTGATCATCAACGGCGCCGTACTGATGCCGGCCTACGGCGATCCGGCCGATGCCGATGCCGCGGCCGTACTGCAGCAGGCCTTTCCGGACCGCGAGATCGTGCAGGTGCCCTGCCGGCCGCTGATCTGGCAGAACGGCAGCCTGCACTGCGTGACCATGCAACTGCCGGCGGGCCTGGTCGCCTGACGCGCCGGGGCGTTCCCGAAGCGGACACGCAGCGGGTCCTACAATGGCCGCATGAACAAGCGCACCCTCCCCGTTGCACTGATCCAGGAAAAGAACCACGGCGACACCGAGGCCAACCTTTCGGTGATCGCCGAGCGTGTCGCCGAGGCCGCGAAGCAGGGCGCAAGGCTGGTCCTGCTGCAGGAGCTGCACAACGGCTGCTATTTCTGCCAGCACGAATCGGTGGACGAGTTCGATCTCGCCGAACCGATCCCCGGGCCCAGCACCGAGCGCCTCGGCGCCCTGGCCAGGCAGCACGGCGTGGTGCTGGTGTCCTCGCTGTTCGAGCGCCGCGCCGCCGGGCTGTACCACAACACCGCGGTGGTGTTCGAAAAGGACGGCTCGGTCGCGGGCAAGTACCGCAAGATGCACATCCCCGACGATCCGGGCTTCTACGAGAAGTTCTACTTCACCCCGGGCGACATGGGATTCACGCCGATCGACACCTCGGTCGGCCGGCTTGGCGTGCTGGTGTGCTGGGACCAGTGGTACCCAGAAGCCGCGCGCCTGATGGCGCTGGCCGGCGCCGAAGTGCTGCTCTACCCCACCGCGATCGGCTGGGACCCCGACGATGACCAGGCCGAGAAGAACCGCCAGCGCGACGCATGGGTGCTGAGCCACCGCGGCCACGCGGTCGCCAACGGCCTGCCGGTGCTCTCCTGCAACCGCGTCGGCCATGAGCCTTCGCCGATGGGCGCCAGCGGCGTCGACTTCTGGGGCAACAGCCACGTGCTGGGGCCGCAGGGCGAGTTCATCGCCGAAGCCGGTGGCGAGGCGACCGTGCTGCTGGCCGAGGTCGACCTGCAGCGCAGCGAGCACGTGCGGCGCATCTGGCCGTTCCTGCGCGATCGCCGCATCGACGCCTACGATGGGCTGCTCAAGCGCTACATCGACTAGGCACGATGTCGCCTACGCACGCGGGCGCCGTATCGCGTCGGCGACTTTTCCAGCCGCGGCACAGGCACTACCCTGTGACCCGCTGAACCGGGACGGCGCCACGAGGTGCCGTCCCGCCGTTGAGCGACACCCCGAAGAAGCCGATCCCGTGACCGAATCCGATATTTCCGCCGACGCCGACTGGCGTTCGCAGCCCCATGCCATCGTCGAACGCGATGGCGTGCGCTACACCCTGCTCGGCACCGCGCATGTCTCACACGCGAGCGTCGCGGCCGTGCGCCAAGCCATCGCCAGCGGCGAGTTCGACACGGTCGCGGTCGAGCTCGATGCGCAGCGGCTGCAGGCGATCAGCGACCCCGATGCGCTGGCCAGGCTCGATCTGGTCAAGGTGCTGCGGGAGGGCAAGACCCCGCTGTTCGCCGCCAACCTCGCCCTGGCCAGCTACCAGCGACGCCTGGCCGAACAGCTGGGCATCGAACCGGGCGCCGAACTCAAGGCGGCGGTCGAGGATGCGCGCGCGGCCGGCCTGCCGACCCACCTGATCGACCGCGACGTCGGCCTGACCTTCAAGCGGGCACTGCAGCGGCTGGGCTGGTGGCAGCGGGCCAAGCTCGGCGGTGGCATCGTCGCCGGCCTGATCATCGACGAGGAAGTCGCCGAACACGACATCGAGAAGCTCAAGCAGGGCGACATGCTGCAGGCCAGCTTCAGCGAGTTCGCCGAACAGACGCCCGAACTCTACGACGCGCTGATCACCGAGCGCGACCGCTACATGGCTGCCCGCCTGCGCGAAACCGCCGGCAGCGCACGCGAGGTGCTGGCCGTGGTCGGCGCCGGCCACCTCGAGGGCCTGGCGCTGCACCTGCGCGACGAACAGGCGACGCCGCACTCGGTGACCGCGTCGCTGGAGACGGTGAAGCCCAAATCGAAGCTGCCGATCATGGAGCTGTGCATCGGCGCCTTCCTGCTGGGCGGGTTCGCCTGGGGCTTTGCAGCCGGCGGCTTCGCCGTTGGCACCGATCTGCTCCTGTACTGGGTGCTGTGGACCGGCGGCCTGGGTGCGCTGGGCTGCCTGATCGCCGGCGGCCATCCGCTGAGCATCCTCGGCGCATTCGTGTCCTCGCCGTTCACGCCGCTGCATCCCGCGCTGGCCTCGGGCACGGTCAGCGCGCTGATCGAGGCCTGGGTGCGCAAGCCCACCTACGCCGACTTCATGGCCCTGCGCGCGGATGTGAACAGCGTGCGCGGCTGGTGGCGCAACCGCGTGGCGCGCGTGCTGGTCAACTTCTTCCTGACCTCGCTCGGTACCGCGATCGGCGTATGGACCGGCGGCGCGAGGATGCTGGCGCGGCTGTTCGCATGAGCCGCTGGCTCAGAACAGCGTAAACGCGCCGTTGACCACGTAGTGCGCCAGCACCGGCAGCAGGCTGCCGGTGCGCGTGGCACGTGCCCGGGGTCCGCATCAACCGTCCACGCCCAGCGCCGGCAACGCTTCATCCGTGGCGCCAGCCTTGCGGCCGCGGGCCCGCGCCACCAGCCGCGAGGTGCCGTTGCGCAGGTCGTCCAGCAGCGCGTAGATGGTCGGCAGGAACAGCAGGCTCACCACCGTCGAGAACGCCAGCCCGCCGGCGATCGCACGCGCCATCGGATGGTAGGCGGGCATGCCTTCGGCGGTGTCGGTATTGAGCGCGATCGGGATCATCGCCAGGATCGCCGTACCCATGGTCATCAGGATCGGCCGCAGGCGTTCGCGGCTGCCCTCCACCAGCGCGTCGGTCCGCGCAAGGCCGCGCCGGCGCAGGTTGTTGATGTGTTCGATCATGACGATGCCGTTGTTCACCACCACGCCCATCAGCACCAGGATGCCGATCACCGCCATGATGTTCATCTCGGTGCCGGTGATCCAGAACAGCCAGTACACGCCGAAGATCGAGAACAGCACGCAGGACATGATCGCGGTCGGGAACAGCAGCGACTCGAACACCGCCGCCATGATCACCAGCATCAGCACCAGCGCGATCACGATCGCCTGCACCATCTGCTCCATGCCGTCGATGTTGATGTTGAAGCCCATGCCGCTGAAGGTGTAGCCGTAGCCGGGCGGGAACTGCATGCCGTCCAGCGTCGTTTCCACCGCCTTGCGCGCGTCCTCCATCGACACGCCCTGCCCCAGCCCGGCCTCGATCCTGAGGATGGTCTGGCGGTTCATGCGCTGGATCGAAGTCGAGGCAGGGTTGAGCGAGACGTCCACCATCGCAAGCAGCGGCACTTCGGTACCGCCGGGCGCGCGGACCATGAACGTGGCCAGGTCCTCGAAGCCGTAGCTTTCCGAACCCGCGAAGCGCACGTTGACCGGGATCTCGACGTCGTCGCGGTGGAAATCCCGCAGCGACGAACCGCGCAGCGCCATGCCGACGAACTGCGCCACTTCCTGCGCGCTGAAGCCATAGGCGGCGGCGCGCTCGCGGTCCACCCGCACCGACAGCTCGGTGTTGGCATCGCCGGTATCCACGCGTGCGTCGCGAAGCGCCGGAATCCGGTCGAGCATGGGCACGATGTCGGCGGCAAGCTCCTCCAGCACCTGGGTCGAATCGCCGATGAGGCTGAAGCGCAGGCCCTCGCCCTCGCTGCCCATGCCGCCCGGCCAGCCGATGCCCATGGTGGCCCGCGCAGACTTCGGCAGCCCTTCGCGCACCTGCTCCTGGATCTGCTTGCCCAGTTCGCGGTCGTCGACGTCGTCCAGGAACAGCCGCGTGAACGCCCACCCCTGCTCGCTGTAGCGGCTGTAGACCTTGTCGATATGGAAGCGTTCGCGATTTGCGTTGACGAACTCCTCCACGCGCGCCACTTCGCGGCCCATCTCCTCCTTCGAATAGGCGCCCTTCCACTGGTAGTAGATGTTGATCTGGCCGGGGTCGCTGTCGTCGCCGCCGCCTTTGGTGTTCATCATCGGCACGGCGCTGACCAGCGAGATGGCGAGGATCCCGGCCACGCTCCAGCCGCGATGCTCGAGCGTCCAGCGCAACAGCCGCGCATAGCGCTGCTGCATGCCACTGATGAAGGGTGACTTGAGCGCCGGCGGCGTTTTCATCCGCGCCGACAGCATCGGGATCAGGCTCACCGCGACCAGCCAGGAGGCCAGCAGCGAGACCGAGATCGTCACCGCCAGCTGCGACAGGTAGATGGTGATGATGTTGTTCTCGCCGAACAGCATCGGCAGGAACACCACGCAGTGGCACAGCGTGCCGGCCGACAGCGCAATGGCGACGTGGCGGGTACCGATGATCGAGGCCAGCGTGGGCTGGTCGGGATACTTCTCGCGCTCCTGGTAGATGCTCTCCACCACGACCACCGCGTTGTCCACCAGCATGCCCACCGCCAGCAGCAGACCCATCATCGAAATGATGTTGAGCGAGATGCCGGCGAAGTACATGAAGCCCAACGTCATGATGAAGCAGATCGGGATGGCGGCGGTCACCATGAGCGTCGACGGCCAGTGCCGCAGGAACGCGTACAGCACGATCACCGACAGCGCCAGGCCGATGCCGCCGGCCTCGGCCAGCGCCAGCAGCGAGCCGGTGACTGCTTCGCCCTGGTCGTCGGTGACCTCGATCTCGACACCGCGCATGGCAGGATCGCCTTCGAGCACCGCGACCTCGGCGCGCACCGCGCGCGACAGGTCGACGAGGTTGGCCGACCGCTCCTTGTAGACGTCCACCGCGACGCTGGGCCTGCCCTCGAGCTGGCGCACGTAGTCCATGCGCTGTGGCTGCAGTTCGACCGTGGCCACGTCCGACAGGCGCGTGCCGCGGTCGCCGATCGGCAGGTCGCGCAGCGCCTGCAATTCCTGCAGCTCGCCGCGCGGCTGCACGCGCAGGCGCTGCCCTTCCTGGGTGATCTGTCCGGCCGAGACCGAGAAGTTGGCTGCCTGCAGCCGCTGCACCAGCTCGTTGAGCGCCACGCCGTGCGCGCTGATGCGGTCCTTGTCGAGCGCCACCAGCACCTCCTGGCGGGCCACGCCCTCGACCTCCACCCGCGCCACGCCCGGCAGGCGCTCCAAGCGCTGCTTGATGCTGCGCTCGATCAGCTCGGCGCGCGCGGTCAGGTCGTCGTCGCTGGTCAGGCGCAGGCTCATCGCCTCGCGGTCGCTGGTGCTCCAGCGCTGCACGTAGTAGCGGCGGAAGTCGTCCGGCAGCTCGTCGCGCACCGCGTCGATGCGCTCGCGCGCCTCGGAGGCGGCGATGGCGATGTCGCGGCTCCAGTCGCTGAACTCGACCTGGATCTGGCCGCCCTCGGCGTTGGCGCGCGAGTTCATCGACTTGATGCCGGCCATCGTCGCCAGGGCTTCCTCCACCGGCCGCAGGACGTTGCGTTCGACCTCCTCCGGCGTGGAGCCCGGATACGGCAGCGAGACGAAGAAGAACGGGATCGTCGCTTCGGGCTCGGCCTCCAGCGGCAGCCGGAACGAGGCGATCAGGCCGATCGCTACCATCGAGACGAACAGCATGATGGTGGTGACCGGGCGGCGGATCGAGAGCTCGGTGATGTTCATCGGCTCAGCTCCGCGTGCCCGGGCCGTCCAGCGCGTCCTGCTCGCGGGCCAGCACCTGCGCCACCTGGGTGGCGGTGGCCCGCACGCGGCGGCCGCGCTCGGCGTAGTAGCCGTCGGGCTTGCGGTCGAGCAGGTCGTACACGACCGGGATCACCACCAGGGTCAGCAGGGTCGAGACCAGCAGGCCGCCGATCACGGTGATGGCCATCGGCGAGCGCACCTCGGCGCCTTCGCCGAAGGCCAGCGCCAGCGGCATGAAGCCGAACACCGCGGTGAGCATCGTCATCATGATCGGGCGCAGGCGCGAGCGTGCGCCCTCCACCAGCGCCTCGCGCTTGGCCATCCCGGCCTCGCGCAGCTGGTTGACCTTGTCGACCAGGATGATCGCGTTCTTGACCACCAAGCCCACCAGAAGGATCAGGCCGATGAACACCACCACCGAGATCGGCGAGCGGGTCAGCAGCAGCGCCGCGATCGCGCCGACCATCGCCAGCGGGATGGTGAACAGGATCACGAACGGATGCAGCAGCGATTCGAACTGCGAGGCCATCACCAGGTAGACCAGGAACACGGCCAGCGCGAAGGCGAACAGCAACGAGCGCAACGATTCAGCCAGCTCCTCGCCCTGGCCACCGATGCGCATGCCGACCTCGGCGCCCAGCGGGTCGGCGGCGACCATCTGCTGCACTTCGGTGACCGCCGCGCCCAGGTCGATGTCGCGCAGGTTGGCCGACACCAGCGCCACGCGGCGCTGGTCGGCGCGGTGGATCTCGCTCGGCCCCGTGGTCGAGACCACCTCGGCCACCGAGCCCAGTTCCACCGGCGCGGCTGATCCGGGATTGACGATCAGGCGGCGGATGTCCTCCACCGACGAACGCTCGGACTCCGCCACCCGTACCAGCACGTCGATCTTGCGGTCGCGGAAGCTGTAGCGCGTGGCGACATTGCCGCGCACCTTGTTGACCACCGCGTCGGCGATCTGGCGCGAGGTCAGGCCCAGGGCTGCGGCGCGGTCATGGTCGAACAGGATCTGGATCTCGGGGTAGCCCTGCTCCACCGTCGATTTGACGTCGGCGTAGTGCGGGTTCTCGCGCAGCAGCCCGGCCAGGCGCACGCCGGCGACGCGGATCGCCTCCAGGTCGCTGCCCTCGATCTCGATCTCCAGCGGCGGCGACAGCGCGAACAGTTCGGGCCGCGCGAAGTCCACCTGCGCGGCCGGGTACTCGGCCATGGTGCCGCGCAGGCGGTCGATCAGCACCTGCTCGCGCGAGGTGTCGTCCATCACCACCGACAGTTTGCCGATGTTCTCGCCGCTCTCGGTGGGGCTGGCGTCCAGGCGCGTGCCGGTGCCGGACACGCCGTACAGCAGGCGCACGCCCTCCTCGCCGGCATGCTTGCGCTGCACCTCGCGGATCAGCGCGTCGGTCTGCGCCAGCGGCGTGCCCGGCGGCAGCTTGGCGGTCATCTCGAAGCGGTCCTGCGCCAGCTGCGGGATCAGGTCCATGCCCATGAACGGCAGCACCGCCAGGGTCAGCGCGAAGGCGAGCACCGAGCCGGCAAGCACCGGCAACGGTCTGGCCAGCGCGCGCGGCAGCATCCGCAGGTAGGCGGCTTCGGCGCGGTTGTACGGCGCCATCGCGATGTCGCTGGCCTTGCCCATCACCGGCGCGACCACCTTCACCAGCCCGCGCCAAACGCGCACGACCAGCCAGACGACGCCGAAGGCCAGGCCGCGCACGCTTGCGCCGATGCCGCGCCCCGTCGCCGCCACCGGCTTCTGCCAGCGGCTGGCCGGACGCCACTGCGGAAGCGGCGCCTCATCGTCCGGGAACGCCAGCGGCGCGCGCCCCTTGAGCGAGCTGAGCATCGGGATCAGGGTCATCGACACCAGCAGCGACACCGCGATCGCGATCGACACGGTCAGCGCCTGATCGCGGAACAGCTGGCCGGCGATGCCCTCGACGAACACCAGCGGCAGGAATACCGCGATGGTGGTGAGGGTCGAGGCCACCACCGCCATGAACACCTCGCGCGTGCCGGAGATCGCCGCCTCGAGGATGCCCAGGCCGCGCTCGCGTGCCTTGGCCACCGATTCGAGCACCACGATCGAATCGTCCACCACCAGGCCGGTGGCCAGCGCCAGGCCGCCGAGCGACATCAGGTTGAGGCTCAGCCCGAGCTGGCCCATGAAGAAGAAGGTGGTGATGATCGAGATCGGCAGCGACAGCGAGATGACGAAGGTGCTCCAGCCATCGCGCAGGAACAGGAAGATGATCAGCACCGCCAGCAGTCCGCCCAGCACCGCATCGAACTTGAGGTCGCTGATCGCATGGCGGATGAAGACCGACTGGTCCTCGACCACGGTCAGCTCGATATCGCCAGGCAGCTCCTCGCGCACCTGCTTCAGGCGCGCCTCCAGCGCATCGGCGGTGGACACGGTGTTGGCGTCGCCTTCCTTGTAGACCGCCAGCTCAACCGCCTCGTTGCCGGCGGCGCGGATCACCGCCTCGCGTTCGCTGTAGCCCTGGCGGACCACCGCCACGTCCTTCAGCCGCACCGGTGAAGCACCGCCACCACCGCCGGCATCGCTGCGCAGCGCGGCGATCACGTTGGGATCGCGGCTGCCGAGGATCGCGGTCATCAGCTGCTGGTTCTCGCCGGTCGACGTCGTCGAGGATCCAGCTCCGGCCGGATTGAGCAGCATCTCGCCCATCTGCTCGACGGTGGAGAACTGGTTGACCGTGCGCACCAGGTAACGCTGCGAACCTTCCTCCAGGCGCCCGCCCGACAGGTTGACGTTCTCCTGTTGCAGGCGCTGGATCACCGTGTCGAGCGAGATGCCCAGCTGTGCCAGCCTGCGCTGGTCGATCTCGACCTGGATCTCGTCCTCAAGGCCGCCACCGACCTTGACCGCAGCCACGCCCGCCACCGGCTCGAGCTTGCGCTTGAGGTCATCGTCGGCGTAGCGGCGCAGTTCCATCAGCCGGCGCACGGCCTCGGCATCGCTGGCCTCGGCCTGCTTGGAAGACAGCGCCAGGCGCATGATTGGCTGGGTGGACGGATTGAAGCGCAGCAGCACCGGCGGCTTGGCCTCCAGCGGCAGCTGCAGGGTCTCCATCTTGTCGCGCACGTCCAGGCCGGCCTGCTCCATGTCCGTGCCCCAGGCGAACTCGAGCACGACATCGCTTTGCCCGGTGCGCGAGATCGACTTGAGCTTGCGCAGGCCCTTGACCACGCCCAGCGCTTCCTCGGCCGGCTGCGAGATCAGCGTCTCGATCTCGGTCGGCGCAGCGCCCTCGTAATCGGTGCGCACGGTGAGCGTCGGATAGCTCAGGTCAGGCAGCAGTTCGACCTTGAGCCCTGACAGCGAGATCATGCCGAACAGCACCAGGGTCAGCGTCATCATCGCGATCGTGACGCGGCGCCTGGTGGAAAACTCGACGATGTCGAAGCCGCCCGTGCCCGGCGGCGGATCCTGCGGAGCCATCAGTCGGCCGCCCGCTTGCCGGCATCTGCGGTTTCGGCCTTCGGCTCGGCCTTGGCCGCGACGGCGTCATCCAGCACCTGCACGGCGGTGCCTTCGCGCAGCGCCGCCTTGCCCGCGACCACCACCGCATCGCCTTCGCCCAGGCCCTTGCGCACCTCCACCCAGCCGCCGTCCGAATAGCCCAGCTCCAGCGGGACGCGCGAGGCCTTGCCCTCGCGGACCGCATATACCGCCGGCTCGCCGCCATCCTCCAGCAGCGCGCGGCGCGGCACTACCAGCGCATCCTCGCGCTGGTCGTAGCGGATCGCCAGGCGGCTGAACATGCCGGCCTGCAGTTCGCCTTCACCCTCGAAAGCGGCCACCACGCGGAACGTGCCGCTGCCGGTATCCACCACCGGCGACACGCGGTCCACGGTGCCGGTGAAACGCCGGCCCGGCAGCGCGTCCACGGTGAGTTCGACCGTCTGGCCGGGGCGCAGCTTGGCGATCTCGCGCTCGGGCACGTTGAGCGTCGCTTCCAGGCGCGCGGTATCGACGATGCGGAAGATCGGCGAGTTGATCTGCACGAAGTTGCCCGGCTTGATGTCGCGCGAGGCGATCACGCCGGAGATCGGCGCAACCACGTTGGAGTACGACAGCTCGAGGTTGGCCAGCCGGTTCACCGCGCGCGCGTTCTCCAGGTCGTAGCGGATCTGGTCAAGATCGTTCGCGCTGACCATCTGCTGCGCCTCCAGCTGCTGGGCGCGCCTGAAGTTGGCCTCCAGCTTGCGGGCCTGGACTGCGCTCTGCGCGGCCTGCAGGCGCGCCCGATCCGGATCCAGGCGCACCAGCACCTGCCCGGCGCGAACGCTCTGGCCTTCCTCCACCAGCACCTCCAGCGCCACGCCCGAGGTCTTGGCCACCACCTGGGCCTCGGCGCGCGGTTCGAGCGTGGCGGTGTTGCCATAGCTCGCGGCAATCGCGCGACGGCTGACCTTCTCCACTTCGACCGGGATCGCCTCGGGCCCCTTGTCCTCGTCGGACTTGGCCTCTGCATCGCCGCCGCCGCTGCAGCCCGCAAGCATCAGCAAAGCGGACAGCGCGGCGATCGCCAGGACGGGGCGATGCCCCGGAAATGCGTGGTTCGTGGACATGGACGGACGCGACCCCTATGGTGTTGTAGCAAGGTATATCACTAGCTGGATGGGCAACATCCGCCGAAGGTCATGGTGACTCCCGGCGGCAGCGCAAGTTCGACGCAGGCAGGGATGCCGACGTGACCGATGCGGTTGCACTGCTGACGAGCCCTGCGCTGCTGCCCCAAGCCGGTGCAAAGCCGGCAATGATGGCGCGGGCGTGGCCATGCGTTAACAGGCCGTGGAGCGCAAGCTATACTGCCGCGATTGCACGACGGCCCGGGTCGTCGCCATCCGATCCACCCAGCCAACAGCCACAGGATTGCGGAACCACTCCATGACGCGACCGTTGACGATCGCCGCCAGCCTCGCCGCCGTGCTCGCGCTGGCCTCGCTGCCGCACAGCGCCCCGGCGCAGGAAGCCACCCCGACCACGGAGCAGGCCGCCCCGGCCCAGACCGATGCCGCCACCGCCCAGGACCCGGCATCTGCCGCCCCGGCGCAGCCCGCAGCGACCGCCGCCGCCACCCCGGCCGCGCTGGCCGGCAATGCCGACAGCGGACGCCAGCTGACCTACACCTGCCTGGGCTGCCACGGCATCGTCGGATACCGCAACGTGTATCCGACCTACCACGTGCCCATGATCGGCGGGCAGTCGGCGGTCTATCTCACCAACGCGCTGACCGAATACCGGAAGGGCACCCGCAAGCATCCAACCATGGAAGCGCAGGCGCAGAGCTTTTCCGACCAGGACATCGCCGACATCGCCGCCTTCCTGTCGGAGCTGACCCCATGATCCGCCTGTCGTCCGCCGGCCGCGCCGGCCGCATCGCCCTGCCCCTGTTGTTCGCGCTCGCGCTCGCCGCCTGCGGTGGCGGCGACGCCGGCGAAAGTGGCCAGATGTCCTCCTCTGCGGGCCTGCCCGATGGCCGCATGGCCGAGGGCGAGACCCAGGCCGGCGTGAAGGGCCAAGCCACGGGCCAGTCCTGCGTCGACTGCCACGGCGCCGACGGCAACCAGCCGCTGGACGAGACCTATCCCAAGCTCGGCGGGCAGCACTACGACTACCTCGAGCATGCGCTGGTGCAGTACCGAGATGGCCGCCGCGAGCACGCGCTGATGTCGCAGCAGGCGGCAAACCTGACCGACCAGCAGATCGCCGACCTCGCGGCCTTCTTCGCGTCCCGGCCCTCGCAGCTGCGCGACCTGCACGGCGTGCACTGAGCCACGCCGGCCAGGCTGGACGAAAAAGCCCGCTTTACGCGGGCTTTTTCATGCCTGGGTCACCTTGATTCTCCTTCCCCCGCGCGCGGGGCTGGGTGCCCTCGGGGTAGAAGGCCGGGATGGGGGTGCGCGCCGAAGGCGCGCGAGAAACCACCCCGCGACCTGACCGCCCCCACCCCAACCCTCCCCCGCGCTGCGGGGGAGGGAGCCAGAGCAGCGCCGACCAGCTCGGCGTCCGAAGCCCGACAACTATCCCCCCGGCGGGCGCAGGCTTTCCTGGTCCTGCTGCAGCTCCGGCTTGAACGGCACGTCCGGCGGTTTGCGCGCACCGGCCTCGATGTCGAGCATGTTGGGATCGGTGATGCCGCAAGCGCCGCCGAGCATCAGCATTGCAACGCTGCATTTGATGCGCTTGCCGGTGCCGGGGATCGGGATCAGCACTTCCTTGATGCTGCGCCGGACCCATTCCTCCAGCAGGTTCTCGTGCGGCACCCAGAAGCGGTCGAGCGTGGTCGGCTCGTAGCCGATCGGCGGGCGCTTGAGCCAGGTGCCCATGCGGTCGATCTTCTCGTAGTCCTCGGTGATCGTCCCCGGCGGCAGTCCGCCGCCCACGGCACCGGTGTTGCCGGCCAGGCGCGGGCTGCCGTCCGCATTGAACAACCCGGATGGACTGCCGACCTGCCCGCCCGGCACGTTGCGGTCCGAGTCGCCCCAGTCATCGCCACGGCGTGGCGACGGCAGGCCACCGGGCGGCGCCTGCGGAGAGGTGCCGGCGCCGGAAGTCGAGGCCGTCGAGGATGCGCCCTGCCCGGCGTCACGCGTGCCGCCGGCCGACGCGGCATTCGCCGCCGACTGGCCGCTCGCGGCCGGTGGACCCTGCGCGCTGCCGCGATCGGATGCCGCCTCGGTACTGCCGGTTCCCTGCGCGGGCGCACGCAGCTCGATATCGCGCTGCGCAACGGCCGGCCCATCGCGCCGCAGCTCGGGCGCGGACGGCGCCGGCCGCGGCGCGCGCAACACCACTTCGGCGACCGGCGCGGGCAGGTCACGCTCGACGATCTCGATCTCCGGCTGCCGCAGGTCGGGCACGTCGATCTCGCGGCGCGGCAGCGGCTGGATCTGCGGCGAGGTGACCAGCGGCACTTCGACCACGCGCACATCCGGCGCAGGCGCGCTCAACTCGGGCGTGGGCAAGGCCGGCGTTGGCGGCAGGTCGATGCGCGGCGGCACCAGCACGAAATCCGAATCGGGCTGCGCCGTCTCGGTGACCTCCAACGGCTGTGCGGCCACCGGTGGCGGCACCTCCTCGGGCGGTGCCTGCGTCTCGGCGACCGAAGGCGGCGGCGGTGAGGTCTGCGGTGCAGCTGCTGCCGGCGTCGACGCCGCGGGCGCCGGGCTCGCAGCCTGCTCCGGCACCGGCTCCTCGGCCAGCTGTTCGCCACCGCCCTCGTCCTGCGGCGTACCTTCGCCGATGAACTCGACCTGGGTGATGTTCTCGCCGAGGCGCTCGGCCTCCTCCTCGCCCGGGTAGATCGCCACCATCATCAGGACCATCAGCTGCAGCCACAGCACGTGCAGCAGCAGCGACAGCGAAATCGACGCCACGCGGGTGCGCCGGTCGGGCGTCGGCTGTTCGCGCCAGTCGTAGCGCCACAGGCGGATGAAGGCCTGCCAGCCGTTGAGCGGGCGGTAGCCGGTGGTGTACACAGGCTCGCGCACCAGCAGCACCGCGATCACCGCGTCCACGGCGCGAGCGCCCCGGCGCGGCCGGGCCGGGGCCTCGGCGAACCATTCGTCCCATCCGGGCGGGAACTCCCCGGCCGGCCGTTGCGGCCGGATCGAGCGCCCCTTGCGCAGCCTGCGCTGGATCGCCTCGAGCAGATCGCTGGACGAAAACACGCGGCGCGGGGTCCGTCAGTCCGCGCCGCGCGGCATGTACGGGGCCGTGCCCGTCTCGTGGTCGGTGGCGTCGCGCACCGCGGTCACGCCCGGCACCTTGCCCATCAGGGTGCGCTCGATTCCGTTCTTGAGCGTGACGTCCACCATTCCGCAGCCGTGGCAGCCGCCGCCGAATCGCAGCACGACCACGCCATCGGCGGTGACTTCCTGCAGGGCGACGTGGCCGCGATGCGAGGCCAGCTGCGGATTGATTTCCGACTCGATCAGCCAGCGCACCTGTTCGACCATCGAGGCCGATTCGGGCGGCGCCTGGCCCTTGATCTTCGGAGCGCGGATCTGCAGCTGCCCGCCGGTGGCGCGCGCCTCGTAGTCGATGCGTGCGCCATCGAGGTAGGACGCGGTGCCGGCGTCGAGCCACAGCGTGAAGCCTTCGCAGTCGATCGCCCACTCGTCGCCCTGCAGGTCGCCGGGCTCGGCGAATTCCAGCTGCACGTCGGCCTTGGCCGTGCCCGCATGCACGGCCGACAGCCGCACGCCAAGGCCAGGCAGCGCCTCGCGCTCGATCAGCTTGCGAAAATGCGTCTGGGCGCTCTCTGTAATATCGATCATGGTCCTGTCCGTCTTTGCACGTATTCTAGGCCGAGCCCGGCACCCGGGTCCCCCGCCGCGCCGCGGGCGGGGCCTTTGCACAAGATCCGTTCATTCCCCGCGCGCCCCGTACAGGAGATTCCGCCATGTCGGACCTCATCCCGCTTGTCCAGGCCCACTGTATCCCGCGCCGCGGCGTGGAACACCGGCTGGGCGAAGCCCGCGTCCGCGAACTGCTGCCGCAGGTGCCCGGTTGGGCGCTGGCCGATGACGGCCGGGCGCTGACGCGCACCTTCCGCTTCGACGATTACCATCGCACGATGGCCTACGTGAACGCGCTGGCCCATGTGGCCCATCGGGAAGACCACCATCCCGATCTGGGCGTGCACTACGACCGCTGCGTGGTGCGATTTTCCACCCACGATGTCGGTGGCCTGAGCGAGAACGACTTCATCTGCGCGGCCAAGGCCAGCGCACTCGCCGAGTAGCGGCAGCGCCTCGGCACCTCGGGAGCGGCTTCATCCCTGATCGGGATCTGACGCCGCATCGCGGCTGAAGCCGCTCCTACAGCGCGTGCCGGGTCTGTCCTTCGCCGCGGACCACGAAGCGTTCGATCGTGAGTGCCTCCAGCCCCATCGGGCCATAGGCATGCAGGCGCGTGGTGGAAATGCCGATTTCGGCGCCCAGGCCCAGTTCGCCGCCGTCGCTGAAGCGCGAGGACGCGTTCACCATCACCACCGCCGAGCGCAGCGCCTCGACAAAACGGCGCGCGCTGGCAGCGTCGCGCGTGGCGATCACCTCGGTATGGTCTGAGCCGTGGCGGCGGATGTGCGCGATCGCGGCGTCGAGCGAATCGACCACGCGCAGGTTGAGCACCAGGTCGAGGTGTTCGGTATCGAAGTCGGCCTCCGTCGCCGGCGCAACGCCGTCGGCGAGCGCGCGCGACGCGTCGTCGCCGCGCAGCGCCACGCCGTGCCCGCGCAGCGTCTGCGCGGCGCGTGGCAGGAATGTACTTGCGACATCGGCATGCACCAGCAGAGTCTCGATGGCGTTGCAGGCACTGGGACGCGAAACCTTGCCGTCCACGAGCAGGCGCAGTGCAAGGTCCTGGTCCACGCCGGCATCGACGTAGAGATGGCAGACGCCCTTGTAGTGCTTGATCACCGGCACGCGCGCGTGTTCGGTCACGAAGCGGATCAGGCCCTCGCCGCCGCGCGGAATGGCAAGATCGACAATGTCGCTGAGCTGCAGCAGCGCGAGCATCGTCTCGCGGCGCAGGTCCTCGACCAGGGTCAGTGCGGCGGCAGGTATGCCGGCGGCCTCGAGTGCACGATGCAGGCTGGCGGCGATCGCGGTATTGGAGCGGATCGCCTCGCTGCCGCCGCGCAGGATGACGCCATTGCCGGCCTTGAGGCATAGCGCGGCGGCATCGGCGGTCACGTTTGGCCGCGCTTCGTAGATCATCGCCACCACGCCCAGCGGCATGCGCACGCGCTCGACGGAAATCCCGCTGGGGCGCACGTCGCGGCGCGTGACCTGCCCGACCGGGTCGGGCAGGTCCGCCACTTCGCGCAGCGCGGCGGCGATGGCGGCGACACGCGCCTGGTCCAGGCGCAGCCGGTCCAGCATGGCCGTGCCGACGCCCTTCTCCGTGGCGGCCGCAAGATCCTGTGCATTGGCCTGGAGGATGCCCGCGACATCGGCTTCGAGCGCATCGGCCATCGCGCGCAGCATCGCGTCCTTGGCCGCGGTTGGCAGCACGGCAAGCGCCTGCGCGGCGTCACGGCACTGGAGGGCGAGCTGGCGGATGTCGGTCATGTGCGTCGTGCGTTTGTCGGTGCGGTGAAGTGGCGCGCAGTTGGCAGGTGATGGTAATCCAGCGCGGCGGTGGTTCGTTCGACGGTTTCCTTCGCAACCTGGGGTGGGCATTGCGGAGATGGCGCCGCCGGGGGGGCCGCTACACCAGCATCAGGTCGTCGCGATGGATCACGGTGCCGCCGTAGCTGTAGCCAAGCGCAGCTTCGATCTCGCGCGAATGGCGACGGGCGATGCGGCGGATGTCGGCGGCCGAATACTGGCTCACGCCGCGTGCGACGCGCCGGCTGCCGGCTTCGTCACGCAGCAGCACTTCGACCATGTCGCCGCGGCGGAAGTCGCCTTCCGCGGTCAGCACGCCGCCGGGCAGCAGCGAGGCGCCCTTCTCCACCAGCGCGTTCGCGGCGCCGGCATCGATGATGATGCCACCGGGTTCGGCCGGTGCGTTCTGCAGCCAGTGCTTGCGCACGGCCACGCGGCTGCGCAGGGCGTGGATGCGGGTACCGGAGAGGCTGTCGCGCGCGAGGCCTTCCAGCACGTCGGCGCGGGTGCCGTTGAACAGCACGGTGGGCACGCCGGCGGCCGCGGCGCGCTGCGCGGCTTCAAGCTTGGTGCGCATGCCGCCGGTGCCCACTTCGCTGCCCGAACCACCGGCGGCGGCGAGCAGCGCAGGCGTCAGCTGCGACACCACCTGGATCGGCCTGGCATCGGGATTACGGCGCGGGTCGGCGTCGTACAGGCCGTCGATGTCGGTGGCGATGAACAGCACGTCCGCGTCGACCAGCGCCGCCACGATCGCCGCGAGGTTGTCGTTGTCGCCGAGCTTGAGTTCGTCGACCGACACCGTGTCGTTCTCGTTCACCACCGGCACCGCGCGATGACGCAGCAGCGCCGACAGCGTGGCGCGCGCGTTGAGATAGCGGCGACGGTTGCGCAGGTCGTCGTGGGTCAGCAGCACCTGCGCCACGTGGCGGTCGAGCAGGCCCTGCCAGAAGCCGATCAGGCGCGCCTGCCCAAGCGCAGCCAGTGCCTGGCGCTCGGCCATCTCGGCGCCGTCTTGCGGCTGCTCGCGCAGGATCGCGCGCCCGGCCGCGACCGCGCCGGACGACACCACGACCACCTGCCGCCCGGCCTGGTGGCAGGCGATGATGAAGCCGGCGATGGCCTGCGCGTAGCCGGTCGACAGCCCGCCGCCGTTTGCCGCCAGCAGGCTGCTGCCGACCTTCAGCACTGCGCGCCGCCACGGCGGCAGGCGTTGTTCGGAGAAGGCGGACGTGGTCATGGGTTCAGCGCGCCAGCCACTCGTGCACGACGATGTCCGACGCACCGTGCATGGCCAGCGGATCGCGCGCGACAATCGCCTCGGCCTCCTCCAGGCTGGCAATGCCGCACAGCAGGTAGGCGCCGCCGCTGCGATCGCTGAAGCCGCCATTGAGTTCGAGCAGGCCGTCGGCGCGCAGTTCGTCGAGGAAGGCGATGTGCGGCGCGACCAGTCGCTCGTCGAAGCCGGGGCGGCGCATCAGCAGCACCAGGTAGCGGGTCGTCGGCGTACTCACAGGGCCTCCCAGCGCGCGCGCAGTTCGTCCAGCCGCAGGTCGGCGGCCGCACCGGGTGAGGTCCGGGCCGCCAGGCTGCCTTCGGGCGAGCGTCCCTGCCCTGCGCTGTCGGCGCTTGCGGCGGCGGCCCGGTAAGCATCGCGGAACGGCACGCCGGCAAGCGCGGCCTCCACGGCGACGTCGGTGGCGTACATGCCCGAGTCGATCGCCGCGCGCAGGCGATCTTCGCGCCATTCGAGGTTGGCCAGCAGCGCGGGCAGCAGCTGCAGCGCGGCGATCCCGCGGCCGAAGCCGTGGAAGATCGCGCCCTTGGAAGCCTGCAGGTCGCGGTGGTAACCCGAAGGCAGCGACAGCAGCTGTTCGATCTCGGTACGCGCCGCCGCCACGCTGGCGTGGGTGGCGCGCATCAGTTCGATCACGTCCGGGTTGCGCTTGTTGGGCATGATCGAGCTGCCGGTGGTGTACTGCGCCGGCAGCGCGACGAAGCCGAACTCGGCGCTGGTGAACAGCGACAGGTCCCAGGCGATCCGGCGCAGGTCGAGCGTCGCCCCCCCAAGCGCTTCCAGCGCGGCCAGCTCGAACTTGCCGCGCGAGAGCTGCGCGTAGACGGGCGAGATCTGCATCCGCGCAAAGCCGAGTGCCTGCGTGGTGTGCTCGCGGTCGAGCTTCAGGTTGACGCCGTAGCCGGCCGCGGTGCCGAGCGGGTTGGTGTCGACCAGCCTGAGGGTGTCGACGGCACGGATCGCGTTGTCGATGAAGGCCTCGGCCCAGCCCGCCCACCACATGCCCGCCGAAGACACCACGGCGCGCTGGATGTGGGTGTAGCCGGGCAGCGGCAGGCCCTGTTCGGCTTGGGCGCGATCGAGCGCGACCTTCGCCGTGTCCCTCGACAGCGCAGCCACGCGCGCCAGCTTCTCCTTCAGCCACAGCCGCGTCGCCACCAGCACCTGGTCATTGCGGCTGCGGCCGGTGTGGATCTTGCGGCCGGCGTCGCCCAGGCGTTCGGTCAAGCGCGCCTCGATCGCGGAGTGCCCGTCCTCGAAGCGCTCGTCGAGCACGAAGGCGCCGGCGCGGAAATCCTCCGCCAGTTGCACCAGTTCGCGCTTGAGTCCGCCCAGCTCATCTTCCGACAGGATGCCGATGCGCTGCAGCCCTTCGGCGTGGGCGGTGCTGGCCTGGATGTCGTGCAGGAAGAACTCGCGGTCCAGGACGACGTCATCCCCGGCCAGGAAGCGCTGGATATCAGCATCCACCGCGACGCCGGGCTTCTGCCAGAGCAGTCCACTCATCGTCCATCCTCCAGCGGAAGCAGCGCGTCGGCGGGCACGCCGGCCAGCTCGTCGAAGCCGAACGCGAGATTGAGGTTCTGCAGCGCCTGGGTCGCCGCGCCCTTGAGCAGGTTGTCGAGCGTCGCCACCACGACCACGCGCTTGCCGCCCGGCGCGACCGTGAACCCGCCGATCTCCACGCCATGGCGGCCTTCGATGCGACTCACCCAGGGTGCGTCGTCAACCACGCGCAGCAGCGGTTCGCCGGCGTAGCGCTCGCGATACAGGGCGCGTACCTGCTGCACCGTCACCGGCTGCTGCAGCCAGAGGTTGACCGTCATCGTGATGCCGCGGAAATGCGGCGCCACGTGCGGCATGAACTCCACCGGCACGCCCAGCCGCGCCGAAACCTCACGCTCGTGCATGTGGTCGGCGAGCGCGTACGGCATCAGGTTGTCGCGCAACAGCTCGGCATTGTTGCGGTCCGAGGGCATGGTGCCCGCGCCGGAATATCCCGACACGCCAAAGCACTGCGGCGGACCGGCAAGCCTGTCGAGCAGCGGTGTGATCGCCAGCTGCATCGCGGTGGCATAGCAGCCCGGGTTGCTGATCCGCGCCTGGTCCGCGCCGCGTGCGCGGGTCAGCTCCGGCAGCCCGTAGTACCAGCCTTCGTCGAAGCGGTAGTCGGCGGACAGGTCGACGATCACCGTATCGGGCTTGGCAGCGTCCAGCGCAGCGACGAAGGGGGCCGCCTTGCCGTTGGGCAGCGCCAGGATCACCGCGTCCGCACCCTTGGCCGCCACCGCATCCGCGTCGAGGCTTTCAAAGCGCAGCTCGCCGGCATAGACGTCGTTGTGGTCGGCCACGCGCTGGCCATCGAGCTCCCGCGATGACACGAACGCCAGCCCAAAGCCCGGGTGGTCGTGGATCATCCGGATCAGCTCGCTGCCGGTGTGGCCGCGCGCGCCGACGATGCCGATGGAAACGGGAGATCTGCTCATTGACGGGATTCCAGACGGTACTGCAGGTTGCTGCGCACGGCCGGCCACTCCGTGTCGAGGATGGAGAACACCACGGTATCGCGCAGGGAGCCGTCGGCATGGCGCTTGGCGTTGCGCAGCACGCCGTCCTGTTTCGCACCCAGGCGCGCGATGGCCGCGCGCGAGGCGTGGTTGAACCAGCTGGTCTCGAAGCTCACGTTGACGCAGCCCAGGGTCTCGAAGGCATGTCGCAGCAGCATCAGCTTGCACTCGGTGTTGAGGCCGGTGCGCTGCACGCGCGGCGCATACCAGGTGTAGCCCAGCAGCAGCTTCGGCACCTCCGGCTCAAGTCCGTAGAAGCGGGTCGTGCCGACCACGACGCCACCGGCATCGCGTACCGCGAACGGCAGGACGCAGCCGTCGGACTGGGCCGCAAGCGCCACATCGACATAGCGGCCCACGTCGTCCGGTGCCGGCACGTTGGTGAACCACAGCCGCTCCAGGCCACTGCCCTCCACCGCCGCGCGCAGCCCGTCCACGTGGGCCGCATCGAGCGGCTCGAGCACGGCATGGGCGCCGGGCAGTCGCGGCGCCGTGCGCCATGCGGTGGGCAGCGAGGCAATGGACATGTCAGCCGTCCAGCAGCGTTGGCACGCGCGTGGCGCAGTGGGCCACGCAGCGCTCGATCTCGGCGAAGCCGTCCAGGCCGTACCAGAACACCTTCCACTTCTCCTGCTTGAGGCAGCCGTCGGATTCGGCGTAGTAGAAGATGTTGATCTGGTTGTTGTGGCGCGAGCGCCAGAACAGCCGCGGCGTCTCATCGTGCATCAGGTTCCAGACCGCGCGGCCCAAGCCCTCCCCCTGCGCGTCGTCGAGCACGGCGAACTTGTCGAGGTAGGTCACGCCGCCGCCGTCGGTCAGCACCACCGCTGCGCGGTAGTTCTCGCTGACGTAGGCACGCAGCAGCGGCGTGCGCTCGAAGTAGTCGGGGACCAGGCGGCGGCCGAAGCTCGACTCGATCAGCTCACGCAGGCGGCCCAGGTCGAATTCGTCCCACGAGGTTCCGCGCAGCACCTTCTCGCCACGGCGCACCAGTGTTCCCGAGCCCCTGTGCGTGAACAGTTCCTTGGCCAAGTCGGCCGGCCGCGTGATCGAGACCGAGGACTCCAGCGGCAGGTGGTCGAGCAGATCCTTGATCTGCTCGATCTTCACCTTCATGCCACCGTTGATCCACGGCTGCTGCATCAGATGCTCGTACTCGCTCGACAGGTTGATCGAGTCGATCAGGCTGCCGTCGGCATCGAGCAGGCCGCCGGTGCCGGTGAGGAAGATGATCTTGTAGGGCTGCAGGACGCGCACCAGCTCGCTGGCGGCGAAGTCGGCATTGATGTTGAGGATCTGCCCGCCCGGGGTTTCGCCGAGGCTGGCGATCACCGGGATCGAGGTCGCCTGCAGGCTGGCCTCGATCGGCGCCAGGTTGACCCGGCGCACCTCGCCGACCAGGCCATAGGTCGCCTGGTCGAGGTATTCGGATTCGAACACGCCGCCGGTGATCGAAGTCGCGCGCACGCCGTTCTGCTGCAGCGCTTCGACCAGGGCCAGGTTCGAGGCCTGGAACACGCGGCGCACGATCGCCAGCGCCTCGGGCGAGGTCACGCGCAGGCCGTTGACGGTTTGCTTGTCGATGCCCGCGGCGGACAGCTCGGCATCCAGCTGCGGGCCGGCGCCGTGCAGCACGATCGGGGTCAGGCCAACTTCCTGCAGGAACGCCAGCGACGAGGTCAGCGCCTCCAGGTCGTCGCGCAGCACCGCGCCGCCGACCTTCACCACGGCGAAGCGCTTGGCGTCGATCTGCGAGAAGCGCTTGAGGTACTGGCTGATCTCCTTCGCGCTGCCCATGCTCGAAAGCAGGCGCACGATGGTCTGCCGGGTCTGGCGGTTGGCTTGGATGTTCATGCGCTCAGGATGTCGCGGACGATGCCGCCGTAGCGTTGCAGTTGTTCAAGCGAAACCCATTCGTCGGCGGTGTGCGCCTGGGCGATGGCGCCAGGGCCGAACACCAGTGCGGTCATCCCGGCGTGGGAGAAAAGCGAGGCCTCGGTCCAGAAATCCACCGCGTTGCCGATCGGCAGGCCGAGCTCGTCGGCGAGGTCGCGCGCGGCCAGGCGGCGGCCCTCGGCTGCGGCGATGTCGCCGGAGGGCAGCGAGGGGCCGCGGAATGTTTCCTCGTAGGCCTCCAGGCCTTCGGGTGCAGCGAACCCGCGGAAGGCCGCGTGCAGTTGGTCGATGTCGTGCGAGGGCAGCGGACGGAAGCCGAAGCGCACCTCGGCCGCGGGCGCGATCACGTTGGCCTTGATCCCACCCTCGACCCGGCCGATGTTGAAGCGCAGCCCGGTCAGTCCGCCGAAACGCCGGTGCGATTCCATGCCGACGAAGTCGAGCGCACGGCTGCTCCAGCGCACCGCGTGGTGCACCGCGCTCGCGTCCAGCGCGGCCGTGCCCGAGGCGTGTCCCGCCTTTCCGCGGAACGCCATGCGCACCGCGCTGATGCCGCGATGCGCCAGCACCGCCTCGCACTCCGTCGGCTCGGCCACGACCACGTCGCGGAAACCGTGGTCGCGCGCCAGGAAGCCGGCAATGCAGCGCGGATCGTTGGCCTCCTCGTCGCTGCTGAACAGGAAGGCCGCGTCGCCCTGCGTCACCTGCGCCGCGGCAATCAGGCCGGCCGCCGCGCCCTTGATGTCGCAGGCGCCCAGCGCGGTCGCGCGCTCGCCGTCCACGCGCAGCACGTGCGGATCGGCGCTCCAATGGGGCGAGGACGGCACCGTGTCCAGGTGCACGTTGAACAGCCGCGTGGGATTGCCGCGCACGGCGAACAACGACACGGCGCCGGCACCGTGGTCGCTGACCTCGATGCGGAAATCCGGCAGCTGCGCACGGACATAGTCGAAGATGCCGCCGGCGGTGATCGCACGCGGCGGATTGCGGGTGTCGAATGACACCAGGGCTTCGAGGTGTTGGAGGATGGAAGGCAGCATGGCGATGTTCGCTATCGGGATCCGGCCCAGGCCGTCATCCCGGCGCAAGCCGGGATCCACCTTGGCTTTCCGGGCTGTCCGGACAATGGATTCCAGCTTGCGCTGGAATGACGGCCCGGGGAATGACGGTGCCGGGGATGACGGTTGCCGCTCAGCGGTTGACCTCCGCCCAGAGTGTGCTGCTCATTCCGAACAGCTTGATGAAGCCCTCCGCCTCCTCCACGCCCCAGTCCGCCGACTGCGCGTAGGTGGCGCCCTTCGAATGCAACAGGTGCGGCGATTCCACCGCCACCGCATCGACGCGGCCGCCGCGCGTCTCCAGCACGACCTCGCCGTTGACCATCGTCTGGGACGAGGCCAGGAATGCCTCAAGGTCGGTCTTGAGCGGGTCATGGAAGAAGCCCTCGTACACCAGCTCCACCCACTTGCGCGCGACCTCGGGCTTGAACCGGTTCTGCTGCTTGGACAGCACCGCCTCCTCCAGCGCGCGGTGCGCCGTCAGCAGCGCGACCAGTCCCGGCGCCTCGTACACGATGCGGCCCTTGAGGCCGATCACGGTGTCGCCGGTGTACATGCCGCGGCCGACGCCGTACTGCGAGAACAGCTTGTTGAGCTTGCCCAGGATCTGCTCGCCCGGAAGCGCCTTGCCGTCGAGCTCGACCGCTTCGCCGTTGACGAACTTCAGGACGACCGTCAACGGCTCGACCGGCCACGCGCTGCGCGGTGCGCACCAGCCGCGCGTGCCTTCGCCCGGGGCCTCCCACTGGTCGATCTCGCCGCCGGACATGGTCACGCCCAGCAGGTTCTCGTTGATCGTGTAGGCCTTTTGCTTGGCACGCACGCCGAAGCCGCGCTCCTCCAGGTAGGCCTGCTCGTAGGCGCGGGTCTGGGTGTGTTCCTTCTGGATCTCGCGGATCGGCGCGATGATGCGGTAGTCGCCGCTGGCCTTGATCGCCAGGTCGAAGCGCACCTGGTCGTTGCCCATGCCGGTGCAGCCGTGGGCGATGGCGTTGGTGCCCAGTTCGGCGGCGCGCGCCAGCGCGGCGTCCACGATCAGGTAACGGTCCGAGACCAGCAGCGGGTACTGGCCCTGGTAGCCCTCGCCGGCCCACACGAACGGCTTGACGAAGCCCGCCCAGATCGCAGGGCCGCCGTCGACGGTGACGTGGCTGGACACGCCCAGCTCGGCGGCGCGCTTCTCGATGACCGCACGCTCGTCGGCATCGACTCCGCCGGTATCGGCAAACACGGTATGCACGGTCCAGCCGCGCTCCTGCAGGTAGGGCACGCAGAAGCTGGTGTCCAGGCCGCCGGAAAAGGCGACGACGATGTCTTTGGATTCGGAAGCGCTCATGTCAGGTTTCTCGTACTGCTCCCTCCCCTGCTTCGCGGGGGAGAGTTGGGTGGGGGTGTGGGACGGGGTGAAACTTTACGGCGGCCGTTTGCCGCCATCCCGGCCTTGCCCCTGCATGCCGGGGCAAGGAGCAAAGCGAGTAAGCGTTACTGTCGCACCAGCGCGGCCATCACCGCCTTCTGCACGTGCAGGCGGTTGCCGGCCTCCTCGATGGCGATGCAACTGGGCGCATCCATCACCGCGTCGCTGGCCTTGACGTTGCGTCGCAGCGGCAGGCAGTGGCTGAAGACGGCGTTGTTGGTCAGCGCCATCTTGGCCTCGTCGACCATGAAGTGGCGGTACTGGTCGCGGATCGGCTTCTCCGGCGCCCAGTTACCGAAGTACGGCAGCGCGCCCCAGCTCTTGGCGTAGACCACGTCGGCGCCGGCGTAGGCGCTCTCGATGTCGTGGCTGACGGCCAGCGAACCGCCGCTCTCGGCGACATTGGCCTGCGCCCAGCCCATATAGCGCTCGTCGAGCACGTATTCGGGTGTCGGGCACAGCAGGGTCACGTCCATGCCCATGCGCGTGGCGATGGCCAGTGCCGAGTTCGCCACTGCCGTGTTGAGCGGCTTGGGATGGTAGGTCCAGGTCAGCACGTACTTCTTCCCGCGCAGGTCGGTGGTGCCGAACTGCTCCTGCAGCGCCAGCACGTGGGCCAGCTCCTGGCAGGGATGGGTGATCGTCTCCATGTTGATCACCGGCACCGGCGAGTACTTGGCGAACGCCTGCAGCACCACGTCCTGGCGGTCGTACTGCCAGTCGACGAACTTCGGGAACGCGCGCACGCCGATCAGATCGACATAGCTGCCGAGCACGCGCGCGACTTCCGCGATGTGCTCTTCGGTGTCGCCGTCCATCACCGTGCCCAGGTCGAACTCGATCGGCCAGGCATCCTTGCCGGGCTGCAGCACGATGGCATGGCCGCCCAGCTGGAACGCGCCCAGCTCGAAGCTGGTGCGGGTGCGCATGGACGGGTTGAAGAACACCAGCGCGATGGACCTGCCCTTGAGCTCATCGCCGATGCGGTTGCGCTTGTACAGCGCGGCCTGCGTGAGCAGGGCATCGAGGTCTGCGCGGCTCCAATCCTGCGTGTTCAGGAAATGCTTCATCGAGGGCATCCAGTGGTCGAAGAACGTTCGGTTGGTGGCGCGGAAACGAAAAAACCCAGCCTGGAAGCTGGGTTTCGGCATGACGGAAACAACGTCCGGTCGACCCAGCTCAGGTGCGGGAGTCCGGTCGACGTGCGCGCGAGGTCATGCCTGCCGCCATGCGGGCGGAGGTCAGGATGTCGGCGTGGGCAAGGACGTTTTTCACGGGCGGCATCGTCTCATGGCGGCACCGTGCACTGCAACACAAACGCTGCAATCAAGGGGTTTCCGTTGCAACCACCGGCGTCACCGACACGCGCACCTGCACGCGGTTGCCCGGGTCGACCGGCAGCCGCGAGCGGTACTTCACGCCCTTGTGCACGTAGTCGACGTCGTAGCCGACCGGTCGACGGAACTCGCGCTCCACCGGCACCATCCGGCATTCGCCTCCGGCCGACGGTGCCACTTCCTCGACTTTCGGGTCGGGAGTCAGCGCCCCCTTGACCACGCCGATGACGCGGGCAAAGCCGGTCTTTCCATCGGCGTCGTCGACCGGGGTCGACGCCTCGCAGCGCTCGACCATGCTGGTCGCGCGCAGGGTCTGGTACACCGGCTCGGCACGCAGCACCTGGGCGTAGTCGATCCGCACATTTTCCGGCTGCGAAGGCGGCGCCGGCGCAGCGGGCTGCTGCGCAGCCACCGGCAGCGCCAGGCACAGCGCCAGGGCAGCAGGCAGATAGCGACGGGGGGCAGCGAAGGTTGCAGGACGGACCATCCGCGGCAGTGTAGGCGAGCGATGCCGGACCCGCGCTGAACCCTCGCGCCTGTCGGCAGTGCCCTGTGCGTCATTGCGACGCCGGGCTTCCGCAGGGCCCGCGCAGCGTCGAGCGGGTGGGCGGCGGTATCCGCTGGCCTGCGTACGCTCTAGAATCGCCTGCTTTCGCCTGCTGCGTGCCGATGTCCCTGCGCCTGTTCAACAGCCTCACCCGCCAGGTCGAAGCCTTCGCGCCACTCGACCCGGCCGGCCCGACGATGTACCTGTGTGGGCCAACGGTCTACAGCTACGTGCACATTGGCAATGCGCGCGGGCCGGTCGTGTTCGGGGTACTGGCTGCCCTGCTGCGCCGCCGCCACGGCACGCTGCGCTACGCGCGCAACATCACCGACGTCGACGACAAGATCAATGCCGCCGCCCGCGCCCAGGGCGTGCCGATCTCGACCATCACCGACCGCTTCGCCGCCGCCTACCGCGAGGACATGGCCGCGCTGGGCGTGGACGGCGCGTTCGCGCCCGACATCGAGCCGGCCGCGACCGCACACATCGGGCAGATGGTGGAGATGATCACGCGGCTCATCGAGTCCGGCCACGCCTACCTGGCCGAGGGACATGTGCTGTTCGCGGTCGACACCTTTGCCGGCTACGGCAAGCTCTCACGCCGCGATCCGGACGACATGCTGGCCGGTGCGCGAGTGGAAGTGGCACCGTACAAGCGCAGCGCCGGCGATTTCGTGCTGTGGAAGCCGTCCACGGAAGACCTGCCCGGCTGGGATTCGCCATGGGGCCGCGGCCGGCCCGGCTGGCACATCGAATGCTCGGCGATGGCGGCCGCGCACCTGGGCGAAACCATCGACATCCACGCCGGCGGCGTGGACCTGCAGTTCCCGCACCACGAGAACGAGGTGGCGCAGAGCGAATGCGCGCACGGCGGCCGCATCTTCGCCCGCACCTGGCTGCACAACGGCATGCTGACGCTTTCGGGCGCGAAGATGTCCAAGTCGGTGGGCAACATCGAGAAGGTGCACGACCTGGTCGGCCAGCATCCGCCCGAGGCGCTGCGCTACGCGCTGCTGTCGGCGCACTACCGACAGCCGCTGGACTGGTCGGATTCGCTGATCGAGCAGAGCGTGCGCACACTGGACCGGCTGTACGGCACGCTGCGCGACCTCGGCGATGTCGACGCGGGCCCGGCGATCCCGCAGGCGGTCGAGAGTGCGCTCGACGACGATCTCAACACGCCCGCTGCGCTGGCAGAGCTGGCCCGCATTGCCGGCGAGGCACGCAAGGCGCAGTCGACGCAGGATCGCGCGCGCCTGAAGGCGGAACTGCTGGGCGCGGGCCTGGCGCTGGGCCTGCTGCGACAGTCGCCGCAGGCATGGTTCGCGCGCGGCGCATCGGGTGATGACGAGGCGCGCATCCAGGCGCTGGTGGACGAGCGCGCGGCGGCGAAGAAATCGCGGGACTTCGCGCGCGCCGATGCGATCCGCGACCAGCTCGCGGGCGAAGGCATCCTGCTCGAGGACACGCCGCAGGGCGTACGCTGGAAGCGGGCCTGAGGCCTTCCTCGCAGGCGCAGGATGCGCGATACGAGACCCGAGTGGGGACGGGGCCGACGTGGCGCAAGCCGGGCCCCACCCCAACCCTCCCCCCGCTTCGCGGAGGAGGGAGCACATCAACAGGAACGACGTGAACGACTCCCCCTTCCCCCTCGAATCCACTGCCGCCGAGGCCCAGGCGACGATCCGTGAGGAATTCGCCTTCTTCAGCGACTGGTCCGAGCGCTACCAGTACCTGATCGACCTCGGCCGCAAGCTGCCGCCGTTCCCGGATGTGCTCAGGATCGAGGAACATCGCCTGCTTGGCTGCCAGTCGCTGGTCTGGATCGTTCCTTCGGGCGACGCCTCGCGCCTGGATTTCGCCGCGGCCAGCGATTCGGCCATCGTCTCGGGGCTGATCTTCCTTGCCCTGCGCGTGTACTCGGGGCGCAGCGCGCGCGAGATCCTCGACAACGACGCCAGCTACATCGCCGATATCGGCCTGGCCAAGCACCTGTCGCCGACGCGCAGCAATGGCCTGGCCTCGCTGCTGGCCTTCATCCGCGAGGCTGCCCAGCGCGCGCTCGCGTGAGCCGCGGTACGACCACCCGCCCGCAGGACAGCCGCGCGGCACCGCTGCGCAACCGCGACTTCCGCCTGCTGATGGGGTTTCGGATCTTCACGATCCTTTCCTACCAGTGCGTCGCGGTGACGGTTGGCTGGCACGTCTACGAGCTGACCCGCGACCCCTGGATGCTAGGCCTGATCGGCCTGGCCGAGGTGCTGCCCTACTTCTGCGTGGCGCCGTTTGCCGGCTACCTGGTGGACGTGCTGCCGCGGCGCCGGCTCGGTGCCCTCGCCGCCGGCTGCCTGGCGATCACGCCGCTGCTGCTCGTCGCGATCGCCACGGGCTGGTGGGCATCCGCCGGCACGGCCGCGATCTACGCGGCCATCGCGCTCACCGGCTGCGTGCGCGCCTTCCTCGGCCCGGTCTACAACGCGCTGTTTGCACGCGTGCTGCCGCGCGAGCAGTACGTGCGCGGCGCCAGCCTGGGCAGCATCGTGTTCCAGTCTGGACTGGTGACCGGGCCGGCGATCGGCGGCGTCCTGGTCGGCTGGGCCGGGAAACCCGTCGCCTACGGCGTGGCCGCGGTGTTCGCGGTGTGCGCGGCGGTGGCGATGCTGCGCCTGCGGGTCAGCGAACCGGCGCCGCAGCTGCAGCGTGCGCCGATCTTCGCCAGCATCGCCGAGGGCGCGCGCTTCGTGTTCGGCCACCAGGTGCTGCTGGGCGCGCTGGCGCTGGACATGTTCGCGGTGATGTTCGGCGGCGCGATCTCGCTGGCGCCGGCCTTCATCCAGGAGATCCTGCATTACGGGCCGGAAGGCCTCGGCATCCTGCGCGGCGCACCGGCACTGGGCGCGGTCGCGGTGGGCATCTGGCTGGCGCGGCATCCGTTGGACCGCCATGCCGGACGCGTGCTGCTGCTGTCCGTGGTCGGATTCGGCTTGTGCATGGTGGGCTTCGGCCTGTCGGGCGCGTTCTGGCTGTCGGCCTGTTTCCTGCTGCTGTCGGGGGTGTGCGACGGCGTGTCGGTCGTCACCCGTTCGACCATCATGCAGCTGGCCACGCCCGACCACATGCGCGGGCGCGTCTCGTCGATCAACGGCCTGTTCGTTGGATCATCCAACGAGATCGGCGCCTTCTACGCCGGCTCCATGGCGCGCCTGCTGGGCCTGGTGCCCGCCGTGGTCCTGGGCGGCTGCGTGACGATGGGCGTGGCTGCGGTCACCGCATGGCGCGCGCCACGGCTGCGCAGACTGCAGTTCAGCGAACTGAAGTGAAGGGAACTGAAGTGACGCGGAAGCGGCACGCAAGCTTCGCGCCCTGCTGGTCACGACCCCGCTACCAAAGAAAAGATTCTTCTCCCATTAGAGTGGAGCAGGCCGGGTGGGCTGGATCAGGTCTGCGGCCGGGGGTCGTCCCGGGCCGGGGGTTGCTCCCCGGCTCGGTCAGCCATCCATGGCTGACTCGCCGCCGCAGCGCATCCATGCGCTGCTCTCCGCAACCCCCGCCCCGGAACGACCATCGCCCAGTGACTGATGTGGCTTCGAACAGATGGCATCGAAGCTTCGCGCCAGAAGCAGCGGCGTCCAATTCGAAGCCCGCACGGGACTTCCAGCAACCGTGCCCACCTTCGCCCTTGATTGGGAGAAGAACCAAGAAAAACCCCGCTTTCGCGGGGTTTTTCTGGACCTCAGTCGCCCATCTGCTTCTGCATATGTTCCCAGCGTTCCTGGGCGTCGATGGTGCGTTCGGCCTGCGGGCGCGCCTCCAGCCGATCGAGGCCGATTTCCTCGCCGGTTTCGACGCAGTAGCCGTAGTCGCCTTCGCCGACGCGGCGGATGATGCTCTCGATCTTGTTGATCAGCTTGCGGTAGCGGTCGCGGGTACGCAGCTCGAGTGCGTTCTCGGTCTCGCGGCTGGCGCGCTCGGCCTCGTCGCCGACGTCACGCACCTCGTCCTTGAGGTTCTCGATGGTCTGGCGCGACTCGTCGACCAGTTCCTCACGGCGGCTGAGCAGCTTCTGCCGGAAATACTCCAGCTGCAGCGGGTTCATGTACTCCTCGTCCGCGCTCGGCCTGTAGCCCTCCGGGGGGATCGGACGGCCGGTTTCCGGATCGGTCTCGTAGGGCACCACCTTGACCTTGGCGCGCGGCGCCGGGGTGGAGGACCTGCCGGTCAGGGCGACCGCGACCTTGCCCTGCACGCGCGGGCGGTTGCTGACCCGCGCCGGCGATGCCTTGCTGGCCTGGGGCGCGGCGGGCGCGGCCTTGGTCTTCTTCGCGACCGCTGCGCTCTTGCTGGCCGGTGCCGGCGCGGCCTTGGCCACGGCGGACTTCTTCGGCGCCGGTGCCGGCCTGGCCGGGGCGGTCTTCACCGCCGGAGCCGCCGCCTTCTTCGCGATCGGCTTGGCCGCCTTCTTCACGGGCGCGGGCGCCGCCTTCGCGGCCGGCTTCACGACCGCAACCGGTTTGGCCGGCTTGCGGACCGCCGGTGCGACCTTCTTCGCCGGCGCCTGCTTTGCGACCACCTTTTTCGCAGCCGGCTTCACGGCCGCCTTCTTCACCGGCGACTTCTTCGCTGGCGCCTTGTTCACTGCCTTGGCTGCGGGCTTTGCCGCCTTGGCGATGGGCTTTGCCGTTTTCGCTGGCTGCGCGGGCTTTTTCGCCGACTTCTTGACTGCCACTTGATGCGATCCCTCTTGATTCCCTTGGACGGGAAAAGCGGGGTGTTATACCCTGCCCCGGCGGCAGCGGCAACCGCGCCGGAGTTTTCCACCATCGCCGTGATCGATCGCCTCCTCATCGCCCTGCTGCGCGGCTACAAGCGCTTCATCAGTCCGCTGCTCGGCCCGCGCTGTCGATTCGTGCCCAGTTGCTCGGAATACGCGATGGAGGCAATCGGGCGGTTCGGCGCGCTGCGCGGCGGCTGGCTGGCCCTGCGCCGGATCGGCCGCTGCCATCCCCTTCACCCGGGCGGCCTGGACCCAGTGCCGCCCAAGACCGATGGAAACGGCTGAATGTCCGACACCCTGATCGTGAACGCCCGGCTGGTGAACGAAGGCCGTGAATTCGAGGGCGACCTGCGCATCAGCGGCGATCGCATCGCCGCGATCGGCAGCGGCCTGTCCGCGCGGGCCGGCGAGACCGTGGTCGATGCCGCCGGCCGACGCCTGCTGCCGGGCATGATCGACGACCAGGTGCATTTCCGCGAACCCGGGCTCGAGCACAAGGCCGACATGGCCAGCGAATCAGCCGCGGCCGTCGCGGGCGGCCTGACCAGCTTCATGGACATGCCCAACACCAGCCCACCGACGCTCAACCGCGAGGCGCTGGAAGACAAGTATTCGCGCGCGGCCGGCCGCGCCCGCGCCAATTACGGCTTCTATTTCGGCGCCAGCAACGACAACCTCGAAGACGTGCGCGGCATCGATCCACGCGCCACGCCCGGGCTGAAGGTGTTCATGGGCGCGTCCACCGGCAACATGCTGGTGGACAACCCGCAGACGCTGGACGCGATCTTCCGCGACACGCCGGTGCCGATCATCACCCACTGCGAGGACACGCCGACCATCGACGCGATCCTCGCCGAGTATCGGACGAAGTACGGCGACGACATCCCGGCCGCATGCCACCCGGACATCCGCTCGCGCGAAGCCTGCATCAAGTCCACCCGCCTGGCACTGGAGCTGGCGCGTCGCCACGACACCCGCCTGCACGTGCTGCACATTTCCACGGCCGACGAGCTGGCGCTGTTCGAACGCGGGCCGATGATCCGTGCCGACGGCAGCCGCAAGCGCATCACCGCCGAGACCTGCATCCATTTCCTGCGCTTCGACCGCGCCGACTACGCACGGCTGGGCCACCAGATCAAGTGCAACCCGGCGATCAAGGACGCAAGCGACCGCGCCGCCCTGCTCGAAGCGCTGGCGGGGGACGTGATCGACGTGCTGGCCACCGACCACGCGCCGCACACCTGGGAGGAAAAGCAGAACCCCTACGTGCGCGCGCCCAGCGGGCTGCCGCTGGTGCAGTTCGCCCTGGTGGCGGCGCTGGAATGCGTGCACGAGGGACATTTCGATATCGCGCGCGTGGTGCAGAAGTTCGCGCACGCGCCGGCGCAGCTGTTCGATGTGAAGGAGCGCGGCTTCCTGCGCGAAGGTTTCTTCGCCGACCTGGTGCTGGTCGAGGACACGCCGTTCACCGTGCGGCGCGAGGACGTGCTCTCCAAGTGCGGCTGGTCGCCATTTGAGGGGACGACCTTCCGTTCGCGCATCGCCTCGACCTGGGTCAATGGCGCGCTGGCCTGGAACGGCGCCGAGCTGGTCGGCTCGCCGGTGGGCCGACGCCTGGAGTTCGCACGTTGAGGTCGGGTCGCAGCCTGCGGGCACGGACCCTGGCGGTTGCAGCCAGCGTGGCGCTCGCAACAGGTATTGCGGGCAGCCTGCCGGTGCTGGCGGATGCGTTGGCGCTGCCGGAGGCGGCCGCGTCGGACCAGCGCGTGGTCTTTCCTGCCAGCGTCCAGCAGGGCGCGATGGTGATCGGCAAGGTGCCGCCGGGCAGCGCGGTGGAATACGCGGGCCGGCGCCTGCGGACCACCGGCTACGGCACGGCGGTGTTCGGGGTGGGACGCGATACCGCCGGCCCGCTGTCGGTGAAGGTGCTCCGCCCCGACGGCAGCAGCGAACAGGTCCGCATCGCTGTCACGCCGCGTGACTGGCCGCTGCAGCGCGTGGACGGGGTGCCGCAGAAGACGGTCGATCCGCCGCCGGCCACCGCCGAACGCATCCGTCGCGAGCAGGCGCGCGTGGCCGAGGCACGGCTGCGCGACGACGCACGCACCGATTTCACCACGCCCTTCGTCCGCCCCGTCGAAGGCCGCATCAGCGGGCGCTTCGGACGTGCGCGCGTCTACAACGGCAAGCCGGGCGCACCGCATTCGGGCATGGACATCGCCGCCGCCAGCGGCACGGCGGTCAAGGCGCCCGCGGCAGGCGTCGTGACCTTCGCCGACCCGGACCTCTACCTCACCGGCGGCACCGTGCTGATCGACCACGGCCACGGCATCAGCAGCAATTTCCTGCACCTATCGCGGATCGACGTGAAGCCGGGCGACCGCGTGGAACAGGGACAGGTGATTGCGGCGGTGGGCTCGACCGGACGCTCGACCGGGCCGCACCTGCACTGGGGAATGAGCTGGTTCGACGTGCGGATCGATCCGCAGCTGGTGCTGGAACGACAGCTCTAGGACCGTCACTGCTCCGCACGCGGCGGCACGTTGCAGCCCCTCCGCGTCCCCTCGATCCGCCCCAACGCTGTCATCCCGAGCGCCAGCGAGGGATCTGCGCATGCAACCACCAAAGCCAGATCTTCCACTGCGTTTGGATGGCGTCGGCTGTGGAGCCGGTGTTTTGGCCACGGATGACGCGGATCAGGTCATGGCAGACCCCCGGTGAGTCGCTGCAACGCCATCCGTGCTGCTAATCCGCGTCATCCGCGCAATCCGTGGCAAAACCTTCGCCAGACTGGCGTCCCCCTTCAGGATCACCCCGCGTCGCGCTGCATCAGCCGTCCCAGCAGCGACAGGCTTGGCGAGACCGCCAGGTCCTGCGGCGAGACCAGTCGCGGGTTGGGGCTGGGCACCACGGTGCCGGGGCCACCCATCCGCGCGTCCACGGCTTCTGTCCCCGCGCCTGCCAGCAGCCCGCTCTGGCCCAGCACCGCCTGGCGTGCCAACTCCAGCTCCTCGTCGCTGATGTCCGCTAGCGCCTCGAACTCTGCATGCAGGCCATGCACCTGTGCGCTGCGCATCGAGTTGAGCTGCATCCGCGTTGCCTGCAGGCGCTGCTGGCCCTCGGGATGGAGCAGCGGCCAGATCTCGTCGAACAACGTCTTCCAGTCGATTTCCGGGAACGGCGCGGTGCCGCGCTCACCGACCACGATCACCGGCGCCAGCCGGCCCTGCGGCGTGGCCGCACATTCGGCGTAGGCGCGGTACACCACTTCGCTGCAGACCACGCTGTCGGTCTGGTCCGGCACGGCGTGGTCGAGGGCCACGCGGACCACCAGCCTGCCCAACGGGTGCGTCGGCCACTTGCCGCGCACGGCCATGATCGCGCCAAACAGGGCCAGCTGGTCGATGGGGTAAGGGGTGCCGAGCAGGCTCACCGCCCTGGAGAGCACGGCTGCACTGTCGGCGCCGGTCAGCGGGGCAGCGCCTTGGCCCTCCATCCGCAGAGCGTCGATAAAATGGTACTTGGTCTTGTTTTCCAGGCGCGTGGCGATCGGATAGCGACGCACGCCCGCAGTCGAGGCCTCGATCAGGTCGCCCGCGTCGGCCACGATGGCTGCGTGGCTGTAGATGCTGTCGCTGGCCCAGGCGATCAGGTCCGACAGCGGCCCATCGCCCATCATCAGCAGCACGTCGCCGGTGCGAAGCTCCGCTGCGGGAAGAGGAAGAGTAGGTGTCGCTGCTTTATCCGCTTGCATATCCATGGCGATGACTCCTTGGGTCACGTGGTCCAGAGGCCTTCCGGTGGGGAGGCGGCCAGGGCGCGGTCGCGCCCGGCCGACTTGCTGGCGTACAGCGCCGTGTCTGCCCGCTCGAACAGGCTGGACATCGATTCGCCCGGCGTCAGTTCGGCCACGCCGATGCTCAGCGTCGAGCGGATGCTGGCATCGGGCATCGACAGCGGCCGGCAGTTGACCGAGACCCGCATGCGCTCGGCGATCCGCAGCGCCGAGTCCGCGTCGTGGCCCGGCAGCACCACCAGGAACTCGTCACCGCCGTAGCGGCCGAGCGCGTCGCTGCGACGCAATTGATTGCGCAGCCGCCAGCACACGATGCGCAGGCATTGGTCGCCGACGCTGTGTCCGTGGCGGTCGTTGATGTCCTTGAAGCAGTCCACGTCGATGAACGCGATCGACAGCGAACCCTTGCGGTTGCGCGCGGCCTCGACTTCCTTGAACAAGCGCTCTTCGATGCCGTGCCGGTTCAGGGTCTTGGTCACCGGGTCGACCGAGGCCTGGCGGCTGGCGTGGTCGCGATCGCGGCGCAGCTGCAGCAGCTTGTCCGACAGGCCCAACGCCAGCAGCAGGCTGGCGAGGACGAAACTGCCGGCCAGCCCCTGGCCGAGCCACGTGGGGCCGACCCAGAAGCCCATCATCTCCGCAGCGGCCAGGCCGCAGAACACCATCAGCCCGCTCCACGAGGCCAGGACCACGCGTGCCGCACGTTCGCCCCTCAGCGAAAGCACGCTGCTTGCCGCCAGCAGGACCACGGCCGAATACAGCAACGAGAGGTTGCCCGCCAACGCGAGCACCTTCCAGGTCGCAAATACTGAAATGCCCCCCGCGACCGCTGCAACCAGGGTGCCCCCGCGAAGCAGGTGGTCGAACACGGGTGCCTTCCGACGCAGATCCAGGTAGGCGCTCTGGAACAGGTTGCTGAACACCACGCCCAGACACCCAAGGACGCGGTTGGCCCTGACATCACCGAACACGTCCGCGCCACCCAGCCAGCGCAGATCGCCGCTGATCGCCGCCAGGTAACCGAACGCAAAGATCAGCATGGCGCTGAAGTACGCGTAGCTGCGCTCGCCGGTACCGCCCCAGAACGCAAGCCCCAGGACCGCGAGTACCGCCAGGCTGGTCAGCACCAGGCTTCGCCAAGCGACGAACACCAGATCTTCCCGATGCACCTGGTCGCGCGGTTCCACCGACAGCGGCGACACATTGCTGGAGCGGTGCTCCACGCGCAGCCACACCGCCTGCCCCGCCGGGATCCCGTGGGGCAGGTCGATCACCAGGGCGCGGTGCGAGTAACGGTCGTCGGCATGTTCACCGTAGAGCGCGTGTCGGGTGGGCGCTACGGAACCGGGTGTCCAGGCTTCGACCTGGTAGTAGCGCGGCGAGCGCATCACCAGCTGCGGCGCGTCAGCCGCATCGATCGGTGCGGCGGCCTCGATCCTCCACCATTGCGCCTCGCGCCCGGCCTGCTGGAGATAGGGCGTCGGCTGTGGGGGTAGCAGCCGCGCGTCGTGCCGGCCTGCCAGCACCTCGGCGACCGGCGGGTCGTCGCGCAGTTCGCGCACGCTCAGACCGACTGCACCCGCCAACGACGGGCACAACAGCAGCAGGCACAGCAGCCAGCCGCACCACGCATCACGATGACGTGGATCCCCCATGGCGCGATCGTATCCGATCGCCGCTGTCGGGGAACCATCGGCGGACCGGGTTCAGCGGGCCGAGCTGACCCTCGCCACGGCGTCGTGGGCGTGCAGGCTCTCGAAATGCGACACGGTGGCCTCGAAACGCTCGACCCGCGCGTCCGCCTGCAGCGCCGCGGCAACACGGCGCGCGGCGTCCTCGCAGAACATCAGGTTGGCGGCGTTGAGCGCGGCAAAGGCCTGCTCGTCCTCGCGCTTGACCGCGGTCTGCACCGGCGTGCCCAGGCTGTCCTCGATCGCGTCGACCAGCTCGGCCAAGGGCAGCCGGTCGAAGGCGGGGCGCAGGCGCACGCTGATGTCGGCGCGGCTGCGCTGCGCGTGCGGCGTGGCGGCCAGCCCGCGCGGCGAGGCCAGCCAGTCATGGACGACGCCAACGGACAACGGTTCGGCCGCGGCGAAATCCCCGGCGAAGCGCTCCGCGTTGAGCTGCCGCGACAGCGCCGCGGAGGCGGGGCAGGTGCTCGAATACTCGACCGAGAACGCCAGGTCCAAGGCCAGGTGGCCATCGGCCAGTTGCGCCGAAAGTTCGACCGGGTAGGTCTTCCAGCCGCTGTGCCCGCTGGCCAGGGCGGGCCGCCGCAGCATGTGCCCGTAGCGGATCACCACGCGTGCGCTCGAGGACAGGCCCTGCTGCGAGTCGATGCAGTCCTGCAGCACCCGGCGCAACATCGCGTGGCCCGGCAATTCGCTGGCCAGCGCGTCCTGCAGGCGCAGGTAAAGCCGCGACATGTGGATGCCGCGGGCGTCGGGGTTGCACAGGTTCACCGCCACGTCGACCATGGCCGGCACGAGGTGGGTCTCCCCGCCCTCCCCTGCGATACGCAGCGGCAGCGAGATGCGGTCCATGCCCACCCAGTCGAGCACTCGGGCGGCGCGGGCGGCATCGCCGGCGACGTCGGGCAGGTTGCGGGCGGGGGTCTGGGTCACGGGACATCCAACAGCGGGAAAGGCGACAGTTTAACGGCCCAGGCTGCAACGCCCGCGCAACGCTGCGTTGTCGCTATCCGCAGCGCGCGGCGCGCCAGCCGGCAAGCAGCAGGCGCAGCGTTGCCGGTCGCACCATGGCCTCGCCGCTGGCCTGCCGGCGCAGGCGCTCGTCGAGGGCGACCTGGTGCAGGCGTCGCGGCCGGGTCAGGCCCACCGGCGCGGCACCCATGCCGGCTTCGGGCAGCGGGCCACCCTGCACCAGCGCGCGCATGGCGCGCAGGTCGCCTACGCCGGCGGCGAGCGCGGGACCCTGCACCGCGCTTCCGTCGAACAGGGCCGCCTCGCAGGCGAGCATTGCGCCGACGAAGAGTTCCAGTGCGCGGTTGTCGTCGCCTGCCGATTCGGGCGCACGCGTGGCGGGCAAGGCAGCCAGCGCCCGCCCCAGGGGTTCCCAGGGCGCCTCAAGCCGCTGCAGCGTCACGCCCAGCGGATGCCGCCGCGCGCCCCTGCTCCAGCCGACCAGTTCCTCCTGCCACCAGGCCAGCTTGGCCAGCCCCGGCGCCGGCTCCGCGCCGGCCCAGGCCGCATCGCCAAGCTCCTGCAGCAAGGTGAACCAGGCCGCGACCACGCCCCGCTGCGGCGCCGGCACGAAGATGGTGAGCAGTTCCCACTCGGGCCAGCGCGTGCGCCACTTGCCAAGGAAGCTGTCGAGCGAAGCGGAATCGTCCATCGCCTTATTGTAGGAGCGGCTTCAGCCGCGAACATCCGGCCAGACCGCCGGATCGAGCAGTTCCGCCGGCGCGTGGACCATCACGTCGCCCTGCCACGCCGCCGGATCGTCGCCTGCCAGCCTGTAGCCCCAGAGCGCGACCACCGAGGCCATGCCCGCGGCACGCGCCGCGTCGATGTCGCGGCGGTCGTCGCCAACGTAGGCGCAGACGGACGGATCGATGCCGATCGCCGCGGCCGCATGCAACAGCGGCAACGGGTGCGGTTTGCGTTCGGCCAGCGAATCACCGCCGACCAGCACGCCGCTGCGGCGGTCCCAGCCCAGCATCGGCAGCAGCTCGCGGGCCAGGCGCTCGGGTTTGTTGGTGACGATGCCCCAGCGCACGCCGTCGGCTTCCAGTGCGCCGAGCATCGCCTCGATGCCTTCGAAGGGCCGGCCGTGATGGCCGAGTTCCTCGCGGTAGACCTCCAGGAACTCGGGCACCAGCTCCGGTACGGCTTCGGCTGCCACGTCGGGGAAAGCGGCGGAGGCCATCGCCCGGGCGCCGCGCGAGACGTGGGGACGGATCGCCTCGAGCATCATCGGCGCCCTGCCCCGCGAGGCACGCATGCGGTTGAGCGTGGCGAGCATGTCCGGCGCACTGTCGAGCAGGGTGCCGTCGAGGTCGAACAGGACGCCGCGGGGGAAACGGCCGGCTGGCCGCGCCTGGGAAGTCGTCACGGCTTCAACGCGCACGCCAGGTAGTTCACGTCGGTGCGCGACACGATCCGGGCCGAGTTGCGCCACGGCTCGTACATCATGCCGCTGACATCCTCCAGCCCCAGGCCGGCGGCGCGCAGCCAGCCGGCCAGCTCGGACGGGCGGATGAACTCGCTGTAGCGATGGGTCCCGGTCGGCAGCAGGCGCGCGATGTACTCCGCACCGACGATGGCGAGTGCGAACGCGGCCGGCGTGCGATTGATGGTGGAGACGAACAGGCGTCCGCCGGGGCGCAGCAGCGCCGCGCAGGCATGGAGGATGGCGGCCGGATCGGGCACGTGCTCGAGCATCTCCATGCAGGTGACCGCGTCAAACGTGCCGGGCTGCTCGGCCGCGAGCGCCTCGACCGCCTGCACCCGGTAGTCCACGTGCACGCCGGATTCGAGCGCATGCAGCCGCGCCACTTTCACCAGCTCCGGGGCGAGATCGATCGCGGTGACCTCCGCGCCCGCCTTGGCCATGGCCTCGCTGAGCAGTCCGCCGCCGCAGCCCACGTCCAGCACCCTGGCGCCGGACAGCGGCGTGCGGGCGGCCACGTAACCCAGCCGCGCGGGATTGAGCGCGTGCAGGGGCTTCTGCGGACCAGCCGGATCCCACCAGCGGTTGGCGAGCGCGGCAAACCGGTCGAGTTCGGCCTGGTGGAAGTTGGTCCCGCGGGCGGAGGCAGTGCTCATGTCGGCAATCTCGATGAATCGGTCCAGTGCAAGCTGGGGGTTGGCGGCAGCCAGGAGGCTGGACGTGGATGGCGGTATGGATTGGTGATGGATTCGGGGGCCGATGCGCAGCGGCGCGAGCTATGGATTGCAGCCTGCACTGGAATGACAGCCGAACGGATCAACCGGTGCGGACCGTGGCGATGCGCTCGCGCCACTGCCGCGCATTGGCGACGATGGCGTCCGCATCCATGTCCACCAGCAGGCCGTTGCGCAGCTTCGCGCGGCCGCCGATCCACACGTCGTCGACCTGGTGGCGGCCGGTCGCATAGACCAGCTGCGAGACCACGTGGTACAGCGGCTGCGTCTCCAGTGCGGACAGGTCGACGCAGGCCAGGTCGGCCTGCTTGCCGGGCTCGATCGAACCGATCAGGTGGTCGAAGCCGATCGCCTTCGCCCCGCCGAGGGTCGCGGCACGCAGCGCCGTGAACGCGTCCAGCCCAGCGGCGTCGTCGGCGACGGCCTTCGCCAGCAGCGCCGCGGTGCGGGTTTCACCGAACATGTCGAGATCGTTGTTGCTGGCCACGCCGTCGGTGCCGATCGCGAGCGTGACGCCGGCACGTTCGAGCGCGCAGGCCGGGCAGAACCCGGATGCCAGCTTGAGGTTGGACTCCGGGCAATGCACCACGCTCACGCCGCGTTCGGCGCACAGGTGGATCTCGGCTTCGGTGAGCTGGGTCATGTGCACCGCGATCAGGCGGTCGTTGACCAGGCCCAGCCGGTCGAGCCGCGCGATCGGGCGCTGGCCGTGCTCCTTCAGGGACTGCTGTACTTCCTGCGCGGTCTCGTGCAGGTGCAGGTGCACGGGCACGTCGAGCTGGTCGGCCAGCATGCGCACACGCTCGAAGTTGGCGTCGCTGACCGTGTATGGCGCGTGCGGCGCGAACGCGGTGGCCACCAGCGGATCGTCGCGCCACTGGTCGTGGACAGCGCCGGCCTTGTCGAAATACTCGTCGTCGCTGGCGGCCCAGGCGGTCGGGAAATCGATCACCGGCAGGCCGATGCGTGCGCGGAAGCCGTACTTCCTGTACGTCGCCGCCTGCACGTCTGGGAAGAAATAGTTCTCGTTGACACAGGTCACGCCGCCACGCAGCAGTTCGGCGATCGCCAGGGTCACGCCATCCTCGACGAAGGCCGGGCTCATCACCGCACCCTCGATCGGCCAGATGTGCTCCTGCAGCCAGACCTTGAGCGGCAGGTCGTCCGCGACCCCGCGCAACAGCGTCATCGGGTTGTGGGTGTGGGCGTTGACCATGCCGGGGATCAGCGCCGCGTCGGGGCGCGACACCGTCTCCTTCGGCGCGAAGCGGCTGCGCGCCTGCGCGATCGGCAGGACCGCGACGATGACGCCATCGCGCACGACCACGGCGTGATCCTCGAGCACCACGCCATGCGGCACGATCGGCACGACGAAACCGGCTTCGATCAGCAGGTCACAGGCCTGGGGAGGGGGAATGTCCGTCATGCCGACATTCTGACAGGTCGCATTGGACGCCGCGTTGAAGGCCGGGCGCGTGCCCATTTGCTTGCCTGCCGCTCCGGACCGGCGCAGCGGACCCGACAGCAGCCGCACCACTGATTGGAAGAGACCCCTCGCCTGCGGCTCGGGATGACGCAAGGCACGCGCAACGCGCGTGGCGATGGGCGGCCTCGCCCCGGATGAGATCCCTCGCCTGCGGCTCGGGATGACGCAACGGCACGCGCATCGCGCGTGCCGTTGCGTCACTTCACCCGGCTGACGTATTCGCCGGAGCGGGTGTCGACCTTGATCATTTCTTCCTGGCCCACGAACAGCGGCACCCGGACCACCGCGCCGGTTTCCAGCGTGGCCGGCTTGCCGCCGCCGCCGGAGGTGTCGCCGCGCACGCCAGGGTCGGTCTCGGTGATCTTCAGCTCCACGAAGTTCGGCGGCGTCACCATGATCGGCGTTCCGTTCCACAGCGTGACCACGCAGGTCTCCTCGCCCTTCAGCCACTTCTCCGCGCCGCCCATGCCGGTCTCGTCGGCCTGCACCTGTTCGAAACTCTCCGGATTCATGAAATGCCAGTACTCGCCATCGCTGTAGAGGTACTGCATGTCGGTGTCGACCACGTCGGCGGCCTCGACCGAATCGGTCGACTTCATCGTGACTTCCTGCAACCGGCCGGACTTGATGAGCCGATAGCGCACGCGGGTGAAGGCCTGGCCCTTGCCGGGCTTGACGAAGTCGGTCTCGATGATGATCGCCGGTTCGTTGTGGACCAGGATCTTCTGGCCGTTCTTGACGTCGTTCATGCCCAAACTGGCCATGGGGTCTCCTGCTTGGCCGCGCGCGGGCGGCTAGAATGATGGGATTGGACTCCCGGCGGGGCCGGGCGAGGAATACGGACCACTCATGATAACTGCTGCCCCTACCCGGCTGCAGCCGCAGGGCTGGCAGCAGGCCTGGCGCGACGCGGTGCGCGACCCGCGCGAGCTGGTCGCGCTGCTGGGCCTGGAGGCGATCGTGCCGGTCTCGGATGCCGCGACGGCGGCCTTCGCGCTGCGCGTGCCGCATGCCTTCGTGGCGCGGATGCGGCGCGGCGACCCCCACGACCCGCTGCTGCGCCAGGTGCTGCCGCTGGACGAGGAACTGCGGCCCGTGCCCGGCTTCAGCCTGGACGCGGTCGGCGATGCCGACGCCGGCGCCGGCCAGGGCGTGATCCGCAAGTACGCGGGGCGCGCCCTGCTGGTCGCCACCGGCAGTTGCGCGGTGCACTGCCGCTACTGCTTCCGCCGCCACTTTCCCTATGCCGAGCAGAGTGCGGCGTCAGGTGGCTGGCAGGCTGCGGTCGAGGCGATCGCGGCAGACGACTCGCTGCACGAGGTGATCCTGTCCGGCGGCGATCCGCTGTCGCTGGCCACGCCCAAGCTCGCCGAGCTCACCAGCGCGCTGGCCGGCATCGGCCACGTACGGCGGCTGCGCATCCACACGCGCCTGCCGGTGGTCCTGCCTGAGCGGGTGGACGAGGCCCTGGCGGCTTGGCTGTCGGCGCTGCCGTGGCCGGTCTCGGTGGTGCTCCACGCCAACCACGCGCAGGAATTCGATGCCCAGGTCGATACCGCACTGGCACGGCTGCGCGCGACAGGCGCGCTGCTGCTCAACCAGGCCGTGCTCCTGCGCGGCGTGAACGACAGCCTCGACGCGCAGGTGGCACTGCACGAGCGCAGCTTCGACGCCGGCGTGCTGCCCTACTACCTGCACCAGCTCGACCGCGTCGCAGGCGCGGCCCATTTCGAGGTGCCGGACGCTGAGGCACTGGCCTTGCATGCCGCGCTGCGTGGACGGCTGCCGGGTTACCTCGTGCCGCGACTCGTGCGCGAAGTGGCGGGCGACACGTCCAAGCGGCCACTGTGAGCGTCGGCGATGGACGCCAGCAACCGGCCATGTCATAACGCGGCCACATGGAGAGGAACACATGTCGATGAAGTCTGACAACGCCTTGCGCCTGCTGATCGTGGACGATCGGGTCGAGGACGCCGAGGCGCTGGTCAGCGGTCTGCGCAACGCCGGGATCGCGGTCCGCCCGGTGCGCGCGGCCAGCACAGACGAACTCACGGCGGCGCTCTCGGGCCCGGCCGACCTGGTGCTGGCCGCGCTGTCTTCGCAGTTACTGCCGTTCGCCGACGCCGTACAGCTGGTCACCGGCTGCGGCAAGGACCTGCCGGTGGTCGCGATTGCCGACCAGCTCGACGAAGCGCAATACGACGCCGCGCTGAGCCTCGGCGCACGCGCGGTGGCGGTCCGGCACCGGCCGCAGCAGGTGCTGTCGCAGGTGCGCAACGAGTGGGCCAATCTCGACGCGCGCCGCGCACAGCGCCGCCTCGAGTCGCGCGTGCGCGAGACCGAGCGCCGCTGCGACGCGCTGATCGACTCCTCGCGCGACCCGATCGCCTACATCCACGAAGGCATGCACATCCGCGCCAACGCCGCCTACCTGGAGATGTTCGGCTACGAGAGTTTCGAGGACGTCGAAGGCATGTCGCTGCTCGACATGGTTGCGCCGCAGCACGTGGAGGGCTTCAAGCAACTGCTCAAGTCGCTGGCAAAGGGCGACCCGCCGCCGCCGCGCCACGAACTGGAAGCGCGCGATCTGGACGGCAACGCCTTCGCCGCGTCGATGGAGTTCACCCAGGCCCAGTACGAGGGCGAGCCCTGCCTGCAGGTGGTGTTCCGCCGCCAGGAGTTCGACCCGGAGCTGGCCCAGGAGCTGGAGGAGCTGCGCCAGCGCGACCAGGTCACCGGCCTGCTCAACCGGCCCACCTTCCTGCGCTCGCTGGAGGACGCGGTCGACGACGCCGGGCAGAAGAACGGCCAGCACGGCCTGCTGATGATCGAGCCGGACCATTACCACCGCCTGCTGCAGGACATCGGCCTGGATTCGGCCGACGCACTGTTGGCCTCGATCGGCCAACGCCTGCAGGCGTTGCTCCGGCAGGACGAGCTGGGCGGCCGCGCGATCGGCGCACGCTTCTCCGAGCACACCCTGGCGGTGCTGCTGCGCGGCAGCGACTATGCCGCCACCTGCGCGCTCGCCGAGAAGATCCTGGCCGCGTTCTCGGCCGACGTGTTCCAGATCGGCACGCGCTCGAGCGTGATCAGCGCCAGCATCGGCGGCGTGCAGATCGGCGAGAAGATCGCCAGCATCTCGCAGGTGCTGGCCAAGGCCTCGCAGGGCGTGGAATCGTCCAGCGGAGTGGGCGGCAACCGCTTCGAGATCTTCGACCCGGCAGCGGTGGACCGCGCGGAGGAAGAGCACGTGCGCGCCTGGGTGGCGCGCCTGCGCGAGGCACTGGACAACCAGCGCTTCGTGCTGCATTACCAGCCGACCATCAACCTGCAGGGCGACACCGGCGCCACCTACGAGGCGCTGATGCGCCTGGACCCGGGCGACGGCCAGCTGATCGCACCGGGCAACTTCCTGCAGATCGCCGAAGACCACAGCCTGCTCGGCGAGATCGACCGCGCGGTGCTCAGCCACGCGATCACCGCGATCGGCCAGCGCATCGCGTCCAACCGGCCGACCACACTGCTGGTCAAGGTCAGCCAGGCCGCGCTGGACGACCCGGGGCTGGCCGAGTTCATCGGCCAGCAGCTGCAGGCGCATGGTGTGCCTGGCGAGTACCTGGTCCTGCAGTTGCCCGAGGCCAAGGTGTTCACCCACCTCAAGGCGACCCAGGCCTTTGCCGATGCGATCGGACGCTTCGATTGCCGGCTGTCGCTGGAGCAGTTCGGCATGGGCCTGGATTCGTTCCAGCTGCTGGCCCATCTCAAGCCGAACCTGGTCAAGATCGACCGCAGCTTCATCGAAGACCTGCCGCGCAGCACCGACAACCAGAACCGGGTGCGCGAGATCGCCAACCGCGCGCGCGAACTGGGCATCCGCACCATCGCCGAACACGTGCAGGACGCGGCCAGCATGTCGATCCTGTTCTCTTCGGGCGTCGACTACGTGCAGGGCTTCTTCCTGGCTTCGCCCGGGCCGTCGATGAACTACGACTTCGAGTAGCAGGGGGCGCTGCCCGGGACGTCTGGGGACGCTGTCCCGGACGTCTGGGGACGCTGCGCCCTGGCCCGGCCGGTCCAGCGATCTCCGGGTTGCCGGCATTCCAGCGAACGTTGGAAGCGCTTTTCAACAGCCCGAAGGGCTGGTCATCCATTGACCTGCAGTTGAACGTCAAAATGGATCCCGGCGTGCGCCGCGTGCGCCGGGATGACGAAGGCTGCGATCACGCCTTAAACCGCGATCCCCTCGCGCAGCGTCTCCGGCGGTGCGCTGCGCAGCGCGGCGATGCGCTCTTCCAGCGGCGGGTGGCTCATCAGCAGCCGGCGCAGGCCGAAGCCGGGCGATCCGCTGATGCCGAAGGCGGCGATCTGCTTGGGCAGAGTGTTCGCGCCCTGGTTTTGCGCGAGGCGCTCGAGCGCGGCGATCATCTTGTGGCGGCCCGCCAGGGCGGCGCCGCCGGCGTCGGCGCGGAACTCGCGGTGCCGCGAGAACCACATCGCGATCATGCTGGCAAACAGCCCGAAGATCATGTCCAGCACGAACACGATGGCGAAGTACGCCATCCCGCCGCCGTTGTCGCGGCCGCCGCTGAGGTAGCCGTCCACCACCCGGCCGACCACGCGTGCCAGCACGATCACGAAGGTATTGAGCACGCCCTGCAGCAGGGCCATGGTCACCATGTCGCCATTGGCCACGTGAGCAACCTCATGGGCGAGCACGGCTTCGGCCTCGTCGCGATCCATCGAGCGCAGCAGGCCGGTCGAAACCGCCACCAGCGCGTTGTTGCGGTTGGCGCCGGTGGCGAAGGCGTTGATCTCGGGCGCGTCGTAGACGGCCACCTCGGGCATGCCGATGCCGGCCGACTCGGCCTGGCGGCGGACAGTCTCCACCAGCCAGCGCTCGACCTCGCTGCGCGGCTCCGCAATCACTTTCGCACCGCTGAAGCGCTTGGCCGTCCACTTCGACAGCGCCAGCGAGATCAGCGAGCCGCCGAAACCAAACAGCGCCGCGAACACCAGCAGGCCGCCGAAGGTCGACGGGTTCACACCGAGAACGGACATGACGATGCTGACCAGCGCCAGCACGGCCAGGTTGGTGAGCAGGAACAAAGTGATGCGCTTGAACATGTGCAGGCTTCCAGAGCTGGCGCGTGGGGCGCCGGTCATTGTGATCGATTATGGTTGGCCACGATGAATTTCAAGTCGCGGGGCAGCCCGCGCGCCTCCCCATTCAGCCGCACATGCCCGACCCCGCCCCCGTCCATCGCGGCCGCTTCGCGCCCTCGCCCACCGGCCCGCTGCATTTCGGCTCGCTGGTCGCCGCGCTGGGCAGCTGGCTGATGGCGTGCCGCCGGTCGGGCGGCCAATGGCTGCTGCGGGTCGAGGACATCGATCCGCCACGCGAGGTGGCCGGTGCCGCCGCGGCGCAGCTGCGCGCACTTGAGGGGTTCGGGCTCCACGGCGATGGCCCGGTGCTGTACCAGGGCGGTCGTGGCGCGATCTACCAGGCGGCGCTCGACCGCCTGCTTGCGCGTGGCGACGCCTTCACCTGCCACTGCAGCCGCGCCGCTCTGGCCGCCAGCGGCGGCATCCATCGCCGCTGCGTGCCCGGCGCGCAGCGCGACGATCCCGCCGTGCGCCTGCGCGTTGCCGACGGCACGGTCATCGCCTTCGTCGACCTCGTCCACGGCCCCGTGCGGCAGGACGTGGCCGCCGAAGTCGGCGACTTCGTGCTGCGCCGCGCCGACGGCCCCTGGGCCTACCAGTTGGCGGCGGTGGTCGACGACGCCGCCCAGGGCATCACCGAGGTCGTGCGCGGCGCGGACCTGCTCGATTCCACCGCCCGCCAGATCCTGCTGCAGCAACGGCTGGGCTTGTCGACGCCGGCATACGCGCACCTGCCGCTGGTCGAGGACGACGACGGACACAAGCTGTCGAAGTCGCATGCAGCGCTGCCGGTCGATGCCGCGGCCCCGATGGATGCAATGCGCGCGGCCTGGCGCGTACTCGGCCAGGATGCCGAGGCGGTCGTGTCAGCCCGCACGCCTGCGGCGTTCCTCTCCCGTGCCCTGCCCGCGTTCGACCCCGCCCGCATTCCGCGCGGCCCCGTCCCGCTGCGCGCCGCGATGCACAACACATCTGTAGCCTGCCGCGACTAGACTGGATGCGGTGCCGCGACAGCGGCGGAAGAGGATGAAGGACATGGCAACTCGCGTGGCTCTGGTGACCGGTGGAACCGGTGGGATTGGCACGGCGATCTGCAAGCGGCTTGCAGACCAGGGCCACAAGGTGGCGACCAATTATCGCAACGAGGAAAAGGCGCGCGCCTGGGAAGCGCACATGAAGGCCGACGGCTACGAGTTCACCCTGGTCAAGGGCGACGTCACCTCGCCGGAGGAAGCTGCCGCGATGGTGCGCGAAGTCGAGGAGAAGCTCGGCCCCGTCGAGATCCTGGTCAACAACGCCGGCATCACCCGCGACGGCACCTTCCACAAGATGGTTGCCCAGCAGTGGACCGACGTCATCAACACCAACCTCAACTCTGTGTTCAACGTCACCCGCCCGGTGATCGAGGGCATGCGCGAGCGCAAGTGGGGGCGAATCATCCAGATCAGCTCGATCAACGGCCTCAAGGGCCAGTACGGCCAGGCCAACTACGCCGCGGCCAAGGCCGGCATGCACGGCTTCACCATTTCGCTGGCGCGCGAAAACGCCAAGCTGGGCATCACCGTCAACACGGTCTCGCCCGGCTACGTGGCCACCGACATGGTGATGGCGGTGCCCGAGGAAGTCAGGGCCAAGATCGCGGCCGACATCCCCACCGGCCGCCTGGGCAAGCCCGAGGAGATCGCCTACGCGGTCAACTTCCTGGTCGACGAGCAGGCCGCGTGGATCACCGGCTCCAACCTCGACATCAACGGCGGGCATCACATGGGCTGGTGAGCCCCGTTTGCCGTACGGCAGCGGAGGCCGGCCTGCCCGGCCTTCCTGCCTGTCCGCCGCAGCCACGGCCCCGGCTTGCAAGCCGTGCTGCGCTGCGCCATGCTGCGAGGCACCAATCCTTCGAGCAGTTGCTCCATGGCCTCGACCCGGATCATCAAGAAGTATCCCAACCGTCGTCTCTACGACACCGAGATCTCCAGCTACATCACGATCGAGGATGTGCGCCAGCTGATCGTCGACGGTGAGCAGTTCGAGGTCCGCGACGCCAAGTCCGGCGACGACATCACCCGTTCGGTGCTGCTGCAGATCATCTCCGAGCACGAGTCGAACGGAGAGCCGGTGCTCTCGACCCAGTTGCTGAGCCAGATCATCCGTTTCTACGGCGACTCGATGCAGGGCTTCATGGGCAGCTACCTCGAGCGCTCCATGCAGGCGTTCCTCGACCAGCAGCAGCAGTTCCGCCAGCAGATGGGCGGCGTGCTCGGGCAGACGCCGTGGGCGATGATGAACCAGCTCACCGAGCGCAACATGGAAATGTGGAAGGAACTCCAGAAGAACCTGACCGGCAGCGTCGGCCAGAAGCCGGACCCGGACCGCCGCGGTCGCTGACCGCGCCGGCGCTTCCGCGACGCGCGACGCGCGCGCCCCGTTTCCCACCTCCCAAGCACTCCGCATGAACAATCGCGTGGCCGTCGTGACTGGCGGCATCGGCGGGCTCGGCTCGTCCATCTGCATCCACCTCGCCCGCGCCGGGCGTCGCGTCATCGCCGCCGACCTGGGCAATGACCCCACCCGCATCTCCAACTTCGAACGGCAGGTCGAAGGCCTCGACGTCCGTTTCGCGACGCTCGACGTCTCCGACTTCGACGCCTGCGCCGCCTTCGTCCAGGACGTCGAGCAGACCGACGGATCGCTCGACGTGCTGGTCAGCGCCGCTGGCATCACCCGCGACACCACGCTGCGCAAGATGGAGCGCTCGCAGTGGGATGCGGTGATGTCGGTCAACCTTGACAGCGTGTTCAACCTGTGCCGGCACGCGGTCGAAGGCATGATGTCGCGCGGCTTCGGCCGCATCGTCAACATCAGTTCGGTCAATGGCCAGACCGGCCAGTTCGGCCAGACCAACTACTCGGCCGCCAAGGCTGGCATGCATGGCTTCACGATGGCGCTGGCGCGCGAGGTTGCGCGCAAGGGCGTGACCGTGAACTCGGTGTCGCCGGGCTACTGCGAGACCGCGCTGGTCGCGGCGATCCCCGAAGAGATCCGCCAGGGCATCGTCGACCGCGTGCCCGCCGGCCGCCTCGGGCAGCCGTCCGAGATCGCGCGCACAGTGGGCTTCCTCAGCGACGACGAGGCCGGCTACATCACCGGCGCCAACATCCCCGTCAACGGCGGGCTGTACATGGGGTTCTGACCGCGGGCAGGCACGGTCGCCGCGCGTTTCGCGACGATGCGCACGCGCCTCGCGCGCCAGCTCAGGGCTGGCCCGCCGCCGCTCCCTGCCCGGTTTTGCAGAAGCGCTTGCGGTACTCCAGCGCCTTTGGCATCAGCGACTGCAGGTTGGCTATGCGCGTGCCGGGGTTGGGATGGGTGGACGAGAATTCCGGCTGCGCCTGGCCACCGCTGGCCTCGCCCATGCGCTCCCACAGCGGCACCGACTCCTGCGGATCGAAGCAGGCGGCCGCGGCCAGCATCAGCCCGACCTCGTCGGCCTGCGTTTCGTGCTTGCGCGCATACGGCAGCAGGTAGCCATAACCCATCGCGGCCATGATCATCTGCTGCTGTTGCGGATCCATGCCGCTCATCGCGCCGGCCATCTGCCCGACCTGGCTCAGCTTCTGCTGTGCCATCCGTTGTGCGCCGTGGCGCAGCAGGGCGTGCGCGATCTCGTGGCCCATCACCACCGCCATCGCGTTCTCGTTCTGCGCCACCGGCACCAGGCCGGTATAGACCGCCATCTTCCCGCCCGGCAGGCAGAACGCGTTGGCCTGGTCGGATTCGATGACGTTGACCTCCCACTGGAAGTCCTGCGAAAACGTCGGCGCCTGCTGGCCGTTTTCCGCGGCAAGCGCGGCCTCGACCTCGGGCACCTTGTCCACCAGGCGCTGCGCGATGCCGCGCACCTGGCGCGCGATCTGCGAATCCGGATCCACCGGCTGCTCCTGGCCCAGGATCTCGCGATAGGCCTCCAGTCCAAGGGCCTTCTCGTCCTCGATCGACAGGCTGCGGTCGATCAGCACCGACTCGCCGGTCACCGCGTCCACCGACTGGTTGGAAAACCAGTAGTACACGCCGTAGCCGGCAAACAGCAACAGGATGATGAAGCGCGGGTTGATGCCGCGCTTGCCCCCAGCCGGCTGCTGCCGGTTACGCCCACCGAACGGGTCACGTCGCATCGCTTCTCCTCCGGCCCCAGCCGATCAGTCCTTTACAGATCACGTACCACGCGGAACCCGAGGCGCGCATTGGTGGTGTCCACCGATGCCGGTGCACGCCAGGCCGAACGGGTCTGGGCGGGCGAACTGGCCCAGGAACCGCCGCGGATGACCTGGTCGCGGCAGCCCGGGTTGATCCAGGCCGAACCGTCGCCAGGCGCGCGGCGGTAGCCATCATGCCAGCAGTCGGCCACCCATTCGCTGACGTTGCCCGACATGTCGTGAAGGTCCCATGCATTGGGCGCCATGCTGCCCACCGGCGACGGGCCCCAGTAGCCGTCGCCATAGCCGGCGAAGGCATTGGCCCAGCTGCGCCCCGCCGGCGAGCGGTCCAGCCCGCCAGTGGTGTTGGCCACGCCGGACGGCGGATCGCCCTCGCCCCAGGGGAAGCGTCCGCTGCCGCCGGCGCGCAGTGCGTATTCGAATTCGGCCTCGCTGGGCAGGCGATAGCGGCGGCCGGTCTGCGCCGACAGCCACTCGACATAGGCCTGCGCGTCGCGCGCACCAACGTGCACCACCGGCAGGCCGTCGTCGGCCGGACGGCCCAGGTAATCGGTATGCCAGTCGGCGCCGCTGCTGCGCACGAAGTTGTTGCTGCGCTCGTCGTAGACCATCGAAAAACCGCGGCGCGAGGCGCGTGTGCGGTGGCCGGTCGCGGCGATGAAGCGCCGGAACTGGCCGACCGTGATCTCGCGGATCGACATGCCGAAGCCGCGCGCGAAGCGGACCGGATGCGCCGGCCGCTCGTAGTCGCTGGCGTCGCGTTCGCGCTCGGGCGCGCCCATGGTGAACGCACCGTGCGGCACCACCGCCATCTGCGGGCCGCGGCCGCCGGTCTGCAGCGCGTCGGTGAACACCTGCCCTGGCGCATACAGGCCGTAATGCACGGCCAGGTCGATGCGTTCGCGCAGCTCGAGCGCGGCAGGGTCGCCGGGACGGGCGATGCGCAGCAGTTCGGCCAGATGGCGCCGGGCCAGGTCGATGCCGCCGAACTTTGGCAGCGCGCCGATGCCGAGGTCGCGCAGCCGCGTGATCCGGGTGGTGCGGATCGTCGCGACACGCTCGCGCGCGTCGTCCACGGTCTCCAGACCGGCGTCCGGCCGCACCTCGGTGGCGTGGGCCAGCCAGCGCGCAGCCGTGTCGAAGTCGGCCGCCAGGGCAGCCTCCTCGGCGCGCCGGATCAGCGCGCTTTCCACCGCCGCCATGCCCTGGCGCGCGCGCGGCTGTTCCGGCGCCAGCGCCAGCGCCTGGCGGAAGGCGGCCAGCGCACCGCCGCCTTCCTCGCCGAGGTCACCGGCGGCCAGCGCCCGCTCGCCGACAGCGTTGAAGCCGGACACGCGCTCGGCCAGGTCGACCTGCGCGAGGAAGCCGAGGACCGCGTCGTCGCCGGGATCGATTGCACGCACGATGGCGGCCAGTTCCAGCGCACGCTGCAGTGCGGCGGCGTCTTCATCGGCGTCGGCCAGCGCGGCGGCGCCGGCCTGCAGCAGCTGGCGCAGGGCGCGGCGCAGGCCCGCTTCGGCAAATTGGCTGTGTTCAGGCAGGGTCGACAGCGCCAGGTAGATCGGCACGGCGGCATTGGCGTCCTCGTACAGTCTGCCTTCGGCCAGGGCGGCACTGGCACGCTCGCGCAGTTCGGCCGGGTCGGTGGACGCGAGATCGACCGCCGGTGCGCGCCAAGTGAGCCTGGCGGCGTCGCTGTCGTCGCCACTGATGGTGACGCTGCCGCCGTCGGCGTCCGACGCGGCAGCGGCTGCCCCGTCGCCGGGCGCGACCGCGCCGTCGTCCTCGCGGGCACACGCCGCGCACAGCACGGCGCCAAGCGCGCACGCGATCCAGGCCCTACGCAATCCTGACTTGCTCGACAGCATCGGCGCCAGATTAAGCGATCGCGGCAAACGGCGCGAAAGCGCGGCCCGCGCAACGGTGCGCGCGCCGCCCCTTCGCACGCTCGGCATTGCCATGCCTGCCCGCACGCCGTTAGGCTGCCGCCCCATGTCGTCTTCCCCACACTGGGTCGCGGACCCCGCCGTCCTCCGCACGCATCTCGCCGCCGCCACCGCCCGCGTCGCCGTCGATACCGAATTCATCCGCGAGCGCACCTACTGGCCGCAGCTGTCGCTGGTGCAGGTCGCGATCGAGGTGCCGGGTGCGCAGGAACCGGACATCCTGCTGCTGGACATGCTCGCCGAGGGCATGACCGCCGCGCTCGCGCCGCTGCTGTCGGACCGCTCGGTGCTCAAGATCATGCACAGCGCCAGCGAGGATCTGGTGGCGCTGCGCCAGTCCTGCGGCGCGGTGCCCGACCCGCTGTTCGATACCCAGATCGCGGCCTCGCTGGCCGGCGTCGGCCCCGGTCTTGGCTACCAGCGGCTGGTGCAGGAACTGCTCGGCATCGTCGTGGACAAGGGCGAGACCCGCTCGGACTGGATGAAGCGCCCGCTCTCGCCCTCGCAGCTGAGCTACGCCGCCGACGACGTGCGCCACCTGTTCGCCGTGCACGACGCCCTGGACGCCAGGCTGCAGGCGCTGGGGCGCGCAGAATGGCTCGCGGAAGACTGCGCAAGGATGATCGAAACGGCCCGCCGCGACGAGATCGAGCGCTGGCCGCACCTGTCGGTTCGCAGCGTCCAGTTCCTGGACGTCGACGGCCAGCGCAGGCTGCTGCGCCTGCTGCGCTGGCGCGAACTGCAGGCCCGGCGCAGCGACCGCCCGCGCAGCTGGGTACTGGACAACGAGCTGGCCACCACCCTCGCCCGCGATCCGCTGCCCGACCTCGCCGCGCTCGAGCGCCTGCTCGACGCCCACCCCAAGGCCCCGCGCAAGCTCGCCGCCGCCATCCTGGACGCCCTGGAAACGCCGCTCGACGACGAAGCCGAGGCGCCCGCGCCACGCACCAGCGAACGCGACCGCAAGGCCCTGCGCCGCCTCCAGGACGTGGTGGCCGCGCGCAGCGTTGAACTGGGCATGCCTGACGGCGTGCTCGCCTCGCGACGCTGGCTGGAAACCTTGCTCGACGGCGAGGATTGGCCCGGCATGCTCTCTGGCTGGCGCCGTGCCCAGCTCGAGCCCGTCCTGGCGCCGCTGCTGGACGTTGGCAGCGCGCCGATCGCGCCGTTATAATGCGCGCCCCTGTGGGGCCATAGCTCAGCTGGGAGAGCGCGTCGTTCGCATCGACGAGGTCGGGAGTTCGATCCTCCCTGGCTCCACCAATCGATCTGCAGGAGAAGGCCGGGAAACCGGCCTTTTTCTTTGGGCGCCCTGCCGATCAGTGAAAGCGTGCCCGTGATCCGGGCCTCGTGATGCAGCCCCTGCTTCAGCCGGCGACAGGCGGGTGACCGCTATGCTCGTGCGTTCTTCGACTGCCCCGGCAGCCACGCCACGCACCCGCTTGCGCTGGCCGGCACCCGACCTTCCTGCCCTGTCTCTCCGGACTGCCATGCTCTTCAACGCCGCCCTGCCCCGTTCCCTGTTCGCCGGCGTTCTCGCCGGCCTGGCCGCCTGCGGCGGCGGCAATGCGGTCCGTGGCGACGATGCACCGGCGCCCGTCGCCGCTCCGGTCGCGCCGGCACCACAGCTGCCGCCGGTGCGGATCGGCCTGGCGTTGGGTGGCGGCGCGGCCAAGGGATTCGCCCACATCGGCGCGATCAAGATGCTGGAGGCCAACGGGATCCGCGCCGACGTGGTGGCCGGCACCAGCGCCGGAAGCGTGGTCGGCGCGCTCTACGCCAGCGGCATGGACGCGTTCACCATGCAGGAACGCGCGGTGGCGCTGGATGAGTCGACCCTGCGCGACGTGCGCCTGTTCTCCGGCGGGCTGGTGCAGGGCCAGGCGCTGCAGGACTACGTCAACCGCGAACTCGGCGGACGCACGATCGAGCGCCTGGCCAAGCCGTTCGCGGCGGTGTCCACGCGCCTGGACAACGGTGATCGCGTGGTGTTCGTACGCGGCAACACCGGCCAGGCGGTGCGCGCCTCGAGCAGCGTGCCGGGCGTGTTCGAACCCACCCGCATCGGCAGCCACAGCTATGTCGATGGCGGCGTGGTCAGCCCGGTGCCGGTGGATGCCGCGCGCCAGCTGGGCGCCGACATCGTCATCGCCGTCGACATCTCCAGCAAAGCCGGCGGCACCGCGCCGACCGCGCTGGCTGGCATCGTCAACCAGTCGATCACGATCATGGGCCAGACCCTGGGCCGGCAGGAACTGGCACGCGCGGATGTGGTGATCCGCCCGCAGGTCAACGCGATCGGACCGGTCAGCTTCGAGCAGCGCAACGCCGCGATCCTCGAGGGCGAGCGCGCCGCGCTGGCGGCGCTACCGCAGATCCGGGCAAGGATCGCGGCCGCGGAGCAGGCGCGCCATGACGGGGCTGCACGTCGAAAAGCGGAGGCTGCGGCCGCGCAGGTGCCAGTCGACATCGACTGCGGGGACAGCTGGGTGCGCCGCCTCAACCCGTTCGCGAAGGACCGCCCCTGCGGCTGAGCCAGGCGGGCTTGATCCAGGTCAAGCGGAGCGCGTTCGACCCCCGAAAACGGACATACGCAGGCGTGTGGTTGATTTCAATCAATTGCAGGTATGCGCCCCGCGTCCACGCTATCCCCGAACCCAACAACGTGGATATCGAGGAAGCTCCTCATGAAACTCCTGCACACCAGTCTTCTGGCTTCGGCCCTCGTCCTGGCGATCGGCGCCAGCGCTCCCGCACCGGCATATGCCGTCGACGCACTTGAGCTGGTGAACGCCACCCTCGACCAGGCGTCCGATCTGGCGGCCCTGCCGCGCCAGCAGGTCACCCTGAAGCGCCCGCCCTTCGTCCACGACCACGACCAGGTGGCCAAGGGCGGCCCCAAGGTCGTGCAGTTCACGCTGCCGATCGTGGAACAGGAAATCGTCATCGACGGCGAAGGCACGAAGATGCACGCGATGACCTTCGGCGGCTCGATCCCCGGCCCGCTGATGGTGGTGCACGAGGGCGACTACGTGGAGGTCACCCTGGTCAATCCGGCCAGCAACGCGATGCCGCACAACATCGACTTCCACGCCGCCACCGGCGCGCTGGGCGGCGGTGACCTGACGATCGTGCAGCCGGGCGAGGAAGTGACGCTGCGCTGGAAGGCCACGCGCGCCGGCACGTTCGTCTACCACTGCGCACCGGGCGGTCCGATGACCCCCTGGCACGTGGTGGCCGGCATGCAGGGCACGATCATGGTGCTGCCGCGCGAAGGTCTGACCGACGGCAACGGCAAGTCCTTGAAGTACGACCGCGCCTACTACATCGGCGAGACGGAGTTCTACATCCCGCGCGACGGCAACGGCAACTTCAAGTCCTACGATTCGCACGCCGAATCGCTGCCCGACACGCTCGCTGCAATGAAGAGCCTGGTGCCCTCGCACGTGGTGTTCAACGGTGCGGTCGGCGCGCTTGCAGGCGACAACGCGATGACCTCGAAGGTGGGCGAGACAGTGCTGCTGGTGCACTCGCAGGCCAACCGCGACACGCGTCCGCACCTGATCGGCGGCCACGGCGACTACGTCTGGGAGGAAGGCAAGTTCGCCAACGCCCCGCTCAAGGACCTGGAGACCTGGTTCATCCGCGGGGGTTCGGCTGGCGCGGCGCTCTATACCTTCCGCCAGCCCGGCCTGTACGTGTACCTCAACCACAACCTGATCGAGGCGGTCCTGCTCGGCGCGGCAGCACACATCAAGGTCGACGGCGACAAGTGGGACCACGACCTGATGACCACGCCCTCCGCGGTCGGCGAGATCAAGCCTGATACCGACCTCTCGCTCCCGGGCAAGTAATTACGGCGTTCCCCTTCGCCGTTCGGCCACTCCCGCTCAGGCGGGGGTGGCCTTTTTCATGGGTCTTCTCCCATTCGAGGGAGTTGGATGAGGTCCCGGGCTTCGACTGGACGCCGCGCCCTGGCGACCGGGGGTCGCTTTTCGCTCGGTCAGGGCCGCTACGCGGTCCGGCCCGGCACAGCATGCCGGGCGCTCGCGTGGATGCGCGGCATGCCGCGCAAGCCATCCACGCTCTCCCTGCCCTGACTCACGCGCAAAACATCCATGTTTTGCTCGTCGCGACCCCCGGTCGCCAGGGCACGGCTCACTGCAACTGGTGTCGCGATGCTTCGGTGGGGGATTTTTCGAAGCCACGCCAGTGACTGGGCGATGGTCGTTCCGGGGCGGGGGTTGCGGAAAGCAGCGCAGGGATGCGCTGCGGCGGCGAGTCAGCCATGGATGGCTGACCGAGCCGGGGAGCAACCCCCGGCCCGGAACGACGCCAGCCGGAGGCATGGTCCAGTCGTTCGCATCGTGTATCACCACCGGATGCTGCAATCGCAACTGAAACCGCTCCTGCGGCAGCCTGTCGGTTCAGCTCGCACGCCCCAGCTGCGATGATGCCGCCCACGGCACACGCCGCGGCAGCCAGGAGGCGCGACATGATCGAACTTCTCATCCGCCAGCGCACCCGCGACCTGGGCAGCTTCGAGGTCGGGCGGGTACTGCCCTTTGCCCGGCGGCGCATGGTCGGGCCCTACATCTTCTTCGACCGCATGGGCCCGAAACTGATCGAGCCTGGCCTGCCGCCGGAAGCCGACGTGCGCCCGCACCCGCACATCGGACTGTCCACGATCACCTACCTGTTCGACGGCGAGATCATGCATCGCGACAGCGTCGGTTCCGAGCAGCCGGTGCGCCCCGGCGAGGTGAACTGGATGACCGCCGGCCGCGGCATCACCCATTCCGAACGCTTCGAGCGGCTGCGCGACGAAGGCGGGCCGATGGACGGGATCCAGGCCTGGGTTGCGCTGCCTGAGGACCGCGAAGAGATCGATCCCGGCTTCTGGCACTACCCGGCGGATGCGCTGCCGGCATTCCATGACGAGGGCGTGGCCGGGCGTCTGATCGCCGGGCGCCTGGCAGGCGTGCAATCACCGGTGCGAATCGATTCGCCGCAGTTCTACGTGCACTGGCAGCTGCCCCCGGGCGGGCGCGTGTCGCTGCCGGCCGAGTATCCCGAACGCGCGGTCTATGTCGCCCGTGGCGACGTGGAGATCGCAGGCCAGCGCGTGGAGCCCGGCAGCATGGCCGTACTCGTGCCGGGGAGCGCCGCCACCATCGCGGCATCGAGCGAAGCGGTGGTCATGGCCCTGGGCGGCGATCCGGTGGGGCCGCGCTACATCGACTGGAACTTCGTATCCTCCTCGAAGGAGCGCATCGACCAGGCACGGGCGGACTGGGCGGCCGGCCGCATGAAGTTGCCTGACCTGGACGATGGCGAGTTCATTCCGCTGCCGGCGAAGATCGCGGGCATGCGCGAACCCGAACCCATGTCCTGATCCACCCGGCGCAAGCCTGCACCAACCTTCCGCCCTACCTGCGCACATGCCATGACCCTGACCTTCGTCGCCATGATCGATTTCCTCGGCACGTTCGCGTTCGCGATCAGCGGCGGGCTGGTGGCGGTGCGGCATCGGCTGGACCTGTTCGGCGTGCTGGTGCTGTCGTTCGCCGCGGCAACGGCCGGCGGCATCCTCCGCGACGTGATGTTGGACCTGGTGCCGGCATCGATGGTGGATTGGCGCTATCTGGCGGTATCGGTCGCTGCGGGCCTGGTGACCTTCCAGTGGCACGAGCAGGTCGAACGCATGCGCAATCCGGTGCAGATCTCCGACGCGATCGGGCTCTCGCTGTTCGCGGTGCTCGGCGCGGGCAAGGCGCTGGCGCACGGGCTGGGGCCGACCGGCGCGGTCATGCTCGGCATCCTGTCCGGCGTCGGCGGGGGCATCGTGCGCGACCTGCTGGTGGCGACCATCCCGGGCGTGCTGCAGCGCGAACTCTATGCGGTGGCCGCGCTGGTGGGCGCGCTGGTGGTCGTGACCGGGAACGCGCTGTCGCTGCCGGGACCGCCGACCGCAGTCGTCGGCGCGGTGGCCTGCTTCGTGCTTCGCTGGCTGGCGATCCGGCGTGGCTGGCGGCTGCCGCTTCCGCGCGGCGGTGCGGCCTGAGAGGATCGCGACCCACGCAGGCGCATGCATCACGCCGTGATCGGACGCAAGGTTGCCCCGGCACCGCCGGCAGCACTCAGCCCAGCAGGTACAGCGCCCCCAGCGGATGGTGCGTGCGTGCGATGAAGTAGACCTGGGCGAAGACGAGCAACGCCGCCACGTAGCCGATCGCGCGCGCGCGACGGGTGCGGCCGCGACGCAACGCGAACACGCCAAGCACCACGTAGACCACGATCAGCACCACCTTCACCGCCAGCCAGCCATTGGCGTACAGCGCCGAGGGCAGGATGGTCAGCAGCATCATCGCCGCCGTCAGCAGGGCGGTATCGATGGTGTAGCTCAGGTAGCGCACCGGCGCAGCATTGGGCCAGCGCGCGCCCAGGAGCAGCAGCAGGCCGCGCATTGCGAACAGCCCGCCGCTGAGCAGGGCAAAGCCGATATGGGCGTGCTTGATCTGCGGGTAGAACTCGATCATCCCGAAAAAACCTCCGGCCAAAGGCCGACCATTGTCCCTCTCCCGCGCACCACTCCCCTACCCCGGCTTGCCGTCCGCACGCGGCGACAGGTAGATGCCGCCGATCCGGAACACCCATGGCGACAGCGCCACGAGCCAGCCCAGCGCGGACAGTGCCTGCCATGCCAGCACGTCCGGCATCATTTCTGCGGCGATGCGCATCGCCGCCGCCACCTGGATGCCGACGAAGGCAAACCACGCCAGGCCATACATCTTCAGCGGCCTGCCCGAATGACCCTGGGTGACGCGGCTCACCATCGCCACCAGCACGCTGCCGAACAGGCCGATGAACAGCGCATGCGCCGGCGCGCGGCCGAGTACGAACGCGCCCGATTCCAGGTACAGCAGGCTTTGCAGCGAAAACAGCGCGAACGTGATCGGCCACCACAGCAGCCCCACGAACAGCACGCGCAGCAGCCCCGGTGCCGCGCCGCGCGGCCACCAGCGCCACAGCACGCACACCGACAGCACCAGCATCGGCAGGTCCACCAGCCACAGCCAGGCGTAGGCATGCAGCAGCTCGAGCAGCAGGTGCGCCATCGCCAGGGCCCAGATCGCGGCCAGCAGCCACATCGGACGCCAGGCGACATAGCCGGGGACGGTGTTGCCGGCGAAGAACGGGAACATGCGGTGCGCGACGGTCAGGTACACCGGCAGCAGCAGGCCGAAGGTGCCCAGCTTGATCGCGAAGAACACCGACCACGCCGAACCTGTCAGCAGGAATGCACCGAAGCACAGCACGCCGAGCAGGCCCAGCAGCATCGCCGCGAAGCACGAGCGCGCGTGCCAGGTCGTTCCGCGCTCGGACAGCAGCAGCCGCCCCAGGATCCACACGCCCGAGCTCCACCCGGCCAGGGTCATGAACAGGCCCACCACCAGCGCGACCTCCAGCCCCAGCGCGCCCAGCAGCATCGCAGCCTGACCACCGAACATGCCCACGCCCACCGGCACGTAGCGCCAGCGCGGGATGTCGGGCAGGCCGAGCCAGCGCGGGAACACGGTCAGCAGGAAGCCGAAGAAAAAGCTCGGCAACACCTGGTACTGCATCACGAAGGCATGCAGCCAGCCCGGATAGGTGGCTGCCTGCGGCACCTGCAGCAGTCCCGGCCAGCGTTGCGCGGCCAGCCAGGCCGCCCACCAGGCCATCGCCAGCAGCAGATTGCCGGCGCCAATGAAGAACATCAGCCGGTGCGGCGCCTCGGTCAACAGGCCGGGCGAAGGTCCGGAAGCGGGTCTGGTCATGCGGCCATCTTCAGGCAACGACGTGCAGGGGACGTTGACGCAGGTCAAGCGATCCCGATCCGCTATCGCCACCCCTGCCCTGCGGCCCCTCTGTAGGAGCGGCTTCAGCCGCGATCGGTGCATCAGCCGCGTCGCATCCGTGAATGCGTATCGCGGCTGAAGCCGCTCCTACAGAAGCAACGGTCCGCGATCTACGACACATCCGCCACTGGCGTTCCATTTGCGTCAACGACCATGCGGGCGCGCCGTTCGCCGTAGTAGAAGCTCGCGCGGTACAGGCCCTCGTCCTCGCCCACGCCGCGTTCGCACAGCACCGAGATGCGGCGGTCCTCCATCAGCCGCCGGAACTCCTCGACCTCCAGGTCGAGGGCGCGCGCCACCAGGGCGCCGTCGACCTCGACCTGCGGGTTGACCTGGATGCCGATGCGCTTGCCAGTGTCCATGTCCTGCTCCCTTTTCATTCAATGTACCGCGTGCGCCGATGGATGCAGCCACGCGCCCAGCCACTGCCGTCCCCGCGAAGCACGAAGCCCGGCGGCCTTCGTGGGCCCCCGGGCTTGCGCCGTCATCAGCCGACGGCGCCCGTGCGTGCTGCGATCACGCTTCCGCCAGATCGCCACCCACCGGCAACACCTCGCGCCTGGGCACGATCCACAGCCGCAGCATGAACCAGGCCAGCGACAGCGCGCCGACGCTGAAGATGGTGTCGCCCGGCACCCTCAGCCACACCAGCATGTCGATCAGCGGCTGCTGCATGAACTCGGCCGAGCGTGCATACCAGTAACCGTGCTCGAGCGCGGCGGCGAGCTGCAGCACGCCGATCGGCAGCAGGGTCAGCAGCGCCATCGCGGCCAGGCCGATGTTGAAGGCCCAGAACGAGAACTTCAGTGCGCCCTCGTTCCAGACCACGTCCGGCTTCAGGCCGCGCAGGCAGAACAGCATCAGGCCGACGCCGAGCATGCCGTACACGCCGAACAACGCCGTGTGTCCGTGCGCCGCGGTCAGGTTCATGCCCTGCATGTAGTACAGCGGCAGCGGTGGATTGATCAGGAATCCGAGCAGGCCGGCACCGACCAGGTTCCAGAACGCGACCGCGATGAAGAACATGATCGGCCACCGGTACTTCGCCATCCACGGCGTGGCCTTGCCCAGCTTGTAGCTGTGGTAGGCCTCGAAGCCCACGTAGGCCAGCGGCACCACCTCCAGCGCCGAGAAGCTGGCGCCGATCGCGATCACCGCCGTCGGCGTGCCGGTGAAGTACAGGTGGTGCAGCGTGCCGAGCACGCCGCCGGCCATGAACACGATGGTCGCGAACAGCACCGCGATCGTCGCGGTCTTGATCTGCAGCAGGCCCAGGCGGGTGAACAGGAAGGCGATCACCGCCACCGCGAACACCTCGAAGAAGCCTTCCACCCACAGGTGTACCACCCACCAGCGCCAGTACTCGACCATCGACAGGTGGGTGTGCTCGCCCCACATCAGGCCGGCCGCGTAGAAGATGCCGATGGCCACCACCGACAGGAACAGCAGGCTGACGATGGACCTCGATTCGCCGCCATGCCGGATCGACGGCCACAGCGCGCGGCCCACCAGGGTCAGCCACAGCATCAGGCCCACGAACAGGAACCACTGCCAGAAGCGGCCGATGTCGACGTATTCCCAGCCCTGGTGGCCGAACCAGAAGTTGTTCGCCAGGCCCAGCTTCTGCATCACCGCGAACCACTGGCCGGCGAACGAGCCGACCACGATCACGATCAGGCACGTCCACAACACGTTGACGCCAAGTCGCTGGAATTTCGGCTCATGCCCGGAAATCGCCGGGCCGATGTACAGGCCCATGCCCAGCCACGCGGTCGCGATCCACAGCACCGCGAGCTGCGTGTGCCAGGTGCGCGTGAGCGAATACGGCAGGATCTCCGACAGCGCGAAACCGTAGGCCTGCTGGCCTTCAACCTGGTAGTGCGCGGTGGTCGCGCCCAGCAGGATCTGCACGAGGAACAGCGCCATCACCACCCAGAAGTACTTGGCGGTGGCGCGCATCGACGGGGTGATCCTGATGCTGGCCAGCGGATCGGTCTTCGGCAGCACCGGCGCCATCCCGTCGCCGTGGCTGACCGCGTAGTGCCAGCCCAGCAGCGCCACGCCGGCGATCAGGAACAGCACACTGAACACCGTCCACAGGAAGGTACTGGGCGGCGGCGTGTTGCCGACCAGGCCGTCGGCCGGCCAGTTGGCGGTGTAGCTGATCTCCTGGCCGGGACGCTGGGTCACCTGCGACCAGGACACCCACCAGAAGAACCCGGTCATCGCCGCGCGATGTGCCGCGGTGTCAACGGTGTCGTTGCGCATCGCATAGGCTTCGCGCAGCGCGGCGGTTTCGGGCTCGTTGCCGAACAGGCTGACGTAGTGCGCAGCCACCTGCTCGATCGCGGCGACGCGGTCGGCGTCGAGGGTGATGGTCGCGGACGCCTCATCCCAGGTATTGGGACGCATCAGCGCCTGCAGGCGCGCGGTATAGGCCGCCTGCATCGGGGCGTCGAGCAGCTTGTAGCTGTCCTGGCCGTGCTCGCGCGCGGCCCAGATATCGAGGATCGCCTCGGCCTCGCGATGCATCCAGTCCGCGCCCCAGTCGGGCGCGACGTAGGCACCGTGGCCCCAGATCGAGCCCAGCTGCTGTCCGCCGACCGACTGCCAGACCTGGCGGCCCTTCTCGATATCGGCACGGGTGTAGACCACGCTGCCATCGGTGGACACCACCCGGTCTGGCATCGGTGGCGCCTGGCGATGGACCTCGCTGCCCACCCACAGCAGCACGGCGAATGAGCTGATCAACAGGATCGCCAATCCTGTCCAGAGTTTGCGCGTCGAATCCATTGGTGCAGAGCCTCTCTTGGAGATTGCGGCATCGTGTTGTCGCGGGGCTGGTGGCACCTTGACCTGCGTCAAGGCCGCGTGAATGTCGGAAAACCGGCCGGATTCCGCGGTGGACCGGTGTCGCCGCCGCTGCTCTTGGCCCTTCCCCCGCAACGCGGGGCATTGCGCCCTTCACGCGGGGAAGGCCGGGATGGGGGTGCGCACCGAAGGTGCGCTGGATGCATCGACGCGACCTGCCGCCCCACCCCAACCCTCCCCCTCCGTGCGAGGGAGGGAGCTGGGTGCGGTTGATCCATGTCAGTGCGGCTGCGGCCACGCGGGCGCAACCTGCGTGCACGATGCGTCCCTACCCGCTCCTGCTGGTGCTGCACCTGTTGGCCGCGCTGCTGTTCGTGGGCACGGTGTTCTTCGAGGTGCTGATCCTGGAGCGGGTGCGCCGGCACGTGCCGAAGAACGCGATGCACCTGGTCGAAGCCGGGATCGGCAAGGTGGCGCGCGGGATCATGCCCTGGGTGCTGCTGGTGCTGTACGGCACCGGCGCCGGCATGGCCTGGCGCTACCGCGAAGCGCTGGCGCAGCCGCTTTCAAGCGGCTTTGCGCTGATGCTGACGGTCAAGATCGCGCTGGCGCTGGGCGTGGCCGGGCACTTCGGCTACGCGATGTGGAAGATCAGGCGCGGGCAGCTGCGCGGCAGCCTGTCGCGACGCCTGCACCTGAGCCTGTTCTGGCACATGGTGGGTATCGTGGTGCTGGCCAAGGCGATGTTCCACTTCGGCTGGTGAGGCCGGTTGGGGCGGCGGCAGCGCTTTGGGTGTCATCCCGAACGCAGTGAGGGATCTGCTCTGCGGAAGGAAGATCCCTCACTGCGTTCGGGATGACAGATGAAAACCCTCATCGCATCCGGGATGACAAACAGGTATCCCTGCATCCGGAACGACAAACGGATCCCACCGCATCCGGATGCCTACGGACGCAGCCTCAATCGCGCAGCACGTGGTGCGCCAACGCATCGAGCACCTCGGGCTGGAGGATCTCCATGTCGCGGCGGTCGACCTTGAGTACGCCTTCGTCCTGCAGCCGGCGCAGCACGCGGCTCACGGTTTCCGGCGCCAGCCGCAGGTAGTTGGCGATGTCGGTGCGGGCCATGGTCAGGCGCATGCGGTAGGCGGAGAAGCCGCGCTCGGCGAAGCGCCGCGACAGCATCACCAGGAACGCCGCCAGGCGCTCGTCGGCGGTGAAGTTGCCCGACAGCACCGAGGCCTTGCCGATGTCCTGGCTGAGCAGGTTGAACAGGTGACGCTGCAGTCCGGGCATGCGCCCGGCCAGGGTCGCCATCATCGGGAACGAGAACCGGCACAGCATCACCGTGTCCAGCGCCACCGCGTTGCAGGGATAGCGCGAGGCGTGGATGGCGTTGAGGCCGATCACCTCGCCGGGCAGGAAGAAGCCCAGCACCTGCTCGCGCCCGTTGGCGTCGTTGACGTAGGTCTTGACCGTGCCGGCGCGCACCGCGGCGATGGCGTTGAACGGATCGCCCTCGCGGAAGATGTGGTCGCCCTCGCGGAACGGGCCGACGTGTTCGACCAGCACGTGCAGGTCGCGCAGGACGCTCTTGTCGTAGCCCTCCGACAGGCAGGCCGCGGAGAAGGCGCAGGTACTGCAGAAGGTGTATTCATCGCCATCGTCGGCGATCGGGGTCCCGGTCAACACCTTCAGTGGTTGTTCTTGCACACGCCCGCCCTGTCTGCCAGTGGGTTTCAGATGGCCCTGGAATAGCGCACTCCGTCAGGCTGCGCACCCAGGTACCGGTCGAAACACATGGCAATGATACGCAACAGGGCGCGTCCGCGGGGCGTGGCGCGGATCCAGCCGGGCGGGCACTGCACCAGGCCGTCGTCCTGCAGCGGCCGCAGCGCGGCCAGGGATTCGCTGAAATACTCGCCGAACGAGATGCCGTAGGTCTTTTCGACCCTGCGCACGTCGATCTCGCCCTGGCACATCAGCTGCTGGATCAGGTCCGCGCGCAGCACGTCGTCGTTGCCCAGCATCAGGCCGCGCCAGATCGGCAGCCGGCCCTCGTCGACCGCGATCTCCCACGAGGGCAGGTCGCGGTGGTTCTGGGTGAAGCTGTCGCCGACGTGGCTGATGGCGCTCACGCCAAAACCCACCAGGTCGGTCTGCGCATGGGTGGTGTAGCCCATGAAGTTGCGGTGCAGGCCGCCCTCGCGCTGGGCGCGGGCGAGCTCGTCGCCGGGCAGCGCGAAATGGTCCATGCCGATGTATTCGTAGCCGGCGTCGCCCAGCCGCTGCACCGCCAGCTCCAGCAGCGCCAGCTTGCCCTCGGGGCTGGGCAGGTCGGCGTCCTCGATCTGGCGCTGGGCCTTGAACAGGCGCGGCATGTGCGCGTAGCCGTAGATCGCCAGCCGGTCCGGACGCGCGTCGATCACCGTGTCCAGGGTGCGGCCGAAGCCTTCCGGGGTCTGCTTGGGCAGGCCGTAGATCAGGTCGACGTTGACCGAGCGCATGCCGAAGCGGCGGCAGGCGTCGATGATCGCAAGGGTTTCATCGATGCCCTGCTCGCGGTTGATCGCCTTCTGCACCTCCGGATCGAAGTCCTGCACGCCCAGGCTGGTGCGGTTGAAGCCGATTGCCGAAAGCACCTCGATATCGTCGGGGGTGACGAAGCGCGGATCGAGCTCGATCGAGAAATCGCGGTCCGCTGCACGGCTGAAGCTGAAATGCCGGCCGAGGCTGCCGACCAGTTCGCCCAGCAGCTCGGGCGCCAGGAAGTTCGGGGTGCCGCCGCCCAGGTGCAGCTGCACCACTTCGCGGTCGCGGTCGAACAGTGGCGCGGCCAGGGCGATCTCGCGCTCAAGGCGGTCCAGGTAGATGCGCCCCCTGGCCACGTCGCGGGTGATGATTCGATTGCAGCCGCAGTAGAAACACGGGCTCTGGCAGTACGGGATGTGCACGTACAGCGAGAGCTGGCGCGGGATCGGATCCTGGTTGCTGCGCCGGGCCAGGTCGCTGAAATCGGCTTCGCCGAAGCCTTCGGCGAAATGCGGCGCGGTCGGATAGGACGTGTAGCGCGGCCCCGGCCGGTCGTAGCGGCGCAGCAGCTCAGCGTCGAAACGCCAGGTCCTGGCCGGATTCAATGGAGAGATGGTCTGCATGGGACCCGAGTATGTGGACTTTTCGTCCTAGCGCCTTGACCCGGATCAAGCCGGACCCCGCGAAAACAGGGGTTTGTCAGCGAGGCCGTTCACGCAACGCAGCGTCCGGAAGGTGAACCCGGCCCGCACGCTGGGCGATAATGCCGGGCGGGCCGACCTTGCCGCCCGGCCGCGTCCAGCTCGGACGCCGCGGCAGCCTTTTGCGCCTCACACCGTTCCACAGCCGTCCGGGAGACGCCTTGATCGTGATCAAGGCTGTCATTCCACCCCCGGACTAGTCTTCGCCACGTTCAACGTCAGGACGCGCCATGCACCAGGCCGCTACAGAAACTTACAACGACAAGGTGGTCCGCCAGTTCGCGGTGATGACCGTGGTCTGGGGCATCGTCGGCATGGCCGTGGGCGTGCTGATCGCCGCGCAGCTGTACTGGCCGGACCTCACCAAGGGCATCTCCTGGCTCAGCTATGGCCGCCTGCGGCCGCTGCACACCAATGCGGTGATCTTCGCCTTCGGCGGCAGCGCGCTGTTCGCCACCAGCCTGCACGTGGTGCAGCGTACCTGCCACGTGCGGCTGCTCTCCGACAGGCTGGCCGCCTTCGTGTTCTGGGGCTGGCAGGCGGTGATCGTGTCCGCTGCCATCACCCTGCCGCTGGGCATGACCCAGGGCAAGGAGTACGCCGAGCTTGAATGGCCGATCGACCTGCTGATCACCGTGGTGTGGGTGGCCTACGCGGTGCTGTTCTTCGGCACGATCGCCAAGCGCCGGGTCAAGCACATCTACGTGGCCAACTGGTTCTACGGCGCGTACATCATCGCCATCGCCCTGCTGCACATCGTCAACAACATCGCGATCCCGGTCGGGCTGGGCAAGTCCTACAGCATCTACACCGGCGCGGTCGACGCGATGGTGCAGTGGTGGTACGGCCACAACGCGGTCGGCTTCCTGCTGACCGCCGGCTTCCTGGGCATGATGTACTACTACGTACCCAAGCAGGCCGGGCGGCCGATCTACTCCTACCGCCTGTCGATCGTCCACTTCTGGGCGCTGATCGCGGTCTACATGTGGGCCGGCCCGCACCACCTGCACTACACCGCGCTGCCCGACTGGGCGCAGAACGTGGGCATGGTGTTCTCGCTGATCCTGCTGGCGCCCAGCTGGGGCGGCGCGATCAACGGCATCATGACCCTCTCGGGCGTGTGGCATAAGCTGCGCACCGACCCGATCCTGAAGTTCCTCATCGTCGCGCTCAGCTTCTACATGATCGCCACGTTCGAGGGGCCGATGATGTCGATCAAGACGGTCAACTCGCTGTCCCACTACACCGACTGGACCGTGGGCCACGTCCACGCCGGCGCGCTGGGCTGGGTGGCGATGATCTCGATCGGCTCGATCTACGCGCTGCTGCCGCGCCTGCTGGGCCTGCGCGAGATGTATTCGATCAAGTGGATCGACCTGCACTTCTGGCTGCACACCATCGGCGTGGTGCTGTACATCGCCTCGATGTGGATTGCCGGCGTGATGCAGGGCCTGATGTGGCGCGCCACCAATGACGACGGCACCCTGACCTACAGCTTCGTCGAGGCGCTCAACGCCACCTACCCCTACTACCTGGTGCGCCTGCTGGGCGGCGTGGTGGTGCTGGCCGGCATGTTCCTGATGGCGCTGAACGTGTGGCGCACCTATCGCCAGGGCCAGGCCGTCGCCGCCGACCAGCCGGTGCTGGCGCCCGATCCTTCCCAGTCAATCGCCACCGTGGCCCAGGCCCGCGCCGGAGGCCAGGCATGAGCGAGAACAAGAACGCGCACGCGCACGAGAAGGTCGAGAAGAACGTCGGCCTGCTGGCGGTGCTGATCGCGGTGGTGGTCTCCTTCGGCGGCCTGGCCGAAATCGTCCCGCTGATGTACCAGGCCGAAGCGATCGAGCCGCTGCCCGGCGTCGAGCCCTACCCCGCGCTGGAGCTGGCGGGCCGCGATGTCTACGTCCGCGAAGGCTGCTACAACTGCCACTCGCAGATGGTGCGCACCCTGCGCTTCGAGACCGAGCGCTACGGCCACTACTCGCTGGCGGGTGAATCGGTCTACGACCGCCCGTTCCAGTGGGGCTCCAAGCGCACCGGGCCCGACCTTGCCCGCGTCGGCGGCCGCTACTCCGACGACTGGCACCGCGTGCACCTGATCAACCCGCGCGACGTGGTGCCCGAGTCCAACATGCCCGCCTACTCCTGGCTGGCCACGAACACCGTCGACCGCGACCAGACTGCCCGCCGCATGCGCGCCCTGCAGCGCCTCGGCGATCCCTACAGCGACGAGGACATCGCCCAGGCACCGGCCGAACTTGCCGGCAAGACCGAACTCGACGCCGTGGTCGCCTACCTGCAGGGCCTGGGCCGGCACGCGCCGCGCGCAGGAGAAGCACAATGATCTCCGGCATCGTCACCGTCGTGCTGCTGGTGTGCTTCCTCGGCGGCTGGATCTGGGTCTGGAGCCCGAAGCGCAGGCGTGAGTTCGACGAGGCGGCGCAGCTGCCGCTGACCGACGACCAGGAGTCTTCCCGATGAGCAATGCGTGGTCGTGGTACGTCATCGTGCTGGTGGCGATCAACATCGGTGGCTGCGCCTGGCTGCTGTGGTGGACGGCGCGCCGCCGCCCCGGCGATCCGAAGCCGGAAGAGACCAGCCACATCTGGGACGGCGACATCACCGAGTACAACAAGCCGCTGCCGAAGTGGTGGATCAACGGGTTCTACCTGACCATCATCTTCGGTATCGGCTACCTGGCCTGGTACCCCGGCCTGGGCAACTTCGCCGGCGCCTCGGGCTGGACCTCGGCCAAGGCGCATGACGCGGACAAGGCGCGGCACGCCGAGCTGCTCGAGGAAACCTTCGGCGTCTACGCCAACCAGCCGTTCGACACGCTGGCGGCCGACCCGACCGCCATGGAGCTGGGCCGTTCGATCTTCGCCAACACCTGCGCGGCCTGCCACGGCTCATCGGCGCAGGGCGCATCGGGCTACCCCAACCTGACCGACACCGCCTGGAACTGGGGCGGCGATCCGGAGCGCGTCCTGGAATCGGTGCTGGATGGCCGCCAGGGCATCATGCCGCCGCTGGGCACGGTGCTGGAGGGGATCGGCGGCGACCTCGCCATCACCCAGGCCGCCACCTATGTCCGCGCGCTGCGCTCGGAGGACATCGACGCCACCCTGCGCAACGACTACATGGCCGCGCGCGGCAAGAAGTATTACGACAGCCTGTGCGTGGCCTGCCACGGCCCCGAGGGCAAGGGCAACCCGGACCTGGGCGCCCCCGACCTGACCCAGCGCAACACGCTGTACGCCAATACGCTCGACAGCATCCGCACCACCATCGTCGGGGGCCGCCACGGCATCATGCCGGCCCATCGCGACCTGCTGGGCGAGACCCGTGGACGGCTGGTGGCGGCGTATGTATGGTCTTTGTCAAACTCCGACCGGACGGACCCGCCTCCAGGACGGCAATGACCGACTTCACCCAGCCGCGCTTCGACCACCCGCCGCGCCCCATGGCGCAGCGGGTTGGTGCGATCGCGTGGCCCAGCTTCTTCGCCGCGGGCGTGTGCACGATGGTGTTCTTCGCCTTCATCGACCCGATCCAGCTGCGCGACATGACCTTCCCCGAGTTCCCGATGACCCGGGGACTGGGCTACACCTTCGGGTTCTTCATGTTCTGGGTGGCCACCGCCGCCTCGAGCCTGTTCACCTGGATCCTGCTGCGTCCGGCCAGCCGCTTCAACCGGGCCCTGCCGCCGGGCTGAAGCGGCGCTGCGCGGCGTCCACCGGGCGCCGTGCAGGCGCCTGGGACATTCTGTCGCTTTGACCGGTCCGGCCGATCCCCATACTGGCGTGTGCCGGCTTCGCCCGGCGCCGCTACAGCCACGCCGTGACCGCGAACCGGTGGAGCCATCGATGATCTTCCGCACCCACAAGCCACCGTCCGTCCGATCCGGGACGCCGCGATGAGCCGCAACATCCCCATCGACGTCGTCGACGACGGCGGCGGCTCGCTGTACGTCAAGGAGCGCAAGGTCTATCCGCGCGACGTCTCCGGCCCGCTCAACCGGCTGCGCGTGGCGGCGGTGGTCTGGCTGCTGGGCATGTTCTACGGAGTCCCCTGGTTGCGCTGGGACGACCGCCAGGCGGTGCTGTTCGACCTGCCGGCACGCAAGTTCCACGTGTTCGGGCTGACCTTCTGGCCCCAGGACTTCCTGTTCCTGGCGCTGCTGCTGATCATCGCCGCGCTGGCGCTGTTCTTCTTCACTGCGCTGGCCGGGCGGCTGTTCTGCGGCTATGCCTGCCCGCAGACGGTATGGACCGAGGTGTTCCTATGGATGGAGCGCTGGACCGAGGGCGACCGGCCGAAGCGGATGAAGCTCGACGCCGGCCCCTGGACCGGCGAGAAGATCCTGCGCAAGGGCGCCAAACACACGCTGTGGGCGGTGTTGGCGCTGTGGACAGGCTTCACCTTCGTCGGCTTCTTCACCCCGATCACCGAGCTGGGCGCGCGCCTGGCGACGCTGTCATGGGGCAGCTGGGAAACGTTCTGGGTGCTGTTCTACGCGCTGGCCACCTGGGGCAACGCCGGCTTCCTGCGCGAGCAGGTGTGCAAGTACATGTGCCCCTACGCGCGCTTCCAGGGCGCGATGTTCGACCGCAACACCCTGATCATCGCCTACGACCCGATGCGCGGCGAGCCGCGCGGCCCGCGCAAGCGCGGCCTGCCCAGCGTGTTCGAACGCGTGCGCGGCCTGCTCGACCCGCGCACCGCCTACGACTACGTGTTCCGCGCCAGCCGGCATCCGTCGGCGGCGACCCAGGCCGCGCACGCCAGCAGCACGGTCACCTGGGACGGCGACTTGGGCGAGGTGCATCCGCTGCCGAAGTTCCAGTTCGAGGAGCTGGGCGACTGCATCGACTGCACCATCTGCGTGCAGGTCTGCCCGACCGGCATCGATATCCGCAATGGCCTGCAGTACGAGTGCATCGCCTGCGGCGCATGCATCGACGCCTGCGACGACGTGATGACCAAGATGGGCTACCCCAAGGGCCTGATCCGCTATTCGACCCAGAACGCCATCGACGGCAAGGGCACGAAGGTGTTGCGCCCGCGCATCTTCGTCTACGGCCTGCTGCTGCTCGGCCTCATGGTTGCCTGGGCGGTGGGCGTGGGCACGCGCAGCGAGCTGATCGCCGAAGTGCTGCGCGACCGCAACGCGCTGTATCGTGAGACCGCCAACGGCGCGATCGAGAACGACTACACGCTCAAGCTGGTCAACAAGAGCGACCGCGAGCGCAGCTTCCGGATCATGCTTGAATCGGCGCCTGGCATCGCGCTGCGCGACGCTGCAACCAGCGTGCAGGCCCGCGCCGAGGCGGTGGTATCGGTGCCGGTGGTGCTGGTCGCGCGCGATGGCGCCAGCGGCCGCAATGATGTGCGCTTCATCATCGAGAGCGATGATGGGACGAGCCGCGAGATCGTCGACAGCAGCTTCTTTGGACCCATGTGATGGACAAGCAGAAACAACCGTTCTGGAAGATGCCGATCATGTGGCTGGTGATCGGCCTGCCGGCGGCGTCGGTATTCGCCGGCATGGCCCTGGTGATCATCGCTTCGCGCAGCGGCGGCGCGGACGTGGTGCGCGATGACGTGCGCCGCGTCTCCCAGATCCAGACCACCGACCTGGGCCCTGACGGACGGGCGCACGCCCTCGGCCTGAGCGCGGTGCTGCGCGCCGACGAGGGCGTGCTGGAGGTGATCCCCGCCACCGGCGAGTTCGAACGCGACTCGCCGCTGCGGGTGGTGCTGCAGCATCCCAGCCAGGGCAGCGCGGACCTGTCGCTGGAGCTGTCACCCAGCGACACCGGCTGGCGCCTGCAGCAGTCGATCGACCACGGCCATGACTGGATCGTGGAGCTGGCGCCCGCCGACGGCAGCTGGCGCCTGCAGGGCCGGCTGCCGCGGCAGCAGCACGCCACGCGCCTGGCCCCGTCGCTGGCGCAGTAGCGCTGGCCGTGGCGGGTCCCGCCTGCCACCACTGTGGCGAAACGCTGCCGGCCGACCTGCGCCAACGCGCGAGCGACGACGACGGCCACGCCTACTGCTGCGATGGCTGCGCCTCGGCCGCGCGCTGGATCCGTGACGCCGACCTGGGCGACTACTACCGGCTGCGCACCGCCGCCGCCGGCCGCGTCGGCACGGATCACGTCGACCTCTCGGTCTGGGACCGTGAGGACCTGCTGCGTGAGCACGCACACGCCGTGCCGGAGGGGCGCCGCATCACCCTGCTCACCGACGGCATGCGCTGCGCGGCCTGCGCCTGGCTGATCCAGAACGCGCTGCAGCGCGAAGCCGGCGTCGCCGAGGTGACCGCCAACGCGGTGACCGGCCGCATCCGCATCGACTGGGACCCGCAACAGGCGCCGCTCTCGCGCGTGCTCGACCGGCTGGTGTCGCTGGGCTATCGCCCGTGGCTGGCCGGCGGCGATGCGCGCGAGCGCGCCCGCACTGCCGAGCGCAACCGCTGGCTGCTGCGCCTGGGCATCGCCGGCATCGGCATGCTGCAGGCGATGATGATGGCCGAGGCGCTGTACCTGGATTTCAACAACACGATGCCGCTGGCCACGCGTGATTTCTTCCGCTGGCTGACCTTCCTATTGGCAACGCCGGTGGTGTTCTATTCGGGCTGGCCGTTCCTGTCGGGCATGTGGCGCGAACTGCGCGCGCGCCATGTCGGCATGGACACGTTGATCGCCACCTCCACCCTGCTGGCCTACTTCGCCAGCCTGTTCGAGACCATCCGCGGCGGCCAGCACGTCTGGTACGACGCAGCGGTGATGTTCGTGTTCCTGCTGCTGGCCGCGCGCATGCTCGAACAGCGCGCGCGCAACGTCGCCAGCGCCCAGGTCGATGCGCTGGCGCGGGCGCGGCCAGCCTTCGCCACGCGCGAGAAGCCTGACGGCAGCCGCGAGTCGGTGCCGCTGGCCGACCTGCGCAGCGGCGACGTGGCCTGCATTGCAGTCGGCGATTCGGTGCCGGCCGACGGCGTGCTGCTCGACACCGAGGCCTGGCTCGAGGAATCGCTGCTGACCGGCGAATCGGGCGCAGTGCGCAAGCCACCGGGCGCGACCGTCTACGCCGGCACGGTGAGCCGGGAAGCGCCGGCGCGGATCCGCATCACCTGCACCGGCCCGGAGACGCGGCTGTCCCAGCTCACCCGCCTGGTCGAGGACGCGCAATCGCACCGTCCGCGGCTGGCACGGCTGGCCGACGACATCGGCAGCCGCTTCGTGGTCTCGCTGCTGTTCGTGGCGGTGCTGGTGTACATCGGCTGGCGCATGTACGACCCCTCGCGCGCCTTCGAGGTCACCCTGGCCCTGCTGGTGATCAGCTGCCCCTGCGCGCTGTCGCTGGCGGTGCCGACCGCGCTCGCCGCGGCGCACGGCAGCCTCGCCCGCGCAGGCGTGCTGGCCACCCGCGCCGATGCGATGGAAACCCTGGCCACGGCCACCGACATCGTGTTCGACAAGACCGGCACGCTCAGCGACGACCGCCCGGCGCTGGCCGCGGTCGAGGCCTTCGAGGGACTGGACCCGCCTGCGGCCCTGGCCATCGCCGCCGCGCTGGAGCGCGACGCCGGGCATCCGCTCGCCGCCGCTTTCGCCGACGCCGGCGACGAGCTGGAGGCAACGGTGGTGCGTGCGGTGGCCGGCCAAGGCGTCGAAGGCCGCGTCGACGGCCGTGACTGGAAGCTGGGCCAGGCCGCCTTCGCCTTCGGCGGCGACGACGATGGCGCGATCTGGCTGGGCGATGGCCGGCGCGCGGTGGCGCGCTTCGAGCTGCGCGAACACGTCCGCCCGGATGCGGCCGAGGCGCTGCGGGAGTTGCGTGCGCTGGGCCTGCGCGTGCACCTGTCCAGCGGCGACGCGGCATCGCGCGTGGAGACGCTTGCAGCGGCGCTGGACATCGACCGCACCCACGCCCGCCAGCGGCCCGAGGACAAGCTCGCCCTGGTGCGCGGGCTGCAGGACGAAGGACGGATCGTGGCGATGGTCGGCGACGGCCTCAACGACGCCCCGGTGCTGGCCGGCGCCGACGTCTCGCTGGCCATGGACAAGGGCGCCGCCCTGGCCCAGCGCGCGGCCGACCTGGTGATGACCGGGCCCACCCTGCTGCGCATTCCCGTCGCGGTGCGCGTTGCGCGCGACACCCGCCGCATCATCCGCCAGAACCTGGGCTGGGCGCTGGGCTACAACCTGCTCGCCATCCCGCTGGCCGCGAGCGGCGTGGTCACGCCCTTCATTGCAGCCCTGGGCATGGCCGGCTCGTCGCTGGTGGTCACGCTGAATGCGCTGCGCCTGGCCAGGGCGGCATGATGGCTGCGCGGCTTGCCATGCGGGTCTCCCGCCGCCATCCCGTCCAGACCCCCCGCGTGTTTGCGCCGATCACTGCCTGCGCCGCGGATGCCGCCCACCTCCTGTCCAAGCCGCCGGAGCATCGCCAATGAGGATCCTGCTGCTGCTCGTCCCGATCAGCCTGGTGCTGCTGGGCGTGGCGGTCTGGGCCTTCGTGTGGGCGGTGCGCCGCGGCCAGTTCGACGATCTCGATACGCCCGCGCTCGACATCCTGCGCGAAGACAGCCCGGGGCCACGTCCGGCAAAGCCGCGCGCGCCCGAGCCGCACGACCCGGAACCGCCGCATGCCGATTGACTGGCTGGTGCTGCTGGCCGCGCTGACCAGCGGCCTGCTGGGTGGGCTGCACTGCATGGCCATGTGCGGCGGCATCGCGACCGGGCTGTCGGCCACGGCGCCCGCTGGCGGCTGGCCGGCGGCGCTGCAGCTCAACCTCGGCCGCGTGGGCGGCTACACGCTCGCGGGCGCCATCGTCGGCACGTTCGGGCACGGCCTGCTGGGGGTGTTGCGCGACCCCTGGATCGGCATCGTCCTGCGCGCCCTGGTCGGCGCCGCGCTGGTGGTGGTGGCCCTGCGCCTGCTGGGCGTGCGCGCCCTGCCCGGCTTCCTCTCGCGCCCCGGCAACCGCGCCTGGGGCTGGCTGCGGCCACTGCAGCGGCGCCTGCTGCCGGCGGACACGCCCGCGCGCCGCCTGGGCATCGGCGCGCTCTGGGGCTGGATGCCCTGCGGCCTGAGCTTCAGCCTGCTGGCCGTGGCCTGGCTGCAGGCGCATCCGCGCAACAGCGCCCTGACCATGCTCGCCTTCGGCCTGGGCACCCTGCCGGTGATGCTGCCGCTGACCTGGTCCGGCCAGCGCATGGGCCGCTGGCTGCAGCGCCCCGCCCTGCGCCGCACGGCCGCGGCGCTGGTACTGGGCATGGGCCTGCTGACCATCGCCGCGCCCTGGCTGATGCAGATCCCGGCACTGCACGGGGTGCTGACGGCGCTGGGGTGCGCGCCGGCGCCGCGGTGAGCTTTTTTAGACTTTTCTTACAAGCGCCACTTTCGGGCTTCGGACCCACGCCACGCCCTGCTGCGATGCTTCGATGGCCAGCTTTTCGAAGCCACGCCAGTGATGGGGCGATGGTCGTTCCGGGGCGGGGGTTGCGGAAAGCAGCGCATGGATGCGCTGCGGCGGCGAGTCAGCCATGGATGGCTGACCGAGCCGAAGAGCAACCCCCGGCTCGGGACGACTCCCGGCCGCAGGCCTGATCCAGTCCGTTGCAACTCCGCCGAACTTCCTCGAATGGAGAGGAACCTTTTTAACCCATACGGTGCCGTCCGGATGATCCAGATCAAGGCGCACCCGGGCCCGCGGGCGGATCATGCCGGCAAGACGAAAAAGTCATCGATTCCCCACGGAGAAGTACGCAATGAACGTCCACAAGGTCCTCCTCGCCCTCGTCCTCCTCGGTGCCGCCGGCATGGTCCAGGCCGCGCCCAACTGCACGGTCAAGCTCAAGGGCGGCGACAACATGCAGTTCGACCAGAAGAGCGTCACTGTCTCGGCCGCGTGCAAGAGCATCAGCTTCGAGCTCGAGCACACGGGCAAGCTGCCGGTCGCCGCAATGGGCCACAACATCGTGGTCACCGCCACGGCCGATGTGGCCGGCGTCGCCAAGGACGCGATCAAGGCCGGTGCCGCCGCCAGCTACGTCCCGGCCGGTGATGCGCGCGTGCTGGCCGCCACCAAGATGATCGGCGGTGGCGCGAACGCCAGCGTGGCGATTGCGGGCAGCAAGCTCAAGGCCGGTGGCGACTACAGCTTCTTCTGCTCGTTCCCCGGCCACTCGGCGCTGATGCGCGGCAAGATCGTCGTCACCCCGTAAGCCACCGCAGCGGGCAGCCGCCCGTCCTGCAGCCACCGCAACAGGCCCGCGCACCGTCGCGGGCCTGTTCGCGTTTTGGCATGTCCAGGCGCGACATGCGAAAATCAGCGCACTGCTGCCCCCGTAGCTCAGCTGGATAGAGCGTCCCCCTCCTAAGGGGAAGGTCGTGCGTTCGAATCGCGCCGGGGGCACCATCCCTATCCGCATACGCGCCCAACCCTGCCGCCCCGCGGCCACGCGGCGCACAGGAGTTCCCCGGCATGACACACCCCGTCCTTTCCGCGCTCGGCCTGGGCGCCAGCGAATCCGGCACCTGGCTCGGCAACGGCGAATGGTCCACGACCAGCGATGCCGGCGTGCTGGAGCCGGTCAATCCGACCACGGGCGAAGTGCTCGGCCGCGTGCAGGCCTCGTCGCAGGCGGACTACGAACTGATCGTCGAGCGTGCCCAGGCCGCGTTCAAGGTCTGGCGCACGACGCCGGCGCCGCGCCGCGGCGAGGCGATCCGCCTGTGCGCCGATGCGCTGCGCACGCACAAGGACGCACTCGGTTCCCTGGTCGCGCTGGAGATGGGCAAGTCCAAGCCCGAGGGCGACGGCGAAGTGCAGGAGATGATCGACATCGGCGAGTTCTCCGTCGGTCTCTCGCGCCAGCTGTACGGCCTGACCATGCATTCCGAGCGCCCCGGCCACCGCATGTACGAGCAGTGGCATCCGCTGGGCATCGTCGGGATCATCAGCGCGTTCAACTTCCCGGTCGCGGTGTGGGCCTGGAATTCGTTCGTGGCCGCGGTCTGCGGCGACATCTCGATCTGGAAGCCGTCGGGCAAGACGCCGCTGTCGGCGATCGCCTCGATGAAGATCTGCAACGAGGCGCTGCGCAAGGGCGGCTTTCCCGACATCTTCTTCCTGTTCAACGACACCGACAACGCGCTCGCGCAGCGCATGGTCGACGACAAGCGCGTGGCGCTGGTCAGCTTCACCGGGTCGACCAAGGTGGGCCGCACGGTCGGCGAGCGCGTGGCGCGCCGCATGGGCCGCTCGCTGCTCGAGCTGGGCGGCAACAACGCGATCATCGTCGACCCGTCGGCCGACCTGAAACTGGCGATCCCGGCGGTCGTGTTCGGCGCGGTCGGCACCGCCGGCCAGCGCTGCACCAGCACGCGCCGCCTGTTCGTGCACGAGTCGATCCATGACGACGTGCTGGCCAGGCTGGTCACCGCCTATGCGCAGGTGGAGAAGAAGATCGGCGATCCCACCGATCCGGCCAACCTGATGGGCCCGCTCAACAGCCAGCCTGCGGTCGATGCCTACCTCGCCGCGATCGAGCGCGCAAAGGCCGCCGGCGGCAAGGTCGAAAGCGGCGGCGCCGCGTTGACCGACCGCAAGGGCTTCTTCGTGCTGCCGACCATCGTCACCGGCCTGTCCAACGACGCCGAAGTGGTGCAGACCGAGACCTTCGCGCCGATCCTGTACGTGATGAAGTACTCGAGCCTGGACGAAGCCATCGACATGCAGAACGCCGTGCCGCAGGGCCTGTCCTCGTCGATCTTCACCACCGACCTCCGCGCGGCCGAGGCGTTCCTGACGGCCGCCGGCTCGGACTGCGGCATCGCCAACGTCAACATCGGCACCTCGGGCGCCGAGATCGGTGGCGCGTTCGGCGGCGAGAAGGAGACCGGCGGTGGCCGCGAGTCCGGCTCCGACGCATGGAAGGCCTACATGCGCCGCCAGACCAACACCATCAACTACTCCGATGCGATGCCGCTCGCGCAGGGCATCAAGTTCGACCTCTGAGCCGAGCCGATCGTCGTGCGCCAGTCCGCCTGCAGGGCGCGACTGGCGCAACGCGATATGCGATGCTGCGGCGCGACACAACGCGTCCAGGTTCGCCGGCCTTGATGGTCAAGCGTGGCCTGGCGCATTGCGTGGCATGACAGGACTGCCTGGTGATTCCACCACCGACGGCCACCGGCCCCAGGCCGCATAGCAGAACTTCCGGAGACACATGATGAACGTTGCAACCCGCCAGACCAGCACGCTCTCGGTCGTCAGCCTGATCTCCGGCATCCTCGGCTGGTGCCTGCTGCCGCTGATCGGCAGCATCGTGGCGATCATCACCGGGCACATGGCGCGCAGCGAGATCCGGCGCGCGCCCGAGCGCCTGGAGGGCGACGGCCTGGCCCTGGCCGGGCTCATCCTCGGCTACTCGATGCTCGTGGTCGGCACGATCGGCATCGTGCTGGCGCTGGTGTTCTTCGGCGGCCTGATCTGGCTCGGCCTCGCCAGCTGACATGTACGGCCTGCTCCGCCCGCTTCTGTTCGGCCTGGAGGCCGAGCGCGCGCACCGACTCGGCCTGCATGGCCTGGGCGCGCTGCAGCGCGTTGGACTGGGCGCGCTGCTGGGCGCACAGCCGCGGCCGTTCCCGACCAGGCTGCTGGGGCTGACCTTTCCCAATCCGGTCGGCCTTGCCGCGGGGCTGGACAAGAACGGCGCGCATATCGATGCGCTGTTCGGGCTGGGCTTCGGCTTCGTCGAGATCGGCACCGTCACGCCGCGGCCGCAGGCCGGCAATCCATCGCCGCGGATGTTCCGGCTGCCGCGCCACCGCGCGCTGATCAACCGCCTGGGCTTCAACAACGATGGCGTCGACGCGCTGGTGCACAACGTCGAACGCGCGCAGCGGCGCGGCGGCCCGCTGGGCATCAACATCGGCAAGAACAAGGACACGCCCAACGAGGAAGCCGCGCGCGACTACCTGCACTGCATGGAGCGGGTGTATCCGCTGGCGGACTACATCACCGTCAACATCTCCTCGCCCAATACCGCCGGCCTGCGCGAGCTGCAGGAAGAGCAGGCGCTGCGGCGCCTGGTCGCCACGCTGCGCGAGGAACAGGAGCGCCTGGGCGCGCAGCACGGCAAGCGCGTGCCGATGCTGGTCAAGATCGCGCCCGACCTGTCCGACGAGGACGTGCATGCCTGCGCGCGCGTGCTCGGCGACCTGCAGGTCGATGGCGTGATCGCGACCAACACCACCGTCTCGCGCATCAGCGTGCAGGACCATCCGCTCTCGCGCGAGACCGGCGGACTGTCCGGCGAGCCGCTGATGAACAAGTCCACCGCGGTGCTGCGGATGCTGCGCACGCGCCTGCCCGAGGCGATCCCGCTGGTGGGCGTGGGCGGCATCCTGTCCGGCGCCGATGCAGTGAAGAAGATGGCCGCCGGCGCCTCGCTGGTGCAGGTCTACACCGGCCTGATCTATCGCGGGCCAGGCCTGATCGGCGAATGCGTGGAAGCCATCCGCCGGCGCAAGGAAGCCCCGAGCCGGGGCAACCTGCCCAACCTGTGAGCCGGCGATGAGTGCCGGCTACCGCATCCACCGGGACGCCGATCTACGCGCCCGCAACAGCTTCGGCGTCGCCGCGCGCGCGCCGCTGCTGGTCGAGGTCAAAGACGCCGCGGCGCTGCCGGAAGTATTCGCCCGCCATGTGCCGGCAGGAACCGCCCCGCTGCTGCTGGGCGGCGGCAGCAACCTGCTGTTTTCCGGCGACGCCGACGTGCCGGTGCTGGCGCTGCGTGGCGATGCGCTGCGCGTGCTGGACGATGACCGAACGCACGCCACCGTGCGCGCCGAAGCCGGCGCCAATTGGCACGGCCTGGTGCGCTGGACGCTCGACCAGGGCCTGTGCGGCCTGGAGAACCTGGCCCTGATCCCGGGCACCGTCGGCGCCGCGCCGATCCAGAACATCGGCGCCTACGGCGTGGAGGTGGCCGAATCGGTGCACGCGGTCGATGTTTTCAAACCGGCGAGCGGACGTTTCGCACGCCTGTCGCGCGCGGACTGCGCCTTCGCTTATCGCGACAGCCTGTTCAAGCGCGAAGCCGGGCGCTACGTGGTCACGGCCGTCGAATTCCGCCTGCCGCGTACCGCTGCCGTGCGCACCGGCTATGCGGGAATCCGCGACGAATTGGCCGCCGCCGGCATCGAATCGCCAACACCGCTGCAGGTGTTCGACGCGGTCTGCGCGATCCGCAGCCGCAAGCTTCCCGACCCGGCGGTGATCGGCAACGCCGGCAGCTTCTTCAAGAACCCGATCGTGCCGCGCGCGCAGGCCGAGGCACTCGCCGCCGCGCATCCACAGCTGCCGGTGTTTCCCGGTGCGGGCGCCGACAGCCACAAGCTGCCTGCGGCCTGGTTGATCGAGGCCTGCGGCTGGAAGGGCCAGCGCGATGGCGACGCCGGCGTATCCCCCGACCACGCCCTGGTGCTGGTCAACCACGGCACGGCGACCGGCGCGCAGCTGCTGGCGCTGGCCCGGCGCATCGCCGGGTCCGTGCATGCGCGCTTCGGCGTCGCGCTGGAGCCCGAGCCCCGCATCGTCGGCGCACGCTGGTGAACCTGCCGCGCCCGCGCTGGTGGCCCGAGTCGGTGTACGCGCGCGCCGCGCTGCTGATGCTGGGCAGCACGCTGTCGTTCGCGGTGATGGCGCTGACGATCCGTTTCGCCACGCGGACCATTCCGACCACCGAGATCGCCTTCTTCCGCAATCTGTTCGGCCTGGCGGCGCTGCTGCCGCTGATCATGCGCTGGGGCGATCCGTTTCCGCGCACCCGCCATCTGGGTCGCTACCTGGCGCGCGCCACGATCGGGCTGGGCGCGATGCTGTGCGGGTTCTGGGCGGTCGGCCACCTGCCGCTGGCGCAGGCGATCTCGCTGTCCTACGCCACGCCGCTGTTCGTCACCATTGGCGCGGCGATGTGGCTGGGCGAGCAGGTGCGCATCCGCCGCTGGATGGCGGTCGCGGCCGGTTTCGTGGGCGTGATCGTGATCCTGCGCCCCGGCACCGGATTCACGCCAGGGATGATGGTGGCCCTGGTGGGCGCGCTGTTCGCCGGCATCGTGGCGATCCAGATCAAGCAGCTCTCGCGCTTCGATTCACCCGACACCGTGGTGTTCTACACCTACCTGTTCTGGGTGCCGATGTCGCTGGTGCCGGCGCTGCTGCAGTGGGTGTGGCCCGAGCCGATGGCCTGGGTGTGGCTGCTGGCGACCGGCGTGATGGGCACCTTCGGCCAGCTGCTGTGGACGCGCGCGATCGCGCTCGGCGAGGTGTCGGCGCTGCAGCCGATCAGCTTCGTGCAGCTGCCGGTGCTGGTGCTGTTCGGCTGGTGGCTGTTCGGCGAGACCATCGACACGTGGACGCTGCTGGGCGGCGCGATCGTGCTGGGGGCCAACGGCTACATCGCGCACCGCGAAGCGATGCTGCTGCGCCGCGCGGCCACCCAGGCACCGATCGAGGCAGCCAAGCCCGCCGAGTGACGGGCGCCGCTGTCAGCGGCGTCGCGCGAGCCCGTCGACGTCCCCGGCCAACGCTTCGCCGATCGCCTCCTGCAGGCCCTGCAGGCGTGGATCCAGGGTGTGTGGATCCGTCGCCAACAGCGGATCGATCAGGCGCGCCTGCAGCGCGTCCGCCTCGGCCTTGCCGGAGGCACCGGTGTCGCGCAGCACGCCGATCAGCGTCCAGGCGGTGTCGATGATCTGGTGCGAGCCGGCGGGCAGGAACTGCTCGCGCAGCGCAAGCGCCGCGCGCAGCTGGTTGGCGGCGCCGGCCAGGTTACCGGCATCGCGCAATGCATGGCCCCAGGCCACCATGCCCAGCTGGTACTGCGGATGCTTGGTGCCAATCACGGCCAGCGCCCGCGGCATCGCCTCGGCGAACTGCGCCTGCGCGCGCTGCAGCTGGCCGGCCCGGGTGAGGGTCATGGCGTGGTTGAGCGCCACGAACAGCGTGTCGGGATGCTCCGGGCCGAGTAGCCGGGTGCGGGCCTGGAGCACCTGTTGCTCCAGCGGCAGCGCCCCCGCGAAATCGTCGAGCCGCGCGCGCAGGCTTGCCAGGTTGAGCAGGCCGCGCAGCGTCATCGGATGCTCCTCGCCAAGCACGCGCCGCCGCGCCTCGGCCACCGCTTCCGCTTCGCCGATGGCTTCCTCGGTATCGCCGCGGTCGCTGAGCATGTTGGCGAGGTTGCCGCGAGCGCCCAGCGTGTCCGGGTGCTCGCTGCCCAGCCGCCGACCCTGCACCGCCACCACAGTGCGCTGCAGCTCCACCGCCGGCACCAGGTCTCCCTGCATCGCCATGGCGGTCGCCAGCACGCTCATGCTCGCCACCGTATCGGCGTGCTCGTCGCCCAGCACGCGGCGCCGGACCGTGAGCGCGTCTTCGAGCAGTGCCCTGGCTTCCGGCAGGTCGCCCATGCGCGCCATCTGCATCGCCAGCCCGGACTTGACCTGCAGGACCAGCCGCTCCTCCGCTCCGCGCGTCGACTGCAGTCGTGCAAGCAGCGTCCGCCTCGCAGCAGCTGCGCCGGCCAGGTCGCCCTGCAGTCCCTGCACCTCCGACAGCTCGTATTCGATCAGCGCCCTCGTCTCGTCGTCGGCAGGCAGGTCCGCCGCGTCGGCGAGCGCGGATTCCAGCATCGTCCGTGCTTCGTCATAGCGCGAGAGCTGTCGCAATGCCTCGGCGCGGGCGCGACGCGCGCGCAGCGTGGCCGGATCGCGCGGACCCAGCGCCGACATCCGCCACTCCATCACGGCGGCCTGGGCGCGTTCGGCACCGGCGTACAGCCCGAGTGCATCGTGCACGCGTCCCGAGGCCTCGCGCAGATCGGCAGCCAGCGCCGGCTGGTCGGCGAAGTCGCGTTCGATCGCCTGCTCCGCGCGGGCCAGCACGCTGGTTTCCATCAGCGAACGCGCGAGGTCTGCCGTGCTCACCTTCGCCAGCACCTGCTCCACCGACCCGGCCATCTGCGGCGCGCTGCGCGCCACCTGCTGGCGCAGTTCCTGGCCCAGGCGCAGCCCCATGCCCTCGACGTCGATCTCCTCGAGCATCGACTGCTGGAAGGCGGCCACCCGCTCGAGCTGTCCGCTGCGTTGCTCAGCCAGCGTCCGTTGCGCACGCGCCTGCATCAGCCCGTGCAGCGACAGCGCCAGCCCGGCCACCAGCGCCAGCGTGGCCACGGCACTGGCGGCCAGCCCCGCGCGATGGCGGCGAGCGAACTTGCGCCACAGGTAGAGGCGCGAGGGCGGCACTGCCTGCAGCGGGCGTCCATCGAGGAAGCGCTGCAGGTCGTCGGCCAGCGCGGCGGCCGAGGCATAGCGATTCTCGCGCTCGTGCGCCATGGCGCGCGCCACCACCCAGTCCAGTTCGTCGCGCAACAGCTTCCGCATCGGACCCGGCTGCTGCCCTTGCGCCTGCGCCAGCCGCGCCCGCTCCGTCGCCGGCATGGCGTCGAGCTGGGCCGACGGCAGCCAGGTGGTGCGTGAGTGCGTCGTCAACGTCTCGCCGCGGACGTGGGGACGCTGGCCGGAGAGCAACTCGCACAGCACCACGCCGAGCGAGTAGACATCGCTGCGCGTGTCGAGCAGCGCCTGGTCGCCGCTGGCCTGTTCCGGGCTCATGTAGTCGGGCGTACCGGCGATCTCGCGGGTGCCGGCGCGCTCGGCCGCGGTGGCGATTCCGAAGTCGATGATCCTGGGGCGGGCGCGGCCCTCGCTGTCGTCGACCAGCAGGTTGCCCGGCTTGAGGTCGCGGTGGATCACGCCCTTCTGGTGCGCGTGCTGCACGCCTTCGCAGATCTCGATGAACAACTTCAGCCGCTGTGCCAGCGGCAGCGCGCGCGACTCGCAGAAGCTGGTGATCGGCTGCCCGTCGATGAACTCCATCGCGAAGAACGGATGGCCATCGGGCGTGGTGTCGGCGTCGTGGATCTGCGCGATTGCGGGATGGCGCATCTGCGCCAGCACCTGCCGCTCGATCTCGAAGTGCGCCTTGCGCCTGGCATCGAGCGCCTGCCCGCGCAGCAGCTTCAGCGCGACCGTCCTGCGCACCGGCTCAAGCTGCTCGGCGCGGTACACCTCGCCCATGCCGCCGCGGCCCAGCAACGAGTCGATCCGGTAGCGGCCCAGCCGGGTGCCGCGCGGCACGTCGCTGTCGCGCGCGACAGCCTCACCCGGCCGCGCCTGCGTGTGCAGAAGCTGGGTGCGATCGGGATCGTGGTCGGGCGGATTCGTCATGGGGCCCCCTGTTGGCCCATTGCGACGGGCATGGTAGCGGAAAGCCCCGCGCCGCCGCTGGCGGGTACACTGAATGGCCCCCTGCCAGCGCCACCATGTCCCGCCCCGACGACCCGGCCAACACCACCCAGCGCACCCTGCTCAGCACCGGGCCCGACCGGCCGCTGCCGCGTTCGGCGTGCCTGGTGGTGATCCTCGGCGAAGGGCTCGGCGCGCGCCTCGACATCGATGGCACGCCCGTGCTGGTTGGCCGCTCGCACGAGGCCGACCTGGTGATCGCGCACAAGAGTGTGTCGCGCGAACACTGCCGGATCTGGTTCGAACACGATGCCTTCCGCATCCGCGACCTGGGCGCGACCAATCCCACCCGGATCAACGACGTCGCAATCAACGAAACCACGCTGGCTGACGGCGACCACATCGTGGTCGGCGAGAGCCTGCTCAAGTTCATCAGCCAGACCAGCATCGAGGGGCACTACCACGAGGAGATCTACCAGCTCGCCACGCACGACGCGCTGACCGACCTCTACAACCGGCGCCACTTCATGGCGGTGCTGGACAAGGAGATCGCCCGCGCGCTGCGCCACGGCCGCGAGCTGGCGCTGTGCATCATCGACGTCGACCTGTTCAAGCCGGTCAACGACACCTTCGGCCATATCGCCGGCGACGAGGTGCTGCGGCGGATCGGCGCGGTGCTGCGCCAGCACGTGCGCAACGACGACATCGCCGCGCGCATCGGCGGCGAGGAGTTCGCGGTTTTGCTGCCCGAAGGCAGCGCGGGCGATGCCGTCGCCTTCGCCGAGCGGCTGCGCGAGGCCATCGCCGCCACCATCTTCTCTCCCGGCGGCACGCCCCGGCAGATCACGGTCAGCGTGGGCGTCGCCCCGCTCCGCTCACCGGACACCAGTCGCTCGCAGCTGCTTGCCGCCGCGGACGCCGCCCTCTACCGCGCCAAGCACGAAGGTCGCAACCGGGTGCATGCCAAGGGCTGATGCGATCCGTCCGCCTGCACCGTTTCGGCGTGGCCACGTATCCGACCCCGGCCTGCAAAGACGAAGGGCCGGTTGCCCGACCCTCCATCCTCGACTCACTGCGCATGTTGCTTTTTTACGGCGTCACCGTCAGGCGGATCGCGCCGGCGCGCTTGGGCGTGACCGGATCGTTGCTGCCCACGCAGTAGAACGCCTCGCGCACGCCTGCGGACAGGCCGGCCGCGCTCAACTGGATGGTCGAGGCGCGTGAGGCGCCGGCCGCCAGCGTCCCCATCGGCGGGCTGACCGCGCCCATCCACGGGGCCCCGCAGGCGACCTCGCCCACGACCCGCATCGACAGGCCTGGAGACGTGGTGTTCGCCGCCCAGACGCCAGCACCCGCGGTCGACACGTTGAGCCCGGCGAAACCGCCGCTGCCGAGCGTGGTCGAGGCATACCAGGCCCAGCGGTTGGCGAAGGTCGAGTTGGTGTGCACCAGCAGCCAGTAGCGGCCCGGCGCGAGGTCGACGGTGGCGCCGGCCGCGACCAGGTCCAGCGTGATCGCCGCACCGGTCGTGTCCACGCCAGGCGCGTTGACCGGGGCGGTCAGCGTCCAGGCTGCCGCGTCCGGCGAGCGCAGCGGATCGCCCGCCGGTACGCCACCGGCATCCGGGTAGATCGCCCAGGTCAACGTGGGCGAGATGGCGGTCAGCGCAGAACCGCTCACCACGAAGCCTTCCGCACGCAGCGAGAGGATCCGGGTGGACGCGGCGAGGCTGAAGTCGTCGGCGCTGAACTGCGCGGCGAACCCGGCCGCCGCGGGGTCGGCATAGCGCGTGGCGCGATAGCCGCTCGTCGCGTTCTGCCCCAGCGCGTTGGCGAGCGTCGCCAGGCCCGAGCCGCTGTTGTCGAAGCTGTACACCAGCGGCGAACCGCCCGCGTTCGCCACGGTGGTCGTGGCGCGACCGCTGCGCCCGGCCTGCAGTGCGGACCCGACCAGGTCGGGCAGCTGGATCACCGGCGGCGGCACCACCACCGCGATCGGCAGGTGCAGCGTCGGCGGCGGGTTGCGCGAGCCGGCAACCACCGGCGTGAGCACCAGTTGGCCGAAGTTCCAGCTGCCGTCGGCCGGCAGCGCGGTTCCGTCCACCACCACCCGCACCGACACCGAACCGCCTGCCGGCACCTTCAGGTTGGCCGGGGTCGCCCGTGCAGGCAGGCCTTCGACCTGCACCCGATAGCCCTGCGCGGTGGCGAGCGGGTTGCGGAAGGTCCGCACGAACACGCACTGCGGCGCGCAGTTGCGGCGGATCATGTTGGGCTGGTTGAGCGTGGCCGGATCGCCGCCGGTGGCGGGATTGGCCGCCTGGTAGCTGGCAGCGGTCTCGTGCATCACCAGGCCGGCCGCGACCGCGCGGTCCACCTGGATCCGCCCCGAGCCTGCGGCGTGCGGATCGGCCGGCGTGACGCCGTCCTCGAGCAGCACGCTCTGGCTGGCAGTCATCGCCAACGCCGACTTTATTTCCGGCGGCGTCCAGCCCGGACGCACCTGCCGGACCAGGCCCGCGGCACCGGCCTGGTGGGGCGAGGCCATCGAGGTGCCGTTGTACAGCGCCACGTCCTCTTCGAAGCCGGTGATGGTGGTCCCCGCCACCGCCGCCAGGATGCGCACGCCCGGGGCGGTCACATCCGGCTTGAGCAGGTCGAAGCTGCCGGCCGGTCCGCGCGAGCTGAACGCGCCGAGCGCATCGACCTGGTTGGTCAGCATGATCGCCGGATACGGGATGCCGGCGGTGACCGCCGGATTGGCCGCGGCAAAATTGCGCAGCGCGTCGGCATCCGCCTGCAGCATGCCAAAAGCCGGCACGGTGGTGCCAGGCACCGACGGGATGAGTGCACCGGCGGCGTTGTTGGCGACGACCACCGCCACCGCGCCGGCCGCAGCGGCATTGTCGACCTTGATGGTGAACGAGCAACTGCCGCGGCGCACGACCGCGATCGCGCCGGTAAAGGCGCCCTCCGGATACGCGGCGCAGGCGTCGTCGACCGAATCGATCCCCGGGCTCACCAGCAGCGGCGTGTCGCCGGGAATGGCGGCGTCCTGGCTCACGCCGTTGCTGCCGGGGTTCATCTCGATGGCGGCCAAGGCTTCGGGCACCGGTTGCGGGCCGGTCACTTCCAGCACCACCACGAAATCCCCGCGACCGTGCTGCGATGCCGCGGTGGACGACACCCAGGGCTCGACGTGTCCAAGCGTGTTCGGGGCCGGCCCGCTGTTGCCCGCCGAGGCCGCGATGTAGATGCCCGCCTCGACCGCATTGAGGAAGGCCTGCGACACCGCCTCGCTCCAGGGAGAGGCGCCGCCACCGATCGAATAATTGATCACGTCGACCACGCCATCTGCGATCGCCTGGTCCACCGCCGCCACTGCCGATACGTTCGGACACAGGCCCTGCCCGGTCGCGGTGTTGGTGTAGCAGATGTCGAAGGCGACGATGTTCGCGCGCGGCGCCACGCCGGAGATCCGGCGCGTGTTGCCCAGCACGTCGACGTCGCGGCGGTTGCCGGCCGCGGTCGAGGCGACGTGGCTGCCGTGGCCGTTGCTGTCGCCGAAGCCCGGCTCCTCGCGGATGTTGGCCGCGCCGCAGGTGTTGGCCGGTGCCGCGCAGACGAAGTCATAGCCGCCGACCAGTTTGTCGTTGCAGCGGCCTTCGTCGATGCCGCCTGCCGCACAGCTGCCCAGGTAGTTGCCGGCGCCGAGCGGGTTGACGTGCGCATGTCCGTCGATCGGATCGAGCGCATCGAACGAGGGGCTGCCGAAGTTGATCCCCGAATCGAGGATGCCGAAGACGACGCCTTCGCCCTGCTGGCCGGTGCCGCCGGCCGCGGTGCCGTTCCACACGGCGGGGGCGCCGATCAGCGCGGGGCCGGTGTCGGTGTCGTGCGGGTACTCGCGGTACTCATCGACCAGCAGCACCTCGGGCAGCGCGCGTACGCGCTCGGCTTCGGCCGGGCCCAGTTCGGCGACGACGCCGTTGATCGCGTGCTGGAAACGCTGCGACACCTGCGGCTGGCGCCCGATCGCCTGCGCCATGCCGCGTTCGATCTGGGCCTGGCGTCCCTGCAGGTAGCGCGCATATTCGCGCGCCTGCGGGCTGCGCATGTCCGGACGCGAGGTGCCGGTGGCGCTCGAACGCTTGGCCGGCGCCGCGGCGATCCCAGCGATCCCGCCGCGATAGGCGGCGACCGTCGGCTCGCGGAACATGATGATGTAGGTGCCGCGTGCCGATGCGTCTTCGCGGCCGCTTGCTGCCGCTACGCCGGCTGTTGTCGACGAGGTGGCGACCGTCGCCGCCGCCGTCTGTGGCTGCATCGCCGCCAGCCATGCGCGGCCGGCGCTGCGTCCTTCCCCCGTCGTGACCGCGGCCAGTACTGCCCCGCCCGCCACACACAGTCCAACGACAAGCCCCCAACGTGTCCTGCTGTCCATGCCCACCTCCGGATCGTCGATACTCCGCGGAAATCGACGACCGGCCCGCCAAACCGCCCGGACCAACCGCCGAAGCTATTGCGAAGAACCCAGGGGCGCATGCGTGTCGGGACATCCGGTGACCCGGATATCGCCTTCACAACCGCCCCTGTCCGATTGCGCATCCCTGTGCCCAACGGCCGCACTCTACGCCTGCCAGTGCCGCGCGCAAGACCGGGTCGCATCCCGTGCGGACAATCGCCGGGGACGGCGTGTTCAGCCGCTGTTTGCGCCCGCGGCAATGCGGCGGTGCAGCAGCAGGTACGCGCCCACCGTCCACAGCGCCGCCGCAGACCAGCCGGCCAGGATGTCGGAGGGGTAATGCACGCCCAGGTACACGCGCGACAGCCCGACCATGGGCACGAACACCGCCATCGCCGTGACCACCCACCAGCGCAGGCGCGTCGGCCAGGCCAGCAGCACCAGTACCAGGGCGAGGGTCATCGACCCCATCGCGTGGCCGCTGGGGAAACTGTAGGTGGCCTCGGGCGAGATCGACTCCCACAGCGCCGGCCGGTCGCGCGAGAACAGGCGCTTGGTCGCCAAGTTCAGCAGCGCCGAGCCGCCGGTGGCCACCGCGGCGAACAGGCCATCGCGCCAGCGACGCAGCGCAAGCAGCACTACAACCAGAACGATATCGACCGGCACCACGCCCCAGGCGTATCCGATCTTCGAGAAGAACAGGAACACCCGGTCGAATCCCTCGCTGGCGATGGCCTGCGCGAACAGCAGGACCGGCTCGTCGAACGGAATCGCCTCGGCCTCGTGGACCTCGTCGGCCAACTCCAGGAAGGCCCACATCGGCAGCAGCATGCCGGCGAACAGCAGCGCAAGTCGCCAGCCATGGCGACGCACGAAGCCGCCGCAGGCGTCGACCGCGCCGCGGCGCCAGCTGGCCTCAGGCATCCGCGCCCCGGCCCCAGGTGCGATCGACGTAGTCGTCGACCAGGGCCACGAACTCGCGCGCGATGTGCTCGCCGCGCAGGGTCAGCGCCTTCTCACCGTCGATGAACACCGGCGCGGACGGCGCCTCGCCGGTGCCGGGCAGCGAGATGCCGATGTTGGCGTGGCGCGATTCGCCCGGTCCGTTGACCACGCAGCCCATCACCGCCAGGGTCATGTTCTCCGCGCCCGGCCGGGTGATCTTCCACTCCGGCATCTTCGCGCGCACGTGTTCCTGCACCACCTGCGCCAGTTCCTGGAAGAACTCGCTGGTGGTGCGGCCACAGCCCGGGCAGGCGGTGACCATCGGCGTAAACGCGCGCAGGCCCATGGTCTGCAGCAGTTCCTGCGCGACCACCACTTCGTTGGTGCGCGGCGCGCCTGGCTCGGGCGTGAGCGAGATGCGGATCGTGTCGCCGATGCCTTCCTGCAGCAGCACGCCCAGCGCGGCACAGGAGGCAACGATGCCCTTCGAGCCGATGCCTGCCTCGGTCAGTCCCAGGTGCAGGGCGAAGTCGCTGCGGCGCGCGAGGTCGCGGTACACGGCGATCAGTTCCTGCACGCCGCTGACCTTGGCGCTGAGCACGATGCGGTCGCGGCCCAGGCCAAGTTCCACTGCACGCTCGGCCGAGTCCACCGCCGAGCGGATCAGCGCCTCGCGCAGCACGCGCCCGGCGTCCCAGGGCTCGGCGCGCAGCGCGTTCTCGTCCATCAAGGTGGCCGCCAGCGACTGGTCCAGCGAACCCCAGTTGGCGCCGATGCGCACCGGCTTGCCGTAGCGGATGGCGAACTCGATCAGCTGCGCGAACTGGGTGTCGCGCTTCCTGCCGAAACCGACGTTGCCCGGATTGATCCGGTACTTGGCCAGGGCTTCGGCGCAGGCGGGCTCGCGCTCGAGCAACTGGTGGCCGTTGTAGTGGAAGTCGCCGATGATCGGCACCTCGATGCCCTGCATCGCCAGGCGCTCGACGATGCGCGGCACCGCCGCGGCCGATTCGGGATTGTTGACGGTGATGCGCACCAGCTCCGAACCCGCGCGCCACAGTTCGGCGACCTGCTTCGCGGTCGAGGCCACATCTGCCGTGTCGGTATTGGTCATCGACTGCACCACCACCGGCGCCTGCCCGCCCAGCGTGACGCCGCCGACGCGCACCTGCTGCGTATGCCGTCGCGACAGCGTCCCGAAGGGTGCGGCCGGATCGGCGTGGCAGGGCGGCAACGACTGGGGCTGGGCGGACATGCGCGCATTTTAGCCGCGAACCGGTGACCGCCGCCTGTCGCGATGCGGGCGCGGCACGGGCCGGCAACGCTCCGTTGCGGCCATGGCGGCTCCGGTGGGCGGTGCCGCCCCCACATTGAAAAGGTTCTTTTCCCAAAGTGGAAGATTTCCGGAAGTCCCGCGCGGGCTTCGAATTGATGCCGCGCCCTGTCGACCGGGGATCGCTTTTCGCTCGGTCAGGGCATCGTGCCCTGACTCGCGCGCAAAACATCCATGTTTTGCTTTCCACGACCCCCGGTCGCCAGGGCACGGCTCATTGCGACTGGCGCTGCGATGCTTCGATGGCGAGCTTTTTCGAAGCCACGCCAGTGACTGGGCGATGGTCGCTCCGGGGCGGGGGATTGCGGAGAGCAGCGCATGGATGCGCTGCGGCGGCGAGTCAGCCATGGGTGAGTGCGGACAGCTCGCGCGGCACTGCCGCGCGTCCGCACGAACGCCCGGCGCGCTGCGCCGGGCCGGACCGCGCAACGGGCTGACCGAGCCGGGGAGCAACCCCCGGCCCGGGACGACCCCCGGCCGCAGGCCTGATCCAGCCCACCCGGGCCGACTCCAGCTCGAATGGGAAAAGAACTCATTGAAAGACCCCGGCCCCGCCGTGCCCGCCCGGTCAACGGCACGGTCGGGGCGCCAGAACAGCTCCAGCCCTCCTCCCCGCGGGCCCACAGATGCCCATCTCATCCTCCGCCACCATCGCCACGCCAGAAGCGACCCACCTCATCAAGCGCCTGTGCACGCACTGGGCGCACAAGTTCGAAGTCGCGTTTGATGCCGACAGCGGCTTCGTCCCCTTCGACCCGACCACCAGCGCGCGCATGCGGGCCGAAGCCGACCGGCTGGACGTCTCCGTCGAGGCTGCCGACGACGCAAGGCTCCAGCGCTACCAGGAGGTGGTGGCCAGCCACCTGCAGCGCATGGCGCGGGTCGGCGAACTTTCGATCCAGTGGCAGGCCGACGCGCCGTGATGGGCTGGGCGCATCGGCACGGCTATCCTGCCGGGCATGAATGACGCGATCACCGGCGAGATCCTCAGCCCCAGCCAGCTCAACACGCTGGCGCGCAGCCTGCTGGAGGACACCTTCCCGCTGGTGCTGGTCGAGGGCGAGCTGGGCAACGTCTCGCGCCCCTCCTCGGGCCATCTGTACTTCACGCTGAAAGATGCCCGCGCGCAGGTGCGCTGCGCGCTGTTCAAGCCCAAGAGCCAGCGCCTGGCGTTCCTGCCGCGCGAAGGCATGAAGGTGCTGGCCCGCGGTCGGCTGACCCTCTACGAAGCGCGCGGCGACTACCAGCTGATCCTGGATTCGCTGGAGGATGCCGGCGAAGGCGCGCTGCGCCGGGCCTTCGACCAGCTCAAGGCGCGCCTGCAGGCCGAGGGCCTGTTCGACGTCGAGCGCAAGCGCCCCCTGCCCGCCTACGTGCGGCGCCTTGCGGTGATCACCTCGCCCTCCGGCGCGGCCGTGCGCGACGTGCTGAGCGTGCTGGCGCGGCGCTTTCCCCTGGTCGAGGTGGACATCCTGCCGGTGCCGGTGCAGGGCGAGGCGGCGGCCGCACAGATCACTTCGATGCTGCAGCGGGCCGCGGTCAGTGGGCGCCACGACGTGATCCTGCTGGCGCGCGGCGGCGGTTCGCTGGAAGATCTGTGGGCATTCAACGACGAAGCACTGGCGCGCGCGATCGCGGACTCGCCGGTGCCGGTGGTGTCGGCGGTCGGCCACGAAACCGACTTCAGTCTGTCCGATTTCGCCGCCGACCTGCGCGCGCCCACGCCGTCGGCCGCAGCCGAACTGCTGGTGCCCAGCCAGGTCGACCTCGGCCAGCGCCTGGCGGGCCTGCACCGGCGCGCCTCCGCGCTGCAGGCCAACCACCTGCGCCAGTTGGCGCAGCGCACCGATCGCGCGGCGCTGCGCTTGAATGCACAGCGCCCGCAGGCGCGGCTGCAGGCCTACGCACTACGCCGCGACGAAGCCCTGCGCCGCCTGCAGTCGGCATGGCAGCAGCGCCTGCTGACGCATGCCGCCAGCCTGCGACACGCCCGCGCGGTGCTGCAGGCCACGCGCCCGCAGCGCCGGCTGCAGTTGCTGCACCAGCAGCTGTCCGACGCGCAGCCACGCCTGCAGGCTGCCATCGCGCGGCGCCTGCAGCGCGATGCCCTGCAGCTGCGCGGACTGGCCCGGTCACTGGAGGCGGTGAGCCCGCTGGCAACCATCGCGCGGGGCTACAGCATCCTGCAGCGCGACGATGGGCAGGTGGTGCGTGGCACCACCGATGTAGCAACAGGCGATACGGTGTCGGCACGCGTGGCCGACGGGCGGCTGCGGCTGCGGGTGGAGGATGTGGAGGGTGGTTCGGGCGCCGGGTGACGCAAGGGTTCGCGGTTGAAGCCACTCCTGCGGGACGATGCCCCGTCCCCGCTCGTGGCGGGTAACGCGACGGTTCGCGGCTGAAGCCGCTCCTACAAGTGCGATACCACGTCCCCTGTAGGAGCGGCTTCAGCCGCGACAGGAACATCGCCGTAACGTTCTGCATGCGAGGGTGGCCCGCGATGACAAAAGCCTCCGATCTGTTTGTCCAGGCGCTGGAAGCCGAAGGCGTCGACCTTGTGTTCGGCATTCCCGGCGAGGAAACGCTGGCGCTGCTCGAATCGCTGCGCACCTCCAGCATCCGGCTGGTGCTGACCCGGCACGAGCAGGCCGCCGGCTTCATGGCCGCGACCTGGGGCCGACTGACCGGCAAGGCCGGCGTCTGCCTGGCCACCCTCGGCCCGGGCGCGACCAACCTTGTCACCGCTGCGGCCTATGCCCAGCTCGGCGCGATGCCGATGCTGATGGTCACCGGCCAGAAACCGATCCGCGACAGCCGCCAGGGACACTTCCAGATCGTCGACGTGGTCGACATGATGCAACCGCTGACCAAGTACACGCGCCAGCTGGTGTCGGCCGGCGGCATTCCGGCCAAGGTGCGCGAAGCGGTCCGGCTTGCGCAGGAGGAGCGCCCCGGCGCCACCCACCTGGAGCTGCCGCAGGACGTCGCCGACGAGGACACCGACGCGATCGTGCTGCCTGCCGTGCACACGCGTCGCCCGGTCGCCGAGGACAAGGCGCTCGACGTCGCGGCCGATGCAATCCGCAAGGCGCGTCATCCGCTGCTGATGATCGGCGCCGGCGCCAATCGCAAGACCACCTCGAAGATGCTGCATGCCTTCGTCGAGCGGCTCGGTATCCCGTTCTTCAGTACCCAGATGGGCAAGGGCGTGCTGGACGAAACCGGCCCACTGTGGCTCGGCACCGCCGCGCTTTCGGATGGTGACTTCGTACACCGCGCAATCGACGCCGCGGACTGCATCATCAACATCGGCCACGACGTGATCGAGAAGCCGCCCTTCTCCATGCACCGCGGCCGGCGCACGGTGATCCACGTCAACTACTTTCCGGCGGTGGTGGACCGGGTGTACTTCCCGCAGATCGAGGTGGTCGGCGACATCGCCAACTCGGTGTGGGAACTGGCGCAGCGCCTTGACCTGAAACCGCAGCCGCATTGGGAGTTCGCGTTCTTCGACCGCGTGCGCGACGCACTGTGCGCGAACATCGCCGGCCTCGCCGCGGACGCGCGCTTCCCGATGTCCGCGCCGCGGCTGGCGGCTGAACTCGCCGGCGCCCTGGATGCACAGGACATCACCTGCCTGGACAACGGCCTGTTCAAGCTCTGGTTCGCCCGCCACGCACGCTGCCGCCTGCCCAACACGCTGCTGCTCGACAACGCGCTGGCCACGATGGGAGCGGGCCTGCCCTCGGCGATCGCCGCGGCCATGGTGCATCCGACACGCAAGGTGGTGGCGGTGTGCGGCGACGGCGGATTCATGATGAATTCGCAGGAGCTGGAGACGGCGATGCGGCTGCAGATCGACCTGGTCGTGCTGGTCCTGCGCGACGACGCCTACGGCATGATCAAGTGGAAGCAGGCGCACGAGGGCTACGCGGAGTTTGGAATGGACTATGGCAACCCGGACTTCGTGCTCTACGCACAAAGCTACGGCGCGCGCGGCCACCGCGCCGGCTCGATCGACGACTTCCGCCGGCAGCTGCGCACCGCGCTGGACACGCCCGGCATCGACCTGATCGAGGTGCCGGTGGACTACAGCCGCGACGACGCGCTGCTCAACCGCGAGATCGGCGAACTGGCCGCCGCCGTCGAATAGGTTTGATTCCCCGTTTCAGACTTCCCCGCAAGGAACCCCGCAATGGCACGCAGCGGCAAGCAGCCCAAGGGCGGCGCAATCGCGAAGACCTATCCCGGCTACCTGGCCAACGCGCCGGTGCAGCCCAATACCGACCTCGAGGTGCTGGACAAGTACAGCGGCAAGGTCGCCACCCGCGTCGCGCTGGCCGACGCAGCCCTGATCGACAAGGCGATCGCCGCCGCATACGGCGCACGCGAGGCGATGGCCCGGTTCACGCCGGACCAGCGCCGCGACGTGCTCGAACACTGCATGCGCCGTTTCGACGAGCGCGCCGATGAACTCGCGCTGGCGCTGTGCATCGAGGCCGGCAAGCCGATCCGCGACGCGCGCGGCGAAGTCTCGCGCCTGGTCGACACCTTCCGCATCGCCGCCGGCGAAGCCACGCGGGTCGAAGGCGAAACCATCGAGCTGCAGATCTCCGAACGCACGCGCGGCTACCGTGGCATGGTCAAGCGGGTGCCGATCGGTGTGTGCAGCTTCATCACGCCGTTCAACTTCCCGCTCAACCTGGTCGCGCACAAGGTCGCGCCCGCGATCGCGGCCGGCTGCCCGTTCGTGCTCAAACCCGCGGCGAAAACCCCTGTCGGTGCGCTCATCATCGGCGAGGTGCTGGCCGAAACCGACCTGCCCAAGGGCGCATTCTCGATCCTCGCCTGCAGCAACGAGGATGCCGCCGCGCTGACGGAAGATGATCGCATCGCCCTGCTCAGCTTCACCGGTGGGCTGGTCGGCTGGGAACTCAAGGCGCGCGCCGGCCGCAAGAAGGTGACGCTGGAGTTGGGCGGCAATGCCGCCTGCATCGTCGACGCCGACCCGGGCGCATCGCTCGACCACATCGCCGATCGCCTGGTCACCGGCGCCTATTACCAGTCCGGACAGAGCTGCATCAGCGTGCAGCACATCCTGGTCCATCGCGACCTGTACGAGCCGCTGCGCAGGAAGCTCAAGGCACGCACGGCCGCGCTGGTGCAGGGTGATCCGCGCGACGAACAGACCTTCATCGGCCCTGTGATCGACGAGGCCGCGGCCAAGCGGATCGAGTCCTGGATCGAGGCGGCGCGCAAGGGCGGCGCGAAGCGCCTGGCTGGCGGCGCGCGCGAGGGCAACATGGTCCCGGCCACGCTGATGGAACAGGTGCCGACGGACAGCGACCTGTACCGGCAGGAGGTCTTCGGCCCGGTCGCCTGCCTGCAGCCGTTCGACGATTTCGATGCCGCGCTCGATACCGTCAACGCCAGTGCGTTCGGGCTGCAGAGCGGCGTGTTCACTGCCAGCCTGGCGCATGCGATGCGCGCCTGGGACAGGCTCGAGGTCGGCGGCGTGGTGGTCGGCGACGTGCCCAGCTTCCGCGTCGACAACATGCCCTACGGCGGCGTGAAGCAGTCGGGCCTCGGCCGCGAGGGCGTGAAGTACGCGATCGAGGACATGACCGAACCGCGCCTGCTCGTGATCCGCGACCCGCAGGCCGACTGACATGTGCCTGGTGGCCATCGCTTGGCGCGTGCACCCGCGCTGGCAGCTGGCGCTGATCGCCAATCGCGACGAGGCGCATGCGCGGCCGAGCGCACAAGCGGGCTTCGATCCGGATGCGCCCGATGTCTACGGCGGACGCGACCTGGCCCAGGGTGGCGGCTGGCTGCAGCTCTCCCGCGGCGGGCGCGTGGCCGCGGTGACCAACGTGCGTGCGGGACGGGGCGCGGAGACGGCGCCACGATCGCGCGGCTGGCTGGTGCGGGATTTCGTGCGCGGACACGCGGATGCAGGCGACTTCACTGCCGCCCTGGGCGCGCAGGCCGCCGACTACGGCCGCTTCAACCTGCTGGTGCACGACGGCGCGCAGCTGGTCTGTGCCAGCAATCATCCCGCCTTCTCAGCACGGACCGTGGCGCCCGGCATGCACGCGATGTCGAACGGCGGCTTCGACGCGCCCTGGCCCAAGGGTGTGTTCGCGACCCGCGCACTGCAGGCGTGGCTGGAGTCGCCGCTGGCCAATACCGCGGTGCCCCGCGCGGACACCATCGAACCACTGTTCACCGCCCTGCGCGACACCACCCGCGCACCCGACCAGTCACTGCCCGACACGGGCGTCGGAATCGAGCTGGAGCGCATGCTGTCATCGCCCTTCGTGCTCGACCCGACATACGGCACGCGCTGCAGCAGCGTGGTACTGGCCAGCGCCGGGGAACTGCTGTTCGCCGAACGCCGCTACGGCGCGGACGGTGCCGCACTGGGCACATCGATCGAGCGGCTGCCGCGCGCTTAGGCTCCGGCGCTACGGCGCAAGCGCAGACGCCTCCACGCAGGCCACCGGCGCATCGTTCTCCAACCGCTGCTGCCAGCCGTTCTCGTCGCGCCAGGCGATCGTGCCGCTGATGCAGGCTTCCGGCGCGCCATCGCGCCTGGCGACGATTGCGCCGGGCAGGGACGGTACGGATGCGACTGCGTCCTCGTCCTCATGCAGCACGGGAGATGCCGCGCCCGGGGCATGGGGTGCCGGCACGACCGCCTCAGGCGGCGCAGGTGCCGCCGCTGCCGCGTCCACCTCTGCACGCGCTGAATCTGCGGCTTCGACCGGTGCCCCGACTTCACCTTCCGCACTGCCCGGTGATGCAGCCACCGGGTTGGCATCGTCATTGCCGGACACGCCATCGATTCCGCGCAGGATCAGCCCGGCCACGACTCCACCGACAAGCACCGCCAGCGCTACCGGCAGGAAGAACGACCAGGGCGCCATACCAGGGGTTCGGCCATCGCGCATGATTCCGTCTCCTTCCTAGGTGCGTGGTGCTGCCTGGCCGTGGCCGTCAACGGCACCATGGCCGTCATCCTTCGGCGTGAGCTTGAGCAGCCAGCCCTCGGCGCCGCGGGTGCCATCCTCGAGCAGCCAGATCGCGCCATCCGGGCCCTGCTCGACCTCGCGGATGCGGCGCTGCATGTCGAAGCGCTCGGCCTCGCGCGCGCTTTCGCCGTCGAACTCCACCCGCACCAGCGCCAACGACGACAGGCCGCCGATGAAGCCGTTGCCCTTCCATGCCGGGAACAGGTCGCCGTCGTAGATGACGAAGCCGGCCGGCGAGATCACTGGCGTCCAGGTGATCACCGGCGCACGGAATTCTGGCCGGGTGTCGTGGTCCGGGATCGGCGTGTCGTCGTAGTGCACGCCGTTGGAGACCAGCGGATAACCGTAGTTCTCGCCCTTGACGATGAGGTTGAGTTCGTCGCCGCCCTTGGGCCCCATCTCGTGCGCCCACAGCCGCCCCTGCGCGTCGAAATCGATGCCCAGTATGTTGCGATGGCCCAGCGTCCAGACCTGCGCCGCGATCTCGCCCGCCCCGGCGAAGGGGTTGTCGGCGGGCACGCTGCCGTCATCGTCGAGCCGGATGATCTTGCCCAGGTTGGTGGCCATGTCCTGCGCCGGATCGAACTCCTTGCGCTCGCTGGAGCTGATCCACAGCTTGCCCTCGTCGTCGAAGGCGATGCGATAGCCGAAGTGGCCGTCGCCGCTCCTCTTCGGCACCTGGCGCCAGATCACTTCGACACCTTCCAGTGCGCCGCCACCCGCGTCGTCGAGCGCCAGCTTCGCGCGCGCGACCGCGGCGCCAAGCAGGCCGTCATCGCCGCGCTCCACGAAGCTGATGTAGATCATCTGGTTGCCGGCGTACTGCGGATGCAGCACCACGTCGCCCAGTCCGCCCTGCGCGACATGCACCACTTCGGGCACACCGCTGATGCTGCCCGTGGTGTTGGCCGAGGGATCGTAGAGCTTCAGCGCGCCGCCCATCTCGGTCACCAGCAGGCGGCCGTCAGGAAGGAAGGTCATGGCCCAGGGATGGTCGAACCGGGCGAGTTGCGCGGTATCGAAAGTATGGGTGGCCGAAGCAGTTGGGCTCATGGCCGGTTCGACAGCCGCCGGCGCAGGATCCGTTTGCGCAGCGTCCTGCACTTCGGTATCGGACGTGCCGCCGCAGGCGGTGCCGAGGATGGTGGCGAGAGCCAGGGCCAGGCTGCGAGTGTGCAGGCGCATGCTGCGTTCTCCGGTGGAGGAATGTCGGGGACCGATACCGTGCGGACATTACGCCAGCGCGGTGCACGCCGCCGTACTCCAGGACACGCGCCGATGGCGCAAAAGCAGAAGGCCCAGTCTTCCGGTTTGATCCGGTCGGCTGAGCCTTCCTTGTCGAATCGTCTGCTTCGGGCTTTCGCCGTCGGTTTCTTTTTCGACGCAAGCAGAGTATCGCGGGTGCTGTTACGCGACCGTCAAATACCGCGACCGTTCGTCGGCGCTCGCCAGATCCGCATGAGTCCGCATTCGAGACGCCGGCGATGTTGTCTCCGGCATCGGCATCGGCATCGGACCGACACCGACACCGACACCGACACCGACACCGACACCGACGCAGCGTACCTGTCGACAGCAACGCCGCGTCCATCCCTGGCCTGTCATCTCGACCGAAGGGAGAGATCTGCGGCCCGTCGCCGGGATTTCTCCCTGCGGTCGAAATGACAACTTGGACATACCGACAAGGGTTGCAAACGCATCACCCCGGCCAGGGCCACCAGCCGCGACCTGTCTGCGCGTAGCGGTCGGCGGCGCGCTCGAAGCGGTTGCGCACGCTGATGCCGCCGCACAGCAGGTACAGCGGCAGGAACAGCGGACCCAGCGCCATGTACTGGTAGACGTGCGCACGCTCGTGGTCGCCCAGCACGATGCCCGGCTCGCTGCACAGGCCTGCCCGGTGCGCGTAGGTCATGCAGGTGGAATCGAGGCTGTCACCGCTGTGCAGGATCACGTTGCCCAGCGTCATCGCACCGCCCGGTCCCCACGGCCAGCGATGGAACACCAGGGCACGCTCGCGCCGATTGAAACGCGCACGCGCGCCGACCGGTACCGCGATCATGCCGGCCAGCAATCCGATCAGCGTATTGGGCAGTGTCCAGGCGATGCCGAGCAGCAAGCCGGCGGCCTCCAACAGCGGCGCCACGCGCGATCGCGTGGCGGGCTGGATCAATCGTTGCCTTCCGGGATCAGCAGCCACAGCACCAGGTAGACCAGGATGCCGGGGAACGCCGCCGACAGCACCGAGCCGACCACGTACAGGACCCGCAGCAGGGTTGGGCTCCAGCCGAAGCGGTGCGCGATGCCGCCCACCACGCCAGCAAGCACGCGGTCATTGATCGAACGGGTCAGGGCAGGCTTGGCGGTCGTGTTCATGGCTGTGTTCCGTGGATGCGCGGGCAGTCTATCGCCGGGATTGTGAAGAATCCGCTGCGTCCGATGACCGCCCCGCAGGACGCTCAGCGCGCCCGCGCCGCCAGCCAGTCGTGGATGGCCGAGGGCACTTCCTTCTGCGCGCGGCCCGAGACGTAGATGCCGATGTGCCCGCCGCGGAACGACAGCTCCGAATAGTCGCCCGTGCCCACCACGCCCTGCAGCGCGCGCGAGGCATCCGGCGGCACCAGGTGGTCCTGCTCGGCATAGATGTTGAGTACCGGCATGTCGACGAAGCCCAGCTCCACCTCGCGCCCGCCGATGTCGATGCCACCGTTGATGAAACCGTTGCCCTGGTAGAACTGCTTGATGAACTGGCGGAACGCCTCGCCGGCCTGGTCCGGTGAATCGAAGATCCATTTTTCCATGCGCAGGAAGTCCTCGAGCGCCCGGGAATCGTCGAGGATATCGACCAGGCCCACGTATTTCTGCACGAACAGCCGCCACGGCTTCAGCGTGAGGTAGGAGAAGTTCATCATGTCCGCCGGCACGTTGCCGAGCGTGTCGACGAACAGGTCCACGTCGATGTCACGGGTCCAGTTCGAGAGCATGTTGTCCGGCGTGTGGAAATCCACGGGCGTGACCATGGTGATCAGGTTCTTCACCTTGTCCGGGTGCAGCGCCGCATAGCACAGCGAGAACGCGCCGCCCTGGCAGATGCCGAGCAGGTTGACCGCATCCAGCCCGCTGCGCCGGCGCAGCACGTCGATGGCGCCGCCGAGGAAGCGATCGATGTAATCCTCCAGCGTGAGGTAGCGGTCGGAGCGGTCGGGATAGCCCCAGTCGATGATGTAGACATCTTCGCCGCGCTCGAGCAGCCCGCGCACCAGTGAGCGGCTTTCCTGCAGGTCGACCATGTAGGGACGGTTGACCAGCGCGTAAGCGATCAGCAGCGGCACCTTCGCGGTGGGCGTCTTTTCACCCACGTAGCGATACAGCACGACCTTGCCGTCACGCCAGACTTCTTCCTTGCCGGTGGCGCCATAGTCGTAGTCGCCGACTTCGCGCAGGCTCTGCAGGCCCGCGGCAAGCTTGTGGTGGAAGCGCATGGCCTCGCTGGCCAGGCGGTCGGGCGTGATGCCGAGGGGTCCGTGCATGTCAGCGTCCTCCACGCTTGGATACCGGCGCCGCATCGGGCGGCAGTGGCGTGTCCGGGATCGGGATGTGGCTGGTGAATCGGTTGGTCGGCGGACGCCGTGCGGTCACGCTGGGGCGCGGCGCGAGCTTGCGGGCGGCACGCTTGGCGGGCTTGCTCCGGGCAGCCGGTTTCGCAGGCTTGGCTGCCTGCACCAGCTTGCGCGGCGCTGCCTTGCGGGACGTGGGCTTGTTTGAAGTCGACTTGCTGGAAGCCGACTTGCTGGCCGTCTTGCCCGAAGCCGCCTTTCTCGAAGCTGTCTTGCCAGCCGACCTGCTGGACGCCGACTTGCTGGGAACCGCCTTGCTCGAAGCCGTCTTGCTGGCAGCGCCGGCCGAATCCGCCTTGGCCGTGACCCGCGCGGACTTAGATTTCCCCGCCGCCGCCTTCGCAGCCGCGCGCTTGCCAGGCGGCCTGGCACCGCGCTGGCCCGATGCCGCAGGCGTTGCCGGCATCGGCCCACCCTCGACCGCATCGCGCAACCGCCGCAGCGCACGCTCGAGTTCGACGATCTTGCGATGCGCGGCATCGACCTCGGTGCGCGTCGGCATGCCCAGGGTCGAACACATCTGTTCAACCTGCCGCTGCATCCCGGCGCGCAGGCGCATCTGCGCATCCACCATCTGGCCATAGGCCTGGCGGAACTCCTGCGACAGCGCGATCTCGGCGTATGCCTCCTCGGCCGCATCGATCCACAGGTCGAACAGAGCGCGCGGGGTTTCGATCTGGCGGCCCGGCTCCTCGTGCGCGGCCAGCTTGTCCTCGAAGATCGTGAACGCCTGCTGCGTGGCCTTGAGCATCAGCGCGTTGTAGGCGTTCTTGCTTTCCTCGTATTCCAGCAGCGACTGCGCCAACTGCTGCAGGCGCTCCTGGTGCTCGCGGCCGAGGCCAAACGCAGGCATCCGCAGCCACGACATGCCCTCGCCGCGCATCGCATCCAGCCACGGAGAGGCATCCTCGACCCACTGGTCCAGCCCACCCAGCCCCTGCCCGCGCATCGAGCGCAGCATCTCGGGAAAAGGATTGGTACCGGCCGCACCCAGCGCCTGCTTCCAGGCCTGGGTGATGTCCCCCGCGGTATGGTCGCGGCCCGCGAATTGCGCGGCCACCTGCTGCATGTGTCCATACCAGTCGCGCGCCTGGCTGTTGAAACGCTCCAGTGCGTCGTTGACGCCGGAGCGGCCGCCGTGTGCATGGCGCGTCCACGATTCGATCGCGTCCTGCCAGGTGTGCGTCCCGGCCTGGCCGCCGCCCGGGGTCGTACCACGCAGTGCATCGCCCCACGCCGCCCAGTACTGGCGCGCCAGCCGCTCGAAATCCTGCGCCTGCCCGCTGCCCGCACCGATGCCGGAACCCTGGTTCAACATGCCGTCCTCCTGTATCGGTCGATCATAGCAACGGCAAGCGACGCTCCGGTGTCAGGCGCCTCAGAACTTCGGAATACGGATCGTCTTGCTGATCATCAGCGAACCGGACAGCGCGTACACCAGGACCAGTGGATGCAGCTGCCAGGGACCCAGCTGCCACTGCCCGAACCAGATCGCGTCCCCGATCGCACCCTGCCAGGCCGCGATCGCGAGCATGATCACGATCGCCAGGCTGGTGGGGATCGGCGTGCCCTCGAAGAATCTCACTTTGTCACCGCCATCGGCCAGGGTCTCGGCGGTGACGTTGTAGCGTGCCAGGCGGCTGACGCCGCAGCCGACGAAGTAGCTCAGTACCACCCAGTCCCAACCGCCCTGCAGGCCGCAGGCATAGCCAAGCGCGGCGGGCGCGACGCCGAAGGAGATCACGTCGGACAGCGAGTCAAGCTCGCGCCCCAGCGTGGAAGCGACCTTGCGCCAGCGCGCGATGCGCCCGTCGAGCGCGTCGAAGATGAAGGCCAGCGGGATCAGCGCCATGCCGACCAGCAGGTCGCTGACCACCCCGTCCTGCAGGAACCGCATCGCCGCGAACACAGCGCCGGTGCCGCAGACCGCATTGGCCAGCGTGAACCAGTCGGCCAGCTGGAAGTCGCGCAGCATCGAGAAATGGCGGGGTCTGGACATGGCCGGTCCTGCGGAAACAACGGACCTCCAGAGTGCCAAAAGCGTCGTGAGGATGACAGGAGCGGGGGGGGGCTGCTGCGTTTGGCGCCTCGCCACGTCACTGCCCCCACCCCGGCCCTCCCCCGCAAGCGGAGGAGGGAGCAGGGCAGGCATGCGGAGGCTACTTACTCCCTCCCCCGCTTGCGGGGGAGGGCCGGGGTGGGGGCAAGCAGGTAGCTGCGCAACTGAACCAGCCCAAGACCACAGCGGTTGACGTCTCGGGGGCGCCGAAGGTACAGCACCCTGCATCCCCCCGACGCTTCGCCGTGCGACAGCCCCGCCCCTACTCCGGCATCGCCAGATTCGTCTTTTCCAGGGGCCTGCCCATCCCCCGCGGCGTGGTCGCGATTACCGCGTTGGCCGGCAATCCGCCCTCCTCGTCCAGGTGCGCGGTGACCCGGTCGAGCGCCGCATACACGTACGGCAGCAGCGGCACATAGCGCGCGGCATAGTCCGGCAGCCCGAGGAAACCATCGAAATGCTGCGCATTGCGCACTTCCCAGAAGCGCACGTCGCGCCCGGCCGCACGCGCCGCCGCCACGTAGGGCACGCTGCTGAAGGCCATCGGCACCAGCCCGTCGTCGGCGCCGTGCACGACCACCACCGGCAGCCCGTCGCGCGGCAAGCCGGCGCGGGTCGCTGCGATCCCCGCCTGCACCCGCCTGGCATCCTCGCCATCACCACCGTTGAGCGCACGCAGGCACTGCAGGCCGGCGAAACCGAAGTCCGGCGGCGCCAGCGATGGATCGACAAGCCCCACGCCCGCCCCCGGCGGAATGCCGCTGGCGTCGCTCCACCACGCGGCCTGCTCGGCCAGCGTGGCCGCACGCGCGGAGAAGTCGGCGTTCTGCGCCGAGAACGCAAACCCGCAGGGATGCTCGCCGACCCCAAAGCGTCCATAGGCCGAGGCATAGGTCGCTGCCACCGCACGCCACAGGTCGAAGCCGGTCGACAGTACGCCGGCACGCAGCGCTTCGTCGGTCCAGCCACTTGCCAGCATCCGCTCGTAGGCCGATTTCGCCTGCGCCGCGACATCGGCCCCTTCCACCAGCCCTGCGGCCGCCAGCGAGGCGCAGCGCGCGGTCCACAGCGGCGCCACCTGCGCGGCCAGCGGCGGCTGTGGCAAGTCCTGAAGATGCAGCTGCGCGCAGGGCATCAGCAGCGCGGCTTCGGCGGTGTAGTCGTAGAGACTGCGCGAACCGGGCCCATCGACATGGACATTGGGCTCGCCAGCCACCACCGCGTCCAGCCAGTCGCCATCGAGTTCCGCCGCGCGCAGCACCGCGCCGCCGCCGTTGGAGATGCCGACCGCGATCACGCGCGTGTTGTCGAACGTGAAAGGCGCCTGCGCCGGCAGCGCCTCGGCCAGCGACTGCAGGGCGAACTCGGCCGCCTGGCGCACATGCCGGCCCCAGTCCGCCTCCGGATTGTCCTTCGAGTGCGCGTGCCTGAAGCCCACGCCGGAGGCATTGACCGGCGCATCCGGCACGAAGGCCAGGTCCGGCGCCCCCAGCGCGGCGCGCGTGCCGTCCGGCCGGCTGCCGGTGTGGCTGTCGAGATCGTAATAGTCGCTGCCCGCGCCCTTGTCGGTATAGGCCACCGCGCAGCCCTTCGGCAGGCCCCAGGCACCGGCGACCGCGATCGAACCATAGATGCCGCGAGAGCCGGACGAGGCAGTGACCACCACGCAGCGTCTGCGCGCATCGAACGCGTCGGGCAGCTGCAGCATCACGCGGTGCGGATGGATCGCGCCAGGCACCTTCGCATAGGCATGGAACTCGCGACCCGGCACCGTGGCAACGCTGCCGTACAGCTCGCCATAGCCGCCGCCTGGCGCGAGATCGGCGATACCGCGCCAGTTGCTCCACAGTGCGCGGCGACGCAGCTCGGCCGACGTGGGATGGCCCGCATCGGCAAACGCCGGCGGCACCATCGCGCGCAGGCCGTCCAGGCCCAGACCCGCGGTGAGCAGGTCGTCCTGGCCGCGATGTTCGCTGCTGCGCTGCGCGCTGAACACGGTCGCCTCCGCTGTCTTCGTGCGCGGCCCCCCGGCACAGGCCACCAGACTGGCAACCAGCGCCACCGCGCACACTTTTCCGATCATGGATGGATAGCTCATGCCGGCACGGTAGCAGCCCGCCCGGCCCGGCCCATCGTACTTTGGTACCACTCCCACCCGCCTCGCGCCTGCTACCGTGGCCGCAGGCCCCCATGACCCCGAAACGCATGAATGACCGCTTCCTCGAAGGCCGCACCGCACTGGTGACCGGCAGCACCTCCGGCATCGGCTTGGCGATCGCCCAAGCGCTCGGCGCGCACGGCGCGCGCGTCGCCGTCAACGGCCTCGGCAGTGAGGAACAGATCGCATCGGCCGTGCAGGCCGTGCGCGATGCCGGCGCCCCGGACGTGCGCCACTTCGATGCCGACCTGCGCAATCCCGACCTGATCGACCAGATGGTGGCTGCCATCGATACCTGGTCCCCGATCGACGTACTGGTCAACAACGCCGGCATCCAGCACGCCGTGCCGCTGGCCGAGATGCCGGTAGCCAAGTGGAACGACATCATCGCCATCAACCTCAGCTCGGCCTTCCACACCATGCGCCTGGCGATGCCGGGCATGGCCGCACGCGGCTACGGGCGCGTGGTCAACGTCGCCTCGGTGCACGGCCTGGTGGCCTCGAAGGACAAGGCGCCCTACGTGGCCAGCAAGTTCGGCATAGTCGGCCTGAGCAAGGTGGCCGCGCTGGAATACGCCGCGGCCGGCAGCCGTGACAGCGGTGGCGTGACCGTCAACTGCATCTGCCCGGGCTGGGTGGAGACACCGCTGATCGAACCGCAGATCGAAGCGCGCCGCAACGGCGGCAGCCGCGAGGACGGCGTGCGTTCGCTGCTGTCGGAAAAGCAGCCCAGCCAGCGCCTTTCACTGCCCGAGGATATCGGCGCGATGGCCGTGTGGCTGTGCCGCCGCGAAGCCCACAATGTCACCGGCACATCGATGCCCATCGACGGGGGCTGGACGGCGCAATGACCGGTGCTCCCGTCCCCGCTTGCGGGGCTACGTACCCGCCGGGGTAAAGGTGGCGAAGACGAATGAGAGCAGCCACCGCAGCCAGACGACCTCTGGCCGCCACGGTCCCACGCGTTCCTATTGCATCACGGGCACCAGCCCGCCCACCGCCATGCACATCCGCCCCGCCGACCTCGACGACCCCGCTTTCGCCGCGCTGATGCAGCAGCACGCGGACGCCATGGCCGCCACCGCCCCGGCTGAAAGCCGCCACGCGCTGGACCTGTCCGGCCTGCGCGAGCCTGGCGTGCGCGTCTGGACCCTGCACGACGGCGACCAGCTCGCCGGCTGCGGCGCCCTGCAGCACCTCGGCCCGGGCCATGCCGAGATCAAGGCCATGCGCACCGCGATCGGTTATCTGCGGAGGGGCGTGGCCCGCGAGATGCTGGCCCACCTGCTCGCCGACGCGCGTGTCGCCGGCTACGCGCGCGCCAGCCTCGAAACAGGCTCGATGCCCTACTTCGAGCCGGCACGCAGGCTGTACCAGGCGGCCGGCTTCCGCCCCTGCCCGCCCTTCGGCCACTACGTCGAAGACCCCAACAGCGCCTACTTCAGCCTCGCCCTGTAGCCTGCCCGCAATGCCCAACCTGCTCATCGCCGACGACCACCCGCTGTTCCGCGCCGCCCTGCGCGGTGCTGCCGTGGATGCGGCGGAGGGCGTGGTGACCTGCGAAGCCGAGTCGCTCGACGGCGTGCTCGCCCTGCTCGAAACGCACGACGACATCGACCTGGTGCTGCTCGACCTGCACATGCCCGGCAACCACGGCCTTGCCGGCCTGGCCGCCATCCGCGCCCAGTTCCCGGCGGTGGCCGTGGTGCTGGTCTCGGCCAACGAAGACCCGGCCATCATCCGCCGCGCCCTCGACCATGGCGCCGCCGGCTACATCCCCAAGAGCGCCGGCCTCGACGAACTGCGCGAAGCCATCCGCACCGTCCTGGCCTGCGAACAGTGGCTGCCCCCTGCCCTGCGCGGCGCCGTCACCCGCACCCAGTCATCCCCTGCCGACGCCGATCTCGCCGCGCGCCTGGCCAGCCTCACCCCGCAGCAGTTCCGCGTGCTCACCCTCGTCGCCCAGGGCCTGCTCAACAAGCAGATCGCCGACCGGCTCGACATCCAGGAACGCACCGTCAAGGCGCACCTGTCGGTGATCTTCGAAAAGCTCGGCGCCCGCAACCGCACCCAGGCAAGCGTGATCCTGCGCGAGCTGGAGATCGGAGACCCGAGCCGGCAGGTGTCGGGGTAGGACGACGACACCACTGGGAGCGAGTGCGCGCCAGAACTGCTGGCGGTAACAGCGTCCAGACCGCATATCGATTGCACGACGTCGGCGCGCGCGGCCGCACATACGCCCACGCGCAGGCACGCCGGCTGCCACGTCCGGATCCTGCCCGATCATGCAGCGATATCGCACATCCCGCAGCAACGCCGCACGTACCGGGCGGTGCCGACAACACGAAGATATGACCCTCCCGGCACCGCGATATCTCTTATGGCCGCGCGTCCATACGGTATAACGCCGAGTCTTGGGCCAACGGGCTCGAGCGGGGCCAAGCTCCAAGCCACCAAGCCACTGAAACCGCGGAAGGTTCGCGCATTGACCGTGTCTGCGCGGCCAGCCAGAATCGGGTTGTACGGACCGAATCGGGTTGAATTAACACCCCAAGTGCAACACCCCTGAGATCTCGTGCATGCGCTCCCTCGGGCTGGTGGCGCGGACGTGATGGACAAGTGGCAGGCGCAGCGCGATGCGTAAGCCGTGCCACACCGCCCACCCCCGCCGTTATTCGGCTGCTCGCAGTTGCAGTCCACCTGGCGATCTCACTGGGACGGGCCCGACGCCTACCGCCTATCAAGTGCGTCGGACGTTTGCTGCGTCGCGGCGCGCGGTGACACAACGCCGCAGCCGCGTTCTATGATTGCGTTTCCAGGGAGCGGGGGAGAGGCAATGGGACGGAAGGTTCTGTATTGCGGCGTGGCGGGACTGAGCTGCGTCATGTTGCTGGCAACGCAGGTGGCTTCCGCGCAGGTTCGCAGCGCCTCGCGCCATGCCGTCGAAGAGCAGGCGCAGGCAGAGCGCGGCCAGGAGCAGCGCATCATGGAGCGGTACGACGCGCGCGAGCTGGAAGCGATGATGGAGCTGGGCAACGGCAGCCTGCGCGGAGTCATGGGGTACTCCATCAAGCCGGGGCGCTCGCTGGCGCGGATGCTCAGCCGCGCCGCCACTGCGGTGGCCGATCGGGAGTGGGTGTTCCTGCTGCCCATGACGGCTCATGTGGAGGCTTGGCATGACGCCTACGGCCTGAGCTTTTCCAGCCATCACCTGCGCAAGCTGCATCCGGATATCTGGAAGTACGCCGGGCGCGTGCGAACGGACCGCGAGGGCAACTTCGAATTCGCCGGCCTCAAGCCGGGGCGCTACCTGGTGTGGGCCGAGTTTCCGGTGACGTTCGAAACCGAGCGCCACGTGGATACCGGGCGGCGCAGCGTTTCGTATTCGCCGGCCTTTGGGTCCGGCAGCATCGATCCCGTCTACCGGCGGGAGTTCGGCACCCAGAGCGGCACGGTGACGCCGGGGCAGCTGGTCACGGTGAGGGAAGGCGCCGCCACCACCTTCCGGCCGCTGGTGGAATGACCGCGCGGCCCGCGGCGCCAGGCCAGCAAGGGCGCGGCGCATTGGATCAGGAATCAGGGAGAGACACGATGGATTTGCGGGCACGGCTGCGCCGGCGCGGCGCGTTGGTGGCGGGGCTGTTGATGGGAATGTCGACAGGCTTGCCGCTGGCCACGATGGCACAGGATGCCGACCCACTGACCAGCAGACAGCTCAAGTGCAATCCCGCGGCCGACCTGCGCTGCTGGTATCTGGTGGGTGGCATGGGCGAAGCGCCGCAGCGCGTGGCCTTCGTTGCACGCAACGTGGATGCACTCTCCGCTGGCATGCGCAGGATCGAGTACATCCAGGTAGTGGAGCAGGCCAGCCATCCACATCGCTTCTACATGTGGGATCTGGAGGTGGACTGCAACGCCGGCCGCTTCCGGGTGCTGCGCGACCAGGTGGGCAACGCCAACGGCACGGTCACCGACGATCCGGTGGAAAGCGACCAGTGGCAGGCATTCGGTGAGGGCCGGTTCGGAGAAGTGAACGCGCGGCCGCTTGCGTGCGCCGGCGGGGAGCCGCCTGCTGACGCCATGTTCGTGGGCAATGCCTATCGTGCGCCCGACATGATGCATCACTTCCGCAGCGTGTTCTGGGTCTCGGCGGGGCGCTGAGTGCCCTGGCCGCTCCTCGCGCCGGCTTACCTCACCTATGGTTCGGTGGCGCGTTACTCATTCAAGCCGATGTCGCTTCGCCGCGCGGCTTGATTCTGGTGTTTGACCGCTAGGACACATCTATGCCGATTGGGGAGATCGCTGGAGATGCGCTTGGCGGGGTTGCTCGTGTTCTTGGTCGGATCCTGTTCGAGATCTTCTTCGAGTTGATGATCAAAGGCGTGGGATATGTGCTACTTCGCAAGTTCCGGCCGAAGGCCGAGGCGAGTGAAGCGCAGTGCGCAGTCGTTGGACTGTTGTTCTGGGTGGCCGTTGCAGCAAGCGGATACTGGCTTTCCCGCCAGGCGGCAGCGGCCTGACCACTCATTCAAGTCGACACCGTTTTGCGGCGCGGCTTGATTCAAGCGTTGGCTATCAGGGGAAACATATGCGGAGATTGTTGTTCTGTCTGCTTTGGTTCGTGCTGTTTGCAGCTGTTGCGCTGACCGTGTCGGGAATCTTCGTTGCGTTGAGTGGCTGCCCTGAAACAGAAGATTTCTCTGTTGGATACGACTGCGGGAAGATGGCTTCGGAGCAGTTCATGGCCAGGTATCGTCTGCCGATTGTCGTTGGCGCCTTGCTACTTTCCATAGCGGGAACTTTTTTCAGCATCCTGCCGGGGACAAGGAATCGGTAAGTCCTCCATCGCATCTGATATCTACCAGGCGTCACGCACAGGGAACGCGCGATTGATTTCGGTCACCGGGCACAACAAGGCTGGTTTTTGCAGGTCTACGCATGAATCAAGCGATCGTCCACGTCTCACTCCTGGTCCGCGACTATGACGAGGCCATCGCGTTCTACGTCGGCAAGCTGGGCTTCCAGCTGGTCGAGGACAGCCCGCGGCCAGAGCAGGACAAGCGCTGGGTGGTCGTCGCTCCTTGCGGCGGTGCTGGCGCCAGCCTGCTGCTGGCTCGCGCCTCCACGCCCGAGCAGCTCAGGCTGATCGGCGACCAGACGGGTGGGCGGGTCTTCCTGTTCCTGCAGACGGACGACTTCTGGCGCGACTACCATCGGCTTGCAGGCGCCGGCGTGGAGTTTGTACGCCCGCCGGCGGAGCAGCCGTACGGCACGGTCGCGGTGTTCCGCGATCTGTACGGCAACCTGTGGGATCTGCTGGAGTACAACGGGTCGGCACCGTATTGCGATGACGTCAGCCGACCCTGATCCCGCGCAGCGCTCGCGGCAAGGCGCGACGGCTGGACGGAACTACGATGCGTGTTCCCCCACGACGCCGAGGTGCTGGGCCTCGATGTCGGGCGCTGCTCAAGGAAACAGATGAACCGGATTCTCATGCTCGCGTTCGCGTGCCTGGCGAGCTTCAAGTTCCTGGCCGTGATGTCCGAGGGGGCCGAACCCCTCGCGGCGACGGTCTTCATGCTCATGTTCGGTTCGCCCCAGCTGCTCTGGGTTGCGCTGTGCTTCAAATGGATGGATCGCCCGTCCGAGACCAGGACGGGGGCGTGGGTCGCGGCCGCCTTTGTCGGCACTTCGGTCTTTTTCGGCTCCTTTCCGGGAACGGGTACGCCCAGCTGGGCCGGCGAAGGCCACTTCGAGGTTCCGGCAGCCTTCCTGATCGAGTGGCTGGTTTCCATGATCGGGGTCGCCGTGCTGTTCACCCGGCGGAGAAGGCTGGACGCCTGATCTTTTCTGCTGCGTCATGTGGACGGCATGCTCGGCAAAGCGCGGCGGTTGCCAGCCGGCGCGAGGCCGCTATGATCCGCCATCGCCGTGCTGCGCCCACGGCATCGGCCACCGGAGGAAGCAGCCGTGCGACTCGCAGGCAGGATCACCGACTGGAACGACGACAAGGGCTTCGGCTTTGTCATGCCCAACGGTGGCGGTGACCGTGCCTTCGTGCACGTCAATGAGTTCCAGCGTGGATCGCGCCGTCCTGTTTCCGGCGACCTGATCTCGTATCTTCCCGGCAAGGATGCGAAAGGCAGGCTGCAGGCGCGCCAGATACGGCATGCCGGCCAGAAGATCGAGACGCCGCGACAGCCGTCCCGCGTGCCACGGGCGGCGCTCGGGGTTGGCGCCCTGGCCGCCATCGCGGCGGCGGCCGCCCTTGGGGCGATTCCCGTGCTGATGGCTGTCGCCTGGTTCGCGGCGAGCGGCCTGGCCTGGCTGATGTACTCCTTCGACAAGGCGGCAGCGCGGCGCGACGCCCAGCGCACCCCCGAGAACAGCCTGCACCTGGTGAGCCTGTGCGGCGGCTGGCCCGGCGCACTCATCGCCCAGCAGCAGTTCCGGCACAAGACGGTCAAGCAGCCGTTCCAGTCGGTGTTCTGGATCACGGTGGTCCTCAATCTCGCCGCGGCGTGGTGGCTGGTTTCGACCGGCATGGCGGATGAGCTGGCGCGGACGTTGGGCGGATAGCGAGAACACGGGCGCACAGGCATGCGGAACTGCTTGCCCGTGCGCCCGGTCCGGATGCAGCATGGCCACCCAGGCTGGACACACGGGAGTCCGACATGCCCGACCTCGACGCGACCTTCGCCGCCCTGCCCGGCATCCTGCGCAAGCATGTCGCGGGCATGCCCTTGAGGACGGACGAGCCGCGTCATCTCTACATCGAGCTGCCGGCCGCCACTGCAAAGGCCAAACCGAAGTTCTTCGCCGCAGTGCAGACGAAGAAGGCCTACGTGAGTTAATCACCTGATGCCGGTTTACGAGAACCCGGAGCTGTTGGTGGATACCTCGGAGGCGCTTCGCAGAAGGATGCAGGGCAAGTCCTGCTTGAACTTCACCGCCGTGGATCCGGCGCTGTTCGAGGAACTCGATCGGCTGACCGGCAGATGCGCTGCGGCGGTCCGCTAGCCGGGCGCTCCAGGCTCTCGCCGCATCCCACTTATCGTCAAGTTCGGAGACCACCATGCCGAAACATGAAAAGATCGATTACGTCGAATACCCGTCGCGTGACCTCGACGCCACGAAGCGCTTCTTTAGACAGGTGTTCGGCTGGACGTTCGTGGACTACGGCCCCGACTACGTCGCCTTCTCCGGCGCGGGCCTCGACGGAGGATTTTACAAGGCCGAGCTGTCGGCGCGCACGGAGACCGGGAGCGCGCTTGTCGTCTTCTTCAGCGACGCGCTGGAGACCACGCTCGCCAAGGTGGTGGACGCCGGCGGCGATGTGGTGAAGCCGATCTTCGATTTCCCGGGCGGCCGGCGCTTCCACTTCATCGAACCCGGTGGCGGCGAGTTCGCCGCGTGGGCCGAGCCCGAGGGCTGATCGGGGGACACTTGAACAACTGTAGTCATCCCTGCGAAAGCAGGAATGACGAGCAGAAAGCGGGTTGCTCAGGGGTTCCCTAGATTCGCGACACGTTCCACGACACCATCCGCCCGTCGCGGTACGGCATCACGCCATGGAAGGCGCGTGGGTCATCGTCGAACACCAGCGGCAGGAACTGGCGGTCACCGTCCCACAGCGGCAGGTCGAGGATGCGGTCGATCTCGATCCATTCGAGCGTGCCTTCCGGGTTCGAGGTGAACGGCTCGCCGGAATATCGCGTCACCACGAACAGGAAGCCGAACCAATCCTCGCCCTGCTTGCCGAAGCCCGGCCAGCTGATCGTGCCGCGCAGCTGCAGTTCCTCGCATTCGATGCCGGCTTCCTCGTGGATCTCGCGGCGCATGCCGGCAACGATGTCCTCGTCGGCTTCTAGCTTCCCGCCCAGTCCGTTGTATTTGCCCAGGTGCTGGTCGGCGGGCCGCGCGTTGCGGTGGACCATCAGCACGCGCTTGCGGTCTGGCGAGAGCACGTAGCCGAGGGTGGCGACGATGGGGGTGTAGGGCATGCGGGATGCTTCCGTAGGACGCGGGGGCGTTTCGGGAATTATCGCATCGACCTACTGACTGTCGTTCCGCAGGAATGGGGACGCCGGGGACTGTCATTCCGGATGGGGAGATCTGCGGTGGAGCAGATCTCTCACTGCGTTCGAGATGACAATCTTCATTACAGTCGAGATGACAATCTTCATTGCATTCGCGATGACAGGCCGCCTATTGCCTGCCTGCAAGCATCCGGTCGAGCACCGACTTCAGCGCCAGCGGGCGCACCGGCTTCTGCAGCAGCGACAGGCCCTGCTCGAGGGCGGCGCGGCGCACTTCGCCGCTGTCGTCGGCGCTGAGGATCAGGGTCGGCCGCGCGCCGTATCGCTCGGCCAGGCGCGCGTGCACGGCGATGCCGGTGTCGCCGTCGTCGAGGTGGTAGTCGAACAGCCACAGCGCTGCGGCCTGGCGCTGCAGCAGCGCTTCGGCGCCGACGCCATCGGCCGCGGCATCGACGGTGCAGCCCCAGGCCTCAAGCAGCGCACGCAGCGCAGCCAGCGCGGCGGGATCGTTGTCGACGATGAGGATGCGTTCGGCGACCAGCCCCGGACGCGCCACCGGCGCTTCGTGACGCTGCGCTGCGGCCACACGCGGCACGAGCAGCCAGAACGCGGTGCCCTGCCCCGGCCGGCTGGACAGGCCCAGCGGCGTATCAACCAGCCGCGCGATGCGGTCGGCGATGGCAAGCCCCAGGCCAAGCCCCTGCCCCGCCACGCCATCGCCGCGACGGAACTCTTCGAAGATCAACGCCTGCTGCGAGGGCTCGATGCCAGGACCGGTGTCGTACACCCCGATGCGCAACGCACTGCCGTCACGGCGCACGCCCAGCAGCATGCCGCCGCTGCGGGTGTAGCGCACGGCGTTGGCCAGGAAGTTCTGCAGCACGCGGCGCAGCAGCTGCGGGTCGCCGTGCACCCAGGCCGCCGTGGGCACGTACGCGAACGACAGCCCCTCCGCTCCCGCCAGTGCGCGGAACTCGGACGCGAGCGGATCGAGCACCTCGGCCAGCGGAAAATCGCGCGGCTGCGGCACCAGCCCGCCTGCCTCCAGGCGTGACATGTCGAACAGGCCGGTGAGCAGGTCGGTGGTCGAATCCAGCGCACCCCGCACCTGGCCAAGCGCGGCCCGCTTGCCCGCGTCGAGCTGCTGCGACAGCGATTCGGTGAACAGCTGCGCGGCGTGCAGGGGCTGCAGCAGGTCATGGCCCACCGCGGTGAGGAAGCGGCTCTTGGCGTCGTTGGCGCGCTCGGCCTCGCGCCGCGCCTGGTCGAGGCTGGCGGTGCGTTCGGCCACGCGCTGTTCAAGCGTTTCGTTGCTGCGCTTGAGTTCGACCTCGGCGACGCGGAAGGCGGTGACGTCGGTGAACGTGGCCACGAAGCCGCCGTTGGGCATCGGGTTGCCGCGTATTTCCACCACGGTGCCGTCGGGGAAGCGGCGCTCGGCGACATAGGGCGTGCCCGCGCGCATGTGCTCAAGGCGCCGCTGCAGCTCGCGCTCCATGTCGACCGGGCCGAGCAGGCCGCGGCCGAGGTTCCAGCGCACCAGCTCGCCGACCGGCACGCCCACGCGCAGCATCTGCGGCGGGTAGTCGAAGCGCTCTGCGTAACGGCCGTTCCAGGCCACCAGGCGCAGCTCGCTGTCGACGACGCTGATGCCCTGGCTCATGTTCTCCAGCGCCGCCTCGAGCAGGCGCTGGTTGAAGCGCAGGTCCTGCGAGGCCTCGCCGACGATTGCGGCGACGGTGTCGAGATCGGGGCCCGCCTCGCGGCGCGCGGCGTCGAGCAACAGTCGCGCCGAGGCGCTGCCCAGCACGGCCGCGAGTTCGCGTTCGAGCGTCGATTCGATGGCCGCCGGCACCGGCCCGCTGGGCGGCGCGCCGCGCAGCAACTCGTCCACGCGCTGCGCCGCCAGGAACCGGCGCCCCGCATTGCGCAGGGTCTGCAGGTCCGAGCCACGCGCCTCGCTGCGGTGCGGTGCGCTGCGCAGGCCGGCAAGCAATGCGGTGGTTGCGGTGCCGACGAACAGGCTGACCCCGACCGCGCGGCCGAGGCGACTCCAGCCGGTGAGGCCGAAGAGTGACTCCGGCGCCAGCCAGGCCAGGCCGAACGGGCCGTGCTGCACGAACGCATCGCCGGGCGCGATCATCGGCGGCAGCATCACCCAGGCCCAAGCGGCGAAACCCGTGGCGACGCCGGCCACCGCCGCGCGCGCCGGCGTCTGCGGGCGCCAGACCGCGAACGCGAGCGCCGGCGTGAGCGTGGCCAGCGCCGAGAACGACACCGCGCCCACGTCAGCCAGCGCCTCGTTGCCGCCCACCAGGCGCGCATAGGCCCAGCCGAGCAGCATGATCACCACGATGCCGGTGCGCCGCAGCAGCAGCAGGCCGCCGCGATGGTCGTCCGCGCGCCCGCGCGACCAGGCGCCACGCAGCAGGCCAGGCGCAAACCAGTGGTTGCCGATCATCAGGCTCAGCGTCAGCGTGGCCACGATCACCATGCCCGTGGCCGCGCTCAGTCCACCAAGAAAGACCAGCAGCGCTATCGCGTCGTTGCCCGCGGCCAGCGGCAGCGCCAGCGCGTACATGTCCGAGGGCACGCTGTCGCCCAGCAGCTGCGCGCCGGCACGCGCCAGCGGCAGCGCGGGGATCGCGATCAGCAGCAGGTACAGCGGGAACAGCCAGCGCGCGGTGCGCACGTGACGGTCGTCGCGGCACTCCACCACGCCCACGTGGAACTGGTGCGGCATGACGAACATCGCCAGCGCCCCCAGCAGCACCAGCGGGACGAAGCCGCCGGTCGCAGGCGGCGACGGCAGCGGCGCGGCGTCCATGCGCACCCCATCGAGGCCCAGCCAGACAAACCCTCCCAGTGCGAGCATCGCCAGCAGCTTGAACACCGACTCGAACGCGATCGCCAGCACCAGGCCGCGGTTGTGCTCGGTCGCGCTGGCCCGACGCGTACCGAACACCATTGCGAACAGCGCCATCGCCAGCGCCACGTACAGCGCGCCGTCGCGCCAGGGCGGCGGCACTCCGGCCGAGGCCGCGTCGCTGGTGAGCGTGGCGAAGCTCTGCGTGATCGCCTGCAGCTGCAGCGCGATGTAGGGGATCACGCCCAGCGCCGCAACCAGGGTGACGATCGCAGCCAGCCACGCATCCTTGCCCAGGCGCGTGGCGATCAGGTCGGCCAGCGAGGTGGCGTTGGTCTCGCGCGCCAGCCGCACCAGGCGGATCAGGAAGAACACCGCCAGCGCGTAGAACGCGATCGCGCCGACGAAGGTGGGCGGCAGCGGCCAGCCGTAGCGGCCTGCCTGGGTGACGGTGCCGTAGAACGTCCACGAGGTGCAGTGCACCGCCAGCGAGAGCGCGTAGACGTGCTTCCAGTGGCGTGCGAGCACGCCCGTGCGGCGCTCGGCATACACCGCGATGCCGAACAGCAGCGCCAGCCACAGCAGCGACGCCGACACCACCGCACCGATGCTCAGCATCGCCTCCGCCCCTGCCCTGCCATCACCACGACCCTGACCCTACCGCGCGCGAGCATAGCGCGAAGGGCCGCGGACGGATCCGCAGCCCTTCTTCGTCCGGGATGACCGGTGACATCGCCTGCCCGCAGGGCCGCTCAGAAGTTGTAGCGGGCCGTCAGGCTGTACTGGCGCGGCGGACCAAAGAACCCGGTGAGCACGCCGAGGCCGGCGCTGACGAGGTTGTAGCCGGTGGTCCGGTATTCCTCGTCGGCCAGGTTGGTGCCCTGCAGCGAGAACGACCAGGCATCGTTGGCGCGCCAGATCACGCCGGCATTGACCAGGCCGTAGCCCTCCTGCCTGATCACCGGGCTCAGGTCGGTGGTGGGCCAGACCTCCGACTGGTAGGAATAGCCTACGCGCGCGGACAGGTTGCCGCCGTTGGCCAGGTCGGTGCGGTACTCCACGTTGATTGCGCCCGAGAACTCCGGTGCATTGGTGAAGTACTGCGTGTCGGCGATGTTGACCCCGCCGCTCATGAACTCGTCGTACTCCGCATCCAGCCATGCCAGGTTGCCGCTGATCAACCAGTGCTCGGTCGGCATGAACTGGTACTCGGCCTCGACGCCCGTCACCGTGCCCTTGCCGGCGTTGGTGAAGTCGCCGAAGAAGCCGCCACCCGGCAGCGCGGTGAACACCGACAGCTGGATGTCCTCGTAGATGTTGTGGAACGCGGCCAGGTTGAGGAACAGGCGCTGGTCGAGCAGACCCATCTTGGTGCCGATCTCGAAGCTGTCCACGCTCTCGTCGTTGAACGGTTCGCCCGAGCGCGGCACCGCCGTGGTGTTGGCGCGGATGTTGTAGCCGCCCGACTTGAAGCCGCGCGAGGCCGAGCCGTAGATCATCACGTCCGGCGTGAGCTGGTAATCCAGCGAGACCTTGGGCGATACGTTCTTGAAGTTGACGGTCTTGTCGAAGTTGGCCGCCACCACGCCATTGGGCACGGTGAACGTCGCATCGGTGTAGCCGATGTTGTAGGCGACCGCGTGCTTGTCCTCGTCGGTGTAGCGCGCGCCGACGTCGAGCTTCAGCCGGTCGGTCAGGTCGTGGGTCCAGTCGGCGTACAGCGCGATCGCCTTGGTGTTGACGTAGCCCTGTGTATCGCCGAAGGACAGATCGAAGAAGTTGTTGAGCACCTGGCCGCCGGCATCGCCGTTGAAGGCGTAGATGCCGACCACGCCGCGGCCGCGGCCGCCGGCGTCATAGTTGGCCTGCAGCTCATGGCTGACCTGCTGGTCGCTGTAGAACGCCTTGACGTCGGCGATCTTCTCCGGAAGCGTGTCGAAGTCGATGTTGGTTTCGGTGTCCGACTCGCGCTTGGCAACCACGTACTTGAGCGCCCAGTCCTCGCTCGGCCGCCAGTTGACGGTGGCGGAAATGCCCTTCATCTCGGTGTCGTTGACGTTGGGCATGCCGCTGCGGATGTCGTAGCGGTTGTCCATCGGCGCCCCGCCAGTCACCGGCACCAGCGGGTTGGTGTTGGGCGCCAGCATCTTCGCGCCGCGCACGCCCGACTGGTCGTCGATCCAGTCGAACGCGAACTGCACGTCGAAGTCTTCGTGCGAATACGCGCCCAGCTGCATGCGCAGCGCGTTGATCTCCTTGTCGCTCACGTCCTGGCCGTTGAACAAATTGGTGCCGTAGCCGTCGCGGTTCATGCTGGCGACCGCGACCCGGCCGCGCAGGCCACTGTCCTCGCCGCCAAGCGACCCGCCGATCCCCGCCTTGGCGTCGAGCTGGTTGTAGTTGCCCACGGTGATCGAGCCAAAGCCGGTTGTTTCGGTCGGCAGGCCGCGTGAGATGTACTTGATCGCGCCGCCAATGGTGTTCTTGCCGTACAGCGTGCCCTGCGGCCCGCGCAGCACTTCGATGCGCTCGACGTCGAACACGTCGAGCAGCGCGCCCTGCGGCCGCGCGATGTAGACGTCATCCAGGTAGATGCCCACGCCCGGGTCCACGCCCCACAGCGGATCGGCCTGGCCGACGCCGCGGATGTAGGCGGTCACGGTGCTGGTCGACCCGCGCGCGGCATAGATGGTCAGGTTGGGCACCTGCGCATCGAGGTCGCCGATGTCCTGGATGTTGAGCTTGTCGATCGTGTCGGCGGTGAACGCGGTGACCGCGACCGGCACGTCCTGCAGGGTCTCCTCGCGCTTGCGGGCGGTGACCGTGATCACGTCCAGGGTCGTGGCCGAAGATCGCGGCGCGGTGGTCGTGGCGGCACTGTCCTGCGCCCAGGCGGCGGCGGGCGCGGCGAGGCCCAGGGCGATGGCCAGGCTCAGGCTGCTGGTTTTCAGATTGCGCTTCATCGATGCCCCTCCCAGGGATGCAAGGCGAACGGCCGCAGGGCCGCATGGCGCAGAGATTAGGGAGGCCGCGCATCCGGCGGCATCGTACCTTCGGACAATGGGCTGGCACAGCGCGTGTTGCCGACACTGGCTGCCGTTCCCGGGCGCCCTGCGCCGAAGGTCTGCACATGGATTTCCTGATCGTGCTCGGCGCGCTGTGCTTCCTGATGCTGGTGGCCTACCGCGGCCACAGCGTCATCCTGTTCGCGCCGGTGGCGGCGATGGGCGCGGTGCTGCTCAGCGATCCCACGCTGGTGGCACCGATGTTCACTGGCCTGTTCATGGACAGGATGGCCGGCTTCCTGAGGCTGTATTTCCCCGTCTTCCTGCTGGGCGCGGTGTTCGGCAAGCTGATCGAGATCTCTGGTTTTTCCCGCTCGATCGTGGCCGCGACCATCCGGGTGGTCGGCGCGAAGCGCGCGATGCTGGCCATCGTGCTGGTCTGCGCGCTGCTCACCTACGGCGGGGTGTCGCTGTTCGTGGTGGTGTTCGCGGTGTATCCGTTCGCGGCCGAGCTGTTTCGCCAGGGCGACATTCCCAAGCGGCTGATCCCGGGCACGATCGCGCTGGGCGCTTTTACTTTCACCATGGATGCCCTGCCCGGTACACCGCAGATCCAGAACATCATTCCCACCGCGTTCTTCGGTACCACCGCCTGGGCCGCGCCGGTGCTGGGCACGCTGGGCGGCGTGTTCATCCTGGTCGTTGGCATGACCTACCTCGAGTGGCGCCGGCGCGCAGCGCAGCGTGCGGGCGAAGGCTATGGCGATCCTGCCCTGTTGCTCAACGAGCCCGCGCCCTTCATGGGCGAGCGCCTGGCCCATCCGCTGGTCGCGCTGCTGCCGCTGCTGCTGGTCGGCGTGAGCAACCTGCTGTTCACGCGCTGGATCCCGGCGCTGTACGGGACCAGCCACGCCTTCGTGCCGGCGGTGGTCGGCGATCCGGCGCCGGTGGTGCAGGAAGTGAGCAAGATCGCCGCGATATGGGCCGTGCAGGGCGCGCTGCTGGTTGGCATCGCAACGATCCTGGTGTTCGCGTGGAAACCGGTGTTCGCGAGCTTCGCCGAGGGCACGAAGTCGGCGATCGGTGGCGCCCTGCTGGCATCGATGAATACGGCATCGGAATACGGCTTTGGCGCAGTGATCGCGGCGCTGCCTGGTTTCCTGGTGGTGGCCAACGTGCTGAGCGCGATTCCCGATCCGCTGATCAACCAGGCCGTCACCGTGACCGCGCTGGCAGGCATCACCGGTTCGGCCTCGGGCGGCATGAGCATCGCCCTGGCGGCCATGGCCGAGACATTCATCGCCAATGCCGACGCCGCCGGGATCCCGATGGAGGTACTGCACCGTGTCGCGTCGATGGCCTCGGGCGGCATGGACACCCTGCCCCACAACGGTGCGGTGATCACCCTGCTGGCGGTCACCGGCCTGACCCACCGCCAGTCCTACAAGGACATCTTCGCGATCACGCTGATCAAGACCGCGGCGGTGTTCGTGATCATCGGCGTGTTCTACGCGACCGGACTGGTGTGAGGCGCAGCGACGTCGCTTGGCGAACGCCAGCAACCGGGCAATCCGGGACATACGCGTTCGAACGGAAACGGAATGTGTGCCCTGTCACAACCGGGCCCGGTTTGCGCCGATACTCTCCGCGCAGGGGATCAACAAGGAAATGTCATGGATCGAGGCCTCTCCCGGGGGGAGCGCGCCGCGCTGGAGCGCGCGCACCGCCAGCGTTACCGGCTTGCGCGGGCGCCGCGCTTCCAGGGCTTTCCCGAGCAGGCATCGGACGCCGCGCCCGCCAGCGCCGTTCCCTCGGTCGGGATGGAAAAGGCCTCGCCCAGGCGCCTGCTGACCTTGCCCACGCCACCCTTCGCCGTGCGCGTGCTCAACAACATGAGCCACGGCGCCACGCCTGAATCGGTCGCCGAGTTCAACGGTCTGGGCAGCAGTGACGTCGCGCGTCTGACCACGTGGGTCGATCGCCAGCTCAATCCTGCCGCCATCGACGACGCTGCCGTCGCCACGCGCCTGTCGAGCGCCGGCTACACCACGCTGGGCAAGACCCTTGCGCAGCAGTGGACCGAGCACGTGCGTGCCGACGTCGAGTACGCGGTGCGCATGCGCCCCGGCTGGGAAGTGCAGCGCGAGGCACTGGTTCGCGCGGTGTTTTCCAAGCGCCAGCTGTTCGAGGTCACCACCGCTTTCTGGCATGACCACTTCAACGTGATGGTCAGTGATTACGACTGCTGCCCGGTCTACGGCCACTACGACCGCGAAGTGATCCGCGCCAACGCGTTCGGCAACTTCCGCAAGATGCTCGAGGACGTGGCGCGCAGCACGGCCATGATGACCTACCTCGACAACAAGTCGAACCGGCGTTCGGGCCCGAACGAGAACTTCGCGCGCGAGCTGCTGGAGCTGCACACCTTCGGCGCGGAAAACTACCTCGGCTTCATGGATCCGTTCGAGGTGCCGCCCTGCCCTGAGGATCCGGACTATCCGATCGGCTACACCGACATCGACGTCTACGAGACCGCGGCGGCATTCACCGGCTGGTCGGTCAACAACAACCACTGGGAATTCACCCACGCCAGCAAGGACGACGGCGCCTTCTACTATCACGCCGACTGGCATGATTCCGGGCCGAAGTTCGTGCTGGGCCGTTTCATCTATCCCGAGCGGCCGGCGCTGCAGGACGGTCGCGACATCCTCGACCGCATCGCCAGCCACCCGCGCGTGGCGCGCTTCATCTGTCGCAAGCTGGTGCGCCGCTTTGTCAGCGACGACCCGCCGCAGGCGCTGGTCGACAGCGCTGCGGCGGTATTCCGCGCCAACTGGCAGGCACCCGACCAGATCAAGCGCACGCTGCGCCACATCCTGCTGTCGGACACGGCCCAGTACGCATGGGGCCGCAAGACGCGGCGTCCGTTCGAGGCGCTGGCCGCGACGCTGCGCGTGCTTGGCTGCCAGTGGACCTACACCTTCGACGAGAACCGCAGCAACGACCTCAACTGGCGCCTGGGCTTCACCGGCCACCAGCCCTACGACTGGGCGGCGCCGAACGGCTATCCGGACGTGTCCACCGCGTGGTCCGGCGCCAGCAGCTTCGGCATGACCTGGAAGCTGCAGAACTGGCTGACCGAAACCAACAACGTCGCCGGCACCGGCAAGTTGCTGCCGCTGCTGGAGATCACCAGGGCCGGGCTGCCGCCCGCGCAGTGGACCGCGAACCGGCTGGTGGAATTCTGGTGCCGGCGCGTGCTGGGCTACCTGCCCACGGCACAGCGCCTGGGCGTGCTGCGCCAGTTCATGGCGCAGAACGGCGACCCCGCGGGCTACGTGATCGAGGACACCAACGCATGGCAGCAGGGCGACCTCAAGCGCCACTACAACCACGAGCGGCTGCGCAGCATGGTGTCGCTGATCCTGATGTCGCCCGAATTCCTGAGCCGCTGAGGACGAGACCATGACCATCGAACTCGATCGCCGCGGCTTCCTGAAGGGTTGCTGCGCCACTGCCGCGGTTGGCGCCGCGGCTCCCGCATTGTTCTTCGGCAACAACGCGCACGCAGCCGTCAACAGCTACGACACCATCGTCCACGTGTTCCTGCGCGGTGGCATCGACGGGCTCAACCTCGTCGTGCCGATCTCGGGCAACGACCGCGACCACTACCAGCAGGCGCGTCCGGATATCCAAGTGCCGGTCAGCGGCGAGAACGCCGCGCTGCCGCTCACCCTGGCCAACGGTTCGGCCACCGGCTTCGGCCTGCACGCAGCAGCTACCGGGCTGCGCGACGTCTGGGCCGACGGCAGGCTCGCCATCGTCCACTGTTGCGGCATGCAGACCACGGTCACGCGCAGCCATTTCGACGCGCAGCAGTACCTGGACTTCGGCACGCCCGGCAACAAGGGCAACGGTACCGGCTGGATCGCCCGCGCCTGGGAGACGCAGCCGGGCGCTTCGTCGTCAGTGGTCATGCCGGCGCTGGCGGCCAACAGCCGCATGCCCGCCAACCTGCTCGGCGCCACTCAGGCCCTGACCATGGGCAGTCCCACCGACTTCGACCTCAACTCGGGTTCCTATGCCTGGCAGCGCGTGCGCGACGGCTCGCCCACGGGCTTCAAGGGCGTGAACGAGACGCTGGCCAGCATGTGGCAGGGCAACGTGGGGGTGGAACACAGCGGCCGGGCTGCCGACGGCGCACTGCGCACGGTCGCGCGGCAGGCCTACAACGCAACCCTGCCGACCGCGTGGCCGACCACGACCTTCGCCCGCCAGCTGTGGACGGTGGCGCAGTCGATCCGCTTCAACCTCGGCCTGCGCTATGCGGCCGTCGACGTGGGCGGCTGGGATACGCACGAGAGCCAGGGCAACAGCGGCGGCGGCTATTTCCACGGGCGCGTGGGGGAGCTGTCGCAGGCGCTGGCGGCCTTCTATGGCGAACTTGCGGCGACCGGTGAGATGGGGCGGGTGACGGTGGTCGTGCAGTCGGAATTCGGCCGACGCGTGCGCGAGAACGGCAGCGGCGGCACCGACCACGGTTACGGCAACCCGCTGCTGGTGATGGGTGGCCCGGTGAACGGGCGACGCTTCTACGGCAGCTGGCCCGGGCTGCATCCGGAAATCCTCTCGCCGCACTTCGGCGACGTGCCGGTGACCACCGACTTCCGCCGCGTCTTCACCGAACTGCTGCGCGCGCGCATGGGGCACACCCGCACGGCCGAGGTGTTTCCCGGCTACAGCGGCTACAGCACGCTGGGCATGTTCGCCGCCGCAGGCGCGGCGGCGGCGGCGGCCTCGGCGTCGGCACCCGCGCGGCAGGTACCGCAGCCGGCGCTGTCCAATATCCACACGCCATCCGCCGCGTCGACGGGCCCTGCTGAAACCGCCTCGACAGTCACGGGACCGATCCGCCATCGCCGCGGCACGGTGCGGATGCCCACCCGCATCTCGCAGCCGTTGCTGCGCCTGCGGTTGAAGCTCTACCGGCTGATGCAGCAGCACCGGCTGTAGGCGCCTGCGTCATTTGTACGCGGCCCGTGCCGTGTGGCGCCCCGGCGGGCCGCACCAGGAAAGTCTGGCTGTCATGTCGACCGCAGGGAGACATCTGCTCTCGGATGCGCAGCCTATTGGATAGCCTTCGGTCGGAGTCGTCCCGGGGCGGGGGTTGCTCCCCGGCTCGGTCAGCCATCCATGGCTGACTCGCCGCCGCAGCGCATCCATGCGCTGCTTTCCGCAACCCCCGCCCCGGAACGACCATCGCCCAGTCACTGACGTGGCTTCGAAAAAAGCTCCCACCGAAGCATCGCAGCACCCGTCGCAGTGAGCCGTGCCCTGGCGACCGGGGATCGCGGCAAGCAAAACATGGATGTTTTGCGCGTGAGTCAGGGCAGGGAGAGCGTGGATGGCTTGCGCGGCATGCCGCGCATCCACGCGAGCGCCCGGCGCGCTGCGCCGGGCTGGACCGCGCAGCGGCCCTGACCGAGCGAAAAGCGATCCCCGGTCGACAGGGGGCGGCGTCCAATCGAAGCCCACGGGACTTCCAGCAACCGTGTCCGCCCTCTCCCTTGATTGGAAAGACCCAAAGAAAAAGGCGAGCCGAAGCCCGCCTTTCTCTGAAACGCGAAACCTGCCGGCTTATTCGGCCGACACGCCCTCGCCTTCTTCGATGGCCTTCATCGACAGGCGGATGCGGCCCTGCTTGTCGACTTCCAGCACCTTGACCTTCACCACGTCGCCTTCCTTGAGCACGTCGCTGACCTTCTCGACGCGGTCATTGGAGATCTGCGAGACGTGCACCAGCCCGTCCTTTCCGGGCGAGATGGTGACGAACGCGCCGAAGTCCATGATCTTGGCGACCTTGCCCTCGTAGATGCGGCCCGGCTCCACGTCGGAGGTGATCTGCTCGATGCGGTCCTTGGCGGCCTGGCCGGCCACGGCGTTGACCGAGGCGATGGTGATGGTGCCGTCGTCCTGGATGTCGATCTGGGTGCCGGTTTCCTTGGTGATCGCCTGGATCACCGAGCCACCCTTGCCGATCACTTCGCGGATCTTGTCGGGGTGGATCTTGATCGTGATCAGGCGCGGCGCGAACTCGCTCAGCTCCGAACGCGGCGCGGTCAGCGCGGCTTCCATTTCCTTGAGGATGTGCAGGCGGCCCTGCTTGGCCTGGGCCAGCGCGACCTTCATGATCTCCTCGGTGATGCCCTGGATCTTGATGTCCATCTGCAGCGCGGAGATGCCGCTCGCGGTGCCGGCGACCTTGAAGTCCATGTCGCCGAGGTGATCCTCGTCGCCCAGAATGTCGGACAGCACGACGAAGTCGTCGCCTTCCTTCACCAGGCCCATCGCGATGCCGGCGACCGGCGCCTTGATCGGCACGCCCGCGTCCATCAGCGCCAGCGACGAACCGCACACCGACGCCATCGACGAGGAGCCGTTGGATTCGGTGATCTCCGAGACCACGCGGATGGTGTACGGGAATGCTTCCATCGTCGGCATCACTGCCAGCACGCCGCGCTTGGCGAGGCGGCCGTGGCCGATCTCGCGACGCTTCGGGCCCATCATGCGGCCGGCTTCACCCACCGAGTAGGGGGGGAAGTTGTAGTGGAACAGGAAGTGTTCCTTGTACTCGCCGGCGACGGCATCGATGATCTGGCCATCGCGCGCGGTGCCGAGGGTCACGGCCACGATGGCCTGGGTCTCGCCGCGGGTGAACAGCGAGGAGCCGTGCACGCGCGGCAGGATGCCGACGCGGCTGGCGATCGGGCGCACGGTGTCGAGCGCGCGGCCGTCGATGCGGATCTTGGTCTTGAGGACCGAGTCGCGCATCGTCTGGTATTCCTGCTCGCCGAACTCCTTCGACAGGTCGCCGGAGGTCCACGCCTTGGTCTCCGCCTCGGGGGCCAGCGCGTTCAGGATGGCCTTCTTGACGGTGGAGATGGCGTCCTTGCGCTCAAGCTTGTCGCGCACCTGGAACGCGGCCGCGAGCTGGTCGCCCACGGCGGTGCGAATGGCGCTGACGATGCCTTCGTCGGCAGCCGGCGCGCTCCAGGTCCACTTCGGCTTGCCGGCTTCGGCAACCAGCTCGTTGATCGTGGCGATCGCGACCTGCATCTGCTGGTGGCCGAACATCACCGCGCCGAGCATCACGTCTTCCGACAGCTCCTTGGCTTCGGACTCGACCATCAGCACTGCGTTGGCGGTGCCGGCGACGACCAGCTCGAGCTCCGAATCGGCCAGCTCGCTGACGGTCGGGTTGAGCACGTACTGGCCAGCCTTGTAGCCGACCTTGGCGGCGCCGATGGGGCCGTCGAACGGCGCGCCCGACAGCGACAGCGCGGCCGAGGCGCCGAGCAGGGCGAGGATGTCGCCATCGACTTCCGGGTTCATCGACATCACGGTGGCGATGATCTGGACTTCATTGCGGAAGCCGTCCGGGAACAGCGGACGGATCGGGCGGTCGATCAGACGCGAGATCAGCGTTTCCTTCTCGGTCTGGCGACCTTCGCGCTTGAAGAAGCCGCCGGGGATCCGGCCACCGGCGTAGAACTTCTCCTGGTAATCCACGGTGAGCGGGAAGAAGTCCTGCCCCTCGCGCGCGGTCTTGTTGGCAACGGCGCTGACCAGCAGCACGGTGCCCTCGCACGAAACCATCACCGCGCCGCCGGCCTGGCGCGCGATCTCGCCGGTTTCAAGGGTGATGGTGCGGTCGCCGTACTGGAAGCTCTTGGTCACTTTTGCCACTTGGGGATTCCTTGGGATGACTCTTTCGATGGACCGGCCAGGACCCCTGTCCCGGTCGGGTGGCCGCGTCCACCACGGCCAAAAAAAGAACCGCGGCGCATCACTGCGCCGCGGCGGTGTTCCGGCTTAGCGACGCAGGCCGAGCTTCTCGATCAGGGCCCTGTAGCGCGCAGCGTCCTTGCGATGCAGGTAGTCGAGCAGGCTGCGGCGGCGGTTGACCATCATCAGCAGGCCGCGCCGGCTGTGGTGGTCCTTCTTGTGCGTCTTGAAGTGTTCGGTCAGGTGCACGATGCGTGCGGTGAGCAGGGCCACCTGCACTTCCGGCGAACCGGTGTCGTTGGCGGCGCGCGCGTGTTCCTGGATGATCTGGTTGTTGTCGATGGACATGATTGCCTCTGGTCACGAAACCCGCAGATCACGTCGCCGCATTGTTGGTGTCGGCGCGTACCGCAAGGGTTCGTCATGGAGATGATGGGAAGGCCGGAATGGCCAGCCCGTGCTGGATCGATCTGCTGTTGGAAGTGCTTGAAAAAGCCGTGGAATTGTAGCGGCTCCGGACCGGCCGGACAAGCTCAGCGCGCGTCGCCGGCTGCTGCCTCGCTGGCCCATGTGAACAGCCGCTTCGCGCGCAGCGCGCCGTCCGCCACCTCGCCCAGCCCCAGCGCGCGTCCGTCCGGGCCGAACACCGCCACGCCTCCGGCGGGGTGGAAATCCCCGTTCACGACCTGCCCCCGGCCCAGGCGCCGCGCCTGCGCGTCGTCCAGCTCGACCGGTGGCCACGAGGCCATGCCCTGTTCCAGCGGCAGCAGGCAGGCCAGCAGGCTGCGTTCCCCGCGTGCGGCCAGCGCCTGCAGCTCGTCCAGGGTCCACATCCGCGGATCCCTGAACGGATCGACCCACAGCCGTCGCAGCTCGACCACGTGGGCGCCGCAGCCCAGGTCCTCGCCCAGGTCGCGCACCAGGCTGCGCACGTAGGTCCCCGAGCCGCATTCGACATGCAGGCGCAGCTGAGGGGCAATGCCGTTCAGGTCGTCGAGCAGGTCGGCCGCCGACTGCAGCCGGAACTCGTGCACGTCGACCGGCCGCGGCTCGACCTCCACCACCTCGCCACGCCGCGCCTTCGCGTACAGCGGCTCGCCGCCGCGCTTGAGCGCCGAATAGATCGGCGGGCGCTGCTGGATGCGGCCGGTCAGCACGTGCAGGGCCTGGTCGATCCGCGGGATGCGCAGCATCGGCACGGGCCGCTCGCGCAGCGGCTGGCCGTCGGCATCGTCGGTGTCGGTGACCACGCCCAGGCGGGCGACAGTGTCGTAGGCCTTGCGCGCGCCGAGCAGGCCGCCCGCGATCTTGGTCGCCTCGCCGAAGCACACCGGCAGCAGGCCGGTCGCAAGCGGATCAAGGCTGCCGGTGTGGCCGGCCTTCTCGGCGCGGAACAGATGGCGCACCCGCTGCAGTGCCTGGTTGGAACTCAGGCCACGCGGTTTGTCGAACAGCAGGATGCCGTCGAGCTTGCGGAATTTCGTGCGTGGGCGGGAGGTCATCGGGTGATTGTAGGAGGCCGACTCACAACCGGGGAATTCGTCCGGGCCTTGTCATTGCGGGGCGCGGTGATTTGTTTGTCCCGAAAGCGCAAATTGTCATCCCGAGCTTAGCGAGGGATCTGCCTTTCGCGCGGGCGCAGATCCCTCGCTGCGCTCGGGATGACAGAGAATCGAGGAACTACAGGTCGCGCAGCAACTGGTCGATGCGCTCGCCGCGATCAACCGAATCGTCGTAGTGGAAATGCAGCTCGGGCACGTGCCGCATCTTCACCGCGCGCGCCAGGCGGAAGCGGACCTCGTGCGCGACCGCGCGCAGCCCCTTCACCGCCTCGAGCGCACGCTCCGCTTCCAGCGCGGTCACGAACACCTTGGCGTGCGCCATGTCGCGCGAGACCTCGACGTCCGACACGCTGAGCGACGGCAGCCCGTGTTCGGCCACCGCCTCGCGCACCAGCGTGCCGAGCTCCCTGCGGAGCTGCGCGGCGATGCGGTCGGTACGGTGGAAAGACTTGGTCATCGTGAATGGGGAACCGGGATTGGGGAATGTGGGAGAAAGGGCGGGAAACGCCGGAACGGATCCGGAGCCGGGATGTCGGAACGGTGGCTGTCTGCCACCGTTCCCTGTTCCCGGCTTTCCATTCCCGGTGGACGCTTACAGCGTCCGCTGGACCTCGATGCGCTCGAAGCACTCGATCTGGTCGCCGGGCTTGACGTCGTTGTAGGCCTTCACCGCGATGCCGCACTCGGTGCCGTTGCGCACTTCCTCGACGTTCTCCTTGAAGCGGCGCAGCGATTCCAGCTCGCCCTCGAAGACCACCGTGTTGTCGCGCAGCACGCGGATCGGGCGGTTCTTGCGGACCACGCCCTCGACCACGATCGAACCGGCGACGGCGCCGAACTTGGAGCTGCGGAACACGTCGCGGACCTCGGCGATGCCGATGATCTCTTCGCGGATTTCCACGCCCAGCAGGCCGGATGCCACCTGCTTCACCTGGTCGATCACGTCGTAGATGATCGAGAAGTAACGCAGGTCCAAGCCGCTGTTCTCGATCACCTTGCGCGCCGAGGCGTCGGCGCGGACGTTGAAGCCGATGATCGTGGCCTTGGCGGTAGCCGCGGCGTTGGCGTCGGACTCGGTGATGCCGCCCACGCCCGAGACGATCACGTTGATGCGGATCTGCTCGTTCGACAGCGCGGTCAGCGCCTGGCGCAGTGCTTCCACCGAACCCTGCACGTCGGCCTTGATGACCAGGTTGAGCTGCAGCTGCGCCTCGCTCTTGCCCATCTGCGCGATGATGTCTTCCATGCGGTTGCCCGCCTGCGCCACCAGGCGCAGTTCGCGGCGCTTGGCCTCGCGCTGCTGGGCGACGTCCTTGGCCAGGCGCTCGTCCGCGACCACGACGAAATCGTCGCCGGCATCGGGCACGCCCGACAGGCCGAGCACCTGTACCGGGATGGACGGACCGGCATTCTCCACCTGCGAGCCAGTCTCGTCGAACAGGGCACGCACGCGCCCGTACTGCACGCCGCACACCAGGTAGTCACCCTTCTCCAGCAGGCCCTGCTGCACCAGCACCGTCGCGACCGGGCCGCGGCCCTTGTCGAGCGAGGATTCGATGACCGTGCCCGAGGCGCGGCCGTCGGCCACGGCGCGAAGCTCCAGCAGCTCGGACTGCAGCAGGATCGCGTCGAGCAGGTTGTCCACGCCATCGCCGGTCTTGGCCGACAGCTCGACCATCTGCGTGTCGCCACCGAAGTCCTCGGCGACGAGTTCGTGGGCCAGCAGCTCGTTCTTGATCCGCTCGGGGTCGGCGTCGGACTTGTCGACCTTGTTGATCGCCACGATCAGCGGCACCTTCGCCGCCTTCGCATGCTGGATCGCCTCGATCGTCTGCGGCATCACGCCGTCATCAGCCGCAACCACCAGCACCACGATGTCGGTCAGCTTGGCGCCGCGCGCGCGCATCGAACTGAACGCGGCGTGGCCCGGGGTATCGAGGAAGCTGATGACGCCCTTGCTGGTCTCGACGTGGTACGCGCCGATGTGCTGGGTGATGCCGCCGGCCTCGCCGGTGGCGATCTTGGTGCGGCGGATGTAATCCAGCAGCGAGGTCTTGCCGTGGTCGACGTGACCCATGATCGTGACCACCGGCGGACGCTGGGCCTGCTCGCCCTGCGTGTCGACGGCGTGCGCCAGCAGCTCGGACTCGGCGTCGTTGCTCTCGGCGGCGACGGCCTTGTGGCCGAGCTCTTCGACGATCAGCACCGCGGTGTCGTGGTCGATGCTCTGGGTGATGGTGGCCATCACGCCCATCTTGAACAGCGCCTTGACCACGTCGCCGCCCTTGAGCGCGAGCCTCTGCGCCAGGTCAGCCACGGTGATCGCCTCGCCGATCGCCACTTCGCGCACCACCGGTGCGGTCGGGCGTTCGAAGCCATGCGGGCCCGCGCCGCTGCGCGACTGCTCCACGTGGCGACGCGACTTCGGCTTGCCGCGCGAGCTGGTGCTGCGGCGCGCGCGCTCGGTCGGGCTCAGGTGCAGCTGGCCGGCGAAACGGGCGGTGTTTTCGTCGTCCTCGACACCGGCCACCATCGCGTGCGAGCCGCGGTTGCCCTTGTGCTTGGGACCGGTGCCGCGCTCGTCGCGCGGCGGCGGCGGCTTCGGATGGCCGTGGCCGTGGGCCGGCTTGCGCGCGGCCGCATCGGCATCGGGCTCCGCCGCGCCAGTGCCAGCGCCGGCGGCCTGTTCGGCCTCCTTGCGCAGCCGCTCGGCCTCGGCATCCTGCTGGCGCTTGATCTCGGTCGCTGCGTCGACACGGCGCTGGTCTTCCTCGGCCAGGCGCTGCTGCTCGGAGAGGTTGCGCTGGCGCGACTCCTCGAGCTTGCGCAGGATCTCGGCCTGCTCGTCGTCCACCCCAGCGCCGCCGCCCTTGGCGGTCTCGTTGGTCGGCTTGACCAGCGTGACCTTCCTGCGCACCACCACGTCGACGGTCGCGCGGTTCTTGCCGCCGCCGACGGTGAGTTCCTGCTTGCGCGTGCGGTTGAGCGTGATCTTCTTCGGCGCAACCGCTTCCTCGGCTGGCTTGTCGGCCTTGCCGTGGGTGCGGCGCAGGAAGCCGAGCAGCTTGACCTTTTCGGTGCTGGTGACGACCTGGTCGGGACCAGTGAACGCCATGCCCGCTTCGGACAGCTGTTCCAGCAGCTTCTCCACCGGCGTGTTGACCAGGGCGGCGAGCTTGCGGATGGTGGTTTGTTGCGACATTCGGATTCTATGCTCTGTTTGGCGCCCCCTCGCCAAGTGCAAGGGAAGCGCGGATTCCAAGCCCTGACCTGTGCAGGGCGGCGTTCATCGCGTGGTCATTCGCCGCGCTCCAGGCGTGCGATTTCTTCGGCGCGGGCGGCCAGGATCAGCGCTGCGGCGCGTTCCCCGTCCAGCCCTTCGATGCCGAACTCAAGCACTTCGTCCGCCGCCAGGTCGGACAGTTCTTCGCTGGTTCGCACACCGTGCGAGGCCAGCGCGTAGGCGGTTTCGTCGTCCATGCCTTCCAGGGCCAGCAGGTCCTCGGTCGGCGCGTTCTCGTCCAGCCCCTCCTCGACCGCGAGCGCGTCGTTGAGCAGCGCGTCGCGGGCGCGGGCGCGCAGTTCCTCGACGATGTCCTCGTCGAAGCCCTCCACCGCCAGCAGCTCGCCGACCGGCACGTACGCGATCTCCTCGACGGTGCCGAAGCCTTCGGCCACCAGGATGCCGGCGATCTCCTCGTCGACCTCGAGCTTTTCCTGGAACAGTGCGCGCGCCGTGGCCTGCTCGGCCTCGGACTTCGCGGTCACCTGGTCCTGGGTCATCACGTTCAGCTGCCAGCCCGTGAGGCGGCTGGCCAGGCGCACGTTCTGCCCGCCCTTGCCGATCGCCTGGGCCAGCTTGTCCTCGGCGACCGCCAAGTCCATCGAGTGCTTGTCCTCGTCGACGACGATCGACTGCACCTCGGCCGGCGCCATCGCGTTGATCACGAACTGCGGCGGGTTGTCCGACCACAGCACGATGTCCACGCGCTCGCCGTTGAGTTCGTTGCTCACCGCCTGCACGCGCGAACCGCGCATGCCGATGCAGGCGCCGATCGGATCGGTGCGGGTGTCGTAGGCGATGACCGCGATCTTGGCGCGGTCGCCCGGATCACGCGCGCAGCCCTTGATCTCGACCAGGCCCTGGCCCACTTCCGGGACCTCGAGCTTGAACAGTTCCATCATGAACTCGGGCGCGGCGCGGCTGATGAACAGCTGCGGGCCGCGCGGCTCGTTGCGCACGTCGAACAGGTAGCCGCGGATGCGGTCGCCGGCGCGCACGATGTCGCGCGGGATCGCCTTGTCCTTGGGGATGAAGGCCTCGGCGTTGCCGCCCAGGTCGATGAATACGTTGCCGCGCTCCACGCGCTTGACCACGCCGGTGACCAGTTCGCCGATGCGGTCCTTCCACGCGTCCACCACCTGCTGGCGCTCGGCCTCGCGCACGCGCTGCACGATCACCTGCTTGGCGGCCTGCGCGGCGATGCGCCCGAAGTCGACGTTCTCGATCTGCTCTTCGATGTAGTCGCCGACCTCGACGCCCTCGACCTCGTCCACGGCGTCCATCAGGCGCAGCTGGCGGTCGGGCGACTCCATCACCACGTCGTCGGCCACGACCTCCCAGCGACGGAAGGTCTCGTAGTTTCCGTCCTTGGCATCGATCGACACGCGGGTCAGCACGTCCTGGTCCAGATAGCGCTTCTTCGCCGCCGTGGCCAGCGCGGCCTCGATCGCTTCCAGGATCACCGACTCCGGTACGCCCTTTTCGTTGGCGACCGCATCGACCACCAACAACAGTTCTTTGCTCATCTGTTTGAAAACCTCTGAAAACCGGTTTGATCCTGTCATCACGCCCGGACACACCGTGCCCGGTCCCTCGTTCCGCGCCAGCACGACCACGCCGGCGCGGCGGAAAATCAGTCGCGCGGCGGCCTGGCCGCGCGGCGGCCCGCCGCCTTGCGCCCGGGCTTGCCGGGACGCGCATCGCCCTCGGGCAGCTCACGCGCGGGGGCATAGCCCAGTGCAGCCCAGTCCGGCACCAGGCGAGCCTTGTCGATATTGTCCGCCGACACTTCGATCATCACGCCATCGACATCGAACACGACCGTCCCGGCGTCGACCGACACGATGGTGCCGGTCAGGCGGCGACGGCCGTCCTGCGGCAGCTTCAGCCCGACCTTGGCGCGTTCGCCGGCGAAGCGCGCGAACTGCGCGACATCGAACAGCGGCCGGTCGACGCCCGGCGAAGACACTTCCAGCGTGTAGTTGGCGGTGATCGGATCCTCGACGTCGAGCTGCGCCGACACCTCGCGGCTGACCGACTCGCAGTCCTCGACCGTCACGACCCTGGTCGCCGCCTCGGCCTGCGGCACGTCGATATACAGGCGCAGCACCGCACCGCCGGGTGCGGACAGGTATTCGATGCCGAGCAGCTGCAGCCCCAGCGATTCCACCGTGGGCGCAAGCAGCGTGCTGATCTGTGTCGCCTTGTCTGTCACGTCGTGTCGTTGAACCTTTCAGATCGCCGGAAACAACAAAGGGCCCGATGGGGCCCCTTGTCCTGAATGTCCGGCCAAAGCCGGATTTCGGCATCGAGGCAAGCAGTGACCTCGATGAAGCCCGGTTTCCCGGCACCATCCGGAGGCTTCAGCGCCTCCGGTGGTCCGATGAAACTGGTAGCGGGGGCAGGATTTGAACCTGCGACCTTCGGGTTATGAGCCCGACGAGCTGCCAGACTGCTCCACCCCGCATCAGAAGCGGAATTATGAAGATGTTGGGCGGTTTTGACAAGCCCCCCATGCATCTTTGCGACAGGATAAGGACGATCAGGCGAATGCCTGCTGGCACCACTCCATGATCGGGCTCCAGAACAGGCCCAGGCCCAGCAGCGCCAGCGCGTTGATCGAGAACACCGCCTGCAGCGCGCCGCCGCGCACCGTCACCGGCTCGCCGGACGGCTGGTCGAAGTACATCACCTTGATCACGCGCAGGTAGTAGAACGCGCCGATCACAGCGAACACGATGCCCACGATCACCAGCCACAGCAGGTCGGCCTCGAGCGCCGCGCGCAGCACCGCGACCTTGGCCCAGAAGCCCAGCAGCACCGGCACGCCGGCCAGCGAGGCCATGATCAACAGCACCAGGCCCGCCATCCAGGGGTTGCGTGCGTTCAGCCCACGGAAGTCCTCGATGCGGTCGGCCTCGAAGCCCTGCCGCGACAGCATCACGATCGCGCCGAACGCGGCGGCCGACATGATCGCGTAGCTGATCGCATAGAACAGCGCCGCCGCGTAGCCCTCGGCGCCGCCGGCGGCCAGGCCCATGAACATGAAGCCCACGTGCGAGATCGTCGAGTACGCCAGCATGCGCTTGAGGTTGCTCTGCGCGATCGCAAACAGGTTGCCCACTCCCAGCGACAGCGCCGCCAGCACCGCCAGCAGCAGTTGGCTCTGTTCGTAGACCGGGCCCAGCGCGAGGTCGAGCATGCGCCAGGTCATGCCGAACGCGGCGATCTTGGGCGCGGAGCCGATGAACAGTGTGATCGGCGTGGGCGCGCCGTGATAGGTGTCGGGCAGCCACATGTGGAACGGCACCGCGCCGAACTTGAAGGCGATGCCGACCACCACGAACACCGTGCCGGTGAGCAGCAGCGTCTTGTCCGTGCCGGACACGGCAACGGCCGCGTCACGGATTTCAGTGAGGTCGAGCGTGCCGGTGGCGCCGTAGACCAGGGTCATGCCGTACAGCAACAGGCCCGAGGCCAGCGAGCCGAGCACGAAGTACTTCATCGCCGCCTCGGAACCCAGCGGGCTGTCGCGGTCGGTCGCGACCAGCGCGTACGAGCACAGCGCCAGCAGCTCCAGGCCCACGTAGACCATGGTCATGTTGCCGGCCGAGACCAGCAACATCATGCCGGCCACCGCGAACAGCACCAGCACCGCCACTTCGCCCTTGTACAGGCCGCGCTCGCGCAGGAACGGCCAGATGTAGGCCATCGCCAGCGCGCTGACCAGCAGCAGCACCAGCTTCATCACGTCCGCGCCTTCGTCGCGCACGAACATGCCGGCGAGCACGGTGCCGTGTCCGCCGACGTCGAACCAGACCATCGCCGCGGCTGCCAGCAAAGTGGTCATCGCGAGCGCATGGGTGACCACGCGGCGGCGGTCGTCCAGGAACAGGTCGAGCATCAGCAGCGCAAACGCGCCGAAGACCACGAGCAGTTCGGGCGCCATCGGCGCGAGCTCGGCCAAGGAACGTACGGGAGGGGGCGTCATCGCGGTCGTAATCACTTCATGCAGTCCTCGGCGGCCACGCGGGCCACCCTGTCTCCACCCACCAACCGATGCATGGTCCGGGACCGGCTCACAGCTTGCTCGCCGCGATGTGGGCCGCCAGCTCGGCGATCGCCGGGTCCATCAGGTCGATCAGCGGCTTGGGCCATACGCCGATCAGCAGCGTGCCGAACGCGAACGTGCCCAGCACGATCCACTCGCGTGCGTTGATGTCCTTGAGCTCGGCCACGTGCGCATTGCCTACCTCGCCGAACATCACCCGCTTGACCAGCCACAGCGAGTAGCCGGCGCCGATGATCAAGGTCAGCGCGGCGGTGAACGCGATCATCGGATGGTGCTGGAAGCTGGCCAAGACCACCATGAACTCGCCGACGAAACCCGAGGTGCCCGGCAGGCCCGAGTTGGCCATCGCGAACAGCACGAAGAAGAAGGTGAACCACGGCATCACGTTGGCCACGCCGCCGTAGTCGCGGATCATGCGCGTGTGCATGCGGTCGTAGAGCACGCCGACGCAGGAGAACATCGCGCCGGAGATGAAGCCGTGCGAGATCATCTGCACCATCGCGCCCTGCAGGCCCAGGCGTGCGGCATCCTCGCCGCCGCTCACGTCGCGCACCAGCGCGAAGGCGATGAACATACCCAGGGTCACAAAGCCCATGTGCGCGACCGAGGAGTACGCGATGAGCTTCTTCATGTCCTCCTGGACCAGCGCCACCAGGCCCACGTACACCACTGCGATCAGCGACAGCGCGATCACCAGCCAGGCCCATTCGTGGCCGGCGTCGGGCGTGATCGGCAGGCTGAAGCGCAGGAAGCCGTAGCCGCCGATCTTCAGCATGATTGCCGCCAGGATCACCGAGCCACCGGTCGGCGCCTCGACGTGCGCGTCCGGAAGCCAGGTGTGCACCGGGAACATCGGGACCTTCACCGCAAACGCGGCGAGGAAGGCGAAGAACAGCCACATCTGCTCGGTCGAGGTCAGCCGCAGCGCGTACAGGTCCGGCAACTGCCAGCTGCCCGCCTTCAGGTACAGGTAGATCAGGCCGACCAGCATGAAGATCGAGCCGAGGAACGTGTACAGGAAGAACTTGATCGCCGCGTACACGCGCCGCGGGCCGCCCCAGACACCGATGATGATGAACATCGGGATCAGCATGGCCTCAAAGAACACGTAGAACAGCAGCGCGTCCACGGCCGAGAACACGCCGATCATCAGGCCCTCGAGGACCAGCATCGAACCAAAGTACTGGCTCACGCGCCGGTCGATCGATGTCCAGGCGCCCACCAGCACCAGCGCGGTGGTCAGCGCAGTGAGGATGATCAGCGCGATCGAGATGCCGTCGGCGCCCAGGTGGTACTGGATGTCATAGGCGGGGATCCACGCGCGCCGCTCGAGGAACTGCAGCCCGGTGGCGGCATAGTCGAAGCCGGTGAACAGCGGCAGGCTGAGCGCGAACACCACCAGCGCGATGGCCAGCGCAAGCCAGCGTGCGGCCGCGGCGCGTGTGTCGCCCAGCGCGAACACGGCGGCACCGCCGAGGATCGGCAGCCAGATCAGGAGACTGAGGAGGGGCCAGTTCTGCACGGGGTCAGGTCCAATAGCGGATCAGGACGGCCAGGAGCACGATCAGGCCGACGATCATCGCGAATGCGTAGTGGTAGAGGTATCCGGTCTGCATGCGGCGGACGAGCCCGGCGGTGAAATCGACAAGCCTGGCGGCGCCGTTGACGAACACGCCGTCGATCAACTTGCTGTCCACCTCGCGCGAGCCGCGGCCCAGCAGCAGGCTGCCGCCGGCGAAGCCCTTGATCCACAGGTCGTCCATGCCGTACTTGTTCTCGAGCACCCGGATCGGGCCGCGCAGCGCATGCGCCACCTTCGGCGCGAGGCTCGGGCGCCAGACGTACATCAGGGTCGCCAGCAGGAAGCCGGCCAGGCTCAGCCAGAACGCCGGCGCCACCAGGCCGTGCAGCGCGAACGCCACCGGGCCGTGCCACAGGGTGTCCTTGAGCTGCGCCATCACGTCGTTGCCTGCGAGCACCTCGATGGCCCCGGCGAAGAACGGCGTCGTCTCCTCGTGGCCGCTCCAGTCGGTGCCAAACAGCATCGGCCCGGCGGTGAAGAAACCGATCAGGATCGAGGGAATCGCCAGCAGGACCAGTGGCACGGTCACCACCCATGGCGATTCATGCGGCTCGTGCACGCCATGGTGGTCGTCGTCCACGTGGTGGCCATGCGCATCCAGGTGCGAGGGCTCATGCCGGGTTTCCTGGCCCAGCGGGCCGTGCTGCGCCTCGGGATGCGACTGCGGCACATCGCGGAAACGCTCCGCGCCGAAGTAGGTCAGGTACAGCAGGCGGAAGCTGTAGAACGAAGTCACGAATGCGCCCAGCAGCACCGCCCAGTAGCCGTAGCTGCCGACCCAGCCGCGGCCGTCGGCGGCGAGCTTGGCCGCCTCGATGATGGTGTCCTTGGAGTAGAAGCCGCTGAAGAACGGCGTCGCCACCAGCGCCAGCGTGCCGATCAGGGTGGTCCAGAAGGTGATCGGCATGTACTTGCGCAGGCCGCCCATCTTGCGCATGTCCTGCTCGTGGTGCATGCCGATGATCACGCTGCCGGCGGCCAGGAACAGCAGTGCCTTGAAGAAGGCGTGGGTCATCAGGTGGTACACGGCCGCCGAGTAGGCCGACACGCCGAGAGCGACGGTCATGTAGCCCAGCTGCGACAGGGTCGAGTACGCGACCACGCGCTTGATGTCGTTCTGCACCATGCCGATCAGGCCGGTGAAGAACGCGGTCGTGGCGCCGATGAACAGCACGAAGTCCAGCGCCGTGGGGCTGAGCTCGAAGATCGGCGACATGCGCGCGACCATGAAGATGCCCGCGGTCACCATCGTGGCGGCGTGGATCAGCGCCGAGATCGGGGTCGGGCCTTCCATCGAGTCGGGCAGCCACACGTGCAGCGGCACCTGCGCCGACTTGCCCATGGCGCCGATGAACAGGCAGATGCAGATCATCGTGGCGACCGACCATTCGGTGCTGCCGAAGATCTGGATGGTGCGCCCGTCCAGCACCTCGCTGGCGCGCCCGAACACGGTCGCGTAGTCGAGGCTGCCGAAGTACCACATCACCGCGGCGATGCCGAGCAGGAAACCGAAGTCGCCCACGCGATTGACCAGGAACGCCTTGAGATTGGCGAACACGGCGGTCGGGCGCTTGAACCAGAAGCCGATCAGCAGGTACGACACCAGGCCCACCGCCTCCCAGCCGAAGAACAGCTGCAGGAAGTTGTTGCTCATCACCAGCATGAGCATGGCGAAGGTGAACAGCGAGATGTAGCTGAAGAAGCGCTGGTAGTCCGGATCCTCGGCCATGTAGCCGACGGTGTAGACATGCACCAGCAGCGAGACGAAGGTCACCACCACCATCATCATCGCGGTCAGGTTGTCGACCAGGAAGCCGACGTGCGCCGAATACCGGCCCACCTCGAAGAAGGTGTAGAGGTTCTCGTTGAGCGGCGGCGCGCCCTGCCCCACCAGTTGCCACAGCACGTAGCCCGACAGGGCGCAGCTGATCGCGACCCCGAGGATCGTGACCGTGTGCGCGCCGGCGCGGCCGACCTGGCGGCCAAAGAAGCCGGCCACGATCGCGCCCAGCAGCGGCGCCAGCACGATGATCAGCAGGTGGGTTGTCGAAATCGCCATGTCTTGTCCATTACCCGGGTCGTACCACCTTCACTGCCGCCCTTCCGGGACGGCGACGCGTGACTTCAAAAGTCAGCGCGAGAAAATCATGCTGTTGTCATTGCAGCCATCCATGGCGCTACAGCGTGGGCTCCGGGGAGACCCGGCCCGGCCATCCATGGCCGGGCGTTCGCCGATGCGCGGAGCAGTGGTCCGCATACCTGACGTTCGAGTTGTCATTGCGGCCATCCATGGCGGTACGGCGTGGACTCCGGGGAGATCCGGCCCGGCCATCCGTGGCCGGGCGTTCGCCGCAGCGCGGACCAGTGGTCCGCAAGCGCTGCGGCTCACCCCTTCAGCGTGTCGAGTTCGGCGACGTTGATGGTGCGGTTGTTGCGGAACAGGGTGACCAGGATCGCCAGGCCGATCGCGGCTTCCGCGGCGGCCACGGTCAGGATGAAGAACACGAAGATCTGTCCCGCCTCGTCGCCGAAGTGGCGCGAGAAGGCGATGAAGTTGACGTTGACCGCGAGCAGCATCAGCTCGATCGACATCAGCAGGATGATCACGTTCTTCCGGTTGAGGAAGATGCCGGCGACGCTGATGCAGAACAGCGCGGCACCGAGCGCGAGATAGTGGCCAAGCGCGAGGCCCTGTCCGAAGAATTCCATTACCGGGTCTCCCCTTCGCCGCCCGCGGCATCCGCCGGCGGGACTTCGTCGACGGGCCGCTCGGCCGGCATGCTGACCATGCGCAGGCGGTCGGCCGCGCGGGTGCGGGTCTGTTCGCCCGGGTTCTGGTGCTTGGCACCCGGGCGGCGCCGCAGGGTCAGGGTGACCGCGGCCACGACCGCGACCGTCAGGATCAGCGCGGCCACTTCGAAGGGCAGCAGGAAGTCGGTGAACAGACGCCTTGCGATCCAGCTGACGTTGTTGCCGCCGACCGCGTCGACCTGGTCCACGCCGAAGGGCGCCAGCCGCGACTTGATGCCGATCAGCGTCAGGATCTCCACCAGCATCACCACGGCCACCAGCAGGCCGACCGGCAGGTAGCGCACGTATCCCTCGCGCAGCGGCGCCACGTCGACGTCGAGCATCATCACCACGAACAGGAACAGCACCAGCACCGCGCCGACGTAGACCACCATCAGCGCCACGCCCAGGAACTCGGCGCCGGCCAGGATCCAGGTGCAGGCCACGGTGAAGAAGGTCAACACCAGGAACAGCGCGGCGTGCACCGGGTTGCGGACGCTGATCACCGCGGCAGCCGAGGCGACGGCCACGGCGGCGAAGGTGAGGAAGGCGAGCAGTGCGAAATCCATGGTCGGTCGCTTATCGGAAGGCGGCGTCGGCGGCGCGGCGCTCGGCGATCTCGGCTTCAAGCCGGTCGCCGATGGCCAGCAGCTGCGGCTTGGTGACGATGTTCTCGCCGCGGTTCTCGAAGTGGTACTCGTGCAGGTGGGTCTGGACGATCGAGTCGACCGGGCACGACTCTTCGCAGAAGCCGCAGTAGATGCACTTGAACAGGTCGATGTCGTAGCGAGTGGTCCGGCGCGTGCCGTCCTCGGGCCGTGGCTCCGAATCGATGGTGATCGCCAGCGCCGGGCACACCGCCTCGCACAGCTTGCAGGCAATGCAGCGCTCCTCGCCGTTCGGGTAGCGGCGCAGCGCATGCAGGCCACGGAAGCGCGGCGACTGCGGCGTCTTTTCCATCGGGTACATCAGCGTGTACTTGGGACGGAACAGGTATTTGAGCGTCAGCGCCAGCCCGCCGAGCAGCTCGAGCAGGAACAGGCTCCGGAACCAGGAAACAAACTTGCCCATCACTGCCCCGCCTCGAAAACGCCGAAGTACGCCATCAACGCCACCACCACGATCCAGCCGATGCTCAGCGGGATGAACACCTTCCACCCCAGCCGCATGATCTGGTCGTAGCGGTAGCGCGGGAACGATGCGCGGAACCAGACGAAGCAGCTGGCGAAGAAGAACGCCTTCGCGAACAGCCACCACCAGCCGTCGCCGAGGATCACGCCCAGCACCGGCACGTCGGGGATCCAGGCAGCGGGGATCGGCGACAGCCAGCCGCCGAGGAAGAAGATCGGGGTCAGGAAGCTGACCAGGATCATGTTCGCGTATTCGGCCAGGAAGAACAGTGCGAACGCCGAACCCGAGTACTCGACCATGTGGCCGGCAACGATTTCGGATTCGCCTTCCACCACGTCGAACGGCGAGCGGTTGGTCTCGGCCACGCCGGACACGAAGTAGATGACGAACAGCGGCAGCATCGGCAGCCAGAACCATTCGAACAGGCCGGCGTCGCCGGACTGCGCCATCACGATCTGCGACAGGTTGAGGCTGCCCGCGCCGACCATCACGCCGACCAGGGCGAAGCCCATCGCGATCTCGTAGCTCACCATCTGGGCGGCCGAGCGCATCGCGCCGAGGAAGGCGTACTTCGAGTTCGAGGCCCAGCCGGCCAGGATCACGCCGTACACGCCCAGCGAGGTCATCGCCAGCAGGTACAGCAGGCCGGCATTGGCATTGGACAGCACCAGCTGCGCGTCGAACGGCACCACCGCCCAGGCGGCGAACGCCGGGGCCAGGGTGATCAGCGGCGCCAGCACGTACAATGCCTTGTGCGCGTTGGTGGGCTGGATGACTTCCTTGAACAGCAGCTTGAACACGTCGGCGAAGGCCTGCAGCACGCCCCAGCCCACGTACATCGGGCCGTGCCGCGAATGCATCCAGCCGATCAGCTTGCGCTCCCAGACCACGTAGAACGCCACCGACACGATCACCGGAACCGCAATGGCGAGGATCTTGAGCACGATCCAGACGATCACGCCGATCGCGCCCAGCGACATCAGCCCGTCATGCAGCGGTGCGGTCCAAGCGGACAGCAGGGTGGCGGTATTGGTCGCGCTCATGCGGCCTCCACCGTGACGTTGCCGGCGCCAAGAGCGGCAGTGGCGCCATAGCCCGACTCGACCCAGGCGCAGCCGCGCGCGACCAGGTTGCTGACGTTGACCTGCAGCGTTGCCGTGCCGGCGCCGTTGCGGACCTTGGCCATTGCGCCGCTCGCGAGCCCGGCAGCACCGGCGTCATCCGGATGCAGGCTCAGGCGCGGGCCGACGGTGAGAGGATGCGCCTGCAGCGCCTGCGCGCGGCGGGTCAGCCCGTCGACGCGGTAGATCGCCTGCGACACCGCGAGCTCGAGGCCTTCGCCGGACGCCGCGGTGGCCGCAGCGCCACGGCTTGCGTTCGGCGCGGTCGCCTGCAGCCCGGCGCGAAGCCCGGCCAGGTCGGTGAACTCGAAACCTGGCACTTGCAGCATCCCGCCAAGCGCGCGCAGCACCGTCCAACCCTGTCGCGCTTCGCCCGGCAGCTTGCCGGCGGCGATCGCCCGCTGGTCGATGCCCTCGAGGTTGGTGAGGGTCGCGTTGTTTTCGAACAGCGTCGCGATCGGCAGGATCACGTCGGCGACGCGGCGCGTGGACTGGCAGGCGAAATGGCTGAAGGCCACCACCTGCGCGCCACCCAGCGCGTTCAACGCAGCCGCCTGGTCGGCAAAGTCCAGGCCGGGCTCGACGCCGTACAGCACGTAGGCCCCACGCGGTTCCGCCAGCATGGCGGCTGCATCGCGACCGGACGGCAGCACGCCGTGGCGCGACAGGCCCAGCGCATTGGCACCCTGCGGGATGCGGCACAGCCTGGCGCCGGTCGCCTGCGCGAAACCGGCCGCTGCGGCCCGAACGGCAGCCGCGTGCGGGCCGTTTTCGGCCACCGCGCCCACGATCACGGCGATGCTGCCTGCACCGCGCACGGCTTCGGCGAGGTCCGCCGAACCCAGCGCGTCGGCCAGCCTCGACGGTGCGACGATCGCCTTGCTGGCGATATCGAACGCAAACTCGAAGTCGACCGGGCTGACCACGTGCACCTTCGCGCCGCGACGCCAGGCCTTGCGCACGCGCTGGTGCAGCAGCGGTACCTCGTGGCGCAGGTTGGAGCCGACGATGACGATCGCGTCGGCCTGGTCGATGTCGGCGACCGCCATCGCGAATGGTTCGGCCACCGCGCCATCGGACAGGTCGCGCTGGGAGATGCGATGGTCGATGTTGCCGGTGCCCAGGCCCTCGGCCAGGCGCGCCAGCAGGCTGCCCTCCTCGTTCGAGGTGGCAGGGTGCACCAGCACGCCGAGGTTGTCGGCGCCGTTGTCGCGCAGGATCCGTGCGGCGCTGGCCAGCGCCTCGTCCCAGCTGGCTTCGCGCCAGTCGCCATCGTCGCCGTTGGAGGCAACGCGCAGCAGTGGCTTCACCGCGCGATCGTCGGCGTACAGGCCCTGGTGCGAGTAGCGGTCGCGGTCGGACAACCAGCACTCGTTGACCGCTTCGTTGTCGCGCGGCACCGCGCGCATCACGTCGCCACGGCGCATGTGCAGGAACAGGTTGCTGCCCAGCGCGTCGTGGAAGCCCAGCGATTCGCGCGCGATCAGCTCCCAGGGACGGGCGCGGAAGCGGAAGACCTTGTTGGTCAGCGCGCCGACCGGGCACACGTCGATGACGTTGCCCGACAGTTCGGTGGTCAGCGGCTTGCCGTCGTAGGTGCCGATCTGCAGGTCCTCGCCGCGCTGCATTCCGCCCAGCTCGTAGGTACCGGCGATTTCGTCGGTGACGCGGATGCAGCGGGTGCAGTGGATGCAGCGGGTCATGTCGCTGGACACCAGCGGGCCGAGGTCCTCGTCGGCGACCACGCGCTTGCGTTCGACGAAGCGGCTCACCGACCGGCCGTAGCCCAACGACAGGTCCTGCAGTTCGCACTCGCCGCCCTGGTCGCAGATCGGGCAGTCGAGCGGATGGTTGATCAGCAGGAACTCCATCACGTTGCGCTGCGCCTTGAGCGCCTTCTCGTTGCGCGTGAAGACCTTGAGGCCGTCCATCACCGGCGTGGCGCAGGCCGGCGACGGCTTCGGCGCGGAACGGCCGCCGACCTCGGTGTCGACCAGGCACATGCGGCAGTTGGCCGCGATCGACAGCTTGTCGTGGTAGCAGAAACGCGGGATCGCGATGCCGGCCTTGTCCGCGGCCTGGATGATCATCGAGCCCTTGGGCGCGGCCAGCTCGACGCCATCGATGATGACGGTGACGTGGTCGGGCGGCAGGTTCGGATTGACGGGCTGTGCGCTCACGCGGCCACCTTCTCGGCCTTGACCAGCGTGCCTGCAAGCTCGTCGTCGACGTGGAAACGCTTGTTCACGATGGCGTATTCGAATTCGTGCCAGTAGTGGCGCAGGAAGCCTTGCACCGGCCAGGCCGCGGCCTCGCCGAAGGCGCAGATGGTATGGCCCTCGATCTGCCCTGCCGCCGCACGCAGCATATGCAGGTCGTCGAGCGTGGCTTCCATGTTGGCGATGCGGGTGAGCATGCGGTACATCCAGCCGGTGCCCTCGCGGCACGGGGTGCACTGGCCGCAGCTTTCCTTGAAATAGAAGCGGGCGATGCGCTGGCAGGCGCGCACCATGCAGGTGGTGTGGTCCATGACGATGACCGCGCCCGAGCCGAGGCCGGAACCGGCCTTCTGGAGCGCGTCGTAGTCCATGGTCAGGCCCATCATCGTCTCGCCCGGCAGCACCGGCATCGACGAACCGCCGGGGATCACGCCCTTGATGGGGTTGCCGTTGCGGATGCCGCCGGCCAGCTCCAGCAGCTCGCTGAACGGCGTGCCGAGGCGGATTTCGTAGTTGCCCGGCCGACCGACATGGCCCGACACCGAGAAGATCTTGCAGCCGCCGTTGTTGGGCTTGCCTAGATTGAGGAACCACTCGGCGCCATTGCGCACGATCGCCGGCACCGAGGCAAAAGTCTCGGTGTTGTTGATCGTGGTCGGCTTGCCGTACAGGCCGAAGTTGGCCGGGAACGGCGGCTTGTAGCGCGGCTGGCCCTTCTTGCCTTCCAGCGACTCCATCAGCGCGGTCTCTTCACCGCAGATGTAGGCGCCGGCGCCCAGCGCGTTGTAGATCTCGATGTCGATGCCCGAGCCAAGAATGTCGCTGCCGAGCCAGCCATTGGCATAGGCCTCGCGCGTGGCTTCCTCAAGATGCTCGAATGGCTCGTGGTGGAACTCGCCGCGCAGGTAGTTGTAGCCCACGTTCGAACCGGTCGCATAGCAGGCGATCGCCATGCCCTCGACGACCGAGTGCGGGTTGTAGCGCAGGATGTCGCGGTCCTTGCAGGTGCCTGGTTCGGACTCGTCGGAGTTGCACAGGATGTACTTCTGCATCTCGCCCTTGGGCATGAAGCTCCACTTCAGGCCGGTCGGGAAGCCTGCGCCGCCACGGCCGCGCAGGCCGGACTGCTTGACCATCTCGATCACGTCGGTCGGCGGGATCTTCTCGGTCAGGATGCGGCGCAGCGCCTGGTAGCCACCGGTCTTGAGGTAGTTCTCGTACGACCACGGCTTGTCGAAATGCAGCGTGGTGTAGACAGCCTGGTGCTCCTTCGGCGCGGGGCCGACGGGGCCGTAGCCTTCCGAATAGTGCGAATGACCCGCCATTACTTCAGCCCGTCCAGCAGCTCGTCCACCTTCTCGGGGGTGAGCTTCTCGTGGTAATGCCCGTTGATCACGACCACCGGCGCGCCGCAGCACGCGGCCACGCACTCTTCCTCGCGCTTGAGGTAGACGCGCCCGTCGGCAGTCGACTCACCCAGCCTGCAACCCAGCTTCTTTTCCGCGTGCTCGACCAGTTGCTCGGCACCGTTGAGCCAGCAGCTGATGTTGGTGCAGAAGGCGACGTTGTTTCGACCGACCTCCTGCGTTTCGAACATCGTGTAGAAGGTCGCCACCTCGTACGCCCACACCGGCGGCAGGTCGAGGTACCTGGCGACGCCCGCGATCAGCTCGTCGGTCAGGAAGCCCTGGTTCTGCTCCTGCACGGCAAACAGCCCCTGCAGCACGGCCGAGCGCTTGCGGTCGGCCGGGAACTTCGCCAGCCAGTGGTCGATGTGCGCACGGGTCGCGTCGCTCAGCACGACCATCGGGTCGACGTTGCGCGCGTTTTCGAAATTGCCTGTCGCTTTCATCGCCTGCCTTACCTGTCGATTTCGCCAAACACGACGTCGTACGTGCCGATCATCGCCACCACGTCCGACAGCATGTGCCCCCTCACGATCTCGTCCATCGACGACAGGTGCGCGAAGCCGGGCGCGCGCACATGCAGACGGAATGGCTTGTTGGCGCCGTCGCTGACCAGGTAGCAGGCGAGCTCGCCCTTGGGCCCCTCGATCGCGGCATAGGTCTCGCCAACCGGCACGCAGTAGCCTTCGGAGAACAGCTTGAAGTGGTGGATCAGTGCTTCCATGTCGTCCTTCATCTCCTCGCGGGAGGGAGGCGCGACCTTGTAGTTGTCGATCATCACCGGGCCGGGGTTGGCCCGCAGCCACTTCACGCACTGCTCGACGATGCGCGTCGACTGGCGCATCTCGGCCACGCGGACCAGATAGCGGTCGTAGCAGTCGCCGTTGGCGCCAATCGGGATATCGAAATCGACTTCGGCGTACTTCGCGTACGGCTGCTTCTTGCGCAGGTCCCAGGCCACGCCCGAACCACGCAGCATCGGCCCGGTCATGCCCCAGGCCAGCGCCTGCTCCGGCGGGATCACGCCAATGCCGACGGTGCGCTGCTTCCAGATCCGGTTGTCGGTGAGCAGGGTCTCGTACTCGTCGACGCGGTTCGGGAAGTCCTTCGCAAAGGCCTCCAGGTAGTCCAGCATCGAGCCTTCGCGCCACTCGTTGAAGCGCTTGAGCTTGGCGCCCTTGCGCCACGGGGACTCGCGGTACTGCGGCATGCGGTCCGGCAGGTCGCGATAGACGCCGCCGGGACGGTAGTAGGTCGCGTGCATGCGCGCGCCCGACACTGCCTCGTACACGTCCATCAGTTCCTCGCGCTCGCGGAACGAGTACAGGAACACCGCCATCGCGCCCAGGTCGAGCGCGTTGGAACCGAGCCACATCAGATGGTTGAGGATCCGCGTGATTTCATCGAACAGCGTGCGGATGTACTGCGCGCGAACCGGCGCCTCGATGCCCATCAGGATTTCGATGGCGCGCACGTAGGCGTGCTCGTTGCACATCATCGACACGTAGTCCAGGCGATCCATGTAGCCGATCGACTGGTTGAACGGCTTGGACTCGGCCAGCTTTTCGGTACCGCGGTGGAGCAGGCCGATGTGCGGGTCGGCGCGCTGCACCACCTCGCCGTCCATCTCCAGGATCAGGCGCAGCACGCCGTGCGCGGCCGGATGCTGCGGGCCGAAGTTGAGCGTGTAGTTGCGGATTTCCTGCGAGAACTCGGCCCGGCTGCTGGCGAAGGCTTCGCCGGACGGTCGCGGTGGCGTATTCGGAACGAGGCTCATTTCGGCCCCTCCGACCTGCCCGCATGCTCGCGGCGTGCGCGCTGCTCGTCCACCGCGGTCTGGTAGCGCGCGTCGTCGCGAATGACGCGCGGCACGGTCACGCGCGGCTCCACCGAGGTCACCGGCTCGTACACCACGCGTTTCTTTTCCGCGTCGTAGCGCACTTCGACATTGCCGATCAGCGGGAAGTCCTTGCGGAACGGATGGCCGACGAAACCGTAGTCGGTCAGGATCCGGCGCAGGTCCGGGTGGCCCCTGAACACGATGCCGAACAGGTCGAAGGCTTCGCGCTCGAACCAGTTGGCCACAGGCCACAGGCCGGTCAGCGAAGACACGACGGGCAGGTCGTCGCTCGGCGCGTAACAGGTCACACGCAGGCGGCGGTTGTGCTGCAGCGACAGCAGTTGCGTCACCGCGGCGAAACGACGCTGCGGTACATGGATCGCGCCGATACCATCGGGCTGGTCGAGCTGCTGCGAAGTCGTTTCGCCAAAGCCGAAGCGGCCGGGACCGCGCCCTTCGACGCCGCGGCTGTAGCCTTCGGACGAAGCTTCCGTATCCCACTCGTCGCTGCCGTAGCCCAAGTAGTCCACGCCGCACAGGTCGACCAGCGACTCGAATGCGAATTCATCGCGCAGCGCGGTGCAGACCTCGAGCCAATCGCCGGACGTGACCAGCCCGACCTCGCCACGCGGCATGGCCACGCTGACCGCAGCATCGGGGAAGCGTGCGCGCAGGCGCTCGGCGAAGGCAGCCGCGGTTTCGCGGGTCATGCGATCAGCCATGACGCATCCCCGTCTTCTCGTCGCCGAAGTTGGTGGCGCGGCGGATCTTCTTCTGCAACTGCAGGATGCCGTAGATCAGCGCTTCGGCCGTCGGCGGGCAACCGGGCACATAGATATCGACCGGCACCACGCGGTCGCAGCCGCGCACCACCGCGTAGGAGTAGTGGTAATAGCCACCACCGTTGGCGCAGCTGCCCATCGAGATCACCCACTTGGGGTTGGGCATCTGGTCGTAGACCTTGCGCAGCGCCGGGGCCATCTTGTTGACCAGGGTGCCAGCCACGATCATCACGTCGGACTGGCGCGGCGAGGGGCGGAACACCACGCCGTAGCGGTCCAGGTCCAGGCGCGCGGCGCCTGCATGCATCATCTCGACCGCGCAGCAGGCAAGGCCGAAGGTCATCGGCCACATCGAGCCGGTGCGCGCCCAGTTGAGCAGCACATCCGAGCTGGTGGTGAGGAAGCCGCGCTCGAGCAGCGGGTTGTTGTCCGCCGAGCCGCCGAGCAGGGTTTCCGGGCGCAGGATGTCGTCGACGCGACCATCCGGCAGCGGGTTGCTGGCCGAATCAGCCAGGCCGCGTATCGCCTGGATCACTCCCATTCGAGCGCTCCCTTCTTCCACACGTAGATGAATCCGAGCAGCAGCATGCCCACGAAGATGCCCATCTCGATCAGGCCCAGCGGGCCGAGCTCGCGGAACACCGTCGCCCAAGGCACGATGAAGATGATTTCCAGGTCGAAAATGATGAACTGGATCGCGATGAGGTAGTAGCGCACGTCGAACTGGATGCGCGAATCCTCGAACGCGTTGAAGCCGCACTCGTAGGGCGAGAGCTTCTCGGCCGACGGAGCTTTCGGACCCAACAGGTTGCCGATGATCAGCAATGCAACGCCGACCCCCGTGGCAACGATCAGGAACAGCAGGGTCGGCAGGTATTCGGCCAGCACTCGTTGTTCTCTCGGCTACTTGCCGCCATATGGCGGCCGTCGCTCGGCGCGCCTTGATGCGCGCGCGACATCGGTAAATATGGTGCCCAAGGGGGGACTCGAACCCCCACGACCTAAGCCGCTACCACCTCAAGGTAGTGCGTCTACCAATTCCGCCACCTGGGCAAATCTGTCGCCGCCTGGAACCGCTTTCGGCAACGCGGCAATTGTAAGCTTTATTGCCCGGTTTGAGCAGCCGGCGGCACGGGGTCCGGCGCGTCTTGCTGCTGCTGCTCCGGGGCGACCGGCACGGCACCGATGGCCGGCTCCTGCGTCGACTGCCGGGGCACAACCGGAACCGACGGCGAGGACTGCGGCGCAACCGGCACGGCGCCCGGCGATGCCGGGGCAGCGGGCACTTGCGACATGATGCCCAGGTCCGCGCCGGTTTGCGGGGTGGTGGCCTGCCGCGTCGCATACCACGCCATGAACAGCGTGATGGCAAAGAAGCTGATGCCCAGCCACTTGGTGGCCTTGGTCAGGAAGCTGGCCGAGCCGCGGGCGCCGAACACGGTGGCCGAAGCACCACCGCCGAAACCCGAACCGGCCGACGCGCCGGCGCCGCGTTGCATGAGGATCAGCGCGATCATCGCGATCGCGATCAGGACGAACAGGATATTGAGGATCAACAGCAGCATTGCGGCGTACTCGGAATGTCTTGGGAGCTGCGGTCAGCGGGCCGCGGCGCGCACGATGGCGAGGAAGTCCGCCGCCACCAGCGAGGCGCCGCCAATGAGTCCGCCGTCGATGTCCGCCTGGGCGAACAGCTCCGCGGCATTGGCCGGCTTCACGCTGCCGCCGTACAGGATCGGCAGCGAATCAGCAATTCTAGCATCCCATGCAGCGACGTGGCCACGGATCAGGGCGTGGACTTCCTGGGCCTGGGCGGGGCTGGCGGTCTGCCCGGTGCCGATCGCCCAGACCGGCTCGTAGGCGACCACGGCACCGGTGAAGCGCGCCACGCCGGCCCGCTCCAGCACCGGCTCCAGCTGCGAGGCAATGACAGCGGCGGTGCGCCCGGCCTCGCGGTCCTCGAGCGTCTCGCCCAGGCACAGGATCGGCACGAGTCCGGCGTTGGACGCGGCCAGGAACTTCTTCGCCACCAGGTCGCTGTTCTCCATATGGTGGCGACGGCGCTCGGAGTGGCCCACCAGTCCGTAGCGCGCACCGACATCAAGCAGCATCCGCGCCGAGACTTCGCCGGTGTAGGCGCCCTCTTCGTTGTGGCTGACGTCCTGCGCGCCGAAAGCGACCGGGTGTTGCTCGAAGTCCTCGATCAGGTCGCCCAGATAGGGCAGCGGCGGCAGCACCACCACGTCCACGCCCGGCACCGGCAGGTCCGCCACGAGTTCACCGAGCAGGTTGGCCGCGAATTCGCGGGTGCCATACAGCTTCCAGTTTCCGGCTACGATCCTGCGGCGCATCGCGTGACCCCTGCTGCATGACGGGCGCACAGGATAGCCGATGCCCGCGCCGCGCCGCCGGGCCCCATCGCTCACCGCTCGCCGCGCGACACCTGGGCAGTGGCGTCCGCGCCCGCGGCAACCACCGGCAGGTCGTCGGCCTCCGCCCCGTGCAGGTGGCGGCGGATCGCATCGCGCGCAGGCACGTCCCATTCGACGCGCCAGGCGCAGTGGCGTGGTTCGACCACGTCGCCGTGGTAGCCGAGGTTGCCCTCCACGCCGAGCATGGCGTAGACGCCGGCCACGGCCTGCACGGCCGCATGGCCGGCGGATGCGCCCAGCCAGTCCACGTGCGGGTTGTCCAGCACCAGCAGCCCCCGCGGTGCCACGAGCGCCAGGACCGCGTGCTGATCGATCGGCAGCCGCTCCACGTCATTGGCAAAGGCAGCGAATGCATCCGCGAGCCAGGGCTGTTCGCCAAACGCGCTATGCGGCGGCTGCGCCCCGCCACCGACCACGCCGCGCCAGAGCGGCACGCCGCCGGAACCAGATTCGATCGGAATCGTCAGGGCGATGCGCTCGTCGAAGGCACCTGCGGCGAGCGCACCCTTGCCATAGCGCGAGCAGCCGGCGACCGCGACCGCGTCGGGCCGCAGCAGGCCCTGCCCCGCCTGTTCAATCGCATCGATCAGCCGGCTCACGCCCCAGGCCCAGGCCATCAGGCTGCCGGTAGCCTGCACCGGCTCTCCGTAGAGTTCGAAGAACGCGCCACGCCGGTCCCGCGATTGCCCGGTTTCAGCGCCGACCGGGGTGGGCACGAAATCGATGCGGGCGATGCCCTCAGCGGCCAGCAGCGCGTCGTCGACGCCGGCAACCCCACCGATCACGATCAGGACCGGATGCGGCCCGGGCCCTTCCGGCAGGCGCAGTGTGGCGCCGAAGCCGGCTTCGCGGCCATCGTGACTGACCTCGACATGGATGCGATCGCCTTCGATCCGGGCCGACACGCGCTCCGGATCAGGTCCCCGTGGGCCGTAGACATGGGCCTCGGCGGTCGCGCGCAGCGTCTGGCGCCGGCAGGGCCAGTCCGCGCGCGTGATCCTGGTTCCATCTGGCTGGAGCAGCAGCCCGGGCAGGCCGGTGGCCGCCTCGCGCGGCGCGAGCGGCGTGGCGCAATCGGGCGGGACTGCGGCTGGTGCCGCGAACGCTGCGGACAACGCCAGTGCGAACACGGCAGGACGTACGGGGATCGTCGGCATCGCGGGCTCCACGTCGTGCAGATATGTGCGGGCCGCCGCTACTTCAGATTGATCTCGCGCAGGCGCTGTTCGAGGAAGCCGTGCGCGGTGATCGGCTCGGGATAGCGGCTGGGGCTGTCGGACGTGATGCACGAGGGCAGTACGTCGATCAGGAAATCCGGATTGGGGTGCAGGAAAAACGGCACCGAATAGCGCGGCTGTCGCGCCGCCTCGCCGGGGGGATTGACCACGCGGTGGATGGTCGAGGGATAGACATGGTTGGTGAGCCGCTCGAGCATGTCGCCGATGTTCACCACGATGGTGTCGCCCTCGGAGGTGAAGGGTACCCACTCGCCCTTCTTCGACTGCACCTCGAGGCCGGCGGTCGATGCGCCCACGAGGAGGGTGATGAAGTTGATGTCGCCATGCGCACCGGCGCGCACGTTGGGGATGTCGTCGGCGGTGATCGGCGGGTAGTGGATCGGGCGCAGGATCGAGTTGCCGAAGTTGGTCTTGTCGGCGAAGAAGTCCTCCGCCAGGCCGATGTGCAGCGCCAGCGCCGAGAGCACGCGCGAGCCGAGCGCATCGAGCGCGTTGTACAGAGCCAGGCCGTGTTCGCGGAACTCCGGCACCTCGTCGGGCCACACGTTGGGCGGCATCACGTCGCGGTACTTCGAATCCTCCGGCAGCTCGCGGCCGATGTGCCAGAACTCCTTGAGGTCGAAGTGCTTCGAGCCCTTGGCGGTCTCGATGCCGAAGGGCGTGTAGCCGCGCGCGCCGCCCTGGCCCTGCACGTGGTACTTCTTCTTGACCTCCTCGGGCAGCGCATAGAAGCGGCGAAACGCCGCGTAGGCCTCGTCGATCAAGGCCTGCGGAATGCCGTGGTGGCTGATGCCCGCGAACCCCCATTCGCGGTATGCGTTGCCGAGCTCTGCGACGAAGGCGTCGCGGTCGCCGTCGTAGCGGCGGATGTCGAGGGTCGGGATGCGCGGGGTCATCATGGGCTCCGGGTGTTCTGCGATCCGGCGATTGGGCCACGCCTGCGGGCCGATGGCACTGATCCCGGTCAAAAATTCACGCCGCGGCGGCGCGGACCGCCTCGGCGAGTGCATCGAGGGTGGACTGCATCAGCGCCTGGTCGTCGGCCTCCACGGTCACGCGCACCACCGGCTCGGTGCCGGACGGGCGCAGGAACGCGCGGCCGCGCCCCTGCACTGCCGCCTGCGCGCGAGCCAGCGCGGCCTGCACGCTGTCGGCCTCGGCCGGCTTGCCGCCGTTGCCGCAGCGCACGTTGACCGTCTTCTGCGGAAGCTTGAGCACGCCGGCCAGCGCCTGCTGCAGGGTGAGCCCGCGGCGCTTGAGCACTTCCAGCACCTGCAGCGCACTGATGATGCCATCGCCCGTGGTGGCGCGGTCCAGGCACAGCAGGTGGCCGGAAGCCTCGCCGCCGAGGATGCCGCCGTGCGCGAGCAGGGCCTGGTGCACGTAGCGGTCGCCGACCTTGCTGCGCAGGAAGCCGATCCCTTCGCGTTGCAGCGCCTGCTCCAGCCCGTAGTTGGTCATCAGCGTGCCGACCACGGGACCGCGCAGGCGGCCGCTGGCCTGCCAGTCCGTGGCCAGCAGGTAAAGCAGGTTGTCACCATCGTGGACCGCGCCATCGCTGTCGACGAACAGCAGCCGGTCGCCGTCGCCGTCGAAGGCGATGCCGAGGTCGGCGCCGGTGGCACGCACGCGCTCGGCCAGCCCTTCGGGGTGCATCGAGCCGACGCCGTCGTTGATGTTGGTGCCGTTGGGCTCGACCCCGATGGTGTCGACCCGCGCGTCGAGCTCGCGCAGCACGAGCGGGGCGATCTGGTAGGTCGCGCCATGGGCGCAATCGACCACCACGTGCATGCCGGTCAGGTTGAACCGACGTGGTACGGAGCTCTTGCAGGCCTCGACGTAGCGCCCCACCGCGTCGCGGGTGCGCAAGGCCTTGCCCAGCCGCTCGGAGGCCACGGTGGTGAACGGGCGGTCCAGCGCGGCCTCGATCGACAGCTCGGTGGCGTCGTCGAGCTTCTCGCCTTCGGCCGAAAAGAACTTGATGCCGTTGTCGTAATGCGGGTTGTGCGAGGCGGAAATGACGATGCCGCCATCGGCGCGCATCGAGCGGGTCATGTGCGCGACCGCCGGCGTGGGCATCGGACCCATCAGCTGCACGTGCACGCCGGCCGCGACCAGCCCGGCTTCCAGTGCCGCCTCGAACATGTAGTTGGAGATGCGCGTGTCCTTGCCGATCACCACCAGCGGCTTGCGCAGGTCGCCGCGCGCTTCAGCCGCCTCGCGCAGGGTGTGGCCGTAGGCGTTGCCCAGGCGCAGCACGAAATCGGCCGAGATCGCCCCTTCGCCGACATGGCCGCGGATGCCGTCGGTGCCGAAGTAGCGACGGCTCATGCGGCCACGTCCCGCGGCGCGGGCTGGCGCGTCATCATGGCCACCAGGGTGGCGATGCGGTCGCGCAGCTCGCGGCGATCGCAGATCTGGTCGATCGCGCCGTGCTCGCGCAGGAACTCGGGGCGCTGGAAGCCTTCGGGCAGGGTTTCACGCACCGTCTGCTCGATCACGCGCGGGCCCGCGAAGCCGATCAGCGCGTCGGGTTCGGCGATGTTGACGTCGCCCAGCATCGCGAACGAGGCGGAAACGCCGCCGGTGGTGGGGTGGGTCATCACCGAGATATAGGGCAGCCCGGCCTGGCGCAGGCGCCCGAGCGCCGCCGAGGTCTTGGCCATCTGCAGCAGCGAAAACAGGCTTTCCTGCATGCGCGCGCCGCCGCTGGCGGAAAAACACACGAAGCCCGAACCGGTTTCGAGCGCACGCTCCACGCCGCGGGCGAAGCGCTCACCGACCACCGACCCCATCGACCCGCCCATGAAGGCGAAATCGAACGCGGCGGCCACCATCGGCATCTGCTTGAGCCGGCCCTCCATGACCACCAGCGCGTCGCGTTCACCGGTCGCCTTCTGCGCGGCCTTGATGCGGTCGGCGTAGCGCTTCTGGTCCCGGAAGCGGAGCACGTCGGTCGGGCCCAGATGGCCCGCGATCTCGCGCAGCTCGCCGGTGTCGAGGAAGGTGCGCAGCCGTGCGCGGGCGCGGATCGGCCGATGGAAGCTGCACTTGGGGCAGACCTCGAGGTTCTCCTCGAGCTCGGGCCCGTAGAGCACGGCGCCGCAGCGGTCGCACTTCTCCCACAGCCCCTCGGGCACGCTGCGCTTGCGGGCCGCGCCAGACTCGGTGCGGATGTGCGGCGGCATCAGTTTCTTCAACCAGGACATGCTTGGCGTCGGATCCGTTGGCGGCGGCGGCCGCGAAGGCGCGCAGTTTAGCGCACGGGCCGGTGTCGCCATGGACGGTCCGGGGCCGTTCCCGGTCCGGCCAGCAGGCCACGGCGGCTCTCGCCCTTCCCGCGTCCGGAACCGGCGGCCGGCGCCGGGGGAGCGCGATCAGCCCAGCGCGGCCCGCAGCGGGACCAGGAATTCCGCGGCACGCGCAGCCGCATCGGCCGGGTCTGCCGCATCGGCCATCGCCGAGACCAGCGCGCTGCCGACCACCACCCCGTCCGCGTCCACCGCCATGGCCGCGGCGCTGGCGGCGTCGCGGATGCCGAACCCGGCCACCACCGGCACCGGGCTGTGCGCCCGGATCTGGCGCAGGTGGGTCGCGGCCGCCTTCGGGTCGAGGCGTTCGGATGCGCCGGTCACCCCGGCGAAGCTGACGTAGTAGAGATAGCCTTGGGCGTTGTCCAGCAGCAACGACAGGCGCGCATCGGGTGTGGTCGGCGACGCCAGCAGCACCAGCGCCACCCCGTGCGCGGCGAAGGGCTCGCGGAACTCCGGCGATTCCTCCGGCGGCAGGTCGACCAGCAGCACACCGTCCACCCCCGCCTCGGCCGCGTCACGGGCGAACTGCTCCGCGCCGCGGATCTCGACCGGGTTGAGGTAGCCCATCAGCACCACGGGCGTGTCCATGTCGCGCTCGCGGAACTCGCGCACCGCGCCCAGCACCCAACCCATCCCCGCACCGCGTGCCAGCGCGCGCTCGGAGCTGCGCTGGATGGTCGGCCCGTCGGCCATCGGGTCGGAAAACGGCACGCCCAGCTCCAGCACGTCCGCGCCGGCGGCAACCAGCGCATGCATGACCGGAACGGTGGCCTCCAGCGACGGATCGCCGGCGGTGATGAAGGGGATCAGCGCCTTGCGGCCGGTGGCGCGCAAAGCCTGGAAACGCTGCTCGAGTCTGCTCATGCCTGGCGTCCAGGGAGGGTGGTGCGGCCACGGATTCGCGCGGATGAACGCGGATCCGGCAGTTCGAAGCCAAAGTGCGGCTGTTTCATTGCGATGGTCCTGTCTGCTGTCGATCCGCGTTCATCCGCGTCATCCGTGGCCGAATCAAACCTCCACCCCTTCGCGCGCGGCAATGGTGTGCACATCCTTGTCACCGCGGCCGGAGAGGTTGCACAGCACCAGCGCGTCCTTGGGCAGTTCACGCGCGAGCTTGATTGCCTGGGCGACGGCGTGGCTGGATTCGAGCGCCGGCAGGATGCCTTCGCTGCGGGTGAGCTTGTGGAAGGCGGCCAGCGCTTCCTCGTCGGTCACGCCGACGTATTGGGCGCGGCCGGTGTCCTTGAGGAAGGCGTGCTCGGGGCCGACGCCGGGATAGTCCAGGCCGGCGGAGATCGAATGCGTCTCGGTGATCTGGCCGTCGTCGTCGCAGATCACGTAGGTGCGGTTGCCGTGCAGCACGCCCACGCGCCCGGCCGACAGAGAGGACGCATGGCGGCCCGTATCGATGCCCTCGCCCGCCGCCTCGGCGCCGACGATGCGCACGCCCGGGTCGTTGAGGAAGGCATGGAACAGGCCGATCGCGTTGCTGCCGCCGCCCACGCAGGCGGTGATCACATCCGGCAGGCGCCCGTAGTCTTCAAGCATCTGCGCGCGCGCCTCGCGCCCGACCACGGCATTGAAGTCGCGCACCATGCGCGGATACGGGTCGGGCCCGGCCACGGTGCCGATGATGTAGAAGGTTTCGCGCACGTTGGTGACCCAGTCGCGCATCGCTTCGTTGAGCGCGTCCTTGAGCGTGGCCGAGCCGCTGGTCACCGGCACCACGGTCGCGCCCAGCAGCTTCATGCGGTAGACGTTGATCTTCTGGCGCTCGATGTCGGTCGCGCCCATGTAAACCACGCACTCCAGGCCCAGCCGCGTGGCGACCGTGGCGCTGGCCACGCCGTGCTGGCCGGCGCCGGTCTCGGCGATGATCCGCGTCTTGCCCATGCGCGCGGCCAGCAGCGCCTGGCCGATGGTGTTGTTCACCTTGTGCGCGCCGGTGTGGTTGAGGTCCTCGCGCTTGAGCAGGATCTGCGCGCCGCCCACGTCGCGGCTCAGCCGCTCGGCGTGGTAGATCGGGCTGGGCCGGCCGACGTAGTGCTTGAGGTCCTTGTCGAAGGCGGCCACGAACGCAGGGTCGACGCGCGCGGCGTCGTAGGCCGCCGCAAGTTCCTCCAGCGGCCCCATCAGGGTTTCGGCGACAAAGCGCCCGCCGTGGCGGCCGAAGTGGCCTGTGGCATCGGGGTAGGCGTGGAAGTCCTGCGGGGAGGGATTGGCGCTCATCAGTATGTGCCGGTGCTGCGGATGCATCGCACTCTAGCGCACATGTCTGCGCGCAAAAACCGATAAGATCTGGGCAACTCATCAGTAAAACTCACATGTCCGGTCACGATCTCCCGGCGCTCAATGCGCTGCGCGCCTTCGAGGCTGCCGCGCGACTTGGCGGTCTGGGACGCGCCGCTGCCGAACTTCACGTGACCCACGGCGCGGTCAGCCGCCAGGTGCGCCTGCTGGAGGACGAGCTGGGCGTGGCGCTGTTCACGCGCGAAGGGCGCGGCCTGCGCCTGACCGATGCAGGACGGCGCCTGGGCGAAGCCACCGGCACCGCGTTTGCCCAGATCCAGGCGACGGTGCGCGGGCTGCGGCGCGGCAGCGAGCCGGGCACCCGTGTCATCGGCTGCCCGGGCAGCCTGCTGGCGCGCTGGATGATCCCGCGCCTGGAGCAGTTGCGTAGCGATCTGCCCGGCCTGCAGCTGCATCTGTCGCCCCACGAAGGCGCGTTCGCACCCGCCCTGCCCGGCCTGGACGCCGCTGTGCTGATCGCGGAGCCACCCTGGCCGGCGCAATGGCGCGTGCACGTGCTGGCACCCGAACGCATCGGGCCGGTGGTCGACCCGCGGCATCCATCGGCAGCGCGACTGGCCGGCCGGCCGGCCGCGGCGCTGCTGGAGGAAGACCTGCTGCATACGGCGTCGCGCCCACAGGCCTGGCCACAGTGGGCGCGCCACCACGGGCTGGATCCGGCCGCGTTGCGCCAGGGAACCGGCTTCGAGCACCTGTACTACCTGCTGGAAGCGGCGGTCGCCGGTTTGGGCGTGGCGATCGCGCCGCAGCCGCTGGTGGCGGGCGAGCTCGCCAGCGGCCGCCTGGTGGCGCCCTGGGGCTTCATCGAAACAGGCGCGCACTGGTGCCTGTGTACCCGCGCGGATGCGGATCCCCAGCTCGAGCGGCTGGCGGCATGGCTGCGCGCGCAGCTTGCGGCAGCGGATTGAGCGCGTCGCCTCGCGATCCGGGCTAGGGCGCAGCGGAGAAATCCAGCTTTCGGACAATCCACTCCCGCAGGCGCGGATGTGCGCCGCGCCAGCCTCAGCCTTCAGCCGCAATCGGCGCGGCGCACTTCCTCGACGAAGCGGCGCATGCGCGCACCGTCCTTGGCACCGGGGAGGCCGTCGCGTGCTTCCACGCCGCTGGCCACGTCCACGCCCCAGGGCCGGGTGGCCATGACCGCATCGTGCACGTTGTCGGGCGTCAGCCCGCCCGCGACGAAGTAGGGTTTGGTAACGCCTTTGGGCACGCGCGACCATTCGAATGCGCGTCCGCCGCCACCGCCCTCGCCCGGCGCGTGTCCGTCGAACAGGAAGCCTGCTGCGCTGGGCCAGCGCGCGTGCAGCTCCAGCGCGTCCAGCCGGGCGTCGCCGCCCATCGCCACGGCCTTGAGGTAGCGCAACCCGAAGCTGCGGCAGAAGGCCTCGTCCTCGTCGCCGTGGAATTGCAGCAGCGAAGGGCGGACACGCGAGATCACCTCGCGCACCTCCTCGACCGGGTTGTCCATGAACAGCGCCACCGCATCCACCATCGGCGCCAGCGCCTCGCGCATCGCCGCCGCCTGCCCCGCATCCACCCGGCGCCGGCTGCGCGCCGCGAAGACGAAGCCGACCGCATCGACCCCGAGTTCGCCGGCAAGGCGCACATCGCCGGCGCGGGTCATGCCGCAGAACTTGATGCGGGTGCGAAACGGGGGCATGGACACAATCGGGATTCCAGGGGGCGATGCGGCATTGTGCGCGGTTCAGGCGAAGGCGGACAACGCGCCCGCGTCCGCGCCGGCTTCAGGCCAGCGTGACCTCGTTTGGCAGTCCATGCGCAGCCGGATACAGCGGACCGACGAACACCAGGCCATCGGCCGGGGCGGTCGGACCCGCAAGCCTGCGGTCGCGGCCGGCCAGCAGGCCGCCGATCCAGGCCTCGTCCTGCGCACCAGCGCCGACCTCGAGCAGCGAGCCGACGATGTTGCGGACCATGTGGTGCAGGAAGGCGTTGGCCTGCACGTCGACGACGACGAGATCGCCCTCGCGCCGGACCTCGATGTGCTGCAGCTCGCGCCGGCCGTGGTTGGCCTCGCATTCGCTGGAGCGGAACGCCCCGAAATCATGCTCGCCCAGCAGCGCCTGCGCGGCGCGGTGCATCGTCGCCGCATCCAGCGGGCGCCAGTGCCAGGACAGCCACTGCCGCGCCAGGGCCGGTCGCACCCGTCGGTTGAGGATGCGGTAGCGATAGCGCCGTGCCACCGCCGAGAAGCGCGCGTTGAAGTCGTCGGCGACCGGCCGGCACCAAGTCACGCTGACCGAGGGCGGCAGGCGCGTGGTCGCGCCGAGGGTCCAGGCGCGCAGGTCGCGCGCGGCTTCGCTGTCGAAATGGGCCACCTGGCACTGTGCGTGCACACCGGCGTCGGTGCGCCCGGCGCAGACGGTGACGACATTGGCGTCGGCCACCGCGCTGAGCGCCGCCTCGAGCACGCCCTGCACCGTGGCCCCGTCGTGCGCGCCAGCCTTGGTCAGCCGCTGCCAGCCGCTGAAGCCAGCGCCGTCGTACTCGACGCCGATCGCGTAACGCGGCACTTCAGGCCAGATCGCGCAGCAGCCGCTCGGCCTCGCCGCGCGCGTCCGCGTCGCCCGAAGCCGCCACTTCCTGCAGCAGGCTGCGGGCGGTCTCGACGTCGCCCAGGTCGATATAGGCGCGCGCCAGCTCGATGCGTTCCTGTCCCGCCGGGGCCTGGTTGAGCGGCGCGACCGACGCGGCATCGCCGCCGGCGTGCCAGGTCGGCGAGCCACCCGTGGCCGCGGCGGGCGCGTCGCGCCAGGACACCGCGGCCTGCATGGAAATCGGCTTTTCGACAGCAGGCGCGGGCGCCGGCACGACATCCGCCACGGGCACGACTGCCTGCGGTTCCGGGGCGACTGCCTGCTGGGCGGACGTCGGCTGGGCGGCCGTGCGCTGGGTCGGCGCCGACGCGAAGCCATAAGCTGGCTTGCGTGCAGGTTCAACCGGCTTGCGCCGCGAGCGCAGCCACCAGGCCAGCAGGCCTGCAACCAGCAGGCCGAGTCCGATCCACAGCCACGGCAGGCCCGCAGTGGCGGCGGCCTGCGCATCGGGCTGGGGCTGGCTGGCCTGCGCATTGCTCTGGGCAAGGCGCTCCTGCGCGGCGGCCAGCTCGCTGTCCTTCATCTGGATCAGCTGCTGCTGCTGTTGCTGGAGTTGTTCCAGCTCGGCCAGGCGCGTCTGCAGCTCCTGCACCTCGGCGTCGCGCGCGGCCAGGGTTTCACGCGTCTGGGTCAGATCCTGTTGCTGCAGCATGTCGCCCTCGCCTCCGGCGGCCGTGCCGGTCCGTGTACCTGCCTGCTCTTGTCCGCCGCTGCCGGCCGGCACGATCTCCAGCCGCGCATCGGCCACCCGCGCGGACGGCTGTGCGGCCGATGCCGGATCCGCGGCAGCGGCAGGTGCCGCGGCCTGCGCCGCTTCTGCGCCAGCATCCGGCTGCACCACGGGCCGCCGCATCTCGCGCCAGCGCGCAACGTGCTCGCGGACCAGGGCATTGGCCTCGGCCACGCTGGCCTGCGACCAGTCTTCCTGCGGCGGCACACGCAGCACCGCGCCCTGCCGGATCAGGTTGAGGTTGCCGCCGATGAACGCCTCGGGATTGGCGCGCAGCAGGGTCAGCATCACCTGGTTGAGGCTCTGGCCGCTGCCTGCCGAGAGCTCGGCGGCGATCCGGCCCAGCGTCTGGCCCTGCTGCACGGGTCCGTATTCGTCCGACGCCACGGCCGCGGCGGGCGCCGGAGGCTCGGGCGCAGGCGCAGGTGCGGGCGCAGGAGCAGGCCCCGTCGACTCTTCGGCGACGGGCTGCTCCGGTTCGGTCCCGGCTGCCGGCACGTCCTCGGGCTGCGCATCGTCGGCGGCCTGCCCGGCCTGCGGGACGCGCGCAATCACGTTCGACGGCGCGGCTTGCGGCGCCTGGATCGGCGGCTGCGCCGGCGCGGCCACCGTCTGCGGCGTGTCGACCAGGGCCGAGTATTCGCGCACCAGGCGCCCCTGCCCCCAGTCCACTTCGATCAGGAAGGTCAGCAGCGGCTGCTGCACCGGCACGTCGCTGGTAATGCGGATCACCGGACGCCCGCGCGGATCGAGCGCGATCGTGAAGCGCAGGCCCGAGACCAGGCCGGTCGGCGGCTCCAGCCCGATGCGCCGGAACGTCTCGGGCGAAGCCAGGCGCGCCTGCAGGTTGTCCAGCTCCGACGGATCGGTGGAGATGATCGGGATCTCGGCCAGCAGCGGCTCGCCGGCCTGCGACTTCACCTCGATCTGGCCCAGGCCCAGCGCCAGCGCTGCCGGCATGTGCAGCAGCAGCGCCAGCAGCAGGACGAGGCGGCACGCCAGCGTCTTCAAGAGAAGGTCCCCATGGATTCCGGATCAGAATCAGTCGAAATGACGCTCGCAACGTATTGATTGACGTAGCGATCGTCAAGCGGCGCGACGCGAACCTGGTGCCGCGCCAAGCGACATCTGCGCGACGCGACCCGCTTGGACGCCCCGTCTCAGCCCTCCGCAGCCACCAGCTCGGCCAGCTGCACGGCGTTGAGTGCGGCGCCCTTGCGGATGTTGTCCGAGACGATCCACAGGTTGAGGCCGCGCGGGTGCGACAGGTCCTCGCGGATCCTGCCGACGTAGACCGCATCCTTGCCCGAGGCATGGCTGACCGGCGTCGGATAGCCGCCCGGCTTGCGGTCGTCGACCACCTCGATGCCCGGCGAAGCGGCCAGCAGCTCGCGCGCGGCCTCGGGCGTGACCTTTTCGCGGGTTTCGATCGCCACCGCCTCGGAGTGCCCGTAGAACACCGGCACCCGCACCGCGGTCGGGTTCACCAGGATCGACTCGTCGCCGAGGATCTTGCGCGTCTCCCAGACCAGCTTCATTTCTTCCTTGGTGTAGCCGTTGTCCATGAACGCATCGATGTGCGGGATCAGGTTGAAGGCGATCTGCACAGGGAACTTCTGCGGGTCGATCTCCTGGAAGGCCAGCAGCTGTGCGGTCTGCTTGCCGAGTTCCTCCATCGCGCTGCGGCCAGCGCCGGACACCGACTGGTAGGTGGCCACGTTGATGCGCTCGATGCCGTACTTGCGGTGCAGCGGCGCCAGCGCGACCAGCAACTGCATGGTCGAACAGTTGGGGTTGGCGATGATGCCGCGCGGCCGGTTGCGCACCTGCTCGGGGTTGACCTCGCTCACCACCAGCGGCACGTCGTCGTCGTAGCGGAAGGCCGAGGAGTTGTCGATCACCACGGCACCGGCGGCGGCGAACTTCGACGCGTACTCCTTCGAGGTGTCGCCACCGGCGGAGAACAGCGCGATGTCGATGCCGGCGGGGTCGAAGGTCGCCAGGTCCTGGACGACGTGATCCTCGCCGCGGTACTCGACGGTGCTGCCGGCCGAGCGCTCGGAGGCGAGCACGACCAGCTTGCCGATCGGGAAATCGCGCTCTGCCAGGATCGACAGCATCACTTCTCCGACGGCGCCGGTGGCGCCGACGACGGCAACGTTGAAACGACGGTTGGGCGAGGTGCTCATGGGACAGGAATCCGGAAAGGGTGTGGGGCGCAGGGAATTCTGGACAGGTGCATCGGCGCGCGCGGATGCGCGCCGTCGCTGGTATTCGGGGGAACCCCCGCGCGGGACGACCGGCGTTGGCTCCCCTATCGTTTCGCGGTCGCTTTCCCGGTGACCGGCGTCGGCGGATTGCCGGCCTGCGGGCCACGGCCCAGCGCGGCGGTCAGGTTGTCGACGGCCAGGCTGGCCATCGCGCGGCGGGTGGCCCGGCTGGCGCTGCCCGCGTGCGGAGTCAGCACCACGTTACGCAGCGCCAGCAGCTTCGGGTTGACCGCAGGCTCGCCTTCGAACACGTCGAGCGCCGCCGAGGCAAGACGGCCGCCGGCAAGCGCCGCTGCCAGCGCGTCTTCGTCGACCAGGCCGCCGCGCGCGATGTTGATCAGCGTCGCGGTGGGCTTCATCTTCGCAAGGGCGGCGGCGTCGATCACGTGGCGGGTATGCGCGGAATACGGCAGGACCAGCACCAGGTGGTCCGAATCGCGCAGCAGTGTATCCAAGTCGACATACGTCGCACGACAGTTGCTTTCGACACCGACCGGCAGCCGGCTGCGGTTGTGGTAGATCACGCGCATTCCGAAGCCGTGCGCGCCGCGGCGTGCGATGCCCTGCCCGATCCGGCCCATGCCGAGGATGCCCAGCGTGCTGCCGTGCACGTCATGGCCCAGCAGGGTGTCGAACGACCACTGCGTCCAGCGCCCCTCGCGCAGCCAGCGCTCGCCCTCGGTGATGCGGCGCGCCGCGGCAAGCAGCAGGGCGAACCCCATGTCGGCGGTGGTTTCGGTGAGCACGTCGGGCGTGTTGGTGGCGACGATGCCGCGCGCGGCCAGCGCGGCCACGTCGAGGTTGTCGTAGCCGACGCCGACGTTGGCGACCGCGCGCAATGACGCCGCGCCGGCGATCTCGGCTGCGCCGATGCGTTCGTTGAGGGTCACCAGCGCGCCGTCGACGTCGCGCAGCCTGTCGGCCACCGCAGCCGGCGACCACGCGGTGACCTCGCGCGTGGCCTCGACGTCGAAATGCTCCGCCAGCCTGCCGACGATGTCGTCGAACAGCGGCTGAGACACCCACACCCGTGGCCGGACTTCAGCCATCCGGCGCCGCGGGAATGCGCGGCGACACCTCGCCGACATCGCCGCACTGCGCACGGTGGCGCAGCGCCTGGTCGATCAGCACCAGCGCCAGCATCGCCTCGCAGATCGGCGTGGCGCGAATGCCGACGCAGGGATCGTGGCGGCCGGTGGTGATGATGTCGACCACGTTGCCGTCGACGTCCACGCCTTCCACCGGCAGGCGCAGGCTGGAGGTCGGCTTGAACGCGACCGAGACCACCACCTGTTGCCCGGTGCTGATGCCGCCGAGCACGCCGCCGGCGTGGTTGGACAGGAAGCCGCCAGGCGTCATCACGTCGCGGTGCTGCGTACCCTTCTGCGCCACCGAGGCAAAGCCCTCGCCGATCTCCACGCCCTTGACCGCGTTGATCGACATCATCGCCGCGGCGATGTCGCCATCGAGCTTGCCGTACACCGGCTCGCCCCAGCCCGGCGGCACGCCGTCGGCCACGGCGACGACCTTGGCGCCCACCGAATCACCCGACTTGCGCAGCGCGTCCATGTAGCTCTCGAGTTCCGCAACCTGCCCGGCGCAGGGCCAGAAGAACGGGTTGTCCTCGACCACGCTCCAGTCGTGCGCGCGCGGCACCACGTCGCCGATCTGCGCCATGTAGCCGCGCACGCCGACGCCGCGCGCGAACAGCCACTTCTTGGCGACCACCGCCGCGGCGACGCGCATCGTGGTCTCGCGCGCCGACGAACGCCCGCCGCCGCGCGGATCGCGCAGGCCGTACTTCTGCCAGTACGCGTAATCGGCGTGGCCGGGACGGAACTGGCGCGCGATGGCGCCGTAGTCCTTGCTGCGCTGGTCGGTATTGCGCACCAGCAGCGCGATCGGCGTGCCGGTGGTGACGCCTTCGTACACGCCGCTGAGGATCTCGACCTCGTCGGCCTCGCGCCGCGCCGAAGTGTGGCGGGTCTTGCCGGTGGCGCGCCGCGCCAGGTCGTGCGAGAAATCCTCCGGCGCGATCGCGACGCCGGGCGGGCAACCGTCGATCACGCAGCCGATCGCCGGCCCATGCGATTCGCCGAAGGTGGTGACGCGGAAAAGATGACCAAACGTGTTCAACTTGACGCCTTCCTGATTCCGTCATTCCCGCGAACGCGGGAATCCATGCGGTTGATCCATCCATCTGGAATGGCAGTCCAAAGATCGCGCCACTCCGGCTACGAAACTAGAACAGGCGACCACCGGCCGAATCCACGACCTCGGCCGATGTCACGCGACCCCCGCGCGCATCGGCAAGCGCCCGGATCCGCGCATGGTGCGAAACCAGGTCGTGGCGCTCGACCACGAACACGCCCATCTGTCCGACCTTGAACTCCACCCAGATCAGCGGCAGCCCCGGCAGCAGCGCCGACAGCGCGCCTTCGGATTCGCCGACTTCGCACACCAGCAGGCCGTCCTCGGTGAGGTGCAGCGGTGCGTCGCGCAGGATCCGCAGCACGATGTCCAGGCCGTCGTTGCCGGCGCGCAGGCCCAGCTCCGGCTCGTGGGCGTACTCCTCCGGCAGCGCGTCGGTCTCGTCGTCGGTCACGTACGGCGGGTTGCTGACGATCAGGTCGTAGTGTTCGCCCTGCAGGTCGGCGAACAGGTCCGACTTCACGATGCGCGTATTGGTCGACAGCAGCCGCGATTCGTTTTCGCGCGCCAGCGCCAGCGCGTCGTCGCTGATGTCGGCGCCATCGACGTGCCAGTCGGGGTTGTAGTGCGCCATCGCGATGGCGATGCAGCCCGAACCGGTGCACAGGTCCAGCGCGCGGCGCACTTCGCGCCCGCCCAGCCAGGGTTCGAAGCCCGACAGGATCAGCTCGGCGATCGGCGAGCGCGGCACCAGGGCGCGCGCGTCGCTCTTGAAGCTCAGCCCGGCGAACCAGGCCTCGCCGGTGAGGTAGGCCGCCGGCACCCGCTCCTCGATGCGGCGCAGGAACAGCGCCAGCACATCTTCCTTCTCGGCCAGCGTCACCCGCGCCTGGCCATAGGCCGGGCCCAGGTCGTGCGGCAGGTGCAGGGCGTGCAGGGTGAGCTGGGTGGCCTCGTCGATGGCGTTGTCGTAGCTGTGCCCGAAGGTCAGCCCGGCCGCGCTGAAGCGGCTGGCGCCGTAGCGGATCAGGTCGATGATCGTCTGCAGTTCGTCGGTCATGGCGCTGTCCATCCCCGGCACGCCGCCGGTCGGCAAGTATAGCGAGCGGCGGGTATGATGGGCCGCTGTCGGCCTGGATTTACGGATGTTCAACCGTACCGTCATCATCGTGCTGCTGGTCGCCCTGTTTGCGGGACTGGGGCTGCTCGCTTCGCGCAAGTTCTTCAGCGATCCGGCCACGCCGCAGCCCTCGCTGCAGGCGGTGAAACTGTTCCCGCAGCCGCGCGAACTGCCTGACTTCGCGCTGCAGCAGTCCGACGGCACCCAGCTGATGCCGGGCGAGCTGCACGGCCACTGGACCCTGGTGTTCATCGGCTTCACCTTCTGCCCGGACGTGTGCCCGATGACGCTCGCGCAGCTGGCGCAGGCGCAGCGGCAATGGGAAGCGCTGCCCGACTCGACCCGGCCGCGCGTGCTGTTCGTCTCGGTCGACCCGGAGCGCGACTCGCCCGACCGCATTGGCGAATACGCCCACGCCTTCCATCGCGACACCCTGGCCGCGACCGCCGACGTGCCGTCGCTGGAGGCCTTCACCCGCTCGCTGTCGATGGTGTTCGCCAAGGTGCCGGCGCCCGACGGCGCGCCGGCCGACCAGTACTCGATCGACCACAGCGCATCGATGGCCCTGCTCGACCCGCAAGGCCGCATGGCCGGCGTGGTGACCGGCAGCGCCGTGGACGACCCGGCCGCGATCGCGGCCGACCTGCTGGCGCTGTCCGGGGCGGACGGCCCGTGAACCTGGTCACCGCGCTGACCTGGCTGCTGCCGCACCGGCTGCTGTCCTCGCTGGCGCGCGCACTGGCCTACTCGGACAATCCGCGCACGCGGGGCTGGCTGATCGACACGGTGACGCGGCGCTTCGGGGTCGACCTGTCGGAGGCGCAGGAGTCCGATCCAGGTGCCTACGCGACCTTCAATGCCTTCTTCACCCGCGCGCTCAAGCCCGGCGTGCGCGTGCCCGATCCCGATCCGCTGGCGCTGCTGATGCCGGCCGATGGCCGTGTCAGCCAGTGCGGGCGCATCGAGCAGGGCCGCATCTTCCAGGCCAAGGGCCGCTCGTTCACTGCCGCCGAACTGCTGGGCAACGAGGCTGCGGCGGCGCCCTACGCCGACGGCCTGTACGCCACGGTGTACCTGTCGCCCAAGGACTACCACCGCGTGCACATGCCCTGGACCGGGCGCCTGCGCGAGACCGTGCACGTGCCCGGGCGGCTGTTCTCGGTGGGTCCGGATGCGGTGGCCTCGGTGCCGCGCCTGTTCGCGCGCAACGAGCGCCTGGTCTGCCACTTCGACACCGACTTCGGCCCGATGGCCGTGGTGATGGTCGGTGCGCTGCTGGTGTCGGGCGTGGAGACGGTGTGGAGCGGCGAGGAGATCCCCGCCTACGGCGACAGCGTCACCGCGAAGAACTGGACCAGCGATGGGATCGTGCTGGAGCGGTTCGAGGAGATGGCGCGCTTCAACTACGGCTCGACCGTGGTGGTGCTGTTGCCGGCGGGCGTGGCCGAGCTGGATCCCTCGCTGAAGGCGGAAACCGCGGTGCGGCTGGGACAGGCGCTTGCAAGACGATCGGCGCCCTGACGCGACGCGACTGCGATCCGCATCACGGATCGTTGACACCACAACGGGTGTAGAGTGGCTTCGCTCGTCTCCCCACATGGTCGATGTCCGTCGGAATCGACCGACCGCGAACCCGCGCCACAGGAGCCGTCATGAGCCGCCTACTCGCCTTTCTCGCCTTGATTGTCGCCCTCGCCGCCTGCGCGAGCGGACCCCGCATGAGCCCTGCCGAGCGTCTGGCGGTTCTCGAAGCACACGCCGGCGAGCCGGTCAATTCCATCCGACACCCGGGCCGGTTCTCCGGCTGGAGTTCGGTGGGATCCAGCGCGCTGGTCCTGCACACGCGGCCCAGCCAGGCATTCCTGCTCGATCTGACCGGCCCCTGCAGCGATCTGCCCTTCGCCCACTCGATCCATATCTCCAGCCGCACCGGGTCGATCGTGGCGCGATTCGACTACGTCAGGCCGATGGGCCCGGGCACGTCGTCCATCCGGATTCGCTGCCACATCCGCAGCATCCGGCCACTCGACCTGGTCGCGTTGCGCCAGCCGCAGCAGGAACTGCTCGAAGCCACCTCGATCGAGCGCGAGGACGAGGCGCAGCAGGAAGACGGCGGCGACTGAGCCTGCCGGACCCCGGGCGGACACCTGCCCTTGGTCCGCGCCGGCCTGCCCGGCGCTGGAGCTGCGCCCGTGATCGCCTGGGAAGAATGCCCGGATAGCCCTGATTTGGCATTCCGAACGCAATCGTTTCGTTCGTGGATGTGTCCGGGTTTCTAGCGGCAGCCTTCCAGCTTCAGCTGCTGGCCCTGCCGGACCAAGTAGCGCGGCGGTTTGATGCCGTTGGCGGCGGCCAGCGATTTGGTATCGCAGCTGTAGCGTTGCGCGATGGCGACCAGGGTTTCGCCGGAAGCGACGCGATGGGTACGCGGCGCTGCTGGCGCCGGGGCCACCGTGGCGGCAGGTGCGGACAGCGCGGCCTGCTGCTGCAACACCGTGCCATCGGGCAAGGTCACCGTTTCCACATCGCCCACGCGCACGATCGCAGTGGACGGGTCGCTGTTGACCAGCTGCCGGGCGAGTTCGGCGCGCGCGCCCTTGGTGCACCAGCGCTCGTACAGGCCGGCCATGCGCACGGTGCCGTTGAGGCGCGCGCCTTGCGGGATCACCGCCTCGGCCTCGTACTGGGGATTGAGGTTGCGCAGCACGCGCATGTAGCCGTCGCGGGTATTGCCGTTGCCCAGGCAAATGGTCAGCTCGTAGATCGAGGCCGCACGCTTGAGCTGGAAGGTTGCCGGGCGGGTGTCCACGCGCGGGAAGTTCAGGCCGTACTCGCGCGGATGCAGGTAAAGCCAGGCCGCCGCGATCACCATCGGCACGTAGTCGCGGGTCTCGGGCGGGAACTGGCTGTAGACGTCCGGATCCCAGAAGCTGCGACCGCCGAACTCGCGATGCACGCGACGCGCCCTGCCCTCGCCGCCGTTGTAGGCGGCCAGCCACAGCTCGATGTTGTCGCCGCCCAATTCAGCGTAGCGCTCGCCCAGGTACACCGCGGCCGCGTCAGCCGAGGCGCGCGGATCGTAGCGGGTGTCAAAGCCGCGCCCGTCCAGCCCCAGGCCCAGGCGGCTGCCGGTGGCCGGCATGAACTGCAGCGGGCCGGTGGCGCCGGCGCGCGAGCGCGAGTGCACGCGGCCATTGGATTCCTTGGCCAGGATGCCGAACAGCAGCGCTTCGGGCAGGCCGCGACGCTTGAACGCCGGCGACATCAGGTGCTGCATGTACTGGAAGTTCTCGTGGCTGGTGATCAGCGCCACCCGCATGTCGGTCAGCCAGCGGCGGATGCCGGCCTGCACGGCAGGGTTCATCTGCACCTGCTCGAGGAAACGGCGGTCCTCGGCGCCCAGCAGCGCGGCGGCGGTGGCGCTGTCGGGCACTTCGCCGGTCGGCAGGTCGCCTTCCTCGGCGATGCTGTCGTCCGCTTCATCGCCGACCACGCCAGCGGCGGCATCGGCCTGCGCCTTGAGCAGCCGCTTGTAGCTGGCCAGCAGGTTGCCCGAGCCGCAGCCCTTGAGCTTGCCGCAATCGACGATCACGTCCTCCATGTCCTCGAGCGCGGCATTGCTTTCGTCCAGCCCGGTCGGATCGCTGTTGCCGATCTTCACCAGCGCGTCGCGCCAGCGCGTCTCGGCGGCGGCCATGCGCTGGTTGAGTGCTTCGATCGCAGCCACGGTGCGCCTGGACTGCGCCTGCGCGGCGGAGGGAACGACGGCGAGCACGAGCGCGCTGGCCAGCAGCAGGCCGCGCAGTGCAGGCATGGGCAGGGACGACATCTAGCACCGGGACCGCGGAGGGGGCCGGCAGGGTAGCCGCTGCCGCCGGGTGCCACAAGGAACTCAGGCCGATTCCGCGCAACCGCGCACTGCCGGCGCTACTTCGCCGGTGCGCCTGCCCGCACCCGGGACAAGGCTAGAATCCCGGGCAATCCACACCGGAACACGGACGCACGCATGCAGCCCATTCTTGTCGGCAAGGCCATCACCACCGGCGGGGGCGCCCAGGTGCACCTGCTGCCGCGCTACGGCAACCGCCACGGCCTGGTCGCCGGCGCCACCGGCACCGGCAAGACGGTCACCCTGATGACCCTGGCCGAGGGCTTCTCGCGCATCGGCGTCCCGGTGTTCATGGCCGACGTGAAGGGCGACGTGGCCGGTCTGGCCGTGCCGGGCGCCATGAACGACAAGTTGCTGGCCCGCGCCGCGCAGATCGGCGTGGAGGGTTACGCGGCCGAAGGCAGTCCGGTCGTGTTCTGGGACCTGTACGGCAAGCTCGGCCACCCGGTGCGCACCACCGTGAGCGAGATGGGCCCGACCCTGCTCGGGCGCATCCTCGAGCTCAACGACACCCAGTCGGGCGTGCTCGACATCGTATTCAAGCTGGCCGACGACCGCGGCCTGCTGTTGCTCGACCTGGCCGACCTGCGCGCCCTGCTCGGCCTGGTGGCCGAGGAGCGCAAGTCGATCTCGACCGAGTACGGCCTGGTGAGCCCGCAGTCGATCGGCGCGATCCAGCGCGCCCTGCTGCGGCTGGAGCAGGATGGCGGCAACCACGTGTTCGGCGAGCCGGCGCTGGAGCTGTCCGACCTGATGCGCACCACCCACGACGGCCGCGGCGTGATCGGCATCCTCGCCGCCGACCAGCTGGTGCTCAAGCCGCGCCTGTATTCGAGCTTCCTGCTGTGGCTGCTGTCGGAGCTGTTCGAGCACCTGCCCGAGGTCGGCGACCTCGACAAGCCGAAGCTGGTGTTCATGTTCGACGAGGCGCACCTGCTGTTCGACGATGCGCCGGCGGCGCTGCGCCAGCGCATCGAACAGGTGGTGCGCATCATCCGCTCCAAGGGCGTGGGCGTGTACTTCTGCTCGCAGTTTCCCGACGACGTGCCGGACGAGATCCTCGGCCAGCTCGGCAACCGCGTGCAGCACGCGCTGCGGGCGTTCACCCCGCGCGACCAGAAGGCGGTGCGGACCGCGGCCGAGACCTTCGTCGCCAATCCGGCGCTGGACGTGGTGCAGACGCTGTCGCGGCTGGGCACCGGCGAGGCGCTGGTGTCGACGCTGCAGGAAAAAGGCATCCCGATGGCGGTCGAGCACACCCTGGTCGCGCCGCCGCGCTGCCGCATGGGCGCGATCACAGAAGCCGAGCGTGCGCAGGTGCGCGCAGGCAGCCCGGTCGGCGGCAAGTACGACACGGCGGTGGATCGCGAATCGGCGGCCGAGATGCTGGCCGCGCGCGCGCAGGCCGCCACCGACGTCGCTGCAGCGCCGCCGGCGCGTGGCGGCCCCGGGAAGGCGGACGAGGGCGGCGGCTTTGGCAAGGCGGTGCGCGACGTGCTGTTCGGGAGCGGCCGGCGCCAGGGCGTGATCGAGGCATCCAGCAAGCAGGCCGCGCGCACGATCACCAACCAGATCGTGCGCGGCATCCTGGGCGGCCTGCTGGGCGGCAAGAAGCGCTGAGCGGCGCCGGAGCCGGATTGAATACGCCGCCCTGGACACTGGAGGCGCTGGGCGAGGACGCGGTCCTGCTGCGCCTGGGCGCGTGCGTCGAGCTGCAGCTCAACCGGCAGGTGCATGCGTTGGCCGCGCGCATCTCCGCCGCGCGCCCGCCGTGGCTGCTCGACATCGTGCCGGCCTATGCCGCACTCGCGCTCTACATCGATCCAGGACATCTGCTGGCCCGCGACCGCTTCGCCCGCGACCTGGCCGAAGACTGGCTGGCGGGGCTGCCGGCCGGGGACGCGCACGCTGCGGGGTGCACGGCGACCGGCACGATTGAAATCCCGGTCTGCTACGAGCGTGCCTGCGCACCGGACCTGGATGCCGTGGCGGCCCGGGCCGGGCTGGACCGGGACGAGGTCATCGCGCGCCATTGCGCACCGGAATACAGCGTCGGGATGATCGGATTCGCGCCGGGCTTTCCGTACCTGCTGGGGCTGGACCCGGCGCTGGCCACGCCGCGCCACGCCACGCCGCGCACCCGGGTGGCGGCCGGCAGCGTCGGCATCGGCGGCAGCCAGACCGGAATCTATCCGTCCGGCAGCCCCGGCGGCTGGCAGATCATCGGCCGCACGCCCACCGCGCTGTTCGATCCGCATCGCGCGGCGCCCAGCCTGCTGCAGCCCGGCCAGCGCCTGCGCTTCGTGTCGATCGCCCTGGCCGAGTACGCGCGCCTGGCAGCGACCGTGGACGACGCACGTGGCTAGGCCGGCATCGATCGGGATCATCGCGCCGGGCCTGCTGACCACGGTCCAGGGCGCGCCGCGCCACGGCCTGCGGCATCTCGGCGTGGCCAGCGGCGGTCCGGCCGATCCCTGGGCGCACGCACTGGCCAACCTGCTGGCGGGCAATCCGGTTGGGCACGCCGGCCTGGAGATCACACTGGTCGGGCCGACGCTGCGCTTCGGCCAGGCGGCGCGCGTGGCGATCTGCGGCGCCGCCATCGAGGCGCGCGCGAACGGCATGCCGGTGCCGGGCAATCGACCGGTCGACCTGCCGAGAGGGACCACCCTCGCCTTCGGACCCTGCCTGGACGGCGCGCGCAGCTATCTGGCCGTGGCCGGCGGACTGGAGGTCGAGGCGGTCCTGGGCAGCAGCAGTACCGACCTGCGCGGCGGCTTTGGCGGCCTGGACGGGCGCGCCGTGCGTGCGGGCGACCAACTCGCGATCGGCGGCCGCTCCGCGTCGCCTTCGCGCCAGCTGCAGGTCGCGCGCTGGTGGATCGACGCCAATCCCCTGCCCTATGCCCATCCGTCTGGGCGGCCCTGCACGATCCGGCTCCTGCCCGGGGCCGATGCGGTGGACGGCGTGTGCGGCCCGGTCTGGCAGGCGGATGCACGCAGCAACCGCCAGGGACTGCGCCTGCAGGGTGCGGCCCTGCAGGTGGCAGATCGTGATGAGCGCATTTCCGAACCTGTCTCCCCCGGCACCGTCCAGCTGCCGCCCGACGGCCAGCCCATCGTGCTGCTGGCCGATGCGCAGACCCATGGCGGCTATCCGCGCATCGGCCACGTCATCCGCGCCGACATCCCGCTGCTGGCGCAGATGCGTCCCGGCGCACGGCTGCACTTCCTGCCCTGCACGCCGGCGCAGGCCAGCGCGGCCAATGCCGAGCAGCGCCAGCGCCTGCACCGCATCGCCCTGGCCATCGAGGCGAGGACCCGCGCGACATGACGGCACGCATCGACTTCAACTGCGATCTAGGCGAAGGCTGCGGCGACGATGCCGCGATCGTGCCCTGCATCAGCTCGGCCAGCATCGCCACCGGCGGCCATGCCGGCGACGCGCGCAGCATGCGCGAGGCGATCGCGCTGTGCCTACGCCATGGCGTGGCGATCGGCGCGCATCCTTCGTTCGTGGACCGGGCGCACTTCGGCCGGCGCGAGCTGTCGCTGCCGCCGGCGGAAGTGCATGCCCTGGTCCGCGACCAGGTCGAGCTGCTGGCAGCGCTGTGTACCCAAGCCGGCACCGTACTTGCCCACGTCAAGCCGCACGGCGCGCTGTACAACCTCGCAGCGCGCGATGCAGGCATCGCCGACGCCATCGCCCGCGCGGTCCACGACTCCGATCCGCGCCTGTGGCTGTACGCCCTGGCCGGCTCCGAGCTGGCCCACGCCGGCGCACGCCTGGGCCTGCCGGTGGCGCAGGAAGTCTTCGCCGAACGCGCCTACACCGCCGACGGCCGCCTGGTGCCGCGCGATCAGCCCGGCGCCGTGGTCCCGGACGTGGAGGCTGCGCTCGCCCAGGTGCGCAGCATGCTGCGTTCGGGCACGGTGACCTCGATCGACGGGCACGTTGTGCCGATCCGCGCCGACACGCTGTGCCTGCACGGTGATCGCGCGGACGCCGCCGCGTTCGCCTCAGCCTTGCGCGGCGCGCTGCGCGCCGAGGGCTTCGCCATCCTCTCCCCCGCCACGCGGATGCCGCACGCATGAGCTACTGGCCCCTGGTCGGCATCGCGCTGGTCGTGATCGGCTTCGCCCTGCGCCTCAACCCCGCACTGATCGTGGTCGCGGCGGGGCTGGTCACCGGCCTGGTTGCAGGGAAAACGCCGGTGCAGGTGCTGGAGCTGCTGGGCGAGTCGTTCACCAAGCAGCGCTACCTGACGGTATTCCTGCTGACCCTGCCGGTGATCGGCCTGCTCGAGCGGCACGGGCTGAAGGAACACGCCCAGGCCTGGATCACGCGCCTGCGCGGCGCGACCGCGGGGCGCCTGCTGATCGCCTATCTCGGCGCGCGGCAGCTTGCGTCCGCGCTCGGCCTGACCAGCCTGGGCGGGCATCCGCAGACGGTGCGCCCGCTGCTGGCGCCGATGGCCGAAGCGGCCGCCGAGGCGCGCCACGGGTCGCTGCCGGAGGACAGCCGCGAGCGCCTGAAGGCGCTGTGCGCGGCCACCGACAACGTCGGCCTGTTCTTCGGCGAGGACATCTTCATCGCCTTCGGCGCGGTGCTGCTGATGCAGGGCTTCTACGCCGAGCACGGCATCGTGCTCGAACCCCTGCATATCGCGCTGTGGGGCATTCCGACGGCGATCTGCGCCTTCGTCATCCATGGCGCGCGGCTGGCGCGGCTCGACCGGCGCCTGCAGCGTGAGGCCGCCGCCCTCGCCGCGCGTACGGTCACGCCGGTCGATGTCGAAGGCAAGACGCCATGATCAGCCTGCAGTGGATCTACTGGCTGGTTGGCGGCACCCTGCTGTGGACCTCGCTGCGCGCTGCGCGCGACCGCGCCAATCCGCGCCGCTTCGCCAACGCGCTGTTCTGGGGCCTGGTCGCGCTGGCCATGCTGGCGGCCGAGCGGATGCCGCCGGCCGTGGTCGGCGGCATCGTGGTCGTGCTCGCCTGCCTGGCGGCATTTGGCCTGGGACGGGGACGCTGCGACGAAGGCACGCCAGCCGGGCGCGAAGCGTCGGCGCGCCGCCTGGGCAACCGGCTGTTCATTCCAGCGCTGCTGATCCCGGTGGTCGCGGTGCTGGTGGCCGTGCCGTTTGCCGACATCGAGCTGGGCGGCACGCGCGTGTTCGGCGCGCAGCTGACCACCCTGGTCGGGCTGGGGGTGGCCTGCGTGCTGGCGGTGATCGCCGCGCTGCTGCTCACGCGCAGCACGCCGGTCGCGGCGATCGAGCAGTCGCGCCGGCTGCTGGATGCGATCGGCTGGGCCGCGCTGCTGCCGCTGCTGCTGGCCACGCTCGGCAGCGTGTTCGCGGCCACCGGCGTGGGCGAGGCGGTGGCCGGAGTGATCCGAATGCTGATCCCGGTGGAGAACCGCTTCGTCGTGGTGGTGGCCTATGCGCTGGGCATGGCCGCCTTCACCATGGTGATGGGCAACGCCTTTGCCGCCTTCCCGGTGATCACCGCCGGCGTCGGCCTGCCGCTGCTGGTGCAGATGCACGGCGCCGATGCCGCATCGCTTGCGGCGATCGGCATGCTGTCGGGCTACTGCGGCACCCTGCTCACGCCGATGGCGGCCAACTTCAACCTGGTGCCCGCGGCCCTGCTGGAACTGCGCGATCCCAACGCGGTGATCCGCCAGCAGGTGGCGACCGCGCTGCCGCTGCTGGCCTGCAATATCGTGCTGATGTACTTCATCGTGTTCCGCTGATGACCGACGACGCCACTTCGATGCCCACCGTGCTGCTGACCGGATTCGGTCCCTTTGGCGGCCACGGCGACAACCCCAGCCAGGCCGTGGTGCGGGCGCTGGACGGCGAGGTCGTGGCCGGCCACCGCATCGTCGGCCACGCGCTGCCGGTGGTGTTCGGCGAGTCGCTGCGCGCGCTGCGTCGCGCAATCCGCCAGGCGCGTCCCGCGCTGGTGGTCTGCGTGGGCCAGGCCGGCGGCCGCGCGAACATCTCGCTCGAGCGTGTCGCCATCAACGTAGACGACGCGCGCATTCCCGACAACGCCGGCGCGCAGCCAATCGACACGCCAGTGGTCGCGGGCGGGCCGGCGGCGTATTTCACGACGCTGCCGGTCAAGGCCATGCTGGTGGCGATGACGCGCGCGGGGATCCCCGTCGAGGTCTCGCAGACCGCCGGCACCTTCGTCTGCAACCACGTGTTCTATGGGCTGATGCACACCCTGCGCAGGCGCAAGGCGGTGCGCGGCGGCTTCATCCACATCCCGTATTCCGATGCACAGGCTGCGTGCCATCCCGGCCAGCCCGGGCTGCCGCTGGAGACGATGGTCGCGGGCGTGCGGATCGCGGTGGAAGCGGCGCTGTCGCATGCGGTCGACATGGCGGTCACTGCCGGCGCGGAGCATTAGCCGATCCCTGCGGTGACGCCATCGCCGCATTACCAGCCCGCGGCTGCAAGGGTCGGCTCGCAGGAATGACGACCGCGCGTCGATCGTCCAGACTTCCCTGGCGCGTCCAGCGAAAGCATGTTCACGCCGCCGCCCTATCCTTCACCTTCCCCGTCCGCAGGAATCCTGCCATGCGATCGTCCCGAGCCCTTGCGCCGCTGTCCATCCTGATCGTCGTGGCGCTTGCTGCCTGCGCGCCGGAGCCGGATGCGGCGCCTGCACCGGCCACATCGAAGGTGGAAGAGCCCGCCCTCCCGGCCGATCCGCTGCTCGCCGGTACCGACGCCAGTGCCGTCATCCGTCACGACGCCACCGATCCGGCCGGTTTCGACCGCAAGGCGTTCGCAGGAACGTTCGCGGGGATCCTGCCCTGCGCGGATTGCCCCGGCATCGAAACCTCGGTCGAGATCCGCGCCGACGGCACGTACTCCCAGGCCGAGGTCCAACAAGGCGCCGAAGCCGCACGCGCGACCGGCACCTGGACGGTGAACGCCGACGGTAGCCAACTCCTGCTCGACCCCGAGACCAAGCAAGCCGACGACCGCCGCTTCGCCATCGTGTCGCGCGACGAGATCCGCCTGCTGGATGCGGACGGCGCGCCGCTCGCGGGCGACGGCTACACCAGCCTGCGCCGGAACTGAGAGGTCGCCTGCTTGGGTCGCTGGCGTCCTCCCGCCGAGAAGAGCACCGCGCTGGTCACCGCGGAGGGCCACGCGCGCCTGAAGGCCGAACTCGACACGCTGTGGCGAGTGCGCCGTCCGGAAGTGGTGGCCGCGCTTGCCGCCGCGGCGGCCGAGGGCGACCGCTCCGAGAATGCGGAGTACAGCTACCGCAAGAAGCAGCTGGGCGAGATCGACCGCCGCGTGCGCTACCTCAGCAAGCGCCTGGAGGCGCTGCGCGTGATCGACGGGCCGCCATCCGACCCGCAGGCCGTGTTCTTCGGCGCGCAGGTGGAGGTGGAACACGCGAGCACCGGTGAAACCGCCCGCTACCGCATCGTCGGCCCGGATGAGACCGACGCGAAGCTCGGCTGGATCAGCATCGATTCCCCGCTCGCCCGCGCGATGCTGAAGAAGCGCATCGACGACGAATTCGAGGCGCAGCTGCCGGGCGGCGCGGCAAGGTACTTCATCGTCGACGTGCGTTACGGGGACTGACCTGCCTCGCTCAGGAAATCCAGCAGTTCCTCGCACTTCGCCCTCGGTCTCGCCGGGGAAGCCGACGATGAAGGTGGCTGGGAATGCACGCGCGCGGCGCCTGGGCGTCACGGGGCGCGAATCATGGCCTCGGCTAGAATCGGTGGACCTGCGCACGGAGGCCTCGCATGGGCCGAGACATCGTCATCCAGACCGGAGCCGGCCCCATCGACGCCTGGCGGGCCGATCCGCCGGACCGCGCAGCCGCCCTGGGCGGGATCGTGGTGCTGCAGGAGATCTTCGGGGTCAACGAGCACATCCGCAGCGTCGCCGAAGGCTATGCCGCGGCCGGCTACGTGTCCCTGGCGCCGGCCCTGTTCGATCCGGTGGCGCGCAACGTCGAGCTTGGCTACGACGAGGCCGGCTTCGCCAGGGGACTCGAGCTGGTGGGCGAGCTGGGCATGGACCGGGCGGTCGACACCACGCGCTCGGCGGCCGAGACGCTGCGCCGCGAGGGCCTGAAGGTCGCCGTGGTGGGCTTCTGCTGGGGTGGCAGCGCCGCCCTGCTCGGCAATACGCGGTTGGGCCTGCCGGCCGTGGCCTACTACGGAGCGCGCTCGCAGCCCCACCTGGGCGAAGCGCTGCGCGCGCCGATGCTGTTCCACTTCGGCGAAGACGACGAAAGCACGCCGCCCGACTACATCCAGGCACACCGCGACGCGTGGCCCGAGGCGGAGATGCAGGTCTATCCCGGCGCCGGCCACGCCTTCAACCGCGACGTGGATCCCCGCCACTTCCACGCAGCGAGCGCCGCGCTGGCGCGCAGGCGTACGCTGGCGTTCTTCGAATCGGCGCTGCGCTGAAGGAGTCCTTATGGCCAGGCATCACGACCACGCACCTTACGAACTGCACCCGCAGCTCGCCGCCGATACCCATCCGCTGGCCACCCTGGAACTGTGCGACCTGCGCCTGATGGATGACGCCAACTACCCCTGGCTGGTGCTGGTCCCGCGCGTCGCAGGCGCGCGCGAACTGGTCGAACTGGACGACGCGCAGCGCCATCGCCTCACCGACGAGATCGACCTCGCGTCCCGGCTCCTGCGCGATGGCTTCCGCCCGTTCAAGCTCAACGTGGCGGCGCTGGGCAACCTGGTGCCGCAGCTGCACGTGCACGTGATCGCACGCTTCGAGGACGACCCGGCCTGGCCGGCGCCGGTCTGGGGCCGCGTCGCCGCCCGGCCGTACACGCCCGAAACGCTGGTCGCGCGGATCCGCCTGCTCGAGGACGGGCTGCGGGCCTGACCGGACGCGCCCCCGCAAAGCCCACAAAGCAGGAGGCCCGCATCGCTGCGGGCCTCGTTGCATAAGCGCGTTGACTGGCGGGCTTCAGCCGCCCTTGACCACCTGGGTGCCCGCGATCAGGTCGTGGCCGCAGCGACGGTCACCGCGGAAGATCAGCAGCACGTTCACCAGGGCCAGCACCATCCCGACCACCGGCACGTTGGTGACCAACTGCACCGGCAGGTAGCGCAGGCCGATCAGCCGGCCGATCGGCGGCTTGTCGCCGTCCATGTCGACGATGCGGATACCCAGCATGCGCTTGCCCCAGGTCTGGCCATTGGCGTTGAGCGGAACCCATTGCACGGCCACGAATACGGCAAATCCGACCGCCGCCCACAGCAGCGCGGTCCCGAACGGGATCTCCCCACCGCCCGACATCGCCACCTGCCAGTAGCCGCCCACGAACATCAGCGGAACCAGGATCACCAGCAGGATGAGCGTGTCGATGATGGCCCCGCCCAGCCGCTCACCACGACCGGCGAGGTTGGTGTCGCCCAGGTCTGCGACCACCGCCTCGGGGCTGCCATACGGGTTTTGCTCGTTCATCGTGCTGCGTCCTTGCGGTTGTGGATTCGATGTCGGGAATGGCTGTGCGCGGCCTGCACTCAGGTCCGCGGCAGGGTCACGCCGGTCTGGCCCTGGTATTTTCCGCCCCGGTCGCGATAGGACGTCTCGCAGACGTCATCGGCGTCGGACTGGAAGAACAGCATCTGCGCCACGCCCTCGTTGGCGTAGATGCGCGCGGGCAGCGGCGTGGTGTTGCTGAATTCAAGCGTGACGTGGCCTTCCCATTCGGGCTCGAGCGGAGTCACGTTGACGATGATCCCGCAGCGCGCATAGGTGCTCTTGCCCAGGCACACCACCAGCGTGTCGCGCGGGATGCGGAAGTACTCGATCGTGCGTGCCAGTGCAAACGAATTGGGCGGGATGATGCACTCGTCGGCTTCGATGTCGACGAAGCTCTTGGGGTCGAAATTCTTGGGATCGACGATCGTGGAGTTGATGTTGGTGAAGATCTTGAACTCGCGCGAGCAACGCACGTCGTAGCCGTAGCTGGAGGTGCCGTAGCTGACGATGCGGCCGCCGTTCGCTTCCTTCACCTGGCCGGGCTCGTAGGGCTCGATCATGCCGTGCTGCTCCGACATCCGCCGGATCCAGCGGTCGCTCTTGATGCTCATGCGCGGTTCTCTGCGGCCGATGCGGCCAATCGCCGCATTGTAGGGCGCTTGCCGGGCGGCAGGAACCGTTGCGACCGCGCAGACGCTCCGCGTTCGAGCGGCCTTCGGAATGACAAATCTGACTTTTTCAGCGTTGCCCTAGAGCAGCGAAGCAGAAATGCTGCGCGGCGCGCGCGGACGCTTCTCGAGTTCCTCGACCAGCCGCCGCGCGGTCTCGTGATACGCAGCGGCCGCCGCCGATTGCGGCGCCGACGCCACGATCGGCACGCCCGCATCGCCCTGCTCGCGGATCCCGACCTCCAGCGGCAGCGATCCCAGCAGAGGCACGCCGTACTGCGCAGCCATGCGCTCGCCGCCGCCCTGCCCGAACAGATGCTCCACGTGCCCGCAGTTCGTGCATACGTGCTGGGCCATGTTCTCCACCAGCCCCAGCACCGTCACCTCGACCTTCTCGAACATCCGCAGCGCCTTGCGCGCGTCCAGCGTGGCGACGTCCTGCGGCGTGGTCACCACCACCGCGCCCGCGACCGGGATCTTCTGCGCCAGGGTCAGCTGGATGTCGCCGGTGCCGGGCGGCAGGTCGACGATCAGGTAGTCCAACCCGTCCTCGCCACCCCAGCGCGTCTCGTTGAGCAGCTGCGTCAGCGCCGAGGTCGCCATCGGCCCGCGCCAGATCATCGGTGTGTCCGGATCCACCAGCAGCCCGATCGACATCGCCTCGATCCCGTGTGCGCGCATCGGCAGGATCGACTTGCCGTCCGGACTCTCCGGCTTGCCCGACAGCCCCAACATCATCGGGATGCTCGGGCCGTAGACGTCGGCATCCAGCACGCCCACGCGCGCACCATCGGCGGCTAGCGCGAGGGCGAGATTGACCGCGGTCGTCGATTTGCCCACGCCACCCTTGCCCGAACCGACGGCGAGGATGTTGCGGACCTGCGGCAGCGGCGAAAGCGCGCCCTGCACCGCGCGGGAGTGGATTGCCATGGACGCGTGATCACCTGCGAAAAACCTGCGCCCAGTCTATCGCGCCATCGCAGCGCCACTCCCCCCCGGGACATTCCGTCCTCCCCCTGAGCGCGGTACCCACGCGGGCGTGCAGGCGATGCGGGAAGCTGAACACCGGGCGCGGGCGGTCCGTAGCCATGCCCTTGCACTTGTTGGATACTCCACCGTACGTACCGCGTCGGGTGCTTTTTTCAACCGGACTGCGGGCCAGCACACACACCCGGGAGTGACCATGTACCACTTGCGATCCAGGCTTCTCGTTGCAGCAGGTTTGTTGGCCCTGTGCCTGCCGGCGCTCGCCGCCGACCCAGCCGTTGGCCGCTGGAAGACCATCGACGACGAAACGGGCCAGGCCAAGTCGATCGTCGAGATCACGCAGGGCGCCAACGGCACGCTCAGCGGCCGCATCGTTGAACTGCTCAATCCCGGCAAGCCCAATCCGGCCTGCGACAAGTGCAAGGACGATCGCAAGGGCAAGCCGATCACCGGCATGGAGATCATCCGCGGCATGAAGCGCGACGGCGACGCCTACGCCGGCGGCACCATCCTCAAACCAGACGAGGGCAAGGTGTACAAGTCGAAGATGGAGTTGATCGAGGGCGGCAGCAAGCTCGAGGTATCGGGCTGCGTGGCCTTCATCTGCAAGTCTCAGGTCTGGCAGCGCCAGTAACGGGCTGCAGGTTCGACGCGCCAGGGGCCCGGCCAACGCGCCGGGCCTTTTGCTGTCCGCCGCCGCTGCAGCGGGCGGTCTGCAGCGCCATGCGATAATCCGCCACCGCCGCAGAACGCGAAGACATGCCCCGCTCCGCCATCGTCACCAGTGCCCTGCCCTATGGCAACGGCCACCTGCACATCGGCCACCTGGTCGGCTACATCCAGGCCGACATCTGGGTGCGCGCACGGCGGCAGGCCGGCGGCACGGTGCATTTCGTCTGCGCCAACGACACCCACGGCACGCCGATCATGCTGGCGGCCGAGAAGGCCGGGATCGCGCCGGAGCAGTTCATCCAGGGCACGCAGGCGAGCCAGGAGCGCGACTTCGCGGAGTTCCGCGTCGACTTCGACTGGTACCACTCCACGCATTCGGCCGAAAACCGCGAGCTGACCGAGCGCTTCTATGCCGCGCTCGACGCCGGTGGCCATATCGACCGGCGTTCGATCGAGCAGCTCTACGACCCGGTCAAGCAGATGTTCCTGCCCGACCGCTACGTCAAGGGCACCTGCCCGAACTGCGGCACCGAAGACCAGTACGGCGACAACTGCGAGTCCTGCGGCGCCACCTATGCGCCCACCGAGCTGAAGGACCCGCGCTCGGTGGTGTCGGGCGCAACGCCCGAACTGCGCGCCTCCGAGCACTTCTTCTTCAAGGTCGGTGATTTCACCGACAGGCTGCGCGCGTGGCTGCAAGGCGACGTCGCCATTCCCGGGGTGAGGGCCAAGCTGCGCGAGTGGATCGATGCCGAGGGCGGCCTGCGCGACTGGGACATCTCCCGCGACGCGCCCTACTTCGGCTTCGAGATCCCCGGCCATCCGGGCAAGTACTTCTACGTGTGGCTGGACGCGCCGATCGGCTACTACTCCAGCCTGCTTGCGCTGGCGCGCAGCGGCAGCAAGCCGGGCCTCGACGAGGCCGAGTTCGAACGCCTGCTCCGCCCTGGCGATGCGGCCGAGCTGCACCACTTCATCGGCAAGGACATCGTCAACTTCCACGGCCTGTTCTGGCCGGCGGTGCTGGGCGGCAACGGCCTGCGCCTGCCCGACCGGCTGCACGTCAACGGCTATCTGATGGTCGACGGCGCGAAGATGAGCAAGTCGCGCGGCACCTTCGTGATGGCGCGCACCTATCTCGACAGCGGGCTCGACCCCGAGGCGCTGCGCTACTACTTCGCGGCCAAGTCCTCCGGCGGCGTGGACGACCTGGACCTCAACCTCTCCGACTTCGTCGCACGCGTGAACAGCGACCTGGTCGGCAAGTTCGTCAACATCGCCAGCCGCTGCGCGAAGCTGCTGCAGGGGCAGTTCGACAATGCGCTTGCGACCGGGACGCCGGACGGCGTGAGCGCGGACTGGGACGTCCAGGCTTCGGCGCTGCAGGCGCGTGTGCTCGACGCCGTGCGCCTGGTCCCGGGGCACTACGAGGGCGGCAACTTCGCCGCCGTGGCACGTGGCGTGATGGAAGCCGCAGACTGGGTGAACGAGTACATCGCCCAGACCGCCCCCTGGGCGCTGGCCAAGGATCCCGCGCGCAGCGGCGACTTGCACCTGGTGCTGAGCACCGCGCTGCAGGCCTTCGCCGACATCGCCGGCGCGCTCAAGCCGATCCTGCCGACCATCACCGCCCGCATCGAGCAGTATCTCGGTGTGACGCTGGCGCCGGGCGTGCGCACGCCGCTTGCCGGCCGCACGCTCAGCCCCTACCAGCCGCTGTTCACCCGCATCGACCCGAAGCAGATCGACGCCATGACCGAAGCCTCGAAGGACACCCTGACCACGATGCAGGATGCCGTACCTGCGAAGGCGCCGGACAAAAAGGCCGCGCCTGCGTCCGCTACCGTGGCCAACGATGGCCCCGGCCACATCGGCATCGAGGATTTCTCAAAGCTCGACCTGCGCATCGGCAAGGTGCTCGAATGCGGCTTCGTCGAGGGTTCGGACAAACTGCTGCGCTTCCTGCTCGATGCCGGCGAACTTGGCCAGCGCCAGATCTTTTCCGGCATCCGCGCCAGCTACGCCGAACCCGGGCAGCTGGTCGGCCGCAGCGTCGTGTTCATCGCCAACCTCGCTCCGCGCAAGATGCGTTTCGGCCTCAGCGAGGGAATGATCCTGTCCGCCGGCTTCGACGGCGGCGCCCTGGCCCTGCTCGATGCCGATGCCGGCGCACAGCCGGGCATGCCGGTGCGTTGAGAACGGGCCTCCGCACATTCATCCGCCAGCGCCCGAACGGTCGCTATGGCGGATCATGAAAGGGGCGGCGCCTACGGCGACAGCAAGGAGGATCGCAACATGCTGGTCCTTGCCCATGAGCGCCGGCATGCAGGAACGCGCATCGCATGAGTCTGCCCCGTCCCGACCTGATCGAGCGCCTTGACCGGCTGCTGCCGCAGACCCAGTGCGGGCAATGCGGCTACGCAGGCTGCCGGCCCTATGCCGAGGCGATGGCGCGCGGGGAGGCAGGCATCGATCGCTGCCCGCCGGGCGGCGACAGCGGCTCGCGAATCCTTGCACGCCTGCTCGACGTGCCCGCGCTGCCCTACGACCGCAGCCGCGGCCTGCACAGGCAGCCACAGGTGGCGGTCATCATCGAGGCCGACTGCATCGGCTGCACGAAATGCATCCAGGCCTGCCCGGTCGACGCCATCGTCGGCGCAAGCAAGCTGATGCACACGGTGGTGGTGCCGCTGTGCACCGGCTGCGATCTGTGCGTGCCGGCCTGCCCGGTGGACTGCATCGAGATGCGTCCGCTCCCGGGCGCCTTGTAGGAGCGGCTTCAGCCGCGATGCCGTGGCGGGATGACGAACGGGTGCCGAAGCGCTTGATGCGCCGTTCGCGGCTGAAGCCGCTCCTACAGGGAGCAATGCGAGTGATTTCGCGGCGATACGCCCCGCTGTAGGAGCGGCTTCAGCCGCGATGCGGTGGCGGGATGACGAACGGGCCGAGGCGCTTGATGCGCCATCCGCGGCCGAAGCGGTCAATGCAGGGTCATACGGCCTATTTCGTTACGCAGGCTGAGCAGATGCGTTCGACCTCGTAGCCTTTTGCGCGCAGCTTCTCGACCACGCCGTCCTCGCCGAGCAGATGCAGCGCGCCGACCACGACCAGGACGTCGTCGGTCCCGGGGGCGCGCAGCTTGGCCTCCAGCCTGGGCACCCAGGCTTCGTTGCGCGCGACGTTGATGCGCTGGTACAGGTCCGGGAATTCGCGGCGCATGTCGGCGGCCATGCCGGTCCACAGTGCATCCGCGTCGCCGCTACGCCAGGCGGCGTGCAGTTTGTCGATCTCGGCGCGGCCCTCCGCAGCGCCCTCCAGCGAGCTCTGCAGGAACTGCAGCTGCTCGCCGCGCTGCATGTCGTCCAGGAAGGCGATCTGCTCGACGCCGGTTTCCAGGCCCGACGTCGCCTTGCCGGCCTGGCTGGCCTTGCGCGCGAGATGGGCGTCCAGGCCCAGCGCCGGGTCCAGGCCCGCCTTGGTCATCTCCGCGATCGTCACCATCAACCCGGCGAACCACGGCTCGAACATCTGCATGGTCTGCGGCGGCATCTGCATCTTCTGCAGCTCCGCGGCGTTCGCCTTCAGCCAGGCGGCCAGCGCAAGCCGCGTCTTCTCCGGCAGCTCGCTGTCGAGCAGGGTCCCGTCGGTGCGCAGCCCGGCCTGGCCCATCTGCATGCCCAGCGCGGGCGACCCCAGCTCTTCCGGCGGGATTTCGAACACCAGCTTCTCGGCGTCGGCGAACGCGTCGTCGACATCACGCGAGAGCGGATAGTCGCCTGGCTTGAGCAGGTGGAAAGCGCCAAGCAGGTACAACGAGTTGTTGTCGTCCGACACCTTCCAGAGCAGCGGCACGGGCGCGTCGCCGCGAGGCGTATCGGCTAGAGCCGCGCCGGCGAACGCGACGAGCGCAGCAACGGCAAGGGTGGAGCGGATCAGGCGGCGGGGCATGTTCCAGCGGTCGCGCATCGTGTGTCCTTGCAGTGTGGGTCCGGGCGACTTTACGTCTTGCAGACGCGCTCAACCCGCCGGCCGTACGTACTTCTTCTCGCCCGCGGTCACCGCCAGGTCCAGGCGGTTCTCGGGAGGCGGCAGCGGGCAGGTCGCATAGTCGGTGAACACGCAGGGCGGGTTGTAGGCGCGGTTGAAATCGACCGCGACCGTACCGTCCGCCGCCGGCGCATCGGTGTAGAGGTAGCGGCCTGCCGCGTAGCTGTCATGGCCGCTGGTACGGTCGGAGAAGACCAGGAACAGCCCGCCCTCTTCACCCTCCAGTGCCTCCAGCCGATAGCTGCTGCCGCCATGTTCGAACTCGACGGTCCCCGGGTTCGGCTGCACCGCCTGCTGGCTGGTGATGTCCATGATCGGGATCGTCTTGCCGGCAGGGTGCGCGACGAAACGCGCCTGGACGCGCCAGGCCGGATCCGCCGGCCAGTACTCCAGCGGGCCCAGCCCGGTCAGGGTCTCGGCCTCGGCATGCCTGACGCGCAACGCCCTGCGCCCGCCGCGCTGGATCAGCGACAGCTGGCCCTTGCCGTCATCGAAGCCGACCAGGGTCGGCGTGGCGGTCAGGTCCGATTGCAGTTCGAACCTTGTGATGGCCGGCTGCCCGTCCACGACGAGGCCAGCCTCCGGCTCGGGCGTCAGCAGCACCTTGCCGCCCTGCTGCAGCAGCAGGCCCATCTTCTCCGGCCCCTTGGCCAGGCGGATGCCGTTGGTCGCGCCGCTGCCGACGTAATGCGCGGGCAGCTCGATCCAGTGCAGGCCGACCAGGCTGGGCCAGCCATCGGGCTCTAGCAGGTGCGCGCGCCGCTCGACGCGCCAGGCGTCGTTGTCCGCCACGAATGCAGGATCCGCCGCCGGGCCTGCGGCATCGTCCGTCATCGCAGCGCCATCGCCGCCTCCACAAGCGGCAAGCAACAACATCAGTGAAGCGGCCGCCGCCCCCATCACGCCCTTCGTCATCTCAACGCCCCCTCAGGAACCATCGGTCGATCTCGGACAGCTTGAAGTGCGCCCAGGTCGGGCGCCCGTGGTTGCACTGCCCGGAGCGCTCGGTGGCCTCCATCTGCCGCAGCAGCGCATTCATCTCGGGAACGGTCAGGCGCCGGTTGGCGCGCACGGCGCCGTGGCAGGCCATGGTCGAGAGCAGTTCGTCGCGGGCACCGCGCACACGCAGGCTTTCGCCGCGTTCGCGCAGGTCGGCAAGCACGTCGCGCAGCAGCGCCTCGGTGTCGCCGTCGGCGAGCAGCGCAGGCACGCTGCGCAACAGCAGTGTCTGCGGGCCGCCGCGCGATACCTCGAACCCCAACTCGGCCAGGGTCGCGGCTTCGAGTTCGGCCACGTCCGCCTCACGCTCGGATACCGCGACGGCCTGCGGCACCAGCAGCGGCTGGGTGCGCAGGCCCGCGCTGTCGTGGGCGGTCTTGAGCCGCTCGTAGCCGATGCGCTCGTGGGCGGCGTGCATGTCGACCACGATCAGTCCGTCGGCCGCCTCGCTGAGGACGTAGATGCCGTGCAGTTGGGCGATCGCATAGCCCAGCGGCGGCACGCCCGCGGCCTGGTCGGCGCGCGGCAGCGCTGGCCAGTCCTGGGCGGACGCCGGCGTGGGCGCATACAGCGCCGCATAGGCCGCGCGCGCCTCGTCGACCTGCAGCGACATCGGCACCTGCGGGCCGGACGATGACGCAGCCCAGGATGGGCGCGCGCCCGCAAACCCATCCGGCTGCATCGTGTCGGCGGCACCCGGCAGCGCGTCACGCGCAAACGCAGGGGCCGTGTCCGCGAGCCCGGCGCGCGTGCCGGCCAGCGCGTCGTGCAGCGTGCGGTAGACGAAGTCGTGTACCAGCCGCGAGTCGCGGAAGCGGACCTCGTGCTTGGCCGGATGCACGTTGACATCGACGCGGGTCGGATCGAGCTGCAGGAACAGCACGTACGCCGGCTGCCTGCCGTGGTACATCACGTCGGCGAAGGCCTGCTTCACCGCGTGCGCCACGCTGCGGTCGCGGACCGAGCGGCCGTTGACGTAGAGGTACTGCTGGTCGGCGCTGGCGCGCGAATACGCCGGCTGCGCGATCCAGCCGTGCAGGCGCAGGCCCGCGCCCTCGTGTTCGATGCGCAGGGCCTGCTTCGCGAACTCCTCGCCCAGCGTCTCCACCAGCCGCTCGCCGGTGAACAGCGCACCGCCGGAGCCGTCGAACGCGCGATAGCGCCGCGAAGCCTTGCCGTTGTGCGAGACGCGCAGCTCGACATCGGGCCGCGACAGCGCCAGCGAGCGCAGCCATTCCTCGATGTGCCCCAGCTCGGTGCGCTCGGCGCGCAGGAACTTGCGCCGCGCCGGCACGTTGTAGAACAGGTCGCGGACTTCCACCGTCGTCCCCGCCGGATGCGATTTGGGCGACACCTCGCCAACCCGCCCGCCTTCGACGACGAGTTCCGCGCCATGCGCATCATCCGCCCGCCGGGTCGCGATCCGCAGCCGGCTCACCGACGCGATCGAGGGCAGCGCCTCACCGCGGAAGCCGAGCGTGGCCACCGATTCAAGGTCGTCGAGGCTGGCGATCTTGCTGGTCGCGTGCCGGGCCACCGCCAGCGGCAGTTCCGCGGCAGGCAGGCCTCCGCCGTCGTCGCGAACGCGGATCAGGCGCACGCCGCCTTCCTCGAGTTCCAGGTCGATCCGGGTGGCGCCCGCGTCAAGCGCGTTCTCGACCAGCTCCTTGACCACCGACGCGGGTCGTTCGACCACCTCGCCTGCGGCGATCTGGTTGATCAGGGTGTCGGGCAAGGGCTGGATGGGCACCCGTGCATGATAGCGGCGCGCGCATGCCGCCGCTGGCCGAACGTGCCTGCGTCAGGGGCTGCCGCCGGCGCTTGCGACCGGCCCGGCCGCGGCCCGCGCCGCGTACAGAGTGCCCGGTGGCGGCTGGCTGGAGAAATAGGTGTGCACGCCGTCGAGGATCGCGCGCGCCACCGTGCCCTGGAACTTCGGGTCGATCAGGCGCTTCTCTTCCTCGGGATTGGACAGGAAGGCGGTTTCGACCAGCATCGACGGCATGTCGGAGGTGCGCAGCACCGCGAAATTGGCACGTTCGATGTGCGGCTTGTGGTTGTTGCCGATGCGCTTGAGGCCATCCAGGATGTGGTTGCCCGCATCCTCGGATGCCTTCATCTGCCCGCTCTGGGTCAGGTCGAGCAGCACGCCGGTGAGCACGCTGTCGTTGGACGGCGCGCGCACGCCGCCGATCAGGTCGGCCGCGTTTTCCTTCTCCGCCAGCCAGCGCGCGCGCTGCGACGAGGCGCCGCGCAGCGACAGCACGTACACGGACGATCCCTTGGCGTTGCGGTTTTCGGCCGCGTCGGCGTGGATCGAGATGAACATGTCGGCCTTGCCCTGACGCGCGATGCGGGCGCGGTTGGTCAGCGGGATGAACACGTCGCGGTCGCGCACCAGCTGCGCGCGCAGTCCCGGCGTGGCGTTGACCTGGCGCGCCAGTTCGCGGGCGATGGCCAGGGTGATGTCCTTCTCGCGCTTGCCGCTGGGGCCGATCGCGCCGGGATCCTGCCCGCCGTGGCCGGCGTCGATGGCGATCACCAGCGGACGCCCGGTGCTGGCGATTGCCGGGGGCTGCGCGATCACGCGCGTCGGTTCGCTGGCGGCAATCGCCGGAGTGGCGGCAGTGGTCGCGACAGCGCTGGAAGTGGACGGCACCGCACGCGGCAATGACGGGGCGTCGGTTGACTGCGGCTGCGGCGGCGATGCCGAATCTTGGGGCGGGGCGGTGGCCCGGGCGGCCTGCTGCGCGGTCGCCAGCCCGGCGACGAGGCGCGAGGTCGCTGCGGCCGACGCGGCGACGGGATCGGGTGCGGGCGTCTGTGCCGCGGGTGGGGGTGCGGCGGCTGCGGTGTCCTGGACTTTCGGCGTCGCCGCCGAGGACGCCGCGGCGATGCGGGCGATCGGATCGGCGTGCCCGTCGCCCGGCCACTCGATCACCAGGCGCGCGCCACCGGGCCCGGCCTCGAAGCGTGGCTTGAGCGCCGCGACGGGCTCGGCCAGGTCGAACACGATACGCAGGGTGCCCGGCTCGGGCTGGCCGCGGCGGACGGTCTTCACGACCCCTGCGGGCGTCGGCAGGGCGAGCTTGCCGGCGACGCGGCTGCCCGGCAGGTCGACGACGAGGCGGTCGGGATTGGCGAGCGAGATCAGCCGGTATTCGGCTTCCCCGTCCACCTGCAGTTCGGCACGGGTGCCGGTGGGGCCGGCGTGCAGCTCGATTGCGCGGATTTCGGCCGCGTGGGTGAGGTTCCAGAGCAGGGCCGCCAGCAGCGCTGCCGCCAGCACGATCTGTTGGACGTTGATTCGCCGCGTGCGCATGGGCCGTAGTCAATCACCGTTGATACGGATTTGCAACGCAGTTTTCCTTTCAAATCGGCAACCTGCCGGTCTTTCCTATGGGTTCGGTTCAGGTATCGGGCGCAAATCGCCTTTGTTGGCCAGCCGGCGCACCCAGGCCTGGCCCTCGAGACTGCCGGATTCCAGCCGGGCCGCGCGTCCGCTGCCTGCGATGGCCAGGTGGATGTGCAGGTCGGCCTGTGGCAGGGCCCCGGCCCCGCGATCGGGCCATTCGACCAGCCACAGCGCGGCCTGGCTGTCGTCCAGGCCCAGGTACTCCAGCTCGCCGGATGCGCCGATCCGGTACAGGTCCAGATGCAGCGCTTCGCCCCCCTTCGCCAGCGGGTAGCGCTCCACCAGGGTGTAGGTCGGGCTGCGCACGGTGCCGGTGACCCCCAACGTGCGCAGCCAGGCGCGGGCCAGCGTCGACTTGCCGCTGCCCAGATCTCCATGCAGGTAGGCGACGGCGGCGGCCGGAGCCGTCTGCGCAAGCGTCGCGGCCAGGGCGCGGGTCGCCGCCTCGTCCGGCAGGTGGAGTGCGGTCAAGGCGTGGGCCCTCCGTTCGACCACAGCCGCATTGCATCGAGCAGGTCACCGGGCAACATCCCGCGCTCACCGCCGCGCGCCGCGGTATCGCCTGCGGCCGCGTGCAGGAGCGTTCCGCAGCAGGTCGCCTCGAACCCGTCGAGTCCCTGCGCGCGCAGCGCGGCGATGCAGCCGCTGAGCAGGTCGCCCATGCCGCCCACCGCCATGCCGGGATTGCCCGCGGCGATCACGCGCGGCGTGCGTCCCGGCGCGGCCACCAGGCTGCCCGCGCCCTTGAGCACGACCACGCATCCGCACATCTCCGCCAGCAGCCGCGCCGCGGCGAAGCGGTTGCCCTGGATTTCCGCGACCGAGACGCCAAGCAGGCGCGCGGCCTCGCCCGGATGCGGGGTGAGCACGGTGTCCGCGTGCAGGGCCCGGGGGCTGCGCGCGAGCAGGTTCAACGCGTCGGCGTCGAGCAGCAGCGGTCGCGATGACGCCAGCACGCGTTCGTACAGGCGCTCGCCCCATTCGTCCTGGCCGAGGCCTGGCCCCAGTGCGACCACGCTGGCGCGTTCGAGCATCGCGTCGAGCTGCGCGGGAGAATCGATTCCGCGCACCATCGCTTCGGGACGTCGCGCCAGCAACGCCGCGACATGCTCCGGTCGCGTCGCAACGCTGACCAGGCCCGCGCCGCAGCGCAGCGCCGCATCGGCCGCCAGCATCACCGCGCCGCCGGTGCCCAGGTCACCGCCCACGCACAGCACGTGGCCGCTGTCGCCCTTGTGCGCATCGCGCCTGCGCGGCGCCAGCCAGTCGCGCAGGTCGGCGGCCTGCAGGCGCAGCGCCGCCACCGGCGCGTTGGCCAGGAATTCCTCCGCATCGAGCGTGGCCAGCGACAGGCTGCCGCTGCAGCGCGGCGCGACGCCGCCATGCAGCCCGGCGTGCGCGGCCAGGAACTGCAGCGTGTGCGTGGCCCGCACCACCGCGCCAGGCGCGCTGCCGGTGTCGGCGTCCAGTCCGCTGGGCACGTCCAGCGAAAACACCGGCAGGGCCGAGGCGTTGATCGCATCGATGAGTGCGGCCGTCGCGGCGTCGGGCGCGCGCGACAGGCCGATCCCGAACAGCGCGTCGACGATCAGGTCGGCGTCGCCGAAACCGGCCCCGACGTCGGCCACCTGCCCGCCGGCATCGACGAAGGCTGCGCATGCGCGCTGCGCCAGCGGGGTGCGCGGCGCATGCGTCCCGAGCCGGAGCACGCGCGCATCGCAACCCGAACCCAGCGCGTGCCGGCCCAGTTCGTAGCCGTCGCCACCGTTGTTGCCCGGGCCGCAGACCACGACAATGCGCCGCGCCTGCGGCCAGCGCGCCAGCAGTTCGCGCCAGGCCGCCTGCCCGGCGCGCGCCATCAGCGTGAAGGCATCACCGCTGTGCCCGGCCGCACGTGCTTCCACTGCACGCAGCGCGGCAGTGTCGTAAAGCGGCGTACCGCGGGCGTTGGGGTCGGCGTCCATCGGGCGGATTCTATACTTGCAGCATGTCCTCGCCCCCCGCCCATCCCGCCCTGCCCGGTCCGGTCCCCGCCGATGCGGCCGCGCTTGCGCTGCGCATCAAGGCGCTCGCGCGCGAGGCCGGCTTCCAGCGCTGCGGCATCGCTGGCATCGAACTCGGGCAGGACGAGGACTTCCTGCGCGACTGGCTTGCGCAGGGCCTGTATGGCGACATGGAATGGATGGCGCGGCACGGCGACAAGCGCTCGCGCCCGCAGGAGCTGGTGCCGGGCACGCTGCGGGTGATCTCGGTCGGGCTGGACTACGGGCAGGATCCCGATGACGCCTGGCGCACGCTGCAGGATGGCGAGCGCGCCTACGTCGCGCGCTATGCGCTGGGGCGCGACTACCACAAGCTGATGCGCAACCGCCTGCAGAAGCTGGCCGAACGCGTCGCCGACGAGGTGGGCCCCTTCGGCCACCGCGTCTTCGTGGACTCCGCGCCTGTGCTCGAACGCGCGCTCGCGCGCAACGCCGGGATGGGATGGATCGGCAAACACACCTGCCTGATCGACCGCGACGGCGGGTCGTGGTTCTTCCTCGGCGAGATCTACGTCGACCTGCCGCTGCCGATCGATCCGCCGGCCAGCGCGCACTGCGGCAGCTGCGTGCGCTGCATCGAGGTGTGTCCGACGCAAGCGATCATCGCGCCGCATCGGCTCGATGCGCGCCGCTGCATCTCCTACCTGACCATCGAGCACGAGGGCAGCATCGACGAGTCGCTGCGGCCGCTGATCGGCAACCGCATCTTCGGCTGCGACGACTGCCAGCTGGTCTGTCCGTGGAACAAGTTCGCGCGCCGCACCGACGAGCCGGATTTCCGCGCACGTAATCGCCTGGATGAAGCCTCGCTGGCCGAGCTGTTCGCGTGGACGGAGGACGAGTTCCTGCAGCGCACCGAAGGCTCGGCGATCCGCCGCAGCGGCCATGCGCGCTGGCTGCGCAACATCGCCGTTGCGCTGGGCAATGCGCCGACGACGCCGGAGGTCATCACGGCGCTGCAGTCGCGGCGCGAGATCGGGGATCCGGTCGTGCGCGAGCACGTGGAGTGGGCGCTGCGGCGGCATGGCGCGACGTCGATGCTTGCGGACCCCGCGGCCGCAGATTGATCCGCAGCTGCGGGCCGCCATTCCCAGTGCCATCCCGAGCCCGTTCGCGCTGTCATCCCGAGCGCAGCGAGGGATCTGCTGCAGAGGCAAAGCCAGATCCCTCGCTGCGCTCGGGATGACATCCGGGAGGATCAGGGACGACAACCGGGAGGACAGCCGGGATTGCAACGGAAAGCCCCATTGCGGACCCGCCATGGCGCGTTCGGCGGATCCCCGGCCGACAGCACAAGCGACTCGACAGCCCGCGCTCGCGCTTGAAGGCGCTCCTACTGGCGGGCGGCGATCTCGTCGAGCAGCACGCGCGTGACCGGATCGTCGGCCTGCGCCTTGCCTTCCAGCGCCGGCAGCAGGCGACTGGCGAGCTGCTTGCCCAGCTCGACGCCGAACTGGTCGAAGGCGTTGATGCCCCAGGCCACCGACTGCAGGTAGACGCTGTGCTCGTACAGCGCCACCAGCGCGCCGAGCGCGTGCGGGGTCAGCGCATCGAGCAGGATCATCGTGCTGGGCCGGTTGCCGGCGTAGGCGCGGTGCGGGTCGTCGCTGGCCTGGCCGTTGGCCAGCGCCTCGGTCTGCGCCAGCAGGTTGGCCAGCAGCGCGCGATGGTTGTCGGCGTGTCCATCCTCGCTGCTCACCACGCCAATGAAGTCGGCCGGCACCACCTGGGTGCCCTGGTGCAGCGCCTGGAAGAAGCTGTGCTGGGTGTCGGTGCCTGGGCCGCCCCACCACACCGGCACCGTGTCGACCTGCAGCGGCGCGCCGTCCAGGCGCGCGGACTTGCCGAGGCTTTCCATCACCAGTTGCTGCAGGTAGTTGGGCAGCAGCTTCAGGCGCTCGTCGTAGGGCAGCACGGCCTGCGTGGCCAGCCCCAGCGCGTTGCGGTTCCACAGCGCGGTGAGCGCATGCCACACCGCAAGGTTCCCGCGCGGCGCGGCGGATGCGGCGTGTGCATCCATCGCAGCGGCGCCGGCGAGCAGCTCTTCGAAGCGGTCCATGCCGATCGCCAGCGCAATTGGAAAGCCCACCGCCGACCACAGCGAGTAGCGCCCGCCCACCCAGTCCCACATCGGCAGGATGCGCTCGGGTGCGATGCCGAATGCGGCTGCGCGCTCGACGTTGGCGCTCACGCCATACACGCGGCTGTCGTCGCCCAGCCAGTCGCGCACGATGCGGCCGTTGAGCAGGGTTTCCTGGGTGCTGAAGGTCTTTGAAATCAGGATCGCGGCGGTCTTGGCCGGGTCGAGGCCGGCCAGCGTGCGCTGCGCCGCGTTGCCGTCCACGTTGGACAGGAAGTGCACGCGGAAGCGCGCGCCCGCCAGCGCCAGCGCGTCGGCCACCAGCCTCGGGCCGAGGTCGGACCCGCCAATGCCGACACTGACGATGTCGGTGACTTCACCCGTGGCCAGGGCGTCGATCATCGCGGCCATGCGCGTGCGCGCATCGCGGGCGAACCCGGCGCTTTCGCGCGCGACCGGCGCATCCGACGTATCCCCGCGCAGCGCCGTATGCAGCGCCGCACGCCCCTCGGTGACGTTGACGATGTCGCCATCGAGCAGCCGTCGCATCGCGCCTGCAAGATCGGAATGCTCCGCCAATGCGAACAGCGCATCGAGCGCCGGCGCGTCGTAGCGCTGGCGCGCGAAGTTCGCATACAGCGGGCCCACGCGCAGCGACAGCGACTGCGCCCGCGCCGCGTCGTTGCCGACGAGCGCGGAAACGGCCGTGGCGGAGAGTCGTTCGGCGTGGGTACGGAGGGTCGCGAAATCCGACATGGACGGCCTGCCTGTTGCGTGGAATTGGACGATGCAGATTCAACTGCAACCATGCATGCGCATGCGCATGCCTTGCGGCCCCGAAGTATAGGGCGATCGCGGTGCCGGGTTGACCGACTGGCAGACCCATGCGCCGGCGTCGCGCAGATCCCCTACTGCGTTCGGGATGACATTCCGGGGCGCAACGCGGCCCGGCTTGCAGACTTTCGGGGGGACGTCCGCGCGCGACCCGGCTCAGGCGTCGAGATCGAATTCCAGGTTGTCGATCAACCGCGTCGTGCCGATGCGCGCGGCGATAAGCGCCACCCGCGCCCCACCCTGCGCCTCGCCTGCATCGTCAAGATCCAGGCGCCGCACCGCCGCGTAGTCGACCTCGAAACCATTGCGGCCCAGCCGCGCGACCGCATCGGCTTCGACCTGCGCCGTCGCGGCTCCGTCCCGCGCCGCCTGGCGCATCGCCTGCAGCGTGCGGTGGATTTCCGGCGCCAGCGCGCGTTCGGCCGGAGCCAGGTACTGGTTGCGCGAACTCATCGCCAGACCGTCATCCTCGCGCACCGTGTCGCCGGCCAGCAGCTCGATCGGGAACGCGAGATCGCGCACCAGGTAGCGGATCACCGCGAGCTGCTGGTGGTCCTTGCGGCCGAATGCGGCTACGTCCGGCTGCACCTGGTTGAACAGCCGCGACACGACCGTGGCCACCCCGTCGAAGTGTCCCGGGCGGTGCGCGCCCTCCAGCACGTCGGTGATTCCGGGCACGCGCATGCTCACCGCGTTGGCCGCGCCGTAGGGATACATCGTTTCCACCGACGGCAGCCACAACAGGTCGCAGCCGGCCTCGGCCAACCCACCGGCGTCACGGTCGGGGGTGCGCGGATAGCGCGCGAAGTCCTCGTCCGGGCCGAACTGGGTCGGATTGACGAACACGCTGGCGACGACGCGGTCTGCGCGGCTGCGTGCAAGCCTGGCGAGCGAGTGATGGCCCGCGTGCAGGTTGCCCATGGTCGGGACGAAACCGATCCGCAGGCCGTCGCGCCGCCAGCGCGCCACGCGCGCGCGCAAATCCTCAAGCGTATCGGCGACCTCGATCATCGCGGGCTCAGTAGAGGTGTTCGGGCCCGGGGAAGCTGCCATCGCGCACGGCCTGCACATAGGCGCGCACCGCGCCTGCGACCGATCCACCTTCGGCCAGGAAGTCCTTCACGAACTTCGGGCGGCGGTGGCCGCTGTCCAGGCCGAGCATGTCGTGCAGCACCAGTACCTGGCCGTCGCAGTGCGGCCCGGCGCCGATGCCGATGGTGGGGATCGGCGAGGCGGCGGTGATCTCCGCCGCAAGCGCGGACGGCACGCACTCGAGCACCAGCAGCGCGGCGCCCGCCTCGGCGACGGCAAGCGAGTCGGCGCGCAGTTGCTCGGCCGCGACCGCGTCTCGCCCCTGCACCCTGTAGCCGCCAAAGCGCAGCACCGACTGCGGGGTCAAGCCCAGATGCGCGGACACCGGAATCTCGCGCGCGGACAGGAATCGGATCGCGGCCAGCTTGTGCGGGCCCGCACCCTCGAGCTTGACCATCCCGGCACCGGCCTGCAGCAGCGTGGTCGAGGATTCCAGCGCGCGTTCGGGCGTGGCATCGGCCTGGAACGGCAGGTCGGCGACCAGCAGCGCGCGGCGCAGCACTTTGGCCACCGCACGCGTGTGGTAGGCGATGTCTTCGACGGTGACCGGCAGGGTGGAATCATGGCCCTGCACCACCATGCCCAGGGAATCGCCCACCAGGATCAGGTCGGCGCCGTTGGCGTCGAACACGCGCGCGAAACCGGCATCGTACGCGGTCAGCATCGCCAGGCGGCGGCCGGCCCGGCGCGCTTCGGCCAGTCCGGGAACGGTGATCGGCTTGTCTGCGGCGCTGTTCATGGGCCTAGGGTATCGCCTCGATGCCATCGGCATCCAATGCCGCCAGCGCGGCGCGCACGCTGCCGTGGCCGGGGATCACCGCATCCGCGGCAATCTCGGCCAGCGGAACCAGTGCGAACGCGCGCTCGTGCAGGTGCGGATGCGGCACGCGCAGGCCCGGTTCGTCGACCACCGCGTCGGCGTACAGCAGCAGGTCGAGATCGAGCGTACGCGGACCCCAGCGCCCGCTGTCGTCGGCCGCGCGCTCGCGACCGAAGCGCTGTTCGATCTCGAGCAATGCATCAAGCAATTGCCGCGGCCGCAGCACGGTCTCCAGGGTGGCGGCGGCATTGAGAAAATCGGGCTGGTCGCGCCGCCCCCAGGCCGGCGCCCGGTACACGTGCGAGGCCCGCAGCAGGCGCGAGCCGGGCAACGCGGCCAGCGCGAGCACCGCGTCGGCCAGCGTCCGCGCCACCTCGCCGACGTTGCCGCCGAGGCCGACGCAGGCGACGACGGGATTCATTCGCCGGCGCGGCTGCTGCGGCGGCGGCGGCGACGCTTGCGCGGCGCGTCCGCGTCCCCGTCGGCGTCCGCGTCCACTTCACCCGGCGGGTGGTGCGCGATGGCCGCATCCGGACTGCCCTGCGCCTCCTGCCAGAACGCGATGTCCTCATCGTGCGCGGGCGACGCCGCCCGACGCAGCACCAGGAAATCGAAGGCGGCACGGAAGCGCGGATGCGACAGCGTCCGTACCACCCGCTTGCGCTGGCGCAGCGAGAAGCGCGACTGCATCAGCCAGATCTCCTGCATCGGCAGCGAGAACCGCCGCGGCAGCGCGATCGTGTTGAGCTGGTGCAACGTGACCCGGTCGGCGGCGCGGCGCTCGGCTTCCACCGTGTTCAGCCCCTGCGCCTGCAGCGCCATCAGCGCGCGGCAGTAGGCCGGCCACAGCAGCACGGCGAACAGGAATGCCGGCGACACAGGCTCGTCCGTCGCCACGCGCTGGTCGGTGCTGCGCAGGCCGTCGATCAGCATCCGGCGCAGCGCGCCGCTGCGGTTGGCAGCCAGCGCGGCGGCGGTCTCTGGAAACAGTGCCGGCAGCAGGCCGTGCCGCTCGAGGCCTTCGAAACTGGCCACCGCGTGCCCGGACAGGAACATCTTCAGGCATTCCTCGAACAGCCGTGCTGGCGCGGCTTCAGCCAGCAGCGGCGCCAGCGGCGCCAGCGGCGCGGCCGCCTCGGGCGCGATCTCGAAGCGCAATTTGCCCGCCAGCCGGATCGCGCGCAGCATCCGCACCGGGTCCTCGCGATAGCGCGTCTCCGGATCGCCGATCAGTCGCATGACACGGTTGCCGACGTCCTCGAAGCCGCCGACGTAGTCGCGCACCGAGAAATCGGCGATGTCGTAATACAGCGCATTGGCGGTGAAATCGCGACGGACCGCGTCGTCCTCGATGGTGCCGTAGACGTTGTCGCGCAGCAGGCGGCCGCCATCGTGCACCTGACGATCGCCGCTGCCGTCGTCGATGTTGGCGCGGAAGGTGGCGACCTCGATGACCTCGCGGCCGAACACGACGTGCGCCAGCCGGAAGCGCCGGCCGATCAGGCGGCAGTTGCGGAACAGGTGCCGGACCTCCTCGGGCGTGGCGTCGGTGGCGACGTCGAAGTCCTTGGGGACGAGCCCGGCAAGCAGGTCGCGGACGGCACCACCCACCAGGCATGCGCGATGGCCGGCCTCGTGCAAGCGGTAGAGCACGCGCAGTGCGTTGGGGCTGATCCCGCGGCGCGAGATGGGGTGCTGGTCGCGCGGGATGATCCTCAGCGCGGGAGTGACATGTTTGTAGGTCGGCATCAGGCCAGGCGGTTCCGGGTGGGGGCCGACGTTTTGATATTCGGCAGCCTTGTATCGCTGCTATACTAGCAAGCTGCACCGGCACCCGTGATCTTTCATGGTCACTGCCGGGCAGTCGGACGTCCATCCGGCGCTGCCCAGGCAGCACCCAGCTCCCTTCGTCTAGAGGCCCAGGACGTGGCCCTCTCAAGGCTAAAACACGGGTTCGAATCCCGTAGGGAGCACCATATTCAAAAAAAGGCCCGCGCAAGCGGGCCTTTTTTCTTTTCCGCTCCCATTCGAGGGGAAGTTGGATGCGGAAGTCCCCTTCCGGGCTTCGAATGGACGCCGCGCCCTGTCGACCGGGGGTCGCTTTTCGCTCGGTCAGGGCCGCTGCGCGGTCCGGCCCGGCACAGCATGCCGGGCGCTCGCGTGGATGCGCGGCATGCCGCGCAAGCCATCCACGCTCTCCCTGCCCTGACTCGCGCGCAAAACATCCATGTTTTGCTTTCCGCGACCCCCGGTCGCCAGGGCACAGCTCACTGCTACTGGTGCTTCGATGGCCAGCTTCGATGGCCAGCTTCGATGGCCAGCTTCGATGGCCAGCTTCGATGGCCAGCTTCGATGGCCAGCTTCGATGGCCAGCTTTATCGAAGCCCCGGCAGTGACAGGGCGATGGTCGTTCCGGGCTGGGGGTTGCGGAAAGCAGCGCATGGATGCGCTGCGGCGGCGAGTCAGCCATGGATGGCTGACCGAGCCGGGGAGCAACCCTCAGCCCGGAACGACGCCTGCCGGAGGCCTGAACTCGCCCCTCTCTTACTTGACCAGACTCCCCTCGAATCGGAGAAGAATCTGTTTTTCGGGAGTCTCCCCGGCGCCAAGGGCCAGCCTTCGCCATCGTTGTCCGTTTGATGGCGCGACGGACCCCGCCCGCGGCGAATGCGAACGCTTCGCACCGTTCGGTGCGCGAGTGTTCTAAAATCGCGGGTCATCCCGCCAGAAACCATGGATCGTCGCGAAATGCCCTTCGTCGTCACCGAGAACTGCATCAAGTGCAAGTACACCGACTGCGTCGAGGTGTGCCCGGTGGACTGTTTCCACGAAGGCCCGAACTTCCTGGTGATCGATCCGGACGAATGCATCGACTGCACCCTGTGCGAGCCGGAGTGCCCGATCAACGCGATCTATCCCGAGGACGACGTGCCGGCGGGCCAGGAGCACTTCGTCGCGCTGAACGCCGAGTTGTCGAAGGGCTGGCCGGTGATCACCACCCGCAAGGATGCGCCGGCCGATGCCAAGGAGTGGGAAGGCAAGCCCGACAAGCTGCCGCTTCTGGAACGCTGAGCGGCCGCTCCCGCCCCGATCCGATCAAGAAAAAAGGCGCCTCGCGGCGCCTTCTTCGTTACCGATTTGTGGCCTCAGCCGCCGCTCAGCGCCGCCTTGAGGGCAGAGATCAGCCGCTGCGCCGGATCGCCCGCCGCCGGCAGGCCGCGCGGATCGACCGCCGAGACATAGGCGCCGGTGTCGGTCCTGGTGACGCGGACCAGGAACTTGGCGTCGCCATAGTCGACGTCGTAGGTGCCCAGCAGCTGGGCGCGGTTGACCACGGTCAGGCCCTCGGTTGCCGCCAGCGCCTCGCCCACGCGGGCGTACACCTGGTCGAGTTCGCCGGCCACGGCAAAGCCGTTGGGCTGCGGGCTGCCCGCGTCGGCCACCGCCGAACGCGTGACCGAGCCGGTTTCCGGCAGTGCCATCGCCGCCGAGGTATCAGGACGATCGAGGTCCGGCGGGACTTCCAGGGGGCGGCTTTCAGGGCTGGCCGCGTACAGCTCGCTGCCCTTGCGGAACCACTTGCAGCCGCTGGTGCCGACCACGGCAACGGCGACGAGGCCGACCGCGAGCAGACGGAACAGGGGGCGGGAATGACGCATCATTGGAATCTCCTGCGGAAAAAGGTTCAGGCCGCGATCTGATCGCGGAGGCTGTGTTCGATGGACACGGCGGCGGCGGCAATGCGCGCAGCCATGGGCTGGTGGATGTCGGCCAGTGGGGTCAGCGGCAGGCGCAGACCATGGCCGAGGCCCAGCAGCGAAAGCGCGGCCTTGACCGGGATCGGGTTTGGCGCGATCGACGCGAACTCGTGGAACTGCGCCAGCGCTGCATTCCATTGTTCCGCATCCGAACGGCAGCCGGCGCGGGCCAGATCGCACAGGCGACGCATCGCAGCCGGCACCAGGTTCGACACGACCGAGACCACGCCGTCGGCGCCGGCCAGCATCGCCGTCGCCGCGCTGGCATCGTCACCGCACAGTACGGCGAAGCCGTCGGTGCGCAGCGCCAGCCACTCCGCGATACGTGCCTGGTCGCTGACCGCCTCCTTGATGCCGACGATCCGCGGATGGCCGACCAGGGCCGCCATGCTTGCCGGCAGCAGGTCGCAGCCGGTACGCGCGGGTACGTTGTACATCACCACCGGCAGCGCGCCGTCATCGGCCAGCGCCGTGTAGTGCGCCAGCAAGCCTGCCTGGGTCGGACGCACATACGGCGGCGTCACGACCAGCGCGGCATCGGCGCCGAGCGCCGCGGCGCGGCGGGTCTGTTCGATCGTTTTCGCGGTGGCCGACTGCCCGGTACCGGCCAACACCGGGACACGCCCGGCCACGGTTTCAACCGCCGTGCGCAGCAGCGCGTCGAACTCGATGTCGAGCAGCGCGGTCGCTTCGCCGGTGGAGCCGGCGACCACCAGGCCCTGCGTTCCCGCCTCGCACTGGGCGTGCAGCAGGCGTCGCCAGGCGTCGAGATCGAGTTCGCCCGCCACCGTGAAAGGCGTCGCCAGCGCGGTGATGCTGCCGGAAAGTCGCAAGGGCCGGGGTCTCGTGCGAAGCGCCGGATCCGGGCGCATGAACGGATGATTCGAATGCCCGCATGTTACTTGCGGCCCGGAAGCACGGGCAAGTATGCTGGCCACTGCACCCGGCCATGCCCGGGCCACCGTTCAGAACCCGAGCCATCACGGAACCCATCGTCGCGGACGCCGCCTTGACCGATCCAGATACCGCATCGCGGCCCTCGCCGAACGAGAACCACCTGCTGATCAACGCCTACACGACGCATCCGGCATCGCCCCTGCTGGCGGTGTCGCGGCGCATCGCCGACAGCGGCTGCAACCTCGTCGATACCCGCCTGTCGACCGTCGGCCGCGACGTATCGGTGACCGCGCTCGCCACCGGCTCCTGGGATTCGGTGGCCAAGCTCGAGGCGATGCTCACCCGGCTCGAGCGCGAGGAAGACCTCAGGCTGGTGTGGTACCGCACGGGCCCCAAGCCCGTGCAGTCCAACCTGCTGCCCTACATCGTCGAGGTAGTGGCCGCCGACAAGCCCGGCATCCTGTTCCAGCTCGCCGATTTCTTCGATCGCCAGGGCATCACCATCGAGAGCCTGCACTGCTCGCGCTACCGCGCCATGCAGACCGGCGCCGACATGTTCTCGGCCCAGGTCACCATCGGCGTGCCGGCGAACATGCACATCGCCGCGCTGCGCGACGACTTCCTCGAGTTCTGCGACCACCTGAACCTCGACGCGATCATGGATCCGATGAAGTTCTGATGCGCCCGGCCGCCACGATAGACGTGCAATGACACAAGTCGGCAAGACCCTCCCGAAGTCCACGCTCGAACTGCCGCTGGCGCTGTCCGGTGGCGCCAACGCCACGCTCGCCGATTACGCCGGCCGTTGGCTGGTGCTGTACTTCTATCCGAAAGACTCCACGCCCGGCTGCACCACCGAGGGCCTGGATTTCAACGCGCTGCTGCCGGACTTCCACGCACTGGGCGCGGACGTCCTCGGCGTCTCGCGCGACTCGGTGAAATCGCACGACAACTTCTGCGCCAAGCAGGGCTTTGCCTTCGCGCTGGTCAGCGATGGCGACGAGAAGCTCTGCCGTGCTTTCGACGTGATCCACGAGAAGAACATGTACGGGCGCAAGGTGATGGGCGTGGTGCGCAGCACCTTCCTCGTCGCGCCCGACCACCGTCTCGCCATCGAGTGGCGCGGCGTCAAGGTCGCCGGCCATGCCCAGGCCGTGCTGGATGCGCTGAAGGTCGCGCAGCACACGTGATTCCCATTGCCGACCGCCCCGACCGCCGCCCTGCCCCGCAGGTCGCGGCGGCGCGCGGCCGTGCCCGTCTTTCCGTCGCCAGGAGGCGAACATTTCGATGATGACCCACGGCAAGCGCGTCTACGTGCTCGACACCAACGTCCTGATGCACGACCCCACCGCGCTGTTCCGGTTCGAGGAACACGACGTGTTCCTGCCCATGCAGGTCATCGAGGAACTCGACAACGGCAAGAAGGGCACATCCGAAGCCAGCCGCAACGCGCGCCAGGTGAGCCGCTTCATCAATGAGCTGATCGAGGCGCACGGCAGCGACAAGATCGGGACCGGCCTGCTGCTCCAGCGCCCCAACGGCCTGCAGCTGCGCGGCGCGGCGAGCATCGGCAAGCTGCGTTTCCAGACCACGATGCCGAAGGAGGACAAGACCTCGTTTGGCGCGGTCGCGCCCGACAACCGCATCCTCGGCGCGATCCTGCAGCTGCGGCGCGACGAGCCCGAGCTGCCGGTCGTGTTCGTGTCCAAGGACATCAACCTGCGGATCAAGGCCGCGATCGCCGGCCTGGTCAGCGAGGACTACGAAAACGACCGCGCGCTCGACGACTTCAGCCTGCTCTACACCGGTGCCAACGCGCTGCCGGAAGACTTCTGGACGCGCCACGGCAAGGACCTGCGCTCCTGGACCGATCGCGGCCGCACCTACTACGAAGTCGCCGTCGACGAGGACAGCGACTGGCATCCCAACCAGTACCTGTACCTGCCCGGCGACGACGACGCCGAGTTCCGCGTGGCCAAGGTCGACGAAGGCAAGGCGGTGCTGCAGATCGTCGACGACTACCGCCGCAGCCAGCACGCGGTCTGGGGCATTTCCGCGCGCAACCGCGAGCAGAATTTCGCGCTCAACGCGCTGATGGACCCGGAGATCGACTTCGTCACCCTGCTTGGCACCGCCGGCACGGGCAAGACCCTGCTCGCGCTGGCCGCAGGCCTGGCGCAGACCATGGACCAGCAGCGCTACCGCGAGATCATCATGACCCGCGCGACGGTGAGCGTTGGCGAAGACATCGGCTTCCTGCCCGGCACCGAGGAGGAGAAGATGACGCCGTGGATGGGCGCGCTCACCGACAACCTCGAGGTGCTGACCCACAACCAGGAAGGGGGCGCGTGGGGACGCGCGGCCACCAACGACCTGCTGGCCTCGCGGATCAAGATCCGTTCGCTCAACTTCATGCGCGGACGCACCTTCCTCAGCCGCTGGCTGATCCTGGACGAGGCGCAGAACCTCACGCCCAAGCAGATGAAGACGCTGATCACCCGCGCAGGGCCCGGCACCAAGATCGTCTGCCTGGGCAACGTCGAGCAAATCGACACGCCCTACCTCACCGAAACCACGTCCGGCCTGACCTACGCGGTCGACCGTTTCAAGAACTGGGCGCACAGCGCGCACGTGACCCTGCGTCGCGGCGAGCGCTCGCGGCTGGCGGATTACGCCTCGGAAGTGCTGTAGGAGTCAGCGGCACGCTGCCCTTCAGCAGCGCCGCGCGAACGGACAGTCCTGCTTCGGGAGCCGGACTTGTCATCCCGAGCGCAGCGAGGGATCTGCTCATGATGCCCTAAGGCAGATCCCTCGCTGCGCTCGGGATGACAGCCTCAGGACGGCGTGACAGTCCGCGGCCATCCGCGCGACAAGGCTACGGACGCGATGCACAATACCGGCATGAGCCGACGCGGGACCGAAAAAGCCGCCCCGAAGCCCAGCCGCGCAGACAGCCGGCCCAGCCTGCGCGAGCGCTTCGACGCGATGCGCAACCTGCCGCCGTTCCTGCGCCAGATCTGGGCCACCAGCCCTGCGTTGAGCATGACCAGCCTCGGCCTGCGCGTGATCCGCGCGTTCCTGCCGATCCTCACGCTCTACATCGGCAAGCTGATCATCGACGAGGTGATCCGGCTGGTCGGGCTGGGCCTTGGCTTCGACTCGATCGGCGAGGCCTGGCGCGGCGGACAGCTCGAACACCTGCTGTGGCTGCTGGTGATCGAGTTCGGCCTGGCGATCCTCTCCGACCTGCTCGGGCGGATCGTGAGCTATGCCGACGCGCTGCTCTCGGAGCTGTTCACCAACGCTACCAGCGTGCGCCTGATGGAGCACGCGGCCACGCTCGACCTGGAGGATTTCGAGGACCCGGAGCTGCAGGACAAGCTCGACCGGGCGCGCCGCCAGACCATGGGCCGCATGAACCTGATGGGCCAGCTGTTTGGCCAGGTGCAGGACGCGATCACGGTGGTGAGCTTCGCGATCGGCCTGCTGGTCTACGCGCCCTGGCTGATCGTGCTGCTGGCGGTGGCGCTGGTGCCGGCCTTCCTCGGCGAGGCGCATTTCAGTGCGCTGAGCTATTCGCTCAACTTCCAGTGGACGCCCGAGCGCCGGCAGCTCGAGTACGTGCGCCAGACCGGCGCCAGCGTCGAGACCGCCAAGGAAGTGAAGATCTTCAACCTGCACCGCTTCCTGGTGGACCGCTACCGGACGCTGGCAGACAAGTTCTTCCTCGCCAACCGCGCGCTCGCGCGGCGGCGCGCGTTCTGGGGAGCGCTGCTCGCAGCGCTGGGTACGCTCGGCTATTACGTCGCCTACGGCTACATCGCCTGGCGCACGGTGCGCGGCGACTTCACCATTGGCGACCTGACCTTCCTCGCCGGCAGCTTCCGACGGCTGCGCCAGCTGCTCGAGGGCCTGCTGATCGGCTTCTCGCAGGTGGCCGGGCAGGCGCTGTACCTGGACGACCTGTTCTCGTTCTTCGAGGTCGAGCCGGAAATCACCTCGCCGGACAACCCGCGGCCATTCCCCAGCCCTATCGCGCAGGGCTTCGTGTTCGAGGACGTCGGCTTCCGTTATCCCAGCGCGGAGCGCTGGGCGGTGCGGCACATGGACTTCGAGCTGCGCGCCGGCGAGGTGCTGGCTTTGGTCGGCGAGAACGGCGCCGGAAAGACCACGCTGGTCAAGCTGCTGGCGCGCCTCTACGACCCGGACGAGGGCCGCATCCTGCTCGACGGCCACGACCTGCGCGAATACGACATCGACGCGCTGCGTGCCAATATCGGCGTGATCTTCCAGGACTTCGTGCGCTACCACCTCACCGCCGGCGAGAACATCGGCGTCGGCCAGATCGACCGCATGGATGACCGTGCCCGGATCGAGGACGCCGCACGCCGGGCGATGGCCGACGAGGTCATCGACGCGCTGCCGGGCGGCTACGACCAGTTGATCGGCCGCCGCTTCAAGACCGGCGTCGACCTGTCCGGCGGGCAGTGGCAGAAGATCGCGATCGCACGCGCCTACATGCGCGATGCGCAGGTGATGATCCTCGACGAGCCCACCGCCGCGCTCGATGCGCGCAGCGAGTTCGAGGTGTTCCAGCGCTTCAAGGAATTGTCCGACGACCGAACCGCGGTGCTGATCTCGCACCGCTTCTCCAGCGTGCGCATGGCCGACCGCATCCTGATGCTGGCCGACGGCCGGGTCGAGGCGAGTGGCACCCACGAGCAGTTGATGGCGCAGGGCGGGCGCTATGCGGAGCTGTTCGAGCTGCAGGCGGCCGGGTATCGGTAGCCGGCCCGCTCGTGGACCACTGTAGGAGCGGCTTCAGCCGCGAATCGCGACCATCGGGCGCGTTGCTGCGGATCCAGCGATCGCGGCTGAAGCCGCTCCTACGCCGGTCTGTGGACAAAGTGTCACCCCTTAGCCACCTGGAAGATGAGAGCCAGTCTCATCCATTCGCTATAATTTGTGGCTGACTCTTCCGACCCCCTTTCCCATGTCCTCCGCTTTCGGCACCGAGACGGTGCTGGACGTCCGCCACTGGACGGACAGCTACTTCAGTTTCACCACCACCCGCGACGACGGTTTCCGCTTCGAGAACGGCCAGTTCGTGATGATCGGGCTGCAGGTCGCGGGCAAGCCGCTGCTGCGCGCGTACTCGATCGCGAGCGCGAACTGGGAGGAGCAGCTGGAGTTCTTCAGCATCAAGGTGGCCAACGGCCCGCTGACATCGCGCCTGCAGCACATCCAGCCCGGCGACGAAGTGCTGATCGGTCGCAAGCCGACCGGCACCCTCCTGATCAGCGACCTGCATCCCGGCCGCAACCTCTACCTGCTGGGCACCGGCACAGGCCTGGCACCGTGGATGCCGGTGATCAAGGATCCGGAGACCTACGAGCGCTTCGAGCGCGTGATCGTCGCCCACGGCGTGCGCAGCGCGGGCGACCTCGCCTACCGCGACTACATCGTCAACGAGCTGCCGCGGCATGAGTTGCTGGGCGAGCAGATCGCGCGCCAGCTGCTGTACTACCCGGCGGTGAGCCGCGAGGCCTTCGAATGGCAGGGCCGCGACCAGCGCGGCCGCCTGACCGACCTGCTCGACAGCGGCCGCATGGCCGCCGACCTCGGCCTCGACCCACTCGATCCGGCGAAGGACCGCGCCATGATCTGTGGCAGCACGCAGATGCTGGCCGACTTCCGCGCGATCCTCGACCGCCGCGGCTTCACCGCCGCACCGCGCATCGGCACGCCGGGCGACTATGTGTTCGAGCGCGCCTTCGTCGAAAAATAGCGCGTCATCCGCGCCGGTCGCGATGCCGGCCGGGTTGCAGCAGCGCCAGCAGCTCGGCCTCGTCCACCGCCGGGATGTGCGCGCCAAAGTGGCGGTCGATCAGATCGACCAGGGCCCGGGCCCACAGTGCGTTCCATGCGCTGCCGGCGTGACCATCGGCCAACACCGCATGCGAAGGCGCATCGCCCTGCGTATTGCTGACGCGCATGCGCCCGCCGATGTTGACGTCACGATAACGCGGCCGTCCATCCGGGCCGCGCGACCCCCACAGCGCTGCGAACCAGGCCCGGTCGTCGAAGAACGCGATGCGGGAATCGCGCACCGCCATTGCCCGCAACGCGTCGTCATAGCGGTCCAACGCGGTGGCGATGTTGCGCAGCGCGGCAGGCGCACGCGGGGCGAGCGCGGCGTCGCCGATGTTGCTGTTGTCGAAGATGCCGACCAGCACCACGCGGGTATGCGGATGGCTGTGGTGCACGTGATGCACGGCCTCGCGCATGGCCGAGATGCAGCGGGTGATCGTGCCCGAAAGCTCCGGATCGTCCGGGTTGGTGGCGAGCCGTTCGAGGCTGTCGCTCTGTCCGAAACTGTTGACGCCGATACGGATCACCACCACTCCGCTACGCCACGCGTCCGGTTCCTCGTCCATCAGGCCGACCAGTTGTGGCACCTGTCGTTCGCCTCCCATCAGGCTCTCGCAACGGGCGCCGGAAACCGCGAAGTTGTAGCGGAAGTCCTCCTTTTCCGGCGCACGCGCCGACAGGCCCACCCATCCGGCGGCCCGTGCGATGGCGCCGGGACTGCCGTGGTGCGCCCATTCGCCCTGGTCGATCCAGCCGCTGCGCAGGCGCTGCAGGGCCTCGGTCCACTGCCAGGTGGTGGCGTGGTGAGCGCCGCCACGGGCGCCGTCGTTCCCGCTGAAACGCAGGCGATCGTGGTAGGAATGGCTGTCGGAGTCGCCGACGACGGCGAGCCGGATGCGCGCACCTTCCTCCAGCGCCGCGTGCGCCGCCCCTGTTGCGAGCGACAGTGTGAGCATCAGTGCGCAGGCCAGCTTTTTTGCGGTGGGGTCGATTGCCATGGCGGAGCCAACGCAAAGCCATGCGCGGCCCGGACATATCCAGGTCGGCACCACGGACGGCGCGCTGCCCGCTGGCCCGTTCGGGGGTAGCGCATCCGACGCCGGAGGGACGGGTAGAATCACACCAACATTCGGAGAACCCCGCAAATGAAGATCCTGGTACCGGTCGACGGTAGCGACACAAGCACGCGCGCCCTGAAACACGCCCTGGGCCTGGCCAAGTCGTTGGCCAAGCCCGGCAAGGTGGTGGTGGTTGCGGTCGACGACACCCTGTTCCCGGGCGTGGAGCGCAGGATCGGCGCCGAAGCCGCGCGCACCCTGCACGCCGAGAACTTCGAACGCATGTTCGCACCTGCGAAAAAGGCGCTGGCCCGCAGCAAGGTCCAGGTGAGCTTCGTCGAGAAGGTGGACGGCATCGCCGAGGGCATCCTCGATGCCGCGGCCAAGCAGAAGGTCGACCTGATCGTGATGGGCTCGCGCGGCAGCGGCGCGATCAAGGGCACCCTGCTCGGCTCGGTCTCGATGAAGGTGCTGGCCGGCATGCCGGTGCCGGTCACCATCGTCCATTGACCTTGCGCGCCGCGGCTCAGCCTTGCGCCAGCGCCGCTTCGATGTCGGCGCGCAGCGCGTCGGGCGTTTCGGTCGGCGCATAGCGCTTGCGCACGCGACCGTCGCGGCCGACCAGGAACTTGGTGAAGTTCCACTTGATCGCGTCGATCCCGAGCAGGCCGCCCTTCTCGCGCTTGAGCCATGCCCACAGCGGATGCGCGCTTGCGCCGTTGACCTCGACCTTGGCGAACATCGGGAAGTCGACGCCGTAGTCGAGCGTGCAGAACGCGCGGATCGCGGCCTCGTCGCCGGGCTCCTGGTGGCCAAACTGGTCGCAGGGGAAGCCCAGCACGACCAGGCCGCGTTCCCGGTAGTCGCGCCACAGCTGCTGCAGCCCCGCGTACTGCGGGGTGAAGCCGCATTTCGAAGCGACGTTGACGATCAGCAGCACCTTGCCGGCGTAATCGGCCAGCGCCACCTCGTCGCCATCGATGCCCGTCGCGGAAAACCCGTGCGCGGTAGTCATCGCGCGCCATCCGCGGCCTGCACGCGCAGGGGTTCGGCAAACGGGCGGATGCCCAGCTCGGTGAGGATTTCCGCCGGGTAGTAGGCGGTCTGGCCCTTGATCACAGTGACCACCTTGCGGATGTCGGCGATGTCGGTGGTCGGGTCACCGTCAACCAGCACCAGGTCGGCCTGCTTCCCGGGCGCGATGCTGCCCAGCTGCTCCAGCACGCCGGAATACTTCGCGCCGTTCCAGGTCGCCACCTGCAGCGCTTGCGCCGGCGTCAGCCCCGCGCGCACGTACAGCGCCAGCTCGTGCTGCAGGGTGAAGCCAGGCACCTCGTCGGTGCCGGCCACCAGCGGCACGCCGGCACGGTACGCGCGCCCGACGAACTCGACCATCCGCTGGAACGACTCGCGATAGCGCGCCCCGGTTGCGTCATCGGGAATGTCCATCTCCGCGGCACGACGGCCACGCTGCACGTCCGGCGGCAGGTGGTCCTCGATGCCGGCGAAGATCGGCGTGATCTCGCCGTTGCGCTGGTGCAGGAACTCGAACGTCGCAAGCGTCGGGTCGAGCACGATCTGCTTCGCTGCGAGCGTGCCGATGAAGTCCTGCACCGCATCGGAGTCGAGGTCCAGGTCGATGGCCTCGCGCGCGGGCAGGTAGAAGCGCTCGAGCGTGCGCGTGTCGGTGTCGGGCTTGACCAGGAAGTTCAGCACCACCTGGTTGATGTGGTTCAACTCGTCGAAGCCTGCATCGACCGCGTCCTGCGCGCGCAGGAACACCGGCACATGGCCACTCACGCGCAGCCCCTTTTCGTGCGCGTAGGCCACGGTCGCCGGCAGGATTCCCTTCGGGAACGAGTTGTAGATCTTCAGCTGCGGGTAGCCATTGGCCGCATACCAGTCGATTGCCTTCTTCGCCCCATCGAGGCCCCCGACCACGAACCCGTTGCGCGCGGACTGCTTGCTCTCGCCCTCGAGGAAGCCGGCGGCGACGATGCGCGGCATCAGCAGCGTGCCGGCGCGCTCTTCGGCCATCACCTGCTGCAGGGTGGCGTTGTCGTTGCCCATGTCGCGCACCGAGGTGACGCCCGCGGCCAGCTGCAGGCCGCCGCCCCAGCGGTCGACGTGGGTGTGCATGTCGAACAGCCCAGGCAGCAGCACGCGCCCGCCCGCATCGATGACGTGGTCGGCCGCGGCGACATCCGCGCCGGCCGCCAGCACCGATACGATCCGTCCATCGGCCAGCCGCACGTCCGACGCCACGCCCAGCCGCACCTGCTCGCTGTCGAACACGCGCGCGTTGCGGATCAGGGTGCTGCCGGCAAGCGGGTGCGCCAGGCGCTGCTGCAGCGACACCAGCGCCTCGGCTTCCGCGGCCTTCTGCGCCGTTTCGAGCGCGTCGGCATTGCCTTCCCAGCCGGCCTCGATCATCTGCATGAAGCCCGGGAAGATGTAGGCGAACAGGCGCGGCCGCGCCTCGTCGGTGGCCCAGGCGAAGGTCGGGGTGAAGCCGATGCCGGTAATCGCCACCAGCTGCACCGTGCGGGCTTCGTCGCCCCTGCGCACCTGCGCTTCGGTCACCTTGCGCACGCTCAGGGTGCCGCTGGGGATCAACGGCAGGCGCCCGTCCCCGCGAGCGGCAAGCGCCGAGAGCGCAACCGATGCCACCGCAGGCGTCCCGCCCAGCGGCGAGTACTGCGCGCCGTCGGCGACGCGTTGCTCGCCCTGGTCGGAGGTCGATTTCCAGCGCGCGACGCCATCGAGCAGTTCGAACTGCTCGTCGACCGGTGCGCCGTACGTGGAGATTCCGGCCACACGGTAGCGGCGGAACGTGCCGTCATCGTTGAGGGTGAACTCTTCCTTCAGCTCGGGTCCGCGGCCGTTGTCCTTGAAGATGAATTCGGTCCGGACCACGCCGTCCTCGCCGGTGGTCACCGTCTGCTGGCCGGCCTGCTTGCCGCCGTCCACCAGTGCCACGTAGCGCAGCGTCTCGGCCGCCCCGGCGGTACCCGCCAGGCCCAGGGCCAGCAGCAGGAACAGGAACCTGTCGCACTTCATGCAACCCCCGATGCCGCGCCGCGGCCGTGTGAAGAGATCCCCGCCGTCGAGGGAGTGTAGCGCTGGACCTGCCCCCTCCGCGCAACCCGGCCATGTGCCGTTTGTCAGGGGCCTGGTCAGCCGCCATCGGCTACCCTTGGGTTTTCCAGTTTCACGAGGATTGCCCATGAAGCACCCGCTCGCTGCCGCCCTGGCCATCGCGCTGACCGCCGCCGTGTCCACCGGGGCCACCGCCCAGACCACCGCCGACGGCCCCGTGAACGCGACCGCTGCCGCCAGCCCCGAGGCGCAGGCGGCCAATCCCCTGTTCGTGCAAAGCCCGCTGCCGCTGCGCTACCCGCAGTTCGACAAGCTCAAGGACGAACACTTCGCGCCGGCCTTTGACGCGGGCATGGCGCGCAACCTGGAAGAGATCCAGCAGATCGCCACCGTGAAGACGGCGCCGACCTTCGAGAACACGATCCTGGCGCTGGAGAAGTCCGGCCAGCTGCTGGACAACGCGCGCCGCATCTTCGGCAACCTCAACGGCACCGACACCAACGACACGCGCAAGCAGATCAACAACGAGTACGCGCCGAAGTTCGCCGCGCACCGCGACGCGGTCATGCTCAACCCGCAGCTGTTCGAGCGGGTGCAGGCCGTCTACAACCAGCGCAACGAGCTTGGCCTCGACGCCGAGGGCGTGCGCCTGGTCGATGAGTATTACGACAGCTTCGTCCGCTCCGGCGCCAAGCTCTCCGAGGCCGACAAGGTGCGCCTGAAGGAGATCAACTCGCGCATGGCCGCGCTCGGCACGCAGTTCTCCAACAACGTGCTCGACGAGGTCAACGACTCGGCGGTGCTGGTGGACGACGCGTCCGAACTGGCCGGGCTCAGCGAGGGGCAGATCGTCGCAGCCGCCGCGGCCGCGAAGGCCAAGGGCCAGCACGGCAAGTACCTGCTGACCCTGCTCAACACCACCGGCCAGCCGCTGCTGCCGCAGCTGGACAACCGGAGCTTGCGCGAGCGCATCCACAAGGCCTCGGTGGTCCGCGGCAGCCGCGGCAACCAGTGGGACAACACCGGCATCGTCGCCGAGGTGCTCAAGCTGCGCAGCGAGCGCGCCAAGCTGCTGGGCTACGACACGCCGGCCGAGTTCGTGCTGGCCGACGAGACCGCGGCCACCGTCGAAGCGGTGAACGAGATGCTCGGCCGCCTAGCACCCGCCGCGGTGGCTAACGCGCGCCGCGAGGGCGCCGACCTGCAGGCGATGATCGACCGTGAGCAGGCCGCCAAGGGCGAAGCCAGCTTCAAGCTCGAGCCCTGGGACTGGGCCTACTACACGGAGAAGGTGCGCAAGGACAAGTACGCCTTCGACGACAACCAGCTCAAGCCCTACTTCGAGATGAAGAACGTGCTCGAGAACGGCGTGTTCTTCGCCGCGACCGAGCTGTACGGCATCACGTTCAAGGAACGCAGCGACCTGCCGAAGTACCACGCCGACACCCTCACCTACGATGTCTTCGACAAGGACGGCAAGCCGCTGTCGATCTTCATCTTCGATCCCTATGCGCGTCCGTCCAAGCGCGGTGGCGCGTGGATGAACTCCTACGTCGGCGAGTCCGAACTCGAAGGCACGCTGCCGGTGGTCGCCAACCACCAGAACATCCCCAAGCCGCAGGCGGGCGAGCCAACCCTGCTGACCTGGGATGAAGTCACCACCATGTTCCACGAGTTCGGGCACGCGCTGCACGGCATGTTCTCGGACGTGAAGTACCCGTACTTCTTCATGAACGTGCCGCGCGACTTCGTCGAGTTCCCTTCGCAGGTCAACGAGATGTGGGCCGATTGGCCGTCGATTCTGGCCAACTACGCCAAGCACCATGAGACCGGCGAGCCGCTGCCGAAGGAACTGCTGGACAAGAAGATGGCCTCGGCCACCTTCAACGAAGGGTTCGCCACAACCGAATACCTCGGCGCGGCCATGCTCGACCAGTACCTGCACCAGTTGCCGCAGGACAAGCTGCCGGCGGCCGGCGAGATCGTAGCGACCGAAGCGGCTGCGCTGAAGTCGGTCGGACTGGACTACGCACCGGTGCCGCCGCGCTATCGCACGCCCTACTTCAGCCACATCATGGGCGGCTATGCGGCGGCCTACTACGCCTACATCTGGTCGGAAGTGCTGGACGCCAACACGGTCGAGTGGATCAAGGCCAACGGCGGCCTGAAGCGCGAGAACGGCGACCGCCTGCGCTCGACACTGCTCTCGCGCGGTGGCGCCAAGGATGCCAAGCAGCTGTTCGTCGACTTCACCGGTCACGAGCCCAGGATCGAGCCGCTGCTGAAGAAGCGTGGCCTGGATGCGGCACCGACGGCGAACTGATCCGCGCCATCGCAGCACAGGAAACGCCGCCGGTCATCCGGCGGCGTTTTTCGTTCTGCAGGCGCAATGCTCCGGTTAGGATCGCGATATGTCCGCGATCCCCGAACCTGCGCCGCGCGCCGGATCAGCCGAAGCCCTGCGCGAATGGATTGCGCGCCATCGCCGCATCTTCGTGCTCACGGGTGCCGGTTGCAGCACGCAATCAGGCATCCCCGACTACCGCGACCGCGACGGCGAGTGGAAGCGCACGCCGCCAATCACCTTCCAGGCCCTGACCGGCAGCGAGGCCACCTACCGCCGCTACTGGGCGCGCAGCAGCGTCGGCTGGCCGCGCTTCCTGTCGGCCCGTCCCAACGCCGCCCATGCCGCACTGGCGGCGCTTGAACAGCGCGGACAGGTGCGAACGCTGCTCACCCAGAACGTCGATGGCCTGCACCAGCGCGCCGGCAGCCAGCGCGTGATCGACCTGCATGGCCGCCTCGACGACGTTGTCTGCCTGGGCTGCGGCGCACGCAGTCCACGCGAACGCATCCAGTCCGATATCCAATCCGCCAATCCCGGCTGGCAGTCCCGCCTTGCCCGCACCGCACCGGACGGCGACGCCGACATCGACGACAGCGCCGTCGACGGCTTCACCCCGCCGTACTGCATACAGTGCAGCGGCCTGCTCAAACCCGACGTGGTGTTCTTCGGCGAAAGCGTCCCGCGCCAGCGCGTGGCCGATGCGCAGCAGGGCCTGCACGAATCCGACGCACTGCTCGTGGCAGGATCCTCGTTGATGGTCTGGTCGGGCTTCCGCTTCGCACGCATGGCGGCCGCGATCGGCCTGCCGATCGCGATCCTCAACCAGGGCCGCACCCGCGCCGATTCCCTCGCCACCCTGCGCATCGACGCGGACATCGCCACATCCCTGCAGGCGACCCTGCGATGACGCTTCTCCGCCGCCTTCTTCTCGCCGCGTACGTTCGGCGCGCAGCGCTGCTGCCGTATCCAGAAGCGAGCAGGCATTGAGTCTGCTGTGGCGCGATATCACCCGCGCACGCCGCGCGCGAAATCCACCTTGACCATGCTTCGGCGCCCTCTGGCGAGTGCACCCGCTGAAGTCTGCCGGCGGATCTAGTTTGCGGCGACCGATCTCGAAAACAGCGGCTGGTACGCCGACGCCACATGCGGCAGCAGCACCGCGGCAGGCACTTCAACGGTCTGCACGCCATCCGAGTACGGCCCCACCTGGTAGGGCGGGAACACGAAACGCAGGGCGACCACGCTGCCGTCGGCGCCCATCACGGGTTCGAACTGTGCGAAGTTGTCCGGTTCGGGTGCCGTGCCCTCCTCGATCATGCGGCCGGCCGAGCGCATCACGCGCGCGCGCTCGCCCGGCTCAAGCTCGTCGGCGTCCACGCGCTGCGACAGCGCCGCGTGCAACTGTTCACGCACGTACGAGGACACCTCCCGCCACGCACTCGCATCGGCGACCAGGTCGGCCGGCGTGAGCAGGCGGTCCTCCTGCGGCAGCCAGACGAAACGCGCGATGAGCGGCGTGCCGTGCGCGCCGCCGGTATAGCTGCCGCCGTCGGCGGCCACGGCGAACACCTGCGGCGTGTCGGCGATCACCCTGAACTCCAGCGCCAGGTCGTACATCGCGGTTGCGTCCGGCCCGAGTCCCTCGACCGCCTGCATCACCTCGGCGCGTGCCGCATCCGCGTAGTCCTTGAGCAGCACGGCCAGCTTGGGATAGCGATCCACGCCGTCGGGCCAGGTGATGCCGATGATGTAGCGCGGATCGGTTTCCACCACATCCTCGAGCACCACGGGCGCCGCTGGTTCTTCCTGCGGCATCGGCGCCTGCGTGCCGGGCACGGCGGATGCACCCGGCTGGGTCGGCGCTTCAGGGCGGCAACCCGCCAGCGCGCACACGACGAGGATCGTTACCAGTAACCGCTTCATGAGTCCCCCTGCTGGGATGGCGGCATGAACATGCACGCCAACGCTTTTGTAACTCCGCGCGCGTGCAGGGGCGGTCAAGGTTGTCCGAGCAGGCATGGGACGATAGGGCCGGATGCTTGGCGGGCGCGGCCGCACGAGCATGCAACACCCTCCTTCGGTCGGGATCGTCCCGGGGCGGGGGTTGCTCCCCGGCTCGGTCAGCCATCCATGGCTGACTCGCCGCCGCAGCGCATCCATGCGCTGCTTTCCGCAACCCCCGCCCCGGAACGACTATCGTCCAGTCACTGGCGTGGCTTCGAAAAAGCTGGCCATCGAAGCATCACGGCAGCAGTCGCAGTGAGCCGTGCCCTGGCGACCAATCCGAAGCACGCGCGGGACTTCCAGCAACCGTGTCCATCCTTCTCCCTCGAATGGGAGAAGAACCACGAAAAAGCCCCGGGTGTCTCCACCCGGGGCTTTCTGGCATTGCCTGAGCGACGTGTCGCTTAGACCGGCTGTACTTCGTCAGCCTGCAGGCCCTTCTGGCCCTGCACAACCTTGAAGGTGACCTGCTGGCCTTCCTGCAGCGACTTGAAGCCGGTGCCCTGGATCGAACGGAAATGGACGAAGAGGTCCTGGCCGCTTTCCGGCGTGATGAAGCCGAAGCCCTTGGCGTCGTTGAACCACTTGACGGTACCGGTCTGACGTTCGGACATGCTGCTACTCCTTGAAACTGGACAGTGGATGGATACCGGGCCCTGTCAGGGATGCCTGGACTGTATCGAGCAAGGGGTAACGCGAACGATGGAGCGGATCGCCTGGAGCAACCGCCGGGGGGGACGGCTCGTGACTCTTGTGATCTACCGCATCGGAGTCACGATGTACCGTGATCCCGGCCTTGAACAGTTCGCGAAAGATACCAAACTTTTGCGGAAAGTGTAAATCCCGATTTGTCAACCGGTTACCAGTCCTCGCGGCCCGGCAGCAGGCCTGCCAGCTCGGCATCGGTGAGATTGCGCCACTGCCCCGGTTTGAGGTGGGCAAGCCTGACGCTACCGATGCGAACGCGCTGCAACTGTTTGACTCGCAAGCCGAAATGCGCCGTCATCAGGCGAATTTGCCGGTTCAACCCCTGCGTCAGCACGATCCGGAACCCGAAGCGCCCCAGCTTGGCGGTCTTGCACGGCAGCGTGGTCTGGCCGTGGATGGGCACTCCGCGGCTCATTCCACGCAGGAACTCGGGCGTGACCGCGTGGTTCACCGCCACCAGGTATTCCTTCTCCAGCCCGTTCTCGGCGCGGAGGATGGCGTTGACGATATCGCCGTTGCTGGTCAGCAGGATCAGCCCCTCGGAGTCCTTGTCCAGGCGCCCGATCGGGAAGATCCGCTGCTCGTGATCCACGAAGTCCACGATGTTGTCCTTCACCGCCGACTCCGTGGTGCAGGTGATGCCGACCGGCTTGTTGAGCGCGATGTAGACGTGGCGGCGGCCGCGTGCGGCGGCACGCTGTTTCAGCGGCTGGCCGTCCAGCAGCACGGCGTCGCCCTCGCCCACCTCGGCGCCGATGCCGGCGCGCTGGCCGTTCACGGTGACGCGGCCTTCGCCGATCAGGCGGTCGGCCTCGCGCCGGGAACAATGGCCGGTGTCGCTGATGTAACGGTTGAGCCGCATGGGTCGCACGGGTCGTGGGAAGACGCGCAGTCTCGCAGATCGCGTGCTGCGCGGGCCATCCGTCGCGACCTGGATGCGTCCAGGTCCGGGACGGCGCAGTGCTCCGGAAGGCCCGCAACGGCCCCCGGCCTGCACTACGGCCACCGCATTCGCGCGCCGGCTCAGTCCCCGACAACGAGGTCGGCGTACTCCGGGTGCCGTTCGACCCAGGACGCCGCGTACTCGCACTGGGTTACGACCTGCCACCCTTCCGAACGCGCATGCTCGAACGCGGCACGTACCAGTTGTCCGGCGATGCCGCGTCCGCGCAGGGCGTCCGGGACCAGGGTGTGCGTGATCCGCATGCGGTCGCCTTCCAGCGTGTAGTCCACGACGCTGCGATGGCCATCCGTCTCCACACTGAAGCCACGTCCCTCCAAGTGTTCGATACCCATCGCGTCCTCCCGATCAGATGCAGCCGCACGGCCGCAGGCGGCTGCGCTTCGAGTCAGTATGCGCGCGACCAGCCAGGTGCTGACCTCCAGCGTCAGCCAGTATCTTGACGGCGATCACGGTTCACTTTGGCACGCAACGTGCTTCCAAGCAGGGAACGGACACCATTTTGCAAGGGGAACACCATGATCGACAGCAGCACGCGGCATGAGGCGGTCAACCGCCTGTTCGATCTGGTTCGCAATGGTGACGTCGACAACCTGGAATTCTCGCAGCTCGACTCGCTGATCTACGGCGGTCTCGAGCAGACCTACCGGGTCACCGACACCGACATCGAACACCACCACGTGCAGACCAGCGCCGTCTGACCGCGCCGCCGGCAACCTGCCGCGCCGGGCATGCCGGCGCGCCGCATCCGATCATCCGCCCAGCGTTGGACTGAGCAGCCGGGCCAGGAACGTGCTGGCCACGCGTGGCTCCATCAGCACCGTGAACAGGATCCCGTAGGCCGCGCCCCACAGGTGCGCGCTGTGGTTGACGTTGTCGCCGCCGCGCCGGTCCATCCAGATCGAGTAGCCGATGTACAGCGCCGCGTACACGATTGCCGGCACCGGGATGAAGAACACGAAGATCAGGCTCCACGGCGCGAACAGGATGAAGCTGAAAAGCACCGCAGAGACGGCCCCCGACGCGCCAAGGCTGCGATAGTTCGCGTCCTTCTGGTGGCGGAAGTAGGTCGGCATGATCGCCATCACGATGGCCGACAGGTAGAACGCGGCGAAGCCCAGGTGTCCGATGCGGTCCACGAACACCGGCTCGATCGCGCGCCCGAAGAAGAACAGCGTGATCATGTTGAACAGCAGGTGCTGGCTGTCGGCGTGGATGAAGCCGTGGGTGACCAGGCGGTCGTACTGGCGGTGGCGGTCGATCGCCGGCGGCCACAGGATCAGGCGGTCCAGCAGGACGCGGTTGTTGAACGCCTGCCAGGAGACCAGCACGGTCACGCCGATCAGGATGAAGGTGACGATGGACATGCGAAGGTTCCTGCGACGTCAGCTGGCGATGCGGTAATTGTCCTGCATCGGGTAGCGCCGCGCATACAGCGCGAACGCAGCGGCCGCGACGAAGGCGAATGCGGCGAAGAAGAACATCAGGAACGCCGGTTCGCTCATGCCGGTCTGCACGATCAGCGCCTTGAAGCCGTCGTTGCGCACGCCGGCGTTGGTCAGCAGCACCCACAGGCTGCCGAAGGTGCTGGTGAGATACCAGAACGCCATGATCACGCCCTTCATCGCGTGCGGCGCCTGGCTGTAGGCGAACTCGAGCGCGGTCGCCGAGACCAGCACCTCGCCGAAGGTCAGCAGCAGGTAGGGCAGCGATTGCCAGGCCAGCGAGACCTCGGCGCCGCTGTCGATCCACAGCTGCAGCAGGCCGGCCACGATCCACGACACGCCCGAGATCGCGATGCCCCAGCCCATCCGCCGCAGCGCGGTCACCACGAATCCCATCCGCCGCAGCAGCGGGTACAGCACGATGTTGTTGAACGGGATCAGCAGCATCACCAGCAGCGGGTTGAGCGCCTGCATCTGCGCCGGCTCCAGGATCAGCCGGCTCGGCCACCACCACTGGTCGTGCGGGATCACCATGGCGTTGCCCTGGATGATCCAGGTCGAGGCCTTCTGGTCGAACAGTGACCAGAACGGCGTGACCAGCGCGAACACGATCAGGATCCGCAACACGGCGCGCACGCCGTCCACCGCCGCATCCGGATGCAGGCCACGCGCCCGCTCGAGCTGCAGCGACGCGCCCCAGCCGCCAAAGGCGATCAACACGCCCAGCGCCAGGCAGGCGGTGATGACGAAGCCGAACGCGTCCGGCCACGGCACACCCGCGCCGATCGCATCAAGCGCCCACAGCGCCAGCATCAGCGCGGCGACCGTGACGCCGCTCCAGGCCACGATCGCGCCGGCATTGCCCTGCCCCACGCGTCGCTCGCGCAGCGCGGTGCGGATCACGTTGAGGAACGAGTGCGGGTCGTTGCCCGACGGTGGCACGTTGACGTACTGCTTGCGGCCCAGCCAGAACATCACCGTGGCGATGAACATCAGCACGCCCGGCACGCCGAAGGCGACGGCCGGACCATAGTGGCGCAGCAGCAGCGGCGCGAACAGCGAGGCGAAGAACGAACCGAAGTTGATGATCCAGTAGAACGCGTCGAAGACCAGCTTGGCCTTGTCCTTGTTGGTCTGGTCGAACTGGTCGCCGCAGAAACTGACCACCAGCGGCTTGATGCCGCCCGATCCCAGCGCAATCAGGAACAGGCCGGTGAAAAATCCGGTGCGGTTGCCCTCGAACATCGCCAGGCAGGCGTGGCCGGCGCAGTAGATCAGCGAGAACCACAGGACGGTGTTGTACTTGCCGAAGAAGCGGTCCGACAGCCAGCCGCCCAGCAGCGGGAAGAAGTACACGCCGATCACGAAGGTGTGGAAGACCTCCTTCGCCATCGCCTCGCGCTCGCTGCCCGCGGGCAGGTACTGCAGCAGTACCGAACTGATCAGGAACGGCACCAGGATGTTGCGCATCCCGTAGAAGCTGAAGCGCTCGCAGGCTTCGTTGCCGATGATGTATTTGATCTGGCCGGGCATCCGGCCCTGGGCCGGGGGAACCGGCGTGGCGCTTGTGCTCATGCGGGTGTTCCGGGGAGAAAGTCCCGCAGGCTAGCCGATCCCGGGCCCAGTCGCCCATGCGGTCCGTACCATTGACACATGGCCCCGGCGCGACGCGCTGGCATCATCGCGGCACCGTTCCCGCATGAGTCACGATGAAGCAGCCCATCCTCGCCGCCCTCCTCGCCGTCCTGGCTACCGCCCTGCCCGCCGCAGCACAGCCGCCCCTGGCCACCGTGGCCGAGCGCAGCGGATTCGTGAAGACCGGCCGCTACGACGAAACCGTGGCGCTGTGCGCGGCCTTCGAGCAGCGCCATCCCGAGGCGGTGCGCTGCATCGATTTCGGCACCAGCCCCGAAGGCCGGCCGATGAAAGTGCTGGCTGTCTCGCGCAGCGGCGCGCTGACGCCCGAGGCCGCACGCGCACGCGGCCTGCCGGTGGTGCTGATCCAGGGCGGCATCCACGCCGGCGAAATCGACGGCAAGGACGCCGGGTTCCTGGCGCTGCGCGAGGCGCTGGCCGGCGAGGCCGCGCCCGGCGCGCTGGAGCAGCTGGTGTGGCTGTTCGTGCCGGTGTTCAACGTCGATGGTCACGAGCGCTTCGGCGCCTGGAACCGCCCCAACCAGAACGGACCGGAGGAAATGGGCTGGCGCACCACGGCGCAGAACCTCAACCTCAACCGCGACTACGCCAAGGCCGACTCGCCGGAGATGCAGGCGATGCTGCGGCTGGTCGAAGCCTGGGACCCGATCGCCTACATCGACCTGCACGCCACCAACGGCGCGCAGTTCGAACACGACGTCTCGATCCAGGTCGAACCGCTGCACGCCGGCGACGAGGCGCTGCGCCAGGCCGGCCTGGCCCTGCGCGAACGCACCATCGCCGACCTGGCCGCGCAGGGCTCGCTGCCGCTGCCGTTCTATCCCTCGTTCGAGGACTATCAGGACCCGGCCTCGGGCTTCGAGGATGGCGTTTCGCCGCCGCGCTTTTCCACCGGCTACTTCCTGCTGCGCAACCGCCTGGCGATGCTGGTCGAGACGCACTCGTGGAAGCAGTACCCGGTGCGCGTGCGCATCACCCGCAACACCATCGTCTCGGTGCTGGAGCAGGTGGCGCGGCACGGCCGCGAATGGATGGCGGTGGCGCAGGCGGCCGATGCGCGTGATCTGTCCGGCCAGCCGGTCGCGCTGGATTACCTGGCAACCACGGACAGCCGCATCATCGATTTCCGCGGCTATGCCTACACGCGTACGCCGTCGGAGGTGTCCGGGGCGCCGATGACCCGCTATGACACGACCACGCCACGGGTGTGGCAGGTGCCGCTGCGTGACGTGGTCGTGCCGCACACGGTCGTCGAAGCCCCGCGTGGCGGCTACCTCGTGCCGGCGGGCTTCGCCGACATCGTCGCCGCGAAGCTCGACCAGCACGGCGTCCGCCATCGCCGCGTCGACTGCCGCCCGGACTCCAGCCCGTGCGAGGCGCTGGACGTGCAGGTGTTCCGGGCCGACGCCAAGCGCTTTGCCGGGCAGCCCCTGGAAGGGCGCCAGCGGCTGACGATCGAGGGCGAGTGGCAGCCGGAGTCGCGTGCGGTGGGCGGCGGCGCGCTGTTCGTGCCGATCGCGCAGCCCAAGGCGCGCCTGGTGATGGCGCTGCTCGAGCCGCGGGCGCCGGATTCCCTGCTGCAGTGGGGCGTGTTCAACAACGCCTTCGAAAGCAAGGAATACATGGAAGCCTACGTGGCCGAGGCGGTGGCGCGCGAGATGCTGGCGGCGGACCCGGAGCTGAAGCTGGAGTTCGAGCGGCGACTGCGCGAAGACGAAGCCTTCGCCAGCGACCCTTCGGCGCGGCTGCAGTTCTTCCACCGACGGCACCCGTCCTGGGATGAGCGCCTGGACCTGTATCCGGTGCTGCGGGTCGATCACGTGCTGGAGTAGCGCAAGCTTCGGCGCGCGCCTGGCGACCTGCGGCCCCCACCCCAACCCTCCCCCGCAGCCGGGGGAGGGAGCAGCGCGCGGGCCGGGCGCAACTTCACGCCGACGCGCAACGCTTCGACTCCCTCCCCCGCGGAGCAGCGCGCGGGCCGGGCGCAGCGTCACGCCGACGCGCAACGTTCGGCCCCCTTCCCCGCTTGCGGGGGAGGGTTGGGGTGGGGGCCACCGGAGCCGCCAGCCCCGCCGTTTGCGTTCATCACCACGAAGTCGGACATTGGCCATCCCCCGTCTCCAGGGAAGCCCCATGCGCATCGCCCACCCTTGCCTCGTCCTGGCCCTGTCGCTCGCAGCCGGCTGCCAGCCGGCCCCGCCACCAGCGTCGCCGGACGCCGTGGCGGTAGACCCCGCCTTGGCGGACGCACCGCCAAGCGGCACGCCCGCAGCGCCGCTTCCCGACTCCACCACGGCCAACTTCCGCTGCGGCGACGTGCTCGCCAACGCCAGGTTCGACAACGCCAGGGGCGAACTCACCCTGACCATCGCCACCCGCCGGACGGTCCTGCCGCAGGTGATGGCGGCGTCGGGCGCCCGCTACGCCGACGCGCAGGGCAACGAGTTCTGGAACAAGGGCGACAGCGCCACGCTGACCCTCGGCGGCCAGACCCTCGACTGCCGCGTCACCGACGAGGTTTCGCCCTGGGACGAGGCGCGCGCGCGCGGCGTCGCCTTCCGCGGATTGGGCACCGAGCCGTTCTGGTCACTGGAGGTGGACGCCGGACCGACGCCACGGATGCGCCTGGCACTGGACATGGGCGAACGCCCGCTCGTGGTGGCGCAGGCCACGCCGCTCGAGGCGGGCGAAGGCTTCCTCGGTAGCGCCGACGACGGCAGCGCGGTTGAACTGCGGATTACCCGCGGCAGCTGCAGTGACGGCATGAGCGACCTGGACTATCCCGCGTCCATCGCGCTGACGGTGGGCGCCGAAACGCTCAAGGGTTGCGGAGCGTTCCTCGACGAATGACGGTCACGAACTGCAGGAGAGGGCCGAACACCCGGCCCGGTTGCGCGCCCAGTCCGGGCGCCTGGCCGCCAGGTCTTCGCGACCGGGCTGGTCGGTGTAGGGCCGGCGCATGACCTCCAGCAGCTCGGCGATGCCCGACGGATCACCGGCCGTGGCCTGGTCGATCGCCTGCTGGGCCAGGTAATTGCGCAGCACGTATTTCGGGTTGGCCGCCTGCATGCGCGTAAGGCGCGCAGCAGGATCGAGCGTGTCGCCGCGCAGCCGCTGCGTGTAGTCGTCGAGCCACTCGTCGAAGGCGGGCGCATGTGTCTCGCGCAGCTCCGCGTCGTAGAACGCATCCGCCAGTGGCTCGAGCGAAGGCGCGTCGAGGTCGATGTCCGCCAGCGCGCGGAAGAAGATCGTCATGTCCACCTGCGCCGTCTGCATCAACGCCTGCAGCCGCTCCATCCGGCCCACATCGTCTTCGCGGCAGTCGGCCAGGCCGAGCTTGGCCGCGATGTTTGCGCGGTCGCCGGCCTGCCAGGCCTGGGCATAGCGATCGAGCCCGGCTTCCAGCACCGCGAGATCGTCGAACAGCGGCGTCAACGCCTGCGCCAGGCGCGACAGGTTCCAGTGCGCCACCCGCGGCTGCCATCCAAAACGGTAGCGACGGCCCTGCGCGTCGGTGGTGTTGGGGGTCCAGTCCGGATCGTAGTCGTCGATCCAGCCATAGGGGCCGTAGTCGATGGTGAGGCCCAGAATCGACATGTTGTCGGTGTTGAGTACGCCGTGCACGAAGCCCACCCGCATCCAGCCCGCGACCATGTGCGCGGTGCGTTCGCAGACTTCGTTGAACCATTCACCGAACAGCGCCTCGGTGAATACCTCCTGCGCGCGCAGCGCATCCAGCGGCTGCCCAGCGCGGCTGCCGAGCAGGTGCGGGAAATCCCGCCAGATGCAGAATTCCGCGAGCTGGCGCAGCAGTCCGCTGTCGCCGCGCGAATACGGCAGCTCGAAGTGGCCGAAGCGCAGGAACGAGGGCGCGACGCGGCACACGATCGCGCCCGGCTCGGGCGCCGCGTTGCCGTCGTAGAACATGTCGCGCACCACCGCATCTCCCGTTGCCACCAGCGACAGCGCGCGCGTGGTGGGGATGCCCAGGTGGTGCATCGCCTCGCTGCACAGGAATTCACGGATCGACGAGCGCAGCACGGCGCGTCCGTCGGCGCTGCGCGAATACGGCGTGGGGCCGGCGCCCTTGAGCTGGAGTTCGTGGCGCGTCCCGTCGGCCGGCACCGCCTCGCCGAGGCTGATGGCACGACCATCGCCAAGCTGGCCGGCCCACTGGCCGAACTGGTGGCCACCGTAGTTGCCGGCAAACGGATCCATGCCCGGGAGCAGCACATTGCCGCCAAAGACCCGGGCGAACCCGTCCGAATGCAGCCAGCCCTGGTCGATGCCCAGCATGGCGGCGACTTCGGCCGAATGCGCCAGCAGCCGCGGGGCGGCCACGGGCGTGGGCTGGACCCGCGACCAGACGGCCTGCTCCACCTGGCGCCGCCGCGGCCCCTGCTCCGGATCGCCGGGCATTTCGCGCAGCAGCGCGTTGTCGAAACCGGGCGCGTACACGTTCAGCAGGCCCCGGTCCTGCGGCGGGGCCGCAGGAGGACGGGGTTGGGAAGGCTCGTGGACCGGGTCATTCGAAGGCACGTGTGGATGGAGCGCCCATCCTAGCCGCAGCACTGTCTGCAGCGCGCGACGCCGCCCTGACGCAGCGACGCGTACACTGTCTCCCCGATTTTCAGGACCGGCTCGCCGGATTCCATGAGCGCCGAAGCCCCGCCCACCAGTTTTTCCGATTTCGCACTCTCGCAGCCGTTGCTCCAGGCGCTGTCCGACGTCGGCTACGAATCTCCATCGCCCATCCAGGCCGCGACCATCCCGCCGCTGCTGGCAGGTCGCGACGTGCTCGGGCAGGCGCAGACCGGCACGGGCAAGACCGCCGCTTTCGCCGTGCCCGCGCTTGCGCGGCTCGATCCGGCCGCGCGCAAGCCGCAGGTGCTGGTGCTGGCGCCCACGCGCGAGCTGGCCATCCAGGTGGCCGAGGCATTCCAGAAATACGCCACCCACCTGCCCGGCTTCCAGGTGCTGCCGATCTACGGCGGCCAGGGCTATGGCCCGCAGCTGGCCGCGCTCAAGCGCGGCGTGCAGGTGATCGTCGGCACGCCCGGGCGCGTGATCGACCATCTCGACCGCGGCACGCTGGACCTCTCCGAACTGCGCACGCTGGTGCTCGACGAAGCCGACGAAATGCTGCGCATGGGCTTCATCGACGACGTCGAGACGGTGCTGAAGAAGACGCCCGCGACGCGCCAGGTGGCGCTGTTCTCGGCGACCATGCCGAGCCAGATCAAGCGCATCGCGCAGACCTACCTCAAGGACCCGGTCGAGATCGCGATCAAGTCGCAGACCACCACCGCGCCCAACATCCGCCAGCGGGTGTGGATGGTCAGCGGCACCAACAAGCTCGACGCGCTCACCCGCATCCTCGAGGCCGAGCCGTTCGAGGCGATGATCGTGTTCGCACGCACCAAGCTCGGCACCCAGGAGCTGGCTGATCGGCTGGCTGCGCGCGGGTTCGCTGCGGCCGCGATCAACGGCGACCTTGACCAGAAGCAGCGCGAGAAGACCATCCAGTCACTCAAGGACGGCCGCATCGACATCCTGGTGGCCACCGACGTGGCCGCGCGCGGGCTGGACGTGGACCGCATCAGTCACGTTCTCAACTACGACATTCCCTACGACACCGAAAGCTACGTGCACCGTATCGGCCGCACGGGCCGCGCCGGCCGCAGCGGCGAAGCGATCCTGTTCGCAGCGCCGCGCGAGCGCGGCATGCTCGGCGCGATCGAGCGTGCGACCCGGCAGAAGATCGAGCCGATGCAGCTGCCGAGCGTGGACACGGTGAACGAACGCCGTGTCGGCAAATTCATGGACCGCATCACCAGCGCGCTCGAAAGCCCGGACCTGGCGCTGTACCGCGACCTGGTCGAACGCTACGAGCGCGACCACAATGTGCCCGCCGCCGAGATCGCCGCCGCGCTGGCGCAGGCCGTGCAGGGCGATACGCCGCTGCTGATCGCCGCGCCGCCACCGCGCAAGGACCGCGACGACGGCCGCGGTCCGCGCGAGCGCATGGAGCGGCGCGAGGCTTCGACCCCGTTCGCGGCGAGACCCCCGATCGCCCGGGGTCGGCCCGAACGCGCGCATCACAACGCCGGCGAAACGTTGTTTGCCACGCCGCCCGAAGCCGGGCAGCCGCAAGCCGCGTCGCCGACACCGCCGGCAGCGCGGCGCGAGCCCGCCACGCGCGACGCGCGTCCGGCGTCCGCGCCCGAGCACGGTTTCGATACGGAGACCTTCCGCATCGAGGTCGGCCACATGCATGGCGTGCAGCCGGGCAATATCGTCGGCGCCATCGCCAACGAGGCGGACCTGGAGAGCCGCTACATCGGCCGCATCGACATCCGCGAAGACCACAGCCTGGTCGACCTGCCGCAGGGCATGCCGCGCGAGGTGCTCGAGCACCTGAAGAAGGTGTGGGTGTCCGGCCAGCAGCTGCGCATGCGCCACGCCAGCGAGGACGAACGCGGACCGCCGCGCGGCAGGCCCGGCCCCAAGCCGGCAGGCAAGCCGCGCAGCAAGGGGGGGCCGCCACCGCGCGGCGCGAAGCCGGGGCCGCGCGGGCGCCGGGACTGATCCCGGCTCCGCGGCAGCAGGAGCGGCCTCGGCCGCTCCTGCACGCCGGACAGCGCCAGCCAAGCGTCACAACCGCAACCATCGGCACACGCGGCTGCGATCCTTTCTAGAATCGCCCCATGTCCCGCATCCTCGTCTTCCAGCACGTCGCGGCCGAGCCGCTGGGTACGCTCGACCCCCTGATCCGGCGCCGCGGCCACCGCATCCGCTTCGTCAACTTCGACCGCGATCCCGAGGCGCAGCCCGACGTCGACCGCTATCGCGGCCTGATCGTGCTGGGCGGGCCGATGAACGTCGAGGACCAGCAGGCGCGGCCGCACCTGCGCACCGAGCTGCGCGCGATCGAGCGGATGCTGGGCCAGGGCAAGCCGATGCTCGGCATCTGCCTGGGCGCACAGCTGCTCGCGCACGCGCTGGGCGCACCGGTCAGGCGCCAGCAGGTGCCGGAAATCGGCTGGTACCACCTGCGTGCCACCGAGGCCGGGCGCAGCGACCCGGTGCTGGCTCCGCTCGGCGAGGAGGCGCCGGTGTTCCAGTGGCACGGCCGGCATTTCGAGATCCCGCGCAGCGCCGTGCACCTGGCACGCAGCGAGACCTGCGAGCAGCAGGCCTTTCGCTGGGGCGAGAAGGCCTACGGGTTCCAGTTCCACCTGGAGATGGACCAGCCGCTGATCGAGCGCTGGCTGGCGACGCCCGGCTACCGGGCCGAGCTCGAGCGCCGCGAAGGCGCACACGACGAGGCCGCGATCCGCGCCCACACCCACGAGCACATCGCCGCGATGCAGGCCGGCGCCGACGCGGTGTTCAACAGCTTCCTGGACCTGGTCGGCCGTCCGCAGCGCCGCATCGCCCTGCCCTCACGGGAGTTCGGCGAGTAGCGCCTGCGGCGTGTTCAGGGCTTCCCTAATGGATCGGCTGATCCGCGCCTGTCGGCGCAAGCGCGTCCGCTGGCGCCGGCGCCGGCTCCGGCAGCGGCTCGACGTCGGGCAGCGGCTGCGACGGCAGGATGCGGTCGATCACCCCGTCGACGACGCGATCCGTGACTTCGCCGGCAATGGCGCCCGGCTGGACGACCTCCTCGATGCGGCGCCCGCCAAAGTCCGGACCCAGCACGTAGAACAGTTCCGACACAGTCGGCCAGCCCAGGTGCGGCGCCAGGAACCAGTACGCGCCGACCAGCGCCAGCACGAACATCAGCAGCTTCAGCAGCGCGCCGGCCAGCTTGAATGCCAGGTACGCGCCCAGCACCAGCAGCACCAGGCCAAGCCAGCTCATGCGGCGCGCGCCTGCGCTGCTTCGTCGACCAGCGGGCGCAGCGCCGGGTCCAGCGCCACCCGTTCGTCGAACACGAAACAGCGGCCCGCGTAGCCCGCGCCGCCGACCGCCTCGAAATAACCGAGGATGCCGCCGTCGAGCTGCAGCACGTTGTCCATGCCGCTGGCGCGCATCCACAGCGCGGCCTTCTCGCAGCGGATGCCGCCGGTGCAGTAGCTGACCACGGTGGCGTCGGCCAGGGCGCCGCGATGCGGTTCGAGCGCGGCCGGCAGGTCGGTGAAGTTGTCGATCGGCAGCACCAGCGCGCCGGCGAACGCGCCATGCGCGGTCTCCTCGCGGTTGCGCGTGTCGAGCATGGCGACACGGCGACCCTCGTCGTCGTGGCCCTGGGCCAGCCAGCGCGCAAGGTCCGCGGGCGCGACTGCGGGCGCGCGGCCGCCCAGCGGAGACGCATCGTCACGGCGGAAGCTGATGATCTCGCGCTTGCGCTTGACCTTGAGCCGCGAGAACGGGACGGTCGCGCTCCAGCTGTCCTTGACGGTGACCCCGGCAAGGCGCGGGTCGCGGCGCAACTGATCGAGAAAGCCTTCGATGGCGGCATCCGCGCCGGCCAGGAACAGGTTGATGCCTTCGGGGGCCACCAGCACCGTGCCGCGCAGCGCTGCGGCCTCGGCCCACTCGCGCACGCGCTCGGCCAGCGCCTGCGTGTCAGCGATCTCGACGAAGTGGTAGGCGGCGATGTTGCGGATCATGGATTGGCCGGGTCGCGACGGGGGCTACGGTGGGGCGGGCGGCGACCGTCGTGCTCGCAGCTGCGGGTGCGGGCGAAACCGGGCTGAAGACCCGCTGCCCTGTCTGCGGCCGTCGAAGGACGTCTCGCGAGGATGGCGGCGGCGTCCGGCCCGCCTGCGCCGATTGTAGCCGGCGACTGGCGCAGCCGCCCGACCGCCCTATTCGCGCGGCTGTTCGTGGTGGTCGCGCACGAAGCGATCCAGCAGGCGCACGCCGAAGCCGGTGGCGCCCTCGGGCACGGTCGGTTCGGCGCTGGAGACCGAGAACGAGCCGGCGATGTCCAGGTGCGCCCAGGGCAGCTTGCGGTCGACCCACTCGCCGACGAAGTACGCGCCCACGCCGGCGCCCGGCGAGCCACCGCCATTGCGCAGGTCGGCGATCGGCGATTTCAGCCGCTTGCCGTACTCCTCGCGCAGAGGCATCCGCCACAGCTCCTCGCCGCTGGCCTCGCCCGCCGCCAGCAGTTGCCCGGCCAGCACGTCGTCGCGCGAGAACAGGCCCGCATAGTCGCCGCCCAGCGCGGCCACGATCGAGCCGGTGAGCGTGGCCACGTCGACGACCAGCTGCGGCCGGTCCCGCTGCTGCACGTACCAGAGCGCGTCGGTCAGCACCATGCGCCCTTCGGCGTCGGTGCTCATGATCTCGAAGGTCTTGCCCGAGGCGGTGCGAATCACATCGCCGGGACGCGCCGCACTGCCCGAGGGCATGTTCTCGGCCAGCGCCGCCACCGCGACCGCATTCACCGGTGCCTTGCGGCCGGCCAGCGCGATCACGGTCGACACCACCGTGGCGGCACCGCTCATGTCGCCCTTCATCTGCCACATGTTGGTGTTGGGCTTGATCGAGATGCCGCCGCTGTCGAAGGTGATGCCCTTGCCGACGAAGGCGAGCGGCGCTTCACCGGCTGCAGCGCCCGAATAGCGCAGCACCAGCAGCCGCGGCGGGCGCACGCTGCCTTGGCCGACGGCGAGGATGCCGCCCATGCCGAGCTTCTGCATCGCCGGTACGTCGAGCACCTCGATGCGCAGCGGCAGGCCTGCCGCCGCCGTGCGCACGCGCGCGACGAACTCCTCGGGCCACAGCGCATTGGCAGGCTCGGTGGACAAGTCGCGCGCGAAGGCGACTGCGTCGGCGACGGGCTTCCACTGCGCGGTCCAGGCGTCGGCCGCAGCCGCGCCGGCCCGCGTGCGGATCACCAGTTCGCCGGTGCCGGCCTGCGCATCCTCGCCCTCATCCTTGCGCGAGCGGTACTTGTCGAAGCTGTACTGGCCCAGCGAAGCGCCCAGCGCCAGGTGCGAGGCGGCATCGGCCTCGCCGCCATCCCAGACCAGGTCCACGCGCGGCGCACGGATGCGCGCCACGGCGCTGGCGACGCGGCCGCCGGCATCCTGCAGCGCGGCGGGCGCCAGCGCGTCCTTGCCCGTGCCCAGCACCAGCAGGCGATCGTAGCCGGCAAAACCGCGCAACTCGAGCAGGCTTTCCGCCTTGCCCTTGAAACCGTCGGCCTCCGCCGCGCGGCGCAGCGCGCCGCCGCTGCGCGCGTCGATCGTGGCAAAGCTGCCGCCTTCGGGCAGTCCCTCGGCCACGGCGATCGCGACGATGCCTTGCTCCGGCAGCGCGTGCGCCTCGAACGACAGGCTGCGCTGCGCGAGCGCGGTGGCTGGCCAGGCGCAGACCAGGGCCAGGAAAAACAGGGGCGCAAGGATTCTGGACATCGAGTGCCCCAAGGCAAGGTCGGAAGACAGGCCGGTGCGCAATGCGATCCGGACCCGGGACCTTACCCCGCGTGCAGCATCACCGGGTCATGCCGAAAGTCATGCGCCGCCTGGCCTGCGCAGACGCAGGCGGCCCGCGATCACCATCAGCAGAGCGCCCGCCAGCATCGCGAACGCCACGTTGCGAAGTTCCGCGGCCCCCGCATGCAGCACCAGCCATGCAATCACCAGCAGGGCGCTACCCACCACCCAGGGCGCCGCCGGCACCCGGAACGCGGCGGGCGCGACCTCGCCGCCCTCCCGCCGCCGCAACACCGGCACCGCGATGCATGTGGCCGCGTACGCCAGCAGGCGGGTGATGGTGCTCAGCGCCACTGCGCTCAGGAACGACCCCGACAGCGTGAGCGCCAGCATGCAGGCCGCGGTCAGCGCGATCGCCCAGTGCGGGGTATGAAAGCGCGGGTGCGTGCGCGCTAGCAGCGCCGGCAGCTGGCCACGTTCGGCCATGGCGTAGAGCAGCCGCGGCGCCGACAGCACCAGGCCATTGAGCGTGCCCGAGATCGACACCAGGGCGCCGAGCACGATCACGCCCGCGCCGATGCTGCCGGCAAACCCGCCCGCTGCATCGGCCAGCGGCGTGCTCGACTGTGCAAGCTCCGGCAGCGTGCCGATCGCCACGAACTGGATCAGCAGGTACAGCGGCACGATCACTGCCATCGAGGCCAGGATCGCGAACGGCAGCGTGCGCCGCGGATCGCGCACCTCGCCGGCCGGCACGGTCGCGGTCTCGAATCCGGTGAAGGCGAACACCAGCAGCAACACGGCGCTGGAGAAATCAACGGAACTGGGCGCCTGCTCCGGCACGTAGCGCGCAGGCTCGATGAAGAACAGCCCCACCGCGACGAACAGCACCAGCGGCACCAGCTTGCCGACGGTGAACACGTTGGCGACGATCGCCGCGGTGCGCACGCCGCGCAGGTTGACCGCAGCGATGGCCAGGGTGGCGAGCGTGGCGACGGCGACGCGCCCGGTGCCGCTCGCCAGCGCGGGCGCAACATGCGCGAGATAGTCGATCAGCAGGTTGCACAGCGCGGCGAATGCGGTCACCCGCGTCAGCCACACCAGCCAGCCCACCTGGAAACCGACCACCGGTCCGAACGCGACGCGGGCATACAGGTAGGGCCCACCGGTCTGTTCGAAGCGGCTGCCGGCCTCGGCGAAGCACAGCACCACCAGCAGCACCAGCAGCGCGCAGGCAACGTAGGCCAGCAGCGCGTACGGACCAAGCAGTTCGTGCACGCGCGACGGCAGGCCGAAGATGCCGGCACCGATCACCGAGTTGATGAACAGCGCGACCATGCTGCCGCGCCCGATGCCGCGGACCAGCTGGCCAGGCGCAGCCGCCACCGGTCAGCGCCCGATGAGGATCGCGGGCAGCGCCATCAGCCCGACCAGCAGCAGGATCGCCAGGACGGTCAGCACGATCCGCAGCGGCTGCGCGCGGGCGATGTCGGCAAAGGTTTCGGCGGTGCCTTCGCGCTCGGCGCGCTCGTGGTCGGCGCGCACCCGGATCGCGCGGTCGCGCTGGTAGTCGGCCATCAGGCGCTTGGCCTGGGGTACGTCGTCGTTCTCGCGCACCCAGATGCCGCCAGCGGAGATGCCGAACGGCCCGGGACGCGTTTCGTAATGTTCGATCCGGGCCGCGCGCAGGAAGGCGCGGACGTCGTCGGCCTCGTCGTCGGGCACGTTGCGCAGGTTGAGCAGCAGTTTCGCCATCGCCGGATCATAGCCGCTCCGGGGCGATTCCCGGGCAGCAGGCCTCAGCGTTTGCTGGTGACCGCCCTGCGCAGGTTGCTGCGCGCCTGCGCGTCGAAGCGCTCGTGGAAGAAATCGCTGAGATAGATCCGTGGCCGTGCCAGCAGCGCCTTGAGGAAGCGGCGGCGGTTGATCCGGAACAGCCAGTCCGGCACATGGCCGCGGTACTCGGCGGCGATCGCGCGGTCGTAGGTATCGAACGCGGGAGGTTCGGCGCCGAGGATGGCCATGTCGCAGTCGAGGAAATGGCAGGTGTCGTCTGCCACCGCGGTCTTGCCGAAATCCTGGGGTCCATGCTGGCCGTGGCGCGCGGTGAGTTCGATCAACTCGGCCACGCGCGATGCTTCCACCCCGGCATCCGGCAACCAGCGCGCGATCTCTTCGAGCGCGAACGCGGCCGAACGCGTTTCGTTGCCCTTGCGCCCGGGCTCGTACACCGCGTCGTGGTACAGCACGGCCAGGCGCACTTCCCGCGGCTGCACCCAGCCCGGCCCGGCGGCCACGGCGTCGTAATGGCGCAGCACTTCGCCCACGTGGCCGAAGTCGTGATAGGCGCGCGGCGGCTTCGCATACGCCGCTTCCAGCGCGTGCATCTGGCCGGCCGGCAGTACGTCGATGCCACTCATCCCGGCTGCCATGGCCGCACCACGAACGCGGCGCCGACGATCACCAGCAGCGCGCCACCGATCCGGACCGTATCCGCCGGCCGCTGCGCGCCCAGCACGCCAAAATGATCGAGCAGCAGCGAACCCAGCAGTTGCCCCAGCACGATCAGGCAGATCAGTGCGGCTGCGCCGATCTTGGGCACCAGCAGGGTCGCCACCAGCACAAGGCAGGCGCCTATCACGCCGCCAACCCAGACCCAGGCCGGCAGCGTATTGAGCGGCTGCGTCGGCAGCAGCGGCGTGCGGGTGATCAGCAGCATCAGCCCCAGCAGGCAGGTGCCGACCAGGAACGAGACGAAGGATGCGTACAGCGCGCCATGCGTCAGCGCACCCAGGCGCGCATTGACCAGCGCCTGCAGCGGCAGCAGTGCGCCGACGGCAATGACGACAACGATGCCGAACGTGGTCCAGGCTTTCACGTGATGTCCCTCCGCCGCAACCACGCCAGTCTAGTGCGACGCGGTGAAGTTGCGACGTGAATGGCTTTCGGGTGGTCCTGGCCGTGTCGGCTTCAACTTGCCGGATCCAACTGGTGCTGGAAACGGTGCGGGAGCACGCCTTCGGAAGGGGCCGCAGCGCCCCGAGGGGAGGTGACGCACCGCTCGGCAGACATCCATGTCCGCACTCGCGGCCGTGGCACATCCATGTGCCACTTGCGCCACCTCCCCCTCGGGGCGCTACAGCCTCGCTGCTTCGGGATTCCACCTCCGGAAGCGATTCAACGCCTGCCCTTGTAGGAGCGGCTTCAGCCGCGATCGCAGACGCCACGCGCCCCGCCACGACGATCGCGGCTGAAGCCGCTCCTACAAACGCGCCGACGCCTGCCTCCAGCTGTCGCAAGCATTGAAAGAGCAGTTCGTCGACGAAGAATGCAATCCAGACGCGCGACAGACGCGGCAGGCGGGGTGTATCGCGGGAGCGGCCATGGATGGCCGCGCCGGCGAGTCGCACATGGATGTGCGACCGAGCCGGCCGTGATACACCCCGCCTGCCGCGGCCCGGCCCGAAGGCGCGGCCCCGCCTTTCACCAGACGAGCCACAACGGGCACGCCACATAGGCTCTGACACGGCGCCCTGCTTCAACTCATCGAGGAACGCGGCTGCTTCCGACCAACCCTAGCGAGCAGCCGGATCCCGACGCACCACCAGCAACGCAAGCAGCGTCAACACCCCCATCGCCGCGAGATACCACCCCACCGAGGCGAGTCCGTAACGCTCACCGAGCCGCGTGGCGATGTACGGCGCCGGCGATGCGCCAATGATGCCGGCCATGTTGAACGCCAACGACGCGCCCGTGTAGCGCACCGCGGTCGGGAACATCTCGGCCAGGATCGTGCCGCATGGCCCGTAGGTCAGCCCCATCGCGCCCAGCCCCAGCGCGAGGAAAGCCAGCACACCCCAATCGCTGCCCGACTCCAGCAGCGGCGCGAACAGGAACCCGAACGCGATGATCAGCACCGTCGCCGTGATCATCGCGTTGCGCCTTCCGAACCGGTCCGCGTACAACGCCGACAGCGGAATCGTCAGCGCGAAGAACAGCACCCCCAGCATCTGCAGCAGCAGGAAATGCTCGCGCGAATACCCAAGCTTCGACGTCGCCCAGCTCAGCGCGAATACCGTCATCAGGTAGAACAGCACGAACGTCGCCACCAGCGCCAACGTCCCGCTGAGCAGTGCGAAGGGATGGTCGCGCACCACCGCCACCATCGGCAGCCGTACCCGTTCGTCGCGGTCGACCGCACGCTGGAAGTCCGGCGTCTCGGTGATGCGCAGCCGCACCCACAGCCCGACCAGCACCAGCACCGCGCTCGCCAGGAACGGAATGCGCCAGCCCCAGGCCAGGAAGTCGGCATCGCTCATCCAGTGGGTCAGCGCCAGGAACACGCCGGTCGAAAGCAGGAAACCGATTGGCGCGCCGAGCTGTGGGAACATGCCGTACCACGCGCGCTTGCCTGGCGGCGCGTTCTCGGTGGCCAGCAGCACGGCCCCGCCCCACTCGCCGCCCAGGCCCACGCCCTGCCCCAGCCGGCACAGCGCCAGCAGCAGCGGCGCGACGATCCCCGCCTGCGCATAGGTCGGCAGCAGGCCAATCAGCACGGTCGACACGCCCATGGTCAGCAACGCAGCAACCAGGGTCGCCTTGCGTCCGACCCGGTCGCCGAAATGCCCGAACAACGCCGACCCGAACGGCCGCGCAATGAACGCCAGCGCAAACGTCGCAAACGATTGCAGTGTCGCGGTGGTCGGGTCGCCCGGCGGGAAGAACAGGTGCGGGAACACCAGCACCGCCGCCGTGGCGTAGATGTAGAAATCGAAGAACTCGATCGTGGTGCCGATCATGCTGGCCAGCAGCACGCGTCGCTTCGCCGCGCCGGTCGCGTATACGCCCGGCTGCACCGCCGCACTCACGCCGCGGCACCCGTGCGGGAGCGGGGTCGACTCACTTCTTCGCGCCCGCAGCCGGCAACGCGTAGTCGAGTTCGTAGGCTGGCGGCTTGCCGCCCGGACCCTTGAGATAATGATCCATCCACTGCATCAGCCGCAGCGAATAGTCGTAGCGCGAGGCCGCACGCGCGTTGCCGTGCCCTTCGCCCGGATACAGCACCAGCCGCACCGGCGCCTGGCCCGCGAGCTTGAGGTAGCGGTAGAGCATGTACGACTGCATCACCGGCACGCGTGGATCGGCTTCGCCGTGCAGGATCAGCGTCGGCGTCTTCGACTGCTGCGCATAGGTGATCGGACTGGTCTTGCGGAACAGCTCGGGATCTTCCCAGGGCCAGCTGCCCATGTGCACCAGGTTCTGTTCCCAGGGAATGTCGCCGGTGGTAACGAGGCTGGCCTGGTCGGAAATGCCCACGAACATCACCGACGCGGCGAAGCGCTCGCTGTAGTAGGTCGCGCCCCAGGCGCTGGCGTAGCCGCCGTAGGAGGCGCCAGTGATGCCGACCTTGTCGCCATCGACCAGGCCGATCGACACGAGGTGGTCGACGCCATCCACCACGTCGTCGAACTCTTCCATGCCCGGCCGCCCGAAGCCCTTCTTGGAGAACTCCACCCCGCGTCCGGTGCTGCTGCGATAGTTCGGCAGGAACACCGCATAGCCCTGCGCCGCGGCGTGGTGCAGCGGTTGCGCGTACGAGGTCAGCCAACCGTTGGTGTAGTGCGACTCCGGGCCACCGTGCACGACCACGATCAGCGGCACGCGCGCATTGCCGCGGCGCTGCAGCGGATGCACCAGCAGGCCTTCAATCTCCAGGCCATCACGCGCGGCGTAGCGGATCACTTCCTGCCGCGCCAGGCTTACGTCCTTGAGCCAGGGATTGCTGTGGGTCAGCCTTTGCGGCGCGGTCGCGCCGGCAGGCATCAGGAAGACTTCGGAAGGGTGCGCCGGCGTGCTGCCGACCAGCGCGATGTCGCCGCCGCTGGAGCGGTTGAATCCACTCCAGACCGGGCCCTCCGCCGCCAGCACGGTGCGCTGCGTGCCACCGTCGACGCCGATCTCGCCCAGACGCGCTTGCACGCCCTCGTAGCTGAGGAACTGCAGGGTGGCCGCGTCACGCCATTCCACGTCCACCACATGCCCGGGCAGGCCCGGCAGCAGGTCGCGCCAGGCGCCACCATCGCGGCCCACGACGAACAGCCGTCCCTGCTGCGCGTCGTGCTTGTCCTCGGCAGAAATGAAGGCCAGGTGCGCCCCGTCCGGGCTCCACGACAGGCCACCCACCTTGCCGGGATTGTCGACCGTGCCCAGCACCCGCCCCTCGGGCGACACGATGCGTACGCGGGTGAACACCAGGGTGTCGTCGGTCAGCTGGCGCGGCGCGACGGTCAGGCCGAGGCGGTCACCGCCCGGGCTCCACTGCACCGACTGCACGCTGCCCTCGACCTCCACCAGCCGCGGCTGCGCAGCCACGTCGCCCACCTCTGCGATCCACAGCTGCACCGGCCGCCAGTCCTCCTCGTAGACCTTCTGGCTGAAGCCCTTCTTCTTCAGCGCCTTGAGTGCGTCGCTCTCGGGCTCGGACGCCAGCAGCGCAACGCGGCTCCCGTCCGGCGACAGACTGAAGGCGGTGATGTCGGACTTCAGCTTCGCGATCGCGACCGATTCGCCGCCATCGACCGGGATCCGGTACAGGGTGCGCGTGTCGTCGCCTTCGCGCTTGGCCAGGTATGCCAGCGAGCGGCTGTCGGGCAGCCATTCCGCGCCGCCCACGTTGACCTTGCCGGTGACAAAGCCGCGGCTGGCGCCCTCGCGCGTCGCCACATGCAGTTCCGCGCGGGCCGGGCCATCGTCGTCCACGCCAGGCTCGCGCGGCACCGACAGCACGTAGGCCACGTGCTGGCCATCGGGACTGATCTCCGCGCGCGTGACGCTGCGGGTCTTCGCCACCTGTTCGAGCGTCAGCCCGGCGTTGGCCGCAAGGGCCGGCCAGGCCAGCGCAAGCAGCAGCAACAGGCCTGCGGCCCGCGAGATCGTTCGACGCATCGGTGAGTCCCCTTCTGGCGTAAGCCGGAGACTTTCGCGCGGCAAAGCCGTGATGGCAAGACCGTCAGCCGTTCTGCCAGGCCAGCGCCACCCGGGTGAACACTTCGGCCAGTTCACGCCCCGCTGCAGGTGGCATGCGGGCGACGATGGCCGGCAGGTCGATGCGCCCGCCGGGGAATGGATCGCCCTTCCATGCGAACACCACGCGGTTGCTCTGCCGCGCCTCCTCCAGCACCCGCACCCGCTGGCGGCCGAAGCTGCGCTGCAGCTTGCGCACATGGTTGCGGAAATCGGTGGCATACAGGTTGCCGGCGAGCACGCCGCCGGGCACCAGCGCGTCGCGGCAGTCGTCGTAAAATTCTTGGCTCGACAGCGCAGCGGGAATTCCGGTTTCGTCGTAGCCGTCGACCAGCAGGATGTCCAGGCAGCCGCGCCGCTCGCGCACGAACTGCGCGCCATCGGCCAGCATCACCTGCAGCCGCGCATCGTCCGCCGGGACGCGGAAGCTGCGGCGCAGCGCCAGCACCTGCGGGTTGTTCTCGGCCACCTCGAGTCGCGTATCGGGCAGATGGCTGTGGCAGAACTTCGCCTGCGAGCCGCCACCCAACCCGATCATGCCGATCAGCGCGGGCTGCGGGCGAAACAGCAGGGCCGCCATCATCGTGCGGGTGTAGTCGATGAGCAGGTGCCCGGGCTGGAAGGTGCGCATCCGGCTCTGCGACACGCCACCTGCGAACTGCAGTTCGGTGTAGCGCCAGCCGCGCTTGACGCGCGCGGTCTGAGTGGCGCTGGCCGCGGGCGCGTCAGGCGGGCCGCGAAAACGCGCGCGCCACTTGTCCCACCAGCGTGTATGCCCCTGCGTCATGGACTTCCCTGCTCCCGGTTCGATCCGCGCGGAAGACTAACCGAAAGCCATCGCCACGCACCGCGGTGCCAAGCGTTGACACGCCCGCTGCGGATGGTTGCCGCATCGTTCAACTGGAACCGGTTTCGCCGTCCCGGCGCTGAATCCGCAGGGGAATCCTCAGAAGCGGTTCATTGCCGCCGGGTCAACACTATGCCCTGTGCCGACGGGGTGTCGGCAGGGGTCCGACGATGAAGCAGCTCACCTCCCGACGCATCCTGCACACCGCGCTCGTATTTGGCCTGGCCCTGGTGACGGCGCTACCGGCGCTGGCGCAGGAGCGCGAACGCGAGCGCCGCGAACAGCGCACGCAGCGCAACCAGGAGTCGCGCCGCACTGAAGCGCCGGACCGGCGCGAAGCCGCAGACAGGCCGCAGGCGCAATCGCGCCAGCCGCAGCGCGCCGTCTCGGAGCCGCGCCAAGGCCAGTCGCGCGAGCAGGCGGGACGCCAGCGCGACGCGACCACACCACGACAGGACGATGCGCGGCAGCAGCGCGCCCGCCAGCAGGCGCAAGCCGAAGGCCAGCGCGAGAGCGCGCGACGCCAGCAGCTCCAGGCGTCGCAGCGCGAGGGCGCAAGACGGCAGCAGGCGTCGCAGCGGGAACAGGCGCAGCGCGGGCAGGCAGTCCGGGACGGACAGCAGCGCGACCGCGCCGAAGCGCAACGGCGCCAGCAGGCGCAGCGATCGGAGTCTCCGCGGCGCGAGACCGGCGGCGAAGCACGGCGCCTGCAGCTGGCGCAGCGCGACGATGCGCGTCGCGGCCAGGCGCAGCGCGACCAGGTGCAGCGCGAGCAACGCGAACGCCAGCAGCGCCAGCGCATCGAATCGCCGCGGCGCGACATCGCCGGACCCGAGCCGCGGCGCGGGCAGGTCGAGGTGCCGCGTCGCGACGACCGCGGCCGCGATGTCTCGAACCGCATCGACCGTCAGCGACAGGAAAGCCTGATCCGCACCGAGCGCCAGCGTGCCGAGCAGTTTCGCCATGACCGTGAGCGCCAGCAGCGGATGGCCGAGCAGCGCCACGCCGAGCGCGGTCGCATGTTGCAACAGCAGCGGCGCATGGCCCAGTACCGCTACCAGCGCGACTATCACGCGCGCCTGCGCGACCAGGAGCGCCGCTGGCGGAACACGTCCTACGACTACGCGCGCGACCCCTACTTCCACACGCCCGCCAGCTATCGCTACAACTACGGCGGCCGTTGGCACCAGACCAACCGCTACGGCGCCGACCTGATGCGCGATGCCGTTCGCCACGGCTACAGCGAAGGCCTGCGCGCCGGGCGCGCCGACCGCGACGACGGCTGGCGCTACGACTACCGGGACAGCCATGGCTACGTCGATGCCAGCTATGGCTACAACGGCCACTACATCGCACAAGACCAGTACACCCACTACTTCCGCCAGGGCTTCGAGCGCGGCTACGAGGACGGCTACCACGGCCGCTCGCAGTACGGTCGTCGCGACGAGGGCGGCAATTACACCGTCCTGGCCGCTGTGCTGGGCGTGATCCTGGGGCTGCAGCTGTTGAACTGACGGAGACCGGCAGTACCGGACCCGTCTGCAAGTGCTGGCCCACGTAGCGTGCAAACGGCCCGCCAGCACCCCCGCACAAGCGGCGAGTACGCTGCAGCCCATGTGCGCCGCAGTGCAGCAACCGCCTCACTGGCGCAGGCGTACACTCCGGGAACGCGCGGGACATGGGAGGCCTCGTCATGTTCGCATCGCTGCTCGGCATCGCCTTGGCCATTGCGCCAATCGTCGCGACGCCACCACCGCCCGCACCGGCGCCTGCCCCGCCGCCGCAGGCCGAAGAAGTCTTCGCCATCCCGCCAGCGCTGCGCGAAGCCTTGCATGCGCAGGTCATCGTGCCAGGTGGAAATTCCGACCAGCAGCGCCTCAACCGGCTGGTCCGCTTCCTGTTCGATCCTGCCGGCCTGGGCATGAGCTACCAGCACGACGCCGACCACACCGTCACCGAGGCGTGGCAGACGCGCAAGGCCAACTGCCTGAGCTTTACCCTGCTGACGATCGCACTCGCGCGTGAGGCGGGCATCGACGCCTACGGCCAGGAGATCAACCGGATCCTGTCCTGGTACCGCGAGGGCGACACCCTCTACTTCAGCAACCACGTCAATGCCGGAATGCGCGCAGGCGGACACCGCTATACGGTCGACGTGGCCAGCGACAGCATCCTGAGCGGCGAACCACCCCGGCAGATCGATGACACGCGCCTGCTGGCGATCCTCTACACCAATCGGGCCGCGGGCCTGCTGGCACGCGGCCAGTATGTACAGGCCGGGGACTACATGGCCGCGGCTTTCCGCGCCGACGACAGCTACCCGGCCGCCTGGAACAACGCCGGCGTCATGGCGCTGCGTACAGGCAGGAAGGACGATGCGGAGCGCGACTTCCGCAGGACGCTGGATCTGGACAGCACGCACGAGGGGGCACTGATGAACCTCGCCGCGTTGCACGCCTCCCGCGGCGAGCGGAGCGAGGAACTCCAGTTGCGCAGGAGGATCGACAGGATCCAGCGCCGCAACCCGTTCCACCACTTCCTGCTGGCGACCGAAGACGAAACGCAGGGGGATTACGCGAGCGCAGCGAAGGGCTACCGGCGAGCGATCGCCCTGTACGACGGCGAACACCAGTTCCATTACGGGCTCGCCCGCGCCTACCTGCACTTGGGTCAATACCGCAAGGCGGGCGATGCCCTGCGCCGCGCGCAGTCGCTTGCCAGCCGCAGTACGGCGCAGCGTTACCAGGCCAAGCTGGACCAGCTTGCCCGCAAGGGGCTGTAGCTCAGCGCAGTTGGCTGTCCTTGCTGCCGCGCCGGTTGTAGCCGCTGTGTTCCTGCTCGTCGCGCTCTTCGGCCTCCTGGCAGGCGATGCACAGCCGCACGCCGGGCATGGCCTGCCGCCGCGCCTCGGGAATCGGCGCGTCGCACTCCTCGCAGTGCAGACGCGCAGGCCCCTGCGGCAGCTGGCTGCGCGCGCGCTTGATGCCGTCCTTCACGGTCGCGTCGATCTGGTCCTGCACCGCGCCGTCACCCGCCCAGCCCGTGGCCATCACGTCCTCCATCGTCCACACAATGCCGATGCGGCCTGTTTACCGCATCCGGCGTTCAGATCCCGTCGGGCCAGCTGATTTCGGGCGCGCTGCCCGCCTTGCGCAACTCCGGCACCTCGGCCACGGCCTGCCAGACCTTGAGCGCATCGACGGTCGCCGCGACATCGTGCACGCGCACGATGCGGGCGCCGCGCTGCGCGGCCACCAGGTGCGCCGCCACCGAGCCATGCACGCGCTCGCGCGGCAACTCGCGCCCGGTCAACTCTCCGATCGTGCGCTTGCGCGAAAGCCCGGCCAGCACCGGCACGCCGAGCTCGAGGAAACGCTCCAGCCGCGCCAGAAGCTGCAGGTTCTGCCCGGTGGTCTTGCCGAAACCGAAGCCCGGGTCGACCACGATGCGCTTCTTGGGGATGCCCGCCATCTCGGCGACGAAGATTCGCTCGGCAAGGAAGCGGTGGACCTCGCCGACCACGTCGTCGTAGTCGGGCGCATCCTGCATCGAGCGCGGCTCGCCGAGCATGTGCATCAGCACCACCGGAACACCCAGCGCGGCCGCCGCGTCGAGTGCGCCTTCGCGCCGCAGCGCGTACACGTCGTTGACCATGCCCGCGCCCGCCCCGACCGCAGCGCGCATGACTTCGGGCTTGGACGTATCGACACTGATCGGCAGGTCCGTTTCGCGCGCGAGCCGCTCGATCACGGGGACAACGCGGCGCAGTTCCTCGTCCAGCGGCACCTCTTCGGCACCGGGCCGGGTCGATTCCCCGCCCACATCGAGAATGTCCGCGCCTTCCGCCGCCAGCCGCAGGCCATGCGCCACGGCCGCGTCGATGTCGAAATGCGCGCCACCGTCGGAGAACGAATCGGGCGTGACGTTGACGATGCCCATGATCCGGGTGCGGTCCAGGCGCAGGACGCGGCCGGCGCAGTCAAGCTGGGGAGCGGTGTCGAACATCGGGAGCCGGGAGTTGGGAGTGGGGAATCCGGACAAGCCTATCGATTTGTCAGCCCGAGTGCAGCGGAAGAGCCGGCTGACGCCTCGGCGTTCGCGAGGACAGGGGTGCACCCGGGACACCCAGCTATCGGCACGCGCTCCTGACCGAGAATGGCAACGGCGGCTCGCCGAATCCCGCAAAGCGCGAAGGCGCCAGTTGCCCGGCGCCCTCGTTCAATCCATCCAGTGACCCGGGCATCCGCCGAAGCGGACAGGCAGTCAGGTCTGCTCAGCAGGCCCGCCGATCGGCGGCAGCGGCTGCGAATCGCCGTCACCGTCCTTGCCGCCACCCTTGCCCGATTCGGTCCAGCCGATCGGCGGCGGCGGATCGCGGCCTTCCATGATCGCGTCGATCTGCGGCACGTCGATGGTCTCGTACTCCAGCAGCAGCTTGGCCATCGAGTGCAGCTTGTCGAGGTGCTCGGTGAGGATCGCCTTGGTGCGGTTGTAGGCGTTGTCCAGGATGTCGCGCACTTCCTCGTCGATCTTGCGCGCGGTCTCGTCGGACACGCTCTTGTGTTGCGTGACTGAACGCCCCAGGAACACCTCGTCCTCTTCCTCACCATAGGCGACCGGACCGAGCTGGTCAGACAGACCCCACTTGGTGACCATGCTGCGGGCCATCTTGGTGGCCCGCTCGATGTCGTTGGACGCACCGGTGGTGACCTTATCGGTGCCGAAGATCAGCTCCTCGGCGACGCGTCCGCCGTACAGCGTCGCCAGGCGACTGTGCAGGCTCTCGCGGGTGGAGCTGTAGCGATCACCCTCAGGCAGGAACTGGGTCACGCCCAGCGCGCGGCCGCGCGGGATGATGGTGACCTTGTAGACCGGGTCGTGGTCCGGCACCAGGCGGCCGACGATGGCGTGGCCGGCCTCGTGATAGGCCGTGTTGGTCTTCTCTTCCTCGCTCATGGCCATCGAGCGGCGCTCGGCACCCATCAGGATCTTGTCCCGCGCCTTGTCGAAGTGCTCCATGCGCACTTCCTTGGCGTTCTCGCGCGCGGCAAACAGGGCCGCCTCGTTGACCAGATTGGCGAGGTCGGCGCCGGAGAACCCAGGGGTGCCGCGCGCGACCACCATCGGCTCGACGTCGTCGGCACGCGGCACCTTGCGCATGTGCACCTGCAGGATCTGCTCGCGGCCGCGCACGTCCGGCAGGCCGACCACCACCTGGCGGTCGAAGCGGCCGGGGCGCAGCAGGGCCGGATCGAGCACGTCGGGACGGTTGGTCGCGGCGACCACGATCACGCCCTCGCCGCCCTCGAAGCCGTCCATCTCGACCAGCAGCTGGTTGAGCGTCTGCTCGCGCTCGTCATGGCCACCGCCGAGGCCAGCGCCGCGATGGCGGCCGACCGCGTCGATCTCGTCGATGAAGATGATGCACGGTGCGTGCTTCTTGGCCTGCTCGAACATGTCGCGCACGCGGCTGGCGCCGACGCCGACGAACATCTCCACGAAGTCGGAACCCGAAATCGAGAAGAACGGCACCTTCGCCTCGCCGGCGATGGCCTTGGCCAGCAGCGTCTTGCCGGTGCCGGGCGGGCCGACCATCAGCACGCCGCGCGGGATCTTGCCGCCCAGCCTCTGGAAGCGCGACGGATCGCGCAGGAACTCGACCAGCTCGGACACTTCCTCCTTGGCCTCGTCGCAGCCGGCGACGTCGGCAAAGTTGACCTTGGTCTGGTCCTCGTTGAGCAGCTTGGCGCGCGACTTGCCGAAGGACATCGCGCCCTTGCCGCCGCCCTGCTGCATCTGCCGCATCATGAAGAACCAGAAGCCGATGATCAGCGCCACCGGCAGCAGGTTGATGAGGATGTAGATGAACGACGGGCCGCTCGAGGGCGGCGCGGCCTGGATCTCGACCTTGTGGTTGATCAGGTCGTTCATCATGCCTTCGTCGCGGCGCGGCGCGATCACGGTGCCGCTCTCGCCGCCCTTGGTGACGAATTCGATCGACTTCTCGTCCTCGGCGATCTTCACCGATTTGATCTGGTCGCGACGCACCTGCTCCATGAACTGCGAGTAGCGCACTTCGCTGGTCGCGCCGGTGCCTGGATTGAAGCTGTTGAACACCAGCATCAGCACCACGGCGACCATTGCCCACAGCAGGAGGTTTTTCACCAGGTCATTCATCGGGATTTCCGCGACTCCAATGGGGTTGATGCTACTTGATTGCCGCCAGCTTGCCCTGCGCCAGCGCATAGACTTCCGGCGAACGCTTGCGCGAGGCCGCGGGCTTGCGGACCACGACCTTCGCGTAGCGCTTGCGCAGGTCGCGCACGAAATCGTCGAAGCCCACGCCCTGGAACAGCTTGATCAGGAACGTGCCACCCGGCTTGAGGTGGCGATCGGCGAAATCCATCGCCAGTTCGGACAGGTAGATCGCACGCGGCTGGTCGACCGCGTCCATACCGCTCTTGTTGGGGGCCATGTCGGATAACACAAGGTCGACGGGCTGCCCGGCCAGGAGAATCTCAAGGCTCGATAAGATCGCATCCTCCCTGAAATCGCCATGAAGGAACTCGACGCCCGCCAGCGGCGGCATCTCCAGGATGTCCACGGCGATGACGCGCCCGGCCCGCGCCGGGTCCAGGCGATCGAGTTCCTGGCGAAGCCACTGCGACCAGCCGCCGGGCGCGGCGCCCAGGTCCACCACCAGCATGCCCGGCTTGAGCAGCCGGTCGCGTTCGACCAGTTCCTCGAGCTTGTAGGCCGCGCGCGAGCGCAGGCCCTCGGCCTGGGCCTTCTTCACGAAGGGATCGGAAAAGTGTTCCTTCAGCCAGCGCTGGCTGCTCTTGCTGCGGGTCGCCATGACGTTCTTCCCCTCCCGCTTGCGGAGGAGGGCCGGTGGGGCCGTGGGTGCGGTCGTGCCGCACGCAGCCCCGGGAAGGGAGTGCGGGCGGCATGATACCCTGCGCATCCCCTGTCCACCGCCGAATTCCCGATGTCCATCGCCCTGACCGCCGCCCAGAACCGCTTCCTGCGCGGGGCAGCGCACGACCTCAACGCGATGCTGCAGGTGGGTGGCAAGGGCGTGACCGACGCGCTGGTGGCCGAGGTCGACGGCGCCCTGGAACACCACGAACTGGTCAAGGTGAAGGTGGCCGCGGCCGACCGCGAGGGACGCGACCAGCTGATCGGCGAGATCGCGCGCCGCGTCGACGCCGCACTGGTACAGCGGATCGGCCACGTGGCGGTGCTGTACCGCCCTTCGAAGGACAGGCGCCAGATCGTCCTGCCCCGCGCCTGACGCGGCAACCGCCATGCAACTGTTCCACGAACAACCCGATTTCGAATTCTTCCTGCGCGGCGCGGACGGGCGCTCGGCCCTGGTCAACCAGCGCCGCCTGGAGGTCAGCTTCATCGTCGCTCCGGACCGGCTGGTCGAAGGCTGGCCGGTGGCGGACGCCCTGACCCTGCAGGTCGCCGAGCTGGCGCCCCTGTTCGCGCTGGAGCCGGAGCTGATCCTGCTCGGCTGTGGCGGCAGCCAGGCGTTCCCATCGCAGGAGGTGCTGGCGGCCTGCCTGTCGCGCGGCATCGGCCTGGAGTCCATGACCAACGCCGCCGCCGCGCGCACCTACAACGTGCTCGCGGGCGAAGGGCGGCGCGTGGTGGCGGGGTTCATCCTCGGGGCGTGAGGACGGTGGCGGCGTGGCTGACGTCGCAAGGCATTCGTGTCGCACCCCGGATCCGTTTCTCCCAAGGACGACATGGGTGCCCGCGTTCGCTGGCATAGGGCTGTCGTGCCGCGGGCGGAATGCGTTCTCGCGAAAAGCGACATGGATGCCAGCATGACGAACAAGGGCGTAGCGGCCCGGTGACGTGGCGACTGACGACCCTGTCGCCAGGTCGTGATCCCTGCGCACGCCGGGATCCATGTTGATCATCCGGGCGCGTACGGGAGCAATTCCCGACCGCGGAGCGCCCAAGAACCCCCGGCGCATCCGCCCGGCACGAAGCCTCAGCGACGCGGCAGGTACTGCAGCGGGTCGACAGGCTTGCCGTTGTAGCGGATCTCAAAATGCAGCATCTCCCGTGAGGCACCGGTGCTGCCCATTTCAGCGATCTGCTCGCCCGCCTTGACCCGGGCGCCCTCGTTGACCAGGCGGCTGCGGTTGTGGCCGTAGGCCGAGAGCCACTGCTCGTCGTGCTTGACGATGACCAGCTCGCCGTAACCGACCAGGCCCGAACCCGAATACACCACCACCCCGTCACCCGCCGCGCGCACCGGCTGGCCGCCCTTGCCGGTGATATCCACGCCCTGGCGGGTGGGATCGCCGGCGGTAAAGCGGTTGAGGATCTGGCCATCGGTGGGCCAGCGCCAGGACACGCTGCTGCGCGGGGGCGGCGGCGTGGTCGCCTGCGGTGGCGCCTGCGTGGGCCGCACCGGCGGACGCTGCGTGGTGCCGGACGTGTTGCGCGTCGCGGCCGTGCGCGATGCCTGCGAGCCGGACTGCGGATAAAGCCGCAGGCGCTGGCCGGGGTAGATCGTGTACGGCGCGCGGACGCCATTCCACAGGGCCAGATCCATTGCGCTGATGCCGTTGTTCACCGCGAGCCGGTACAGCGTGTCGCCCCGACTGACCACGACGCTGGCGCCGGGCTTGGGCGTGGACACCCTGGGCGAACCCGCGCTGCCGGGCGTGCGCACGACCGTGCTGCTGCAAGCGGCGAGCAGGAACAGGCACAGCAGCGCAAGCACGGCTGCTGCGGGCGTTCGCGATCGTGTCGTCATCTTCCGTATGGTCCTTCGGTCCGGCGGAACGGTGGCGGCGCGGCCATCATCCCGCAAGGCGCTTGAACAGTTCCTGCGCAACCAGCCCGCCGCCGCCGATCAGCACGCTGAAATAGACCACGGTGCCGATGTTGGCCAGATGACCGAGCAGCACCGCGCCGCCGTCGCGCTGGATGAAACCGATGGCGTACGCCAGCAGCGCCAGCGCAGGAATGGTGTTGCTGAAAGGCACGAAACTGAACGGCACCATCAGCAGCAGGGCCGCGGCGATGAAAACGAGATTGTTGACGATGTCCTGCACGCGCCCGTCCACCAGCGCCGACAGCCGATGTGGCCGGCTCAGCCGCTCCAGCCGCGCCACCCAGCGCAGTCCGCCGACCAGGCCGGGGCGCAGGCGGTCGGACGGCAGGCGCCGATCGCGCACGCGCGCGGGCACCCAGAGCTGCCGCCCGAGCAGGCGACTGACGCCGACCAGCAGGATCGCCGCGCCGAACACCGTGCTCACGCCCGGGATCGAGACCGGGATCAGGAACACCAGGGTCAGCAGGATCGTGAGCAGCAGCAGGCCTTCGTCGCCGAACAGGTCCAGCAGCTCGCCCAGGCTCACGTGGTCGGGCGGCATGCGCTCGATCATGCCTTCGATCTGCGCGCCGAGGCTCCCCTCGCCCGCGTCGCGCGCGGCGTGCTTGTCTGCTTCCATCGGCTCAGTCCAGGGTGCCCGACAGCAGCGGCACGAACACCACCGGGCCGAGGTCGCGCCGCTCCAGCGCGCCATCGACCTGCTTGCGGAGCATCAGCAACTGCTGGGCGTTGGCCACGCCCACCGGCGCGACCAGCACGCCGCCGGGTGCAAGCTGTTCGGTCAGCGCGTCCACCAGCGCCGCGGCTCCCGCGGTGACCAGGATGCCATCGTAGGGGCCGTTCTCGGCCCAGCCGGCGCGGCCATCGTCGTGCTTGCTGCGCACGTTCAAGCCGAGCGAACGGAAGCGCTTGCGCGCGACACGCAGCAGGTCGCCGATGCGCTCGACGGTGTGCACCTCCAGCCCGAGCGCGGCCAGCACCGCAGCCTGGTAGCCCGAGCCGGTGCCGACTTCCAGCACGCGCAGCGGCTGGTGGCCGTCCTCGAACAGCGCCTCGGTCATGCGCGCCACGACCCAGGGCTGCGAGATGGTCTGGCCGTGGCCGATCGGCAGCGCGGTGTCCTCGTAGGCGCGCGTGGCCAGCGCCTCGTCGACGAACAGGTGGCGTGGCACGGTGCGGATCGCGTTGAGCACGCGCTCGTCGACGATGCCGTTGGCGCGCAGGCGCTCGATCAGGCGGTCGCGCACACGCTGCGAGGTCATGCCGACCCCGATCGCTTCGGGCTGCAGGCGCAGGCGCGGCGTCATCACCGCCGCGGCTCCTTCAGCTCGGCCGCGAGGCTTCCGACCCAGCTCGCCACCTGCTCCAGCGCCTGGTAGCGGGTCAGGTCGACGTGGATCGGGGTGATCGAGATGTGGCCGAAGCGCACCGCGTGGAAATCGGTGCCGGGGCCTGCGTCCATTTCCGGACCGGCCGCGCCGATCCACCACCAGGTGCGGCCGCGCGGATCCACCTGCTTCGTGCAAGGCTCGGCGCGGTGGCGGTTGCCCAGGCGCGTGACCTCGAAGCCGGCGATCTCGCTCCATTCGCGGTCGGGCACGTTGACGTTGAGGATGGTGTCGGCCGGCAGCGGATCGTCCTTCAGCCGTTCCACGATCTCCACCGCCGCGCGCGCCGCGGTCTCGTAGTGGCGCCCGTCGTGGTTGGCAGTGGCCAGCGACATCGCGATCGCCGGCAGGCCGAGGAAGCGCCCTTCCATCGCCGCGGCGACGGTGCCCGAATAGATCACGTCGTCTCCGAGGTTGGCGGTGTTGTTGATCCCGGACACGACGATGTCGGGCTCTTCGTCGAACATGCCGGTGATTGCCACGTGCACGCAATCGGTGGGCGTGCCGTACACGCGCCACACGGATTTCTCGAGCTGCTGCACGCGCAGCGGCATGTCCAGGGTGAGCGAATTGCTGGCACCGGAGCGGTCGCGGTCCGGCGCGACGATCAGGACCTCGTGTCCGGCATCGCGCAGGCCCTGCGCGAGGATGCGGATGCCCGGGGCATCGACGCCGTCATCGTTGCTGACCAGTACGCGCATGAAACTCCGGATCCACCCCTGCCTTGCCGATGTCGCATGCATGATACCGGATGCGCGTCGCACCAGGCCGGACCCTCACCGCCGATCGCGGCATACTTTGCGCATGAGCCACGACCGCAAGCCGCCCGACGACGACGATGCGGCGCTGTTCCGCAGCGCGATCGGGCCGGTGCGCGAACTGCCGCCGGCCGAGGCACCGCCGCAGCGGCCCAAGCCGCGCCCCGCCACGCGAATGGCCGACCTGGACGAGGCCGAGGCCAGGAGCGAGTTGCAGGGCCTGCTGGGCGCGGGTCACGTCGAGGCCGGGGACGCCCTGCGTTACCGCCGCGATGAAGTGTCCGCACGCGTGCTCAAGCGCCTCGCCCAGGGCGAGTACGCGGCGCAGGACGAACTGGACCTGCATCACGCCACTGCCGTGGGTGCCGAAGCCCTGTTGCGCAACTTCCTGCGCGATGCGCGCGACCGTGGCGCGCACTGCGTGCGCGTGATTCACGGCAAGGGTCTGGGTTCTGGCGGCGTGCCGGTGCTGAAGAACCTGGTCGACCGGCTGCTGCGCCAGCGCAGCGACGTGCTGGCCTTCCATTCCACGCCAGCGGCGCAGGGCGGCACCGGTGCAGTGCTGGTGCTGCTCAGGCCGCGCTAGGCGCAGCCGGCGCCACGCAGGCATGACCGCCGCGCGTTATTCCGACGACTGGTCGCCCACGGCCGCGGCCGCGTCCGCAATCGTGCCCAGTTCAAACAGCACGCTGGTCGCATAGCTGCCGGGCGGCAGCGCGAAAGCAAGCCGCAGGGCGCCGTCCGGAAGCCAGGACCATTCAAGGCCTTCCACGCGCAGTCGCGTTGCGCGCCGCTCCTGGCGCAGCCCGGCGGCCTCGAGTCCCTGGCGCAGGCGCAGCGCAACGGGCTCGTCGAGCGCCGCTGTTTCCAGTTCCAGCGCCCGGTCCTGGCTGCGCAGTTCGCCGCGACCCCACAGCGGTGCGGTCGGGTGGATGTCGAACGCCGCAAGCCGGGCGTCCAGTTCCGGATCATGTGTCTGCGGCCCGAACACGCTGCGGCTGCCGTCGAGCATCCACACCTCGCCGTCGAGGCCCTGGTCCCAGTTGCCCGCGGCCACGCGCGCGGCCAGCACGCGGTTGAACAGTGCCGAACGTGCGGCCGAGAGCAGCATCGAGCGCTCCTCGCGGCGCACCCGGCGGCCGGAGAACATCGCCAGGGCCTTGCCGACGTTGCCGCCGCCGTGCCCGAAGCGCTGTCCGCCGAAGCCGTTGGGCACGCCCCGGTCGCGGATCCCCTGCAGCCGCGCCTCGATGGCGTCGGGTTCGCCGCGCACATCGCGCAGCGTCAGCACGAAGCGGTTGCCGGCCAGCGCACCGCGCGGCAGCTTGCGTGAGTGGCGCGCGGCATCCAGCACGCGCAGCGCCTCGCCACTTGCAGCGTCCTCGAACGCAAGCAGCTCCAGCTCCGGCGCCTCGCGCCCCGGCAGTTGCACCGTGAAACGCTGCCGCGTGAGCGCGTGGCGGTCCTTGATTCCTGCGTAGCCGACGGCGGATTCGGCCACGCCGGCCCACTGCGCGATCCGGCGCGCGACGAAGGCGGTGTTGATCGCGCGCTTTTCGACCGTCAGCAGCAGGTGTTCGCCGCTGCCACTGGCCTCGAACCCGTCGATCTCGTCGACGATGAAATCCTCCGGCGCCTGCCGGATGGAGGCCTGCAGCACGGGCGCGCCATGCGCCCGCGGCAGGGCGGCGGGACCGTCGCTCACGCGCGCACGAGCAGGCAGGCCGCCAGCGCGGCGATGCCTTCGCCGCGGCCGGTGAAGCCCAGGCGCTCACTGGTGGTGGCCTTGACGCTGATCGCGTCGATGCCAAGGCCCAGGTCGGCGGCGATCGATTCACGCATCGCCTGCGCGTGCGGGCCGATCTTCGGACGCTCGCAGACCACGGTCACGTCGGCATTGCCCACTTGCCAGCCGCGCGCGCGCAGCAGTTCATTGCAGTGACGGACGAAGACGCGGCTGTCGGCACCTTTCCAGCGCGGATCGGACGGCGGAAAGTGGACGCCGATGTCGCCCAGCGCCAGGGCACCAAGCATCGCGTCGCACAGCGCGTGCAGGACCACGTCGCCATCGCTGTGCGCGAGCACGCCACAGTCATGCGGCACGCGCACGCCGCCGATCATCACGTGGTCGCCTTCACCGAAGGCGTGCACGTCGTAACCCTGTCCAATGCGGATGTTCATGGCTTCAGCAGCTCGGCGATGCGGTGGATGTCGACATGGTTGACGACTTCGTCCCCGGCGGCGGCCACGCCCGGATCGTTGAACAGGCTTTCGCCCGCCAGCTGGCCGACGCGCACGAAGGCACGATGGAACGCCATCTCCGCACCGCCGGTGCGAAAGGCCCTTGCTGCCTGCTCGGCGCAGTCCACGGTGAGGAAACGCTCCAGCACCTCGCCCATCCTCCTGCTCGCATCGTTGCGCTGCGCGTCGCTGACGCGGGCCATGTCGGCAAGGTCGGGATGCAGCGCTAGCGCCGAGAACATCCACTGGGCCAGCACGCGCCTGTCGTCGGCGCCGGCCGCGGCCACCACGCAAGCTTCGAGGCCGTCGGTCGGCGCCTGTGCCCACGCGCTTGCACCTGGAAGCGACGAGGCCATGCCCGCCAGCGCAAGTGCCGCCAGGATCCTCATGCCGCCGTTGCCTCGCCCGATGGCCGCCGCGACAGCAGGAATTCGAACCTGGCGAGGTCGCTGACGGTGGTGATCTTGAAATTGTCCTCGTCGCCCTCGACCAGCAGCGGACGCATACCCTGGCGTTCCATCGCCATTGCCTCGTCGGTGACCTCGACGCCGGCATCGCGCGCGGCCTCGAGCGCGCGCGTGAGCTGCAGGCGCCGGAACAGCTGCGGCGTCAGCGCGCGCCACAGCCGCTCGCGCGGCTCGGTGGCGTCGATGCCGCCGTCGTCGCCGGCGCGCTTGAGCGTGTCGCGCACCGGTGCCGCCAGAATCGCACCCACCGGATCGTTGCGACCGCGTTCGAGCAGCGCGCCCAGGTCGGCGTGGCACAGGTTCGGGCGCGCCGCATCGTGCACCAGCACGAACTCGTCGGCGCGCACCTCGTCGGGCAATGCCTGCAGTGCGGCCAGCACCGAGCCGGCGCGCGTGTCGGCGCCGGTGGCACGCAGCAGCGGCTTGCCGGCGATCGAACTCCAGCCCGGCCAGAACGGATCGTCCGCCGCAAGCGCCACCACCGCGCCACATACGCCAGGATGCGAGAGCAGAGCCTCGAGCGCGTGCGCGATCAGCGGTCGGCCCGCGACCTCGACGTACTGCTTGGGCAGCGTGCCGCCGAAGCGTTCTCCACGCCCGGCAGCCGGCAGGATGGCCCAGGCCTGGACGGGTCGCGCCACTGCGGGCGACAACGCCGGGGTTGCCGTCAGGGGATTCATGGCCTTTCTTCCTCACCTTCAGGCGCTGGCGCGGGCGCCGGCGTGCGCTCGCCGTCGACCACGCGGTAGAAGGTCTCGCCCGGCCGGATCATGCCCAGCTCGTTGCGCGCACGCTCCTCGATCGCCGCTTCGCCGGACTTGAGGTCCGCCACTTCGGCGGCCAGCGCGGCGTTGCGCTGGCCGAGGCCTTCGTTCTGCCTGCGCTGCTCCTGCACGCGCGTGTCGAGCACCTCGACCGCATGCCGGCCGCCGTTGCCGAACCACAGGCGGTACTGCAGGAATCCAAGCAGCACCACCAGCGCCAGCAGCAGAACGCGCAACCAGCGCATGGCGCAGTACCGTCAGCGCTTGAGCGAGACGAACGCGTCGCGGCCGGCGTACTTCGCGCCCGCGCCGAGCGCCTCCTCGATGCGCAGCAGCTGGTTGTACTTGGCCACGCGGTCGCTGCGGGACAGCGAGCCGGTCTTGATCTGGGTCGCAGTGGTGGCCACGGCGATGTCCGAGATCGTGGTGTCCTCGGTCTCGCCGGAGCGGTGCGAAACCACCGCCGCGTAGTTCGCCGCATCGGCCATGGCGATGGCTTCCAGCGTCTCGGTCAGCGTGCCGATCTGGTTGACCTTGATCAGGATGGCATTGGCCGTGCCGCTGTCGATGCCCTGCTTGAAGATCTTCGGGTTGGTCACGAACAGGTCGTCGCCGACCAGCTGCACCTTGTTGCCGACGCGCTCGGTGAGCTGCTTCCAGCCGGCCCAGTCGTCCTCGGCCAAGCCGTCCTCGATGCTGACGATCGGATACTGCGCGGCCCAGTCTGCGAGGAAGTCGACGAACTGTTCGCTGGTCAAGCGCTTGTTCTCGCCGACCAGGTTGTACTTGCCGTTGTCGTGGAACTCGCTGGAGGCCACGTCCAGGCCCAGCAGCACGTCGTCGCCGGCGGCGTAGCCGGCTTTGCCGATCGCTTCGAGGATGGTGTCGAGCGCCTCGACGTTGCTGCGGAAATCAGGCGCGAAGCCGCCTTCGTCACCCACCGCAGTGCTCAGGCCGTGGCCCTTGAGCACCGATTTGAGCGCGTGGAAGATCTCGGTGCCGCAGCGCAGGGCCTCGGAGAACGAGACCGAGCCCACCGGCAGCACCATGAATTCCTGGAAGTCGACGTTGTTGTCGGCGTGCGCACCGCCGTTGATGATGTTCATCATCGGCACCGGCAGCACCGGCGCGCGGCCGTTGGCGAGGTGCTTCCACAGCGGCAGCTTCTTCGAGGCCGCGACCGCGTGGGCGTTGGCCAGCGACACGGCGAGCAGGGCGTTGGCGCCGAGGCGGCCCTTGTTCTCGGTGCCGTCGAGATCGATCAGGCGCTTGTCGAGGCCCGCCTGGTCGTAGGCGTCGAAGTCGGCGAGGGTCTCGGCGATGGTGCCGTTGACGTTGCCGACCGCCTTCAGCACGCCCTTGCCGAGGTAGCGGGTCTTGTCGCCATCGCGCAGTTCCACGGCTTCCTTGGCGCCGGTGGAGGCGCCGGACGGGACGGCGGCGCGGCCGAACGATCCATCCTCGAGGGTGACTTCGGCTTCAAGGGTGGGATTGCCGCGGGAGTCGAGGATTTCGCGGGCGTGGATCCTGGCGATGCTGGTCATGGAGGCGAAAACGTCCGGTGGGTGGAGTCGGCGGTGAGTTTAACGGAGCACGGCGGGGCGTGCCGGGTTTCCTTACTGGATTCCGCGACTTGCGAGTGGTTCGGTTGCCGGGGAAAGCATCGCCTGCGCGGGCCAGGTACGCGGCTGGCAGGTGCCCGAGAGCGTGCGCGTGCGGGGATACGGGAGGCTGCGTTACGGGGGCTGTTGCCGCGAATGTCCCCCGGCGCCGGCCGCTGGCCGCCGCCTCCTCCTTGATTTCGCGGCAACAGCCCCCGCAACGCCGCTGCAGACATGGTTGGCGGTTTGCGAAGGCGAGTGCAAACCACCCTGCCCACAGCAGGGATCTACCTGACCAGCTTGAACACCCGCCCCGCAACGGAGCCTGGCTAGAGCGACTGCTCCGCGAAGCCGTGCCGCTTGGTCACCGCATCGAGTTCCAGGAGCGTTTCGAGCAGGCCTTCCATCCGGTCCAGCGGCCAGGCATTGGGGCCGTCGGACAGGGCCTTGGACGGATCCGGATGGGTTTCCATGAACACGCCCGCCACGCCCACTGCCACGGCGGCGCGCGCCAGCACCGGCACGAACTCGCGCTGGCCGCCGCTGGAGCTGCCCTGCCCGCCCGGCAGCTGCACTGAATGGGTCGCATCGAACACCACCGGACAGCCGGTTTCGCGCATCACGGCCAGCGATCGCATGTCGGAGACCAGGTTGTTGTAGCCGAAGCTCGCGCCGCGCTCGCAGACCATGATCTGCTCGTTGCCGGTCGATTGCGCCTTCTCCACCACCGGCTTCATGTCCCAGGGCGAGAGGAACTGGCCCTTCTTGATGTTCACCGGCTTGCCGGCGCTGCAGACCTTCTTGATGAAATCGGTCTGGCGGACCAGGAAGGCGGGCGTCTGCAGCACGTCGACCACGGACGCCACTTCATCCATCGGCGTGTACTCGTGCACGTCGGTCAGCACCGGCACGCCAAGCTGGCGGCGCACCTCCGACAGCACGCGCAGGCCTTCCTCCATGCCCGGGCCGCGGAAGCTGGTGCCCGAGGTGCGGTTGGCCTTGTCGAAGCTCGACTTGAAGATGAAGTTGATCCCGAGCCGGCCGGTGATCTCCTTCAGCTTGCCGGCGACATCCAGCTGCAGCTGCTCGGATTCGATCACGCAGGGGCCGGCGATCAGGAACAAGGGCTGGTCGAGACCAACTTTGAAGCCGCAGAGGTTCATGGGAAGACCCTTTTTTTTGCCGCGGATTTACGCGGATTACACGGATAAGAGACAGCAGCCCGGCGTCGGATGCGCGACGGGTAGCAGGTTCGCCCATCGGATCCGCGTTCATCCGCGAAATCCGTGGCCAACACTACGCCTTCGCTTCCTTGAGCAGCTTCCCGCCCGCCTTGTGCTCGCGCGCAGCGCGCACGAAGCCGACGAACAGCGGATGTCCGTTGCGCGGCGTGGACAGGAACTCGGGATGCGCCTGGCAGGCGATGAACCAGGGATGCGTGGGCAGCTCGATCATCTCCACCAGCAGGTCGTCCATCGACTTGGCCGAGATCACCAGGCCGGCGTCTTCAAGCTGGGTGCGATAGCGGTTGTTGAACTCGTAGCGGTGGCGGTGGCGCTCGCCGACCACGTCCTTGCCGTACAGCTCGCGCGCCTTGGTGCCGGGCTTGATGCGCTGCTCCTGCAGCCCCAGGCGCATGGTGCCGCCGAGGTCGGACTTCTCGTCGCGCTTTTCGACATCGCCGCTGCTGGTGCGCCACTCGGTGATCAGGCCGATCACCGGATGCGGGCTCTGGCGGTCGTTCTCGGTGCTGTTGGCGCCCTCCAGGCCAGCCACGTGGCGGGCGAAATCCACCACCGCCGCCTGCATGCCGTAGCAGATGCCGAAATACGGAATGCCGCACTCGCGTGCGTGTTTCGCCGCCAGCACCTTGCCTTCGAAGCCGCGATCGCCGAAGCCGCCCGGCACCAGCACGCCATCGACCTGTCCCAGCGCCTTGTCCGCGCCGTCCCGCTCGATGTCCTGTGATTCGATCCAGTGCAGGTGCACGCGCGTGCGCTGGCGGATGCCGCCGTGCCTGAGCGCTTCGGCCACCGACTTGTAGGCGTCCTTGTGGTCGACGTACTTGCCGACCACCGCAATATTGACCTCGTCGATCGGATATTCGGTCGCATCCACCACCGCCAGCCATTCGGACAGGTCGGCGGGCGCGGCCTTGCCATCCAGGTGCAGGCGTTCGACCACGATCGCGTCCAGGCCCTGCGCATGCAGCCACATCGGCAGCTTGTGGATGTTGTCCAGGTCGACCGCGGAAATCACCGCTTTTTCCGACACGTTGGTGAACGAGGCGATCTTGCGCCGCTCGCCGTCCGGCAGCGGCTGTTCGCTGCGGCACAGCAGTACGTCGGGCTGGATGCCGATCGAGCGCAGTTCCTTCACCGAGTGCTGGGTGGGCTTGGTCTTGAGCTCGCCGGCGGCGGCGATGTAGGGCACCAGGGTCAGGTGCATGAACATCGCCTTGTCCGGGCCGCGGTCGGTGCGGATCTGGCGGATCGCCTCCAGGAACGGCAGCGACTCGATGTCGCCCACCGTGCCGCCGATCTCCACCAGGGCCACGTCGAAGCCCTGGGTGGCTGCGTCGATGCAGCGCTTGATCTCGTCGGTGATGTGCGGGATCACCTGCACGGTGGCGCCCAGGTAGTCGCCGCGGCGCTCCTTGCGGATCACCGACTCGTAGATCTTGCCGGTGGTGATCGAATTCTTGCCGCTGAGGCGGACGTTGATGAAGCGCTCGTAGTGGCCGAGGTCGAGGTCGGTCTCGGCGCCGTCGTCGGTGACGTAGACCTCGCCGTGCTGGAACGGGCTCATCGTGCCCGGATCGACGTTGATGTACGGGTCGAGCTTCATCATCGTCACCCGCAGGCCGCGGGCCTCGAGGATCGCGGCCAGCGAGGAAGCGGCAATGCCCTTGCCGAGCGAGGACACCACGCCTCCGGTGACGAAGACAAGGGGAGTGACGGGACTGGGGGACGTCATGGGGAGTAGGCACCCGCTGGAAAGCCCCATTCTACAGGGTCGCGCCCTGCTCCGCCTCCCCGCGGGAGCGCGCGCGGCCCCGGCGGGCGGGCTTTCGCCCGCGCCGTTCCAGCGCTGATCGCAGGATCCGCGACGCCGCGCGCCGATCCTTGACCACCCCGGCGGCGCCCCGCATCCTGCGCGGCTCGCAGTACAGCCCCCAACGCAGCCTCCGCATGAATTCCCGCTACAACGCCGCCGATATCGAAGTCCTCTCCGGCCTGGACCCGGTCAAGCGCCGGCCGGGCATGTACACCGACACGACCCGGCCCAACCACCTGGCGCAGGAAGTCGTCGACAACGCGGTGGACGAGGCGCTGGCCGGGCACGCGCGCGAGATCGCGGTGATCCTGTTCAAGGACGGCAGCTGCGAGGTGTCCGACGACGGCCGCGGCATGCCGGTGGACATCCATCCGGAAGAGAAGATTCCCGGCGTGGAGCTGATCCTCACCCGCCTGCACGCCGGCGGCAAGTTCAACAACAAGAACTACACCTTCTCCGGCGGCCTGCACGGCGTGGGCGTGAGCGTGGTCAATGCGCTGTCCACCCTGGTGGAGGTGCACATCAAGCGCGAGGGCAGCGAGCATCGCGTCAGTTTCCGCAACGGCGACCGCGCCACGCCGCTCGAGGTCGTGGGCACGGTCGGCAGGAAGAACACCGGCACGCGCCTTCGCTTCTGGCCGGATCCGAAGTATTTCGACAGCCCCAAGTTCAGCCTGCGCGCCCTGCGCCACCTGCTGCGCGCCAAGGCCGTGCTGTGCCCGGGCCTGACCGTCACCCTGCTCGACGAAGCCAGCGGCGAGCGCGACACCTGGTACTACGAGGACGGCCTGAGCGACTACCTCAAGGGCGCGCTTACCGACCGTGAGCTGCTGCCGCCGGACCTGTTCACCGGCGCGCTGCGCAGGGACAGCGAGACGGTGGACTGGGCCGTGGCCTGGGTGCCGGAAGGCGAGCTGGTGCAGGAAAGCTACGTCAACCTGATCCCGACCGCCCAGCACGGCACCCACGTCAACGGCCTGCGCACCGGCTTTACCGATGCGCTGCGCGAGTTCTGCGATTTCCGCAGCCTGCTGCCGCGCGGCGTGAAGCTGGCGCCGGAGGACGTGTGGGATCGCGTGTCCTTCGTGCTGTCGCTGAAGATGACCGATCCGCAGTTCAGCGGCCAGACCAAGGAGCGGCTGTCCTCGCGCCAGGCCGCGGGCGTGGTCGAAGGCGCGGCGCACGATGCCTTCAGCCTGTGGCTCAACCAGCACGTGGAGATGGGCACCCGGATTGCGCAGCTGGCGATCGACCGCGCCAGTGCACGCCTGAAAACCGAGAAGCAGATCGTCCGCAAGAAGGTCACCCAGGGCCCCGCCCTGCCGGGCAAGCTGGCCGACTGCATCAGCCAGGACCTGTCGCGCACCGAACTGTTCCTGGTCGAGGGCGATTCGGCCGGCGGCAGCGCGCGGCAGGCGCGCGACAAGGATTTCCAGGCGATCCTGCCCCTGCGCGGCAAGATCCTCAACACCTGGGAAGTGTCGTCGGGCAGCGTGCTGGCCTCGGACGAGGTGCACAACCTGGCGATCGCGATCGGCTGCGACCCGGGCAAGGACGACATCTCCGGCCTGCGCTACGGCAAGGTGGTGATCCTGGCCGACGCCGACTCCGACGGCCTGCACATCGCCACCCTGCTGACGGCGCTGTTCCTGCAGCATTTCCCGGCGCTGGTGCGCGCGGGCAACATCTTCGTGGCGATGCCGCCGCTGTTCCGCGTCGACGTGGGCAAGCAGGTGTTCTATGCGCTCGACGAGGAGGAAAAGCGCCTGCTGCTGGAGAAAATCGCGCGCGAGAAGCTCAAGGGCCAGGTCAACGTCACCCGCTTCAAGGGCCTGGGCGAGATGAACCCGTCGCAGCTGCGCGAATCCACCATCCATCCGGACACGCGCCGCCTGGTGCAGCTGACGGTGGACGACGATGTCGCCACGCGCGGACTGATGGACATGCTGCTGGCGAAGAAGCGCGCGGGCGACCGCAAGGCGTGGCTGGAGCAGAAGGGCGACCTGGCAACGCTGGAGGTCTGAGCGGGCCGGTCATTGGCTTGGTCGATGCAGTGATCCTGGCCACGGATTGACGCGGATTTCGCAGATAGGTCAGTGCAGGCGTCTGCGCGGGGACGCATGCAGGAGCGCACCAGCCGTAGCGCTGACGGCGTGCGCGGCCTCACTTGCGCCTCGCTTCAACGCCCGTCGCCTGCAGCCCTGTCGTCCTTCGTGCTCCGCCAGGCCAACACGGTGCCGTCCCTGCGATCGGGCCGCGTTCCGGGGCGGTCCGCGCCGTAGGGCTCGCCGCTGCCGGGCAGGATGCCGAGATAGCGGTGCGTCTTCATCGACAGCAGCATGAACTCGCCGCGCAGCAGGTCCTGCCACATGAAGCGGCTGTCGACGGGATGCTCTGGCAGCAGGCGCACGTCGGCCGACAGGCCGATGCCGACCACGGTCAGGAAGCCGCTTCCGTCCATCGCCTCCAGCGCCACCTCGCCGTCGCCGCGATCGTGCACGCGGAAGCGCGCAGCCGCTGTACCGGCTTCCGCCGAACCACGGGCCACGGGATGCAGCACACCCAGCGCGTGCACGTGCCCGACGCTGTCATCGCCGAGGTTGGCGAACGTGATCACCTGTCCCAGCGGGATGTTGCGCGAACGGTCCGCCAACGGCTCTTCGACGTGGAAGTCGTCGAAATCCGCATGCCCGCCGCCGACTCCACGACTGCTGTACGCGAACAGGGCATGGCGCGTGCCCTGGAACGTCTTGAGCTGGTAGGGCAGGCGCACCAGTTGGCCGATGTCGGTGAACCGCGCCCCATCGAAGCTGTACGCGAACTGCGCCAGGTCCTGGTCGTGATCGCCGCGCACGCGCAGTTGCACCGTGTCCGACGGCAGCGGGACGTCGACGTGGCGGTCGTCCAGCTGGCTGTGCCAGCGCAGTACGCGCCCGTGCTGGTCCTGCACCACCGCAAGCCATGCGGCCGGCATGTTGAGCAGACCCAGGCCGGCGATGTCGCCGGGCGCCAGCCTGGACGCGTCCAGCGTCACCGTCGCCGTGGATTCGGGCCCGACCACGCGCTGGGTGAGCGTATTGCGCGCAGTGAGGAAGCCTTGGGCCGGCAGCGTATGCAGCCGCAGGCTGCCCGGCCGCTCGGAGAGCGACCACTTGCCGTCGTGCGGCTGATGGTTCCACTGCCAGACCGGCTGCAGCTGCGGCGCGGAGAAGTCGTCGCTGCGCTGATATGGCGCCTGCGGCCTGGTGTCGAAGGCCACGTCGGGCTTGCGCCAGGTGCGCGGTGAGCGGCCGAGGTTCCCGGGCAAGCCAAAGTACGGCCAGCCCTCGTGCCAGGTCACCGGCGAAAGGAATGTGGTGCGGCCGATGGACTTGAGATCCATCATCGAAAAGCCCCACCACTCGCCGCTGGCCAGTTGCACGATGCCGCCCTGGTGCAGCGGTACCGCGCCTAGCTCGCTGTCGGCCGGCTTGTGCATCCGGAACTGCGTCTGCGCCGTGGGAATCGGCGATCGCTGGCCAAGGCCATCCGCCCACCACCCGCGCTGGAAACCCATGGTCTCGCTGGCGCTGATCGCCACCGTTTCCCAGGGCCCCTCGAGCCGGTCCGCGCGCGCGGCCTGCATGCGCCCCACCGGCGCGTAGTTGGCGCTGATGATGAAGTAGCGACCGTCCACCTTGTAGAAGTGGTGGCCCTCGCCCATGCCGTTGCCGGCGGGGATGATCACCCGCTCACTGCCTTCGACCACGCCGCTCAGGTCAGGCTTGAGTTCGATCAGGCGCACCTCGTTGTAATTGAACACCGCCCACACCCGCCCGTCGTCATCGAACAGCACCGACAGGTCGTGCAGGTTGCGGTCGATCACCGAATGCGTCCACGGCCCCGCCGGACCGCTCGCGGTGAACACGTGCAGGCCGCGTTCGTTGATGTTGGAGAAGATGTGGAACCGTCCCGCATGGTGGCGCAGCACCGGTGCCCAGATGCCCTGGCCATAGAGGTCCTGTCCCTGTTCCAACCGGTACTCCGGACCCGGCGGGAACGCGGGCATCGCATACGACACGAACTCCCAGTTCACCAGGTCGCGCGAGCGCAGCAGCGGCAGGCCGGGCACCGCGTGCATGGTGGTGCCGGTCATGTAGAACCAGTCGCCGACGCGGATCAGGTCCGGGTCGGAGAACTCGTCGTAGAACAGCGGATTGGTGAAGCTGCCATTGCCGTTGTCGGCGCTCCAGCTGGCGGGCGATGTCGCGGCTGCCGGAAGACAGGACAGCAAGGCGAGCAGCAGCAGGGTCGAAAGCGCGTACTTCATTTCTACCTCCCGGAGGCGAGCTGCACCGGTCCGATGCCGCGTCAGTCCAGCTGCAGCACGAAGCCGCCCAGCGGCGGCAGCTCCAGCTGCAGCGGGCGACCCGATGCGAATTCGACGCGACGCTGCGAGAATCCGAGCGCATCGCTGCCATTGCCGATCAGCGTGCCGCGCAGCACGCCGCCGCCCAGCGCGTCCGCATCCAGCGCGATCGTGCGCGGCGCGTCATCGGCATTGATGCCGGCCACGAACCAGCGGCCATCGCCCCTGCGCGCGAACACGGCATGGCGCCCCGGGTAGCCATCGAGGAAACGGCTGTCTTCCCAGGACTCCGGCACCTGCATGAGGAACTCGCGCACATAGTCCGGCGCCTGCGCCAGACCCTCCGGCGTCTCGGCGTAATGCTGAATGCCCGACACGAACAGCACCGCCGTCGCCAGCTCGAAGGCCGCAGTGCTGCGGCGCTGCACGCGCTCGTTGAGCCCGGCCATCGCCAGCGGGGTGAAGTCCATCGGGTCGAACACGTTGCGCACGAACGGCAGGGTCGCCGCGTGCACCGGCATCGCGTCGGCGTCCTCCTGGCCGAAGGTGGAGAACTCGAGCCCGCGCACCGCTTCCACCGTCATCAGGTTCGGCCAGGTGCGCTGCCAGCCGCGTGCCAGGGTGGCGCCGTGGAAGTTCATCTGGAAGCCGTAGGGCGCGGCGTCGGCAAGGATGTCCAGGTAGTACGCGATCATCGACGAGCCATCGCCGCCGAAAAAATCGAGCTTCAGCCCGGCGACGCCCATCGCGCTGAGCCGCTCGAACTCGCGGATGCGGCTGGCCCTGTCGACCAGCAGGTCGCGGGGCGTCTGCGGCGTGTCGTTCCAGGCACCGGCGGAGTTGTACCAGACCAGGATCGAGACATCCTTGCCGCGCGCGTACTCGACCAACTCGCGCATGCGCGCCTCGCCGATCTGCTGGTCCCACAGCGCATCGACCAGGGTGTAGCGCCAGCCCATCTGCGCGGCGTAATCGACGAAGCGCTTCTGCACGTCGAACACCGTGTGCGCGTCGCCCAGCAGCGGCCAGCTCCACGAGGCCTTGCCCGGCACCGGCTTGCCGGCGACGGCAGGCGGGTCGGCCAGGTCGGTGCCCAGGGTCGAGTCGGCGACTTCGGCCAGGCTGCCCACCGCGACGATCCGCCACGGCGAGCGCCACGGAAAGCGCTCGATCCACGGATCCGACGGACCGCCCGGGAACACCTCCTGCGGGTCGGCGAAGCCGATGCGGTATTCGCCGGGCTGCTCCCCGTCCAGCAGGCGGCTGCCGGCGTCCCCGCGGCGCAGCATGCCCTCGCTGAGCAGCACCCAGTCCTCGCCGGTGCGGAACAGCGCAGGGAACACCCAGCCATGGCCCATCGGCGACGGTGTGCCGACCGCGACGTCCTGCAGGTAGTGCTCCTCGTAGGAGGGGTTGGTGCGCGCGAAGCCGGTCCTGGGTTCGGCCATCGGCTGCAGCCAGGCATGCGCGGTGGCCGGCAGGCGGAAGCTCGCCGCATCGCGGCGCCACGTCGCCATCCCCGGCACCGCCGCATCGAGCTCGTAGCGGAACGCGGCACCGTCGTTGGACACCTGCCAGGCGATGGCCAGCGCGTTGCCCTGCGCGTCGCGCCAATGGAACACGCGGCGGTTGGCGCGATAGCGGTTGAAGCGCCGCTTTCCCGACAGCAGCTCGTAGTCGTCCGCCACCGCCTCGATTTCGCCGGCCGCACCGAATGACAGGCCCTGCGACAGGTCCACGCCCTCGCCGACCATCCCCAGCGGCGAATCGGCGATCACCTGGCGGCCGTCGCGCCACAGCCGCCAGGTCGGGCGTCCATCGGCATCGATCGCCATCTCCACGCGCACGCTGCCGTCGGGGCTGACCACTTCGCCCAGCGGAGTTGCCGCCAGCGCGCCCCATGACACGCCCAGCAGCAGACCGGCCAGCATGCAGGCGCGTGCCGCCAGGGCGCGCGGTGTGCCCGCGCCGCGCTCCGTCCCCGAACCCGCCGTTGTCTCAAGCATGCGACGCATCTCCGTGTGTGCGTCGCCCCGCCAGCAACCTTTGCAGCAGGCAGAACAGCAGAAGCAGCGCGCCGATGGCGATGCGCGTCCACCATGAGCTGAGCGTGCCATCGAACACGATCAGGGTCTGGATCAGGCCCAGCACCAGCACGCCGAACACCGTGCCCAGCACATAGCCGCTGCCGCCGGCCAGCAGGGTGCCGCCGATCACCACGGCCGCGATCGCATCCAGCTCCAGCCCCATCGCATGCAGGCTGTATCCGCTGAGCATGTAGAAGGTGTAGACCACCCCGCCCAGCGCGGAGCACAAGCCGCTCAGCGCGTAGACCTGCACCAGGGTGCGGTCCACCGGCAGGCCCATCAGCCGCGCCGACTGTTCGCTGCCGCCGATCGCGTAGACGCTGCGGCCGAAGCGCGTCATCCCCGCCAGCAGCGCGCCGCCCGCGACCACCAGCAGCGCGATCACCGCACCTGCCGAAAGCGATGCGCCGCCGCCCACCGGGATGCGCAGGCTGGCCACGGCGACATGGAACGCATGGTCGATGCCGATCGACTCCACGCTCACCAGCGTCGCCGCGCCGCGCGCCAGGAACATGCCGGCCAGGGTCACCACGAACGGCTGCAGCCGGTAGCGCTGGATCAGCACGCCCATCAGCGCGCCGAATGCGCTGCCCATCCCCAGCACCAGCGCGATCGCCGGCAGCGGATGCCAGCCTTGCTGCTGCACCAGGCTGGCCAGCAGCACCGTGCTGAAGGCGATCACCGCGCCCACCGACAGGTCGATGCCACCGGTGAGGATCACGAAGGTCATGCCAACCGCCACGATCAGCAGGAAGCCGTTGTCGATGAACAGGTTGAGGAAGACCTGCGGCCGCAGGAAACCGTCATACATCACGCCGCCGGCGATCGACATGCCGAGGAACAGTGCGATGGTGACCGCCAGCGAGACCATGCGCGGATCGCGCCACAGCCGCGCCAGCCCGCCGGAACGCAGCATCGCGCGCAGCGGCACGGCGCTCATGCCTGCCCCCGTGCCGGCCGCGTGACCAGGCCGCGCAGTTGGTCGCGGAACTCCGGCGACTGCAGCAGCAGCACCGCCAGCACCAGCAGCGCCTTGACCACCAGGTTGACCTGCGGCGGCACGCCGATGGCGTAGATGGTGGTGGTGAGCGCCTGGATGATCAGCGCGCCAACCAGGCTGCCGGCCAAGCTGAAGCGTCCGCCCGCCAGCGCCGTGCCCCCCAGCGCGACGGCGAGGATCGCGTCCAGCTCCAGCAGCTGGCCCGCGTTGTTGGCATCGGCGCTGGCGACGTTGGAACTCACCAGCAGGCCCGCCAGTCCCGCGCAGAAGCCGCTGAACACGTACAGCGACAAGGTGATCGCCCTTGCGCGCACGCCGGCCACGTGTGCGGCCAGCGGGTTGTGGCCGATCGCGCGCACGAACAGGCCCAGTGCGGTGCGATCGAGCAGCAGCTTCAGCGCCACGAACACCGCGACCACCACGAACAGGGAGAACGGCAGGCCCAGCAGGAAGCCGCCGCCGATGAAGGCGTACGGCGGGTAGTAGATGGTCAGGATCTGGCCGTCGCTGATCAGCTGCGCGATGCCGCGCCCGGCCACCATCAGGATCAGGGTGGCGATGATCGGCTGCATGCCGACCTTCACCACCAGCAGGCCGTTCCACATACCGCAGACTGCGGCCGCCGCCAGCGCCGCGGCGACGGCGGCAAACAGCGGGGCGAGGCCGGTAGCCCCACCCGCCGTCATGCGCGTGATCGTCCACGCGGCAACGGTGGCGGCGATGGCGAGCACCGCGCCCACCGAGATGTCCAGGCCGCGCACCGCGATCACCAGGGTCATCCCAAGCGACACCAGGATCAGCGGCGCGGCGCGGTTGGCGATGTCGACGAGGTTGCCGTACAGCCGCCCGTCGCGCCATTCCAGCGACAGGAAGCCCGGGTTGAACAGGCCGTTGCCGACCAGCAGCAGCACCAGCGCCAGCAGCGGCCAGGCCAGCGGATGACCGAACGCGCGACGCATGATCGAAGGCTGCGGCATGGGGGCAGTCGACATCACCCCTGCCCCGCGATCAGTTCCAGCACCTGGCGGCCATCGCTGCCGCCGGGCAGCTCGCCGGCCATGCGTCGCTCGCGCAGCACCGCGATGCGGTCGCCCAGGCGCGTGAGCTCTTCGATCTCGGCGGAAATGAACAGCACCGCCATCCCCTCGCGCGCCAGGCGCACCACTTCGGCCATGATTTCCTGCTTGGCGGCGATGTCGATGCCGCGCGTGGGTTCGTCGAGGATCAGCAGCCTGGGCTGCGTGGCCAGCCAGCGCGCCAGCACCACCTTCTGCTGGTTGCCGCCCGACAGTGCGCCAACCGGCGTCTCGATGTCGCCCGTGCGGATGCCGAGCAGGGCGACGTAGTGCTCGGCCATCCGCGCCTGCTCCGCGCGCGGCAGCGCGCGCCGCCAGCCGCGCCGCGCCTGCAGCGCCAGCACGATGTTCTCGCGCACCGACAGGCCGGCGACGATGCCTTCGGTCTTGCGTTCTTCCGGGCACAGCGCGATGCCGTGGGCGACAGCATCGGCCGGATGCTGGAGGTCGACCTTCGCGCCATCGACCCGCAGCTCACCGCTGCCGGCGCGATCCAGCCCGAACAACAGCCGCGCAAGTTCGGTACGTCCGGCGCCGAGCAAGCCGCCAAGTGCCAGCACTTCGCCGGCACGCAGCTGCAGGTCCACCGGATGCAGGCTGCCGCGACGGCCGAGGCCGCGCGCTTCGAGCACGACGGGCGCGTCTTCCGGCGTGACCGCGCTGTCGTCGCGCCCACCCGCGAGTTCGACTTCGCGCCCGACCATGGCCCGCACCAGCGCCGCCTGCGGCAGGTCGGCCGGCAGATATTCGCCCACCAGGCCGCCGTTGCGCAGCACGGTGATGCGGTCGGACACCGCATACACCTGGTCAAGGAAGTGGGTGACGAACAGGATCGCCATGCCGCGCTCGCGCAGGCGGCGCATCACCGCGAACAGTTCGCGCACCTCGCCTTCGTCCAGGCTCGATGTGGGTTCGTCGAGGATCAACACCTTTGCCGAGACGCCCAGCGCGCGCGCGATCGCCACCATCTGCTGGATCGCCACCGGGCAGGACGACAGCGGCCGGTCCACGTCGAGATCGAGGTGCAGCTCCGCCAGCAGCGCACGCGCGCCCTCGCGCACGCGCTTCCAGTCGATCATGCCGAAACGGCGCGGATAGCGCCCGGCGTAGAGGTTCTCGGCCACCGACAGGTTGGGGCAGAGGTTGACCTCCTGGTAGACGGTACTGATGCCCTCGCGCTGTGCGTCCAGCGGACTGCCCGGCGCGATGACGCGGCCATCGAGGGTCACGCTGCCGGCGTCGGGCGTTTCCACGCCGGTCAGCAGCTTGATCAGGGTCGATTTTCCGGCGCCGTTCTGGCCCATCAGCGCGTGGATCTCGCCGGCACGCAGGCACAGCCCGGCGCCATCGAGCGCGCGGGTGGCGCCGAAACGCTTGTGCAGTCCTTCAGCGTTGAGGACCACGGGATTCAAGCGCGCATTCCCATCAACGCCACGCGTACCCCTCAGTACTTCCGGTTGGGCAGTTCCGCCTCGGCCTGGTCCTGGGTGAACACACCCTCCTCCACCTGGACGCGCCTGGGCACTTCGCGCCCGGCGTGCACGTCGCGAACCAGCTGCGCCAGCTGCTCGCCCAGCAGCGGATTGCACTCCACCGTGGCATTGAGCTTGCCGGCCTTCATCGCCTCGAACGCACCGCGCACGCCGTCGATCGAGACGATGCGGATATCGGTGCCCGGCTTGAGCCCAGCCTCCTCGATCGCCTGGATCGCGCCGATCGCCATGTCGTCGTTGTGCGCGAACAGCACGTCGATGTCGCGGCCCTCGGCCTTGAGGAACGCCTCCATCACTTCCTTGCCGCGCGCGCGGGTGAAATCGCCGCTCTGCGAGCGCACGATCTGGAAGCGCGCGTCGGTATCGACGACTTCCTTGAAGCCCTTCATCCGATCATTGGCCGGCGCCGACCCCACCGTGCCCTGCAGCTCGACGATGCGCACCGGCCCGGCCTTGCCTTCGCTGTCCTCGACCAGCCAGCGCGCGGCGCGGCGGCCCTCCTCCACGAAGTCCGAGCCGATCAACGTTGCGTACAGCGACTCGTCCGCGACGTTGACCGCGCGGTCGGTCAGCACCACCGGGATGCCGGCGGTTTTCGCCTCGCGCAGCACCGTATCCCAGCCGGTTTCGACCACCGGCGAGAAGGCGATCACATCGACGCCCTGCGCGATGAACGAGCGCAGCGCCTTGATCTGGTTTTCCTGCTTCTGCTGCGCGTCGGAGAACTTGAGGTTGAAGTCCGGCGCGACCAGCGCTTCCTTCACCGAGCGCGTGTTGGCCGTGCGCCATTCGCTCTCCGCGCCCACCTGGCTGAAGCCGACGGTGATCGCGCCTTCGCCGGCAGCCTCGTCCGCGCCATCACTGCCGCCCGAACACCCGGCCAGCACCGCCGCGCACAGCATCGCCGTCACACCCAGAAACTTCCGCATCGCTCCCTCCCGAACGTCGTTAGTGTTTGCGCTACCAGAACACGCGCACGGCGCCCCCTCGGCGCGCGTGCACGTCGCGGCCTCAGGCCGCGGTGTATGCGGTCTTGACCGTGGTGTAGAACTCCACCGCGTAGCGGCCCTGCTCGCGCGGCCCGTAGCTGGAGGCCTTGCGCCCGCCGAACGGTACGTGCGGATCCACGCCCGCGGTCGGCAGGTTGACCATCACCATGCCCGCCTGCGCGTGACGCTTGAAGTGCGTGGCGTACTTGAGCGAGGTGGTGCAGATGCCTGAGCACAGGCCGAACTCGGTGTCGTTGGCCATCGCCAGCGCGTGCTCGTAGTCGTCGGCGCGCAGCACCGCCGCCACTGGGCCGAAGATCTCCTCGCGCGCGATGCGGTCCTCGGGCTTGGCGGTGAATAGCGTGGGCGCCAGGAAATGACCCTGCGTCTTCCACTCCACGCGCCCGCCGCCGGCCAGCAGCTCGCCGCCGTCGTCGTGGCCGGCCTGGATGTAGGACAGGTTGGTCTCGAGCTGCGCGCCGCTGGCGACCGGGCCGATGTCGATGCCGGCTTCCAGCGGATCGCCGACGCGGATCTTCGCCAGCCGTGCCTGCACACGCGCGACGAACTCGTCGTGCACCGCGCTCTCGACGATCAGCCGGCTCGATGCGGTGCAGCGCTGGCCGGTCGAGAAGAACGCGCCGTTGACCGCGCATTCCACCGCCTTGTCCAGGTCGGCATCGGCCAGCACGATCAGCGGATTCTTGCCGCCCATTTCCAGCTGCACCTTGAGCGCGCGCTCGGCCGCCTGCTTGAGCAGCGCATGGCCGGTGGGCGCCGAACCGGTGAAGGTCAGCGCGTCCAGGTTCTTGTGCGTGACCAGCGCCTGGCCGACGGTGCGGCCGCTGCCGAGCACCATGTTGAACGCGCCTTCTGGCAGGCCGGCACGCGAGAGGATCTCGGCGATCGCCCAGGCGCAGCCGGGCACGATCTCGGCCGGCTTGAACACCACCGTGTTGCCATAGGCCAGCGCCGGCGCGATCTTCCAGGCCGGGATCGCGAGCGGGAAGTTCCAGGGCGCGATGATGCCGACGGTGCCGACCGGTTCGCGGGTGATTTCGACATCGACGCCGGGGCGGGTGGACGCCAGCTTTTCGCCCGGGATGCGCAGCGCCTCGCCGGCGAAGAACTTGAAGATCTGCCCGGCGCGCGCGGCCTCGCCGATGCTCTCGGGCAGGGTCTTGCCCTCCTCGCGCGCCAGCAGGCGGCCCAGCTCTTCCTTGCGGGCGAGGATCTCGCTGCCCACCGCATCGAGGATGTCGGCGCGCTGCTGCGGATTGGACAGCGACCACTTCGGCAGCGCCGCGGCGGCCGCATCCACCGCCTGCCCGGTGCGCTCGGCGTCGAGCCTGCCGTAGTGGCCGACCGGCGTCGCCAGGTCCGACGGATTTTCGTTGGCGTGATCGCCCTCGCCTTCGACCCACTGGCCGGCGATGTAGCTGCTGTAGCGTTGGTCGGTCACGTCATGTCTCCTTGCTGATTGCTGTGTTTGCCATGGTGCGCCTTTGGCGGCCCCCATCCGCCTTCGGCACCTTCCGTAGGCGCGGGAAAAAACTGCAGCCCGGGTCGATGCTGGCGTCAACCCGCATCGTGCGTCGCACCTTACAGTGCGCGCACACCGCCGGGGGCGAATCCGGACGCGACCGTGCGCAGCGGATTGCGCAGCGCCGCGCCCAGTTCGGGCAACTCGATCTCGAACACGTCGCCCGCCTCCGCGCGCACGCCGTCGGCAAAGCTCAGCGTCGCGGTGCCGAAGAAGTGCAGGTGCACGTCGCCCGGACGCCGGTGCGCGGCGTACTTGAAATGGTGGTACTCGAGGTTCTCCAGCGAATGGCACATGTTGGCCTCGCCGGTGAGGAAGGGCTTCTCCCACACCACGTCCCCGCCGCGGCGCAGGCGGCTGGTGCCGCGCAGGTCCCGCGGCAACGGCCCGGCGCGCAGCTCGGGGCCGACCGCGCAGGCGCGCAGCTTGGAGTGCGCGAGGTAGAGGTAGTTCTGGCGCTCGGTGACGTGGTCGGAAAACTCGTTGCCGATCGCAAAGCCGAGCCGGTGCGGGGTTCCGTCCGGGCCGATCAGGTACAGGCCGACCAGTTCGGGCTCTTCGCCGCCGTCGAGGGCGAAATCGGGCGACTCCAGCGGCTGGCCGGGCGCGGCGAGGATCGCGCCGTCGCCCTTGTAGAACCATTCGGGCTGCGCCCCGGGCTCGCCGGGCTTCGGGATGCCGCCTTCCACGCCCCACTGGAACATGCGCATCGAATCGGTGAGCGTGCCCTCGTCGGCCTGCTGCTGCAGCTTCTGGTGCATCGCATCGCGCGCCGCGGCGCTGCCCAGATGGGTCAGGCCGGTGCCGGTGACCAGGCAGTGCGCGGGATCGGGATGGTGCAGCGGGCCCAGCACGCGGTCCTGCTGCAGGAGCGCGGCGTAATCGAGCCGGGTATCACCGGGCGCGGCCGTGGCCTCGTCGGCCAGGCTGCGGCCCGTGGCGATCGCCACCCCGGCCAGGGCGTACATGCTGTCCACGCCGTCGAGCAGGCGCACCTGCGCGCCGTCGGCATCGACCACGCCGACCCGGAGCTGCCCGGCATCGTCCTTCAGCTGGATCAATCGCATCTGCGCGGCCCGTCATCCCGGTGGTGTCGACCCCGCATTCTGCCGGGTTGATGGATATGCATCCAATTCATTTGGGCGAGAAATCGATACGGGTTCTTGTATGCCTGCTCGGTCCTGCCCTCAGTCGTGGAACGCCGCCACCAGCTTGCGCCGGCCCAGCATGAACGCATCGGCCACGTGCCGCAGCGGCGCCAGGTCCACGTCCGAGCGCCCGGCATGGATGAGTTCGGCAAAGCGCCGGTACAGCATCGGGTACTCCTGCTCCGGCTCGCTGTGGACCAGCTGGCCATCCACCGACAGCTTCGCGCCGCCCTCCGACAGCAGCATCTCGCCGGCATCGGTGCTGGCGGCGATGTCCCAGCTCTGCCTGCCGGTCTGGCGCCAGTCGAACTCGGCGACCAGGTCCAGCCCGGCCGCATCGGTGAAGTCGATCGACGCGGCGATCGGCGCCGCGCGGTTCTCCGGGAATTCCAGCGTCGCAGCGGTGGCGAACACCGGCCGCGGCAGGATCCTGGTGACGATGGACAGCGCATTGATCCCCGGGTCGAACACGCCCAGGCCGCCGGGCTGCCAGATCCACTCCTGCCCTGGATGCCACTGCCGCACGTCCTCCTTCCAGGTCACCCGCATGGAGCGGATGCGGGTGCCGGCCAGGAACGCGCGGGCCGTCTCCACCGCCGGGGCGTAGCGCGAATGCCAGCTGGCGAACAGGGACACGCCCCTCGCGTCGGCGCGCGCGGCCAGGTCCTCGACCTCCGAGAGCGTGGCGCCGGGCGGTTTTTCCAGGAACACGTGCTTGCCGGCCGCCAGCGCCTTCACCGCCGCCGCGTACCGGTACTGGGGCGGCATGCACAGGGAGACGGCGTCGATCGACGGCAGCGTCGACAGCATCTCTTCGATCGAACCGAAGTTGTCGATGCCCTCGACTCGCCCGTTGCGGCTGGCCGCTGCGACCAGCCGGTAGTCGGCATTAGCGGCCACGGCCGGGAGATGCTGGTCGCGCACGATCTTGCCGACACCGACGATGGCGAGGTTGATGATTGACACGTGTCTAGTCTCCACGGAAGCGCTCTGGAGCGGCACGCAGCTGCGTACCGCTTGCGGATGGTGGCCCGGTTACGGCATCGGCATGCCGGCGCGGCGTCAGGCGCGTTCCAGCGCCGCCGCCACTTCGGCCCATGGCCGGCCACGCCCCGGGCATGCGAAGCGGTACAGGATGTCGCGCCGGTACGCCTGGCCCGGTCGCAGGATCGCATCCGGGAACGCCGGCTGGTTGGGTGCGTCGGGATAGTCCTGCGGCTCCAGGCACAGCCCGTCGCCCAGGCCCGGATGCTGGCGCGCCAGCGCCTGGCCACCGTAGAGCTGCAGCGCCGGCGCCTCGCAATCGATGCGCATCGCCACGCCGCTGTGCGGCGAATACAGCGCGGCGGCGAACGCGTGGCCGGGCTCGAGCACCAGGCAATGGTCGTAGCCGCCCGCAATGCGCAGCTGTGGATCGGCAGCGTCGAAGCGCGCAGCCAGCGTCGCGGCCTGGTGGAAATCGAACGGCGTGTCCGCTGCCGGTTGCACATGGCCCAGCGGGATCAGTTCCTCCGATACCGGCAGCAGCCCCGCCACCGGCACCCGAAGCAGCTGCGCCGACGCAGGCACCGCCGCATCGCCCGCCAGGTTGAAGTAGGGATGATGCGTGGGATTGAACGGGGTCGGGGCATCGGTGGTCGCCTCGAAGACCAGCTGCAGTCGATCACCCGTCACCCGATAGGTCGCGACCACATCGAGATTGCCCGGATATCCCTCCTCGCCCGCCGGCGAGCGAAGGCGCAGCACCAGCGCGTCGGCATCGTGCGCTTCCACCGTCCAGATGCGCCGTCCGAAGCCGAGCATGCCGCCATGCAGATGGTTGCGGCCCTCGTTGGCGGCCAGCACGCGCGCCTGGCCGTCCAGCGTGAAGCGCGAGCCACCGATGCGGTTGCCATAGCGCCCGACCAGGATCCCGAGGAACGCCGGATCATCGAAATACGCCGCCGCGTCCGGCAGGCGCAGCACCACGTCCACCGGCCCGTCTTCGCCGGGCACGCGCAGCCGCGCGAGGATGCCGCCGAGATCGAGGATCTCCGCACATACCCCATGCGCGTCGCCTATGCGGTGCGCGTGCACCGCGCGGCCATCGGCCAAGTGGCCGAACGATCGGATCCTGTCCACGCAGCTCCCGTGATTTGCCTTCGCGCCGCAGCATAGGTGCGCCTGCCGGGGCGATGCCACCCCGCTTCCGGAATAGCAGATGGCGGGATTGGAATGGCTCAGGGCACATACGGGAACCGATATCGATCTACTCGTTAAATTCATTAGAAGGTTATGGACGGCCCGCCTATTCTCGACCTGCATCGCAAAAAGGCGACGACACCGCAAGCGCCGCGATGCACCGGCCGCCGCCCCAGGCAGCGGCCCCACAACTCGGGTTGATCGCGTCCATTCGTAGACCGGGAGGGGTTGAAAGTGACGACGCACACAGCAGCAGTCGGCGTGCGCGCATGCCGCGCACCGCACTCGCCCTTCGTCCGTGGACCACGGCAGCACCGCAACCCGGCCTGCGCCGTTCCGCACGCCCCGCATACCACCCAGTTTCCGCACCAGGGATGACACCGGATTACCGGTGTTCCCGGGTTTCCGCATGGTCCGCGCCGGCGCCACGCCGGACGAACACGAACGAAGAGGCATGCCCATGAACCGTCCCGACCGCCCGATACCGACCCGTGCCCTGCGCCGCGCCGTGCTGCCCGCCGCGATGCTGCTGGCGCTCGCCGCATTGCCCGCTGCGGCGCAGCAGGCTGCCCAGCCCTGCCCCACGCCCGACGATCCCGACGCCACCTGCGCGCCTTCAACCTCGCCAGACAACGCGGTCGAGCTCGAACGGGTCGAGGTGCGCGGCCTGCGCGCCAGCATGATCGACGCGCTGCAGATCAAGCAGGGCTCGATGCAGATCGTCGATGCGATCGTCGCCGAGGACATCGGCAAGTTCCCCGACAACAACCTGGTCGAGGCGCTGCAGCGCGTCACCGGCGTGCAAACCACCGACCGCGGCGGCGGAGAGGTGTCCACGGTGTCGATCCGCGGCCTCAACGACGTCACCACCACCATCAACGGCCGCAACATCTTCACCGCCTCGGGCCGTTCGGTGGCGCTGGCCGACATCCCGGCCAGCCTGCTGTCCAGCGTCGACATCTACAAGACCCGCTCGGCCAGCCTGATCGAGACCGGCATCGCCGGCGTGATCGACATCCACACCCACCGTCCCTTCGACTTCGACGGCGCCACTGCCGTGGTGGCCGCTCGCACCATCCACCAGGAGCAGAACGACGAGACCGACCCCAACCTCAGCGCCCTGGTCTCCAACACCTGGGACGTGGGCGGCGGCCGCTTCGGCGCACTGGCGAACGTCTCCTACGCCGTCACCCATTACCGCGACCAGAGCGTGACCGCCGGCGCGATGGTGCCGTTCTTCACCGACAACGCGCCTGCGGGCTTCGCGCCGTTCGAGCGGATCCCCACCGTCATCGACGGCCAGGAAGTCTGGCAGCCGGGCCTGGAGGCGGGGCTGCCCTTCAGCCCCGGCTCCACCGTGCCGGTGCGCGGCCAGCAGTACGACTACATCCTCTCGCGCGACGCGATCTTCGCCAGCGACCTTGCCGGCAAGCGCGAGCGGCCGGCCGCCAGCGTCGCGCTGCAGTGGGCGCCGAACGACACCTCGGAATACCTGTTCGAGGCCTTCTACAACGGCTACCGCAACGAGTCGTTCAACTCGCTGCTGTTCTCGTTCGTCGACTGGTGGGGCGCCCTGGGCGACAACGCGGCCGACAACATCGGGCTGTATCCGGGCACCAACGTCGTGCGCTCGCGCAGCGGAATCGGCTTTCCCTACAACTTCACCAGCGGCGACCTGTCCACCGGCAAGACCGACAGCATGCTCTACGCCCTGGGCGGACGCTGGCAGGTCGGCGACCGCCTTGAGCTCAAGTCCGAACTGACCCACCAGAACAGCGAGTTCAGCACCGACTTCTTCGCCATGCGCGCCGACCGCGTGAGCCCCAGCGTCTGGGTCGACTTCAACAGCGGCGGCGGCAAGCCGGCCTTCGGCTTCGACGACGACCCGGCCACGGCCGACATCGATGAGAGCAATCCGGCCGATCCCGCGCAGTGGAACGTGGCGCAGCTCTACGACAACGCCAACTACGCCAAGGGCGACGCCACCACCTTCACCTTCGACGGCGAATACGCCGCCGACTGGGGTCCGTTCCACAAGCTCGCCTTCGGCATGCGCCACGACGAGCGCAGCGCCAGCGAAGGCATGCGGGTCGGGCCGGACAACGCTTGCGACCGCGCGCTGCCGGACTGCTCGCTGACCGCCAATGGCGGCCTGGCCTCGATCAACCGGGGCTTCTTCGACGGCCATTCCAACGTGCCCACCTCGTGGGTGGTACCCGACGGCCACTACATCCGCGACAACGCCGACTTCTACCGCGAACTGTACGGCCGGCCGACCGGCGACCAGCTGTCGCTGACGGAGAACTTCAACGTCGAGGAAGCGACCTCGGCGGTCTACCTGCAGAGCGATTTCGCCTTCGAACTGGGCGAACAGACGCTCGACGGACAGCTCGGCCTGCGCTACGTCAACGTCGATACCGACATGGTCTTCGGCGACGGCAGCGCCTCGGCCAGCGCGTCCAAGCTGTTGCCCAGCCTGATGCTGCGCTACGCCTTCACCCCCAACCTGATGCTGCGGGCGGCCTACGGCGAAACCCTGCGCCGTCCGGCCTTCAACCAGCTCAACCCCAACATCATCTACGTCGAGGACGTGACCAACATCGGCTACGGCACCGCCAGCGGCGGCAACCCGGGCCTGGCGCCGACCGAGTCGAAAAACTACGACCTCGGCCTGGAGTGGTACTACTCGCCCGGCAGCGCGGTCTACGCCACCCTGTTCCGGCGCGAGATCGAAGGCATGGTCACCGATTTCCGCCGCCGCGTGACCTTCGAGAACTACGACTACATCCTCAGCCAGCCCGACAACGCCTCCGACGGCGAGCTCGAGGGCGTGGAGCTGGGCGTGGTCTGGTTCCCGGAGAACCTCCCCGGCCTGCTCGACGGCTTCGGCGTGCAGGCCAGCTACACCGCGCTCGACTCCACCCAGGACATCCCGGTGACCAACAGCGCCGGAGAAGTGGTGGACGTCCAGACCACGCCGATGTTCGGCATCTCCGACAGCTCCTACAGCGTGGTGCTGGCCTACGAGCGGGCGAAGTTCGGCGCGCGCCTGTCCTACGTGTGGCGCGACGATTTCCTGCATCACTACGAGGCGGCGCTGTTCGCCAACCCGCTGGGCGTGTACTTCAACGCAGAGAAGAGCATGGATCTCCAGCTCAGCTACGATGCCAGCGAGAACCTCTCGCTGACCTTCGACGCCACCAACCTCACCAACGAGCTGTACCAGAGCTACTACCAGCACCCGACCACGCACAACTTCGGCACCGCGCTGTACAGCCGCACCTTCGCGGTCGGGATGCGCTACCGGTTCTGATACCTGTGCCGGGGCGCGTGCAACGCGCCCCGACGGCTTTCACTTTCCGCACCAAGAGGCGACACCGATGCTGAAAACCACGCTGCGCACGCTTGCGCTCACCTCCGCCCTGCTCGCCGCCGGCATGGCCGGCGCCCAGGACAAGGCGTCCGCCACCGCGACGCTGCGCGCCGACCAGCCGGGCGATACCGTGAGCCGCTACATCTTCGGCCAGTTCGCCGAACACCTGGGCTATGGCATCTACGGCGGCATCTGGGTGGGCGAAGATTCGAAGATCCCCAACACGAAGGGCTACCGCAACGACGTGGTCGCCGCGCTCAGGCACCTGCAGGTGCCCGTGGTGCGCTGGCCCGGCGGCTGCTTCGCCGACGAGTACTACTGGCGCGACGGCGTCGGTCCGCGCGACAAGCGCCGGGTCAAGATCAACACCCACTGGGGCGGCGTCACCGAGCCCAACAGCTTCGGCACCCACGAGTTCATGGATTTCGCCGAACTCATCGGCACCGACGCCTATGTCTCGGGCAACACCGGCAGCGGCTCGCCGCGCGAAATGGCCGAATGGGTCGAGTACATGACCTATGAAAGCGGATCCTCACTGTCCGAGGAACGCCGCGCCAACGGCCGCGACAAGCCCTGGAAGCTGCCCTTCTTCGGCGTCGGCAACGAGATGTGGGGCTGCGGCGGCAACATGACGCCCGAGCACGCGGCCAACCTGCACCGCCAGTACCAGACCTTCGTCAAGGTGCCGGCCGGCACCCAGGTGACCAAGGTCGCAGCCGGCGCCAACGCCGATGACTACAACTGGACCGAGGTGATGATGAAGATCGCCGGCAAGCACATGGATGCGTTGTCGGTGCACTACTACACGGTGCCGGGCGGCTGGCCGCCGCGCGCCTCCTCGTTCGAGTTCGACGAGGCTGGCTGGATCGAGACGCTGTCGAGCGCGCTCAAGGTCGACGAGCTGCTGCGCAAGCACATCGAGGTGATGGACAGGCACGACCCGGAAAACAAGGTCGCGCTGTACCTCGACGAATGGGGCACCTGGTACGCCGGCCTGGAAGGCGTGAACCCGGGCTTCCTGCACCAGCAGAACACGCTGCGCGACGCGCTGGTGACCTCGTTGCACTTCGACATCATGAGCCGCCATGCCAAACGGGTGAAGATGGCCAACATCGCGCAGATGGTGAACGTGCTGCAGGCGATGATCCTCACCGACGAGGAGAAGATGCTGCTCACGCCCACCTACCACGTCTTCGAGATGTACAAGCCCTGGCAGGACGCGACCCACCTGCCGTTCGAACTCAAGACGCCGCAGTACCGCCACGGCGAGACATCGGTTCCGGCGGTGCACGGTTCGGCCGTGCGCGCGAAGGACGGGCACGTCTACGTCGCGCTGTCCAACCTCGATCCGGACAAGGCGGCCAGCGTGTCGGCCAGCGTCTCGGGGCTTCAGGCCTCGTCGGTGTCGGGCCGGGTGCTGACGGCGGGCGCGATCACGTCGCACAACACCTTCGAGCAGCCGGAGCAGGTGAAGCCGGTGGCGTTCGACGGCGCGACGGTCTCCGGCGGTACGCTCAGCGTCGAGCTGCCGGCCAAGTCGGTGGTGGTACTGCAGCTGCGCTGACGGGCTGCACCAGACGGCAAGACGACGGGGGCGCTTCGGCGCCCCCGTCCGTTTCGGGCGTGTCATGGCAGCGAGGCGCCGGCGCTTGCCCCTGCCCCACGCTTACTTCGCGGGGGGCGCCAGTGGCGGGGGCTTCGGCGCTGCAGCAGGCGCGGGAATCGACGGCGGCTGGATCTCCGGCGCATGTTGCGCCATCAGCTCGACGATCCAGTCGATGAACACGCGCAGCTTGCGACTGACGTGCCGGCTTGGTGCAAAGGCCACGTACAGCGGCATGGGATCGAGCTGCCAGTCCTCGAACAGCGCGATCAGTTCGCCGCGTGACTGCGGCGTGCGCGCCATGTAACGCGGCAGCCACAGCACGCCCATGCCCGCCACCCCTGCGGCCAGGTAGGCATTGCCGTCGTCGACCGACAGCACGTGGCGGCCATGCACCTGCACCTGCTCATCGCCGCGGCGCATCGCATACGCCAGCGGCACGCCGCTGCGCGAGCCGCGATAGCCGACGATGCGGTGCGAACCCTCCTCCAGCGCCTGCGGATGGCCCGGCACGCCGGCACGCGCCAGGTAACCCGGTGCGGCATAGACGCCCAGCGGGAGGTCGGCCACATGCCGCACACGCAGCGACGAGCCGGTCGGTTCACCGCCGCGCACCACGCAGTCCACGTTCTCGTCGATCAGGTCCACCCTGCGGTCGCTGGCGCCCAGGTCGAGCTGGATGTCGGGATAGCGCGCGTGGAAGGCGGGCAGCGCCGGCACCAGCACCAGGCTGGCCAGCGGCGCGGGCACGTCAACGCGCAGCCGGCCGCGCGGCGAGTCCGAAGCCGTGGACAGGCTGGTCTCGGCATCGTCCAGGTCGGCCAGCAGGCGCACCACGCGCTCGTAGTACGCGGTGCCATCGGCGGTGACGTTGACCTTGCGCGTGGTGCGGTGGAGCAGCTTCACCCGCAGGTGCGTTTCCAGCTGCTGCACCAACTGTGTCACGCGCGTCCTGCTCGACTGCAGCGTGTCGGCGGCGCGCGTGAAGCTGCCGGTCTCCACCACGCGGACGAAGGCCTGCATCGCATCAAAGCGGTCCATGCGCAGCTCCAGTTGCACTCGGGATTGTTTGGATTCTACAAACAGTGATCCCGGGAACGGGCCGTTTATCGGAACCGAGTCGCCACCTAGAGTGGCCGCACGCATCGGGGCCACCTGCCCCGCCAGGAGATCCCCCATGAACACCCGCGATGTCGTCTTTCCCGCCGGCCGCCAGGCCCTGTACGAGCAACACCGCTATTCGCCGGCGGTGCGCAGCAACGGCTTTCTGTTCGTGTCCGGGCAGGTGGGCAGCCGCGAGGACGGCTTGCCAGAGCCGGACTTCGAGGCCCAGGTCCGCCTGGCGTTCGCCAACCTCGAGGCAACCCTGCGCGCCGCCGGGTGCGGGCTCGACGACATCGTCGACCTGACCAGTTTCCATACCGACCCCGAACACCAGTTCGACACGGTCCTCGCGGTCAAGAACGAGGTCTTCCCGCAGGCGCCCTATCCCAACTGGACGGCGGTCGGGGTCACCTGGCTGGCGGGCTTCGACTTCGAGATCAAGGTCATCGCCCGCATTCCCGGCTGAACATCCGCTCAGACGCGACGGCCAGCCTCGTCGACCACCTGTTCGCCGTCCTCCTTGGTGAACGCGCCCCGCTGCGGCTGCGGCAGGATGTCCAGCACCAGCTCCGAAGGACGGCACAGGCGTGTGCCCAGCGGCGTCACCACGATCGGGCGGTTGATCAGCACCGGGTGCGCCAGCATCGCGTCGATCAGATCGGCATCGCTGCGCCCCGGATCGTCCAGGCGCAGTTCGGCATGCAGCGGCTCCTTGGCGCGCATGATCCCGCGCACGCCCAGGCCTGCCGCCTCCACCAGTTGCAACAGCCGCTCGCGGCCGGGCGGGTGCTGCAGGTATTCGACGACGGTCGGCGTCTCGCCGCTGTTGCGGATCATCGCAAGGGTGTTGCGCGACGTGCCGCAGCGCGGGTTGTGATAGATCGTGATCTCGCTCATGCCGCCGCCGCAGGCGCCACGGCCACTGCGCCAGACGCGGCCGCCAGCGCACCGGCTGCCACGTCGCCCTTGCGTTCGCTGTAGCGGTCGGTCAGGTAATCGCTGCGCCCGCGCACCAGCAGGGTGAACTTGACCAGTTCCTCGATCACATCGACCACGCGGTCGTAGTACGGCGAAGGCTTCATCCGCCCCGCTTCGTCGAACTCCTGCCACGCCTTGGGCACGGAGGACTGGTTGGGGATGGTCACCATGCGCATCCAGCGTCCAAGCACGCGCAGCGCATTGACCACGTTGAACGACTGCGAACCGCCGGAGACCTGCATCACCGCCAGCGTGCGGCCCTGCGTCGGGCGCACACCCGCTTCCTCCAAGGGCAGCCAATCGATCTGGTTCTTGAACACCGCGGTGACCGCGCCGTGGCGCTCGGGGCTCACCCACACCTGGCCTTCCGACCACAGCGACAGCGCGCGCAACTCCTGCACCCTGGGGTGGTCTGCTTCGACGCTGCCCTGCAACGGCAGGCCGTGCGGATCGAACACGCGGGTCTCGGCGCCGAAATGGCGCAGCAGGCGCTCGGCCTCGAGCGCGAGCTTGCGACTGTAGGACTCCGGGCGCAGTGAGCCGTAGAGGATCAGGATCCGCGGCGCGTGTGCGCCACCGTCTCCCGACCCGGGTGCATCGTGGGCGGGCAGGTGCGCGGCGGCGGGAGAGAGGTTGGGCAGCTCGGGGGACGCGGTCATGGTTGCTTCGTGGAAAACGTTTCGACTATTCTAGAAAAATGGAAATAGAAAGCGCAACCCCGGCGCTGGCTGCCCTGGGACATCCCACGCGTCTGGCCGTATTCCGGCTGCTGGTCGAGGCGGGCCCCGGAGGCCGCACGCCCGGCGCCATGGCGGAGATGCTGTCACTGCCAGGCGCAACCCTGTCCTTCCATCTCAAGGAGCTCACTGCCGCCGGGTTGATCCAGGGCACGGCGGAGGGTCGGCATATTTCCTATCGCGCCGATTTCGACGCGATGAACGGCCTGATCGAATTCCTGACGCGCAACTGCTGTGGCGGCGACGACAGCCAGTGCCTGCCTGCCTCCCGACCGGCCCGCAAGGCGACCCGCAAAGTGCGCGAGGCCTGAAACGTGCTCGTTGCACTGCTGATCTTCGTTGCCACCATCGTCCTGGTGATCTGGCAGCCGCGAGGCCTCGGCGTCGGCTGGAGCGCGTCGTTCGGCGCCGTGTTGGCCCTGGTCACCGGCGTGGTGGGCGTATCCGACATTCCGACGGTCTGGGGCTTCGTCTGGAACGCCACCTTCACCTTCGTGGCCGTGATCCTCATCAGCCTGGTGCTCGACGAAGCGGGCTTCTTCGAATGGGCCGCGCTGCACGTCGCGCGCTGGGGCCAGGGCAGCGGACGCAGGCTGTTCGTCTACCTGGTGCTGCTCGGCGCGGCGGTCGCGGCCCTGTTCGCCAACGACGGCGCGGCGCTGATCCTGACGCCGATCGTGATCGCCATGCTGCTGGCGCTCAAATTCACGCCCGCGGCCACGCTGGCCTTCGTCATGGCGGCCGGTTTCATAGCCGACACCGCGAGCCTGCCGCTGGTCGTGTCCAACCTGGTCAACATCGTTTCGGCCGACTACTTCGACATCGGTTTCGGCGAGTACGCATCGGTCATGTTCCCGGTCAACCTGGTGTCGGTGGGCGCGACGCTGGCCGTCCTGATGTGGTTCTTCCGCCGTGACATTCCCGCGAACTACGACGTCACCCTGTTGAAGGCTCCGGGCTCGGCGATCGTCGACCGCGCCACCTTCAATGCCGGCTGGGTCGTGCTGGCGCTGCTGGTGGTGGGCTTCTTCGTGCTCGAACGGCTTGGCGTGCCGATCAGCGTCGTAGCCGGTGCCGGCGCACTGGCGCTGCTCGGCGTGGCGGCCAGGGGGCACAGGATCTCGACCCGCAAGGTCGTGCGCGAAGCCCCCTGGCAGATCGTGGTGTTCTCGCTCGGCATGTACCTGGTGGTCTACGGCCTGCGCAACAACGGACTGACCGACCATCTGGCGATGCTGCTCGACCGGTTCGCCGGACACGGCCTGTGGGCTGCGACCTTCGGCACCGGCCTGCTGACGGCGTTCCTGTCGTCGGTGATGAACAACATGCCGACGGTGCTGGTCGGCGCGCTGTCCATCGAAGCCAGCCAGGCGGAAGGAGCGGTGCGCGAGGCCATGATCTACGCCAACGTCATCGGCAGCGACCTGGGTCCGAAGTTCACCCCGATCGGCAGCCTGGCCACGCTGCTGTGGCTGCACGTACTGGCACGCAAGGGCATCCGGATCACCTGGGGCTATTACTTCAAGGTGGGCGTCATCCTGACCTTGCCCGTGCTGCTGGTGACGCTGGCAGCGCTGGTCATGCGGCTGAGCATCGTGTGATCACGGCTGCCCGGGCGTCACCACGGAGAACCCGTTCGTACAATCCACCTGCTGAGATGACCACCATGAAGGCCTGACGTGTTCGGCCTCCTGCTCGCGGTCAACGACCGACGATCCCGGCACGCTGCGATTGAGGCGCATGCTGCACTGCAATATGATGCCGCCTCACCCGCGTCTCGCGTCCGATAACCCGCCCCAGGTTTCAGCGCGTCGTCCAGGACGCCGCGAGGGCCTCGCGTCTTTTTTCCGTCAACATCGCGCGCCCGTAGCGGCGCGCATGGAGTCACACGATGTCAGCCAACTATCCGCTGCGCGAGCAGTGGCTCGGCAATGTGCGCGGCGACGTGCTGTCGGGCGTGCTCGTCGCCCTGGCGCTGATTCCCGAGGCGATCGCGTTCTCGATCATCGCCGGCGTCGATCCCAAGGTCGGCCTGTACGCCTCGTTCTGCATCGCGGTGGTCACCTCGATCGCCGGCGGCCGCCCGGGCATGATCTCCGCCGCCACCGGGGCCATGGCCCTGGTGATGGTGGACCTGGTGCGCGACCACGGCCTGCAGTACCTGTTCGCCGCCACCATCCTGGCCGGCCTGCTGCAGCTGCTGGCCGCCGCGCTGCGCCTGAACACGCTGATGCGCTTCGTCTCGCGCTCGGTGGTGATCGGATTCGTCAACGCCCTGGCCATCCTGATCTTCATGGCGCAGCTGCCCGAACTGATCGGCATGCCGTGGACCGTCTACGCCGTCTGCGCCGCGGGCCTGGCCATCATCTACCTGCTGCCGCGGCTGACCCGCGTCGTGCCTTCGGCGCTGGTGGCGATCGTGGTGCTCACCGTCGCCGTCGTCCTGCTCGGCCTGGACATCCGCACCGTGGGCGACATGGGCGAGATGCCGGACAGCCTGCCCGCCTTCTTCGTCCCCGACATCCCCTGGACCTGGGACACCCTGCGCATCCTGCTGCCCGTTTCGGCCACGCTGGCCGTGGTGGGCTTGCTGGAATCGCTGATGACCGCGCAGATCGTCGAGGACATGACCGACACGCCCACCGACCGCCGCCGCGAATCCGCCGGCCAGGGCCTGGCCAACGTGGTCACCGGCTTCTTCGGCGGCATGGCCGGCTGCGCGATGATCGGCCAGTCGGTGATCAACGTGTCCTCCGGCGGCCGCGGGCGCCTGTCGTGCCTCATCGCCGGCGTGGTGCTGCTGTTGCTGGTGGTGTACGCGTCGGAGTGGGTGTCGATGATCCCGATGGCGGCGCTGGTGGCGGTGATGATCATGGTCAGCATCGGCACCTTCCACTGGAAGAGCATCCGCGAACTGCGCACCCACCCCAAAACCGCCAACCTGATCATGTTCGGCACGGTGATCGTCACCGTCGCCACCCGCGACCTGGCCATGGGCGTGCTGACCGGCGTGCTGCTCACCGCCCTGTCCTTCACCCGCCGCGTGAGCGCGCTGCTGAAGATCGACGGCGACGACGCCGTCGACGGCACCCGCACCTACCGCGTGCGCGGCCAGGTGTTCTTCGCCTCCGCCGTGCAGTTCGCCAACAGCTTCGACTACCTGCACACCCCGCCCAAGGTCGTGATCGACCTGCGCGACGCCCACTTCTGGGACACCAGCGCCGTGGCCGCCCTTGACCGCGTTGTACTCAAGCTGCGCCGGCATGGCGCAGAGGTGGAGGTGATCGGCCTCAACCAGGCGAGCGAATCGCTGGTGGAGCAGTTGGGGACGCATCGGGGCGTGGAGGCAGGCGCGACGACGGGGTCCTGAGAAAGACGGATTTCAAGGCTGGCCGCAGATTGGGGGTGGAGTCCGGTGGTTGCTTACGACGGCGGTTTCGTCACGACCCACGCTCATGACAGGTATAAGGTCATAGCGGATCAGCATCGGCGAACCTGGACATGTCGTGCGCATGCTGGCTCGGCCTTTCGGCCGACCCAACAGGCATCGTCTCGCCAAGTCCGGTTTCCACCGCAGAGCCACCTTCCAACGTCCGGTGCACGGGACACCTGTCGGCGATCTCCGCCAATCGCTGTCTCTGCTGGTCCGACAGATTGCCCGTCAGAACAAGACGCCGGGTAAACAGGTCTGAAGGTTCGATTCCCTGTCGACGGCTGTGGCCAACGGTAACCGTCACTTGCTCCAGCGGGATCTGCTTGCGTCGCGCGTACATGCGCAGCGTCATGGCCGTACATGCACCCAGGCCGGCCGCGAGCAGATCGTAAGGCGTAGGTCCGGAGCCGAGGCCACCCACCTCCGGAGGCTCGTCGGCGAGGAAATGGATGCCCCCGGCGCTGACCTCGACCTGGAACGCCCCGTCACCGGTTTCCGAAACGGTCACGACGCCGGACTGCGCGTCGCTCCGCACTGGCGTTGCGCTCTTCAGCGACCGCGACGACCAGGCCGCAATCATCGTGGCGGCGAAGTCCGCGTCGCGACGATCGGTCAGCAGGTGATCCGCGCCGTCAAGCGAGATGAAGTTCTTGGGATGCAGCGCGGCCTTGTAGATGGCCGTCGCATTGTCGATGCCGACGATCGAGTCCTGCGGCGAATGCAGGATCAACAGGGGTTTCCTGAGTGCCCGGATCCGCGCTCGCTGGTCGTGGGCGGCAAGGTCGTCGACGAAGGATTGGCGGAGCCGGAACGGTCGGCCGCCAATCCTGACTTCCGCCTCGCCCTTCTCCCGCAATTCGTCGAGGCCACCCGCGAAGAGGTGCGTGACATGCTCGACATCGAAAGGCGCGCCAATCGTTACCACCGCTTGTGCTTCGGGTATCCGGGCAGCAGCCGCCAGAACCGCGGCGCCGCCAAGACTGTGACCGATCAGCAAGGCTGGCGGGCGCCCTGCCCCACGCATCGCATCGGCAGCGGCGACCAGGTCTGCAATGCTGCCGCTGAAGCTGCTGTCGGCGAAATCTCCGCCACTTTGACCAAGACCCGTGAAGTCGAAACGGAGTACACCGTATCCAAGCGACGTTAGTGCATTGCCAAGCCGAACCGCAGCGAGCGAGCTCTTGGTGCAAGTGAAGCAGTGCGCGAACAGTGCATAGGACGATACCGGGCCATCCGGCATATCAAGGGCACCGGAAAGCTTTTGGCCATCTGCACCAGTGAATTCGAATTCGCGTGTCGACATGGAGACTGCACCTTGCCGGTTCGGTATACGGTACATCACGTGACTTGGGTTACGGGATCTGCAGTGCGTCGGACTCCTTCAGAGCACGGGACGGAACGTCACCTTGGTGGACACGGCCACCTCGTTCGGGATGATCGAGAGGTCTGCCCAATCTCCGGCACCCACGCCGAAATCCAGACGTTTCACCGTAGCGCGACCGGCCAGCACGGGGCGGTCGCCCGGGGTCAAGGTCATCGTCAGCTGCACCGGCTTCTTCACGCCGCGAAGTTCGAGCGTGCCGTCGGCAACGTAACGGTTCTCGCCCAGCGGCCGGAAACCCTTGGCCGTGTAGCGTGCGGTGGCGAACTGTCCGACGTTGAAGAACGGCGCGGTCTTGAGCGTGCCGTCGCGGTCGGCGTTCTTCGTATCCGCGGAGGCAAGCGGAATGGTGACGGCAAGGGTCGCATCCTGCGGGTTCGCCGGATCGAAGCTGAGCCTTGACTGGAAGTCGGCGAACAGGCCCACGAATGTTTCGCCCTGGTAATCACTGGCGAAGCTGAGGGCGCCGGAGGACTGTACATAGTCGGCGGCCGAAGCGGGCGCCACGGCGGCCATGGCAGCGGCCAGGGCCAGGGGAAGGATGCGATTGCGGATGCTCATGTCAGTTCTCCTTGGTGGATTTGGCAGGCGTTGTATTGCGGCGCAGTGCAGGGAGCATGCGGCGCAGGGTGTCGTCGCCCTGGAAGATGTGGTGATAGAAAGCGGCCCCGGCATGCGCCAGCACCAGCAGGACCAACAGCCAGAAGCCGTACTCATGCACCTGGATGGACAATGCGGCCAGTTCCTCGCTGCGCTCAGCGACGGTCGGCAGGTTGAGCTTCTTGAACCACTGCAGCGGGTAACCGGACGTCGAGTTGAACACCCAACCGCTGATCGGGATTGCGAACATCAGGACGTACAGCGCCCAATGTGTGGCCGAGGCGATACGCGCCTGCCAGGTTGGAGTGCCCGGCGTTACCTTCGGTGCGCCGGCGAGCAGGCGCCAGGCGAAGCGAAGAACGATCAATGCCAGAAGAGTCAGCCCAAGTGACTTGTGCAGGGCATAGGCGTTGATCTTGGCCGGGGTGGGTGGCATGTCGACCATCGTCAGGCCGAGCCATGCCAGCCACACGATCAAGACAAGGACCGACCAGTGCATCAGTTGGCTGATGACGCCCCAGCGTCGCTCAGAGTTGTGAATTTGCATCGACGGCTCCGTCTGTAACGAGGCGGTTTTCTCCTCGACGGATCCATTGTCAGCGTCTCGAACTTCGGGAAACAGCCGTCGGGAGCGACAAGATTGTTTCCATAACAGTGACAGTCAGGCCTGATGGGTACGGCGGTGGAAAACACCTCCGCGGGGGATTGTCCCTGATTCATGGACATTCTTGTTCCAGGCGACGGGTTTATCCATCGAGGCAGAACCCTATCCTCGTTGAGGTGGGCGGCGGCTGTTGTGCACGCCCCGCATCCCTCCAACCACCAACAGGAACCCTCTCATGAACAACCGCATTTCCTGCGGCGTCCTCGCCGCTGCCCTCCTGGCCTCCTCGGTCTACGCGTTTGCCGCGCCCGTGACCTACCAGATCGACCCGACCCACACCGACGTCGTCGCCCAGTGGAACCATTTCGGCTTCTCCAAGCCGATCGCGCATTTCGGTGAGGTGGGCGGCTCGATCAGCTACGACCCGGACAACCAGGCCGCTTCGAGCGTCGAGGTCGTGCTCCCCCTGGCCGGGCTGTCTTCGCACGTCGCGGCGTTCGATGACCACCTGCGCAGTGCGGACTTCTTCGACGCCGAAAACTTCCCCCAAGCTAGCTTCAAGAGCACGTCGGTGCGCGCCGCTGGCGAGGGCAAGCTGGCCGTCGCCGGCAACCTGACCATCAAGGGCATCACCAGGCCCGTCGTACTGGATGCCACGATCAACAGGATCGCCGATAACCCCATGACGGGCCAGCCGACCGCGGGCTTTGATGCCGTGGCGACCATCAAGCGGACCGATTTCGAGCTCGGTATGTTCGTGCCCAACGTCAGTGACGAGGTCCAGCTGCGTATCACCACCGAAGCTTCGGTGGCGAAGCAGGAGCAGTAACCACCCCCGGGACACCGGGGCGCGCCCAGGGAGGCAGGACTGCCCTGCCCCTCGGGGCGTACCATCGGAATCCCCTCGAGCAAGGAGAGTGACGATGAAGACCTATAACGTCGGCTACCTGATCGGCAGCCTCGCCAAGGAGTCCATCAACCGCAAGCTTGCGCACGCGTTGTTCAAGCTCGCTCCGGAGCAGCTCAAGTTCCACGAGATCTCCTATGCCGAACTCCCGCTCTACACCTACGATTACGACGCTGACTACCCGGAGGCCGGTCGCGCCTTCAAGAAGGCCATCGAATCGTCGGACGCGATCCTGATCGTGACCCCCGAGTACAACCGCTCCATCCCCGGCGGCCTCAAGAACGCCATCGACTGGGCCAGCCGCCCCTGGGGCACCAACTCGTTCGCCAACATCCCGTCCGGGGTGATCGGCACCTCTCCCGGCGCAATCGGCACGGCGGTGGGGCAGCAGCACCTGCGCAGCATCCTCGGGTTCCTCAACTCGCCGCAGATGAACTCGCCGGAAGCCTATATCCAGTTCAAGGATGGTCTTCTTGACGACGCCGGCGAGGTCGCCGACCCGGGTACAGCCGAGTTCCTGCGCCGCTACATGAAGGAGTTCCACGAGTTCGTCGCACGCGTGCTGACAGTACTGCCGCGCGGCGCCTGACCGGCCGGCAATCGCCAGCCGATCGTTGGCGTCACTGCGTGGCTGCAGCCGGGGCGATGCGCCTTCGCCCCGACGCAGGTCCCTATTCCACGCCGCGGCGTTCCAGCCGCTCCAGCAGGAGCCGTTTCAGGATCGAGATGGTGGCCGGGGCCGCCTGCAGGTCATGGCCGGCAACGACATAGTCAACGCCTCCCTCGGGCCACGTCGCGCTTGCGAGCGACACCACCCCGTCGCCTTCCCGGGGACGGGCCAGGTCCTGGATCCCGATGATCGAATGCACTTGCACGCCACCGGCGACCCGTAGCTGGCGCGCGGCCTGCATCACCGGCTGGTCGGGCGACAGCGTCGCCACGCTGGTCGGACCTCCCCGGCGGTAGTTCTCGAGCACGGTCTGCCGAACGTGCTGGGGCTGTTCAACCGCAAGCTGCACGAGGTAGTCCATGGCATTCACCGGAAGCCGGATGAACCGCTGCACCAATCTGGCGACCAGACCCTCCGCATGCCGACTTCCTCCGTGCGGCGCGGCAATCATGACCAGCGCGTCGACGCCAGGGATCGCCTCGAACACGAACAGCTCCCGAGCGCGATCGACGGCTTCTCCGGGCTGCAATCCTTGGGGATCGGAGGTGAATGCGGCGTCCCAGAGGGCGGTTCCCGAGTCGCTCACCAGCAGACGCGAGATCACGCCGCCCATCGAATGCCCGACCAGAATCGCCTGCCGATGGCCGCCCGACACGCCGCCTGCGCGACGCCTGAAATCCCGGAGCGTCCCCGCCAGCTGCTGCCGGTTGACCAGCACTGGCATTCCGGTCGCGTAACGCGCCATCCAGAACTGGTAGTGCTCGGAGAGGTCGGGATCCCCGAGAAGTTCGTTCACCATGTTCGCCCAGGTCATGGGGCTGCTGGCGAACCCATGCACGAGGATGACGGGCGTCTTGGCCGGATCCACCGGCGCCAACAGACGGATCTGGGAATCGTCGCGCTCGGAGTCCGCTCCGAACAGTGCCCGTAGATAGCCCAGCTCCTGCTCGAACGCCACCGCAGCGCTTGCATAGGCTGCGCTCATGTCACGCGAAAGGCCCACCTGGCCAAATGCCGTTTCCACGGACCCGGCGCGCGAGGCATCTCGCACCACGAGCGACTCGCGCCCTCCTGGCAGCGGCTCGTAGAGGATGCTCACTGCCAATGCGAACGGCTGCGCGGGGAAAGAGCCCAGCGTAGTACCGGTGCGCCCGGTCGCGATGGCGGCAACCCCGATGCCGTCTTCGACCTGCCGCGTCCGCAGTCCGCCGACGGTGACCTGGTTGGCGAGTACCACGCGCTCCACCGCGGCGCGAGGGAAATGAGTCTCGTCCACGCGCCACTCGAACCCGTCCACGCCGTGCTTCTCCGCGGCATCCAAGGCCAGCCCCGCCGTACAGGCGTTATGCAATCGCAAGGCCAACTGTGTACGCGCGGCGATGGCTGGCTGCCGCCCGGGCATCACCGGCTCATGAAGGTAGCGATGGGTCTGCCGGGCGCAGGCGCGCCAGTGCGCCGCACGATCGCCGCGCGGCGCCCGCCTTGCGGCATGGTGCAGGACGTCCGACGCCGCGATCAGTCTCGTGCCTTCGCGCACCGTTCCCGCGGCCAGCAGGATCTGCGAAGCGCAGCGCCCGTCCAAGCTCGAACACGTGGCCTCGAGGTCGAGCATCGAGATGACTTCCTCGCCGGTATTGGACAGATGTTCCGCCAGCGCCAGCCCATCCAGGCTCATGCGCGAACGCAGCGATCCGCCATCGTGCACCCGCAGGGTGGAGCAAGCGCTCGCCATCACCACCAGGGCCACCATGAGAATGCCGCGGCCCGGGTGGACCGTGAATCGGTGTCGTGGCTGCTCCGAGTGCCCCATGCGACTCGCCAATGCAGGATCGAGAGCCCGCATTGTGCGTCGGACTGCATGGATCAACTAGGGAAGCGCTGGACAAGTCCGGTCTGTCATTCCGAACGCAGTGAGGAATCTTGTCGAATCAAAGGGCTGGATTTCTCGCTACGCTCGAAATGACAGCTGCTGGGGGTTCATGGCCGATTGGCCGCCACCTCGGCGGCAAGCTTGCCGCCGGAAGCGGACCTTTGCACGTGATCGCGCCGAGGCGCATCGTGGGCTGCCGGCCACTTCGACACGTCGACGTCGATCGAATCGTCCGGCCATGGGTTTCAACATTGTCAGCCCGTATGCAAACCGGACCCGCCTTGCGGCAGCGGTTCGAATGCGGGAACAATGCTCTTCCTTGACGGCCTGAATGGAGCTGTAGATGGACCGGATCGAGTGCATGCGCGCCTTCGTGGAGGCGGTGCGGGCCGAGAGCTTCGCCGCCGCTGCCCGCAAACTCGATGTCCCACGCTCCAAGGTCAGCAAACAGGTCCAATCCCTGGAGCAAGCGCTCGGCGTCCAGCTTCTGATGCGGACCACACGCAGCCTGCACCTGACCGAGGCGGGCGCGACCTATTACGAGGACGCGCAGGAAGTGCTCGCCTCCCTGGACGAGGCAGAGGAGCGCGCCAGGGGAACAACCGGCATCCGCGGAATCGTTCGCTGCAACGTCCCGGTCTCATTCGGCATGCGCGTGCTCACACCGATCGTGCCGAAGTTCCTGGACAAGTATCCGGAGATCGAGCTCCAGATCTCGCTGACCGACCACCTCATCGATACCGTGCGCGGCGGATTCGACGTGACGATCAGGATCGCCGACCTGACCGACTCGTCGCTTTCTGCACGCAAGATCATGCCCGCGCCCCGCAGCATCGTGGCATCGCCAGAATACCTGGCACGCCATGGCATTCCCCAGGTTCCCGCCGACCTGACGTCGCTTGCGTTCCTCAACTATGGCTGCCTGCAGGGCGGCATCACGATCCAGCTGACGCGTGGAAAGGAAGTGCAGCGCGTGCGCACACGTGGGCCCGTGATTGCCGACAACGGCGACTTTCTCGCCGAGATGGCACTGGCCGGCCTCGGCGCGACGCTGGTTCCCGACTTCATCGTCCGGGGCGAGCTCAATGCCGGCCGGCTGGTCCGCGTGCTCGAGGACTGGAGTCCGCCGCCAATTGCGGTCCACGCGCTGTTTGCACAAGCGCGCACCATGCCGCTGCGGCTCCGCAGGTTCGTGGATTTTCTGGTCAGCGAACTCGGCGGCGAGGCTGATCGGTCTGGGTAAGGCGACGCCTGGCACTGTCCCCGGTCGGGAAACAGTGATGTCGACTTTCTTCACTCTTTACTTCCGCCCAATCACCATAAGGTGATGGATGCGCCATTGGGCGTACGCGCAAGTCACGGGGAGGTCGGATGGACGTTCGCTTCCTTGGCTGGACTGATCTTCGGCATCGGCCTTGGCACCACAACAAGCCGACCTGCTGGCTCAACACACAGCGACCGATTCGGATCCATCGGACACGCCCAACCGCCGGGTCGCGCTGCATCGCCTTTTTTCCTTGCGTGCTGACGACCGCATGCCCGTGTGGCTGCGGCGGTTAGCTCCTGCAATGCGAACTCGCGTCCAGATGGGACGCCACATGGAGGACAACACATGCTCGACTGGAATGTCTATCGCGACGAACTGAAGGGCCGGATCGGTGAGATCGGCAAGCTCTCGCCGGATACCGTCCGGGGATACGCCACGCTGGCCGGTGCAGGCAACAAGACCCAGCACCTGGACGCCAAGACGCGTGAACTGATCGGCCTTGCCGTCGCCGTGACCACGCGCTGCGATGGCTGCATCACGGTGCATGTCGACGCGGCCATCAAGCACGGAGCCAGCCGCGAAGAGATCGCCGAAGCGCTGGGCGTGGCCATCGCGCTCAACGCAGGTGCGGCGCTCGTGTACTCGGCCCGCGTCATGGATGCGGTTGCCAGCCATCCGGGTTACTAGCGCAACGAGATCGTCTCAGAAACAGAAACAATGAGGTGATGATTGCCCGGTATTTGCGCCTGCCAAAGCTACATAGACTGTGCGCCATCGAATCCACTCTGACCCGCGCGACCCGCATCAAGCCGGTCCCGGCAACCCACCAGATGGCGTCGACGTATGGAAAACCTGCCGATGAGCTCGCCCAGTCATCCCTATCCATTTCGCGTCAAAGGAAAACACCATGAAACAGTCCAAGCTCATCAGCGCTGTCCTCCATGTGGCGGCGGCGGTGACCCTGATTTCCGCCCAACTCGTGGCCGCACCGGCTGCACATGCCCAGGAATCCCGCGCACAGGCTCCCATCGCGGGACTTTCGCGCCAGCCCACCCCTGAGGCCCGCGCAGCGCTGTACGACCCCAACGACGCGGTTCTGCTCCTGCTCGACCACCAGACCGGCCTCTTCCAGACGGTCAAGGACATCCCGCTCGCGGAACTGCGTGCGAACACCGTTGCCCTGGCCAAGATCGCGGTGCAGGCCGGCATCCCGGTGATCTACACCGCGTCGGAGCCCGGCGGCCCGAACGGCCCGATCATGGAGGAACTGCTCGAGGCCGCGCCGAACGCGATCTATGTCGCCCGCAAGGGTGAGGTCAGCGCCTGGGATAACGCCGACTTCGTGAAGGCCGTCGAGGCCACGGGTCGCAAGACCCTGGTAATGGCCGGTGTGTGGACCAGCGTCTGCGTCGCATTCCCGGCGCTGCAGGCCAAGGCAGATGGTTATGACGTGCTGGCCGTGATGGATGCTTCGGGTGACGTCAGCAAGCTGGCATCCGACGCTGCCATGCTGCGCATGGCGAATGCCGGGATCGAGCCCGTCACCACCAACACGATCCTCAGCGAGACACACCGCACCTGGAATCGTGGTGACGCCGCAGCCTGGGGTGCCCTGTACTCCGAACTCGTGCCGCACTACCGCGCCGTCTCCGAGAGCTTCCAGCGCGCCCAGGAAGCCGCCAAGTCCAAGTAAGGCCTGGCCCATGTTTCCCTGGTAAACCCCCGAGCCGGGGCCGGACATCCGGCCCCGTTTCGCCGTCCGCGCGTCGGGTCCGTGCGAGCCGGGTTCGGTCGTCTTGCGGACATCGATGATCCAGCGCCCGCGCTGGGAAGGAGTTTTTCATGCGATACCTGAGCCTGATCGGGGCGGCGCTGCTCGCGGCAGCCTGCTCGAGCACCCGCGAGGCGCCCGTTGCGGCGCAACCGGGCACCGCGACACCGTCGGCAGGCGCCGACCTCATCGTGACCAATGCCAACGTCATCACCATGGACGCCGGGCGCCCACGCGCCACCGCCTTCGCCGTGGCCGAAGGCAAGATCGTGGCAGTGGGAGACGACGCCGACATGGCTGCCCGCCGCGCCGACAATACCCGCGTGATCGATGCAGGCGGCCGCACGGTCATCCCGGGCCTCAATGACTCCCACGCGCACGTCGTGCGCGGCGGGCGCTTCTACAACCTCGAGCTGCGATGGGACGGAGTCGCCTCGCTGCAGCGTGCGTTGCAGATGGTCAGCGAACAGGCCGAACGCACCCCGGAAGGCCAATGGGTCCGCGTCATCGGCGGCTGGTCGCCCTTCCAGTTCGAAGAACGGCGCATGCCGACCGTGGCCCAGTTGAACGAGGCCGCGCCCGATACGCCCACATTCGTCCTCTATCTGTACAGCCAAGGCATGATCAACCGCGCCGCAGTGGAAGCGCTCGGCCTGACCGGGGACAGCAAGGCGCCAGACGGTGGCCGCTACGAATTCGTCGACGGTGGCGCGATCCTGCACGCCGAACCCAACCCCGCGATCCTCTACGCGATGATCGCCCAGCCGCCTCCGCTTTCGGCCGAGGACCAGGTGAACTCCACGCTGCACTTCTATCGCGAGCTCAATCGCCTGGGCATGACCAGCGCGATCGACGCCGGCGGCGGCGGGCACGCCTTCCCCGACGATTATGCCTCCAGCCTCCAGTTGGCCACGAACGGCGAAATGTCGGTGCGCGTGAGCTACTACCTGTTTGCCCAGAACGCGGGCCAGGAGGCCGCCGACTTCCAGCGCTGGGCCAGTGGCCATGCGTTGGAAAAGAACCGGCACGGCGCACTCGAACACGGCTACGAGCTTGAAGGCGCAGGCGAGTTCCTGGCGCACAGTGTGGGCGACTGGGAGAACTTTCTGGCGCCCAGGCCCGACCTGGACGCGCGCAAGGCACATGGCCAGGACTGGGAGAAGGACCTGCGAGAGGTGGCTCGGATCCTCGTCGACCACCAGTGGCCGCTGCGCCAGCACGCGACCTATGGCGAAAGCGTGTCCCGGATCCTCGACGTTTTCGAGCAGGTCAAGGCCGAGAAGGGGCGATTCGTCCCCCGCTGGGCCATCGACCACGCCGAGACCGTGACCGACCGGGACCTGCAGCGCATCAAGGCAATGGGCGGCGGCATCGCCGTCCAGAACCGCATGGCCTTCGCCGGCGAGTACTTCGCAGACCGCTACGGCAAGACGCAGGCAGCCAACGCCCCGCCGGTGCGCAAGATGTTGGAGCTCGGCATCCCGGTCGGCGCCGGCACCGACGGCACGCGCGTGAGCAGCTACAACCCGTGGCCGGCGATCTATTGGCTGGTCACCGGCAAGACCGTGGGCGGCACGCAGCTGTTTGCCGACGACAACCGACTGTCACGCGAGGAGGCGCTGCGCCTGTTTACCGCAGATGCCGCATGGTTCAGTCAGGAAGAGGACGTCAAGGGGCGGATCGCGACCGGCCAGTACGCCGACTTCGCCATCCTGAGCGACGACTACCTGACGGTGCCGGAGACTCGCATCAAGGACCTGGTGTCACTGCTGACCGTGGTGGGCGGAAGGCCCGTGCATGCGGCGGCCCCGTTCGAGGACGTTCCCGTGCCACAACTCCCGCCGGTCAGTCCCGGGTGGTCGCCGATCGCGCACTTTGGGGGCTACCAGAATCAGCGCCCTTGAACGTGTCGGCGCCCTCGCCCGGCTTCCTGGCCGGGGGCGGGCGATGCCGCACCGCCTGCCGCCAGCTGCCGTCCTCGACCGCCTCCGCTGTAGCAAACCGGGAAACGATGAAGTGACATTAGCCCGGTATCTGGCACCCCGCTCCGTCCATAGACTGGATCCAACGTATCCACTCCATGAGGAGACACACCATGATCGAGCGTCGCCCTTTTGAAAGCCTCGGCGGAGCCAACCACGGCTGGCTCGACGCCAAGCACCATTTCTCGTTCGCCGGGTATCAGGACCCCGAGCGCACCCAGTGGGGGGCGCTGCGGGTCTGGAACGACGACACCATCGCGCCCGGAACCGGTTTTCCTGCGCATCCCCACTCGGACATGGAAATCATCACCTACGTCCGCGAAGGCGCCATCACCCACGAGGACAGCCTAGGCAACAAGGGCCGCACGGAAGCCGGCGATGTGCAGGTCATGAGCGCGGGCAACGGCGTGGTGCACTCGGAGTACAACCTCGAGCCAGGCACCACCCGGATCTTCCAGATCTGGATCTTCCCTAACCAGCGCGGGGGCAAGCCATCGTGGGGCGCCAAGCCCTTCCCCAAGGGCGCGCGTTCGGGTCGCTTCGTCACCTTGGCCAGCGGCTTGCCCGGCGACGATGCCCTGCCCATCCGCACCGACGCGCGCGTCCTCGGCGCGACCCTCAACGCGGGCGAGACCACGGAATACCGCTTCGCCGGTGCGGGCCGGTACGGCTACATGGTTCCCGCCAAGGGCAAGGTGCAGATCGAAGACATCATCCTGGACGCCCGCGACGGTGCCGCCATCAGCGAGGTCGACGGCTTCCGCGTGACCGCCCTCGAAGATGCCGAGTTGGTGCTCGTGGACACCGCGGGCTGAACATTGCGCCTGCCTGCACGGCCCGGGGAGGCGCTCGTGGCGACTGGTCAGGAAAGTGGAGGACGCAGCGTCGCTGGAGGATTGCGGCCAGCTGAGGTAGCTCGGCATCACTCCACACGGCAGTCTGCAGGCGGATTCGAGGCGTTGTGCTCACGTGGCCTTTCGAAAGGGTTGGTCAGTGTGAGCACTCCGCCTCTTCTACGGGGGTCACCTAATGATTGAACTCGTCATCCAACAACGCCGCCGCGATCTCGGCGCCTTCGAGGTAGGCCGCGTACTGCCGTACGCCAAGCGCCGGATGATCGGGCCCTACATATTCTTCGATCGCATGGGCCCGAAGCTGATTGAACCCGGGCTTCCGCGCGAGGCGGACGTACGCCCGCACCCGCACATCGGTCTGTCGACCATCACTTACCTGTTCGACGGCGAGATCATGCATCGCGACAGCGTGGGGTCCGAACAGCCGGTCCTGCCTGGAGAGGTCAACTGGATGACCGCAGGCCGGGGTATCACCCACTCCGAGCGCTTCGAAGAGCTGCGCGCCACCGGCGGTCCCATGGACGGCATCCAGGCTTGGGTGGCGCTGCCCGATGAGCGCGAAGAGATGGACCCGGGCTTCTGGCATTACCCGAGCGATGCCTTACCGGTTTTCGAAGACGACGGCCTCGTGGGTCGGCTTATCGCCGGACGGCTGTCGGGCGTCGAGTCGCCCGTCAACGTCGACTCGCCGCAGTTCTATGTGCACTGGCAGCTGCGGACGGGTACCAGGACCACGCTGCCGCCGGAGTACACCGAGCGCGCGGTGTACGTCGCCAAGGGCGAGGTGGAGATCGCGGGCCATCGCGTGGAGATGGGCAGCATGGCGGTCTTGGCACCAGGCAAGGCGGCGACCGTGACGGCGCTCAGCGATGCGGTGGTCATGGCCTTGGGCGGAGAGCCTGTGGGCGAACGCTACATCGACTGGAACTTCGTTTCCTCATCAAAAGAGCGCATCGAACAGGCTCGAGCAGACTGGGCGGCCGGACGGATGAAGCTTCCGGATCTAGACAATGAAGAATTCATCCCGTTGCCACACAAGCTGGGCGCGGCTCCGGAGCCGATGTCCTGACGAGATTCTTCGGCGGCATGGCCGGCTGCGCGATGATCGGCCAGTCGGTGCTCAACGTGTCCTCGGGCGGCCGCGGGCAACTGTCGTGCCTCAACGCCGGTGTGGTGCTGCTGATGCTGGTGATCGACCTGCGCGACGCCCACTTCTGGGACACCAGCGCCGTGGCCGCCCTTGACCGCGTTGTACTCAAGCTGCGCCGGCATGGCGCAGAGGTGGAGGTGATCGGCCTCAACCAGGCGAGCGAATCGCTGGTGGAGCAGTTGGGGACGCATCGGGGCGTGGAGGCAGGCGCGACGACGGGGCATTGAGGGCCGCGGATCTCGGCGCTGGCCGTAGTCGGGGCCCGGAGGTCATGGGATGCCTGGGACCGAAGCGGGCGCGAGACTGATGGATTCAGCTGCAACTGTCGCTAGCTGCCACATCTTCACAATTCGTCCACCTATTCCAACGTCAGCTGAAGGCGGGTCATGCTGCCGGTTAAAAGGCCGCTATATTCGAGACCCCAAACAAAGGAGGAATGGCATGTTCATGACCAAGCAACATCTGGCGATGGCGCGCACGCTCGGCGTGGCGATCGTCGCCGCCGTGGGTCTTGCCAGCTGCGCCACCTACGATGACGACTTTGCAAGGATCAACTCGCGCCTCGACCAAGTCGACACCAGGGTGCAGGGCGCGGCCCAGAGCGCCGAATCCGCCAATCAATCCGCGCAGCAGGCCAACCAACGGTTGGATCAAATCGAAAGTCGCGTCCAGCAGCTCGAAACGAAGCCGGGCCGCCCGCCGCGCGGTTAGTCGCTCTTGCACAATTCGCGACGAACGGCCTGAACCGGGACCCGGTGGCCTTTGCTGGCCACCGGTCTCCTCATCTTCATCCAGTCTTCTGTTTTAAGGAACGTCACATCCGTACGTGCACACACCCTGCGATCCGGGCCGTTTATGGTGCGCTCGCGCTGGGGCTGGCTTTTTCGAGCTTCGGCGTGGCCAGCGCGGAGGATGCCGCCGCGCAACCGGTCACCGCCGTCGACCAGCTTCCGCAAGGCCAAGATGTGTCCGGCACGGTGATTGAGCTCGCGGGCTGGGTTGTCGCAGCCAAGGACAGCGAAGGCTATCCGTTCGCGGTCATGGACAAGGCCGCCGCACAGATCCTGGTGTTCGGCGGCGACGGCCGGCTTCGCGGCGCGGCACCTGGGCTCTTTGGCTCAGCGACCGGCGACCATACCGCCCCCGGCATCGCCGGTCTGGCGCTTCGCGAGATTCCGGGCCGGGATCGCACGACGCCTGCTGGTCGCTTTGTGGGCGGTTACGGTCCGTCAATCGACGCTGGGCGCGTGCTGTGGGTGGACTACGATTCCGCGGTCTCCATTCACCCGACCGCGACTGGCGTCCCGGCCGAGAGACGCCCCGAACGCCTTGCATCGCCTTCGCCGGACGACAACCGCGTCACTCATGGCTGCATCAACGTCTCGCCCGAGTTCTACGAGCAGGTCATCCGTCCGACGTTCGAGCGGGGCGGGGTGTTCTACATCTTGCCGGATGAGGCGCCGATGGCGGAGACCTTCCCCGACTTCGCGCAAGGTCGCGCGACGACGCGGCGCAAGGATGGACGACGCCCACGGTCCGCACGTTGAAAGGCGCATCGGCCTGTTGCCTCCGGTGTGCGAGGCGGCGCAGCGGATGCTCTGCCTTCGGCAACGCTGAAAAACTGTCATTTCGACGCGTAGCGAGAGGCGCTTCACAACAGCGAAGCTGGTCAATCCATGCTCTTGATTTTCTGGGATTGACCGGCTTCGCCGTTGTAAAGCTCTTCTCACTGCGTTCGGAATGACAAACCACTGCGTTCGGAATGACAAACCGGACTTTTCCAGCATTGCCCTTGGTGGATGTTGCGGAATCGCCGGGTCAGAAACCCCCTGTCGTATGCTTCCCTGATCGCAGGACGCAAAGGGCAAGGGGAACCCGGTGTCGGATGCAGAGAGCTTCATCACCCGCTGGCAGGGCGTCGCCGCCTCCGAACTGTCCACCTCGCAGAGCTTCCTGATCGATCTCTGCCGCCTGCTCGGCGTCGATGTCCCGCACCCGACGCCCGAACAGGACTACATGTTCGAGCGGCCCATCACCTTTCGCCACGGCGACGGCGGCAGCAGCGCCGGGCGCATCGACCTGTACCGCCGCGGCGCCTTCGTCCTTGAATCGAAGAAGCTGAAGCAAGGCGCGCACACCAAGGGCTTCGACGACGCCCTGCTGCGCGCGCGCAGCCAGGCGGAAGGCTACGCCCGCGCCCTGCCCGCCGACGAGGGCCGCCCGCCGTTCGTGGTAGTGGTCGACGTCGGCCACCGCATCGAGCTGTATTCGGAGTTCAGCCGCTCCGGCGCCACCTACGTCCCCTTCCCCGACCCGCGCAGCCACCGCATCGCGCTGCACGACCTGCGCCGCCCGGAGATCCGCGAGCGCCTGCGCCGCATCTGGCTGGAGCCGCTGTCGCTGGACCCCAGCCGCGAGTCGGCGCGCGTTACCCGCGACATCGCCGACCGCCTGGCGAAGCTTGCCCGCAGCCTTGAACAGGCCGGCCACGCACCCGAGGCCGTCGCCCAGTTCCTGATGCGCTGCCTGTTCACCATGTTTGCCGAGGACGTGCGCCTGCTGCCCGAGCACGCCTTTCGCGACCTGCTCACCCGCCACGGCGAACAGCCCGAAGTCGCCATGCGCATGCTGGCCCAGCTCTGGCGCGACATGGACGCCGGCGGCTTCTCGCCGGTGCTGGCCGGCGAGGTGCTGAAGTTCAACGGCAAGCTGTTCAAGCAGCCCGACACCCTGCCGCTCGACAGGGCGCAGCTCGACCTGCTGGTGGACGCCGCGCGCGCGGACTGGAAGCACGTGGAGCCGGCCATCTTCGGCACCCTGCTCGAACGCGCGCTCAGCCCGAAGGACCGCCACAAGCTCGGCGCCCACTACACCCCGCGCGCCTATGTCGAGCGCCTGGTGCTGCCGACCGTGATCGAGCCGCTGCGCAAGGAATGGAGCAACGTGCAGGCGGCTGTTCTTACGCTGTCGGCCGAAGTCGGCGAAGCCGACGAGGCCGACAGCGCGACAGCGCGACAGCGCGACAGCATAAGAACAGAATCAATTGCGCTGCTTAAAAATTTTCATCGGCGCTTATGCAACATCCGGGTCCTAGACCCGGCCTGCGGCAGCGGAAACTTCCTTTACGTCACGCTTGAACACCTCAAGCGCCTGGAGGGCGAAGTGCTGACCGCTCTTGATGACTTCAGCTATCGGCAAACCGATCTTGCCCTGGACGGTGAGCGCGCCGACACCGCCGGGGGCGAAACGGTGGATCCGCACAACCTGCTGGGCATCGAACTTAACCCGCGCGCCGCGGCGATTGCCGAGGTCGTGCTGTGGATCGGCTACCTGCAGTGGCACTACCGCACCCGCGGCGACGTGCACCCGCCGCAACCGGTGATCCGCGACTTCCGCAACATCGAAAACCGCGATGCGGTGCTGGCGCATGACGGCATGGAGTTCGTCACCGACGAGCGCGGCGTGCCGGTCACGCGCTGGGATGGCGAGACGATGAAGCCCTCCGCCGTGACCGGCGAGCCGGTACCGGACGAGACGGCGCGCAAGCCGGTGGAACGCTATCTCAACCCGCGCAAGGCGGCGTGGCCGAAGGCGGATTTCGTGGTGGGGAATCCACCGTTTATTGGTGCTTCCTCAATGCCGTCCACTTTGGGTGAAGGTTATGTACGGGCGCTCCGCGATGCCTATCCGGACATGCCGGAGTCCGCAGACTTCGTTATGCATTGGTGGGACCACGCAGCCACGCTTACACGTCGAAGAGGTTTGGAGCGATTCGGATTCATCACGACCAATAGTATTCGTCAGATATTCAATCGGCGCGTCGTAGAAAAACACCTAGATTCGGCAGGCGACGATCTGTGCCTGACCTTCGCGATTGCCGACCATCCGTGGGTGGAAAGTCGCGATGGCGCTGCTGTCCGCATTGCTATGACTGTCGGTGCCTGCAACGCGTGGCAGGGCCTTGTAATGACTGTTGCCTCGGAGGACCTAGGAGAGAACGGAGAGGTCGAAGTTTCCTTAGCAGCTTCTGTCGGCCGCATCCATGCCGATCTGCGCATAGGTCCAAACGTGTTGGCAGCGCGACCACTGCGTGCCAATTGGAACCTGAGCAATCCGGGCGTGAAGCTCCACGGCGCCGGATTCATTGTTTCCCGTGAACGGGCGATACAACTCGGCCTAGGTCAAGTCCCGTCGATCGAGAGCGTCATCAGAGACTATCGAAATGGGCGCGATATTACCGATCGAGCAAGAGGCGTGTTGGTGATTGATCTTTTTGGTTTCACGTCGGAGGAAGTGCGCATACGCTTCCCAGCGATCTACCAGCATGTTCTTGAGTACGTAAAACCTGAGCGTGACCACAACAAGAGGGCATCGCGCCGTGACAGCTGGTGGCTGTTTGGCGAGCCGAATCCACGCCTGAGAAGGCAGCTTCAAGGACTGCCACGCTACATAGCAACCGTCGAAACGCCAAAGCATCGTACGTTTCAGTTCCTCGACGAGCGAATTCTGCCAGACAATATGCTTACGGCTATTGCGTCCGATGACGCAGCCTTGCTGGGTGTACTTTCGAGTGCTGTGCATCTTGTTTGGGTGAGCGCAAACGCAGGGTCGCTAGGTGCCTATGTAGGCAATGTGCGCTACAACAAGACGCGTTGTTTCGACCCCTACCCCTTCCCCGACTTGGACACCGCCGACAAATTCGGCGGCCCCATCGGCGTCGCCCTCATCAATGCGGACGGCACCACCGGCGCGACCGAAACCTACGGCGAATACCCCTCCGACCGCATTCGCAACCTCGCCGAACAGCTCGACGCCCACCGCAAGCGCCAACAGGCCGCGCACCCCGGCCTGACCCTAACCGGCATGTACAACGTGCTGGAGAAACTGCGCAGCGGCGATCCGCTGACCGCCAAGGAACGGACGCTCCACGAGCAGGGCCTGGTGTCCGTGCTGCGCCAGCTGCACGACAAACTTGACGCCGCCGTGCTGAATGCCTACGGCTGGGGCGACCTGCTGCCGCTGCTGCGAGTGGCGCATGGCAACGTGGCCGAAGGACACCCCCATCCGCCTTCGGCACCTTCCACCCGTGAAGGACGCAATGGCCCGCAAGCGGGGGGAAGGGAGGACGCGAGGCGCGCTTTCGACGACGCCGTGCTCGAACGCCTCGTTGCCCTCAACGCCGAACGCGCCGCCGAGGAAGCGCGCGGCCACGTCCGCTGGCTGCGCCCCGAGTTCCAAGACCCCGCGCGCGGGCTCGAGCAAGCGCCAGCTCAGGGCCGCCTGGCCACCGGACGGGAAGACGGCGGAGGCGAAGGCGGCTCGGACGAGGCCGCGGCCGTGCCCGCGCTGCCCGGCAAGCCCCAGCCCTGGCCAAAGGACACGCTGGACCAGGTGCGCGCTGTTGCCGAAGTGCTGTCCGCCAGCCCGGTGGCGCTCACGCTGGACGAAATCGCCGCGCGCTTCACCGCGCGCGGCCCATGGAAGAAGCGCCTGCCCAAGCTGCTGGACATGCTGGTGGCACTGGGCCGCGCGCAGGAACAGGAGGGAAGATTCGGTGCATGACGAACGTTCGGACTTCAGCCAGGTCGAGTTCCGCAACCCGGTGGTCAGGCATTTCCCGCGGCGCGAGGAAGATTCCGGCACGCCGTTCTGGCGCATCGTCGGCGCGGTGTTCACCGCGTTGTGCCTGTTCGGCCTGCTGCAGACCCTGATCGCCGTGGTGTTGTACCGGCATGCCGTGGAGGATCTCGATCGACGAATCGAAGCGCTGATGCCGAAGCAGGGAGAGTCGGTGTTCGCACCGCCACCAGCGCCAACTCCTGCGCATCGCCCGGCCGCGCCTCGCCTGCCCGTGCATCCAGGGCCGATCGAGGCGCGCAGGGCCGGATTCCCGCAGGCCTGCATCGGCGGGTTCACCTCCAATCGCGTTGAAGGCGGGTGGAGCCAGACACGCCAGCGGTGTACGGCTGCGGGCGAGTAGCCTGGTCGCCCACTGGATGCAGTGGGGTCACGGACCCCCATGTTTTGCTTTCCGCGATCCCCGGCCGCCAAGGCGCGGCTCTGCGCTGCTCTTACTGCGATGCTTCGGTGGCTGCAGTTCGAAGTCACGCCGGTGACTGGGCGATGGTCGTCCCGGGCTGGGAGTTGCGGAAAGCAGCGCATGGATGCGCTGCGGCGGCGAGTCAGCCGTGGGTGAGCACGGACGCTTGCGCGGCACTGCCGCGCGTCCGTGCGAACGCCCGGCGCGCTGCGCCGGTCCGGACCGCGCAGCGGGCTGACCGAGCCGGGGAGCAACCCCCTGCCCGGGACGACCACCAGCCGAAGGCGAAGAACTACGGGCAACCGTCGGGCGTTCCCTTGCACTGGGTCCCCGCCTGCGCGGAGACGACGGCTCAGGGCCCGCCAAAACAAACGGCGCAGCTGCAATGGCAGCCGCGCCGTCGAAGTACCAAGTACCAAGTACGAAGAACGTACAGCGTGTCGCGCTTATCCGACCTTGATCGGGCCGTGCATGACCGCCCAGTGGCCGGGGAAGCTGCAGAAGAACTCATACGGGCCGGCGCCCTGGATCTTGCTGACCGCGAAGGTGACCGAGGTGGTCTGGCCGCCGCCGATCAGGTCGGAGTGGCCGATGACGCGGGCGTCGCCTGTCTTGAGGTAACCACCGTCCGCGCCAGCCGACACACCTTCGGCGGAGATGCCTGCACGGTCGGATGCCGCGGCAATCACGACGTTGTGGCCCATGGCCGCCACCGGCAGCTTGCCGACGTGCTTGAGGTTGATCGTGAACTCGCTGCACGACGAGGGCACGGTGATCGAGCCGACGTTGAACTGCATGGCGTCGTTGCCTTCGATGGTCGTGCTGCAGTTGCTGACCACGGCCTCGGCCTTGCCGTCGGCGGGCGCGGTGCCCGCGTCAGCGGCAGGTGCGGTGCTTGCGTCAGGGGCCGGGGTGGCGACCGGAGCAGGCATTTCGGCTGCGGGCGCGGCGGGCTCGGTGACCGGAGCCGGCGTCGTCGCAGGCGCATCCGGGGCCGAGGAAGGCGGTGCCGACTTGTCGCCGCAGGCGGCCAGCGCGAGCGCGCAGGCGAGGCTCAGGCCGGTGATTTTCATGTTCATGGCGGTTCTCCTTAGGTAGATGACCACGACATCATGGTCCGTGGGCGATAGCACTGAGTGAAGACGTACAGTGGACGCCCGCTATCGGGTCGAAGCCGCGCAGTGCGGCCCGCAGCCCTGAGCATCTTCAATGCGTGCGCCTTCCATGATGCGCCTCTTCGCGCCGCGCCGCTGCGCCACACAACCCAGAAAGGGCTGGCAACTGACGCAGTTGGTCACTAGGATGGCCCATCGGCACCTGCGGGGAGCAGTCCAATGAAAGCGACCAGTCTGGTTTCACCCGTGCGCTGGGTCGGCATGCTGGTGTTGTTGCTGATGGCGGTGGCAGTGGTCTATGCCGGCTACACCGCGATCTCCTACTGGCCCTCGATCGCCGTCTGAGGAAAGGACGCATGAACAAGCGGCAGTCACGGATATTCGCCATCGTCGCAACGGGCCTCGCCGCCGTTGCTTTCATTGGCCTGACCATCCACAGCCACATGCGCTTCGGTGAGCTCACCAATGCGCAGAACATCACGCCGGAAGTCACCCACGGCAAGGATGTCTGGCACAAGTACAACTGCATCAACTGCCACACCCTGTTCGGCGAAGGCGCCTATTACGCGCCCGACCTGACCAAGATCGCGCAGCATCGCGGCGAGGCCTACCTGAAGGCCTACATGCGCGATCCCTCGAAGTTCTACGACGAGCAGCGCCATCGCCGACTGATGCCCACGCAGAACCTGAGCGAAGTGGAGATCGCAAACCTGGTCAAGTTCCTCGATTGGGTGTCGAAGGTCGACAACCAGGGCTGGCCGCCGCGCCCGATCCTGGTCGTCGGCGGCGCCGTCAACGTGGCCGCGCAGGGCACGGCCCAGGGCGTCGCGCAGGCCCAGGACGTGCGGCCGGTCACCGCCGACAGCGATCCGCGCGCCATTGGCGAGCACCTGTTCCGCACCGCGGTGCCGGTGTGCACTGCATGCCATTCGCTGCAACCGGGCGTGCAGCTGGCCGGGCCGTCGATGGCCGGCATTATCGAACGGGCCGAACTCACCCTGGCCTCGCCGACCTACACCGGCAGCGCGACCGACGTGCAGGGCTACATCCGCGAATCGATCGTCGAGCCCAGCGCGCACGTGGTTCCGGGCGACATGTTCTCGGCCGCCGGCGTGTCGTTCATGCCCGACACCTATGCCGAGGCGCTGGGCGATGAACAGATCGACCAGCTCGTGGCCTACCTTGCAACGCTGAAGTAGCACTGGCGGGCGCACGACGCCGGCACCAGGAGATTTCCACATGCGCTACAAGTCCCAATCGGTCGCCTACTGGTACTTCGCCGTGGCGATGGTGCTGTTCGGGCTGCAGATCGTGTTCGGGTTGCTGTCGGCCGCGAAGTACCTGGGCCCCGATCCGCTGCTGTACATCCTGCCGTTCGACGTCACCAAGACGATCCACACCAACCTGCTGATCGTGTGGGTGCTGACCGGCTTCATGGGCGCCACCTACTGGATGGTGCCGGACGAGTCGCGCACCGAGCTGTACAGCACCAAGCTCGCGTACTGGCAGCTCGGGCTGTGGACGCTGATGGGCGTCACCGCCGTCATCGGCTACGTGTTCCGCTACGGCACGGGCAACAAGCTGCTCGAGCAGCCGCTGCCGCACAAGATCGTCATCGTCATCTGCATGCTGATGTTCCTCTACAACATCGGCATGACGATCAAGAGGTCGGGGCGGCTGACCACGACCGAGGGCGTGCTGATCGGCGGGCTTGCGCTGTCGGCGATCCTGTATATCCCCGCGCTGCTGCACTACGAGAACTACACGGTGTCGATCTTCTACCGCTGGTGGACGATCCACCTGTGGGTCGAGGGCGTATGGATGATGATCATGGCCGGCTTCCTGGCCTACCTGCTGATCCGCCTGTCGGGCATCGATCGCGAGGTGATGGAGAAGTGGCTGTACGTGATCGTGGGCCTGGTGTTCTTCGCCGGCATCCTTGGCACCGCGCACCACTATTACTGGGTGGGTGTGCCGCAGATCTGGCTGCCAATCGGCGGCTTCTTCAGCGCGCTGGAGCCGCTGGCGCTGGCCGCGATGGCGATCTACGCCTATGCGGCGATGCGTCGCGGCGGCGTGCGGCACCCGAACGTGCTGGCCCTGCACTGGACCATCGGCAGCGCGATCTTCGCCCTGTTCGGCGCCGGCCTGCTCGGGCTGGCGCACACCTGGCCCAGCGTGAACAAATGGACCCACGGCACGCTGATCACCGCGATGCACGCGCACTCGGCGTTTTACGGCGCCTACGCGATGATCATCATGGCGATGATCACCTACGCGCTGCCAAGCCTGACGAACCGCCCGCAGAACAGCTATTCGCCGCTGGGCTACTGGGCGTTCTGGCTGCAGGTGTCGGGCATGTTCGGCATGACGCTGTCGTTCGGCACCGCAGGCATCGCACAGGTCTATCTGGAGCGGATCATGGGCATGGGCTACCTCGATGCCCAGCTCAAGATCCAGGTCCACTTCCTGATGCTGATCCTGACCGCGACGGTCTTCGCCACCGGCGTTGCGATGTTCATCTTCGACTTCTTCCGGCACCGGCCGCACTTCGAGGTGGTTGCCGACCATGCGGTTGATGGCGAGCCAACGGTACGCGTGGAACGCTGACGGGTGGATGGGCACGTGAGGGCAGAGGCGGGGCCGTACTACCTGCCCACCGGCAACGAGGTCGAAATCGTCGAGCAGTGCCACGCCGGCGGGCTTGCGGTGATGCTCAAGGGGCCGACCGGCTGCGGCAAGACGCGTTTTGTCGAGCACATGGCGTGGCGACTGGGTCGTCCGCTGATCACGGTGGCCTGCCACGACGACCTCACCGCGAGCGATCTGATTGGCCGATTCCTGATCCGCCACGACGACACCGTGTGGCAGGACGGCCCGCTGACCCGCGCCGTGCGCGAGGGCGCGATCTGCTACCTCGATGAAGTGGTGGAAGCGCGCCAGGACACCATCGTGGTGCTGCATCCGCTCACCGACTACCGCCGCATGCTGCCGATCGACCGCACCGGCGAGACGCTCGAAGCGGCGCCCGGATTCCAGCTGGTGATCTCGTACAACCCCGGCTACCAGCGCATGCTCAAGGACCTCAAGCCGAGCACGCGCCAGCGTTTCGTGGCGATCGAGCTGGGCTTTCCCGAACCGCCGGCCGAAGCGGCGATTGTCGTTACCGAGAGCGGCGTGGACCGCGGCACTGCGGTCGCGCTGGTCGAGCTGGCGGTGCGCGTGCGCTCGCTGCGCGATCGCGGGCTGGCCGAGGTGCCAAGCACGCGGCTGCTGATCGCCGCCGGTCGCCTGGTCGCCAGCGGCATCGGCGTGCGCGAGGCCTGCAACGCGGCGGTGATCTCGCCGCTGAGCGACGATCCAACCCTGCTCGGCGCGATGCGCGAACTCGTCGACGCGATGTTCCCCTAGGCCGGCCGACATGGCCGAAGCCGAAGACGTCGTCGTCGATGCAGCGCGACATGCGACGGTATTCATCCGCGACACCTGGCGCCGGCATTACGCGCGCGAGCCCGACGCACCCATAGCGCTGGCATCGCTGGCGCGGCGCCTGGACCTGCTGCTGTCGGCCGCCTGCGGCACCAGCCTTCCGATGCGGGTCGCCCTGCCCCCGGCGCGGCCGACCCTGCTGCACCGGCTGTTCCACGCGCCTGCGTATCCACGCCACCGGCAGGCACTGCCGGCCACCAGCGGCGACACCATCTGGCTGCCCACGCACCTGGATACCTGCGACGCGGTGGAAGCGTCCGAGCTGTATCGCGCGATGGCCATGCAGCAGGCGCGCCGGGCCATGCGCGGCAACGCACAGGCGATCGTCCAGCAGCGTGATGCGCTGCTGCGCGACACCGCGCTGGTGCTGGAGGCGCAGGCCGCCGAGGACGACATCGCACGGTCGTTCCCCGGACTGGTGCCGGCGCTGCGACGACTGCGCCGGCTGGCGCTTGCGGCTCGGCCACCCCTGGCCGACTTCGCGCCGGCACGACAGCCGCTGGAGCGGCTGGTGCGCGACATCCTGGAGCGCGATCTGGCGTCGTCTCCCACGCCAGCGGCTCATGCGGTCGGGGATTCCCTGGCACAGGCGGAACGGCTGCTGCGGGAGTGGTCCATCAGCGCCGCCGAATCGCGTCGGCTCGGGCCGATGCCGCTGTACCGTGACTGGTGGACCGGTGAACTGCGCACGACCGGCGGCGCCACCGCCCACCTCGTCGACGGCGCGCCGTCCGCGGTCGACGACGACCGGCCGGTGCGCAGCGCGCGGATGGAGCGCCGGCCCGAAGGGCGCGATGCGGTCGAGGACGAGGACAAGCCAGGCGAGCCCGGCGTGTGGATGATCCAGCAGGACGCCCCGCACGAGGTCGCCGAGGATCCCTTCGGCCTGCAGCGACCGGTCGATCGCGACGACGAGACCAGCGCCGACGAATACGGCGACATGCTCTCGGAGCTGGCATCGACGCGCATGATCGCCGCGCCCGACCCGCCGCGCGAAGTGCTGCTGTCGGACGACCCGCCGGCCAGTCGCGCAATACTCGAGTTCAAGGGCGACGGCGAAGGCGACGCGCGCTTCCGCTATCCCGAATGGAATCATGCGGACGCGTCCTACATCGAACACGGCACCACGGTGCGCCTGATCGCGCCGGTGCACGGCGATCCCGCGTGGATCGACGCCACGCTCGCCCGCCACCGCTCACACCTGGACGGCATTCGCCGCCAGTTCGAGGCGTTGCGGCCCGAACGCGTGCGCCTGCGCCGGCAGAGCGACGGCGAGGACATCGACATCGACGCCTGCGTGGAAGGCCGCGCCGACCTGCGCGCGGGCGGCTTCCTGCGCGAAGGGTTGTACGAGGCACGGCGGCCGGGCCGGCGCAGCATCGCGGTCTGCCTGCTGGTCGATGCCAGCGGCTCCACCGACGGTTTCATCGGCGATCGCCGGCGCGTCATCGACGTCGAACGCGAGGCGCTGCTGCTGGTGTGCATGGCCCTGCAGGGCCTGGGCGAACCGTTCTGCGTGATGTCGTTTTCAGGCGAAGGCCCGCACGGCGTGATCATGCGCATGCTCAAGGACTTCGACGAGCCGTACGGGCAGGAAGTGGCGCTGCGCATCGCCGGTCTTGAACCGGAAAACTACACCCGCGCCGGCGCCGCCATCCGCCATGCGACGGCGTTGCTGATGCGCCAACCCGCCGAGCATCGCCTGCTGCTGATGCTGTCGGACGGCAAGCCCAACGACGCCGACCGCTACGACGGCCTGTTCGGCGTCGAGGACATGCGCCAGTCGGTCACCGAAGCGCGGCTGCAGGGCGTCTTCCCGTTCTGCCTGACGGTGGACCTGCAGGCCCCGGGCTACCTGCCCAAGGTATTCGGACCGGGCCACTACGCCCTGTTGTCGACGCCCGAGCGCCTGCCGCTGGTGCTGCTGGACTGGACCAAGCGCCTGCTGGCGCGATGACGGCAGTCGCGCACGCGTTCCATGCCTGGCCGATCAGGTTGCTGCGCCAACGCCCCCGGCGGCCTCCGGTCCCGGCTGCCGTTCCGCAGCTTCCGGCGGCGGTCGCTCCAGGCAGGCGGCCCCACTGATGATTGACCGGGCACGTGCAGCGGGGTAACGTTGCGCCCGCCGAAGGTATATATCTCTCTATTGCGATAGAGAGATATATTTAATTGGGAAGTCCGGTGCGGGCCTTCGGGGCCCCATTCCGGCGCTGCCCCGCAGCGGTGTGTGGAAACGACCCTCGCCACAAGCACTGGTCCTGGCGGACCGGGAAGCGGCGGGCAGTAGGTGGACGGCTTCGGCCGGCCGGGTCCACGAGCCCGAAGACCTGCCTCGGCCAGGGAGCGATCCCTGTCTGACCTGGCGCCCGAAGGGTGCGCGGGAAGCCCATGCCCGACCTGGCATGGAAGTCCGCGCATGTCCGACGGCACCGGTTCGCCCGAGGGGGCGAAGGTCGCTGGCGTGGGCGCCTGCCGTGTCGTGGGGAGCCTGCGCGGTTCCTTCGTTCTTCGTTCACTCCGAATCGAGGACAAGCACGATGACCACCGTGACAAACCTGGGATTTCCCCGCATCGGCGCCAGGCGCGAGCTCAAGCGCGCGGTCGAGGCATTCTGGCGGGGCGATACGTCCGCCGCGGAATTGCAGGACCAGGCGCAGGCGCTGCGCCTTCGCCACTGGCAGCTGCAGCATGCCGCAGGCGCGGACACCGTGCCCTGCAACGATTTTTCGCTCTACGACCACGTGCTGGACACCGCGTTCCTGTTCGACGCGATTCCCGCCCGCTACCGCGCGCTGGCCGACGCCGACCCGCTCCAGGCCTACTTCGCGATGGCGCGGGGCCTGCAGACGGAGGACTTGGACCTGCCGGCGCTGGAAATGACCAAGTGGTTCGACACCAACTACCACTACCTGGTGCCCGAACTCGAGGCCGGGCAGACCTTCCGCCTGCGTGGCGACAAGCCCATTGCAGAGTTCCTGGAAGCGAAGGCGGCCGGAGCGAAGGCGCGCCCTGTCCTGCTCGGCCCGGCGAGCTTCCTGCTGCTGTCCAAATCTGTCGATGGCGGCGACCGGCTGGAGCTGCTGCCCGACCTGGTTGCCGCATATGCCGACCTGCTCGGAAAGCTGCGCGAGGCCGGCGCCGAATGGGTGCAGATCGACGAGCCCTGCCTGGCGCTCGACCAGGACGCATCGGAGCAGGCCGCCTATCGCCACACTTATGCCACGCTGGCACGGGTGTCGCGGCCGCGGCTGCTGCTGGCGACGTGCTTCGGCGCGCTGGGCGACAACCTGGTGACGGCGTGCTCGCTGTCCGTCGAGGGCCTGCACGTCGACCTGGTCCGCGCACCGGAGCAGCTTGACGCGGTACTGGACGCTTGGCCAGCCGACCGCGTGCTGTCGCTGGGCCTCGTGGACGGGCGCAACGTCTGGCGCACGGACCTGGACCAGGCACTGGCGCTGGCGCGGCGCGCCCACGACCGGCGCGGCGGCGAACGACTGCAGGTCGCCCCGTCCTGCTCGCTGCTGCACAGCCCGCTCGACGTGACGCTGGAACGTTCGCTGCCTGCCGACCTCCACAGGTGGCTTGCATTCGCGCGGCAGAAGCTCGAGGAGCTGCGCGTGCTGGCCGATGCGCTGAACGGGCTGGTGTCGGCCGACTCGTCGCTGGCGCTGGCGCGCGAGCGGATCGAAGCCAGACGGCGATCGCCCCGGGTCCACAGGCCGGAGGTTGCCGATCGTGTCGCAGCGATGGGCGCGGCCGTGGACAGGCGCAGCTCACCCTACGTCCAGCGCAGGGTCGCACAGCGACAGCGCTTCGGCCTGCCCCTGTTCCCCACCACCACAATCGGCTCGTTCCCGCAGACCAAGCAGGTGCGCGATGCACGGGCCGGGCTGCGATCGGGGCGCTTGAGCGAATCGGACTACGACGCCTTCATAGCGCTTGAAACCGAGCGCTGCGTGCGGGTGCAGGAGGAGATCGGCCTGGACGTGCTGGTGCACGGCGGGTTCGAACGCAACGACATGGTCGAATACTTCGGCGAGCAGCTCGACGGCTTTGCATTCACCGGCAGCGGCTGGGTGCAGAGCTACGGCTCGCGCTGCGTGAAGCCGCCGATCATCTTCGGCGATGTCAGCCGGCCGGCGCCGATGACGGTGCGCTGGTCGCGCCATGCGCAGTCGCTGACCGACAGGCCGATGAAGGGCATGCTGACCGGACCGGTGACGGTGCTGCAGTGGTCGTTCGTGCGCGACGACCAGCCGCGTGCGCAGACCTGCCAGCAGATCGCGCTGGCCCTGCGCGACGAGGTGCTGGACCTGGAGGCTGCCGGGATCGGCATCATCCAGGTCGACGAACCTGCCCTGCGCGAAGGCCTCCCGCTGCGTCGCGCGGAGTGGCAGGAATACCTCGACTGGGCAGTGCGGTGCTTCCGCATCACCGCATCGGGCGTGGAGGACGAGACCCAGATCCACACGCACATGTGCTACTCGGAGTTCAACGACATCATCGAGGCGGTGGCGGCGATGGACGCGGACGTGATCTCCATCGAAACATCGCGCTCGCGCATGGAGCTTCTGGACGCGTTCGTGAAGTTCCGCTACCCCAACGAGATCGGGCCTGGTGTCTACGACATCCACTCGCCGCGCGTGCCCGACCATGCCGAGATGGGCAGGTTGCTGGCCAAGGCGAAGGCAGTGCTCGCGCCCGAGCAGATCTGGGTCAACCCCGACTGTGGCCTGAAAACGCGTGGCTGGCGGGAAGCCCGCGCCGCGCTTGAAGCCATGGTGGAGGCGGCGCGGAGACTGCGCGCGGAGGTCGTAGCCGCGTGAGCGGACGGCGCGCCGCCAACGACCCGGCGGCGGCGCGCCGCTGCTTTCCCGGCCTGCGACGTGCCGGGGCACGTGCCTATACTGGCGCCCGCATGAACCGGTCGACGCCCTTCTCCAGGCACATGGCGCTGCTCGCCCTCGTGGCCATGCTGCTGCCGTGGCCGCGCCGGCCGTCAGCCGCGTGCTGGCCGCCTCGATGCCGGATGGCGCACTGATCCTGATGGAAATGTGCACCAAGGCGGGCATGAAGCTGATCGACGTCTCGCCCTTCGTGGGCGACGTGGAGCAGCCTGCGAACCTGCCGTCGGCGGACGACGATGCCTGCGGCTATTGCGCGCTCACCACGCCGGCACCGCTGGTGCTGGCGCTTTTGTTCGCGCTGCTGTTGTGGGCGGCGCAACTGCCTGCATTGCGAGGCTGCACGCGGATCGCGAGGCCGCTGCGCAACCTTCGCGGCCTTGGTTCGCAAGGCCCGCCGCTCCTGTCCTGAGCCACAAGCCATCCGCCCGCGCGACCTTCGCGTCGCGTCCTTGTGCCTTGGAGCCAACATGTCGATTCCCCTCTGCCCGGCGCCGCACGCGCGGCGCCTGTGCGCGGCCGTCCTGGTCGCGCTGTCCGTCTCCCTGCCCGCGTTCGCGGATCCTGCCCCGCCTGCCGGCGCCAAACCCCGGGCCACCACCCTCGATGCGATCGAAGTGCAGGGCACCCGCGACCCGCTGCACGCCGAGCGGGCGCTGACGCCCGGCGCGGTGACCGTCGTCGATGGCGAGACCTTCCAGCGCCGGTCTGTCGGCCACCTCGCCGACGCGCTGCGCTATGTGCCGGGCGTCTGGATCGAGAGCAGTACCGGTGGCGATGCCGTGTTCATCTCCAGCCGCGGCTCCAACCTCGACGCCACCGGCTATGACAGCAATGGCATCAAGCTGTTCCAGGACGGGCTGCCGGTCACCACGGCCGACGGCAACAACCACAACCGGTTCCTGGATCCGGTCGCGGCGCGCCATGTCGTGGTGGCCCGCGGCGCCAACGCGCTCACCCATGGCGCCAGCACGCTCGGCGGCGCGATCGATTTCATCTCGCCCACCGCGCGCAACAGCGCTCCACGGCAACTGGCCGCCACCGTTGGCAGCCACGGCGTGTGGCGCGGCCGGCTGACGGCCGGCGGCGTGTCGGGCGACCTCGATGCTGGAAGGCACCGGCCGCGACGGCTATCGCGGGCACAGCCGACAGGACCGCGCCGGCCTCTACGCCAATGCCGGCTGGCGCGCGACCCCGGCGCTGGATCTGCGCGTGTTCGCCACCTACCTGGACAGCGAGGAGGAACTCGCCGGCGGCCTGAGCCGCGCGCAGTTCGACGCCGACCGGTTCCAACCCAATCCCTCGGCCATCAGCGGCCATTACCAGCTCAACGTGCGAACCAGCCGGCTGGCTGCCAGGGGCAGCTGGAGCCCGGCCACGGACCGCAGGCTCGACTTCGGCCTGTCCAGGGAGGGCCAGCATCTCTACCACCCCATCGTCGACAAGGTCATGGTCGATTTCGATGGCCCCGGCCCCGCCCCGCCAGTGGAGGTCTTCAGCCTGCTCAAGACCACCGACCAGCGCACTCTCGCCGGCATGGTCCGCTACAGCGCACGAATCGGCGAGCACGACGTCCTTGCCGGCATCAACCTGGCCGACACCCGCGAACAGGGCGGCGACCATCGCAATGCCGGCGGCATGCGCAACGGCCAGACCGGCATCATCGACAACCGCTCCGACAGCGTGGAGCTGTTCGTGGTGGACCGCTGGGCGATCGCGCCCGACTGGACCATGGTCTATGGCGCGCAGGGCGTGCTCACCGGCCGCGACGTGCGCAGCACGGACCTGGCCACCGGCACCGTGCGCAACCCGCGCCGCGACTACACCGCCTTCAACCCGCGTGTGGGCGTGATCCACGCGCTGGGCGCCGGCAGCGAGGCCTTCGCCAGCGCCAGCCGCCTGTACGAGGCGCCCACGGTTTTCGAGCTGGAGGACGATGTGCGCGGCGACGGCGCGACCCTGGATGCGATGCACGGCGCGGTGCTGGAAGTCGGCGTGCGCGGCGAGACCGCGCTGTCCTTGGATGCGGCGCGCTGGCATTGGGACGTGTCGTTGTATTACGCGCGCATCCGCGACGAGATCCTGTCGGTGGACGATCCGGCGGCGCCGGGCACCAGCCTGTCGTCCAACGTGGACCGTACCGTGCACGCCGGCCTCGAGGCACTGCTTGGCGCGAGCTTCGCCATCGGCAATGGCACGCACCGCATCGAACCGCTGCTCAGCGCGACGTGGAACGCGTTCTCGTTCGACGGCGACCGCTTCCATGGCGACAACACCCTGCCCGCCGCCCCCGACTACGCGATCCGCGGCGAACTGGTGTACCGACATCGGGGCGGCCTGTTCGCCGGACCGACCTTCGACCTGGTCGGCTCGCGCTACGCGGACTTCGCCAACAGCTACCGCGTGGGCGGATACGCCCTGCTCGGCCTGCGCACCGGCATCGAGCGCGAGCGCTGGCAACTGTTTGCCGAGGCCAGGAACCTGCTCGACCGGAAGTACGTGGGCAGCTTCAGCGTGCGCGACCGGGCCCGCCTGGACGATGCCATCCTGCAGGCGGGCGAGCCGCGCTCGGTCTACGTCGGTATGCGGTATCTGTTTTGAACGGCGACGGCCAGCGCGAGACGTTCAGCCCGCCTGCCCCACCCGCGCATGACGCCGCCCGTAGATGAAATAGACCGCCGCGCCCAGCACCAGCCACACCCCGAACCGCACCCAGGTCAGCGTGGTCAGGTTGAGCATCAGGTAGAAGCAAAGCAGCGCCGAGATGATCGGCAGCACCGGCGAGAACGGGACGCGATAGGCACGCGGCAGGTCCGGGCGCGTGCGCCGCAGCACCACCACCGCCAGGCTCACCAGCACGAAGGCCGACAGCGTGCCGATGTTGATCATCTCCTCCAGGATCTCGACCTGGGTGAAGCCCGCCAGCAGCGCGACCGCCGCGCCGGTGATCAGCTGCAGGCGCACCGGGGTCTTGCGCGTTTGCGAGGTGACGCTGAGCCAGCGCGGCAGCAGGCCGTCGCGGCTCATCGCCAGCAGCACCCGCGACAGTCCCATCAGCAGCACCATGATCACCGTGGTCAGGCCGACCAGGATGCCGATCGAGATCACCTGCGCCGCCCAGCCCGCGCCGACCGCGACGAAGGCCGTGGCCAGCGAGGGGTTCTCGGCTTCGGCCAGCAGCGTGTACGGCACCATGCCGGTCAATGCCAGCGCGACGCCGACGTACAGCAGGGTCACCAGCGCCAGGCCACCGAAGATGCCCAGCGGCAGGGTGCGCTGCGGGTCCTTGACCTCTTCGGCCGAGGTCGCGACCACGTCGAAACCGATGAAGGCGAAGAACACCAGCGCCGCACCGGACAGCACGCCGGCCAGCCCGTATTTCGCCGGCTCCGCGCCGGTGGCCCAGGCCAGCAGCGACTGCGCCCACACGTCACCATCGCCGCCCTGCGTGGGCACGGCCGGCGGAACGAAAGGCTTGAGGTTGGCCGGGTCGAAGTAGGTCAGGCCCACCACGATCACGAACACCACGATCCCCACCTTGATCAGGGTGAACACGTTGTTGACCTGCGCCGAGATCTTGGTGCCGAGGATCAGCAGCCCGGTGAACACCGCGACGATAAACAGCGGACCCCAGTCCAGGCCGATCCCGGCCACGTCGACGGTGGTCGGTATGTCGACATCGAACAGCTCGAACACCATCGCCAGGTAGATGCCCCAGTACTTGGCGATCACCGCGGCGGCGGTCAGCAGTTCCAGGATCAGGTCCCAGCCGATGATCCAGGCCAGGAATTCGCCAAGCGTGGCGTAGGTGTAGGTGTAGGCGCTGCCCGCGACCGGGATGCTGGAGGCGAACTCGGCGTAGCACATCATCGCCAGCGCGCAGGCCAGCGCGGCCAGCAGGAACGACAGCGTCACCGCGGGACCGGCGAAACTGCCCGCCGCGCGCGCGCCCACCGAGAAGATGCCCGCCCCGACCGCCACCGCCACGCCCAGGATCATCAGGTCCCAGGCGGTGAGCGAGCGCTTGAGCTCACGCCCCGGCTCGGCCGCATCGGCAATGGTCTGTTCGATCGACTTGGTGCGCAGCAGGCTGGGCAGGAAGCTGGCCTTGCGGCTTGGGGAAGGCGACATCTCGGGCTCACGGAACGGCGGGGGCGTGCTGCGCCGCCCGGGTGTGCAGGCGCAGTCCTGCGCGCAGGCTACGCCCGGCGACTGCAAGGGAACAATGCCCGGTGCCGGCATCAGCGTGCTTCAAGTCCTCCCCTTCAAGGGGAGGGAGAACAGCGGCGCGTCGCGCGGATCGGGCCGGGGCCGGCTCCGGATCAACGCAGGAGCGGCGCCGGATCCACCACCGGCCAGCCTTCTCCATCCCACGTCATCGGCAACACCTTGAGCTTCGGCAAGCCGCCGTCCTCGACGTCGTAGGCGTGGAAGACGAGGTAGTCCCTGCCCTCGAAGCTGTAGGCGCTGTTGTGGCCGGGGCCGGGCCAGCGCGGGGTGCCGCGCAGGACTTCGGTGGCGCCGCCCTGGTCCATGCGCTGGCCGTCGCGATCGAGGTAGGGGCCGGTGAGCGTGCGCGAGCGGCCGACCATGATGCGGTAGTCGCTTTTCGCACCGCGGCAGCAGTGGTCCCAGGAGACGAAGAGGTAGTACCAGCCGTCGCGCTTGAACACGAACGGCGCCTCGATCGCGCCGGGCTCGGGCTCGGCGTCGTCGACCAGGATCGAGCGCGCGCGCTTGGCCAGCGTGTGCCATTGCTGCGGCTCGGCGGGGCGCAGGCGGTCCTCGCGCAGCTTGACCAGCTTCAGCCCGCCCCAGAACGAGCCGAAGGCCAGCCACGGCGTGCCGTCGTCGTCCTCGACGAGATTCGCGTCGATCGCGTTCCACATGTCGCGATGCGGCACCGAGCGCAACACGATGCCGTGGTCGACCCACCGATGCGCGGGATCGGACGCATCGAGCGTGGTGTTGGTGGCCACGCCAATGGCGGATGTGTTCTTGCCGCCGCTGGAGATCGAGTAGTACAGGTACCAGGTGCCGTCGTGGTGCGAGATGTCCGGTGCCCAGATGTGGCCGTTGAACCCGGGGACGATGTCGTAGGCCCACGCGGGAATCTCCGCGAACACCTGCGGCTCGGCCTTCCAGGTCTCGAGGTCGTTCGAGCTGTAGACGGTGATGCCCGGGCCGGTGACGAATGCGTACCAGGTCTCGCCCTGGCGGATCATCACCGGGTCGTGCGCCAGCACGTCGGCCCAGTAGCCTTCGCGCGGCGCGGCGACCGGCGGGCTTTCCATCATGTCGTCGTTGTTGGGGCGGACGTCCTGCGCGCACGCGGGCAGCGCGAGCATGCAGGCCAACGCCAGCATCGCCAGCTGCAGCAGCCGCCTCATCCTGCCGCCCCCGGGATCTCCACTTCGCGCAGCGGCCGCCCGAATACCGGCATGCCGTCGGCGTCCCATTGCAGCGGATGCAGGCACGTGTGGCGGTCCGGATTCCACAAGGGGTCGCCTTCGATCTGCGTGTAGTTGCGCGCGTGGTAGACCAGCAGGTCGGTGACGCCGTCCGGCGCGACGGTGAAGCTGTTGTGGCCGGGACCGAACACCTCGGCCTCGATGTTGCTGGTGAACACCGGTGTCTGCGCCTTGTGCCAGCTGGCGGGGTCGAGCAGGTCCGCGTCGGCATCGGCCCAGAGCAGGCCCATCGCGTAGCGTTCGTCGGTGGCGCTGGCCGAATAGGTGACGAACACACGGCCGTGGCGGATCAGCACCGACGGGCCTTCGTTGACCAGGAAACCCTGCACTTCCCAGTCGAACTCGGGCCTGGTCAGCAGCACCGGCTCGCCCTCGATGTGCAGGCCGTCGCGCAATGGCGCGAGGTAGAGATTGGAGTTGCCGGGGATGTCGGGATGCTTCTGCGCCCAGAGGTAGTACTGCACGCCGCGGTGCTTGAAGCTGGTGGCGTCCAGGCAGAAGGCGTCGATGCCGCTGTCGACGTGGCCGGCGAGTTCCCACTCGCCCTGCATCGGGTCCTGGGCCCTGCAGCGCAGCGCGTACATACGGTGCTGGAACAGCTCGTCCCTGATCTCGCGCGAGGGCGCGACTGCGAAGTAGATGAACCAGGCGCCGCCGATGCGGTGCAGCTCCGGCGCCCAGACCAGCGAACACGTCGGTCCGCTTGCGGGCGCGGCCCACAGCGCCCTCTCTTCCGCGGTGACCAGTCCCGCCAGGGTCGGCGCGCGGCGCAGCACGATGCGATCGTACTCGGGCACCGAGGCGGTGAAGTGGTAGTGGCCATCGTGCAGGCTGATATGCGGATCTGCACGATTGAGGATGAACGGGTTGCGGAGCTTCATGCGGGACTCCCTGCTGCGCCCATCACGCTGCCGGCGCGTCGGACAGGATCTGCGCGCGGATCTGGCGGTAGCGTTCGTCGGTGATGCGGTAGAAGAACATCACTCCGCCCATCAGCGCGTGGAACAGGCCGGGAATGATGGTCAGCATCAGCGCGATGCCGTTGAGCGCATGCGGCGTTTGCGGCTGGTCGGGCACATAGCCGAACCCGCCCAGCAGCATGCCGACAATCGCGCCGGCCACGCCCATGCCGGCCTTCTGGCAGAACGAGATGCCGCCCATCGCCAGTCCGGCCACGCGCCGGCCGCTCCTGGCGTGGCCGTAGTCCACCGCTTCGACGATGGCCGACCAGAACACCGGTGCGTGCAGGTCGACCACGAAGCAGATCAGGAAATAGAACACGAAGGCCAGCGCCACGTCGCCGGGCTGCACCAGGAAGTACATCGCCACGCTCAGCACGCCGACGGCCAGCTGCGACCAGCGGAACATCGCCACCTTGCACCAGCGCTTGGTGATCCAGGTGGAGGCCACCATCGCCAGGATCGCGGCGCCCACGCCGGTGGCCAGGAAGGCCGACAGCATCTTCGCGTCGCCGCCGAGGTAGTACTTGGCGTAGTAGGCCGCGACCGAGCCGCGCACCACGTAGCCGATGGTGCCGATCACGCACACCGCGCACAGCAGCAGCCACTGGTCGTTGCGCAGCAGCAGCCGCACCTGCTGCCGCAGCGGCGTGCGGTCGACGTGGTGGCGGATGCGCTCGGTGGTGGTGAAGAAGCACAGCAGCAACAGCAGCGTCGCCATCAGCCCCATCAGCCCCATCGCCCAGCGGTAGCCCTCGGCGAGGTTGCCGCGGCCCCAGGATTCGGCCAGCACCGGCACCAGGATGGTCACCATGAAGGCCGCGACCTTGGCGAAGAACAGGCGATAGCCGTTGGCCGAGAGCCGCTCCTTCGGATCGGCGGTGAGCACGCCGATCAGCGAGATGTAGGGAATCGTGACCACGGTGAAGAACAGCGTGACCAGCAGGTAGGTCGCGTAGGCCCAGGCCAGCTTGGCGCCGTAGTCGGCGTCTGGCGTGGTGAACACGAGGAACACCGAGATGCCGAACGGGATCGCGAACACCAGGAAGTACGGGCGGTAGCGGCCCCAGCGCGTCTCGACGCGGTCGGTGACCAGGCCCATCAGCGGGTCGGTGACGGCATCGAACATGCGCACCACGATCAGCAGCAGGGCGACGTCGGTGGGCTTGAGCCCGTACACGTCGGTGTAGAAGAAGGTGATGATCAACATCATCGAGGAGATGACGACGTTCACCGCCATGTCGCCGGCGCCGAAGCCGACCTTCTCGAGCACCGACAGCTTCTGGTCCTGCATCGCCCCTCCGCGGATGCGTGATCCTTCCCGCGGCCACGCGGGTCGTCGGCCGGGCGCATCTGCGGCGTCCTCGGCCGTGCCCATTCTGGTCGGGGCACGGATATGCAACAAATACAAAAATAGCGATAATCGATATCGATGCCGATATAGGAGTCCTGCCGTGCCCAGCCCTCCCTGGTTTGTCCGTGCGCGCCTGAAGACGCGCCAGCTGATGCTGCTGATCGCGATCGAGGAGCAGGGCAACATCCACCGCGCGGCCGAAACGCTGAACATGTCGCAGCCGGCCGCGTCCAAGCTGCTCAAGGACCTGGAGGAGCTGATCGGCGTGCCGCTGTTCGAGCGCCTGCCGCGCGGCATGCGCGCGACCTGGTACGGCGAGAGCATGATCCGCCACGGCCGCATCGCACTGGCCAGCCTGGCCGAGGCCGGGGCCGAGATCGAGGCGCTCAAGGCCGGCCACGCCGGCAACGTGACCATCGGCGCAATCGCCGGGCCGGCCATGACCCTGCTGCCGCCCACGCTGGCGCGGCTGCACCGCGACCACCCGGACCTGCGCGTGTCGGTGATGGTGGAAAGCAGCGACGTGCTGCTCGAGCAACTGGCGCAGAACCGCATCGACCTGATGATCGGCCGCCTGTTCCCACGCCACGACAAGCGCAACCTGCAGTACGAGCCGCTGGCCGAGGAGGACGTGTGCGCGATCGCCCGGCCCGACCATCCGCTGCTGGCGGGCGGCACGCCGGGGCTGGCTGAGCTGGCCAGGGCCAGCTGGGTGGTGCCGCCGGAGGGCAGCGTGCTGCGCCACCGCTTCGAGCTGATGTTCCAGAACGCGGGCCTGCAGCCGCCGCGCCAGGTGATCGGCACGGCCGCCCTGGTGCTGGTGCCGCGCCTGCTGCAGGGCAGCGACCACCTGGCCGTGGTGCCGGTGGACGTGGCGCGCCATTACGCCGGCTACGGGATGGTGAAGCAGTTGCCGGTGGAGCTGTCGTGCCGGATGGATTCGTTCGGCTTCATCACCCGCACCGACTGGCTGCTCTCGCCCGGCGCCCGCACCGCGCTGGCAACGCTGCGGGAGCTGGCCGCGCAGGTGTACGCCGGTGACGGGGCTGCAAGCGGCGGCTGAGGAACATCCCGATTGTCATTTCGAGCGCAGCGAGAAGAGCTTTACAACGGCAAGGCCGGTCAATCTGCGGCGCTGATTTCCCGGGATTCCTCGCTCCGCCAGCAATGACGGGACCAGACTGTCGCGGTGCGCGGCGCTCGTGCACCCGGCATCCATACCAGGACGCATATCGATACCCCTGCAATTGTTATTTTCCTTGCATGTGTCCGCCGGCTAGCATCGCCGAGGCAGACGACCGGCGCGGCTTCCCGCGGCGCCCGGTCATTTCCCTCACCCCAGGCAGGATCCGCGACCGCATGAGCGCTCCAGGCAAGCCAGCGCGCCGCAGCCAGCAGTGGTTCGGCCGCGACGGCAAGCAGGGTTTCTACTACCGCAGCTGGCTCAAGGGCCTGGGTCTGCCGCACGAGATGTTCGACGGCCGGCCGGTGATCGGGATCTGCAACACCTGGTCGGAGCTGACGCCCTGCAACTCCTCGTTCCGCGAGCTGGCCGAGCACGTCAAGCGCGGCGTGTACGAGGCCGGCGGCTTCCCGCTGGAGTTTCCGGTGATGTCGCTGGGCGAGACCCAGATGCGGCCGACCGCGATGCTGTTCCGCAACCTCGCGTCGATGGACGTGGAGGAATCGATCCGCGCCAACCCCATCGACGGCGTGGTGCTGCTGATGGGCTGCGACAAGACCACGCCCGCGCTGCTGATGGGCGCGGCCAGCGTCGACCTGCCGACGATCGGCGTGTCCGGCGGGCCGTCGCTGTCGGGCAACTGGCGCGGCAAGCCGGTGGGCTCGGGCACGGGCGTGATCGAGATGTCGGAGATGGTGCGCGCCGGCACCCTCAGCCAGGAAGAATTCACCGAGGCCGAGGCCTGCATGCAGCGCTCCAAGGGCAGCTGCATGACCATGGGCACAGCTTCGACGATGGCCTGCATGGTCGAGGCGATGGGCATGTCGTTGCCGGAGAACGCGGCGATCCCGGCGGTGGATTCGCGCCGTTTCCGGCTCGCGCACCTGTCCGGCCGGCGCATCGTGGAGATGGTGCGCGAGGACCTGCGCATGTCCAAGCTGCTCACCTACAACGCCTTCGCCAATGCAATCCGCGCCAACGCGGCGATCGGCGGTTCGACCAATGCGGTGATCCACCTGCTCGCGATCGCGGGGCGGCTCGGCGTGCCGCTGTCGCTGGACGACTGGGACGAGCTCGGCTCGGCGCTGCCCTGCCTGGTCAACCTGAAGCCGGCTGGCGAGTATCTGATGGAGGATTTCTACTACGCGGGCGGCCTGCCGAGCGTGCTGCGGGAGATCGCCGGATACCTCGACCTGGATGCGCTGACGGCCAACGGGCGCACGGTGGGCGAAAACATCGCCGACGTGCCCTGCTGGAACCTCGACGTGATCCGGCCGCTGGCCAAGCCCGTGCGCGCAGCGGCCGGCATCGCCGTGCTGAGCGGCAACCTGGCGCCCGATGGCGCGGTGATCAAGCCCTCAGCGGCCTCGCCGCAGCTGCTGCAGCATCGCGGCCGCGCGGTGGTGTTCGAGGACATCGACGACTTCAAGGCACGCATCGACGACGAGGCGCTGGAGATCGACGAGCACTCGGTGATGGTGCTGAAAAACTGCGGCCCGCGCGGCTACCCTGGCATGGCCGAGGTCGGCAACATGCCGCTGCCGCCGAAGCTGCTGCGCCGTGGCATCACCGACCTGGTGCGCATTTCCGATGCACGCATGAGCGGCACGGCCTATGGCACCGTCGTGCTGCATGTCTCGCCCGAAGCCGCGGCCGGTGGCCCGCTGGCCCTGGTGCAGGAGGGCGATTTCATCGAGCTCGACGTGCCCGGTCGGCGCCTGCACCTGGACGTGCCGGATGCGGAGCTGGCGCGTCGCCGCGACGCGTGGACGGCGCCCGCGCCGCCTGCCCGCGGCTGGAGCAAGCTCTACGTCGACCACGTGCAGCAGGCGCACCTGGGCGCGGACCTGGATTTCCTGGTGGGTGGAAGTGGCGACACGGTCGCGGGCGATTCGCACTGAGTGGTGAACGGCATCCGTCCCGGATTGCACTGTCGGTGTGACCTGGACTGTTCCGGCTCCCTCGCGGCTTCGGATTCCTCACCCGCTGCGCAGGTTCGGAATGACAGGTCATCACCTATTGTCATCCCGAACGCAGTGAGGGATCTCCCACCGGCGCAGCGCCCCGCCCCGCGCTGCCACAGTCGGCATCCGGCCGCCACCCGATGGAGCCACTGATGCACACCCCGCCTCCATCGCCCGACCGCCGCCGCTTCCTCGCGGCGGCCGGTTCGACCCTGCTGCTGCCCGCTGCCGCCTCCCTGCCCGCCTTCGCCTCTGGCGGCATCGCCACGGCCGCCGCCCCATTCGCACTTGCCGATGTGCACCTGGACGCGGGCCCGTTCGCGCATTCGCAGACGCTCAACCGGCGCTACCTCGCCGCGCTCGACATCGACCGCCTGCTTGCGCCCTACCGCATCGAGGCCGGCCTGCCCTCGCCCGCACCGAAGTATCCCAACTGGGAGTCGATGGGCCTGGACGGCCACACTGCCGGCCACTACCTGTCCGCCCTCGCCCAGCAGGCCGCGCAGGGCGACCATGCAATGCGCCAGCGGCTCGACGCCATGGTCGAGGCCTTGGCCGAATGCCAGCGCGCCAATGGCGACGGCTATCTCGGCGGCGTGCCCAACGGGCGCGTGCTGTGGCAGCGCATCGGCTCGGGCGAGTTCGAAGCCGAGGCCTTCTCGCTCGACGGCGCCTGGGTGCCGTTCTACAACCTGCACAAGATGTACGCCGGCCTGCGCGATGCCTGGCTGATGGCGGGCAACGCCACCGCCCGCGAACTGCTGGTGCGATTCGCCGACTGGTGCGACGCGCTGGTCGCCAATCTCGACGATACGCAGCTGCAGCGCATCCTCGACACCGAACACGGCGGCATGAACGAGGTGCTGGCCGATGTGTACGCGATCACCGGCGAGCGCCGCTACCTGGCGCTCGCCCGCCGCTTCTGCCACCGCGCCATCCTCGATCCGCTGCTGCGCGGCGAGGACCGGCTGGACGGTCTGCACGCCAATACCCAGATTCCGAAAGTGATCGGCTTCGCCCGCATCGGCGAACTCGACGGCGAGCCGGCGTGGATCGAGGCGGCGCGCTTTTTCTGGGAGACGGTGGCGCAGCGGCGCAGCATCGCCTTCGGCGGCAACAGCGTGCGCGAGCACTTCAATCCGGTCGACGACTTCTCGCCGATGCTGGATTCACGCGAAGGGCCGGAGACCTGCAACAGCTACAACATGCTGCGCCTGAGCGCGCTGCTGCACAGGCTGCAACCGCAGCCGCGCTACATCGAGTTCTTCGAGCGCGTGCTGTTCAACCACATCCTGTCGACCCAGCATCCCGGGCACGGCGGGCTGGTCTATTTCACGCCGATCCGGCCGCGCCATTACCGCGTGTACTCGCAGCCCGGGCAATGCTTCTGGTGCTGCGTCGGCACCGGCATGGAAAACCACGGCCGGCATGGCGCCTTCGTCTACACCCGCGGCGACGACGCGCTGGCGGTGAACCTCTACATCGCCTCGACCCTGCACTGGCGCGAGCGCGGGCTCACGCTGCGGCAGGAAACGGCCTTCCCGGAAGATCCGCGCAGCAGCCTGCACCTGCAGCTGGACAGGCCGCAGGCGTTCGCGCTGCAGCTGCGCCATCCGCAGTGGCTGCAGGGCGAACTCGTCGTGCAGGTCAACGGTCGCCGCTGGCCACTGGCGTCCACGCCCGGCAGCCAGGTCGCAATCACGCGCACCTGGCAGGACGGCGACCGCGTCGACATCGCGCTGCCGATGCAGACGCGGATCGAAGGCCTGCCCGACGGATCGGACTGGGTGGCGGTGGTGCACGGCCCGCTGATGCTGGCTGCGCGCACCGGCGAGGAGGCGGTCGAGGGCCTGATCGCCGACGACGGCCGCGGCAGCCATATCGCGCCCGGCCCCTACCTGCCGTTGGACGGCGCGCCAATGCTTGTGGGCGAGCGCGACACGCTGGCGGCGCATATCGTCCCGGTCGCGGGCGAGGCGCTCACCTTTACCGCGTCTGCTCTGATCCGCCCCGGCGAATTCCATCCGCTGAAGCTCGAGCCGCTGTCGCGCGTGCATGATGCGCGCTACATGGCGTATTGGCGTACGGCGACGCCGGCGCAGTATCCGGGCGTGGTTGCAGCGATCGAGGCCGCCGAGCGCGAGCGCCAGGCGCTGGACGCGCGCACGCTCGACCAGGTGCGGCCGGGCGAGCAGCAGCCCGAGGTCGACCACCGGTACGAAGGGCGGGATTCGGCCACCGGCAGCCTGCTGGGCCGCGCGTGGCGCGATGCGTCCGGCTGGTTCGCCTACCGGCTCGAAGCACGACGCGAGATGGCGACGGACACGCCGCTGCTGCTGCAGCTGGTGCTGTTTGGCGGCGACTGGAACGTGGCGATGGATGTCGAAGTGGAGGGGCGGACGCTGGCGAACATCGATACGGTGAAGCCGGGTCCGGATGACCTGGAAACCCGCGAGATCGCACTGCCGGCTGACTTCGCATCGGCGGCGTTTTCCGGCGGCATCCGCGTGCGCTTCGTCGCGCGCGACGGGCAACGTACGCCACGCCTGTTCGGCCTCAGGCTGCTGGCAGGGGACGCATCCGGCGGTTGATCCAGCACGTTGCCGCTCCGCGGCGCAGTCGAACGCTGGCCAGTACAACGTCGCGCTTTGCTCCCTCCCCTTCGTCGCGCCTTGCTCCCTCCCCTTGAAGGGGAGGGCTTTGGTGCGCTGCGCGATCGGGCGAACACAAGGGATCTGACTGGCTGCCCGACCGCGGGCCTCAGTCCCCCGCTACCACCAACAGCGCGCGGATCGCCTCCTGCGCTCGCGCCGCCAGCGCTTCGTCATACTCGAACGACGCCTCGTCCATGTAGACGCGCTGGCTGATCTCCAGCTGCACGGCCTGGATGCCGCGCGCGGGATCGGCGTAATGGCGCGTGATGTGGCCACCGCGGAAGCGACCGTTGTGCACCCAGTCGTAGCGCGACTGCGCGGCCAGCACCGCTACCAGTCGCTGCTGCAGCGCGGGCGTCGCGCTGGCGCCATTGGCGGTGCCGAGGTTGAGGTCAGGCAAGCGGCCTTCGAACAGGAACGGCAGCTCGCCCCGGATCGAATGCCCCTCCCACAGCACCACGCGGCCGTGTTCGGCATGCAGGCGCTCAAGCTCGTCGCGCAGTGCACCGTGGTAGGGACGCCAGTACGTGTCGACGCGCGCGCGCACCTCGTCTTCGGTTGGCGCCTGGCCATCGAGGTAGACCGGTTCGCCGGAAAAACGCACGGTCGGGCACAGGCCGGTGGTGTTCTGGCCGGGGTACAGCGAAACATCGTCCTCGCTGCGATTGAGATCGATGACGTAGCGCGAATGCGTGGGCACGATGACCGACGCGCCGAGGTCCTTCGCGAAGGCGTAAAGCCTTGCGATGTGCCAGTCGGTGTCGGGCACGCGCCGCGCCTGCGGCGTGAGCCTGGCGGCGATGTCGTCGGGAACGAAGGTTCCGTCGTGCGGCAGGCTGACCAGCAGCGGCGCGCTGCCGCGTTGCAGGGAGAAGATGTCCATGGCGGGATTGTAGGTGGCTACAGAGGCGGCACGTGAGTCGTCGCCCCTCGCAGGCGCGGTGCCTGCTCCCTCCCCGCTTGCGGGGGAGGTTGGGGTGGGGGCCGCGGTGGCGGATGTCCTTGCGCGGCTCGCGGCCGCTCCACCGCCCTGCTCCCTCCTCCGCTTGCGGGGGAGGGTTGGGGTGGGGGCGCTTTTCGTCAAGCATTCGCCGCTGCGTCACGGCCCCCATCCCGACCTTTCCCCGCAAGCGGAAGGAGCACAAGCGCGTGGGCTTCACGCAGCGTTCCTCCTTCGCTCGCGCCGAGGACTTACCGCATCAACACCACTTCTTCCGCGCTCGTCGGATGGATGGCGACGGTGTCGTGCAGGTCGGCCAGGGTGATGCCCTTCTTCAGCGCGACGGCGAAGCCCTGCAGGATCTCGTCGGCGCCCTCGCCCAGCAGGTGGATGCCGACCACGCGGCGCTCCTCGCCGACGCACACCAGTTTGAACAGGCTGTGCTGCGGGCGGTCGACCAAGGCCTGGCGCATCGGCCGGAAGATGCTGCGATACACGTGCACCGCGTCTCCGTGCCGCTCGCGCGCCTGCACCTCGGTCAGGCCGACCTCGGCCAGCGGCGGATGCGAGAACACGACGGTGGGGATGTCGTCATAGTCGAGGCGCGCGTCTGGATTGCCGCCGAACACGCGGTCCATGGTGCGACGCGCGGCCGCGATGGCGACCGGCGTGAGCGTGGCGCGACCGGTGACATCGCCAACCGCGGCGATGTGGGCAACGCTGCTGCGCTGGCTGGCATCGACAACGATGTTGCCGTGCTTGTCCAGGTCCACGCCCGCGGCCTCGAACCCGAGCTTGGCGGTGTTGGCTTTGCGGCCCGTGGCGAGGAACACATGCGCGTACTGGTCTGACACTTCCCCAGCGACATTGCGCAGCCGCAACGCACCTTGCGCGCCCTCGATGGCCGCCAGTCCGTAGCCGAAGTGCAGGCCGATGCCCTGCTGGCGATAGTTTTCCTGCAGCCGCTCGGCCAGCTCCGCGTCGGAATGGCTGAGCAGGCGCTGGCTGCGCGCATAGATGTCGACGCGGCAGCCCAGCGCCTGCAGCACGCCGGCCAGCTCCACCGCGATATAGCCGCCGCCGACCAGGGCCACCTGGCCAGGCGGCTGGTGCAGGGCGAAGAAATCGTCGGACACGCCGGCCAGGTCCGCGCCGGGCACGTCGGGTCGGCCCGGATGGGAGCCGGTGGCGACGAGGATGTGCCCGGCGCGCAGGCGGGTGCCGTTCTCGCATTCCACCGTGTGTGCATCGTGCAGCCGGCCGCGCGACGGCAGCAGCACGATGCCCGCTTCGTCCAGGCGCCGTCGATAGCTGCCGTGGATGCCGTGGATGTAGCGCTGGCGGCTGGCGATCAACGCCGGCCAGTCGAGGTCCGGTGACGAGGGCACGTCGAAGCCGAGCTGCGAGGCCAGGGTGATGCTGCCTGCCAGCTCGGCCGCAATCCACATCGCCTTCTTCGGCACGCAGCCGACGTTGACGCAGGTGCCGCCGAGTTCGCCGGGTTCGAGCAGGGCCACCCGCGCGCCGTGTCCCGCCGCGCGGAAGGCGCCGGCCAGTCCACCGCTGCCTCCGCCCAGTACGACGAGGTCGAAATCCAGGACGGGCTGGTTCATGCGAAGCGCTCCGGCGAATACGGTTTGGGATCGATATGCGGCGATTGACCGGTGACCAGCTCGGCCAACAGGCGCCCAGTCGCCGGGCTCATGCTCACACCCAGCATGCCGTGCCCGGTGGCCAGCCACAGGTGCGCATGGCCCGGTGCGCGGCCGATGATGGGCAGGTCGTCCCAGGACAGCGGACGCCAGCCGTACCACTCCTCGCGCTTCTCCGGGCCGACCGGCTGGTGCAGGTACTCGGCAGCGCCACGCTCCAGTGCATCGAGCCGGCGCCGGTTGAGCGTGGTGTCGTGGCCGGAGAATTCCATCGTGCTGCCCAGGCGGAAGCCGTCGTCCCACACGGTCACGCAGACCTTGCGTTCGAACAGCGTCATCGGCCGGCGCGGCACCAGCGACGGCCGCGAGTACGTGATCGAATAGCCCTTGCCCGGCTGCATCGCATCGCGCAGCCAGCGCAGCTGCAGCGAGCGCGCCAGCAGCGGCGACCAGGCGCCGGTGGCCAACACCACGTCGCGCGCGAAGCGCTCGCCCAGCGAGGTGCGCACGCGCATGCCATCGCCCTGCGCTTCGGCGTGCGTGGCCTCGCAATCTGTCTCGATGATGCCGCCGGCAGCGGTGACCGCGCGTGCAAGCCCCGCCACATAGCGGTCAGGGCGCAGTTGCGCATCGCCCGGATAGCGCACCGCGCCGGCCACGCCCTCGCGCAGCGCCGGCTCCTGCGCAAGATAATCGTTGCCTTCGATGACCTCCGATTCGATGCCCAGTTCGGCCAGCGTCGGCAGGTGGCGCGCGTAGGCCTCCAGCTGCACCGGATCGCGAAATACGCAGTCCGCGCCGGACTCGGCGAACTCGCAGTCGATGTCGTGCCCGGCGATCCACTCCGGGAACACCTGGCGCGAGGCGTTGAGGATGGCTGCGCGCGGCCACGCCGAGGCATTCCAGTCGCGCAGGTTGCAGCGCCCTGCGAAGCGCAGCATCCAGCGCCACAGCGACGGATCGAAGCGCGGACGCACGTAGAACGGCGCGTCGGGCGTGAGCATCCAGCGCAGCGCCTTGGCCACCGTGCCTGGCGCGTGCAGCGGCCCGGCATGGCTGGGCGTGAGCGTGCCGCAGTTGCCGTGCGAACTGCCGCCGCCAACGCGGCCGGCATCGATCACGCGCACGCTGCGGCCACGTTCGAGCAGGCACAGCGCGCTGGCCAGCCCGGAAACCCCGGCACCGATGACGAGGATGTCGCTGCGTTGCTCCATCCGTGCAGTGTAACGGCGCGTGCCTGCCGCCCCGGTGACTCAGCCCACGCGCATGGCCGGCTTCGCGCCATACGTGAGCCAGCGCCACAGCCATTCCATCGGCCCGAAGCGGTAGTGCGCCAGCCACCAGTGGCTCGCGGCCACCTGCAGCGCGAACACCACCAGCACCAGCAGGACCTGCCCGGCGCGCCCCACCTGTCCCCACAGCCCGAAGCCATAGCCGTAGAACAGCGTCGAGGCGATCAGCGACTGCAGCAGGTAGTGGGTCAGCGCCATGCGTCCGGCTGGCGCCAGCCAGCCGAGCACGCGCGAGATGCCTGGCACGCCCAGGCCCAGCACGAGCAGCGCCACGTAGCCCAGCGCCAGCGGCAGGCTGCCGAGCATCATCAGCCCCGATGCGAGCAGCATCGGCCCCATCTCGCGCATGCCCTCGAAGCTTGTGCCGACCGACATCGCGAGCGCCACGAACACCGCGCCCAGCGGGATCGTCCACAGCGCCAGCCGCGCGAACCAGCCCCGCTGCGAGGCCACATCGTGCATGCGCCCGGAGCGCACCAGCCAGGCGCCGAGCATGAATACGCCCAGCGCCAGCGGGATCACCATCAGCGCGCCCTGCACGGAGAGCGTCAGGAAGTCGCGTGCACGCTGCACCACCGCGTCGGCGTAGCTGCCGTGCGCATAGACCTGCCTGGCGACTGCCGCGGCGGATTCCATCTCTTCGGCCATGGTCTCGATCTCGCCGATCTCGCCGGCCGGCACCAGCGACATCAGCCCGCCACCAAACGTGATCATCAGGGCGAGCGTGGCGTACAGGGCGATGCCGAGCCACAGCCTGGCGCGGTTGGAAATCTCGCCGAACGCGAGCAGCAGCAGACCGGTGATGGCGTAGGCGTGGAGGATGTCGCCCGGCCACAGCAGCACCGCATGCAGCACGCCGAAGGCCAGCAGCACCAGGCAGCGGCGCAGGTAGCGGCCGCAGAACTGCGGACCGTGCCCGCCGCGGCTGGACATCACCGCGAAGCCCATGCCGAACAGCAGCGAGAACAGCACCCAGAACTTGCCCGCCACGAACACGTGCACGGCCCAGGCCGCGGCGTGGTCAAGCCCGGTCGCGGCCGGATCGAGGCCCGATCCCATCTCCTGCAGTGGCCGGCTGAACCACTCGATGTTCATCAGGAAGATGCCCAGCAAGGCGAAGCCGCGGATCACGTCCAATGCCTGGATGCGCTGCACGGCATCGATCGGCGCGAATGCCGGCGCCGCGCCCGCGTGGCGGTCGTCCTTGTGCGTCACGTCGTATCCCCCTGGTCCCTGCGCACAGGATGGCGGGCGCCGAGGGCGATTGCCAAGCGTGCCTGGGATGCGTGATGCGCGTGGCTCCGGCTGGGCCGCATCATCCGGCTTTGGTCATCACCAGGCACCGGCACTTCCGCCGGCGCCACGCCACGCACCGCTATGCGGCGCGGGTGGCCCTCGCGATCAGTGCTGGTGGCCGCCGTCGCCGTGCACGTGGCCGTGCTCGATCTCGACCTGCTCGGCCTCGCGCACTTCGACGATCTCGATGTCGAAGTGCAGGTCCTTGCCGGCCATGGGGTGGTTGAGGTCGACATCGACCACGGTCATGCCTACCTTCTCCACGGTCACCGCGCGCGGGCCGAAGTTGGTGGTGAGCACCACCTGCTGGCCGGGGGCCAGCTTCTGCGCGCCGAAGTGCTTCTTGGGCACGCGCTGGGTCAGGCCGTCGCGGCGCTCGCCGTAGGCCTCGGCCGCGGGCACGTCGACGCCGAAGCTGTCGCCTGCCTCGTGGCCCTCGAGCGCCTTGTCCAGCCCCGGGATGACGTTGCCGTGGCCGGCCAGGATCGACAGCGGCTCGCCGCGCTCCTTGGACGACTCCAGCGGCGCCTGGCCGGCTTCGGAGACGCTGTAGTGGAAACGGACGACGCGGTCTTTTTCGATCTTCATGGCGGCTCGCTGGGAGGCGCGGCGCGAGCCGCGGCTTGTCTGGATGGAATGGCCCGGGCACGATGCCGCGCATGACACCGCCACGCGAACGCATCCTGCCGTCGGGCGACGGAGCCGGGCATTATCCGGACTCCGGCGCGGCAACGCCAATCCTGGCGCCTATCCGCGCGCTCGCGCTGTGCGGCGCGATGGTGCTCCTGGCCGGCTGCGGCAGCGGCGACGTGCGCCCCACGCCACGCCCGACGGCCACCGTGCCCAAGCGCGAGTGGCCGGTGGTCGCGCCGCAGGATCCCGCCGCCGCCAACGCGGTGCTGATGCGGGCGATCAGCCTGGTGGGCACGCCTTACCGTTACGGCGGCAATACCCCGGATGGGGGCTTCGACTGCAGCGGCCTGGTCAACTACGTGTTCCGCGACATGCTGGACCTGCGCCTGCCGCGCACCTCGCGCGACCTGGCTGGTTTCCAGGGGCCGAGGATCGAGCCGCAGCGCCTGGCTGCCGCCGACCTGGTGTTCTTCGGGAACGGGGCACAGGTCACACATGTCGGCATCTACGTGGGAGAGGGACGATTCGTCCACGCCCCCAGCAGCGGCGGCACGGTGCGCCTGGATCACTTGGACGGAAGCTACTGGCAGCGCCACTACAGCGGCGCGAAGCGGATCCTGCGGTGAACGGCCCGTTTCGATTTGTGAGCAGAATCACGTACTTGGACAGGTTTGTGTAACCCTGTTTTAACATCACGCAGCTTTCACTCCGGCACACTCCGCCGCTGATCCGCTCCAGTGAAGTCCGCGTGACGAGACCAACCGCCCCGTCCGGCCGAACCCGCCACCGCTCCAACCCGGCCAGACACGGCAAGTTCGTCGCCCTCTGCGGCTGCCTGCTCTCGCTGGCCGCCCTGCCCGCCTTTGCCGGCCCCGGCCTGGCCGGCGACTCCGCCGATACGCTGGCCGCCCCGTCTGCCTCGGTCACCCGCACCCTGGTGTCCAATCCGCTCCGCACGACCAGCCAGGACGTGCTGTTCGCCAGCGACGTCAACGCGCTGATTGCCCAGGCCGCCGCGATCGAGGCCGCGCAGGCTTCGCCCAAGGAGGAGGAAGGCCGCGTCCAGACCCTGCTCAAGCGCGGCCTGGCCCTGCTCGGCACGCCCTACCGCTGGGGCGGCAACTCGCCCGAGGGCGGCTTCGACTGCAGCGGTCTGGTCGGCTACGTGTTCCGCACCGCGCTTGGCGTCGAGCTGCCGCGCGTCTCGCGCGACATGGCCCGCGACGGCGAGAAGGTCGAACGCACCGCACTGGTGCCCGGCGACCTGGTGTTCTTCGGCCGCCGCGGCAAGCGCGTCGACCACGTCGGCATCTACATCGGCGAAGGCCGCTTCCTGCACGCCCCGCGCACCGGCCGCGACGTGACCGTCTCGCAGCTCGACACCGGCTACTGGAGCGGCAGGTTCCTGCAGGCCCGCCGCGTCGCGGGGCTGGGCACGGAAAGCTGAGGGCACGCACCCTCCGCCGTTGAAGAGGCCGCCGCAGGGCGGCCTTTTTGTTGGTTCTTCACCCGATCAAGCGAGAAGATGGACACGATTGCTTGAAGTCCGCGCGGGCTTGGGCTGGACGCCGCGCCCCGTCGACCGGGGGTCGCTTTTCGCTCGGTCAGGGCCGCTGCGCGGTCCGGCCCGGCACAGCATGCCGGGCGCTCGCGTGGATGCGCGGCATGCCGCGCAAGCCATCCACGCTCTCCCTGCCCTGACTCGCGCGCAAAACATCCATGTTTTGCTTGCCGCGACCCCCGGTCGCCAGGGCACGGCTCACTGCCACTGATGCTGCGATGCTTCGGTGGGAGCTTTTTCGAAGCCACGCCAGTGACTGGGCGATAGTCGTTCCGGGCTGGGGGTTGCGGAAAGCAGCGCATGGATGCGCTGCGGCGGCGAGTCAGCCATGGATGGCTGACCGAGCCGGGGGAGCAACCCCCGGCCCGGAACGACTCCGACCGCAGGCCTGAGCCAGGATCACGTCCCGGGCGTGGATTCGCCGCAGGCGGCACAATGTCGCGATGCCCGCCCCCCCCATCTCCGCCCTCACCATCGCCGGCTCCGACTCCGGCGGTGGCGCCGGCATCCAGGCCGACCTCAAGGCGTTCGCCGCGCACGGCGTGCATGGCCTGTCGGCAATCGCCGCGCTGACCGCGCAGCACACCCGCGGCGTGATCGCGGTGCACGTGCCGCCGGTGGAGTTCCTGCGCGCCCAGATCGACGCCTGCTTCGACGATTTCGATATCGGCGCGGTCAAGCTCGGCATGCTGGCCACCGCCGAGGTGATCCACGCGGTCGCCGATGCGCTGCAGGCGCACGCGCCGCGCCAGCTGGTGCTCGACCCGGTGATGGTGGCGACCTCCGGCGCGCGCCTGCTGGCCGAGGATGCGCTGGAGGCCATGCGCACGCGATTGCTGCCGCGCGCCGACCTGCTGACGCCCAACATCCCCGAGGCCGAACTGCTGGCCGGCATGAAGATCGGCAACGCCGCCGATGCCGAACAGGCGCTGGAGCGGCTGCTGGCGATGGGCGCGAGGGCGGTGCTGCTCAAGGGCGCGCACCTGGATGAGGGCGCGCAGGTGATCGACCGCTACCGCGACGGCGCCACCGCCAACGTCTTCATGCACCCGCGCCTGCCCATCGAAGGCCACGGCACCGGATGCACCCTCGCCTCGGCGGCCGCAGCCCAGCTGTGCCTGGGCCTGCCGGTGGCGCAGGCGACCGCCGCCGCAGTGGCCTACGTGGGCCGGGCCCTGCGCCAGGGCTACCGGCCGGGGCGCGGCGACGTGTACGTGCTCGACCATCTTGGCGCGGTGGAACCGGGCGCATGAGCCAGGCGGCCTGCAGCGTCGAGCGCGAGGTCGCGGCGGCGGATGGCCACGGCTGGCGCTTGATCACACGCATCCCCGCCAATCCGCAGTGCAGCCTGCTTTGGCTACCCGCGCTGGGCGTGGCTGCCCGACACTACATCCCGTTCGCCGAAGCCCTGGCCGCGCGCGGCGTGGCGGTCTTCATGCACGAGTGGCGCGGCAACGGCAGCAGCAGCCTGCGCGCCAGTCGCGGAGTCGACTGGGGCTATCGCGAACTGCTGCTGCAGGACATCCCCGCCAGCCAGGCCACCGTCGACCTGGCGCTGCCGGAAGGTCTGCCCCGCAGCATCGGTGGCCACAGCCTGGGCGGGCAGCTGGCCTGCTGCAGGCTGGCGCTCGCGCCGGAATCGGCGGACGCACTCTGGCTGATCGCCAGCGGCGCACCCTACTGGCGCGCGTTCCCGATGCCGCACCGCGCCTGGCTGCCGCTCGCCTACCGCTTCCTGCCGTGGCTGGCGACGGTCAACGGCGTGCTGCCCGGCCGCCGCATCGGCTTTGGCGGCAACGAGGCCGCGGGCCTGGTCCGCGACTGGGCGCGTACCGCGATCAGCGGCCGCTATGCCGCCGCAGGGCTCGCCCAGGACCTGGAGGCCGGGCTAGCCAGGGTTACGCGTCCGGTCCATGCGCTGGTGCTGGAAAGCGACTGGCTGGCGCCGCGCGCCTCGCTGGATTTCCTGCTCGGCAAGATGCCGCTGGCGCCCGCGCGGGTGGAGTGCCTGGACGCGCGCGACGCAGGCACCCGCCCCGACCACTACGCCTGGATGAAGCAGCCGGATGGCGTGGCCAACCGGCTCTGCGCTCAGCTGCCGTAGCCGTCCGGATTCATCGACTGCCAGCGCCACGCGTCGCGGCACATCGCGTCAAGGTCCAGCGCCGCGCGCCAGCCCAGCAGCGCCTGCGCGCGCGCGGGATCGGCATAGACCTCGGCCACGTCGCCCGCGCGGCGGTCGACGATCGCGTACGGCACCGCGCGGCCGGACGCGCGCTCGAAGGCCTGCACCAGCTGCAGCACGCTCACGCCGGCGCCAGTGCCGAGGTTGACGGTGAAGCCGCTGCCAGTGCGCGCCAGCGTGTCCAGCGCGTCCGCATGTGCGCGTGCCAGGTCGACCACGTGGATGTAGTCGCGCACGCCGCTGCCGTCGACCGTCGGCCAGTCGCCGCCGTACACGCTCAGCCGTTCGCGCCGGCCCACGGCCACCTGGCAGATGTAGGGCATCAGGTTGCTCGGGACACCAGACGGATCCTCGCCGATCAGCCCCGAGGGATGCGCGCCGACCGGATTGAAGTAGCGCAGGATGCCCGCCTGGAAGCCCGGGTCGGCCGCACACAGGTCCTCGATGAGCTGCTCCATCACCAGCTTGGTGCGCCCGTAGGGATTGGTGACGCGCAGCGGCGCGTCCTCGTCCACCGGCACCCGCTCCGGATCGCCGTAGACCGTGGCCGACGAACTGAACACCAGCCGCCGCACCCCCGCCTGCTGCATCGCCTGCAGCAGGTTGAGCGTACCGGTGATGTTGTTGTCGAAATAGTCCAGCGGCCGTTCGCACGATTCGCCCACCGCCTTGAGCGCGGCGAAGTGCACCACCGCGTCGAAGCCGCCCGAGGCAAGCAGCTCGACCGTGGCAGCGCGATCGCGCAGGTCGACGTGGCGGAAGTCCAGCGGTTTGCCGATGATCTGCTGCAGCCGCTCGAGCACGCGCGGCGAGCTGTTGCACAGGTTGTCGGCGATCACCAGATCGTGCCCGCGCGCGGCGAGCTCCACGCAGGTGTGGCTGCCGATATAGCCGGTACCGCCGAATACCAAGATGCGCATGCTGAGGTCCGCAGGGAGGCTGAGTCGATTATCCGACACCGCGGCGCCATGCGCGCACTGGCCGCACCGCGCCGCAATATGCGTTGTGCCATGTCGCATCCTGAGCGTGCGCCGGCCTGCCCCGGGACCGCGGCTAGAATGCGACCTCCTTCCACAGACGGCCTGACGGATGACCGCTTCCCTGCCCGAACGCAACGACATCCGCATCGCCGTCATCGGGCTCGGCTACGTGGGGTTGCCGCTGGCGGCCGCCTTCGGCCGCAGCTATCCGACCGTCGGCTTCGACATCGATGCCGCACGCGTGGAGCAGCTGCGCCGCCACCACGACCAGACCCTGGAGATGTCCGAGGCCGAACTGCGCGCCTCGACCGGCCTGGCCTGCACCGCCGATCCCGCTGCGCTGCGCGACTGCAACGTGTTCATCGTCACCGTGCCCACGCCGATCGACGAGTACAAGCGCCCGGACCTGCGGCCGCTGGAGTCCGCCAGTCGCACGGTCGGCAAGGCCATCGCCCGCGGTGGCGTGGCGATCTTCGAATCGACGGTGTACCCCGGCGCCACCGAGGAAGTGTGCGTGCCGATCATCGAGCGCGAGTCCGGCCTGCGCTTCAACCACGATTTCCATGCCGGCTACAGCCCCGAGCGCATCAACCCGGGCGACAAGGAGCACCGGCTCGAGAACATCCTCAAGGTGACGTCGGGCTCCACCCCGGAAGCGGCGGACTTCGTCGACGCGCTGTACGCGAGCGTGATCACCGCCGGCACCCACAAGACCTCGAGCATCCGCGTGGCCGAGGCGGCGAAGGTGATCGAGAACACGCAGCGCGACGTCAACATCGCGCTGATCAACGAGCTGGCGCTGATCTTCGACCGGCTCGGCATCGACACCCACGAGGTGCTCGAAGCCGCCGGCACCAAGTGGAACTTCCTGCCGTTCCGGCCGGGCCTGGTCGGCGGCCACTGCATCGGCGTGGACCCGTACTACCTCACCCACAAGGCGCAGCAGATCGGCTACCACCCCGAAGTGATCCTGGCCGGGCGCCGCATCAACGACAGCATGGGCAGCCACGTCGCCCAGCGCGTGGTCAAGCTGATGCAGCAGCGCGGGCTGCGCACGAGTGGGGCGAAGGTGCTGATGCTGGGCCTGGCGTTCAAGGAAAACTGCCCGGACCTGCGCAATACCCGCGTCATCGACATCATCGACGAGCTGCGCACCTACAGCGTCGACGTCGACGTGCACGACCCCTGGGTTTCGCCTGCGCAGGCCCACCACGAGTACGGCATCGCGCCGGTGGCCGAGCCGCAGCCCGGGCACTATGACGCGGTGATCCTTGCGGTCGCACACCGCGAATTCGTCGCACTGGGCGCAGACGGCGTGCGCGCCTTCGGCAAGCCCGATGCGGTTTTGTTCGACGTCAAGCGCGCGCTGCCGCGCGATCGCGTCGACGGCTGCCTTTGAACCAAACGGAAAAGACACGAATGCGCGTACTCGTCACCGGCGCCGCCGGCTTCATCGGTTCCCACCTGACCCATCGCCTGGTCGAGCGCGGGGACGAGGTCCTCGGCTACGACAACCTCAACAACTACTACGATCCGACGCTGAAGCAGGCGCGCCTGGATCGGCTGCTGCCCAAACCCGGCTTCTCGTTCGTGCAGGGTTCGCTGGAGGATCGCGGCACGCTCGAGCGCGCCTTCGCCAACTTCCGCCCGCAGCGCGTGGTCAACCTCGCCGCGCAAGCCGGCGTGCGCTACTCGCTTGAAAATCCGCACGCCTACATCGACAGCAACATCGTGGGCTTCACCAACGTGCTGGAAGCCTGCCGCCACGGCGGAGCGGAGCACCTGGTCTACGCCTCGTCCAGCTCGGTCTACGGCGCCAACCGCAAGCTGCCGTTCGCGGTCGAGGACAGCGTCGACCATCCGGTCAGCCTGTACGCGGCGACCAAGAAGGCCAACGAGCTGATGGCCCACACCTACAGCCATCTGTTCGCGCTGCCGACCACCGGCCTGCGCTTCTTCACCGTGTACGGCCCCTGGGGCCGCCCGGACATGGCGCTGTTCCTGTTCACCAAGAACATCATCGAAGGCCGGCCGATCGACGTGTTCAACCACGGCCACCACACGCGCGACTTCACCTACGTCGACGACATCGTCGAGGGCGTGATCCGCACCCTGGATCGCATCCCCGGGCCCGACCCCACCTACGATCCGCTGCTGCCCAACCCGGGGTCGTCGAGCGCGCCCTACCGCGTCTACAACATCGGCAACCACCAGCCGGTGCAGCTGCTGCGCTACATCGAGGTGCTCGAGGAATGCCTGGGGCGCAAGGCCGAGAAGAACCTGCTGCCGATGCAGCCGGGCGACGTGCCCGACACCGAGGCGGACGTCGAGGCGCTGCGCCGCGACACCGGCTACCAGCCGTCCACGACGATCGAGACGGGCGTGCGCAACTTCGTGGCGTGGTACCGGGAGTACCACGGCATCTGAATGCGCCAGGCGGGTCGCGAGGCCCGCGCTGTCCTTGCTTTGCGCCCTTCTCCGTATATCCCCGTATCGAAACACTAACGGGGTCCTACCGATGCACATCCTCCGCCTGGTCGCGGCCGCCATGCTCATTCCGGCGCTCGTCGCCTGCGCCACGGCCGGGACCTCGTCGTCCGCGCCGCCACCTGCCGCCCAGACCATCGTGGGCGATTACCTGATCGGCGTTGACGACGAAGTCCAGGTCGCGGTCTGGCGCAACCCCGAGCTTGGCATCACCGTGCCGGTCCGTCCCGACGGCAAGATCTCGGTGCCGCTGGTCGGCGACATCATCGCCGGTGGCCGCACGCCCGCGGATGTGGCCAAGGACATCCAGGACAAGCTGGGCGACTACGTCCGCGACCCGCAGGTCGCCGTGATCCTGACCCAGCTGCGCAGCCACGAGTACCTGTCGCGCGTGCGCGTCACCGGCGCCGTGCGCCAGCCGGTTTCGATCCCGTACCGCCAGGGCATGACCGTGCTCGACGCGGTGCTTGCAGCGGGCGGACTCACCGAGTTCGCGGCTCCCGATCGCGCCGACCTGTTCCGCCGCAACGAGGACGAGACCACCACGACCTACGCCGTGCGCCTGGACCGCATCCTCAACCGCGGCGAGCTGCAGACCAACTACAACGTGGCCCCCGGCGACGTGATCACCATTCCCGAGCGCACGTTCTGATGTCCTCCCAGCTTCCCGCAATGCGCCCGTCGACGCCGGGCCGCAAGGTCGATGGCCTCCAACCCGACGAACTCCTGGTCATCCTGTACAAGGAGGCGCGCAAGCGCGTGGGCATGATCGCCGCGATCTTCGCGGTGATCATGCTGCTGACCCTGGTGGTGGGCCTGTTCGTCATCCCGCGCAACTACGTGGCTTCGACAACCATCCTCGCCCAGGACAGCGACATCATCCAGCCGCTGCTGGAGGGCCGCGCCGTGCCGACCGGGGTGTCGGACCGCGCCGGCCATGCGCGCCAGATCCTGTTCGGGCGCAAGGTGCTCGAGCAGATCCTGGACATCGGCGGCTGGGCCGCGTCCGACCCGAGCGCCATCGCGCGCGACCGGATCATGGAGGACATCCGCAACAACACCACGATCAGCGCCCCGCGTCCGGACCTGGTGCAGATCGACTACCGCGACACCGACCCCGAGCGCGCCTACCGCGTGGCCGACGCCTTCGGCGCGTTGTTCATCCAGGAAACGCTCGCCGCCAAGGAACGCGAAAGCCGCGAGGCCTACGAGTTCATCGACAAGCAGGTGCGCGGCTACCACGCCAAGCTGCTGGACGCCGAAGGCAACCTCCAGGACTATCGCTCGCGCAACGCCGACGCGCAGCCGGGCAGCGCCACCGACGTCAATGCGCGGATCACCTCGCTGCGCAGCCAGGTCGAACAGGCGCGGATGACGCTCATGGAGCAGGAATCGCGCGAGTCTGCGATTGCCTCGCAGCTGTCGGGCGAATCGGCGGTCACCGCGACCAACACCCGCGAGAACCTCTACAACACCCAGCTGCTCGAGCATCGAGCCGAGCTGGACCGGCTGATGCTCACCTTCACCGACCGCCATCCCGACGTGGTGCGCGTGCGCCACCAGATGGAGGACATCCAGCGCGCGCTGGCCGCCGAGCAGCAGCGCCGCAGCCAGCCCGGCCAGGGCGCGCTCGCCTCCGAGGACGTGCAGCTCAACCCGCTCTACAACGAGCTGCGCAGCCAGCAGGCGCAGGCGCGCCGGGAAGCCGCCGCGACGCGTTCGCGGATGGGCATCGCGCAGTCCCTGCTCGGCGAGGAAATGGACCGCAGCCGCCGCATCGCCGCGTCCGAGAGCGCGCTGTCCGAGCTGACCCGCGACTACGAGGTCAACCGCGAGATCTACCAGGACCTGCTGCGTCGGCGCGAAAACGCACGCGTGTCGATGGGCCTGGACCAGGAGAACCGCGGCCTGACCCTGCGCATCCAGGATCCGGCGACCGTGCCGCTGCGCCCCAGCGGACTGCGCTTCATGCACATCGGCGCGGCCGGCTTCGTGTTCGCGGTCGCGCTGCCGCTGGGGCTGCTGTTCCTGCTGGCCCGGTTCGATCCGCGGGTGCGCTCCGCACGCCAGATTCCGCTCAGGACCGGCTTCCCCCTGTTGACCACCATTCCCGCCTATCCCACGCCGCGCGAACGACGCCGCCAGTCGCTCAAGCTCGTCATGAGCGTGGCCACAGTCGCTGCGGTGTTCGTGATCTATGGCCTGGTGTTCGCCTTCAAGCTCGCCAGCGCGTGACCCTCCATGCAATCGCACCGCCAGGAATTGCCGATGAATGACCCCGCGAACGAGGTCCGCAGCATCTCGACTGCGCCCAAATCCCGTTCGATCTCCCGCGCCACCGAATCCCAGGCGCTCAGCACGCAGGGGCTTGAGGAACGCAGGCTGATCCACCGCAACGATTCGGCACGTGTCCAGGCCGATGCCTTCCGCGACCTGCGCACGCGCCTGCTCGCGCTCGGCGGCGACACCAACTTCGTGACCCTGGTGGCGCCGGTCGTGGCCGGCTGTGGCGGCAGCTTCGTCGCGCGCAACCTCGCGGCGGCGTTCGCGTTCGACGAAACCAAGGTCGCGACCCTGGTCGACTGCGACGCCCTGCACCCTGCACAGCATTCGGCGCTCGGCGTGGATGCGCCCGAAGGCGGGCTGATGGACTACATCGAAGGCAGCGTCGGCGAACTGCAGGACGTGCACTACGGCACCGGCCTGCCGCGCCTGTACCTGCTGCCGTCGGGCAGCGTGCGCGAGATCGCCGGCGAATCGTTCTCTTCGCTGCGCATGCGCACGCTTATCGACTCGCTGCGCAGCAGCCATTCCAACCGCTACATCGTGCTCGACAGCCCGCCGGTGCTGCGCTCACCGGACGCGCGGATCCTGTCCGACCTCGCCGACCTGGTGGTGCTGGTGGCCGGCTACGGCCGCGTCACCACCGACCAGATCGAAAAGGCCGCATCCAACTTCGCCCCCGGCAAGGTCGCCGGCGTGGTTTTCAACGACATCCATTGAACCAGCGGGGACAAGCCATGCAGTGGACCAGCATCCGGACCACGCTGATCGCGCTGGCGATCGCCGCGGCGCTGCCCGGCGTCGCGCATGCGGTGCGCGTGGACTACACGATCGATGCCGGCTACGAGCACGACGACAACGTCACGCTCAGCGAAGTCGACCCGATCGAGCAGGACATCGCGCGCCTCGGCCTGGGTTTTTCGGTCGAGCAGGCCTCGTCGGTGGTCCGCGCCAGCGTCATCGGTCGCGTTGACCACCGGCGCTATGAAGACGTGTTCGACGACATGACCGACCGCATGCTGCAGGGGCGGCTGGACTGGGAGATCCTGCCCGACCGCCTCGCGTTCGTGGTCGAGGACAGCTACGGCGTCCAGACCATCAACCGATTCAGTCCCGATGCGCCCGACAACCGGCAGCAGGTCAACGTGCTGTCGCTGGGGCCGACCTTCATGTTCCATCCGGGCAACCTGCGCGGGCTGGCCGAGCTGCGCTACATCAACAGCGACGCGGAGATCACCGAAGACTTCAACTCCGACCGCATCCTCGCCGCGCTGCGGCTGACCCGCGAGATCGACGCGACCAGCTCGCTGTCCTGGAATGCACAGGTCCAGCAGATCGATTTCGACAACGACCTGGTCGCCCGCGACCACGACCGCATCGAGATGTTCGCCACCTACGCGCGCAACTACCGCCGCTTCGACCTGCTGGTCGACGCCGGCTACGCGCACCTGGACTACGACGACGGGGAGAGCCGCGGGCGCCCGCTGGTGCGGGCGGAGATTGGCTGGAACCCCAGCACCCGCAGCCGCTTCTCGATCAACCTCGCCGACCAGTTCTCCGACGCGGCGACCAGCACCCTGGACGCGATCGACACCACCGGCGGCGTGCCGACCTCGGTCATCACCGGCAACACCACCGTCACCGCCTCCGCGTTCGAGCAGCGCAGCGTCATGGCCCAGTACGAATTCCAGGGCACGCGGACCGCGGTCTCGCTGCACGGCCAGGTGCTGGAGCTGGACTATGTGGACGCCGGCGATTCCAACGAGGAGATCCGCAGCGTCGGCGCCTCGCTGCGCTACCGGCTGCGCCCGACGCTGACCGTCGGCGCCTCGGCAAACATCGACCGCAACCAGTACGAGGCCCCGGCCGACCGCAGGGAAACCAACCGGCTCTACAGCGCGTCGCTGGACAAGCAGTGGTCGCGCCACTGGAGCTCGTCGCTGAGCTACACCCGCTACGAGCGTTCGAGCTCGCTGCTGGCCGGCGAGTTCGAGCAGAACGTGGTGTATCTCAGCCTGTCCTACCGCAACCGCTGATGACGGCACCGATGGACCAGCGCCAATCCTTCCGGCAGTGGCTCGCCGGCTCGCCACATCCGGCCGCCGCCGGCGCACGCGCCGCGCGCGGCATGCTGCGCAACTTCACCCTGCCCGCGCCGCGGCTGCTGGTGCTGCCCTACCTGTGGCTGTTCCTGGCCCTGCGCTCGACGATATTCGCCGTGCGCCGGCTGCTGGTCGCCGAGCCGCTGTTCAAGGCCTACTGCACCCGTGTCGGGCGCGGCGTGACCACCGGCATCTATGTGCCGTGGATCCAGGGCAAGGGCGAGCTGCTGGTGGGCGACGGCGTCCACGTCAGCGGCAAGCTGTCGATCAACTTCGCCGCGCGCTTCTGCAAGCGGCCGAGGCTGGAGATCGGCAACGGCACCGACATCGCGCACGACTGCAGGATCGTGGTCGGCAAGGAAGTGGTGATCGGCGCGCGCGTGGAGATCGCAAGCAACGTGACCATCCGCGATTCGGGCGGTCACCCCGCCGACCCCGCGCGCCGCGCCGCAGGCGCGCCGCCGGACGAGGCGGACGTGAAGCCGGTGGCGATCCACGACAACGTGTGGATCGGCTCGCATGTCCTGGTCATGCCCGGCAGCGTCATCGGCGAGGGCAGCATCGTGTCCGCGCATTCGGTCGTGGCCGGCACCGTCGCTCCCTACACCATCGTCGCCGGCAACCCCGCACGCAGGATCGGCACCCTGGAGCCGCCACCCGAACGCGCGCACCTGGTGCCCGTCAAACCCACAGCCACGCCAGCGCGCCCTGCCGCCGCTGCCGGAACAGGTGCGGCTACGCCGAATTCGCCCACGCCGGCCTGAGCCGCGCCGCAGGCAAACAAATGGTGCTTCTTCCATTCGAGGGGAGTCGGCCGGGTGGGCGGGATCAGGCCTGCGGCCCGGAGTCGTCCCGGGCCGGGGGTTGCTCCCCGGCTCGGTCAGCCATCCATGGCTGACTCGCCGCCGCAGCGCATCCATGCGCTGCTTTCCGCAACCCCCGCCCCGGAACGACCATCGCCGAGTCACTGACGTGGCTTCGAAGAGGTGGTAACGAAGCATCGCACTAGGAACAGCGATGAGCCGCGTCCTGGCGGCCGGGGATCGCGTCAAGCAAAACATGGATGTTTTGCGCGCAAGTCAGGACATGGATGTCCTGACCGAGCGGAAAGCGATCCCCGGCCGACAGGGCGTGGCGTCCATGCCGAAGGCCCGAAGGCGGACTTCTCCCTACCGTTCCGGCACCCTCGCAGGCGCGACGCCAGATCAGACCAGCGCTTCGACGACCTCGGGATGTCCGAGGAACCCACGCGGGCTCGCGCTGCGCCCGTAGGCGCCGGACTGGAACACCACCACCAGATCGCCGGGCCCGGCCTGCGCCAGCTCCATGCGATCGGCCAGCAGGTCCATCGGCGTGCACAGCGGCCCCACCACGCTGGCCACCTCGCGCTCACGCGCGCCGGCGTTGACCTCGACCGGATAGTTGCGCCGGATCACCTGGCCGAAGTTGCCGGACGCGGCGAGGTGATGGTGCATGCCGCCATCGACGACGAGGAACACCTGCCCTCGCGAGATCTTGCGGTCCACCACGCGGCAGACATAGATGCCCGCCTCGCCCACCAGGTAGCGACCCAGCTCGATGACGATGTGGGCGCCGGGGAAATCCCCGTCCAGGCGCGCGGACAGCGACTCCAGGTTGGCGACCACCGGATCGAGCTCCAGCGCCGCCTCGCCCGGCGTGTAGGGGATGCCGAAGCCGCCGCCCAGGTTGAGGCTGCGCACCGGCGCGGGCAGCAGGTCCTGCCAGGCCAGCGCCTGCTCGTAGCACTTGCCCTGCGCTTCCACGATCGCCGCATGGCGCAGGTTCTGCGAACCGGCGAACATGTGGAACCCCTCGAATGCCAGCCCCGCCGCGGTGATCTCGCGCAGCAGCTCCGGCACCACCTCGGCGTCCACGCCGAACTGGCGCGCGCCGCCGCTCATCTTCATGCCCGAAGCCTTGAGCTCGAATGGCAGGTTGACCCGCACCGCGACGCGCGCGGGCGCACCGACCGATTCGCTCGCGCGCGCCAGCAGCGCGACCTCGCGGAACGATTCCAGGTTCACCACGATGCCCGCCGCCACCGCCTGCATAAGCTCCGCGTCGGACTTGCCGGGGCCGGCGAAACTGATGTGCTCGGGCGACATGCCCGTATCCAGCGCCAGGCGCAGTTCGCCCGCCGACGCCACGTCGAGGCCGTCGACCAGGCCGGCCATGTGGCAGACCAGCGCCGGCATCGGATTGGCCTTCATCGCGTAGTGCAGGAGCACGTTGCCGGGCAGGCGCGCGCGCAGGCCGGCGGCGCGGCGCGCGATCCGGGCGCGGTCGTACAGGTAGCACGGCGTCGCACCCATCGCAGCGACCAGCCGCGACAGCGGCTGCCCGCCCACCAGCAGCTCGCCGGCGCCATCGCGCGCCCAGGGTTCCATCAGCGTCCGCGAATCAAACTGTGCTTCCACCACATTCCTCCCGTTGGGCGGCCACCCGGCAGCGCCAGGTGCACCAGGGCCGGCCACTGCCGGCACCGCATTGTTCGGCGACGCCATGCCTCGCGCCGTCGCCTTGCCGCTGTATCATCCGAACGCCAACAGCACCTTGACCATCAGGTACAGCCCGATCGTGGCCGCTGCGGCGATCACCGGCCAGCGCAGCAGGTTCTGCTTCAGGCTGAAGCCTTCCACGCCGGGAAACATTCCGCGCACGACGGTGAAGTGTGCCACCACCAGCGCCGCCAGCAGGTAGAGCAGGATCACGTAGCTGCGGCTGAGGAAGAAGGCGGCGGTGAAGAAGCCTGTCAGCGACACCAGCAGCGCCAGCGTCAGGCGCCGGGACTCCCACCAGTCCCAGGCCAGCTGCTCATCGTCCTCGGCGAACTCCGGCTCGTGGCGCAGCAAGCGATGCATCATCCAGAAGCAGTAGCCCACGAACGCGAGCCAGATGGTGAAGCCGACCACGCCGTTCTCGGCCAGCACCAGCACGTAGGAGTTGTGCGCGGTGAGATGGTGGTAATCGGTGAAGCGGCCGGTGCCCACGCCGAACACCGGATGGCTGATCAGCAGCTGCATGCCTTCGTACCAGGCGTCGACGCGTCCGGCCGCGGACTCTTCCTGCACGTCGATGTCGCTCATCCGGTTGGGCATGAGCTGCAGCCCCGCCACCGCCACCAGGCCGAGCATCCCGGCCAGCACCGGGCCACGCCGGACCAGCACGTAGACGCCGGCCATCGCGATCACCGCCACCAGCGCGCCACGCGAGTGGGTGAGATAGATGCCGTAGACCAGCAGCAGACAGGCGCTCCACCAGAACAGCTTGCGCAGGCCCATCATCCCGCCGCGCGCGCCGAGGTAGACCGCCATCGGCACGCACATCACGAACAGCATGCCCAGGTCGTTGGGATCGCTGAAGATGCCCACGTACTGGATGCGACCGTCGTTGACCAGGCCCATGCCGGTCCAGCCCTCGCCCGTGGTCGCCTGATCGGCACCGTGCAGCGCCAGCACGCCGGCGCACAGCACGAACACGGCCATCGTCGCGACCACCTTGCGCTGCGTATCGACGGCGTTGGCCAACAGCACGAACGACACCACCGTGGCCAGGAAGCCACTGAACTGCTGTATCGCGCCGCCCGGCCAGCCCGAGACCAGCACCGACAGGCAGGTCGCCAGCAGGAGCATGACGATCAGCGGGTACTGCGGCGCATCGAAACGTTTCTCGCGCGAGAACATCCACGCCAGCAGCGCGCAGGCCAGCGCCAGCGGCAGGAACGGCACGCCGGGAAACGGCCAGCCCGGGTATTCCTGCGGGCGGATCAGCACCAGGATCAGGTAGATGATGATGAACAGGTACAGCATGGCGTCTCAGCAGTCTTCGGTCGAAGCGGGGGTGGGCCGGCATCTGCGGCTACGCGGCGCAGTCCTTCCCGTCAGGTATCGGTACCACGTCCACGTTCCCTGTTCACGCCTGCTCATGGCAGTTTCAGCGCCCAGCGCTGCAGGAAGCCCGACATCCGTCCATGCAGGAACGGATAACGCTCGAGGAACTCGAGGAAATGGGCGACGTCGGACGAGCGCCAGGCGTTGAAGGCAATGGTTGCGGCGAGGAACAGCACGGCGAACAGTACGCCTGCGGCCAGTTCCGACCACACCCCCGGCATCAGCAGCGCCAGCCCGGTCGCCACGATGCCGGCCAGCAGCGCGCTGCCCAGCAGTCGCGCAAACGCACCAAAAGGCAGTCGCAGCCGCAACATGCGGCTGACCGCCACCCACAGCAGGGCCGAGCCCAGCAGTCGCGAACAAGCGTACGACGCCACCGCGCCGACCAGCCCGTACCGCGGCACCAGCGCGAACGCGAACGCCACCGACAAACCCAGGAACAGCGCCGAGAACCCCACCCGCATTCGCTGGTTGTCCGTGGTCGACAGCAGCGCGGTGAACGCCGCCTCGCCCAGGGTCAGCCCGCCCACCAGGATCATCACCCGCAGCGGCAGCAACACCTGCGCGTATTCGTCGCCGTAGAGCAGCATGACGCCGGGGCGCGAGACCAGCAGGCCCACGCCAATCAGCATCAGGCCCAGGAACACGCAGTGGCGCAGCGCCGTGGTCATGATCCGGTTGACGTGTTCCAGCCCGCCGCGGCCGAAGGCATGCGCCATCACCGGCATCAGCACGGTGATGAGTCCCGAGGCCAGCAGGTCGACCCCGCCGCGGCTGAGTGCGGCGGCGATCGCGAAGAAGCCGACCTCGGCAGGTCCGACCGTGGCATTGAGCAGGTAGGTCTCGATCGACTTGTTGCTCAGGGTGAAGGCCAGCACCAGGATCACGGTCCAGAACAGGTGGCCGCGAACCCGCTGGCGCAGCACCGGATCCAGCGGCGCGGCGGAGGTGACCATGCCGCCGCGGCGCAGCATCCATGACGACATCAGCCCGTAGCCCATGCTGACCAGCACGAACGCGAGCAGGTAACCCAGCAGCGGCGCGTCGAAATACACCAGCAGCAGCACCGCGACGACGTTGACCCCGCTGAGCGTGACCGTTGCCTTGGCCTCGACGTCGAAGCGGCCGTAGCCCTTGGCCACCGAGGCATCGAAGATGTAGACCGCCTTGGACAGCCCCGCCACCAGCGCGATCAGCACGAACCAGGCAAGCGGGCCTTCCCAGCCGTCGGGCGCCAGATGGCGGCTGCCGAGGACGAAGACGACCGCCACCAGCGCCAGGCATGCCAGCTGCCGCCGCAGCAACCAGCCGTGGACGCTGCGCGCGGCCTCGGGCGCGTCGCGCCCCAGCAGGTCGGACATGAAGCGGATCGCGGTGGTGCTCAGGCCGTTGTTGCCCAATGCCAGCAGGATGCCGGCCACCCAGACGACGTAGGAATAGCGGCCGAAATCCTCGGGGCCAAGACTGCGGGCAACGATGATGCTGACCAGCAGGCCGACTGCGTACGTGACGTAGGTCGACCCCATGATCATCGCCGCGGCGCGAATCGCAGCGGCACCACTGAACTGCTGGCCCATGATGTATCGACTACTCGGTGGAGGCGGTGCGGACGAATGCCCGCGGTTCATCCGCACGCCACTGGCGCACGCGATGCGGATCAAGACAGCAAACGTGTTTCGACCCCCGATTCAGGACATCCGAGGCGCATTTCGCGGTGCCTGTCCTGGGATGGCCGGCAAACGCGTTGTTACATGCAACGGCGGACCTCCGTCCGGGCCGTGCTCCGCAGCGGCGCGGCGGCGCGCCTGCACAGACGCCCGGCCACTGATGGAACCGCACCCGCCCCTCGGCATCCTGCATGTCGTCAACTCGCTCGACTACGGCGGCCTCGAGCGCGTCGTATGCGACCTGGCCCTGCAGCAGCACGCCGACGGCCACCGCGTCCGCGTCTTCAGCATCTGCGACACCGGCGGCTTCCGCGAGTCTCTGGAAAGCGCCGGCGTGCCGGTGACCGTCGGCGGCAAGCGCCGCACCCTGGACCTGCGCGTGCTGCGGGCGCTGCGCCAGGCCGCGACCGGCCACGCCATCGACATCCTGCACACCCACAACTTCGTACCCAACTACTACGCGGCCACCGCCATGCTGGGCGCGCGCCACCGGCACGCGATCGTCAACAGCTGCCACAACATGGGCACGCGCCTGTCGAACGCGCGCCTGCGCGGCCTGTACCGGTTGTCGCTGAGGCGCACGGCACGGGTCGCGATGGTCGGCGAGCAGGTCCACGGGCGCTTCACCGCCGACGGCATCGTCGATCCGGCGCGTGCGGTCACCGTGCGCAACGGCATCCCGGTCGCGCGCTTCAGTCCGGACGACGCACGCAGGCACGCGGCGCGCGCGCAGCTGGGCATCGCCGATGACGCGCCGGTGATCGGCAGCGTGGGGCGGCTGGTCGACCTGAAGAACCATCGCCTGCTGATCGCCTGCATGCCCGCGCTGCTCGCCGTGCACCCCGCCGTCCGCCTGGTGCTGGTCGGCGACGGCCCCATGCTTGCTGAGTTGCGCGCTTGCGCGCAGTCGCTGGGCGTCGCCGGCCAGGTGGTGTTCGCGGGTGCGCATGACGACGTTGCCGGGCTGCTGCCGGCGCTGGACATCTTCGCCCTGCCCTCGCGCACCGAAGGCCTGTCGATCGCCCTGCTCGAGGCCTGCGCCGCACAGCGCGCGGTCGTGGCGACAGCGGTCGGCGGCAATCCGGAGATCATCGAGGACGGCGTCACCGGCCGCCTGTTCGCCAGCGAGGACCAGGCCCGGCTGTGCGCACTGCTGCTGGAGCTGCTCGGCGACGCGCCGCAGCGTCAGCGCCTCGGCGAAGCGGCGCGCCGCTGGGTCCAGGCCAACGCCTCGGTCGAGGCGATGGCAGGCCGCTATCGCGAGGTCTACGCCGACGCGCTGGCGCGCTGAGCGGCGGACCCCTGGCACAGCGCGCTCAGGCGCTGCGCACCGCCTGCAGCTTCACCTCGCCATAGCCCGGCCGCGGGATCAGATGGTCGCGGTACTGGCCGGGCTCGCCGGCCAGCCCCGCCTCGGCGGCCTTGGCGATGTTGTAGGCCTCGCGCGCGCTCACGTAGTGCAGCTTCCAGTGCGCGCCGTCGTTGTAGCGCGACTCGAGGTGGTCGTAGGCCTCGTGCATGGCCTTGCCGAGCAGTGCGTCCATGTCCTGGTCCTCGGCGCCATGCGTGTGGATCTTGACGAAGATCCACTCGGGGCGGCCTTCGACGTGGATCCCGGTCTCCACCCAGCCATCGATGCGGTCCGGGCTGGCGGTGGCGACCGCGCGCACGTCCGAGTTCTCGATCCGCGGCAGCAGCCCCCACTTGCGGCTCTTCCAGCGGAAGCCCAGCGGCCCCTGCACGATCATCAGGTCGCCTTCGTCGCGCCCGCCGACCTTCACCCGCGGCCCGGTGTCGTGCGACTTCGGGCGTGCCGGGTCGTCCTTGGCGTAATAGATGCGGTTGATGGTCCGCGTCTGGCAGGGATCGGGCGCCGACGGCAGGGTGAAATCGGCATAGCAGCCGGTTTCGCGCAGTACGATCAGCTCGTTGTCGACGCCACAGTGGCGGCCGCTCGGGTGGCTGTTGTCGAGCGCCCAGTTGCCGTGGATGAAGGCCCAGCGCGGCTGCCCGGTGATCGGATCGCGCGGCAGCGCATCGTGGCGCGAGGCCAGAAGTTCGGTGAAGCGCGACAGGGTTGCGCGCAGGTTTTCGGCGGTGTCGTTGTCGTGGTGCAGGTGGATCTCGATCTCGCCCAGGCCAAGCCGGCACAGCTCGACCAGCGCGTCCAGGTGCTCCTCGCGGTATTCCTCTTCGGGGTAGAAGAAGGTGTGTACCGGCGGCCGACCATCGGCATCGCGGTGCCGCTCGCACAGCGTTGGCAGGTCACGCCGCCAGCGTGCCACCCGCTCGCGCTCCTTGGCCAGGTCGGGTTTGCCCCAGGCCGGCTCGTAGTGGTCGACGAAGCAGAACATCAGGTGCCGCGTGGTGCCGGCGGGCACCGGCGCGCGCCAGTCCTGGCGCATCCACGCCAGCAGCCAGCCGGTGATGTTGCGCCGGCGCGCGACGCGCACGGCCAGGCCGGCGGCGACGATGGCAAACAGCAGCAGCACCAGCGCGGCTGCACGCAGCGGCGAGATCCACGGCAGCGCCGCGTACCAGGCGCGCTGCACATACGGCGCCGCTGCGGCAGCGCTCACGCCGGCCTGGGCCGCCATGTCGCGGAGCGTGGCTTCCGGCGGGGGTGTGCCACCGGCGCCGCCACCTGACGGCGGCACGAGCACACCGATCGCTTCGCTGGAAGGTGTTTCGTAGGCGCCTAGCGTGCTGCGCTCACCCCTGGGCCGGCCCTCGATGTCGTCACCGACCTGGGGCAGCGCGTGGCCTGCGCCGATCGCCGCGCTCCCCGCCAGCGGCCGTCCGTCCGCATCGACCCCAAGGCCGGCATCGACGCTGTGCGCATCGGTGCCCATCGCCTTGCGCCACTGTTCGAACCCGACCCGCCGCGCCAGCAACGGCAGCGGCGAATCCGGGCGCTGGTCGACGAAACCGCAGGGGCCCGCGCTGTCGTGGTAACCGTTCCAGTCCAGCCCGGCGTTCCCCTCCAGCGCCGAGATGCCGCCCAGTTCCGGCGACCAGCGGATCTCCACGCAGGGCCCACCGCTCTGCACCACCAGGTTGTTGTGGACGGTCGGGTTGCGGTTCGGCGGCCGCTTCGCATCCTCGTTCCAGTCCTGGAACACGATGCCGAAGAACAGCGCCGACTGCGCTTCGCGCGCCGCGTCGATGATGGTGTTGTTCGCGACCAGCGTGTCCTTCGAGGCGTACAGCCCGATCCCGGCATAGCGCGTGTTGCGCACGAGGTTGTTGCGCACAATCCCGCGGATCGCCTCGTGGTACTCGGGATTGGCCTCCAGGTCGAAGAAATCGACGCTGGTGTCAAAGCCGACCAGGATGCCGGCATCGCCGGTGTTCTCGATGCGGTTGCGCTGGATCACCACGTCGCGCGCGCCGCCCTTGAAGTAGAGGCCGGTGGTCGCGACGTCGTGGATGTAGCTGTCCTCGACCAGCATGCCGTCGCCGTTGACGTTGTCGATGCCGTCGGCGTTTTCTCCGTCGCGGCGACCGGTGCTGTGGATCTCGACCCTGCGGATCGTGGCGCGGTTGGACTTGGGCGTGATCTTGATGCCGTCGCGCCCGGTGTCGTGGATCAGCAGGTCCTCCAGCACCACGTCCGAGGCACCGGTGTATCCCTCCGTGTCGCCCTGCGACCAGTTGGTCTGCAGCATCACGCCGTAGTAATGGCCGCCGCTGATCTCGAGGTTCGACAGCACGCTCCCGGACGCTTCGGGATCGATGTGGATCGTCACCGTATCGGGCTCAGCCGGATCGCAATGGATGTGCGCGCGTTCGCCGGGGGCGGAGCGGATCGTGAGCGGGACGCGCAGGCGCACGTCGCACTCGTCGTAGCGGTTGTTGCCCGCGGGCCCTGCCAGCACCAGCGTGTCGCCCGCGTTGGCGACGCCATCGGAAGTGTTGAGCACGCGCCCGAGCGTGCGGAACGGCCGCTGCGCCGACCCGTCACCACGGCTGTCATCACCGGCGGTCGAGACGTGCCACGTGGCCGCATGCGAAGGCCCGTGGGCCAGGGCGGCGGCGGCGATCACGAGCGCGAGCGCGAGCAGGAGGGTTCGGGTTGTCATCGGGATCGGTCCAGCCATGCAGTGCGAAGTGCTGGCCCCGGACGAATGCATGCCGCGGTGGCCTGAGCCGGCCGCATCCGGCGGGGCCGCACGAACCGGCCACGCGCTCCGCGCATGCCGGGAATCTTCCGGTAAGACGCGATTCCGGCCCGCGTCCGGCCAGCGTCCGTTCCCGTCGACGTTCACCGTTACAGGTTGCAGGGGAAGGAACGGGTCGCGCAATGTTGTGCCTGCGCCCCTGTGGAAACAGGAGTATGCAGATGAAGAAGCGGATTGCCGCAAGAGTGGTTTCGCGCACGGGACTGGACCGGCTGTTTGCGGCCCTGTTGCCTTCCAGGGGCGTCCTGATCCTGAACTACCATCGCGTCGGCGATGCCGCCAACTCGCCCTTTGATCGCGAGCTGTGGAGTGCGGACGCCGAGGCCTTCGACGCGCAGATCGCGATGCTGGCGCGGCACTTCGACGTCATCTCGCCCGACGATTTCGAAACCGCGGCAAGCCGTCGCGGGCGCCACGTACTCGTCACCTTCGACGATGGCTACCTGGACAACTACCAGATCGCCTATCCGATCCTGCGCCGGCACGGCGTTGCGGCCACGTTCTTCATCGCGACCGGCTTCATCGACCGGCCTTCGCTGCCGTGGTGGGACGAGATCGCCTGGCTGGTGCGCGGCAGCACGCGCGCACGGATCGACCTGCGTCCCTGGATCGACGAGCCGCTCGCCCTGTCCGCGCATCGCGAGACGCAGATCCACGCGCTGCTGTCGATGTACAAGTCGCTGGAGACATCCGAAGCCGCGGCGATGCTGGCGGCGCTACGCGCGGCATCGGGCCTGTCCCCGCCCGACACCGTCGCCGAGCACTGGATGAACTGGAACATGATCCGCGAGATGGCGGACAACGGCATGACCATCGGCGGGCATACGGTCAACCATCCGGTGCTGTCGCGCCTGCCGAAGGAACAGCAGCGCGAAGAGATCGAGGGTTGCGCGGCGCGGATCCTCGCCGAAACCGGCAGGCCCATGGAATACTTCGCCTATCCCGTCGGCAGCCCCTGGGCCTTCAATGACGACACCCGCGATTGCCTCGAGGCTGCCGGCGTGCGCCGCGCGTTCTCGTACTACGGCGGCGAGGCTTCACCGTCCTCGCCCCGCTTCGACACGCCGCGCGTGGCGGTCGAACCCAATGTCGGCCTGCCGGACCTGAGCGCCATGCTGCGGCTGCCGGGCATCTTCTGCAGGCTCGATCCGGAATGAGGGCTGGCCGATGCGCCACCCGGCCGTGAACGTGCCCATCGACTTCTTCGCGCTGTACCGCGAGCTGGGAGTCGAGCCCTCCTGCACGCCCGAAGCGCTCAAGCGCGCCTACCGCCGTCGCGTCGCCGAGCTGCATCCGGACCGTTGCGGCGATGGCCTTGCGGGCCAGGATGCGCTGAAGACGATCAACATCGGCTACGCCGCCGCACTCGAGTTCTTCCGCGCGCACGGCCGTCTGCCGGGTGCTGCAGCAGCGCCGCCGGCGCAGGTGCCGCCCCCGCGGGCACAGCCCGTCGAGACCTCGCTGATGCCGGTACAGGCCGAGGACTGGGACGACGCCCCGTCGCCGCGGCGCCGCCGCGTGCTGGCCATGGCGCTGGTGGCGCTGGCGCTGGTGTTCGCGCTGTCCCAGTTCCCCGACCTGCGTCCGGCCGCCCAGGCGGCCGCGGCGCCGGAGCCGGTGCTTGGCGCGCTGCCGCAGGCACCTGCACGCCCGCGCCCGGAGGCGCAGATCGCACTCGCGGCGGGCATGCCCGCCAGCGAGGTGCGCGACGCGCTGGGCGCCCCGACCGACACGACCGAAGACGGCCATCTGTGGCACTACGGGCCGTCCTGGGTGCGCATGGTCTGCGGACAGGCGCGCGACTGGTACAGCTCGCCGCTCAAGCCGCTGGGCGCTTCAAGCAGGCAGCCGGGGCCGGGCGAGCGCTGGGAGGGCGAGACCCCGCGCCACTGCGGGGACCTGCCGGCGGGGATGTTCCCGCCGGGCTGAGGTGCGCAGCGGGCGGCGCTCAGGCCGCCTCGTCCTCCGGCAGCGGCCGTCCCTCGGCTTCGGCCTGCAGCACGCTGCGGCGGATCTTGCCGGTGCCGGTCTTGGGCAGGGCATCGCGGAACTCGACCGTGCGCGGGACCATGAACTCCTCCAGGTGCGCGCGGCAGTGGGCCAGGATCGTGCGCGCGTCCAGGTCGTCGCGGTCGGTCACCACGATCGCCTTGAGCGCATGCCCCATCACCGGGTCGGGCACGCCGACCAGGGCCGCCTCGCGCACGCCGGGCAACGCATACAGCACGTTCTCGACTTCCTTGGGGCTGACCTTCTCGCCGCGCGACTTGAGGATGTCGTCCTTGCGCCCGACGAAATACAGGAAGCCTTCCTCGTCCATTCGGAACAGGTCGCCGGTGTGCAGCACCCGCTCCCAGGGATAGCGGCCGGGCCTGAGCGTCTTCGCGGTGGCCTCGTCGTTGCGCCAGTAGCCCTGCATCACGTGACCGCCGCGCACGACCAGCTCGCCGACGGTGTTGGGCGCTACGCGCCGGCCCTCGTCATCGGCCACCCAGGCCTCGGTGCCGGGGATCGCGATGCCGACGCTGTCGGGCCGCGTGTCGAGCTGCTCGGGCGGCAACCAGGTGCAGCGCTTGGACTCGGTCATGCCGTACATCGAGTACACGCGCGCATTGGGGAACAGCTCGCGCAGCTTGAGGATGTGCGCCGGCGGCAGCGCCGCCGCGGTGTTGGTGAGGTAGCGCACGCTCTTCGCCCATTCGGGATCGAAGTTGCGCAACTGCAGGATCAGCGCGGCCATCGTCGGCACCAGCGGGAAGCCGGTGATCTTCTCCGAGGCCAGCAGCGGCAGGACCTTCTGCGGGAACGCGAACGATTTCTCGAGCACCAGGGTGGCGCCCATCTTCACGCACATCAGCAGCTGGTACAGGCCGTAGTCGAACGACAGCGGCAGCACGCTCAGCACCACGTCGTCGCTGCGCGACTGCAGGTAAGTGGTGATCGAGGACGCGGCGCACTCGATGTTCCGGTGCGTCATCATCACGCCCTTGGGATTGCCGGTCGACCCCGAGGTGTAGACCAGCATCGCCAGGTCGATGTCGATCCCCGCAGGCCTGCGCGACGCCGCGCCGGGCGAGCGCAGCGACGAGAACGCGTCGAACGACATCGCGTTGCCGGGCATTTCCCCGGCCGCGTCGTCGACCACCACGATCCTGCGCACGCTGGGCGCCTGCGCGGCCGCTGCGAACGCGACCGGGGCCAGGCTGGCCTGCGTGAACAGCACCGCCGCCTCGCAGTTGTTGAGGATGAAGGCGAGCTTGTCGGCCTTGGTGGTCGGATTGACGGCGCTGAAGATGCCGCCGGCGCGCAGCGTGCCGAAGATGCCGATCGCGGTTTCGACCCGGTTTTCCAGGAACAGGACGCAGCGCTCGCCGTTCTCGAGGCTCGCGTGCTCGACCAGGCCGTCGGCGAAGCGGTTGGCGGCGGCATCGAGGCCGGCGTAGCTCGTCCTCTGCCCGGCGTGCACGATCGCAACGTGGTCGGGACGCGCGGCGGCCGCCAGGGCCAGGTGGTGTTCGTAGCGGTTCATGCCGGGTTGCCGGCCTCCTGCAGCTTGCGCTCCACGTAGGCGGTGATGCCGTCGACGCTGCCCAGGTTCTCGGGCACCACGTCCTCGTCGTCGACCAGGAAACCGAATGCTTCCTCCAGCCACGTCACCAGCGTCAGCACGCCGATCGAATCGATGATCCCCGCCTGCAGCAGGTCGGTATCCCCGGGGTATTCGCCGCCATCGGTCGGGAAGGTGTTGGCGATGAATTCCCGGACCAGGCTTTCAGTGGCTGCCATGCGTGCTTCTTCTTCGTGTCGGAGGTGTGGCGGGACGGCCGCGGCGGGAGGCCGCGGACGGTTGTTCAGCCCCGCAGGCGCTGCATTCCGGGCGGCTCAACGCGCGCCGCGGCGGAACAGGACGACCTCGACGGTCTGCAGCAGGATCATGAAATCGAAGACCAGTCCGTGGTTCTTGACGTAGAACAGGTCGAACTTCAACTTTTCCCGCGCATCGTTGACCGAGGCGCCGTACGGGTAGCGAAGCTGGGCCCAACCGGTGAGCCCGGGCTTCACCGAGTGCCGGACATTGTAATAGCGGATTTCGTCATTGAGCTGGTCCACGAACTGCGGCCGCTCCGGGCGGGGACCGACGAAGCTCATGTCGCCGGCCAGCACGTTGAACAGCTGCGGCAGCTCGTCGAGTCGGGTCATGCGGATGAACCGTCCCACCCGCGTGGTGCGGTCGTCGTTGCTGCTGGCCCAGCGCGCCACGCCGTCCTTCTCGGCGTCGGTGCGCATGCTGCGGAACTTGGTCAGATTGAAGGTCCGCCCCGCCTCGCCCACCCGGGTCTGCCGGTACAGGATCGGCGACCCCGACTCCAGCCACACGCAGGCCGCCACCAGCAGCATCGCCGGCCAGGCCATCAGCAGCAGCAGCAGCGCGGCCGAGATGTCGAAGGCGCGCTTGCTCAGCCTGCGCGGGAACGAATGGTCGAAGCCGCCGGAAAACACCAGCGAGGACGGGTCGGCGATCTCGAGCTTGATCAGCCCGGCCTCGCGCTCGAAGAACGCCGGCAGGTCGACGATCGCGATGCCCTGCTGCGCGCACTGCAGGATCTGGTCCATGGGCACGCCGCCGCGGCGCTCGTCGGGCGCGATCACGATCTCGTGCGCATGCAGCGCGGACGCGGTGTCGAACAGGGTGGACCCGCTCGGCGCGACCAGCAGATTCTCGGCCACGACCCTGGTCTGCCCCTCGATGGGCAGGAAGCCGATCACGCTGAATGCCTTGCGGTCGCTGCGCCGGCGCAGGCGGCTGTTGATCAGGTCGGCGTTGTTGCCTGCGCCCAGGATCAGGATGCGGCGCTTGAACGCCTCCACGCCGGCCAGCGGGTAGATGACCAGGCGCAGGAAGCAGACCAGGACCAGCCCGACCACCAGCGCGATGCCCAGCACGCCGCGGCCGATGTAGGTCGCGGGGATCGCGTAGTACAGCACCAGCAGCCCGACGCCACCGAACGCGAACGCCAGCACGATGCGCAGCGCCAGGTCGACGCGGTTATGCCGCGTGTGCGGTTGGTACAGCCCGAACGCCGCCATCGCCGCGGTCACGAACAGTGCGACCAGCAGGGTCCGCCCCGGCGCGGTCTCGACGAACAGGCCACGGCTCGCTGGATCGTCGATGAAGCGCAGCCAGACCGCCAGGGTGACCGCCAGCAGGATCGCCAGCAGCTCCAGCAGCCACAGCAGCCGCACCGTCCGGTTGGCCCGGCCCGCGAATGCGCCGATCACGACCGCCACCCGCAGCTGGATCGCGACCCGGTGGTCGCATGTTCATGGCCGAATGCTTGCATGTCCCTCGCCCCCCGTCCTGCATCGATCAGGCAGGTTGCCGCCAATGGCGCAGCAACCCAGTGCCAGATTCAACGCATTCCGGGCCGGGGGCAGGACATGTCATCGCCACCGGCCGGCCACGCGGGCCGGACTGTCAATCGCGCCGCAGCGACTCCGTTGCACGCGTCTGGCGTGCGGCCCACCAGCCGCGCAGGCGCGACCACAGCTGCAGGGCCGGCGGCGCGATGCGGACACCGGTCCGCGCGGCCACGGCCACTGCCGCCGCAGCCGGCTGGCCTGCCGCGGCCTCGACCGTCGCGTCGGTTTCCGTGCTTGCCATCGGCGTGGCACGGGCGGGGCCCGCCGACAGCGCGCGACCAGCTGACGCGGCGGCAGGCTGCATCGCTGCCGAGGCGCCGCCGCGGGTCAGCGGCTGGTTGCCGCTGCGGCGGATCCGGCTGGCCGGGGGTGGCGAGGACACCACTTCATCCGCGCCCAGGTCGTAGGGCACGCTGCGCGACTGCCGGTCGATGTCGTCGGCCACCTCGGCCAGCGTGGTGCCTGCGTTGATCGCCGGGCTGCCGGCCGGGAGCCGTCCGGTGGCGTCCACCGCATAGGCCGCCTGCTTGCTGTTGGCGTCGGCGTTGAGCGCGCTGCGCCACTGCGACAGGTTGCCCTGGCCGAAGCCGCCTGGCCTGCTGTCGCGGAACACGCAGCCGTTGCCGTAGCCGTTCCAGTTGCTGCCGGGCGAGCCGCTCAGGCCCGACAGCCCGCCAAGTTCGCTGGAATAGCGGATCTCCACGCAGCGGTTGTTGTTCTGGATGACCAGGTTGTTGGCGACCTTCGGATTGACGTTGGCCGGTCGCCCGGCGGCGGGGTCGTAGTCCTGCAGGGTCACGCCGAAATAGATCGCCGAATGGCCGCCGCTGGCGGCATTGACGATGGTGTTGTTGGCCACCACCGTGTCCTTCGAGGCATACATGCCGATACCCGAGTAGCGCGTGTTGCGCACCACGTTGTTGCGCACGATGCCGCCGATGGCCTCGTAGTACTGGGGATTCACCGACAGGTCGAAGAACTCGGGGCTGGTGTCGAAGCCGGCCAGGATGCCGGCGTCGCCGGTGTTCTCGATGCGGTTGCGCTGGATCACCACGTTGCGCGCCCCGCCCTTGAAGTACAGGCCGGTGGTGGCGGTGTCGTGGATGTAGCTGTCCTCGACCACCATGCCGTCGGCGTTGACGTTGTCGATGCCGTCGGCGTTGCCCGAATGGCGCGCGCCGGTGCTGTGGATCTCGACCCGGCGGATGACCGCGTTGTTCGACTTGGGCGTGAGCTTGATGCCGTCGGTGCCGGTGCCGTGGATCAGCAGGTCCTCGAGGATGACGTCGCTGGCGCCGGTATTGGAGGATGGGCCGCCCTGGTACCAGTTGGTCTGCAGCATCACGCCGTAGTACTGGCTGCCGGTGAGCTCCAGGTTCGAGACCCGGCTGCCGGAGGCGGCCGGATCGATCTGGATGGTGACCGAGTTGGTGACGTCCGGATTGCAGTGGATATGCGCCCGTTCGCCGGCGGGCGAACGCAGCACCAGGCGGTGCCGCAGGCGCACGTCGCACTCGTTGTAGGTGCGGTTTGCGGACGGCGCGCGCACGGTCACCGTGTCGCCGGCGCGCGAGGTCGAGATCGCCTTCTTGACGGTCCGGTAGGGGCTGGCGGCGCTGCCGTTGCCGGTGGAATCGTTGCCCGCGGTGGAGACGAACAGTTCGGCGGCAGCGGCGGGAAGGACGGGCAGCACCAGGGCCAGGGCTGCAAAAAGGACACGGCAACGCATTCGGGCGGATCTCCCAGGAACCGGAAAAGCTTCGGATTGCCCCCTGATTGCGCCGCGCAGGCAGGCCGCGTCGCCCGGCGAGGCTCACACCGAAAGCCTGAACGCGCAATGCATGGCCCGGCAGCCCGCCAGAAAGCCCGGCAAAGCGGACACCGGCCCACCCCGACCGTGACTACCATCACGTGGGTGCGCCCGCGGGGCGCGGCCCGCCGCCTTCCTACATGCGCTTGCCGACCGCCCGCAGGGCGTAGTGGGCGAAGCACCAGCCGGAGCGGAGCATGCCCAGCCGCTCGGACTCGCGATAGATCCGCCACTGCCAGCGCATCGCCCTGAGCTTGTTGGACGACAGCGAGCCGGCGCGCACCAGGTAGGAGGCCAGCACCCGGTCGGGCTGCGCGCAGACCGCTTCCCCGGCGATCCGCACCAGCTGCAGCCAGAACACGTAGTCCTCGTGTCCCCAGGCGCCGAACCGCATCTCGCCCAGCGAGCGCTCGTACATGCCGGTGAGGTTGCCGATGCTGTTGCCCAGCAGCATGTCTGCATGGCGCACGCGCGCCGGCGGCCGCACCACCGACAGCCTGCGGCCGGATTCATCGACGCGTTCATAGGCGGTGTAGCCGACCCGCGCCCCGGCCGCCTGCATCGCGGCCAGCTGCACCTCGAGCTTGTCCGGGTACCAGCGGTCGTCACTGTCGAGGAAGGCGATGTAGCGGCCCGTGGCGGCCTCGATGCCGGCGTTGCGCGCGGCGGCGACACCGGCGTTGCGCGGCTGCCGGATCGGCACCACCCGCGCATCGGTGCGCGCGATCGCCTGGACCAGGTCCCAGCTGTGGTCGGTCGAGCAATCGTCGATCACCAGCAGTTCCAGGTCGGCATGGGTCTGCGCCAGCGCCGAGCGCATCGACGCCGCGAGCGTCGCCGATGCGTTGTAGGCGGGCATCACCACGCTGATCCGGTCCATCCAGGTTTCCCGTGCATGCAAGTGTCGAAACGTGGAACGCGGAAAGCGCGCCGTCCCGGGCACGCGCGCCGCCGATGACCGGCCGCGGCACCGGTTTGCGTTGTACTTGCCGACCGTTCCGCCCCGGGTAATGCATGCTGTTTGCCGAAGACGTCAAGGCCAAGGCCAGGTGGTGCTACGGCGACGACCGCCCCGGCAACATCGTCAAGACCCTGCTCACCGACGGCACCTTCGCCATGGCCTGCTATCGCGCGATGCAGTGGTCGCAGCGGCGGCGGCTGGCGCCGCTGGCAATGCTGTTCAACAAGCTCAACGCCTTCTTCGGCCAGTGCATCATCGGCCGCGGCGCCGAGTTCGGGCCGTGCTTCGTGCTGATCCACAGCCAGGGCGTGGTCATCAACGGCAGCGTGCGCGGCGGCGCCCATGTCCATATCGAGCACCAGGTGACGATCGGCGCGGAGAAGTACACCTCGCCCGTCGTCGGCGACCATGTATTCATCGGCGCGGGCGCCAAGGTCATCGGCGCAGTCCGGCTTGGCGACCATTGCCGCGTCGGCGCCAACGCCGTGGTCGTGCACGACGTGCCGGCCGGCGCGACCGTTGGTGGTATCCCGGCGCGGATCCTGCGCCAGCGCACGCCCGGCGAAGATGCGGCGGGCGAAGCCTGAGGCCACGCTGTCCGGATCGCGCGGCCGCGCACGTATTGCAATGCGGGGACCATGCGCCATTGCGCCAGTGACCGCCCCGATGCCCGGCGGCAGGCCGCCACCATCGCGGACATAGCCGCCGCGCGCATGCAGCGCGATACACGGGTGACGATGAAGATCCTCGCACTGACCAACCTCTACCCGAACCCGCTGCAGCCGCACCGGGCCGCCTTCAACCGGCACCGCTTCCGCTTCCTGGCCGGACTGCACGAGGTACGGCTGATCGCCCCGATCGCCTGGCGCGACGAATGGTCGCTGCGCGGCAGCGGGGCCGCCATTCCCCGCGATCGCCGCAGCGTGAGCGACGGCATCCCGGTCGAACACCCGCGCTACTGGTACACGCCCGGCGTGCTGCGCGGAATGTACGGCCGCTTCTTCCTCGAATCGGTGCGCCGCAGCTTCGACCGGCACGTGCGCGAGTTCGCACCCGACATGGTGTTCGCCACCTGGGCCTATCCCGATGGCTGGGCCGCGGTCCGGCTGGCGCGGCGCCACGGCCTGCCGGTAGTGCTGCAGGTGCACGGCAGCGACGTGCGCCGCGTCGACGAATACGCCGCGCGCCGCGAAGGCACGCGCTTCGCGCTGTCGCAGGCTGACGGCGTGATCGCGGTGTCGGCGGACCTCGGCCGGCGCGTGGTCGAACTCGGCGCGGACCCCGACCGGGTGGAAGTGGTCATGGACGGCGTCGACAAGACCGTGTTCGGGCCAGGCGACCGCGCTGCGGCGCGGCAGGCGCTGGCGCTCGACCCTTCCACGCGGCACCTGCTGTTCATCGGCAACCTCGTCCACGTCAAGGGCATCGACGTGCTGCTGCAGGCCTGCCGCAGGCTGGCCGATACGCGCGGCGACTGGCACCTGCACCTGATCGGCGAAGGCAGCGATCGGGCGCGGCTCGTGCAGCAGGCGCATGCGCTCGGGCTGGACGACAGGATCAGCTTCCACGGCAGCCGCCCGCACCACGAACTGCCGCGCTGGCTGCACGCGGCCGACCTGTTCGTGCTGCCCAGCCGCTCCGAGGGCGTGCCGAACGTGCTGCTGGAGGCGTCGGCCTGCGGCACGCCGTGGCTGGCGAGCGAGGTCGGCGGTATTCCCGAGATCGCCGCGCTGGGCGCCAGCACCCTGGTCCCGCCGGAACGCGCGGACGCACTGGCCGACGCGATCATGCGCTGCCTCGATGCGCCCGTGCCGCAGCCGGCGGTGGGGCCGCGCGATCGTCGCGACGCGGTTGCTGCGATCAGCGATTTCCTGGTGCACACCACGTCGCGCGTGCGCGCCGCGCAGTCGCTGTCCCGACCCGCGCCGATCTGACGTTCTCTTCGTTGGCGTCGCCGCGATCGCGCGTCGCCACACACCAGGTAACGAACGCCCATGTCCAGCAAAGCCGACCCGACGCGCCTGAAGATCCTGTTCCTGCACAAGCAGATCCTGTTTCCGCGCGACACAGGCGGCAAGATCCGCGTGCTCAACCTGCTGCAGCACCTGGCGCGCTGGCACGACGTCACCTATGTCTGCAACCTGCGCCAGGGCGAAGAAGCGCTGCTGCCACAGATGGCCGCGCTGGGCCTGCAGGTCGAGGCGGTGCCGGGCGAAGCCTCGCCGCACGGCAGCCCGCGCTTCCTTGCCGGCGCCGTCGCCAACCTCGCCTCGCCGCGCCCCTACGCGATCGACCGCAACTACGACGCGCGCCTGCGCGACAGGATCAAGGCGCTGGTGCGCAACGAGCGCTACGACCTGGTGATCTGCGACACGGTGCAGATGGCGCGCCACACCATCGGCCTGGACCTGCCGCCGACGATCCTGTTCCAGCACAACGTCGAGGCGCAGATCCTGGAGCGCCACGCGCAGGTCAGCGAAGGCGGGCTCATGCGCGCGTACATGTTCAACCAGTTCCGCAAGATGGAGGCGTTCGAAGGCCTGTGCGGCCGCCACTTCGACCACGTGATCGCGGTGAGCCGGCAGGACGCGGAGATCTTCGGCAAGCGCTACGGCTGGCAGCACGTCGACGCGATCGACACCGCGGTGGACACCGAATTCTTCGATCCCCGTCCGCAGGACGAGATCGAGGGACGGGTGATGTTCCTGGGCTCGATGGACTGGCTTCCCAACCAGGACGGCATCCGCTTCTTCTGCGACGAGGTCTGGCCCGAAGTGATCCGGCAGCGTCCATCGGCCACCTTCCAGGTGGTAGGCCGCAACCCGCCGCCGGCCGTGCGCGCGCTCGCCGAGCGCCCCGGCATCGCGGTCACCGGCTCGGTGCCAGACGTGCGGCCCTACCTGGCGCAGGCCTCGGTCGTGGTGGTGCCGCTGCTGGTCGGCGGCGGCACGCGCCTGAAGATCTACGAGGCCATGGCGATGGCCAGGGCCACGGTCAGCACGACCATCGGCGCCGAAGGTCTGCCGGTCGAGCCCGGCACGCACTTCCTGCAGGCCGATACGGCCGCGCAGTTCGCGCAGGACATCGTGAGGCTGATCGACGATGCGGCGCTGCGCAGGCGCATTGGCGATGCGGCCGATGCCTTCGTACGCGCGCACTACGGCAGCGAAACCATCGCCCGCCAGTTCGAATCGATCTGCCTGGACGTCATCGCGCGCAGCAAAGCCCGCAGCGCGGCCTGAGCACCGGTTTCTTCCCTTCCCAATAGCGAGCCCCAGAAATCATGAGCAATGTTGCGGTATTCGGCCTCGGCTACGTCGGTTGCGTCACCGGCGCCTGCCTGGCCAAGGATGGCCATTCGGTGGTCGGCGTGGACATCGACGAGGACAAGGTTGCCGAGATCAACGCCGGCCAGGCGCCGCTGCGCGAGAACGGGCTTGAAGAGCTGATCGCCGAACAGGTGGCCAACGGCCGCCTGCGCGCCACCACCGACACCGCGCGCGCGGTGGCCGAGTCGGACATCGCGATGATCGCGGTCGGCACGCCTTCGATGGACGACGGCAGCGTCACCACCCACGCGCTCGAGGCGGTGATCGCCAGCATCGGCCAGGCGCTGCGCGCTGCGCCCAAGCCGTACCACATCGTGGTCCGCTCGACCCTGCTGCCCGGCCTGCTCGAGACGCAGATGCAGGACGCGCTGGATGCCGCGCTGGGCGAAGGCTTCGTCGAAGCCGTCGTGCTGTGCAACAACCCGGAGTTCCTGCGCGAGGGTTCGGCGCTCAAGGACTACTACCAGCCGCCCTACGTGCTGGTGGGCGCGTCCAGCCAGGAGCAGGCGCAGCCGATCCTGGACCTGTACGCGGAAGTGGACGGCAAGCAGTTCGTCACCGACTCGCGCACCGCGGCCCTGGTCAAGTACGCCTGCAACGCCTTCCACGCGGTCAAGGTGACCTTCGCCAACGAGATCGGCGCCGTCGCCAAGGCGATGGGGGCCGACGGGCATGAGGTGATGAAGCTCGTGTGCGAGGACAGGAAACTCAATATCTCGCCGGCCTACATGCGGCCGGGCTTCGCCTTTGGGGGATCCTGCCTGCCCAAGGACGTGCGTGCGATCAGCCGCTTTGCCGAACACGGCGCACTGAAGCTGAACATGCTCTCCTCGGTGCTCGGATCGAACGAGAGCCAGCTCAAGCGCGCGCTGAAGATGGTCCGCGACGAGGGCCGCAAGAAGATCGGCCTGGTCGGCCTGAGCTTCAAGAACGGCACCGACGACCTGCGCGAAAGCCCGATGGTGGAGCTGGTGGAAACGCTGACCGGCTGGGGCCACACGATCAGGATCTACGACCCGAACGTGACCCTGGGCCGCCTGCGCGGCCGCAACCTCAGCTACATCGACCGCCACCTGCCGCACCTGGCGCAGATGCTGGTGTCCGAGCCCGACGAGGTGCTCGAACACGCGGAATTGCTGCTGCTGTGCACTGACGTGGCCGACGGCCACGACTGGCACGCGGCCATGAGCGGCAAGGTCTACGACCTCAGGAAGGACCTGGCACGGCCCTGCTGACCGCGACACGGGGCGCCGTCCGGCCTGCGGCCTGGCGGCGCCCGTTTTGCGTTGTCATTGCGGATGGCCTCTGTGCGTTCATTGCGGAAGTCATCTGCGCATTCATTCGTGGCGACCGCCGACCTTGTCGTTTCGACGGCCCAGCCCTCTGTCATTTCGACGGCCCAGCCCTTTGTCGTTTCAACGGCCCAGCCCTTTGTCATTTCGACCGAAGGGAGAAATCCGGCATACCCGCCGGGCCGCGTCCGAATCCGCCCTGCAAAGACACCTCGGCCGGAACGATGGTCCCTGGCTTTGCGGCGAAGACCCGCTGTGCCTGTATTTGCGGCGAACACTCGCTGTTCCTGTAGGAGCGGCTTCAGCCGCGATCGCCCTCTCCGCATCCGGGCAAGCCGGAAAGAAGCATCTGGCGCCTCGCGCGCAGATTTCTCCCTTCGGTCGAAATGACAAAAGGGGAAGCGAAATGACAAAAAGGATGAGGGCGAAATGACAAAAGGGTGAGGGCGAAATGGGAAAACGGACGGCGTGATGACACAGAGCGCCGCGCCGCTCAGTCGGGGAAGCGCGTGCCCATCCAGTCGACCAGCTTCTCGAACAGCTTTTCGCGATGCGCGCGCACGTAGAACGTGTGGTCGCACTCGGGCCAGTATTCGGTCGCCATGCGCGGCGAGCGCATCACCTTGCCGAAGCATTCCCGCGCCTGCCGGCGATGGTTGTAGTAGGAGACGACGCCGCCGGTATAGAGCAGCAGCGTGCTGACCCCGCGCTCGTCCAGCGATTCCAGGCGCCGGGTTGCCTCGGCGCGGCTGGGGAAATCACGCAGGTCATCGTTGCCCACCACCAGCGCATCCGCAGGTGCATTGCGCAAGCGCCTGTACAGGAAACGCAGCACGCGCAGCGGATTGAGCAGGCGCGGCAGGTAGTGGCGGAAGCGGTGGCCGCGGGTCGGGTAGCCCATGCCATCCATCAACAGCAGCCCGACCACCCGCGGTTCGAGCGGTGCGAAGTTGAACGCGTCGTCGGCGCCCGAGCACAGGCCGCCCAGCACGAAACGCGCCACGCCCGTCTCGCGCGCGACCAGGTCCAGCGCCGCGGCCACCTCGTCGCGCTTGCGGTTGTCGGACACGCGCGGCGAAAGCGTGCTGTCGCCCAGCCCCGACTGGTCGAAGCGCAGGACCACATACCCCTGCGCGGCCAGCCGCCGCGCCATCTGCACGTAGAGCCGGAACGGCCCCATCCGGTGCACCAGCCCGGCGTTGAGCAGCACCAGCGCGGTACCACGCGGCGTGCGCCCCAGCGGGCGCGAGATGGTGCCGACCAGTCCGTCGCCGAAGCCGTGCAGCGTTTCCGCCATGTCCGGCTCAATCGGGGATGGATCCGCTTCCCGGCCCACTGGTTCAATTGCCTCGATCACCGCTGCACTCATGCCTGCTTACCTTCGATCAACGAGGCCACCTCGCCCACGCTGCGGCGCGGGAACACCTGGGCTTCGAAACGTGCCGGGTCGTCCCAAGTCGGCCGGTCGTCGGCGGTCAATGCCACGCGCTCCACCGTGACGCCCGCACCCTGCAGCGCTTCGACCAGAGCATCCGTGTCCGGCGCATCGCCCGCCCACTCCAGCACCTTCACCCGGCTGCCGGCGGGCAGCGCAAGCGTGCGGAAGTCGAGCCCGGCAATTGCATCGAGCAGGGCCGGCGACACGTCGAAGCCGTGCAGTTCGTCCGCGCGTGCCACCGCCCTGCCCTCGCGCAGGTAGCGGCCCGCGGCCGTCAGCTGCACGCGGTGCTGCCGCTTCCACTCGTCGAGCATGGCACCGCCACGGAGGACCGGATCCCAGAGCACGAGATCGACCGGCCTCGCCTGCGCGGCCGCTGTGGCCAGCACCGGCAGGCAGGCACTGCGGAATGCGAGGATGCGCACGCCCGCGCCTGCGCCATCGAGCCTGCGGATCGCCTGGTGCAGGTCGTCCTGCATGCCGCTCCATTCCACGTCCAGCGCATCGCCGGCGGACTCGCCGCTGCCGTACCAGTCAAAGCGCATGGCCTGGCCACCACGCGCGGCGATGCCTTCGCACAGCATCCACAGTGCGCGCTGGCAGACCACGCCCTCCTGCAGCAGCGGCGACGGCACCAGCAGCGGCTTGCGGCCGGCCTGCGAGGCGAGCGCACCGTGGCGCATGCCGAACAGGCGGCGCGCGTCCGGGCCGAAATGGAAGATCCGCCCGTCGCTCCCGTCCACCGCGGGCGTAGCCCGGCCGGCGCGATCCGCGCTTGCCGGCACCAGCGCTGACGGCAGTGCCGACAGCGGGATGTCCGCGGCCAGCAGCGCCAGCGTCTGCGTCGCCAGCGGCATCAGCTTGATCCGGTGGCCGGTGTCGCGCGAGACGCGATTGGCCATCTTCGCTGCGAGCATCGAATGCCCGCCGAGGTCGAAGAAGTTGTCATCCGGACCGGCGATGGTTCCGAGGATGTCGGTCCATACGTCGACCAGATAGCCGACGCGGGGGTCGGCATGCCGTGCCGTCGTGTGCAGCGCTGTGGACGCGGCGGCGAGCACGGGCGGCGGCAGCGACTTGCGATCCACCTTGCCATTGGGCAGCAGCGGCAGCGCGTCCATCGACACCAGGTGCTGGGGCACCATGTAGCCCGGAAGCACATGCCGCAGCCGCGCCTGCAGGGCGGCCTCGTCCAGGCGCGCGCCCGAGGACGTGGCGTAGGCGACGATGCGCTGGTCGCCCGGTGCATCCTCGCGCACGATCACGACGGCGCGTGAGACGCCAGGCTCCGACTCCAGCACCGCTTCGATCTCGCCAAGCTCGATGCGGTGGCCGCGGATCTTGACCTGGAAGTCCAGTCGCCCCTGGTGTTCCAGCACGCCATCCTTGCGCCAGCGCGCGCGGTCACCGGTGCGGTAGAGCCGCGCCGGCAGGCCGGTGCCATGGTCGTGCGGGGCGACATGGTCGGCGATGAACTTCTCCGCGGTCAGCGCCTCGCGGCCGAGGTAGCCCAGGGTCACGCCGGCGCCGCCGATGCACAGTTCGCCGGATACGCCGGGCGGGCATGGCTGGCCGCGCTCGCCGAGGATCCAGACGCTGGTGTTGGCGATCGGACGTCCGACGTGGATGTCGGGCGTGCCGTCGGCGCTTGCCTGGATGCGTGCACAGGTGGACCAGACCGTGGTTTCGGTCGGGCCATACATGTTCCACAGTTCGACCCCGCGCTCGAGCAGGCGCGCGGCCAGCTCCGGCGCCAGCGCCTCGCCTCCGCACAGCGCCTTGAAGCGCGGTGGCGGCTGCCAGCCCGCGTCGAGCAGCAGATGCCAGGTGGACGGCGTGGCCTGCATCACCGTCACCGGTTCGCGTGCGGCCAGCGCAGCCAGTTCGTCGCCATCACTCGCCTGCTCGCGGCTGGCGAGCACGATGCCCGCGCCGGTGGACAGCGGCAGGAACAGCTCCAGCACCGAAATGTCGAACGAGGGCGTGGTCACCGCCAGCAGCACGTCGTCGGGCTGCAGGCCGGGCGCCTCACGCATGCTGTCGAGGAAGTTGAGCACCGCGCCGTGGGGAACCACGACGCCCTTGGGCCGGCCGGTCGAGCCGGAGGTGTAGATCACGTAGGCCGGCGCATCGCGGCCAACGGAGTCATCGGATGCCGGCGCCGGCTGCGCGGCGTCGACTTCGGCTGTGTCCGCATCGAGCAGCAGCAGGCGCTCGCGCGGCAGCCCCAGCGGCGCGGACAGTCCGCTTTCGCCAATCACCTGCGCCAGGGCGGCATCACCGGCCATGTAGGCCAGCCGGTCCGCCGGATAGTCCGGATCCAGCGGCACGTAGGCCGCGCCGACGCGCCAGGCCGCGATCATCGCGGCGACCATGTCCGGGCCGCGCGTCAGGCAGATGCCGACGCGATCGCCCGGGCGCACGCCGCGCGCATGCAGCGCCCCGGCAATGGCGCCTGCTCTCGCATGCAGCTGCGCATACGTCAGCCGCTGCCCTTCGCTGCGCAGGGCGATGCGCTCCGGCGTGCGCGCCGCCTGCTCGGCCAGCAGCGCACAGGTCGAGCGCTGCGGCGGCAGCGGCCGCACCGTCGAGTTCCATTCGCCCAGCCGGTCTCGATCGGCCGCCGACAACAGGCTGGCGTCGCCGATCGCCTGCCCAGGCTGCGCGCACAGCGACTGCAGCAGCGACCCGAACCGGTCGCAGATCGCCCGCGCACCGTCGGCGTCGATGATGTCGACGTTGTAGCCCACCGCGCCCGACAGCCCTTGGCCATGCTCCAGGAACCAGATGCCGAGGTCGTTGGCCATGCCCTTCTGGAACATCAGCAGGTGTTCGTGCTGCAGCTCGCCCCAGCGCAGGTTGCGCGCGCGCACGTCCTGGAACGAGAACACGGCCTGGTAGACCGGCGAGCGGCTCGGGTCGCGCGGCAGCTTGAGTTCGCGCACCAGCCGTTCGAACGGCACGTCGGGATATTCAAATGCCTCGACCACGCCGGCCCTGACCTCCTGCACCAGTTGCAGGAACGGCATCGCCGGGTCCAGCCGACGGCGCAGCGGCAGCATGTTGACGAAGAAGCCCATGACCTTCTCGAGGGCTTCGGTGGGGCGGTTGCGGAACGGCAGGCCGACCACCAGGTCGCGCTGTCCGCCCAGCCGGTGCAGCAGCACGTAGTAGGCCGCCAGCAGGGTCATGAACAGCGTCGCGCCGGCAGCGGCGCCGATGTTGCGCAGCGCCGTGGTGGTGGCCGCGTCGACGTGCACCCAGTCGGTGCCGCCGATGCCGCTGGCGAGTGCCGGACGCGGCCGGTCCTCGGGCAGGTGCAGCGGCTCCAGGTCGCCAGCCAGGTGCTGCTTCCAGTGCGCGAGCTGGCGGTTCGCGCCGTCGCCATCGAGCGCGTCCGCGCGCCAGGTGGCGTAGTCGGCATAGCTGGTTTCCAGCGCCGGCAGCGGCGACGGCCGGCCTGCCGCGAAGGCCGCGTACAGCGCCGACATCTCGCTGTAGAGCACATCGAACGACCATCCGTCCCAGATCGCGTGGTGGGTCATGAAGTACAGCACGTGGTCGTCGTCGGCCAGGCGGTACAGGCGCGCGCGGAACAGCGGCGCGCGGTCGAGCACGAACGGTTCGGCGGTCTGCGCCTCCAGGTCCGCCATCAGCGCCTGCATGCGTGCCGGCTCGGCCAGGTGCGACAGGTCGACCGGCGGCAGCAGCGGCACCTCGACGTCGTCCAGGACCTTCTGCACCGGGCCATCATCGTCGGGCTCGACCAGGATCGTGCGCAGCGAGGGCTGGCGCCGCACCATTTCCGCGAATGCACGGGCGAATGCGTCCTCGTCCATCGGCCCATGCAGGCGATGCGCGGACGGCGTGTTCCAGGTCACGCCGCCGGGCTCCATCTGTTCGAGCACCCACAGCCGCTGCTGCATCGGCGTCAGCGGCGCGGTCGACTGGTCGGCGCACCTGGGGATGGCCAGGACCTGCGTCGACGGCGCTGCCGGCGAGTGCATGCGCATCGCGTCGGACAGGCGCCTGGCGGTTGGCGCGTCGAACAGTTGCCGCAGGCGCAGCGGCGTGCCGGTGTCGCGGCCCAGCCGCGCACACAGCTGCGCGGCAAGCAGCGAATGTCCGCCTGACTCGAAGAAGCCGTCGTCCATTCCCAGGTCCGGGCGTGCCAGCACCTGCCGCATCGCCAGCAGCACCTGCTGCTGCAGCGCGTCCTGCGGCTCCGCCGGGGCTGTCCGCTCCGCCTGCGCTGGTGCGGTCTCCGCCAGCGGCGCAGGCAGACCCTTGCGGTCCACCTTGCCGTTGGGCAGCAGCGGAATCGCCGCCAGCCGCACAAAGTGCTGCGGCACCATGTAGTCGGGCAGTTGCTGCTTCAGGTGCGCGATCAGCGCCCTGTCGTCCGGATCGCCTGCGCCCGTCACCACCAGGTAGGCCACCAGCCGCTGGTCGCCGGGCCGGTCCTCGCGCGCCATCGCCACGGCGCGCGACACGCCCGGATGCGCCAGCAGCCGGCTTTCGATCTCGCCCAGCTCGATCCGGTAGCCGCGCACCTTGACCTGGAAGTCCAGGCGGCCGAGGTGCTCGAGATTGCCGTCCGGGCGCCAGCGCCCGCGGTCGCCGGTGCGATACAGCAGCGGTGCCGGGATGCCGGTGCCGAAGCCGCGGGCGGCGTCGGCGAACGTGTCGGGCAGGAAGCGATCGGCGGTCAGCTCCGGACGCGCGAGGTAGCCCAGGGTCACGCCTTCGCCGCCGATGCAGATCTCGCCGGACACCCCACGCGGACAGGGCTGCGCGTTCGCGTCCAGGATCCACACCTGGGTGTTGTCGATCGGGCGGCCGATATGGATGTCCGGCGCGGCGCCCGCCCTGCCCTCGCGAACCTGCACCGCGGTCGACCACACCGTGGTCTCCGTGGGGCCGTAGAGGTTCCACAGCTCGCCACAGCGCGAGAGCAGATCCCGCGCCAGGTCCGGCGGCAACGGTTCGCCGCCGCACATGGCCTTGAAGCCGGCGCGTCCCTGCCAGCCGGCCTCGACCAGCAGCCGCCACGAGGCCGGCGTGGCCTGCATGGCGGTCGCCTGCGACTGCGCCAGCAGGTCCACCAGCGCGAAGCCGTCGACCACGGTGTCCTTGTCGGCCAGCACCACCTGCGCGCCGACACTCAGCGGCAGCATCAGCTCCAGCACGGCGATGTCGAAGGACAGCGTGGTCACTGCCAGCAGACGGTCGTCGGGACCCAGGCCGGGCTCGCGCTGCATGGAGGCGATGAAGTTCGATACCGCCCGGTGCGGCACCTGCACGCCCTTGGGCCGTCCGGTGGAACCGGAGGTGTAGATCACGTAGGCCGGCGATTCCGGATCCGCGGCGGCCTCGTCGCGGCCCAGCCGTTCGGCCGGCAGTGCTTCGAGTTCGGCGGCCAGTTCGTCCAGCGCCAGCACCGGGCGCCCGCCCAGGTCGAAACGGCCGGCATGGCGCTGCTGGGTGAGCAGCGCGGCCAGGCCGGCGTCGGCGGCCATGTAGGCCAGGCGGTCGGCGGGAAACTGCGGATCCAGCGGCACGTAACCTGCGCCGGACTTGAGGATGCCCAGCAGCGCGGCCAGCATGTCCGCGCCCCGGTCCAGCGCCAGCCCCACCAGCGCGCCCCTGCCCACGCCACGGGCGCGCAGCAGGCGGGCGATGCGGTTGGCACGTGCATCGAGCGTGCGGTAGTCGAGCTGCGTTTGCTCCGCGCGCAGCGCGATGCGTCCGGGGCCGCGGTCGCACTGCGCCTCGAACAGCTCGTGCATGCGGCACTCGCGGTCGAAGGCCACCGGCGTGGGCTGCAGTGCGGCGATCTCGTCGAACAGCGCATCGTCCAGCAGCGACAGCCCGGATACGGGCGCATCGGGCGAATCGCAGGCCGCGCGCAGCAGGTTCTCGAACGCCGCCAACCAGCGGCGCACCGTGGCCGCGTCGAACAGGTCGGTGTTGTACTGCGTTTCCAGGCGGATGCGGCCCTCGACCTGGACCGCGTTGATCGACAGCTCGAAGTTCTCGTAGCGGCGCGGGTTGGTGGTGAGGTCCAGCGCCAGGCCGGTGAAGCCGCTGCGCTCCTGGTCCAGCGCCTGGTCGATGTTGAACATCACGCTGACCAGCGGCAGCCGCGCCGGATCGCGCGGCACGCGCAGCTTCTTGAGCAGCGTGCCGAAGGTGTAGCGCTGGTGCTCGATCGCATCGAGCAGGGTCGACTGCGCGCCATCCACCAGGCCGTTGAAGGTCTGCCCGGGTGCAAGCTCGAACTTCAGCGGCAGCAGGTTGACGCAGTGGCCAACCAGATGGTCGTGCCCGTCCACCGACTGGCCCGCGGCCGGAATGCCGACCACGACCTCGTCCTGGCCGGCGATGCGCGCAACCAGCGCCGCGAACGACCCGAGCAGGGTCGCGAACAGGCTGGCGCCGCGACGCGCGCCCAGGCGCCGCACAGCCGCCACCAGCGCGGCATCGAGCACGTGGTCCTCGCGCAACGAGGCGAAGCTGCGTCGCGCCGGGCGTGGCCGGTCGGTGGGAAGCTCCAGCACCGGCGCGCCGTTGGCGAAACGCGACAGCCAGTAGCGTTCGTCGTCGCGGTACTGCGGGCCGGCCGGATGCAGCGCCTCGGCCAGCGCGTAGTCCGCGAAGCCCTGCACCGCCGCGCCCTGTGCTCCGGTCCCGCCGTAGGCGGCCCCCAATTCGCGCACGATCACCCACCACGACCAGCCGTCGCAGACGATGTGGTGCGCATGCATCAGCAGCACATGCTCACGCGGGCCCAGCTGCAGCAGCTCGGCGCGGAACAGCCGCCCCTTCTCCAGCACGAATGGCGTTTCCACGCTGGCGCGACGGCGTTGCTCCAGCTGCGCGGCGCGCGCGTCCGCGTCGAGCGCGGACAGGTCGGTCAACCGCAGCAGCACCGGCGCCGGCTCGAGCACGCAGAACGTCTCGCCATCCGGGCCGAAGCTCGCGCGCAGCGCTTCGTGCGCGCCGACCACCTGCTGCAGCGCCTGCTGCAGCCGCGCGGTATCGAGCTCGCCGCGCAGATGCAGTGACACCGATTCGTTGTACGCCAGCGAGCCATCCTCGCCCAGGTGCGCGGCCAGCCACAGCTCGCGCTGCGGCTCGGTCGTCGGCACCACCCGGGCGACCGCGCCGCCTGCGAAGGGGTCGTATGCGACCACGACGGCGTTCTCCATGTACGCCTCCCTGCTGTTGTTCACGTGCCGACCTTGAGGTACTGCCCGGGCGCCTGCGGATCCGGCACGTACCACGCCGGCCGGCCTTCGGGGTCACGCCCCAGGCGCGCGCCCGGCACCGACGGCTCGGCCGCGTCCATCACCGTGCGCGGCGTGGCCGTGCGGCGCGGCAGCAGCTCGGCCTCCTGCAGCTCCAGCACCGAGTCCTTCCAGGCCTGGGTGATCGCCTGGAAGTCGGCTTCGGTGTGGGCCGTGGTGAAGAAGCAGGGGAAGTTGTCGAGGATATGGATGCCGCGGCTGCGCATCATCGCGAAGAGCAGCTCCTGCTGCGGATGGTCCTCGTCGAAGTGCGTGCGCCACAGCGAAGCGAAGTTCTTGATCCGCAGAGGCGCGCCGGCCTGCGCCGAGAATGCGTTGAGTTCGGCGGCCATCGCCGCGGTGCGTTCGTTGAGCCGCTGCTGCAGCGCCGTGCCGTGCTGCTTCATGTGCAGCAGCGATGCCTTCGCGGCCGCCAGCGTGAGCGGATGGCGCACGAAGGTACCGGCGAAGTAGGTGACACCGACCGTCGGAACGGAATCATCGCCGTACTGCCAGTGGCCGCCATCGAGCGCATCCATGTACGCGCGGCTTCCGGCGATCACCCCGATCGGGAAACCGCCGCCCACCACCTTGCCGTAGGTGGCCAGGTCGGCGCGGATCCCGAACAGCGCCTGCGCGCCGCCTGGGTGCGAGCGGAAGCCGGTGATCACCTCGTCGAAGATCAGCGCGGCGCCGGCGTCGGCGGTGATCCGGCGCACTTCGCGCAGGAACTCGACCGGCTGGAAGTCGGGGCGCCTGCTCTGCACCGGCTCGACCAGTACCGCGGCCAGCTCGTGCGCGCGCTCGCGGATGATCTGCAGGGTTTCGGGGGTGCCGTAGTCGAGCACCAGCACCTTTTCCGCGGTGTTGCGCAGGATGCCCGGCGCGGCGGGCACGGCGCGCAGCTTCTTGGTGCCGCGCACGATCACTTCGTCGTTGATGCCGTGGTAGGAGCCTGAGAACACCACGATGGTCTCGCGTCCGGTGACGGTGCGCGCCACGCGCATCGCGCCCAGCACGGCTTCCGAACCGGTATTGCACAGCGCGGCGCGGTCGAGCCCGGTCAGTTCGCAGACCAGCTGCGAGACCTCGCCAGCCAGCGGATGCATCGGGCCGATCTCGTAGCCGGCCTCGAGCTGCGCCTTCACCGCATCGAGCACGAAATCGGGCTGCCAGCCGAACAGGCTGGTGCCGAAACCGTTGAGCGCGTCGACATATTCGTGGCCGTCGATGTCCCAGACGCGCGCACCCTTCGACCGTTCGATCACGATCTGGTAGACGATCTCCTTGGTCAGCGGACGGAAGCCGGTGACCACGCGCGGGTCGGCCATGTGCGGGCGATGCTGCTGCGTATAGGCCTTCGACTTCGGCGTGCGCGCGAGGTAGCGCTCGATGAAGGCGTCCAGGCGCGCGCGTTGCTGCGGCTCCAGTTCGGTGCCGCCGGCTGCGTCGATGCGCGCGATGGCGCCGAACGCCTTCTTGACGTCATAGCGCGTGTGCGCGAGCGCGGCTTCTTCATCGTTCGCAGGCTCGGCAGCCGTGGCCGCAGCCTCGAGCTGCATCGGCTCCGCCGCCTGCGGCGCGGGCTGCGGCGCAGCGGCTGCGACCGGCGACGCAGCGACCTGTACGACAGGCGCTGCCACCGGCGCACCCGCCAGCAGCGCCAGCTGCTGCGACATCAGCTGCATCTGCTGCGCGATGAGCGCGCGCACGGCACTGGAGTCGCCGCTGGGCCTGGCGGCCGGCGGCATGAAGACAGGCAGCGACGGCGCAGGCGCGGCAACCGCGGCGACTGCCGGGGCCGCAACAGGCATCTGCACTGCAGGCGCGGCGGCCGTAACCGGCACTGCGACCACTGGCTGCGCAACCGGCTGCGCCGGCTCTGGCGGCAGCTGTGTATCCAGCGCCGCGACCAGCCGTTCGAGGCTTGCACACTCGCCCATCAACTGGCGAAAGCTGATCTTCACCGCGAACGTCTTCTGCAGCTGCAGCGCGACCTGGGTGAGCATCAGACTGTCGAGCCCGAGCTCGATGAAGTTGGCGCCGTCATCCTCTTCCTGGATGTCGAAGCCGGCGACATCCTCGAACACCTCGCGGACCTGGCCGGCCAGGCGCGTCGCCCGGTTGGCCACGACGCAAGCTTGCCTATCCTGAACGCTCATCGATGGACTCCGGGACGCCTGGGGGAAACGCGGGCAGCCGGCACATCCCTTCTCCGCCTGCCCACGAACATGGAATACGCAAAACGCGGCGCATTCCGGCCCGTAGCGTCAGCCGCGGTCGCCGCAGAACCAACCCTTCACGCGGCCAGGCAGATCGAGCTACGGTCCGGCGGGCTCGGCCAGTGCCGCGACCGAGAGCTGTTGCGGCATCAGGCGCTGCTTCTGCAGCACCTTGAGCACGGCGTCCTGGTCGTCGCCGGCCGCCGACAGCACGGCCAGCTGCTGCGACATCAGCTGCAACTGGAGGTCGAGGATCGATGCCATGTCGACGGCAGCAGAGGCCGCGCCTGATGGCCCCAACGCGGTGGATTCGGTCGCCGCAGTCGCCACACTGTCCAGGACAACCGCTGCAGTCGTAGCCGGATGCGCGTGCGTTTCCGTCGCGACGACCTGCGGCTGCTCCACAGCGACCTCCACCCAGTAGCGCTTGCGCTCGAACGGATAGGTCGGCAGGCGCAGCCGCGCCTTGCGGTCGCGCCGGTCCAGTGCTTCCGGCCGCAGCGACAGGCCAGCGGCCCAGGCCTGCCCGAAGGCCGTCACCAGCGCGGCATGCTCGCGCTCGGGCGCATCCGCCAGCGAGGCCAGCGCCGCGATGCGCTGCTTCTGCAGCAGCGGCTGCTGGCGCGCAAGCGTGGCCAGCGTGTTGCGCGGCCCGATTTCCAGCAGCACGTGTTCGCGCCGCTCCAGCAGCCGCGAGATCGCGGCGGAGAAGCGCACCGGCTGGCGCAGGTGCTGCGCCCAGTATTCGGCGGAGGTCGCCTGGTCGTCGGACAGCCAGTCGCCGGTCGCCGTCGACACGATCGGGATCGTCGGCGCGCGTCGCACCAGCGCCTCGACTTCGCTGCGGAAGCGCGGCACCACTTCGTCCATCATCGCCGAGTGGAAGGCGTGCGAAGTCTTGAGCAGGCGACAGGCCACGCCTTCGGCTTCAAGCTGCGACTGCAACGCCGCCACTTCCCCGTGCGGGCCGGCGACCACGCAGGTGCCGGGCGCGTTTTCCGCCGCCAGCGACAGCGTGTCCGGCAACTTCGCCGCCAGCGCATCGTGCGGCATCCGCACCGAGAGCATCGCGCCGGACGGCTGCGCCTGCATCAGGCGCCCGCGCCGGGCCACCAGCCGCAGCGCGTCGGGCAGTTCGAACACGCCGGCGAGGGTGGCGGCGACGAACTCGCCCACGCTGTGCCCGGCCATGGCCACCGGCACCACGCCCTGCGCCATCCACCAGCGCGCCAGCGAATACTCGATGCTGAAGATCGCCGGCTGCATGATCGCGGTGGGCAGCAGCGCATCGCCATCGTCGCCAAACACCAGCGCGCGCAGGTCCAGTCCGAGCTCGCCGTCGAGCACGGCGGCGCAAGCGTCGAAGGCCTCGCGGAACGCCGGTTCGCGCGCATGCAATTCGCGACCCATGCCGGCGTACTGGCAGCCCTGTCCGGGGAACAGGAACACCGCCTCGCCCGCCGGCACCGGCCGCGTTTTCGCGGCAGCCGCGCCGAGCTCCGCGCTGCGCAACCGCGCCACCGCGTCGGCGCTGTCCTCCGCTGCGATGGCGACGCGGTGGGCGAATGCCTTGCGCCCCACCGCCAGCGTCCACGCCACGTCGGCCAGGTTGATCCCGGGTTCGCTTTCCAGGTGATCGGCCAGGCGCGCCACCGCTTCGGACAGCGCCACCGGCGTGCGTGCCGACAGCACCAGCAGCTGCGGGCCATCGACGCGCTGCGTTGCCGGCAACAGCGGCGGCTGCTCCATCACCACGTGCGCATTGGTGCCGCCCACGCCGAACGAACTCACGCCCGCACGGCGCGGCACGCCGTCGACCTCCGGCCACGGCAGCAGTTCCCCGCTGGCGTGGAAAGGCGTGCTGTCGAAATCGATGACCGGATTGGCACTGCGGAAATGTGCGGTCGGCGGGATGCAGCCGTGCTGCAGCGCATACGCGGTCTTGATCACACCGGTGGCGCCTGCGGCCATCAGCGTATGGCCGATGTTGCTCTTCACCGAACCGACCACGCAAAAGCCGGTGTCGGTCGTGCCCTGCCGGAACGCGCGGGTCAGCCCCTCGATCTCGATCGGATCGCCCATCGGCGTGGCCGTGCCATGCGTCTCGACGTAGCCGATGCTGCGCGCATCGACGCCGGCGTCGGCGTGCGCCATCGCGATCACCGCCGCCTGGCCTTCGCTGCTGGGCGCGGTGAAGCTGGCCTTGCCGCCGCCGTCGTTGTTGATCGCCGCGCCGCGCACCACCGCGTACACCGGATTGCCGTCGGCGATCGCATCGGACAGGCGCTTGAGCAGCACCACCGCCGCGCCATCGCTGAACACCGTGCCGGTCGCATCGGCGTCAAAGCTGCGCGTGCTGCCGTCGGCCGACAGCATCCCGCCTTCCTGGTACAGGTGGCCGCTGTTGACCGGACAGGTCACCGCGATGCCGCCGGCCAGCGCCATGCCGCAGCGGCCCGCGCGCAGGCTGTCGATCGCCTGCGCGATCGCGACCAGCGAGGTCGAGCAGGCGGTGTGCACGCTGATCGCCGGCCCGGTGAGGTTGAGCTTGTGCGCCACGCGCGTGGCGATGTAGTCCTTCTCGTTGCCCAGCATCACCTGGAAGGCGCCGAGCTTCTCGACCAGGTCAGGGCGCGACAGCACGTGGCGCTGGTAATAGCTGGCGTTGTACATGCCGGCGAACACGCCGACCGGCACCGTGGTGGCATCGGGCACGTGCCCGGCGCGTTCGATGCACTCCCAGCACAGTTCCAGGAACACCCGCTGCTGCGGGTCCATCAGTTCGGCTTCCTTGGGCGAGATGCCGAAGAAGGCTGCGTCGAAGCGGTCGACGTCATCGAACACGCCGCGCGCGGGCACGTAGCCCGGGTTGCTGCGCATCGACTCGGGGATGCCCGGATCGAGCTGCTCGGCGCTGAAGCGCGCCACGCTGTCGCGGCCTGCGCACAGGTTGTCCCACAGCGCCTCGACCGAAGCGGCGCCGGGGAAGCGGCCGGCCATCGCGATGATCGCGATCGGCTCGTCGTCGTTGCCGCGGCGCGTGGACAGGCGCGATGCGTCGAGCGTGGTCGAGGCACCCGCGGCCATCTCCGCCGCCAGCAGCGCCGGCGTGGGCGAGCGGAACAGTGCCATCGGCGGCACGTCGCCGACGCGCTCGCGGCGCGCGGACTCGAGCACGCGGAACGCGAGCAGCGAGGTGCCGCCGAGATCGAAGAAGTTGTCGTCGCGGCCGAGGTCTTCCAGGTCCAGCACGTCGGCGAAGATCCGGCACAGCGCGCTTTCGACCGGCGTGCGCGGCGCGGCGTACTGGCCGGCCCAGTCGGGCCGGCCGCGTCCCGGCGCGGGCAGCTTGCCGCGGTCGAGCTTGCCGTTGGGCGACAGCGGCAGCGCGTCCATCTGCACGTAGGCCACCGGCACCATGTAGTCGGGCAGGTGCGCGATCAGATGCTGGCGCAGCGGCTCCAGATCGACCGGCGCGGCCGCGTCCTGCGGCGCGAGATAGGCCACCAGGCGCTTGAGCCCCGGGACGTCCTCGCGCGCCAGCACGCCGGCCTGGCGCACGCCGGGGAACGCCATCACCTGCGCTTCAATCTCGCCCAGCTCGACCCGGAATCCGCGGATCTTGACCTGGAAATCCTGGCGCCCCAGGTATTCGATGCTGCCGTCGGGCAGGCGCCGGCCCAGGTCGCCGGTGCGGTACATCCGCGCCGCGCGGTCGGCGAACGGATCGGCCAGGAAGCGCTCGTCGCTCAGGTCGGGCCGCTTGAGATAGCCGCGCGCCACCACCGGCCCGGCCAGGTGGATCTCCCCGACCACGCCCGTGGGCAGCGGACGACCGTGGCCATCGAGCACGTACACGCGCGCATTGGCGATCGGCCGGCCGATGCTGGGCAGCCGTGGCCAGGTCGTCGGATCCTCGTCCAGGGTCAGCGCGGTGACGACGTGGGTCTCGGTCGGGCCGTAGTGGTTGTGCAGGCGGACGCCGGGCAGGTGCGAGAAGAAGCGCACGATCTTCGGCTCGATGCGCAGCTGCTCGCCGGCGGTGATCACCTGGCGCAGGTCGCAGCGCACGCGCTCGCCGGGCGCGAGCGCGGCCAGCTGCCCTTCCAGACCCTCGGCCAGCATCTGCAGCGCGAAGTACGGCAGGAACAGGCGCTCGATGCGGCGCTCGACGATGAACTCGAACAGCTTGCCTGCACTGAGCCGCGTGTCCTGGTCGATCAGGTGCAGCTCGCCGCCCGTGGCCAGGGTGGCGAAGGTTTCCTGGAACGCCACGTCGAAGCCGAGCGCGGCGAACTGCAGCGTGCGCAGCGGCGCATCGTTGCCGGGCTCGCGCATCTGCCACTGGATCAGGTTCACCAGCGGGCCGTGGGTCATCGCGACGCCCTTGGGCTTGCCGGTGGAGCCGGAGGTGTAAAGCACGTAGGCCAGGTTGGCTGCGCCCACATCGCCTTCGCCCGATTCCAGTGCGTGCGCGGGCAGCGCCCGCCAGGCCGCGTCGTCGCGCAGGTCGATCACCGCCAGCGATGGCGGCAGTTCGCCCAGCACCTCATGCGCGGGGTTCTCCATTCCCGACATGGTCAGCAGCACGCGCGGTTCGCTGTCGGCGAGCGTGTAGGCCAGCCGGTCGGCCGGGTAGGTCGGGTCCAGCGGCACGTAGGCGCCGCCGGCCTTGAGCACCGCAAGCAGGCCCAGCACCACCTCGACGCCGCGCTCGACGTAGATCGCCACGCGCTCGTCCGGCCCCACCCCGCAGGCACGCAGGTGTCGCGCAAGCCGATTGGCCTGGGCATCGAGTTCGGCATAGCTCAGGCGCCGTCCGCCCTGTACCAGCGCCAGCGCATCGGGCGTGCGCGCGGCCTGGAGTTCGAACAGGCGATGCACGTTCGCCACCGGCTCGAATGCGACGCCGGTGTCGTTGCCCGCTTCCACCGCCTCGGCCAGCTGCGCCGGGGTCAGCATCGCCAGATCGGCGATGCGTGCCTGCGGCTGGTCCAGCATTGCATCGAGCAGTTGCCGCCAATACCCCAGCCAACGCTCCGCGCCTGGGCTGTCGAGCAGCGCGTTGGCGAAATGCAGTTCGACCAGAATGCCGCCATCGGCTTCGGCAGGCTGCGCGCGCATGGCCAGCAGCAGCCCGTCCGTGGCTGCGATCGGCGCGCCATCGGAAAACAGCACCTGCCAGTCCGGCGCCGGCACGCCCGACTCGCGCCACGCCTGCGCATTCTGCGCGGCTTCGCGCGAGCGCGTGGCCACCGTGCGCAGGCAGGCGGCCACGTCGATGTCGTCGGCCAGTTCGAAGCGCAGCGGCAGCGCCTGTCCGTCGAGGCCGGCGCGCGGCAGCACGATGTCGGCCTGCGACGAAAGCCGATGCAGCAGCAGCAGGAATGCAGCCAGCAGCACGTCGGATCTTTCGACCGATTGCGCCGCGGCAAGCGCGTCGATCCTGCCTGCAAGCACGGGCGACAGCCGGCCGGCGACGCTGCCGAAGCCGCTGCGCGCCCCGTCGGTCGACAATCCGATCGATTCGGGCGCGCCAGCCAACGTCGATTCCCAATACCCGCTCGCGTCGACCATCTGGCCGCCCCCAACAGAACTGCTACTCCGGAATCAGTTAACGCGTTTCATCCCGGTTCGCGGCCAGCGGCGCGTGCGCCAGGCCGCCGCGCGCAGGCGTGGCCAGCATGATCGCTGCGCCCGGCGGCACCGCCACGGCGCAGGCCCAGCCCGGGTCATGCAGGGCGCGCAGCTCCACCGATCGCCCCGGGAAGGTGTCCCCGGGCAGCGCCAGCGCGACGCCCCAGGGCGCGACGAAGCTGTCCATCTCGCGCTCCAGCCCGATGCCGGCCGCCTTGAGCAAGGCCTCCTTGCGCACCCACATGGCCAGCAACGCCTCACCCAGCGCGCCCGGCGCCAGGTACGCCAGTTCGCGCAGCTCCTCCGGGTGGGCGACGCGCTCGGCCAGCTCGGGCATGTCCGGCGCACGACTGGCGGGTTCGACATCGATGCCGATCGGGCCGGCGCCGGCAATCGCGATGGCCACCCGCTGTCCGGCGTGGCTGAGACTGGTGAACAGGCGATCATCACGCAGGCGCGGGCATCCCTTGGCGTCGCGGACCAGCGGAACATCTCCGCTTCCACAGCCGAGCACCTGCGACAGCAGCAGGCGGTGCAGCGCATAGGCCAGCACGAGCACGTCGCGATTGGGCGCCAGGCGCTGGCGCGCGACGCGCGCGGCTTCCTGGGCGTCGATCAGCGCGGCGGCCCGGGAGAGGTAAGGCTGCCAGTCCTCCAGGTCGAACATCGCGACAAGCACGCCGGCCTCGGCCTGCGCCGCCAGCGCGGGACCGTCGTCGCGCAGGCAGCGCAGGAACGCCTGCTCAAGGGCGGGATGTTGTTGCGGGTCCGGGCTGCATCGCATGCCGGGGATCGTCGCAACGACACCCCGGTTGCGCAACCGTGCGCGTGGTCGCTAACGCGTGGCCGTGTCCCGCTGCCGCGCATCGACCCACTGACGCCAGCGCTGCCACAGCACCTGCACCGGCGGCAGGATCCGCACGTGCCGGCCGGATCCCGCGGGCACTACCCCGGACACCTCGTTCGTCGGGGCACGCACATCCGACTCCACACCGTGGTCGATGTCGACCCGGACCCGTCCGCCGGCGCCGGACGCTCCGCGATCCACTGCCGCGGCAGCGGACGCCCCCGGCGGCGCCAGCGGCTGCGCGCCGTTGCGGCGCAGCCGCAGCCCGCCACCTGCACTTTCCAGCGCACCGATGTCGATGCGTGCGCCCGGCACGCGCGCGACCTCGCCGCCGATCGGCAACTTCGCGCGCAGCGGCGGGTCGAACTGCGGCAGCAGCAGCAGCGGCGACGGGAACGGGAATCCCGGGGGCGCCGGCGGCCGAGGATTGCCAGCCGAGACTAGCGGGCTGGTCGTAGCCGGACGCAGCTGCAGCTGGCCGAGGCTGGTGAAGCCGGGGTCGGTCCCGCGCAGCGTGCCGGTCCACTCGCCCGGCACCATCGTCGCTGTGCTCTGCACCCAGTTGCCGGAACCGGCAACCTTGCGCCCACTCGACCAGGGTTCGCGGCTGCTCGGCGCGCAATACGGCGTCTCGACTTCCGAGGCCGCGTGCACGCGCAGGATCGTGGGCGCCGCCCCCGATCCGGTCTGGAAGATGACGTTGTTGTGCATCTCCAGCGACTCCAGGCCCAGTTGCACCAGCACCGCCGTCGCATTGCCGGAACGGTTGAAGACGAGGGTGTTGTTGACCATGCGCAGCCGCCCCTGGCTGCGCCCGTTGAGGTCGCCACCGGCGCGGATAGCGTTGCGCCAGCTAGAGCTGTGGACGATGACGTTGCCCACCACGTCCACGTCCTCGCGCCGCAGGTCGGGCGACCAGCCTGACTGCTGCGTCTCGCAGTCCGGGCCTATCAGTTCGAGTTCCTGATAGGCGGAGTTCTCGAACCAGTTGTAATAGATCAGCGCGCGTTCGTGCCGGTTCTTGAGCAGGTTGCCGCCGTTGCCGCTGTGCACATGGTTGTAGCGCATCAGGAACACCGAGCCCGGGTACGCCACCTCATCGGACTGCATGTAGATCGGATGGCGCTGCGTGCCGGAACCCGAATCGCGGACCTCGCTGTACTCGAGCGTGAAAGACCCCGAGTTGTTGTCCGCGCCGAGGATGCCGTGCGACGGACAGTCGCGCACGATCGTGTCGCGCACGGTCACGTCGTGCGCCTCGCTGAAGATGCACGAGGACGACCCCCCAAGCACGTCGAAGCCCTCGAACACCACGTGGTTGGACTGCTGGAACTTGATCGTGTGCGACCCGCCGCTGAGCACGGGCCGCGTCGCGCCCACCGCGCGGTTCCAGCGCAACGTCACCGAATTGCCCGGCGCCCCGCTGTCGTTGCTGCCGACCACGATATTGCCGCTGTAGGTCGCGCCGCCATCCACCAGCACGACGTCGCCCGGCTCCAGGTTGACGTTGTTCACCAGCGTGGACAGCTGCGTGTACTGGCGACCGGACGGACCGACCGTATAGGTGGCCGCGAACACGAAGGACGGCAGCGCCAGCAGCACGCCGCCGGCAATGGCGGTTCGGCACAGGATGGTCATGGGAGCACTCCGGAGTGAACGATCCCCTGCCCTGCCTTACCGCTCGCGCGGCCCGGCAGCCAGGCCATTAGACGCTTTAGGAGACCACCGGCAGTGAATGCCGCGTGCAACGCCGGATCAACGCGAGCATCCCGGGCTGCCGACACAGTTTCGACGTGAGCCCGGACACAGGGGAGCGCAGGAGCTGCGTGCAGCGCAGCGCGACTGCGACTGCATGTGTCATTTCCACTGCATCTGTCATCTGGATTGCATCTGCCATCCCCACTGCAGATGTCATTTCAGTCGCGGATGTCACCCCGGATGTGATTTGAAGGCAGGGTCCCTGCAACTTGCGAAACGCTGCTTCACGCAAGCGTGAACGCGCTTTGCCCACGCAGCGGCGCGACAATTCCGCGGGCACAAAAAAACCGGCCATTGGCCGGTTGATTTGGTGCGCCCGGAAGGATTCGAACCTCCGACCCCCAAGTTCGTAGCCTGGTGCTCTATCCAGCTGAGCTACGGGCGCATTGCAGAAGCGGAATTGTGCCCAACTCACATGGGCGTCGTCAATACTGTCGACGCAATTGCAGCTGGTGGAACTGGCGGAGACTGAGGGATTCGAACCCTCGATGGAGTTTTTAGCCCCATACTCCCTTAGCAGGGGAGCCCCTTCAGCCGCTCGGGCAAGTCTCCGGAAACATCGCGCAGCGCGAAAGCTGCTACGCACCGAAGCCGCGAAGGATACCGGAGTCCCCGCCGCCGCGGCAAATCAATCGACGCCGGCCTCGGGTTCACGCGCCGCCTCGGGTTCACGAGCCGGCTCGGCTTCGTCGCCGCGACGGATGCGCTGGTAGATCTCTTCGCGGTGGACGGCAACTTCCTTGGGCGCGGTGATGCCGATACGCACCTGGTTGCCCTTTACCCCGAGGACCGTGACGGTGACCGAGTCGCCGATCATCAGGGTCTCGCCGACGCGGCGGGTCAGAATCAACATCTTGGAAATCTCCGTAGGCCGGTGGCCTGTGCCGAAACGCCCCGGCCACGGCGCGCGCGCCTGCTGCCAACACACGTTTCAAACTGAAACAAACGGGAAGAATGTCGGGGACTGGACGTCCGGTCAACCGACAGAGGTCATGGAGCAATTACTCAGGGTCAGCTTGCAGCCAGCTTGCCGGCGACCCAGTCGGCCACCTCGGCCAGCGCCGCGACCAGTTCCGGGCCGTCCGTGCCGCCGCCCTGGGCCATGTCGGGTCGACCACCGCCCTTGCCGCCGGTCCGACCGGCGACAAAGGCCACGAGTTCCCCGGCCTTGACCCTTCCGGCCGCCGCGCCGCCCACGCCGGCCACCAGCGCAGCCTTGCCGTCGCTGGTGCCGGCGAGCACGATCGCGGCGTCGCCGAGCTGTTGTCGCAGGCGGTCCATCGCATCACGCAGCGCCTTGGCGTCCAGGCCTTCCACGCGCGCTGCCAGTACCTTGATCCCGGCCACGTCGACGGCCTGGCCAGCGAGATCGGCGGTCGCGCCACTGGCGGCCTTGGCCTTGTGCGCGTCGATTTCACGCTCCAGCCGCTTCTGCCGGTCGAGCAGGCTGCGAAGCTTGTCGGCAACCTCCGCCGTGGTGCCACCGAGCAGGCCGGCGGCCTCGCGCAGGCGACGTTCCTCGCCCAACAAATAGTCCAGCGCCGCCTGTCCGGTCAGGGCCTCGACCCGGCGCACGCCAGCCGAGACACCGCCTTCGGACACCAGCTTGAACAGGCCGATCTCACCGGTGCGGCCGACATGGGTGCCGCCGCACAGCTCGACCGATTCGCCCATCTTCACCACCCGCACGCGCTCGCCGTACTTCTCGCCGAACAGGGCGATGGCACCGGCATCCATGGCGTCCTGCATGCCCATCTCGTTGATGGCGACGGCGTGGTTGGCGCGGACTTCGACGTTGACGCGGCGCTCGATCTCGGCCAGCTCCTCGCCTACCACCGGCTGGAAATGGGAAAAGTCGAAGCGCAGGCGGTCGGGCGCGACCAGCGACCCCTTCTGCGCCACGTGCGTGCCGAGCAGGCCGCGCAGCGCGCCGTGCAGCAGGTGGGTGGCGCTGTGGTTGAGCACGATGCTGCCGCGCCGATCGGCTTCGACTGCGGCGGACAGGATGTCGCCGCGGCGCAGGATGCCGGCCTGCAGCTTGCCGACGTGGCCGAAGAACTGGCCCGCCAGCTTCTGGGTGTCGTCCACGGCGAAGCGCGTGTCGAGCCCGCCGAGCGAGCCGGTGTCGCCGACCTGGCCGCCGGACTCGCCATAGAACGGCGTGGCATCCAGGATCACGATGGCCTCGTCGCCGGCTTCGACCATTTCAACCGGGCGCCCGCCCTTGAGCAGCGCAAGAACCTTGAGCCCCTCGGCCTGCAGCGCCTCGTTGCCCAGGAACCTGGTCGGCTGCAGCTGCGCGACCAGGTCAGCGGGCAGCTGCACGCCGCCGCCGAATCGCCCGGCGGCGCGCGCGGTCTCGCGCTGCTTTTCCATCGCCGCGTCGAAGCCGGCGGTGTCCACGCCCAGCCCGCGCTCGCGCGCGATGTCCTGGGTGAGGTCGAGTGGGAACCCGTAGGTGTCGTAGAGGCGGAATGCGTCGGCGCCGGGGATGGTGTCGCCCGACTTCGCCGCGACCTCGTCGAAGATCTTCATGCCCGCGTCGAGCGTCTCGGCGAAGCGCTCCTCCTCGGCCAGCAGCGCGCGCTCAACCAGCTCGCGCCTGGCCGGCAGTTCCGGGTAGGCCTCGCCCATCAGATCCACCAGAGTGCCCACCAGGCGATGGAAGAACGGCTCGCGCGTGCCGAGCATCCAGCCGTGGCGCAGCGCGCGGCGGATGATCCGGCGCAGCACGTAGCCGCGGCCTTCGTTGGAGGGCAGCACTCCGTCGACGATCAGGAAACTGCAGGCGCGGATGTGGTCGGCGATCACGCGCAGCGACTTGTTCTCCAGATCGGCCATGCCGGTGAGTCCGGACGCCTTGCGGATCAGCGCCTGGAACAGGTCGATCTCGTAGTTGCTGTGCACGTGCTGGAGCACGGCGGCCAGGCGCTCCAGGCCCATGCCGGTATCCACGCAGGGTGCGGGCAGCGGCAGCAGCGTGCCGTCGGGCTGCTTGTCGAACTGCATGAACACCAGGTTCCAGATCTCGATGTAGCGGTCGCCGTCCTCGTCGGGCGAACCCGGCGGGCCGCCGAAGTGCTCGGAGCCGTGGTCGAAGAAGATCTCGGTACAGGGACCGCAGGGACCGGTGTCGGCCATCTGCCAGAAATTGTCGGACGCAAACGGCGCGCCCTTGTTGTCGCCGATACGGACGATGCGCTCGGCGGGCACGCCGATGACGTCGTGCCACAGGCCGTAGGCCTCGTCATCGGTGTGGTAGACGGTGACCAGCAGGCGCTCGGCGGGCAGCTTCCAGACCTGGGTCAGCAGCTCCCAGGCCCAGGCGATGGCGTCCTTCTTGAAGTAGTCGCCGAACGACCAGTTGCCGAGCATCTCGAAGAAGGTGTGGTGGCGCGCGGTGTAGCCAACCGCATCGAGGTCGTTGTGCTTGCCGCCAGCGCGCAGGCAGCGCTGGACGTCGGCCGCGCGCGGATTGGCGCGCTTCTCCGCACCCAGGAACACGTCCTTGAACTGGACCATGCCCGAGTTGGTGAACAGCAGGGTCGGGTCGTTCGCGGGCACCAGCGGTGCCGAGGGGACGATCTCGTGGTCCTTGCCGCGGAAAAACTCGAGGAAGTCGCTGCGGATGCGCGCGGTCGTGTAGGGGCTGGGCGTGGTCATGGCGGACTTGAATACGGGCGGGCGACCTGATTCCTCCCGCCACACCCCAAGAAGAGGCCCACGGCCAGAGCAGGCAACCCAGCGAAGCCGCCAGATTAGCAAACCGGCCGGTACAAGTCGCCGGCAGGTGCGGTGACCCAGTGATTTCGACCGCAGCGAGCCCTGTCATTTCGACCGCAGGGAGAAATCTTCGCGCCCGGCTCCCTCCCGTCCTCGCGCACGCGACCGTCTCTTCGCGCGCCTGCCCTAGCCTTCCGACTCGTCCGGGTCGAAGCGGGTCGCTGCGCGGATGCGGTCGCCGTCGAAGCCGCGGCGCATCAGCAGTTCGGCGGCCTTGCGCCGCTGGGCGGGATCGCAGGGGCCGGCATCGCCGAATCGGCGACGCACCAGGTCGCGGGCGACCTCGGCCCAGTCGCCCTCGAAACTGGCCATCGCTGCGTCGACGGCCTCCTGATCGAGCCCATGCATGCCCAGTTCCGCGCGGACGTGCAGCGGGCCGTATCCACCGCCAGCGCGGCTGCGCACAAGCGACTGGCCAAAGCGCGCGTCGTCCTGCCAGCCGGCCTCGACCAGTTTGGCCACGGCGGACTGCGCCTCGCCCGCCTCCACGCCGCGCGCGGTCAGCTTGCGGGTGAGTTCCCGCCGCGAATGCTCGCGCCGGGTCAGCAGGCCCAGTGCCCGCTGGGTGGCGGAGAGCTGCGGGCGCTGCCGCCGCGGCCGCGGGCTGTCGCTCACAACGCCCCCGGACCCTGTCCGACCGCCGGACGGGTCGGGGTGCACTGGTCAAAATCCGCGACCAGTGACCCGTCAGCCCCCCCGGTTCCCGGAAAGGGCTGGATGAAAAGGCCGTCCCTGGCCGCGAAGATCATTCCCGACTCAGTCCGCAGCGACCGCGTCGTCATCACGCTTGGCCTCGACCACCGGCTGCAGCTTTTCGCGCAGCTCGGCTTCCAGTTTCAGGGCGACCTGGGGATTCTCCTTGAGGTAGTTGCGTGCGTTCTCCTTGCCCTGGCCGATGCGCTCGCTGCCGTAGCTGTACCAGGCGCCGGCCTTGTCGAGGAGCTTGGCCTCCACGCTCAGCTCGATCAGCTCGCCCTCGCGGCTGATGCCCTCGCCGTACAGGATCTCGGTGATGACCTGCTTGAACGGGGGCGCCATCTTGTTCTTGACCACCTTGATCCTGGTCTGGTTGCCGATGATCTCGTCGCCCTTCTTGATCGCGCCGATGCGGCGGATGTCCAGGCGCACCGAGGCATAGAACTTGAGCGCATTGCCGCCGGTGGTCACTTCCGGGCTCTGGCCCGGCATCATGATGCCGATCTTGTGGCGCAGCTGGTTGATGAAGACCACCATGCAGTTGCTGCGCTTGATGTTGCCCGTCAGCTTGCGCAGTGCCTGGCTCATCAGTCGCGCCTGCAGGCCGGGGAGCTGGTCGCCCATCTCGCCCTCGATCTCGGCGCGGGGGGTGAGCGCCGCCACCGAGTCGATCACCACCATGTCGACCGCGTTGGAGCGCACCAGCATGTCGGCGATCTCCAGCGCCTGCTCGCCGGTATCGGGCTGGCTGACCAGCAGGTCGTCGATGTTGACGCCCAGCTTCTGCGCGTAGCCCGGATCGAGCGCATGTTCGGCATCGATGAACGCGGCGGTTCCGCCAGCCTTCTGGCATTGCGCGATGGTCTGCAGGGTCAGCGTGGTCTTGCCCGAGGACTCGGGACCGTAGACCTCGACCACGCGCCCCTTGGGCAGGCCGCCGATGCCCAGCGCCATGTCCAGCATCAGCGAACCGGTGCCGATCACCTCAGCCGGCTCGACGCTGCCGTCGCCCATGCGCATCACCGAGCCCTTGCCGAACTGCTTCTCGATCTGGCTCAAGGCGGCGGAAAGGGCGCGCTTCTTGTTCTCGTCCATCTTGGTGGTCCTTGTCATGATGTTGTCGGGTTGGGTGCATCCTTGCAGGCACCCATCGCAAAGGCTGCGACGCAGGCGCCAGCGCCAATGCTGGTCATGTGCCCGCGCGCGGACTGCCGGCCAATCGCCCCGGCCGCTGTCGGAAAACCCCGCGCCTGCCTCACCGGTTCGGCCTCACCAGGCCGCAGTAGAGGCCTTCGATGGCGAAGTCCTGGTCGGGCTGCACTTCGATGGGCGCGTAGTCGGGATTGCGCGGCAGCAGGCGGATGCGGTCCTTGCCGATCTTCAGGAGCTTGACGGTGATCGCCTCATCCACGCGCGCGACCACGATCTGGCCGCTGCGCGCATCGCTGGTGCGGTGCACGCCGATCAGGTCGCCTTCGAAGATGCCCTCGTCGATCATCGAATCGCCCTTGACCTTGAGCAGGTAGTCGGGCGCGGGCGAGAACAGCGCGCGGTCCATCAGCACCATCTGCTCACTGCCGATGTCGGCGCCGATCGGCAGGCCGGCCGCCACCTGGCCCAGCACCGGCAGGTGCAGGGCGTTGTCGTTGGACGGGGGCAACTCGAGTCCGGGCTGGACCCGGGCCGGCTGCACCAGCACCCGGATGCCGCGTGCCCGGCCCGGGACGCGGCCGATGGCACCGGCGGCCTCGAGCGCTTCGAGATGATATTGCGCGGCACGCACGCCGCTGAAACCGAAGGCGCGGGCGATCTCGGCCTGCGACGGGGGGACGCCCTCGGCTTCGATGCGTTCGGCGATCAGGCCGAGGATGGCCTGCTGGGTGTCGGTGAGAGTCATGGTTAGTAGTAATACTACTAATCGATGGATGGAGCAACCGGCGTGGGCGCAGTTGTCTGATGGACGAGGCTTGGGGCTCGACGAGGTGAAGCGTCGGGTCGCGGCTGAAGCCGCTTCTACAGGGACATCGGGGTGGGGCTATCGACCGCCGCGCCAGATGGAGAACAGGACCCACATGCCGGCGATGGCGGCGCCGACGAAGCCGACGGTACCGAGGATGCGCAGGCCCGTACTGGCGCCGCTGGCGCTGTTGAGCACGATCGAGGAGCCGACGATCAACGCTGCGGTCACCACGCCCATGGTGAGCCGGCTCACCGCGCGGTCGACCTGGTCGCCGAAGGCCTTGAGCGAATCGACGTCGACGTGCACACGCAGCTTGCCACGACGGGCGGCGCGCAGCAGCCGATGCACGTCCTGCGGCATGTCGCGCGCCAGGTCGAGCAGGCCAGCCAGCGCGCGCCGGCCGCGCCTGGCCAGCACGCCGGGCGCATAGCGCTCGAGCATCGCGCGCTCGAGGAAGGGCCGCGCCGCGCTGGCCATGTCGAAGTCGGGGTCGAGCTGGCGGCCCATGCCCTCCAGGGTGAGGAAGGTCTTGATCATCAGCGCCAGGTCCGGCAGCAGGGTCAGGCCGTGCCCGCGCAGGATCGCGGTCACGTCGGCAAGCATCTGCCCCATCCGCAGGTCCTTCAGCGGCACGCCGCGGTACTGGTCGACGAAGCGGCCCACCGATTCCTGCAGCCGGCTTTCGTCGATGTCGGGGCTGTCGCCGGCCCAGTCCACCAGCACCTCGGACACGGCCTCGGCATCCTGCCCGACCAGGCCGTGCAGCAGGCGCACGATCTGGAAGCGGCGCTGCTCGGAGACGTGCCCGACCATGCCGAAGTCGATCACGCCGATCGCGCCGCCCGGCAGGTAGAAGATGTTGCCGGGGTGCGGATCGGCGTGGAAGAAGCCGTCCTGCAGCACCATCTTCAGCACCAGTCCGGCGCCAGTGCGGGCCAGTGCGCTGCGGTCGAGCCCGGCGGCATCGACCGCGGCCAGGTTGCGACCGGGAATGCCTTCCAGCCGCTCCTGCACGTTGAGCCGCTCACAGGTCCACTGCCAGTAGACCTTCGGCACCACGATGTCGGCGCGGCCCTCGAAGTTGCGCGCGATGCGCTCGGCGCTGCGGCATTCGGCGGCGAAATCAAGCTCGCGCCGCAGTGATGCGGCGAACTGGCGCAGGGTGTCGGCCGGATGGAAGCGGCGCAGTTCCGGCATCTGCTTCTCGACGATCGTGGCCAGGTGCGAGAGCAGGCGCAGGTCGGCCTCGACCACGTCGCGGATGCCCGGGCGGCGGACCTTGAGGATCACCGGCGTGCCATCGGCCAACGTCGCGCGGTGGGCCTGCGCCAGCGAGGCGGCGGCGATCGGCACGTGCTCGAGGTCGGCGAACACGCTGTCGGGGTCGGCGCCGAGATCCTCGGTGAGCTGTGGCCGCACCAGTTCGAAGTCGACCGGCGGCACCGCATTCTGCAGTTCGGACAGTTCCTCGATCCAGCGCGGCGGCAGCATGTCCACGCGGGTGGCCAGGACCTGGCCGAGCTTGACGAAGGTGGGCCCGAGGTCCTGCAGCGCGGCGCGCACGCGCTCGGGCACCTCGAGCTGCAGCAGCCCATCCTCCACCCCCCGCCAGTGCACCAGGCGCCCTGCCCGCTCGAGCGCGCCGGCAAGGCCGACACGGCGGGCGATGTCACCGAATCCGTAGCGGACCAGGACACGGGCGATGTCCTGCAGTCGCCCGAGGTCGCGGACAGTGCCAAGCGTCTCCCACATCACGCCCGTCCCCGCGCCGGCATCACGACAGCGCGCCGTCGATGCCGCGCAACGCGGCGGCAACGGTCTGCCTGCGCACCGACTCGCGGTCGCCGTCGAACTGGAACAGCTCTGCGCGCGCATAGCCGCCGCGTCGCTTCCATGCAATCCACACCGTGCCCACCGGCTTGTCGGCACTGCCGCCACCGGGGCCGGCGATACCGGTGACCGCCACCCCGACCGATGCGCCTGAATGCACCAGCGCGCCGGACACCATTTCGATCGCGGTTTCGCGGCTGACCGCGCCGTGCACTTCCAGCGTCTGCGGCGACACGCCCAGCAGCGCCTGCTTGGCCTCGTAGCTGTAGGCGGCCATGCCGCAGTCGAACCAGTCCGACGATCCGGCGATATCGGTCACCACCTTGGCGATCCAGCCGCCGGTACAGCTTTCCGCGGTCACCAGCATGTGGTGGCCCTCGCGCAGCTGCTCGCCCACGCGGGTTGCGAGTTGGCTCAGAACGTCATCGGAAAACAGCTGGCTGGACATGGACAAGGCAGGCGGACAGGGCATGTCTTTGTACCCGAAACCGACTCGGATCGCAGATCCACGGCACGGCGCGCGCCGTGCCTGCGCGATCAGGCTGCGCTGCCCGCAGCGTGGCCCGAGGCCCATGCCCACTGGAAGTTGTATCCGCCCAGCCAACCGGTCACGTCCACGACCTCACCAATGAAGTACAGCCCCGGCACGCGGCGCGACATCATCGTGGCCGAGGACAGCCCGTCCGTATCCACGCCGCCCAGCGTGACTTCGGCGGTGCGGTAGCCCTCGGTGCCGCTGGCCACCAGCGGCCAGCTGCGCAGCGTGTCGGCCGCCGCGTGCAGCTGCGCCGGCGTGAGCTGCTTCATCGGCCGGTCGGGCAGCCACACCTCGCACAGGCGCTGCGCAAATCGGCGCGGCAGTACTTCGGCCAGCACGCTGCGCAGCGCGGCGTCGGGGCGTTCGCGCTGCTGCTGCGCAAGCCAGGCGGGGGCATCGAGCGCAGGCAGCAGGTCCAGGCGCAGGTCGTCGCCCGGCTGCCAGTACGAGGAGACCTGCAGGATCGCCGGCCCGCTCAGGCCGCGGTGGGTGAGCAGCATCCGGTTGCGGAAGCTGGCGCCATTGCACTGCGCCTCGATGTCGAAGGCCACGCCGGACAGGTCGTGCAGCCGCTCCAGGTGCTTGCCGCTGAGCGTCAGCGGAACCAGGCCGGCGCGCGTGGGGAGGACCTCGTGCCCGAACTGGCGCGCGACTGCGTAGCCAAAGCCGCTCGCGCCCATGCTGGGGATCGACAGCCCACCGCTGGCAATCACCAGGGCGCCGCATTCGATCACACCGAGCGTCGTCCGCAGCCTGAAATGGCGCTCGCCGACCTGCTCGATCGCATCCACGCTGCAGAGTGCGTGCACCTGCGCGCCGACCGCGGCGGCTTCGTCCAGCAGCATGCGCACGATCAGCCTGGAGGACTCGTCGCAGAACAGCTGGCCGAGTTCCTTCTCGTGGTACGCGATGCGATGGCGCTCGACCATTTCGATGAAGTCCGCCGGCGTGTAGCGCGCCAGCGCCGACTTGCAGAAGTGCGGGTTGGCCGACAGGAAGTTCGCGGGCGTGGTGCCGGTGTTGGTGAAGTTGCAGCGGCCGCCACCCGACATGAGGATCTTCTTGCCGACCTTGTTGGCGTGGTCGAGCACCAGTACGCGGCGGCCGCGCGCGGCTGCGGTGATCGCGCACATCAGGCCGGCGGCACCGGCGCCGATGACCACGACGTCGGCTTCGGTGGCGGGACTGCCGGCGTCGGGTTGCGGACGATCCGTGTTCATCGCGCGCGGTCGGGCCGTCCGGTCGCTGCAACGCGGTACCGCATCGCTCAGCGCTTGCCGCCCAGCAGCCCGCCGCCGATCTTGAGCAGGTCGCCAAGCCCGAGCTGGCCGTCGCCGTCCTGGTCGAGCACGGCGCCAAGCAGGCCACCGCCGACGCCGCCCTGCTGGCGCACCTGCTGTTGCTCCTGGCCCAGGATCGAGCCCAGCAACTGTGCGTTCGGATCGCGCTGCGCCAGTTCGCCCTCACCGCGGTTCTGGAACAGCTGCCGCGCCAGGAAGGCGAGCACGATCGGCGCGAGGATCTTCATCAGCTGGCCGGCCTTGTCGTTGCCAAGGCCGGTGGCCTGGCCGAGCCCAGCTTCAGCGCGCGGAAGCTGGCCGCCCAGCACGTGGCCGAGGATGCCGGCACCGTTGGTCTGGCGCGACTGCGCGCCGCCCAGCACCGCACCCAGCAGCCCGCCCAGGTCGCCGGTCCCGGAGAAATCGTTCTGCAGCGCGCTGTACAGCGATTCGGCACCCTGCGGCTGGCTGGCGTTGCGGCCGAGCGCACCGAGCAGCAGCGGCAGCGCCGCGGTGACCGCGCCTGCGGTCTGTGCCTGCCCGGCGCCGAGCTGCTGCGCGATCTGCTGCAGCGGTGCGCCCTGGAGCTGTTCGAACAACTGGTCGGTCAGCGAACTGGACATGGCAGGTCTCCGGAAATGGCGCGCGGCGCGGGCGGCTACTGTATCCCCTTGAGCCGGTACAGCGCCTCCAGCGCCTGCTTCGGGGTGAGTTCGTCCGGATCGATCGAGGCCAGTGCCTCCATTGCCGCCGAGGACTGCGCGAACAGCCCGAACTGCTGCGGCTGGTCGATGCGCTCGGCCGACATCGGCGCCGACGTGGTCGCACCGTCCCCGCGCTGCTCGAGTTCGGCCAGGCGCCCGCGCGCATCGCGGATCACCGCCTTCGGCAGGCCGGCCAGCGCGGCCACCTGCAGGCCGAAGCTGCGGTTGGCCGGTCCGTCCTTGACCGCGTGCATGAACACCAGCGTTTCGTTGCCGTGGCCGTCGTGGTGCTCCACCGCGTCCAGGTGCACGTTGGCGATGCCGCTGCCGGGCGTGGCCAGCGCGGTCAGCTCGAAATAATGCGTGGCGAACAGCGTGTAGCTGCGGTTGCTGGCGGCCAGGTGCCGCGCGCAGGCCTCGGCCAGCGCGAGGCCGTCGTAGGTCGAGGTGCCGCGACCAATCTCGTCCATCAGCACCAGCGACTGCGCGGTGGCGTGGTGCAGGATGTAGCTGGTCTCGGCCATCTCGACCATGAAGGTCGACTGGCCCTTCGCCAGGTCGTCGCCCGCGCCGATGCGGGTGAGGATGCGGTCGATCGGTCCGATCTCGGCACGCGCCGCCGGCACGAAGCTGCCGATGTGCGCGAGCAGCACGATCAGCGCGTTCTGGCGCATGTAGGTGCTCTTGCCGCCCATGTTCGGACCGGTGATGACCAGCATGCGCAGCCCGCTCCCGTCAGGATCGCCGTCGAGCACCAGGTCGTTGGGCTCGAAGGGCTGGTCGCGCACCGCCTCGACCACGGGATGACGGCCACGCTCGATGCACAGGCCGGGTTCGGGCTTCAGCACCGGGCGCGACCAGTCCAGCGCCTGCGCGCGTTCGGCGAAGGCTGCCAGCACATCGAGCTCGCTCAGCGCGGCGGCGCATTGGCGCAGCGGTTCGAGCCTGGCGTTGAGCGCGTCGAGCAGTTGCTCGTACAGCAGCCGCTCGCGCGCCAGCGCGCGTTCGCGCGCCGACAGCACCTTGTCCTCGAAGGTCTTGAGTTCCTCGGTGATGTAGCGCTCGGCGTTGGTCAGCGTCTGCCGGCGACTGTAGTGCGCCGGCGCCCTGCCCGCCTGCGCCTTGCTCACCTCGATGAAGTAGCCATGCACGCGGTTGTAGCCGACCTTGAGCGTGGCGATGCCGGTCGCTGCCTTCTCGCGCGCCTCCAGGTCGACCAGGAACTGGTCGGCGTGGGTGCTGAGCCTGCGCAGCTCGTCGAGTTCGGCGTCATGGCCGTCGGCGAACACGCCGCCATCGCGCGCCAGCACCGGCGGTTGCTCGACCAGCGCCTGCGCCAGCAGCGAGGCTTCGGCGTCGTGCTCACCGAGCTGGCCGGACAGTTCGCGCAGGCGCGGCGCATCCAGCGGCGCCAGCAGATCGCGCAGCGACGGCAGCATCGCCAGTCCGTCGCGCAGCGTCGACAGGTCGCGCGGCCGCGCCGAGCGCAGCGCGATGCGCGAGAGGATCCGCTCCAGGTCGCCCAGCGCGCGGAAGCGCTCGCGCAGCGTGTCCTCGCAGCGGTGGTGGATCAGGGTTGCGACCGCGTCGTGGCGCAGGCGCACGGTGTCCTGCTCGCGCAGCGGCCGGTGCAGCCAGCGCCGCAGCATCCGCCCGCCCATCGGCGAGACGGTGCTGTCGAGCACGCCGAGCAGGGTGTGGCGGGTGTCGCCGTCGACGCGGGTGTCGAGTTCGAGGTGGCGGCGCGTGGCCGCGTTCATGGCGATCGCGCCATCGCCGCTTTCCACCGCGAGCGAGGTCAGGTGCGGCAGGCGCTGTTTCTGCGTTTCCTCCACGTAGCCCAGCAGCGCGCCTGCCGCGGCGATGGCCAGCGGCCGGTCCTCGATGCCGAAGCCGGTGAGATCGTGCAGGCCGAAGAAGCGAAGCAGCTGGCGACGTCCCGTGTCCGGGTCGAACAGCCACGGCGCGCGCCGACGCATACCGGTGCGCTCCTGCAGCGATGACGGCCAGCCTTCCTCGTCGGGCAGCAGCAGTTCGGCCGGATCGAGCCGGGCCAGCTCGGCCTCCAGCTGGTCCTGGTTGGCGACCTCGTTGACCAGGAAGCGCCCCGCCGACAGGTCCGCCCAGGCCAGGCCGTAACCGGCCTTGCCGCGCACCAGCGCCAGCAGCAGCGTGTCGCGCCGCTCGTTGAGCAGGGCCTCGTCGGTGACCGTGCCGGGGGTGACGATCCGCACCACCTTGCGTTCGACCAGGCCCTTGCTCGCGGCCGGGTCGCCGATCTGTTCACAGATCGCCACCGACTCGCCCAGCGCCACCAGCCGCGCCAGGTAGCCTTCCGACGCGTGGTGCGGCACGCCGGCCATCGGGATCGGTTGCCCGGCGGAACTGCCGCGCTGGGTCAGGGTGATGTCGAGCAGTCGCGCGGCCTTGCGCGCGTCGTCGTGGAACAGCTCGTAGAAATCTCCCATCCGGAAGAACAGCAGCACGTCGGGGTGCTCCGCCTTGGCGGCGAAGTACTGCTTCATCAGGGGCGTGTGTTCGGTGGCCTTGCCCGGCGCTGGGGAATGGGCGGGATCGGGGCGCTGCAAAGAGGACGGTCTCGGTGGATGGATGGAACGGCAAGTGTATGCCGCGGCGCCCGCGCGGACAGGACCGGGGGCGGGAGCGTTGCACCGCCGCCGCGGCGGGGAAGGGAACCACGGCCACGGCGGTGCATCGCCCCGCCGCCGGAATCAGGCGTCGGCCGACGCTGCTCCCCCCTTCGGGACGGGCTGCGGGTCCGGGTCGGGAATCTCGCCTGGCCGGTAGTTCGGCAGGCGGCCGGCGGGGAAGATCGCCAGCAGCGCGAAGCCGGCCATCAGCAGCAGCGCGATCTTCAACGCGCGCAGCCGCGACTCGGTGTTGATCCGGATCGCTTCGGCCTTCTGCGCCGGGGTGGCGTTGGTGGCCTCGACGAGCGCGGCAAGCTGCTCGTTGCTGACGAAAGTGATGCGGTCGAGCGGCATCTGCGCCTGCAGCTCCTCCGTCAGCTGCGGGGTGGCGGCGACGTTGCGCATCACCGCCGCGCTCAGCAGGCCCACCAGCAGCGCGCCGGCGACCGCAGTGCCCACGGCCGCGGCCAGGTTGTTGGTGGTGCCGCGCAGCGAGCCGACATCGCCGGCCAGTTCCTTGGGCGAGGAGGTCACCAGCACGTTGAACAGCAGGGTCACCAGCGATCCCTGGCCGATGCCGAACACGATCAGGCCGGCCATCACAGGCACTTCGCTCCAGTCGTTGCGGATCACGAAGGCCAGCCACAGCAGTGCGACCGCGCACAGCACGAATCCCCCCCGCCCGATCTGGCGCGGGGTGAAGCGCGTATAGAAGCGCACGATCAGCATCGCCGCGAAGAACACAGTGAGGTTGAACGGCAGCATCGCCACGGCCGTGGCCATCGGGCTGCGTCCCTGCACGATCTGGATGTACAGCGGCACCGAGAAGTTCAGCACCGCCTCCAGGGCCACCACCGTGAACATGGCGTAGACTGCGGCACGCTCCTGCGGCGAGTCGAGCACCTCCAGCGGCAGCAGCGGTGTCCTGCCCAGGCGCTCGCGCCGCCGGGTCCAGCTCAGGAACGCCTGTCCCAGCGCGACGCCGACAACGATCATCGCCGGCGCCGGCGATACGCCGAACAGGTTGAACGGCGCGCCGGGTCGCGCCAGCCCGATGCCCCAGGTGTTGAGGTTGTTGAAGCCGAAGCTGATCAGCACGATCGCCGAGGCCGCGAGCAGAACGCCGACGCCATCGATGCGCACGTCGGGGCGACCGCCGTCGGAGCGCAACCGGAAACTGAGCAGGAACACCAGCGCCGACACGGCCATCAGCAGGCCAAAGGCCGGCCGCCAGCCGATCGTCGTGCCGAGAATGCCGCCGATCAGGAACGCCGCGACGCCCGCGCCCGCGCGGGCCGAGCCCAGTGCGCCCAGCGCCGTGGCCTGCTGCGTGCCGCGGTAGTTTTCCGCGATCAGCGCCACCAGCGACGGCACGATCGCGGCGCCGGCGGCGCCGCACAGCGCCTGCGCGGTGATCATGGCGTTGGCGCTGGGGGAGAAGGTCATCAGCCCCTGCGCGGCGCCGAACAGCGCCACCGCCGCGCGGAACACGCGCAGCGCGCCGAAGCGCTGCACCAGCTTGGCGCCCAGCATCACGAAACCGGCCACGATCATCGAATAGGCGACGATGCCGGTGGCCACCACCGTGGGCGCCACCCCAAAGCTGTCGACCATGCCGCCCAGCGCGACCGGCAGCGAGGCGACGTTGTAGGACATGATCGCCTGGCCCAAGGCGATGGCGATCATCGGGACCCAGGATTCGCGTCGGTCCTGCATGTCAGTCGCGTTCATGCGAGTTCCTTTTTCTGGTGGTGCAACGGTTCCGCGCGACGCGCGCCGGGACTACGGCCAGCCGCTCGACGGCGTGGACATCAGCAGGTCAAGGCCGAGGCGCTGCGACAGGGACTGCGCGGCGAGCTGCCCGCGCACGCTGTTGCCGGCCTCGTCCAGCGGCGGTGAGAAGGTGCCGAGCCCGCCCTTTCCGGGCGACACGGTGACGATGCCGCCACCGATGCCGCTCTTGCCCGGCAGGCCGATTTCGTAGAGCCAGTCGCCCGAGGTTTCGTACATGCCCGCGGTCAGCATCACTGCCAGCACGTAGTGGCCCACGTCGGGCCTGACCACGTACTCGCGGGTGAGCGGGTTGAAGCCGCCGTTGGCGAGCGTGGCCCCCATCAGCGCCAGGTCGTGGGCGGTGACGTCGAGCGAGCACTGGCGGGTATAGAGTTCGACCGCCTCGGTCGGATCGCACCAGATCGCGCCGTTGCTGTGCAGGAACGAGGCGATCGCGCGATTGCGATGGTTGGTCTCGCTGGCCGAGGCGAACACCTCGTCGTTGAGATACAGCTCGCGTCCGGCGAAGCGCGACAGGCCGCCGCGCAGGAACTCCCATCGCTGCTCGATGGTTGCGCCGGGCGCCAGGCTGGTGGTGGCAATCGCGCCGGCGTTGACCATCGGATTGCTGCGCGCGCCGGGCTGCCGTTCGATCCCGGCCACCGAATTGAACGCATAGCCGGTGGCGTTGGCGCCGATGCGCTCGCGCGCGCCGGTGGCGCCGATCAGGTCGCAGACCAGCGCGAACACGAACGGCTTGGACACGCTCATGATGGTGAACGGGTGTGAGGCATCGCCGACCGAGAAGACCTGGCCGTCCACGCCTGCGACGCAGATGCCGAACAGATCGGGCGACACACGCGCCAGGGCCGGATACACCTGCGACACCTGCCCCTGGTCCAGGGAGGCGAAGCGGGCATGTGCGTCGATGACGAGCTGGCGCACCCGCGCCGCGTCGGGAAGGCGCCCCGTGGAGACATGGGACAGCTGCGGATCGACCAGCGGTTCGAGCAGATCCATGCTCCTCCCTCGCCGCGTTTGGCGGCAGCAGGCGTGCGCGTGCACGAAGGCCGCGCGAACCAGGCCGGCGTGGCGGCGCATGCAGCCTACTGCGGCCGGAGACGCTCCGCAACTGCGCGCCGCCAGGCGGTGCTTGGCGGTTGGCCGCGTCGCCGGTCCGGGCGGTATCCGGGCACTCCGGCGGCGCTGGGGAGGGGGCCGCCCATACGCAAACGCACGGGGCGCTTCCCATATTCCGTAATTATGTTAGGTTTTTGTTTGCTCCAGGTTTTCCGGAAGCCGGCCAGTCCCCCACGCGGGCCGTTATTTCCGAGGTCCACCCGCGGCGCCCGCCGCGGCCGGCCGCGCATCGTTGTCGCAGCATCCGCTTCGCGTCACCGCAGTGCCATTCCAACCTATTGGGGGAGTTCTCATGGCGTCAGGCCATCCGCAGCGCAACACACTTGCCGTCGCCCTGTTCTCGGCGATCGTTTCCATGGCCGCTCCGGCGGCTGCCCAGGATTCCGCAGCAGCACCGGCAGAGGAAACCAGGACCCTGGCCACCCTGACCGTGACTGCGCAAAAGCGCGAGGAAGCCCTGCAGGACGTGCCCATCTCGGTCACCGCGCTGGACGAGCAGTTGCTGCGCGATGCCAGCGTGCGCGACATCAAGGACCTGCAGATCCTGGTGCCTGGCCTCACCGTCACCAGCACCCAGAACGAGGCCATCACCACCGCCCGCATCCGCGGCATCGGCACGGTGGGCGACAACGTCGGCCTGGAATCGTCGGTGGGCGTGGTGATCGACGGCGTCTACCGGCCGCGCAACAGCGTCGGCTTCGGCGACCTCGGTCAGCTCGAGCGGATCGAGGTGCTCAAGGGTCCGCAGGGCACGGTGTTCGGCAAGAACACCTCGGCCGGCGTGATCAACGTGATCACCCGGCGCCCGGGCTACACCCAGAGCGCCGAGGCCGAGGTGACCGCCGGCAACTACGGCGCGCTCGGCGTGGCCGCCAGCTACAACGACAGCTTCAGCGACAGCGCCACGTTCAGCGTCTACGCGGCCAAGCGCAAGCGCGACGGCTGGATGGACGTGGAGACCGGCAACGGCCCGCGCACCGAGGACGAGGACTACGACCAGAACTTCCACACGCTGCGCGGCAAGCTGCTGTTCGAGCCGTCCGAAAGCCTCGAGATCCTGCTTTCGGCCGACTACACCAGTCGCGAGGAGAACTGCTGCACCGCCGTACAGACCACCGTGGGCGGCACCGCCCCGATCCTCAACGCGCTGGCCGGCGGCCAGGCTCTCGCGGCGCCTGGCGACGATCCCTTCGACCGGGTCGCCTACAGCAACCGCCCGACCACCCAGGACATCAAGGAAAGCGGCGTTTCGGCCGAGATCAACTGGGACATCGGCGCCCTGGGCGGCGCGACGCTGACCTCGATCACCGCTTCGCGCGAATGGGAGGCGATCAACGGCCTCGACTACGACTTCAGCACCGCCGACCTGCTCTACCGCAACGCCAACGAGGACGAGTCGTATACCGGCTTCGAGACCTTCAGCCAGGAGCTGCGCCTGACCGGTTCGACCGACCGGCTCGACTGGATGGTCGGGATGTTCTATGCCGACGAGGACCTGACGCGCAACGAGAGCTACCGCGTCGGCCCGCACTACGAGCCCTATGTGTCCACCCTTGTCTATACGCTGGTGGGACAGGGTCTGGCCGCCGCTGGCATTCCGCTGGACAACCCGCTGGGCATTCCGCCCGCGGCGTTCTTGTCGCAGGTGGGCGGCACGCCCTACGGCAGCGGATTCACAGGCCTGGGCGCGCTCGACCGCTACGAGCAGAACGCGAAGAGCCTGGCGCTGTTCACCAACAACACCTGGCACGCAACGGACGCGCTCGACCTCACGCTCGGTCTGCGCTACACCCGCGAGGACAAGGAACTGACCTCGGACTACAGCAACCCGAACGGCAGCCTGGCCTGCACCGGCGCACTCACCGATCAGAATCCGCTCAACCCGGGCCGTTACGCTCGGCTGCGGGCGGCACTGAGTTCGCGCAGCAGCACGTTTGCCAGCCTGCCGGCCGCGGTGCAGAACGCCATCATGACCGGGACGCCCGCCAGCCCGGGCGTTGGCCCGCAGATCGCTGGCTACATGTGCCTGCCCTGGGCCAACGCGCTGCACAACTCGCCGGCACGCGACACCTTCCAGGAGAGCGAGGAGAAGGAGTGGTCGGGCACGTTGAAGGCGGCCTACCGCTGGAACGAGAGCGTCATGACCTACCTGTCGGCCGCGCGCGGCTACAAGGGCGGCGGCTTCAATCTGGATCGCGTGCAGTCGGCCGACGGCGATTCCGCCAGCGGCGCGGGCATCACCCCGGTGCTGGATACCTCGTTCGACGGCGAGTTCGTGGACAGCTACGAACTCGGTGCCAAGACCACCTGGGCCGGCGGATCGCTGCTGCTCAACGCCACGCTGTTCCACCAGGAGTACGAGGACTTCCAGCTCAACAGCTTCCTGGGCACCAGCTTCGTGGTGCGCTCGATCCCGAAGGTCACCTCGAAGGGCGTGGATGCGGAAATCCTGTGGCAGCCGCAGGCGGTCCAGGGCCTGATGCTGCAGGGCGGCCTGATGTATGCCGACACCACCTTCGGCGACGACATCCCGGGGGTGGACTTCGTCGAGCGCACGCCGCTCAGCACCTCGGGTGCGCTGTACAAGCTGCCCGGCGCGACGATGCCGTTCGCGCCGGAGTGGTCGGGCTCGATGGCGGTCACCTACGAGTGGGACTTCAGCAACGCGATGGTCGGCCGCTTCAACATCGGCGCGAAGTACATGGGCGACTACAACACCGGCTCGGACCTTGACGTCGAGAAGCACCAGTCGTCCTACACGGTGGTCAACGCCCGCTTCGGCATTGGCGCCGAAGACAGCCGTTGGGTGGTCGAGCTCTGGGGCACCAACATCACCGACACCGACTATGTGCAGGTCGGCTTCGACGCTCCGTTGCAGGGGCTGTTCCCGGACCCGGGCAACCCGCTCAACACCTTCAACGCCTTCCCGGCGGCGCCGCGGATGTATGGCGTGACCCTGCGCGTCCGCTACTGAGTCCAGCTTCGCGTAAACCGGCCCGCGCATCGCAGGATGCGCGGGCTTTTTCTTGCGGCGCCGGAAGGATCTCCGTCGCCACGCAGTTCTGTAGGAGCGGCTTCAGCCGCGAAAGGGACTTCCGTGGGCGCGTGCCCGGTTCTCGATCGCGGCTGTAGCCGCTCCTACAGGGATTCGGGTAGGCCGGGCCGGACGGGCCGGACGAGAGGCGACCACCCCTCAACTCGCGTCGATGTCGCCCAGCGCGCGGATCAGCCGGCGTGCGCGTTTGTCCGGCTTGCTTTCCGGTGCTCGGTAGCCGGTACGCTCGGCGCGTGCGAGATCGCGCGCCGCCTCTCGCCGCAGGCGCGAGGCCTCGGACTCGGCGTAGAGCGCCTGTGCCACCGGCGCTGGTCCGCGCGTGTCCGACAGTCCCCACACCTCGAGCTCGAACACCTCGGCACCGCGTTCGATTCGCAGCGCATCACCCACGCGTACGCCACGCGCCGGCTTCGCGCGCTGGCCGCCGATCTCGACCTTGCCGGTCTCGACCGCCTGCTTGGCCAGTGCGCGCGTCTTGTAGAAACGCGCCGCCCATAGCCACAGGTCGAGCCGGACGGTATGCGCTGCGCCGGAGTGTTCGGTCATGGGCGGATTCTAGGTCCTGCCCCGTCCCAATGCCGTCGAGAACACTCGTCCCGCCACAGGTTCCGCCGGGCCGCATCGCGATCGGCGATTCACGCCCAGGCTGTTTGCCTGGCGTTCGGACCTTCATCACCATGACATCCGCTTGAGCTTGTCCGCGCATCCGCGCAATCCGCAGCGGGACCAACCCGACCGTGCGCAGCCCGGCCCCCTCTCTTCGCGCCTCAACAGCGCTCTGGCAAGATGCCGCAGATGAAATCCGGCGGACGCGATCTCACCCGGGGCCCCATCGCCCCCACCCTGCTCGTGTTCGCACTGCCGATCATGGGCGGCAACGTGCTGCAGTCGCTCAACGGCTCGGTCAACGCGGTCTGGGTCGGACGCTTTCTCGGCGAGCACGCGCTGACCGCGACCGCGAACGCCAACAACATCATGTTCTTCCTGATCGGCGCGGTGTTCGGCGTCGGCATGGCGGCGACGATCCTGGTCGCGCAGGCGATGGGCAGCCAGGACATGGTGCAGGCGCGCCGCGTGATCGGCACCAGCGCCAGCTTCTTCCTGGCCGTCTCGATCATGATCGCGCTGGCCGGGCTGCCGCTGTCGCGCGCGATCCTGGGCTGGATGGATACGCCCGCCGAGTCACTGCCGCTGGCCGAAGCCTACCTGCGCATCATCTTCCTGGCGGTGCCGTTCCTGTACATGTTCGCGTTTCTGACTGCGATCCTGCGCGGCGCCGGCGACACCCGCACCCCGTTCGTGTTCCTGCTGCTGGCAGTCGTGCTCGACATCATCATCAATCCGCTGCTGATCTTCGGCATCGGCCCGCTGCCGGAAATGGGGATCGCCGGCTCGGCGATGGCGACCTTCATCGCCAATGGACTCGCCCTGGCCGCGCTGCTGCTGTGGCTGCGCCACCGGCGCCATCCCCTGTGGATCAGCCGCCACGAACGCGCCTATTACCGGCCTGATCCCGCCATCCTGCGCGCACTGGTGGTCAAGGGCGTGCCGATGGGCCTGCAGATGATCCTGATCTCGCTGGCGATGATCATGATGATCAGCATGGTCAACGGCTACGGCGTCGAGATGACGGCCGCCTACGGCGCGACCCTGCAACTGTGGACCTACGTGCAGATGCCGGCGATGGCGGTGGGTGCGGCCTGCTCGTCCATGGCAGCGCAGAACGTGGGCGCGGGGCGATGGGATCGCGTCGATGCGACCGCGCGCACCGGCGTGCTGTTCAACTTCCTGCTGACCGGCGCGCTGATCGCGCCGATCCTGCTGTTCGACCGGCACACGCTGGCGCTGTTCCTGCCCGAGGCGAGCGGAGCCCTGGAGCACGCGCGGCACCTCAACCACATCGCGGTCTGGTCGTTCCTGTTCTTTGGCGTGACCTTCGTGGTGTCGGGCGTTGTGCGCTCGACCGGCGCGGTGCTGCCGCCGCTGCTGATCCTGGGGATCGCGCTGTGGGGCATCCGCATTCCTTTCGCCACGCTCCTGCAGCCCACGCTGGGTGCGGATGCGATCTGGTGGAGTTTTCCCGCCAGCGCCGTCTGCGCCATGGCGATGTCGCTGGCCTACTACCGCTGGGGCCGCTGGCGCGAGGCGAAGATGATGACGATCGAACCACGCGCGGTGGCAGTGCCGGCGGAAGTACCGGCGCAGACGCCGTCACCGGTTGCCGACCTCTGCCCGGAGCCGGCGCGGCACCCGGCGCGCGGCGAGGCCTGAAACGCGAACGGCCGCCTTGCGGCGGCCGTCTGCGGATCGGAAGCGGAGCGCCGGATTACTTGGCGGATTCCGCGGCCGCAGCCGCCGCAGCAGCAGCCGCGGCCTTGGCCTTGGCGTGGTGCGACAGGTCTTCCTTGATGCGCGCCTTCTTGCCTTCCAGGCCACGCAGGTAATACAGCTTGCCGGCGCGAACCTTGCCGCGGCGCTTCACGTCGACCGAGTCGATGGTCGAGCTGTGGGTCTGGAACACGCGCTCCACGCCGAAGCCGTGCGAGATCTTGCGCACGGTGAACGCGGAGTTGAGACCGGCGTTCTTCTTGCCGATGACCACGCCTTCATAGGCCTGGATGCGCTCGCGGGCGCCTTCCTTGACCTTGACGTTGACGATGACGGTATCGCCGGGGCCAAAGTCGGGAAGCTGGCGCTGCACCTGTTCGGTCTCGAACTGCTGCAGCAGGGTATTCAGGGAGGGCTTGGTGGTCATGGCGGGATCTCGTTGGAGCCTGTTGGATTCGTTATAGGCGTGGTGCACGCGGACGCACGCTCTTGGCTAGGCTGCCCACCTTGCTGGCGGGTCAGCCGCGTATTATAGCCGCAATCGGCGGCGGCGCGCCAAGACCCGCTCAGCCAACCGGGCCGGCCCCGGCCGCTTCTGCCAGCCAGCGGCGCTCTTCGGCGTCGAGTTCGGCCCCGTCCAGCAGGTCCGGGCGCCGCTGCTGGGTGCGCAGCAGCGACTGGCGCCGCCGCCAGCGCGCGATCTCGGCATGGTTGCCCGACAGCAGCACCTCCGGCACGGCGCCCAGCGCGTGCTCGACCGGCCGGGTGTAGTGCGGACAGTCGAGCAGGCCGTCGGCCTCGAAACTGTCCTGGGCGGCGGATTCCGCATCGTTCAGCGCGCCATCCTGCAGCCGGGCGACCGCGTCGATGACCACCGCCGCGGCCAGCTCCCCGCCCGACAGCACGTAGTCGCCGATCGACAGTTCCTCGTCGACCTCGGCCGCCACCAGGCGCTCGTCGACGCCCTCGTAGCGCCCGCACAGCAGGATCAGCCGCTCGCGGCCGGCCAGTTCACGGACCAGGGACTGGGTCAGCGGACGGCCCTGGGGACTGAGGTAGATGACCTTCGCCGGCGCCGGATCGGCCTCGCGTGCGGCCCGGATCGCCGCCCGCAGCGGATCGATCAGCATCACCATGCCTGGCCCGCCACCGAAGGGCCGATCGTCGACCCGGCGATAGTTGCCTGCCGCGTAATCACGCGGATTCCAGCCCTGGATCGACAGCAGCCCCCGCTCCTGCGCCCGCCCGACCACGCCGAAGCCGGCGCACTGGGCGACGAATTCGGGGAACAGGCTGATGAGTTCGATGCGCATGGTGGGCTCAAGGATCGAGATTGCGGCGGGGCGCCGGGTCAGGAATCACGCCTGGTTTCGGATCCGGCTGTCTGTCTGGACGATTGTCATCCCGAGCGCAGCGAGGGATCTGGTTTGCCGGCGACCTGGGACAAGATCCCTCGCTGCGCTCGGGATGACATCCTGATGGCGACCCTCGACCGGAGCGCCTTCAGAAATCCACGTCCCAGTCGACCGTGACGCAGCGCGCGTCGAAGTCGACCGAGACGATGTAATCGGGCAGCACGAAGGGAATCATCCGTTCGCGCTCGCCGCGCGCGACCAGCACGTCGTTGGCGCCGGTCGAAAACAGGTGCGAGACCACGCCGAAGTCGGCGCCGTCGGTGTTCAGCACGCGCAGGCCTTCCAGGTCGACCCAGTAGTACTCGCCGGGCGCCGGCGGCGGCAGTGCACTGCGCGGGACGAAGATCTCGGCGCCGCGCAACGCTTCGGCAGCGTCGCGATCGTCGACCCCGGGCAGCTGCATCACGATGCCCTTGGCGGTGCTGCGGCCGCGGGCGCCTTCCAGTTCGCGCTCGCTGCCCTGCACGGTGCGCAGGGTCAACGGCAGGTACCGGAGGATCGCCTCGGGCGGATCGCTGAAGGATTCGAGCTTCAGTTCGCCACGCACGCCAAACGCGCCGTGGATCCTGCCCATGAGGATGCGGCGCGTCTGGTCGGTCATGCTTTGCGTGGCCACGCGGCGCGCGGCCCGGACATCACGCGGCCGGGGCGACCTTGACGGTTTCGCGGTACAGGTTGCGGACCTTGTCGGTCAGCTGTGCGCCCTTCGAAACCCAGTGGTCGACACGCGCGGTGTCCAGCACGATGCGCTCTTCGGCGCCCTGCGCGACGGGGTTGTAGTAACCCAGGCGCTCGATGTTGCGGCCGTCGCGCGCGCTGCGCGAGTCGGTGACGATGATGTGGTAGAAGGGGCGCTTCTTGGCGCCGCCGCGGGTAAGGCGGATCTTGACCATGGTGGTTCTCGGTGTTGCCCAGTCGCCAGGATGGCGAGGTAAGCCGGCAATTGTAAGTCATTGACCCGAGCCGCGGAACCCCGCCAAGTGCAGCCGGCGGCACTGGGAACCCGCCGGGCCCGCGACCAACGTCGCACCTGCAAGGCCGCTACCCCGCGCGCGCCAGCGCTGTTCCGCTCCGGTCAACCGGCCAGTGGCTGCCAGGGCTGGGTGCGGAGCGCTGCCGCAAGCGCCTCCATGAGACGAGGATCCGGCCGCAGCGTGGTCTCATCGATCCCGGAGATGGGCCAGATGCCGGTGGCGTTGGCCGCGAACGCGGCGCGCATCCCGTCCAGCGCCCGCGCCTCGACCGGGACGGTCCGCTGCGCCACGCCGGTTTCGGCCAGCCCAGCCTGCAGCAGGCGCTCGGCGGTACCGCGCAGGGCGTCCGCCTGTGGCCAGACCACCTGGCCGCCATCCCAGAAGCCGATGTTCCAGACCGAGCCCTCGCTGATCCGGCCCTCGGCGTCGGTGAACAGCGCGTCGTCCACGCCTTCGCGCCGCGCCTGCCGCCGGTGCTGGAACAGCGGGAATGTGCCCACGTGCTTGAGGTGCGGCAGCGGCCGCTGGAAGGGGTAGGTCTTCACCCGGGCCGGCGCGGGGTCGGCCCGGCGCGGCGGGTTGAGCGAGACCAGCACGTCGACCGGCACGGCGCGGTCGGGTGCGGTGTAGTCGAAGCCGCGCGCGTACACGGTGACGCGCACGCTGGCGTCCTCCATGCCGGCCGCGTCGAGCGCGGCGAGGATGGCAACGCGGATGTGCGCGTCGTCGAGCGTCGCGTCGAAGAGCTCGCGGGTCGCGGACTCCAGCCGGCGCAGGTGCAGGTCCAGCCCCTGCACCGCGCGACCGCGCACCTGCATCGAGCTGAAGTGGCCGTAGTTGGCCAGGGCCAGCGCGCGCAGGTCGTCGGCGGTGGCGGGCCGGCCGTCGAGGAAGGCGAGGGTCATGCGTTCATTCCAGATCGTGTCGCCGGCGCGACCCCGGAAGCTGCCATCCCGAGCGCAGCGAGGGATCCTGTTTCCGCTGGCACCCGGGGCAAGATCCCTCGCTGCGCTCGGGATGACAACCGGATGCTGCGTGTGGGTCACAACCGGATGCTGCGTTCGGATGACACCCCGATGCCATCAGCGGAACGGCATCCGCCCCGCGCCGCCCATCATGCCCTGCAGGCCGCGCATCATGCCCTTCATGCCGCCGCGGGCCATCTTGCCCATCATCTTTTCCATCTGCTGGTACTGCTTCATCAGTTTGTTGACATCCGACGGGTGCGTGCCCGAACCGGCGGCGATGCGCGCGCGGCGCGAGCCGTTGAGCAGGGCCGGGTTGCGCCGCTCCTTCTTCGTCATCGAGCTGATGATGGCGATCATGCGCGGCACTTCCTTGCTCTGCTGCACCTGTTGCTTGAGGTGCTCGGGCACCTGGCCCAGGCCCGGCAGCTTTTCCATCAAGCTGCCGATGCCGCCCATGTTCTGCATCTGCTCGAGCTGGTCGCGCATGTCGTTGAGGTCGAACTTCTTGCCCTTGGCGACCTTCTCGGCCAGCTTCTGGGCCTTGTCCTTGTCGACCTGCTGCTCGACCTGCTCGACCAGCGACAGCACGTCGCCCATGTCGAGGATGCGGCTGGCGACGCGATCGGGATGGAACACGTCCAGGCCGTCGGTTTTCTCGCTGGTGCCGATGAACTTGATCGGCTTGCCGGTGATGTAGCGCACGCTCAGCGCCGCGCCGCCGCGCGCGTCGCCATCGGTCTTGGTCAGCACCACGCCGGTCAGGGGCAGCGCTTCACCGAAGGCCTTGGCGGTGTTGGCCGCGTCCTGGCCGGTCATCGAATCGACCACGAACAGCGTCTCGACCGGATTGACCGCGGCGTGCAGCGCCTTGATCTCGGCCATCATCGCCTCGTCGATGGCGAGCCGGCCGGCGGTATCGACGATCAGCACGTCGGCGAAGGACTTCCTCGCGTCGGCGATCGCGGCGCGCACGATGTCCACCGGCTGCTGGCCGACGTCGGACGGGAAGAACAGCACCCCGGTCTGCTCGGCGAGGGTCTTGAGCTGCTCGATCGCGGCCGGACGGTAGACGTCGGCGCTGACCACCATCACCTTCTTCTTGCGCTTGTCCTTGAGCAGCCTGGCCAGCTTGCCGACCGTGGTGGTCTTGCCGGCGCCCTGCAGGCCGGCCATCAGGATCACCGCCGGCGCCGGCACGTTGAGGTTGAGCTCGCTGGCCTGCGCGCCCATCACCGTGGTGAGCTCGTCGCGCACCACCTTGATCAGCGCCTGCCCCGGGGTCAGCGACTTGAGCACCTCTTGGCCAACCGCGCGGACCTTGATCCGTTCGACCAGCGCCTGCACCACCGGCAGGGCGACGTCGGCCTCGAGCAGCGCGATGCGCACCTCGCGCGTGGCCTCGCGGATGTTCTCCTCGGTCAGCCGGCCGCGGCCGCGCAGGCGGTCCATGGTGCCGGACAGGCGCTGGGTGAGCGATTCGAACATGGCGGAAACGTCGCGGAAAACAGGGCCGCCGAGTATAGCGGGCGGCCGCCGCGGCTCCGCTGGCTGCGGCCCGCCCGCTGCCCCGCAGCCCGGTTCGTGCGACACTTTCCCGATGCCAATCGTTCTCATTGCCGCCGTGTTCTACCTGCTGGGGGCCTGGCTGGTGGCGCGCCGCCTGCAGGTCGACCGCGCGGCCGGCGCCGGCTTCTGGCTGCTGACCGCGGTGAGTGCGGTGGCGCTGCATGGCCTGGTCCATGTCCTGGCCTGGCGCGCGGAATCCGGCCTGGACCTGCACTTTTTCTCGGCGCTGTCGCTGGTGGGCCTGGGCATGGCGGCGCTGACCACGCTCTATGCCGCCGCAGGACGCATGGGCGCGCTGGGGGTGGTGGTGTTTCCGGTGGCGGCGCTGTCGCTGCTCGGCTATGCGCTGGCCGCAGGCACGGTGGCGCGTGATCTGGACTGGCGCCTGGAGCTGCACGCCTGGCTCGCCCTGCTCGCCTACGCCGCGCTCGCCATCGCCGCCCTGCTGGCGATCATGCTGTGGGCGCAGGAGCGCGCATTGCGGCGGCGCGAATTCCACGCCTGGCTGCGCGTGCTGCCGCCGCTGACCGAGCTGGAAACGCTGCTGTTCCGCACGATCTGGACCGGCTTCGTGCTGCTGACGGCGACCCTGCTGACCGGTGTGCTGTTCGTGCAGGACTTCTTCGCCCAGCACCTGATCCACAAGTCGGTGCTCAGCATGCTGTCGTGGCTGGTGTTCGGCGCGCTGCTGGTTGGCCGCTGGCGTCGCGGCTGGCGCGGCGGCAGGGCGGTGCGCCTGACCCTGGTGGCGATGGGGCTGCTGGTGTTGGCCTTCTTCGGCAGCAAGTTCGTGCTGGAGCTGCTGCTGCAGCGCGTTTGACCGCAGGGGTCGCGGCGGTCGTTCAGCGCCCAGCCGGGCCGTGCGGGATCGGCGAGAATGAGGTCCCCCCGCCCCGTTGCGCGCCATGCCCTTCCTTGACGAATCCAGCCATCTCGCCTGCTCCGGCCACCACGCCTGGACGAGCGCCGCGATCCGCCGGATCGAGGCCGATTTCAACCGTTCGGCCGATACCCACCTGATCCCGCTGGCGCTGCCGGGCTTCCCGGGGATCGATGTCTATTTCAAGGACGAGTCCAGCCATCCCACCGGCAGCCTCAAGCACCGGCTCGCCCGGTCGCTGTTCCTGTACGCGCTGGCCAACGGCTGGCTGCATTCGGGCAGCATGGTGGTGGAGGCGTCGAGCGGCTCGACCGCGGTGTCGGAGGCGTATTTCGCGAGCCTGCTGGGGCTGCCGTTCGTGGCGGTGATCCCCGCGTCCACCTCGCCGGAGAAGATCGCGGCCATCGAGTTCCACGGCGGACGCTGCCACCTGGTGCGCGAAGCGCGCGACATCACCGCCGAGTCGGTACGGCTTGCGCGCGAAAGCGGCGGCCACTTCATGGACCAGTTCACCTACGCCGAACGTGCCACCGACTGGCGCGCCAACAACAACATCGCCGAGTCGATCTTCAGGCAGATGGACCAGGAGCCGCACCCGGTGCCGGCCTGGGTGGTGTGCAGCGCCGGCACCGGCGGCACCAGCGCGACGATTGGCCGCTACGCGAGTTACCGCGGCCTGCCGACGCGGGTGCTGTGTGCGGATCCGCAGCATTCGGCATTCCATGGCCATTACGCCGCGCTGGCGCAGGGCCAGCCGTCGCCGGCGGTGTCGGTGCCGTCGTCGAGGATCGAGGGCATCGGCCGGCCAACTCCAGAACCGAGCTTCATCGCCGGCTGCGTCGACGCGATGGTCAAGGTGCCCGATGGACTCAGCCTGGCGGCGATGCGCTACGTCAACCGCCGGCTTGGCCGTCGCGTCGGCGGGTCCACCGGCACCAACTTCGTCGGCGTGCTGCGCGTGGCGCAGGCGCTGCGCGCGCGCGGCGAAACAGGATCGATCGTCACCATCCTCTGCGACGGCGGCGAACGCTACGCCCACAGCTACTACAACCCGGACTGGTATGCGGCCGAGGGCATCGAGGTGGAGGCGGCTGACCAGGTCATCGCCGCGGTGGCCGACGGCGACGGCGCCCTGCCCGACCTGCAGCCGGTGTCGCGCCACGCGCGGCTGTAGCAGCAGCGACCTCAGCTCCCTTCGCCACTCCCGTCGGCAGGCAGGTTCTCGAACAGCAGCAGCCGGGGATGCTCCTTCGCGGACCCTGGCGGGGGCTCGGGGCGGGTGTCTTCATTGACCGGCATGTCCAGCATCTCCTGCAGCAGGTCCATGCGGAACGCACCGGCGACGATGTCGAGCCGGCCGTCGCCGTTCATGTCGGCCAGCCACAGCGAGGTCAGACCGGCCGGCTCGCTGGCGATGGCGTGCGGAGTGAAGTTCCCGCGGCCATCGTTCTCGTACCAGACCAGGGTGTGGCGGCCCGGGTCGCGCCAGTAGTTGACCCAGCTGCTGGCCACGATGTCGAGGTCGCCGTCGCCGTCGAGATCGCCGACCGCCGTGGTGACGGCGCCATAGAAGCGGCCGATGTCGCGGAAGGCGAACTGCATGTTTCCCAGGTTCTCCAGCCACTGCACGCCGTGGTAGGGCTTGGGATCTGTCTGCAGGTCGAAGGCGTCGCCGTTGGTGAACAGCAGGTCGATGTCGCCGTCCTGGTCCAGGTCCACCGGACGCAGGGACGTGGAGCCGAACATCGGATGCGGCGCGCGCGCCAGCTCCATCTGCTCGAAGCGGCCGCCGCCAAGGTTGTGGAAGGCGAGCACCATTTCGTGCTCCTGGGAGACCAGGCTGACCAGGTCCAGCAGGCCGTCGCCATCCAGGTCCACCGCGTCGATGCCGAGCGCGCCGGCGAGCGACATCAGGTTGTGTCGATACAACGCGCCGTCGCGGTTCTCCAGCCAGAAGATCCCGCCAATGTCGTTCATGCCGAACACGGCCACTGCGAGGTCCATGTCGCCGTCGCCGTCGAGGTCCGCGGCGCGCACGTCGGTGACCCGCCCCAGGCCTTCGACGAGGGTACGGCGGACGAACGTGCCGGACGGGTCGCCAAGCAGGACGACCACCTTGCCGACAGCGTTGCCCGACGGCGCCATCTCGCCCAGTTCGGCCACCACGATGTCCAGCAGGCCGTCGCCGTCGAGATCGACGACCTGGGCATGCGCGGGCGCGACCAGCTCCGCCAGCGCGCGCTCGCGCCATTGGCCATCTTCGTGCCACAGCCGCAGCACCTCGCGGCGGCCGGCGTCGGACACCAGCAGGTCGGTCGGCGCGCCGCTCAGTCCTGCGGTGACATGCGTGACCAGCGGAGTTTCGGCGGTCGCACCGATGGTCGAGGCGCGGAACCGCAGCGGCGAAGGCGCAGGCGCCAGGTAGGGCAGGCGTGGCAGCTCGGCCGGGCTGCTTCCGTAATAGAACGCCTTGATGTGCGGCAGCACGTCGGCGGGAATGAACTCCTGGCCCCGCATCTTCTCCGAGAGCTCGGCCATGGTCTGCACCGCGTACGGCCAGTCGCGCTTGGGCAGGATGTCCGGCGCCGGCACCAGATGGCAGGCGCCGCAGTACGTATTCACCAGGCCGATGGCTTCGTCCAGCGAAATAGGCGGCGGCGGCGCGTCCTGCGCCCGGCCCGGTGCGGCCGCCAGCAGGCCGAGCCAGGCCAGGCCCAGCAGCAGCGTGAGGACGATGCCGGCGCATGCGAGCGCCCGCGTGTTGTCGTGGCGAAGCTTCATTGCAGGTCCCACTGTAGTGACAGCCGCAGCCGGCGGCCCTGCGCCTCCAGTCCGATCACCTCCTCGCCGCGCGCATCGCCCACGTCGTCGAGCGCAAGCAGCAGCGCTGCCGGGCCCCACTGCCGGCGCAGCGCCAGGTCGAACGTGGTCGCTGACGCCAGCCAGCGGTCGCCGGTGGGAATGGACGAGTCGAAGCGGCGCCCGAGGTGGTGCAGCCGCAGCGACAGTTCGTACTGCCCGTCCAGCGGCACCGTCAGGTCGGCGCCGGCCTGCAGTCGCGGCCGGTGGCGCAGGACGACGCCGCCGACCGGATCGCGCACCCGAATCCACGCGCCGTCCAGCCCCAGCTGCCAGTCGTTGCCGAAGCGGTGTGCGCTGCGCCATTCCAGCCCGTCGGCTTCGATCCGGGCGCGGTTGACCAGTTGCGGCGGCGGTCCGCCGTCGAAATCCACCAGGTCGCGATAGCGCGCGCTGAACACGGTGATCCGGCTCGGCCAGGCCGCATCACTGGCGGTGGCGTAGTACAGCTCGCGGTGCCCGGCGCGCTCGGTCCGCAGTTCGGGGTTGCCGACCAGCGGATGGCCCAGCGCGTAGAAGCTCGGTGGCCTGGAGCTGCGCGAGAACGAAGCGCCCCAGTGCGCGCCCGACGTGCCGAGGTGCCGCTGCAGCGACAGCATTGGCTGGGTGGCGTGGTCGGCCTTGGCGCCGGCATCGCGGCGGCGCTCGTGGCGCAGGCCGCCCTGGGCGGTCCAGGCGCCGTGGCGCCAGCGCAGTTCGGCGTATGCGGCATCGGTGGTGCGCTGCATCGAGAACGCGACCGGCGACTGGAAGAAGCCGTAGTCGATCCGGCCGTCGTAGACGCCGCGTTCGCGCTGGTGCAGCACGCCGGCACCGAACTCGCTGGCGGCGCCGAGCGGCCGTCGCCAGGTGGCCTGCAGTTCGTCGCGACGGTAGTCGATCTGCGCGGCCAGCGCGGGCAGACCGGCCGGGTCGCGCAAGCCGCCGGCCACGCCCGGCGAATCCTCGTCGCCCCCGCGCGAGAACCTGGCCCACTGCGCCTCGATCGTGCCCGTCGATGGTCGATACCGGGCCTGCAGCGAGAACTGGCGGGCGCGCGCCTCGCGTTCGTCCAGTTCACGCAGCACCGCGTAGCGCGGACCGCCGCTGTCATCGGGGAAGCCGCGGCCTTCACTGTCGCTGTAGCCGAACGCCGCACGCAGCGTCAGTGCCGGCTGCAGTTCGCGTTCCCAGGCCGCATCGAAGGCGCGCACGCCCTGCAAGCCGCGGCGGCCGTCGCCATCCTCGCGGTCGCTCGCGGCCAGGCTCCAGTCCGTGCCGGACAGGCCGGCATGGAGCGCGCGCAGGCCGTCGCCGCCGATCGCGACGCCGGCGCTGGCGCCTTTCGCGGCGCGCCGGGTGTGCAGATGGACCAGCCCGGCGATCGCCTCGGCATGGGCGACGCTGGCGCTGCCGCGCACGATCTCGATGCGCTCGATCCGCTCCAGCGACAGGGTGTTGAGGTCGACCGCGCTGCCGCGCGATGACAGCGGGTCGTTCTGGCGCACGCCGTCGACCAGGACCACGACGTGGCTGGGATCGGCACCGCGCAGGTACAGCGCGCCGTAGCCGCCGCCGCGCGCACTGCGATCCACCACAAGCCCGGCCTGTGCGGCCAGCACGTCGGCCAGGCTGCGGCCGCGCCACGCCTCGAGTTGTTCCGGGCCGAGCACGGTGATGTTCTGGCTGGCGTCGATCGCTGCGGTGGGCAGGATCGTGGCGGTGACCTGCAGGGTGTCCAGGTCCCTGGTCGGCGTCGCGGCCGACTCCGGCACCTGCGCCCGCAGCGCTCCGGCCGCGCACAGGGCCAGCGCGGCGGCCCACGCCAATGGCCTCACGGCAGCGGCGCCTGCAGCGATCCGGTCGCCTTCCCGGATTCCGCGCGTCGCGTGAGCATCCGGGCGTCCATCGCCGGCGAAGGGAAGCTGAAATTTGGCATGGACGGACTCTATTGCGCCGCCCGCGCCAGCCGCACTGACCCAGGTCAATTCCGTCGGCCCTCCTGCGCAAGCCCGCTTCCGGATCGGGACAGCCGCAGGATCAGCGCACGCGAATCATCGCGCCTCAATACAGCAGCAGCGGCACGGTGCCGCAGGCCAGGCCAAGCGCCGCGCCGCCCAACACTTCGGGCAGGCTGTGCCGCGCCATGCGCAGCCGCGACCAGCCCAGCAACGGCAGCAATGCCAGCGTCGCCGCGCCGGCTGCGGGCCACAGGGCCAGCAGCGTCACGCCGGCAAACGCCAGGCTGGCCATGTGCAGCGACAGCTTGATCCAGCGGTTGGCCATCGCCGCCACGCACAGCATCACGACCACCGCCAGCACACCGGTGGAACTTGCCGATCCACGCCCGCCCTGCCACCACCAGTAGCCGCCCGCGACCAGCAGGGCAAGCAGGTACAGCGCCGGCCGCTCGTGCGGATGCGACGCGTCGACGGTCTGCCATCGCCCCGAACGCCGGCGTTGCAGCACGAACGCCCATACGATCGCGACCGCGACCCCGATGGCGGCCGCGGTTCGCAGCAGGCCTGACGGATCCAGCCGCCACGCCGCAACCAGTGCCAGCGCGACGAACACCGCGAACGGATGCAGCAGCACCGACACGACGCGCGCCGCAGGCCAGCGTCCGCCATCGCCAGGCGCAAGGCTCACACCTGCTCCAGCGCGTCGGCCAGGCGCTCGACCGCGATCACCTCCATGCCCTTGTAGCTGCCCGCCTTCGGCGCATTCGCCTTGGCCACGATCGCGCGCTTGAAGCCGTGCGTCGCCGCCTCCTTGAGCCGCTCCTCGCCGTTGGGCACCGGCCGGATCTCGCCCGACAGCCCGACCTCGCCGAACGCGATCGTCTTCTCCGGCAGCGGCGTGTCGCGCAGCGAGGACAGCACCGCCAGCAGCACAGGCAGATCGGCCGCGGTCTCCTGCACCCGGATGCCACCGACCACGTTGACGAACACATCCTGGTCACTGGTGACCACGCCGCCGTGCCGGTGCAGCACCGCCAGCAGCATCGCCATGCGGTTGCCCTCCAGGCCCACCGCGACCCGGCGCGGGTTCGACAGCGACGAGCCGTCCACCAGCGCCTGCACTTCGACCAGCAGCGGCCGCGTGCCTTCGCGCGTGACCATCACGCAGCTGCCGGGCTGGCGCGCGCTGCCGCCGGACAGGAAGATCGCCGAAGGATTGGGCACCTCCTTCAGCCCCTTGTCGCCCATCGCGAACACGCCGAGTTCGTTGACTGCGCCAAAGCGGTTCTTGAACGCACGCAGTACGCGGAAGCGGCTGCCCGAATCGCCCTCGAAGTACAGCACCGCATCGACCATGTGCTCGAGCACGCGCGGGCCGGCGATGCCGCCTTCCTTGGTGACATGCCCGACCAGGAACACCGCGGTGCCGGTCTCCTTGGCGTAGCGCACCAGCCGCGCCGCGCTCTCGCGCACCTGGCTCACCGACCCCGGCGCGGCGGTGAGCGACTCGGTCCACAGCGTCTGCACCGAATCGGCCACGATGATGCGCGGGCGCAGTTTGGCGGCCTGCTCGAGGATGCGTTCGATCCCGGTTTCGGCAAGCGCATTCAGGCCTTCGACCGGCAGCCCGAGACGCGAGGCGCGGCCGGCGACCTGCGCCAGCGATTCCTCGCCGGTCACGTACAGCCCGGGCAGCGACGATGCCATCGACGCCACCGCCTGCAGCAGCAGGGTCGACTTGCCGATGCCCGGGTCGCCACCGACCAGCACCACCGCGCCCGCCACCAGGCCGCCGCCGAGCACGCGGTCGAACTCGCCGATGCCGGTCGACACGCGCACCTCTTCGCCCTGCTGCACGTCCTTGAGCGCTGTGACCTTCGGCGGATCGACCTTGCCAGCCCAGCCGCTGCGGCGCGAAGCCGGCGACTTCGCGGTGCCCGCAGGCTCCACCACGAACTCCGACAGCGTGTCCCAGGCGCCGCAGGCACCACATTGCCCCTGCCACTTGCTGAAGTCCGCGCCACACTCACTGCACACGTAGGCTGTCCGCGCCTTGGCCATATCTGCGTTTGCGTTGTAGATCCGGACGACAGCGTACCGGAGTCCAGTCTGCGCACCTGAGACAGACCCGACCCGTCCCGCAGAGCCCTGACGACCGATGATCGATGATTTCAGCTCGCCCGCCTGCCCGGATGCCTTCGACGCGGACGTCTGCATCATCGGCGGCGGACCGGCCGGCATCACCATCGCCGCAGAGCTCGCCAACACGCCGTGGAAGGTCTGCCTGCTCGAAGGCGGCGGCCTGCGCAGCGAGCGCGCCAGCCAGGCGTTGAACGCCGGGGAATCGATCGGGCCGCATGCGCTCGATCCCGCTTTCAGCCGCTTGCGCACCTTCGGCGGTTCGACCCGCCTGTGGGGTGGCGGCTGCATCCCGATGAGCTCGATCGAGATGGCAAGGCGCGAATGGGTACCCGAAAGCGGCTGGCCGATCGAGTGGGACGCGCTGGCGTCGTACTACGCGCGGGCCAACAAGGTCTGCCGCGTCGATCCGGGTGATTTCGGCGACGGCACCTACCTCTCCTCCGGCAACGGCGACGCGCCCTCGCCCAACCTCGACAACCGCACCAGTCGGATCAGCCCGCTCGACTTCGGCCAGGCGCACATGGAGCTGCTGCGCACGTCACCCAACCTGCAGCTGTTGCTGCATGCCAACGTGCTTCGCCTCGAGGCTCTCGACAACGCGTCGGCGGTGCGACGGGCGCTGATCGGCACCACCGACGGCCGCCGTGGCCATGTCAACGCCCGCTATTTCGTGCTGGCCACCGGCGGCATCGAGAACGCACGGCTGCTGCTGCTTTCCGACGACGTCGCGCCCGCAGGACTGGGCAACGATCGCGACCTGGTCGGCCGCTACTTCATGGACCATCCGCGCTGCGGGCTCGGCACGTTCCGGGCTGGCGCCATGGACCAGCTGGCGAACCTGTACAGCCGCGCGCTCGACGATGCGCCCTGCCCCGCCTACCACCAGCTCAGCCTGTCGGCGTCGGCGCAGCAGAGCCACCGGCTGCTCAACGCACGCGCGCGGCCATTCGCGGTCGAACAGCCCGCGTCCAAGGGACTGGCCTCGCTGCGCGCCCTGCGCGCATCGTTGCGCGGCAAGCGCGGCCCGGCCGACGAGAGCCAGAGCGTGGAGAACGAGGTGCTCGACGCGCTGGCGCAGGAGATTCCCGAACGGATCCCGGCGTACGACGGGCCGGTCCACCGTGGCCGCCTCGCGCTGCGCACGGCCCTGCATGCCGGCGACATCTTCCAGGCGGGGCGTCGCAAACTTGCCCGACGCAGCGTCGTGGACACCGATCGCGTGGAAATGGTCGGTTATTTCGAGCAGGCGCCAAACCGCGACAGCCGCATCCTGCTGTCCGACGACCGCGATGCGCTGGGCCTGCGCAAGGTGCGCATGGACTGGCGGCTGTCCGCCGCCGACCAGGCCAGCATCCGTGGCGCCGCCAAGCTCATCAGCGCCGACGTGGCAACCCGCTTCGAGTGCGAATTCGAACCGGCCGACTGGCTGCGCGACGCCAGCGCCGTCCCCCACGTGCACGGCACCGCGCACCACATCGGCACCACCCGCATGGCGGATTCGCCGGCAGACGGCGTGGTCGACACGCAGTGCCGGGTGCATGGCGTCGACAACCTGTACGTCGCAGGCAGCTCGGTGTTCCCGACCGGCGGATGGGCCTTCCCCACCCTGACGATCGTGGCACTGGCGCTGCGCGTCACCGACGAGTTGCGCAACCGGCTGAACGAAGTTCCGGTAGCGGGCACGCTGTAAGGCCGCGCGGCACGCCGCGGCGTGCCGCGTTCCGCCGTCCCCGTGCGATTGCAGTGCGGCCTGCGCCTGCCGCCGCAACGTGTCTTCCCTTTGACCGGGCGCCGCCCAAGGCCTAGAATTTGCGACCCTCGCCGGAATAGCTCAGTTGGTAGAGCGGCGCATTCGTAATGCGTAGGTCGTAGGTTCGATTCCTATTTCCGGCACCAGATACGTGAAAGCCCCGCAGTGCGGGGCTTTTTCGTTGGGGCGCAGTCAGGGACGCGTTCAGTCGATCAGCTGCAGCCGCAGTTCCTTCGGCAGGGCGAACACCATGCTCTCGGGTTCACCGTGCAGTTCGCGCACGGGGCCGGCGCCCAGCTCGCGCAGGCGCGTCAGCACGCCCTGCACCAGCACGTCGGGGGCCGACGCACCGGCGGTGACGCCGATATGGCGGCGGCCGACCACCCACTCCGGGTCGATCTCGGCGGCGCCATCGATCAGGTAGGACTCCACGCCATCGCGTTCGGCCAGCTCGCGCAGGCGGTTGGAGTTGGAGCTGTTGGGCGAGCCGACCACCAGCACCAGGTCGCACTGCTGGGCCAGCGCGCGCACTGCGTCCTGCCGGTTCTGCGTGGCGTAGCAGATGTCGTCGTTCTTCGGGCCCTGGATGAGCGGGAAGCGCGCGCGCAGGGCGGAGATGATGTCGCGGGTGTCGTCCACCGACAGAGTGGTCTGCGTGGTGTAGGCGATGTTGGCCGGCTGCGACGGGTCGATCCAGGCCACATCCTCCAGGTCTTCGACTAGGTAGATGCGGCCGCTGCCGGCTTCCGCCTTCCACTGCCCCATCGTGCCCTCGACCTCCGGGTGGCCGGCGTGTCCGATCAGCACCACGTCGCGCCCGGCGCGGCACTGGCGCGCGACTTCCAAGTGCACCTTGGTCACCAGCGGACAGGTGGCGTCGAACACCTTCAGGCCGCGTCGCCCCGCCTCCTCGCGCACCGCCTGGGAGACGCCGTGGGCGCTGAAGATCACGGTGTTGCCATCGGGCACTTCATCGAGCTCCTCGACGAAGATCGCGCCGCGGCGGCGCAGGTCCTCGACCACGAAGCGGTTATGGACCACTTCGTGGCGCACGTAGATCGGCGCGCCCAGGGTCTCGATGGCGCGTTTGACGATCTCGATGGCGCGGTCGACGCCGGCACAGAAACCGCGGGGATTGGCGAGGACGATGTCCATGGCGCGCAGTGTAGCGCCCAAGCAGGCAACAGCGCCGGAACGCGGTGTGTCGCCGGCGGCGACGGCGTGCCTGCGCGGGCCGGTGCGGCGGCATGGCCACGGCCAGAAGGCGCCGGCCGGCGAGGCCATCACCCGGTCGGGGCGCAAAAAGTGACTCTCCGCCGGTGACGCAAGGTCCGCCCCGGTCGGTGGACACGCGCATTCGCGCCCTTGCTGCTGCGCTCAGCGACGCTTCGCGCCGTCCGTACCCTTGCCCTGGAACAGTCCGAACAGTGCGATGCCGATCGCCCCGCCCACCACCGCGCAGTCGGCGATGTTGAAGGCCGGCCAGTAATGACCTTTCCAGTGCCACTGGATGAAGTCGACCACGTGGCCGTGGACCTGGCGGTCGATGATGTTGCCCAGCGCGCCGCCGATCACCAGCGCGAACGGCAGCGCGGTGCGCCAGTCGGCGCGCGGCGTGCGCGACAACCAGAACGCGAGCAGGCCGCTGATGCCCACGCCGAGCACGGTGAAGAACCACTTCTGCCAGCCGCCGGCGCCCGCCAGGAAGCTGAAGGCCGCGCCGGTGTTGTAGGTGCGGTACCAGTTCCAGAAACCTTCGATCACCGGTATCGCGGTGTACTCGGGCAGGCTGGTCAGCACCCACCACTTGCTCAGCTGGTCGAGGACGATGACGATCGCCGACAGGATCAGCCAGGGCAACGCGTTGGGTCGTATGGACGAGGTCATTGTGTTCCCTTGGCTGGTGTTCGGCAGTGTTCCCGGATCGCCCGCGCAGGAGCGGCTTCAGCACCGATCGCTCCCCGGCTCACCGAAGACCGGGTCGCGGCTGAAGCCGCTCCTACAGGAGGAAGCCTGCGGCGGGTTCCGGTCAGACCCACTTCCGATCCTCGCCCGGGCCTTCCACGTTCGACACGCAGCGACCGCACAGCTGCGGATGCGCGGCGCTCGTGCCCACGTCCGCGCGATGGTGCCAGCAGCGCACGCACTTGGGTTTGCTGGTCCGCGTCGCGACGATCCGCGATTCCTCGCCGTCGAACGGCAGCACCTTCACGTCGCCGCTGATCAGGAAGAAGCGCAGCTCGTCGACCAGGGGCGCGACCCGGATCTGGTCGGCGGTGCCGGCGTGCAGCTCGATCTCCGCCTCCAGTGCCGCGCCGATCTCGCCGCTGGCGCGCATCGGCTCCAGCACCTTGGCCACGTTCTCGCGCAGGGTGAGCAGCCGCTCGAAGTCGTTCGCCGACAGCAGCGCGTCGGCCGGCAGCGGCGCCAGGCCTTCGTACCAGGTGGCCATCAGCACGTTGCGCTCGCGCGCGCCTGCGGCCGGCGCCGGCAGGTAGCCCCACATCTCCTCGACGGTGAAGCTGAGCACCGGCGCGATCCAGCGCACGAAGGCCTCGGTGACGTGGTAGATCGCGCTCTGCGCGCTGCGCCGGCCGCGCGAATCCTCGCGCATGGTGTAGAGCCGGTCCTTGGTGACGTCCAGGTACAGCGAGCCCAGGTCGACGCTGCAGAAGTTGAGCAGCAGCTGCACGATTTCGGAGAAGTCGTAGCGCGCGTAGGCAGCCTTGATCGTCTCCTGCACCTCCCAGGCGCGATGCACGATCCAGCGGTCGAACGCGAGCATCTCTTCAGGCGCGCACAGGTGCCGCGCCGGCTCGAAGCCGTTGAGGTTGCCGAGCAGGAAGCGCGAGGTGTTGCGGATGCGGCGGTAGGCATCGGCGTTGCGCTTGAGGATCTCCTGCGACAGCGACATCTCGTTGCTGTAGTCGGCGCTGGCGATCCACAGGCGCAGGATGTCCGCGCCCAGCGTCTTCATGATGTCCTGCGGCTCGATGCCGTTGCCCAGTGACTTGGACATCTTGCGGCCGTGCTGGTCCACGGTGAAGCCGTGAGTCAGGCACTGGCGATAGGGCGCGGCCTTGTCGATGGCGACGCCGGTGAGCAGCGAGGACTGGAACCAGCCGCGGTGCTGGTCGGAGCCTTCCAGGTACAGGTCGGCCGGCTTGCCGAAGCCGCGCTCGAGCAGCACGCCCTCGTGGGTGACGCCCGAGTCGAACCAGACATCGAGGATGTCGGTGATCCTGTCGTAGTCCTTCGCCTCGTCGCCAAGCAATTCGGCGGCGTCGAGCGTGTACCAGACGTCCACGCCGTGCTGTTCGACGCGATCGGCCACCTGCCGCATCAGCTCGCTGCTGCGCGGATGCGGATCGCCCGTCTCGCGGTGCACGAACAGCGCGATCGGCACGCCCCAGGTGCGCTGGCGCGAGATGGTCCAGTCCGGCCTGCCTTCGACCATGCCGGTGATGCGCGCCTCGCCCCAGCCCGGGAACCAGCCCACGCCCTTGATCGCCTCCAGCGCGTCGGCGCGCAGGTTGGCCTGGTCCATCGAGATGAACCACTGCGGCGTGGCGCGGAACGCGATCGGCGTCTTGTGCCGCCAGCAGTGCGGATAGCTGTGCTCGAGCTTGCGCGACGCAAGCAGTGCGCCGCTCGCGCGCAGTACTTCGACGATCGTGTCGTTGGCTTTCCAGATGTGCTGGCCGGCGAGTTCGACGCCATCCGCGGCCGGCGTCGACGGCAGGTACACGCCGCGGCCGTCGACGGGATTGAGTTCGGCCGCGCTGTAGCGGTCGATCAGCCCGTACTGCTTGCTGACCGCGTAGTCCTCCTGGCCGTGTCCGGGGGCGGTGTGCACGGCGCCGGTGCCGTCCTCGGCCGAGACGTGGTCACCCAGCAGCACCGGGATGTCGCGCTGGTCGTAGAACGGATGCGCGAACACCAGGCCTTCGAGCTTCGCGCCCAGCGCCCGGCCCAGCACCTGCGCCTGCTCGACGCCATAGCGCTTGAGCGCGCTTTCAGCCAGCGCGTCGGCCAGCACCAGCCAGCGGCGCTTGCCGCCACGTGCGGGACCTTCGACCAGCGCGTATTCCAGGTCCTCGCCCATCGAGATCGCGAGCGAGGCCGGCAGCGTCCACGGCGTGGTGGTCCAGATCACCACCGCGACCTCGACATCCTCGGGCACCTCGACGCCAAACGCGCGCGCCACCGCCTGCGGGCTGCGCGCGGCATACGCGACATCGACCGCAGGCGAGAGCTTGTCGGCGTATTCGATCTCGGCTTCGGCCAGCGCCGAGCCGCAATCGAAGCACCAGTGCACCGGCTTCACGCCGCGGGTGAGGTGGCCGTTGTCAACGATCTTCGCCAGCGCGCGGATCTCGTTGGCCTCGAAGCGGAAGTCCAGCGTCAGGTAGGGGTTGTCCCAGTCACCGATCACGCCCAGGCGCTTGAAGTCCTTGCGCTGGATCTCGACCTGCGCCTGCGCGTACTCGCGGCACTTCTGCCGGAACTCGACCGCGTCGAGCTTCACCCCGACCTTGCCGTACTTCTTCTCGATCGCGATTTCGATCGGCAGGCCATGGCAGTCCCAGCCCGGCACGTAGGGCGCGTCGAAGCCGGCGAGGTACTTCGACTTGACGATGATGTCCTTGAGGATCTTGTTGACCGCATGGCCAAGATGGATCGCGCCGTTCGCGTACGGCGGGCCGTCATGCAGCACGAACAGCGGACGTCCCTGTGCGTTCCCGCGCAGTTGCGCGTACAGGCCCTCGCGCTCCCAGCGCTCGAGCGTGGCCGGCTCGCGCTTGGGCAGGTCGCCGCGCATCGGAAACTCCGTCGCGGGCAGCAGGATGGTGGACTTGTAGCGCTGGCTGTCGTTGTCTTCGGTCACGCGGTGGCCCGCCCTGGGGTGTGCTGTTGGAGGATGCGACGGGCCTCGTCGGCATCGCGATGCATCTGCGCGACCAGGGTCGGCAGGTCGGGAAACTTTTCCTCGTCGCGCAGGCGCGCGACGAACTCGACCTCGATGCGCCGCCCGTAGAGGTCGCCTTCGAAATCGCACAGGTGCGCCTCGAGCAGCGGCTCGATGCCGCCTACCGTCGGCCGCGTGCCGAAGCTCGACACCGACGGCCACGCGGCGCCGCCATCAATGCCATGCACGCGCGTGGCGTAGATGCCGCGCAGCGCCGGGACCTTGCCACCAAAGCGCAGGTTGGCGGTCGGATAGCCAAGCGTGCGGCCCAGCTGCCGGCCGCGCACCACCCGCCCCGACACCGCGTACGGCTTGCCGAGCAGGCGCGCGGCCGCGTCGAAATCGCCGGCGACCAGCGCCTGGCGGATGCGCGTGCTCGACACGCGTTCGCCGTCCAGGTGCAGCGGCTCGATCTCGGCTGCCGCAAAGCCGTGCTGCGCGCCCGCGGCCCGCAGCACTTCGATGTCCCCGGCACGCCGATGGCCGAAGCGGAACTCCGGGCCGACCCAGACCTCGCGCGCGGCCAGCCGCCGGGCCAGCACGGTTTCGACGAACGCCTGTGGCGCCATGGCCGCCAGCTTCGCGTCGAAGCGCAGCAGGCCGACGCAGTCGATGCCCAGGCCATGCAGCCCTTCGACCTTGCCGCGCGCCAGGCTCAGCCGCGGCGGCGGACTGGCCGCGGCAAAGAACTCGCGCGGCAGCGGCTCGAAGCTCAGCGCCACGGCGTTCACGCCCAGCGCGCGTGCGCGGTCGACCGCGTGGCGCACCAGTGCGCGATGGCCGAGATGGAGGCCGTCGAACGCGCCGATGCAGACCACACTGCCGTTGGGGCACAGCGGCCCGCCATCGACGTCGCGAAACAGCCTGCTCATGTGAACCGCGGAGTATAGCGGGCGCCCCGCGCGCCCGGCGCTCGCAGTCGACCGGTCGCGCTTCGCAGGCGTGATGCTCAATGGCGCAGGTCGCGCGGCCGGATCCCCTGCAGCCACAGGGCCGCCACGTAGACCAGTCCACCCGCGCCCACCACCACGGCCAGTTTCCAGACCCGCTCGCTCCAGTGCCACGCCGTCCAGTCATCCCAGGCCAGCAGCAGGGCCAGCACCACGGCCGCCATCGCCACGCTGGCCACCGCCAGCTGGCGCCAGAACCTGCCCCAGCCCGGCTGCGCGCGGAACACCTGCGCCCGGCGCAGGTACCACCACAGCTGCAGCGCGTTGGTCCATCCGGCCACGGCAGTGGCCAACGCCAGGCAGGCGTGCGCACCGGGCAGCAGCTTGAGCGCGGCGCGGATGTCGCCGCCGCTGGCCGCCCAGGCTTCGCGCCCGATGCCGGTCCACCACAGCAGCGCGGCCAGGAACAGCACGGTCGCCACGATGTTCGCCGCCACCGCCACCACGCCCGCCTTCACCGGGGTCCGGGTGTCCTGGCGCGAATAAAAGGCCGGTGCCAGCACCTTCACCAGCAGGAACGCGGGCAGCGCGGTGGACAGCGCCAGCACCGTGAGCCGCGCCATCTGCGTGTCGTGCGGGGTGAAGCGGCCGTGCTGGAACAGCGTCGCCACCAGCGCCTCGGCGCACAGCATGAGTCCCAGGCATGCCGGTATCGCGATCATCAGGCACAGCCGGAAACCCCAGTCCAGCGCCTTCGAATACCCGTCCGGGTCAGCCACCGCGTGGCGGCTGGACAGGTGCGGCAGGATCACCGCACCGATCGCCACGCCGAACATGCCCAGCGGAAACTCCAGCAGCCGGTCGCCCAGATACAGCCAGGTCACGCTGCCGCCGATCAGCATCGACGCCACGATCGTGTTGAGCAGCAGGTTGAGCTGCGCCACCGACGAGCCGAACAGGGTCGGCACCATCAGCTTCATCACCCGCCGGACGCCTTCGTGCGCCGCACCCCAGCGCGGCCTGGGCAGCAGGCCCAGCCTCGCCAGCGACGGCAGGTGGAACAGCAGCTGCAGGATGCCGGCGGCAAACACGCCCCAGGCCAGCGCCATCACCGGCTGGTCCATGCGCGGCGCCAGCGCCAGCGCTGCGCTGATCATGGCGATGTTCATCAGCACCGGCGACAGCGCAGGCACCGCGAAATGGCGATAGCTGTTGAGCACGCCGCCCGCCAGCGAAGCCATCGAGATGAACAGCAGGTAGGGGAAGGTGATGCGCAGCATCTCCGCCGCCAGCTGGCCTTGCGGGCCGTCGGCATCGAAGCCGGGCGCAAACACCCGGATCACCCAGGGCGCGGCCAGCACCGCCAGCGCCGTCAGCACCAGCAGCACCGCGAGCAGGGTGCCGGCGACGCGGTCGACCAGCGCCTTCACTGCGGCGTGGTCCTGTCGCTCCCGGTACTCCGAAAGCACCGGAACGAAGGCCATCGAGAAGGAGCCCTCGGCCGAAAGCCGGCGCAGGAAGTTGGGAATGCGGAACGCGACCAGGAAGGCGTCCATGGCCGGATTGGCGCCGAACACCGCCGCGTAGACCTGGTCGCGGACCAGACCCGTGATGCGCGAGATGAAGGTCATCGCGCTGAACACGGCGGTCGAACGCAGCAATCCGGCGCGGCGCGGTGCCGCGGCCGCACCGGCGCCCGGCGGCAGGACCGGATCCGGCGCACTCACGTCCTGTCCTCCCGAGTGCCAACCCTGTTGACCCAAGTGACTGAATCCCCCATAATTTCCGGCTCCGTCTTTCCGAAGCCCGGCCCAAGCCGGCTTTCGCCGTTCACTTCCATACCAGTTTCCAGGATCCTATCGTGGCCAACATCAAGTCCGCCAAGAAGCGCGCCAAGCAGACCGTCGTGCGCAACGCGCGCAACACGGCCCAGCGTTCGCAGCTGCGCACCGCCGTCAAGAAGGTCCTCAAGGCCCTCGACGCCAACGACGCCGCCGGCGCCGAAACCGCATTCGCCGTGGCCCAGCCGCTGCTCGACCGTTTCGGTTCGCGTGGCCTGATCCACAAGAACAAGGCTGCACGCCACAAGAGCCGCCTGACCGCCCGCATCAAGGCGCTCAAAGCCGCCTGATCGCAGGCCCAGGCCGCTGCAGAAGGACCCGGCTCCGGCCGGGTTTTTCGTTTCTGCAGAGGCGGTTTTCGTGTTGGCCACGGATTGACGCGGATGAACGCGAATCGGGTGCGGGGTGGCGCGTGTTCCGCGTGCGTTTGCCTGATCTGCGTTCATCCGCGCAGATCCGTGGCAGAAAAAGGTGTCCGGCGCTTTCATCGCCGCCTCAGTCGCCGAGCTCGTCCGCCGCCTCGCGTTCGCTGCGCAGATGTTCGTCCAGGTAGGCCTGCACCTTCAGCATTACCTCGCGGGTGCCTTCGCGCGCCAGGCCCGAGACGACGAACCAGGGCGCCGACCAGCCGAGTTCCGACACGATGCGTGCAGCCAGCTCACGCGCATCCTCGGCCGGAATCAGGTCGGCCTTGTTGAGCAGCAGCCAGCGCGGCTTATCCAGCAGGTCCGCGTCGGAGCGCTTGAGCTCACCCTCGATGGTGCGGATCTGGTCGACGGCGTCTGTGCCGTCCAGCGGTTCGATCTCGACCAGGTGCAGCAGCAGCCGAGTGCGCTGGATGTGGCGCAGGAACAGCGCGCCTAGCCCCGCGCCCTCGGCCGCCCCCTCGATCAGGCCTGGAATGTCGGCGATCACGAAGCTGCGCGCCGGCTCCACGCTGACCACGCCGAGGTTCGGATACAGCGTGGTGAACGGGTAATCCGCCACCTTTGGCGTGGCCGCCGACACCGCGCGGATCAGCGTGCTCTTGCCCGCGTTGGGAAATCCGAGCAGGCCGACGTCGGCCAGCAGCTTGAGTTCCAGCCGCAGCGTGCGCTCGTCGCCCGACGTACCGGTCGTGGACTGGCGGGGCGTGCGATTGGTCGAACTCTTGAAATGCATGTTGCCCAGGCCGCCGCGGCCGCCCTGCGCCACCAGCAGGCGCTCGCCGTGGCGGGTCAGGTCGCCGATCACCTCGTCGGTATCGACGCTGTGCACCACGGTGCCGGTTGGCACGGCGATCAGCACGTCCTCGCCGCCCTTGCCGTACATCTGCCGGCCCATGCCGTTCTCGCCACGCTGGGCGCGGAACTGCTTCTGGTGGCGGAAGTCGACCAGGGTATTGAGGTTCTCGTCGGCGACCAGGTACACGCTGCCGCCATCGCCGCCATCGCCACCGTCGGGCCCGCCGAGCGGGATGAACTTCTCGCGCCGGAAACCCACGCAGCCGTTGCCGCCGTTGCCGGCGGTGACGGTGATTTCAGCTTCGTCGACGAGTTTCATTGGCGTCAGGTATCGGGGATTGGGGTGGGGATTGGAGATTGGAGATTGAAAAACCGAGCGCAGCGGGCTCGGTAACTTGTCATCCAGAGTGCGGCGGGCTCAGTAAGTTGTCATACCAAGCGCAACTGGCTCAGCAACTTGTCATCCCGAGCGCAGCAGGCTCAGCGACCTGTCATCCCGAGCGCAGCGAGGGATCTGGTGTCCGGTTGCAGGAAGCGAGATCCCTCGCTGCGCTCGGGATGACACACCGCGGGAATCGGATCCGGTCCAGCCTGTTCGCGCCTGGATTCCCTTCCCCGACCCACGGCACTGAAACGAAAAGCCCCGCGCGCGGCGGGGCCCTTCGCTCGGCATGACGCGAGGCTTACGCCTGCGCGACCACGCTCACGGTGCGGCGCTTGTTCGGACCCTTGACGCCGAACTCGACCTTGCCGTTGACCAGCGCAAACAGCGTGTGGTCGCGACCCAGGCCGACGCCCGGACCCGGATGGAACTGGGTGCCGCGCTGGCGCACGATGATGTTGCCGGCATCGATGGCCTGGCCACCGAAGATCTTGACGCCGAGGTACTTCGGGTTGGAGTCGCGGCCGTTGCGCGAGGAACCTACGCCCTTCTTGTGTGCCATGACTGCTTCTCCTTACTTATTGTCGCCACCGGCGATGCCGGTGATCTCGATTTCGGTGTAATGCTGGCGATGTCCCTGCCGCTTCATGTGGTGCTTGCGGCGGCGGAACTTGATGACGCGGATCTTGTCGGCGCGGCCATGGCTGACGACCTTGGCGGTAACCGTTGCGCCCTTGAGCGCGTCGCCGATGGTCACGCCATCGCTGCCGCCCAGCATCAGGATGTTGTCGAAGCTGATCTCGTTGCCGGCTTCGGCCTCGAGCTTCTCGACGCGGAGCGTTTCGCCCTGCGCCACGCGGTATTGCTTACCGCCGGTGACCAGTACTGCGTACATGTGGAGCCTCTGTAGTGTTCGATTCTGTAGTTATTATTTGATCTGCCTGCCATCGAGGGCGGACAGGAGCGGAATTATAGGGGTTTCAGCGAGTTGCGCGCAAGCAGCCCTGCCGGCGCGACCACTGCCTCACCTGTATCGCCACCTGCGGGTTGCCGGAGCCGGACCAATTCCCGAAATCCTGCCGCGGCGCGCCTTCGTTCAGGTATCGGCCCGGAGAGCGGAGTCAAGCGGTATCTCACGACCCGCTCCGCCTGCCGGTGCCTATCATCCGGACGCCGGCACGCTCGTTCAGACGCCAGCGCCTGCCCCCGCCCAACGCGAGCACACACCATGAAAGCCGTCGCCCTCACCCGCTACCTGCCCATCGACGATGCTCAGTCGCTGCTCGACGTCGAACTCGACGCGCCCCTCGCCAGCGGCCGCGACCTGCTGGTCCGCGTCGAGGCCGTGTCGGTCAATCCGGTCGACACCAAGGTGCGTGCGCCAAAGCCGCAGGTCGAGGCGCAGCCGCGCGTGCTCGGCTTCGATGCCGCCGGCGTGGTCGAGGCGGTGGGCCCGGATGTCACCCTGTTTCGTCCCGGCGACGAGGTCTGGTACGCCGGTGACATTACCCGCCCGGGCAGCAATGCGCAGTACCAGCTGGTCGACGAGCGCATCGTGGCGCGCAAGCCCGCGGCCCTCGATTTCGCCCAGTCCGCGGCGCTGCCCCTGACCGCGCTCACCGCCTGGGAACTGCTGTTCGAGCGCATGGGCTATGCCGTCGAAGGCGGCGGCAACGGCAGGACACTGCTCGTGATCGGCGGCGCCGGGGGCGTTGGTTCGATCGCGATCCAGCTGGGGAAGCTCGCCGGCTTCACCGTGGTCGCGACCGCCTCGCGCGAGGAAACAGTTGCATGGTGCAGCGAACTTGGCGCCGACCACGTCATCGACCATCGCCAGCCGCTGGCCCCGCAGCTGCACACGCTCGGTCTCGACGCGGTCGATGCCGCGCTCAACCTCGCCGACACCGACCACTATTGGACCGAGCTGGGCGAACTGCTCGCCCCGCAGGGGCGCGTGGGGCTGATCGTCGAGCCGGCGGGTGCGCTGCGCATCGGCGATCCCTACAAGTCGAAGTGCATCGGCATCCACTGGGAATTCATGTTTGCGCGGCCGCGCTTCAGAACCGCCGACATGGCCGAACAGGGGCGCATCCTCGCGCGCGTAGCCGCGCTGTTCGACGAAGGGCGCCTGCGCGGCACAATGCGCGACACGCTCTCGCCAATCAACGCAGCCAACCTGCGCGAGGCACATCGGCGCCTGGAATCCGGGCGCACCATCGGCAAGCTGGCGCTGTCGGGCTGGTAAGGCCGCGCGTCGAACACCCACGCTGCTGCAACACAGCAGCGCGTGGCGCGAACGCCGTGGGCGTCTTCATTCCGGCGACAATTCGTCGCCATGACCCTTCCCCCATTGCTGGCGCTCCGCCTGGCCAAGCTGTTGGCCGGGGTTTTCCTGTACGGCTTGGCGATGAGCCTGATGGTGCGCGCCAGCCTCGGCGTGGCGCCCTGGGACGTGCTGACCCTGGGCCTGGTGCACCAGACCGGACTGTCGTTCGGCCTGCTCACCATCCTGATCGGCGTGGCCGTCCTGCTGCTGTGGTGGCCGCTACGGCAGCGCCTTGGGCTGGGGACCGCCCTCAACGCGCTGCTGGTCGGGCCCAGCGCGCAGTTCGGACTCTGGCTGTTGCCGGACTTCGGCATCGGATGGCAGCAGGTGCTCGTGTTCACCAGTGGCCTGCTCCTGCTGGCGCTGGCGACCGGGCTGTATATCGGCGCGCGCTTCGGCCCCGGCCCACGCGATGGACTGATGACCGGTCTGCACGCGCGCTTCGGCTGGCCGATCTGGGCGGTGCGCACCGGCATTGAAGGCTCGGTGCTGCTCGCCGGCTGGTGGATGGGCGGCACCGTCGGCCTGGGCACGGTGGCCTTCGCGGTGCTGATCGGCCCGCTGGTCGGCCGCGCCCTGCCCTGGTGCGACACCCGGATGCCGGTGGTCGCGCAGGCCTCGCCGGCCTGACCGCAGCGCCAGGGGCTGGCGCCGACTTGCCGCGGCGCCAGGTTCGCGGCATCGTGGGCAATCCATACGCCAGCGTATTCCGAGCATGACGGCCGACTACAGCGCAGCCACGTCCTACCCGCACCTGTTCGCGCCGCTCGACCTGGGCTTCGCGACCCTGCGCAACCGCGTGCTGATGGGATCGATGCATACCGGCCTGGAGGACCGCAAACGCGACTTCCCCAGGCTCGCCGCCTATTTCGCCGAGCGCGCCGCCGGCGGCGTGGCACTGATCGTCACCGGCGGCTTCTCACCCAACTTCGAAGGCTGGCTGACACCGTTCGCCAGCCGCCTGGCCTGGCCGTGGGAAGCGCGCAAGCATCGCCAGGTCACCGACGCCGTGCACGCGCACGGCGCGAAGATCTGCCTGCAGCTGCTGCACGCCGGCCGCTACGCCTACCACCCGCTGTCGGTGGCGCCGTCGAAGGTCAAGTCGCCGATCACGCCGTTCACGCCGCGCGCGCTCACCGCACGCGGCGTCGAACGCACCATCGATGCCTACGCAACCGCCGCAAGGCTCGCGCGCGACGGTGGCTACGACGGCGTCGAGGTGATGGGTTCGGAAGGCTATCTGATCAACCAGTTCCTCAGCGCGTGCACCAATCGCCGCGGTGACGCCTGGGGCGGCGATGTCGCCGCACGCATGCGCTTTGCAACCGAGATCGTGCGCCGCGTGCGCGCAGCCTGCGGCCCCGACTTCATCATCATCTACCGCCTGTCGATGCTGGAACTGGTGCCTGATGGATCGGACTGGACCGGGATCGTGCAGCAGGCGCGCGCGATCGAGGCCGCCGGCGCGACGATCATCAACACCGGCATCGGCTGGCACGAGTCGCGCGTGCCGACCATCGCAACCTCGGTGCCGCGCGCGGCATTCGCCGGCGTCACCGCGAAGCTCAAGCCACACGTGTCGTTGCCGCTGGTCGCGACCAACCGCATCAACATGCCCGACGTGGCCGAAGGCATCCTCGCCAGCGGCGGCGCCGACATGGTGTCGATGGCGCGGCCGCTGCTCGCCGATCCGGAGTGGGTGAACAAGGCGCGCGCCGGGATGCCACAGGCGATCAACACCTGCATCGCCTGCAACCAGGCCTGCCTGGACCACGTGTTCCAGCGCAAGACTGCAAGTTGCCTGGTCAACCCGCGCGCCTGCGCGGAAACCGAGCTGAACTACCTGCCAGCAGGCACGCGCAAGCGCATCGCGGTGGTCGGCGCCGGACCGGCGGGACTGGCCTGCGCCACGGTCGCAGCGCAGCGCGGGCATGAGGTGGTGTTGTTCGATCGCGCCGAGCGCATCGGCGGACAGTTCAACCTCGCGCGGATCATTCCGGGCAAGGAGGAGTTCGGCGAGACACTGCGCTGGTTCGACCACCGCATCAGGGAAACCGGCGTCGCCCTGCGACTGTCCACCGAGGCGACGCCGGAGGCGCTGGCGGGCTTCGACGAGATCGTGCTGGCCACCGGCGTGACGCCGCGTCGTGTCGATTTCGAAGGGCACGATCACCCGAAAGTGCTGGGCTATCTCGACGTGCTGCGCGGAACCGTGGTGCCGGGACGCCGCGTTGCAATCGTGGGCGCGGGCGGCATCGGCTTCGACGTTGGCGAGTTCCTCGTGCAGGAGGCGCCGTCGCCCACCCTGGATGTCGCACAGTGGATGCACGAATGGGGCGTCGATCCGCAGTTCGAAAGCGCCGGCGGCCTGGTGCCACCGCGCGTGGCGCCGCCGCAGCGCGAGATCTGGCTGCTGCAGCGCAGCCCCGGCCGGCCCGGCGCGCGGCTGGGCAAGACCACGGGCTGGATCCATCGCAGCACGCTCAAGCACAAGGGCGTGCGCATGATCGGCGGCGTGGAGTACGTGGCCGTCGATGACGAGGGTTTCCACCTGCGCGTGGATGGACAGCCACAGCTGCTGCCGATGGACCATGTCGTGGTCTGCGCCGGGCAGGAACCCGAGCGTGGACTGGCAGCGCCGCTGCAGGCGGCGGGGCATCGCGTGCACCTGATCGGCGGCGCCGACGTGGCGGCCGAGCTCGATGCCAAGCGCGCGATCGACCAGGCCTGCCGGCTGGCAGCGGTCCTCTAGGCGCGCGCACGGCACACCCGATCGGGTGGGCACGACAGGCCCAGTGCGAAATCCGTCACATTGGCCGTTTGCCGGCTAAGACCTTGATCCGATGGGGCGAACGGCCCTGCTCCAGAGCAAAAACTCCAATCGAATCATCCACTTCTTTACCCCTGTTCAGGAACGATTCGGTTCCCGGCCGATACCGTTCGCCCACTTTTCCCGCCCTGAGTACTGGCGGGAACCGGCCCGATCCGCACTTCCGCGGCCTTCGGCGCCCGGGCTAAAGCGCCATAGAGCCGCTGCCCTCCCCAATACGCCATGTCCGACCATCGCCGCTGCTGGCGTCGTCTCTTCAGGGGACGCATGCACGCGACGACCGGGCGCAACGCAGCAAGGAGTCTTGATGAAATTGGCCTGGATCCTGTGGTTGGCCTCGTTGATGTCGCCACAAGCCGCCGATTCGCTGTGCCTGAGCACGACGCTCTACCTGGAGGCACGCAACCAACCCGTCCTCGGCCAGCAGGCCGTCGCGGAAGTCGCCCTGCGCCGCGAGGAAAGCGGACTGTGGGGTGATTCGATGTGCGAGGTCGTGACTGCGCGCAAGCAGTTCGCGCCGACGATCGTCTCGCCCGGCATGCGCATGCACAACACCGAGGCCTGGGCGCAGGCGGTGAGCGTCGCAATCGAATCCGAGCGCAACTGGGCGCTGCCCGCCGCGGAGCGTACGGAAGTCGTGCCAGGCGCCAGCCACTTCATGGCGCACGCGATCGCCGCACCCAGCTGGCGCAATGCCTACCAGGTGGCGACGATCGGCGACCACACCTTCCTCAAGGTGCAGAGGCTCAAGCCAAGAGGTTGACGGCTGCCGACGCGACAGGCGCAACAACGCCCCGCTGCTTGCGGGGCGTGGCGATGCCTGGTTTCGCCCTACTTCAGGCTGCCGTGGCGATGTCGGCGGCGGCGCGGATCCGCGCAATGCTCGATGCCGCACCCTGCATGCTGGTCTTCTTGGCCAGCGCCGCCTGCAGCTCCGGCAGCAGGCCTTCGAGCGCGGCGTCGTCCTGTGCGCGCTCGAGCTTGAGCTGGAAGAAGTAGCCGCGCACGCCCAGTTGCTCGCGCACCAGGTCGGTCATCAGCGCGTACAGGATGGCGTAGCGGTTGACGCCGCTTTCGCGCGGCGCGATCGGCTCGTTGGCTGGCTCGCCGATCGAAGGCTGCGCAGCCGCCATCTCGCCCGAGATCAACTCGAGCGACAGCAGCTGGTGCAGCGCGTCTTCCGGCGCGTTGAGGCGATTGGCCAGCTCCTGCAGTTCGGCGACGCTGCGCCGTCCATCCACCAGCAGAAGCACCGAGCGCAGGCCACCTGGCAGCTTGCGGCTACGGCTCTCGATTTCGGCCCGGCCCTGTTCGGTCTTCGCCGGCAATAGCTGAAGCTGCATGTCGCCCTCCCGTGATCGCTTACCCGGGTGGGAATTCGCACGATCCGTACCAGCTGCATCCACGCGACCGATGCGCGGCGCACCAGCCTTGCAATACGTGACGCAAGTCGCGAAACAGGCAGCAGCGGGCCGTTCCGTTTTTCCCCACGATGTGGTGCTCACGCGCGCAACAGCTGCGCCGATCACCGTGTCGGCGGTCCGCGCACACGGCTGGGCCGCAATCATCTGCCCTGCTGCGTCAACTTGTGGCGCAGCCCGGGTCCAGCGCGCCGGGATCGTCGAGCGTGCACAGGTCGCCCGGGTAGCGAACGCTGCAGCAGCTTGCCGGGCGGGTCCGCCAACGTGAGACGGATAACACGGCGCCAGTTGCTGCTACCGCGCTGTCTCGATATAGGCGTAGATGTAGTTCGAACCGCCGTCGACATTGCCCAGCATCCGCGAACTGGCGAAGATGCCTGAACGGTGCGAGATGCCGAGCCCGACCCAGGTCGAACGCCACTGATCGCGCCCGAACAGGTCGCCGATGTTCACATCGATCGTCGGATCGAGGTAGTTGATCAGCTTGGACAAGTTGCGATCGCGTTCTTCCAGGCTGATACGCTCTGCATACGGAACGCGCTGCGCGTAGGACACACCGAAGCCGAAGCCGAGGCGCGTCTGCACGCGGTTGCTCCACGGAAAGCCGTAGTAGTAGGCCTTCATGTACGCATCCATTCGCCAACTGTCGGGCTGGTGGCCGCGGTCGTCGTGGTAGACCACCCCGACGAATCCGACGAAGTCCAATGGCCACCCGTGGAACCGCTCGACGAAGGGCCGGCCCACGTGCAGTCCGATCACCGCCGTCGGCGTGTCGTTATCGAGCGAAGTGCACTGCAGGGTCATGATCCTCGCCATGTGGCAGCCCTCGCCCGCGGCCCTGCCGTAGAACAGCTTCCAATAGGTGCGTGCGCCGTCATCGTCCCACGCCACCTGGTTGCTGCCGAAATCGTAGACCGCGCCCAGGTTGACCGCGGTGGCCGGCCCGTTGGTGGTGATCGGGCTGTCCTCGACTGCCGAACTGAGCCAGGTGGCGTCGATCCCTCCCAGCAGCCGCCAGTTGGACGTGAGCCGGAAACTGGCATTCAACGACAGGGTCAGGTCGACGCCGGAACCGGCTCGATAAGCGGGGCGACCTTCAAGCGCCTCCTCCGCGCCGACGCCGAAGTAGTAGTCGTTGAGGTCGCCACTGCGCCAGGCTGCGGCCGCGCCCGGTACCAGCGCCCAGCGGCCGCGTCGAAGCGTGTAGCTGTAGTCCACGCCGAGCTCGCTTCCGTGGGAGACGCCGCCGATATCGTGCATCGCGGCCGCGGACCATGTGGAGGCTCCCCGCTGCGCCCGGTAGCGCAGGCCGAGGTCGACGCCGGTGTTGCGTACGCGCATGCCCTCCAGCGACTCCGGCTGGCGATCCTCGGGATAGCCTTCCAGGCGCCGCCCCACGAACAGCTCCAGACGATCATCCCGGGCCTCGTCGTCCCACAGTTTCACACCGGCGCGGTTGGCGCGCAGGAAGAAGCGCTCGCCTTCGTAGAGGTACAGAGGAAGCAGGTCGCGGCGGGTGCCGCCGTCGACATACGGCGAATCCTCCCAGCGGCTGACGAAGCCCAGACCCGCGCTGCCCGGTTCCTCGAGCAGGCCACCAAGGGGATCGTCGCCGCCAAACACCGGGCTCGTGCCCAGCAGCGCCGAGATCGCAAGCAGGAAGCGCATAGCACGTACGCAAGCCATCTCCGACTCCCTGGATCGCCGCTGACGACACACTACTGCCGTCGCCCTGGCCGATCAACCATCAGCAGCTTGCCAGTCTCGCCTTCCTGCGCGACTTCATTTCACCGACCGGAAGCACGCTTCGTCAGTCGCCCGCCTCGGGCCCCCGCAGCAGCGCGCGCTTCACTTCCTCCAGCGCACTGGGATCATCGAGCGTGGACAGGTCGCCCGGGTCGCGGTTCTCGGCCAGCGCCTGCAGCGAACGCCGCAGCAGCTTGCCAGAGCGGGTCTTGGGCAGCGCGTTGACCAGGTAGACGCGGGCCGGCCGGGCCACGCCGCCAAGCTGCTCGACCACGACCTTCCGCATCTGCGCAGCGGTTTCGCCCGCCTCGTCGCCGACGGCCGTGCGCTTGAGCGTGGCGAACACGATCGGCACCTGCCCTTTCACCGCATCGTGCACGCCGATCACCGCCGCCTCGGCGACATCGGGATGGCTGGACACCGACTCCTCGATCTCGCGCGTACCAAGCCGATGCCCGGCGACGTTGATCACGTCGTCGGTGCGGCCGAGGATGAAGGTATAGCCATCCGCGTCGCGGATCGCCCAGTCCAGCGAGCTGTACAGCAGCTCCCTGAAATGGCTGAAGTAGCTGTCGACGAAACGCTTGTCGTTGCGCCACACGGTGGTCATGCAGCCCGGCGGCAGCGGCGGCTGGATCACCAGCACGCCCTTCTCGCCCGCCGACGCATCCTCGCCGGTCACCTCGTTGATCACCCGCAGCCGGAAGCCGAGGTTTGGCAGGCCCGGCGAACCGAAGCGCACCGGCTTCATGTCCAGGCCCGGCATCAGCGTCAGCACTGGCCAGCCGGTTTCAGTCTGCCAGTAGTTGTCGATCACCGGCTTGCCGAGCACGCCGGAAATCCACCGTGCCGTCGGCTCGTCGAGTGGTTCGCCGGCCAGGAACAGGTGCTGCAGCGTCGACAGATCGCGATCGGTGATGAAGGCAGCATCGTGTTTCTTCAGCACGCGCAGCGCGGTGGGCGAGGAGAACATCGTGCGCACGCCGTAGCGCTCGGCGATGCGCCACCAGATGCCCGCATCCGGCGCGGTCGGCAAGCCTTCGTAGATGATCGAGGTGGCGCCTGCGATCAGCGGTCCGTAGACGTTGTAGGAATGCCCGACCACCCAGCCGATGTCGGAGGTGGAGAACATCACCTGTCCCGCGCGGATGTCGTACACCGACCACATCGACAGCGCCAACGCGACCGCGTAGCCGCCGACGTCGCGCTGCACGCCCTTCGGCTTGCCGGTGGTCCCCGAGGTGTAGAGGATGTAGCTGGGCTCGTTGGATTCGAGCCAGGCGACGGCAACCTCCGCGCCCTCGTGGTCCTTGCGCAGCGTCGCGTAGTCGACGTCGCGCCCTTCGCGCAACGGCAGCGGCCCCGCCAGGCCGCGATCGATGACCAGCACCTTCGCAGGCGGGTGCGCGGCACGCGACAGCGCCTCGTTCACCAGCGGCAGGAACGGAATCACCTTGCCGCCGCGGATGCCGGCATCGGCGGTCACCAGCACGCGCGGCTGCGCGTCGTCGATTCGCAGCGCCAGGTTGTGCGCGGCAAAGCCACCGAACACGACCGAATGGATCGCGCCGATCCGCGCGCAGGCCAGCATCGCGACCACCGCGTCGATCGTGTGCGGCATGTAGATCACCACGCGCTCGCCGCGGTCGACGCCCAGCGACTGCAGGCAGGCGGCAAACGTGTTCACCTCGCGATGAAGCTCGCGATAACTCAGCTCGCGAATGCTGTCGGTTTCGGTGGACCAGCCCACCAGCGCCAGCTGATCGCCGCGCGCATCAAGGTGGCGGTCAACTGCGTTGAAGCACAGGTTGGTTTCGCCACCGACGAACCATTTGCGAAACGGCGGATTCGAGTCGTCGAGGATCCGATCCGGCGCCCGGTGCCAGTGGATGGCACGTGCCTGATCGGCCCAGAACCCTTCCGGATCCTCCAGCGACCGTCGGTACAAGTCTTCGTAACGCATGTGGCCTGCCTCCCTCAACGGAGTGGCCGAAGGCTAGACCCGGCTCCCGCTGGATGCGTTAAGACCTTGGTCCTACACCTGCGAGCACCCATCAAATCAACGTCTTGCGAGCGGCTTCAAGCAGGTTGACGCTACCGATCAACCACGTTGACCGCGCCGGTCAATACGACATCTGCGCAACCGCCGTGCGGGACGCGGTGGCCGCCGCTATCGCCCCGCAGGATGTTGGGCGCCGTGTGGCGTGTCTGCCGACAGCATGAGCGCCAGGCTGCACAGCAGTGGCGCCAGCAGGAACATGCCGATGAAGTAGCGCCCCTGTATCTCGAACACCATGTGCACGAGCCAGAACGACACCACCCAAACGCCCGGCAGCCATGCGGCTGGACGGCTTCGGCGCAACGCGACCACGATCGTGGTGCGGGCGACGAGGGCGAGGATGCACAGGGTGACCACGGCATACAGCACGCGTTCGGCACGCAGGACCCGGAAGTAGCGCGTCTGGATCGCCTCGCGCTGCGGGGACGCTGCCCTCGCGGCACGGACATTAGGCGCGTTGGCCAGCCAGTCGATCGCATATGCCTTGGGCAACACGATATGCGGAAGCTTGCAACCGAGGACAGAAACCCAGTGCGCCGCGGGCCGCGCCGACAAGCGATCGAGGACCGCCCGTCGCAGCGGCTTGTGCAGGTCGTCCCGGGCCGCCCGTGTCGCCGCCAGCGACCAAGTGCCGCAACCTGCCCCGCTATCGGAAGCCAACAGCCCCGCGTACAGGGTGACGGCGGAGCTGGTGCGGTTAGATTCCCCGCGTTCGCCCAGTGCGCGCAACCCCTGGTCAGTCGCGAAGCCAATGACCGAACCCAACACGAGTACCCACAGCAGGCTGTCCATCGCCCCTCCGTGGCTCCGGCGATGGCGCAGCCACGGAACGGCGAGCAGCCCCAGCATCGTCCACAGCGTCAGTGCGTATTGCGGCTTGGTCGAGACGGCGGCGGCGGTCAGCGCGACGGCTGTGGCCAGGGTGACCGGACGTGGCCACGCCGCGGGCGCCATGCACGCCAGCCACAGCCCGCCCGCGAGCAGCGTCGCGGCGAGCACATCGAGCTGCACCAGCGCCAGGTACGGCGAGATCAGGATCAGGTATCCCGCGCATGCAAGCCACAGTACGGGGCCTGTACGGAGCGCCGCGTCCCGGACCAGCCACAGCAACAGTGCAGCGCTTGCCAAGTTGATGCACAGGGCGGAAAGCACTGGCGGCAATCCCAGCAACTTCGGGATAGCCAGCAGCCAGAGGCCGAGCCCCCCTCGCTCGTATTCCTGGATGCTGCCGGCCGCGTTCCAGTAGTACGCCCAGTCGCTGTGGGGTTCGGGCTGGAGCCACAGCGCCAGGCCGGCGCCTGGCAGCAGGATCGCCACCAGGCAGGCGGCGAACAGGACCGGGCTGGACAGTACCCGGCCAGCCCGGCCTTCCACGTCGCGCAGCCAGCGCACGCCGGTCAGCCCAGCAGGTGCGCCACGCCGCTGCGTTCTTCCTCGAGCTCGGCCAGGGTCTTGTCGATGGCAGTGCGGCTGAAATCGTCGACCGGCAGGTCGCGCACCATCGTGTACTCGCCGTCCTGAGTGATCACCGCGAAGCCGAAGATCACGTCCTCGGGGATGCCGTAGGAGCCGTCCGACGGGATGCCCATCGTGACCCACTTGCCGTTGCTGCCCAGCACCCAGTCGCGCACGTGGTCGATGGCGGCATTGGCGGCGGAGGCCGCCGAGGACAGGCCGCGGGCCTCGATGATCGCCGCGCCGCGCTTGCCGACCTTGGGGATGAACTCGTTGGCGTTCCAGTCCGCGTCGTTGATCCGGTCCTTCAGCGAGGCACCGCCGACGGTGGCGAAGCGGTAGTCCGGGTACATGGTCGGGCTGTGGTTGCCCCACACCACCAGCTTCTCGATCTCGCCCACGGCCACGCCGGCCTTGCCCGCGAGCTGGCTCAGCGCGCGGTTGTGGTCGAGGCGCAGCATGGCGGTGAAGTTCTTGGCCGGCAGGTCGGGCGCGGACTTCATCGCGATGTAGGCGTTGGTGTTGGCGGGGTTGCCGACCACCAGCACCTTGACGTCACGGCTGGCGACCTTGTTCAGCGCCGCGCCCTGGGCGGTGAAGATCTTGGCATTTTCAAGCAGAAGATCCTTGCGCTCCATACCCGGACCACGCGGACGGGCACCGACCAGCAGGGCGTAGTCGGCGTCCTTGAACGCGACTTCCGGATCGTCGCTGCCGACCATGCCGGCCAGCAGCGGGAACGCGCAATCCTCCAGCTCCATCATCACGCCCTTGAGCGCGGCCTGGGCCTTGTCGACGGGCAGCTCCAGCAGCTGCAGGATCACCGGCTGGTCCTTGCCCAGCATTTCGCCCGAGGCGATGCGGAACAGCAGGGCGTAACCGATCTGGCCGGCGGCGCCGGTGACTGCGACTCGAACGGGGGCTTTCATCGTGATGTCCTCTTGCGAAGTGGAATGCAGGCCGGCGCTGGGAGACGCGTCAACCGGAGTGGGGGAGCGGATCTGCGGCGACGGGCATGGGCGCGCCCCTGCTGGCACGGCCGATTCGGCCGGCGAGTTGAGGCATCGCGGACGGTCTCGAATCGCGTCAGGCGGCGAGGATCTTGTCCCACTCCGCCACGCGGTCGGCCCTGGCGGCCAGCGCCGCGTCGGCGTCGCCTTCGATCTTCACCGACTTGATCGCGTCGCCCTGCTTCACCGCGTCCACCACCTCCAGGCCTTCGGTGACCTTGCCGAACACCGTGTGCTTGCCGTCCAGCCAGTCGGTCTTGATGTGGGTGATGAAGAACTGGCTGCCGTTGGTGTTGGGGCCGGCGTTGGCCATCGACAGCACCCCGCGCTCGTGGCCCACGCCGTTGCTGGCCTCGTCCTCGAACTTGTAGCCCGGGCCACCCGTACCGGTGCCCTTGGGGCAGCCGCCCTGGATCATGAAGTCGGGGATCACGCGGTGGAAACTCAGCCCGTCGTAGAAGCCGCGCCTGGCCAGGTTGACGAAATTGGCGACGGTCAGCGGCGCCTTGTCGGCGAACAGGTCGACCTTGATTTGGCCCCGGTCGGTGTCGAAAACGGCAACAAGACTCATGTATTCAGCTCCAGTGGCCCGGACAGGGCGCTTGACCGCATATAATAGCCCGCTTCCTTCCACCCTCCCCCGCGCCCTGCCCCTCAACGGCAGCGAGTGCGGCTGACCCGACCTCCGAATCCATGCCCATCCAACGCCTGCGCAACATCGCCATCGTCGCCCACGTCGACCACGGCAAGACCACCCTCGTCGACCAGTTGCTCAAGCAGTCGGGCACCCTGAACGAACGCACCGTCCTCGCCGAACGCGTGATGGACAGCAACGATCAGGAAAAGGAACGCGGCATCACCATCCTGGCCAAGAACACGGCCATCACCTGGCGCGACAACCGCATCAACATCGTCGACACCCCCGGGCATGCCGACTTCGGGGGCGAGGTCGAGCGCGTGCTGTCGATGGTGGATTCGGTGCTGCTGCTGGTCGACGCGATGGACGGGCCGATGCCGCAGACGCGCTTCGTCACCCAGAAGGCGTTCGCGATGGGCTTCAAGCCGATCGTGGTGATCAACAAGGTCGACCGTCCCGGCGCGCGCCCCGAGTGGGTCGTCGAGCAGGTCTGGGACCTGTTTGACCGCCTCGGCGCCACGCCCGAGCAGATGGACTTCCCGATCATCTACGCCTCCGGCCTGAACGGCTACGCCGGCCTGACCGACGACGTTCGCGAGGGCGACATGACCCCGCTGTACGAGGCGATCATGGAGCACGTGCCGGCGCCGCCGGTCGACCTGGACGGTGCGTTCCAGATGCGCATCAGCCAGCTCGACTACAACAGCTTCGTTGGCGTGATCGGCATCGGCCGCGTGCAGCGCGGCATGGCAAAGAAGAACATGCAGGTGGCGGTGATCGACCGCGAAGGCAAGAAGCGCCAGGCCAAGTTGCTGCAGGTGCTCGGTTTCATGGGCCTGGAGCGCATCGAACAGGACACCGCGCAGGCTGGCGACATCGTCGCGATCTCCGGCATCTCCGACCTGACCATCTCCGATACCATCTGCGCGCTCGACACGCCCGAAGCGCTGCCGGCGCTGACCGTCGACGAGCCCACGATCTCGATGACCTTCCAGGTCAACAACTCGCCGTTCGCCGGCAGCAAGGACCTGTCGGGTGGCAAGTTCCTCACCAGCCGCCAGATCAAGGACCGGCTGGAGCGCGAGGCCGTGCACAACGTCGCCCTGCGTGTCGAACAGCTCGAGGATGCCGACAAGTTCCTGGTGTCCGGCCGCGGCGAGCTGCATCTCTCGGTGCTGATCGAGAACATGCGCCGCGAAGGTTTCGAGCTCGCCGTCTCGCGTCCCGAAGTGATCATCAAGGAGATCGACGGCCAGGCGATGGAGCCGATCGAGCAGCTCGTGGTCGACGTCGAGGAAATCCACCAGGGCGGCGTGATGGAGAAGCTGGGCATGCGCAAGGCGCAGCTCAAGAACATGGAGTCCGACGGCAAGGGTCGCGTGCGCCTGGACTACATGATCCCCGCGCGCGGCCTCATCGGCTTCCAGAACGAGTTCAAGACCCTGACCTCGGGCAGCGGCCTGCTGTTCCACGTGTTCGACCACTACGGCCCGAAGGAACAGGGCGCGATCGCCAAGCGCCAGAACGGCGTGATGATCGCCAACGCGCCCGGCACGACGCCGGCGTATTCGCTGGGACCGCTGCAGGACCGCGGCAAGCTGTTCGCCGCCGAAGGCGACAACATCTACGAGGGCCAGCTGGTCGGCATCCACTCCAAGGACAACGACCTGACGGTCAACGCGATCAAGCCCAAGCCGCTGACCAACATGCGCGCCTCGGGCAAGGACGACGCGATCCAGCTGTCGCCGGCGATCAAGTACACGCTCGAACAGGCGCTCGATTTCATCGACGATGACGAGCTGGTCGAGATCACGCCGAAGGAAATCCGCCTGCGCAAGAAGCAGCTGACCGAAAGCGACCGCAAGCGGGCCAGCCGCGCGGCGTGAGTCGCACGCTGTTCACCGCCTGGAGGCCGGACGTCGCCGACCAGGCGGCGTTGTCGGGGCCGCGCGACCGCATCGTCGCAGCCCGGCCGCAGGATGCGCCGCGGCTGTCGCTGCGGCGCCCCGACCAGTGGCACATCACCCTGTGTTTCGTGGCACGGGAACTGGACGAGGCGGTCCTGGAGGCGACGCGCGACGCGCTCGATCGCGCCGCGGCCGCGATCCCGCCACACGCCTTCACGATCGGGCGCGTCGCGTTCTGGCGACACTCGGGCGCCGTGGTCGCCTTGCCACACCGAAATGACACCCTGCAGGCCCTGTGCGACGCCCATCGCGACGCGCTGCGTCGCGGCGGCATTCGGCCGGAAGAAACAACCACCCAACCACACGTGACGCTCGCCTATCTGGAGCGTGGTTCTGCACCGCAACCCTGGCTGGACGAAGTCGACTGCGCCAGCGAAGCGCTGCGCGTGGAGCGGTTCGAGCTGCTGTTCAACGCTGGTGGCCGCTACCAAGCGTTGGGCACATGGGCGCTGCGCGGGGCAGCACTGCCGCAGCAGGCGCAGCTGCTCTGACGTCAGTGCCCCGACAGCCTCCCGACGCCGGTCCGCCGGCGGCATCGGCCATGGCCGCTACCGTCGCCGTCGCTCGACGCGACGCGCTGGAAAGTCCAGTCAGGCCCTGACTGGAGGATTGAGCTGCGCGTGCTTGCGCACGATCAGCATCGCGGTTTCCAGCGCCTGCTCGTAGTTCAGGCGCGGATCGACGGTGGAACGGTAGGCACGCTCCAGGTCGACTTCGGTCAGGGCGCGCGCGCCACCGGTGCACTCGGTGACATCTTCGCCGGTGAGCTCCAGGTGCACGCCGCCCAGGCGCGTGCCCGCCGCGGCATGGATGTCGAACGACTGCTCGATCTCGCTGCGGATGTTGTCGAAGCGTCGGGTCTTGTAGCCGTTGCTGGTCGATTCGGTATTGCCGTGCATCGCATCGCAGATCCACAACACGCGGCGCCCCTCCCGCTTCACCGCGTCGAGCAGCGAGGGCAGCTTGGCGGCGACCTCGGTCGCACCCATGCGATGGATCAGGCCGAGCCGGCCCGGCTCGTCGTCGGGGTTGAGCACGTCGATCAGCTTCAGCAACTGGTCCGGCGTGGCGCTCGGTCCCACCTTGACCGCGATCGGGTTGCGGATGCCGCGGAAATATTCGGTGTGCGCGCCGTCGAGGGCGGCAGTGCGCATGCCCACCCACGGGAAGTGCGTGCTGAGGTTGAACCAGCCCCACTGCCGCGGCACCTGGCGCGTCTGCGATTCCTCGTAGGGCAGCAGCAGCGCCTCGTGCGAGGTGTAGAAGTCGACGCGGTTGAGGCTGTGCATCTGCCGTCCCGCCAGCGTCTCCATGAACCGCACCGCGTCGCCGATGCCGGCAACCATCTTCTCGTACTCGCCGGCCAGCGGCGCCTGGCTGACCCAGCCCAAACCCCAGTACTCGGGGTGGTGCAGGTCGGCGAAGCCGCCGTCGATCAGCGAACGCACGAAGTTCATCGTCATCGCCGAGCGCGCATGCGCCTTGACCATGCGTCGCGGGTCCGGAATGCGCGCCGCTGCAGTGAACGCCGGGCCGTTGACGATGTCGCCGCGGTAGCTCGGCAGCTCCACGCCGTCGCGCACTTCCATGCCCGCCGAACGCGGCTTGGCGTACTGGCCGGCAAAGCGGCCCACGCGCACCACCGGCAGCTTCATGCCGTGCACCAGTACCAGGCTCATCTGCAGCAGCACCTTGAGCCGGTTGGAAATGATCTCCGAGCTGCACTCGCGGAAATTCTCGGCGCAGTCGCCGCCCTGCAGCAGGAAGCGCTTGCCCTCCTGGGCCTCGGCCAGCTGCTGCTTGAGGGTGAGGATCTCGCGCGAGGTCACCAGCGGCGGCAGCTCCCGCAGCTCGTCCTGGACCTCGGCCAGCGCCTCTTCGTCGGGATAGACCGGCAGCTGCAGCGCCGGACGCGCACGCCAGCTGCCAGGATGCCATTCGGCGGGAAGGTTGACGGGCTGGAGGTTGCGATCTGGGCTGTGCATTGACATGTGCTCTATACGAACGCGCATGGTGCGCCGCTTGCTGCGGCGCGTCAATTTCAGCTGCAACGGACCCGTTGACGCCTCAGCGGCGGCGCAAACCGGCCTGCAGCGCCCACGCCGCGAGCAGTACGAACCAGATCAGGCTCCACCAGGGCATCGACAGCCCGAGGAAGGTCCAGTCGATCGTCCCGCAGTCGCCGGTGCCGGTCAGCACCTGCCGGATCAGCCCGGGCGTGTCCATGGTTTCGCGCATGAACGCGAACGGCGCGCCACACGCCGGGATTTCGGGCGGAAACATCTGCAGCCAGACGTGGCGCCCGGCAATGCCGATCCCGACCGCGGCCGCCACCAGGGCCAGCATGCTCCAGACGCCGCGCCCGCCGCTTCCGCGCGGCGCGTGCAGCCCGGCGGGCAGCATCACCAGGCCCAGCGCCGCGAAGGCGATGCGCTGGAAGATGCACAGCGGGCACGGCTCCAGCTCCCAAGCTAACTGGCTGTAGATCGCAAAGCCGATCAGCGCGAAGCAGACGGCCGCGCCGGACAGCATCTGGAAACGGAAGGACCAGTGAAGTGGATTCATGGACGCCTGCAGTCATGGAGACAGGCCGCATTATCACTGCTGCCGGCCGCGGCGCGTACATGCACCGTCCGGTCGGGAGCCGTTCGTCACGCGTCGACCAGACACGTACCTCATTCTCTGGTTATGCATACACGCACCCGCCAGCGCAGCCGGGGAAGCGACGAGGCGCAGGTCCGGATGCCGCTCTTCCGGAATTCCACAGGCCCTGAAAGCAGAAACCCCGGCGTTGCCGGGGTTTCGCATGTCGCACCTCAGGAGGCCGGTTACTCGGCGGCCACCTGCGGACGATCGATCAGCTCGACGTAGGCCATCGGCGCATTGTCGCCAGCACGGAACCCGCACTTGAGGATGCGCAGGTAACCGCCCGGACGGCTCGCGTAACGCGGGCCAAACGTGGTGAACAGGTTGCCGACGGCTTCCTTGTCGCGCAGGCGCGAGAAGGCGAGGCGGCGGTTGGCGACGCTGTCGACCTTGGCCAGGGTGACCAGCGGCTCGGCGACGCGGCGCAGTTCCTTGGCCTTGGGCAGGGTGGTCTTGATCAGCTCGTGCTTGAACAGCGACGCAGCCATGTTGGAGAACATCGCCTGGCGGTGGGCGCTGGTGCGGTTGAACTTGCGACCGGCTTTCTGGTGGCGCATGGACTTGATTCCTTGATAGGTGGAAAGTTGAAGCCTTGGACGTCTATGTCGCCATCCTGGCGTTGCAAGCGGACTGCGGATGGTCCTTGCCGGCCTCCCTGGCCGGCGGGCCGCGAACTGGTGTTCGTCGGCGGGGTACAGCACGCGGCCCGCATCGCTGCGGGCCGCGGTTGGATCAGCCCAGCATGCCGTGGGCCGAGACGCCGGCCGGCGGCCAGTTCTCGAGCTTCATGCCAAGCGAAAGGCCGCGCTGGGCGAGGACTTCCTTGATCTCGGTGAGCGACTTCTTGCCCAGGTTCGGGGTCTTGAGCAGCTCGACCTCGGTCTTCTGGATCAGGTCACCGATGTAGTAGATGCTCTCGGCCTTGAGGCAGTTGGCCGAACGCACGGTCAGCTCCAGATCATCGATCGGACGCAGCAGGATCGGGTCGACGCCCGGCGTCGCCGCCTTCTGGCCGCCGCGGTCGCGGTGGGTGAAGTCGCCGAACACCGACAGCTGGTCGGTAAGGATGTCGGCGGCGGTGCGCACCGCTTCCTCGGCGTCGATCGTGCCGTTGGTCTCGATGTCCAGGACCAGCTTGTCCAGGTCGGTGCGCTGTTCGACGCGGGCGGCCTCGACTTCATAAGCCACGCGGCGCACCGGCGAGAACGACGCGTCCAGCATCAGCCGGCCGATCGAGCGGGTTTCCTCATCCGGACGACGGCGGGCAGCCGCCGGCTGGTAGCCGAAGCCGCGCTCGATCTTCAGGCGGATGCTGAGCTCCGTGTCCTTGGTCAGGTGCGCGATCACGTGATCGAGATTCAGGATCTCGACGTTGTGGTCGGTCTTGATGTCGGCAGCGGTGACGACGCCCGGGCCGGACTTGGTCAGCGTGAGCGTCGAGCTCTCGCCGGTGCCCATGCGGATCGCGACGTCCTTGAGGTTGAGCAGGACTTCGAGCACGTCTTCCTGCAGGCCCTCGATCGTGCTGTACTCGTGCAGCACGCCGTCGATCTCGACTTCAGTGATTGCGAAGCCGGGGATCGACGACAGCAGCACGCGGCGCAGCGCGTTGCCGAGGGTGTGGCCATAGCCGCGCTCGAGCGGTTCGATCACGACCTTCGCGCGGTTGCCCGCGAGGCGTTCGATCTGGGGACCACGGGGGCGCAGGACCTGGTTGGCGGTAACTGTCATATTCGTAGCGTCTCCTGCAGGGACACCGCATCCGTCGACGCGATGGCTCTGGACGTTTGGAGCCCCTTGCGTACTGCCGAGGGGTGGCCCGTGCGCGGGGCACGGGCCGGGGGGAGTTGTTGCTGGTGCTGCGGGATGACCCGCCGCCAGTCCTTACTTCGAGTACAGCTCGACGATCAGCGCTTCGTTGATGTCCGCCGGCAGGTCGCCGCGGTCGGGGACCGCCTTGAACACGCCGCTGAACTTCTTCTGGTCGACTTCGATCCACGACGGCGCCAGGTCCATGCTGGACGAGACGTTCAGCGCTTCCTGGACGCGCATCTGCTTCTGCGCCTTTTCGGACAGGGCAATCGCGTCACCGGCCTTGACCTGGTAGGACGGCAGGTTGACGGGCTTGCCGTTGACCGTGACGCCACGATGCGAAACCAGCTGTCGGGCGGCCGGACGGGTGACCGCGAAGCCCATGCGGTAGACGACGTTGTCGAGACGCGTCTCCAGGAGTTGCAGCAGGTTCTCGCCGGTGTTGCCCTTCTTGGTCGAGGCCTTCTTGTAGTAGTTGCGGAACTGGCGCTCCAGCATGCCGTAGATCCGCTTGACCTTCTGCTTCTCGCGAAGCTGGAGGGCGTAGTCGGAAACCTTGCTGCGACGCGCGCCGGTGCCGGCACCGTGCTGGCCGGGCTTCTGCTCCAGCTTGCACTTGGAGTCGAGCGCCCGGGTCGGGGACTTGAGCGAAAGGTCGGCGCCTTCACGGCGCGCGAGCTTGCAGGTGGGACCGATATAACGAGCCATTTCTTATCGCTCCCTTAGACGCGACGCTTCTTCGGCGGACGGCACCCGTTGTGCGGGATTGGCGTCACGTCGATGATGTTGGTGATCTTGTAGCCCACGTTGTTCAACGAACGCACGGCCGACTCACGTCCCGGACCCGGGCCCTTGATGCGGACTTCCAGCGACTTCACGCCGTAGTCCAGCGCATCCTTGCCCGCCTTCTCGGCGGCAACCTGGGCTGCGAACGGGGTCGACTTGCGCGAGCCGCGGAAACCCGCGCCGCCCGAAGTCGCCCACGACAGCGCATTGCCCTGGCGGTCGGTGATCGTGATGATGGTGTTGTTGAACGAAGCGTGGACGTGCGCGATGCCGTCGGTGACGACGCGCTTGATCTTCTTCTTCTGCTTGGCAGCTGGCTTGGCCATGGTTTTTGTTCCTTATTTCCTGATGGCCTTGCGCGGACCCTTGCGGGTGCGTGCATTGGTCCGGGTGCGCTGGCCACGCAGGGGCAGGCCACGACGGTGGCGCAGGCCGCGATAGCAGGCCAGGTCCATCAGTCGCTTGATCGCCATGCCGATCTCTCGGCGCAGGTCACCCTCGACCACGAACTTCCCGACCTCGGCGCGCAGGCGCTCGACTTCGGGCTCGGACAGGTCACGGATCTTGGTGCTCGAGGTCACGCCGGCGGTATCGCAGACGAGCTTCGAACGGGTACGGCCAATGCCGTAGATGCTTTGCAGCCCGACCCAGACGTGCTTCTGGGCAGGCAGGTTGACACCTGCAATACGCGCCATGCGCGAATCTCCAACTGGTTGGTCGCCTGGAAACGGAGTCCCCGACGAAGTGAACACGAAATTCTAACAGGGTCCCGGGTTTCTTGGAAGCCGATGGCACCAGAGGTGCCGCCGACCCGGCATGGGGAGTGTGCCCATGCTCCGGCGATGGATCCGGGATGGCTGAACGGGGTCTCCCCCGCCCGGCCCGCGCACTACTCTGGTGCGCGAAGGTCCCGGACCCACCCGTGTGCGGGACTGCCACACGGGTCGCCCATCGTGCCGGGGGAGGCTGTGCTCCGCGCCGGCGTGAATTCTTGTGGCCGTCCTGGCCAGTTGCCGCCGAGCGGCGCCAAGGCGCCTTCCTGCGACACCACCGGACCATCCATGGCCCGGCGCGGGTTCCGACGCGCTAGCGCGACCGGGCGCCACCTCGGAGGTTGGACTTCTTGAGCAGGCTCTCGTACTGGTGCGACATCAGGTGGGCCTGGATCTGGGCGATGAAGTCCATCACCACGACCACCACGATCAGCAGCGACGTGCCACCGAAGTAGAAGGACACGTTCAGCTCGGCCCGCATGAACTCCGGCAGCAGGCACACCGCCACCAGGTACGCAGCGCCCGCAGCGGTCAGCCGCGTCAGCACGCCGTCGATGTACTCGGCAGTGGCCTTGCCCGGACGGATGCCCGGCACCAGCGCGCCAGACTTCTTCAGGTTGTCAGCGGTTTCCTGCGAGTTGAACACCAGCGCCGTGTAGAAAAAGGCGAAGCCGGCGATCAGGCCCGCATACAGCAGGATATACAGCGGCTCACCCGGGGAGAGCGCCTGCGCGACGCGCTGCAGCCACTGGGCGGACCCGGCCTGGCCGAACCACGTTGTCGCCGTGGCCGGGAACATGATGATCGACGAGGCGAAGATCGCCGGGATCACGCCCGCCATGTTGAGCTTGAGCGGCAGGAACGAACTCTGGTTCATGTACGCGTTGCGGCCACCCTGGCGGCGCGCGTAGTTGACCGTGATCCGGCGCTGGCCGCGCTCGACGAACACCACGAAGTAGGTGAACACCGCCACGATCAGCGCGATCATGATCACCGCGATCGGGCTGATGTCGCCGTTGCGGGCGGCCTCGATCGTGCCGATCACCGCCGACGGCAGGCCCGCGACGATGCCGGCGAAGATGATCAGCGACACGCCGTTGCCGATACCGCGCTCGGTCACCTGCTCGCCCAGCCACACCAGGAACATGGTGCCGGCAGTGAGCGCCACGATCGCGGTCATCACGAAGCCCGGGCCCGGTGCGTACACCACGGGGATGCCGCTGCCTGCACCCTGGCTTTGCAGCGCGATCGCGATGCCGGCCGACTGGAAGATCGCCAGCGGGATCGCGCCGATGCGCGACCACTGGGTGATCCTGCGGCGACCGGACTCGCCTTCCTTCTGGATCGCCTTCAGGCTCGGCAGGATCTGCACCATGAGCTGCATGACGATCGAGGCCGAGATGTACGGGATCACGTTCAGCGCGAAGAGGCTGAAACGCTCCAGGGCGCCACCGGAGAACATGTTGAACATGTCCACGATGGTGCCTTCCTGGCGCTCCATCAGCTGCAGCATCGCCTCGGGGTTCACACCCGGCACGGGGATGAAGCAGCCGATGCGGTAGACGATCAGAGCACCGACCACGAACAGCAGGCGCTGGCGCAGTTCGGTGAACTTGCCCGCGCCGGCCAGACCCGACATCGCTCCCGCACTTCGCGCCATGCCGTCCCTACTCCTGGATCTGGCCGCCGGCGGCCTCGATTGCCGCGCGTGCACCTGCCGTCACCAGCAAGCCCTTGAGCACGAGCTTCTTCGAAACCTCGCCCTTCTTGACGATCTTGACCTTCTTGGCGATGCGCGACACCAGCTTGGCGGCGCGCAGGGCGGCCAGGTCGATATCGCCCTCGAGCTTGTCGAGCTGGTACAGGAACACTTCGGCGCTGTCGGTCTTGAGCTTCGAGCGGAACCCCACCTTCGGCAGGCGCATGTGCAGGGGCATCTGGCCGCCTTCGAAGCCGGCCTTGATCTTGCCCTTGCCGGAACGCGCGAACGAACCCTTGTGGCCACGGCCGGCGGTCTTGCCCTTGCCGGAACCGATGCCGCGACCGACGCGGGTGCGCTCCTTGCGGGCGCCGTCTGCGGGCTTGAGCGTATTGAGCTTCATGTGCTTATTCCTCGACCCGGACCAGGTAGTGGACCTTGTTGATCAGGCCACGGACCTGGGGGCTGTCCTTCAGTTCGCGGACGTCGTTGAGCTTGTTCAGGCCAAGCGCGCGCACCGACAGGCGATGCTTCGCCTGCGAGCCGCGCAGGCCCTTGACCAGGCGCACCTTGACGGTGCCGCCGGTGGATTCGTTCTTAGCCATTGAGGATCTCCTCGACCTTCTTGCCGCGCTTGGCCGCGATGCGGGTCGGCGACTGCATTTCCGACAGCCCCTTGACGGTGGCGCGGACGAGGTTGATCGGGTTGCGCGAACCGGTGGCCTTGGCCAGCACGTCCTTCACGCCAACCGCCTCGAGGACGGCGCGCATCGCGCCGCCAGCGATCACGCCGGTACCTTCCGAGGCGGGCATCATGAATACGCGTGCCGCGCCGTGGCCGGACTTGACCGTGTGGAACAGCGTGCCGCCGTTGAGATCGACGCTGATCATGTTCTTGCGCGCGGACTCCATCGACTTCTGGATCGCGACCGGCACTTCGCGCGCCTTGCCGTAGCCGAAGCCGACCTTGCCGTTGCTGTCGCCCACCACCGTCAGCGCGGTGAAGGTGAACTGGCGACCGCCCTTGACCGTCTTGCTGACGCGGTTGATCGCGACCAGCTTCTCGATCATGCCGTCGTCCATCTCTTCCCGGTCGCGATTGCGGTCGCGCCCGCGGGATTCACGTTGTGGTTCTGCCATTGCCATGTCTCGGGTTCGAAAGGGAATTTGCGGCGTGGCCGCTTATGGTTGTGATGTGGATCGGCGGACCGCTTCCGTCGGACATAAGCCGCGGAGCGTCCGGTGCAGCCCGCACCGGCAGGGTGTGTCAAGGCACGCTCAGCGCGGCAATGCCGCGCTGCCTTGGCGAACGCCCGGCCATGGATGGCCGAGCCGGACTGTCATGAAGCGACAGTGTTCCGCCATGGATGGCCTCCACGACCGGATTTTCAAGCAACAGGGGCAAGCCCCCGTCGATCCATCAGAACTGCAGGCCACCCTCGCGGGCGGCGTCGGCCAGCGCCTTGATGCGGCCGTGGTAGCGGTAGCCCGAGCGGTCGAACGCGACCTTCTCGATGCCGGCCTCGCGCGCCTTCTCGGCGATCGCGCGGCCAACCTTGGCAGCGGCATCGGTGTTCTTGCCGCTCTTCAGGCCGTCGCGCAGAGCGGACTGGGTGGTGCTGGCCGCAGCCAGGACCTTCGAGCCGTCGGCGCTGAATACCTGGGCGTAGACGTGCTGACCGGTGCGCAGCACCGACAGGCGCGGCACGCCGAGTTCGCGAATGTGCGCGCGCGTGGACTTGGCGCGGCGCAGGCGGGCGATTTTCTTTTCCATGGGTATGCTCTGTGGCGGGAAGCGGATCGGCTGGCGGAAACTCCGGCGTGCTCGCCGGCGTCCCGCATTACGCCTTCTTGGCTTCCTTGCGGATGACGACTTCGTCGGAGTACTTCACGCCCTTGCCCTTGTAGGGCTCCGGCGGACGGAACCCGCGGATCTTGGCTGCGACTTCACCGACCAGCTGCTTGTCCATGCCGACAACCAGGACTTCGGTCTGGGTCGGCGTGGTGATGGTGATGCCATCCGGCGCGCTGAACACGACCGGGTGCGAGAAGCCGAGCGACAGGTTCAGGTTGTTGCCCTGGGCGGAGGCGCGGTAGCCGACGCCGACCAGCTCGAGCTTGCGCTCGAAGCCTTGCGACACACCGTGGACCATGTTGGCGACGATGGAGCGAAGGGTGCCGGCGAGGGCCACCTGGCCCGGATCCTCGGCCGAGAACAGCGCGTTGCCGTCCTCGATCGTGATCTGGATGTGGGCCGGCTTGGCGATCGACAGCGTGCCCTTGGGGCCCTTGACGCTGACCGATTCGGGCTGTGCATTCAGCTCGACACCCTGGGGCAGGGCGACCGGCTTCTTGGCGATGCGGGACATGCGCGTTACTCCCTTAGGCCACGAAGCACAGAACCTCGCCGCCGACGCCCTGCAGGCGCGCCTTCGAGTCGGTCATGATGCCCTTGGAGGTGGAGATGATGGCGATGCCGAGGCCACCCAGGACCTTGGGCAGCGCGTCCTTGCCGCGGTACTGACGCAGACCGGAGCGCGAGTAGCGCTTCATCTGGTCGATCACCGGACGGCCTTCGAAATACTTGAGGACGATCTCGAGTTCGGCCTTGGCGCCGTTCTCGGTCACGCGCAGGTCGCCGATGTAGCCTTCGTCCTTGAGGACGTTGGCGATGGCGACCTTGACCTTGGAGGACGGCATCTTCACCGTCGGCTTGCCAACCGCGGCCGCATTCCTGATGCGGACCAGCATGTCGGCGATGGGATCAGTCATGCTCATGGAAGTTCCTTATGAGTACACCGATATCCGCTTTCGCGAAAATCTGTTCTGGATTGTTCCCGGCACGGCCGGGGGCCCGTCGGGCCACCCGCTGACGCGGGCAAGCCGGCGATTATATACGACTTGCGACGCCCCGTGGGGCATCGCGGTCGCATCCACCGGAGCAGGCCTGGCCCCGGTGGCGCCCTGCCCCGCCAGCGGCGGAGCATGTGGTGTTGCTTACCAGCTCGCCTTGCGCAGGCCCGGCACGTCGCCGCGCATGGTCGCCTGGCGCAGCATGTTGCGGCCGAGGCCGAACTTCGCGTACACGCCACGGGGACGGCCGCTCAGCGCGCAGCGCGTGGTCTGGCGCGCAGGCGAGGAATCGCGCGGCAGCTTCTGCAGCTTCGTCGCCGCCTCGAACTTCTCCTCGTAACCCGCCGTCTGGCTGGAGATGATCTTCTTGAGCTCGGCGCGCTTGACGGCGTGCTTCTTCACAAGCTTGGCGCGCTTGGTCTCGCGGTTGACCATGGAGGTCTTCGCCATGTGTGTTTCCTCAGTTGCGGAACGGGAAGCGGAAGGCTTCGAGCAGCGCCTTGGCTTCCGCGTTCGTCTTGGCGGTGGTGGTGATGGCGATGTCCATGCCGCGCACTGCGTCGACCTGGTCGAAGTCGATCTCCGGGAAGATGATCTGCTCCTTCACGCCCATGTTGTAGTTGCCGCGCCCGTCGAACGACCGGGCAGACACGCCGCGGAAGTCGCGCACACGCGGCAGCGCGATGTTCACCAGGCGGTCCAGGAACTCGTACATGCGGGCACGGCGCAGGGTCACCTTGCAGCCGATCGGCCAGCCGTCACGGATCTTGAAGGAAGCCACCGAGACACGCGACTTGGTCACCAGCGCCTTCTGGCCGCTGATCTTGGCCATGTCGGCGGTCGCGTTCTCGAGGATCTTCTTGTTCGCGGCGGCTTCGCCCACGCCCATGTTGATCGTGATCTTGTTCACGCGCGGAACCTGCATGATGTTGTCGTAGCCGAACTGCTCCATGAGCTTCGGCACTACTTCATCCTTGTAGAACTTTTCCAGACGGGTCGTCATTATCTTCTTTCCTGGGGATCAGGCGGGTCTTTTCAGACCGCCTCGCCACTCGAGCGGAACACGCGCAGCCGCCGTCCATCCTCGAGCACCTTGGTACCGACGCGCTCGCCCTTGCCGGTGGCAGGGTTGAACAGCATCACGTTCGACGCGTCGATCGGCGCTTCGCGCTCGATCACGCCACCGGGCTGGCCGGCCTGCGGATTGGGCTTGGTGTGACGCTTGACGATGTTGATGTTCGACACGACGACCTTGTCGCCGAGCACGCGCACCACGTCGCCGGTCTTGCCCTTGTCGCGACCCGCAATGACGACCACCTGGTCGCCCTTCTTGATTCGATTAGCCATTGTCCTGTCCTCCGCTCACAGCACTTCGGGAGCGAGCGAGACGATCTTCATGAACTTCTCGGTACGCAGCTCGCGGGTCACAGGCCCGAAGATGCGCGTGCCGATCGGCTCCTGCTTGTTGTTGAGCAACACCGCCGCATTGCCGTCGAAGCGGATCAGCGAGCCATCTGCACGGCGCACGCCCTTGCGGGTGCGCACCACGACGGCATCGTAAACCTCGCCCTTCTTGACCTTGCCGCGCGGGATCGCGTCCTTGATCGATACCTTGATGATGTCGCCAATCGCGGCGTAACGGCGCTTGGAGCCGCCGAGCACCTTGATGCACATCACTTCCTTGGCACCGGAGTTGTCGGCCACGTCGAGGTGGCTCTGCATCTGGATCATGGAAAGTGTCCTTTCGTTACTCGGCCGCGCGGGTGACGATCTCGACCACGCGCCAGTTCTTGGTCTTCGAAATCGGGGCCACTTCCACCAGGCGGACGATGTCGCCTTCCTTCGCGGAGTTCTCGGCATCGTGGGCGTGCAGCTTGGTCGAACGGCGGATGTACTTGCCGTACAGCGGGTGCTTGACGTTGCGCTCGACGAGGACAGTGACCGTCTTGTCCATCTTGTTGCTGACCACCCGGCCCTGGACCGTATTTTGCTTCTTTTCGCTGTTGTTCATGGTCGTATGCCTTACTTCTTCGCCGACAGCAGCGTGTGGACACGCGCGATCTCGCGGCGCACGCGGCGCGACTCGTGGGTCTTGGTCAGCTGGCCGGTCGCCTTCTGCATGCGCAGGGCGAAACGCTCTTTCTGCAGCTCCAACAGGTGGCCCTGCAGTTCGTCCGCGGACTTGCCGCGCAGTTCCTTGGTCGTCGCCATCAGCGCACCGTCCGGGTAACGAAAGTGGTGGTCACCGAGAGCTTGGCGGCGGCAAGGCGGAACGCCTCGCGCGCAGTCGCCTCGTCCACGCCCTCGATCTCGTAGATCATGCGGCCGGGCTGGATCTGTGCGACCCAGAACTCGACCGCACCCTTGCCCGAGCCCATGCGGACTTCGATCGGCTTCTTGGTGATCGGCTTGTCGGGGAACACGCGGATCCACATCTTGCCGCCGCGCTTGACGTGGCGGCTGATCGAGCGGCGGCCGGCCTCGATCTGGCGTGCGGTCAGCTGGCCGGTGGCCGTGGACTTCAGGCCGTACTCGCCGAAGCTGACGGCATTGCCGCTCCAGGCCAGGCCGTCGTTGCGGCCCTTGTGCATCTTGCGGTATTTGGTTCGCTTGGGTTGCAACATGACTTAGTCCCTCGCCTCGCGGTCGCGACGCGGGCCACGCGGACGCTCGCGGTCACCGCGGTCGCCACGTTCGCCACGCGGCGAATCGTCCTGCTTCTCCTGGCCAACCTGGGCGAAGTCGAAGATCTCGCCCTTGTAGATCCAGGTCTTGATGCCGATGATCCCGTAGGTCGTCTTGGCCTCGGCAAAGCCGTAGTCGACGTCAGCGCGCAGGGTGTGCAGCGGCACGCGACCTTCGCGGTACCACTCCGAACGCGCGATCTCGGCGCCGTTCAGGCGGCCGGCGACGTTGACCTTGATGCCCAGCGAGCCAAGGCGCATCGCATTGCCGACCGCGCGCTTCATCGCGCGACGGAACATGATGCGACGCTCGAGCTGCTGCGCGATCGACTCGGCGACCAGCTGCGCGTCGAGCTCGGGCTTGCGCACCTCGGTCACGTTGATGTGGGCGGGTACGCCCATCATCGCGGTGACGTCCTTGCGCAGCTTCTCGATGTCCTCGCCACGCTTGCCGATCACCACGCCCGGGCGGGCGGTGTGGATCGTCACGCGCGCGGTCTTGGCCGGACGCTCGATCAGGATCTTGCTGATGCCGGCGGCGGCAAGGCGCTTGCGAAGCATCTCGCGCACCTTGAGGTCGGCGGTCAGGTATCCGGCATATTCCTTCTTGCCGGCGTACCACTTCGAGTTCCAGTCCTTGGAGATACCAAGGCGGATGCCGGTGGGATGAACTTTATGACCCATATTACTTGCCCTCTCCCACGACGACGGTGATGTGGCTGGTGCGCTTGAGGATGCGCGTGCCGCGGCCCTTGGCGCGCGCCATGAAGCGCTTCAGCAGCGGACCTTCGTCGACGGTGATCGTGGCGATCTTCAGCTCGTCGATATCGGCGCCTGCGTTGTTCTCCGCGTTGGCGATCGCCGACTCGACCAGTTTCTTGATCAGCACAGCCGCCTTCTTGTCGGAGAACTTGAGCAGGCTGACCGCGCGCTCGGCCGGCAGGCCGCGGACCTGGTCTGCGACCAGGCGCGCCTTCTGCGGCGAGATGCGGGCCGTGCGCAGCACGGCGGTCCGCTTGTTGACCTCGGTACGCACGCGCTTGGCTTCTTCGTGCTTGGCTCGTTTTGCCTTGTCCATCGTGCGCTCCTTACCTGCCCGACTTCTTGTCGCCGCCGTGACCCTTGAAGGTCCGCGTCAACGCGAATTCGCCGAGCTTGTGGCCAACCATGTTTTCATTGACCAACACCGGGATGTGGTTCCTGCCGTTGTGGACGGCGATCGTGAAGCCCACCATTTCCGGCAGGATCATCGAACGGCGCGACCAGGTCTTGATCGGCTTCTTGGTGTTGCCCGCGACTTCCACCTTCCTGACGAGATGGTGGTCGACGAACGGGCCCTTCTTGAGTGAACGTGCCATGGCCGATTAACTCCTGCGATCGCGCACGATGAATTGCTGGGTGCGCTTGTTCTTGCGCGTCTTGTAGCCCTTGGTCGGCACGCCCCACGGGGTCACCGGGTGCGGGTTGCCCTGGCCGGCCTTGGCCTCACCACCGCCGTGCGGATGGTCGACCGGGTTCATCGCCGCGCCGCGGACGGTCGGCTTGATGCCGCGCCAGCGGCTGGCACCGGCCTTGCCCAGCTTCTCCAGGTTGTGCTCGACGTTGCCGACTTCACCGATGGTCGCGCGGCATTCCGACGGCACGCGACGCATCTCGCCCGAACGCAGGCGGAGCGTGGCGTAGACACCTTCGCGGGCCACCAGCTGGACGCCGGCGCCGGCGGCACGGGCGATCTGCGCGCCCTTGCCCGGCTTCATCTCGATGCAATGCACCGTGGAGCCCACGGGGATGTTGCGCAGCGGCAGCGTGTTGCCCGCCTTGATCGGCGCATCGTTGCCCGCGATCACCTGGTCGTCCGCCTTCAGGCCCTTGGGGGCGATGATGTAACGGCGCTCACCGTCGACGTAGCACAGCAGCGCGATGTGCGCGGTGCGGTTGGGGTCGTACTCGATCCGCTCCACGCGCGCCGGGATGCCTTCCTTGTCGCGCTTGAAGTCGATGATGCGGTAATGCTGCTTGTGGCCACCGCCCATGTGACGGGTGGTGATGCGGCCGTGGTGGTTACGGCCACCGGTCTTGCTCTGCGGTTCGAGGAGCGCCGCGTGCGGGGCTCCCTTGTGCAGATCGGGCGTCACCACGCGGACCGCGCTGCGGCGGCCGGGGGACGTGGGCTTGAACTTCATCAATGGCATGGGAGCTTCCTCAGGCCGTCGCGTTGATGACGTCGATCGACTGGCCTTCGGCCAGCGTCACGTACGCCTTGCGCCAGTTGCCACGGCTGCCCTGGCGCGAACGGAAGGCCTTGCTCTTGCCCTTCACGTTCAGCACGTTGACAGCCTGGACCTTGACGTCGAAAAGCTTCTCGACCGCGGCCTTGATGTCGGCCTTGGTCGCATCCTTCGCCACTTCGAACGCGTACTGGTTGGACACTTCCTGCAGGCGGGCGGTCTTTTCGGACACGCGCGGTGCACGGATCACTTCATAGAGCTTGGCGTTGTTCATGCCAGCCACTCCTCGATCTTCTTCAGCGCGTCGGTGGTGACCAGCACGCTGTCGGCGCCGACCAGCGCGACCGGATCCAGACCCTGCACGTCACGCACTTCGACGTACGGCAGGTTGCGCGCGGACAGGTACAGGTTTTCCGAGGCGTCCTCGGTGACGATCAGCGGGCGGCGACCCAGCTCGAAATCCTTGAGCTTTTCCACCAGGCCCGAGGTCTTCGGCGCGTCGATGTCGAACGCCTCGACGATCGTGATCCGACCCTGGCGATTGAGCTCGGACAGGATCACCGAGATCGCGGCCCGGTACATCTTGCGATTGACCTTCTGCGCGAAGTTGCGCGGCTTGGCCGCGAACGTCACGCCGCCGCCGACGAAGATCGGAGCCGTCAGCGCGCCATGACGCGCACCGCCGCCCTTCTGCTTCTTCGACTTCTTGGTCGTGCCGCGGACCTCGGATCGGGTCTTCTGTGCCTTGGTGCCAGCGCGACCGGCATTGCGATACGCCACGACCACCTGGTGGACCAGGTCTTCGCTGAATTCGCGACCGAATACCGCGTCGGATACCGACAGCGTGTTGTTGCTACCGTTGATGGCGAGTTCCATCGTCATCTCTCCTTATGCCTTGCTCGAGGGACGCACGATGACGTCACCACCCGGAGCACCGGGGACGGCGCCCTTGATTGCGATCAGGCCGCGCTCGGCGTCGACCTTGACCACCTGCAGGCGCTGCGTGGTCTGGGTCTCGGCGCCCATGTGGCCGGACATCTTCTTGCCCGGAAACACGCGACCCGGGGTCTGGCGCTGGCCGATCGAGCCTGGCGAGCGATGCGACAGCGAGTTGCCGTGCGTCGCGTCGCCCATGCTGAAGTTCCAGCGCTTGATCGTGCCCTGGAAGCCCTTGCCCTTGGTCACACCCTGGACGTCGACGATCTGGCCGACCTCGAAGATGTCGGCCTTGATTTCGCCGCCAACCTGGAAGTCGGCGATCTTGTCGTCGGCAACGCGCAGCTCCCACAGGCCGCGACCGGCTTCCACCTTGGCCTTGGCCAGGTGGCCAGACTCGGGCTTGGTCAGCAGCGAGGCGCGCTTGACGCCGGCGGTGACCTGCACGGCGCTGTAGCCGTCGGTCTCGACCGTCTTCACCTGGGTGATGCGGTTCGGGGTGGCTTCGATCAGGGTCACCGGCACGGAGTTGCCGTCTTCGGTGAACACTCGGCTCATGCCGGCCTTGCGGCCGACAATGCCCAACGAATGAATCTTCGCGGTCATGATTCGGGGCCTCAGGTCAGCTTGATCTGGACGTCGACGCCAGCCGCGAGCTCGAGCTTCATCAGCGCGTCCACGGTCTTGTCGTTGGGGTCGACGATATCGAGCACGCGCTTGTGCGTGCGGGTTTCGTACTGGTCACGCGCATCCTTGTCGACGTGCGGCGACGTCAGGATGGTGTAACGCTCGATCTTGGTGGGCAGCGGGATCGGGCCGCGCACTTGCGCGCCGGTCCGCCTGGCCGTTTCGACGATCTCGCTGGCCGAACGGTCGATCAGCCTGTGATCGAACGCCTTGAGCCGGATCCGGATTTTCTGGTCCGCCATGACGGAATTCCTTCATTTAAAGAGCGACAGGCCCGGCGGCTGGTGGCCGGACCCCGTATCGGGGCTTCGATTACTGCAAAAAACAGGGCAGACCGGCTTCCCGATCCGCCCAGACCTGGATCACAAGCGTGACAAAACGCCCCGCCTATGTGTCCCGGAAACCTCCGGGACGGACGAAGCACATGCCGCGCGACAATATCCGTGTCTGGCGAAGACGAGGCGCATCCTGCACCTCATTTCGCATTTCCGTTGCCGCCCTGACAGGCTCGGCCCCGGTGAGTCGAACATTATGAAACCTTCACCCGCTGGATGCAAGGGGTTATTTGCATCTTTTTGCACGGATCCGGACCAGCCAAGGCGATTGTGCTGCCCTGCCCTGCTTCAGCCGTCTTTGAGGAGAGAGAAGCGGAAGTCCCTTGCGCGGAGGTTGTCCCTGGCGCGGCGGGGATGGGGATCCCTCGCCGCGCTCGGGATGATGTTCCGGCAGCCGTGCGCGCAAGGCGCGCACGGGCCGTCACATCACTTGACGATCTTTGCCACCACGCCGGCGCCGACGGTGCGGCCGCCTTCGCGGATCGCGAAACGCAGGCCTTCGTCCATCGCGATCGGGTTGATCAGCGACACCACCATCTTCACGTTGTCGCCCGGCATCACCATCTCCACGCCTTCAGGCAGCTCGCAGGCGCCAGTGATGTCGGTGGTGCGGAAGTAGAACTGCGGACGGTAGCCCTTGAAGAACGGCGTGTGACGGCCACCCTCGTCCTTGCTCAGCACGTACACCTCGGCCTCGAAGTCCGTGTGCGGCTTGATCGAGCCCGGCTTGCACAGCACCTGGCCACGCTCCACGTCATCGCGCTTGGTGCCGCGCAGCAGCAGGCCGGCGTTGTCGCCCGCCTGGCCCTGGTCGAGCAGCTTGCGGAACATCTCCACGCCCGTGACCGTGGTCTTCTGGGTCGGACGGATACCGACGATCTCGATCTCCTCGCCCA